>CAWEHJ010000006.1:0-35957 GCA_963808915.1 uncultured Gaiellaceae bacterium | reverse complement strand
TATCCGATCCAGGTGGTCGGCCCGAGCGACGCCGTCGTCGTGGTCTTTCGCGGCATCGAGCGGGAATCCTATAGCTGCGTGCCAGACTGCGAACGGCGGATCACGCTCGGCGACTCGAGCCGGCCTTCTTCGGAGCTAACCTGAATGCGCTCGGCGCCTTCGGCGCCGCGCTAGCGCCCATCGGAAAACGACACAGGGAGATAGTGCACCGGTCGCTCGTGGTTAGCGGTGCGTAAAGGCAAATCGCACGCGTTCTACGGGTTTGCCGCAACAATTCGACAACGCCTGCTTTGATAAAAAGAAGCTGCGCGGCGACCTTTGCCGCCGCAGGTCTGGGTGATGACCATGTTCGGGAACATGCAGGCCAGATGCAGCCGTGCCATCAAGCGGCCGCTCAAATGGGCCGCCGTGCGCCGGTTCGTCCGCCAACAGGACGGCGCGGCCGCGGTCGAATTCGCCACTGGTCGCGGCGCCGTTTCTGGCGCTGATGTTCGCCATCATGGAGACCGCGATCGTCTTCTTCGCCGGCCAGGCGCTGGAGACGGCCGTCGCCGACTGCGCGCGCCTGATCATGACCGGCCAGGCGCAGACCCAGGGCTTTGACGCAGGCCAAGTTCAAGAACGCGGTCTGCGCCAAGATCTACGGCCTGTTCGACTGCGCGAGCGGCCTCTACGTCGACGTGAAGACCTATCACGTCGTTCGCCGCGATCAACATGCCAAGCCGGTCGACGCAACGGCAATCTGCAGACCAACTTCGGCTACCAGCCCGGCGGGCCCGGCGACATCGTGGTGGTGCGCCTGTTCTATCAATGGCCGGTCTATGTGTCGCTGCTCGGCTTCAACCTGTCCGACCTGACCGGCGGCAAGCGCCTGCTGATGGCGACCGCCGCGTTCCGCAACGAGCCTTATCGGGACTGATGAGGCCGTGTCATGAACAGCTCGCTCATCGCGATCGCGCGCGTCGCCGCAGCTCGCGCCGCTTCGCCGGCGACAAGCGCGGCGTCTCGGCGGTCGAGTTCGCCATGCTGCTGCCGCTGATGCTCACGCTCTATCTCGGCAGCGGTCGAAGTTTCGCAGGGCATCGGCGATCGACCGCAAGGTCACGCTGACCGCGCGCACGGTCGCCGACCTGGTCGTCGCAGGTGTCGAGCATCAACAACGCCGACATGACCAACATCCTCAACGCCTCGGCGGCGGTGATCGCGCCGTATCCGATCACGCCAAGCTCAAGGTGACGGTGTCGAGCGTCGACGATCGACGCCAACGGCAGTCGCCAAGGTCGCCTGGAGCGACACGCCAACGGCACCGCGCGCGCGGTCGGCTCGACGGTGACGCTGCCGGCCGCGCTCAACGTCGCGAACACGTCGCTGATCTGGAGCGAGGTCGCATACACCTACAAGCCGACCATCGGCTACGTCATCACCGGCACGCTGAACCTGTCGGACCAGATCTACATGCGCCCGCGGCTGTCGGACACCGTGACGCGCGACGAACGCCGACTGCAGACCGGCGTCTGCCTGACGCGCTCACGGGATCGGCAGCGCCGTCGTCGACTTGATCCTCTCCATCGCGAAGCGCGACGTGACGTTCTTCAGCGGCACCGCGCGCGATCAGCCTCTTGTAGAACGCGTCGTAGCCCTGCGATGTCGGGCACCACGACGCGCAGCATGTAGTCGACGTCGCCCGCCATCCGGTAGAACTCCATCACCTCCGGCATGGCGCCGACCACCTCGGCGAAGCGGTCGAGCCATTCCTGCGAATGGTCGCCGGTCTCGATCGAGACGAACACCGTGACGCCGAGCCCGATCTTGTCCGGATCGACCAGCGCGACGCGCTGCTGGATCACGCCCTCGGCCTCCAGCCTCTGGATGCGCTTCCAGCACGGCGTCGAGGACAGCCCGACGCGGCTGCCGATCTCGGCGACCGAGAGCGAGGCATCCTCCTGCAGCACGGCGAGGATCTTGCGGTCGATGGCGTCCATGCTGCAAAGCCCCAGATTTGTAGGACGAATATCGTTCCATCGACGAGCAGTATGAAGAATATCTTTCTTATTTGATCGCGCATATCTGTTTTTACAGAGAAAAATATTCTATTTCAAGGGGCAAATTCTGACCGACGGCCACCGCCGTCCGCATGAGACCCGCATGTCGTCCTGTTCCGCCGTTGCGCCTCGCTCGCCGCTCGCGGCGCTGCTGTCGCTCGCGCTCGCGGTGCCGGCGCCGCGCCGAGCCGGCGCGACGCCGCTGGTCTCGCCGCAACTGGCTGAAGCAGCACCTGCAGCGACGCCGATGTGCGTCGTGCTCGACATCCGCTCGGCGATCGACGGCGGCGGCGCCGAGGCCTACGCGCAAGGCGCACATCCCTGGCGCGGTGCACAGCGACTACGACAAGGCCGGCTGGCGCGTGACGCGCAACGGCGTGCCGTTCATGCTGCCGACGCATGGCCGAGCTCGAAAAGCTGATCGGCGAAATCGGCATCGACGAGGACAGCCATGTCGTCGTCGTGCCGGCCGGCGTGCAGCGCGACCGATTTCGGCTCCGCCGCGCGCGTCTACTGGACGCTGAAGGTCGCGGGCGTATCCAGCGGTGTCGATCCTCGACGGCGGCTTTGCCGCCTGGCAGGCGGCGAGGCTATCCGGTCGAGACCGGCGCGAGCAAGCCGTCGCCGAAAATCTTCACCGCGACGCTCAACAAGTCGCTGCTCGCCGATGCGCGCGAGGTCGAGGCGATCGAGCGCAACGGCGGCGCGACGCTGATCGACGCGCGGCCCGCGATCTTCTTCGCCGGCAAGGAGAAGGCGCCGGCGTCGCAAGGCCTATGGCCACATTCCGGGCGCGATCAATCTCGACAGCGCGACGCTTCTACGATCCGGCGACCAACCGGCTGAGGCCGAAGGCCGAGCTCGCCGCGATCGCCGCGACGCGTGCCGGCCGGGCCGGTGGTCGACCTATTGCAACACCGGGCATTGGGCGGCGACCGACTGGTTCGTGCTGTCGGAATTGCTCGGCCGCAAGGACGTGCAGCTCTACTACGGCTCGATGGTCGAATGGACCTCCGATGCGCAGCCGCCCGCTTGCCTCGGCCCGCACCAAGTGGGACGACCTGAAGAAGACGCTCGGCTTCGGGTCGTAATTTCCGGCTGGAACTCGCATGAGCATCGACTGACGCTCGAACGCTCCGGCGTGCGGCCGCTGCCGCGGCTCGACTGGCCGTTCCTGATCGCCGCCGTGCTCGGCGCCGCCGTGCTGGTCGCGCTGGTCCTGCTCGACGGCCAGCCGGCTTCGGCCGCGCTGATGATCCTCGGCTTCGCGCTCGGCGCCGCGTTCCTCAAGGCCGAATTCAGCTTCACGGCCGTCGTGGCGGCGCTTCCTCGTGCAGCGGCGAGGCCGGCGGCCTGCTCGGCGGCGCTGCTGCTGATCGCCATCGCCGCGCTGCGTGATCGTGCCGGTCGCGGCGCTGGTGCCGGGCTTCGGCGGCGCCATCGCGCCGATCGGGCCGTCGCTCGTCATCGGCGCGTTCGTGTTCGGCATCGGCATGCAGCTCGCCAACGGCTGCGGCTCCGGCACGCTCTACACGGCCGGCGGCGGCTCGGGCCGCATGCTGATCGCGCTCGCGCTGTTCATCGCCGGCAGCGTGATCGGCAGCCTGCATCTGCCGGCGTTCCTGCGGCTCGGCGGCGTCGATCCGATCCTCGCCTCGAACTATTTCGGCCCGTGGGGCGGGCTCGCGGTGACGCTCGGCGAGCATCGCGGTGGCGGCGCTCGCTGATCGTCGCGATCGCGCGCGCGCGCGGCGCGAGCTTCAAGCCGCGCCGACGATCGTCGTCGGCGCGCATCGCGATCGGCGCTGCTCTGCGATCGGCGTGTTCCTCGCCGGCCATCATCCCTGGAGCGTGACCTTCGGCTTCACGGTCTGGGGCGCCAAGCTCGCCGCGCTGGTCGGCGCCGATTTCTCCGACGCCGAATTCTGGCAATGGCCGGGCCCGAAGCGCGCGCTCGCCGAACTCGATCCTCTCCGACACGTCGAGCCTGACCGATTTCGGCATGATCCTCGGCGCGATGGCGGCGGCCGCGGCCGCAAAGCCGTTCGCCCGCGACCGCCTGGCCGCCGGCGCAGCTCGCTGCTTGCCGCCGCGCATCGGCGGCCTGCTGATGGGCTGGGGCGCGCGCATCGGCTTCGGCTGCAACATCGGCGCCTTCGTCGGCGGCGTCGCGTCCGGCTCGCTGCACGGCTGGATCTGGTTTGCGGCCGCGCTCGCCGGCTGCCTGATCGGCATCCGGCTGCGTCCGCTGTTCGGCCTGTCGCGCGAGTGAGGCCGATGCGCATCGTCTATGCCATCGTGTTCTGATCGCGCTTGCCGCGCGTGGTCGCCGACCATCTGACCAGCCCGTCGATCGGCGCGGCCGGTCTCGCCGGAAGATTTCGCCGGCGCCTGCGCGCCCTGCGGCGCGCCGTGCCCTTCGGCGCAGAAGAAATAGCGTCTCACGTTCGCCAACGTGCGGCGATTCGCGAAGCACGTTGTCGCCGCGGATGGTCTGCGGCCGATGTGAAAAAGACCGGAAAGATCCCAGCCAGCCGACCCAGCGATGCAGCGCGAATAGCGTCCGAAGCACCTCGTTCTTGCCGATGAGCGCGGGCAGCTCGAACAGGCCGAAGAACGGCGTCGACGCGCCGTAGGCCGAATTGGCGACGTAGCCGACGATCGGCATGGCGAGCAGCAGCACGTAGAGCAGGCCGTGGACGATCGAGGACACGGTCTTCTGCCGGCTCGATTTGGGGATCGGGCGCCGTCGCCCACCGCCAGGCGATTGATCAGCCGCAGCACCATCAGCATCAGGATCAGCACGCCGGCGACTTGTGGAAATTGTAGAGCGGTCTGGGTCGGACCTTCGCCGACGCGAACCATGGCGATGGCTACCGGTGCGGTGGTGAGGACGCAGATCGCCACCAGCCAGTGCAGCAGCTTCGATGTCGAGGGATAGCCGGTAAGGGAAGCGTGCCTGGTCATCCTGACTCCTCTGTCCCGTCCGCCAATTCACGCCGATGGGTGCCGACGGGTTCGAGGCCGTCGCACCGAAATCGTCAATGTTTGCTACCCGACAAATCCCTGCTGCGCCAGAAACGCCTCGACCTCGGCGCGCTGTCGGCGCGCCCATGCTGCCGCCGAAGCGCGTGCATTTGAGGCCCGCCGCGGCCGCGCCGAAAGCGCATCGCCGCGACCGCGTCGCGGCCTTCGGCCAGCGCCAGCGCGATGCCGGCGTGGAACACGTCGCCCGCGGCGAGCGTGTCGATCGCCTCGACCTTGAACACCGGCATGGTGCGAACCGCGCCGTCGGCGAGATAGCGCACCGCGCCCGGGCCGTCGCTGACGGCGAGGAACGCCTTGGTGCGCGGCGCCATGCGCTGCAGGCCCGCGGACGAGATCGTCGATGCCCGGTGGTCGCGCGCAGGCATTCGCCGGAAAAGATCACGTGGGTCGGGATGCGCGAACAGCGGATCGTCCTCGACCGTCGGCCGGTCGGCGTCGAGCACGACCGGGATGCCGCGCCGCCGCGCCGCCTCGCAGATCGGCCGCACGAAATCGGGAAAGCGGTTGTCGGCGAGCAGCAGCGACGACGCCGGCCACGAGCCGGTCGGGATCGGCGAGCGCGCGCGGTCTCGATCCGCTTGTCGCGATAGGTGACGATCATCCGCTCGCCGGCGGCGTCGACCATGATGCCCGACACCGGCGCGGTCGCGCCGGCGACGCGCACCACGCCGCGCGGTGTCGATGCCCTCGCGCGCCATCTCGGCCATGAGCTGGTTGCTGACGTTGTCGTTCGGCGTCGCCGAGCGGGCCCGCGTAATGCGCGCGCGCCGCCGAGCCGCGCGACCGCGATCGCGGCGTTGACCGCGCAGCCGCCGCTGACGATGAGGAACTCGTTGGTCATGCATCTTGCCGCCGGGCGCGGAAACTGCGCCACCCGGAACACGATGTCCTGCACCGCGATGCCGGCGCACAGGATGGCGGGCGGCGTTAGAAGAGGGCACCGTCGCTCTCCACCCAGGTGCGGATGATGTGGTGGGCGATCGCGACCGGCGGCGGGCATGGTCAGCCCGTCCGGATGCTTTCGCATCAGCATCGCCGCGCATTCGTCCTTGCGTGAACCAGCGCGCAGTCCACCGAGCTCGTTGTGGTCCATCGTGATGTCGTCGTTGAGCGCCTCGGCGATGGCAGCCGATCATCAGCGACATCGGGAACGGCCAGGGCTGCGAGTAGAGATATTTCACCCGCCCGCATTTGATGCCGGCCTCCTCCAGCGTCTCGCGCCGCACCGCGTCCTCGATGCGCTTCGCCCGGCTCGACGAAGCCGGCGAGGCACGACCACATGGTCGGCGGCGAAGCGGCCGGAGCGGCCGAGCAAGCAGCGGTCGCCGCGCACCGCCAGCATGATGACGACCGGATCGGTGCGCGGAAAATGCTCGACCTTGCAGGCCGGGCAGGCGCGCTTCCAGCCGGCCTCGACCATGTCGGTCGTGGCGCCGCAGTTGGAGCAGAAGCGATGCCGCGCGTGCCAGTGCAGCATCGCCTTGGCCTCGGCGAGCGGCGGCAGATGCTCGGGCGCGACCAGTCCCTGCACCGCGATCGAGCGCAGATCGGTGACGAACGAGATCGTCGCGCGCCTTCAGCGCCTCGGCGCTGGCCTGGCATCGATGCCGATGCCGAAGCGCGCCGCGCCGTCGAGCAGGCCGAGGAACACGGTCTCGGTGCTGCGGCGCGAGCGCGCGCGCCTCGTCCGGCGTGAACACCGGATCGTGCGGCCGTCGCCCTTCTTCAGCACGATCAGCTCGCCGCCGATCACGTAGGTCCGCGTGCGCGCATCGCTGCAGGCACGCGGCGAGCCAAGCGGTGTCGAGGCGCCGCTCGGCGACGCGATCGATCAGGCTTTGGGTGTAGCCCAGGTGCGGCTTGGGGCCGAGATCGGAGACGGGACGGCATCACGCCGGACATTGAAGCGGGCAGGGGCCGCCGGTCAAGCCGCCGGCGCACGCTCGGAGACCGCGACGCTGTCGAGCCTGGTAGCTATTCCGCCGCCACGCGGGTCGGCCGATTGTCCTGGCCGGCGCGCACCAGCCGGCCCGGCATCGCGCCGGTGTGCTCGCCGCGCTCGAAGATCGGCGTGCCGGCGACCGAGCGTCGCCTCATAGCCATCGACGCGCTGCACGAAGCGCCGGCCGTTGGCCGGCATGTCGTGGACGAGCTCGGGCTTGTGCAGCCGCAGGCGGTCGAAGTCGATCAGGTTGACGTCGGCGCGCAGCCCCGGCGCCAGCCGGCCGCGGTCGGTGAGCCCGAAGAAGTCGGCGGTCTCGCTGGTCTGGCGCTTGACCAGCATCTCCAGCGGCAGGCGTCGGCCCGCGCGCGCGGTCGCGGCCCCAGTGCGCCAGCATGAAGCTCGGCAGGCCGGAATCGACGATCGAGGTGCAATGCGCGCCGCCGTCGCTCAGCCCGAGCAGGCAGGCCGGATCGTTGAGCATCTCGTGGATCGGCTCGTGATCGCCGGTGACGTAGTTCACCACCGGGAAGTAGAGGTACTGGCCGTCCTCGATGATGTAGTCGTAGGCCACCTCGTCGGGCGTGCCGGCCCTCGCGCGCCGCGATCGCGGCGACGCTCTTCTCCGGGCCGGGCTCGTAGTCCGGCGGATCGCCCATGGTGAAGAACTTGTCCCAGCGCCTGGTGACGACCTGGCGGAACTGGGCGAGCTTCGCGACCTCGGCCTCCGACGGCTTCTCGGCGAGGATTTTCCGCCGCAGCTCCGGATCGCGCAGCCGCCTGCGCTGCTCCTCGATCGGCAGGCTTTCGAGCTGCCTTGTAGCTCGGCCGCACCGTGAACGGATTGAGCGCGGTGCCGATGCCCATCATCACGCCGATCGGCCGGCCGGCGATCTGCGCGGTCAGCGGCAGGCCCTCGGCGCGCGCCTCGTGCACGGCCTTGCATCAGGCGCCGCCAGCGCTCCGGGTCCTCGTAGCGGTCGGTGAGCAGGAACCAGACCGGGCGGCCGGTTTCCTTGGCGAGCTTGCGTCATCCAGCGCAGCTCATAGGCCTCGTCGTCGAAATCGCTGTTCATGCCGAACGCGCCGGTGCCGATCGCGCCGAGCGCCGAGCCGATGCCGAGCAGCTCGTCGGTCGTCGGCATCGCGCGACGGCACCAGCTCGCCGTCCGGCGTCTTGTGCGAATCGGTGCGCGAGGTGGTGAAGCCGAAGGCGCCGACGCGCAGCGCCTCGATCGTGAGGCGGCGCATCTCGGCGATGTCGTCCGCCGTCGCCGGCTCGCGCCGGATGGCGCGGTCGCCCATCACATAGACGCGCAGCGGCAGATGCGCGGCCTGCGCGCGCGATGTCGATCGCGCGCTCGCGGCGCTCCAGCGCATCCATGAATTCGGGAAAGCTCTCCCACTCCCAGGTCAGGCCCGCGGCCAGCACCGGGTTGGGAATTTCCTCGACGCCTTCCATCAGATCCATCAGCGCGCCGCGATGATGCTTCTTCACCGGCGCGAAGCCGACGCCGCAATTGCCGAACATCACGGTGGTGACGCCGTGCCAGCACGAGGGCGCGAGCAGCGGGTCCCACATCGCCTGGCCGTCGTAGTGCGTGTGCACGTCGACCCAGCCGGGCGTGACCAGCAGCCCGTCGGCGTCGATCTCGCGCCGGGCCGGTCCCTGCTTGCCGCCGACCGCCGGCGATGCGGCCGCCTGCGATCGCCACGTCGCCGGTGAAGGCCGGCCTTGCCGGTGCCATCGATGATGGTGCCGCCGCGAATGACGATGTCGTGCATGGAAGCCGCCTCTTGGGTTGCGACGGCGCAATGATGCCCCCGGCGCGATTGCCGTTCAATGCCCCTGTGGTGCGGCGGTCAGCGGCGGAATCGCAGCGCCTGATCGGCGGCGGCCAGCACCTGCTCGGCGCGCAGTTCGTCGAGGCAGGCGCTGCGGCTCCCGATATGCCGCTCGCAGCCCTCGAAGGCGCAGGGCAGGCACGGCAGCGGGTTTTGCACGATCCAGACGTTGCCGCGATTCTGGATTGTGCCGCTGGCCTGCCACGGCGTATCGAGGCCGCCGACCGGCCACGGCCCCCAGACGCGCGGATCGATCGGCCCGAACAGCGCCACCGTCGGGCAGCCCGCCGCGGCGGCGAGATGGGTGACCGAAGTGTCCGGCCCGACATAGAGCTCGCGCGCCGCCGAGCAGCGCAACGTCATCTGCGGCCACGGCAGCGCGTAACGGCAGCAATGCCCTGCCACAGTTCGCCGAGCTCTGTGCGCTCCGCCGCACCGGCCCGCAGGTCGCAACGATGGAGAGGCCGCGCCGGGCCAGCCCCGCGACGTGCCGGTCGTGCGGCAGCCGCGGCGGCTCGCCTTTGGGCGCGGCCCGCTCCCGGCGGGCTCGGAGCTGGAGTTGCTGAGCGGAGCGATCGCGGACGAGCTGTCCATGCTGGCGGTCGACGGCGTCCAGAGCCTGCTGCTCGAGGGCGGGCCGACGCTCGGCTCGGCCTTCCTGCGCGCAGGCCTCGTGGACAAGCTGCTGCTCGTCGTCGCGCCGGTGCTCTCGGGCTCGGGACCGGTCTGGGTCGACCGGCTGGACGAGCCGCTGCGCGCGCTCCGCCTCGAGTCGCGCCGGATCGGCGGCGACCTCCTCGTCGAGGCCTACCTGCGCGAGCCCTGAGCGCCGAGCAGAGCGCGGACGTCCGCGGCGACCACCAGCTCCTCGCGGGCCGGCACGACCTCGACGCCGAACGAGCCCAGGAACGCGAGCCGGTGCGCCACCGAGTCGCGCACGTCGGCCCGGTTCTCGCCGACCCCGCCGCCGAAGACCACCGCGTCGAGCCCGCCGAGCGCGACCGCTGCCGCCGCCACGGCCTGCGCGACCCGGCGGGTGTAGACGCCGAAGCCGAGCTCGGAGTCGAGCCCGCCGAGCGCCTCGAGGCCCGACTCGTGCTCGAGGGCGCGGTCGAGCTCGTCCGTCGTCAGCCGCCCCGTCTGCACGAGCCACAGCAGCGCGCCGGGGTCGACCGATCCGGAGCGCGTCGCCATCGGCACGCCTTCGAGCGGCGTGAAACCCATCGTCGTGTCCACCGAGACGCCGTCGAGCACGCCCGTCACGGACGCGCCGCCGCCGAGATGGCAGACGACGAGCCGCGGCACCCGCACCTGCGAGGCCGCCCAGCGGACGGCGAGACCGTGGAAGCCGTACCGGCGGATGCCCCACTCCTCGCGCCAGCGCGCCGGCACGGCGTACGTCGACGCCTCGGCGGAGAGCGTGGCGTGGAACGCGGTGTCGAAGACGGCCACGTGCGGCACGTCCGGCAGCGCCTCGCGGGCGCGTCGGAGCGCGTCGAGCGCGGGCGCGTTGTGCAGCGGCGCGAGCTCCGTCACCGCCTCGATCGCCGCGAGCACCTCGTCGTCGACGACGACAGGCTCGACGAACCGCGCGCCGCCGTGCACGATCCTGTGCCCGACCGCGTCGGCAGGCTCAAAGCCCTCGACGGCGCGCGCGTCCTCACCGTCGACCAGGTGCAGCTTCAGGCTCGTCGAGCCGGCGTTGACGACGAGGACGGGCGTCCCGGTGGACATGACCCGGGACGCTACCGCCCTCGGCTCGTCGTCACGGCACGAGCACGATCCGCGCCGCCACGCGCCCGGCCTCGACGTCGGCGATCGCCTCGTTCACCTCGGCGAGCGGCCGCACCTCGTGAATCACCTGCGTCCGCCCCGCGGCGTGGAGCGCGAACACCTCGCGCAGGTCTTGCCGCGTGCCGACGATCGAGCCGACCACAGTGATCCCGTTGAGTACCGTCTCGAAGATCGGCAGCTCCATCCGGTTCTCGGCGGGCAGTCCGACCAGCACGAGCCGGCCGCCGCGCCGGAGCGACCGGTACGCCTGCTCGAACGGCTCCTGCGCGGCCGCGAGCGAGATCGCGACGTCCGCCCCGCCCAGTCGGGCGATCGCCTCGGCAGGATCCTCGTTCGCCGCATTCACGGTGTGGGTGGCGCCGAGCGTGCGTGCGAGCTCGAGCTTCTCGTCGAGCACGTCGACCGCCACGACGGTGCCGCCCGCGATCGCCGCGTACTGCAGTGCGAGGTGGCCGAGACCGCCGACGCCGAAGATCGCGACGAGCTCGCCCGGCCTCGTCCGCGAGACCTTCACGGCCTTGTAGGTCGTGACTCCCGCGCATGTGAGCGGCGCCGCATCGACCGGGTCGACGCCGTGTGGGACGCGGACGACGAAGCGGCCGTTCGCCCGGACGAACTCGGCGAATCCGCCGTCGATGCCGTAGCCAGTGTTGACCTGCTGCAGGCAGAGCGTCTCCCAGCCGGAGATGCAGTAGTCGCAGTCGCCGCAGGCAGAGCCGAGCCAAGGGATCGCCACGCGATCGCCCACGGCGACGTTGGTCACGGCCGAGCCGGTTTCGACGACGATGCCGACACCCTCGTGCCCGGGTGTGAACGGCGGTGTCGGCTTGACCGGCCAGTCGCCATGTGCGGCGTGGATGTCGGTGTGGCAGAGGCCCGACGCCTCGATTTGGACGAGCACGTCCTGCGGTCCGGGCTCGGGGCGCTCGACCTCCTCGACGCTCAGCGGCGACTCGAAGTCCAGCACGCGGGCCGCGCGCATGGTCGTCGGGCCCGCGAGCAGCTCGTGACGCTCGGGTGAGACAGTGGTCATCGTTGCCTCCTCGTGTGTGGGTCTGCCCGGATCGTCCGTCCGCGGGCCGACCGTCACATCGGGGTTTTCGCTGTCGCTGCGTCAGTGGAAAGGGCTGAGCTACCAGCTCTTCGCGCGCGTCCTGGCCGCGACCGGCGCGATGCGGATCCGGGCGTCGACCGCGACCGCGCGGTCGGGGAGCGCGACGACCGGGTTCAGGTCGAGCTCCGCGACCTCGGGCAGCTCCTCGCCCAGCCGTGCGAGCCGATGCAGCAGGTCCTCGAGCGCGTCGGCGTCCGCAGCGGGAGCGCCACGGAAGCCGGCTACGAGGCGTCCCGCCTTGCCGGCACGCACGAGCTCGCCCGCATCGACGTCCGTGAGCGGCGCGAGCCGGAACTGCGCCTCACCGATCAGCTCCGCGAGCACGCCGCCCGGACCGAAGGCGACGAGTGGACCGAAGACGGGATCCTGGACGACGCCCGCCAGGAGCTCGGCGCCGCCGCGGATCATCGGCTGAACGATCACCGGCCCGCCGATGCGCTCGGCCGCCGCGCGCACGGCCTCCTCGTCGCGCAGGTCGAGGGCGACACTGCCCGTTTCCGTCTTGTGGGCACCGGCTGCGGCTGTCTTGACCACGGCCGGAAATCCGAGCTCGGCCGCGGCGGCGACCGCTTCGTCGGGAGTCGCCGCCGGGCGCTCCGGCACCACGGGCACACCGTAGGCATCGAGCAGTGCGCGGGTGTGCTCGGGAGAGAGCCAGCCCTCGGCGCCGGTGAGCATCGCCCGCGCGGCTTCCGTGTCGACACCCTGGAGCTCCGGCACCATCCCGGCCGGCCGGCGCAGCCATTCGGCCCGCTCCGCGGCGCGGCCGAGCGCGCGGGCGGCGGACTCGGGGAAGTCGAAGGCGGGGACGGTCGCGGCGCTCCGCAGGGAGGTGGGCGTGCCCTCCGCCGAGAGGATGCAGGCGAGCACCGGCTTGCCGGCGGATGCCTCCTCGGTCGCCTCGCTGATCGCTGCGCCGACCTCGTCGGGTGTAGCGACCACCGGCGGGACGAAGAGCGCGATGACCGAGTCGACGGCGGGATCGGCGAGCAGGGCGAGCACGCTGCGCCGGTAGGAGTCCGCCGTCGCGCCGCCGAGCATGTCCACGGGGTTGCCCACGCTGGCCTCGGCCGGAAGGAAGGCCCTGAGCCGCTCGGCGGTCTCGGCGCCGAGCTCGGGCAGCTCGAGGCCGGCCGCCTCGCAGGCGTCGGCGCAGAGGATGCCCAGCCCGCCCGCGTTGGTCAGCACCGCGACCCTGCGGCCCTTCGGTGCAGGCTGGTTCGAGAGCAGCGAGGCGACGTCGAGCAGCTCTTCCAGCGTCTCGGCCCGGACGACGCCCGCCTGCCGGAAGAGGGTCGAGACGGCTGCGTCAGAGCCGGCCAGGGCGGCCGTGTGCGAGCCGGCCGCGCGCTGGCCCGAGCCGGTGACGCCGCTCTTCATCGCCAGCACGGGCTTCTCGCGTGCCAGTCGCCGCGCGACGCGCGCGAACGTGCGCGGGTTCCCGAAGGACTCGACGTAGAGGAGAACGAGGTCGGTGCCCTCGTCGTCGGTCCAGAACTCGAGCAGGTCGTTCGAGGACACGTCCGCCTTGTTGCCGATCGAGACGAACGCCGACAGGCCGAGCCCCCGTGCCTCCGCGCGCTCGAGCAACGCGAGGCCGAGAGCACCGCTCTGCGAGGAGAAGCCGATCCGCCCCGCCGGGAACGAGCGCGGCGCGAAGGTCGCGTTCAGCCGGACTGCGGTCGAGGCGATCCCGAGGCAGTTCGGGCCGAGCAGACGGACGCCGTGAGCACGCACGCGCGCGAGCAACTCGTCCTGGCGCGCTGCTCCCTCCGGCCCGACTTCGGCAAAGCCGGCGGAGATGACACAGAGCGCCCGCGCGCCGGCCGCGAGCGCCTCCTCGGCCGCCTCGAGGACGAGCGCCCCCGGTAGGCAGATGACGGTGAGGTCGACGGTGCGGCCGATTGCAGCCACGGATGGGTAGGCCTGCACACCGGCGACGGGCGAGGCGTCCCGGTTGACCGGGAAGGCGGCGCCGGTGAAGTCGCCCTCGAGCACGTTGCGGAAGAGCTCGCCGCCGATCGAGCCGCGTCGGGCCGACGCGCCGACTACTGCGACGGTCGCCGGCCGGAAGAACGGGTCGAGCGAGGCTGCGACCGCCGTATGGTCGCGCTCGGCGACCCGCAGGCGGTAGGCGTCGGTCGGGGCGATCGGGAAGCGCACTTCGACCACGCCATCTTCCAGCCGTCGCTCGGCCTTGAAGCCCGCACGCTCGAAGACGCGCAGCATCGACGCGTTGTCGGGCAGTACCTCGGCGAGAAAGCTCTCGATCCCGGCAACCGACGCAACATCGGCGAGTGCCTCGAGCAGCCGCGTGCCGATGCCGCGGCCCTGCAGATCGTCGGAGACGACGAACGACGACTCGGCGGCGCGCCGGTCGCGGAGGCGGACGTACGTCCCCAGCGCGACGACGCGCTCCTCGCCAGCCTCGAGCAGGGTGCCGACGAGGGCGCCACGCTCCTCCCAGTCGGGGTCGACGACGGTCGCGGCGACGAGCTCCACGTTCGTGCCGCCGCCATGGAAGCGGAGGTAGCGGCTGCGCGGCGGAGAGACGCTCGAGGAACGCGGTCAGCGCAGCGCCGTCCACGGCGAGCGGGGCGCGGAGGCGTAGCGTCGTGCCGTCGCGCAGGACGACGTCGCGCGCATCGAGAACCGTGCTCACCTCGGCATCGTGGCGGCTCGGCCATGCCGCGGCAACCCGGCTGTCCCGCTGGTTCTCTGCGGGAAAGCCGCGCCGGGATAGCCTTCGGGCGTGTTCACCGGCATCGTCAGGGAGCTCGGTCGCGTCGTCTCCGCCGAGGGCGGGGAGCACGGCATCCGGCTCGTCGTCGAGGCGCCGGCGACCGCCGCGGCGACCGCGCTCGGCGACTCGGTCTCGATCGGCGGCGTCTGCCTCACTGCGGTCGCTCGTCGAGGACGGGACGATCTCCTTCGACGCTGTGCCCGAGACGCTCGGCCGCAGCTCGCTCGGCCGGCTGCGGCCGGGTTTCGCCGTCAACGTGGAGCCGGCCCTGCGTGCCGGCGAGCCGATGGGAGGCCATGTCGTCCAGGGTCACGTCGACGGGCTCGGCAGCGTCCGAGCGCTCGAGGACGAGGGCGAGGGGAAGCGCCTCACGGTCGAGGCGCCGGACGCCTTCCTCCGCTACTGCGTCGAGAAGGGATCGGTCGCCGTCGAAGGCGTCTCGCTCACCGTCGCGGCGCTGCAGGACGACGCGTTCGAGGTCGCGCTCGTGCCCCATACCCTGGCAGCGACGACGCTCGGCGGACTCGGGCCAGGGGATCCCGTCAACCTCGAGGCCGACGTGCTCGCCAAGTACGTCGAGCGCCTGCTCGGGGCTACGATCCGCACGTGACCGTGACCGCCGAGCCGACCACAGAGTCGCCGTTCGCGACCATCGAGGAGGCGATCGAGGAGATCCGCGGCGGCCGCATGGTGGTCGTCGTCGACGACGCCGACCGCGAGAACGAGGGCGACCTCACGATCGCCGCGCAGTTCGCGACCCCCGAGGCCGTCAACTTCATGGCGACGCACGGCCGCGGCCTGATCTGCCTCTGCCTCACCGCCGAGCGCTGCACCGAGCTCGACCTGCGCCAGATGACGCAGCACAACGAGACGCCGTACGAGACCGCGTTCACGGTCACCGTCGAGGCGCGCGAGGGGATCACGACCGGGATCTCGGCGCACGACCGCTCGCGCACGATCCAGGTCGCAATCGACCCGTCGAGCGGGCCCCGCGACCTCGTTCAGCCCGGCCACGTCTTCCCGCTCCAGGCGCGCCCAGGCGGCGTGCTGCAGCGCTCCGGCCAGACGGAGGCGGCGGTCGACCTGGCCCGCCTCGCGGGCCTCAACCCGGCCGGCGTCGTGTGCGAGATCATGAAGGACGACGGCACGATGGCGCGCGTCCCGGACCTGATCCCGTACTGCGAGCGCCATGGGCTGAAGCTCGTCACCGTTGCCGACCTGATCGAGTACCGGCGGCGCACCGAGAAGCTCGTCGAGCGCGTCGTCTCCGTCAACCTGCCGACGGCGTACGGGAGGTTCACTGCGGTCGCGTTCCGCGAGACGCTGACCGGCAAGCAGCACGTCGCGTTGGTGCGGGGAGACGTGGACGGGAAGGACGACGTGCTCGTTCGCGTCCACTCCGAGTGCCTCACCGGCGACGTCTTCCACTCGCTCCGCTGCGACTGCGGCGAGCAGCTCGACCACGCCTTGCGCCGGATCGCGGCCGAGGGCGAGGGCGTGCTCCTCTACCTGGCGCAGGAGGGACGCGGCATCGGCCTCCTGAACAAGCTGAAGGCGTACGAGCTGCAGGAGAACGGCCGCGACACCGTCGAGGCGAACCTCGAGCTCGGCTTCCCGGCCGACGCGCGCGAATACGGGATCGGCTCGCAGATCCTCGCCGACCTCGGGCTCTCGACGATCCGCGTCCTGACCAACAACCCGAAGAAGATCTCGGGCGTCGAGGGCTTCGGCCTCACCGTCGTCGCCCAGGAGCCGATCGAGGTGCCTGCGAACGACGAGAACCGCGCCTACCTCGACGCGAAACGTGAGAAGCTCGGCCACATGCTCGGCGGGCAGTTGCACCACCAGGATCTTCGCTTCGAGCCCGACACGTTCCGCGGGGCCGAGTTCTGAGCGACCGCGAGCTCGAGCTGGGGGCTGCGGAGGAGGAGCCCGAGTCCGCGGACGAGGAGGCCGAGTCCGCGGAGGACCGCTGGCCGGAGCAGCCGAGCTCCGAGAGCGCGGTGCCGGCTCCGGCCCGGGAGCCCGAGCCGCAGGCCGAGCCGGAGCCGGAGCCGGTCGCGCCGGCCGCGGTGGAGCACGCCCCGGGCGGCTTCTCGGTCCCGGACGGCTACAGCACCCTGCAGGGGACGCCTGCCGGCGGCCGCAAGGCGGTCGCGGTCGTCGTCAGCCGGTTCAACGGCGACGTGACGACGAAGTTGCTGCAGGGAGCGCTCGACGAGCTCGAGCGGACGGGGGTCTCGCGCGACGCGATCACCGTCATGCCCGTCCCGGGCGCGTTCGAGCTTCCGATCGCGGCGATGGCGCTCGCGAAGACGCGTCGCTACGCCTGCGTGGTCGCCCTCGGCTGTGTCGTCCGCGGCGAGACGCCGCACTTCGACTACGTCGCCGGCGAGGCCGCGTCGGGCCTGCAGCTCGCGGCCCTCGAGACCGGCGTTCCGGTCGCCTTCGGCCTGCTCACGCTCGAGTCCGCCGACCAGGCAGACGCCCGGATCGACAAGGGCGCCGAGGCCGTCCGCACGGCGCTCGAGATGGCCGACGTGTTCTCCCAGCTCCGCGCGGCAGCGGGCCGCTAGCGAGCACCGGCCGGAGCTCGCTAGGACGCTGGGAGAGACTTAGCAACACTGTGTTGCAAAGTCAGGACTTCCGCTAGACTCGCCGCCGATGTCGAAGATCTGCGCCATCTGCGGGAAGAAGCCCTCGTTCGGGAACAACCGGAGCCACTCGATGGTGGCGACCCGGCGGCGCTTCAACCCGAACCTGCAGCGCGTCCGCCTGCTCCTCGAGGGCAAGGCGACCCGCGCGTACGTCTGCACGCGCTGCCTCAAGGCCGGCAAGGTCCAGAAAGCGGTCTAGGCCGCAACCTCCGCTCGACCGCAACCGTCTAGAGTCGCGGCGTGGAGCGGGCGCACCTGACCCAGGCAGCCGAGCTCGGGCGGATCACGATCGCGCCCGAAGCCGTCGCCCAGATCGTCGGGCACACGGCTGCCGAGTGCTACGGCGTCGTCGACATGGCCGGCAAGGGCCGGGTCGCGCGGATGCTCACGCGCGACCGGCTGACGCAGGGGATCAGGGTCGACGCCGGCCCGGACGGGCTCGTGATCGACCTCCACGTCGTGCTCGAGTACGGCCTCAACCTCGCCGAGGTCGCCGCGACGATCCGCTCGCGGGTCGGGTACGAGGTCGCGCGCCTCACCGGGCTCGTGGTCGCCGCGGTCGAGGTGCACATCGAGGACGTCCGGAGAACGGCGTGAGCGAGCTCGACCGGGCGCGCGAGCTCGCCCGCGCGGCGCTTGCCAACCTCGAGGCGAACCGCCGCCGCATCGACGATCTCAACGTCTACCCGGTGCCCGACGGCGACACCGGCACCAACCTGACGCTGACCGCCCGCGCGATCGTCGAGGCGCTCGAGGCATCGACCGCCACCGACCGCGCGGCCGTGGCGAAGGAGCTCTCGCGCGCTGCCCTGATGGGCGCGCGCGGCAACTCGGGCGTGATCTTCAGCCAGATCCTTCGCGGCGCGGCCGAGGTGCTCGGAGCAGCCGAGACGCTCGACCCGGCGACGCTCGCACGCGCCTTCCGCTCCGCGAGCGACGCCGCCTACCGCGCCGTCCGCCGCCCCGTCGAGGGGACGATGCTCTCGGTGATCCGCGAGCTGGCCGAGGAGGCGGAGCGGCGCGAGACGGCCGCGCTCGACGTCCGCGGCTTCCTGGCGGCACTGGTCCGGCGCGGGGAGGAGGCCGTCGCCCGCACGCCCGAGCAGCTCGCCGTCCTGCGCGAGGCCGGGGTGGTGGACGCGGGCGGCGCGGGCCTGCTCGAGATCGTGCGTGGCCTGGCCGCCGCGCATGCGGGCGAGGCGATCGCTCCGCCCGAGCCGGCAGCAGAGGACGAGCTCGGGATCGAGGCGATCCACCAGGAGCTCTCGCGCTACCGCTACTGCACCGTCTTCCTCGTCGAGGGCGAGGGGCTCGACGCCGACGGCCTCGAGTCCGAGCTCGAGCCGCTCGGCGACTCCCTGCTCGTCGTCGGCGACGCGAGCGCCCTCAAGGTGCACGTCCACACGGACGACCCGGGCCGGGCGCTCTCGCTGGGGGTGGCACGGGGCACGATCGAGGGCGTCGAGATCGCGGACATGCACCGGCAGACGATGGCCCGGGAGGAGCGGCTGCTCGACGCGGTGCCCGACCCGTCGCTGACCCTCGAGACCGGCGTCGTCGCTGTCGTCCCCGGAGCCGGCAACCGCCGGCTCTTCGAGGGCTACGGCGCGACCCGCGTGATCGACGGCGGCCAGTCGATGAACCCGGCGACCTCGGACATCCTCGCCGCGATCGACTCGACTCCCGCCACCGAGGTGCTCGTGCTGCCGAACAACAAGAACGTGATCCTCAGCGCCGAGCAGGCGGCCGGCCTCTCCGCGAAGCCGGTGCGCGTGATCCCGTCGCGGTCGGTGCAGGCGGGCCTCGCCGCGATGGTCCGCTACCTGCCGTCGAACACCGCCGCCGAGAACGAGTCGGCGATGCTCGAGGCGCTCGACCAGGTCGCCACCGGCGAGGTGACCGTGGCCTCCCGGGACACGACGCTCGACGGGATCGACGTCCGCAAGGGCGCCTACCTCGGTCTGGCGGGGGAGTCCGCGGTCGCGGCGGGCGACGACTTCGCCCAGGTGGCCGAGCAGGTGGCCGAGCGGCTGCTCGCCGACGGCCGCGAGGTGCTGACGCTGCTCACCGGCGCCGACCTGCCGCAGCTGGACGGCCTGCTCGAGCACCTGCAGGAGCGACATCCCGGGGTCGAGCTCGACGTTCAGGACGGCGGCCAGCCCCACTACCCGCTGCTGCTGGCGGCCGAGTGATGGCCGCAACGGGTGCGCATCCTCCTCGTCGAGGACAACGACGTCTTCCGCTCGGCGCTCGAGCTCCTGCTCGGGATCCAGGACGGCTTCGAGGTCGTCGGCGCGGTCTCTGACGGGCGTGGCGCCGCCCCCGCATGCCGCGACCTGCAGCCGGACGTGATCGTGATGGACTACCGGATGCCGGGGATGGACGGCGTCGAGGCGACCGTCGCCGTCCGCGCCGAGTGCCCGGATGCGCGCGTCGTGTGCCTGACAGCGTCGGCCGACCCGCTCGAGGAGTCGGCGCTGCACGCAGCCGGCGCGGTGGCGTGCCTGCGGAAGGACCAGGCCCTGAACGAGATCGTGGGCGCGATCCGCGCCGCGGCCGTGACCGAGAGCCCGGCATGAACCTCAACAGCGAGAACACGGCGATCGTGCTCGACTCGACCGCCGACTTCCCGGACGCGCCGGCGCGGTTTCCGAACATGCGCGTCGTGCCCCTCTACGTCCGCTTCGGCGAGGAGAGCTTCCGCGACTACGTCGACCTCGGCCCCGAAGCCTTCTACGACCGGTTGCGCGAGGCGCCCGAGCTGCCGACCACCTCCCAGCCGACACCGCAGGACTTCCTCTCCGCCTACGAGGAGCTCGGCGCCTACGAGCGGATCCTCTCGCTCCACATCGCCTCGAACCTCTCCGGCACGTACGCGAGCGCGGGGCTGGCGGCGGAGGAGCTCGGCGGCGACCGCGTCCGGCTGCTCGACTCGCGGACGGCATCGGCGGCGATCGCGATGCTCGCACTCGCGATCCAGCGCCGGCTCGAGCGGGGCACGACGGACGAGGAGATCGAGCAGCTCGTGGCGCGATACGCCGGCGACTCGCACCTGCTCTTCACGGTCGACACGCTCGAGTTCCTCGCCAAGGGCGGCAGGATCGGCCGGGCGCGCGCCCTGGCGGGCCAGCTCCTGCACGTGAAGCCCGTGCTGACGATCGACGACGGCGAGGTCGTGCCGCTCACCCGCGTGCGGGGGTGGCAGAAGGCGATGGCGGAGTTCTCGAAGCAGTTCGCCGAGTCGACCGCCGACGCTACCGGGCTGCGGGTGGGGATCGCCCACGCCCAGGCGCCCGAGCGGGTCGCGGCCCTCGAGAAGCTCGTCCGCGACGTTCGCCCGCAGGCGGAGATCGAGCACGTGACGACGCTGGGTGCGGTCGTCGGGACGCACGCCGGGCCGGGCACCGTCGGCCTGTTCTGGTCCAACGACCCCTAGCGTCCGGTCCGCGTTCCTATACTCGCCAGGTTGGCGCGCGTCGCGAGCACGGTTCGTGGACCCGTCGGCTTCGCCGGCGTGGACCCGCCTGCCTCGTGGCCACGGCCGCGCGGCGCAGCGAGACCTGCGGAGCTCGATCGCCCGCTCGACTCGCTGCCGGGAATCGGCAAGACGATCGCGGGCCGCCTGCGCAAGCTTGGCCTCGTCACGATCGGTGACGTCCTCCGCCACCGGCCGCGACGCTACGAGGAGCCGGTGCCGGCGAAGCGGATCGCGCAGCTCTTCGGCGAGGAGGAGGCCGTGGTCGAGGCGGTCGTGCGCTCCGCGCGTGGCCGCCGCCGCGGGCGGCTGCACATCCTCAACGCGACGGTCGCCGACGAGAGCGGCGAGCTGCAGGCGACGTGGTTCAACCAGCCCTGGCTCGAGGCACAGCTCACGCCGGGGACACGCGTCCGCCTCCGCGGACGCCGTAACCGTTACGGCTTCAACGTCACGAGTTACGACCTCGAGGGCGACGAGGCGCAGACCGCCGACTTCGCGCCGGTCTATCCGTCGAGCGAGGAGCTGGCGCAGAAGACGCTGCGGGGGCTCGCAGAGACGGCGCTCGCGCACGCCCGCGACGAACCGGACCCGCTGCCGGCGACGCTGCTCGCGGCCGAAGGCCTGCCGCTTCGCGCCGATGCGCTCAATGCGCTGCATCGCCCGCGCTCGCTGGCGGAGGCCGAGGCGGGGCGACGGCGGCTCGCCTTCGACGAGCTGCTGCTGCTGCAACTCGCGCTCGCCCGGCGGGCCGCCGAACGTGAGGCGCTCGTCGCCGAGGCGCTGCCGCCGCCAGGCGAGCTGATCGCCCGCTACCGCGAAGCGCTCCCGTTCCGGCTCACGGACGCCCAGGAGCAGGCCGTCGTCGAGCTCGACGCCGATCTCGGCCGGACCGTGCCGATGCAGCGCCTGCTGCAGGGCGACGTCGGCTCGGGCAAGACGGTCGTCGCGCTCTACGCGCTCCTGCGGGCGGTCGAAGCCGGCCGGCAGGGCGCGCTGATGGCCCCGACCGAGACGCTCGCCGAGCAGCACTTCCTCACCGTCGAGGGGCTCTGCACCGAGCTCGGCGTCCGCGTCGTCCTGCTCACGAGTGCGCTCGCGGCGAAGGAGCACGCCAACGTGAGGCAGCTGATCGCGTCCGGCGACGCGCACGTCGCGGTCGGCACGCACGCGCTGATCCAGCGGGAGGTCGAGTTCGCCGACCTCGCCGTTGCCGTCGTCGACGAGCAGCACCGGTTCGGCGTCGAGCAGCGGAGCGCGCTCGCCACCGGCCGCTCTCCACACGTGCTCCACATGACCGCGACGCCGATCCCGCGCACGCTCGCGCTCACGGTCTACGGCGATCTGGCCGTGTCCGAGATCGCCAAGCCGCCGGCCGAGCGCAAGCCGGTGGTCACGCGCTGGATCACCGAGGACCGCGCGTCCGAGGCGTACGTGCGGATGTGCCGGCTGCTCGCCGAGGGGCGCCAGGCATACGTGGTCTGCCCGCTCGTCGAGGAGTCCGAGACCACGCTCGCCCGCGCCGCCGAGGCCGAGGCCGCGCGCCTCGCGAAGGCCGAGCTGAGCGACTTCCGCGTCGGTTGCATCCACGGCCGCCTGCGTGCGGCCGACCGCCGGGACGTGATGGCGCGCTTCAAGGCACGCGAGCTCGACGTGCTCGTCGCGACGACCGTGATCGAGGTCGGTGTCGACGTGCCGAACGCGACCGTGATGATCGTCCAGGAGGCCGATCGCTTCGGCCTCGCCCAGCTGCACCAGCTGCGAGGCCGCGTCGGGCGCGGCGCGGAGCAGAGCTACTGCCTGCTCGTCTCACGCGCGAAGGAGGAGCTGACCGACAGCGCGCGCGAGCGGCTCGAGGCGATGGTCGAGACGACCGACGGCTTCGAGCTCGCCGAGCGCGACCTGGAGATCCGCGGCGAGGGCCAGCTGCTCGGCGCCCGCCAGTCCGGGCTCTCCGATCTCCGCTTCACGCGGCTGCGAGCCGACCGCGGGCTGCTCGAGCGCGCCCGCGAAGCCGCCCGGCCGCTGGCAGCCGGGTCCGGCCCGCTCGCCGACGAGGTCGACCGTCTGCTCGAGGACTCTGAGCTGCTCGGGGAGTCCTGACCGGGAATACCGCGGACGTCCGAGACGTCCTAGTAAGGACATGAGCACGTTCGCAGACTCGGTCACGATCCGCCGCCTGTACGACGGCGAGCGTCGGCCGGTGCTCGAGGTCTTCGAGGGGCTGTCGGAGCGCTCGCGGCGCCTGCGCTTCCTCGGGCCGAAGCCGGTCCTGCGCGAGCGCGACGTGGAGCAGCTCGTCGATGTCGGCTGCTGCGGCCGCCAGGCGGTGGCCGCGATCGACCCCGCGACCGGCGACGCGGTCGGGATCGCCCGCTACGTCAGGCTCGGTGCCGACCGCCAGACCGCAGAGATCGCGTTCGAGGTCGTCGACGCATGGCAGGGCCGCGGCATCGGCTCCCGGCTGGTCGACGCGCTCCTCGTGGTTGCCGCCGAGGAAGGCGTCCGGCGCCTGCATGCGACCGTCGCCCCCGACAACCGGGCTGCGCTGGCGCTGATGCGGCGCCTCGGCCGGGTCGAGTGGACGTCGTTCGTCGACGGCGCCTACGAGGTGGTCGTCGCGCTCTAGGCCTCTAGGCTCCGGCCGTGCGAATCATCGCCGGGAGCCGCAAGGGGCACACGATCGCCGCGCCGAAGGGCGTGGCGACCCGGCCGACCGGCGACCGCGTCCGCGAGGCGGCGTTCAACCTGATCGGCCCGGTCGACGACGCGGCGGTGCTCGACCTCTTCGCCGGCTCGGGGGCGATGGGGCTCGAGGCACTGTCGCGGGGCGCCCGCCGCTGCGTGTTCGTCGAGTCCGACCGCGCCGCGTGCCGCGCGATCGAGGCGAATCTCGCCAAGCTGCGGCTGACGGGCGCGCTCGTCCTCTGTCAGGACGCCCAGCTCGCGCTGCGGCAGGAGCGGAGTGCAGGCAGGCGCTACGAGCTCGTCCTCTGCGACCCGCCCTACGGCGACTGGGCGGCCCTCGAGGAACACCTGGCCGAGGCTCTCGAGGCCGTGCTCGCCGACGACGGCCTCGTGCTCGTGGAGACCGACTGCCCGCACCGAGCCGCACCTTCCCCTCGACCCGATCACGAGCCGGCGGTACGGTTCCGCCCGTCTCACCCTCTTCTCCCGATGATCACCGCCATCTACCCAGGCACGTACGACCCGGTCACGAACGGCCACGTCGAGATCATCGAGCGCTCGGCCGAGATCTTCGACCGGCTCGTCGTCGGCGTCGTCGGCGAGCCGCGGCACAAGCAGCCGCTGTTCTCGCTCGACGAGCGCGTTGCCTTCCTGCGCGAGGTCACGGCCGGGATCGAGAACGTGGTCGTCGAGGTCTTCTCGCAGCTCGTCGTCGACTTCGCCCATCACTGGCAGGCGAAGGTGATCGTGAAGGGCCTGCGCGTGATCTCGGACTTCGAGTGGGAGTTCCAGATGAACCAGCTCAACCGCACCCTCGCTCCCGACATCGAGACCGTCTACGTGATGGCGAGCCCGAACGTCAGCTTCGTCAGCTCGAGCGGCGTGAAGGAGATCGCGGCGTTCGGCGGGAAGGTGGAGGAACTGGTGCCCGAGGCCGTCGCGAGGCGGTTCCGGGAGCTCTATCCCAACGGGCGCCCCGGCGCCCCCGTCAGCCCCCAGGAGTAGACTGCGACCCCATGGACGTCCTCGTTCTCATCGACAAGCTCGACGACCTCGTGCACAACGCGAAGGCCGTCCCCCTCACCGATCAGGTCCGCATCGACCGGGAGGAGATCTACGACATCCTCGACCAGATGCGCGCGACCATCCCCGAGGAGATCAAGCAGGCACGCTGGATCGTGAAGGAGCGCCAGGAGATGCTCGCCGAGGCGAAGCGGGAGACCGACCGCCTGATCGGCGAGGCCCGCGAGCAGGCCGTGCGGGAGGCGTCGCAGACGGAGATCGTCAAGCTCGCCGAACGGCAGGCGCAGGACATCGTCGACGACGCCCGCCGGCAGGCGCGCGAGACGCGGCTCGAGATGGAGGACTGGGCCGACGGCATCCTCTCCACGCTCGAGGTCAACCTCGACAAGTTCCTCTCGGCCGTCAAGCGCGGTCGCGAACGGCTGCACGAGCGCTCGCAGGAGACCGTCGTCGCGGGCATCGGCCCGCGCGAGCTCGAGGACGACCCGAGCTACGTCTCGTAGGTCGGGCGCCGGCGGCCGGAGCCGCCGACGCCCTGGAAAAATCGGTCGCTGCCCGGCTCAGCCGGTGCTGGCGACCTGCACGAGGCGGTAGCCGGCGATGCCGGCGAGCGGCTTGTCGCCTTCCTTGCGCGCCCGCACGAAGAACTGCGTCGAGTAGCCGGGCTTGATCAGGAAGTCCGACTCGGGCTGGAAGGTGAACGTCACCGTGCCGTCCTGGCCCGGTCTTCGTCTCCGGCGGCGTGTTGGTCACGACCGGGGTCGAACGGATGAAGACGAGCACGTCGCGCACGACGTAGCCGCGCGAGTCCTTGATCTTCACGACGATCTTGATCTGCGTCGAGCGCGAGGTCACCTTGTTCGGGGTGAAGTCGACGCGGTCGACGATCAGCCGCTCGGTCGCGGGCACGCTGGTGACCGGGATCGAGGTCTCGCCGTTCGGCAGCTTGATCGCGCCCGCAGGCAGGCTCGACTTCGTCACCTTCGCGGTCGGCGCCGACATGGCCGAGTTCTGGCCGTCGTTGTTCCTCGCCGTGACGCGGACGCGAAGCGTGTTGTTCTCGTCGGTGTCGCGAACGATGTACGTCTTGTTGTCGGCGTCGCCGCCGGGGATGTCGACGCAGTTGTTGCCGGCCGCGTTGCAGCGCCGCCAGCGGTACGTGTAGACGATCGGGTCGGTGCCGGTCCACGTGCCGTTGCCGGCCGTCAGCGTCGAGTCGACCTCGGCGTGCCGGAGATGGTCGGCGGCGAGGTGTTCGACGGGCGCCGCGGCGCCTGCGGCCTGGCCGAACGCGCTGAACACGGCGACGAAGAGCGTCGCGGCGCCGAGTACGCCGAGCAGGGCGCGGCCACGAACGGCGCCAAGCTCTGATGCGAGTCGTTGCTTCACTGGAGATTCCCCCCTTGTCGGTCCCTGGTCGGGACGTTCTCCGATCCTTCTGCCCATTCGAGACCGACGGGAACGCCATCCTTACAGCGTCCTTACGAGCGCTACGCTGGCTCCGTGACCCGCTTTCCGCTCCGCAGGCTGCGTCTCCGCTCGGGCGACGAGCACCGCGAGGCGCTCGACGGTCGAGCTCGAGCCGTTCGAGCTGGGCGGCCAGCGCTACCTGCCCGTGCCGCAGGAGGTGCCGGCCGAGCTGCGGTTCACACAGGCGACGAGCGGGCTGGTGCTCGGCCTG
Organism: uncultured Gaiellaceae bacterium; assembly: GCA_963808915.1. GTDB lineage: Bacteria > Actinomycetota > Thermoleophilia > Gaiellales > Gaiellaceae > CAVTBT01. Next base: position 9,905 of record CAWEHJ010000006.1, on the reverse strand, counting down.
CGGTTCGAGGTGCGGCTGCACGGACCGTGCATGCGCTGTCTCGCCGACGCCGTCGTCGACGTCAGGATCGACGCGTCCGAGTACCACGCGGGCAACCGCGACGCGGGGCCGGAGCTCCTGAGCGAGTACGTGGTCGAGGACCAGCTCGAGGTCTCGGCCTGGGCGCGCGACGCGATCGCGATCGCGCTGCCCGAGCAGATCCTCCACGCGCCCGACTGCAAGGGCCTCTGCCCGGTGTGCGGCAAGGACCTGAACGTCGAGCCGCACGAGCACGAAGACTCGGAGCCCGACCCGCGCTGGGCCGCTCTCGAGCAGCTCCGCGAGCGTCTGTAGAATCCCGCGCGGCGCCCAGGGCGCCGCTCTCATGACGGACTGACCGGCTCATCCACGTTCCTGCGCTCGCCGAGCGCAGCCCCGCGTTCCGGTCAGGAGGTCTCCGTCCATGCGAGTCACGCTCGCCGACGTCACGAAGGGCTTCGGCGCCCACACCGTTCTCTCCGAGGTCACACTCGGCATCGGCCCGCGCAGCCGGATCGGGCTCGTCGGCCCGAACGGCGTCGGCAAGACCACGCTGCTGCGGCTCCTCGCCGGCCTGGACGAGCCCGATGGCGGTTCGGTCGTTCGCGCACCCGCGTCGCTCGCGGTCGGCTATCTGCCACAGGAGACCGACGCCCGGAGCGGCGAGACGTTGCTCGACTACCTCGCCCGTCGGACCGGCGTTGCGCGGGCAGAGCGGGAGCTCGAGGCTGCGTCGGCCGCCCTTGCGGCCGGCGAGACGGGGGCGGACGACGAGTACGCCGCCGCGCTCCAGCGCTTCCTGCAGCTGGGCGGTGGCGACCTCGAGCCGCGCGCCGCGCTCGGTGGCTGTCGGAGCTCGGCCTGCCCGTCGGGCTCGATCGGCCGCTCGAGGCGATGTCGGGCGGCGAGCGCGCCCGGGCGGCGCTGGCCGCGATCCTGCTCGCGCGCTTCGACCTCTTCCTGCTCGACGAGCCGACGAACGACCTCGACTTCGACGGGCTGGAGCGCCTCGAGCGGTTCGTCGACGGCCTCGACGCGGCGCTCGTCGTCGTCTCGCACGACCGCGCCTTCCTCGACCGCGCGGTGACGAGGATCGTCGAGCTCGACCCCTGGAAGCACGGGATCCGCGAGTGGGCGGGAGGCTGGAGCGAGTACGAGACCGCCCGAGACCAGGCCCGGCGTGCCGCCTACGACGCGTTCGGCCTGGCGCAGGAGCGGCGGCGGGAGCTGACGGAGCTGCTCGCGAAGCGCCGCGCCGAGGCGCGCGCAGGTCGGCGGCGATGGCCGACCGCCGGCGGCACGCATGCGCTGATGACGAAGGTGCGCCAGGCGGAGCGGCAGCTCGGCCGGAACGCCTGCCCGAGAAGCCGTTCGAGCCCTGGGAGCTCCAGCTCGAGCTGCGGGCGGGGAGCGGCTCCGGCGACCTCGTCGCGCGCCTCGAGGGTGCCGTGGGCGAGCGCGGCGCGTTCCGGCTCGGTCCGGTCGACCTCGACGTCCTCGCCGGGAGAGCGCCTGGCGGTCACGGGGCGGAACGGGAGCGGCAAGTCGACCCTGCTCGCGATGCTGCTCGGAGAGCTGCCGCTCGTCTCGGGCAGGCGCGAGCTCGGCCGGCGCACGGAGATCGGCACGCTCGAACAGGCCAGGGCCGGGGAGGAACGCCCGGTGCTCGACGTCTTCCACGACCGCACCGGCATCGCCGTCGAGGAGGCGCGGACGCTGCTCGCGAAGTTCGGGCTCGGAGCGGACGACGTCCTGCGGGCCGAGTCGTCGCTCTCACCCGGCGAGCGAACGCGGGCGCGGCTCGCGGAGCTCCAGGCCCGCGGCGTCAACCTGCTCGTGCTCGACGAGCCGACCAACCACCTCGACCTCGAGGCGGTCGAGCAGCTCGAGGCCGCGCTGGCGGGCTACGACGGAGCGGCGGTCGTGGTCTCCCACGACCGCCGCTTCCTGGAGCGATTCGCCCCGACGCGCGAGCTCGCGCTCTAGCCGGGCAGGGTGCCCTCTGCGGTGGCCGACCGGGTACATCAGGTACGCGGTTCCGCCAGACTTCTCGAGCCAGAGCGACTCGAGCTGCGCGCGGTCGTAGGTCCGCTGGACGGCGGCGTTGCCCGGCCGGCTCGGCCGGGTCGTTGACGATCGGGTTGCCGGCGGCGTCGAAGCCGACGACGACCGCGAGATGCCCGTCGCTGGAGGCGATCGAGGTGCCGTCGAGCTGACTCTTCTTCCAGGCGTAGCTGATCACGACCGGGACGCCGGCCTTCACCCACGTCTCGAGCTGGGCCATGCTCGTGAAGCGGACGACGTAGCCCTCGAGCGGCGTCCGCCGTGGTCTGCGTCGCCGCGTAGGCGGTGTTGAACGGCCAGTTGCCGTGGCCGTCGTAGATCCAGTCGAAGACGCCGTCGACCGACGTCGTGCACCCGCGCCTCGCAGTCGTGCGCGCCGTCGCCCCAGTAGCCGAGCACCATCGACGTCGAGGTCGGGCTGCACCAGACCTCGCCGCCCTCGCCCGGGTAGACGTCCTGCGAGCACTCCGGCACCGGCGAGCAGCGTGTTCCAGTTCGCCGCGTTGCCCGGCTCGAGGCGTCGTCGGCGCGACCGGCCGCGGTCGAGTACGCGAGCGAGACGTTCCGGACCGTCGGGACCGCGCCGTTCCGTCGCTGAACAGCCGCACCTTGAGCTGGTACGCGTCGGCGGGCGGCGCCTTCTTGCCGTTCAGGACGAGCGTGTCGACGGCGACGAAGCCGTCGGTGTCGCCCTGCAGCTTGACCGAGTGGCGCTCGATCGTGGAGTAGTCGGCGGCCCAGATCCCGAGCGAGTACCACTTCGTCCAGCGGCCCGCGATCTCGGCCTGGATCTGCGTCTCGATCCAGGTCCCGTCGGGCGTGTCGGCGTTCCAGGACGCGATCGCCTCGCGTGAAGCCGAAGTCGGTCGCGACGTCCGGGCGACGTGACCTCGCCGACCTTGAACGAGCCGCCGTTGTAGTAGTTGCCGCCGTAGTAGCGCGCCCGGCGCGTACGGATCGGTGCTCGGCGATCCCGGCCGGTCGGCGGAGCGCCAAGCCGGAGCGCGCCGATGCGTGCGCGCCGTCCGGCGCGCGTCCAGCCGGCGAATGCTGCCGTCGGCGGCCCGCCAGCGGTCGAACCCGGTCTGGTACGCCGCGCCCTTCTTCCCTGCTGCCGTTCCGACGCTCATGAGCCCGACCATGAGCGCAAGCACGGCGACTGCCCCGAAGCGTTTCGACATCTGGCTCCCCTCCTCGAAATGACGCCGTCGCATCCTCTCCCGTCCGGCCGAGAGGTGCAACGCTTGCGGCTATACTCGGCAGCCGCTCATGGCCGTCCCGAAGAAGAAGACCTCGAAGGCCCGCCGCGACAAGCGTCGCGCCCAGCACGGCATCCAGGCGCCGCGCGTCAACCTCTGCCCGAACTGCGGCTCGCCGACCCGGCCGCACCACGTCTGCCCGACGTGCAAGCAGTACCGCGGCCGCGACATCGAGCCGCTCCGCGCGCCGGCCCCGTAGCCGCATGATCCGCGTCGCAGTCGACGCGCTCGGGGGAGACAGCTCCCGCACGAGATCGTCGCGGGTGCGCTGCGACGCGCGCTCCGACACGCTGCAGCCGATCCTCTTCGGCCCGGCAGGGCTGGAGACGCACGGCCTGCCGCTCGTCGAGACGACCGACGAGATCGCGATGGACGACAAGCCCGCCGAGGCCGTGCGGGCGAAGCCTGACTCCTCGCTCGTCCGGGCCGTCCGTGCCGTCGCCGACGGCGAGGCCGAGGCGGTCGTCTCCGCCGGGCAACACCGGCGCGATGCTCGCCGCGTCGCTGCTCGAGCTCCGCCGCCTGCCCGGCGTGATGCGGCCCGCGATCGCCGTGCCGTCCCCACGGAGCACGGCCCGTCGCGTCCTGCTCGACTGCGGCGCGAACGCCGACGCCCGACCCGAGCACCTGCTCCAGTTCGCGCACATGGGCGCCGTCTTCGCCGAGGAGATCCTCGGGCATCGAGCGGCCCGAGGTGCGCCTGCTCTCGATCGGCGAGGAGCCCGAGAAGGGCAACCAGCTCACCCTCGAGGCGCACGCGCTGCTCGCCGAGAGCGACCTGAACTTCGCCGGAAACGCCGAGAGCCGCGACCTGCTCGCGCACGCGGCCGACGTCGATCGTCTGCGACGGCTTCACCGGCAACGTCGCGCTGAAGCTCCTCGAGGGGACGATCAAGGCGGTGCTCGACGCCCTGCGCGCACGAGATCTCCTCGACGGCGCGGGGCAAGCTCGGCGGCCTGCTGATCCGACCGGCGGCGCGCGCGCCTCCGCGAGCCGGCTCGACCCCGACACGTACGGCGGCGCCTACCTGCTCGGCCTGCGCGGGCTCGTCGTGATCGCCCACGGCTCGAGCGGCCGCGTGGCGGTCTCGAACGCGATCCGCCTCGCGGCGCGCGGAGTCGAGCACGACGTCGTCTCGAGGCTCCGCGAAAGGCTGCCGACGACCGTGGTAGCATCGGCGCGCCCTACGACCCGGACTGTCGAATAAGTGAGGTACTGAGTGGCTGCGTCGCGTGAGGAGATCTACGAGCGGGTGAAGGACGTGCTGAGCGAGCAGCTCGGCATCGAGGAGTCCGAGGTCACGGAGGAAGCGAACTTCCAGGAGGACCTCGACGCCGACTCGCTCGACCTCGTCGAGCTGATCATGGAGCTCGAGGACCAGTTCGGGATCAAGATCTCGGACGAGGACGCTCAGAAGATCCAGACCGTCGGCCAGGCCGTCGACTACGTCTCCGTCGCACCAGTAGCACCGGCGGCGGGGCCGAGCTCGGGCGCCTGATCGACGGGCTCCCCGCCCGAGCGGCTCGAGCACGTCTTCACGCATGCGTCGTGGGCGCCCGACCGCGGCGTCCTCCTACGAACGGCTCGAGTTCCTCGGCGACAGCGTCCTCGAGCTCGCGATCGCCCGGGCGCTCTACGACCGCTTCCCGGACGCGACCGAGGGCCGGCTGGCGAAGATCCGCTCGCACGTCGTCTCGCGGGCGAGCTGCGCGGTGGTCGGCACGCGAGCTCGACCTCGGCGCGCCGGCTCGCGGCGGCGCGGGGAACGGGATCCCGGCGGATGAGCTGCAACGGATCGTCCGGAGCCGGAACGTGCGTCGCCGCGCTGCTCGAGGCGGCGATCGCGGCGCTCTACCTCGAGCACGGCTTCGAGGCGATCGAGCCGGCGATCGTGGACGCGTTCGACGGCCGGATCGAGGAGGCGCGGACGACCACGATCGACCACAAGACCGAGCTGCAGGAGGTGCTGGCCCGCATCGGGCCGCCAGGTCTCGTACTCGGTGCTCGACGTCGAAGGGCCGCCGCACGAGCGCCGCTTCGTCTGCGCCGCGCTCGTCGACGGCGAGGAGCTCGGGCGCGGCACCGGGCGCTCGAAGAAGGACGCCGAGCAGGAAGCCGCCGAGCAGGCGCTCGAGGCGCTCGCGACCGAATAGCCTAGACGCGGGCTTCCGGCCAGCCGACGAGCGTCGCGTCGACCACCCGGTCGAAGCTCGCGCCGGCACGGCGGTTCGCCTCGACGACGTCCGCCTCCAGCTCCGCTCGAAACAGGCAGAGCCAGGCATCCTCGCGGTCGAGGACGATCGAGCCGAGCCAGGTCACGCGCATGCCGCTCGTCGCCCGACGCAGGCGGCCGGCCAGGTCGTCCGCCCGGGCGGCCGGGACGTAGCGCTCCACGAGGAAGATCGGCACCTGCTCAGGCTAGGGCCGTGGTCGCCTCCGAGCATCAGGGGAATCCCGACTCTTCACTCCTCGAGGTCGACGCGACCGTCCGCCACGGCACGGGCCAGCTCGGTGCGCGAGCGGAGGTCGAGCTTGCGGTAGATGCGGGTCAAATGCGCCTCCACGGTCGCGACGGTCGTGAACAGGTGTGCGGCGACCTCCTTGTTCGTCCGGCCCGCCGCGACCTGCGCCGCGACGCGGTTTTCGGCCGCGGTCAGCGAATGGTCTCGCCGCGGTCTCGGCGTCGCCCGCCGCTGCTCCTCGACCGCCAGCTCGCGCCAGGGCCAGGCCCGCAGCTCCGCGAAGACCCCGGCCGCCCGCTCGAGTGCGGTTGCTGCGTCCGTCCGCCGCCCGCCACGACGCAAGGCCCGGCCTTCGGCGAGCAGCGTCTGCGCGAGCTGCCACGGCGCGCCGAGGGCATCGAACCCGGCGCGGGCGGCCCCGAGGCGCACCAGCGCCGAGTCCACATCCCCGTCCCCCAGCGACACGAGACCGCGGCAGAGCTCCGCCGCCGGGATCACCCAGGCATCCGCCAGGCGCGCGGCGCGACGCTCGAGGTGGGCCGAGAGCGCGTCCGCCTCGCTCCGTCGACCGGCCTCGACCAGCGCGACGACCGTTTCGGGGATCGCGCCCTCGACGTCGGGACGGCGGGCGCCGGCGCGGTCGAGAGTGTTCGTGAGCGTCGTCAGCCGGTCGGCGGCCTCGCCTGCCCGACCGCCGGCAAGGTCGAGCAGACCGATTGCATGCACTGCGGTCGCGCCGAGGACCGGGTCACCTGCCGCGAGCGGTGTCCCGGCGAGCTCGTCGGCGTCGTCGCGGGCGGCCGGGTCGCCGCGCCGCCCGCGCAGGATCGCGCGCTTGCCGAGCGCAACGGCTCGCCAGTAGTCGTGGGCCTCCACCAGCACGGCGTCGAGGAGGCGCTCGGACTCGTCCCAGCGGCCGCGGTAGAGCGCGAAGTCGGCCTCGAAGATCTCGAGCCGCATCAGCAGCCACTCGTCGCCCTGTCGTTCGGCGTCCAGGCGTTCACGGGCGAAAAGCTCCTCGGCGGTCGCCCAGTCGCCACGCCAGAAGCGCTCGTGGGCGAAGGCCGATCTCGGCGCCCGGTCTCCGGCGGCGAGGTGGACGCCGTCGACGAGCTCGAGTGCCCGGCGAAAGGCCGATTCGGCACGCGAGTCGCCGGCGAGCGCGCCGACGAGGCCGGCCGTCGTCAAGGTCGTGACGAGGGTCGCGTCGTCGCCGGTCTGCTCGGCCAGGACAACGGCGGCCATCGCCTCCGGCACCGCCGGTTCCACATCGCCGAGCCAGCAGGCCGCGCTGCCAGGCGAGCTGGGACAGGGCGCGCGCAGCGAGCTGCTCGTCGGCGTGGGGCTCGCGGACGGCCTCCTCGAGCCGCGCGACGGCGGCCTCCGGCGCGCTCTCCAGCAGCGCCCGTGCCACCAGCGCCCGAGTCCGAGCCGCTCCGCGGACCTCGCTCGCCAGCACATCGTCCACCAGCGTCCGCGTCCCCGGCTCGTCCGCGGCGAGGAAGAGGTAGTCGGACTCGTCGAGCATCCGGCGGGCGAGCGCCTCGACGTCCTCGGGCGGGGTCAGCCGACGGGACTCCGCCGCGAGCTCGGCGGCCGCCTCGGGCGCGCCGCGCGCCCGCGCCGCGCGGGCCGCATCCTCAAGGAGCGCGGAGACACCGGCGTCTGCGACCTCCGCGGCGAGGGCGAGGTGCCTCGCGCGCACCTCCAGGGACTCCGAGCGCTCGGCGGCCTGAAGATGAAGGCGCCGCCGCCGCGCAGGCGGGATGCCCTCGTACGCTCCGGCGGCGAGCAGCGGATGGGCGAATCGCACCTCGCCATGCTCCTCGACGACGAGGCCCGCCTCGATTGCGGCGTCGAGCGACGCCCCGTCGTCGAATGCCCCCACGGGCGCGGGTCCGAGCACCGCTGCCAGCTCGATTGCGGGCATCACGTCGTCCGGGGCCGCCGCGAGTCGGCGTTCCACGATCTCCCGGAGCGATGCCGGGAGCCCTCGTCGCTTCGCCGACTCGTGCGAGCTCGAGCGTGATGAACGGGTTCCCCGCCGCCCGCTCGTGCGCTGCGACCGACCGCGCGTCGCGGCAGCTGTCCGTCGATCCGCGACCGCAGGAGACGACCGCTCGCTCCGAGGGTGAGCCCTTCGAGCCGGAGCTCGACGGCGCGCTCGCCGAACGCCTCGACGAGCCCGAGTGGATCGGCATGTCCGTCCCGCAGCGCGCGCCAGGATGCCGACCGGTGAGCCTTCGAGGCGCCGGACGGCGAACGCGAGCGCGCGGGCCGAGCCGGGTCGAGCCACTGGAGGTCGTCGATCGCCACCACGACCGGTGCCCTGCTCGCCAGCTCGAGCAGGGCGGCTCGCACGGCGCGCACCGACGACCACGGGCTCCGCCGGCTCTGCAGCGTCCTGAAGGAGCAGGGCGGCCGCGAGCCCGCGGGCGAGCGGCTCGGGCAACAGCTCGAGCAGGTCCGCTGCCTCCTCCTCGAGCAGATCGCCGAGCCCGGCGTACCCGAGTGGCAGCTCGGCTTCGGCAGGGCGCGTCACGAGCACGCAGGCCCCGGCGGCTCGGGCTGCCTCGACGGCTGCCCCCCAGACCGTTGTCTTGCCGATTCCGGCCTCGCCGCGGACGAGCAGTGCGGCCGGGCCAGCCGCGAACCGTGCCACCCAGGCCTCGACGTGTTCGAGGTCCTGCTCGCGGCCGATGACCTCCGTCGGCGTCGGGGCTGCCCTCATGCGAGCAATCGTACGCGCGAACTGTGGGGTTTTCCTCGACGCGGGCGGGGCGGGCCAGCGGAGACTGGTTGCAACCCAAGGAGGACAAATAGATGAAGCTCACCGCTCTGGCGCTTTGCGGCCTCGTCGCGATCATCGCGGCTGCCGTGCTCGTCGCGCCCGCACTCGGTACCGACCCGACCGGCGGCGACCCGCTGCTCGGCGCTGTGCGAGCCGTCAGCGCTCGGTACAACTCGTTCCAGCAGGCGGAGAAGGACGGCTATTCGATCGCCGGCGAGCCGTGCGTGTCCTCACCGGCCGGCACGATGGGCATTCACGCCTCCAATGAGGCGCCATGGCGGATCCGGCGATCGACCCGCTGCACCCGAGGTGCTCCTGTACGCGCGGAACGGGACAAGTTCGAGCGTCGCCGTCGAGTACTTCCGCCGGGCGGCCGACCAGGAGGCCACCGTTCGACGAAGCGACAAGCCGCGCTGTTCGGCCGGGAGTTCGACGGCATCATGCCCGAGCACTGGCCCGGGATGGGCTGGCACTACGACCTCCACGCCTGGCTCTGGGAGACGAACCGCCAGGGCCTTCTGATCGCCTGGAATCCGGGCATGACTGCCCGTAGGCGAACCCGGGCGGCGGCGGACCGCTGTCCGCGTCGCCCGCTAGCCTCGCCCGGTGTACCTGCGCTCGATCAGCCTGCGCGGCTTCAAGTCGTTCCCCGAGACCGTCGAGATCCGGCTCGAGCCGGGCGTGGCCGTGGTCGTCGGCCCGAACGGCTCCGGGAAGTCGAACGTCGCCGACGCGATCGTCTGGGCCGCCGGCTCGCTGACGCCGTGCGAGCTGCGGGCGGAGAAGCCCGACGACGTCCTCTTCGCGGGCGGCGGCGACCGGCCAGCCGGTCGGCGCACTGCGAGGTCGAGCTGCTGTTCGACAACGAGGACGGCGGCCTCGGCCGAGCTGCCTTCACCGAGGTCTCGATCACGCGCCGGCTGCACCGCGGCGGGGAGGGCCAGTACCTGGTCAACCGCGCGGCCGTCCGCCGCACCGACGTGCTCGAGCTGCTCGCCGACGTCGGGCTCGGCGGCGAGATGCACTCGATCATCGGGCAGGGCCGGGTCGAGCGGTGCTCGCGTCGAAGCCCGAGGACCGGCGCGCGCTCGTCGAGGAGGCGGCCGGTCTCGGGAAGTTCAAGCGCCGCCGCCACCGGGCGGAGCTGAAGCTCGCGCGGGTCGCGGTCCAGGTCGAGCGCGCCGCGACGTCGAGGAGGAGGTGCGCAAGCGGCTGCGGCCGCTCGCGCTGCAGGCGACGGCGGCCGAGCGGGCGGAGAAGCTCGGCGACGAGATCGCGCGGCTGCGGGCACGCGTGGCCGACCTCGATCT
>CAWEHJ010000005.1:0-249224 GCA_963808915.1 uncultured Gaiellaceae bacterium | reverse complement strand
TCGGTCGACGTCTGGAGGTTGAGCCTCCAGTTTTCACAACCGACCTACCTGGCCGCCTACACGCTCTTTACGCCCAATAAATCCGGACAACGCTTGCCCCCTACGTATTACCGCGGCTGCTGGCACGTAGTTAGCCGGGGCTTCTTCTGGAAGTACCGTCACCCTCTGGGCTATTAACCCGAGTGGCTTCGTCCCTCCTGAAAGAGGTTTACAACCCGAAGGCCTTCTTCCCCCACGCGGCGTCGCTGCGTCAGGCTTTCGCCCATTGCGCAAGATTCCCCACTGCTGCCTCCCGTAGGAGTCTGGGCCGTGTCTCAGTCCCAGTGTGGCTGATCGTCCTCTCAGACCAGCTACAGATCGTCGCCTTGGTAGGCCGTTACCCCACCAACAAGCTAATCCGCCGCGGGCTCATCCTCGATCGGAGGCCGAAGCTACCTTTTCTCAAGAGCCCGAAAGCTCGAGAGGCTATCCGGTATTAATCCGGGTTTCCCCGGGCTATCCCAGAATCGAGGGCAGATTACCCACGTGTTACTCACCCGTTCGCCGCTGTCCCCAGAGCCGAAGCCCTGGTTCTCGCTCGACTTGCATGTGTTAAGCGCGCCGCCAGCGTTCGTCCTGAGCCAGGATCAAACTCTCCGTGAAGATGGATTTGCCCTTGCCTGCAACGAACACAGGGCCGGCAAGCCGGCGGGCAATTCTTCTCTTCGAGCTTGAGCTCAAAGTGTCTCCCCAACGGCAACGAGTGCCGCGGGGTGACGGGTATTGATGAGCCTCTCCGCAGACCGAGGTCGGCGAGAGGTCTCGTCGTAAACGCACGCTGTTGAGTTTTCAAAGACCGGTGCCGTGAGGCAGTGCCGGCGTAAAAAAGCCTCCGACTCGCGCCAGAGGCCTTCAGTGGGTCGGAACGAGTCGTATCCGATTCCGCTCGAAGGCGCTCCAGTAGTCGAGGTATGGGGACTTTCCAACACCGACCCTGACGGGCGGCCGAGGAAGTGTAGCAACCTCGCAGATGCTGTCAACCTGCACCGTTGAGCCGAACGAAGCGTCGCTTGCCCGCCTGGACGACGGCTCCTGCGAGCGCCGATCGCGGCAGATCGAGGTCGTGCACGACGTCGTCGCCGACCTTCACCGCGCCCTGCGCGATCAGCCGACGCGCATCGCTCGTCGACAGCCCGAACGCACCCGCCAGCACGGCGGGCAGGTGCACGGGATCGCCGGGAGGAAGCTCGGCCTCCGGCACGTCGTCGGGGGCGCGGCCCTCGCGGACGACTCGGTCGAAGTGGCGCTCGGCCGCCTGCGCCGCCTCCTCCCCGTGCGAGCGCCTGACGAGGAAGCGCGCGAGCTCGACCTTGGCCGCCATCGGATCGCCGGCCGGAACGGGTTGCTCGGCCAGCAGCCGCCACCAGTCCTCGAGCATCGAGTCCGGGATCCGCATCGCCTTGCCGAACTGCTCCTCGGGCGCCTCGGCAAGGCCGATGTAGTTGCCCTTCGAGCCGCTCATCTTCTCGCCGTCCCACGAGAGCAGCAGCGGCACGGTCAGGACGACCTGCGGCTCGAGGCCGTACTCGGCCATCACGTCGCGGCCGGCCAGCAGGTTGTAGAGCTGGTCGGTGCCACCGAGCTCGACGTCGGCCTCGACCGCGACCGAGTCGTAGGCCTGCATCAGCGGGTAGAGCAGCTCGGAGACGGAGATCGGCTCCTGCGCGCCGTAGCGCTTGGCGAAATCGTCGCGCTCGAGCAGCCGGGCGACCGTGATCGTCCGGGTCAGCCGCAGCACGCCGGCGAAGTCGAGCTCGCCCAGCCACTCGCTGTTGAACCGGACCTCGGTCCGCTCCGGGTCGAGGATGCACGAAGCCTGGTCGAAGAAGTGCTTCGCGTTCGCGTCGATCTCGGCCGAGTCGAGCACCGGACGCTCGGCGGAGCGACCCGAGGGATCGCCGATCCGGGTCGTGTAGTCGCCGACGATCAGCACCGCCACGTGCCCCTCGTCCTGGAAGGCGCGCAGCTTCTGCAGCGGGATCCCGTTGCCGATCGTGACGTCTCGTGCGGTGACGTCGATCCCGAGCTTCACCCGCAGCGGCCGGCCGAGCCCGAGCTTGCGCTCCAGCCCGCCCGCAGGGAGCACGTCGACGGCGTTCCGGGTCAGCTGCTGCACGAGGTCGCTCACGAGCCGACGATTGTAGAGCCGGTCTAGAACGGGTACGGCGTCAGGCTCCACACAGCGGCCGCGTACCAGCAGCCGAATGCGAGGCTCGACACCCCGAGCACGGGCGCGACCGCACCGATCGAGCCCGAGACGGCCCGCGTCCGCAGGGTGAGGCCGAACCCCGTGGTCAGCATCGTCATCGACACGGCGGTGAAGGCCGCGAGGACGACCAGAGAGACGACCGCCACCGTGCGGGACGGGATCGCAGCGAGGAGCAGGACGCCGACGCCGGCGCTCCCGCCCATGCCGTGCACGAGGCCGATGCCGTACGCGCCGAGCGGCGTCCGCACGCGGTGCCGATGGCCGTCGTCGTGCTCGTGGGGCCGGAAGTAGCCGGTGCGCCAGCGGTGCAGGAGGCGCACGGCGAGGAAGACGATCAGCGCCGCGACCGCGGTTTCGGCACCGCGCTGGAGGGGCTCCGGCAGGTAGCGGTCGGCCAGGAGGATCGGGAGGCCGAAGAACAGCAGGGTCGTCGCATGGCCGAGCCCCCAGCAGGCGCCCATGCGAGCGGCCGAACGCGCGACCTTGTCGCGTCGCGACGCCACGAGTGTCGCGACGGCGGCGAGATGGTCGGGATCGGTGGCGTGGCGAAGGCCGAGCAGGGACGCCACGAGCACGACGACGAGCACGGAGGCGCCGCTGGAGAGGTGTGCGATCTGGTCGTCGAGCCCGAACATGATCCTGGTTCGTCCTTTCTACCGACTCGGTTCAGAGGACAGCCGGAACCGCCCGGGCGGTCAGCACGACGCCGACCCCGAGAATGACGAGCGCGCTGACGGCCGGCAGCGCGCGGACGAGGGGGCCGTCGAGCGTCGCCCGCGCGAAGAGACGCTTGGCGAGCACGGCGACGAGCCCGATCCCCGTGATCGTGCACGCGAGGCCGAGGGAGAAGGCGACGATCAGCGCGAGGCCGAAGCCGATCCGGTGGATCGCGATCGCCGAGAGGAGGACGACGAGGGCCGACGGGCACGGCAGCAGCCCGGCCGCGACCCCGACGCCGAGCAGGCCGCGGCGCTCGACGTCGTGCCCGTGGTGGTGATGGTGCCCGTCTCCGTGATCGTGATGATGGGCGTGCCCGCCGCCCCGGATCCGCGTGAGAAGCACGGTCGCCCCCACGCCGACGACGAGGACACCGGAGACGAGCGTCAGCCACGGATACAGGGTCTCGGGGACGATGAACTGCGAGAGCAGCAGCGTGGCGAGCCCGAGTCCGAAGACGCCGATGGTGTGGGTGACCGTGACGATGCCGCCGAGGAGGACGGCGTCGAGCGGCCTGCCTTTCGTGCCCACGAGGTAGCCGGCGACGATCGCCTTGCCGTGGCCAGGGGTCAGCGCGTGCGCCGCACCCCAGAAAGCGGCGACGAGCAGCGAGACGAGGATCACACCGAGCGAGAGGTGGCCGCGGGAGATCAGCGCCTCGAAGCCACCGCCCTCGTGCCGGGCCGGCGGGGCACCGGACAAGGTCGGTGCGACACCCGGCCGGTCGCCGGGCCTGATCGTCGCGGTCGCCGACCGGACGTCGAGCGGCGAGCGGAGCAGATCCTTCGGGTAGGCGAGGAGCCCTCGGCTCGCACTCGCGGCCGGGACGCTGGCCCCGAGGACGCTCGCGCCGTCGCGCCCCCTGACCACCACCTCGCGCCAACCGATTCGACCGGTGAAGGTGCGGTCGCGGAACGCGACGTCCCGACCGGCGATCGACGCGCGGTAGACCGCATCGAAGCGGAGCGTCGGCAACCCGCCCGCACCGGGTCGCAACCGCGCGCGATGGGCGAGCACCGTCAGGGCGGCGGGTCGCCCGTCGACGCGCAGCTCCAGGTCGCGGGCGAGCCGGGCCGCGAAGCCCTCCGCGCGCACGCGGTCGCCTTCCTGGAAGGTTGGGATCTCCGCCAGGTCGAGCACATAGCGGACGTAGAGCGCGCTGCCCGAGGCCTCGACCGCCGCGAAGTGGTTGACGGTGAAGTTGCCGAGCGGGTGCGCGAGCGCCGACGCGGGTGCGACGAGCGCGGCGGCGACGGCGGCGAGCAGGGCCAGGCGCCTCACGACAACGCCTCCCGCGCGACGGGTGCCCAGAGGATCGAGAAGTGCGGATTCAGCCGGAGCGCGCGGGCGAACCACCGCCGCGCCTCGGCCGGCCGGCCGGCGCAGCGCTCCGCGTAGCCGCGATGGAAGAACAGGGACGCATCCCTGCGTGCCGAGCCGGAGCGCGCGCCTCGAGGACACGAGAGCCTCCCGGCACCGTCCGTTCCGGGCGAGCGCCCAGGAGAGCGTGTCGTCACCGGCGATCGACGGCCGCTCCGCACGCCCTGCCCGCGCGCGGGCGAGCGCCGCGCGGAGCCGCAGGCCGTGGTCGGCGTCGAAGAGCGCGGTCTCGAGGTCGGTGCGGACCCCGTTCGCCGCCAGCAACCGCTCTATCGCACCCACGAGCGCCTGCTGGCGCCGTGCCTCGGTCGTCCGGCCCGAGACCTGGAGCAGGTCGCCGAGCGTCGAGAGGAACTCGGGCAGCGGCACGGCGTCGACGGCACGGCGAGCGTGCGCGATCGCCGCTCCAGTTCGTCCCTCGGCCGCCTCGACGCGCGCGAGGCCGTCGAGCGCGTAGGGGTAGCCTGGGAACGCGGCGAGCGCGAGCCGGTAGTCGCGACCGGCTCCGGCGACGTCGCCGGAGCCGAACCGGAGCTTGCCGAGCTGCACGCGCACCCACGCAGTCGGCTCCGGAAGGCCCTGGGCAGGCCCGAGCGCGAGCTCCATCGCCGCGACGGCGCCCGGCCGGTCGCCGAGCAGCTCGCGGGCGTACGCGACGCGGGCGTAGGACGCGACGCCCGGCCGCAGGGCAGCCATCCGGTCGAAGGTCCGAAACGCCTCCTCGTAGCGGCCGAGCTCCAGGAGCGCGTCGCCGACGACGCCAAGGTTGCGGGCGAGCCCGGGCCCGAGCCGCTCGGCGCGGCGACCGAGCTCGAGACCCAGACGGAACTGGTGTCGCGAAAGAGCAAGCGAGGCGAGGCCGCTCGTCGCGAGCACGTCGTCGGGCCGGAGCTGCAGCGCCGTCTGCAGCGCCCGCTCCGAGCGTGCGTAGTAGGAGAAGTCGGCCGTCTCGCGAGCACGCTGCTGGTAGGCGAGCCCGAGGCCGTCGTAGGCCTCGGGGGAGCCCGAGCTCGCGCACCTGCGCCTCGAGTTTCGCGATCAGCGCAGCGGTGCCCCCTGCCGCGGGCTGGCCGAGCGCGGACGGCCGACCGCCGGCGGCGGCCTGGGCCCCACCGCCCGGGCCGCCGCCGGCGAGCACGCCGCCGAGCAGGACGACGGCGGCGGCCGCAGTCGCCGCCGTCGCTCCGAGGAGGACCCTGCTCGTCGTCCCCACCGTCAGTGATGGCTGTGGCTGTAGCCCTGGTGGGGCGCCGCCACGTAGGGGAACGAGGTCGAGAACGGCTTGTCGTTCGCGTCGACGCCGTCGCCGAGCTGATTGTTCGGCGAGAGGTTGCAGACGCCGAGCAGCGACTGGAGGACGGCGCCGTAGCCGCACGCGATCGCGCGCAGCTCGATGTCCGTCACGTCGTCCTCGAGCCGGCGGCCGTTCGGGAAGCCGGCGATGTCGCCCGCCAGCGTTCCGAGCCGGTCGCCCGCTCCGACGGGTGCCGACGGAGCGATGTCCACGTTCAGCCGGAGGAGATCAGCCTGCCGAGAGCCGGTCGAGTTGAAGTTGTCGATCCCGGCCCCCGGGATCGCCCCGATGCCCGTCAGGAGGACAGCGACGAGGTCGCCGCGGTTCGTCGTCGGGACGCCGAGACCCGGATAGAGGACGTTGATCAGGCCGGCCAGCTCGGGGTCGGTGTAGTGCTTGACGAACTGCGCGTCGTCCTCGGGCTCCGAGCGGTTCCAGAGGTCCTTCTTCCCGAGTGGGATCAGCACCTCGTTCACGAGCGGATTGCCGAGCCGGGAGACCTGCACCCAGTTGCCCTCGCTCTTCTCGGTGCCGTCCTTCTTCAGGATCCGGACGCCCTGACGGCTCGCGCTCGCGTAGATGCCGAGCACCTTGTTCGGTGCGTGACCGATCTCGGAGACCGGCACCTGCAGGACGATCGAGTGCGTGTTGTAGCCACCGACGCCGTCCACGCCGCCCGCCGCCGCGAGCGCGATCAGGTGGAACTCGTTGAACGGACGGAGCCCGCCCAGGTCGAAGATCGAGCCGAGGTCGACGAAGAACGGGTCGTCCCGCTGGCCCGCGAAGTACTTCGAGCCGTTGCCGAGCGTCGTCACCGCCGACTGCGCGAGCGCGTCGTACTGCGCCGCCGGCGTCGAGCGGGGACCGATGTTGACCGGCGGCACCTTGCCGTCGGCGACGACCACCTGTGAGGCACCGCTGTGCTCGTCGACGCGGGTGACCGTGTAGGTCTGGGGCCGGTTCCACGACGGCGAGTCGAGCGAGCCGATCGGGCCGGTGTTGTAGAGGAACGTGTTCGGGTTCCGGAGTCCAGTCTTGAAGCGGAACTCGTACGTGAGGTCCTCGACCGCGTCGCCGGTGTTGTCGACGTGGATCGCATAGAGGACGTCGTCGTCGAACTGCGCGAAGTTCGGCCCTCCGGCCGGCTCCTCGAGTGGGATGTAGTTCGCGACGATCGTGACCGTGCCCGGCGCGTCCGCGGTGCGGAACGCGTACAGGTCGGTGTTGTCTGCACCGGGATCCTCGCTGATCAGCGGGGCCTCCCGGTGGCTCGAGGCGGCGGCCGGCTCCGGCGCCACGCGGCCGACGAGCGCTGCCGCGACGGCGGCTCCGGCGATCGCGGCGAGCCCGGCGGCGAGCCCGATTCCCCTCTTCATGTCTCCACAGCTCCTTCGGTCTGTCGTGCGGGGGTCGCGGCTGGTTCGACGGCGGCCCGCGTTCGGTTCGGGCCGCCGTCGAGGCCGTCCAGCCGCGCCGGCCTACTTGCCCTTCGTGTTCTCGAAGCCGCCGCCCGGGTCCGCCTGGTACGGGAAGGCGGACATCGGCGTGCGGTCGTCGCGATCGACGCCGTCGCCCAGGGGCAGCTTGGTGCCCTTGAGGAAGCCGCCGACGGCCTGCTCGGCGATGTC
This sequence comes from uncultured Gaiellaceae bacterium, assembly GCA_963808915.1. GTDB lineage: Bacteria > Actinomycetota > Thermoleophilia > Gaiellales > Gaiellaceae > CAVTBT01. The sequence continues at coordinate 241,957 of CAWEHJ010000005.1, read as the reverse complement.
GATCACGTCGTCACCGAGCCGGCGGCCGTTCGGCCAGCCCTGGTTGTCGCCCGCGAGCACGCCGAGGCGCTTCGGGCTCGCGGTCACCGGGACGGACAGGTTCACGCGCAGCACGTCCGCCAGCTTCGGCCCCGTGTAGTTCAGCTTCGGCACGCCGGTGAGCAGGACGGCGACGAGGTCGTCGCGGTTCGTCTCCGGGGCGCCGAGCTTGTAGAGCGAGTTGATCACCGCGGCCAGGATCGGCGTGCGGTAGAAGCGCGCGTAGCGGGACTCGACCCACGGCTGCTGGGCGTTCCAGACGTCCTTGAGCCCGGTCGGGATGATCACTTCGTTCACGAGCGGGTTGCCGAGGCGATTCACCTGCGTCCACGGCCCGGCCTGGCGCGTCGTCCCGCCACGGGTCGTCACCTTGCGCCGGTCGACCGACGCCCAGACGCCGATCGTGGCGTTCTTGGGCCCGAGGCTCGCGATCGGCACCTGCACGGCGAACGTGTGCACCGCATAGCCGGCGAAGAAGTCCTTGCCGCCGCCCATGTTGCCGGTGCCCTTGCGGATCGCGACCAGGTCGAAGATCGCGCCGATATCGCCGAAGAAGCCGTCGTCCCGCTGGCCGGCGAACGCGACGCCGCCGCCCTTCAGTGCGACGACGCCCTTCGCCGCGAGCTCGCGGTACTTCGGCGTCGAGCGCGGGCCGATGTTGTTCGGCGGCGTCGTGCCGCGGGCGACGACCGTCGTCTTGCCGCCCTTGACGCGCGTGACCGTGAACGGCTGCGCCGTGTTGCCGAGGAAGTACGGCCCCGTCTTCGTGCGGAACGAGAACCGGTAGATCACGTCCGGCTTCACGTCGCCGTTCGTGTCGAGCTTGAGGTTGTACCGGGCGCTCGGCGAGAACGTGTACCAGTTCGGGCCGGCGGCCGGGTCCTCGCCCGGGATCACGTTCGCGAGGATCGTGACGGTGTTCGGCTTGTCCGGGCTGCGAAACGCGTAGAGGTCGGTCAGGTCGGCGGTCGGGTCCTCCGCGATCAGTGGTGCCTCACGGTGGCTGGACGCCTGCGCGGTGGTCGGCCCGGGGCCGCTCACGGCGGCGGCGAGCGCCGCCGCCCCGAGAACGCAGAGCGCGCCCGCGAGGGTGATCAGCTTGCTCATCCCATGTCTCCTTCGTCGTCGGTGTCGGCGCCTGGTTCGACTGCGGCGCCGAAGCGGTTCGACCCTCGGGCAGCCGCCGAACCGGCGCACCCCCGAGCACGAATCAGGGAGCTGTGACGATCGCGATGCCGGTGGTAGCGTCTGCCGTCCCCTCCGAGGGGGACGTGGTCATGCGCGCACGCCGGGACCTGGCTCACCTGTCCGACGAAGCCCTGGTGGCGCTCGTCGCGCGCGGCCACGAGACGGCCCTGGCCGAGCTGTACGACCGGATCGGCCGCGTCGCCTACGGGCTCGCGTTCCGCATCCTCCGCGACGAGGCGCTGGCAGAGGACGCCGTGCAGGAGGGCTTCCTCGGGCTCTGGCGCAGCGCTGCGAGCTTCGTCCCCGAGCGCGCGAAGGCGAGCACGTGGATCCTGACACTCGTGCACCGCCGCGCCGTCGACCTCGTCCGTCGAGAGGAGCGGCGTCGTGCCGACCCACTCGAGCCCGAGACGGCAGAGGCGATCGTGGGCGGCTCGGTCGAAGACTCCGCTCTGCTCAACCTCGAGCGCGAGCGCGTTCAGGGTGCCCTCGCGCGCCTACCGGACAACCAGCGCGAGGCGATCGAGCTCGCGTACTACGGCGGCTTCACGCAGTCGGAGCTCGCGGCGCGGCTCGGGGAGCCGCTCGGCACGATCAAGAGCAGGATGTTCTCGGGGCTCGCGCGGCTGCGCGAGCTGCTCGACGACAGCACACTGGAAGGGACATGGACGAGTCGATCCACGAGCTGAGCGCCGCCTACGCGCTCGACGCGCTCGACCGCGAGGAGCGGTCTGCCTTCGAGGCCCACCTCGGCGGCTGCGCGCGCTGCCAGGAGGAACTGGCCTCGTTCTGGCAGACGACCGGCTCGCTCGCCCACGCGGCGGCCGGTCCGGCGCCTTCACCGGAGCTGCGCGGGCGACTGCTCGAACGTGCGCGCGCCGAGCGGCCGAACGTCGTTCCGCTCCGACCGCGCCGGTGGGCGCTGCCGGTCATGGCCGGCGTGGCCGCGGTCGCCGCCGTCGCGGCGCTCGCGCTCGGGCTCTGGGCGAGCTCGCTCTCGAGCGACCTCGACGAGACCCGGAGCGCGCTCGCCGGACAGCAGCTGGTCTCGGCGCTGCTGGCGGACGAGAGCTCGCGCTCGATCTCGCTCGACGGCGCGAACGGGCGGCTCGTGGTCGGCGGTAGCGGCGACGCTGCGCTCGTCGTCAGCGACCTTTCGCCGGCGCCGTCGGGCAAGGCCTACGAGATCTGGGTGATCGAGGGGCAGACGCCCCGTCCGGCCGGGCTCTTCGACGGCGACGGTGCCGTCGCGCTCGACCGGCCGGTGCCGGCGGACGCGACGGTCGCCGTCACGCTCGAGGACGACGCGGGCGTGGACGCGCCGACGGGCAAGCCGCTCTTCACCGCCGCGGCCTGATCCGGCACGAACCCGGCACCGAGCCGTGACGTTTCGGCCTCCGGACGGGCGGGAGGACGGCCGACTTCGACCGTACACTCGTTCGGTGAGCGAGCTCCTCCCCGCCCTGCAGCGGCTCTTCGGCTTCGCCGAGTTTCGACCCGGCCAGGAGCGCGTGGTGCGTGCGGCGGTCGACGGCCGGAACACGCTGGCGCTGATGCCCACCGGCTCCGGGAAGTCGCTCACGTACCAGCTCGCGGCGATGCTGCGGCCGCAGCCGACGCTCGTCCTCTCACCGCTGATCGCGTTGATGAAGGACCAGGTCGACAAGCTGCCGCCCGAGATCGCGGCGGTCTCGACGTTCGTCAACTCGTCGCTGCCGCCGGGCGAGGCGGCCACCCGGGTCGCCGGGCTCGCCGAGGGGCGCTACAGGTTGCTCTACGCAGCCCCGGAGCGGCTGCGGCAGCTCGCGTTCGTCGACGCGCTGCGCTCGGCCGACGTCGGGCTCGTCGTGGTCGACGAGGTGCACTGCGTGAGCATGTGGGGCCACGACTTCCGGCCCGACTACCTCTTCATCCGCCGCGCCCTCGATGCACTCGGGTCGCCGCCGGTGCTGGGGATGACGGCTACGGCGACGCCCGCCACGGAACGCGAGATCGCGGCCGGCCTCGGGCGTGAATTCGACGTCGTGCGGACGAGCGTCGTGCGGCCGAACCTCCGCTACGACGTCGAGCGGGCCGAGTCGGAGGAGGAGCGCCTGCGCTCGCTCCTCGCACGGCTCCGTGCGGTCGAGGGCGCTCCGGCGATCGTGTACGCCCGTTCGCGCCGCAGCTGCGAGACGCTCGCCCGCGTGCTCCGCCAGCACGGCTTCCGCGCGCTCCACTACCACGCGGGCCTCGAGAGCGCCGAGCGGACCGAGGCGCAGGAGGCGTTCCTCCGCGACCGCGCGCAGGTCGTCGTGGCGACCACCGCCTTCGGGATGGGCATCGACAAGCCCGACGTCCGCCTCGTCGTCCTCTACAACCTGCCGGAGTCGCTGGAGAGCTACGTCCAGATGATCGGCCGCGCCGGTCGCGACGGCGAGCCGAGCGACACCGCGCTCTTCCACGGCCGCGGCGACGCCCGCTCGCTGGAGCGCTTCGCGCTCGGCGACGTTCCCGCCCGCGGAGAGCTCGTGGGGATCCTCCGGCTGCTGCGCGAGCGCCCGGTCGTCTCGCCGCAGGAGCTCACCGGCGTGGTGGCGGACGGCCGCGATCCGCGCGTCCTCGTCGGCATGCTCGAGCAAGCGGGGCTCCTGACGCGAGGCTACGACCAGGGTCGAGCGTTCCACGTCGAGGTACCGCCGCCGCCTGCGGACGCGGGCGAGCGGATCGACGAGCTGCTGCGCCGCTCCGCCGCCGTCGCGAGCGAGCGCGTCCGGCGGCTGATCGGCTTCGCCGAGAGCTCGACCTGTCGCCATGCCCAGGTCGCCGAGCACTTCGGCGAGAGCCTCGACGGCTCTTGCGGGATGTGCGACGCGTGCGCGCCTCGTCGGCTGGCCGTCGCCCCGGACGCGGGCGGCGAGGAGGCGCAGCCGCTGCCTGAGGACGCGGGCGCGGCGATCGTCCGCGCCGTCGCAGGGCTGCAATGGCCGGTCGGTCGCACCGGTCTGACGGCGATGCTGCTCGGCTCGGTCTCGGCGCCGCCGTCGGCGCGCCGCTCGACGTCGTTCGGCCTCCTGCGCGGCGCAACGCAGGCCGAAGTGAAGCGCTGGCTGAAGCTGCTCGAGGTGTCTGGCGCGCTGGAGGTCTTCGAGACGGAGGACGGGTTTCGGCTCCTGCGGGTGGTCCCCGGCGCGAACGTGCCGCGGATAGCCACTGCTGGCTCGGCCGCAGGAACGCAGACACTGGCCGACGAGGGCCTGTTCGAGCGCCTGCGGGCGTGGCGCCTGGAACGCGCCCGTGCCGACGCCGTCCCCGCCTACGTCGTCCTGCACGACGCGACGCTGCGCGCGCTCGCCGCCGCGAAGCCCCGCTCGCCGGCCGATCTCGCGGCCGTCAGCGGCTTCGGCCCGACCAAGCTCGAGCGCTACGGCGCCGACGTCCTCGAACTGATCTCGGCTGCACCGGGCTAGACTTCGGCCCTTGCGGCCGCGTAGGGATCACGGTGCGCCGCGCACGCCGCGACGGCGCCGCATTCGCAAGCTCCGCCTCCTCGCCTTGATCACGGTCATGCTGGCGCTGGGTTCGGTTGCGTTCGGCCTCGGCCTGGTCCGGGCGGTAGCCGGCGAGCTGCCAAAGCTCGACCCCGCCCGCGTCCAGGAGACCGAGCGGAACGGCGTCATCTACGACCGCACCGGCAAACGCGTGCTCGCCGTGCTCCGCGGCTCGGAGAACCGCACGCTCGTCTCCTCCGCCGACATCAACCCCTTGATGAAGCAGGCGATCGTCGACATCGAGGACCGCCGCTTCTGGGAGCACAACGGCGTCGACGTGCGCGCGGTCGGCCGGGCACTCTGGGCGGACATCCGTCACCAGAGCGTCGTCGAGGGCGGCTCGACGATCACGCAGCAGTTCGTCAAGAACGTCTGGGTGCGCGACGAGCGCTCGATCGGCCGCAAGGTGCGCGAGGCGGCGCTCGCCTGGCAGCTGACCCGCTCGAAGCAGTGGTCGAAGGAGCGGATCCTGACCGCCTACCTGAACACGATCTACTTCGGCAACGGCGCCTACGGCGTGCAGCAGGCGTCGCTCGCGTACTTCGGCCACGGCGCCCGGTTCCTCACCCTCCCCGAGGCGGCGCTCCTCGCCGGCATCCCGCAGGACCCGAGCCGCTTCGACCCCGTCCAGAACCCGCGCTTCGCACGCGAGCGCCGCCGCATCGTGCTGCAGGCGATGCTGGAGCAGAACGACATCTCCCGCGCCGACTACGTCAAGGCGGACAGCGCGCCACTGCCGAAACCGGAGGACGTGCGCCTGCCGGGCACCCAGGCGAGCGAGGGCCAGTACTTCGTCAACTACGTCAAGGAGCAGCTGATCGAGGCCAAGGGCGCGTCGAAGGTCTTCGGCGGCGGACTCAAGGTCACGACGACGATCGACCTCGACCTGCAGCGCCTCGCCCGTGAGTCGATCGGGGACGTGCTGACGAACCCGGACGGGCCGTCCGCCTCGCTGGTCGCGATCGACCCGCGGAACGGCGAGGTGCTCGCCATGGTCGGCGGCGAGAACTACCGCGAGAGCCAGTTCAACCTCGCCGCGCAGGCCAAGCGCCAGCCGGGCTCCTCGTTCAAGCCGTTCGTGCTCGCCGCCGCGCTCCGGCAGGGGATCGCGCCTTCGACCAGGTTCGACTCGAAGCCGCAGCACATCCCGCTGGGCACCAAGGTCTGGAACGTCTCCAACTACGAGGACGCGTACCTCGGCAACGCGGACGTCGAGACGGCCACGATCACGTCGGACAACTCGATCTACGCGCAGCTGACGCTCCTCGTCGGCCCCGACCGGGTCGCGCGGATGGCCCGAGACCTCGGCGTCCGCAGCGTGCTCAACCCGTACTACGCGATCGGGCTCGGCGTCGAGGAGGTGAATCCGCTCGAGATGGCGCGCGCCTACGCCACCTTCGCGAACGGAGGTCGGCGCGTCGACGGCTCGGTGCTCGGCAACCGGCCGCGCGTCGTCCGCTCACTGGTCGACGAGCGCGGCAAGAAGGTCGACGAACGCCGCCGTCCAGAACCGCGTCCTCGGGCCTGCGCGGAGCGCCATCCTCACCTCGATCCTCCGCGAGGTCGTGACGAGCGGCACCGGCAAGCGCGCCGCGATCCCGGGCCGGGACGTCGCCGGCAAGACGGGCACGACCGAGAACTACGGCGACGCGTGGTTCGTCGGCTACACGCCGCAGCTCGCGGTCGCGGTCTGGGTCGGCTATCCGTCGACGCTGCGGCCGATGCTGACCGAGTTCCACGGCGACGCGGTCGCGGGCGGCACGCTGCCGGCCGAGATCTTCAAGCGCTTCACCGAGCGTGCGCTCGACGAGCGCGGCGCGAAGCCGCAGAGCTTCCCCGCCGCGCCGTACCTGCCCGCCGCCGGGCGCCTCGTGGTCAAGCGCGGCGGCACGCTCACCGTCGACAACGGCCTCTGCCACCACACCCGCGAGGTCGTCTACTTCTCCGGCTGGGGCCCGAAGCGGATGGCCGACTGCAAGGTGAACGAGGTCGCCGTGCCGACCGTCGTCGGCAGGCCGCTGCCCGCTGCGCGCGAGCTGCTCTCGGCCCGGCCGCTCACGCCCTTCGTCGTCGACGTCCCTTCCAAGCCGGGGCAGCGGCCGGGGCTCGTGGTCTCGCAGGACCCGAAGCGGGGCTTCCTCTCGTCCGACGACCGTGTCGTGCTCTTCGTGACCAAGGCCCAGCACGGGGTCGTGCCGGATCTCGTCGGCATCTCGACCGAAGAGGCGGAGCGGCTGCTGAAGGAGCTGAGCCTGGAGCCGACGATCAGCTTCGGCGACGGTCCCGCCGGAACCGTGGTCGCGCAGCAGCCGCGGCCGGGCGTCGCTGCGGCACCGGGCCTCAAGGTCGCGCTCGTGGTAGCCCGCGGCTGAGATACCGCGAGCCGCGCAGGACATACCGCCAGGGCACGTCCGTGGCGCGGCTGATCCCGATCCGCGGCGCCGTCGCGACCTCCGCTGGCTGTCGCGGCGGGTCGAGCGCGAAGGGCGCCTGGTCGAGCGGCAGGCCGTCGTGCTCACCGGTGACGCCGAGCGCCTGACAGAGGCGCCCGGGCCCGGCACAGAGGAGCCGGACGTCGTCGACTCCGCGCCGCTCGTGCATGCGGTCGAGCCCCGCCGTCGGCTCGAGCGCCCGGAGCAGCACCGCGGCGGGTATCCCCTCCGAGCCGCAGACGAGGTTGAGGCACCAGTGGAGCCCGTAGGAGCGGTAGACGTAGACGCGGGCAGGCGGCCCGAACATCGAGGCGTTCCGCGGCGTGCGGCCCCGAAAGCCGTGGGCGGCCGGGTCGTCGTGGTCGTATGCCTCGACCTCGACGACCGTGCCGCCGACCCCGTCGACGAGCAGCGACCAGCCGACGAGCTCCCGCGCGACGACGTTGACGTCGCGCGCGAAGAACGCCTCGACGGCCGACGGGCTCAGAAGAGCTTGGGCGACTCGCCGGGGCGGGTATTCGCCTCGAGCAGCCGCCGCGCGCGGCGGCCGAGGTCGCCGAGGTCGACGCGGCCCTCGTCGGCGGCGCTGGCGAGCCGCTCGGCCAGCTCCATCGCCTCGTCGAGGATCGCCGTCCCGGCCGCGGCCTCCTGGCCCATGTCCTGGAGGATCGTCCGCTCGGTGCGGCCGGCGACGATCGGGTCGCCGATCCCCTCGATCCAGACGAGCGTCCGCTGCCCCGTTCCTCGATCGTCGCCGGTGATCGGCTGGAGGGCGTAGATACGGTCGGCCCTGGCGTACTTGCCGAGGCCGAGGAAGACCATGCGCGGCGCGTCCATCGTCGGGCACAGTATCCACGTGGGCGCACCCGAGTCGGCGGCTCGGTAGGCCGTCTCAGGCGTCGACGGCGCGCGCGAGCTCGGCGACGAACGGCGCCGGATCGAGTGGCCGTCCGGTCGCCCGGGCGATCGTGCCGCGCCAGTCGAGCCGCGCACCAGAGCTGAACAGCGTGCCGCGCAGATGCTCGCCGACCTGCTTGCTGGCGATGTACCGCGCCCAGACGTCCTCGCCGCCGCCGAGCACGTCCTCGAGCAGGTGCGCCTGCAGCTGCGAGGCCATGATCTCTCCGAGCAGGTAGTTCTGGTAGTAGACCGGCGCGACGCAGAGGTGGATCTTGGCCGCCCAGTCGGGCGCGTCGCGGCCCGACGGCTTGCGGACGAACTGGAGGCGCTCGACGAGCTCCCACCAGAGCGCGTTCAGATCCTGGTCGGGGTCGCGGTAGAGCGCCCGCTCGAAGAGGCACATCACGAGCTCCCAGCGGGCGGCGACGAGCAGGCCGGCCGACCGTGCCCGGTCGAGCCCGGCGGCGGCGGCGCGCGCCTCCGGCTCGGGCACTCCGGCGTAGGCGATCAGCCAGTCGGCGTTTCGCGACAGCCGCCCGAGCAGCATCGCCGCCGCCTCGGTCGTCAGCGTGTGCGCCGGCCCACGGAGGAAGTACGGCAACGACGGGTCGAGCCCCTGGTCGTAGACCGCGTGCCCGAACTCGTGCAGCATCGTGTTCATCCAGTACTCGGTCGGCCGCACGTTCGCGAGCACGCGGATGTCGTCGCCCCGGTCCATGTGGATGCAGAAGGCGTGCTGGCACTTGCCGTCGCGCTCGTAGAGGTCGGAGCGGGCGAGCAGGCCCTCGATGTCGAAGCCGACAGCGTCGAAGTAGCTCCGCGTCAGCGCCTCGAGATCCTTCTCTGCGAACCAGGGATCGAGGTCGATCTCGGCGGCGGGTGCCTCCTGGAAGAACGGATCGCTGTAGTGCCACGGGCCGAGCTCGTGGACGCCGACCCCGAACCTCGTCGCCAGTCGCTCGTCGAGCGTGGCCTTGTATCGCTCGAACAGCGGCGTCGTGCTCTCCTCGACGCGGTCGAGCAGCGCGAAGAGCTCGTCCTCGTCGAGCTCCGCGCACTCGAGCATCATCGAGTAGTAGGTCGGGAAGCCGAGCGAGTGGGCCGCATCGTTGCGCAGGCCGACGAGCTCGAGCACGTCGTCCGCGACCTCGGCCCCGATCTGCTTCGACGCCTCCCAGGCGCGCCGCCGGAGCTCCGTGTCGTCGGAGCGCTCGAGGATCTCGCGGATGCGGTTCTCCGATGCCGGCTCGCCATCGAGCTCTGCGCGAAAGACGTTGAAGCGGGTGTCGAGCGCCTTCTCGAGCTTGACCACCCGCTCGATCGTCTCGGGCGGCAGCTGGTTCGGCCGGTGCGCATTCAGCAGCACCGTCACCTGGCGGGCCAGGTCGGGATCCTCCCCGACGCCGTTCTCGGCGGCGGCGCGGAGCTCCTCGTACGCGTCGCGGCGCGAGAGGATGGTGCGGATCTCCGTGTCGAGCCGCGCGCTCTCCTCCTCCCATCGCTGCTCGCCGGTCGTCTGCTGGTTCCAGGCCGCCTCGTGTGCGGCGAGGAGGATCGGCTCCAGCTCGGCCTCGAGTGCGTCGACGCGCTCCCGGACGCTCACGCGAGCGCTCCGGCGAGCACCTCGACGACGCGTTCCTGGTCGAGTGGATCGATCGCGGTGTGGAACGGCAGCGCGAGCGTTCGTTGCGCGACCGCCTCCGCCACCGGGCAGAGCCCCTCGGCGAAGCCGTAGCGCTCGCGCATGTAGGGCTGGAGGTGGATCGTCGGCAGGTAGCGCGCGGTGCCGACTCCCTGCCGCTCCAGCTCGGCGATCACGCGCTCGCGGTCGCGTGCCCTCGTCGAGCTCGACGACGTAGACGAACCACGAGCGGACGTGGTCCTCGTCGTCGGGCAGCGGCGTGCTCAGCCCTTGCACCCCTTCCAGCATGCTCGTGTAACGCGCGGCCGCCTCCCCGCGCCGGCGCAGGATCTCGTCCAGCTTCTCGAGCTGGCCGAGACCGAGCGCGGCCCGGATGTCGTCGATCCGGTAGTTGAAGCCGAGTCGCGCATGCTCGAGCCAGCCGCCGCCGTCCGCGCGGCCCTGGTTCCGCAGGCTCGTGAGCAGCCGCCACTCGTCCTCCGAGTGCGTGGTGACCATGCCGCCCTCACCCGTCGTCATCTGCTTGTTCGGGTAGAAGGCGAAGACCGCCGAGGGGCCGTGCGAGCCGACGGGCGCGCCGCGGTAGCTCGCGCCCAGGGTCTCGCACGCGTCCTGGATCAGCGTCAGCCCGTGCCGCTCGCAGAGCTTCTGCAGCGGCTCGAGCTCGCACGGGTAGCCGAAGATGTCGACCGCCACGATCGCTTTCGTCCGAGGCGTGATCGCGGCCTCGACCGCCGCGGGGTCGAGGTTGAACGTGCGCGGGTCGATGTCCGCGAAGACCGGTGTCGCGCCCTCGTAGATCGCGCAGTTCGCGGACGCGACGAACGAGTACGGCGACGTGATCGCCTCGTCGTCCGGCCCGAGCCCGGCCAGCACGCAGAGGAGGTGCAGCCCGGCGGTGCCTGAGGAGACAGCCGCGGCATACGGCGCGCCGACGCGCTCCGCGAAGGCCTCCTCGAAGCGGTCGATCCACGGCCCGAGCGACAGCCGCCCGGAGCGCAGCACCTCGAGCACGAGCTCCTCCTCGCGCTCGTCGAGGTACGGGCTCGAGAGCGGGATCGGGCGAGTGTCGGTCGTCACGCTTCGGCGCGGTCGCGCGCCGGCAGGAAGTCGAGCCAGTGGTGCCGGCTCTCGATCTTGCCGCGCACCGTCGCCAGGTACGCCTGCTGCAGCTCCATCGTCACCGGGCCGACCCCGAGCTCGTGGTCGTCGACCGAGTTGAGCGGCGTCACCTCGGCCGCGGTGCCGACCATGAAGACCTCGTCCGCGAGGTAGAGGTCGGTGCGGATCAGGTTGATCTCCTCGACGACGTACCCGAGCTCCTGCGCGATCTCGATCACCGTCGCCCGGGTGATCCCCGGCAGGATCGAGGTCGAGAGCGGCGGCGTGAGGATGCGGCCGTCCTTGACGACGAAGACGTTCTCGCCCGAGCCGTCGGCCACGTAGCCCTCGTCCGTGAGCAGGATTGCCTCGTCGTAGCCGGCGCGCTGCGCCTCGGTGACGGCGAGCATCGAGTTGAGGTAGATGCCGGTCGCCTTCGCCACGTGCGGGATCACGTTCGCGCCGACGCGCTTCCAGCTCGAGATCTTGGCGCGGATCCCGTTCCGCTGGCCGTCCTCGCCCAGGTACGCGCCCCAGGGCCAGCTCATGATCGCGACGTCGACCGGGTTGCCGCGCGTCGAGACGCCGAGCTCGCCGTAGCCGTAGTAGGCGATCGGGCGCAGGTACGCCTCCGGGAGACCGTTCGTGCCGAGCAGGTCGTGACACGCGGTGCGGAGCTCCTCGGTCGAGTACGGCAGCTCCATGTAGAGCAGGCGCGCCGAGTCGTGCAGTCGGCGCAGATGGTCGGGCAGCCGGAACACGGCCGGGCCCTTCGGGGTGTCGTAGCAGCGGATCCCCTCGAAGACCCCGGTGCCGTAGTGGAGCCCGTGGACGCCGACGTGCACCTTCGCGTCGGCCCAGTCGACGAGCTCACCGTTCATCCAGATCTTCTCGGTCTCCTGCATGGCTCCTAGCTTCCTCCCGGGTCGGGCGACGGTGCATCGTACGTGGCCTCCGTGACGACGTCCATCGGCTCCGCGCGGGCGAGCCGCACCAGCTCGCGAGGGGCCAGCGACGCCAGGTGACGCGTCGAGCCCGCGCCGACCCAGACGAGCGGGAGCGCGAGCAGCGTCCGCTCCGCGACGATGCGCTGCACCTTCGGCAGCGGGAATGGGGCGACCGCGCCCGGCACGAAGCCGGTGGCCGCCTCGACCTCCTCGGACGTCGCGAATCGGGCCTTCCGGACGCCGAGGGTGCGCGACACCTTGCGGACGTCCAGGCGACGGTCGCCCGGGACGAGTGCGACAACCGGCACGCCTTCGGCGACGAGCACGACGGTCTTGACGATCTGACTCGGCGCGCAACCGGCCGCGCGAGCCGCGTCCGCAGCCGTCGGCGTCTCCTCGTCGAACTCCTCGATGCGCGCCTCCACGCCGGCCTGCTTCAGGAAGTCGGCGACTCGGTCGACCGACTCGGGCCAGGCCGTCGTCACACCCCGAAGCCTACCGGCGCGAGGCTAGAACAAGCCTGGCACGAACCGCCGCCGAACCCGGCTCCGGTACGCGTCGTAGCCCGGGAAGCGCGCCGCCAGGCGCCGTTCCTCCTCACGGGACTTGGCGAGCCAGAGCAGGCCGAGCGCCGCGGTCGGCGCAAGGCCGCCAGGGCCGACAGCGAGTGAGAGGCCCGCAAAGAACGCGAGCGCGCCGCCGTAGACCGGGTGCCGCACGAGCGCGAACGGGCCGGTCTCGACGAGCGTGCCTTCCCGGCGAGGCTCCGGGAACGGCGTCAGCGACCGGCCGAGCGTCGCAAAGGCCCAGCCTGCGAACGCGGCCCCCGAGATCGCGAGCGCCCCGCCGGGCCATACGAGCCAGGGCGCCGGCCGCGGCGGCAACCGCCACGCGAGGACGACGGCGGCGATCAGGACGAACTGCGCGACGACCCACGCAGTGCCGCGCCCGCGCCGCTCAGCCGAGGGCGAGGACGCGGACATCGTCGAAGCCGCCCTCACGAAGCTGCTCGAGCAACTCGGCCGGCGCCGCGGAGTCGATCGAGAGCGCCATCAGCGCCTTGCCGCCCTCGCGCGTCCGGGACACGGCCATGTTGGCGATGTTGACCCCGGCCGCCCCGAACATCGTCCCGACCCGGCCGATCACGCCCGGGACGTCGCCGTAGCGGAGCACGACCATCCGATCGGCCAGCTCGACGTCGATCGCGAAGCCGAGCGCGCCCGCGAGGAAGAGGCGGTGCTCGGGGCCGATCGTCGTGCCCGAGACCTCGACTTCGTCCCCACCCGCCGCGAGCACGACCCGGACGAGATTGGTGTAGTCGCGGGAGGCGCTCTCCTTCTCCTCCGCCACCTCGATCCCGCGCTCGGCGGCGATCAGCGGGGCGTTGACGTAGTTGACCTGCTGCTCGACCCGGCCGGCGAAGGCGCCGTTCAGCGCCGCAACCGTGAGCAGCCGCGTGTCGTACGAGGCGAGCGGCCCGTGCGCGGCGACGGTGATCCGCGAGGGAGCGCGCTCGGCGAGCTCCGCGGCAACGCGCCCGAGGGCGGCGGCGAGCGGCACGAACGGCCCGAGCATCTCCAGGTCGGCGGCGTCGATCGCCGGGATGTTGACCGCGTTCGTGACCACGCGGCCCTCGAGCGCGCACACGACCTGCTCCGCGACGATCACGCCCGCGCGATCCTGCGCCTCGGCGGTCGAGGCGGCGAGGTGCGGCGTCACGACGACGTGGTCGAGCCCGAGCAGGGGCCCGTCGTACGGCTCGCTCGAGAAGACGTCGAGCGCCGCGCCCGCGACCTTGCCGCCCGCGAGCGGCCTCGGCCAGGGCCTCCTCGTCGACGAGCTCGCCTCGGGCGGCGTTGACGAGCCGCACGCCGTTCCGCATGCGCCCGAACGCCTCGCGCCCGATCGAGCCGCGCGTCTCGTCGGTCAGCGGCAGGTGGAGGGTGAGGAAGTCGGCGGCCGCGAGGACGTCGTCGGCAGACGCTGCCGGCTCCGCACCCAGCTCCCGGACTCGCTCGGCGGCGACGAACGGGTCGTGCGCGACCACGCGCATGCCCAGCCCCAGCGCCCGCCGGGCGACCTGCTGCCCGATCCGGCCGAAACCGAGGATCCCGAGCGTCTTGCCCGCGAGCTCGACCCCTCCCCACGCCGACCGCTCCCACCGGCCCGCCTTGAGTGCCGCGTGCGCCTGCGGGATGTTCCGCGCCAGCGCGACCAGGAGCCCGATCGTGTGCTCGGCGGCGGAGACGACGGTGGACTCGGGCGCGTTCGCGACGATGATGCCGAGCCGGGTGGCGGCCTCGACGTCCACGTTGTCGACCCCGACTCCGGCCCGGCCGATCACGCGCAGCCGCTCCCCGCGCTCGAGCAGCTCCGCGGTGAGCTTCGTCGCCGAGCGGACGACGATCGCGTCGTAGCCGCCGATCACCTCGGCCAGGTCGGAGTCGCCGTCCTCGTCGACCTCGAAGCGCTCGCGGAGGAGCGCCACGCCGGCCGGCGCGATCGGCTCCCGGACGAGGACGCGGGGCGTCACGCGCGCACGGCGGTGTCGTACGCGTCCAGAGCGGCGGCGACGGCGACCCCGCGCTCGATCTCGGCGCCGGACTCCGCCAGCTCGAGCTCGACGGCCGCGAGCGCCGTCGTGATGTCGAAGACGTCGACCCAGCCGATGTGGCCGATCCGGAAGAGGCGGTCGGCGATGTCACCGTGGCCGCCGGCGATCGTGATCCCGTGCCGGTCCCGCAGCGCGAGCCGCAGCTCCACGGCGTCGACGCCCTCCGGCGTGAGCACGGCCGTGAGCACGGCCGAGCGGTCGTCGTCGGGCGAGTAGAGCTCGAGCCCCATCGCCTTGACTCCTGCGCGGCAGGCCCGGCCGAGGGCGACGTGCCGCGCGAACGCCGTTTCGAGTCCTTCGTCGAGCAGCAGGCCGAGCGCGACGTCCAGTGCGACGACGGTCGAGACCGCGGGCGTGAACCTCGTCGTGTCGTTCGCCTGCGAGGACAGGATGCCCTCCCAGTCCCAGTAGAACCGCGGCGAGGTGCAGGCGCGAGCCCGCTCGAGCGCACGCTCGGAGACGGCGACGAAGCCGAGCCCCGGCGGCGACATCAGCGCCTTCTGCGAGCCCGTGACGACGACGTCGAGCCCCCAGGCGTCGGTCTCGACCGGGACCGCGCCGAGGCTCGACACGGCGTCCACGACCGCCAAGGCACCGGCGTCACGGCACGCCGCTGCCAGGCCCTCGAGGTCGGCGACGACGCCGGTGGAGGTCTCCGAGTGGACGAGTAGCGCGACCTTCGCGCCGGTCTCGTCGAGGCGGCGAGTCAGGTCGGCAGGGCTCGGCGTCTCTCCCCACTCGTAGCCGAGCGTCTCCACGTCGCAGCCGTAGGCGGCGGCAAGCTTCGCCCAGCGCTCGCCGAACTCGCCCCAGGTGCCGACGAGCACCTTCTCGCCGGGCGAGAGCAGGTTCGCGACGGCGGACTCGAACGCGCCCGAGCCGGATGCCGTCAGGAGCAGCACCTCGTTCTCGGTCCGGAAGATCTCGCGCAGGCGCCCGCGCACGCGGGCGAAGACCTGCTTGAAGTCCGGCCCGCGGTGGTGCAGCACGGGCTCGGCGAGCGCGGCGAGCACCTCCGGCGGGACTGCGGTCGGCCCCGGGGTCAGCAGTCGGCGCTTCGGCGGCATCGCGGCGAAGGCTACCGCCGCGGGCGGCGCACTACGCTCTTCGCCGTGGAGGCTCTCGTCTCGTTCGGCGCGGCGCTCGTCGCTCTCCGACTCGCCGCGGAGCTCGGGCGAAGGTGGCGTGCCCGCCGTGCGCCGGAGCTGCTGGCCTGGGCCGCCTCGCTCACCGCCTACGCCGCGGCCGCGGCCGGAATGGCCTGGGGCGCCGCTGCCGGGTGGAACGAGGCGTCCTTCCGGGTCTACTACCTCGGCGGCGCCCTCCTGACGGCACCGCTGCTCGGCGCGGGCTCGCTCTTGCTTGCGGGGGTCCGCGCGGCGAAGCCGGTGGCGCTCGCGTACGCGGGCCTCGCGCTCGGCGTCGCGCTCGCCATGCCGGTGAAGGGGAGCTTCGCCGAATCCGGGATCCCGGAGGCGCAGGCGCAGCTCGACCTCTTCCCGGCCCGCATCCTGGCGATCGCCGCGAACACCGCCGGGACGCTCGCCGTCGTCGTCGTCGCGCTCCTCAGCATCCGCAGGCGGCCCCTCGGCAACGGGCTGATCCTGGCCGGGGTGGCAACGGCCGCGCTCGGCAGCGCGCTGGCCGGGCTGGGCGAGGCCGAGACGGCGGTCTTCGTCGCCGCGGCAGCGGTGCTGCTCTACGCCGGCTTCGTCGCCCGCCCCCGGCGCAGCTAGCGAACCCTGCTACCCTGCCGGCGTTCCAAAACCGAAACGTCGTGCGGGCGGCTGCGGCTTCCTTGACCCGCCATGCGCGACAGACCGTGGAAGCGACTGGGGAGAGTGCGTGACGAATGCGTCACTGCGCCTGCTCGTCGTCGCAGGCGTGCTGATCATGGCCGTCGCGGCGCTGGCAGGGGCGAACAAGGCGAATGCAGCTGAGCAGCGGGTCGACGTGGTCGAGCAGATCGGCGACCTGCGCCGGCAGACCTGGGACTGGCAGAGCTTGATGAAGGTGCAACGGACACCGACGGGCTACGAGGAGCAGACCGCGACGAGCGCGACGTACCTGGCCTCGCTCCGCGATCTCTGGCAGGCACGTGCGACCCGCGCGAAGTCGCGAGCGCAGGACCCGCCGCACGAGCCCGGCTGGCGCTGCATCGAGCGCCACGAGGCCGCACAGGCAGGCGGCTGGGCGGCGAGCACCGGCAACGGCTACTTCGGCGGGCTGCAGATGAGCCTGCAGTTCCAGCGTGTGCTCGCACCGGAGCTGCTCCGGCGGAAGGGCACGGCAGACAACTGGACTGCGATCGAGCAGATGTGGGTCGCCGAGCGGGCCGTCCGCCGCGGCTACGGCTTCACCCCCTGGCCGCTCAGCGCCCGCGCCTGCGGCCTGCTCTAGAAGCCCGTCGTCTTCGTCACGGAGCTCCGCCGGCCCGCGCTCGCGAGCGCGGCGCTCGCGGAGCCAGACCGCGACGAAGAAGCCGCCGACCGCGAGGGCGATCAGGATCTCCGCGAGCAGGCCGTACGTGCCGCCGTGGGCGAGCGGCCATGGCGTCAGCTCTGCGAGAGCAGCCACAGGCCCGTCACCGTGTAGACGACCATCAGTGCGAGCATCGCGTACTGCGAGCGCAGCGCCGCCTCCCGCGAGCGGAAGAGCGAGACCGCCCGGTCGTGCGCAATCGCCAGCCCGGCGACGTGGCCCGCCACGAGCGCGCCCACCTGCACGTACCAGATCCCGTTCGGCGAGATCGGGGCCAGGTTGGGCGTGTAACGGCCGACCGCGCCGAAGAGGCTCCAGCCGAAGCCGAACGGGTCGGAGGAGAGCGGGAGCACGAACTGCCCCTGGATCACGAGCAGCGAGAAGTAGTGCGCGACGGCGTACACGAGCGCGATCGGCACGAGGCTGTAGACGAACTGGCGGGTCAGGCTCGTCGGCGAGTCGACCGTGGCCGAGGCAGCGGCCGTGGCCGCCCAGTACGCAGCTCCGACGATGCAGACCGCGGCGAACAGCCCCGCCAGGTTGATCGCGATCCCGATCAGATCGGCCTTGCCCGGATCGCTCAGCACGTAGCTCGACTGTGCATTGGCGAGCATCTGCTGCCAGGCATTCGTGCGGGAGAAGCCGTCGAAGCCGACCGTGCCGAGCATCACGGCGACAAAGGCTCCGGTGGCGGGAATCGTCGGCGCACCCGCTAGTCCGGTGAAGGGCCAGCGGACGACAAGTCGCCCGTCGCGCTCGCCGAACGGGGCGACGCGCGCGAGCAGACCGTAGTAGACGGCGAACGCCTCGCCGCGCTCGAGCCACGTCTCGCGGCCGAACGCGGCCATCCCGAACCACGTCACGTAGCTGTAGAGCCCGATCGCAAGCGCCAGGGCCCGCGGGCTCGCCGGGTCGGAGTACGCCAGCTCGAGCGCCGCGAAGCAGAAGAGGAGGACGACCGCGGGCCAGCGACCCGCCCGCTCCGGGTAGACGGCCAGGGGTCGTGCCTCGAACCCGGCGCGCTCGTACACCCAGACGGCCGCGTCTGCGATCGCGCGCCACGGGCTCAGGACGCGCCAGACGTTCCCGAAGAGAATCGACAGCGGCACGAGGCCGAGCCAGAAGATGACGTAGATGAACGTCGGGGCGAGGTTCTCGTTCGGGTTCGTCCTCCCGAGCAGCGCGCAGGCGAACACGAGCACGAGCAGCACCGCCGACACGCCACCGAGCACGACGCGAAGCGCGGTCGAGCGGAGCCCCGACTCCAGCCAGGCGGGCAGGGGGCGGCCGCCGGAGTGCCGCTCGAGCAGCGGCCGGCGCCAGAGCGCGCCGAGCGCCACGAACGAGGCGACCAGCGCGATCGCCGCGCCCCAGAAAAACATCCAGGTCGGCACCGGGAGGTCGCGAACCCCCCCGATGCCGTGTGCGAGGTAGATCACGAGACCGTGAGCTCGGCGAGCTGAACCTTGCGATTCTCCAGCTCGATCTCGAACCGCCCCGGAATCGTGGCGTGGAGCGGGATCTGCGCCGTCCCGCCCGCCTTGACGTCCTGGGAGAGGTCGTAGCCGTGCAGGTGGATCTCGTCTGCGACATCGGACGTGACGTAGATGATCGCGTCGTCGCCGAGGCCGAGTGACGGGTGCTGGATCCCGCCGACCGGCCCGCCGCCCTTGACGGTGATCCGGATCGCCGTGAAGGGCGTCTCGGCGGTCGTCGGCTGTTCCGGCGTGCTCGTCGGCGGGGCTGCCTCCGTCGTGGTCGGAGCCGTCGTCGTCGTCTCGCCGTCGTCGCCGCCGCAGGCCGCGACGCCGACGCTGATCGCGAGCCCGAGCACGGCCAGTGCGAGCACGACCTTGCGAAATCTGGGATGCATGGTTCCTCCTGGTTCGGTGGATTACCGGGCCGGGAGGACTGCGGGTGGCGCGCGAGGGACGAGGGCGCAGCGGAGCGATTGCGCCCCCGACTCGACGCCGGTGGGCTCGGGCAGCGGCAGAAGCAGGCTCGGGCTCCTCGGCGGGCCGGCCGTTCGCACTCCCTGTGCCGCCCGCAGGAACCAGCGCGCCACGAGCCAGGCGGCCAGAGCGAATGGCACCTGCAACGCCATCCCGAACCAGAAGACCGGGCGGTCGAGCAGCATCGGCACCTCGCCGGTGTGCGCGAGCCGCTCGAGGTGCTCCTGCACCGCGAACGCCGTCAGCGCAGCGACCGCGAAGGGCCAGGCGCGCGGGCTCGCGGAGCGCCCCGCGACCGCGGCCGCGAGGAGCGCCGGCAGAGCGAGGACCGTGAGCACCTGCGGCAGGTGCGCGAGGTAGCCGTGGACGCCCTCGCTCGGCGCACCGAGCAGGCCGTAGGCGACAGCATGGGCGGCCAGCGTGCCGGCTCCCGCTGCCGGGAGAGCGACGAGGACGAGGAGCGCTGCGCGCCGCACGGCGTGAGTGTGCCAGCTACGGCGGCTCGAGGGAAAAGACCTCGTGGCCCGGAGCCACGAAGCCTGCCCCGTTTCAGCCCGCGAGCCGCTCGCGCACGAGCTCGCTGACGACGCGCGCGTTCGCCTTGCCCCCGGTCTCCTTCATCACCTGGCCGACGAAGAAGCCGAGCAGCCCCTCCTTGCCACCGCGATAGGCGGCGACCTGGCCAGGGTTCGCCTCGAGGATCCGCGCCACGATCGGCTCGAGCTCGGCCGTGTCGGAGACCGCCTCCTGCGCCAGATAGGGCTCGGCGCTGAAGCCCTGGTCGCCCACCTTCGAGACTGCTTCGTCGAACACCGCCCGCGGGATTCGCTCCCGCGCCTCGACCAGCTTGGCCAGCTCGGCTGCATCGACGGCGCCCGGATCCACGCCCGCGCCGACGAGGTTGTTGGCGATCACGTTCGCGGCCGCGCGACGATCGGCGCCACTCGAGACGGTCGACTCGTACAGCCGGTCGAGCCCACCCGTGACGAGCACCCCGGCCGTCGCGTGGTCGAGCTCGCCCTCGAGCCTCCGGATCCGCGTGCCGGGCAACTCGGGGAGCTCGGCGCGCAGCCGCTCGACGAGCTCCGCCTCCGGTTCGAGCGGAACGAGGTCCGGCTCGGGGAAATAGCGGTAGTCGTCGGCCTCCTCCTTCGCGCGGCGGGCCGTGAGGGTGCCCGTGCCGGCGTCGAAGTCGTAGGTGTGCTGCTCCACCTCGCTCGCCCGACTCCCAGACCTCGATCTGCCGCGCGACCTCGGCGTCGATCCCGCGCGCGACGAAGTTGAAGGAGTTCATGTTCTTCAGCTCGGTTCGGGTGCGCAGCTCGTCCGCGCCCTGCGGGCGCACGGAGACGTTGGCGTCGACGCGGAGCGTGCCCTTCTCCATCTCGGCGTCGGAGATCCCGAGCTCGACGATCGTCTGCCGCAGCAACTGCAGGAATCGCTTCGCCTCTTCGGACGAGCGGATGTCCGGCGCGGTGACGATCTCGACGAGCGGGGTGCCGCCGCGGTTGAAGTCGACCAGCGAGTGACTCGAGCCGCCGATCCGACCGGACGCGCCGCCGACGTGAACGGTCTTCGCGGCGTCCTCCTCCAGATGAGCGCGGACGATCCCGATCTCGTGGTCGCGCTCCGGCTCTGGAACGAGCATCCTGCCATTGATGCAAGAAGGCAGATCGTATTGGGAGATCTGATACCCCTTCGGCAGGTCGGGATAGAAGTAGTTCTTCCGCGCGAAGACCGCCCGCGGCGCGATCTCGCAGCCGAGTGCGAGCCCGAGCTTGAGCGTCCACTCGACCGCCGTCCGGTTCAGCACGGGCAGCGCCCCGGGGAAACCGAGGCAGATCGGGCAGGTCTGGGTGTTCTCGCCGCCGCCGAACCCGGCCGTGCAGCGGCAGAACATCTTCGTCCGCGTCTTCAGCTGGACATGGATCTCGAGCCCGATCACCGGCTCCCAGGCGGTACTCACCGCAGCCGCTCCGGGACGGTGTCGAAGCCGACCGCGCGCTCGAGCGCGTGGCCGGCGCGGAAGAGCGTGTTCTCGGCGAACTGCGGCCCGACGAGCTGCAGGCCGACCGGGAGCCCCTGCGAGAGTCCGATCGGCACGTTCAGCCCGGGCAGCCCGGCCATGCACGAGGGGATCGTGAGCAGGTCGGACGCGTACATCGCGAGCGGGTCGGCAGCCCTCTCCCCCACCTTGAAAGCCACGGTCGGCGACGTCGGCGAGACGAGCACGTCGAAGCGCCCGAAGGCCTCCGCGTGCTCACGGATGATCAGCGTCCGCACCTTCTGCGCCTGGCCGTAGTACGCGTCGTAGTAGCCCGCCGAGAGCGCGTACGTACCGAGCATGATCCGCCGCTTCGGCTCGTCGCCGAAGCCCGCGTCGCGGGTGCGCTCGACCATCTCGCGGTAGGTCGCGCCCGCCTCGCGCGGCCCGTAGCGGACGCCGTCGTAGCGAGCGAGGTTCGAGGACGCCTCCGAGGGCGCGATCAGGTAGTAGCAGGGCAGGCCGTACTCGACCGATCGCGGCAGCGAGCATTCGTCGACGGAGGCACCGAGCTCGGTCAGCAGGTCGATCGCGCGGCGCGTCGCCTCGCGCACGCCGGGCTCGATTCCGGGGTGATCGTTAAGCTCGGTCGGCACGCCGACGCGCAGCCCGTCGAGTCGCTCCGCGTCCGGGAGCTCGACGGCGTTCGGCAGCTCGACGGTCGTGGAGTCGGCGGGATCGCGACCGCTGATGATCCGGTAGAGGAGTGCCGCGTCGCGCACCGTCTTCGCCACGGGCCCGACCTGGTCGAGGCTGGAAGCGAAGGCGACGACGCCGTACCGCGAGACGGTCCCGTACGTCGGTCGCAGGCCGACGTTGCCGCAGAGCGCGGAGGGCTGCTTGATCGAGCCGCCCGTGTCGGAGCCGAGCGCCCACGGCGCCAGCCCGGCGCTGACGGCCGAGGCCGAACCGCCGCCGGAGCCACCCGGCACGCGCTCCGGGTCCCACGGGTTCCGCGATGGCCCGTAGGCCGAGTTCTCCGTGGAGGACCCCATCGCGAACTCGTCCGTGTTCGTCTTGCCGAGGAGCGAGAGCCCGGCGGCCTTGCAGCGGGCCGCGACCGTGGCGTCGAACACCGGCACGTAGCCCTCGAGGATCCGCGAGCCGGCGGTGGTCTCGACGCCTGCCGTGGAGATCACGTCCTTGAGCGCGATCGGGATGCTCGTCCCGCCGCACTCGGCGACCGTCCGCAGGTAGCAGTGCAGCTCCTCGTCGCGGGACCCGATCGCGTCGAGATACGCGTCGTGCAGCTCGTCGGCCGAGACCTCCCGGGCCTCGACGAGCCGCATCGCCTCTTCGGCGGTCAGCCGGAGCGTGTCGATCGCGCGGCTCACGTCGTCGGTGGGACGCGGAAGAGGTTCCCCTCGCGCTCGGGCGCATTCGCGAACGCGTCGTCGAGCGGGAGCGAGGGACGCGGCTCGTCCTCGTCCCAGACGTTGACCAGGTCGAGTGGATGCGACGTCGGCGGCAC
The DNA here is from genome assembly GCA_963808915.1 of uncultured Gaiellaceae bacterium. Classification (GTDB taxonomy): domain Bacteria; phylum Actinomycetota; class Thermoleophilia; order Gaiellales; family Gaiellaceae; genus CAVTBT01. Next base: position 219,616 of record CAWEHJ010000005.1, on the reverse strand, counting down.
GTCGGAGAGGTCGAGCTCCGACACCTTCGAGACGGCGTCGAGGATCGCGCCGAGCTCGGCGGTGAGCCGCTCGACCTCCTCGTCCGTCAGCGCCAGCCGCGCCAGCCGTGCGACGTGGAGTACCTCGTCCTTCGTGATCGCCATCCGCCGCGAATCCTCCCAAATAGAAGCGGGCCCCCTCTCGGAGGCCCGCTGAGCATCGATCCGAAAGGGTCTAGATCGCCATGACGTTCGCGGCCTGAGCGCCCTTGGGGCCCTGCACGACCTCGAACTCGACCCGCTGACCCTCGGTCAGCGACTTGTAGCCGTCCATCGCGATCGCCGAGAAGTGGACGAAAACGTCCTCCCCGCCGGCGCGCTCGATGAAGCCATAACCCTTCTCGTTCGAAAACCACTTCACGGTGCCCTCTGGCAAAGCCGTCCTCCTCGAAACACAAGCGACGGCACGGGCACCGCGCCGCCGACCGTTGATACAGCGCGCGAACCATAGCCTCACGTCTCCGGATACGCAAGCACCCCTCGGCGGTAGCGGGCTGCACGGACAGCGTTGTCGAGCAGCATCGCGATCGTCATCGGCCCGACGCCTCCCGGAACGGGCGTCAGCAGCCCCGCGACGTCGGCCACGTCCGGGTGGACGTCGCCCGCCAGACCGTCCGGCGTCCGGGTGATTCCGACGTCGACGACCGCCGCGCCCGGCGCGACCATCTCGGCGGTGACGAGCCCGGCGCTGCCCACCGCGGCCACGATCACGTCCGCACGACGCAGGATCGAGCCGAGGTCGCGCGTGCGCGAGTGGCAGATGGTGACCGTGGCGTGCTGGGCGAGCAGGAGCAGCGCGGCCGGCTTGCCGACGATCTCGCTCCGGCCGATCACGACTGCGTTCGCGCCGCGCAGCTCGACGTCGTACTCGGCCAGCAGCGCCATGATTCCGAGCGGTGTGGCCCCGACGAACGTCGGGCTTCCGATCAGGAGCTGCCCGGCGTTGACCGGGTGGAAGCCGTCGAGGTCCTTGATCGGCGCGACGGCACGCATCAGGCGAGACTCGTCGATCGCGTCCGGCACCGGCAGCTGGACGAGCAGCCCGTCCACGCCGTCGTCGGCGTTCAGCGCTTCGACGGCCTCGAGCAGGTCGGCCTCGGTCGCGGTCGCCGGCAGGCGGACGTCCCGCGCGTCGATCCCGACCTCGGCGGCGGCGCGTTGCTTCGCCCGGATGTAGACGTCCGAGGCGGGATCGTCGCCGACCAGCACCGTCGCCAGCCCCACGTGGCCGAGCTCGGCGACGTCGGCTGCGACCCGCTCTCGCACGCGCTCGGCGAGCGCTCTCCCGTCCATGAGCGTGGCGGCCACGGCCCGAAAGGCTAGATGCCCGACGCGAACGGGGTATCAGGCACGGGCGCCTTGCTGCCGATAGGTGTAGCGCCCCTCCACCGCCCGGGGAGTCATGAGCAGAATCGTCCTAGTCGCCGCCCTGATCGTCGCCGCACTCGCAGCCGCGAAGCAGAACCACGTCTTCGAACGTGTCGGCGTCGTGCACCAATGCGCCGCCGTCGCCGCACCGGTCGGCGAGGACGGACACTGGCAGGCGTGTAGCCAGGGCTGGCTGGACGGCTATCCGGATCTTGCGATCGACTCCTGCGACCGGATGGGCCGTACCAGCAACCGTGAGTACTGGCGCTGCCCGGCACCGCTGTCCAGCAGTTACAACTCCACGTCCTGACGAGCGCCGGCGCGACGTAGCGCGATCCCCGTCAGGAGCTCGCGGACCGCGCGCTCCGCGACGAGCGCCGTGATGTCGGCCGAACCGACCGCCGTCGGGATCACCTCGACCACCTCCGCGCCGACGACGTCGACCCCGGCGCCGACGAGCCGGAGCAGCTCCAGCACCTCGGCGGACGTCAGGCCGCCAGGCTCGGGCGTTCCCGTCCCAGGTGCGAACGCCGGGTCGAGCACGTCGACGTCGAACGAGACGAACACAGGGCCGCCACCGGCGATCTCGACCGCCCGGCCGCGCGATCTCGGCGATGCCGAGGCGCCGGACGTCGTGCGCGAACAGGCTCGTGATCCCACGCTCCGCCTGCCACGCAAATTCGGCCTGCCCGGGCCAGTAGCCCCGCAGCCCGATCTGGACGTACCGGTGCGGGTCGACGTGACCCTCCTCGACGAGTCGGTACATCGGCGTCCCGTGCGACTGGTCGACGCCGAAGACCTCCGTCCCGGTGTCCGTGTGCGTGTCGAGGTGGACGAGCCCGACCGGCCCGTGCCGCGTGGCCACCGCACGGATATCGGGCTCGGCGATCGAGTGGTCTCCGCCGAGGATCACCGGCACAGCGCCCGCATCCAGGACCTGGCCGCACGAGGGCCTCGAGGGCGTCGAGCGAGCGCAGGGGATCCGCAGGGACCACGGGCGCGTCCCCGTAGTCGACGATCCGCAGCTCGGCGAAGGCGTCGATCCCGGCCTCGAGGTGCGGACCGGGCGGACAGCTCGCCGCGCGGATCGCGCGTGGGCCGAACCGCGCGCCCGGCCGGTCGGAGACGAGATCGTCCAGCGGCGCCCCGACGATCGCCACGTCGACCCCGCTCAGCTCGGCGGGGTCCTGGGTGAAGCGCATCCCGCCGAACGTGAGCAGGCCCGCGTAGTCCGGCTTGTCCGGGAGCCCCAGCTCCCGCCACCGCTCGAGCGGATCGATCACGCCGGCTCCTGCTCGAGGCGGCGACGAAGCCCGCCGACGCTCGCCGGCCCGACCGGTTCGCCGAGTGCGACGGCAGCGGCCTCGGCGGCCTCGCGCGCGATCAGCTGGCGCTCGCCCTCGAGCGCGCTGCGGGCGACGACCAGCGCCGCGTGCGCCGGCTCCGTCCACGACGCGATCGACGCGAGGTCTCTCCCGGGCTCGTGCAGGCTCGAAGACGCGAGCCGCGGCGTGCGTTCGATCAGGTGGGTCAGCTCTTGAGCCTCGTCTCCGAGCGCACGGACGTCGTCCAGCGCCTCCCGCTCCTCGAAGACGACCGCGTCACGCCGCTCGAGAGCGCGGAGACGACGCTCCTCGAGCCCTGCCACGCTCGAACGATCGTGCTCGACCGCCGCACGCGCGCGTACGAGCAGCTCGTCGATCTCCACGACTGCACGCTCGAGATGCCCTCGCTCGCGTTCGATCCGGGAGAGGTGGTCCTCGAGGTGACGAAGGCCCTCGCGGACGGCGTGGAGACGGCGCGCGAGATCGTCGACGACATCCAGCTCGGCGGCGAGTCTCCCGTCCTCCCGCTCGAGCTCTCCGGCGAGCGCCAGCAGGCTGCTGCGGTCGGCAGGGGCCACGCCCCGATGCTACGGCGTTCTAGGGTGTGACGAGGCCGGTCTGTGCCGAGACGACCGTCTTCGCGCCCGCGCCGTTCCGGGCCGTCACCGCCACCCGCAGCGTCGAGCCTGCGTCGTTCGAGGCGACCACATACGTCGCGCCGGTGGCGCCCGGGATCGTCACGCACGCAACGCCGGTCGAGTCGCAACGGCTCCAGCGATAGCCGTACCCCGTCGGCCGGTTCCCCCAGCTCCCACTCGTCGCGACGAGCTCACGGCCGACCTGGACCGAGCCCGAGACGGACGGTGGGGAGACGTTGATCGGCGCCAGCTGGGCAGAGGCCTTCGTGGCCGTCAGCCGCAGGAACTGGTCGAGGTCGCGCCGGCCGACCGGCAGCCCGACCGTCGTCATCGTGACGAGGACGCGATCGACCCGGAGGTAGCTGACGACCACCTGCAGCCGCCCGGATGTCGTGGTGACGGAGATCGGCACCACCATCGCCGACCCACCGATGTGCGGATAGCGGATCGTCCCCATCGCCGCGGCCCGCAGCGACTTGCCGAGCGTCTTGCGGAGCTCGGCCTCGATCACCTCTACGGCGGCGATGCGGCCCTTCGGCGTCGAGAGCGAGGTCCGGACCTCGGCGAGGTCGGCCTTCGTCGTCGCGTCCGTGCGCGCGAGCTCGACGGTCGAGGTGAGGTAGAAGAGCACCGACGAGCCGACCGTCCCCGTGCGGAACTCGAGCTCGCGCTCGAAGGCCGACTCGTAGCCGGGCGAGCGCAGACCGCGCTGGTGCGTGACGCGGGCTCCGCCGCCGACGTCCTTCGCCGAGAGTGCGATCAGGCCGAGGCTCGGCCCGCTCGGAGCAGCCGCCGCTGCCCCGGTCGCGAGCACGGCGACGAGGAGCAGCACGAGCAACGCTGGGCGAGCGAGGCGGCACACGCTTCGCAGGGTAGACGGCATCCCGGCGAGTTGGGGGCGCCCAGGGCAAGGAGAGGCGACGACCGGACTCGAACCGGTGTACGAGGCTTTGCAGGCCTCTGCCTAACCACTCGGCCACGTCGCCCTGCGGCGACCATCGTACCGTCGGGCCGTAACCGCTCCCGGGCGCCCGACGTTGTAATCGGACAACGGACAACGAGGAGGGACACATGTACATCGGCGGCGGATTGCTCACGCTGATCATCATCATCCTGATTCTCGTCTGGCTCTTCTAAGACGATCACCCGGGCGTCGCGCAAGCGGCGCCCGTCGTGTGTCCGGAGCCGTCCCTACGCTCTTTCATGTGACCGACGGCGAGCCCGAACGGTGCCTCCGCTGCGCGGCTCCGATGGAGTGGCGCCACCAGACCTGGCAGTGCCCGCGCTGCCGCTTCAAGCTCGGCTGCTGCGAGGGCGAGAGCCCGGACTGCACGACCGCTGCGCAAGGAAGGCATCGAGTTCTCGGCGTTTCCTGCTCTGGTCGTCCGTAGGCGGCATCACCTGGTCGATCTACACCTGTGCGCTGGCCTACTGGATCGGGACTGCGCTCGCCGACTATCCGATCGCCTCGATCGCCATCTCCGGCGTCGTGACGACGGTGATCTTCGGGGCCGCGTACCTGGTCTACCGCCGCTTTCGGTCGGTTTCGGACAACGCCGACGACATGACGTCGAGTCGTGACGGTGCCACGGCATCGTGACCGACGACGACGTCGATCAACCAGCGCGTCCACCGCGCGGCCCTGCTTGACCGATTGCCGACAAAAGAGAACACTCATTCGACCCCATCGAAAGGACATCTCTTGTTGTGGTGGATTCTCTCGATCGGCATCCTGATCATCTGGATCGCATCGGTCGCAGACATCATCAAGCGCCGGCACACGTTGCCGAAGTCGTCGCTGTTCGCCTGGATCTTGGTCGTGATCATCTTCCCGGTGATCGGATCGTTGGTCTACCTGATGGTGAACGGCGCGACTGGTGGCCTCGTCGACCGGCCCGGCGGGGTCGGCGACAGTGGCCGATTGATGTAGGACTCGAGGTTCGAGGGCCGCGGACGAAGACGCCGAGCCTCGTCACCGGCCAGTGCACGATGCTCGGCGGGCGCGCGGCGGTGGAAGCGGACAGAATCGCGCTGATGAGGCATCGTCGAGTGAAGGGGGTGGTCTTCGGGTCCGCCGAGTCGATCGCGGGAACCGTGTACGGAACCATCGTCGTGATGGCGACGGTGACCGCCGGGTCGACCGGGGAGCAGACGGACGCCCGGCGGCTGGCGGTCGTGGTCGTCGTGACCGTACTCGTCCTCTGGACCGCGCACGTGTACGCCCACTCCCTTGCCGAAAGCCTCCGGCGCAGCCGGCGGCTCGACCGGGCCGAGCTCGCCTCCGTAGCTCGTCGCGAGCTGTCCATCCCGGCGGCCGCTGCAGCGCCAGTCGCGGCGCTCATGCTCGCCGTGCTCGGCGTCCTCGGCGGTCAGACGGCCGTCTGGCTCGCGCTCGGGATCGGGGTGGTGACGCTGGCCGTCCAGGGTCGGCGTTACGCGACCGTCGAGCAGCTCGACCGGACCAGATCGTCGGCAGTGATCGCGATCAACATGCTGCTCGGGCTCGTGATCGTCGGCCTCAAAGCGCTCTTGGCGCACTAGCCATGGCAGCGCCGGAACGTGGCTGTCGGCTTCTCTATGTCGGGCACGCGACCGTCCTGATCGAGCTCGACGGGGTACGCCTGCTGACGGACCCCGTCCTACGCCCGAGAGTGTGGCACCTCAGGCGGCGCGTACCGCTTGACAACGGACACGCTCGGAAACATCGACGCTGCACTCGTGTCGCACGTTCACTTCGACCACCTCGACGTGAAATCGCTGGAGATGCTCGGAACCGATTCGACGGTGGTCATGCCGCTGGGCGGCCGACGGGATGTTCGAGGCTTCACGGATGTCCGCGAGCTCGACGTCGGCGACGAGGTGCGCATCGGCGAGGTGACGATCCAGGCGACCCTGGCCGACCATCGGAGCGCTCGGGTCGTGCGCAGGTCCGGACCCGCCCTGGGGTTCGTCATCTCCGGCTCGCGTCGTGTCTACTTCGCAGGTGACACGGATCTCTTCGAGGGGATGTCCGGCCTCGCCGGCTCGCTAGACGTCGCACTGCTACCGGTGGCCGGCTGGGGGTCGAAGGTCGGACCAGGGCATCTCGACCCGGAGCGCGCCGCGCAGGCGCTGCGCCTGCTGAAGCCGCGATTGGCCATTCCGATCCACTGGGGCACGTTCTCGCCGCTGAACCAAGAGACGTCCACGGATCCGCCCGAAGCCTTCCGCCGGTACGCGGCGGAGCTCGCGCCCGAGGTAGAGGTCAGGATTCTCGCTCCAGGCACGGCGGTGACGCTGTGAGCGAGCGGTCTGCAGACGCGGCGCGGGCCGGCTCGCGGCAGGACGCTTCATCCGATCGGGGCGATGGCGTCCCGGCCGCGGAGGGCGTAGTTTCCGCGAGCATGGAGTCGGGCCAGAGCCGTCGGGTGGAGCTCGCGCTGCCGCTGCGGACCGTCGTGCTCGTGTTCGCAGCGCTCGCCGTGCTGGCGGCGGTCGTGGCGATCGGCGACGCCTTCCTGGTCGTCTTCGTCGGCATCTTCCTCGCGCTCGTGTTCGAGTTCCCGGTGCGGTTCGTGATGGCCAAGACGGGGCTGACGCGTGGCATCGCGGCGACCGTGACGGTGCTCGGCGCCGCGGCCCTGATCACGGCGCTCGCGCTGGTCTTTCTCGTGCGGCTCGTCGGGTCCGTTCGCGACTTCCTCCAGGACCTGCCGGCGATCGTCGAGGAGCTACGCCAGTCGGACGAGCTCTCGTTTCTCGGCGACACGGGAGCCGCCGAGAACATTCAGAAAGGGGCGAACAACGCTGCGGAGCGGGTGCCCGACGCGATCTCCGCGGTGCTCGGGCTGGCGGGGACCGGGTTCTCGCTCTTCATCGCCGCCTTCACGATCCTCTTCACGTGCCTCTTCCTGCTGTCGGACATCGGCAAGCTCAAGCGGGCGCTCGGGAGCGTGCTCGCGCCCGGCGACGAGGAGCGGTGGCTCGGCGTCTGGGAGCGCGTGACGGAATCGATCTCGCGCTGGGCGATCGGGCTGATCGTGATCGCCACGATCGCCGGCACGACACAGGGGGTGACGGCATGGCTGCTCGGCTCGAGCTACGCGGTCGCGCTCGGCGTGATCGCGGGGCTGCTCGACATGATCCCGAACATCGGCGCCACGATCGCCGGCTTCATCCTCGTGCCGGTGATCCTGGCCGAGGAGGGGTTGACGGCCGCGCTGATCATGCTCGTCGTCGTCCTCGTCTACCAGCAGCTGGAGAACAACCTCATCACGCCGAAGGTCCAGGGTCGGGCGGTCGCGCTCTCGGGCTTCTTCATCATCGTCGCCGTGACGGTGTTCGGTGCGATGCTCGGCGTCCTCGGCGCACTCACAGCGGTGCCGTTGGCGGCGACGATCCAGATCCTCGTGCAGGAACTGACGAAGGCGCGGCGCGAGCAGCTTGCCGCGGCCAAGGCCCGGCTCGAGCCGACAGCGGAGAGTCCCGGCCACTAGTTACGACGACAACACAGTTGCGTGCGCCCGGTCGTGACGCCTACGGTGTGTTGGGGCCAGACCGGAGGAGCGGTGTCGTCACCGCGCTGCATCAGCACAGACAGGGCACGGAAAGCTACGACCCGGGCGGGAGATCGAATCTCGTTCGAATTGCTGCCGGCCAAGCTTGCCGTTCCGCCGCCGCGGCCAGGCCTGGTCGAGCGCACCCCGCTCGTCGGCCGTCTCTCCCGGGACCGCAGCGGTCGCGTCGTCAGCGTCGTCGCACCCCCTGGTTACGGCAAGACCACGCTCCTCGGGCAGTGGGCGGCACGCGACCGTCGCGAATTCGCCTGGGTGTCGCTCGACCACCGGGACAACGATCCCGTCGTCTTCCTGACGTACGTCGCCGAGGCATTGAACGCCGGTTCGACGGCCGACCCCGCCCTGTTCAAGGCGCTGACGGGTCCCGGCGACTCACTGTGGGCGCGTGGAGTCCCGCGCCTCGTAGCGGCGCTGGCCACCCGCTCTCGGCCGCTCGTGCTCGTCCTGGACGACGTGCACGAGCTCGAGAACCATGAGTGCCTCGACGTCGTCGCCGCGCTGCTCCTCCACGTGCCGCGAGGCTCGCAGCTGGTGCTCTGCGGGCGCGCGGAGGCTCGGCTGGGCATCCCGAGGCTTCGTGCAGAGGGGCAGCTGCTCGAGCTCGGGCCCGCCGAGCTGGCCCTGACCGACGTCGAGGCGCACGCGCTCCTCACCGCGGCGGGCGCCGACGTGACCAAGGATCAGGCCGAAGCGCTGAACGCGCGTGCCGAGGGGTGGGCCGCCGGCTTGTGCTTCGCGGCCTTGTCGCTGGACGACGACAGCGTTTCGGTCGCGTCGTTCGGGGGCGACGACCGCTTCGTCACGGACTATCTGCGAGCCGAGGAGCTCAGTCGCGTCGAACCGCGCCAGCTCGAGTTCCTGCTCCGGACCGCCGTCCTCTCGCCGATGTGCGCTTCTCTGTGCGATGCGGTGCTGGAGCGGAGCGACTCGGCGCACATGCTCGAGCAGCTCGAACGCGAGAACCTGTTCGTCGTCGCGCTCGACCACCAGCGCCATTGGTTCCGCTACCACCATCTGTTCGGCGAGATGCTCCGGGCAGAGCTCGGGCGACGGGAGCCCGAGCTTCCGTCGACGCTCAACGCGAGAGCGGCCTCGTGGTGCGAGGCGAACGGTCAGCCGGAGGTCGCGATCGAATACTTCGCCGCGGCGGGCGACACCGACGAGCTTGCCAGACTCGTCGGCACGCGCCTGTTTCCGTATTACCGCAGCGGCCGTGTGACGACTGTCGAGCGGTGGCTCGAGCTGTTCGACGATTCGGCGCTGCTCGAGCGGTATCCCGCGATCGCGATTTTCGGGGTCTGGATCCACACGTTGCGCGGTCGCGCCGAAGCTGCGGAGCGTTGGGCGGGGGCGGTCGAAACCGCTCGGTCCGACGACCCGATGCCCGATGGGAGCCCGTTCGAGGCCTGGGCGGCCACCGTTCGCGCATTGCTCTGTCGAAGCGGTGTCGAGCAGATGCAGGTCGATGCAGAGCTCGCATTGGCCCTCCTTCCCGACAAGAGTCCGTGGCGCCCCATCTCCCTGCTCCTGCGCGGGATGGCGGTGCTGTTCTCGGGTGAGCCCGACCGAGCGGAGACCATGCTGGCCGAGGCTGCGGACTCCGCGGTCGCCGGCGGGGCGATCTGGGTCGGCGTGGTCGCGCGCTCCGAGCGCGCGCTCCTGGCGCTGGAGCGCGGCGATCTCGCCGCGGCACAATCGGAGCTTGCCCTGGCCCGAGCGTTCGTCGAGGACGTACTCTCGACCGACTACGTCGTGACGGCGATCCTGCTGGCAGTCACGGCGAGGTTGGAGATCGCCGAGGGGCAAGGTGCGAGAGCCCGGGCCACGCTCCTGGTCGCGCAGCGCACGCGACCACTGCTGACACCTGCCCTGTCCTGGTTCGCGGTGCATGCTCGGCTCGAGCTCGCAAAGGCGCATCTGGCCCTGTCGGACGCAAGTGGTGCGGCGATGCTCTGCCGCGAGACAGACGAGATCCTTCGCCGGCGCCCAGCGCTGGGCACGCTCGTGGCAGAAGCGCGAGCGGTTCGTGCGACGCTGTCGACGGTCGTGGACCAGTCATCGAGCTGGGCGTCCACTCTGACGGCGGCCGAGCTTCGCCTGCTGCCGCTGCTCACGACCCACCTCTCGTTCCGGGAGATCGCCGAGCGGCTGTTCGTCTCCCGGAACACCGTGAAGACCCACGCAATCTCGGTCTACCGCAAGCTCGATGCATCCAGTCGGAGCGAGGCGATCGAGCGAGCGATCGCGGTCGGGCTGGTCGACGCACCGCTCGCAGCTCGCGGCGTCGACATCATGCGCTCGGGGTGATGTATTCGGACTCCAGTAGGTGTCCAATGGGATGACACCGTGGAGGAGTACAAGCTCACACTTCGCAGGCTCGCAGTCCGCGACGATCGCTACATCAACGCGCTGCTGAGCGAAGACGGGGCAAGTGCGACGCTTGCCGGAATCGACCCGCGGTCGCACGCCCTCGTGCGGATCGCAGCCCTGATCGCACTCGACGCTGCGCCGCCCTCGTACATGAGCGCGGTCGAGGCCGGGCTCAAGGCGGGCGCCACCTACGACGAGATCGTCGGGACGCTGATCGCGGTGATGCCGATCGTCGGCGTGGCGCGGGTCGTCTCGGCGGCTCCCAACCTCGGGCTGGCGCTCGGCTACGACGTGGCCGAGGCGCTCGAACTGGTCGACTAGGCGATCCTCGGGCGCTGAGCACCGCCGTTGCCGACCACGCGCCACCGCTGTCGCGCTTGGCGATGAATCACACCGTTGGGATGATGTCTCCCGGGGATGGGCTGGACGATGCTGTACCGAATTCTCGGAAGGAGAGACGTGCGACGATGCATGGTGTCGGCGGCTCGGTGCGCCCGAGGCGTGAAAGGGTAGGAGCGTGGAGGGAGTGACGACGACCCCGCCGGTGACGGAAGCCGCCGGTACGGGGCCATCGCGGCTTGCCCTTCGGCGACCCTTCCCGGCGGCGGCGGCTCATCAAGGTCGGCGCCTGGCTCGCTCGGAATCGCGCTCGCCGTCGTCGTCTTGCGCCTGCTCGGCGTCGACGTCATCGGGTGGCTGTCGGACCTCTGGGACCAGATCAAGGCCGTCCCTGTCGGCTACATCGTCGCCGCGCTGGCCTTCCAGACCGGCCAGACGCTCCTGGCCGGGCTCTCCTACTACGGCATCCTGCGCGCGGCCTATCCCGGCCAGGTCGAGTTCTGGCCGATCGTGACCGCCTATGCGGTCGGGGTGGCGATGAACAACTTCCTGCCCGCGAACATCGGCACGTTCGTGACGCTGATGATGTTCGTCGCCATCATCCCCGCCGCGACGCTGGCGGGCTCGATCGCCGCCTATCTCGTGCAGAAGATCTTCTTCACGATCGCGGGCACCTTCGTCTACCTGTACCTCTTCCTCTCCGTGCCGGGCTCGTTCACCGAGAACCTCGGCAACATCTCCGAGCACCCCGTCGCGCTCGATCCTGATCGTCGGCGGGAGCCGCCTTGCTGATCGTGATCGTCGGCCGCATCTTCTGGCGGCAGGTCAAGAAGCTCTGGCTCCAGGCCAAGCAGGGCGGCGTGATCCTCTCGCGGCCGAAGGAGTACCTCACCCACGCGTTTCTCCCGTCGCTCCTTTCCTGGCTGTGCAAGCTGGCCGTGATCGGGATCTTCCTGGCCGCGTTCGCGATCCCGGTCACGTTCGAGTCGATCATGTGGGTGACCGGCTCGGGCTCGCTCGCCAACACCGTCTCGTTCACGCCCGGCGCGGTCGGGATCACCCAGGCGACGAACGCGCTCGCGCTCGACACGTGCTGCGATGTCGCCAAGAGCACCGCCGTCGACTACTCCACCGCCCAGCAACTGATCACAACCGCCTGGAACGTCCTCGTCGCGCTGGTCCTCGTCATCGCCGTCTTCGGCTGGACCGGCGGGAAGCTGCTCGTCGGGCAGTCCTACGGCGACGCCAAGGTCAAGGTCGCCGAGCAGAAGGCCCAGCGGGCCGCGAAGAAGGCAGACGAAGCGCGCCGCGAAGGGCAAGGATTGACGGCGAGCACGCCGACCGCCCCGTATGGGGAGGCCGTCACCTGGCAGCCCGAGCGGCCGCGGTTCAAGCCGCTCCGCCTGCTGCTGTCCTGGGCGCTGACGGCCCTCTCGCTCGTGGGTGGCGGCGCGATCCTGCCCGGTGTCGACATCGAGGGGTACCGGCGGCGCGCTCGCCGTCGCCGCCGTGGTCGCCGTGCTGAACGCGCTGCTCCCGCCCCTGCTCGCGGCGCTGCGGCTGCCGTTCATGCTCGCGCTCGGCTTCGTGCTCGTCCTGGTGCTCAACGCCGTCGTGCTCCAGCTCGCGTCGGATCTGCTGGAGAACACCTTCGCGGTGGACAACTTCGGCTGGGCGCTGCTGGCGGCGCTCCTGGTCGCAGCCGTGAGCATCGTCCTCGAGGTGATCTTCGGAACGAACGACGACGACACGTACACGCATGCGCGTCGTCCAGCGAATCGCCCGCCGCCAGGGCGGCGGCGCCCGAACCGACGTCCCCGGGATCATCTACCTCGAGATCGACGGGCTCGCGCTGCCGGTGCTCCGGAGGGCGATGCGGGACGGGAACGCATCGAACATGGCCCGCTGGGTCGCCGAAGGCACGCACGGGCTGACCGAGTGGGAGACCGACCTCTCCTCGCAGACCGGGGCGAGCCAGGCCGGGATCCTGCTCGGCTCGAACGACGACATCCCGGCGTTTCGCTGGGTGGACAAGGAGAGCGGCCTGCTCACGGCGTGCTCCGCTCCCGCCGACTGCGCGCGGATCGAGCGCGAGCGCGCCACGGGCATCGGCCTGCTCGTCGACGGCGGCTCGAGCCGCGGCAACCTGCTCTCGGGCGAGGCCGACGAGGTCATCCTCACCGTCAGCCGCATGGAGGCCGAGAAGAAGCGCGAACCCCGGCTATCGCGCGTTCTTCGCCAACGGGTTCAACGTCACGCGAGCGCTCGTCCTGTTCGGCTGGGAGGTGATCCTCGAATGGACTGCGTCGCTCCGTGCGATCCGTCGCGACGTGCAGCCGAGAGGTCACCGCGGCGGCATCTACCCGTTCCTGCGCGGCGCGATGTGCGTGATCGTCCGGGACCTGATCGTCTACGGCGTCCTCACGGACATGATGCGCGGCCGGCCGGCCGTCTACGCGACGTTCTCGAGCTACGACGAGGTCGCTCATCACTCAGGGCTCGAGCGGGCGGACACGCTCGAGGCGCTGCGGAAGCTCGACGAGCAGTTCGGCCGCATCGACCGCGCGCGCCGCTACGCGCCGCGTCCCTACGAGATCGTCGTGCTCTCCGACCACGGCCAGACGCAGGGCGCGACGTTCAAGCAGCGGAACGGCTACGGGCTCGACGAGCTCGTCGAGCGCTCGCTCGAGCACGGCGCGGTCGAGAAGGTCGCCGGCGGCGACGAGCAGCAGTCGATGGTCGGGCTCGCCGTGGGCGAAGCGACCGGACGACCCGACAAGCAGAAGGGCAAGCGCGCGAAGAACGACGTCTCGGACCGGGACGTCGTCGTGCTCGGCTCGGGCAACCTCGGCCTGATCTCGTTGATGGAGGAGCCGCGCCGGCTCACGCTCGAGGAGATCGACGAGCGCCACCCGCGGCTGATCCCGGCACTCCGCGAGCACCCGCACGTCGGCTGGCTCCTCGTCCGCTCGTCGCGAGCGCGGCCCGGTCGTACTCGGCTCCGCCGGCGCTCACTACCTCGCCGAGGGAGCCGTCGAGGGCAAGGATCCGCTGGCGCCGTTCGCGCCGAACGCACCCCGACATCTGCTGCGCACCGACGGGTTCGCGCACGTGGCCGACATCATGGTCGGCAGCTTCTACGACCCGGCCCTCGAAGAGGGCTGCGCCTTCGAGGAGCTGATCTCGTTCCACGGTGGAATCGGAGGGCCTCAAACCCGGGCGTTCATCCTCCATCCCGTCGACTTCCCGCTCCCCGACGATGAGATCGTCGGCGCCGAGCAGGTGCACGGCGTGCTCTCCGGCTGGCGGGAGCTGCTGCAAGGCGCTGAGCGGGCCGGCGCTGTCGCTTCGGCGATGAACCTCGTCTGGTCGGCGCTCGTCGATCGTGGTGGCGGTCGGCCTCGCGGTGACCGCGATGCTGCTCGTGCGGCGGCGCGCGCCCGAGGGCAGCCGCTTCACCGACGGCGACCGGGCCTCGGGAGTCTTCGGAGTGCTGGCGACCGGATTCTCGGTGCTGCTCGGGTTCGTCGTCTTCCTCGCCTTCGAGAGCTACGACCAGTCGAGAGCGGGGGCGGAGGAAGAAGCGCTCGTGCTCTCCCAGCAGGTCGAGACCGCTCAGTTCCTGGGTGCTCCCGTCGCCGGCGAGCTCACCGGCGAGCTGGTGTGCTACGGCCGGTCGGTCGTCCACACCGAGTGGCCGCGTGCGGAGTCGGGCGAGCAGGGTGAGCAGATCAACCCGTGGGGAGTCGAGCTGTTCCGCACCTTCAAGACGGTTCAGCCCAAGACGCCGAGCGAGGAGGCGGCGTACGGCAAGTGGATCGACCAGACGTCGGACCGCGAAGCGGCCCGCATCGACCGGATCCACGGAGCCGTCGGCGTGATCCCGTCGCCGCTGTGGGTGGTGCTGCTGCTCATCTCCTGTGTGGTGTTCGTGTTCATGCTGTTCTTCGCCGACCGAAGCGAAGGCGCGCTGACACAGGCGGTGTTGATGGGATCGGTCACCACCGTCGTCGTCTCGATGCTGCTCCTGATCGGGTTCCTCGACAGCCCGTTCCACGAGGGAATCGGGGGCGTCCGTCCCGTCGCGATGGAGCGGACGCTTCGAATCATCGACGAGGCACTGCAGGCCGTCGGGGCACGCGTGGACCTGCCGTGTGACGCCCAGGGGAACCCCGCCTCGTGACCGGTGCACAGCGGCGAGACTGGGTCGAGGTCGGCGCCACCGTCCTGCTCGCCTGTGCGGCAGTCGCGACGGCGTGGAGCAGCTATCAGGCGACGCGCTGGAACGGCGAGCAGGCGAAGACATCGGGTCGCGTGAACAAGACCCGGCTCGACGCCGCTCGAGCGTCGGGCCTGGCGAACGCCCAGCAGCAGGTCGACGTGGCGACGTTCATGCAGTGGGTGGAGTCGTATGCGCGCGGCGATGCCGAGCTCGTGACCTTCTACCGCCAACGCTTCCGCGCGGAGTTCAAGCCCGCGTTCAACGCCTGGATCGCGACGAAGCCGCTCAAGACCAAGGGCGCCCCGCCGACGCCGTTCGCGATGCCCCAGTACCGGCTCGCGGCAAGGGAGGAAGCCGACCGGCTCGACCGGACCGCCGAGGTGCTTGCGACCGAGGTACGGCAGGACATCCAGCGCGCATCCAACTACGTCCTCGGCGTCGTCCTCTTCGCGGTCGCGCTCTTCTTCGCCGGGATGAGCACGAAGCTCACTGCCGTCGGTCTACGAAAGACGCTGCTGGTGCTCGGGTGCGTCCTCTTCGTGGGGACCGTCGTCTGGATCGCGACGTTCCCGGTCAGCGTCGCTGTCTAGCTCGACTGGAGCTCGTCGCACGACCCCGCTTCCCTGAAGGCGGACTCCAGCTCGCCCCCGGGATCGAGTTGCCTGAGCTCTGTGACGGTCGACGTCAGCCGGTCGCCCATGGTGGAGATGATCCCACTGACAGCGGTGACCGCACCGACGAGGCCGCTCAAGCCCTTGGCGTCGTCGACGGCGCTCTGAATCTCCGACATCGCCTCGTCGGCGTCGTCGGCGAGTTGGTCAACCGATTCCCTCGCCTGCTCGCC
The DNA here is from genome assembly GCA_963808915.1 of uncultured Gaiellaceae bacterium. Taxonomy (GTDB): domain Bacteria; phylum Actinomycetota; class Thermoleophilia; order Gaiellales; family Gaiellaceae; genus CAVTBT01. The sequence continues at coordinate 203,915 of CAWEHJ010000005.1, read as the reverse complement.
GGCTTCGGTGTCGGGCGTTCCGAGGCCCCTCAGGTCGTCGACGAAGTCGCTCGTCGCGCTCCCGGCGTCGTCGACGGCGTCCCTCACCGTGTCCTCGCTGAGGTTGCCGCTGCGCAGCGAGTCGGCCGTGGAGGTGATCGACTCGGTCCAGGACGTGATCGCCGAGCAGACGCCGTCCGCCCACTCCGTGGCCGAGTTGTCGCCTCCCTCGTCGCCGCCGCAGCCGCTCGCGAAGGAGGCCACCAGCAGCACGACGAATAGCCATGCGAGCCAGCGTAGGCTCGCGTTGTTCCGTGGCCGGTGGTCTCTCGGAGATAGGGGCTTGCGAATGGCGGACATTGGATCGTTCAAAGTAGCCTCTTTGGGACGCCGTTGATGCTCGGTGCATCGTTCCTCGAGCAGAGATTCGCTCGTATCCTGCGCGAACCGCCGTCGGTCCGTGTAGCGACCGGTGTGATCGTTGCGGCAACCGCGGTCGTCGTCGTTGGTAGCGGCGCTCTGATCTGGCTGCTCGACCACCGCGAGTACCCGAACATCTGGGTCGGAATGTGGTGGGCGCTCCAAACCGTGACCACCGTCGGGTACGGCGACGTAGCGCCAATGCACCTGTCGGGCCGGATCGTCGCCACCTTCGTGATGTTGTACGGCGTCGCCTTCGTCACGATCTTCGTCGCAGCGATCACGTCGATCTTCGTCACGCGGGCATACGATGAGCGCGGGATCGCCCAGGACCAGGACGAGCCGCGCATCGATGCGCGGCTGGATGCCATCGAGCAACGCCTGGGGCGGCTTGAGGACCTGCTTCGCAAGCTGACGGTGACATGAGTGGCCCAGGAGGGCGACGACTCAGCCTGCCGTCGCCGCGATCACGAGCCACGCTGTGGCGCTGCCGCTTCCCGCTCGACGATGGCTCGCACGACTTCCACCCCGGCGATGACGAGGGCGAGCAGGAGGAGCGACACCGTCCAGCCGCGGGCGAAGAGCGGAGCGATCAGCCCGAGCACCAGCACTGAGCCCGCGACGATCGCGTACGTGGTCGGGCGGCTCTGCAAGACGGGTCGAGCCGCGCGACGCGCCTGTCCTGCGCGACGCTGTCTCACCGACGAACCAGACCCCGACGAGCGTGACGACCCCGAGGGTGATCCACACCCACGCGCGGTCCGCCAGGACCTGCGTCAGGATGCTCCACGCGTCTCGCACCGCCGGCTTGACGCTGTCGTCCTTCGCGAGGTGGTCGACGAGATAGGCGCCCGCGGCGCGGCGCACGACCAGCATCAAGAGCCCGACCACGAGCACCCCGATCGCGAGCGCGCGCAGCTCGATCCTGCGTCGCCCGCGGGCGAGCCAGACCGCGAGCGCGGCGACGGCAAGCGCGACGAGCCACATCCAGTCGGCAACCGTGCGCAGGATCCTCGTGATCGTCTGCGCCGTCTCCAGTTGACTTTCGTCGACGATCGCGATCTTCCCGGCTGACTCGGGAAGCTTCTCGGCCACCCGCCCGATCACGGCCACCTCCTCGCCGAGGTCGATCATGATCGGGCGAAGGTCGAGCACGACCGCTCCGCCTTCGGTCTGGACGAACTTCGTCTTGTCGTCCAGCAGTCTCACAAGCTGACGCTGCGTCGCGGTCGTCGTCGTGACCCAGGCGTTCTGCACTCGTGGCCGCTCGAGCGCCGCCACCGCCGCCCGATCCGCGCCCGAGCGCGAAAGGCCCGCCAACACCGGGGCCAGCCCTTTCTGGGCCGGAGGCAGTCGTTCCGCGATCGCAGCCTCCACGTCGACATTTGCATACAGCCCGTCGACCGCCGAGTGCGCAACCTGCGTCCGGATCGCCTCGTTCTCGATCATGTTCCGCGAGACCGTCTCGAACCCGGCCTCGTCGAGAGCCGTATGCGCAACGTAGAACGCGAGCATCCCGACGAGCGCAAGCACGATCGCGACGACTGTCAGCACGCGCGCGCCGATCAGGCGCGTCCGGGACCGCCCACCGCGCTTCGACTTCGGCGCGTCACTCATCTCGTACGCCCCGACCGCTACGTCGTGAACGGAGGCGCTTCTCGCAGCCTCTCACGCCGGCGACGTGCCGATTGACCGCCTCGGTAGCGGCGGCACGAACACGCCGTCGGCCTCGATCGAGGCGGCGAGGGCACGCCGCCGAGTATTCACCCGCCACGGTGACCCGTCAACGCGAGGGCGCAGTTTCACCCGCTTTGGACGACGACGCCCGGCGCGGGCCGGATGCAGACTCGATCTGGCCCCGAGATGGAGCGGGCACCGTGCAACGAAGGGAGCGAGATGGGGCTCGGAACAAAGGGATGGCTGGCATTCATCGGCGGGGTGATCGGCTTGGGAATCGCAGGCCTGCTGCTGATGGTCTTCATCTCGGGTGCGTGGTACCGCTGGGGAATCCTCGGGACGTTTCTCATCATTGCCGCGATCCTCCTCGCCATCGCCTGGTTCGTCGACCGACGGGCGAAGAAGAGCTACGAGGCGCTGGACGACGCGATGTAGATGGCCATCGACGACGACGAAACGCGCTCCGGGCTGGCCGACGCGGCCGGGCGCGCTGCCTTCTTCCCGGCGCGGGCCATCGCGCGGGCGTGGCGCGGACCACTCGAGGAAGCGGTGGACGAGGTCATGTCGGCGCCCGAGATCGCCCGCGTCCTCGACCGCGCGCTGGCCGGCTCGCTGCCGGAAGAGATCGCGCGCTCGCTCGTCCGCCATCGCGTCCTCGAACGCATTGCCGCCGAGCTCGCCGCGAGCGGCGAGCTGGAGCGCCTGGTGACGGCAGCGCTGGCGACTCCGCACACGCTCGAGCTCACCGACAGGGTCCTCGCAAGCGACGAGACGCAGCGCGTTCTGCGCCACGTCGCGTCGAGCCCCGAGCTCCGCACCGCGATCGCCTCCCAGACGTCGGGGCTCGCGGAGGAGGTGGTCGGCGGCGTCCGTTCCTCCGCAGCGCGGCTCGACGACCGGGCCGAGCAGGTCGTGCGCCGGCCCCCTCGAACCGAGCGTGCGATCTACGGCGGAATCGCGACGCGCGCGGTCGCACTCGCGACCGACGCGGCTTTGACCATCGTGGTCTTCATGTCGATCGTCGGGATCGTCGCGCTCGTCGCGTCGCTGGTCGGGGGGCTCCGTCCGGCGTGGCTCGTCGGCGCCTTGCTCGGCTCCGGCTGGCTGCTGGTCGTGGGCACGTACTTCGTCCTCTTCTGGAGCGCCGCGGGACAGACACCGGGAATGCGGTTGCTGCGAGTGCGCGTCCTCGGCCCTGGAGGCACGCGGCTCTCGATCGGCCGATCCGTGGTGCGGCTGGTCGGGCTCGTGCTCGCGATCGTGCCGCTGTTTGCCGGCTTCGTCCCGGTGCTGTTCACGGAGCGACGACGCGGGCTACCGGACCTGCTCGCCGGAACGATCGTCGTCTACGACGACGGCCGCCGCCTCTAGAGCTCGCTGCGATCCCGAACGACGAGCCCGCGTGCGGCGCTGACGACCCGGCTGCGAAGCGACACCTGCTCCTGGTCTGCCGGCTCGTCGGCGGTGTCCGGCCACGCAGCGGCAACGCACGCACCGACGAGCAGCACGGCGGCCGCGATGTAGACGAACAGCAGGAACGCGAGCACCGCGCCGATCGGCCCGTAGACGTTGTCGAACTCGGCGAAGTGGTCGAGGTAGATCGAGAAGCCCGCGCTCGCCAGGTGCAGGCCGACGGTGGCAACGACTGCGCCCGGCACGACCTCGCGGATGGTCAGAGGCACCGGCGGGACGACCCGATAGAGCAAGGTGAAGGCGAGGAAGGCGAGCGTGAGCGAGGCACCGAGCTGTGCGAGCACGCCGAAGCCTGCCGTCGCGGACTCCCCGCGACCGAGCTCCGCGGCAATCTCGCTGCTCGACCGCGTGACCACCTGCACCACGAGGGAGAGCCCGAACGCACAGACGACGAGTAGCCCGGCTCCGAAGACGAGGACGAGATCGAGCGCCTTGCCGCGCAGGTAGGGGCGATTGGCCTCGCTGCCCCACACTGCCCGGAAAGCCGAGCGCACGGAGGCCATCATCCCGCTCGCGGCCCAGAGGAGTCCCGCGAGGGCGACGGCGCCCGCGGCGGAGGCCGACACCCCTGCGTCCTGGACCGCGCCGTTGACGCCCCCGGCAATCTCGTCGGGCAGCGAAGCGACTCCGACGAGCCAGGAGACGACGCTCTCCTGCGTCGTCTCGGGCAGAACGAGCTCGAGCACGGAGACGAGCAGGGCGATGAACGGCACGAGCGAGAAGAGGACGTGGTACGAGATCGCCGCCGCCCGCTGACCGCAGGCCGTCCGAGCGTAGATCGAAGCTGCACCTTGCGCTGTCCCGACGAAGCGCCGCGAAAGGCGTGGTCTATGGGTGTCGTCCACCGTCGGAACAGTCATCGGCGGAGCACGATCCGCCGGCTAGCTCGGCACCGGCGCGCGCTTCGAGAGGCGCCGCCAGAAGGCCGCGGAGACCATGCCCAGCACGAGGGTCGGCACGATCGTCATGAAGCGGTACACGAGGACGGCTGCGACGACTCCGGCGTTGTTGCCCCCGAAGCCGATCAGTGCCGCGGTCAGACTGAGCTCGACGACACCGATTCCGCCCGGTGTGATCGGGATGCTCCCGACGATGCGCGCCAGAGCCCAGGCGGCGAACGCCTCCGCGACGCTCACCTCGGCGGACGGAACCTGGAGTGCCCGCAGCGAGACGAGCAGGACGGCGAAGACCGTCAGGCTGCCCGCGAGCGTGGCGAGCGTGAGCAGGTGCCAGCGCCGCTTCAGGATGTCGACCACGTCGATTCGGAACCGTTCGAAGCTGCGTCCGCTCCACGTGACCGGCTGACGGTGGAGGCGGGCCTTGACCGCGCTGCTGGCCCGCGCCGCCAGGTCGCCGATCTCTCCGGCCATGCGAGTGCTGTAGAGGACCAGCACGAGCGAACCCACCGCGATGCCCAGAATCGCCACGCCGACGAAGGCCGCTGTCGCAAGCACCGCCGTCTCCTCACCGGCGATCGTCAAGAGGAAGAGCGCCAGGATCGGATACGCCAGATTGGCGAGCTGGTTCCAGAGGCTCACCAGCGTCACCGATCGAGCGACGGCCCCCGGCGCGAAGCCGGAGCGCCGCAGCATCCCGTAGGCGGTCGCGATCCCGACCGCCGCCCCTCCCGGCACCACGATCGACAGCGCCGTCGTCGCCTGCGTCATCATCAGCGCCGGCCAGAAACGCAGCCCGGCGAGGAGCACCAGCCACGGCGGTGCGAAGGTCGCGATGTTCAGCGCGGTGACTGCCAACAGAACGAGGGCCCACTCCCACGAAATGCCCTGCACGACTCCCCAGACGTCCCGGTAGTCCGCGATCTTCGGGAGAAAGAAGGCGAACGTGGCAACGGCCAGAACTGCGCCGCCGACGCCGAGCAGAACGCGTTTCGAGAACCAGCGCGGCACGTGGTCGCTGCCGCTCAGCCGCGGCCGCGGACGTCAGGCCCGGCGTGCGACGGCATGGGATGCCTCCTCATTTGAAGCGTGTCCTCCCCGATCCTCTTCGTTCGGCCAAGGCAACTCACCTTAAGCGGATGAACCCCGATCAGGTGCGCCAACGGACGGCATACCTCATGGGGATGGGCGCGTGCTCGTGCCCGCCTCGTCAATGGCCGCGACCTCCAGTGTCAGGCCGTGCACGGCGACGACGCGGACGCGTGAGCCACGGGGAAGCTCCGAGCTCGAACGAGCCTCCCAGAGCTCACCAAGAACGCGGACCTGGCCCGACGGGGCAAGCGGCTCGGCCACCTCGCCGGTTGCGCCGATCAGGTTCTCGACGCCTGTTCGAACCTTCTGTCGACGCGTTCGGCGCTGCCAGTACGCGACTTCGAACACGCCCAGCGTCAGGCTCGCGAGCCCGCCGATGACGTTCCACGGAGAGGGCAGGACGAGGAACAGCAAGGGAGCGAGCGCGAGGAACATCTAGCGACATCCGATGATTCACCTCGAACGCCGGCCCAGCATCACCCCGTACGGATGATTGACGTTGGGCCGCCCGGGTCGGTCTCGTTGAGCGAGGCCGCCGCGCGCGACGGCGCGCGACGGCCTCGATCCAGCAAGCCGGTCAGCGCGCGCTGAGCTCGGCCTCGCTCTCGCTCCAGCGCGCGGTCAGCGCGTAGAGCACGATGATGTTCAGTGCCATCACCGTCAGCGACCAGAGCGGATACTGGCTGTTGCCGAGGAAGCCGAGCTGGGCGATGAAGTTCGCGCACACCACCACGATCGCAAACCAGCGCGCCCACCCCTGCCCGGCGAGCAAACCGAGGCCCGCGAGAACGAGCAGCGCGCCCCAGACCAGCATGATCCAGCCCCACGCCGTCAGATCGACGACGAGGAACCCAGACGCAGTGACGACGAAGTACTCGTCTTCGAACAGAGCGATCAGGCCCTGAAAGAAGTCGATCGTCCCGATGACCAGCATCAGAATGCCGGCAAAGCCAAGCCAACCTGCCATGCTCTTGGAGCGCATCATTCCTCCCTGTCGGAACGTCGGAGGCAGCATCGTGTGAAGAACTCACGCAGCCTTCGCGTCCGTTGGCGAACGGATTCGCCAGGGAAGTCGCACTCCCTTCGCACCTAGATGCGCGACCGCTCAGATCGGGACTTTCCCGGGACACGCACGCTGTCCGAGCGACGCGCTTGCCTTCGCCCAGACACCGCAACAAGGGTGCTTCTCGAGAGAGCGGATGATGGGACTCGAACCCACGACCTTCTGCATGGCAAGCAGACGCTCTAGCCAACTGAGCTACATCCGCGTGGGCGGCCAGTATAGCGGCGGTCGGCGTTTCGTCCCCTCCGCGCCGGGTACCCCCGCGCCATGCCGACGATCACCGTCCAGCCGCGCCCGACACCCGGCGAGCGTGCCGATACGCCCGTCGAGGTGGAGCTCGACGAAGCCCTCGCCGTCCACGCGAACGAGCTCGAGGAGTGGGTCTCCATCATGGAGCACTGGGAGCTGGTCTTCCGTCAGGGCCACGAGTTCGACCGTGCGAACAACGTCGAGGCGAGGCTGCTCTTCACCGGCCCCGGGCACACGTGCTCGGTCTCGTTCCGGCTCGACCAGCTCGACTCGATCGAGACGTTCGACCGCGAGCTCTGGCTGACGCTCGAGGGGATCGACGGCCTGGCGAAGGCCGTCCATCTCGCGCCGACCGGGCTCGACGTCGAGCTCTTCCATGTCGTCGGGTCGCCGCCCGGCCGGTCGATCGCCTGACCCACCCGCTCGATTCGTCCGGCTGATCGAACCTGCAGAGATCCTGCTGGTCGAGCCCCGGCCGCAGCACGTAGGTTCGGAAGGATGACGAGGCGCGGAGTAGTGCTCTTCGCAGCGATGTGCGTGATCTGGGGCGTGCCGTACCTCCTGATCCGCGTCGCCGTCCGCGAGCTCGACCCGGCCGCGCTCGTCCTCGCCCGGACGGGGATCGCGGTGCTGCTGCTGCTCCCGCTCGCCGCACTGCGCGGTGAGCTGCGGCCGCTCCTGCCGCGCTGGCTGCCGCTGCTCGCCTTCGCCGCGATCGAGATCGCGCTGCCCTGGGTGCTCCTGGGCGCGGCCGAGACGCAGATCTCGAGCTCGCTGACCGCGCTCCTGCTCGCGGCGGTGCCCCTCGTCGGGGCCGTGATCGCCCGGACGACCGGCGCGCGCGAGCGGCTCGAGCCGCGGAACGCGCTCGGGCTCGGCATCGGGCTCGTCGGGGTGGCCGCGATCGTCGGGCTCAACCTCGGCGGTGCCGGAGCGCTGCCGATCACCGAGGTCGCGCTCGTCGCCGTCTGTTACGCGGTCGGCCCGGCGATCCTGCAGCGGTTCCTCGCCGGTTTGCCCGCGCTCGGGGTGATCGCAGCCTCGCTGGCGCTGACCGCGGTCGCGTACGTCCCGATCGTTGCCGTGGGCTCGACGTTCGAGCGACCGTCGGCGAAGGTCGTCGGCGCCGTGGTGACGCTCGCGGTCGTCTGCACGGCGCTCGCGTTCGTGCTCTTCTTCGCCCTGATCGCCGAGATCGGACCGGTGCGCGCGACGGTGATCACGTATGTGAACCCGGCCGTGGCCGCGGTGCTCGGGATCGTCGTGCTCGACGAGCGGCTGACGACGGGAATGCTGGTCGGCTTCGTACTGGTGCTGGCCGGCTCCGTGCTTGCGACCGCGAGCCGACGCGAGCCGCCGCAGGCGCTCGAGCCCGCCGCCGAAGCCGCCTAGCCGCGGGCGACGAGCGCGGCGAGCACCTTGCCGTGCACGTCGGGCATCCGCCCGATCAACGAGCGGAACCCCCGCGCCGGGATCACGAATGTCTTCACGTCCGTCCTCGCCGCGACGGACGCCGTGCGCGCGGAATGGCCGAGCAGGCCGATCTCGCCGAAGAAGTCGCCGGGGCCGAGCTCGTTCAGCTGCTCGCCGCCGTGCAGCACGTCCGCGTTCCCCTCGAGGAGCACGTAGAACGCGTCGCTCTGCTCGCCCTCCCGCGTCAGCTCCGTCCCAGCCAGGAAACTGCGTTCGTAGCCGACGCGTGCCGCCTCGGCCAGCTCGCGCTTCGAGAGGCTCGCGAAGAGCGGCACGTGCTGGAGCGCGCCGGCGTTCCGGAACGGGATCACGCGCCCGCCACCGCGTCGCGCGCGCGCGAGTCGTCGTAGCCGGCGAGCACTGCCTTCGCGGTCATCCGCACGGTCGTGCTGGAGTCGCCGAGGGCGCTGATCAGCGGCTCGAGTGCGGCCTCGGAGTGCGTGCGCCCGAGCGCCGATGCCGCCATCGCCCGCACCTCGGGCGCCGGGTCGCCGAGCGCGGCCACGAGCGGGTCGACGATCGGCGAGAGGTCGGCGCCCGGCCGGCCGTCCTGCAGCTCTCCGAGCGCGAGGGCGGCATTCGTGCGCAGCAGCGGGTCGGCGTCCTTCAGCGCCTCGGTCAGGGGCTCGATCGTCCGCTGATCGGGGATCGCGATCAGGGCGTTCGCGGCCGCGCGCCGGTCGCGCGCGTTGCCGCGGCGCAGCACGTCGGCGAGCCCCGCCACGTCCCGCCTGCGGCGAAGGCGGGAAACCTTCGGGGAGAAGAACTCGAGCACGCCGCGATTCTCACACAGCGCACAACGTGGGGCGACGGGTCAGCCGGCGGCGTCGAGCGCCTCGTTGACGAGGCGGTCGGCGAGGACGTTGTGCTCGCGGCGGACGGCGGTGTACGTGACGGTTCCGACCCGCCGCGCGAGTCGCCCGGCCTCGACCGAGAGGCCCCGCAACGCCTCGTTCTTGACGCGGTACTCGCCGCGCATCTGCTTCACCATCAGCTCCGAGTCGGAGACGACCTCGAGCTCGTCCACCCCCACCTCGACCGCCTGCTCGAGGCCGGCCAGCAGGGCGCGGTACTCGGCCACGTTGTTCGTCGCCACCCCGATCGCCTCGCCGCGCGCGTCGAGCACGGTGCCGTCCTCGGCCTCGAGCACGTAGGCGAATGCGGCGGGACCGGGATTACCGCGCGCGCCGCCGTCGGTGAACAGCCGCGCCTTCACGCGAGCCGGTAGAGGTCGTAGGCCGGCTCCTCGTACGGATGCGCGGCGCGCAGAGCGTCGACGACCGCAGCCAGTGCGTCGTCGGGCACGATCGTCTCGACGCGGAGCTCGGGCACGTGCTCCTCCCGGCCGGCCTCGCCGACGGCCGGAGCCGCCCCCTCCCCGCCCTGGAACGTGCCGGTGCCGGCGGAGTACCAGGAGCAGCGCTCGTAGGCGCCGATCCGCCCCGCGCCGGCCGCGAAGACAGCGTCGCGGGTCGCGTCGAGCGCCGACTCGGGCACGAACCAGACCAGCTTGTGGCTCGGGGCTCGACCGCCGGGGTCGACCGCACCGCTCAGGGCGCGGGATGCTCGACGTTGTCGATCTGCGCCCGCTGCAGCCGGCCGGAGTAGTCGATGTAGAGCGACTTCCACTCGGTGAAGACGTCGAGCGCGGCCTGACCCGCCTCGCGGTGGCCGTTGCCAGTGTCCTTCGTGCCGCCGAACGGCAGGTGCACCTCGGCGCCGGTCGTGCCGGCGTTGACGTACGTGATCCCGGTCTGCAGGTCGCGCATCGCGCGGAAGGCCTTGTTCACGTCCCGGGTGAAGATCGAGGACGAGAGCCCGTAGCGGATCCCGTTCGCGACCCGGAGCGCCTCGTCGAAGTCCCCGACCGGGATCAGCGCGGTGGTCGGGCCGAAGATCTCCTCCTGCGCGATCCGCATCTGCGGCTCGACGTCGGCGAACACGGTCGGACGGTAGTAGAGGCCCTTGGCCAGGTCGCCGTCGGTCGCGGCCTCGCCGCCGGTGAGCAGCTTCGCGCCCTCGTCGGCGCCGATCCCGCTGTAGGAGTGGATCTTGTCGAGCGCGTCGCGGTTGATCACGGGGCCGAGGTCGGTCTCGGGATCCCAGCCCGGCCCGATCCGCATCTGCTCGGCGCGGGCGACGAGACGCTGCTGCAGCTCCTCGTAGACGCCGCGCTGGACGACGACGCGGCTGGCGGCGGTGCATCGCTGGCCCGAGGTGCCGAATGCCGACCAGAGGATCCCGTCGACGGCCAGGTCGACGTCGGCGTCGTCGAGCACGACGATCGCGTTCTTGCCGCCGAGCTCGAGGTGGACGTGCTTGAGGTTGTCGGCCGCCGCCTTCGTCACCAGGACACCGGTCTCGCGGGAGCCGGTGAAGGTGATCACGGGCACGTCGGGATGGCGGACGAGCCGGTCGCCCGCCTCCTCGCCGTAGCCGTGGACGAGGTTGACGACGCCGTCGGGCAGCCCGGCCTCGGCGAGCAGCTCGACGAAGCGCTCGGCCAGGAGGGGCGTGTCCTCGGCGGGCTTGAGCACGACGGTGTTGCCGCACACGAGCGCGGGTGCGAGCTTCCAGGCCGGGATCGCGATCGGGAAGTTCCACGGAGTGATCGCGCCGACCACGCCCACGGGCATCCGCACCGACATCTGGAACTTGTCGCGGAGCTCGGACGGGGTCGTGTGGCCGAACATGCGCCGGCCCTCGCCGGCCATGTAGATCGACATGTCGATCGCTTCCTGGACGTCGCCGCCGGCCTCGGCCAGCACCTTGCCCATCTCGCGGCTCATCAGGTCGGTCAGCTCGGCCTTCTCGTCCTCCAGCAGCCGCGCGAAGCGGAGCAGGATCGTGCCGCGCTCGGGGGCCGGGACGAGACGCCAGTCCTCGAATGCCTCCTTCGCGGCGGCAACCGCGCGGTCGACGTCCTCCGCGCCCGAGCGCGGGAACGTGCCGATCGCCTCGCCGGTCGCAGGAATGACGGACTCGAAGGTCTCGCCGGAGACGGCGTCGACCCACTCGCCGCCGATCAGGTTCTTGAACTGCCTCGCCGCGACCGCCACGCGGGCGAGTCTAGCGACCGTCGGTCAGGCTGCCTCGGGTGGGTCCGTCGAGGGGAATGTCCCCGGTGCGCGGGCGCGCCGACGGTCCCGGATCTCGCGCTTGCCGCCGTAGTCGCGGCCCGCGCGCCGGTCGGCGCCCTCGCGGCGGTCGATCACGACCGTCACGTTCGGGTTGTCCTTGTAGTACTCGACGAGCTTGTCGTACAGCTCGGCCTCGAGCTCCCGCGGGATCACGCAGTAGATCATCCGTCTGAGTGTACGAGCGTTGGCGGTCGGCGCTAGACCCGCGCGATATCGGGCATCAGGCGGCCGTCGTCGTTCAGGCGGGCGTTCCAGGCGGCGAACTTCGGCTCGAGCTCGGAGAGGTGCTGGCCCCGCTCGGCGAGCCGCACCGGCTGGGCGGCGTCCGGCGAGACGCGGTACTGGTACCAGCTGATCTCCCAGGCGACGGTGATCACCATCTCGCCGCTGACACCGGAGAGCGGCAGGATCGACGCCTTCGGATCTCCGAGCGAGCGGGCGACGCCCTGGATCGTCCGCCGGAACTGACTGGAGTTGAAGAGGTCGGCGGCCTCGACGATCGCCAGCTCGGGATCCGAGAGCCGGCGCAGGATCGGCTCGTCGGCGACAGGTGCCTCGGCGGCCCGTCGCGCGCCGCTGCCGAGCAGCGTGGCCAGGCTGAGCCGTCCGCGCCGCGGCGCGTCGGGAACCGTGACCGACATCGGCGATCCCTCGCGCACCCAGCCGTGCTCGAGCGCGATCTCCTGGCAGAGCGGGCAGACGTCCACGAGCTCGCGGCCGTCGGGAGCGAAGCGGAGCGCGTTCTCCCCCATCAGCAACGTTCGCTCGCAGATCGCGCAGACCCGCGTGACGCTGGCTCGCGTGACCCGCATGACCCCTGACCCTAGCAGGACTTTTCCACAGCCAAGTTATCCACAGGGCTGTGGAGAACCTCAGTGCGCAGCGGCCTCCTCGCGCTCCTTCCGGTTCTCGTCGATCACCTTCTGCGCCACGTGTGCGGGCACCTCCTCGTAGCGGAGGAAGTGCATCGAGTACTCGCCGCGACCGCCTGTGAGCGACGTGATCGTCTGGGCGTAGGTGAGCAGCTCGGCCATCGGCACCTCGGCCTTGATCATGGTCATGCCGCTCGCGGGCTCCATCCCGTGCAGCCGGCCGCGGCGGGAGTTGAGATCGCCGTTGACCGCGCCCACCGCCTCGTCGGGCACCGTCGCCTCGAGCTCCATGATCGGCTCGAGCAGGACCGGGCTCGCCTTGCTGTAGGCGTCCTTGAACGCCATCGAGCCGGCGATCTTGAAGGCCATCTCGGAGGAGTCGACGTTGTGGTACGAGCCGTCGACGAGGAGCACGCGCACGCCCTGGACCGGCGCCCCCGCCAGCTCGCCGTGAGCCATCGCCTCCTGCACGCCCTTGTCGACCGCCGGACGGAAGCCCTGCGGGATCACGCCGCCGACGATCTTGTCCACGAACTCGTAGCCGACGTGACCCTCGATCGGCTCCAGCACGATGTGGCAGTCGCCGAACTGGCCGCGGCCGCCCGTCTGCTTCTTGTAGCGCGCGTGGGCGCGCGACTCGGATCGGATCGTCTCCAGGTACGGCACGCGCGGCGGGTGCAGGTCGACGTCGACGTTGAAGCGCCGCTTGGCGCGGTCGAGCGCGACCTCCACGTGCATCTGGCTCATGCCCGAGAGGATCTCCTCGCCGGTCTGCTTGTCGCGACGGAGCCGGAGGGTGGGGTCCTCCTCGGCGAGCCGGCGGATCGCGCTCGCAACCTTCTCCTCGTCGCCCTTCGACTTCGGCGTGATCGGCGAAGCTCATCACCGGCTCCGGGAAGCCGATCTCGGGCACGTCCGTCGCCACCTCGCGGTCGAGCAGGAGGTCGCCGGTCTGCACCTCCTTCAGCTTGGCGACGGCGCCGATGTCCCCGGGGCCGAACTCCTCAGCCGGGATGTGCTCCTTGCCCTGCTGGAACAGGAGCGACCCCATCCGCTCCTTCGCGTGCGTGCGCGCGTCGACGAGCGTCTGGTCGGGCCGGACCGAGCCCTGGAGGACGCGGAAGAGGTTGATCCGCCCGGCGAAGGGGTCGGCGATCGTCTTGAAGACGAACGCGGCGGTGTCGGCGCCCTCGATGTGCGTGATCGAGCCGGCCTTCGCGGGCGAGGGCACGCCCTCGACGATCAGGTCGAGCAGCGCGTGCGTGCCGAGGTTCTTCGTCGCGATCCCGCAGGCGACGGGGAAGACCTCGCCCCGAGTGACCGCGTCCTTGAGCGCGTGCGCCACCTCCTCGACTCCGAGCTCGCCGCCCTCGAGGTACTTCTCCATCAGCGCCTCGTCGGTCTGGACGACCTCGTCGAGCAGCTTCTCGCGGTACTCCTGCACGAGCTCGGTCATCTCGTCCGGGATCGGGCCGGGCTCGCCCTCCTTGCCGCCGCCGGGGCTCGTGTAGGCGCACATGTGCAGGACGTCGACGATCCCCGTCAGCTCGTGCTCGGACCCGATCGGCAGGTGCACGGCGACGCAGCGCTCCGAGAGCTGCTCCTGCAGCTGGCCGAGCGCGCGGAAGAAGTCGGCGCGCTCGCGGTCGAGCATGTTGACGAAGAGCACACGGGCGATCCCGAGCTCCTCGGCCCGCCCCCAGACCCTCGTCGTGCCGACCTCGACGCCCATCACGCCGCTCAAGACGACGAGCGCGCCCTCGACGACGCGGAGCGCGCAGCGAGCCTCGCCCTGGAAGCTCGGGTCGCCCGGGACGTCGATCAGGTTGAGCTTCCGCTCCTGCCAGTCGGCGTGCGTGAGCGAGAGCGCGATCGACATCACGCGCCGCTGCTCGTCGTCGTCCCAGTCGGAGACGGTCGTCCCCTGTTCGATCGCGCCGAGCCGGTTCGTCTCCCCCGATTGGAACAGCAGCGCCTCGACGAGCGACGTCTTGCCGGTGCCGCGGTGGCCGACGACGGCGACGTTGCGGATCTTCCCGGGCTCGATGGCAGGCATAGGGGCGTGACTCCTCCTCGTCGTGGTTGCGCGGGCAATCCTAATCGCCCGCCCGCGCCCTGCAGGCGACCTCAGGAGAACTCGGCGATGTCGCTGCGGTAGCGCTCGGCGAAGCGGCGGAGGCCACGCGCCTCGGCGCCGGCCGCCAGGCGCTCGAGGATGGCGCAGGCCGCGGCGACGTCGCCGATCAGCCGCAGGACGCACGCGCGCCAGTAGTCCGCCGCGTCCGTCTGCGTCACCATCTCGATCCCCGCCGAGAGCTGCTCCATCCGGTCGAGCAGGCCGCGGGCCTGCTCAGTGTCGCCCCGAAGCGCGCAGATGTGCGCCTCGAGCGCGTCGAGCTCGAGCTGGTCCGCAACGTCGTCGGGATGCGCGAGCGCCCGCGCACGGTTCAGCACGTCCGTCGCCGCGGCGACGTCCCCTCGCTCGGCCAGCGCGAGCCCGAGCTCGCCGAGCACGTTGGCGAGGAACGTGCGGTCCTCCAGCGACTCGTACCCCGAGATCCGCTCCCGCACCAGCCGCTCACGCCCCTCGAGGTCGCCCTCGAGCCACAGCGCGATCGCGAGGAAGCCGCTGCCCATCAGCGCGGCGTGCACGGATCCGGTCTCGTGCAGGAGCCTCGACTCCTCCTGTGTCGCCGCCTCGAGCTCCTCGTAGGGCACGGCGCCCCCCAGGTAGCCGTGACGCGCCCGCATGGCCGCCATCGTCGCGTCGAAGAGCGGGCCGCGGCGGGCACCCGCCGCGAACTCGTCCCGCAGCCGTTCGAGCTCGTCGACGTGCGTGCCCTTGAAGACCGCCGTGATCATCAGCTGCGTGACGAGCTGACGCTCGGAGGCGGTCGAGCCGGCGCGCCGCATCGCGTCGTAGGCCCGTTGGTACGCGTCGTGCGCCGTGCCCGCGTGGCCGGCTCCCCAGGCGACGACGCCGCGCGCCTGCTCGCAACGCGCCACGCCGCGGTCGTCGCCGGCTGCGGCGAGGACGGCCTGCGCCTCGTCGAGCTCGCTGGCCTGATCGGGGGCATCGAGGGTCGCGAGCGGATCCCAGATCACCCGGAGCGCGAAGCCGACGGCGCGGTCCTCGTCGCTTCCCCGCTCGAGCTCGTCGACGAAGGCCTCGATGCGCTCGTGCTCTCCGACCTCGATCAGCGCCTCGACGAGATCGGGAAGCAGGGCGCGGCGGTCGGCGCCCTCCGGCAGCAGCGCGACCGCGCGCCCGAGGAGGTTCCGCGTCGCGTGGAGGTCGGCTCGTCCGAAGGCCGCGGAGCCGGCGGCGCCGAGCCGCCCCGCGGCGCGGAGGCCGAGGAGCGCGGCGCGGGGGTCTCCCCCGTCGAGCTCTCGCCGGTGGCGGCTCGCCTGCTCGAGGTGGTACCCGACGATCTCGTCCTGCTCCACCAGGCCGGCGTGCTCGTCGAGCCAGTCGGCGAAGCGCTCGTGCAGCTCGGCTCTGCTCGCCTTTGGAAGCGACTCATAGGCCGCGTCGCGGATCAGCAGATGGCGGAAGCGAAAGGCGTCGTCGCCGGGCAGCTGCGAGCGGTCGGGCCGCACGAGCTCCCGGCGGACGAGCGAGAGGAGCCGCGTCGGCACGTCGTCGCGGAGCGGTGCAGGGGCGAGCGCCGTCACGGCGCCCCGGTGGAAGACCTTGCCCTCCACGGCGCCGCGCTCGATCACTGCGCGGTCGGACGCGTCGAGGGTGTCGAGCCGCGCCTGCAGAAGCGCCTGGATCGTCGGCGGCACGTCCACCGCACCCCTCGACTCGCGCGCGAGCGCCGCCATCTCCTCGAGGAAGAGCGGATTCCCCTCGGCGGTCGCGAGGATCCGGTCCCTCGTCCCGGCGTCGACGGCCACGCCGGCCAGCAGCTCGTCGGCCAGCGCGGCCGCCTGCTCCTCGGTGAGCGGCTCGAGCAGGATCGAGGTCGCGTTGAACTTGCCGCCGCCCCAGCCCGGTCGCGCGTCGAGCAGCTCCGGCCGAGCGACGCAGAGCAGGAAGAGCGGCGCCTCGCGCGACCAGTCGGCCAGGTGGTCGACGAGGTCGAGCAGCGGCGACTCGGCCCATTGCAGGTCGTCGAGGACGAGCACGAGCGGCCGCTCCGCCGCGACCTCCTCGAGCAGCGCCCGCGTGGCCAGCTGCGTGTCCGCGGGCGAGGACCGGATCGCCTGCTCGGGGTCGCGGCCGAGCTGCAACAGGACCTCGACGAGCGGCCAGTACGTGATGCCCTCGCCGTAGGAGAGGCAGCGGGCGCGGGCCACCCTCGCCGAGTCGCCGACGTGCTCCAGGAAGTCCTCCACGAGCCGCGACTTGCCGACACCGGCCGGCCCGATCAGCGTGAAGAGGCGACAGGTCCGGGCCGCAGCCGCATCGGCGAAGTCGGCGCGCAGCCGCTCGCGCTCGCGCACCCGGCCGACGAGCGGCCGGTCGAGGTTGCGCACGAGCCCGAGCGCGTCGACGTCCAGCCGCAGGAGGCGCGAGGCCCGCACCGGCTCTGGCTTGCCCTTCACCGTCAGCTCGACCGGCTCGGCCTCGACGGCGTCGCGGACGAGCCCGACCGTCTCGGCGCCGAGCAGCACCTCGCCGGGGCCGGCCGCCTGCTCGAGCCGCGCCGCCACGTTGACGGCATCGCCTGTCACGAGCGTGTCGCCCACGCCGGCCACGACCTCGCCGGTGTTGACGCCGATCCGTGCCTCGAGGCCGAGCGCGTGCACCCCGTCGCGAAGCTCCACCGCGGCGCGGACGGCCCTGAGGGCGTCGTGCTCGGTCGCGACCGGGATCCCGAAGACCGCCATCACGGCGTCGCCGACGAACTTCTCGACCGTGCCGCCGTGCCGCTCGAGCACGGCGCGCGCCGAGTCGTAGTAGCGGGACATCAGGGCACGGAGCGGCTCCGGGTCGGTCGAGTCGCCGATCGCCGTGGAGCCCGTCAGATCGCAGAAGAGGACCGTGACGACCTTGCGGACGTCCCGCCGCGAGACCGGCGGCGCGAGCGTGGCGCCGCAACCGGGGCAGAAGCCGAAGTCGTCCGGGCTCTCGCGTCCGCACGCGGCGCAGACGGCGCATCGCGCTCCTAGATCCGCACGGTCAGGTCTCGAGCGGCTCGCGGATGGCCGCGCCGCCGAGGCGGGCCTTGAGGCGGAGGATCGCCTTCGTGTGCAGCTGCGAGACGCGCGACTCGGTCACGCCGAGCACCTCGCCGATCTCGCGCAGGGTCAGCTCCTCGTAGTAGTAGAGCGTGACGACGAGCTTCTCGCGCTCGGGCAGGCGCGCGATCGACTCGCCGAGCGCCTCCTTCAGCTCGCTCTGGGCGAGCGCGCCCTGCGGGTCGGGCCCGGACGTGTCCTCGATCGTGTCGATCAGGGCGACCTGGTCGCCGCCCGCGGTCGCGGTCCAGAGCTCGTCGAGCGCGGCGATCGAGGAGCGGGAGATCTCCGTCAGGCTGCCCTCGAGCTCGCCGGTGGTGATGCCGAGCTTCTCCGCGATCTCCTCGTCGTCGGGGCGCGGTGGAGCTTCCGCTCCAGCTCGCCGATCGCGCGCTCGATGTCCCGGGCGCGCGTCCGCACCGAGCGCGGCACCCAGTCGAGCGCGCGCAACTCGTCGATGATCGCGCCCTTGATCCGCGACATCGCGTACGTCTCGAACTTGATCTCGCGGTCGGGGTCGAAGCGCTCGATCGCCCCGATCAGGCCGAGCAGGCCGTACGAGACGAGGTCGCCCTCGTCCACGTGCGCGGGGAGCCCGCTGCCGAGCCGGCCGGCGACGAACTTGACGAGCGGCGCGTACGTGAGGATCAGCCGGTCGCGCAGCGCCCGGTCACGGGTGCGGCGGTACTCGAGCCAGAGTGCATGGGTGTCCTCGGAGATGTTCGCCACGGGTCAGAAGAATACGCTGCGTCACGGAGGATTCCTCAGGAGCGGCCCAGCCCCTTTGCGGCCAGGGTCGCCAGCCACGCGCCGAGGGCGACCGCAGCGGCAGCGATCACCCACTGTCCCGCCCTTGCTGCGGCGAGCGCGATCAGCGCGAACGCGAGCGTGAGGACGGAGAACAGAAGCCCGAGAGCGCGCCGCTGCACGCGCCCAGGCTAGACGAGTCCGGCGCGAGGCCCGGCTACAATTCCGCCTCGAACCGGAGGGGTGTAGCTCAGCTGGCTAGAGCGGCGGTCTCCAAAACCGTAGGTCGGGGGTTCGAATCCCTCCACCCCTGTTCGTCCGCAGCCGCACTGCGCCCCGCCCAGGAAGCGTGACAGACTCTTCGCGTGGCAAGTGGCGCGGGCGCGAGACGTCGGGTGACCGTCGTCCTGGCGACACATGACGCGGCGCTACCGGGTCGAGCTCCCGCTCCAGACGACGAAGCGGTCGAGCGTCCGGCGCGCCACGAGCAGCCGCTCGCAGGCGCCCACCTCGACGACGGTGTGCACCTTCCGGCCGAGTCGGTAGCCGGCGATCGTCGCCCTCCTCGGTGACGTGATGTACGCGCAGCCCGCGATGTGCGTCGAGAGGCGGGGCTGGTAGATCCGCCGGCCGACGAGGACGAGGGCGCGGCAGGCGTCGAGCGGCCGGAGAACGCCTGCGGGCAGGCCTCGCACGGCCGCGGGACCGCACGTCATCGTGTAGACCGGCCCCCGCCGGCCACCTTCGAGCTGGGTCGTGATCGTCAGCTTGGTCGACGGCGTCGCGGCCGCGGCCGGAAGCGCGAACGCAGCCAGCACGACGAGCCCGAGCAAGAGAATGCGCATGCCGGGATTGTGCCCGGCCCTGAGTGAGCAGAATCCCCCGAACACGATCGAACGGAAGGGAGCCTCACGTGGGTGGAATCAGCCTCGGCGGCCTGCTCGTCATCATCGGCGTCGTACTGATGTTCGTCTGGAGCTTCTGGATCGGGCTCATCATCGCCCTGATCGGGCTGCTCGCCTTCGGCGGCTTTGCCCGCGGGCGCTGGTACTAGACCCTTCGGTCAGGCTGCAACGGGCGCGGCCGCGAGGTCGCGCCCGAGCACTCGCTCCAGCGCCCGCACGCAGCGGGCGTCGAGCCGCGTCCCGGCCTCGTCCCGCAGCAGGGCGAGGGCGCGCTCGTGGGGCCACGCGTCGCGGTAGACCCGCGGGGAGACGCAGCGCGTCGTAGACGTCGCAGACCGCGAGGATGCACGTGTCGAGGTCGAGGTCGCCTCGTGCAGCGAGCGCGGATAGCCGCTGCCGTCCAGGCGCTCGTGGTGGTCGAGCACCAGCCGGCGGATCCGGCTGCCGAAGCCGAGGCCGCGCAGCAGCTCGTCGCCCCAGCCCGGGTGCCGGCGGATGACGGCGAACTCGTCGTCGTCGAGCGCGGCCGGCTTGCCGAGGATCTCGCCCGGCACCGAGAGCTTGCCGATGTCGTGCAGGAGCCCGCCGATCGCGAGCGTGCGCAGCCGGGCGGCCGCGAGCCCGAGCTCCTCGCCGACGCTGACGGCGAGCAGCGCGACGCGTCGCGTGTGCTCCTCCGTCGACGGATCCTTCTCGACCAGGAGCTCGGTGAGCGCGCGGACGTGAGAGCCGAGATACGCCTCCTCCTGCGAGGACGAGCTCGGCGCCGCGCGAGGTCGCCGGCGAGCGTCCTCGTCGGATAGGCGCGGAAGAGGTCGAGGGCGACAGGGGCGCCGACGAGCAGGATCCCGACGACCTCGAAGCCGTGGCCGAGCCACCAGCCGAGCTGGCGTGTAGTCCATCGTCAGCGCCGGGACGAGCGCCGCGGCGAGCCAGACGATCCCGATCACGACGAGCACGTCCGCGCGCCGCCGCGCGAGCAGGACCGTGCGCAGGGCGCGCCAGCCGACGACGGCGTAGAAGAGGAGGCCGGCGACGAGCAACGCGATCGCAGGCGCGCTGCGCGGCTCCGGGACGGGCGGCACGAGCGACGGCAGCGATCGAGCGCGATCACGCCGAGCGCGATCACCCCGGTCATCAGGATGCCCTGGAGCAGCGAGCAGCCGGTCGATGCTGCGCGTCGACGTGACACCTGGGAACGCGGCCAGGACGAGGATCGCGCCGCCGACCGGGAGCGTGCCGCGCCGGTGAGGGCGACGACGCCGTTCATCCCGACGAGCATCCCCGGGGTCGCGAGCCCGTGGACGACGAGCAGCGAGGCCATGACCGAGAACGCTGTGCCGATCGAGCACGGGCCGCGCGTCGCCGCGGCGCCACCCGGCGAAGCTGAGCACGAGCCCGGCGACGGTCGCGACGAGCGCGCCCGAGCCGACCACCCAGAAGTGCGCGGCGCCCGAATACGTGACCTCGTTCCCGCCCTCGGCGTGGACGAGCGCAGGCGGAACGATCGCCACCGCGCCCCCGCAGGAGGAGCCACCGGATGAAGCCGTCACGCCGCATGAGGATCTTATCGGCCGACGGCCGACGATGCTTGAACGGCCCGGAGCGTCCGCGTCGCGCGCGGCCCGGCCGCTCGTCCACCACGAGCGTGAACGCACCGACGACGAGCGGGTCGAACTGCGTACCCGCGTTGCGACGCAGCTCGCCGAGCGCGTGCTCGAGCGGCAGCGGCGGCGAGTACGGGCGGGCGGAGAGCATCGCGTCGAACGCGTCGCAGACGAAGATGATCCGCGAGCCGAGCGGGATCTCTCCGCCGGCGAGCCCGTCGGGATAGCCGCTGCCGTCGAAGCGCTCGTGGCTGGAGCGGACGAGCCGCGCGGGGCCGCGCAGGGCCGGCGCCGCGTGCATGATCGTCTCGCCGATCAGCGTGTGGCGCCGCACGAACGCCCACTCCTCGTTGTCGAGCTGCCCGGCTTGGTACAGGATCGCGTCCGGGATCGCCATCTTGCCGACGTCGTGCAGCGCGGCTGCGATCCGGACCTGCTCGACCTCGGTCTCCGTCAGGCCGAGCGACCGCGCCACCGCCTCGGCGAGCTCGGCGACGCCGTTCACGTGGTCGCCGAGGTCCGGGTTCCGCTCGACCAGCGCCGTGAGCAGGACGCCGCGACGACTGCTCGCTCGGCCGACGCGCGGTGCGGAGTTCTTGTTCGCGTACATCCGCTGTCGGCGAGGCGCATCGCCTCGGCGGCATCGGTCGCCTCCTCCGGCAGCTCGACCCAGCCGTAGGAGGCGGTGATCGAGAAGCCGTCGCCCTCTGCGGCCAGCGCCGTGGCTGCGGCGCGGACGAGCACGTCGACGGGCTCCGGCCCACGGTCGAGCAGCGCGCAGAACTCGTCGCCGCCCATGCGGTAGACCTGTCCGCGCAGCGCCGTGAAGGACTGCAGGCTCCGGCCGAGCCGCGCGAGCAGCGCGTCGCCGGCGGGATGCCCGAACGTGTCGTTGTAGTGCTTGAAGCCGTTCAGGTCGAAGAGCGCCAGCACGCGACGCGACGGCTCCGCGCTCTGGTCGGTCTCGATGTCGAGTGCCAGCCTGCGGCGGTTGCCGAGCCCGTGAGCGGATCCGTCTCCGCCTCGACGGTCCGGGCTCGGAGGCATCGCGAGGTTCTCGCCGTAGGTGAGCGCCATGCGGCCGATCACCGCCAGCACGCAGAGGCTGGCGAGGCCGAGCGCCAGCACGGTGATCCGCTCGAAGTGGTCGAACACGAGGACGGAGAGCCCGACGGCTGCGAAGAGCGCCGGCAGGCCGAGCAGCAGCCAGCCCGAGCGCCGCTCGGCGACCCGGTTCGTTCGACGCTGCGAGGCGGCGAAGGCGAGCAGGACGGCCGCGGCGGGCCAGCCGAGGTCGACCAGCGTTCCCTCGTGGTAGCTCCCCTCTGCGACCTGGAAGAGATAGAGGCTGTCACTGGCACCGAAGACCACGAAGCCGACCGCGAGATAGGCCCAGGCGCGATCCGCACGCCAGCCGGTCAGCGCGAGCGCCCCCGCGACCATGGCGACGAGCAGCATGTCGGCGAGCGGGTAGGCGAGGTTCGTCAGGTTCCCGAGCGGGCTCCCGGCGTCCGTCTCGGCGACCTTCCCGAAGACCAGTGCGGTGGCGACGGCGCCGACGGCGAGTGCGCCGATCGCCCCGTCGAGCGCGAGGCTCGCCCGGTAGGCGCGGACGCGCCGGCGGAGGAGCAGGACCAGCGCGAGGTACACGGGCGGATAGAACGCGAGCCAGAAGACGTCCGAGACGGAGGGGTACGGCGGGCTGTCGAGATCGACGAGGAAGAACGTCCAGTAGGTGTTGCCCACGGCCCACGCGACGAGCGCCGCCGCGATCAGCGACCACACGTGCCGCTCCCCGCGCGGCGCGCCGATCAGGCACACGACGGCCGAGGCGAAGATCAGCCCGTTGTAGGCGACCTTCCAGCCCGGATCCGCGAGCCCGCGCGCGCCGATGCCCACCGTGAGGTGGACGGCGACGACGAGCAGCCAGACGAGCAGGGCAACGGGCGCGAGTCGCGCGAGACGGACGGCCATGCAGGCCACATCGGCAGCCGGCCGGCGGAAGATTGAGCCTGTAGGCTCGACCTGTGGCGACGTTGACGACGCAGGTGGCGCACGACGACGCGTTCGCGAGCCGCCGGGAGCGGATGGAGGCGCTCGTCGCCGAGCTGCGCGAGCGCACGGCGCTCGTCGCGCGCGGCGGCGGCGACGCGGCGACGGAGCGTCACCGCTCACGCGGCAAGCTGCCCGCTCGCGAACGGGTCGACCGGCTGGTCGACCCCGGCACCGCGTTCCTCGAGCTGAACGCGCTCGCCGCCTGGGACGTCTACGACGGCGCCGCCCCGGCTGCGGGGATCGTCACCGGCATCGGCGTGATCGAGGGCCGCGAGTGCGTGGTCGTCGCGAACGACGCGACGGTCAAGGGCGGCTCGTACTTCCCGCTGACCGTGAAGAAGCACCTGCGCGCCCAGGAGGTCGCCGCGCAGAACCGCCTGCCGTGCATCTATCTCGTCGACTCCGGCGGCGCCTTCCTGCCGTTGCAGGCCGAGGTCTTCCCCGACCGCGAGCACTTCGGGCGGATCTTCTACAACCAGGCGCGGCTCTCGGCCGCCGGGATCCCGCAGATCGCTGCCGTGATGGGCTCCTGCACCGCGGGCGGCGCCTACGTGCCCGCGATGAGCGACGAGACGATCATCGTCCGCGGCACGGGCACGATCTTCATCGGCGGGCCACCGCTCGTGAAGGCCGCCACCGGCCAGGACGTGACCGCCGAGGAGCTGGGCGGCGCCGACGTGCACACGCGGCTGTCGGGGGTCGCCGACCACTATGCGATCGACGACGAGCACGCTCTCGCGCTCGTGCGCCAGATCGTCCGCCACCTCGGCGACAAGGCGCCTGCGCCGTGGCAGGTCGCGCCGCCCGAGCCGCCCGCGCTCGACCCGGCCGAGCTCTACGGCCTGATCCCGGCCGACCACCGCCACGAGCTCGACGCGCGCGAGGTGATCGCGCGGATCGTGGACGGCTCGCGCCTCGCCGAGTTCAAGGCGCTCTACGGCGAGACGCTCGTCTGCGGCTTCGCGAGGATCGAGGGGCACCCGGTGGCGATCCTGGCCAACAAGGGCGTGCTCTTCGCCGAGTCGGCCCAGAAGGGCGCCCACTTCGTCGAGCTCGCCTGCAAGCGGCGGATCCCGCTCGTCTTCCTCCAGAACATCACCGGCTTCATGGTCGGCAAGGAGTACGAGGCGGGCGGGATCGCGCGCGACGGCGCCAAGCTCGTCACGGCCGTGGCCTGCGCGGACGTGCCCAAGTTCACCGTGGT
This sequence comes from uncultured Gaiellaceae bacterium, assembly GCA_963808915.1. Lineage (GTDB taxonomy): Bacteria > Actinomycetota > Thermoleophilia > Gaiellales > Gaiellaceae > CAVTBT01. Next base: position 179,876 of record CAWEHJ010000005.1, on the reverse strand, counting down.
CACGGGCGGCTCGTTCGGCGCGGGCAATTACGCGATGTGCGGGCGGGCGTACGGGCCGCGCCAGCTCTGGATGTGGCCGAACGCCCGGATCTCGGTGATGGGCGGCGAGCAGGCGGCGACCGTTCTGACGATGGTCGGCGATGCGGATCCGGACGCGATTCGCGCCACCTACGAAGCCGAGGGCAACCCGTACTACTCGACGGCGCGGCTGTGGGACGACGGCATCGTCGACCCGCTCGACACACGCCGCGTGCTCGCACTCGGCCTCGCCGCCGCCGCGAACGCGCCGGTGCCGGAGAGCACGTTCGGCATCTTCCGCATGTGAGCCGACGAGGAGGACGGATGGGCTACGACCTGGTGGACGTGAACGACCTCGAGGGCGAGGGGCCCGGCGGCGCCGTTCGCTTCGTGCGTCGCCGCCTGAATGCGAGCGCCTTCGGGATCAACTGGTACGACCTCCTGCCGGGGACGGTCGGGCGCGAGCACGACGAGACCGAGTCCGGGCAGGAGGAGGTCTACGTGATCGTCAAGGGCTCCGGGACGATGACGATCGACGGCGAGGTCGTGCCGCTCCGGACCGGGACGTTCGTGCGAGTCGACCCGACGTCGACGCGTGTGCCGACAGCGGGCGACGCAGGGCTGACGTTCGTCGCCGTCGGCTCGCCGCCCGGCCGCACGTACGAACCGCGCGGGCCGTTCTAGCCGCGCTCTAGACCGTCTCGAGGATCCCGCCGACGACCAGGAGCAGCACGCCGACGGCTGCCAACACCAGGCCCGGCCGAGCGCGAACGGGCCGGCCGGACTGGCCATACTCGTACATCGTCCGCTGTCGGCTCGCCTGGGCGCCGACGAGCCCCCCGAGCAGGATGATCGCGCCGAGGAGGTAGAAGCCGATCGAGGCCGGACGGCCGAGCAGCCGGGCAAGCAGCAGCGCGAGCGCCGAGCCGATCGCGACACCGGCGACCAGCCGAGCAAGCCCGACGGCGATCGCGCCCGCGAGCGTCTGCGGCGGGCGAGTGAGACGGCGTGGCAGAAGTCGCCGTCGGGCTCGGCGCGGCCGGGACGGCTCTGCGCCGACATGGAGCTCGCTCTCGAGCGGCGTCAGGGTCCGGCGCACGCGGTCGTCGGCCATCAGAGGATCAGCGTCTCGGGGAAGCCCGCACCTGCCGCGAAGCGCGTCGGCCGATACTGGGAGAGGTCGAACGGCGGCTCCACACCGAGCAGCTCGGCGGCGACCGCGGCCCCGACGGCGGGCGCCTGCATGAACCCGTGGCCGGAGAAGCCGCAAGCCGCGTAGACCCCGCCCGCGACCGGCCCGATGATCGGGTGCGCGTCCGGGGTCATGTCGTAGAAGCCCGCCCAGGCCCGCCGGGTCGGCGCGCCTGCGGCGGACGGGACGCGCTGCGCCAGCCGCGCCCGCCAGTCGTCGACGAGAGCGTCGTCGACCACGGCCGGACCGTCCCAGCGATTCGCCCGCTCCGTCATCGCGAGCCGCAGGCCGTCGGAGCCCACCCGGCGGAAGTGGAAGGTGGTCTCACTCTCGATCGTCATCGGCAGGTCGGCGGGGACGTCCGCGACGGGGCCGACGTCGGCGAGCTGGCGGACGAGCGGCCGGACCGGCAGCTCCAGCCCGAGCCGCGCCGCGAGCGGAGCCGACGCGGCACCGGTGGCGAGGACGAGCGTCTCCGTCTCGAGCTCGAGCGCGTCGACGTGCTCGCGCACCTCCACCCCACCCGCCGCCGCCCGCCGGACGAGCTCCCGGGTGACACCGACCGGGTCCGCGATCCCGTCCTCCCGGCAGATCGAGGCGGCGAGCACGTCGTCGGCCCGCAGCACGGGCCACTCGGTGAGTGCTGCCTCCTCGACAGGCACTCCCAGGCGGCGCTGCGCACTCCGGCGCTCCTCGAGTGCTGCAGCACCTTCGGGTGTGGTCGCCAGGAAGAGGTAGCCGACCTGCTCGAACAGCGGGGCACCGAGCTCCTCGAAGAGCCTGACGCTCGCGCGGGCCAGTCGTACCTCGGCCTCCGTCGTGAACTGCTGCCGGACACCACCCATCGCGCGGCCGGTGGCGCCGCCGGCGATCTCGCCCGTGTCGGCGAGGACGACGCCGTCTGCTCCGGCGAGCGCGAGGTGGTAGGCGATCGAGGCGCCGATCGCGCCCGCGCCGGCTACGACGATTCGCGCCACGCGCGCAGCTCCTCGCGCTCTCCGTCCGTCAGCCCGCGCAACGGCAGGCGAACGTCCTCGCGTACCGGCACCCCGCGAAGGCCGAGGACGAACTTGAACGCGGCATGCCGCGGATAGCGCTCGAAGGTGGCCCGCAGCTCGCCGAGCGCCGCGGCGCCGTCCGCGCTCGGCGCGCGCACGACCGCGACGACAGGCTCCGGGAGGACCGACGCCAGGCCGGAGACGGCACCGACCGCGCCCCGCCCGAGGCCCTGGTCGAGCAGCGCCTCGTTGCCGACGAAGACGTCCAGCCCCTCGATCAGGTACGGCTCGACCGCCGCGAACGGCGTATCCGAGACCTTGAGCCCGGCCAGGTTCCCGACCCGGCCCCGTAGCTGCTCGACCGCCGTCGGCGGCACGGCATAGCCGCTCGCGCCGGCGAACTCGTAGACGTAGAACGGCACCGGCGCACAGGCCCGCGCTGCGGCCTCGAGGTGGGCGAGCAGTGCGGCCTCGTCGAGGCGAAAGTACGGCGGTGCGATCACGGCGACGCCGGCTGCTCCCGCCGACCCGGCATGCTCCGCCAGCGCAACGGTGTCGGCCGTGGACTGCGCGCCGCAGTGGACGATCACCGGCAGCGGCCCGGCGAGGAACAGCTCGGCGGCGCGCAGCCGTTCGTCTCGCGAGAGCAGGATCCCCTCGCCGGTCGTGCCGAGCGCGAGGATTCCGTCGAGCCCCGCCTCCGCGTAGAAGGCCGTCAGCGGCCCGAACGCGGCCTCGTCGAGGGCCGCCCCGCCGTCGCGGAGCGGGGTGACGGCTGCGGCAAGTGCGCCTCTGAGCACGCGGCCACTCTACGATCCGGAGCCGTGACGGCGCTGAGGATCGAGCGAGACGACGGCTTCCTCCACCTGACCCTGGCGAGGCCGGAGGTGCGGAACGCGTTCGACGCAGCCGTGATCTCCGAGCTCGCCGAGGCGTTCGTGGACGTCGGCCGCGCCCGTGCCGTGATCCTGCGCGGCGACGGGCCGAGCTTCTGCGCCGGCGCGGACGTCGATTGGATGCGCGCCTCCGCGGACCTCGGCTACGACGAAAACGTCGCGGACGCGAACGCGCTGCGCCTGATGCTCGAGGCCGTCGATCGCTGTCCCGCCCCGGTCGTCGCGGCGGTGCAGGGTCACGCGCTCGGCGGCGGGGCCGGGCTCGTGGCCTGCGCGGACATCGCGCTCGCACAGACCGACGCGGTGTTCGGCTTCTCCGAGGTGAAGCTCGGGATCATCCCTTCGGTCGTCTCGCCGTTCGCGCTGGCGCGGATCGGGCCGGGCGCGGCGCGACGCTACTTCGTCACGGGTGAGCGCTTCGACGCGCAGACGGCGCTGCGGATCGGGCTCGTCCACGAGGTCGCCGACGATCTCGACGCGGCCCTCGAACGCGTGGTCGCCGAGCTGCGGACGGCCGCGCCGAGGGCGATGCGCGCGGCGAAACGGCTCGTGCTCGAGCGCCCGGACGGGCCCGAGACCGCGCGGCGGCTCGCGGAGCGGCGGACGAGCCCCGAGGGGCAGGAGGGCCTGAGCGCCTTCCTCGAGCGCCGCGACGCGTCCTGGCGCGGCTAGGTCGGCTCAGGCGAGGTCGACGACGCGGTCGAGCACCGCGTTCACGAGCCAGACGACGAACACCGTGCCGACGTAGGTCCAGAACCCGTCGATGTTGAAGCCGTTGCCTGCGATCCAGTCGGTCAGCGCGAGCAGAGCGATGTTGATCAGGAGCAGGAAGAGCCCGAGCGTGACGGCGATCAGCGGGAGCGAGAGCACGACGAGCACCGGCTTCAGCAGCACCTTGACGATCCCGAAGACGGCGGCGGCGACGAGGAGGTTGCCCCAGCCGTCGATCCGCACGCCGTCGAACAGCCAGTCCGCGACCCACAGGGCGACAGCGTTGACCAGCCAGGAGACGGCGATGCGGCCGAGCATCGACACGCGGGCGATCCTACTGGAGGGCCCGCGGTGTCAGCGGACGCCGACGGAGACCGCGCCGCCGACCGCGATGTGGTTCGCGATCCGGTACCGCGTCGGCGTGTCGGGCCTGACGACGGTGCGGAAGCGCCCGTTCGGCGCGAGCCGTAGATCGCGCACGTTGTGCCAGGCGCCGGCCCCGACCTCGCGCTCGAGGCGGATTCGGCCGAGACCGCGCACGAAGCCCGTCAGCTCGAGCGGCCTCCCGCGCCGGACGATCTTCGGCGTCGGGTCGAGCGCCAGCACGCGGACGTCGAAGTACGTCGAGCGCAGCCCGAGCAGGTCACCGCGCGTCCTGAGCTCCGGGATCATGCGTCTGCCCGTCCGCACCGCACGAGCCGCAACTCGCCGGCGCGGCCCCGAGGCGTTCCGCTCGACGATCACGTCTCGCAGGCCCGGCGCCCGCAGCCGGGCGGCGAGCTCCGGCACGTGAGAAGACGAGCGCCGGCCACGTGTGGTGCTTCGAGAGGTAGTCGCACGGGTCGGCGACCGAGACCAGGTACGGCGTCGCGGTCGCATTCGGCCAGACGTCCTCGATGTTCGCCGTCCGCCCGCCCGAGGTCGAGTGGTAGTAGGTCGTCGCCACGCGGCCGTTCCAGCGTCACGATCCGCCCGGCGGTCGCCGCGACCGCGCGGTTCGTCTCCGGCCGCTCGCCCACGATCCCGTCGTAGACCTGGTCGCGAGTGTCGGCGTAGAGGTCGAAGCGGTTCTGCGGTGGATCGTCGCGAGCGTGTAGGAGCGGGCGACGACCGCCTGCGCCTGCAGCGCCTGCTGCGGCCAGTCGTGCGGCATCTCGCGCGGCACGACCCCGCGGAGGTAGTGGTCGAGCGAGAGCTCGTTCACGGCCTGGAGACGCCCGCCGGCGACGTAGACGGCGACCGCGCCGCGGTACGCGCTGCCCGTCGAGGCGGAGCGGCGACGCCCCCGGCTCGAAGCGGACCGCACCGCCGAGCTTGCGGACGGCGGCGACCGTGAGCGTGCGCACGCCGCGGCGAAGGGTCAACGGCTTGCGCCTGGCGAGCCGGCGAAACGGCTTCGCCGAGCCGACGGTCACGCGCTCCTTCCCTTCCGCCAGCAGCACGCGCACCGAGCGGTTCGGCAGGACCCCGAGCCGGGTCCCGGTGAGTAGTGCGCAAGGATGCGCTGGTAGCCCCAGCCGTGCGAGGCGTAGCCGTACGCGCCGTACTGGCTCATGCCGACGCCGTGGCCCCAGCCGTGGCCGTCGACGACGAACGTCGTCCCGGCAGAGGCGGTCGAGGCGGCCCCGAGGGCGACGACGACCGTGAGCAACCCGGTGAGGCGGCGCATCGAGCGCCCCAGGATAGCGCGGCCGACCGTACGATCCCGCTCCGTGGAGAGGCTGCTCGTCGCCAATCGTGGGGAGATCGCGCCTGCGCGTCTTCCGCACCTGCCGTCGGCTCGGGATCGCGACCGTGGCGGTGGTGGCGCCCGACGACCGCGGCTCGCTCCACGCCCGCTCGGCCGACGAGACGGTCGAGATCGCCTCCTACCTCGATCCGGCGGAGCTCGTCCGCGCCGCGCGCGAGTCGGGCTCCGACGCGGTCCACCCCGGCTACGGCTTCCTCGCCGAGAGCCCCCTGCTCGCCGACGCCGTCGAGGCGGCGGGGCTGACGTGGGTCGGGCCGCCTGCGGCGGCGCTGCGGCTCGGGGGCGACAAGCTCGCCGCCAAGCGGATCGCGCGGGAGGCCGGAGTCCCCGTCGTGCCCGAGGGCGAGCCGGAGGAGATCGGCTACCCCCTCCTGGTCAAGGCAGCCGCGGGCGGAGGCGGGCGCGGCATGCGCGTCGTCCGCTCACCGAACGAGCTCGAGGAGGCACGCGCGGACGCCAGCCGTGAGGCCGAGGCTGCGTTCGGCGACGGGACGGTGTTCCTCGAGCGCTACGTCGAGCGGCCGCGCCACGTCGAGATCCAGCTCCTCGCCGACGCGCACGGCACGGTCCTGACGCTCGGCGAGCGCGAGTGCTCCGTGCAGCGCCGCCACCAGAAGGTGCTCGAGGAGTCGCCCTCCCCCGCCCTCGACCCGCCGACTCGCGCCGCGATGAGCGAGGCTGCGGCCGCGTTCGCACGCGCGATCGGCTACCGGAGCGCCGGCACGGCCGAGTTCATGCTCGCCGGGAACGGCGACTTCCACTTCCTGGAGCTGAATGGCCGGATCCAGGTCGAGCACCCGGTCACGGAGGCGGTCACCGGCCTCGACCTCGTCGAGCAGCAGCTGCGGATCGCTGCGGGAGAACGCCTTGCCGCTCGGAGCGACGAGGTCCTCGCCGACGGGCACGCCGTCGAGGTGCGCCTCTACGCCGAGGATCCCCGGACGTTCCTGCCGCAGGCGGGGACGCTCGAACGGTTGCGGCTGCCGACGGGAGTGCGCGTCGACGCCGGCGTCGAGGAGGGCGACGAGATCGGCACCGGCTACGACCCGCTGATCGCAAAGCTGATCGCACACGCGCCGACGCGCGCGGCGGCGCTCGACCGGCTCGCCGACGCGCTCGCCGCGACCGAGGTCGGCGGGGTGACCACGAATCTGCCGTTCCTGCGCTGGCTCGTCGCCCACCCGTCCCTCCGCGCGGGCGACACCACGACGGCGTTCCTCGTCGAGCACCCGCCTCTGTCGCCGCCGCCGCTCCGCCTACCTGCGCCCCCCTGGCGCGGTGGCTGGCGGCTGAACCTTCCGGCCGTCTCCGCGTCGACGCCGCCGGACGTCGACGACGCCTCCCTCCACCACGGCCCGGCGGGTGGCGAGAGCACGCTCGTGGCGCCCATGCCGGGAACCGTGCTCGAGGTCGCCGTCGCGCCCGGCGACCAGGTGCGCGCCCGCCAGCGCCTCGTGGTGCTCGAGGCGATGAAGATGGAGAACCCGATCAGCGCGCCCTTCGACGCCACGGTGACGGCCGTGCACGTCGAGGTAGGCGACCGCGTCGTCGGCGGGGCGGTACTCGTCGAGCTCGAGGCCTAGCCTAAGCCGCAGCCTCGGGCGCGGGCGGCGCCTCGGCCAGCTTCACACTCCGCGACTGATACTCGAGCCAGCCCACGAGCGCCACGATCACGAGCGCCGCGATCGCCACGACCCAGCCGTCGTCGAACGTCGGCTTCACCGTCATCGCGAAGATGATCGAGAAGAGGAAGACGAGATCCATCCGCAGATGCGAGAAGATCTTGCGGATCACCTCCTGCCCCTCGGGCGTCGTCGGCCCGACCTCTGGCAGCTTCTTCGCCGTCGGCCCGATCACGAGCAGGCCCATCAGGAACGTGCCCGTGAACGCAACCAGGGCCCAGATCACCCAGAGGCGTCCCCATGGCCAGTTGCCGTCGAGCATCAGGCCGACCCCGGCGAGGACGACGATGATCGCCGTCGGCGCGAACAGCCGCTCGCCGACCTTGCCCGCGTTCCCGGCGAACTCGGCGAGCTGCCGCGAGTCGCCGAGGCGCAGCAGGTACCAGCCGTAGACCTGGAACGTGAACGCGCCGCCGACCCAGATCGCGGCGCACGCGATGTGCACGAACAGCAGGAACTCGTACCTCGTCAAAACCCCTCCCTCGGATGCCGCAGGACGAGAGAGGTTCTACTACGTTAGAACAGTTTCTGCAACTTCATCGCCGCGCCCATGTCGCCCTTGATCTTGAGCTTGCCGGTCATGTAGGCGGTCGTCGGGTTCTGCTCGCCGCGGACGATCTTCATGAAGTTGTCCTCGGTGGCGGAGATCGTGCAGTCGGCGTCGCCTCCGTCTCCCTGCGAGACGCCGATCGAGCCGTCCTCGACCGAGACGAGCCACGAGCCCGCACCCTCGATGTCGAACAGGTACGAGTTGTGCATCCCGGCGGTCCTGGCTGCGTCGATGGTCGTCAGGCTCTCGAAGAACTCGGAAACGGACTCGGCGGCCACGGCGGCGGATCCCCTTTCAGTGATTGACCGGTCGGTCGAAGGCGGCAAGCGTAGCGTCCGGTAGCATCGCGCCGCCCGGTGAACCTCGACCTTCTGCCCGAGCACGAGCTGATCGCGAGACACCGTTCGCGAGTTCGCGCGCGCCCGCATCGCGCCCCTCGCGGAGGAGCTCGACCGCGAGAGCCGCTTCCCGTACGAGCTCGTGTCCGAACTGGCCGAGCTCGGCCTGATGGGGATCCCGATTCCTGAGGAGTACGAGGGCGGCGGCGGCGACACCGTCTCGTACGCGCTCGCGATCGAGGAGCTGACGCGGATCGACTCGTCGGTCGCGATCACCGTCGCCGCGCACACCTCGCTCGGGACGATGCCGATCCTGCTCTTCGGCACCGAGGAGCAGAAGCGCCGCTGGCTGCCCGACCTCGCCTCAGGGCGAAGGCTGGCGGCATTCGGGCTCACCGAGGCCGGCGCCGGCTCGGACGCGGGCGCGACGCGGACGACCGCGGAGCTTCGCGACGGGAGCTGGGTCGTCAACGGCTCGAAGATCTTCATCACGAACGCCGGCACGGACATCACCTGGGGCGTGACGATCACGGCCCGGACGGGCGAGGGCGAGGTCTCCAACGTCGTCGTCCCGAACGGCACCGATGGCTACACGATCTCCGCAGCCGATGAAGAAGCTCGGCTGGCGTGCCTCCGACACGCGCGAGTTGTCCTTCGAGGACGTGTCGGTTCCGGAGGACCACCTGCTCGGGCCGCGCGGGCAGGGCTTCCACCAGTTCCTCCAGATCCTCGACGGCGGCCGCATCTCGGTGGCCGCGATGGGCGTCGGACTCGCGCAGGGCGCGTACGACCTCGCCTTCGCCTACGCGCAGGAACGCGAGCAGTTCGGCAGGCCGATCTCGAGCTTCCAGGCGATCCAGTTCAAGCTCGCGGACATGGCGACCGAGATCGAGGCCGGACGCGCGCTCGTGCTCAAGGCCGCGTGGCTGAAGGACCAGGACCGGCCGTTCGCCCGCGAGGCGGCGATGGCGAAGCTCTACACGGGCGAGCTCTCGAACCGCGCCGTCAACTGGGCCCTGCAGATCCACGGCGGCTACGGCTACATGGACGAGTACGCGATCTCCCGGCTCTACCGCGACCAGAAGATCCTCGAGATCGGCGAGGGCACGAACGAGGTGCAGCGGATGGTGATCGCGAAGCACCTCGGGCTCTGAGTCAGCGCAGGGCGATCCGCTCCACGACCGGGCTGTCCTGCAGGGCGGTCGTACAGCCGCCGACGGCGTACAGCTCGCCGCCTGCGGCGAACGCTTCGAGGCCGTGGCGGGTGACGCCGAGCCCCGGCCGCTGCCGCCAGCGTCCGGTCGCCGCGTTCCAGACCTGATAGGTCGATTCCCAGACCGCGTGGATCTCGTCGCCCGAGACCGCGGCGCCGAGCAGCTCCATCGGCTTCGGCATCGCCGGGCCGCGACGCCAGCGGTTCGTCCGCGGCGACCAGATCGAGACCTCGCGCAGGATCTCCTCGCCGCGCCGGCCGCCGATCACCCACAGCTCGCCGCGGAAGGCGACGGCGCCGAAGGCGTGGTTGGCGCGGGGCAGACGCGTGGCGAGCGACCAGCGGTCGGCGTTCCGGTCGTAGACGTAGACCTCGCGCAGCTCGTGCCCGGCCGCGAAGCCGCCGACGGCATAGAGCCTCCCGCCGAGCACGACCGCCGCATGGTTGAAGACCGCGTGCGGCAGCGGCGCTCTTGCCTGCCAGCGGTGCCCGTCCCAGGCCCAGACGGCCGCGGTGTTCCCGGCGGCAGTCGTCCCGCCGGTGACGTAGATCGTCCCGTCGAGCGCGGCCGCCGCCGCCGCGCGGGTCGCGACCGGCAGCTGAGGCAGCTGCGTCCAGGTGTCGGTGCGCGTGTCGTAGCGCGAGAACGACGCGAGCGGCCTGCCGGTCTGCCCCACCATCCCGCCCGCCGCGTAGAGCAGCGGCCCGACCTGTGCGCCGGCGATGTAGCTCCGCCGCTGCGACATCGACGCGACGCGCTGCCACGAGGACGCAGCTTGTGGCTCCAAGCCACGAGTGGTCGTCTCGCCGCTGCCGCAGCCCGCGGCGGCCAGCGTCGCGGCGGCCAGGAGGACGCTAGAGCTGCGGTGCCAGCGCATGCCGCAGCCGCCGGCGCTCGGCCTTGCGCTGCTTCATCGCGCGGGGATCCGGGACGGGCACGGCGGAGAGCAGCGCCTGGGTGTAGGCGTCCTTCGGCTCCGAGTAGACCTCCTCGGCCGGCCCGAGCTCGACGAGCTTGCCCCGGTTCATCACCGCGATCCGGTCGCTCATCCCCCGCACCACCGCGAGGTCGTGTGCGACGAACAGGTACGTGAGCCCGAACTCCTGCTGCAGGTCCTTGAGCAGGTTGAGGATCTGCGCCTGGATCGAGACGTCGAGGGCCGAGACGGGCTCGTCGCAGACGATCAGCTTCGGCGACAGCGCGAGCGCGCGGGCGATCCCGATCCGCTGCCGCTGGCCGCCGGAGAACTCGTGCGGGTAGCGGTTCGTGAACTCGGGGTTGAAGCCGACGACGTCGAGGAGCTCACGCACGCGGGTCGTCCGCGCGCGCCGCGTGCCGATGCCGTGCACGACGAGTGGCTCGCCGACGATGCCGCCGACGGTCATCCGTGGGTCGAGCGACGAGTAGGGATCCTGGAAGACGATCTGCATCTCGCGGCGCATCCGGCGCAGGTCCTCGCGCCCCATCTCGGTCAGCTCCTTGCCGAGGAACTTGATCGAGCCGCTCGTCGGCTTGAGCAGCTGGAGCACGCAGTAGCCGGTCGTCGACTTGCCCGAGCCGGACTCGCCGACGAGCCCGAGCGTCTCGCCCTCGTCGATCTCGAAGCTGACGTCGTCGACCGCCCTGACGTAGTCGACCGTCCGCTCGAACAGCAGGCCCTTCTTGATCGGGAAGTACTTCTGCAGGTTGGTGACGGCAAGCATGCTCACGCGTGCACCTCCTCGCGCTTCCGGGCCCGCTCCGACGATGGATGCGCCGAGCGTACCCAGTGCTTCGTCCGGACCTCGCGCAGCTCGGGCATGTGGGTCGCGCACGTGTCGCCGCTGTCGGCGTAGGGGCAGCGCGGCGCGAACCGGCAGGCCTCGGGCGGATGGATCAGGTCGGGCGGCCGGCCCGGGATCGCGGTCAGTCTCCCCTCGCGGACGCCGGTGCCCTCGAGCTGCGGCAGCGCGCCGAGGAGCGCCTCCGTGTAGGGGTGCTCCGGCCGGTCGAAGAGGTCGAGCGTCGACGCCTGCTCGACCACCTGGCCGGCGTACATCACGACGATGTCGTCGGCCGCCTCGGCGACCACGCCCATGTCGTGCGTGATGATGATCATCGCCATCTCGTGCTGGCTGCGCAGGTCGTCGAGCAGGTCGAGCACCTGCGCCTGCACGGTCACGTCGAGCGCCGTCGTCGGCTCGTCGGCGATCAGGAGCTTCGGGTTGCACGAGAGCGCGATCGCGATCATCACGCGCTGGCGCATGCCGCCGGAGTAGCGGTGCGGGTAGTCGTCGAGCCGCCCGGCGGCGTTCGGGATCTGCACCTCCTCGAGCAGCTCGACCGCGCGCTTGCGGGCCTGGCCCTTCGTCACGTCGAGGTGGCGCCTGATCGTCTCCGTGATCTGCGTCCCGATCGTGAGCGTCGGGTTCAGGGACGTCATCGGGTCCTGGAAGATCATCGCGATCTCCTTGCCGCGGACGTCCTGCAGCCGTTTCTCGGAGAGCGTCGTCAGGTCCCGGCCCTGGAAGAGCACCTGCCCGCCCACGATCTTCGCCGGCGGCTGCGGGATCAGGCCCATGATCGAGAGCGCGGTCACCGACTTGCCGCAGCCCGACTCGCCGACGATGCCGAGCGTCCTGCCCGGCTCGAGCGTGAAGGAGACGCCGTCGACCGCGCGCACCACGCCCTCGCGCGTGAAGAAGTGCGTCTTCAGATCCTTGACGTCGAGCAGTGGCTCGCCGGCCATCTCTACGTCTCCCTCGTTCTCGGGTCGAAGGCGTCGCGCAGGCCGTCGGCGATGAAGTTCGCGCAGAGAACGAGCGTCGCGATGGCGATCGACGGGATCGCGATCTGGATCGGATAGATCCGGTAGACGGAGCGGCCCTCCTCGGCCATCGAGCCCCAGGAGGCGTCGGGCGGCGAGATCCCGAGGCCGATGAAGGAGAGGAACGCTTCGCCGAGGATCACACCCGGCAGCTCGAGGAAGATCGCGATGATCAGCACGCCGAGCGTGTTCGGCAGCAGGTGCCGCCCGAGCACGCGGTACCAGCGGGCGCCGACCGCCTTCGCCGCACGGATGTAGTCGTTCTCCTTCAGGGTGATCACCTGGCCGCGGACGATCCGCGCCGTGGTGAACCAGGAGGCGATGGAGAGCGCGATCACCATCGTCCAGAAGGTCGCGCCGCCGAAGATCGCGAGCGTGATGATCGCGAAGGGCAGGTAGGGCAGCCCGTAGAGGGCGTCGAGGAAGCGCATCATCGCGTTGTCGAGCATGCCGGCGACGAAGCCCGAGATCGCGCCGTACGTGACGCCGATGAGCAGGATCACCATCGTCGCAGCGAAGCCGATCCCGATCGACACCTGCCCGCCGAGGGCGGTCCTGGTGAACAGATCGCGCCCGAACTTGTCCGTGCCGAACGGGTGCGCCAGGCTCGGGCTCTGGTTCGCCATCGAGAAGTCGACCTCGTTCGGGTCGTAGGGAGAGATGAGCGGCCAGATGAAGCAGTAGAGGACGAGCAGGACGAAGACGATCGCGGCGATCAGCGCGCCGCGGTTGCGGATGTAGCGGTACCACGCGTCCTTCCAGAGGTTGGTCTGACGGACCGGCGCGCCGGCCTGCGTCGCGTCGCCGGCCGAGCGCGGCGTGAGAACCTCGAGCTCGCGGGCGGGGGTGGCCATCAGGTCCTGGCCTCGCGGGTCCGCGGGTCGAGGAAGCCGTAGAGGACGTCGACGACGAGGTTGGCGAAGATCACGATCACCGAGAGCAGCACCGTCAGCCCCATCACGACCGAGTAGTCACGGGCCGTCACCGCCGTGACGTAGTACCGGCCGATGCCGGGGATCGCGAAGATCTGCTCGATCACGAACGAGCCCGTGATCAGGTAGCCGAGCAGCGGGCCGGCGGCGGTGACGACCGGGATCAGCGAGTTCCGCAGCGTGTGCACCCCGACCACGCGGCGCCAGCGAAGGCCCTTCGCCTTCGCGGTACGGATGTAGTCCTGCTGGAGGGTCTCGAGCATCGTGCCGCGGACGAGCCGCGCGAAGTACGCCATCGGGCCGAGCCCGAGCGCGATCACCGGCAGGATCTTCGACTGCCACGTGGTCCACCCGCTCGTCGGGATGCCCACGTCCCACTCGAGCGCGAAGAAGTAGATCAGGAGCGTCGCGACGAGGAAGCTCGGCACGGCGAAGCCGACGTTGGAGAAGAACATCGCCGTGTAGTCGACCCACGAGTTCGCCCGGAGCGCGGCGATCACCCCCAGTGGAATGCCGAAGACGACCGCGAAGAGAAAGGCGAGCCCTCCGAGCTCGAGCGAGACATGGAAGTGCGCCGCGACGATGTCGTTGACCGACTGGCCGCGGAGGACCATCGAGGGGCCGAGGTCGAGGGTGAAGACGCCCTTGACGTAGCTCGCGTACTGGGTGTACCACGGCTCGTCGAGACCGAACTTCGCGTTCAGGTTCGCCTGGATCTCGGCCGGGATCGCGCGCTCCGACTTGCGGAACGGGTTGCCCTTGATCTGCCGCATCATCACGAAGGTCATCAGGATGACCAGCAGGAGCACGGGGATCGTCCAGACGAGCCTGCGGACGACGAACTTGGTCATGCGCTGCCTCTACCCAGGGGTCGCGGTTGCCGAACGGGCGGCGGAGTCTCCCCCGCCGCCCGCACGGAAAGGGACTACTTGTCGAGGACCTTGACCTTCGTCAGGTCCGTCTGGTCGAGCAGGTTCAGGTTCCAGCTGTCCTGGACGCTGGGCCGCTCCTGCTGGATGTACGTGTACCAGTAGATCGGCATGATCGGCATGTCGCCGCTCTCGCTGACGAGCATGTCCTCCAGCTGCTTGTAGATGCCGTAGCGCTTGCCGTTGTCCTGGGTCTGCCGCGCCTTGGCGACGAGCTGGTCGTACTGCGGGCTGCAGAAGTTCGAGTTGTTGTTGCCCGACTTGCAGGTCCAGAGCTCGAGGAAGTTGATCGCGTCGACGTAGTCGCCGATCCAGCCGAGCCGGTAGACGTCGACCGACTTGTCCGGCGGCGGGCCGAGGAACTCGAGGAACTGGGCCCACTCCTGCGTCTTGATCTTCGTGGTGATCCCGAGCTCCTTCCAGGCGGCCTGGATCGCGACCGCGATCTCACGGTGGCCCGGCGAGTCGTTCAGGATCAACGTGATGTCCTTCTTCGGGTTCTGTACCTTCGCCATCAGGTCCTTGGCCTTCTGCAGATCGGCGGTCGGCTCCGCCCACGGCGAGTCGCTGTGGATCCGCAAGAAGCCCGGCATGCCCTTCGGCACGAAGCCGGTCGCCGGCACCTGATCGGCCTGGGCGATGTTGTCGATGATCGACTGCCGGTCGATCGCGAGCGACATCGCGCGGCGCTGGTTGACGTCGGTGATGTTCTTCGTGTTGAACCCGTAGTAGTAGGTGCCGAGGCCCGGGTACTGCTGGTAGTCCGGGGTGTCCTTGATCCGCGAGATCTCCTCCGTCGGGAGGTTCGGGTTGACGTCGATCTCGCCGGCCTCGTACGCCTGCACCGCGGTCGTGCCGTCGGTGATCATCCGGCCCTTGACCGTCGTCAGGTGGACGTCCTTGGCGTCACGCCAGCCGTCCCACTTCGCGAGATCGAGCTCGGAGTCGTGCGCCCACTTCGTCAGCTTGAAGGGGCCGTCCGTGACGATGTTCGCGGCGTCGGTCCACTTGGCGCCAAACTGCTCGACGGCCTTCTTGTTCACCGCGAGGAACGAGTGGTGCGCGGCCTGCTGCACGAACCACGGCTGCGGCGACGTCAGCTGCACCTGCAGCGTGTACTTGTCGGTCGCCTTGATCCCGACCTTGGCCTTGAGCGCCGCGCAGTTCGACTTGCAGCCGTTGTACTCCTGCGCGCCGACGATGCCGTAGAACTGGTACGCGTAGTCGGCGGCGAGATCGGGCGAGATCGTCCGCAACCACGAGTAGACGAAATCGTCCGCTGTGACCGGGTCGCCGTTCGTCCACTTGCCGTCCTGGCGCAGGTGGAACGTGACCATCTTGCCGTCCTCGCTGATGTCCCAGCTCTCGGCGAGGTTCGGCACCGGCTTCAGGTCGTCGCCCAGCTTCACGAGCGGATCCATGATGTTCAGCAGGACGTTGGACGACGTCGTGTCCGTCGCCAGGCCCGGGTCGAGCGAGGGCGGCTCGGCGCCCCAGTTGACAGTGACCGTCTGATTGGCAGCGAGGTTGCCTCCGGCGGCCTGCGTGGTCTGGTTCCCGTCGCTCGAGCTCTCGTCGCCACCGCCACAGCCCGCGGCGACGAGGGCCAGGCTTGCGACGAGGGCGACGAGCGCGATCCATGCGCTCTTCAACTTCATATCTCGGTGTTCCCCCTCCGGGTTTCGGGTACGGACGGCGACCTGGGCGGAGCGTCGCCAACCAGTCTGTTTCACCGTTTGATCCCGCCGCAAACCGGTGAACCGTCAGGAAACGGTTAAGCCGCATCGCGCGTAGCCGAGCGGCCAAGATGGGCCGGTGCGCACGTTCCTCGCACTGGGTCTCGCGACACTCGCGGGCCTCTTCCTGGCCGCCCCGGCGGGCGCGCATGTCACGGTCGTACCGCCGTTCGCCGCCGCCGGCGGCGAGGTGAGGCTCGTCCTCGACGTGCCGAACGAGCGGCGCACCGAGGCCATGACCTCGCTCCGCATCACCGCCCCACCCGGCATGACACTCCGCGCGGGCGAACGGCTCGGCGCCTGGCGCGCGACCGTCTCCGGCGACGAGGTGCGCTGGCTCGGCGGCTCGCTGCCGCCGCGGCAGACCGCGCGCTTCGCGCTCGTCGCCGTCGCCCCGACGCGCAGCGGCGCCGTCGCCCTGCAGGCCGTACAGGGCTACCCGGACGGGGGCACCGTGCCCTGGCGCGTCGACCTGACGATCACCCCCGCCGCAGGTGCGCCCGCCGAGGAGCACCTCGGAGCAGCAGCGCTCGCCGCCGTCGTCGGCCTCGGTGTGATCGGCGGCAGCCTGCTCGTGCTGCAGCGCCTGCGGCGGCGCTGACTTCAAGATCGATAGCGGGCGCGGCTGGTACCGTCGGCGGGCCGTGGTCTTCACGCAATTCGTCGACGACGATCTCGGCTGCGCCTCATATCTGATCGGCGACGAGGACGAGGGCGTGGCGGCGGTCGTCGACCCCGCATTCGCGATCGAGCAGTACCTCGCCGAGGCCGACCGGCGCGGCGTGCGGATCGTCAGGGTCGTCGAGACCCACACGCATGCCGACCATCTCTCCGGCCACGGCCGGCTCAGCATCGAGCACGGGGTCCCGGTCAGCGTCCACCCCGCCGCCGAGGCCGCGTACGAGCACGACCCGCTCGAGGACGGCGCGGAGCTCGAGCTCGGCAGCGTCGTCCTCCGCTGCATCCACACGCCCGGGCCACCGGCCCGAGCACTGTTGCCTGGCCGTCGTCGACCGCTCCCGCGCCGAGGAACCCTGGCTCGTCCTCACCGGCGACTCGCTCTTCGTCGGGGACGCCGCCCGGCCCGACCTCGCGGTGAGCGCGCGGGAGGGAGCCGAGGGCCTCTTCCATTCACTGCGCCGCCTGCTCGAGCTGCCCGACGGCGTCGAGGTCTTCCCCGGGCACGTCGCAGGCTCGCTCTGCGGCAAGGCGATGAGCTCGAAGGCTTCGACCACGATCGGCTTCGAGCGCCGCTTCAACCGCGCGCTCCCCCAGGCCGAGCTCGAGGAGTTCGTCGCGGCGTCCGCGTCGATCTCCGCCCCCAAGCCGCCGAACGTGGCGCGGATCGTCGCACTGAACCGCGGGCCGTTCGTCGGCGTGCCTCCGGAGCCGCCCGAGCTGCCCGCCCCGGCCGAGGACGCGCAGCTCGTCGACGTGCGCCCGGTTCCGGACTTCCTCGCCGGCCATCGCACCGGCGCACTCAACGTGCCGGTCAGCGGCTCCAGCTTCGCGACCAGGGCGGGCTTCGTGCTCGACCCGGAGCGGCCGGTGACCGTCGGCGCCGCGCGACGAGGACGAGGCCCGGCGCGCGATCCGCGGCCTCCGCTCGGTCGGCTTCCTCGCCGTCGACGGCTACGTCCTCGGCGGCGGGCCGGAGCCGATGGAGCCGGTCGGGCTCGACGACCTCCAGGGCCTCCTCGACGGGGGGCGCCGAGCTGCTCGACGTCCGCGAGCAGGACGAGCGCGACGAGGGCTACATCGCCGGCAGCCGCAACATCCCGTACCGGCTGCTCGCCGTCTGCGGCGCCGACCTGCCCGCGGACCGCACGCTCGTGACGATCTGCGAGAGCGGCGCGCGCGCGGCGGTGGCGGCGAGCGTGCTCGCTGCGAGAGGGCTCGACGCACGCCCTGTCGTCGACGGCGGGATCCCGGACTGGATCGCCGACGGCAAGCCCGCGGTCAGCTTCCGCCGCTGCGGCTCGGGCTAGCCCTCAGCGGATCAGCTCGACCGAGTAGCCGTTCGCCCGCAGGGCCTCGAGCAGGCCGTCGGAGTGCTCCCGGTCGCGTGCGGCGAGCGTGAGCTCGACCTCGGTCTCGGCGACCGTCACGGCCATGCCCTCGCGGTGGTGCTCGACGGAGAGGACGTTCACGCGCTCCTGGGCGATCAGCTCGAGCAGCTTGTCAGCGAGCCGGGGCGGTCGGAGATCCGCGTGCGCAGGACGATGTAGCGCCCTGCGACGGTCAGCCCGTACCGCATCACGGAGACGAGCGTCGACGCGTCGATGTTCCCACCGGCGAGGACGCAGCACACCGGCCCGTCGCCCGGCACGAGGCCCGCGAAGAGCGCGGCGACCGGAGCCGCGCCCGCACCCTCGACGACCAGCTTCGTCCGCTCGAGCAGGAGGACGATCGCCTCGCTGATCCGCTCGTCGTCGACGGCGACGATGTCGTCGAGGAGCTCGCGGAGGATCGGCGTCGTCAGCGCGCCCGGCTGCTTGACGGCGATCCCGTCCGCGATCGTGACGCCGAGCGACGTGCCGCCAGCGAGCGGAGCGCAGGCGGCAGCCTGCACGCCGAGGAGCCGGAGCTCGCGGCCGCAGCTCGCGGAGCGCGATCGCGATCCCCGCTGCGAGCCCGCCGCCGCCGACCGGGATCACGACCGTCGCGTCGCCGGTGAGCTGTTCGGCGAGCTCCAGGCCGAGCGTCCCCTGGCCGGCGATCACGCGCGGGTCGTCGAACGCGTGCAGGAACGTCGCGCCGGTCTGCTCGACGTACTCCTGCGCGGCGGCGAGGGCGTCGTCGAACATCTCCCCGACGAGCTCGACGGTGGCGCCGTAGCTCCGCGTCGCGTCGAGCTTCGTCATCGGCGCGTCGACCGGCATGAAGATCGTCGCCGGGATCCCCGCGTCGCGGGCCGCCCAGGCGACCGCCTGCCCGTGGTTGCCCGCGCTCGCGGTGACGACGCCCGCCTCTGCGCTCGGCCTCCGAGAGCGTCGCGATCGTGTTGACCGCGCCGCGGATCTTGAACGCGCCGGTGCGCTGGAGGTTCTCCGCCTTCAGGAAGGTCTTTCGCCCGGTCAGGCGGGAGATCGTCTCCGAGCCGTAGACGGGCGTGACGCGCGCGTGGCCCTCGACCCGCGCGGCCGCGTCGCGAACGTCAGCGAATGTCGGTGCGGCCGTCGTCGCCAACCTTGAACACCTTCTCCATGATCTCGCGGACGGCGCTGAGCGGGTCGAGCTCCCGCTGCTGCACCGCGTCGAGGAGCCGCCGCAGCTCCGGATCGTCGCGGACGGCTGTCTCCAGATGGGCCTTCGCCCGGCTCGACGCGACCGCGAAGACCTCGCCGGCGAGGTTGCTGCGCCGCCGCTCGTCGAGCTTGCCGCCCTGTTCGAGGTAGCTGCGGTGCTCGCCGAGCTTCGCCCACAGCTCGGGGACGTTCTCGCCCCGGGTCGCATCCGTCAGCACGATCGGCGGGTCCCAGTCGCGGTGCGGGCCGATCGAGAGCATCGAGCGCACCTCGCTCAGCATCGTCTTCGCAGCCGGGTGGTCCATCTTGTTGATCGCGATCACATCGGGAATCTCCATGATCCCGGCCTTCAGCGCCTGGACGGAGTCGCCCGAGCCGGGCATCAGGACGAGGAGCACCGTGTCCGCGATGCCGATGATCTCCACCTCGCTCTGCCCGGTGCCGACCGTCTCGAGGAAGACGAGCTCCTTGCCGGACGCGTCGAGCAGCAGCAGCGCCTGCAGGGTCGCCTCCGCGAGCCCGCCCAGGTGCCCGCGTGTCCCCATCGAGCGGATGTAGACGCCCGGGTCGAGGAAGTGGTCGGCGAGCCGGATCCGGTCGCCGAGCAGCGCTCCCTGCGAGAACGGGCTCGACGGGTCGACGGAGATCACGCCGATCGTTCGCTCCTCGGTGCCGCGGACATGCCGCACGAGCGCGCTGATCAGGCTCGACTTGCCGACCCCCGGCGGTCCGGTGAGCCCGATCGCGTACGCCTTTCCGGTCTCGGGGTACAGCTGCCGCACGAGGTCGTAGGCGACGTCGTCGCGGTTCTCGACGAGGCTGATCGCACGCGCGAGCGCGCGCCGGTCTCCGCCGCGCACCCCTTCGAGGAGCGTCGCGGGCGTCCAGTCCCGCCGGGCCATGCGGCGAAGGCTACTCAGTGTGCTGCGGCCTGCTGCGGCTCGGCGAGCGGGGGCTCGACCGCCGTCGGCTCATCTGCCCTGGCGACGTCTTCGAGCCCGAGTCGCCGCGCCATCACGAACGCAACCCCGGAGCCGGCGAGGAAGACGGCGCCTGCGCCGGCCCACATCCAGCGGCCGCCGACGAGATCGGTCAGGGGCCCCGCCACCGCCATCGCGAGCGCGGAGAGGGCGTAGTTCGAGCTCATGATGATCGTGAAGGCGCGGCCGCGGAGGCGATCCGGCGCGCCACGCTGAACGAGGAGCGCGTTGCAGACGAGCGCGCAGCCGTTCCCGGCCGCGGCGACGACAACGAGAACTGCGGCCACCCACACCGTCGGGGAGATGGCGGCGGCGGCGAAGAAGAGCCCCATGACCGCGATCGAGCCCGAGTAGAGCCGCCGCATCCCGAAGCGGTCGAGCGCGGCGCTCGCCCAGAGGCTCCCGAGCGTGAGCCCGAGCCCGGAGGCGCCGACGAGCAGCCCGAAGCCGAGGTCGCCCGAGTCGAGCGACACCTTGGCGACGACGACCTCGGCGACGTTCACGGCCGCGGTGCCGACGAAGACGATGTTCCACACGACGAAGACGGTCATCAGCGCCCGCGAGTGCCGAACGACGGAGAACCCCTCGGCGAGGTCGTGCCAGTGTCCCCGGGTCAACGGCTCCTGGGAGCGCAGCCGCCGGGCCGGGATCCGCAGCAGCAGCAGCACGGAGAGCAGGAACGTGGCGGCGTTGATCCAGTACGCGACGTCCGGGCTCGAGAGCGCGAGCACGGCGCCGCCGATCACGGGGCCGATCATCCAGGCGAGGTTCTCGACTCCCTGCAGCAGCGCGTTCGCGTTCGCCAGCTCTTCGTCGGGGACGAGATTCGGCAGGCCCGCATAGACGGCCGGGCGGAAGAAGCCGGTCGCGAGCCCTGCCACGCCGGCGAGCACGACGAGCATGAGCGGGCTGCCCGCGAACGGCAGCGCGCAGAAGACGCCGAGACGGACCAGGTCGGAGCCGATCATCAGCCCGCGCCGCGAGTACCGGTCGACGAGCGGGCCGAGCAGCAGGCCGATCGCGATCATCGGCAGGAAGTCGACGACGAGCAGCGCCGCGACCCAGGTGCCGGAGCCGGTGCGGTCGTAGACGTCGACCGTGAGCGCGATCGCCGCCAGATAGGTGCCGAAGCCCGATCCGAGCGTGGCGAGGAAGAGGAGCCGGAAGTCCAGCGCCCAGCTGAGGAGGCTCAGTCTGCGCGGCAGCAGCACGGCGGGCACGCTAGCACCCTCCGCCGCGGGCGGCATCCCCGTTTCAGTGCATTCTGCGGCCGGTCAGGACGGCGAGCCGGCGGAGCACGGATGCCGGAAACGGCTTGACGAACGACACGGTGACGACGCCTGCCAGCGTGCGGCCGCCGCGGATGTAGACGACGTCCGCATGGAGCGGGACGACGTTCGTGCCGTCGGTCGCGCTGAAGACGAGGTGGTAGGCGGCCGTCTGCGTCGCGACGTTCCCGTAGGCGATGCGGGCCGCCGAGCGGCGCGTCAGCCGCAGGTTCGGCGCGGAGAGCGTGCGCTCGGCATCCTCGGCCAGGCAGGCGGCGAGCCCGGGCCGCACGGCGCGGCGCCAGGAGGCCGCCGCCATCGCCGGAGTGCGGTACACCGAGGCGGACGAGGAGACGACGAAGGTGGCGAGGGTGAAGACCTGCGAGTTGGCGTCACCGGTCTCGACCAGATCGGACTCGTCGATCCGGAACGCGCTGCAGTGGAGCTGTTCGTCGCCGCCGCTCGGCTTCTGCCCCTGTCCAGCCGCCGCCGAGATCCGCGGGGCGGAGAACGACGGCGCGAGCCCTGGCCATGTCCGCGGCGGTATGGCGCTCGATCGGGTCGCCCTGTGCGGCGAGCGCCGTGCCGGCGAGGAACCCGGCGAGCAGGAGGACGAGCGCGACGCGGAGCACGCGCGCACGGTAGCCGCCTTACCGGTCGGGGGCAATGCTCGGGCCGAGGCGGCGGGCGGCCTCCTCGACCGGTACGCCGATCCGCGCCGAGTAGTCCTCGAGCTGGTCGGCCCCGATCCTGCCGACCGCGAAGTAGCGCGAGCGCGGATGCCCGAGGTAGAGGCCGCTGACGCCCGCGGCCGGCGTCGCCGCCCAGTTCTCCGTCAGGTCGAAGCCGAGCTCCCGCGCGCCGAGCAGCTCGAACAGCGGCTCCTTCAGACCGTGGTCGGGGCGAGGCCGGGTAGCCGAACGCGGGCCGGATGCCGCGGAACCGCTCCGCGATCAGGTCCTCGTTGCTGAGCGGCTCGCCGCGCTCGTACCAGGCGCGACGCGACTGCTCGTGCAGCCACTCGGCGAACGCCTCGGCGAGCCGGTCGGCGAGCGCCTTGGCGATGATCGCGCTGTAGTCGTCGTGCTCGGCCTCGAAGCGGCCGGCGAGCTGGTCGACGCCGAAGATGCCGACCGCGAACGCGCCGAGGTGATCGCCGGCGGGAGCGACGTAGTCGGCGAGCGAGCGATTCGGCCGCGAGTCGCCGTAGGCGGACTGTTGTCGGAGCATCGGGAACCGCGTCCCCTGCTCGAGCACGACGTCATCGCCTTCGGTGTGGGCCGGCCAGAAGCCGTGGATGCCGCGAGGCCGCAGCAGCCCGCCGGCGACGATCTCGCCGAGCAACGCCTGCGCGTCGTCGTAGAGCTCGCGTGCCTCGGGCCGCTCGAGGATCGCGGGGAACTTCCCCTTCAGCTCCCAGGCGTGGAAGAAGAACTGCCAGTCGACATAGCCGACGAGGTCGGCGAGCTCGGGCTCGACGACGCGGACGCCGGTGAAGTCCGGTGCGGCGAGGTCGTCGAAGGTCACCGACTCGCGGTTCGCCCGCGCATCGGCGAGCGGGAGCAGCGGCTTGCGGGTGCGCTCGCCGTGCTGCTCGCGCAGGCGCTCCTGATCCTCGCGGTTCGTCCGGTCGAGCTCGGCGCGGCGCCCGGGGTCGCGCAGGTCCGAGACGACGCCGATCACCCGTGACGCATCGAGCACGTGCACGGTCTCGCGGCCGTACTCGGGCGCGATCCGGACAGCGGTGTGCTGCTTCGAGGTCGTCGCGCCGCCGACGAGCAGCGGCAGCTCGAGGCCGCGTCGCTCCATCTCGGCGGCGACGTGCACCATCTCGTCGAGCGAAGGTGTGATCAGGCCGGACAGCCCGACCGCGTCCGCGTCGAGCTCGACCGCGGTGTCGAGGATGCGGTCGGCCGCGACCATCACGCCGAGGTCGACGACCTCCCAGTTGTTGCAGCCGAGCACGACCCCGACGATGTTCTTGCCGATGTCGTGCACGTCGCCCTTGACGGTTGCGAGCACGATCCGGCCCTGCGCGCGTCCGTTGCCGGTGGCGCGCTCCGCCTCCATGTACGGCTCGAGGTAGGCGACCGCGCGCTTCATCGCCCGTGCGCTCTTCACCACCTGCGGCAGGAACATCTTCCCCGCTCCGAAGAGGTCGCCGACGATCTTCATCCCGTCCATCAGCGGGCCTTCGATCACGTCGAGCGGCCGAGCGGCCGCCTGGCGCGCCTCCTCGACGTCCTCCTCGACGAAGTCCGTGAGTCCGTGGACGAGCGAGTGCGCCAGCCGCTCCCCGACCGGCGCCTCGCGCCAGGAGAGGTCGACCTCGCGACGCATCCCCTCGCCCCGGACTCCCTCCGCGTAGGCGACGAGCCGCTCGGTCGCGTCGGGCCGGCGGTCGAAGATCACGTCCTCGACCCGCTCGAGCAGCTCGGGCTCGACATCCTCGTACACGGCGAGTTGGCCGGCGTTGACGATCCCCATGTCCAGCCCAGCGCGGATCGCGTGGTAGAGGAACGAGGCGTGCATCGCCTCGCGGACGACGTCGTTGCCGCGGAACGCGAAGCTGAGGTTGGAGATGCCGCCGCTCGTCAGCGAGCCCGGGCAGCGCTCCTTGATCAGCGGCAGCGCCTCGAGAAAGGCTTTCGCGAAGCCGTTGTGCTCCTCGATGCCCGTGGCGACGGCGAGCACGTTGCAGTCGAAGATCAGGTCGTGTGGGGCGAAGCCGGCCTCCTGCGTGAGGAGGTCGTACGCGCGGCCGCAGATCGCGACCTTGCGCTCGACGGTCTCAGCCTGTCCCTGCTCGTCGAAGGCCATCACGACGACGCCCGCGCCGAAGCGGCGGACGACCCGCGCGTGCTCGAGGAAGATCGCCTCGCCCTCCTTCAGGCTGAGCGAGTTGACCACGCCCTTGCCGCCGACGCAGCGCAGGCCGGCCTCGAGCACGGCCGGCCGCGAGCTGTCGACCATGATCGGCAGCCGCGACGCGTCCGGCTCGGCGGCGACGTGGTTGAGGAACGTCGTCATCGCCTCGACGCCGTCGAGCAGGTCGGCGTCCATGTTCACGTCGAGCAGGTTCGCCCCGCCGCGCACCTGGTCGAGCGCGACCTCGAGCGCTGCGCCGTAGTCGCCCGACTCGACGAGGGTGCGGAAGCGTGCCGAGCCGGTGACGTTCGTCCGCTCGCCGACGACGACGAAGCCGGTGTCCGGCCCGATCACGAACGGCTCCAGGCCGCTGAAGCGCGGGCTCTGACGTGGTGCCGGGACGCGCCGTGGCCGCAGACCCCGGACGGCGGCGACGATCTCGCGCGTGTGGTCGGGTGTCGTCCCGCAGCAGCCGCCGACGAGGTTGACGAGGCCAGCCTCGGCGAACTCGCGCAGGTAGCGGCTCGTGTCGTGCGGCTGCTCGTCGTAGCCGCCGAGCGCGTTCGGCAGGCCCGCGTTCGGATGGCAGGCGACGTATGTCGAGGATGCCCGCGAGAGATCCTCGAGGAACGGCCGGAGCTGAGCGGCCCCGAGCGAGCAGTTGATGCCGACGACGAGCGGGCTCGCGTGCTCGACGGCGTAGAGGAACGCCTCGGCCGTGTGGCCGGAGAGGTTGCGCCCACTCAGGTCGATCGCCGTGAACGAGACCCAGAGCGGCGTGTCGGGTGCGGCGTCGTGTGCGGCGACGAGCGCGGCCTTGGCGTTCAGCGTGTCGAAGACGGTCTCGATCAGGAGCACGTCCACCCCACCTTCGACGAGCGCGCGCATCTGCTCGGTGTACGCGGCCGTCACCTCGTCGAACGTGACCGCGCGGTAGCCGGGGTCGTCGACCCTGGGCGAGAGCGAGAGTGAGACGTTGAGCGGCCCGACCGACCCCGCGACGAGCTTGCCGCCTGCCTCGTCCGCGGCCTGGCGTGCCAGCTGCGCGCCCGCGAGCGACATCTCCGCCGCGTGGTCGCCCGAGCCCGTAGTCGGCCTGCCCGATGCGGGTGGCGGTGAAGGTGTTCGTCGTCGTGATGTCGGCGCCCGCGGCGAAGTAGTCGCGGTGAATGCCGAGGATGATCTCGGGCCGCGTCAGGTTGAGCAGATCCGGATCGCCGGCGACGTCCTGCGGGTGGTCGCGGAAGCGCTCGCCGCGGTAGGCGTCCTCACCGCGGACGTCGCGCTGGATCAGCACGCCCCAGGAGCCGTCGAGCACGGCAATCCGGTCGTCGAGGAGGTCGGTCAGTCGGCTAGGCGCGTCGCTCATTGCACCAAGAGTGTGCCGATTCGCTCACACAACGCCACTTCAGGCCACGTCCAGGGTCTGACCCTGGCCCTGTCTGGATGGGACGCGTCGCAGGTGGGCCGAGAATGTCTCAATCGATCCACAGCCGGAGCGACGGCTCCGCGCCGCCCGATCGGAGCGCGCCGGATCCGGTCAGCCGGTCGTGCGGCCCGAGACCGTGAGCTGGTTCTCGGCGTGCCGGATGCGCTGCTCGAGCTGCCAGCGGTCGGCTGTCGACTCGCCCGACTCGACCCGTTCGAGCTCGGCCTTCGCCTCCTCGAGCTGCGCCTGCGCGCGGGCGTCGTCGATCTCCTTGACGTCGACGGCGTCGTCGACGAGCGCGAGCGCGCGGTCGAGCTCGACCTTGAAGAAGCCAGGCCCGGTGGCGAGCTCGACGACGTCCTCGGATGCGCGGTCGCGGTAGACGCGGATCGAGCCGGCCTTCAGCGTCGCGACGAGCGGCGCATGCCGCGCGAGCACGCCGATCTCACCGGCGGCTCCTGGCACGATCAGCATCTCCGCCTGCCCTTCGAACGCCGCCCCGTCGGGCGTCACGATCGAGACGTCGAACTGCTTCGCCACCTACGCTGCCGCCGCGGACTTCTCGGCCTTCTCGACGGCCTCCTCGATGCCGCCGACCATGTAGAACGCGCTCTCGGGCAGCTCGTCGTGCTTGCCCTCGATGATCTCGTTGAAGCCGGCGATCGTGTCCTCGAGCTTGACGTACTTGCCTGGAGTGCCCGTGAACTGCTCCGCGACGAAGTTCGGCTGCGAGAGGAAGCGCTCGACCTTGCGGGCCCGCGAGACGACGAGCTTGTCCTCGTCGGAGAGCTCGTCCATGCCGAGGATCGCGATGATGTCCTGCAGGTCCTTGTAGCGCTGGAGGATCTGCTGCACCTGCATCGCCGTCCGGTAGTGCTCCTCGGAGACGATTCCCGGCTGGAGCGCGCGGGAGGTGGAGTCGAGCGGGTCGACCGCCGGGTAGATGCCCTTCTCGACGATCGCCCGGGAGAGCACGGTCGTGGCGTCGAGGTGCGCGAAGGTGTTCGCGGGTGCGGGATCGGTCAGATCGTCGGCCGGCACGTAGATCGCCTGGACGGAGGTGACCGAGCCGGTGCGCGTCGAGGTGATGCGCTCCTGCAGCTGGCCCATCTCGGTCGCGAGCGTCGGCTGGTACCCGACGGCGCTCGGCATGCGGCCGAGCAGGGCCGAGACCTCGGAGCCCGCCTGCACGAAGCGGAAGATGTTGTCGATGAAGAGCAGCGTGTCCTGGCCCTGGTCGCGGAAGTACTCGGCCATCGTCAGGCCGGAGAGGCCGACGCGCAGGCGCGCGCCCGGCGGCTCGTTCATCTGGCCGTAGACGAGTGCGACCTTGTCGATCACCTCGGACTCGGTCATCTCGAGGAAGAGGTCGTTGCCCTCGCGCGTCCGCTCGCCGACGCCCGCGAAGACCGAGACGCCGCCGTGCTCGCGAGCAACGTTGTGGATCAGCTCCTGGATCAGCACCGTCTTGCCGACGCCGGCGCCGCCGAAGAGGCCGATCTTGCCGCCCTTGATGTACGGCGCGATCAGGTCGACGACTTTCAGGCCCGTCTCGAAGATCTCGATCGTCGGCGAGAGGTCGCGGAAGGCGGGCGGGTCGCGGTGGATCGGCCAGCGCTCGACGTCGGCCCCGGCGGCAGGCTTGTCGTCGACCGGGTCGCCGATCACGTTCCAGATCCGGCCCAGCGTCGCGTCGCCGACGGGCACCGAGATCGGCTGCCCCGTGTCGATCACGTCCGTCCCGCGCGAGAGCCCGTCGGTCGAGTCCATCGCGACCGCGCGGACACGATCGTCGCCGAGGTGCTGCTGCACCTCCGCGATCAACGGGGTCGAGCCGCCGTCGGCGGTCGGCACGTCGATGCGCAGAGCCGTGTAGATCTCCGGCAGGCGCTCGTTGAAGACGGCGTCGAGCACGACGCCCTTGATCTCGACGATGGTGCCGACGTTCGACGCGCTGGACTGCTCAGACATGGCTCTCCCGAGGCTCGCTGGTGGGGCTGGCGTGGCGGTCAGTGCGACGCACAAAGTTCGCACAAAGTGCGCGGAGTCTAGCGAAGGGCACGCGCCGCCGACCCTCGTGACGGACGGCCGCGAGCGGGTCGAGCGACGCCGCCAGCCTGGCGGCGTGGTCGAGCTGTCAGCAGTGCGAGGTGACGATGTTCGCGAGCACGCTCCGAGCGTACTCGGCCCCGCGCGGCGTGCGGGCGTTACGGCCCGGTTACGTGCCGTTCGCGCCGAACTGGCGCGGCCGCTGGCCCGAGGGCGCGGCGATGTCAGTGGCGAGCTGGAGCCGCCGGAGCTCGCGCATCGCGTGGTAGTCGGCGGCGTCGTCGCCGTTCGTGACGACCACGAGCGGGCTCGGGACAGCCGCCTTGTCGCCGCCGGTGAAGTCGACACCCGAGCTGATCGAGAGCGCCATCACCGCGGCAGCCGCGGCGGCGGCGGTCGAGTAGACCGTCCGGCGGGGTACCAGCCGCCTCGGCGCGAAGCGCGCCGCACGGGACACCGACACCGGATGAGCGAGCGGCTCGGCGGGCGCGTTCCGGAGCGCGAGCGTCGCGGCTTCGACCCGCTGGGCGAACGTGAGGCACGGCTCGCAGCGGTCGAGATGCGCCGTCAGCAGGCGCTGCTCGAAGCTCGACAGCTCGCCGTCGGGCTGCAGCGCCGCCCAGGCGCGCGCCCGCTCACACACGATCCCGTGATCGCCCATACCTCTTGTGACGATAGCTCGCCGCATCGGTTAGCGGCGTCCCCCGTTCAGACCAGCTGGTACCGGCTGTCGATCACGATCCCGATCGCCAGGAGGACGAAGCCGAGCAGGGCGAGCAGCCCGCCGGTCGCGACCGACTCCTCCTGCTCCTCCCGGCTGGCCGTCCGCAGGCCTCGTCCGACCCGCCAGTTGCGCTCGTCGCCGACCGGCCGCACCGGCCCGCGGTTGCCGAAGAAGAACCCGGCGAGCGCGAGGAAGGCGCCGACGAGATAGAAGCCCAGAGAGATCGAGCGGTTCGGCGGTCGAGCCGAGCGCGAGCCCGGCGAGGTACGAGATCACGACGACTCCGGCCGATACCGAGCCGAACAGGATCGCGAACCGGCGTGCGGCCGCGAGCCACATGGGTTACGACGAGACGGGAGCGGTCTCGGCGGTGTGGCGGCGGACCTCGGAGGCCGTCATCGGCCAGCGCTCGAGCGGGAAGTGGCAGGCGGCCGCGTGGCCCGCGCCGAACGACTCGAGCATCGGCTCGTCGACGTCGCACTTGCCCTCGACGAAGCGTGGGCAGCGCGGATGGAAGCGGCACGCCTCAGGCGGGTTGATCGGGCTCGGCACGTCGCCCTCGAGCACGATCGGCTGGCGCTTGCGGCCGAGCTCGGGGTTCGGGATCGGCACCGCGGAGAGGAGCGCGCCCGTGTACGGGTGCTTCGGCCCCGCGTAGAGCTGCTGCCGATCGGCGGTCTCGACGACCTTGCCGAGGTACATCACCATCACCCGATCCGAGATGTGCCGAACGACATTGAGGTCGTGCGCGATGAAGATGTAGGTCAGCCCGAACTCGTGCTGGAGGTCCTTGAGCAGGTTGAGGATCTGCGCCTGCACGGACACGTCGAGCGCCGAGACCGGCTCGTCGCAGACGATCAGCTTCGGGTTGACGGCGAGGGCGCGCGCGACGCCGATCCGCTGGCGCTGGCCGCCGGAGAACTCGTGCGGGAAGCGGTTGTAGTGCTCGGGGTTCAGGCCGACGATCTCGAGCAGCTCCTGGACGCGGCGCTTGATCTCGGCGTCCGTCCCGGCCTTGTGCACCTGAAGGGCCTCGGCGACGATGAAGCCGACGCGCTTGCGGGGGTTCAGGCTCGCATACGGATCCTGGAAGACCATCATCAGCTCGCGCCGCACGGGCCGCATCTCCGCCCGGTTCAGCTTCGTGATGTCACGCCCGTCGAAGATGATCTCGCCCTCGGTCGTGTCCAGGAGCCGCATGATGCAGCGCGCGAGCGTCGACTTGCCGCAGCCGGACTCGCCGACGACGCCGAGCGTCTCGCGGGGCTTGACCGAGAACGAGACGTCGTCGACGGCCTTCACGGTCGCCACTTCCTTCTGGAAGATGATCCCGCGCGTGACCGGGAAGTACTTCTTGACGTTCCGGACGTCGAGCAGCGCGTCGCTCATGTCGTCTCCGCGTAGGCGGCGAGGAGCTTCGCCGCCTCGCGCTCCTTGGTCTGGTCGTCGAGGAAGCAGGCCTGCAGGTGAGCCGCGTCCGACGATGTCGGGGCGAGCTTCGGCACGTCGCGCACGCACACGTCCATCACGTACGGGCAGCGCGGGTGGAAGCGGCAGCCGCTCGGCGGGTTCAGGAGCGACGGCGGCTGACCCGGGATCTGCGTCAGGCGCTCGACGTCGGCGTCGAGGCGCGGCAGCGAGCCGAGCAGCCCCCACGTGTACGGGTGCTGCGGTGCGTTGAAGATCGACTCGACGGAGCCCTCTTCGATCACGTTGCCGGCGTACATCACGACGACGTCGTCAGAGATCTCGGCGACGACCCCGAGGTCGTGGGTGATCATCACGATCGCCGTGTCGTGATCCTCCTGCAGCTGTCGCATCAGGGCGAGGATCTGCGCCTGAGTCGTCACGTCGA
The DNA here is from genome assembly GCA_963808915.1 of uncultured Gaiellaceae bacterium. GTDB lineage: Bacteria > Actinomycetota > Thermoleophilia > Gaiellales > Gaiellaceae > CAVTBT01. Next base: position 149,703 of record CAWEHJ010000005.1, on the reverse strand, counting down.
GAGCCGTGGTCGGCTCGTCCGCGATCAGCAACTCGGGGTCGTTGATCATCGCCATCGCGATCATCACGCGCTGCCGCATGCCGCCCGAGAACTGGTGCGGGTAGTCGTCGATCCGGCGGTCGGAGCGCGGGATCCCGACCTCCTTCAGCGCCTCGACCGCCCGGCCCTTCGCCGCCTTGGCCGAGATGTCGTTGTGGAGCATGACCGCCTCGACGAGCTGCTTCCCGATCGAGTGGACCGGGTTGAGCGAGGTCATCGGGTCCTGGAAGATCATCGCGATCTGGTCGCCGCGGACCTTGCGCAGGCGACCGGCGCCCATTCCGATCAGGTTCTCGCCCTTGAAGCTCGCCTCCCCGCTCGACATCGTGTTCCGCGGGTTGTTCAGCCCCATGATCGTCAGGCAGGTGACGCTCTTGCCACAGCCGGACTCGCCGACGATGCCCAGTGTCTTCCCCTTGTCGACCGAGAAGGTGACTCCGTCGACCGCCCTTACGACACCGTCGTCGGTGCGGAAGCTCGTCCGCAGGTCACGAACCTCGAGGAGGGCCATCAGGCGAGCCGGATCCTCGGGTCGATCCACGCGTAGAGCAGATCCACGATCAGGTTGAAGACGATGATGCAGAGGGTCGAGAAGACGACGATGCCGAGGATCACCGGCAGGTCGAAGTTGTTGTACGAGATCAGCACCTGCCGGCCGAGCCCGGGCAGGCTGTAGATCGACTCGGTGAAGATCGCGCCGCCGAGCGCGAGCCCGATGTCCATGCCGAGGATCGTCACGACCGGGAGGAGGCTGTTCCGGAGGATGTGGCTACGCATGACGCGCCCCTCGGGGGCGCCCTTGGCGCGCGCGGTCCGCACGTAGTCCTCGTTCATCGTCTCCATCACGTTCGCCCTGATCAGCCGTACGTACAGGGCGGCGAAGAGGATTGCGAACGTCGCCCAGGGCAGGATCATGTGGTACGCCCATTGGACGGGCCCACCGCAGTCCGCCGTCTCCGCCGGGCTGACGAAGTCGCAGTAGCCCGAGATCGGTGTCAGTCCCAGCTTGTAGCCGAAGACGTAGGCGAAGATCAGCCCGATCCAGACCGGGTGCGCGGAGAGGCCGATCAGCACGAACACCATCGCCGCTCGGTCGAGCAGCGATCGAGGCCTCATCGCGGAGAGGATCCCGACGGGGAGCGAGAGCAGCAGCCAGAAGATGGCGCCGCCGAAGACGAGGGACGCGGTCACCGGCGCGCAGCGCAGCACGATGTCGTTCACGTCCTGCCGGTTGGCGAACGACTCGCCGAGCGAGTGCTCCACCGTGAGCTGCTTGAGGAAGCGCCCGTACTGCTGGTAGACGGGCTCGTCGAGATGGAGCCGCTGGGCGACACGCTGCACGTCCTTCTGCGTCGCCCCCTGGCCGGCTGCGAGCCGCGCCGGGTCGGACGGGGTGACGAAGAAGATCACATACGTCACGACGGTCACGGCCAGGAACAACACCATGGCCCAGAGGAGCCGTCGGACGAGGAAGTGGAACATGTGAGGTAGGGAGTCTAGAGGTAGAGGGAAGTTCGATGGTAGGTGGTTCCGGAGGGCGCCCGGCACCCTCCGGAACCTGAATCGACTACCGAGCGGTCGTTACTTGATCGCGAGGGCGTTGAGAACCGCGCCCGCGTAGACCGGGTGGTAGATGTAGTTCGTCAAGCGAGCACCGATGAACTCACGCGTGTTGCCGTTGTACATCGGGGCCCACGGAGCCGCGTTCTTCATCAGGTCGACGTCGAGCCGGCCATAGGCCTCGTAGCGCGGGTTGCCGGAAAGGCGGGCAGCCGCGTTCATCGCCTTGTTGTACTTGGCGACGTTGAGGTAGGCGTAGTTCGAGTTGTTTGACTCCTGGATGTTGTTGCCGTCCATGAGCACGTTGATGAAGTCGAACGGATCCGGATAGTCGGCCAGCCAGCCGATCAGGAAGGCGTCGAAGTCGCCGTGCTTGTCACCGGCGGTCTTGATCGCCACGCCGAACGGCTGCGGCTTCAGCTTCGGGTTCATCCCCATCTGCTTGAGGTTGAACTGAAGGATCTGCCCACGCGCCACCGACGATGCGCTGGTCGTGTGCAGGATGGTCACGTCCGCGGACGAGCCACCGGCCAGCGACTTCGCCTTCGCCGGATCCGCACCCTTGATCGGGTACAGCTTGGCGTCGCGGAAGCCACGCATGCTCGGCGGCAGGATCTGGTCGGTGCGCTTACCGGCCAGGAGGCCACCCACCCGCAGCATCGCCGGGCGGTCGATCGCGTAGTTCACGGCCTTGCGGACGTTCGCGTTCTTGAACGCCGGGCGGCTCGAGTTGAGGGCGACGTAGAACACGTTCACGCCCGGGTTGACGAAGTACCGGCTCTTGTTGACGCCGTACGTGTTGAAGAGCTCCTGGTGCGCAGTCGGAGGCACGCCGCCCATGTCGTAGTCGACGTCGCCCCGCTTGGTCTGCAGGAAGCTCTGCGCCTGGTCCGTCAGCACCGTGATCACGATGCGGTCCGCGTTCGCAGGGCGCGAGCCCTTGTAGAACTTGTTCCGCTCGAGCACGAGCTGGCGACCGGTGTCACGACTGACGATGTGATACGGGCCGGCCGACGGGTAGACGTTCTCGCCCTTCGGGTTGATCGCCATGTTCGCCTTCACCGCAGCGAAGAACGGCATTGCGATCTGTGCCAGGAACGTCGGGTCGGCCTTCGTCAGCTTGACCGTCAGCTTCTGGCCCTTCGCCGAGACACCGGAGACCGACTTCGCCTTGCCCTCGTTGCGGGCGTCAGCGCCCACGACGGTGTGCAGGAAGGCGATGGCAGGCGAGCCCTCGTTCGGGTCGGCTGCGCGCTCGATGGCCCGCTTGAACGACGCCGCTGTGAGCGCGGAGCCGTCGCTGAACTTGATGCCGGACCGAACCGTGAAGGTGTAGGTCTTGCCGTCCCTCGACACCGTCGGGAAGGCCGCAGCCGCCTCAGGGGTCAGCCGGTTGCCCACCGGGGCCGGCTTGTCGGGGTAGTTCAGCAGGGTCATGTTCGTGGCGAACAGGACCGTCCAGCCGGCCGAGTCGTACGCCAGGGCCGGGTCGAGGAACTCGAAGTCGGTCTCCGAGAGGTTGACACGGAGAGTGCCGCCGCGCTTGGCGTCGGCGGAACCGGACTTCGAGGCCTTGGTGGGAGCCGCCGAGCCGGCAAAAGCCGCCGCGACGAGCAACCCCGCTCCGATCACCGCGCAGGTGAGCGCAAGCAAGAACCTCTTGTGCATCGGACTCCTTCCTTGGTGCGAGGGGCCGGTCCGGGCGGCCGGACCCACGCGGGTGTTTACCACTGCGTTGATAAGACGAGTGCCTGGGGTGACTGGTTAGTTGGTCAGCTGTTGGTGCGGCGCGGGTCGAATGCATCCCGCAGCCCGTCGCCGAGCAGGTTGAACGCCAGTGTCGTCATCAGGATCGACAACCCCGGCCAGACCATGATCCACGGTTGTGTCGTGTAGTACGTGGGCGCTTCGGACAGCAGATTGCCCCAGCTCGCGGTCGGCTGCTGGATCCCGAGGCCGAGGAACGAGAGACCGGCCTCCGCGATCACGTTGTTGGCGACGATCAGGGTCGAGTAGACGATGATCGGGGCGACCAGGTGCGGGAGCAGGTGCGAGAGCATGATCCGCCCGTCGCCCGCGCCGGTCATCCGGGCGGCCTCGATGAACTCCTTCTCGCGCAGCGAGAGCACCAGGCTGCGGATGATCCTGGCGGGGTAGAACCAGCCGAAGATCGCGAAGATCAGGACGAGGGTGAAGACGCCCGGGGCGAGGAAGCCGAAGCTGACGGTGTTGAGGCGCTCCCCGACCGTGGCGGCGACGGCGATGATGAAGAGCAGCGCCGGGAAGGCCATCACGATCTCGGTCAGCCGCGAGATCAGCGTGTCGACCCAGCCGCGGTAGTAGCCGGCCATCAGGCCCATGATCACGCCGATCGCGACCGAGAAGAACGTGGCGAAGATCGCCACTTCGAGCGACGTCTGCGCGCCGTAGAGCAGGCGGAGGAAGAGGTCGCGGCCGACCTGGCCGTCGCCGCCGAGCACGAAGATCGTGTCAGGGTAGGTGCCGGTGGCGCCGATGTAGGGCGCCGTGCTGACGTGCGTCCACGGGCCGACCGGGAGCAGGTTCTCGTCCAGGCCCTCCGGGAACGGTTGGTTCGGCCCGTGCCCGAGGATCTTCGCCGCGAGCGGCGCGCCCACGAACGCGACGAGCATCAGGACGATGATGAAGATCCCGCCGAAGACCGCGACCTTGTCGCGGCTGAAGCGGAGCCAGATCTGCTCCCAGTAGCCGCGCGCCTTGACCGGGATGTTCTCGCCGAGCGCGGTGCCCGACTCGATCGCGATCGAGCCCGCAAGGCCTGCGCCCGCGCCGAGAACTTCGGGATGCTTGTCCTGGTTGGCCACTGTGAGACGAGAGCTTAGACGAGGTCCGGATCGCGAGGTTAGCTGAGTTGTCGATCTTTCAGGCGAGCGCTTCGGCGCCGCCGACGACCTCGAGGATCTCCTGGGTGATCTCCGCCTGGCGGGCGCGGTTCATGTCGAGCGTCAGGCCGTCGATCAGCTCGCCCGCGCTCTTCGACGCGTTCCGCATCGCGGTCATCTGCGCGCCCTGGAACGAGGCTGCGGACTCGAGCAGCGCGCGATACACCTGCGTCTCGAGGTAGACGGGCAGCAGGCGCTCGAGGATCTCCTCCGGCTCGGGCTCGAAGATGAAGTCGCCCCGCATCGCGTCGTCGGCCCGTTCCTCGTCGTCGGTCTCGAGGATGTCGGCGGCGATCGGGAGGATCTCCTGCTCGGTCACACGTTGGGTCATGGCGGACTCGAAGCTGTTGTAGACGAGCACGACGCGATCGACGGTGCCCTCGACGAAGAGCTCGCCGACCCGGTGGGCGATCGCCTGCGCGTCGCCGAAGGACGGCGCGTCGGAGAAGCCCGTGAACTCGCCGTCCAGCTCGTAGCGGCGGAAGGACAGCGTCGAGCGGCCCTTCTTCCCCACCGCCACCCAGCGCACCTCGGCGCCTTCGCCCTGCAGGCTCCGCGCCAGCGCCAGCGCGCGCCGGATGATCTGCGCGTTGAACGCGCCCGCGAGCCCGCGGTCGCCGGTCAGCGGCACGATCGCGACGACCTTCACCTCGTCGCGCTGCTGCAGGAGCGGCAGCCCGCGCACGGACGACGCCGCCCGCCCCACGCCCGCGATCAGCTCGCTCATCGTGTCGGCGTACGGACGCATCGCCTCGATGCGCGCCTGCGCCCGCCGCAGCTTCGCGGCCGCGACGAGCTCGAGCGCTCGCGTGATCTTGCGCGTGTTGCGGACGGAGCGGATCCGCCGCTTGATGTCCTGGACGCTGGCCATCAGACGAGCGAGCTCTCCTCCTCGACGTTGAAGCCGTGCTTGAACTTCTCCAGCTCCGCGTCGAGCTTCGCGGTCAGGTCGTCCCCGAGGTCCTTCGTCTCCTCGATCGCCGGGTAGATCGTGCCCTCGGTGCGGACGTACTCGCGCAGCTCGTCCTGGAAGCGCGGCACCTGGGCGGTCGGAACCTCGTCGAGCCAGCCGTTGATGCCCGCGTAGAGCGCGACGACCTGCTCGGCGTGCGGCCAGGGCTGGTACTGCGGCTGGTTCAGGGTCGCGACCATCCGCTCCCCGCGGGCGAGCGCCTTCTGGGTGGCCGGATCGAGCTCGGAGCCGAACTGCGCGAACGCCTCGAGCTCCCGGTACTGGGCGAGGTCGAGCCGGAGGCGCCCCGCGACCTTCTTCATCGCCTTCGTCTGGGCCGAGCCGCCCACGCGCGAGACCGAGGTGCCGACGTTCACCGCCGGGCGGACGCCCGAGTAGAAGAGGTCGGACTCGAGGAAGATCTGGCCGTCGGTGATCGAGATCACGTTCGTCGGGATGTACGCCGAGATGTCGCCGGCCTGAGTCTCGATGATCGGCAGCGCCGTGAGCGAGCCGGCCCCGAGCTCGTCCGAGAGCTTGCAGGCGCGCTCGAGCAGCCTCGAATGGAGGTAGAAGACGTCGCCGGGGAACGCCTCGCGGCCCGGCGGGCGCCGGAGCAGCAGGGAGAGCTGCCGGTACGAGTCGGCGTGCTTCGAGAGGTCGTCGTAGACGACGAGCGCGTGCTTGCCGTCGTAGAGGAAGTACTCGCCCATCGCCGCGCCGGCGAAGGGGGCCATCCACTTGATCGGCGCCGCCTCCTGGGCGGGCGCGGAGACGATGATCGTGTAGTCCATCGCGCCCGAGTCCTTCAGGCGCTCGTAGACCTGCGCCACCGTCGAGCCCTTCTGGCCGACGGCGACGTAGATGCAGATCACGTCCTCGCCGCGCTGGTTGATGATCGCGTCGATGGCGACGGCGGTCTTGCCCGTGCCGCGGTCGCCGATGATCAGCTCGCGCTGGCCGCGGCCGACGTTCGTCATCGAGTCGATCGCCTTGATCCCGGTCATCAGCGGCTCCTTCACCGGCTGGCGCTGGATCACGCCCGGAGCCTTGAACTCGAGCGGACGCATCCCGCTGGCCTCGATCGGCCCCTGGCCGTCGAGCGGGTTGCCGAGCGGGTCGACGACCCGGCCGATGAGTGCGTCGCCGACCGGGACCGAGATCACCGCGCCGGTCCGGCGGACGGGCTCGCCCTCCTTCACGTGCTGCCACTCGCCGAAGAGCGCGACGCCGACGTTGTCCTCCTCGAGGTTGAAGGCGATGCCGACGACGCCGTGCTCGAACTCGAGCCGCTCGAGCGAGACGCAGTTCTCGAGGCCGTGCACGCGGGCGATGCCGTCGCCCACCTGGAGCACGGTGCCGACCTCCGAGAGGTCGGTCTGGACGTCGTACTGCTCGATCCTCTGCTTGAGGATCGAGGTGATCTCTTCAGGCCGTAGCTTCACGTTCTCTCCTGTCTCGCCGTCGTCGAGTCGGTCGGTTCCGGGGCGCGCGCGCCGGTCAGGCGCGCAGCCGTGCAGTCGTCCAGGACGTGGTGTTCCCCGCCGCGTCCCGGGCGCGGACGACCGCGGTGAGCGGGCCGCGCACTCCGGCCGGCAGGCGTAGCCGCGCAAGCTTGAGGGTGCCGTCGGCACGGGCGGTCGCGGTCGTGCGCGCGACGATCCGTCCGGCGCGGCGCAGCTGCACCTCGACGCGAACGGTGGCGCTCTGGTCGTAGGCGCGCACGCGGATGGTCGCCACCCGGCCGGCGCGTGTGGCGCGTCCGAGCTCGAGCATCGGCGCCGCCGTGTCCACAGCAGGAAGGGGCGTGCTGCCGGCGAGGAAGTCGCCGCACCAGTCGACGGTGACGCCGTCGTCCTCGAAGTACTGGCCGAGGAACTCCGGCACGCCGTCCTCCTCCGACCATCGTCACGGTGAAGCTCCCCGAGCGGAGGATGTCGTTGCCGTCGAAGCGGCCGACGATCGTGTTCGCCGCCTCGCCGGCCGTGCAGGCGATCAGGTCGCCGCCGACCTGGTACTTGCCGCGGAAGAAGCGCGTGCGCCCGTCCGCCGGGCAGCCCTCGAAGGCCCTGCCGCCGAAGTGCTTGCCGACGTACGCCATTCCTTCCGCGTACGAGATCGGCCGCCACGTCAGGGTGCCGAGCGGCGTCTCCTCGGGCATCAACGCCGCCTCCCAGGAGCCGCTCCAGAGATCGGGCAGGCCGTCGTCGGGCGAGGCGAGTGCCGGCCGGCGCGAAGGCGAGCGCGGCGGCGGCGCAGCAGGCGGCGACGAGCAACCGGCGCATCGCCCGAAAAGGTAGCCCACGATCCGCGCACGCGCCCATCGGCGTCACCGGCCCCGGACGAGCGTCCGGCGCAGCCGCTCGAGCCTGCCGCGCACACTCGCGTCGACCCGGAAGGTGCCCGCCTGGAGCACGATCCCCCCGACAAGCGCCGGATCGACCTTGCGCACCGCGTCGACGCTGCGGCCCGACGCCTGCTCGATCTTGCGGACGATGCCGTCGGCCTCGTCGTCGGAGAGCTCGAAGGCGGTGGTCAGCTCGACGTTCAGCCGCCCCTGCTCGCGCGCGACGAGCTCGTCGAGCTCGCGCACGATCTCCTCGAGCTCGCCGGTACGACCCTTCTCCGCGAGGAGGCGGAGGAAGTTGCGGACGAGCGGGTCGGAGTCGCCGAGCAGGTCGTCGAGCGCCGCCTGCTTCGCGGCCGGGTCGAGCTCCGGGTTCTCGAGCATGCTGCCGAGCTCCGGCACCGAGCGAACCGCCTCGGCGAAGTCGCCGAGCTCGGTGACGACCTCGTCGACCCGACCCTGCTCGCGGGCGGCCGAGAAGAGGGCGCGGGCGTAGAGGCGTTGCGCCGCAGCCACGCGCCTAGGCCTTCTCGCCCTCGAGCGCGGAGAAGTCGAGGTCGCCGACGGCCTCGTCGATCAGCCGGCGGTGGTCCTCGGCCGTCAGCACCCGGCCGACGACGCGGCTCGTGGCCTCGAGCGTCAGGTCGGCGACCTCGGCGCGGATCTGCTCCAGCGCGCGGGTCGTCTCGGCCTCGATCTGCTTGCGGGTCTCCTCGAGGCGCCGCTGGCGGTCGGCCTCGGTCTCCTCCTTCGCACGAGCGAGCTGGGCGTCGCCGACGCGGCGGGCCTCGGCGAGGATCTCGCCCGCCTCGCCCTTCGCCTGGGCGATCAGCTTGCGGTGCTCCTCGAGCAGCGCGCGGGCCTCGTCGCGGGCGGCGTCCGCTTCCGCGACGGCGTTCCGGATCCGGTCGCGCCGCTCGTCGATCGTCTTCTGGATCGGGCCGAAGGCGTACTTGCGCAGGACGAAGAACGTGATCGCGAAGGCGATCAGCGTCCAGATCATCAGGCCGGGAACGACCTCGATCAGCCCGTTGGCGAGATAGGTCGGCACGACTCAGATCAGCACGTAGGCGAGCAGGCCGCCGATGAGGCCGTAGAACACGACCGCCTCGGTGAGGGCGAAGCCGAGCCACTGGATCCCCTGCAGCTCGCCGCGGAGCTCCGGCTGCCTGGCGACTGCCTGGATCATCGAGCCGAAGATGTTGCCGATGCCGATGCCCGCACCGAGCGAGCCGAGGCCGATGCCGAGCGCGAGCGCGATCGCCTTGCCGGCATCGACGTTGCCGGCGGCTTCGGCCGCGAGAAGGCTGAGAACATGTGGGTGCTTCCTCCTTAGTGCTCCGGCTCGATCGCCGAGCCGATGTAGATGGCGGACAGGGCGGCGAAGATGAACGCCTGGATCGAGACGACGATGATCACCTCGAAGAGATAGAAGAGGCTCGCGAAGACGGTGCCCGCGCGCCGCGAGGATCACGTTCTCGAGCACGAAGCCGAGCCCGATGAACGTCAGGATCAGCATGTGCCCGGCGAGCATGTTCGCGTAGAGCCGGACGCTGAGGCTGATCAGCCGCATGAACTGGCCGAGGATCTCGAGCGGGATGATCAGCGGGTACATCGCCTTCGGCACGTCGGGGATCCAGCTCTTGAAGTACTTGACCGGGCCGTTCTCGCGGATGCCCTCGACGTGGGTGAAGACGAACGTCATCACGGCCAGCGCAAGGGTGACCGAGAGCGTCGAGGTCGCGGCGTAGATCGCGAGCGTGGGCAGCTCGACGCCGAAGAGGTCGAACTTCTCGTCCGAGAGCGGCAGCGGGATGAAGCCGACCATGTTCACGACCCAGATGAAGATCAGCAGGGTCGCGACGTACGGGAACCAGCGCGAGATCGCCTTCGTCGGCAGGCCCTGCTCGGCGATCTGCGTCTGCGCCACCTCGTAGATCTGCTCGCCGAGCGCCTGCTTGCGGTCGGGGTCGTCGCTGGCGCGCCGGTAGCGCATGAAGGTGATCCCGATCACGATCGAGAGCACCATCGAGAGCAGCAGGTAGGCGACGGCCTTGTTGATCGAGAGGTCGAGCGGCCCGATGTGGATCGGGATCCAGGTGTGCAGCTCCCACTCCTCGGCCGGCTCGAACTCGCCCTTGGCGAACGCGGCCTGCGGCAGCGTCAGCGCGAGGAGCGCCGTCAGCGCGAGGACGCTACGCCGGCGCATCCGTGCCCCCGCCGAAGTACGTGACCAATCCGACGCCGAGCTCGAGCGTGTACGCGAGCGCGTAGACGATCGTCGCGGAGAGCCCCACGCGGGCGTCCGAGACGGTCACGGCGACGAGGACGAGCATCATCGCGATCGCGCGAAAGGTCATTCCGAGGGCAAGCACGGGTGCGGGCGCGAGGTTACCCGTCTGCGGGCGCAGTCGCGTCAGCAGCAACGTCAGCGCCTGCGAGCCGATCCAGAGCACCGCCGCGATCCCCCAGCCCGCGAGCGGGAAGCCCGCGAGGAGGAAGACGGGCAGCGCGAGCAGGATCACCGCGGTGCCGGCCGCGGCCGGGAGCAGGCGGCTCGGCACCGGCCTCGGCGTGCTCAGGAGGCCGGGCGCCATCACGCGTTCCCGTACCGCTTGATCACGGCCGCGATCCCGACGGGGATCCCGACGATCGTCCCGACGAGCAGGCCCCAGGTCCAGGATCCGAGCGCCCAGCCGGCGAACGTCCCAAGCACCATCGCAGCCGCCGTCATGCCGATCAGCGTTCCACCGGCGCCCGCGAGGCTGAAGTTCTGGCGCGGCTCGGGCTCCATCCAGTCGGGATCGTAGCAGCGGCTTGTGACACTCGTGTGCCGCTTGAATACAAGGAAACTCGCCGACTTTGTTGCGAAGTTACGATCAGCGCATGGAGCGGGTCGTGCTCGTGCACGGGAGCGTCACCGGCGGCGCCGCGACGTGGAGCGCACAGCGCCCGCTCGCGGCGCGGTGGGAGCTCGACGTCCTCGAACGGCCGGGGTTCCCACCCGGCCCTCCCGTCGAGCACGTCGACTTCGAGGATCACGCCGTCCTCACCGCCGAGGCGCTGGGCGAGCGCGCCCATCTGGTCGGTCACTCGTACGGAGGCGTGATCGCGCTGCTCGCCGCGGCGCGACGGCCGGGCGCCGTCCGCTCGCTGACGGTGATCGAGCCTCCGGCGATGGGCGTCGCGCGTGGCAATCCCGACATCGAGGCGTTCGTCGAGGAGGGCGAGCGCTGGTGGCGCGAGGGTCCGACGGACGACCCGGAGGCGTTCCTGCGCGGCTTCCTCCGCTACGTCGGGTCGACCTTCGACCCGCCCTCCCCGCTTCCGCCCGCGCTCGAGCAAGGCGCGCGGACGCTGATCGCGGAACGCTCGCCGTGGGAGGCGCGCATCCCACTCGATGAGCTCGCGGCGGCGCCGTTCCCGACGCTGGTCGTCTCGGGGGCGCACCATCCCGCGTTCGACGCCGTCTGCGACGTGCTGGAGCACCGTCTCGGCGCCTCGCGGGCGGTGCTGCCGGGCGCGGGGCACGCGGTCCAGCGCTCGCCCGCGTTCAACGCGAGGCTCGAGGCCTTCCTTTTGGCCGCCTCGCCGTCGTAGACTCGCGGCAGCGTCGTCTGCCGCCCGGGTGGGCGGCGACTGCGGTGACCGGCGCCAGTCAAGCCCCAGGGAGAAGGGAGCACGATGGCACGGCAGCGACGGCAACCCGCGACCCGCTCGAAGGCGCGGCGGAAGCCACAGGTCAAGCGGATCCTCAACGTCGAACGGTCCGAAGGGACCGACGAGGACTGGGGGTTCGAGCACGCGGAGGCTGCGTCGGTCGTGGCGGCCGCGCCGCCGATCCCGGCCACGAAGGACCTCCGCGCGACGTGGTGGAAGGTCAACGACCAGGGCTCGACGGGCTCGTGCGTCGGCTGGGCGACGGCGGACTCCGTCGTCCGATGGCACCTGGCGAAGGCAGGTCGGATCGCGAACGCCGACCTCCTCTCCCCCCGGTTCGTCTGGATGGCCGCGAAGGAGACCGACAGCAGCACCGCCCGGCCGACGACCTTCGTCGAGACGGAGGGCACGAGCCTGAAGGCGGCACTCGACATCGTCCGCAAGTACGGGGCGATCCGCGACAAGTTGATGCCGTTCGCCGCGGGGACGCTCTTCCCCGGGGACGCGAAGACGTTCTACGCGCTTGCCGCGCAGCTGAAGATCCTCGCGTACTTCAACCTCGGCTCGAACCTGTCGAACTGGCGCACCTGGCTGGCGACGAAGGGACCGATCCTGACGCGGCTCGACGTCGACCGGACGTGGGACCAGGCGCCCGCGACCAAGGGCGTGCTCGAGGAGTACAAGCCGGCCACGGCGCGTGGCGGGCACGCGGTTGCCCTCGTCGGCTACCGGCCCGGCAGCTTCATCGTCCGGAACAGCTGGGGGACCACCTGGGGCGACAAGGGCTTCGGCTACGCCTCACTGGCCTACGCGCAGGCCGCGTTCACCGAGGCCTACGGGATCGAGGTCTGAGCAGTCCGGCGGACATGTCCAGGGTCAGACCCTGGACATGTCCGTTCAGGCCGAGCGGCGCGTGGCGCGACGCGCCCGGTCGAGCGTGCGGCGCGGCACCAGCGCGGCCAGCTTGACGATCTCGAGCACGTAGACGACATAGACCGAGAACACGAGCGCGACGAGGCCGATCGCGCCCGCCTCGATCGTCTCGCGCAGATGCCAGATGCCACCCTCGCGGAACGGGATGAACCGGGTCGCCAGCGCGGCCGCAGCCAGCGTCGCGCACCACGCCCACATCGTCAGCGCCGCCCGCCGCTGCGAGAAACCGCGCCGCAGGAAGCGGTGGTGCAGGTGCGCCTGGTCCGGCGCGTAGACCTTCTCGCCGTGCTTCAGCCGCCGCACGACCACGAACGACGTGTCGATGATCGGCACGGCGAGCACGATCAGCGGGAAGAAGAGCGCCACGGTCGCCGCCGTCTTCAACAGGCCCTGGACGGCGAGCGTCGCGAGCACGAACCCGAGCAGCAGCGCCCCCGAGTCGCCCATGAAGATCCGGGCCGGGTAGAAGTTGTGCCGCAGGAACCCGACGCAGGCGCCGCAGACGATCGCGGCCATGATCGCCGCCGACGGCTTGCCGAGCGAGAGCGCGATCACCGCGAACGTCGCCCCCGAGATGCCGCAGACGCCCGCCGCGAGCCCGTCGAGCCCGTCGAGGAAGTTGACCATGTTCATCAGCGCGACGATCCAGACGATCGTCGCCGGGACGCCGATCCAGGCGGGCAGCGTCGCGTACGGATCGGTCGAGGAACGGGAACGTGAACCGGTCGACCCAGATCCCGAACGCGGTCGGGATCGCCGCCGCGGCGACCTGTCCGCCGAGCTTCTGCCACCAGAGCAGGCCGCGGACGTCGTCGACGGCGCCGACGGTCGTCGCGACGGCGGCACCGAGCAGAAGGCCACGGCTCTCGTCGCCGAGCGGCAGGAACGCGAGTGCCGGCACGAGGATGCCGAGGAACAGCGCGATTCCGCCGAGTCGCGGCACCGGGCTCTGGTTCAGCCGGCGGCGCCCGGGGCGGTCGACAGCGCCGAGCACACGCGCCACCCGTCCCACGGCCGGCGACAGCGCCAGCACGATCGCCAGGGCGGTGACGGCCCCGTAGAGCACCTCGGGGGTGTCACGCAGCTCGTCCCACACAGCGGTCTCTACTTCGTGCCGTACAGGCGGTCGCCTGCGTCGCCGAGCCCCGGAACGATGTAGCCGAGCTCGTTCAACCCCTGGTCGACCGACGCCACGACGATCGACACGTCCGGATGGTCGCGGTGGATCCGCGCGATCCCCTCGGGCGCGGCGATCAGCGCGATCAGCCGCACCGACGTGGCGCCCGCCGCCTTCAGCGTCGTCACCGCCGCAGCCGTCGAATTGCCGGTAGCGAGCATCGGGTCGAGCAGGATCACGTCGCGGTCGGCGATGTCGTTCGGCAGCTTCACGTAGTACTCGACCGGCTCGAGTGTCTCCTCGTTGCGATAGAGACCGATGAAGCCGACGCGCGCGCCCGGGATCAGCGAGAGGACGCCGTCGAGCATCCCGACGCCCGCGCGCAGGATCGGGCAGACCGCGACCTTCTTGCCGGAGATCCGGCGCGCGGTCGTCCGCTCGAGCGGCGTCTCGATCTCGACCTGCTCGTCGGCCAGGCCCTTGGTCGCCTCGTAGGTCAAGAGCAGCGTCAGCTCGTTGACCAGCTGCCGGAACTGCTGCGTCGTCGTCGTCACGTCGCGCAGGAGGCCGAGCTTGTGGTGGACGAGCGGGTGGCCGACCTCGATCAGCGCGCCGGGCGACAGCGGCTCCGTCGCAGCGCTCACGCTCCGTACCCGGTGTAGCCGCGGAAACCCTCGTAGAGCGGCCGGCGGCTGCAGAGCTCGTCGGTGCGGGCGGCGAGCGCCTCCAGGTCGGGCGAGTCCGCGAGCGCGCCACAGATGATCCGGCCCACCTCGCGGAAGTCCTCGTCGTCGAAGCCGCGCATCGTCGCCGCCGGGGTGCCGATGCGGACGCCGGACGCGACCGTCGGGGGTCGCTCGTCGAACGGCACCGTGTTCCGGTTCACCGTCAGCTTGACCTCGTGGAGGCGCTCCTCGGCGTCCTTGCCCGTCCACTCCGTGCCGCGGAGGTCGAGCTGGAGGAGATGGGTATCGGTGCCGCCCGTGAGCACGTCCAATCCGCCGGCCATCAGCTCGTCGGCGAGCGCGTCCGCGTTCGAGCGGACATGGCGCTGGTAGTCGCGGAAGGCCTCGGTCGCCGCGATCCTGAAGCACGCGGCCTTCGCGGCGATCGCGTGCACGAGCGGGCCGCCCTGCATGCCCGGGAAGACGGCCCGATCGACGGCCTGGGCGTGCTCCTCGCGGCAGAGCACGAAGCCCGAGCGCGGGCCGGCGAGCGTCTTGTGGGTGGTCGAGGTGACGAAGTCGGCGTGCTCGACGGGGTTCGGGTGCAGTCCTGCGGCAACCAACCCGGAGAAGTGGGCCATGTCGCACATCAGGAGCGCGCCCACGTCGTCCGCGATCTCGCGGAAGCGATCGGTCTCGACGGTGCGCGGGTAGGCGGAGCCGCCGCAGACGATCAGCTTCGGCCGGTGCTCACGGGCCAGCGCCAACACCTCGTCGTAGTCGACGGTGTTCGTCTCGCGCGAGACGCCGTAGTGGACGATCGTGTACAGACGGCCCGAGAAGTTGACCTTCAGCCCGTGCGTGAGGTGACCGCCGTGGTCGAGCCGGAGCGAGAGGATCGTGTCGCCCGCCTGCAGCGCGGCGAAGTACACCGCCATGTTCGCCTGGGCGCCCGCGTGCGGCTGGACGTTCGCGTGCTCGGCGCCGAAGAGCTCCTTCGCGCGGTCGATCGCGAGCTGCTCGATCTCGTCGACGACCTCGCAGCCGCCGTAGTAGCGCCGGCCCGGGTACCCCTCGGCGTACTTGTTCGTCGGCACGCTGCCGATCGCCTCGAGCACGGAGGGCCAGGTGAAGTTCTCCGACGCGATCAGCTCGACCTGGCCGCGCTGCCGGTCGAGCTCCCGGCCGATCAGCCCCGCGATCTCCGGGTCGAGCTCCTCGAGGCCCTGGGTCCGGAGCTCCTCGATCGTGTGCTGCGAGACGGCCATCAGTCCTCCTTCGGGCGGGCTTCCCGGCACTCTACTGCCGGTACAGGTCAGCCGAGCGCAGCCCGGAGCCGCCGCACCGCCTCGTCCACCGGCGACGCTCCGGCACGGAGGACGATCGGCTCCGGGCCTGTGCAATCGAGCACCGTCGATGCTGTCCCGGGCAGCTCACCGCCGTCCAGCGCCGCCCCGACGGCATCGCGCAGCCTCTGCGGGACGTCTGCCAGCGTCCGCGGATCGGGGCCGCCCGGCAGGTTCGCGCTGGTCGCGGCGAGCGCGCCGACGCGGTCGAGCAGCTCGCGGGCTGCCCCTGCGAGCGCCGGGACGCGGACGCCGATCGCGGTCGCCCTCGGGCCTGTCAGCCGACGGAACCGCCCGGCCGGGTTCGGGAGCACGAGGGTGTAGCCGCCAGGCAGGAGCGCCCGCGCGATCGTCTCCGCCCGCCCGGCGAGCTCCGGGATGCACTCGAGCAGCACGTCGAGGTCGGCTGCGACGAGCGCCGTCGGCTGCTCGTCCTCGCGACCCTTCAGGCGATACATCCGCCGCACCGCCTCGTCCTCGTGCGGCGTGCAGGCGAGACCGTAGACGGTGTCAGTGGGAACGATCGCCGCTTCGCCTCGGCCGATCGCGGCGGCGACGTCGTCGACCGTCGAGCTCACCGCCGGCCCTCGACCACGCGATCCCTGCCGGCGAGGTCGGGAGTGACGATCACGTCGCCGTAGCCCTGGCCGGCCAGGAGAGCGGCCACCTCGCCGGCCTGGCCGTCACCGACCTCGAGCACGAGCGCGCCGCCCGCCGTCAGCGTCGTCGCCGCGCCACGCACGACCGCTTCGGTCGCTCCCCGCCCGACGAGCGCGACCTGCGGCTCCCAGTCGCGCACGTCCGGCATCAGCGAAGGCAGGTCGGCGGGATCCACGTACGGCGGGTTCGAGACGACGAGGTCCCAGGGACCCGCCGGGAACGCCGAGAAGAGGTCGAGCTGCTCGAACGTAACGTCGATCCCCGTTCGCTCGGCGTTCTCGAGCGCGAGCGCGAGCGCGTCCGCGGAGGCATCGATCGCCGTCACGAGCGCGCCGGGATGCTCGTCGGCGATCGCGAGGGCGATCGCGCCGGTTCCCGTGCCGACGTCGAGGACGGCAGGGTGCTGGCGGCCTGCGAGCCTGGCGAGACAGCGTTCGACGACGATCTCGGTCTCGGGCCGCGGGATCAGCGCACGCGCGTCCGTCCGCAGCGTCAGCCGGCGGAAGCCCCATTCGCCGAGGATGTACGCCACGGGCTCATGCTGCTCGCGCCGGGCGAGCGCCGCCTCGTAGCCCTCGCGCTCCGCAGGCTCGAGCGGCCGGTCGAAGCTCGTGTAGAGCTCGATTCGAGTCAGCCCGGCCGCCCGCCCGAGCAGCAGCTCGGCATCGAGCCTCGCAGTCTCCGACCCGGACGCCTCGAGGCGCATGGCCCCGTGGCGCACGGCCTCGCCGACGGTCATACCGCCGCGGTCTCGAGCGCGCGCTGGCGATCCTCCGCCTGCAGCGCCTCGGTGAACTCGTCGAGCCCCCCGGGGAGCACCTTCTCCAGGTTCAGCGTCACCTTGACCCGGTGGTCGGTCACGCGGCTGTCCGGGTAGTTGTAGGTGCGGATCTTCTCGGCGCGCTCCCCCGTGCCGATCTGCGAGCGGCGTGCGGCCGAGACCTCGGCCCGCTGCCGCTCCCGCTCCAGCTCGAAGAGGCGCGCGCGGAGAACGCGCATCGCCTTCGCGCGGTTCTGGAGCTGCGACTTCTCGTCCTGCATCGAGACCACGACGCCGGTCGGCAGGTGCGTGATCCGCACCGCGGAGTCGGTCGTGTTCACGCTCTGGCCGCCCGGGCCTGTTGAGCGGTAGACGTCGATCTTGAGGTCGTTCTCATCGAGCTCGACCTCGATGTCCTCGGCTTCGGGCATGACGGCGACCGTGGCGGTCGAGGTATGGATGCGCCCCTGGCTCTCGGTCTCGGGAACGCGCTGGACGCGGTGGGTGCCGCCCTCGTACTTGAAGACGGAGTAGGCGCCGTCGCCCTTGACGGCGAAGACGACCTCCTTGAAGCCACCGGTCTCGTTCTCGCTCATCGAGAGCGTCTCCGTCGTGTAGCCGCGCCGCTCGGCGTAGCGGGTGAGCATCCGGTGGAGGTCGCCCGCCCAGAGTGCGGCCTCGTCGCCGCCCACGCCCTGCCGCACCTCGACGATCACGTCCTTCGCGTCCGCCGGGTCGCGTTCGACGAGCGCGAGCTTCAGCTCCTCTTCGAGCTCGCTGAGGCGTGTCTCGTAGTCGGCGACGAGCTCGCGGAGGTCGTGGTCGGCCCGGGCATCATCGAGGTCGGCGTGGATCTGCCGCCACTCCTGGACGAGGCGGTAGGGGGCCTCGAGCTCCTTGAGGCGGCGGTTGACGGCCGTGGCTTCGCGGTGGTCGTTGTAGAGGGTCGGGTCGCTCGTGCGCTCCTGCACCTCGAGGTAGGAACGCTCGAGCTCGTCGACGAGCTGGTCGATGGCGGCCATCGGGCGATGGTACTCGGGCGCCGCTCGTCGAGCGCGACGGCCGCGGCGCAGGGTCAGACCCTGGCCGCGCCCCGTTCGGACACGTCTGAGTGTGCCGAGAGCGAGCCAAGATGCCCACAGTCGGCTGAATCCCACGTCGGGCCTCGTACGCTCGTGCTGTGGCCCGGCAGCTGCGAAGTGACCTTCCCGACGGCGTCTACCACGTGTCGACACGGGCCGTCGCGCGGACACGCGCCTACCGAACCGACGACGACCGCCGTTTCTTTCTCGGTCTCCTCGGCCAGGTCGTCGACCGCTGCGACTGGACCGTCCACGCCTTCTGCCTGATGGGAACGCATTACCACGCGATTGTCGAGACGAGCCGCGCCCTGCTCTCGCGAGGCATGCAGCGACTGAACGGCGTCTATGCGCAGGGCTTCAACCAGACGCACGGCCGCGCCGGGCACCTCTGGGGAGACCGCTTCGCCTCCCGGCTGATCGAGGACGAGGACTACCTGCGCATCGTCTGCGGCTACGTGGTGCTGAACCCCGTCCGCGCCGGACTCTGCGTCGCTCCCGAAGACTGGCCGTGGACGGGCTGTATCCACGGCGTCGCTGAGGCCGCCGAGGCGTTCGCGCTCGGCTCAGCCCGCGAGCTTGGCGTCGAGCGTGATCTCTGGCACGCCGGCCAGCGCCTTCGAGACGGGACAGCCCTCCTTGGCGCCCTCAGCCGCCTTGCGGAAGCCGGCCTCGTCGAGGCCCGGGACGCTCCCCTCGACCGCGAGTGCGATCGCCGTGATGCCGGTACCAGGCACGAATGTCACGGTCGCCGACGCTCGAGAGCTTCTCAGCGGGCGTGCCCGCCTGTGCGAGCGTGTGCGAGAGCGCCATCGAGAAGCAGGAGGCATGCGCGGCAGCGATCAGCTCCTCGGGGCTCGTCCGGCCGTCCGAGCTCGTCTGTCCGGGAGGCCCAGGTGACGTCCAACGGCCCGAATGCCCCGCTGCCGACGCGCTCGATGGTCCCGGAACCGTCCAGCAAGCTGCCCCGCCACGTGACCTCCGCGCTGCGCTCCGTCGCCATGTTCCCTCCCGATCGGTTGTCCGGCCGAGCGTAGCGACAGGCCCGCTCGGCGGATGGCTCGAGCCGCGCGTCGATCTCGACGCGAGCACTCGCGCGCAGGAGCGCCGAGATCGTGCAGCCCTCGTCCGCCGCCCGGACCGCCTCGGCGAATGCAGCCTCGTCGATCCCGGGGACCCGGGCGCGCACGGCGACCTGAGAGAGCACGACGAGGTGGCTCCCGTCGACCTCGTCGACGACGACCGTCGCACGGACGTCGAGGCGTTCGGGCGGCGTGCCCGCCCCCGTCAGCTCGCCGGCCAGCGACATCGTCAGGCAGCCGCCATGCGCCGCCGCCAGCAGCTCCTCCGGGCTCGTCTTGCCCGTCGGGATTCCCGATCCGGCTCGGCAGCGAGTACGGCAGCGCCTCGAACGCGCCGGAGGAGATTCCCGTCAGCGAGCCGGTGCCGCGGGCGAGGTTCCCCTCCCACGTCACCGACGCCTCGCGCGAGATCCGTGGCATTAGGCCATGACCTCGACCTTGCGCTCGGTCGGCGACAGCCGGCCCTCCGCCCGCAGCACCTCCTGGAGCGCACTGATCGAGACCTCGATCTGGTCGAGCGTCGGCTCGCGCGTCGTCAGCCGCTGCAGCCAGAGACCCGGCGCGAGCAAGGTCATCAGCGCGCGGTTGTCGCTGTGCTTGCCCGGCGAAGCGGATCAGCTCGTACGCGATCCCGGCGATCACCGGCAGCAGCAGGATGCGGCTCACGATCAGCCAGTACCAGGCCGGTTGGCCGACGAAGGCGAAGACGAAGATCCCGATCACCATGACCCACAGCAGGAAGGCGGTGCCGCAGCGCGGGTGGATCAGGCTGTAGCGCTGCACGTTCTCGGGCGTGAGCTCCTCGCCGGCCTCGAGCGCGTTGATCGCCTTGTGCTCGGCGGCGTGGTACTGGAAGACGCGGCGCAGGTCCGGGCAGCAGCGAGACGAGCACGAGGTACGCGATGAAGATCGTGACGCGCACGAGCCCTTCGATCGACGACGAAGACGCCGGTCGTCTCGATCGGGAGCCAGTTCGTGATCAGCGCCGGCCCGACCTTGAAGAGCATCAGCGCGAAGCCGATCGCGATCGTGAAGGAGAAGATGATCTGGCCGCGCGAGATCTCCGTCGTGCACCTCGCCGTCGTCGTCCTCCCCCTGTGCCGCGTAGTTCGCGGAGATCGCGAGCGCACGGAAGCCGATCGCGAGCGACTCCCCGAGGGCGATCACGCCGCGGATGACCGGGAGGCGGCAGATCCGGTTGCGCGCTCGGCGAGGTGATGCCGTTCACGACCTGGGCGATCTCGCCGTCCTGCTTGCGGACGGCGACGGCCCAGCTCGTCGGGCTGCGCATCATCACGCCCTCGAGGACGGCCTGTCCTCCGATCGTGTTCGCCAAGGCGCTCTCCGGCTCAGCCGCGGCTGGCGCCGCCGGCCTTCTCGAGCCGCCGCTGGAAGCGCTCGACGCGACCGCCCGTGTCCATCAGCTTCTGCTTGCCGGTGTAGAAGGGATGGCAGGCGGAGCAGATCTCGACGTGGAGGTCGGTCTTCGTCGAGCGGGTCCGGAACTGGTTCCCGCAGGAGCAGCGAACGGTCGCGAGGACGTACTCGGGATGGATGTCGGCCTTCATGCTCGCGCCAGGATAGCAGCGGCCGTTTCGGCGGCCACGTTGCCGCCCGAGACCACGACGGCGGTCCTGCCCCTCTCGACCTGCCCGGTCAGCGAGCGGCGCGAGGCCGACCGCAGCCGCGGGCTCGCACGGCGAGCTTGGCGCGGGCGTAGAGCCAGCGGAAGGCCTCCTCGATCGCCTCCTCGGCGACCAGGACGGCTTTCGGCGCCGTGCGCGCGCAGGGTCGCCAGCGCGTTCTCGCCGGCGAACGGCGCGGAGAGCCCGTCCGCGATCGAGTCGGGCGTGACGGGCACGCTGCGGCCGGCGGCCAGGCCCTCGTGGACGGCGCGCGAGTCGCGCCGGCTCGACGGCGACGACGCGCCGGCCCGGAGCTCCGGCCGCGACGCCGGAGACGAGCCCGCCGCCGCCGCCGCGGCACGAGGATCGTCTCGACCTCGGGGGCGTCCTCGAGCAGCTCCAGCGCGACGGTGCCCTGGCCCGCGATCACGGCTGGGTCGTCGAACGGGTGGATCAGCGTGCGGCCGGTCTCGGCGATCAGCTCCTCCAGCCGGGCGAACGCCGAGGCCGGCCCGCTCGCCTCGAGATCGACCGTCGCACCGTAGCCTCGGGTCGCGGCGATCTTCGCCTCGCTCGCCCCTGCCACATGACGACGAGCGCGTCGATGCCCTCGCGCAGCCGCCGCCCACGCGAGCGCCTGCGCGTGGTTGCCGGCGGAGATGCCGATCACGCCCTGCGTCTCGCTGCTCGGCGTCAGCGTCGGCGAGGCGGTTGACGACGCCGCGCACCTTGAACTAGCCCGTGCGCTGCAGGAGCTCCGCCTTCAGCCGGATTCCGGCCCGAGCGAGGACGCGGTCAGGGTCGGCGTCCGGTGGACGCGCCGCGGATCCGCTCGGCCGCAGCGAGACGTCCTCGCGCGTCACCACGGTCGCCGAGGTCGTCGCCACGCAGCCGATCGTACTCGGGCGGCGCGCAGCGGCCGAGATGGGCGGGGACAGTCCCGTGACGTGCCCTCAACGGCCACGGCGAACCGTCCGGGGACAGTCCCATGACAGGCCTGCAGCGGGCATGGCAGGGGACAGACTCCGGACGTGGCTTTCGCCGGCGCGGCGCGACAATCGCGCCGGCACGCCGACAGGTCGAGCGTGTACTCGGGGCCGGACCCGCCTTCGGGCGGAGTGAACCGGCCACCCTTGGCGGTGATCGCACCGCACTGGACGCAGTTCGACGGGTTGAGCTCGCACCGTCACCATGCCGTCGCCGTCGGCCTGCCCGACCTCGTAGACCTGCGCCGGGCACATGTGCTCCCACATCTCCGCGAGGTCGCGCGGCACGCGCCGCTGCACCCGGATGTGGTTCGGCTGGTCGTCCCGCGTCCGGTTCCCGGACAGAAAGACCGAGGAGAGCTTGTCGAACGTCAGCGTGCCGTCCGGTGCCGGGATACGTCCGCGAGCGGCCGGAAGTGCGCCACCGCGTGCGCGCCGTTCGGCTCGCTCGAGTACTCCTTCGGCGGGAAGCGGCCCTTCGAGACCGTCATCGCGCTCGCGAGCGCGCCACCCATGTAGAAGCCCTTGTCGAAGGCCTGGCGCATGTTCCGCACCTCGCGCAGGTCGTCCAGGACGTAGCTCGGCGCAGCTCCTCGTCGTAGGACGAGAGCGCGCCGACGCGGCCCGGGTTCTCGCCGGGCTGGAGAGCGCGAAAGGCGGCTTCGGCGGCGAGCTTTCCCGACTCGATCGCGTAGTGGATGCCCTTGAGCGTCGGCACGTTGACGAGCCCCGCGCCCTCGCCGACGAGCATCAGCCCCGGCGCGTGAAGCTGGTCGGCAGGGCGTGGTAGCCGCCCTCGCTGATCGTCTTCGCGCCCCAAGCGACCCGCTCGCCGCCGGCCAGGATCCGCTGCGCGAGCGGGTGCGTCTTGAACTCCTGCAGCACGTCGTGGACGGAGAACTCGACGTCGCGGTACTCGAGGCCGGCGACGAAGCCGATCGAGACCATCTCGTCCCCCATCGGATAGATGAACGACCCGCCGAACTCGCCGTACCTCGCCGGCTTGCGGAGCGGCCAGCCCATCGTGTGGACGATCCGGCGAAGCGGCCTCGCGACCCTCCAGACCTCCTTCACGCCGAGCGCCCAGACCTGCGGGTTCCGCCCCTCGAGCCCGAAGTGCTAGATCGCCGCACCGGTGAGATGACCCTGCGTCCCCTCGGCGAGCACGGTGACCTTCGCTGCGATGTCCGAGCCCGCCTCGAAGTTGCCGAGCTGCTCGCCGCGCCGCCCGCGGCCTTTGTCGCCCGTGCGGATGCCGTGGACGCGGCCGTCGGCCACGAGCAGCTTCGTCGCGGCCGTCTCCGGCAGCAGGTACGCGCCTGCAGCCTCCGCCTGCTCGCCGAGAAACCGGCCGAGCTCGGACGCCGACATGATCACGTTGTCGTGGTTTCGCATCGTCGGCGGAGCCGGGATCCGGATCGACGTGCCCTTGCCGAGCAGGAAGACAGCCTCGCGGTTGACCTCGCCGTAGTTCGGCATGTCCCGCACGGACAGGCGATCGGCGAAGAGCCGCCGCAGCGCGCGCGGGTTGACGACCGCCCCGGAGAGCAGGTGCGAGCCCGGCTGCCGCCCCTTCTCCACGACCGCGACCGGCACGTCGCCGAGCCGCTCGGCCGTCGCGGGCGAGTCCTCCAGTAGCTGACCGAGCCGGATCGCGCAGGCGAGCCCGGCCGGGCCGCCGCCGACGATCAGGATGCCGACCTCGATCCGCTCCTCGGCAGGGTCGGTCGGCGCCGCGATCGCCTCGGCCGGCGAGAACGGCGCCGGGAAATCCGCCGGCGTGGTGCTCATGCCTTGCGCGTGCGGACGAGCTCGGCGAGCTTCGGCACGATCTGATGCAGGTCGCCGACGACGCCGAGGTCGGCGAACTCGAAGATCGGCGCGTTCGCGTCCTTGTTGATCGCGACGATCGTGCCCGAGCCCTGCATCCCGACCTTGTGCTGGATCGCGCCCGAGATCCCGCAGGCGACGTAGAGCTTCGGCGCGACCGTCTTGCCCGTCTGGCCAACCTGCGCCGAGTACGGATACCAGCCGGCGTCGACGACGGCCCGGGTCGCGGCCACCGCGCCGCCGAGCGCCTTCGCCAGCTCCTCTACGACGGCGAAGCCCTCCGGGCCGCCGAGCCCGCGCCCGCCGGCGACGATCACGTCGGCGTCCTCGATCGACGGGCCGCTCGACTCCTCGTGCGCCTGCTCGACCATGCGGGCGGCGGTCGAGAAGTCCTCGAACGTCGCCTCGAACGGCCGCACCTCGGCGCTACCGCCTGTCTGCTGCGGCTCGAAGCTGCCGGAGCGGATCAGCGCGAGCCGCGGCGTCGTCGTCCAGCCGACGTCGACGAGCACGGAGTCCTGCAGCGCAGGCCGCTTGCCGACGAGCTCTCCGTCGGCCTCGACGAGGTCGATCAGGTCCCAGTTGAGGCCGGCGTCGAGCCGCGCGGCGAGGCCTGCGGCCACGTCCGCAGCGAGCACGGAGGCGGCGAAGACCACGGTCTCCGCCCCGGTGTCGGCAACGAGCCGCGCGAGCGCGTCGACCCGCGGCTGCGGCAGCGGCGCCTCGAGCGCGGGGTCGTCGCAGACGTGCACGACAGAGGCGCCGTAGTCGCCGGCCTTGGCGGCCGCTTCGGCCACGCCCGACCCGAGCACGGCCCCGTGGACGTCGCCGCCGAGCTGGGCCGCCTTCGCGAGGACACCGAGCGAGCCCTTCTGCAGCTCACCCTCGTGGTGCTCGAGGAAGACCAGGGTCGTCGCCATCAGAGCAGCTTCTTCTCGGCGAGGAAGTCGACGATCTTGTCGGGCGCGGAGCCGTCGTCCTCGATCCTGACCGAGTCGCCGCGCGCCGCCGGAGGTGAGACGGCCAGCACGGTCGTCCGCGAGCCCGCCTCGCCGACGCTGCCGGCCTCGAGCCCCAGATCCGCGATCGTGAGCGTGTCCTGCTGCTTCTTCTTCGCGCCCATGATCCCCTTGAGCGACGGGTAGCGCGGCTCGTTGATCGCGTCCGAGACGGCGATCACGGCGGGCAGCGGCGCGGAGATCACGTCGTAGCCGAACTCGGTCTGGCGCTTGCCGGTGACCGAGTCGCCGTCGACGGTCAGCTCCGCCACCTGCGAGACGAACGGGCGCCGCAACCGGTCGGCCACCGCCGCCCAGAGCACGGCCCCGTCGGAGTCGGACGACTGCTGACCGAAGATGACGAGATCGGCCTCCTCGCGCTCGAGTGCCTTCGCGAGCGCGGCGCTCGTCGCGACGAGGTCGGAGCCGGCCGCGGCGTCGTCCGAGACGAGCACCGCGCGATCGGCGCCCATCGCCAGCGCCTTGCGCAGCGAGTCGGCCGCCTTCGCCGGACCTAGGGAGACGACGACGACCTCAGTCTCGCCATCGGCGTCCTTCAGCCGCAATGCCTCCTCGACGGCGTTCGCGTCGAACGCGTTCAACGCGCCCTCGCCGGCGCGGTCGAGCCGCTTCGTGGCGGGGTCGATCTTGCGGGTGGCGGTGGCGTCAGGAACGTGCTTGACGCAGACGGCGATCCTCATCAGGGCGGGACTCTACCGTCGGCACTCGAGCGCACGATGCAGCAGCTTTCCGCACCGCGTCCGGCCGCAGCGGCTGCTAGCGTCCCGCCCTTCGGACGCGAACCGGAGCACTCATGTCAGGCCACCGGACGACAGCCCGAGGGGCATTTCTCCTCCTCATCCTGCTCGCCGCGACGATCGCGGTCGGCTTGGCCTCCTCCGCCGCCGCACGCGATCCGATCGACCCGAAGCCCCCCGCGGGCGCGGACACGATCGTCTTCCCGGTCGTCGGCACCGCGCAGTACATGGACGACTTCGGCGACGCGCGCGGTCAGGGCCGGCACGAGGGGAACGACATCCTGGCGCCGCGCAAGGCGCTCGCGGTCGCCGCCGAGGCGGGCCGGGTCAAGTTCTGGACGACCTCCTCGCGCGCGGGCTGCATGCTCTACCTCTACGGCAAGAGCGGCACGACCTACCTCTACATCCACCTCAACAACGACCTCGGCAAGAGCAACGACAACCGGGGCACCTGCGTGCCCGGGGTCGCCTACGCCCGCGGGCTGAAGTCCGGCGCGGCCGTCTCCGCGGGCCAGCACATCGCCTTCGTCGGCGACTCGGGCGACGCCAACGGGATCCATCCGCACCTGCACTTCGAGGTGCATCCCAAGGACGGCGCCGCCGCCGATCCTTATCCCCACCTGCAGGCTGCGAGGCATCTGCTCTTCGCGGCGAAGCCCGGTAGCACGTTCACCCTCGCGCTCACCGGGACGATCGTCGAGCTCGGGAACGGGGCCGTCGCACTGAAGACGACGTCGGTGCGGCAGTGGCCCGGCAGCCGGCTGATCCGGCAGCCCGGCCTCGCGGTCACGCTCCAGGCCGCGGTCACACCCGAGAGCGCCGACGACGCGACGCAAGCCCTGCTCGCACCTCCCTCCCCGCTGAGCCGGGGCCGCACGGTGACCGTCTACACGCCGCCCGCCAAGGTGACGCTCGCCGCGCAGGCGGGTGACGACGGCGCGCTCGCCGCCGAACGCCTCGTCTTTCGTTAAGCGGGAACGGCCCCGCGCAGGAAGTCGACGATCTCGCTCGTCGGCGCGCCGGGGGTGAAGATCGCCGCCACCCCGGCTCCGCGCAGCTCCTCGGCGTCGTCGGCCGGGATCGTCCCGCCGACGACGACCAGTACGTCCTCCGCCCCGTTCTCGCGCAGCCCGTCGAGAATCCGTGGCACGAGCGTCATGTGGGCGCCCGAGAGGATCGAGATCCCGACGGCGTCGGCATCCTCCTGGATCGCGGTCTCGACGATCTGCTCCGGGGTCTGGTGCAGGCCCGTGTAGATCACTTCCATCCCCGCATCACGCAGCGCGCGTGCGATGATCTTGGCCCCCCGGTCGTGCCCGTCGAGGCCTGGCTTTGCAATCACGACGCGGATCTTCCGGGCCACGGGCGGTCAGTATATGGCGATGCATCTCAACGTGATCGGATCGAGCCCGGCCTGGCCGAACCCTGGCGGCGCCCACTCGGGCTACCTGCTCGAGGCCGGCGGGAGGCGCCTGCTGCTCGACTGCGGGCCTGGGCGTGCTCTCGCGTCTGCGCCAGCGCGAGGGCTGGCCGCGGATCGACGCCGTCGCGATCACCCACTTCCATCTCGACCACTGGGGCGACCTCGTGCCGTGGGTCTGGGGCAGCATGTACCGCTCGCAGGAGGAGAACGTCCCGCAAGCCCGAGCTCTGGGTCTACGAAGGCGGGCGCGCACTACCTCGAGAAGCCCTGGGCACGCGGCTCGGCTTCCCGGACATGTTCGACCGCGCCTTCGTCCTGCACGAGTACCGGGGTGAGGAGCAGTTCCAGGTCGCGGGCTTCGACGTGCTCGCCCTCCGGCTCCCGCACTACACGCTCGAGACGTACGGCTTCCGGGTCACCTGCGACGGCGTCACGATTGCGTACTCGGGCGACTCGGCGCCGAGCGACGCGCTCGTCGCGCTCGCCCGAGGACGCCGACCTCTTCGTCTGCGAGGCGACGCTCGAGCGCGGTGAGCTCGACGGCGACCTCGCGGGGCCACCTCGACGTCGGCGGAGGCGCTCGCCGCCCATCGCGACGCCGGGCGCCCACCGGCTCCTGCTCACGCACCGCCCGTCGGAGCTGCCGCTGCCCGAAGGGCTCGAGCGCGGCCTACGACGGGCTGGAGCTCACGATCGAGCAGCGCGTCGCGCGAAGCGCCGATTCCGCAGGATGACCCAGGCGGGAACGGCGACGAGCATCGCGAGCAGCACCGCCGGCAGCACGAGGAGCCAGGCGGCGCTCATGGTCTCGAGTAGCGGCCCGGTTCTGCTCCGCGATCGCAGCCTGGAGCGGCGACTCGCCGCTGACGCGCTGGCGCAGCACGTCGGGCCGGCCGCCGCGCGGCACCCAGGCGTCGACGAGCCAGTGCCGGTCATCGCCGGTGCCGACGGCGATCATCGACATCATGAAGAGCGTCGGCCGCAGGCCCTGGTTCGGCTTCGGCCAGGCGTAGACCTCGAGCCCGACCTCGCCCTCGACGGAGTAGTCGACGCGCCAGCGGGCGGTGTCGACCGGGAACGGCACGACCGGGATCTCGCCGGTCTCCCACCGCGGCGCGAGTCGTGCCGTTCCGAAGCGACGGCCCCGCGAGCTCGAAGGCGCTACCAGGATCGTCGCGCGTCACGGCCGTCTGCACGAACCGCTTGGCGATCGCGACGATCTCCTTCTGCTCCTCGGCCGTCAGCTTGGCCGACGGCGGCGCGGTGTAGATCTGGGCATTGCCACCCGAGAACCGCTCGGTGCGGAGCGGCCCGGTGTTCCAGAAGACGATGCTGACCGTCGTGGCGACAGCGATCGCCACCACACCCATCCCGGCCCACAGCAGGCGCCTCCGGAATCGATACGACTGCAGCCGGCCCGCCACGGAGCCGGCCCTAGTCCTTGTTCGTGGGAAGCTCCGGCTTGCCGCGTGGGACCCAGTAGCTCACGGCCCAGGGCCCCGTCTTGCCGCCGACGCGCTTCAGGCCGATGTAGAAGATCTGCGGCTTCCAGCCAGAGCCGGCCTTCGGGAGCAGCGCAACCTCCATGTAGATCTCGTTCTCGTACGACTCGTCGACCTTGAACGCGGTCTTGTCCAGGATCCCGGCCGGGTAGTAGACGACGGGGATGTCGCCCTTGGCCCACTGCTTCCGGGTCATCCCCTGCCGCAGCTCCGGGTGCACGTAGTCGTACGACCTGGCGAGATTCTTCCGCGAGACAGCGGTGAGGATGAACTCGCCGGCCACATGACGCACCGCGGAGTCGACCTTCACCTGCTTCTGGCGGCCTATAGATGTTCGCCGGCGTGTTCGAAAGGGGCGTGTCCTGCGAGTGCCCCGTGTTCCCGAAGAAGGCGAACGTGGCGACCGCCGCACCCACGGCCAGGACGCCGAGGCCGGTGAACATCGCCAGCCGCTGATTGCGGCGAGAGTCCCAGAAGGACGGCTTGTCTGCGTGCGTGTCGCTCACGGCATCATGGTAGACGAGGCCCCTGCGAAGGGTGTTAGGCGCGCTCTGTTAGCGCACGGTTAACTCAGACCAGCTCAGAAGACCGGCGTCTCGCGCCACACGCCCCAGACGTCTCGGAACGCGTCGCACATCTCGCCCATCGTCACGTAGTCGCGCGCCGCGTCGACGATCAACGGCATCAGGTTCTGCCCACTGCCCGCGGCGGCCGACTTGAGGGCCGCGAGCCGTGACTCGACCGCCGCCGAGTCCCGCCTGCCGCGCAGCGCCCGCAGGCGCTCGATCTGCTGGCCCTCCAGGGCCGCGTCGATCTTCAGGATCTCCGGCGGCCGCTCGCCCTCCAGCACGTAACGGTTGACACCGACGACGACCCGCTCGCCGCGCTCGACCTCCTGCTGGTAGCGGAACGACGCCTCGGCGATCTCACGCTGGAAGAAGTTCTCCTTGATCGCGGCGACGACCCCGCCCAGCTTCTCGATCCGGTCGAAGTACTCGTACGCCTCGCGCTCGATCCGGTTCGTCTGCGCCTCGACGTGGTAGGAGCCGCCGAGCGGGTCGATGCTCGAGACGACGCCCGTCTCGTGTGCGATCACCTGCTGCGTGCGGAGCGCGAGCCGGACGGCCTCCTCCGTCGGCAGCGCGAGCGCCTCGTCGAACGAGTTCGTGTGCAGGCTCTGCGTCCCGCCGAGCACCGCCGCCAGCGCTTCGATCGCCGTCCGGACGATGTTCACCTCGGGCTGCTGTGCCGTCAGCGAGACCCCCGCCGTCTGCGTGTGGAAGCGCATCAGCCACGAGCGCGGATTCCTGGCGCCGAAGCGGCCGCGCAGCTCGCGAGCCCAGATTCGGCGGGCGGCGCGGTACTTCGCGATCTCCTCGAAGAAGTCGAGGTGCGCGTTGAAGAAGAAGGACAGGCGCGGCGCGAAGTCGTCGACGTCGAGGCCGCGCTCGACCGCCCACTCGACGTAGGTGAAGCCGTCGGCGAGCGTGAAGGCGAGCTCCTGCGCCGCCGTCGAGCCGGCCTCGCGGATGTGGTAGCCGGAGATCGAGATCGGATGCCACAGCGGCATCTCGCGCGCACAGAACTCGACCATGTCCGTCACGAGCCGCATCGAGGGCTCGGGCGGGAAGATGTACTCCTTCTGCGCGATGTACTCCTTGAGGATGTCCGTCTGGATCGTCCCTCGGAGCTGCTCGCGCGCGACGCCCTGCTCCTCGCCGACGCAGAGGTAGAAGGCAAGCAGGATCGCCGCCGGCGAGTTGATCGTCATCGACGTCGAGACCTCGCCGAGCGGGATCCCCGCGAAGAGCGTCTCCATGTCCTCGAGCGAGTCGATCGCGACGCCCTCGCGCCCGACCTCGCCGAGCGATTTCTCGTGGTCGGAGTCGTAGCCCATCAGCGTCGGCATGTCGAAGGCGGTCGAGAGCCCGGTCTGGCCGTGGTCGAGCAGGTAGCGGAACCGCCCGTTCGTCTCCTCGGCCGTGCCGAAGCCCGCGAACTGGCGCATCGTCCAGAGCCGCCCCCTGTACATCGACGGGTAGACGCCGCGCGTGAACGGATACTCGCCCGGGTAGCCGAGGTCGCGCTCGTGCTCGACGGCGCCGTTCTCCGGGGTCGAGAGCGGCTCGTTCTCGGCGCCGGAGATGGTCGTGAAGAGCTCGCCGCCGCGCTCGGGTGCGGCGTCGTAGCGGTCGCGGCGCCACGCCGCGAGGTCGCCCGACGTGCCGCGATCCTCGGTCGTCGCCATCGCCGGGATGGTACTTGGGCTGCGGGCGTCTCGGCGTGCCGCTGCCGGGCACTGGAGGCGGCCGATCCGCCGTGGCGCCGGCAAGATCCCTCGAATGAGCGATGTAGGCCCACCCCTGTCACGTGAGACCATCCACGTATGGCGTTCCTCGCCGAAACCAGCGTGCGCGTGCGGCTCCGCACACCCGATCTGACGGAGGAGCTCGTGCGCTTTCTCCGCCGAATGGGGTACACCGCCCGCGAGGTCGACTACGGCGTCGTCGCGGTCGAGAGCGACGCCCTCGATCGCGCACACCTGCGCGATTATCTGCGGATCTGGCAGCGCGTCCACGTTCGCGCCGCCGTCGAGCTCGACGCCGCCTAGTCCGTCCAGCCGCACTTCGCGGCAGCTTGATGCCTGTTTCGAGGGATGCCCGATCAAGTGATGTCCCGCCGATGGGTTTGGCGTGCGCGTCACCCTCATCGCAGCCGTCGTGCTGGCCACTCTCGCGGCCTCGCTCGGCGGCACCTCAAGGGCCGCCGCGAGCGCGTCCGCGGCCTGCAGCTCGGCCACGTACGGCTCGAACGGCTACGGCTACGCCGGCTTCCAGGCCGGTCGCCGCGGGCACGGCGTGCGCGCCGCGCTGACCGCGCTCGCAGACAACGGCGTCACGCAGGGCCACGTTGCCGCGTGGGTCGGGGTCGGCGGCCCGGGCAAGGGCCCGAACGGCGTCGACGAATGGCTGCAGGTCGGCATCGCCAGCTTCGCCGGGTCGGCACGCAACCTCTATTACGAGGTGACGCGGCCGGGCGGCTCACCCACGTTCAACCTCGTCGAGTCGAACGTCCCGCAGGGCGCGCTCCGCCGCGTCGCCGTGCTCGAGATGAACAAGCGGCCCGGCACGTGGCGCATCTGGGTCGACGGCCGGCCGGTCTCCGATCCGATCTCCCTCCCCGGCTCGAGCAAGCGCTGGGAGCCGATCGCGACGGCCGAGGCGTGGGACGGCGGCAGCGGCGTCTGCAACAGCTTCGCCTTCCGCTTCGAGCGGGTCGAGATCGCCGCCGGTCTCGGCGGCTCGTGGAAGCGCTTCGTCGGCGCCTTCCGCTTCCAGGACGCCGGCTACCGCATCTCGCCGGTGGACTCGCAGCCGCAGCAGAGCACGGGCGCACAGTCGCGCCGGGCGCAGGCAGCGGGCGGCAACGCGACGTCGTTCGTCGCGGCCAGCGCGTAGGCGCGTCGACGGCTAGGGCAGGATGCGGATCGGCGTGCCGACGGGCACGCGGTCACGCAGGAACGCGGCAGCCGTGTTCGACATGCGGACGCAGCCGTGCGAGACGGCCTGTCCGAGCAGCTGCGGCTGGTACGTCCCGTGGATGCCGACCTTGCCGCCGCCTGGCCAGTCCGACAGCTTCGAGTAGGCGCTCGTCTCGAACGCGTAGATGCCGAGGAAGGTCTGCTGCACGGGGTGGAACCGAACCGTGACGTAGAAGAGGCCGAGCGGCGTCTCCATCCCGGGCCTGCCGACGGCGACCGTCGTCGCGTACTCGCGCTTGCTGCCGTGCCACAGCTCCATCCGCCGGGAGTCGACGTGGATCACGATCTGACGCGCGACCGGCCGGAGCTTCACGGCCTTCGCGGGGATCCAGCCGGTGCGGCCGTTCGGCCGGCCGGGGACGCTGATCTTGTACCAGGCAGGCTTGCCCCGCTCGAGCTTCACGTCGAGCGCGAGCACCGTGGTCGGCCGGTAGTCGGGCCGGAACTGCGGCAGCCGCGTCATCACCTTCGACTCGTTGCTCGGCTTGTAGCGGACGGGCGTGACGAGCATGTCGAGCTCGCCGCTCCCCGCGAACGTGTTCGCCGGAGCCTGCGAGCCGACCGCGGACCCGTCGGCCGTCTGCGTGCCCAGCAGGAGCGCGAAAATCCCTGCAAACAGCACAAGAAGGGACAGCCGAAGACTCACGGCACGATGCCTGGGCGCGAGGGGCACGCGCGGAGGGTAGTCGAGGTGTCGGATGGGCCGCGTCACTCGTTCGAGGTATTCGGTTCGTCGCCGGCACGATCCCTCCTTCGAGGAACGGGCCTGTCAGGCGACGATCTTGATCGGCGTGCCGACGTCGACGAGCTTCCGCAGTCGGAGGATGTCGCGGTTGTGGACGCGCACGCAGCCGTGCGAGACGGCCTTGCCGAGCAGCCACGGCCAGTACGTGCCGTGGATGCCGACGATCCCGCCCCCGGGCCAGTCGGAGAGCTTCGAGTAGGCACTCGTCTCGAAGGCATAGACCCCGAGGATCTCTGCGGTCGGGATGAACTTCCACTGGACGTAGAAGAGCCCGAGCGGCGTCTCCATCCCGGGAGCGCCGACCGCGACCGTCGTCGTGAGCAGCCTCCGGTCGCCCTGCCAGAGCTCGAGGCGCCGTTCGCTCCGGTCGATCACGATCACCTTCGCGGCAGGAGCGATCGTCGCCGCTCCTGCAGGGATCCAGCCGGTGCGGCCGTTCGGCCGGCCAGGGACGACGATCCTGTACCAGCGCGGCGCGCCGGTCTTCGGGTCGCTCACGGCCGCCACGGCGAGCACGAACTGCGGCCGGAACTCGGAGCGGAACTCACGCAGGACCGCGATCCGCGGCGCATTCGTACGAGGCGCCGAGCGCACTGCAACGGTCCAGTTGAGGTTGCCCGAGCCGACGACGTGCACCCCCTGGGCGACGTCCCGGAGCGTCGAGCCGCCCGAGGCGGCTTGCGCTCCCGACCCGAAGGTCAGGAGCGCAAGCGCCCCGACGGCAAGTGCCGTCCTAGCCGGTGACCGGAGGCTCGAACGCACCGACCACACCGATCCGCCTGCCGCCGCAGACGATCTGCTGCGGCACCCTGACGGTGATGATCCCGGCCTTCTTCGCCGTGATCGTGATGCGGGCCTTGCCGTTCTTGCCCGTGATCGCGGACTTGCTGATGCCGGCGCCCTTGACGATCACCTTGGCGCCCTTCACAGCGTTGCCCTTGTTCTTCACGGTCACCACGATCGTCTGCTTCTTGCCCACCGTCAGCGTCTTGCTGGAGACGGTGAACGTGTAGCAGACCACCGGCGGCTTCCGCACCGGCGGCTTCAGCGGTGCCGGCACCAGGGTCGACGCCGTCGCGCGGTTGTTCGCCGTGTTCTGCTCCGGCTCGTGACCGACGACGGTCACCACGTTGTCGATCGTGCCGGACTGTGTCGCGGTCACGACGAGCGTGATCGTCACGGTCGCTCCGGCCGGCATCGTGCCGATCGAGCACTGGATCAGCCCGCCGTTGTTCGCGCAGGTGCCCTGCGTCGAGCTCACCGAGACGAAGCTCGTCCCGACCGGCAGCGGATCCGCGGCCGTCACCTGCGTCGCCGTCGACGGGCCGTTGTTCGTGACCACCATCGTGTAGGTGATCTGCCCGTTCAGCTTCGCCGGGTCAGGCGCGTCCGTCTTCGTCACCGCGAGGTCGATCAGCGGTGCCGGAGGCGGCGGCGGCGGCTGCGGGGTGAACCGCACCGTCGCCGAGCCAGTCGCGGTCGCCTCGTTGCCGCCCTCGTCGTGCCCCGTTGCCGTCACCGTGTCGGTGTGCGGGCTCGCCTGCGTGCCCGAGACCGAGCGGGTGAACGTGCAGGACGCCTGCGCCAGCGGCGCGAGTGCCCATTTGGCTCCGGGGACGCCGCAGTCGGCGTTGAGGTTGCCGAACTTGTCGTCCACGAGGCTCGTGATCGTGATCGGGTCGATCGACGAGGTGTTCGTGACGAGCACCGTGAACTGGACGTTGCCGCCCGGCTCCTGGAGCGTCGACGGGTTCGGCGTCTTCGTCACCGCGATCTGCGGCAACACGTGCCTGTTGGTGATCGTGCACGTGATGTCGTCGCCGTTGGCGAGGTCGACGCTGGCCGACGTGCCGGCCTCGTCCGCGACCACGGTCTCACCGTTCGTGCACTCGACCGACGACGTGTAGAGGTCGAGGTTCACGTCGCCCTCGCCGCTGATCTCGTCGGCGGTGTACGTGCCCGGAGGCAGCACCTTCGAGATCGAGCCGCCGTCACCCTTCTGACCGGACTCGAGGGTCGTCTCGCCGCCCAGGATCCGCAACGTCACCGTTGCGCCCTCGGGTGCGTTGACGAAGTCCTTGATCACGGTCAGCGTGCCCTTCAGCGCCGTCAGTGGCTCGCAAGGCCCGGTCGACTCGTTGTACGTGGTGTCGCCGTTGTAGTGGGCCTTATAGGACAGGCCACCGGCAGGCACGACCGCGGTGTTCGAGGGATGCGCCACACCGGCCGCCAGATCGACGGTGCCGGCGGCGACGCCGTCGCCCTCGCACTGCGAGTTGCCCATGTACACGGTGAAGTCGACGTTGCCGGTCGGGGTCGTCAACGCACCCGTCACGGTCGCCTTGTCGTGCACCGTGGAGCCGAGCGGTGCCGACGTGATCACCTCGTGATCGGTGTTGTGGATGTCCGTCGCCGTCGACGAGTCGATCTTCGTCGGGGTCAACGGCTCACACGGCCCGGTCGACGCGTCGTACGTGGCGTCGCCGTTGTAGGTCGCCTTGTAGGAGAGGCCGCCCACCGGCACAACCGCCGTGCTCGAGGGATGCGCGACACCGGAGACGAGATCCACCGTCCCGGCCGCCGTGCCCTGACCCTCGCAGGTCGAGTTGCCCAGGTAGACGGTGAACGAGACGTTGCCGGTCGGGGTCGTCAACGCACCCGTCACGGTCGCCTTGTCGTGCACGGTCGAACCGATCGGCGCCGACGTGATCACGTCGTGCGCCGCGTTGTGGATGTCCGTCGCCGTCGACGAGCTCAGCTTGCCGCCGGTCAGCGGCTCACACGGCCCGGTCGACCCGTTGTAGGTCGTCGACCCGTTGTAGGTCGCCCTATAGGACAGGCCACCAACCGGCACGATCGCGTCGCTCGAGGGATGCGCAACACCGGAGACGAGATCCACCGTCCCGGCCGCCGTGCCCTGACCCTCGCAGACCGAGTTGCCCAGGTAGACGGTGAACGAGACGTTGCCGGTCGGGGTCGTCAACGCACCCGTCACGGTCGCCTTGTCGTGCACCGTCGAACCGATCGGCGCCGACGTGATCGCCACGGCGCCCGCCGCATCGTTCGCGCCCGCACCGAGATGGATGTCGGTCGCCGTCGACGAATCGAGCTTCGTCGCCGTCAGCGGCTCACACGGACCGGTCGACGTGTTGTACGTCGTCGTGCCGTTGTAGGGCGCCCTGTAGGACAGGCCACCCACCGGAACCGCCGCCGAGGCACGACGGATGCAGCGACCCCGCCGACCAGAGCGATCGGGTCGCCGGCCGGTGCCCTGCACCCTGCAGGTCGTGTTGCCCATGTAGACCGTGAACGTGACCGTTGCCGGTCGGCGTCCGTCAGCGCTACCCGTCACGGTCGCCTTGTCGTGCACCGTCGAGCCGATCGGCGCCGACGTGATCACGCTCGTGCTTGGCGTTGTGCACGTCCGTCGCCGTCGACGAATCGAGCTTCGTCCCGGTCAGCGGCTCACACGGACCGGTCGACCCGTTGTACGTCGTCGACCCGTTGTAGGTCGCCCTGTACGACAGGCCACCCACCGGAACCACCGCCGAGGCAGACGGATGCGCCACACCCGCGACCAGCGCGATCGGGTCGCCAACGGTGCCAGCACCCGTGCAGGTCGTGTTGCCCATGTAGACCGTAAACGTGACCGTGCCGGTCGGCGTACCGCCGGCGGCCGTGCCCGTCACGAGCGCCTTGTCGTGCACCGTCGAACCGATCGGCGCCGACGTGATCACGCTCGTGCGCCGCGTTGTGCACGTCCGTCGCCGTCGACGAATCGAGCTTCGTCGCCGTCAGCGGCTCACACGGACCGGTCGACGTGTTGTACGTCGTCGAGCCGTTGTAGGTCGCCCTATAGGACAGGCCACCCACCGGAACCACCGCCGAGGCAGACGGATCAGCGACACCCGCGACCAGCGCGATCGGGTCGCCAACGGTGCCAGCACCCGTGCAGGTCGTGTTGCCCATATAGACCGTAAACGTGACCGTGCCGGTCGGCGTACCGCCGGCGGCCGTGCCCGTCACGAGGGCCTTGTCGTGCACCGTCGAACCGATCGGCGCCGACAGTGATCACCTCGTGATCCGCGTTGTGCATGTCCGTCGCCGTCGACGAATCGAGCTTCGTCGCCGTCAGCGGCTCACACGGACCGGTCGACGTGTTGTACGTCGTCGAGCCGTTGTAGGTCGCCCTATAGGACAGGCCACCCACCGGAACCACCGCCGAGGCAGACGGATCAGCGACACCCGCGACCAGCGCGATCGGGTCGCCAACGGTGCCAGCACCCGTGCAGGTCGTGTTGCCCATATAGACCGTAAACGTGACCGTGCCGGTCGGCGTACCGCCGGCGGCCGTGCCCGTCACGAGGGCCTTGTCGTGCACCGTCGAACCGATCGGCGCCGACAGGATCACCTCGTGATTGGCGTTGTGCACGTCCGTCGCCGTCGACGAATCGAGCTTCGTCGCCGTCAGCGGCTCACACGGACCGTCTGCGCTGTTGTAGACGCTGTCGCCGGGGTAGCTGGCCTTGTAGGACAGGCCACCGACCGGCACGGTCGCGTCGCTGGACGGATGTGCGACACCGGCGGCCAGTGCAACCGCGCCCGCAGCCGTGCCGGTACCGGTGCAGGTCGCGTTGCCGAGGTAGACGGTGAAGCTGACGTTGCCGGTCGGAGCAGGGAAGCCGCCCACGCCCGTCACCGTCGCCTTGTCGTGCACGGTCGATCCGATCGCAGCTGAGAGGATCGCGGCCGCGCCGGCCGTGTCGTTCGCGCCGGCACCCGCGTGAATATCGGTCGCGACCGTCGGTGTCTGCTTCGTGAACGTGTTCGAGTAGATGCAGTCGACGTTGCCGGCGAGGCCGAGCGTGATCGTGGCCGTGCGGCCAGCGGTGCCGCCGCTCTTGACCACCGACGTGCCCGGGCCCTCCTGCGTGCAGACGAGATCCGTGTTCGTCCAGCCCGCGGCCAGCGAGACCTCGGCGACCGAATACGCACCCGGAGTCAGACCGGTGAAGGACTTCGTGTCCTTGAGCGTGTTCGCGTTGCTGCCGTCGTCGTCGAGCTGGAAGCTCGCCAGGCCGGTCCCCGTGGTGTTGTAGGAGAAGTCCTGCTCCGACGTGCCACCGACGACGTCCTTGTGGATCGTGATCGTCCCACAGGTGTCGATCGTCCCGGTGACGAAGTCCTTCAGGTCAGCCGTCGGAGACGGCGACGTGCGCGTGTTCGCCAAGAAGCTCGAGAAGCACGGCAGCGCATGACCGGCAAAGAGCGCGCTCAGGTTCAGCCCACCCTCGAAGAAGATGTTCGCCGGAACCTCGTCCTCCGGGTAGTCCCACGGCACGGTGATCGGACCCGACTCGTTCGCGATCCCGCAGGCGGTATCCGGAGTCGGAGTGTCACCACAGTCGGCATCGTTGCTGGTCGAGATCAACTGCAGACCCGGCGTGTCGCCAGGCCCGCCCGTCGCCGTCCAGACGAAAACGTTGACGATCGAAACCGCGCCACCGTTCGTCATGTCCGACGTCACCAGCACATCACCGATCTGGTGCACGCCCGTGAAACCACCCGCACCATTCGGGCCGACCTGGTCCTGGAAGAACCAGAAACCCATCGAGGTCGAGCCGTTCGGCTTCGGCGCCCGATCCTGACCGAAGTAGAGGAACTGCTCCCCACCCGAAACATAGGTCGCGGCATACGCATGCAGAATGTCGTCCTTCTCCGGCGAGATCGCGCCGGCAGCCGTCGTCCACTGCGGAACATCGGCCACGTCCTTCGTCAGACCCGAACCGAAACCACTATCCGCAGCGCCACTCCCATCGGTCACAAACGAATGACCCAGATCAGTCGCCGACGTGTCAGTCGGAAAAAGTGTCGCCCAATCGTCGCCGGCCGCCGCGTCATCCGTGACGTTGCCGTCCAGCTCGAACACACCCTCATCGTGCACAGCTCCTGCGGTCATCGGCAGCAGTGCAATCCCTGCGCCGAGACACAGAGCCAGTACCACCATCAAGCCCAGGCGATGCCTGCGCCGCTTCTTCAGAGTCCCCACCGTCCACATCTCCCTATGTCTTGGTTCAATCCGCTCGTGCCGATCCCCCGATCGGCTCGTGCCCTCTTGCGTACCTTTGAGCAGGACGTTATCCCCCTTCAGGGGGACACGCAATGCCCCGAAAGAGGGAAAGCGCCATTCCGAATCGCATCGGCGCCAAGGGAGCCGCCTGCGCCCCCGGCCGAGACCGGGGGCGCAGGCGCGGGACGGTGACCCGTGTTAGCCGGTCACCGGGGGCTCGAATGCCCCGACGACACCGATCCGCTTCGAGCCGCAGACGGCCTTCTGCAGAACCGTGATCTTGAGGATCCCGGCCTTCCTGGCCCTGATCGAGATCAGCGCCCGGCCGTTCTTGCCGGTGCGGACGATCTTGCTGATGCCCGCACCCGTGACGCGCACCCTCGCGCCCGCCACGACCTTCGTGCCGTTCTTGACCGTGATGACGACCAGCTTCGTCTTGCCGACAGTCACCGACTTCGTCGAGACGGTGAACGTGTAGCAGACCACCGGCTTCGGCTTGGGCTTCGGCGTCGGCGGCACGAGCGGAGCCGGCACGAGCGTCGTCGCCGTGGCCGTGTTGTTGGCCGTGTTCGACTCCGGCTCCTTGCCGACCACCGTCACGGTGTTCGTGACCGTGCCGACCTGCGTCGCGGTGACGACCAGCGTGATCGTCGCCGAGGCGCCCTTCGCCAGCGTCCCGATCGAGCACTCGATCAGGCCGCCGTTGTTGGCGCAGGTGCCCTGCGTCGTCGCCACCGAGACGAACGTCGTCCCGGCAGGCAGCGGATCGGCTGCCGTCACACCCGTCGCCGTGTCGGGGCCGTTGTTCGTGACCACCATCGTGTAGGTGATCTGCCCGTTCAACGTCGTCGGGTCAGGCGTGTCCACCTTCGTCACCGCCAGGTCGATCAGCGGCGGCGGGGGCGGAGGCGGAGGCGGCGGAGGAGGCGTGAACGTCGAGCTCAGCGGCTCACACGCGCCCGTCGACCCGTTGTAGGTGCCGTCGCCGGAGTACGTCGCCTGGAAGCTGCGACTCGCCGACGCGCCGGACGGTGTCGCGAACGCGAAGCTGGTCGCGTCGACCGAGCCGCCCGAGAGATCGAACGGATCAGAGGTCGCAACCGCATCGCCCGAGCAGTTGCCGTTCGTGAACCACTTGAACGTCACCGTCCCGGTCGGCGTACCGAGCCCACCAGACACCGTCGCCTGGTCGTGCACGGTCGTACCGGCCGCAACACTCGTCACGGTTTCGTGCGCCGCGTTGTGGATGTTCGTCACCGTGGTCGAGTCGAGCTTGTCGCCGACCAGCGGCTCACAGGCGCCCGTCGATGCGTTGTAGACGTCCGAGCCGTTGTAGGTCGCCTTGTAGGACAGCCCACCTACCGGCACGACCGCCGTGTCCGACGGATGCGAGGTGCCATCGTCGAGGTCGACCGTGCCTGCCGAGGCGCCTTCGCCCGTGCAGGTCGTGTTGCCCATGTACACGGTGAAGGTCACGTTGCCGGTCGGCGTACCGCCGGCACCCGAGCCACTGACCGTCGCGAGGTCGTGCACGGTCGAGCCGATCGGTGCGTGCGTGATCTCGCCGTGGGCGGCGTTGTGGATCGTCGTCGCCGTCGTCGAGTCGAGCTTGTCGCCGACCAGCGGCTCACAGTCGCCCGTCGATGCGTCGTAGACGTCCGAGCCGTTGTACGTGGCCTTGTAGGACAGCCCGCCTGACGGCACGGCTGCCGTGTCGGACGGATGCGCAACGCCGCCGTCGAGATCCACCGTGCCTGCCGAGGCGCCTTCGCCCGTGCAGGTCGTGTTGCCCATGTACACGGTGAAGGTCACGTTGCCGGTCGGCGTGCCGCCGGCACCGGAGCCCGTCACCGTCGCCGAGTCGTGCACGGTCGAGCCGATCGCCGCATGCGTGATCGTCCCGTGATTGGCGTCGTGGATCGTCGTGGCGGTCGTCGAGCTGAGCTTGCCCGCCGCGAGCGGCTCACACGGGCCGGTCGACGTGTTGTAGACGTCGGAGCCCGCGTAGGTCGCCTTGTAGGACAGGCCACCCACCGGAAGCACCGCCGTGGCCGACGGATGTGCGACGCCGCCACTGAGCGCAACCGAGCCTGCCGAGACACCGTCGCCCGTGCAGGTCGTGTTGCCCATGTAGACCGTGAAGCTGACGTTGCCGGTCGGCGTACCGCCGGTGGCGTTGCCGCTCACGGTTGCGGAGTCGTGCACCGTCGTGCCGATCGGCGCCGAGGTGATCGCGCCGTGCGCGGCGTCGTGGATCGTCGTCGCCGTCGTCGAGTCGTGCTTCGTCGCCGTCAGCGGCTCGCACGGTCCGTCTGCGCTGTTGTAGACGCTGTCGCCGGGGTAGCTGGCCTTGTAGGACAGGCCACCGACCGGGACGGTCGCGTCGTTCGACGGATGTGCGACACCGGCGGCCAGTGCAACCGAGCCCGCAGCCGTGCCGGTACCGGTGCAGGTCGCGTTGCCGAGGTAGACGGTGAAGCTGACGTTGCCCGTCGGCGCAGGGAAGCCGCCCGAACCGGAGACCGTTGCGGAGTCATGCACGGTCGAGCCGATCGGCGCCGACGTGATCGTGCCGTGCGCCGCGTTGTGGATCGTCGTCCCAACCGTCGGTGTCTGCTTCGTGAACGTGTTCGAGTAGATGCAGTCCACGTTGCCGGCGAGGCCGAGCGTGATCGTGGCCGTGCGGCCAGCGGTGCCGCCGCTCTTGACCACCGACGTGCCCGGGCCCTCCTGCGTGCAGACGAGATCCGTGTTCGTCCAGCCCGCGGCCAGGGAGACCTCGGCGACCGAATACGCACCCGGAGTCAGACCGGTGAAGGACTTGGTGTCCTTGAGCGTGTTCGCGTTGCTCGCCGTCGTCGTCGAGCTGGAAGCTCGCCAGGCCGGTCCCCGTGGTGTTGTAGGAGAAGTCCTGCTCCGACGTGCCACCGACGACGTCCTTGTGGATCGTGATCGTCCCACAGGTGTCGATCGTCCCGGTGACGAAGTCCTTCAAGTCAGCCGTCGGAGACGGCGACGTGCGCGTGTTCGCCAAGAAGCTCGAGAAGCACGGCAGCGCATGACCCGCAAAGAGCGCGCTCAGGTTCAGCCCACCCTCGAAGAAGATGTTCGCCGGAACCTCGTCCGCGGGGTAGTCCCACGGCACGGTGATCGGCGACTCGTTCGCGATCCCGCACGCGGTATCCGGAGTCGGAGTGTCACCACAGTCGGCATCGGTGCTGGTCGAGATCAACTGCAGACCCGGCGTGTCGCCAGGCCCGCCCGTCGCCGTCCAGACGAAAACGTTGACGATCGAAACCGCGCCACCGTTCGTCATGTCCGACGTCACCAGCACATCACCGATCTGGTGCACGCCCGTGAAACCACCCGCACCATCCGGGCCGACCTGGTCCTGGAAGAACCAGAAGCCCATCGAAGTCGAGCCGTTCGGCTTCGGCGCCCGATCCTGACCGAAGTAGAGGAACTGCTCCCCACCCGAAACATAGGTCGCGGCATACGCATGGAGAATGTCGTCCTTCTCCGGCGAGATCGCGCCGGCAGCCGTCGTCCACTGCGGAACATCGGCCACGTCCTTCGTCAGACCCGAACCGAAACCACTATCCGCAGCGCCACTCCCATCGGTCACAAACGAATGACCCAGATCAGTCGCCGACGTGTCCGTCGGAAAAAGTGTGGCCCAATCGTCGCCGGCCGCCGCGTCATCCGTGACGTTGCCGTCCAGCTCGAACACACCCTCATCGTGCACTGCGCTTGCCCCAGCGGGCAAGAGCGCTACGCCTACACACAAGGCGAGCGCGAGCATCGCAAGCAGCCCCAAGCGGTGCCTGCGATGGCCTTTCGGTGTCCCCACCGTCCCCATAGCTCCCGTTCTCCCTTCATCTATGACAAGACATCCGTCACGTGGCCGTTGCGTCGTCCCCTAACGACAGTGCCGATTTTGACGGATAAGAGCAGGACTTTATCCCCCGACAGAGGGATAAGCAATGCCCCGAACGAGGGAAAGCCGATCGGTTCGGTGGCCTGCACGCAGCCGAGAGACGCCGTGTGGGCACGCGCTGGCGGGCTCACGCCTGCCTGTCTCCTAGCCCGTAGAGCCGATTTTCCGCCGCCTTGGACTCGCGTTCCACGGACGCGGCGTCCGAGAGGTGTGCCTGGACGAGCCCACAGAGGGGCGTGCGCGCGGCAAGGTGCGTCCCGCGGCTGTGCCACACTGACGGTCGTGCGCGTGCTGATCGCCGACGACCACCGCCTGATCCTCGACGGGATCCGCAAGGCGCTCGAGGCCGACGGCGGGTTCGAGATCGTCGGGGAGACGCAGTCCGGGACGCAGGTGCTGCCGCTCGTCGCGCGCACCGATCCGGAGCTCGTGCTGCTCGACCTCCGCATGCCGAACATGGACGGACTCGCCTGCCTCGACGAGATCCGCAGGCGCCACCCCGACGTGAAGGTGATCATGCTCTCGGCGTCGACGAGCCCGGAGCTGATCGAGACGGCCTTACGTCGCGGTGCGAATGCCTACATCCTGAAGAGCGTCGAGCCGAACGACCTCGCCTCGACGATCCGCCAGGCGCTCGACGGGAACGTCTTCAGCGCCGGCGGAATTCCGGAGGCAGAGGAATCGATCGGGGCGAAAGC
The DNA here is from genome assembly GCA_963808915.1 of uncultured Gaiellaceae bacterium. Taxonomy (GTDB): domain Bacteria; phylum Actinomycetota; class Thermoleophilia; order Gaiellales; family Gaiellaceae; genus CAVTBT01. The sequence goes on along the minus strand of CAWEHJ010000005.1, from coordinate 106,469 downwards.
CGCTGGGCTGACCGACCGCGAGGTGACGATCCTTCGTTCGCTCGCACGCGGCAGCTCGAACGAAGAGATAGCGAAGGAATTGTGGGTCGCCCAGCAGACGGTCAAATTCCACCTGACGAACATCTACCGCAAGCTCGGCGTGAAGAACCGAACGGAAGCGACACGCTACGCGTATCAGCAGGGGCTCGTCGAGAGCCCGCTGTTCGACGGCGATTAGCCTCCGCGCTTCCCCACTGACGTCGATTTCCGTCGCGATCGCAGCGGCGACCGCTGCACTCGCGGGTTCGCTCGGTGCCGACAGTCGCTGGCTCGCCGCGCTGGGGCGAATCATCGTCCAGAATGGCGGCGTTCCCGACGGCGTTCCCTATGCGTCAGCTCCGTCGCACGACTGGCCGAATGCGCTCGCGCTCTCGGAGGTGCTCTTTTACGGTCTCGACTCCTTCTTCGGCGAGCGCGGCTTCCTCGTCGCCCAGGTCGTCGCGGTCACGATCGCATTCCTCGTGCTCGGGGCGCTGCTGCGGCGAAGCGGCGCGGGCGACCCTTCGACGGCGATCGTGCTTCTCGTCGTCGCCACGGGGGCGCTCGGGGCGATCGTGGTCGTGCGCGTCCAGCTCTTCTCGCTCGTCCTCTTCCCCGTGCTGCTCTCGCTGCTCCATCGCGAGGCGCGTGCTCCGTCCCGGGCCGTCTGGCTGCTCGTTCCGCTGGTCGCGCTGTGGTCGTCGCTGCACGGCGCCGTGCTCGCCGGGCTCGCCGTCGCGGGCGCCTACCTCCTCGTCGACCGCGTGCGGCGCGAGCCGGCGACGGCCGTCGGGGTGCTGGCGGCGAGCGTCCTCGCGCTCTGCCTCACCCCCGCGCTCGAGCGGACCCCCGAGTACTACCTCGGCGTCTTCGAGAACGAAGCCGCCCGACGCGCGTACGGCCTCTGGGCGCCCCTCGGCCTCGGTGGCTTCGACCTGCTGCTGATCGGGTCGATGGTCGCGCTGCTCGCCCTCGCACTTCGCGCCCGACCCGCTGCGTGGGAGCTCGTCGCGCTGGCCGGGCTGGCGCTGCTGACGATCCGCTCCGGGCGAATCGGAGTCTGGCTGCTGATGGTCGCCGCCGTTCCCGCCGCGCGTGCGTTCACCGTGCGCTTCTCGCTCCGGCCGCGCCTGGCGGCCGTCGGCCTCGGGGTCGTCGCGCTGCTGGCGCTCGTCGGGATCGTCAACGGGCCCTTGCCGCTCGCGGGCAGCGAGCGGCTCGTGCGGCTCGCGATCGACGAGAGCCGTGGCACGCCGGTGCTCGCCGAGCCGGTGCTGGCGGAACAGGTTGCGCTCGCGCAGGGCCGGGTCTGGCTGGCGAACCCGCTCGACGCTTTCTCCCAGGACGACCAGCGCGCGTATCTCGACTGGCTGCAGGGTCGACCTGGCGGCGAGCGTGCCGTCCGCGCGGCGGGCCGAGCCGTACTGCTGCGCAAGACCTCCGACCTCGCCGAGCGCGCGCGCCACGACGCCACGCTCCGCCGGGTGGCGGGCGACGACTACGCCGTGCTGTACGTCAAGCGGGGTAGCCGGCTCGACCTCGACGCGCGCCTCGGCGGACGTCACGTTCAGGACCGGCGGCGAGGCACGAACAGCGCCGTGTTGCCGATGATCGGCATCACCAGGGCTCGGTCGGCCAGCGTTCGCCAGACCGATCTCCGGGACGTCCGTCGGCGGACAGCAATGCCGTCGGCGGCTTGCCCCGAGCCGGGCCAGGCACGGACCAGCCAGAACGCCGGCATGAGCGCCCAGGCCCAGGACATGCGGGGGCGCCGCAACGCGAGCGGCACGACCAGCAGGCGAAGTAGTAGATCCAGACGATCGGCGAAATGCGATCGACGCCAGGAAGCGCGCCGAAACGACCGCCTGTCGCCCTCCTGACTCGGCGGGCGGCCCGCGGCGGCCACGAGCGAGCAGCGCGCCGCCTCCGACGAGGGCGAGCGACGGTAGCCCCCGGTGTGACCGAGCCGGAGATCGACACCGAGGGCGTAGATCGACTGGGTTGCTCCGCGTAGACGTCAGCTGAGCTCCGCAGCAGATCCGGGTACTCGGAAACCCTTCCAGCCGATCACCGCCCAGGACACGAGGTGGACCCCGACCCCGCCGACGACCGCGGATGCGGCACGGAAACGGCGAGTCGCCAGGAGCCAGATCGCGAGCGGCCAGAGGAAGACCTTCATCACGACGAGGCACCGACTGAGCGCACCGAGAAGGACGGTCGCGATAGCGCCATGCCAGCGCGAGCCCGAGGAGGAGAAGCAAGGTCACGTTCCCGTACACGACGCCCAGCAGCACCGGCTCGGTGCGCGAGGACGAGCACGTAGATCCGACAGTCGCGGACGCCGAGCCAGCGCAGGCCGAGGGCGCAGTGCTGAACGAGCAGGCCGCTCCAGAGGGCGAGCGCCGACCGACCACGGCAGAAGGTGAACGGGGCAGGAGCAGCATCACCGCGGGCGGGTAGACCGCCGGATTGCCGTCGTCGATCGCCGCCCCTCTGGCGGCGGGTAGGGCGACCGTCCGTCGAGGATCGCCTCCGCGGGTGCCACAGCGTGCCGCGGAAGTCGAAGCCGAAGACCCCGAGGTCGTGCTGGTACCAAGGAAGCTGCCAGCGATCAGGAGAGGCGCGAAGAGACGTCCACGAGCAGCGGACCAGCAGCCTGAAGGGCCAACCGGGCGAGTCCCGTCCGGCCCTCGACCTCAGCCGCCACGTGCCTGCTTGCGGCCCGCCAGACACACGCCGCCTGCGCGAGACGCACAGTCCCGGCGGTTCGAACGAGGATCGCCCGACTTGTCGGATCGCTTGCGACCCGGCGGCCGCGCACGACCGTCGAGCACTGCTCGAGCGTGAGCTCTGCCCGGACCGGCGTGCCGTCGGCCGTCACGCCGTGCCGTCAGACCGGATGCGAGCCTCGGTGTACGGGAGCGGATAGGGCGGCATACGCCCGATGTATGTTCAGCCCGGCCCGACGCTCCGGTCGAAGAACTCGGCCAGGAAGAGGATCCTGTGCTCGGCGCGAAGTAGGCGCCTCGGTTGCCGCCTCGAGCGGGCCACGTGGCTCCGCCTCGCGCCAGATACGGCGACCTGCGGATCCTCGCCGACGCGCGATCGACCCAGTCGCCACGGAGCCTCCATGCGCTCGGTCCATTCGGACGCCAGCTGAATCGGGCCCGCGCAGCTCCTGCACCGACGACGAACACGAGCGCCAGCGCGAACGGCGCGAACGCGAGCCACCGCTTGGGCGCCAGGCAAAAAGAGGCAACCATTCCTGCCCGAAGAGCAGCAGCAGCACGACCATCAGCCGTCCGTCGCTGAGCGCGTCCACAGGACGACGGACCGGCGCCCGGAATCGCGAGTTGAGCCCGTGGTCACGGAGGGGATCAACGCCGGCAGCGCGACCGCGACAGCCAGAACGGCGAGGAGCGCGATCCGGCGCGGTCGGGGCCGCCCGTCGAACCACATCATGAACGCGGTCAGCAGCAACGGTGCGAGGTCGACGATGTTGCGCTCGGTGAGCACGTGCCGCTCGTTGTGCACCGCGACGAAGCGGAACGCCGAGACGATCAGGACGCTCGTCGTGACCATGGGCAGCGCCACCGCAGCGAAGAGCCGGTCGCTCAAGGGGCGCCGCGCGGCGCAGCACAGAGGCGCGACGACCAGGGCGAAGGCTGCGCACGGCGCCACGGCCACGAGCAGGTCGAGGCAGCCGACGTTCTGGAACACCTGTCTCGGGACGTGGACGAGGTCGAGCTCGACAGGGACTGGCTGTACGCGCCGAGCGCCAGCGTCGGTGGAGGGCGAGCGCGACGAGACCAATGGCGCCGACGGCCCGGTGATCCGGAACCGCCACAACCGAGCCAGGGGACGTCCGCGCGGCCCGTGCCTCGAGGAAAGCGGCGGTGGCGACGCTCGCCGCGTAGCCGGGAAGCAGGTCGACAGACCTCAGGTTCGGTGCCGACCGCGACGCCGATCGCCGCGAAGACGACGGTTGCCGGCCCCAGCTAGGTCGTTCGAGCGCCCGGACGACGAGGAGCACGACGCCGACGAAAATCGCGTAGTAGCGCTCGCCGGCATCAAGACCCACTGATACCCTCGTCCGGATGCTTGGCGGTCATGCCTCCGTGACGAGCGCGATCGCCAGGACGGCGAACGGCGCGCAAGCAGAACGTCGGGACCGCCGCGAGCGCACAGAGAACAGCGTTGAGCGCCTTCGCCGCGTCATACCCGTTCTCAGGCGAGTGAAAGACCAGCCAGGCCGAACGACAGGAGCGGGTAGACCATGCCCGTAGCCGTCGAGGTGGTTTCGCGAATCGACGGCACCGAGTTCGACGCGCTGCTCTTGGCGAGCTCCGAGCAGATGATCTCGTCGGGCACGATCCACTGCACCCGCATGAGCCAGCCGGACACCACACCGAGTGTCATCGCAATCCCAACGACCCCCATCAGCAGAGCAGCGACAGGCGACCAGTTGCACGCGCGCGCTCGATCCCGACCAGAGCCGGGCGGGTAGTCACGCAGACGCCCAGGTCCGGCAGCGAAGCCCTGCCGTCGCCCGGGTGAAGGTCGGAGCCACGAGCGTGATCGCCGATACTGCGATCCCGAGCGCGATGCGCCAGAGGTCGCCGTCCGTCTCCTGGAACGGCGTCGCCCAGAAGGCAAGCAGCAGGAGCCAGACCGCGGCGAGTCGTGGCCGCCAGAGCGCGATGGGAACCAGGAGCAGCATGAAGTAATGGAGCCAGACGATCGGCGTCGCGAGGACGGCCGCAGCGATCGTGAGGCAGAAAGCCCTCCGGTCGCCGCCGCGTCCCCGAGCGACGCAGCACGCCGCCGAGCGCCGCCGGCGGCGACCGCTGGCAGCACGACGCCGGCGCCGCCCGCCCGCTCGCGGCCGCGAGCCGCAAGCGAGTACCCGCGCTCGGCCACGATGTCCGTGAGCTTGCGGACGAGGTCGGGATACTCGGCGAAGGCCGTCGAAGCCGATCACGAGCCACGCTGCGAGCGTGGCGACCGCGGCGCCGCCGGCGGCCCAGACCGCCGCGACGTACCGCCGCGTCACGACCAGCCAGATCACGACCGGCCAGAGGAACAGCTTCAGCACGATCGCGACGCCGAGCGCCAGCCGGCGAGCCGCTGGCGGTCGCGATACCGCCACGCGACCGCCAGCGCGAGCACCAGCAGCGGCGTGAAGGTGCCGAGGCGGATCGCCCCGAGCACGACGATCGAGGGAACGCGACGCCGTGGCACCGCCAGTCGCGCACGCCCAGCAGCCAGAGGCTCGCCATCGTCGCCGCCACCAGTAGAACCGTCAGGACCCCGGCGGCGACGTCGAATGGCAGCGCCCCGAACGGGACCATCGCGACGGCAGCTCCGGCCGGGTACGGGAAGCGGAAGACTCGCTGGATCCCGTGCGGCCCGAGAGCGTCGCTCGCCGACGCGAGTCTGAGCCGCCGTCGGATACGGCGAGACACCGTCGAGCACGTCCCGGCCGCCCTGCCAGAACTGATGGAAGTCGAAGGCGTAGTCATCGCCGATCGCCGCCACGAGAAAGGCGACGAGGAGCACGGCCGGCAGGACGCCGAAGAGAGCGAAGCTCGCAAAGCCCGCCAGATATCGGGTTGCGCGGGCATGCGTAGCGGGCGGAGCGGATTCGCGCACCGTGTCCATCCCGCACAGCATGCGTGAGGATGCGGATCCCGCCGCAGCCCGGACCGTCGGTTTCGACCTAGCCCTTCGGCCAGTTCCCGCGCGGGCCGGGGAGGCATACAACGTGTCCGACCGCAAATTGCGGCGAAAGGGACAAGGTTCCAGAACGAGGAGGACAGGGTGAACAACCTGATCGTGCGGGCGTGGGCGGCGCTGCTCGACGCACGCGACCAGGAAGACGGCCAGACCCTGGTCGAGTACGCGCTGATCCTGGCGCTGGTCTCGATCGGGACGATCGCGGCGCTGATCGCGCTCACGGGCAAGATCAACAGCGTCTTCGACACGATCGTCACAGCGCTGTAGGCACTGGATGGGCCCAAGGCGCCTGGTGAACTAGCCGTTCGGTCAGTAGCCAGGCGCCTTCGCGGCTTCTAGAACTACAGAGCAGCAGCTGGGACTGAACAGCGGATTCCCCGACGGAGGGAGAAGACTTTCATGAGGGACGTGTTCACCAGGCTCGGCGTGCTCGCGCAGACGGCGATCGCGGAGGCACGCGACCGCGAGGACGGCCAGACGCTGGTCGAGTACGCGCTCATCCTCGCACTCGTGTCGATCGGCTGCATCGCCGCGATGCTGGCGATGACCGACAAGCTCAACACCACGCTGTACCAGACGATCGTCGACGCCCTCTAGCGGCAGACGATCGGACCGGTCGGCTCGGTACGACTAGCCCATCGGTCAGTTGTGCGGACACCGGTCCGCCTACAACCTGAAGGCACCCGGGAGACGGGTGTCGGAGACAAACGGGGGCACAACCCCAGAGAGGGAGGGTCATCCTTCATGTCGGATGCATTCACCAAGCTCGTGATCCACGTCCAGACGGCAGTCGCCGGGGCGCGGGACCGCGAGGAGGGTCAGACGCTGGTCGAGTACGCGCTGATCCTGGCGCTGGTCTCGATCGGCACGATTGCGGCACTGATCGCCCTCACGGGCAAGATCAACGGCGTCTTCAACACGATCACGACCGCGCTGTAGCAAACGAGCTTGGGGCCTGCGCCGGCCGGGTTTCCCCTTTTCCGGCGGTGGCAGGCCCCACACGCTCGTGGCCGTCGACGGCAGGCGTAGGTGAGCCGATGACGAACCACGACCAACGCGGATCTCTCGCACGGGCAGCCAGACCAGAGCGCGTGGAAACGAGCCATTCGTCCGGGTTGGCAACCAAACTGGACGAGACTAGAGTGAAGTGCGGCCGAAGGAAAGGGACGATGGGCGGTAGCAGGATCCGCGACGAACGAGGGGTCGCACTGGTCGAGTTCGCGCTCGTCCTCCCACTGCTGCTCCTGCTCCTCTTCGGGATGCTCGAGTTCGGCAAGGCGTTCAACTACTGGCTGGACGCGAACCACCTCGCGAACGAGGGCGTCCGCTTTGCCGTCGTCAACAAGAATCCCGGGCGACGCCTGCCTAGTCAGACGCTGCAGGCGTGGGTCAAGGCCCAGGGGGACACCAACGAGTTTCGGAACGGCGGCACGAGCTCCGTTCCGACTGCCGCTCAAGTGACGATCTGCTTCCCGGATGGAGTGACAGAGAGCGACTCCGGCGATGCGATTCGGGTGAAGGTGGCGGTCGGCGTACAACCTGATCCCGTTCCTCTCCAACACGCTCGGCATCGGTCAGGTGCAGCTCGTCGGCACGGCAACGCAGCGGATCGAGCGCGCTGCGAAGGCACCCCTCACTCCTGCGTACGTGGCTGACAACGGCGGGGCATGCACATGATCTCGCGGCTGAGACACGAAGAGCGTGGCGCAGTCGTCGCCTGGGTCGTCCTCTGGATCCCGCTGCTCATCGTCATCGCGACCTTCGTGATCGACGTCGGCAACTGGTGGACGCACAAGCGCCATCTTCAGAACCAGGTCGACGCCGGCGCGCTGGCTGCCGGGGCGGGGTATCTGCTGCCCGACTGTCAGATCAGCAGCGCCCTCCAGGACAAGATGGCTGACGAGGCCTTGTCCTATTCAGGCACGACCCGACGGATCTCGGCCGGCAATTCGCCCACCACCCGTAATCCGCAGCTGTCGAACGCGGCCAACGTGTTCGTCACCATCAACTCCCCGACGTATTGGGACGGTCCGTCGAGCGGCGTCGCGCCGGACTACTCAGACGGCGGCGGCCCGTGCTTCCAGCACACGAACGACATCAAGGGACTCTGGACCGACGTCAAGGCCACGGAACGCAACCTACCGTGGCTGATTCCCTTTGCCGGCAGCATCGTCCCGCGGATCCAGGCGCGCGCGCGGGTCGCGATCAAGAAGGCGGTCATTTTCACGCACACGCTGCCACTCGCCATCCCGGACGTCAATCCGTCGCTGGTCAAGGCGACGCTGATCGACGAGTGCACCGGGGCCGCGTTGCCAGGCGGGGACATCACGCTCGTTCGGCCCGACCCGGCCCAGCAGGACCTCTGGGGCGGCACGACGGCCGCACCGGTGACGTTCCCAGGCGCCTTCCGGGACGTGTACCGGCGCGAACGCGCGGAATGGCCGGGTCGGCGTCCGGGTGCTGATGTCGGGTGGCGCGAACACGACGTGCGGTCAGCCGCTCGTCGAGTGTTACGACGCAGGCTCGACGAACGGCGTCTACGCAGTTCGCGTCTGGACTGCCCCGACGGGCGCACAGTCCGATCCGGGCGCGTGGACCGCTGCCTCGTGCGGCGCGACGCCGATCCAGGCGTGTGCGCAGACGACGTTTCTGCCGTACGTCACGAACGTCGAGCTCGACGTCAACCCGCTGTGCTTCGGGTACTTCACGTACACGGACTGCACGGCCAACGTGGCCGCGACCGTCGTCCGCGGAACCGGCGCCAACTCGTTCTCCGTCGGGACGTTCGACGTCATGCAGGCCAGCTCGCCGAGTGGCACCACCAACCTCACCGATCCGGACAACGATGGCGTCTTCACCGGCACGATGCCGATCGACACGGCCGGCCCGAACCCCGTCACGCTGACCTATCACTGGCAGCTGAGGCAGAACGGCCCGACGTGGCGGACGCTCGTTTGCGCAAACGGGAACGGCAATACCTGCCAGGCGCCTGCCAGCGGGACGACCAGCTGGGGCACCGTGCATAGGGCGTTCCGCGCGTCGAACGGACGCACCGGCCCGCTCAAGGACATTCAGGTTCGTGCCGTGACGAGTCCGCCTACCGGCCTGGTCGAGAGCGTGCCCGCAGGCTTCACCGACCAGGTGACGGTCACACTTCGTGTAACGGGAACGCTGTCGCCGCAAAGCCAGCCGAACGATCCGCTGGTCGCGTTGCGTGCCTTCGACGGGTCCCAAACGCAGTCGATCGACTGCATGCCGGGCGTCAACTTCCGCGACGAGTTGGCCGGTGGCTGCAACGCGTTCTACAAGATCAACGATGGCACCAACCCAGTCTTCAATCCCTGTCCGCAACCGAGTAGCGTCGGAAGCCCGGAGCCGTGGGAGTGCCTGCCGACCCAGACCGGCGGCTCGATCGGGCAGTTCGGCCAGGGACTCGGTATGAGGCTCGGGAATACGTCGTCGTGCGTCAACGTCAATCACTGGCCCGAAATCGCCGACCCGGATTCTCCGACGAACCCTCTGGTGAACAAGAACGATCCGCGGACCGTGCAACTCATTCTTGTCCCGTACGGCGCATTCGCCGGCAGCGGCAACCAGAACTATCCGATCACGAACGTCGGTCTGTTCTATATCACCGGTTTCGGAGCCAGCGGTGGCAATGACGACGTCTGCCCCGACAAGCCCGGCGGGCTCGAGGACCCAGCCTCCTCCGGAGATATCGTGGGCCACTTCTTCAAGCGAATCGGCATCAACGACGATGAAAGCGTCCCCAGCGACGAACCCTGCGTAGCGAACAGCATCACCCCGTGCGTCGCAGTCCTGGTCGACTAAGGAGGAACCACCCGTGCAGAACATCCTCAACGGCAAGATCTTCTCGTCTCGCAGCGGGACGATCGGCCTCGGCGTCGCGGCGGCGTTCCTCGCTGGGATCCTGCTGCTCGTCTACCTGAACCGGTACCGGAACAGCGTCAACGAGACGGCGCAGGCGACACCGGTCCTCGTGGCAAAGACGCTGATCCCGAAGAACACGCCCGGCAACCAGATCGCGCAACGCGACCTGTTCCAGGTGCAGCAGATCTCGAAGGACGCGCTCAAGCCCGACGCGCTCGTTGATAGCGCCTACCTGAACGGCCGCCAGGCCGTGACGGACATCTTCCCGGGCCAGCAACTGACGACGGCGGACTTCACAGCGGGCGTCAGCACCGCTCTCTCGACGCAGGTGAGCGGCAGGCAGCGCGGCCTCGCGCTCCCGGTGGACGGCCCGACCGCGCTGGCCGGGTTGCTCGCCGACGGGGATCACGTCGATGTCTACGTCGTGATGGACAACGGCGACACGGGCATCGTCGGCCTGCTCGAGCGCAACCTGTACGTCCTCCACGCCCCGGGTGTGACGACCGAGGGCGTCAACAGCACGACGTCGCAGATCGTGCTCCGCGCGAAGACGACGGCACAGGCCCAGCGGCTCGTGTGGGCGAACGAGAACGGCAAGCTGTACTTCATCGCTCGGCCGGCGACCGCGGCCAAGCCGACGCCACTCAGCTATGCGGACGTCAACTCCGTCCTGGCCGGCCTCAAGCCGATCCGGGTGAAGCGCTAGTGCCGAACCGCCCGGTCAGAGCACTGATCGCCGTCGACTCCGGGCTGGACGCGGAGGCGATCTCGGACGCCCTGCCGACGGAGTCGGACATCCACGTCATCGGCGTCGTCGACGGCCTCGACGAAGGCTGGAAGACGCTCCAGGACAGCTCCGTCGACCTCTTCATCATCGCCTGCTCCGGTTACTCCGACCGGGCGCTGTTCCTGATCGACAGCGCGGTGAAGCAGGACTCGCAGCGGCCGGTGCTCGTCCTCAGCCAGGGCTCGCCGAACGGGTTCCTGCGGCGGGTGTTCGAGGCGGGCGCCGACGACATCGTCATGCTCCCGCAGCCCCGCGAGGAGATCCGCTTCGCGATCCAGAAGGCGATCGCCCGGCGCGCCGGCTCGCTCAGCGCCGGGCGGCGTCGACCTCGCCCGGCTCGTCTGCGTGCTCGGCCCGAAGGGCGGCACCGGCAAGACGCTGACCGCCGTCGAACCTCGCCGTCGCGCTCGCAGGGCGCGGGCGAGCGTGTCGCGCTCGTCGACCTCGACCTGCAGTTCGGCGACGTCGCGCTGACGCTGGGCCTCGCGCCCGAGAAGACGATCTACGACCTGGCGCTCAGCGGCGGCACGCTCGACGCCGACAAGCTCGACGACTTCCTGCACCATCCACGCGTCCGGCGTGCGGGCGCTGCTCGCGCCGAGCCGGCCCGACCAGGCGAGCGCGGTCACCGTCGAGTTGCTGCGCGAGGTCTACTCGACGCTGCGTCGCATGACTACGACTTCGTCATCGTCGACACGCCGCCGGGCTTCACGCCCGAGGTGATCGCGTCGATCGACAGCTCGACCGATCTGGTCATGGTCGGGATGCTCGACTCGCTCTCGCTGAAGAACACGAAGCTCGGCCTCGAGACGCTCGAGCTGATGGGCTACCGACCCGGACAAGATCAAGCTCGTCCTCAACCGCGCGCACAGCCGCAGGTCGGCATCTCGACCGACGACGTCGTCACGGTCCTCGGCCGCGAGCCGGACATCTTCGTGCCGAGCGACCGGGAGATCCCGCGCGCGGTCAACGAAGGCGTGCCGATCGTCACCTCGAGGCCCGACTCCGAGGCAGCGCGCGGCGTTCCGCCAGCTCGCGAGCACAGTTCGTCGACGTACGCCGTGCGACCAACCTCGGCCGAGCGCTCGCAGCCGAGCCTCGCCGCGCGACTGTTCGGAAGGAAGGCGTGAGATGGAGCTCCACGAGCGGCTCACCACGGCTCGGCCGACCACAGGCGCCGGCGCGCAGGGCCGGAGCCGTTCGCCGAGCTCAAGAACCCGCATCCACCTCGCAGGTGATCGGCGACCTCGGGCCGCAGCTCTTCAACGTGACGATCGGACCCGGCGCGCTGCGCGAGCGCGTGATCGCCGACATCCAGCGCCAGCTCGGCCAGGAGCAGGGCCTCTCGCGCGACGACCGCGACCGGCTCACCGCCGAGATCGCCGACGACATCCTCGGCTACGGGCCGCTCGAGCGGCTGCTCGCCGACGACACGATCACCGAGATCATGGTCAACGGGCCGAACGAGATCTGGATCGAGCGCCAGGGCCGCCTGTACGAGACGACCGTGCGCTTCAACGACGACTCGCACCTGCGGCGGATCATCAACAAGATCGTCGCGCAGGTCGGCCGGCGCGATCGACGAGTCGTCGCCGATGGTCGACGCGCGCCTGCCCGACGGCAGCCGCGTCAACGCGATCATCCCGCCGCTCTCGCTCAGCGGCCCGCTGATCACGATCCGGAAGTTCGCGAAGAAGCGGCTGACGCTCGACGACATGATCGCGATCGGGACGCTCATGTCCGAGGAGCCGTCGACTTCCTCGCAGCGCTGCGTCGCGCGCCGAGCTGAACATCCTCATCTCCGGCGGTACCGGCACCGGCAAGACGACGCTGCTGAACGCGCTGTCCGCGTCGATCCCGGACGCGGACCGGATCGTCACGATCGAGGACGCCGCCGAGCTCCAGCTCAACCAGCGGCACGTGCTCCGGCTCGAGTCGCGCCCGAAGAACATCGAGGGCGAGGGCGAGGTCCCGATCCGCGAGCTCGTCCGCAACTCGCTGCGCATGCGGCCCGGACCGCATCATCGTCGGCGAGGTCCGCGGCGCCGAGGCGCTCGACATGCTCCAGGCGATGAACACGGGCCACGACGGCTCGCTCTCGACGGTGCACGCGAACTCGCCGCGCGACGCGCTCGCACCGCGATCGAGACGATGGTGCTGATGGCCGGCTTCGACCTGCCCGTGCGCGCGATCCGCCAGCAGGTCGCCTCGGCGCTCGACCTGATCGTGCACCTCGAGCGCCTGGAGGACGGCTCGCGCCGCGTGACCGCGATCACCGAGGTGCAGCGGATGGAGTCCGACGTGATCACGCTGCAGGACATCTTCGAGTTCAAGATCGACGTCGATCGCGCCCGACCGGACGATCACGGGCCCGCTCCGTACCGACCGGGCTCCGGCCGATCTTCCAGGCACAAGTTCGAGAAGCGCGGCATCGAGCTGCCGACCGACCTCTTCCAGGCCGCGGCCCTCGGTGCTGGAGCCGCGGAGAGCCGCCCAGTGAGGCGAGCGCCTGCTCCTGGGGCGCGCTCGCGCTGCTGGCGGTGCTGCGTTCCGGCGCGCCGCCGCCGGCCGCGCAGAGCAACGGCCTCCGGCTCGTCGAGGCCGGCAAGGCCGAGTTCCCGCAGCGGAGCTACGTCCTCACGCTGCCGGAGCGGACGCCGCTCGCGGTGGGGCAGGTCGCCGTGACCGAGAACGGCGATGACGTCGCACGCCTGAGCGTCGTCCCGGCCGGGGCCGCCGGCAAGCAGGGCTTCGGCACGCTGCTGGTGATCGACTCGTCGAAGAGCATGGCCGGCCGGCCGATCAAGGGAGCGATGGCCGCAGCGCGGGCGTTCGCGGGCCGCAGGAACCGGAACCAGCAGCTCGGCGTGATGCTGTTCAACTCCGAGACGAACGTGCTCGTCCCGTTCACGACCGACGGCGCCGAGATCGCGTCCGGCGCTCTCGCGGACCCCGTCGCTGGCCCAGGGCACACGAATCTACGACGCGATCGACGCCTCGCTGTCCCTGATCGACCGGGCCGGCCTCAAGGTCGGGACGATCGTGCTCCTGTCCGACGGCGACGACGTGGGCAGCAAGCTCGACCCGAGCGCGGTGACCTCGCGCCTCAGGGACACGAACGTGCGCGTCTTCTCGGTCGGACTTCGCTCCGGCGCGTTCGAGGCATCCGCGCTGCGGACGCTCGCCGAGGTGAGCGGCGGCACCTACACCGACGGCCAGCACGCTCCAGCTCGCTGGCCGGGATCTACGACGCGCTGGGCTTCCGGCTGGCGAACGAGTACCTCGTCAACTGGCTCTCGCTCCAGCCGCCCGACAAGCGCGTGCGGGTCAAGGTCGCCGTCGCCGGCTACGGCGCCCCTGCGACGGCCGGCTATCGCACGCCTGCGCTCGAGCACGAGATCGCGGCTCCGGTCAACACCTCGACCGTCGACAAGATCATGCAGTCCTGGATCACGATGCTCGTCTTCGTCGTGCCTCGATCGTCGGCGTTGATCATCTTCGCGCTCACGAGCTTCCTGCAGAAGCCCGGCGAGTCCCCGCAGCTGCGCCTGTCCCAGTACGTGACGCTCTCGAGCGAGGAAAAGGAGCGGAAGGCCGAGCTACGGCAGCTGCTGGGGCAGAAGGCGCGGAGCGAGGGCTCGGGCACGAGCTGGCGCTGGTGGCAGAAGCTTCAAGGACGAAGTCGCGCTCGCAGACATCAACGATGTCCGCCGGGAGGATTGCCCTCTGGACGGCAGCGCTGGGCCTCGTGATCGGCCTGCTCTGCGTTCGTGATCACCGGCTCCGCCCTGACGATCGTCTTCGGCGCCGCCGCCGCTCCTGCTCACACGGACGTACGTCAAGAACAGGTTGCGCCGGAAGCGGGCGGCCTTCGCACGAGCAGCTGCCGGACAACCTCGAAGTGCTCGCCTCCGCCCTCCGCGCCGGACACAGCCTCGTCGGGGCGATGTCCGTTGTCGTCGACGACGCGCCCGAGCCCTCGCGGACCGAGTTCCGCCGCGTGATCGCGGACGAGCAGCTCGGCGTCCCGCTCGACGACGCCCTCGGCAGGACCGTCGAGCGGATGGAGAACCGGACCTCGACCAGGTCGCCCTCGTCGCGCTGCTGCAGCGGGACACGGGCGGCAACTCGGCCGAGGTGCTCGACCAGGTGGTCGAGAACATCCGCGACCGGATGGAGCTGCGGCGGCTGATCACGACGCTCACCGCGCAGGGACGGATGGCGCGCTGGATCGTGTCGCTGCTGCCGGTCGTCCTCTTCTTCGCGATCTGGCGGTCTCAACCCGACCTACCTCCGGCCGCTCTGGGCACGAGATGCTCGGGTCAGGCCTTTCTGTTCATGCGGGGTCATCATGGTCATCGCCGGCTCGCTGGTCATCAAGAAGATCATCGACATCAAGGTCTAGGAGGACGCCGTGACGCTCGTCCTCATCATCGGCCTCGGCCTCCTCGGCCATGGCCGTGGCGCTCATCGCACGAGCGGTGATCTCGCCGCCCAGGACGAGCGAATCCTGGCAGCAGATCGGTGCGTACGGCTTCTCCGGCAAGGCAGTCGACACCGGTGGTGAGGGCGGTGGCGGTCGGCGCCGGGCACTCGACGACCTCGCCAACAATCTCGGCGAGTTCATCGCCAAGCGCATCGGGCCGGTGCGCGAGGCAGAGCTGCGGCAGAAGCTGGTACGCGCCGGGATGTACACAACAGGGCCGCGCAAGTTCGTCGGCTATCAGCTCCTGCTGGCGATCGCGCTGCCGATCGTCTGGATCTGGTTCTCGGGCCTCGTCGCGACGAACGGCGCTCCTGGTCGTCTTCGGTCTCGCGCTTGCGGCGCTGATCGGCTGGGTGGCGCCGCTGTCGTTCCTGAGCCGCAAGATCCGGTTCCGCCAGGACCAGATCGACTACGAGCTGCCCGAGCTGATCGACCTCCTGGTCGTCTCGGTCGAGGCCGGCGTCGGCTTCAGCGGCTCGCTGCGGATCGCGGCCGAGCGCCTGACGGGCCCGCTCGGCCAGGAGCTCCGCCTCACGATGCAGGAACAGAACATGGGCCTCTCCACGACCGAGGCGCTGAAGAACCTGCTCGTGCGCGCCGACACGCCGGGCGTCCGGTCGTTCGTGCGCTCCGATCATCCAGGGCGAGACGCTCGGCGTCTCGATCGGGCAGATCATGCGGAACCTCGCCGTCGAGATGAGGAAGCGCCGGAAGGCCGCCGCGGAGGAGAAGGCGCAGAAGGCACCGATCAAGATGCTCTTCCCGCTGATCTTCCTCATCTTCCCGGCCATGTTCGTCGTGCTCCTGATCCCCGCGTTCATCAACTTCTTCCGCGCGATCGGATAGCACGCAGGATGGCCCGCCGCCGCGGAACCCTGACGCTGCGGCGCGAAGACGGCCGCGTGATCTGCGAGACCTGCATCGTCGCCGACACGACGCTGCGCCGCCTGCGCGGCCTGCTCGGTCGCTCCGGCCTCCGCGGCGGCGAGGGGATCGTCCTCCGGCCGGCGTGGTCGATCCACACCGGGCTTCATGCGGTTCCCGATCGACGTCGTGTTCCTCGACCCCGACCTGACGGTGATCCACATCAATCACGCGCTCGCTCCCTGGAAGACGGCGTCGTGTCCGCGGCGCGCGGGAGATCGTCGAGCTCCCGGCCGGTGAATGCGAGCGCCGAGGCCTCGAGGTCGGCGATCGCGTCGCCTGGGCGTCGCTGGCGTCGGAGCTGGCCGACGGCGCGCCACCTCCGGCGCACGATCTGGGCGGTGGCCGGGTCGTCGTCGCAACCCGCGACAAGCGCTTCTCGAAGCTGATGCGGTTCCTGCTCGACCGGCACGGGATCAAGGCCGATGCCTCCGGCAGCGCCGACCTCGTCGCGGTGATCGAGCAGAAGCGCGCGGACGTGGTCATCCTCGACGCCTCCGGCTCGCTGCTCGCAGCCGCCCGCGAGGCCGCCGCTGCGAAGGCGCTCCATCCACGCGTCGAGATCGTCGTCGTCGCGGAGAACGGGACCGCGGAGGGCAGCACGACTTCCCCGTCCACGACAAGTGGGAGGGCATGGACGGCGTCGTCGAACGGTCTCGGCCTCGCTGGCGGATGTCCTCGGCCGTCCAATAGGCCGGACCGACCAAGGGACTAGTCCGAACGAGCTATTGCCCGAAGGGGTCCTGGCCCCACAATGTGCAGGCGGCTCGGTCCTGGAGGGGGCGGTACGGCAGGAGGGCGTCCTCCTGGCCGGAAAGGAGAAACTCGGCGATGGCGGCAACGATGGGCACCCGGTGACGACTTCGGTCGCCGGCACGCTGCCGCGCGAGCGAGGCGCGCTCGCACTTCCGCGCCGCCGTGGCGCCGACCATCCCGGCGGCCCGGCACTTGCCGCACTCGATGCCTTCTGGATCGCCCGCTTCACCGCCGAGCCGGCGGCGACCGGGATCCTGAACCTCGCTCGCGGCCGCGCACTCGAGACGTATCGCGCATCCGGTGCCGACGACGCGGCCGACCGGCTCGCTGCATCGCTCTTCGCCGGCGACACCGTCTCCGGCCTGGCGATCGAGGGGCTGCTCGACGCGCGCGACGTCGTCGACGCTGCCCTCGCGCTCGCGGACGCTTCGCGAGACGGAACGCTCCCCGCAGCGCTGATGGAGATCTTCCTCCGCGCAGGCTCGAGCCCCCTGCTCGGGTCGCTTCCTCCCCTGTTCGCAATCGAGACCTCGCTGCGGCTGTTGACCTTGTTCGGAGTCGCGACCGACGCCTCGCTCTGGACGAGTCGTCAGCCGGGCCAGCTCGACTGCGTGGTCTCGGTCGGCGAGGAGGAGCCCTCGCGGCGGATGCGCCTCGCGGCGAAGCTCGCGCTCGCGGCCGGCCCGGCGCTCGGGTCGACTCGTCGGTCGCTGATCCGCTCGATCCCGGTCCACCGCTGGGGCAGGCCGGAGGGCGTCCTCGTGCTCCGTGTCGCCCCGGAGATGCGCGTCGCCGCCGGCGCGTTCCTGGCGGAGGCCGCGAGCTCCCTCTCCCCCCTCCTCGAGCGCGCCCATCTGCTCGATCGCAGCGCCCAGCGCGAGCGCACGCTCGTCACCGGCAGCGAGCGACGCCTGATGCGGCTCGGCTTCGACCTCCACGACGGGCCGATCCAGGACGTCCTGGCGGCCGCGGCCGACCTGCGGCGCCTTCGCGACGACGTCGATCCGTTCGTCGCCGCCGAGCACCGCGAATCGGCGCGCCGTCGCTTCGACGACCTGACGAGCCGACTGGTCGAGCTCGACGAGGAGCTGCGCGAGCTCGCCCACTCGCTCGAGTCGCGCACCGCGGCGAGCCGACCGCTCGAGGAGGTGCTCCACCGCGAGGTCGAGACCTTCATGCAGCGCACGGACATCGCGGTGCACCTCTCGGTCGAGGGCAACTACACCTTCCTCACCTCCGCGCAGAGAGTCGCGCTCTTCCGCGCCGTCCAGGAGAGCCTCACGAACGTGCGCGAGCACTCCGGTGCCTCGCGGGTGGACATCCGCCTGCGTGGCCGCCGCTCGTGGACCGAGCTGCGGATCGTCGACGACGGCAAGGGCTTCGGCGTCGAGCAGGGGCTCGCGTCGGCGGCGAAGCGTGGCCGGCTCGGCCTGATCGGGATCAGCGAGCGCGTGCGGATGCTCGGCGGCAGCTTCGAGATCGAGAGCGCGCCGGGCGGGCCGACGACGCTCGCCGTCACGCTCCCGCGCTGGGAATCGCTGAACCCCGCGCTCTCGGACTAGCCCGAGCCGCCTACGGAATGACGAGGGGAGGGCCGCCCGCCCTCCCCTCGCTCTTGCCGCAGTCCCGCCGCAGCGGGGCGCGCTTCCCCTTAGGCGTGAGTCGTCTTCGACGCGGCGGAGACGCACTTGCCGAACGCGCTCTGCTTGCCGCCGTACTTCGTGTTGAACGCCGTCTTCGACTCGGCGGTCGTGCCGCGCTCGGTCTTGCAGGTCTTGGACGCCTTCAACGTCGCAGCCTCCTGCTGTGCGTTCTTCGCGCTGGCCTTCGCGGAGACGCACTTGCCGTAGGCGTTGCGGTCGTTCGTGTTCTTGCCGTAGGTCTCGCCGAACGTCTTGCCGTCGTGGGCGGCCTTGAAGCTGTCCGCCGACATCGCCCGCTCGGCCGCGCAGGCCTTCGCGGCGTTCGCCGTGTTCGTCGCTGCGCTCTTCTGATGCTTCGAGACGCACTTGCCCATCGCGCTGGCCGCCGCACCGGTCGGCGCGTAGAGCGACTTGAAGTCGGCCGCGCCCATCTTCGCCAGCTCGGCCTTGCAGGCCGCGGCGGGACTGGTCGACGCGGCGCCGCCCTCGGCCGCGAACGCGGCGGGCGCCGCGATCGCGACGAGTGCTGCGACCATGAGGATCTTCTTCATCTGGGCTCCTTCGATTCCGTGACGACAGGGGACGATTCGTCGTACGGAAGACGTCGCCCGGCCGGAAAACCGGTGCAAACGAGACGTAAAGGTTCTGTAAGTCGGTCGACGCGAGCCGCTCTGCCACGCATCATACGAGGCATGTCCGCCCTGCTTCGCGGCACGGGTACTGCTGCCTTCGACGGCCTGTATCGCCGGCATGCGGCGACCGTGTACCGCTACAGCCTCGCCGTGCTCGGCAACCACGCCGACGCCGAGGACGTGACGCAGACGACGTTCATGAACGCGTACCGCGCGCTGGCGCAGGGCGTCAAGCCGCGCAAGGCCGAGAACTGGCTCCTGACGATCGCGCACAACCAGATCCGGCAGCACTTCCGGCGCACGCTGGGCAAGCCGATGGAGGTCGAGCTCGACGAGACGCTCGCGCGCGCCGCCGAGCCGGAGGAGCGCAGCGAGCCGAGCGTCGCCGACGTCCTGCGCGCGCTCCAGAAGCTGACGCCGACACAGCGCTCGGCGATCGTGATGCGCGAGTTCGAAGGCCGCTCGTATGCCGAGATGGCCGGGATCCTCGGCCTGACGCCGAGCGCGCTCGAGGCGCTGCTCTTCCGCGCCCGCCGGGCGCTCGCCGAGCAGCTCGAGGAGGCGCTCTCCTGCGACAAGGCCGAGCTGTCGCTCTCCCGAAAGCTCGACGGCAGGCTGCCCCGCGCGGAGGCGCGGCGGCTCAAGCTCCACATGCGCGAATGTCCGCGTTGTCAGCGGTTCGACCAGTCCCAGCGTCGCCAGCGGAAGGTGCTGAAGGGCCTCTCGCTGATGCCGGTGCCGGCGTCGATCTTCCTCTTCCGCGGCGAGACCGCAGCAGCATCAGCAGGGCTCGGCGTGACCGGGAGCCGGCGCGGCGAGGCGCCGGCGCCACAGCGGGTGCGGGCGCCGTGGGCGGCGCAGCCGTCGCGGGCGCGACAGCAGGCGGTGGCCTGGCCGGAATGGGCATCGCGGCGGGCGTGGCCACCAGCGTCGTGGCGAAGGTCGGCTGTCGTCACGGTTGCCGCCGCGGCCGTCGTGGGCGGCACCGGCTACGGCGTCAACAAGGCGGTGCATCCGTCGAAGACCGAGCGGGTCGCGGCAGTCGAGCAGACCCGCCGCGGCGCGCGCGCACAGCACGTCGCGCTGCTCAAGCAACGCGGCGAGAAGCCGGGGCCGGCTGCGCCCGCCTCGCAACGTGCGCGCGCTGCAACCGCAGCTGCTCTCGCCCGCGCCAAGGCGAAGAGATCGACGCGCGGCCCCGGAAACGAGCGAAGCGCCGCGGCGAAGGCGAAGACGAACGCCGCAAACGCCAACGCGAACGCGAAGACGAAGCTCGTGCTGCCGGCGACGACACGTGCCAATGCGAGCGGCGCCCATTCGGCGACGCCGCAACGCGACGTGACCCACGCCAAGCGACCCGTCGCACCGCCCGCAGGCGCCAAGGCCGAGCAGCCACGATCGACCCCTCCCGCGAGGAGCGCGGAGAAGCGGGTGGCGCGCGCCGAGACGACAACAGACACTCCCAGCGCCGTGGAGCCGACCGCCGAGCCGACCACGGGCAAGGGCACGCAGACGCAGCCGCGCGCCGTGCCGGCCGGCCGCAAGTAGCGACCGCCGCCAGACCCGAAACGGGCAGTCCACGATCCCTCGGATGGGGGATCCTCGTCTCGCGCTCAGCGCCGATCCCCCAAAAGGATGATTCGCTCGGCCCTGCTCGTCCTGACCCTCGCCGCAACCGTCGTGGTGTCCGCTCCGACGTCGAGCGCGGCCGGCCAGGCGGCGCAGCGGGACACGACGCTCGAGCTCGCAGTCGTCCAGGCGATCAACGCCATCCGCGCCGACCACGGGCTCAGGCCCCTGACGGTCTCGAAGGGCCTCCGCGACGCGGCAGCGGCGCACACGCGCTCCCTCGCGGTTCGCGGCCTCTTCCAGCACGAGTCCGCCGACGGAACGACGTTCGACCGCCGCGTCAGGCGGAACTACCGGCCGAGCGGCTACTCGTCGTGGTCGGTCGGCGAGAACCTCGTCTTCGGCTCGGCGCCGTTCGCCGCCGACGACGCGGTGCAGGCCTGGCTCGAGTCACCCCCGCATCGGCGCAACCTGCTCAACAGCGCGTGGCGCGAGATCGGCGTGGGCGCAGTCGTCGCCCAGAACGCCGGCGGCGTCTACGGCGGCGACACGGTCGTGATCGTCACCGCCGACTTCGGCGCCCGCAACCGCTGAGCGACCGCCGCTGAGGCCAGGCGTCGCCGCCTACGCTGCGAGCGCCTGGAACGACGTCGTGTCCGGGTCGATCTGGAGCTCGAAGCCGCGCTCCCAGATCACGATGATGTCCCCGGTGTCGGCGATCGACTCGACCGTGCCGCGATCGCCCGCCCGCAGCTCGCCGAGGGTATCGCCCGTGAACTCGATCCGGCTGCCGACCCGGACACCCGCGCGGATCCGTGCCGCCAGCAGCCGTGCGCCATACGCGTCCATGAAGAAGCCTCCTGAGTTGTACGCCGGGTCATGCATCGGCGCTGAAGGGCGTCGCGGGCGTCCCTCCTTCGAGGGACGCCGACTCAGCTCCTAGGCGCCGGCTCGACGCTCGCGGTCCGAAGCCGGATCGGCGCGCATCGGCCGCTGCAGCGGCGCCTGCTCTCCGCCCCGGTCGAGCGGCTTGCCCGCGTCACGCAGTTCTCCGAGCCTCTGCGCGGCCAGCGCGACGAGCTCCTCGGCCAGCGCGACGTCAGTCTCCTCGAAGCGGCGCATGCGGACGTCGTAGACCTCGACCAGGCCCCAGGCCGCATCGCCCAGGAGGAGTGGCAGCATCAGCAGCGAGTTCATGTTCAGCTTGCGAAGGACGAAGGCCTCGGCCCGATCGATGCGGTCGTCGACGAACGACATCGTTCGCGGCTCGCGCTGCTCCAGGACTTCGACCGTGAGCGGGAAGTCGCTGACCAGGTAGGCCGACTGGCTGCCCAGGTCGATGTCCCGGAGCGCGTACGAGGCGAGGTCGACGAGCCGCTCGCCGTCGCAGCGCGAGACCTGAGCCGCCGTCGCCGAGAGTGCCGACGTCAGCGACCGGCACAGCACGACCAGCACGCCCTCCAGCGCCGACTCGGCGGCAAGCGCGTCGGCAACCGGAGCCAACTCGGCGACGCCGACGGTCCGTGAGGCGCGCACGCCGCTCCCGGGCGCGCACCGCATCACCGCGACGCAGCCATTCGGCGAGATCGCGGAACGCGACGACGAGGTCCTTCCCACTCGCCTTGGCCACGTAGAGCGCCTGGTCGGCGGCGCGAAGGAGGTGCGTGCCGTTCGGCCCGTCGAAGGGATAGGTCGCGACCCCGATCGAAAGGTGCAGCGTCGTGCCGGCCTCTGCAAGCCCGCGTGAGAGGGCGACGCGGAGCTCGTCGGCCCGCACGTGTGCGGCGCCCGCGTCCGTGTCGGCGAGCATCACCGCGAACTCGTCGCCGCCGAGGCGAGCAGCTGCGAACCCGGGTGCGAGCCTGCCGCGGATGAGCGAGCCGATCTCGGCCAGCACCCGGTCGCCGCGCTCGTGGCCGCCGCGATCGTTGACGGCCTTGAAGTCGTCGCAGTCGAGCACGAGGAGGCTGAGCGGTCGGCGCTCGGCTGCGGCAGTTGTGAGCTCCTGCTCGAGCAGGTCGCCGAAGCCGCGCCGGTTCAGCAGGCCGGTCAGAGCGTCGGTCGACGCCGTACGCCGCTCGCGGACGATCGCGAGCGCGGCGTCCATCGAAGCCGCCGCCTGCGCGGCGAGGAGGGCAGCCGCCTCGGCCCGCCGGCGCGGGAAGGCCAGCGCTCCGGCCGAGCCGCCGACGAGGACGCCGACCTCGATCCCGTTCACGCGAAGCGGCAGCCAGACGAGCGTCCGCAGGCCGCCGGAGAGCTCCGCGAGCCCGGCCTCGGCCGTGTCGACGAGGTCGAACACCGACGACTGGTCGACGTGCGCGCGGAGCCCGGCGACGAGGTCGGGGGCGAGGGCGGCAGTGACTCCTTCCGGCACCCAGGACGCGGCGGGCGCTTGGCCGTCCTCCTCTGCAAGGAGTACGTGCGCCGAGTCGAGCCCGAGGACGTGCGCGATGGAGCGCACGGCGAGATCGGCGATCGCGTGCGCGTCGCGCAGGGAGCTCATGTGGACGAGCAGGCGCGCGAGCGACGAGAGATCGAGCGCCGGCGAGTCACGGAGCGCGGTCAGCAGGCCGGCGAGGCGCGAGGCGACCGGTGCAAGCAGGTCGCCTGCTCCTTCCGGCAGCGCGAAGGGCGTCTCGACGTTGACGACGCCGACGACGTCCCCGTCCAACAGGATCGGGAGGACGAGCTCCGACACGATGCCCCGCCGCCCGGCCGCCACGTAGTCCGGGTCGGCCGCGACATCCGGGACGTACTGCGTCCGCCGCTCGCTCAGCGCGCGCGCGATCACGCCGCGGTCGGGCGGCAACCCGTCCGGCAGCATGGTGTAGCCGCGGTGCGCAATCGCCCAGAGCCTGCCGTGGTCGAGCAGGAACACCGACCAGCACGCCCCGTCGCCACCCGCGGACTCGAGCAGGTCGAGCAGCGCGTCGATCGCCGCGACCGGATCTTCCGTGGATACCGGCTGCGCGGACGCCAGGCGGCAGGCCTCGGCCAGCCCGTCGATGAACGTCCTGTCGTCCGTGACAAACCTCCTCGAGCCGCCGCACGGGAATCATCGGCGCCGCGCCCCGACAGCTTGAGGCATCGGGCGGCCGGACGCCGAGAGGACTGCGGCCGTGGCATGCAGAACTGTGTCCGGGCCGGCGGCGGCATCCGATGTTCGACGGCTCAGGACGTCGTCGCCGGTCTCGCCGGTCCAGACGCGTCCGATCCGCGAGCCTGGGGAGAGAGGGGACATCGGCCCGCCGACCGGACGCTCCTCGATCATGCACGACCCCGACCGGCGTTTCCATGCGCCCCGAGGCACATCCGGGTTTGCCCGCAGTAACCCTCCCGAGGCGTCCTGTCACCCCTTCTAGGGAGGCGTGCGTGCCCGGCCGGTGGTTTGCTCAGACAGCTCCACTGCGGCCCGCCTCCCGGCGGCCTGGAGACAGGCGCGACCTTGCTCGAAGCGACCATCGAGGACATCCCCGAGACGCCCGGCCTCCCGAGGACCGACCAGGACGCCGTCGAGCTCTCCTCGACCCCGCGCGCGACCGGAGAGCGTCGCCGACCGGAGTCGACCAACCCGCCACGGCTGATCGTCCGCTTCGCGATCTACCTCGCGATCGGCCTGGCCCTCGCAGCCGGCGGCATTCTCGTCTTCGTCCGCCAGTCGAACACGACGCAGGCCGAGTCGTACGCACGCGAGCGGGCGGAGCTGATCGGCGGCCTCGCGATGCCGATCGGGCTCGACGCCGGCACGCTCTCGCGGCCGATCCGCGGCTCACGCAAGCAGAAGCTCGACGCGTTCTTCCAGGCCGAGCTCCTGCGCGGCACGATCCTGAGCGCGGCCGTCTACAAGCTGGACGGCCGGCGGATCTATTCGATCGGCTCGGGGATCGAAGCGGCGCGAGCTGCGCCCGCGCCTGCTGCGGACAGTCAGCAGCGGCACGACGACCGTCGTCCACACGACGGAGACCGGGAAGCGGCTCGCGGTCTACACCAGCTTCAAGCCGACGGGATCGGCCACCGGCGTGCTCTCGCTCGAGCAGGACTATGCGCCGATCGCGCAGGCGGCCCGACGCGCCTTCATCCCGATCGCGGCCGTGCTCCAGATCGTGATGCTCGTGGTCTTCCTGCATGTTCATCCCGCTGCTGCGGCGGATCACGCACCGGCTGCGGTCGCAGATGGGCACGATCCAGCACCAGGCGCTGCACGACGACCTCACCGACCTGCCGAACCGCACGCTGCTCAACGACCGGATCGAGCAGGCCGTGCTCGCCGCCGAGCGCTCCAACTCGTCGCTGGCGATCATGGTGCTCGATCTCGACCGCTTCAAGGAGATCAACGACACGCTCGGCCACCACGCGGGCGACGTGCTGCTGCAGGAGGTGGCGCTCCGGTTGCGCGAGACGGTCCGGGCGAGCGACACCGTGGCGCGGATCGGCGGCGACGAGTTCGGCGTGCTCTCGCCGGAGACGACCGACGTGATCGCGGCGACGAGCCTGGCGGAGCGGATGTGCAGGGCGATCGAGGCGCCGCTCCGGCTGGACGGGATGAGCCTGGACGTCGAGTCGAGCATCGGCATCGCCCTCTACCCCATTCACGGCGACGACCGTCGACGAGCTCCTGAAGCACGCGGACTTCGCGATGTACGAGGCCAAGGGCCGAGGCACGCCGTTCGAGGTCTACGCCAAGAGCGAGGAGCAGGTGACACCGGCGCAGATCGGGCTGCTCGGCGAGTTCCGCCGCGCGCTCGACGAGCGCGAGCTGGTCGTCCACTACCAGCCTGCCGCCGATCTCCGCAGCGGCGAGCTGCGCGGCGTCGAGGCGCTGGTGCGGTGGCGTCATCCGCGCCACGGGCTCCTGCTGCCGAGCGAGTTCGTGCCGATGGTGGAGCAGACGAGCCTGATCCGGCCGCTGACGATGGAGGTGCTCGACCAGGCGCTCAGCCAGTCGCGGAAGTGGCTGGAGCAGGGGCTCGACCTCCGGATCGCGGTCAATCTCTCGCCTCGCAGCCTGCAGGACCCGCTCTTTGCCGAAGAGCTGCAACGGATCCTGCACAAGCTGGTCGATCTCGCCGGCACGGCTCGACCTCGAGATCACCGAGAGCACGGTCATGTCCAACCCGAAGCGCGCAATGGACGCGCTCGACGACCTGCGCGGATTGGGAGTCGGGCTGGTGCTCGACGACTTCGGCACCGGGCTACTCGTCGCTCACCTACCTGCGCGCGCTGCCGGTGGACAAGATCAAGATCGACAAGTCGTTCGTCGAGCACATGGCCACCTCGCTGTCGGACGGCGTGATCGTGCGCTCGCTGATCGACCTGGCGCACAACCTCGGGCTGCGCGTGGTCGCCGAAGGCGTGGAGAACGAGGTCGTGCTGGCGCGAGCTGACGCAGCTCGGCTGCGACTCCGCCCAGGGCTTCTATCTCTCGACGCCGCGACCCGGCCTGGAGCTGACGCGCTGGATGGCGGACGTCGACGGCCGCGGTGGGCCACTCGGCGAGCCGCTCCGCCAGGCCGTCTAGCCGGGGAGCGCCGTCGGCCGGATCTGGCGGCTCGCCTCCTGCAGGTCCCTGAGCGCCTGCCCGAGCTTCGCCGCGCCGGAGTCGGAGCCCGGTGACGCCTGAAGCTCGTCCGCCGCCTCGTCGATGGTCGTCGTCGCGCCAAGCTCCAGATCGGCGGCGGCGCGAAGCTCCTCCGCGCACGGCGGATGCGCGTCGACGTACGTCCGAAGCAGCCGGGCACCCTGGCGGAGCTGCGTGATCAGATCGGTCGTCCCGGGTGAGCCGAGTGCGTTCTGCAGGGTCGCCTGGGCGACGTAGAGCTCCTCGTCCTGGGCGCGGAAGACGCTGTCGGAGCACGCGGCGGCCTGCTGGTCGTCGCCACCGCCACCACCGCCGCCACCGCCACAGCCGGCGAGCGCGAGCGTGACCGCCAGGGCGACGAGCGGGCGCGGCGTCAGCGAGAGCTGCCGGGCTTCCAGAGGGGCTCCTCCCGGCCCGCGAGCGCGTTCGCAGCCCGCGCCAGGATGAAGAGGAGGTCCGAGAGGCGGTTGAGGTAGACGAGCACGAGCGGGTTCAGCTCGACCTGCTCGGAGGCGGCGAGCGCGTCCCGCTCGGCGCGGCGGCAGGTCGTGCGGGCGACGTGCAGCCGTGCCGCTGCCTCCGTGCCGCCCGGAAGGACGAACGACCTCAGCTCGGGAAGCGGAGCGTTGAAGCGGTCGCACTCCTCCTCCAGCCGATCGATCAGCCCCTGTTCGACGCGGAGGCGACCCTCCACCTCCCACGGCACCGACAGGTCTGCACCCACGTCGAAGAGCTCGTTCTGGATCCGGGCCAGCGTCGACCGGAGCTCGTCGGGACACTCGCCGGCCAGCACCACCCCGAGCGCCGCGTTCAGCTCGTCCACGGTCCCGAACGCGCCGATCCGCGGGTCGAGCTTCGAGGCGCGCGAGCCGTCGCCGAGCGAGGTCTCGCCGTGATCGCCGCCGCGGGTGTAGATCCGCGTCAACCGGACGGGCTCGTCAGGCTGGCGCGGCAACCGTCTTCTCGGCGTGCGCGAGGATCGAGCGGGCGATCACGATGCGCTGGACCTCGCTCGTCCCCTCGTAGATCTCCGTGATCTTCGCGTCGCGGTAGTAGCGCTCGACCGGGAACTCCTTCGTGTAGCCGACGCCGCCGAGGATCTGGATCGCCTCGGCCGTCTGACGGCGGGCCATCTCCGAGGCGAAGAGCTTCGCCTTCGCACCCTCGGTCGTGTGCGGCCGGCCCTGCTGCTTGAGCCAGGCGGCGCGGTGGGTGAGGAGCCGGGCGGCGTCGATCTCGGTCGCCATGTCGGCGAGCTTCCACTGGATCGCCTGGAAGTCGCCGATTCGTTTCCCGAACGCGCGGCGCTCGAGCGCGTAGGCGCGCGCGACGTCGAAGGCCGCCTGCGCGATCCCGACGGCCTGTGCGGCGATCCCGATCCGGCCGCCGTCGAGCGTCGCCATCGCGACGGTGAAGCCCTTCCGCTCCTCGTGCAGCAACCGGTCGGCCGGGACGTGGACGTCGAGCTCGAGGTCGTTCGTGACCGACGAGTTGAGGCCGAGCTTCTCCTCGGTCCGCGTCACCTTGACGTGCTCACGGTCGAGCACGAACGCCGAGATCCCGCGCGCACCTTCCGTCTCGGCGTCCGTCCGGGCGAAGAGCAGGATCGTGCCCGCGTGCTCGGCGGTCGAGATCCACTGCTTGGTGCCCGTGATGTGCCAGCCGTCGCCCGTCCGCGTCGCCGCTGTTCTGATCGAGCCCGCATCCGAGCCCGCCTCCGCCTCCGTCAGGGCGAAAGCGCCGATCGCCTCGCCGCGCGCGAGCGGCGGCACGAAGCGCTCGCGCTGCTCCTCGGTCCCGAAGGCGAGGATCGGCAGCGTGCACGCGCTCGTGTGCACCGCGACCGTCACCCCCACACCGGCGTCGGCACGAGAGAGCTCCTCCAGCACGAGGACGTAGGAGAGGAAGTCCGCCCCCGCGCCGCCGTGCTCCTCGGGGACGCAGACGCCCATCAGGCCGAGCTCGGCGAGGCGGGCGAAGACCTCGTGCGGGAAGCGGTGCTCGCGATCCCAGTCGGCCGCGTGCGGCGCGATCTCCGCGTCCGCGAACTCGCGGGCGAGCGACCGGATCTCGCGCTGGTCGTCGGTGAGCCCGAAGTCCATGCCGCGCGCCAGTCTAGAGGCGGCGCAGGTCGGGAGGACGAGCCTCAGGCCGGCGCGGCCACGAGCAGGTCGCGACGGATCTCGTGCAGGGCGAACTCGCGGTCGCAGAAGACGCCGACGACGTCCGGGTCGAACTGCGTGCCGGCCTTCGCCACGATCTCGCGCCGCGCGGCGCGCCAGCCCATCGACTCGCGGTAGGGCCGATGGCTCGTCATCGCATCGAGCGCGTCGGCGACGGCGAAGATCCTCGCGCCGAGGGGGATGTCGTCACCCTTGAGCCTGTCGGGGTAGCCGCCGCCGTCCCAGCGCTCGTGGTGCGAGCGCACGACGCGGATCGCATCGTCGCGGAGGAACTCGACGCCGCCGAGCATCTGCGCGCCGAGCACGGTATGGGTCTGCATCAGCCGCCGCTCCTCGTCGGTCAGCGGCCCTGGCTTGCCGAGCACCTCGTCCGGGATCGCGATCTTGCCGATGTCGTGGAGCAGGAAGCCGTACTGCAGCGCGGACTCCTCGGCGAGCCTCGGATCGACCGCGATCGCCAGCTCGTGCGCATAGCGTTGAACGCGTCGCGCGTGCCGCCCCGTGCCGGTGTCCTTCCACTCGAGCGCGCTCGTGAGCGCCGAGACGGTCTGTGCGTACGCCGCCTCGAGCAGCGAGCGCTGGCCGCGCTCGAGCTCGATCAGGTGCCTGAGGTCCCGCGCGTAGAGCAGCAGCTGCTCCTCCTCCGACGCCGCGAGGGCCGGCCGGAAGCCGAGACCCGCGTGACCCGCCGCGACGCGCTCCACCACCGCCAGCAGCTCGAGTGGGCGGAACGGCTTGCGCAGGAACGCATCCGCCCCCGCGGTGGCGGCGGCGTGCTCCACGTCGTCGAGGCCAGTCAGCAGCACGACGCCGATCTCGCGCGTCGCGGCCTGCTCCTTGAGCCGGCGGCAGTACGTGAGGCCGTCGGTCCCCGGCAGGCCGACGTCGAGGACGATCACGTCCGGACGGCGCGAGCGGATGCTGAGGTCGGCGGCGGCCACCGTCGCAGCCTCCTCCACGTCCACCTCGACAGCCTCACAGGTTGCCCTCGAGCAGGACCCGGAACCGCTCGTCATCGTCGACCAGCAACAGGCGCATTCGATTTCCCCCCGGAATCGCGGCTTGATGCTGATCCTTTCGGCACGAAGCGCCCGAACCTTTAGGACCGGCCGTCCCCGGAGTGGGCCGTCCGGCCTACGCGGCGTACTCGTAGAAGCCGCGGCCGCTCTTGCGGCCGAGCCGCCCGGCGGCGACGTACTGCCGCAGCAACGGGCAGGGCGCGTACTTCGGGTCGCCGAGGCCGCGGTGCAGCACCTCCATGATCGCCACGCACGTGTCGAGGCCGATCAGGTCGGCGAGCGCCAGTGGGCCCATCGGATGGGCGAAGCCGAGCCGCGCGATCGTGTCGATCGCCTCCGCCTCCGCCACGCCCTCCAGCAGCGCGTACGCGGCCTCGTTCACGAACGGCATCAGAATGCGGTTGGAGACGAAGCCCGGGAAGTCGTTCGCCTCGGCGGGCTCCTTGCCGAGCTCACGCGCGAGCGCGACGATCGCCGCCGCGGTCTCGTCCGAGGTCTGGACCGCGCGGATCACCTCGACGAGCTCGAGCACCGGCACCGGGTTGAAGAAGTGCATGCCGATCACGCGTTCCGGCCTCGTCGTCGCGGCGGCGAGCGAGGTGATCGGGATCGAGCTCGTGTTGGAAGCGAGGATCGCTCCCGCGGGCAGGACGGAGTCGGCGCGGCGGAAGAGCTCCTCCTTCACGGCGGCGTCCTCGACCACCGCCTCGATCATCAGGTCGGCGGCGACGAGGTCGTCGACGGCCTCGACGCGGCCGAGCACCTCGTCGGGGTCCGCCCCGCCCTTCTCGGCGAGCTTCGCCAGGCTCCGTCGCATCGTCGCGAGGCCGCGGTCGGTTGCTCCGGGGGCCTCGTCGTGCAGCGAGACGCGGCGACCCGAGGCAGCGACAACCTGCGCAATGCCTGCACCCATCTGGCCGGCGCCGACGACGAGAACGTGCTCGAAGGCCACCGCGGCAGGCTAGCGTCTCGCCGGCCGCGGCCCGCCGGCGACGGGACATGTCCAGGGTCTGACCCCGGCCATGGCCCGCGCAGACGCGTCCGAGGTGCGACATGTGTGTGCCGATTCGTCCACAGGTCAGACCGCCTGCTGCTCGGCGCGCCGGCGACGGAGGCGGAGCAGCGAGTAGCCGAGCACCGCGAGGAGGATCACGACGCCGATCGCGAGCCTGATCTTCTGCCCCGGCGGCTCGTCGTCGACCGAGAGCAGGTCGGGCGCCGTCGTCTGGGCGCACAGGCTCGACGCCCAGCCGGAGCCGGCACGCGTGAGCAGGACGCCGACCTCCTCGTCCGCCTGCGAGCGCCGCAGGCCGCACTGCGCCTCGGAGCGGCCGCTCGTGACGAGGATCCGCTCGCCGAGATCGCCCTTGATCGTGCGGTCGTTGTCGTAGACGTAGGTCGTGCCGCGCACCGCGAGCAGCCGGCCCACGAAGGCCGCGTCCGCCGCCTCGACGCGCTGCGAGATCGGCCCGGCGGCGCAGGAGCAGGCAGCCGCGTCGCCCGCGAGCGCGAGCGCGACGACGAGCCCGATGAGGAGAGCGCGCGTCAGACCTCGAGCAGGAGCGCGTCGCCGCCGCCGCCGCCCGAGCAGATCGCGGCAAGACCGACCCCGCCGCCGTTCCGGCGCAGCTCGTGCACCATCGTGCCGACGATCCTGCCGCCCGAAGCCCCGATCGGATGGCCGAGCGCGACCGCACCGCCGTTGACGTTGACGATCGCCTCGTCCGCGCCGAGCAGACGCGTGGAGTTGAGCGCCACCGACGAGAACGCCTCGTTGATCTCGACCCGCTCGACGTCGTCGATCGACTTCCCCGCCTTCTCCAGCGCCGCCTGGCCGGCCCGGGCGGGCGTGCGGGCGAGATACGCGAACTCGTCGGCGACGTAGGCCTGCGACAGGATCGTCGCCAGCACCGTCAGGCCGCGGCGCTCGGCGAATGCCTCGCTCGTCACGACCACGCACGAAGCACCGTCGTTGACCCCCGGCGCGTTGCCGGCGGTCGTCGTCCCCTCCGGATCGAAGACGGGCTTCAGCGCGGCGAGCGCCTCGAGCGACGTGTCGCGTCGTGGGCCTTCGTCGGCCGCGAGATCGCCGACGGGGACGAGCTCGTCGTCGAAGCGCCCCTCGTCGGCCGCAGCGACCGCGCGCTGGTGCGAGCGATAGGCCCAGGCGTCCTGCTCCTCGCGGGTGAGCCCGAGCTCGCGGGCGACCTGCGACGCCTGCTGCACCATGTGCTGCCGGTCGAAGCTCGACGTGAGGCCGTCGAAGACCATGCTGTCGATCAGCTCGCCGTTGCCGAGCCGGTAGCCGAAGCGCGCCTTCTTCAGGAGATACGGCGCGTTCGACATCGACTCCATTCCGCCGGTCACGATCACATCGTGGTCGCCCGCGCGGATCATCTGGTCCGCGATCTGCACGGCTCGGAGCGAGGAGGCACAGACCTTGTTGATCGTGTCGGCGGGGACCTCCTTCGGGAGGCCCGCACCGATCGCGGCCTGGCGCGCGGGTGCCTGGCCTGCGCCGGCCTGCAGCACCTGGCCCATGATCACGTACTCGACCTCGTCGTTCGCGATCCCGGCACGGTCGAGCCCGGCACGGATCGCGAGGGAGCCGAGCTCGGTCGCCTCCAGCTTCGCGAGCCCGCCGCCGAGCCTGCCGAACGGCGTCCGGACGGCGCCGACGATGACGGAGCGGGTCACGCGAGCAGCCTAGCGAGCGAGGTCGAGGCCCGGCCCGAGCCTGCGCGTGAACGCGACGAGCAGGCGAACCGTGTCCTCGAGATCGGAGAGCTGCGCCGTCTCGACCGGCGAGTGCATCCGCCGGATCGGCACCGACACGAGCCCGGCCGGGATCGCCGCACCCTCGGCGTAGAAGACGTCCGCGTCGGTCAGCGACCGCATCCCGGTCTCGATCGAGTGGGCGATCCGCTCGGCGTCCGCGCTCGCCCTGAGCAGCGCGACGACCTGCGGGTGCATGACCCCGCCGCGGAAGATCGCCGGCCCGCCGCCGAGCCGGTGCCGACCGGACTCCGACGGGTCCCCCTCCGGGACGTCCGTCGCGTAGGTGACGTCGAGCGCCAGGGCGAGATCTGGCCCGAGCGACCGGAGCGGCGGCCCGGCCGAGACCGTCCCCCCGACCTCCTCCTGCACCGATGCGACGAGCGCGACGCGGCAGGCCCCCGGCTCCGCTGCGAGGCGGCGAAGCACTTCGAGCCCGACGTAGACGGAGGCGCGGTTGTCGATCGCGCACGAGGCGAAGCGGCCGCCGGCGAGCTCCACCGGCGGTGAGTCGAAGACGATCGGGTCGCCCAGGTCGACGAGCGTGCGGGCCTCGTCGCCGCCGCTCGCGCCGATATCGACATAGAGGTCGCCGAAGTCCGGCTTGTCGGCGCTCGAGCGGACGCCGACGACGCCGGCGACCGGCCCGGACGACGTCAACACGCGCACCCGCTGCGCGACGCCGACACGCGCATCCCAGCCGGCGAGCCGGTAGACGTCGAGCAGCCCGTCCTCGCCGATCCCGGAGACGCCGAGCCCGATCTGGTCGACGTGCGCGACCAGTGCGAGCAGGGGGCCTTCGGAGCCGACCGTCGCGATCGTCGTGCCGAGCGCGTCGGTCTCGACCGTCGCGCCCAGATCGCGCGCCGCCTCGCGCACGATCGCGGAGGCGGCCTCCTCCGAGCCGGAGGGCCCGGGCGCGCGCAGCAGACGGTCGAGCAGGTCGGGGATCGTCACGGCGCGCCAGTCTACGCGCGCGCTGCTGCGAGGATGCAGGCCGATGACGCCCGTCGCGACGCTCAACACCGACCTGCTCACCCCGCTCGCCGCCTACCTGCGCCTGCGCGGGGCAGGGCGTGCCGGCTTCCTGCTCGAATCGGTCGAGCAAGGACGGCTCGGGCGGAGCTCCTGGATCGGGTCGGGCTCACGGGTCGTCGGCTTCGAGGAGGCCGAGGCGCTCGACCTGCCCGTCGTCGGCTACCTCTCGTACGAGGCCGCCGCCCGATTCGAGCCGTCGGTCCCGGTTCCCGCGAACGGGCGAGACCTGGCGGAGAGCCGGTTCGTCGTCGTCGAGACGCTCGTCCGCTTCGACCACGGCGCGGGCGTCGCGGAGGTGCTCGTCGGCGACCGGGACGAGGTCGCGCGACGGCTCGAGGACGATCTCGTGGCTCAGAGCCACAAGGTCTCCTCGACCCACCGCAGTCCGAGCCGCCGCCTCCCCGACCGGGCCACCTACGAGAGCTGGGTCCGGTGTTGCCAGGAGCACATCCGCGCAGGCGACGCGTACCAGGTCGTCCCGAGCCAGCGCGCCGAGCGGCCGACCTCGGCGACCGCGCTCGAGCTGTATCGCGCGCTTCGGCGGGTCAACCCCTCGCCGTACCTCTTCCTGCTCGAGCTCGAGGAGCTGCAGCTGATCGGCAGCTCGCCGGAGCGCCTCGTCGCCTGCGAGGCTGGTCGCGCGAGCCTCTGCCCGATCGCCGGCACGACGCATCCAGGAGACGGCGAGGCCGAGCGGCTCCTCTCCTCGGCCAAGGACCGCGCCGAGCACGTGATGCTCGTCGACCTCGGCCGCAACGACCTCTCGCGCGCCTGTATCGCCGGCAGCGTCGAGGTCTCGCGGTTCATGGAGGTCGAGCGCTTCTCGCACGTCACCCACCTCGTCTCCGAGGTGGTGGGTGAGCTTCGTCCCGGCGTGACACCGTTCGACCTCCTCCGCGACTGCTTCCCGGCGGGCACGGTCACCGGCGCACCGAAGATCCGCGCGATGCAGCTCGTGGCTGAGCTCGAGGCCTACCGGCGCGGCCCGTACGCAGGCGCCGTCGGCTACGTCCTGCCAGGAGGCACCATGGACACGTGCATCGCGCTGCGGACGATCGTGCTCCACGAGGGCGTCGCGCTCCTGCAGGCGGGAGCCGGGGTCGTGGCCGACTCCGACCCGGCCGCCGAGCACGAGGAATGCCTGCGCAAGCTGGCCGCACTCGAGGCGGCGATCGATCTGGCGGAGCGTGAGGCGCGATGAGGCTGCTGCTCGTCGACAACTACGACTCGTTCACCTACAACCTCGCGCACCTGTTCGAGGAGCTCGGCGCCGAGGTGACCGTGCGTCGGAACGACGCAATCACCGTCGCCGAGGCGGAGGAGCTCGAGCCCGACCGGATCGTCGTCTCCCCCGGCCCGGCCGCCCCGGCGACGCCGGCGTCTCCGTCGAGCTGATCCGCGCGCTCGGGCCGCGCGTGCCGACGCTCGGGGTCTGCCTCGGGCACCAGGCGATCGTCGAGGCCTTCGGCGGCGAGATCGCGCAGGCGCGCGCGCTCCTACACGGCAAGGCGAGCCCGATCGAGCACGACGGCCGGGGCGTCTTCGCCGGGCTGCCTCAGGGGTTCGAGGCAGGGCGCTACCACTCACTCGCGGCAACGCGCGTCCCGGACGAGCTCGAGGTCTCGGCTCGAACCGCCGACGGCGAGGTGATGGGCGTCCGCCACCGCGAGCTGCCGATCGAGGGCGTCCAGTTCCATCCGGAGAGCGTCCTCACCCTGCCGCTCGGGCGAGACCTCGCGAGGAACTTCCTCCGGTGATCCAGGCCGCGCTCGCCGACCTGCTCGACGGCCGCTCGCTCTCGCGCGAGCAGGCGCGGGCGGTGATGAACCAGATCATGGAGGGCGACGCGACCCCCGCCCAGATGGGCGCGTTCCTCGTCGCGCTGCGCCTCAAGGGCGA
The DNA here is from genome assembly GCA_963808915.1 of uncultured Gaiellaceae bacterium. Taxonomy (GTDB): domain Bacteria; phylum Actinomycetota; class Thermoleophilia; order Gaiellales; family Gaiellaceae; genus CAVTBT01. The sequence continues at coordinate 71,532 of CAWEHJ010000005.1, read as the reverse complement.
GACCGCGGACGAGATCGCCGGCTGCGCGGAGGCGATGCGCGCGCACGTGCTCCCCGTCCACCCCACCCGCGCCGACCTCGTCGACACCGCCGGCACGGGAGGCGATGGCGGCCGCACCTTCAACATCTCGACGGCTGCCGCGCTGCTCGCGGCGGCGGCCGGTGCGGCAGTGGCGAAGCACGGCAACCGCGCCGTCTCGTCTGCCTCGGGCTCGGCGGACGTGCTCGAGGCGCTCGGCTTCTCGCTCGAGCAGGAGCCCGAGCGGATCGCTCGTTCGATCGACGAGCTCGGCTTCGGCTTCATGTTCGCCCCGGCGCATCACCCGGCGATGCGCCATGCGGCACCGGTCCGGCGCGAGCTCGCGACGCGTACCGTGTTCAACGTGCTCGGGCCGCTCACCAACCCGGCCGGCGCGCGGGCGCAGGTGATCGGCGTCTACGCGCCGGGCCTCGTCCGGACGATCGCCGAGGTGCTCGCGCAGCTGGGCGCGCGCCGCGCGTTCGTCGTCCACGGCGCGCACGGCGTGGACGAGCTCTCGCCCGCGCGGCCCGAACCTCGTCTGCGAGGTCGTCGACGGCACCGTCCACGAACGGATGATCGATCCCGTCGAGCTCGGCGTCGAGCGCTGCGATCCCGGCGAGCTGGGCGGCGGCTCTCCCGCCGAGAACGCGGACGCGATCCGGGCTGTCTTCGCCGGGGCCCTCGGCGGCAAGCGCGACGCGGTGCTCCTGAACGCGGCCGGCGCGATCGCGGCGGCCGGGCACGCCGAGGACCTGCGTGAAGGACTCGAGCACGCGCGGGTCGCGCTCGATTCCGGCGCAGCCGCGGCGCGCCTCGACGAGCTGGCGGAGTTCTCCCGTGCGGACTAGCTTCCGGGACGCGCTCGCCCGTCCGGGGCTGCAGGGGATCGCCGAGATCAAGCGGCGCTCGCCGTCCGCCGGCGACCTTCGGCCCGACGCCGAGCCGGGGGTGATCGCGGCCGAGTACGCGCGCGCCGGCGCCGCGGCGATCTCGGTGCTCGTCGACGAGCGCTTCGGCGGCTCCTGGGACGACCTGCGCGCGGCCCGCGCCGCGACGGACACGCCGCTGCTCGCGAAGGGCTTCTTCTCGACGATCGACCACCTGCGCGCAGCGACCGAGGCGGGCGCGGACGCCGTGCTCCTGCTGCTCCGCGACCTCGACGATCTCTCGTGCGCACGGCTGATGCGCGCCGCGACCGAGCTCGGGCTCGACACGCTCGTCGAGGCACACGACGGGATCGAGCTCGACCGGGCCGTCATGCTCCGCGCGCCGGTGATCGGGATCAACGCGCGCGATCTGCGCACGTTCGAGATCGACCGCCGCTCGCAGCTCGAGCTCGTCAGCAGGGCGCCGCGCGACCGGGTCGTGGTCGCGGAGAGCGGGATCGCGTCGCGCGCGCAGGGCGCGGCCGCCGAGCTCGCTGGCGCCGATGCGATCCTTGTCGGCTCGACGCTGATGCGCGCCTCAGACCCGGCAGCGAAGCTGCGCGAGCTCCTCTCCCGGCCGCTCGTCAAGGTCTGCGGGCTGACGCGGGAGGAGGACGTGGCCGTCGCGGTCGAGGCGGGAGCCGACCTGGCCGGCTTCGTGCTCGAGCCCGACACGCCACGCGCGGTCGCGGAACCGCTCGCCGTGCCGGACACGGTGCTCGCCGTCGCGGTCTGGGTCGGCGAGGCCCGCGAGGCCGACGCCGATCTCCACCAGGTGCACGAGCGCGCCGAGGGCTCCGTGCGCGGCCGCGACGGCGTGCTCCTGCGCGAGGGAGAGCAGGTGGCGCGCCTGCTCGACCTCCCCTGGCAGACAGACGAGCCCGGTCACCTGGAGCGAGCAGCGGCCGCCGAGGGACGGATCGTCCTCGCCGGCAAGCTCGCCGCCGACAACGTCGCTGCGGCGATCCGCCGGGTGCGGCCGTGGGCGGTCGACGCCAGCTCGCGGCTCGAGTCCGAGCCCCGGCATCAAGGATCCACGACGCCGTCCGCGCCTACGTCGAGGCGGCGAGGTCGGCATGACGACGGCGTACGGCCCCTACGGCGGCCGCTACGTCCCCGAGACGCTCATCCCCGCACTCGACGAGCTCACCGACGCGTGGGCGGAGGCCAAGGAGGACGCCGCCTTCGCCGAGGAGGTCGACCGCCTCGGCCGCGAGTACGCCGGCCGCCCGACGCCGCTCACGCGCGCCGATCGCTTCGCGCCCGACCGCCGTCTCTACCTGAAGCGCGAGGACCTCCTCCACACGGGCGCCCACAAGCTGAACAACGCGCTCGGCCAGGCGGTGCTGGCGCGGCGGCTCGGCAAGCAGCGGATCGTCGCCGAGACCGGCGCGGGCCAGCACGGCGTCGCCACCGCCACGGTCTGTGCGCGATTCGGGCTCGACTGCGTCGTCTACATGGGCGCCGAGGACATGCGCCGGCAGCGGCCGAACGTCGAGCGGATGGGCCTGCTCGGCGCCGAGGTCGTCCCGGTCGAGCTCGGCACGCAGAACCCTGAAGGAGGCGACGAGCGAGGCGATCCGCGACTGGATCGCCAACGTCGAGACGACCCACTACCTGATCGGCTCGTGCGTCGGGCCGGCGCCGTATCCGGAGCTCGTCGGCGCGTTGCAGGCGGTGATCGGGCAGGAGGCGCGGGAGCAGGTGCTCGCGGCCGAGGGACGGCTCCCCGACGTGGTCGTCGCGTGCGTCGGCGGCGGCTCGAACGCGATCGGCATGTTCGCCGGCTTCGTCGCCGACGAGCAGGTCGGGCTCGTCGGCGTCGAGGCGGCGGGAGCGGCGAGCCTCGGCGGCGGACGACCGGCCATCCTCCACGGCGCGCGCTCGTCGGTGCTCGCCGACGACGACGGCCAGATCCTCGATGCGCATTCGATCTCGGCCGGGCTCGACTATCCGGGCGTCGGCCCCGAGCATGCATGGCTCCGCGACTCCGGCCGGGCGCGCTACATCGGCGCGACCGACGAGGAGGCGCTCGACGCCTTCCAACGGCTCGCGCGGACGGAGGGGATCGTGCCGGCGCTCGAGCCCGCCCACGCACTGGCGAAGATCGGCGAGCTCGACGGCGAGCTCGTGCTCGTCTGCCTCAGCGGCCGCGGCGACAAGGACCTCGCCCAGGCGCTCGAGGCACTCGGTCGCCGAGGCGCGTGAAGACGCTCGCGATCTACCTGATGGCAGGCGCGGACGCGCCCGAGCTCGCCGAGGCTGCGGTGGAGGGCGGCGCCGACCTGATCGAGCTCGGCTTCCCCTTCTCCGATCCCCTCGCCGACGGGCCGACCGTGCGCCGCGCCGCCGAGCGCGCGCTCGCCGCCGGGATGCGCACGGACGCCTGCCTCGAGTGCCTCGCAGCCGTCCGCGAGCGCCTGCCCGAGACTCCGCTCGTGCCGATGACGTACGCCTCGCTCTTCGAGGCGCGCGGCTGGGAGCGGCTGGCCGAGGAGACGGCTGCCGCCGGCGCGACGAGCCTGATCGTCGCCGACCTTCCCGCTGGCGAGCGGCCGGAGCTCCGCCGCGTCCAGCTCGTCGCTCCGACCTCGACCGACGAGCGGATCGCGCTCGCCGCCGGGCAGACCGACGGCTGGCTCTACCTCGTCACCGTCGCCGGCACGACCGGAGCCCGAGGCGAGCTCTCCCCCGCGCTCGCGGGCCTCGCCGAGCGCGCGCGGCACATCGCGCCCGACACGAAGCTCCACGCCGGCTTCGGGATCTCGACCCCCGAGCACGCCCGGGCGGCGGCGGCGCTCACGGACGGCGTGGTCGTCGGCTCCGCCGCGCTCGACGCCGCCGAGGGCGGCCCGGCGGCGCTGCGAGATTTCGTCGCCTCGCTGCGAGCCGTCCTCTAGCGGCCCTTCAACCGGACGCGCTCGCCGCAGCGCTCGCAGCGCTGGAACGCATCCGTGAGGAAGAACGGCCGGCGGCGCCGCGGCAGCCTGTGCCCGAACAGGCGGCAGCGGAGCTTCACGAGTCGGGTCCCACCTTGACGAGCATCTTGCCCACGTTGTCCCCGCGCAGCAGCCCGACGAACGCCTCGGGCATCCGCTCGATCCCCTCGACGACCGTCTCGCGCCAGCGCAGCCGCCCGTCGGCGACCCAAGCCGCACGGCCTCGGCGAGGAACGCGGGCAGCCGGTCGCCGTGGTCGCGGATGATGAATCCCTCCAGGCGGAGCCGCTTCGTCACGACCTGGAACATGTTCCTCGGCCCCGGGCTCGGCTCCGTGTCGTTGTAGCGCGAGATCGAGCCGCAGCCGACGATGCGGCCGTGGTCGCGCATCGCGCCGATCGCCGCCTCGAGGTGGTCGCCGCCCACGTTGTCGAAGTACACGTCGAGCCCGTCCGGCGCGAGCTCGCGCAGCGCGTCGCGGACGGGGCGCTGGTGGTAGTCGAAGACGCCGTCGAGGCCGAGCTCCTCCAGCCACGCGACCTTCTCCGGCGAGCCAGCGCTGCCGAGCACGCGGGCGCCGCGAATCTTCGCGATCTGCGCCGCCGCGCTGCCGACGGCACCGGCGGCAGCGGAGACGTAGACGACGTCGCCGGGCTGGACGCGGCCGACGTCGTCGATCCCGACGAAGGCGGTGAGGCCGGGCATGCCGAGCGCGCCGAGATAGGACGACAGCGGTGCGAGATCCGGATCGACGCGCTGCAGCCCGCGGCCGTCCGCAAGCGCTGCCTCCCGCCAGCCGAGCATGTGCACGACCCAGTCCCCTGCCGAGAACCCGGCATGGCCCGATGCCTCGACCCGGCCCACGGCGCCCCCGCTCATCGGCTCGCCCAACCGGAACGAGGAGACGTACGAGCGCGAGTCGTTCATCCGCCCGCGCATGTACGGATCGACCGAGAGCCAGCTGTTCCGGATCAGCACCTCGCCCTCGCCGGGCTCGCCCAGCTCGACCCGCGCGAGCTCGAAATCGCTCGTCACCGGCTCACCCCGCGGACGCGCGGCGAGGCGCCATTCCTGGCTCGTCGGGCTCACGTCCGCGATGCTACTGGGCGCGAGACCTGCCTCGGTGGCCAGAAACCGGCAGGCCCGCAGTACCGTTCGCCTCAGGATGGAGGACACGCTTCGAGGCCAGTTGCTGATCGCGTCACCGGCGCTGGCGGATCCGAACTTCCGCCGCACGGTCGTGCTCGTGACCTCGCACTCGGAGGAGGGCGCGATGGGGCTGGTGCTCAACCGCCCGGCCGAGGCGTCGGTCCTCGACGCGGTACCGCATCTGGCCGACCTCGTCGCCGACGACGAGTGCGTCTTCGTCGGCGGGCCGGTCGAGCCGTCCGCGGCGACCGCGCTCGCCGAGCTGTCGGGCGACGCGGAGCACGCGCTGCACGTGTTCGAGGCGATCGGCTTCCTCCCGGCCGAGCTCGACGAGGACGTCGAGACGGCCACGATCCGCGCCCGCGTGTTCGCCGGCTATGCGGGCTGGAGCGCGGGCCAGCTCGAGGCGGAGCTGGAGGAGCCCTCCTGGATCGTCGAGCCGGCACGGCCCGAGGACGTCTTCTCGGCGCAGCCGGAGTCGTTGTGGAGCAACGTGCTGCGCCGCAAGGGCGGCGAGTTCCGACTGCTTGCGCTGATGCCGGAGGACCCGCGGCTCAACTGAGCGGCGCCCGCTCCCGGATCGCCTGCTTCAACTCCGTCTCCCGCTCCTCGGTCTGACCGGTGACGAGGGCCGCGACGCGCTTGCCGTCGCTCAGGTAGTGCACCACGGTCGGCCCGGCGCCGAACCCGCCTTCCTGGACGAGCTCGTCGGCTCCATGCGAGTCGCCGAAGACCTTGTACGAGGTGCCGAAGATCTCGGTGAAGAACGACGAGACGACGTCGTAGGCCTCGTCCGACCCGGCGAGGATCCGTCCGAGCTGCTGCCCCTGCAGGTTCGCGTTCGACCAGTGCTCGATCCGCCGCCGCCGCGCGAAGACCGGGTCGTAGAACGCGGCGACGTCGCCGACGGCGAAGACGTCCGGCGCGGAGGTGGCGTATCGCTCGTCGACGGTGACGCCGCCGCTCGCCTCGTCGACCTCGATCCCACTCCCCGAGAGCCAGGCAGTGCCGGGCTCGACACCGATGCCCACGATCGCCAGGTCTGCAGGCACCTCGTCGCCGCCGGAGAGCCGCGCCGCGCGGAGCGTTCCGTCTCCGAGGAACGCCTCGACGCTCTCGCCGAGGCGCAGGTCGACGCCCTGGCCGCGATAGGTCGACTCGAGATGCTCGGAGAACGACGGCGCGCCGAGCGCCTCGAAGAGCGCGCGGCCGGAGCCGACGAGGGTGACATCGAGGCCGATCGCGCGGAGCGACGCGGCCGTCTCGAGGCCGATGAACCCCGTACCGACCACCACGGCGTGCCGGGCCGACTCCGCGCGCGCGTGGATCGTCCGTGAGTTCTCCATCGTGCGGAGCGTGAACACGCCGTCGAGATCCTTGCCCGGGACATCGAGCATGCGCGGCCACGCGCCGGTGGCGAGCACGAGCCGGCCGAAGCCGATCCGGCCGCCTGCCTCGAGCTCGAGCTCGCGCGTGCCGAGGTCGAGTGCGCCGACCCGGGTCTCGAGCCGGAGGTCGACCCCGTGCTCGGCGTAGAACGACGCGGGCTGGACGAGAGCCGACTCGGGCTCGGCCTCGCCGCGCAGCACCTTCTTCGAGAGCGGCGGGCGGTGGTAGGGCGGCTGCGAGTCCGCTGAGAGGAGGGCGATCGTCCCCTCGCCCCCGGCCTCCCGGAAGGCGCTGACGACGCGGGCGGAGGCAAGGCCTCCGCCGACGATCGCGATGTCTGTCCTCTCCACCCAGGCTCTCCCTTCTCCCTACGTTCGTGTCGGGCCGGGCGGATTGCTTACCCGCTCGGCACTTTGTCACGCCCGAGGGCAGGGAACAGCACGAATCGAGGGGCGGTACGGCCTCGCGGCCCGCCTGAGCGGGCCGCGAGGCTCCTGCCGGTCGCCGCGTGGCGGCGTCGTGCGCAGTGGTAAACACCCGAGGGTCGAGGAGCGAGCCCGGTGCTCCTCGACCCGATGGGATCTCCGCCGCGTCAGGCGACCTCAAGAGCTCCTGACGAAATGAAGCGTTGAGTCGATGATTCCGTCAGCAGCTCTACTTGACCGCGAGAGCGTTGAGGATGGCCCCCGCGTAGACCGGGTGGTAGATGTAGTTGGTGATGCGCGCGCCGATGAACTCCCGCGTGTTGCCGTTGAACGCGGGCGCCCACGGAGCCTCGTTCCGCATCAGGTCGACGTCGAGCTTGCCGTAGGCCGCGTAGCGGGCGCTCCCCGACAGCTGGGCGGCCTGCGACATCGCCTTGTTGTACTTCGACACGTTCAGGTACGAGTAGTTCGAGTTGTTCGCGTCCTGGATGTTGTTGCCGTCCATCAGGACGTTGATGAAGTCGTACGGGTCCGGATAGTCGGCGAACCAGGCGATCAGGAACGCATCGAAGTCCGCGCCCTTCGTGCCTGCCGTCTTGATCGCGACGCCGAACGGCTGGGGCTTCAGCTTCGGGTTCAGCCCCATCTGCTTCAGGTTGTACTGGAGGATCTGGCCGCGGGCGACCGACGAGGGGCTCGTCGTGTGCAGGATCGTCACGTCGGCACTCGAGCCGGCGGCGACCTGCTTGGCCTTCGTCGGGTTGGCCCCCTGGATCGGGTAGAGCTTCGCGTCGCGGAAACCCTGGATGCTCGGCGGCAGGATCTGATCCGTCCGCTTGCCGGCAAGGAGCCCGCCGACGCGCAGGATCGCCGGACGGTCGATCGCGTAGTTCACGGCCTTCCGCACGTTGGCGTTCTTGAACGCGGGCCGGCTCGTGTTCAGCGCGATGTACGTCACGTTCGGGCCCGGGTTGACGAAGTAGCGGCTCTTGTTGACGCCGTACTTGTTGAACAGCTCCTGATGCGCCGTCGGCGGCAGGCCGCCCATGTCGTAGTCCGCCTGCCCGGCCTTCACCTGCAGGAAGCTCTGCGACTGGTCGACGAGCACCGTGATCACGATGCGGTCGGCGTTCGACGGGCGTGAGCCCTTGTAGAACCTGTTCCGCTCGAGCACGAGCTGGCGACCCACGTCACGGCTGACGATGTGGTACGGGCCGGCCGAGGGATAGACGCTGACGCCCTTGGGGTCGATCGGCATGCTCGGCTTGACCGCGCCGAAGAACGGCATTGCGATCTCGGCCAGGAACGTCGGGTCGGCCTTGAGGAGCCGGACCGACAGCTTCTGGCCCTTCGCCGTCACGCCCGAGACGGCCTTGGCCTTGCCGTCGTTGCGCGCGTCGGCCCCGACGACGTTGTGGAGGAACGCGATCGCCGGCGAGCCCTGGTTCGGGTCGGCGGCACGCTCGATCGCACGCTTGAACGAGGCGGCCGTCACGGATGAGCCGTCGCTGAACTTGAGGCCCGAGCGGACCGTGAACGTGTAGGTCTTGCCGTCACGGGAGACCGTCGGGAAGTTGGTGGCTGCTTCCGGGACGAGTCGCGATCCGGCCGGAGCCGGCTTGTCCGGGTAGTTGAGCAGCGCGATGTTGCTCGCGAACAGCACCGTCCAGCCAGGCGCGTCGTAGGAGAGGGACGGATCGAGGAACTCGAAGTCGGTCTCGGAGAGGTTGATCCGGAGCGTGCCGCCCCGCTTCACCTCCGAGCTGCCGGTCTTCTGAGCGCTCGAGGGGCTCGAGCCCGCCAACGCGGCGGCCACGAGCAGCCCCGCTCCGATCACCGCGCAGGTGAGCGCGAGCAGAAACCTCTTGTGCATCGGACTCCTTCCGTGATATGCGAGTCCGGCCCGGGTGTCCGGAGTCGCGGTTTGGCCACTGCAGGCTCAGACGCTCGGGCACACCTCTGGTTAGTAATGCAAAACACCGGTTAATCCCCGCATAACTAACTCGGGCGGGAGTACCGTTTACAAGCCCGAAAACCGGTGCGCACCTCGTAAGATCGCCGCCTTCTCGCGTGCCGCATCGCCCAGCCGCACGCCCGACACGAAGGCAGGTCGCCAATGCACTTCTCCTTCCGTCGCGCGGCGCTCGCAGCGTCGCTCCTCGCAATCGTGCTCGCCCCGGCCGCCCCGGCCGCGGCGCCCGCGGGCGTCGAATGCCCGTCTGGGCTCGACTGCCGCTTCGTCCCCGCCGCGTACGCGCAGAACAGCGCCGATCCCGGCGACTACGGGAACTACGACCTCGCGCAGCGGGCAACGGAGGGGCCGTCCGTCCGCTACGTCGTCGTCCACGACACCGAGGTCGCGTACCAGCCGACGATCGCGCTCTTCCAGAACCCGCTCGCCTACGTCAGCTCCCACTACGTGCTGCGCTCGGCCGACGGCCAGGTGACGCAGATGGTGCCCACGCAGGACGTCGCGTGGCACGCCGGCAACTGGTGGGTCAACAGCCATGCGGTCGGAATCGAGAACGAAGGCTTCGCGAACCAGGGCTTCGCCTGGTACACGGACGAGCTCTACCGCTCGCTCGGGCGGCTGATCCGCTACCAGGCCGCCACGTACGGCTTCCCCCTCGACCGCGCCCACGTGATCGGCCACGACGAGGTTCCCGGCCCGGTCGCAGCGAACCAGCGCGGCATGCACTGGGACCCCGGCCCGTACTTCGACTGGGCGCATCTGATGGCCGTCAGCGGCGCGCCGATCACGCCCTCGGCCGGCGACAAGCTGGGCCGGATCGTGACGATCAAGCCGCCGTTCGACCGGAACCGTCCGACGATCACGACCTGCGAGAGCACGGGATGCTCGGTGCAGCCTCCTCGCCCGGCCAACTTCGTCTACCTCCACACCGGCCCGAGCGAGGACGCACCCCTCCTCAGCGACCAGTTCCTGGCGGGGACGGCGCTCGAGCCAGGCGGGGTCGGCTCGACGAGGGCGGACGACTGGGGCGACAAGGCCGTCACCGGCCAGACGTTCTCGGTCGCCGGCCGTGCGCCCGGCTGGACCGCGATCTGGTACGGCGGCAAGCAGGCCTGGTTCGCCGACCCGGACGGCGTCAACACGATCCGCGGCGGTGGCACGCTCGTGACGCCGAAGGCCGGGCTCACGACGATCCCGGTGTACGGCCGCGCCTACCCGGAGAGCGTGTCGACGGCGACGCTCGGCTACGCGATCCCGGCCGGGCAGACGTATGTCGCGAGCGAGCTCGTCGGCGCCGACTACTACAGCGCCTCCACGTTCGACGCACCGGAGACGTACGCGCTGATCACGAGCCCGACCCGCTTCTACCGGATCTCGTTCAACCACCGCGCCGCGTTCCTGAAGGAGAGCGACGTGGACGTCGTCCGCTAGGCGTCAAGCTGCGGGGGCGGGCCGGGCGCCCCGCCCCCGCTCGGCTCAGCGCCTGCGGACGGAGACCAGCACGGCGCGCTCGTCGCCGCCGCGGACGGCCTCCTCCTTCACCATCCCGACGCCTCGGACGTAGACCTTGTGGTCGACGACTCCGGGCTCGAGCGGCGTCCACTCCTTCGTCAGGAGCGCGCGCGACGACGTGGTGTACGGCACCCGGACGTTCGCGGTGAGGCTGAGCACGCGGAAGTGATCCTCCGCGTGGCCGGCGTAGTACTCCTGGCGGAAGGTCTGGCCGACGCGCGGGTGGGCCGGCATGTAGACGCCCGCCCGGGCGCCGTCGACGCCGGCCTGCCAGGAGCCCTCGCGAGAGGTCACGTGCCCCGCCGCGTCGAGCTCGGCGGTCGCCTCGCCGAAGTACCAGACGGCGCCGGCGGTGTCCTGCGCGTACCAGTCGGTCGTCCGCTCGTGCAGCCGACCGTCGAGGTAGAGCCGGTCGTCGAGCACGACGCAGCGGACACCCTGGATCGTCTTCGTCCGGCTCGTGACCGTCACGACGTCGTGGGAGGCCTTGCCGTCCTTGACCCCGCGGTAGACGTACGTGGTGCCCGGCCGGAGCGGGAACCACGGGTTGTCGACCGGCCCCCCGAACCCGGCGGCCGGACCGGCGGCAGAGCCGGCTCCGGCCGCCCCGAGAGCCAGGACGGCGACGAGTGCGAGGCGGGCGAGCACGGCTAGGACTGCGGCCCGACGGTCACGATCGAGCCGTCGCTCGCGTCGACGCGGACTTCCTTCGAGCCGATGTCGACCTTGTAGACGACCTTGCCGGCGTACCGCTCGAGGTCGACCTGGCCGAGCGCACCGCTCGTCGCCCGCTGCGCCGCAGCGTTCGCCTGCCCGAGCGTGATCGTCGTCTGCGGCAGTAGATCCTTGCCGTCGTCGAGCGACCCCGGCTGAGCGGGATGCCCGTCGTCCCAGATCACGCCTGTCCCGCCGCCGAGCGCGAAGGTCGCGCCGACGAGCACGAGGGCGACAACCGCGACGATCGCGGCCACGAGTGTCAGTGGACGTCGCTTCATCTGTCCTCCTTCTCTTCGACTGGATCCGAGGCTACGGCGTCGACATGAGCTGCCGATGAGCCGTGAGACGCCGTCTCTCATCTCCCTCTCATCGCCGAGCGGCGAACATGCAGCCATGCGGGTGCTCGTGGTCGAGGACGAGCTGAAGATGGCGGGCCTGCTCCGCCGCGGCCTCGTCGAGGAAGGGCATGCGGCGGACGTCGCCGGCAACGGCGAAGACGCGCTCTGGCTGGCACAGGCTCATCCGTACGACGCGATCGTGCTCGACGTGATGCTGCCGGGCGTGAGCGGCTTCGAGACGTGCCGGCGCCTGCGGAACGCCGGCGTCTGGGCTCCGGTGTTGATGCTGACCGCGCGGGACGCGGTCGAGGATCGCGTCACCGGGCTCGACGTCGGCGCCGACGACTACCTGACGAAGCCGTTCTCGTTCTCGGAGCTGCTCGCGCGCCTCCGAGCGCTGGTGCGGCGCGGCGGCGTCGAGCGCCCGACCGAGCTCGTCGTCGGCGACCTGCGGCTCGATCCTGGCCGCGCGCCGAGCCTGGCGCGGCGAGACCGAGGTCCGGCTCTCGCCGAAGGAGTTCGCCCTGCTGGAGGCGTTCATGCGCCGGCCGGGCCAGGTGCTGACGCGGTTCCAGCTGCTCGAGCACGCCTGGGACTTCGCCTACGACAACCGCTCGAACGTGGTCGACGTCTACGTCCGCTACCTGCGCGAGAAGATCGACCGGCCGTTCGGCGCCGACTCGCTCGAGACCGTCCGCGGCTCCGGGTACCGGCTGCGGGAGCCCGAGGCGTCGTGAGCCGGGTTCCGCTCCGCCTGCGGCTCACGGCCGTGTTCGCGGTCGCGACGGCCCTCGTCCTCGCCGCGGGCGGCGTGTTCCTGCACGAGCGGGTCGCCTCCGACCTCGGCCGGGCACTCGACCAGGAGCTCCGCTCGCGCGCGCAGGACCTCTCGGCGCTGGTGCGGCGCGACGGCTCGCTGGAGGCGACGAGCGGCTCGCTGATCGAGCGCGGCGAGTCGTTCGCCCAGCTCGTGGCCGCCGACGGCCGGGTGCTCGACGCGACGCGTCCGCTCGGCTCGACGCGCCTGCTGAGCCCGGCCGAGCTCGCAGCGGCGACCGGCGCCCCGACGTTCGCCGACCGGCCCTCCGTGCCCGGGCTCGACGAGCCTGCACGGCTGCTCGCGATCCCGCTCGGCGACCGCGTGCTGATCGTCGGCGCGACGCGCGAGAACCGGGCCGAGACGCTGCGCAGCCTCCGCGCCGCGCTCCTCGTCGGCGGCCCGGTCGCGTTGCTGCTCGCGTCGCTCGGCGCCTACCTGCTCGCGGGCGCCGCGCTGCGCCCGATCGAGGCGATGCGCCGCCGGGCGGACGAGATCTCGGCCACGCTCGCTGCACGAGCGGCTGCCCGTGCCGCCGGCACGCGACGAGGTCTCCCGGCTCGGCGTCACGCTCAACGCGATGCTCGCACGGCTCGAGGACGGCCTCGAGCGCGAACGCCGGTTCGTCGCCGACGCGAGCCACGAGCTGCGGACGCCGCTGGCGCTGCTGCGCGCCGAGCTCGACCTCGCGCTCCGGCGCGAGCGCTCACCGGAGACGCTGGAGGCGGCGATCCGATCGGCCGCGACGGAGACGGAGCGGCTGACGCGGCTCGCGGAGAACCTCCTGTTGCTCGCGCGCTCGGACGGGCGTGGACTCGCGCTCGCACCTCGCGCCGACCGACGTCACCGACGTGCTCCAGGCGGTCGCCGAGCGCTCCTCGCGGGCCGGAGGAGACGTGAAAGTCGACGCCGATCCGACACTTGTGGCCTCACTCGACCGCGTGCTGGTCGAGCAGGCGCTCGGCAATCTCGTCGACAACGCGCTCCGCCACGGCGGCGGCCGCGCCGAGCTCAGCGCCGTCGCGATCGACGACACGCTGGAGCTGCGGGTCGTGGACGAAGGCCCCGGCTTCCCGCCCGCGTTCCTCGAGCATGCGCTCGAGCCCTTCAGCCGCGCAGCGGACGGTCGAGGCGGCGGCGGGACCGGCCTCGGCCTCGCCATCGTCGAGTCCGTCGCGCGCGCCCACGGCGGCAGTGCGCACGTGGCGAACCGCGCTCGGGGCGGCGCGGATGTGTCGATCCACCTGCCGCTGGCCCGAGAACCGGCCGCGGCTTCGCCGTAGGCCGGCGTCAGTCGATCAGCTTGCGCGTCATCGCGCGGATCGCGACGCGCCAGAGGACCAGCGCGAAGAGCACGAGGAAGCAGACGCTCGCCACGTCGCTCCAACCGACGAAGCCGAACGCGGCGTGCCGCACGAGCTCGACGCAGTGGTAGAGCGGGTTGAGGTGGGCGAGGAACTGCGCCCACTCGGGCAGCTGGTCGATGGGGAAGAAGGTCCCGGCGACGAGGAAGAGCGGCGTCAGGACGGCGCTGACGACGTAGTTGAAGTTCTCGAACGACTTCGAGAAACCCGCGACCGAGATCCCGAAGCAGGCCCAGCCGAGGCCCGAGATCCAGGCGATCAGCGGCACCGTCAACATCCCCCACGCCGGGTCGAGCCCGAACACCATCGCCACGACCATCGGGACACAGCCGTAGACGCCGGCGCGTGTCGCGATCCAGAGCGCCTCGGCGGTTACGAGCTCCTCCGTGTCGACCGGCGCCGCCAGAATCGCGTCGTAGGTTCGCTGGAACTGGTACTTGACGAACGTCCCGAACATCGCCGGGAACGCGCTCGAGAAGAGCACTGCGGTCGCGACGGTGCCGGTGCCGACGAACTCGACGTAGTCGTACCCGCCGACCTGGCTCACCAGCGAGCCGAAGCCGAAGCCGAACGCCAACAGGTAGATCGTCGGCTCGACGGTGGACGAGAAGGTCGACGACTTCCAGTACGAGGAGAAGTTGACGACCTCGCGGACGAGCACGCCGGTCAGCGCCGGCCGCTCGAGCCGTCCGAGGCGGCGGCTCCGTGGTTCCGCGGCGACGGCCATCAGCCGATCTCCTCGCCGGTGAGGAGGACGAAGACGTCCTCGAGGTTCGCCGGCCGGCGCTCGCCGTCGATCGCGAAGCCGTTGCCCGACTCGACGCCCAGGATCGAGATGCTCGTGCCGGTGCGGCGCGTCCTCAGGCCCGCGGCGCCCGCCTCGGCCTCGACGTCGGCGAGCCGCGCCGGCGATCCGTAGACCTCGAGCACCTCCTGGCCCGCGTGCTCCGTCACGAGCTCCGCGGGCGGGCCCGGCAGCGACCGCCTGGCCGTGCGACATGATCAGCACGGTGTCGGCGAGCCGCTGAGCCTCCTCGATGTAGTGCGTCGACATCAGGATCGTCGTGCCCTCGCTGCGGAGCGCGTCGATCAGCGCCCAGAGCTCCTGCCGCACCTGCGGGTCGAGTCCGACGGTCGGCTCGTCGAGGAGCACGAGCCGCGGCCCGTGGACGAGCGCTCGCGCGATCAGCAGCCGCCGCCGCATGCCGCCGGAGAGCTTGTCGACGCGGTCGCCGCGCCGGTCGACGAGCTTCGCCATCTCGAGCGCGCGCTCGATCGCGGCTCGTCGCGTCGCGCGCGGGATCCGGTAGAGGTGGGCGAAGACGAGCAGGTTCTGCTCGACCGTCAGGGTGACGTCGAGGTTGTCGAGCTGCGGCACGACGCCGCACTCCGCCCTCGCGGCCTTCGACTCCGACGGCAGGTCGTACCCCAGCACCTCGATCTCGCCCTCGTCGGCGATCGCCTGTGCGGTGAGGAGCCGCATCGTCGTCGACTTCCCGGCCCCGTTGGGCCCGAGCAGGCCGACGCACGTGCCTACCGGTACGTCGAGATCGAGCCCGCCGACGGCGACGATCGCGTCGTAGCGCTTGACGACGCCGCGTAGCCGGATGGCGAGCTCGTCTCCGTCGCGCCAACGGCTCAGTCGAGCTCGGTGGCCGGGGCACCGATCCCGTGCTCCTCCGCGTAGCCGGCCGCGTGCGCCGGCTCGCGCAGGAACACCGCACCGATCGTGGCCGCCGCCACGGCGCAGAGCGCGCCGGCGAGGAAGGCTGCGTGGTAGCCGCCCGTCAGCGCCTCGAGCGAATCTGATCCGGAGGCCTGGAGGCTGTCGGTCCGCGACGCCGCGAGGCTGGCGAGGACGGCCAGACCGAGCGCGCCGCCCATCATGAACGCGGTGTTGACGACGCCCGACGCGAGACCGGCCTCGCTCTGCTCGACGTCGCTCATCGCGGCCAGCAGGACCGGGTTGAAGGCCATCCCGGCGCCGAAGCCGAGGAGGATCATGCTCGGGAGGACGTCGACGACGAAGCTCCCGTCCACCGGCGCGCGGGCGAAGAGCAGGAGCCCCAGCGCCGCCAGGCTGAGCCCGACCGCGAGCGGCAGCCGGATCCCGAAGCGCATCACGAGCTTGGCCGAGAGACCGACCGACAGCGCTCCCATGATCAGGTTGCCCGGCAGGAAGGCGAGGCCGACCTCGAGCGGGCTGTAGCCGAGCACGAGCTGGAGATAGAGCGCGGAGAGGAAGAACCAGGCGAACATCGCGGCCGCCCAGAGGATCCCGACGACGTTCGCGAACGCGAGGTTGCGCAGCCGGAAGAGGCCGAGCGGCATCAACGGCACGCGCGCCCGCGACTCGATCACGAGGAAGATCGCGAACAGCACCACGGCGGCGCCGAGGACGCCGAGCGTCTGCGGCGACGTCCAGCCCTTCTGGTTGCCGTTCACGATCGCGTAGACGGCCAGCATCAACGAGACGGTGACGGTCACGGCGCCCGCCAGATCGAGCCGCCGGTCGCCGACCAGCACGGCTGCTGCCGGCACGAGCTTCACGGTGAGGATGCAGACGAGCACGCCGACGGGGACGTTGACGAGGAAGATCCAGTGCCAGCTGAGCACGTCGGTCAGCACGCCGCCGAGGAGCACGCCGATGCTGCCGCCGCCGGAGGCGACGAAGCCGAAGACGCCCATTGCCTTCGCCCGGTCGGCGGGCTCGGTGAAGAGCGTCATCATCAACGAGAGCGCGACTGCCGAGACCACCGCCGCGCCGAGGCCCTGCACGGCCCGCGCGCCGATCAGCATCCCCTGCGACGTCGAGAGGCCGCAGACGAGGGAGGCGGTCGTGAACAGGACGATGCCGAGCAGGAACAGGCGCCGGTGACCGAAGAGATCGCCGAGGCGACCGCCGAGGAGCAGGAAGCCGCCGAACGTGAGCAGATACGCGTTCACGACCCAGGCCAGCGAGGTCTCCGAGAAGCCGAGGTCCTCCCGGATCGACGGCAGCGCGACGCCGACGATCGTCACGTCGAGGACGATCATCAGGTCGCCGAGGCAGAGCACGATCAGCGCGAGCCAGCGGGTGCGGTTGTCGAGAGTGGTCATGAGCGTCGGCGTCCTTTCGAGGTCGGTCGCGATTCGTCTCGATTGGTTCGACCGGGCGACGCAGCAGAACTCATCGGTTCCGGCGCCGATGAGATCTCGCCCCGCGGAGAGTCGTATCCGCGATGGCCGACCCAGCGCCGCACTCCGTGGCGTTCGCAGTCACCGGGCCGATCGAGCGTTCCGACCTGCCCGGGCTCTGCGAGCGCGTCTGCGCGCTCCTCGAGCGCAGCGGCGCGGCGACGGCCTTCTGCGACGTCGGCGGGGTCCCGCCCGATGCTGTCACGGTCGACGCGCTCGCCCGCCTGCAGCTCGCCGCCCACCGTCGGGGTTGTCGGATCCGGCTGCGTCATGCGTCGAAGGAGCTCGTCGACCTGCTCGACTTCCTGGCTTTGCGCGACGTGCTGCCGGACTGACGCTACGACTCCAGCCTGGCCGGCAGCCCGAAGCGCGGGAAGACGGACTCCGTGTCGAGGAAGAACGTGAAGCCCGTGATCTTCCCGCCGGTGAGCTCGAGCACCTGCAACGCCCAGGGGTCGAACCCCTCCCCGCTCTCGCTCGGCTTGTACTGGCCGAACGCGGGCGAGCCGTTCGCAGCGACGGTCGGGATCACACGCGAGCCGCGGCAGCCCGCGCCCGGCCCGACCCACCAGGTGAGGATGTCGTCGCGCCCGCGCAGCCAGAGGTCGAACGGCGGCATCGACTGCTTCGCGTCCTCGTGGATCAGGGACGTGAGTGCATCCATGTCGTAGCGCTCGAAGGCGTCGACGTAGCGGGCCAGCAGCTCTGCGTCCGCCGCGTCGACCGAGCCCGAACCGTCACCGGCGTCGAGGTCGCTGTCCTCCAGGGTCGCGCGCGCCCGCTGCAGCGCGCTGTTGACCGAAGCGACGCTCGTCTCGAGCAGCTCCGCGACCTCCGCCGCCTTCCAGCGGAGCACCTCGCAGAGGATCAGAACGGCGCGCTGACGCGGTGGCAGGTACTGCAGCGCGGCGACGAATGCGAGCCGGATCGTCTCGCGTGCGACGGCGACGTCTGCGGGGTCTCCGCCGGCCGCGAGGACCCGGCTGTCGGGAATCGGCTCGATCCAGGTCACCTCCGGCAAGATGTTCAGGTTCGCCTCGACCGGCTCGCGCGCCGGCCCGAGGTCCATCGGGAGCGCGCGGCGCTTCCTGCTGTCCAGCATGTCGAGGCAGACGTTCGTGGCGATCCGGTAGAGCCAGGAGCGGAGCGCGGCGCGGCCCTCGAAGCGTTCGTAGCCGCGCCAGGCGCGGATCATCGTCTCCTGGACGGCGTCCTCGGCCTCGAAGGCCGAGGCGAGCATCCGGTAGCAGTAGGCCGTCAGCTCGGAGCGGTATTGCTCGAGCCGCTCTTCGAGCTCGCCTGCTGCGGGCGGAACGGTGCGCGTCGAGTCCTGCACGAGCCCGCAATGGTAGGTGCTCGCAGCCGGGCTACGCGGCAGAAGGCTTCAGAGCCGGATCGGCGACCCGCGGGCGGTCGGCTCAGACGTCGAGCGAGCGGTTCTGCTTCGCGGCGGCGCGCTTCTCGGTCCGGCGCTCCTTCAGGGTCTTCTGTGCCGGCTTCTTGCCCAGCTTCTTCGGTTTCTGCTGGCCCTTCACAACGGCCTCCTTGGTCGACGTGGCCTGCGGTGGCTCGACTCAGTCTCGCACAGACGCCGAACGGCCATCGAGGCCGAGCCGTGGCCGACGCCTCAGGCGACCGGCTGGTCGCCCACGGCAGCCCCACCGGGCCCCTCTTCGGCGGCGGCTGAAATCCGCGGGCCGCCCGCAAGCGCGGAGCCGGTGTCGGCGGGCTCGTCCTGCCGGCGGGAGAGGAGGACGAACGGCAGCGCGAAGAGCGTGATCGCGGCTCCGACGACGTACGAGGCGGCGTACCCCCAGGCGTCGGCGGCGCGGCCGAGCACGGGCTGGGCGACGACGCCGCCGCTCGAGCCGAGCATCGAGTCGAAGGAGAGGATGGTCGCGCGCTGCTGCGAGGGGATCAGGCCGTTCATGTAGGCCTGGCGGATCGGCGTCGAAGCCGCGGAAAGCAGGGCCCAGAGCACGATCAGGCCGACGACGGCCGAGAACTGCTCGACCACGCCGATCAGTGCGAGCGCGCAGGCGCTCGCCGCGATCGCGAGGAGGAGCGCCGACGTCCTGCGCCGGAACAGCCGCCGGATTCGTGGGGCGACAAAGCCGCCGAGGATCTGCGCCCCGGCGACGATCGCCGCCACGAGGCCGGCGATCCCGTACGCCTTCGGGTCGCCGTAGAGCTCGAGCAGGTACGGCTGGAGCGCGTAGAACGCGTAGATCCCGACCCCGGCCGTGAACGGCGAGGCGAGCATCATCCACTTCACTGCGGGCACCCGCCAGCCGTACTCGACCGAGGCGCCGGCGATCAGCCGGAATCCCGTCACGACCCCGGCGCCACGACGCGGCTCGAAGCCCACGTCGCGCATCAGCGCGAACGCGACGACGAACATCACGGCGAGCACGGCTCCTCGGAGCACGAAAGGGACGCCGAGGCTTGTGACCTGGGCGATGTAGCCGCCCGCGACGGAGCCGGTCAGCATCGCGATCCCGCTCACGACCTGTCCGCGCCCGAAGACGGACTCGAGGTTGCCGTCGAAGCCCGTCGCCGCGAGGGCGTCGACGAGCCATGCCTCGACCGCGCCGGAGAAGAACGTGAAGCCGAGCCCGATCAGCATCGAGACGAGCGCCCAGGCCCAGAACGGCGCCTCGACCTGCCAGAGCAGGACGTAGAGGAGCGTGCTCGCCGCCAGCGTCACCGTCCCCCAGAGGTAGGAGGCCCGTCGCCCGATCGTGTCGGCGACGATCCCGGTCGGCACCTCGAAGACGACCATGCCCGCGGTGAAGAACGCGTTCGCCGCGAACGCCTCCAGATTCGACAGCCCTGCGTCGAGCAGGAAGATCGTGTTGATCCCCCAGATCAGCGACGCGGCGAGCGTGTTGCCGAGGATCAGCGTCAGGTACGTCCGCTGGATCGACCTGGGGGTCGGCGAGTCCCGGAGTCGTCGCAACGAGCTCATCCCTCACCCAACGTACCCACGGTCCCGCCGATTCCTGATCCGTACGGCTCCGGCTGGCCTAGGATGGGCGTTGTGGCCACGACGCCGGAGCTCGGACGGTGGGACGCCCTGGCCGCCTCGCGCACGCGTGGCGAGGTCGGCGAAGGGATCGCCTCCGTCCTGGCACTGCTCGGGATGCCGGACGTGATCTCCTTCTCCGGCGGGTTCCCCGACGCGGAGACGTTTCCGCGCGAGCGGGTGGCGACGCTGATCGAGGAGTTCGCCGCCTCGGGTGAGACGAGCGCGTTCCAGTATGCGCCGACCCAGGGCCTCGCCGGCCCGCTGGACGCCGTCGCGGACCGCATCGAGGCGCAGCAGGGCCGCCGCCCCGACGAGGACCAGCTGCTGCTGACGAGCGGCGCGATCGAGGCGCTCGAGCTGATCTGCAAGACGTTCCTCGACCCTGGCGACCTCGTCGTCGTCGAGGCCCCCACCTATCTGGGCGCGATCCAGGCGTTCCGCAGCTTCGAGGCGAGCCTCGTCGCCGTCCCGCTGGACGAGCACGGCGTCGACGTGGACGACCTCGAGCGGCGGCTCGCGGAGGGGCTGCGCCCGAAGCTCGTCTACACGATTCCCGAGCACCAGAACCCCGCCGGCGTCAGCCTCTCGGCCGAGCGGCGCGCGCCGCTGGTCGAGCTTGCACGCCGCCACGGCTTCCTGCTCGTCGAGGACGTCGCCTACCGCGAGCTCGGCTTCTCCGACGAGTCGGCGCCGAGCCTCTGGAGCCTCGCGCCGGACGTCGTCGTGCAGACGGGCACGACGTCGAAGACCTTCTTCCCGGGGGTGCGGCTCGGCTGGGCCGTCGGCCCGGCGGACATCTGCGCGCGACTGGTCTCGGCCAAGCAGAACACCGACCAGTGTGCGGGCGCGCTCGGCCAGCGGCTGTTCGAGGAGTCGAGCCGCCGCGGCTGGATCGACGAGCAGCTCGCGCTCTCGCGTGCGCTCTACCGCCGCAAGTGCGACCGGCTGCTCGCAGCGCTCGAGCGCACGATGCCGCGCGAGGCTCGCTGGACGCGGCCGCAGGGCGGGTTCTTCTCGTGGCTGACCCTGCCGGACGGCATCGACGCCGAAGAGCTCGCACGGAAGGCGATCGACCAGGGCGTCGGCATCGTCCCGGGCACGCTGTTCTTCCCGGACGGCCGCGGCCGGGATTCGATCCGGCTTTCCTTCAGCCTCGTCCCCGAGGCGCAGATCGACGACGGGATCGAGCGGCTCGCGTCACTCGTGACCGCCTGAGCCAGGAGGGAGACGGATGAGCGGCACGGGAGCGACGCACTACCGCTGGGACGACCTGCCGAAGGAGGCCTTGAGCCCCGAGCTCTCGCGGCAGCTGATCACGACCGAGCGGATGATGCTCGCGCACGTCTACCTCGAGCAGGGCTGCATCGTCCCGAAGCACTCGCACGAGAACGAGCAGCTGACCTGGATCCTGGAGGGTCGCCTGCGCCTCTGGCTCGGCGAGGACGACGCCGAGGTGTTCGACGTCGCAGCCGGCGAGGTGCTCCACATCCCCTCGCACGTCCCGCACCGGGCGGAGGCGCTGGAGACGACGCTGGACGTCGACATCTTCTGCCCGCCCCGGCAGGACTGGCTCGACGGATCCGACGCGTACCTCCGCCGCTGATGGACCTTGGCCTCGCCGGCCGCCGAGCACTCGTCACCGGAGGATCGAAAGGGCTGGGCGCCGCGATCGCGCGCGAGCTCGTGGGTGAAGGAGTGCGCGTGGCGATCTGCGCCCGGAACGGCGACGAGGTCGAGGCGGTCGCCGAGGAGCTGCGGGCGAGCGGCGGCATCGTCCACGCGCAGGCGGCCGACGTCACCGAGCCCGAGCAGGTGCGCGAGTTCGTCGCCCGCTCCGCAGAGGCGCTCGGCGGGCTCGACTTCCTCGTCAACAACGCCGGCGGCGCGCACCCGGGCACGTTCGAGACCCTTGCCGACGAGGACTGGGCCGACGACCTCGACGTCAAGCTGTTCTCGCTGATCCGCTGCTCCCGCGAGGTGCTGCCGCACCTGCGCGAGGCGGGCGGCGGGCGCATCGTCAACATCGGGTCGGTCTACTCGCGCTACCCCGACCCCGCGTTCTTCGCCACCTCGGTCAACCGCGCGGCAGGCAACTCGTTCACGAAGGCGCTCGCGCTGGAGGTGGCGAAGGACAACATCCTCGTCAACGGGGTGAACATCGGCTTCGTGGCCACGCCGCAATGGGACAACATCCACCGCCGGCGCGCGCCCGACCTGACGCGCGAGGAGTTCTTCGAGACGATCACCGCCGCCGAGGTCCCGCTCGGCCGCTTCGGCACGCCGGACGAGGTGTCGGGCCTCGTCGCGTTCCTGCTCAGTGCCCGCGCGAGCTACATCACGGGCGCGTCGATCGACGTCGCCGGCGGCATGGGGAAGTACGTCTAGCCGTTGGCTATCGCGAGCGTGTTGCCGTCGGGATCCTTGAACCACGCCGTCTGCAAGCCCCCGTCGAAGCTCGCGATCCCCCGCGCGTCGGTCTCGAAGGGCTCGCCGTACTGCTCGAACGTCACGCCCTTCGCCGCCAGCTCGTCCACGGTCGATCCCACGTCGTCCACCCGCCAAGCAGCCAGCGTGGCACCCGACTTGCCCGCATTGTCCGGCGACGGATAGACGTGGATGCCGCAATCCCCCGCGCACGGGTACGTACGGCCGCCATCCCCCTGATCCTCGCCTCGGGAAAGCCCGAGCTTCCCCTCGTAGAACTCCTTCGCCCGGTCCATGTCGGATACCGGAATCGTCGGGGCCACCTGTCCGTCGCTCAGACGCATGACGCTCCTCTCGCCGCTTTTCCTCGAGCGTCGCCGACTTTACGCTCCTGACCTCCGTCGCCGCAACGGCTACGACGCTCGCCGGCAGTTGGCAAAGCTCGGCCGGCCGGCAGCATCAGGAACGAGAAAAGCCCTGTCTCCGGGGCTTTTCTATAGCGGGGGCAGGATTTGAACCTGCGACCTCCGGGTTATGAGCCCGGCGAGCTACCTGACTGCTCCACCCCGCGCCGTGGCCCGATTATAGCCCCCGTTCCAGCAACTCGCCGAGCTCCTGCGAGGGCACGGCGCCCGCGAGCAGGTCGAAGCGCCCGTCGCCGAGGAACGCTGCGGCGGAGCGGCGCGTCTCCGCCGCGACGAGCCGCATCAGGCCCGAGCCGACGCTGACGCGGGCGACCCCAAGACGCTCGAGCTCGGCGACGGGAGGGGTCGACGCGAACGCGAGCACGTTCAGCGGGCCGTCGATCGCCTCGACGAGCCGCCCGATCGTCGCCGCGTCCGTCACGCCCGGGACGAAGATGCAGTCCGCGCCGGCATCGAGGTAGAGCGCGGCTCGCCGGACGGTCTCCTCGAAGTCTCCGTCGCCGAGCAGATAGCGGTCGACGCGCGCGTTGATCACGAGCTCGGGCACGGCCTCTCGCACCGCGCGGACTCGTTCGACGTGCTCATCGGACGACCCGTCGGCGTCCTCGAGGTTCAGCCCGACGACACCTGCCGCCCAGGCGGCCCTTCGCGGTCGCGGCCGGGATCGCCGTAGCCGGCCTCGAGGTCGGCGGTGACGGGCACGTCGACTGCGCGCGCGATCCTGCCGACGAGGTCGAGCATCTCCTTCGCCGGGATCCGCTCCCCGTCCGGGTACCCCAGCACCGCAGCGCGACCCGGCGCTCGAGCTCGCGATTGCGCGGCAACCGGGCACCGCGGCGACAGCACGGCGCTCGCGACGTCCCACGCGTTCACGAGCACGAGCATCGGCGGCTCGCGGTGCATCGCGCGGAAGGCCTCGGCCCGCCGCTGCTGCTCGCGTCACGTCAGGCAGGCGTGCCGCCCCGAGCGCTCCTCGCGCGAGCGCCGGTTCGCGCCGAACCGCCAGGCGAGCAGGAAGCCGAGCCGCCAGGACGCCGATGCCCGCGATCGCGTCGACGAAGAAGTGGTTGCCGGTGACGACGATCGTGAGCACGACGAGCGGCGGATAGAGGACGCCCGCGACCCGGGCGACGAGCGTGCGGCCGTAGACGGCGACGCCGATCCCGACACCGAGCGCGTAGGCGGCGTGGAGGCTCGGCACCGCGGCGACCGGGTTCGACAGCGCGCTCGAGCTCTGCGAGCCGATGTCGATCCCGGACAGCTGGAGCAGGGTGTCCTGCAGCCCGACGCCCGCAAGCCGCGGCGGCGCCGTCGGGAACGCCAGTGGACGACGACCGCGAGCGCCGTCGCGACGAGGAAGGCATTGCGGTAGAGACGGAAGCCGTCACGCGAGCGGTGGTAGAGCCAGAGGAAGAACGCCCCGGTGAGCAGGAAGTGGCCGACGAAGTAGAAGACGTTCATCGCCTCGACGACGTCCGGCATCCCGAGGAAGACCTGTTGCACCGAGCCCTCCCATGCGAGTCCGGTCACCCGCTCGAACGAGACGACCGAGTGCGCGTTCGAGAATGCGACGTCCCAGTCCGGCACCATCAACATGCGGGCGCCCTCGTAGGCGCCGAGCGCCGCCAGGACGACACCGATCTGGGCGAGGCCGTCGCGCCTCGCCAGCGCTGCCCTCACACGTGCCATCGGTCCCATTCTACGGGCGCGGGTACGATCGCTGCATGGCGATCATCTGGCTTGCGCTGGCGGTTTCGCTGCTGGCCGTGGTCGTCGCGACGACGATGGCGGTTCGGCGCGCGCTCGACCTGTTCCGCGCCTCCCGACGGCTGAGCAGAGGCGTCGGTGGGGAGCTGGCCGCGATCGAGCAGGCCACCGCGCAGATCGAAGGTCATCTGGCCGCCGCCGCCCGGTCTCAAGCCTCCCTCGAGCGCTCGACCGCCCGGCTGCGGCGGTCGCGTGCGGAGCTGAACGTGCTCCTGTCTGCCCTCGCTGACGCCCGCGCCTCGCTCGACCGCGTGACCGCGTTCTGGCCCGCGAAGTGACGCGGGTCGCGGCCGTCGACCTCGGCACGAACACGACCCGCCTGCTCGTCGCCGACGTCGTCGACGAGCAAATCGACCCGCTCGCTGCGCCGGACGGAGATCACGAGGCTCGGCGAGGGTGTCGACGAGCGGCGACGCCTGCTCCCCGTCCCGATCGCGCGGGTGCGGAACGTACTCGCCGAGTACCGCCGCGACGCCGAGCGACTCGGGGCCACGCGAACCCTCCTCGTCGCGACGAGCGCCGTCCGGGACGCCGAGAACGGCGAGGCGTTCCTGGGCGAGATCGAGTGGAGCTACGGCTTCGTGACGCGGCTGCTCGACGGCGGCGAGGAGGCGGAGCTGACCTACCGGGCGGTCGCGGCCGACCATCCGCTCGAGCCCGACACACTCGTGCTGGACGTCGGCGGCGGCTCGACCGAGCTGAGCGTCGACGGCATCGCCCCCGTCAGCATCGACGTCGGCGCCGTGCGGCTGACCGAGCGGTTCCTGGCCTCCGATCCGCCCACCGAGGCCGAGCTGGCCGCGGCCGCGGAGTACGTGCGCTCGCTCCTGCCGGCGCTGGCACCTCGTACCGCCGTCGGCGTCGCCGGCACCGTGACCACGCTCGCCTCGCTCGATCTCGGCGCCTACGACCGCGAGCGCGTGCACGGGTACCGCCTGACGGTGGAGACGGTCGAGCGGTGGCTGGAGAGGCTCGCGTCGCTGCCGCTCGCCGACCGGCGCGCGCTGCCCGGGATCGAGCCTGCACGGGCGCCGGTCATCGTCGGCGGCGTCGTCGTCGTGCGCGAGGTGCTGCGCGCCTACGGGCTCACGGAGATCGAGGCGAGCGAGGCCGACATCCTGGACGCGGCGGCGGTCGAGGCTGCCGCGCTGCCGGAGCCCGAGGAGGGTGCGGCGCCGCCGGGCGCCTACACCTGCTGCTGATCGTCCCCGGCGGCCTCGTCCGGGGTCTCGTCCTCGGCCAGGCGGCGCTGCACGACCCCGCGGGAGAGCACGCCGACCAACCGGCCCTGCTCGAGCACCGGCACCCGCTCCAGGTCCCGCTCCTCGAGGAGGTGGAACGCGTCCTCCAGCGGCATGTCTGCGTCGAGCGTGAGATAGGGCTCCTCCGCGATCGAGCCGAGCGTCGTCGAGCCGGGATCGAGGCCGGCGGCGACGACCGCCCGGACGAGCGTCTTCCGGGTGACGACGCCGACCAGCCGACCGTCCTCGACGACGAGCACGGCGCGAACCTCGACGCGGGCGAGGGCCTTTCCCGCCTCCTGCGCGCTGGCCGACGCCTCGAACGTACGCGGCTCGGCGACCATCGCCGCGCGGACGAGCTCGCTCATGGATAGAGGCCGCGGGCCTCGAGCGCGCCGGCGACCTCGCGGATCCCGGCGACGAGCGCGGCCGTCCGGAGCGGGATCCCGCGCTCCGCGGCGACGTCCCAGACGCGATCGAAGGCGTCGTTGAGCTTCTCCGCGAGCTTGGCCCGGATCTCGTCGCGGTCCCAGAAGATCCGGCCGAGGTCCTGCACCCACTCGAAGTACGAGACGGTGACGCCACCGGCGTTGGTGAGGATGTCCGGGAGCACCGGGATGCCACGTTCGATCAGCACGGCGTCGCCCTCGAGCGAGGTGGGGCCGTTGGCGCCCTCGGCGATCAGCCGGCAGCGCAGCCGCGTCGCGTTGTCGCCGTGGATCTGGTCCTCGCGGGCTGCGAGCACGAGGATGTCGCAGTCGAGCTCCAGCAGCTCGTCGTTCGAGATCCGCCGGCCGTGCGACCAGGTCTCGAGCGACCCGTGCTGGATCGCGTGGGCGCTCATCGTCGGGATGTCGAGCCCGGCCTCGTCGTGGATGCCGCCGGAGACGTCCGAGACGGCGATCACCTTCGCGCCGCGGTCGACGAGCTCCTGGGCCGCGATCCCGCCGACGTTGCCGAAGCCCTGGACGACGCACCGCTGTTCGGCCAGATCCCAGCCGAGCCGGCGGCACGCCCGGGCGATCACCATCACGACGCCGGCGCCGGTCGCCTCGTGGCGGAAGAGCGAGCCGCCGAGCGAGACGGGCTTGCCGGTGACGATCTCCGGCACCGCGTAGCCCTTCTGCATCGAGTAGGTGTCCATCATCCAGGCCATCGTCTGCTCGTTCGTGGCCATGTCCGGCGCGGGGATGTCCTCCTGCGGCCCGATGAACGGCAGCAGCTCCGAGGTGAAGCGCCGCGTCAGACGCTCGATCTCACCGGGCGACATCTCGCGCGGCGAGCAGCGGACGCCGCCCTTCGCCCCGCCGTACGGGAGCCGGAGCAGCGAGCACTTCCACGTCATCCACACCGCGAGCGCCGCGCACTCGCCGAGCGTGACCTCGGGGTCGTAGCGGATCCCGCCCTTTGTCGGGCCCATCACGCTCGAGTGCTGGACTCGGTAGCCCGGGAAGATCACCCGCCGCCCGGTGTCCAGCCGGACCGGGATGCTGACGATGGTCGCGCGCTCGGGGTAACGGAGCCGCTCGGCAATGTCCTCGTGGACGTCGGCGAACGGCACCGCCTGGTCGAACTGGGCCACCGCCGTGCGGTAAAGGGGCGTGTCCCACTCGAGGTGGGCGTGAGCCGCCGCGTCCTCGATCCCGGTCACAGCTTCAGTCTAGAGAGTGATGCCGGGGGCGGGACTCGAACCCACACGCCCGCGAAGGGCCGCCGGTTTTAAGCCGGCTGCGTCTGCCAGTTTCGCCACCCCGGCGCGAACTAGTTGCCGCCGGGGGCTAATGCGTCGCGCGGGAACGGCTCGGGGCCCTGGAAGCCGTACGCGGTCAGGAACGCGTCGAACGTCTTCCCGTCGAACGTCGAGCACTTGGCGACGCGCCCGAGCCCCTTGTCGCCGACGCCCGGCGTCGTGTCCTGCCAGGCAGCGAGCGAGATCTTGTTCCCGAGCGCGGGAAGTGGCGCGAGCACGAGGCCATCGGGATCGTCCTGGTACCAGGAGCGGATCTTCTCGACCTGGTCGGCCGGGATCTTCGAGCCCCACTGGATCGCGACGCCGCCGTGCTCGAGGTTGTGAACGAGCAGCTGCTCCTGCAGCGGCTCGGTGTAGGAGCCGAAGATGATCGTCTGCCCGTAATGGAGGCCGTTCGAGGGCGGGAACGTGTTGTAGTGCACCTTCGTCTCCGGGGTCGGCACGTCCGAGTGGTCCGACTTGTTCGTGATCGCCTTCACCGTCTGCAGCGTGCAGCCGTGCGACGTGAGAACCGACTGTGCATCGCCTCCGCCACCGCCTGCGCCGAGCAGGACGATGCCCAGCACGACGGCGAGCGCGACGACCCCGGAGGCAGCGATCGCGTACAGGATCATCCGCTGCCGCTTGAGGAGCTCTGCGCCGCCTGCCGCCGACGCGGAGGACCGCCGCTGCTGCGGCGCCTGGACGCGGGGTGGCTTCGGTGTGCGGTCCTTGCGGGCCATGCCGGCGGCGATGCTAGCAGCGGCCTCGGCCGCTGCTAGCGCCGTCCGGGGTGCCCTCTACGCTTTCTCGCCCCATGCTGATCGCCGCCATGCTCATCGGTCTCGCCGCCGGCGCCGCAGGTGCGTGGCTCGCCGTGCGCTCGAGGCTCGAGCTGGGCGACGCGGCCGCGCGGACACTGCACGAGCGCGAGGTCGAGCTGGCAGGAGCCGTCGCCGAGCTGGAGGTCGAGCGGCGGATGGCCGACGACAGGCTCGCGACCGCCGCGAAGGCGCTGTCCGCCGATGCGCTCAGGGAGAACAACGCGGCCTTCCTCGCGCTGGCGGAGACCAAGCTTTCCGGCTACGTGAAGCCGCTCAAGGAGTCGCTCGAGAAGGTGGACGGACACGTGCAGCACCTGGAGCAGGCTCGAGAGCGGTCGTTCGGGGCGCTCTCGAAGGAGGTTGCGCTGCTGGGCGACCGAACGACCCGGCTCGCGAACGCCCTCCGCGCACCCCACGAGCGGGGCCGCTGGGGCGAGGTGCAGCTCCGGCGCGTCGTGGAGCTCGCCGGCATGGTCGAGCATTGCGACTTCGTCGCGCAGGTGTCGGTCCGGGACGGCGAGGGCGCGCTGCTGCGCCCCGACCTGGTCGTGAAGCTGCCCGGCGGCAAGCACGTCGTCGTCGATGCGAAGGTGCCGGCGGACGCCTACTTCGACGCATACGCGACGGAGGACGACGGGCATCGCGCCGTGCTCCTCGCGAGCCACGCCCGTCAGGTGCGCGACCACGTCGGCAAGCTCGCCGCCAAGGCCTACTGGCGCCAGTTCGCGCCGACGCCGGACTTCGTCGTCATGTTCCTCCCGGATGAGACGTTCCTGCGCGTCGCCCACGACCACGATGCGCGCCTCAGCGAGGACGCGTGGCAGGCGAATGTGATCCTGGCGTCACCGGCGACGCTCGTGACGCTGCTCCGGACGGTCGCCGCGACCTGGCAGCAGGAGACGGTCGCCGAGAGCGCCAGGGAGGTGCACGCACTCGGTCAGGAGCTCTACGACCGCCTGTCGACCCTCGCCGGGCACTTCGGTGCCGTCGGCAAGAGCCTCACGAGCGCGGTGTCGAACTACAACAAGGCCGTCGGGACGCTCGAGACCCGGCTCCTCGTCACGGGCCGCAAGCTCCAGCAGCACGGCATGGTCGGCGAGCTCACCGAACTGGAGCCCGTCGACCTCCAGCCGCGGGCCCTGCAGGCGCCCGAGCTGGTCGACACTCGCGACGAGCTGCCCCGCGCGCTGCCCGAAGCCGACGCAGCCTGACCGCAGCACGCGCCTAGAACCGCAGCAACGCGCCGATCCCACCGACCGGGTCGAGATCCTGCCCGTCTCGCACCGTCCAGACCGAGCCGCCGTGCGCGAGCGTCTGCCTGACGGCGAGGTCGAGGGCGTCGTCGCGGGACTCCAGTGCTGTGCCGTCGAGCGGGCAGGTCGTCCCCTCCGCCTGGGCTCGCCCGCAGCGTGGACAGCGGACGGCGCCGTGCTCCGCTCGTTCCCGGTGCAGCAGCAGCTCGACGCGGCCGTCCGAGGCAGCCTCGAGCGTGTCGGCCCAGCCGACGCTCGCGCGGGCCGCACGACCGGCCTCCTCACGCCACCGCTCGAGATGCTCCGCTTCGCATGCCGCCCGCCAGCGGTCGAAGACCGGCCGCACGACCGCCGCGAGCTGCGGCGCGCCCGCGTGCGCTTCGGCGTGCGCCCAGCCGATCACGGCATCGGCGACCTCGGCCGCAAGCAGATCGTCGAGCTCGGCGCGAGTGTCCTCGGTGGCCACGACGACGATTCGCGGCCGGCCCAGCGCGCGGAAGCGCCGCTCGAGCTCGTCGATGACCTCCCGGTAGTGCTCCCTGGCGACGGCGTCGACGTGCCGCTGCAGCCTGGACTGGGCCCACCCGCCCTGATCGTGCCGTCGCGGCGCGTCGTCGGAGAGGTCGGCGAGCTCGATCAGCCGGCCGTCGCGAAGCCGGTAGAGCGATCCCCGCTCCCGGCTCACGAACGCCACGAGCGCGCCCGTTCCGTCGCCGGCGAGCGGCAGGAGCGGCGCGAGGTGGAACTCGTCGTCGATCCGGATCGAGTCGGGGACCGAGCCTGAAAGCGGCAGCGCCTGCCACATTCCATCCGGCTCGGCGGCGAAGACAGCGTAGCCCTGCGCACCGTCCCGGTCGAAGCCGTCTCCGAAGAAGCGCTCGAGGCGGTCGAGGTCTGCGCGCACGCCGTCCCGGGCCGCGCCGTCCAGGTCATCACGCAGCTTCCTGCGCCCCTCCGAGAGCAGCGAGCGGACCCGCGTGGCCACGTCGCCGGCGGTCGGAGCGGTCGAGGGGTCGAGGTCGAGATAGAGGCTGAGAGCGCAGCCGCGCTCGGCCCGGAAGGCCGCCAGCTCGCGCAGCGCGCCGAGTGAGATCGTTGTGGTCATGAGGTGATCCTGTGCCTGGACGGCGGCGGGCAAACGCGGTTGCCCGCGGAACACGAACACCCGCCGAGACGTTGTCTAAGGTGACCCGGCAAACCAGCGGACCGACGAAGGCAGGACCGACAGTGAACGACGTACGCGAGCTCATCATCATCGGCGGAGGACCCGCGGGGTACACGGCCGCGCTCTACAGCGCCCGTGCCAACCTGCGGCCACTCGTGATCGAGGGTTTCAACTGGGGCGGCCAGCTGATGATCACGAGCGACGTCGAGAACTACCCCGGCTACGCCGACGGCGTGCTCGGGCCTGAGATGATGCGCGACTTCCGCGCCCAGGCCGAGCGCTTCGGCGCCGAGTTCCTGACCGACAACGTGACCAGAGTCGACTTCTCCGAGCACCCGTTCCGCGTCTGGGTCGACCGTGACGAGTACCGCGCGGAGGCCGTGATCGTGGCCACCGGCGCGGAGGCGCGCCAGATCGGGCTCGAGTCCGAGCGCGCCCTGCACGGCCGCGGCGTCACCTACTGCGCCACCTGCGACGCGGCGTTCTACCGCGACAAGGAGGTCGTGGTGGTCGGCGGCGGCGACTCGGCAATGGAGGAGGCCACGTTCCTGACCAAGTTCGCGTCCAAGGTCACGCTCGTCCACCGGCGGGACGAGTTCCGCGCCTCGCAGATCATGGTCGACCGCGCCCGCGCGAACGAGAAGATCGACTTCCTCACGCCGTACGTCGTCGAGGAGGTGCTCGGCGTGGCCGACGGCAAGCTCGCGGGCGTCCGGCTCCGCCACGCGGAGACGGGCGAGACGACCGACTTCGCCACCGACGGGCTCTTCGTTGCGATCGGGCACGACCCGACGACCGCACTCTTCCTCGACCAGCTCGACCACGACGACGCCGGCTACCTGATCACGAAGGGCAAGACGACCGAGACGAACGTGCCCGGAGTCTTCGCGGCGGGCGATGTCCAGGATCACGTGTACCGCCAGGCCGTCACCGCGGCCGGCTCGGGCTGCGCGGCGGCTCTCGACGCGGAGCGGTTCCTCGCCGCGCGCGAAGGCCATCCGGGAACGGCGCTGACCGCGCCGCGGCCCGAGGCCGAGCCCGTCGGGACCTAGCCGACCCTCCCGCTACCCTCGGCTCGGTGGCCGAGTGGATCGACCTGGTCGACCCCGACGAGTCGGAGCTGCGCGAGCGCGCACCGGAGACGCTGCATCCGGCGGCGCTGAAGCGCCTACTTCAGCCCTACGACGTCGAGCAGCAGCCGCGCCCGCTCGTCGAGGCGCACGACGACTACGTCCTCGGCGTGCTGCTCGTGGCGGTCGCGGTGCCGGAGGAGGATCGCGTCTTCTACCAGGAGGTCGACTTCGTCCTCACCGAGGAGTCGTTGCTGACGGTGAGCAAGACCCCGCCGGGAGAGGAGCCGTTCGACCCCGCGCCGGCGAAGCTGGCCTGCGGGGAGAGCGAGCGTCCGGCGATGTTCGCCTACCACCTCGTCGACGAGATCGCCGAGCGCTACCTCGACCTGGTCGACAGCCTGATCGACGAGGTGGACGAGATCGAGGAGCTCGTCGAGCGCGGCCGGCTGGCCGAGGTGCGCCGGCGGCTGACCGATCTCCGCCGCGACTATCTGCACGTGCGACGCACGCTGACGCCGACCCGGGACGCCGTGCACACGATCGTCGACGGCCGCCTCTCGCTGGAGGGAGCCGATCTCTTCCCGCGGGAGGTGATGCTCCACTTCGCGGACGCCTACGACAAGCTGCTCCGCTCGAGCGAGGGGCTCGACCTGTCGCGAGACCTCGTCGCCGGGGTCCGTGACTACGCGCAGGCGAAGAT
Source organism: uncultured Gaiellaceae bacterium (assembly GCA_963808915.1). Classification (GTDB taxonomy): domain Bacteria; phylum Actinomycetota; class Thermoleophilia; order Gaiellales; family Gaiellaceae; genus CAVTBT01. Next base: position 39,157 of record CAWEHJ010000005.1, on the reverse strand, counting down.
CGCGAACGACCAGAACGAGGTGATGAAGCGCCTGACGGTACTCGCAGCACTGTTTCTCCCGCCCACGTTCCTCGTCGGCGTCTACGGGCAGAACTTCGACCACATGCCGGAGCTGCATTGGGGCCTCGGCTACGCGTTCTCCTGGGCCGTGATCATCGTCACGACCGTCGTCCAGGTCGTGTACTTCCGGCGCAAGCGCTGGATCTAACCTCCGGGCATGCCCTTCTTCATCTGCCCGAACTGCAAGAACCGCTCGATCGACACCGACCGGCGTCAGGGTCTGACGCACCAGCCCGTCGCGTGCGAGCGCTGTGGCTTCGGCTTTCTCTTCGAACTGATGGACGACTACTACCCGGCGCCGTCGGCCGGGCTCGTCGCCTGTGACCGCGACGGCAGGATCCTGGCGGCAGGCCGCGGCGTCTTCGAGCTGACCGGCTACCGCGAGAGCGACCTGCTCGGCAAGGAGATCGTCGGCGCCTTCGGGCTGGGCGGGTTCGAGGAGGGCCAGAATCCGGCGGCGCTCGCGCTCGAATGGGGCGTGCGACGTCTCGGCGAGCGGCTGACGCTGCGCTCCCGGGCCGGACGGGAGAAGCCGGTCGTTGCGGACTTCTTCCCCGCCTACGACGACGACGGCGGCCTGCTGGTCGCCCTCGCCGCGGTGACGTGAGCGTCGGCGGCGCGGTCGGAGCGCGCCCGCGCGCGCTGGCACTCGCGCTCGCGCGGCCGTATGCCGCGCCGCTCTTCGCGGCGTCTCGCGGTCCTCCTCGGCCTGCCTGCTCCTCGGGCGAAAATCGATCTGGGTCGACGAGTCCTTCAGCCACGAGATGGGCCGGCAAGTCCTTCAGAGCGCAGCCGAGCGGCGACCACTGGCTGTACTACGCGACGCTGAAGAGCTGGACCGCGTTCTTCGGGACTCGGAGATCGGCGATGCGCGTGCCCTCTGTTCTCGCCGCCGGGCTCGCCGCCGCCCTGCTGGTCGTGCTCGGCCGCCGGCTGCTCGACCCGGTGTCCGCAGCGCTCGCCGGGCTGCTACTCGCGGCGAACCCGTTCGTCGTGACGTGGTCGCAGCAGGCGCGGGGCTACACGATGCTGATTCTCCTAGCGATCCTGTCCACGCTTGCGCTCGAGCGAGCGCTGGACCGGCAGACCGCTCGTCGATGGGGCCTCTACTCGGCACTCCTTGCCGTGACGATGGTGTGGCAGGTGTTCGGGCCCTGCTCGTGCCGGTGCACGCGCGGCGGTCGCCCTGTCGCGCGGCCGACGGCCTCCCGGGCGCGCTATCCGGTCGCGGCATTTGCCGTCGCGCTCGCCGCCTTCGCACCCTGGCTCACACGGTCGGCGACACGAGACGAGAACAACGGTGAGACGACGTGGCGCACCACCCCCGACGCCGGCGAGATCGCCCTCTCGATATTTCGGCTCTCGGGCCCTGTCGTGTCGGGCTGCTGCTCGCGTGCTCGGCGCGTCGTGCTGCTGCGCGACCCCGCTCGGCGACGGTTGGCGCCTTCGACACATCTGGGCCGGCCGGCCCGATCACGCTCGCGCTGCTCGGACTCCTCGTCAAGCCGGTCTTCCTCGACCGCTACGTGATCCTGACCACTCCGGCCTTTGCGCTGCTCGGCGGTCGGCGCTCGGCCACGCTCCGCTATCGGCCCGCGATCGCGCTTGCCGGCATCGCCGTCGTCCTTCCGACACTGGCCGCGCTCGGTTCTGGTACCACGGACCGCGGGATCGAGGACTGGCGCGGCGCCTTCGCGGCTGACCAGATCCGACCGGCCGACCGCGTCGTCGTGACGCCCTTCTGGGCGATGCCTGCCTACTCGTACTACGCAGGCGCGGACGCCGCGATCGGAACCCTGCCGGGACGACGTCTGGGTCATCTCGGAGGGGCGCAGCACCGCCCATGCGATCGCGCACGGCCGCGAGCGATCGGCGCCGGCCGTACGTGCTCGTCTCCGACCGCGCGTTCGGCGACCACCTTCGGGCCCAGCGCTGGCGGAGGACCGGCTGAGGCAGACGCGTGAGGCCGGGCAGAGGTCGCTCACGACACACGCCTCGCAGAGCGGGCGGCGGGCGTCACAGACCCGCCGGCCGTGCCAGATCAGCAGATGCGGGAACCGCCCCCAGTCGGCACGTGGCACGAGGCGGACGAGGTCGCGCTCGATCTTGACCGGATCCTCCTGCCGCGTCAGGCCGAGCCGCTGTGAGAGCCGGCGCACGTGCGTGTCGACGACGATGCCCTGCGGCTCGCCGAGCTCCGCAGCGACGACGTTGGCGGTCTTCCGCGCCACCCCGGGCAGCCGCAGCAGCTCGTCGATCCGGCGCGGCACGACGCCGTCGAACTCCTCGAGCAGCACGCGCATCGTGCCGCGGAGCGACTTCGTCTTCTGGCGGAAGAAGCCGGTCGCGTAGACGTCCCGTTCGAGCTCCTCGACCGGCACGGCGAGATAGTCCTCCGGCCGGCGGTACTTGACGAAGAGCCGCTCGGTGACGCGATTGACGTTCACGTCCGTCGTCTGCGCGGAGAGCATCACCGAGACGAGCAGCTCGAGGTCACTTGCGAAACGCAGTGCGATCGCCGCGTCGGCATGCTCGACCGCCAGGCGCTCGATGATCGGACGGATCCGCTCGCGTCTGCGGCCGACAGGCCTGCGCGCCTCGGCGACGAAGCTACGCGCCACGCCCGGCCATGCGCTCGAAATGCGCGATGACCGCGTCTCGCGGCATCGGGTGAACGAGCGACTCCCGGATGAAGTCGCCGAGCTCGGGGTAGCCGGTGCCGTGCAGCTGCTTCACGGCCGCCGACACGTCGTACGCCGTCCGTCGCAGCTCGACGCGCCGGTCGTCGAGGAGCAGCCAGAACGCCGCCGCGTCGCCCTCGTACGGCAGGCCGACGCTGCCCGCGTTCACTAGCTGGTGCCGGCCGACCTGTCGATCGAACTGGTGGTGGGTGTGCCCGCAGACGACGGTCGTCTCGGGAACGTCCGCGAGCATCTCGGCGACGACGTCGTCCGGCGTGGCCGCCGTCAGGATCTCGTCGTCGGCCCGCGGCGAGCCGTGGCAGAAGCACACGCCGTCGAGCGATACGGTCGTCGGCAGAGCGGCGAGGAAGGCGCGAGCGTCGTCGTCGAGCCGGTCGTCGCACCACGCGCTCGTCTCGTCGTCACGGTCGAGCACGAGCCGTTCGCAGTTGCCGCGCACGTACCGTGCTCCGCGCTCCCGCATGAGCGCGAGGCATTCAGCAGGCTGCGCACCGAGCACGAGATCGCCGCCGCAGACGATCGCGTCGACCCGCTCATCGTCGACGTCGGCGAGGACCGCCTCGAGCGCGGGCATGTTCCCGTGCACGTCGTAGAGGGCGGCGATGCGCATCAGCCGGCCGTGGCGAGCGCGGGCGGGCGCGGCGGTGGCGAGCGTCGCAGTCGCGGCCCGGCGCAGACGACGTCGAGCGCTGGGCAGCCCGCGCACGCGAAATCGCTCGGCGTCGGCCTGAAGTCGCCCGAGTCGATCCGCGCGATCGCCTCCGAGAGCGCTGCCTCGAGCTCGGGCACGTCCTCGAGCGTGAAGGTCGTCGAGACCGGTTCGTCGGGCTGCTCGAGGAAGCTGTAGACGACCTCGACCTCCTCTGCGCCGCCGCGAAAGCAGACGAGCGCGTACACGAGCCGCTGCAGCCGGTACTCCTCCTCGACGACCTCGGCCGGCGACTGGTCGCCGAGCAGGTTCGTCTTGTAGTCGAGAACGAAGCCGTGGCGGCCCTCGAGCGCGAGCACGTCGAGCCGGCCGTGCAGGAGCACGTCCTCGTGCTGGAACGCGAACGGCCGCTCGGGCGCGGCTCCGGGCATCGCGGCCACCCGCATGGCGAGCTCGGACGAGCAGTACGCGGCGACGCTTCGCTCGATCCGCGCCAGCTCGTCGTCGCTCACGGCCGGGTACCAGGCGCGGACGACGGCTCGAGTCGGGCGGCGTCGGGTCGCGGAGGTCGACGAGCTCGAGCAGGCGGTGGGCGGCGTCGCCGATCTCGGTCGCGAGCAGGCCGCCGTCGGTGGGCTCGCCGCCGGCCGCGCCCGTCGCCCGCCCGCAGTCCCGCGACCCGCTCGGCGTAGTAGCGGTACGAGCAGCGCTCGTAGAGCGCGAGCGCGCTGTAGGAGAGGCGGCGCACGCGATGGAGCGGCGGCTCGGGCACGGTGACGAGCTCGTGCAGACGGGGTGCCGGCGGCAGGACGACGTCCTCGAGCCGCTCGAAGAGCGCCAGCTGCGCTGCTTCGAGAGGCTGCGACTCCTGCTCGGCGGGCTCCGGGAGCTCGATGGCGCCGGGCCGGTCGACCCGCAGCAGCAGGCGGGCACCCTCGCGCTCGACCTCGACCGCACCCTCGGCAGCGGCGAGCTCGCCCGCGAGCCCCAGGCGCCCGAGCACCCAGCCGATCGGCGTCCGGGTGTCGGCGTCCTTGGCCGGATCGACCGCACCGGAGACGATCAGGCGCTCCTGCGCCCGCGTCATCGCGACGTAGTACAGGCGCAGCCGCTCCGCGTCCTCCTCGGCGCGCCGCGCGTCGCGCACGTCGTCGTAGCCGAACGCGCCCCGCCGGTCGCCGCTGACGGGATGCGCGACGCGGAAGCCGAAGCGCCCGTCGGCGAGGCAGAGGATCTCGTCGGGCGCCGGCGGCGCCCTGTCCCGGCCCGCGTCGGCGACGACGACCACCTTGAACTCGAGGCCCTTCGCCGCATGAATCGTCAGGAGCCGGACTGCGCCCGAGCCCTCCTCCTCCGCCACGGCCTCGCGCTCGGGGGACCCGGCGGCCTCCTGCTCGCGGACGAAGCGGACGAAGCCCTCCACGTCCGGGCCGCGCAGCTCCTCGTACGAACGGGCGAGCCGGGCCAGCTTGCGCAGGTTGGCGTAGCGGCGCCGTCCGTCCCACTGGGCGAGGACGGCGAGGTCGTAGTCGTGCTCGACCAGGATCTGCTCGCAGAGCCGCTCGAGCGACAGCCGCTCCGACGCCTCGGCGAGCCTGTCGTAGCGCTGGCGGAACGCGCGCACGAGCCTCGCGTCGTCGGCCGCGAGGGTCGGCGGCACGCCCCGCTCGACGCCGACGAAGATCGGCCGCTTGCCGGCCGCCCGCCTGATCAGCACGAGGGCGTCGTTCGAGACTCCGACGAGCGGCGACGCGAGCACGGTCAGCAGCGCCTCGTCGTCGTAGCGGTTGTGGAGCAGGCGCAGGTACGCGAGCAGGTCGACGACCTGCTGCTGGCCGAAGTAGCCCTTGCCCGTGGCGCGATAGGTCGGCAGCCCGGCGGCACGAAGCTCGTCCTCGTACCACTCCGCGTCGGTTCCGGCAGCGAAGAGCAGGACGATCTCGCCCGGCTCGGCCGCTCCCGTGTCGACGAGCTCGCGGACGCGACGGGCGATGTGCCTCGCCTCCGCGCGGCGCCAGTGCGTGCCGCTGTCCGCGTACGACTGCTTGTCGGTGACGAGGAGCTCGACCGGCGTGCCGAAGACGGGGTCGGGGAACTCGCCGGACGCCGCGAGCGGCTGGAAGCCCTCGCCGAAGTCGGCCCGAACAGGTGGTTCACGACCGCCAGCACCTCGGGGCGCGAGCGGTAGTTCCGCATCAGCGCGAGCAGGTTCGACGCGGCCTCGCGCCGCTCGCGGAAGACGCCGACGTCCGCGTGCCGGAAGCCGTAGATCGACTGGAACTCGTCCCCGACGAAGAGCACCTCCTGTCCGGCGGCATCCGCGACCAAGAGGTCGATCAGCTCGCACTGGAGGCGGTTCGTGTCCTGGAACTCGTCGACCATGATCGACCGGAACCGCAGGGCCTCGCGCTCGCGGATCTCGGGCTGGTCGCGGAGCAGGTCGCGCGCGCGCAGCTGGAGATCCTCGAAGTCGAGCGCCGACTCGCGGTCCTTCGCCTCGGCGTAGGCGGTCGCGAACGCCTGCAGGAGCTCCTGCAGCAGCTCCCGGTCGCGGGCCGCCAGCTCGTCCAGGGCGGCCTGCTCGACGGCCTTCCGCGCCTCCTCGTACCCCGCCGCGCGCTCGCCGCGGGCCCGAAGCGCGGAGAGGTCGACGAGCGCCTCGGCGCGGGCGGGCAGCTCGCCGGCCGCCGCGGCTGCGGCGCGCTGCAGCTCGGTGGCCGACGTGTCCTCGGCCAGGCACGAGGCGGCCTCGCGCAGCTCGGCCAGGCGCTCCTCGAGCGATGGCCGGCCACCCAGCTCGAGCACGAGCTCCCGCCCCGCGGAGCGAAGCGTCTCGTAGACGCTCGTCAGCATCCGGCGCAGCCCGCTCGTCCCGTACGTCGCGAGCAGGCGCAACCGGTCGGGGCGCCCGTCGGCGCAGAACGCGGACAGCGCCGACTCGAATGCCTCGCTGCGGAGGACCCGCCCCTGGCTGTCGTCGAGCACCCGGAAGCGCGGGTCGAGACCGGCGGCGAACGGGTGCGCCTTGAGCAGCCGGAGGCAGAAGCCGTGGATCGTCGAGATCCAGGCGCCGTCCAGCTCCCGCGCGAGGTCGCGGCGACCCACCTCGGCGAGGCGCTCCCGGATCCGGGAGCGCAGCTCTCCCGCTGCGCGCTCGGTGTAGGTGATCACGAGCAGCGAGTCGACGTCGAGCCCCCGCTCGCAGACGGCCTCCGTGAACCGCTCGACGAGCACGGTCGTCTTGCCGGTGCCCGCGCCCGCGGAGACGAAGACGTCGCCGCGTGCGCCGATCGCCGCCGCCTGCTCAGGATTCGGCGCGCGGGTCACGGGCGGCGGATCCGGCAGATCGTCCAGAGATCGCACCAGGAGGGGCAGTCGCCGCCGCGGGGGTCGTGGTGCACGTCGCCTGCGCGGATCCGCCCCGCCAGCCGCTCGGCCGTGTCGCGCGCCTCGCCGACCTGCGCCCAGAACGGCTCCTCCTCGAGCTCGTCCTGCGTCGCGAAGCCCTCGAGACCCTCGCCCGCCCGCAGCATCCCGCGCGCGCGGCGGTCGCCTGCGAGGGGCCGGTAGACGCCGCCGACCGGCTCGACCCCGACCACGTCGCGGGCGACGAGCATGTAGAGCGGCACCTGGAGCCGCTCGTCCTCGGCGATGCGCTTCGCCGAGGGCGCGCCCTTGCCCGACTTGTAGTCCTGCACGATCCCCCGCGCGCTGAACGGGTCGACGTCGATCCGGTCGATCTTCCCCGTGACGGTGAGCCCCTCGGCGAGCGGCAGCGCGAAGGAGTACTCGAGATGGCGAGGGACGAAGCCAGAGGGCGACCGAGCCTCGTCGCGGACGAACGCCTCGAGGTCGCGGCCGAGGCCCTCGGCCAGCTCCTGCCGCTGCAGGTCGGTCAGGTCGAGCCGCACGCCCTCGAGTGCGCCCGCGAGGCACTCGCGCATCAGCTCGACGGCGGCCTCCTCGGTCTCCTCGGTCACGCGCTCGTGCCCCGGGAGCCGTTTCGGCAGGCCGGAGTAGAAGCGATTGAGCGCGGTGTGCGCGACCGACCCACGCAGCTTCGGATCGGCCCGGCCGTCGATCGTGCGCGGCGAGAGGAAGCGCTCGACGAGCCACGCCGACGAGCAGTCGCTCATCCGCTCGAGCTCCGTGACGTTGAACGTCGCCCGCTGCGCCAGCTCCTCGAGCACGAGCGGGTGTCGCAGCTCCGTGCGCCGGTCGAAGGCGAGTCGGGCACGACCGAGCCTGCGCTCCCAGCCGTTCGCGAGCGCCAGCGAGTCCGCGCCGGCGCGATCGACGGTGTGGAGCGACGCCAGGGCGCGGAGGCGCTCTCGCTCGGTCGGCGCCTGCTCGATCGGCCAGGTGAGGCGGGACAGCGGCCGCCTGATCGTCGCGCGCGCCACGTCCTCGGGGTCGAACGCGGCGCGCGCCTCCTCCCAGAACGGGCTCGGCTCGCGCGGGCTGCCCTCGTCGGTGGCTGCCTCCCTGACGAGCACGAGCCGGCGCGTCGCCCGCGTGCACGCCGTGTAGAAGAGGTAGCGGTCGCGGCTGACGGGATCGGGACGCTGCAGCCGCGCGCGGCGGCGCTCGTCGAGGTCGCGGCGTGCGTCGTCGTCCAGGAAGGGCGAGGGCTGGTGCCGTCTCGGCAGGCTGCCCTGCTCCAGCCCCAGCACGAACACGACCTCGAAGCGGCGCGTTCGCGCCCGCATCAGGTCGAGCACCGCGATGCGACCGGGCTCGCCCGAGCGCGCGAGACGGACCTCCGTTCGGTCGAGCGCAGCCAGCACCTCGTCTGCAGCGAGCTCGTCCAGCTCCGCCCACGCGCTCGAGCTCGTCGAGCGTGCGGAGCAGCGCGTCGTGCGCCCTCAGATCGCCGAGCGCGGCTCCGCCGACCGGCGGCGCCTCGAGCCCGTGCGCCGCTCGGAGCATCGACGCCGCCAGCCCGCGAACCGCGTCGACGGGCGTGGCCGCGGCCCGCACCGTCTCGAGCACTCCGAGCGGCGAGCCGTCGCGGAGTCGGATCGTCTCGGCCTCGGCGCGCTCGCCGTCGTTCACCGCCCGCCCGCGCAGCCGGCCCTCGAGGAAGTCGGCGTTCGCCCTGGCGAGGCCCGAGTACGGCGAGCGCAGGAAGCCGTAGAGCTCGCGGCGACCGCCGCCCTGCCACGCGAAGCGGAGCAGCGAGAGGAGCGCCTGGCCGAACGGCGTCGCGCCGAGCCGGACGCGGCCCTCGACGGCGAACGGAATGCCAAGCGAGCCGAACGCGGTCTCGAGCGGCGCCCGCAGCCGTTCGAGCGAAGGCCCGACGAGCGCGATCTCGTCCGGCGCAGTTCCGGCCTCGACCAGCGCGAGGATCTCCTCGCCGACGAGCTCGAGCGTCGCCCGCACGCCCGCGCCCTCGAGGAAGCGGACGGCGCCTTCGAGCGCCGGACCGGGTGCCGGATCGTCCCGGAAGAGCGTCCGCTCGAGGTGCGCGATCGCGGGGTGCGCGTACTCCGCGAACCGAGCAGGCAGCTCCTCGACATCACCGTCGGCGAGCCGGGAGAGGTCGGTCACGGTGCGCTCGAGCGAGGCGAAGGCCGCACGGCCCGGCTCGTAGGGGAGGGAGACGTGGACCTCGGCTCGACCTGCGAGCGCCTCGAGCAGCCCCCACTCCGCCCCGGTCAGGTCCTCGAAGCCGTAGGCGAAGACCGGCTGGCCCTGCCACGCGCCGAGATCGCCCGCGAGCCGCTCGACCGCGCGGCGGCGAAGCAGGCCGCGGTCCCAGAGCCCGACCCGGTCGAGCTCCTGCCGGTAGGCGGCGTAGAGCGCCGCCACGTCGCCGTCGAGCGCCTGGGGGTCGAGCAGGCCCGAGTCGAGCTCCGCAAGCGAGGACGAGAGGGCGTCGGCGAAGCCGGCGAAGCCGGCCGACGCGCCGAGGCCGTTCAGCGAGGTGCGGGAGACCGCGCGGCGGACGAGCAGCCAGCGCTGCGCCGCACCGGCGACGGGCCGGGCCTCGCCGTCCGGAGCGGCCAACCGCTCGAAGAGGTCGTCGAAGGTGCCGATCGAGCCGGAGAGCAAGGCGGGACGCCGCGCCAGGAGGTCACGCTCGACCCGGTCGACGTCCGACCGGTTGGGCACGATGAGCACTGGGTCGCGCTCCAGCGCATCCAGATACCGCTCGAGCAACAGCGCGACCTTGCCGGCGTTCGCCGGCCCAACGGCGAGTGCGAGCCCCATCCGGCCATCGTAGTGCGGGCCTCTGACGGCTTCCCTCCGGGCGCCCGAAGGCGCCCGGAAAGAGCGGACTTTCTACGCGGCCGTTGCCGACTTCGGCCTGCGGCCGCGGCGGGCGACAGCCTGGCCGGGCATCTTGCCGGCGCAGTCGTCGCACAGATCGGCCTGCTTCGCGCCACGCCGTGCGTCCGAATAGCTCATGCGCAGCACGGCCCCCTTGCCTTCACCGACTTCCTTGCCGCAGTTGTCGCAAACCAGCACGGTCTTTCTCGCCACGATTCCTCCCGTTGCCGTAGTAGTCGACAACAGACGATAGACGAAATGCCGCGAAAATCTAGGCGGCAGCGCGCGACTGGCGAATACGCCACGAACGGAGCAAGCTGACGACCGCCTGCTCCTCTGGATCGAGACCGATATCGCGCGCCTTGACGATCCGCAAATGTCGGGGCCGAAAATCCTCGATCGTGCGACCGTCCAGATACTGCTCGATCACAGCCGGGCTGACGTAGGACGCTCGCGCTACGGCCGGCGTATTGCCGAGGCGCTCGCCGACGTGTCGCATCACGGACGCGACTGTGCGCTTCGCCTCGGTCTCCGATTCGGGGACGCCCCGCTCGGCGAGCTCGACCGCGGCCAGCAGCGTGCCACCCCACGTCCGAAAGTCCTTGACCGTGAAGTCGTCGCCCATGTGGCGGCGGATGTAGTCGTTCAGGTGTGAGCCCGTGAGGTTGACGAGCTCGCCGTCCCGCTCGAAGCGGAAGATCCTGGCCCCGTCGACCGCAAGCAGGTCGCGGAGCGCCTCGGCGAGCTCGGTGTCCACGATCGTCCTGCGGATCAGCGAGCGATGCTTCGCCCGGAATGCGAACGTGACACGCGTTCCGCGGACACGCACGTGCCGCTTGGTCAGGGTCGTGACGCCGAACGTCCTCGACGTGCGCGCATAGCGGTCCGACCCGACGCGGAACCAGCCGAGATTGACCAGCCGCACTGCCACGGAGCACACGCGATCGAGGTCGAGCGGATCATGTGTCATGTGCTCGCCCATCGCGAGCCTGAGGTCCGGCAACCGCTCGGCGAATCGGACCAGCTTGTCGTACTTCGCCTGCTCCTGGGCGGCCCGAAAATCCGGGTGGTAGAGGTACTGGCGCCGGCCCGCGGCGTCGACGCCGGTCGCCTGGAGCTTCGCGCGGGCATTCGGCGAGATCCAGACGTCCTTCCAGGCCGGCGGAATGCGCAAGGACTCGATGCGCTCGATCCGCGCCTCGTCGGTGATCCGGTCGCCACGCGAGTCGTGGTAGCGGAAGTGGCGCCGCGACCCAACTCGACGCCATCCTCCACGTCGTGCCATGGCCCGGAATATGACCCGAAGGCCGACAGTACAATCCGCCGCCGATGGATTCGCGGACGATCGTCGTGCTCGAAGGGGACGAGACGGGGCAGGAGCTCCTCGAGGAGGCGCTCCGGGTGCTCGCTCCCGAGGTCGTCGGCTTCGAGCTCGAGTTGCCTCGCTTCGACCTCTCGCTGGCCCACCGGCGTGAGACCCAGAACCGGGTCGTGTACGACGCCGCGGCGGCGATCCGCGAGCACGGGCTCGGGCTGAAAGCCGCGACCGTGACCCCAGAGGGCCGCGACGACGTCGGCTCGCCGAACCGGATCCTGCGCGAGGAGATCGGCGGCCGGGTGATCGTCAGGACCGGGCGGCGGATCCCCGGCGTCGTGCCCCTCGGCGGCGTACACGCGCCGATCTCGGTCGTGCGGATGGCGGTCGGCGACGCGTACGGGGCGAAGGAGTGGCGGGAGGGCGAGGGCGAAGACGAGGTCGCCTACCGCACCGAGCGGATCGAGCGTCGGATCTGCCGCGCCGTCGCGGAGTTCGCGTTCCGGCAGGCCGAACGGACGGGGGCGAAGGTGTTCGGCGGGCCGAAGTACACGGTCAGCCCCACCTACGAGGGGATGCTGAAGGAGGAGATGGATCGCGCGGCGGAGCGGCACCCGGACGTGCCCTACGAGCCACAGTTGATCGACGCGACCTTCGCGCTGCTCGTCGCATCGACAGGAGCGCCGCTCGTGATCCCGGCTCTGAACCGCGACGGCGACATCCTCTCCGACCTCGTGCTGCCCCTGTTCGGATCGATTGCCGGCTCCGAGTCGCTGCTGGTCGCGTTCGACGACGACTACGTGCCGCGCGCGTTGATGGCCGAGGCGGCGCACGGGACGGCTCCGTCCCTGCAGGGCAAGGACGTGGCGAACCCGATGGCGATGCTGCTCGCGTGCGCTGCGCTCCTCGGGCACGGCGACGACCAGGTCACGACGGCCGGCCGTGCAATCCGCGAGGCATGCCTCGAGGCGGTGTCAGAAGGCGTGCGGACTGCCGACCTCGGTGGGCACGCCGGCACGAGCGAGTACGTCGACGAGGTGATCCGCCGCACGCGGACGAAGCTCGACGTCTGGGCCTCGCTCTAGGCACAAAGCGGCGCGAATCGTCACCGTCTCGTTGCACACGCGAGCGGAATTGCTCGGTACGCTGAATCGCGGGGAGGAGGCCGGCGGCCCGAGCGACTCGTCTCGAGAGGACGTGTTCTCGGGGGCGGTGCCGGCCGTCAGACAACGGCGACGGCGACGGGCACGTGCTCGATCTCTGCCGAGCTCCAGGTCTCGAGGAAAATGCCGGCGAGATCCGGATCGAACTGCGTGCCCGCACCCCGTTCCACCTCGCCGAGCGCGTAGTCGACCGGCAACGCGGGCCGGTACGGACGCGTCGAGATCATGGCGTCGAATGCGTCGGCGATGGCGAGGATCCGCGCCTCGACGGGGATCTCACGGCCGGCGCGGCCGGTCGGGATATCCGGCGCCGTCCCAGCGCTCGTGGTGGAAGAGCACGTACGGCAGGGCGGGCCGGAAGCGCTCGATCCCGACGATCAGCCGGACACCCTCCGCCGGGTGCCGGCGCAGCGCGGCGGTCTCCGAGTCGGCGAGCGGGCCTGGCTTGCGCAGCACGTGCTCGGGCACCGACATCTTCCCCACGTCGTGCAGCGAGCCGCCGAGTCGGAGCTCGTCGAGCTTCTGCCCCGCCCAGCCGAGCCGTCGCGCGAGCGCCTCCGCGTAGGCCGTGACGCGGGCCGAATGGCCTCTCAGGTACGGGTCGCGCGCCTCGATGGCTGCCGAGAGCGAAGCGAGCGCGGACACGATGGCGATTTCAAGCCGCGCCACTCGTTCCCTTCCCCGCCCGACCGGCGGTCTTTCTAGACTCGCGCCGGATGAGGGTCGCCGTGCCGAGGGAGACCGCTGCGGGCGAGCGCCGGGTCGCACTCGTGCCCGACGCCGTCACGCGCCTTGCTGCCGCCGGCTTCGACGTTGCCGTCGAGCGGGACGCGGGAGCGGCCGCCGGCTTCCCGGACGCCGCGTACGCCGAGGCGGGCGCAAGGACGAGCGACGCCGCGGGCCTCGTCGACGGCGCCGGTGCGGTCCTCCGCGTCGCGCCGCCGAGCGCCGAGGAAGCTGAAGCGCTTCCGGCCGGCATCGTCCTGATCGGCTTTCTCGCCCCGCTGTCGGAGCCGGCCGGAATCGAGCGACTCGCCGCCCGCGGCGTGCTCGGCTTCGCGATGGAGTCGATCCCGCGCATCACGCGAGCCCAGGCGATGGACGCGCTCTCGTCGCAGAGCACGGTGGCCGGCTACAAGGCGGCGCTGCTCGCCGCGGACCGGCTGCCGAAGATGTTCCCTCTCCTGATGACCGCCGCGGGCACGGTGCCGCCGGCGAAGGTGCTGGTGCTCGGCGCCGGCGTTGCCGGCCTGCAGGCGATCGCGACGGCACGGCGCCTCGGCGCGGTCGTGTCCGCGTTCGACGTGCGACCGGTCGTGCGCGAGCAGGTCGAGAGCCTCGGCGCTGCCTTCCTCGACCTCGGCATCCTCGGCGAGGAGACCGCCGGCGGGTATGCCGGAGAGCTCACGGCCGACCAGCAGGCCGCGCAGCAAGCCGCCCTCGAGGAGCGGGTGCCCGACTTCGACGCGGTGATCACGACCGCGCTGATTCCCGGCCGCCCTGCGCCGCGTCTGATTCCCGCCGCCGCGGTGGCACGCATGCGGCCCGGGTCGGTGATCGTCGACCTGGCGGCCGAGACGGGCGGCAACTGCGAGCTGACGGCTCCGGGCGAGATCGTCGAGCGGGACGGCGTCACGCTCGTCGGGCTGACCAACCTCGCCTCGCTGATCGCGACGGATGCGAGCCGGCTCTACGCCCGCAACGTCTCCGCCCTGCTCCAGCACCTCGCCCCGAACGGGGAGCTCGCGCTCGACTTCGAGGACGAGATCACGGCCGGTGCCTGCGTCACCCGGGAGCGCGCAGCCGGCATGAACGTCTCGCTCGTCCTCGAGCTCACGATCCTCGTGCTGTCGATCTTCCTCGGCTTCGAGGTGATCTCGAAGGTGCCGACGATGCTGCACACGCCGCTGATGTCCGGCACGAACGCGATCCACGGCATCGTGCTCGTCGGCGCGATCCTCGTCGCCGGGCGCGCCGACGCCGACACGCTGACCCGGATCGTGGGGTTCGTGGCCGTCCTGCTCGCGACCGCGAACGTGGTCGGCGGCTTCGTCGTCACCGACCGCATGCTGGAGATGTTCAAGCGGAGGCCTGGTGAGCAGGAACCTGACTGACCTGCTCTACCTGGTCACGATCGTGACCTTCATCCTGGCGCTCCGGTTCCTCTCCTCCCCGCGCCACGCTCGACGCGGGAACCAGATCGGCGCCGCGGGGATGGTGCTGGCAGTCGCGGTCACGCTGGCCCAGGACGGGCTCGAGGGGTACGGCCTGATTGCGCTCGCGATGGTGATCGGCGCCGTCGTCGGTGCGATCAGCGCGCGCCGGGTGAAGATGACCGCGATGCCGCAGATGGTCGCCCTGTTCAACGGGGTGGGCGGCGGGGCGGCGGCCCTCATCGCACTGTCCGAGTTCCACAACCTCGCACCCGCCCCAGGACGGATCGGTGCGGACGAGACGGTGTCGATCGTCCTCTCGGCGCTGATCGGCTCGGTCTCGTTCGCGGGCTCGCTCGTCGCCTTCGCGAAGCTGCAGGAGCTCGTCAGCGGGCGGCCGATCGTGTACCCGGCCCAGAAGCTCGTCAACGCAGCGATCATCCTCGTGGTCGTCGCGCTCGGCGTCGTGCTGCTCGCGGGGCCGCAGTCGGAGACGCTGCTGGTGATCCTGCTGCTCGGTTCGCTCGTGTTCGGCGTGCTCTTCGTGCTGCCGATCGGCGGTGCGGACATGCCGGTCGTGATCTCGCTCCTCAACGCCTGCACCGGGCTCGCTGCGTCCGCGACCGGGTTCGTGCTCCACAACACGGTCCTCATCGTCAGCGGGGCGCTCGTCGGCGCGTCGGGCACGCTGCTGACGCTGCTGATGGGACGTGCGATGAACCGCTCGATCACGAACGTGCTCTTCGGGGCGTTCGGGACGGTGCAGCGCAGGCATCGGCCGCAGCCGTCGAGGACGGGCGATCGGTGCGCGCGACGACCGCCGAGGACGTCGCGATCATGCTCGCCTACGCGCGGCGCGTGGTCTTCGTTCCCGGCTACGGGCTCGCGGTCGCGCAGGCGCAGCACGACGTCCGCTCGCTGGCGGAGCTGCTCGAGAGCAAGGGCGTCGACGTCAGGTACGGCATCCATCCCGTGGCGGGTCGCATGCCCGGTCACATGAACGTCCTGCTCGCGGAGGCGAACGTGCCGTACGACCAGCTGTACGAGATGGACGAGATCAACCCCGAGCTGGCGCAGACGGACGTGGCCGTGATCCTCGGCGCGAACGACGTCGTCAACCCTGCGGCGCACGACGACCCGGGCAGCCCGATCTACGGGATGCCGATCATCGAGGTCGAGCGGGCGAAGAACGTGGTGGTCGTCAAGCGCAGCCTCAGCCCCGGATTCGCAGGGATCGACAACCCGCTCTTCTACGAGGCGAACACGTCGATGCTCTTCGCGGACGCGAAGAAGGCGCTCGAGGCGATCTCGGCCGCGGTCAAGACGGTCTAGGCGCTCGGGATGGCCGGCACGATCCCGTTCTTCGGCGCGGCCGACGTGCAGCGCGCGGTCACGCCGGAGGCCGCGTACGCCGCTGTCCGGGAGGCCTTCGTCGCGCACGCCCGCGGCGAATGGACGATGCAGCCGAAGCTGTACGTGGCGAACTACCCCGCGGGTGACTTCCGGGCGATGCCGGCGCTCGGCGGTGGGCACGCCCTGCTCAAGTGGGTCACGTCCTTCCCGGACAATCCGAAGCGCGGCCTGCCGACGGTGACGGGGCTCGTGCTGCTCTCCGACGCCGAGACCGGGATGCTCGCGGCGGTGCTGGATGCCGGCGCGGTCACGGCGCTCCGCACCGGCGCGGCTGCGGTCGTCGCGGCGGACGCGCTCGGGCGTGAAGGCGCCACCGCGTCGGTCGTCGGCGCGGGCGTGAACGGCGCCGCGGCGGCCCGGACGTTCGCGGCGCTCGGGCGGCAGGTGGTCGTCTGGGACCTGGACCCGTCGCGAGCCGAGGCCGTCGCCGTCGAGACCGGCGGCTCGGTCGCGGCCGGGCTCACGGCTGCGCTCTCCGCCGACGTCGTCGTGACGGTCACGCCCGGACGCGAGATCCTCTTCGCCGAAGGCTCGCTCAGGCCGGGCCAGCACGTGTCGCTGCTGGGCGCGGACGGCCCCGGCAAGGCGGAGATCGCCGTCGCCGAGCTCGCCCGGGCCCGGCTCTTCTGCGACGACTGGGAGCAGGCGAGCCACGGCGGCGAGCTCGCAGCGGCGGTGGCGGCAGGGGCCGTGGCGCGAGAGGACGTGACCGAGCTCGGCCGGGTGCTCGCCGGCACTGCGCAAGGCCGGCGCTCGGACGACGAGATCACGCTCTTCGACTCGACCGGTCTCGCAATCCAGGACCTTGCGGTCGCGAAAGCGGCGCTCGACCGGGCGCCTGCTCTCGACCTACCGACTTTCGATCTCGCCTAGGAGGCGCGCCGGCTCGAAGAGAGCCAGCTCCGCTGCGCCCTCTCCGGTGATCGCGCGCGCCACCAGCTCGCCGCAGGCAAAGCCGAGGACGTTCCCGTGCCCCGAGTAGCCCGCGGCGACCCACACGCCGTCCCGGCCCGGGACCGGACCGGCCAGCGGGAGCTCATCCTCGCTCGAGCCCCAGATGCCGGACCAGCGGCTCTCGACAGCCGGCCGAGTGCCGGTCAGCCGCTCGACCTCGGCCTCGAGCGCAGCCTGAACCGATGGCGTGATTGCCTCCTCGGCCGTCCACTCGTCCTCGAGCGCGGCGTCACGTCTCCCACCGATGACCAGCCGTCGATCGGGCAGCTGCTGCCAGTAGTCGAAGCCGTAGCGGGCATAGTGCGGGCCGGGAAAGAGCATCCGCTGGAGCGGCTCGGTCACGAGCACTTGACCGCGCGTCGGTCGGATCGCCGCGTCCAGCTCGGGGACGAGGCCGCTCGTGTAGCCGTCGGTGGCGATGACGACGTGCTCGGCACGAAGGTCCTCGAGCGAGCCGACGGGGCTGCGCTCCCGGAGCTCGACGCCCGCCGCGGCGGCGTGCGCCGCCAGACGCCGGACCCACCGCGCCGGCTGGAGCGCGCCGTCCCGCGGGTGGCGAACTCCGCCCTCGAAGAGCCCCGCCAGCGGCCCGGGCAGCGGCTCGAGCCGGTCCACGGCGAACCCGTCTGCTCGCAGCGCATCCGCTTCGGCCTCCAGCTCGGCAAGCTCCGCCACGTCGACGGCGAGCCGAAGGCTGCCCACCCGTCGCAGGGCGTCGCCGGCAAGCGTCTCGATTGTGTCGAGTGCCCGCTCGCTCAGGCGCCACAGCGCGCGAGCGCCGTCGTGACCGAGCCGGGCGACGGCCTCCGGGTACGGCATTGCACCTCCACGGAGCGCGAAGCCGCCGTTGCGCCCGCTCGCGCCGCTCGCGATCTCGCGCGTGTCGTGGAGGCGCACACGCAGACCGCGCTGGGCCAGGGCGAGCGCGCACGAGCACCCGGTGACGCCGCCGCCGACGACGATCGCATCGGGCGGGCCGTCGAACGGGACGGAGGGCCACGGGAGCGCTTCCTCGAGCAGCCAGTGCGAGCCCACGCGGCGATGCTAGCCGGACGCACGGTAGACCCCTTCCTCGACCGAGACGAGCCCGGCGAGCTCGAGCTCGCAGAGCAGCGTCGCGAGCGTCGCGGCGTCGAGACCGATCGCTCTGGCCAGCTCGTCCGCCCCACGAGCCGTCTCGCGGACGTGGGCGAGGGCGAGCACGGCTTGCTCCGAAAGCTCCTGTGCGACGGGCGGGGGCGGCTCGATCCCCAGCGCATCGAGGACGTCCGACGAGCCGAGCAACGGCGCAGCACCGAGCCGTAGAAGTGCGTTCGAGCCGGCAGAGAGCGCGGACGTGATCTCGCCGGGGACCGCGAACACCTCCCGTCCCTCCTCGAGGGCGAAGTCGGCCGTGATCAACGCACCACTCCGCTCCCTCGCCTCGACGACGACCGTGGCAGCACACAGACCTGCCACGACCCGATTGCGAGCCGGGAAGCGCCAGGGCGCTGGCTCGACACCCGGGGCGTACTCGCCGACGATCAGGCCGGGGCCGGCGACGATGCGCGCAGCGAGCTCGGCGTGTGCCGCCGGATAGTCACGGTCGATCCCGCACCCGAGCACAGCGATCGTCACCCCACCTGCTTCGAGCGCACCACGATGCGCCTCGCCGTCGACACCACGGGCGAGGCCGCTGACGACGACGAGGCCCGCCGCCGCCAGCTCCCGCCCCAGGAGCCGCGCGACGTGACGCCCGTAGGGAGAGCACGCGCGGGCGCCGACGACTGCGACCGCGGACCGGGCCAGGAGGTCGAGCTCGGCGCAGCCGCGGACGTAGAGCCCCGGCGGCGGGTCGTGGATCGCCCGCAACAGCGGTGGAAAGGCCGCATCCGAGCGTCCCAGGTACCGCACCCCGAGCGCGGCGAGTCGCTCGCGCTCACGACGCTCGTCGAACCCGCGCAGGAACGCGGCGAAGCGGGAGTTCCGGGGCCGCTCGAGCACATGCGACCCGGTCGCGGCGGCATACGCGGAGATCGCGAGCTCGCTCACCCGGCCGAGAGCTCCCGCGGCGAGCGGTAGGCGAGCGCCTCGGCGACGTGCTCCGGTCCGACCTGGCGTGACGCGGCCAGCGCGGCGACCGTCCTCCCCACGCGCGCGACGCGGGCGCGACCGCGACCCGACAAGGGCAGTCGCTCGACCGCGCGGTCCAGCAGCTCCGAGGCGGCGGCCGTACGCAGAAGCGGCTCCCCTCGCAGCCGCTCGCGTGCGGCGTCGACCCGCTCGCGAACCGCTGACGACGCTTCGCCTGCGGGCGCGGCGAGCTCCGTCGCCCGCGCACGCGGCACGGTGACGACGAGGTCGAACCGATCGAGCAGCGCACGCGAGAGCTTGTCGCGGAACGCGGCCAGGCGCTGCGCCGAGCACGAGCACTCGGCCGCAGGGTCGCCGCGGCCGCCGCACGGACAGAGGTTCATCGTCGCGAGCAATTGGAAGCGGGCCGGGAACACCGCCTGACCGCCGACGCGCGCGATCGAGACCACACCGTCCTCGAGCGGCTGGCGCAGCGACTCGAGCACGGGTCGGTGGAACTCGGCCAGCTCGTCGAGCAGCAAGACGCCGCGATGGGCGAGGCTCGCCTCGCCGGGACGTGGCCCGCTGCCGCCGCCGACAACCGCGGCCGCCGATGCCGTGTGGTGCGGCGAGCGAAACGGCGGGTGGGCGAGCAACGGGCGCTCCTGCGAGAGGACGCCGGCGACCGAGTGGATGCGCGTGACCTCGAGCGCCTCGATGTCGGTGAGCGGAGGCAGGATGCCGGGCAGTCGGCGGGCAAGCATCGTCTTCCCGGTGCCGGGCGGCCCGGCGAGAAGGAGGTTGTGCCCGCCCGCCGCGGCGATCTCGATCGCGCGTCGCGCACGCTCCTGGCCACGCACCTCGGCGAGGTCGGGTAGCGCTGGCTGCGGCTCGGTGTCGGCATCGGCGTCGGGCAGTGGCGGAACCTCGATCTCGCCCCGGAGGTAGGCAACAGCCTCGGCGAGGTGCCGCACCGGCACGGCCTCCACACCCGCCAGCGCGGCCTCCCGTGCGGACTCGGCGGCGCAGAGCACGCGCACGAGCCCGGCGCGACGCGCTCCCTCGGCGACGGCGAGCGTCCCGCCGACCGGCCGGACGCGGCCATCGAGTGCCAGCTCACCGACCGCGACGTGGTCGACGAGCCGTTCAGCGGGCACCTGCCTGGTCGCCGCCAGGATCGAGAGCGCGATCGAGAGGTCGAACGCCGAGCCCTCCTTCCTCAGCGCGGCCGGCGCGAGATTGACGGTGATGCGCTTGGTTCCCGGCCATTCGAGCGCCGCCGACGCGACGCCGCTCCGCACGCGGTGCTTCGCCTCCTGGCAGGCGCGGTCGGCGAGGCCGACGATCGCGAACCCGGGCAGGCCGCTGTCGACGTGCGCCTCGACCTCGACGCGGCGCGGCTCGAGGCCGACGAGAGCATGCGTGACGGCGCGTGCGAGCACGTCTCGACGGTACGCGGGCATTGCGCACGTCTCTGTGCCGATGCAGTGCCGAATCTGCGACCCGGCCCGCGCGAGGGCGTAGGCTCCGCGCGTGCTCGCGACCGAGACACGGATCGCGTTCCGCGGCTACGAGACCTGGTGCCGCGTCGTCGGCGAAGGTGACGCCGCAGGCAAACTGCCGGTCGTCTGCCTCCACGGCGGCCCGGGCGGCACCCACGACTACCTGGAGCCGCTCGAGGCGCTGGCCGAGACCGGCCGACGCGCTGTGTTCTACGACCAGCTCGGCTGCGGCAAGTCAGACCTCCCCGGCGACGAGTCGCTCTACACGGTCGAGCTGTTCGTAGACGAGATCGGCGCAGTTCGGGAGGCGCTCGGCCTCGACCGGATCCACGTCTTCGGCAACTCGTGGGGCGGGATGCTCGCAATGGAGTACGCGCTCACCCAGCCTGCGGGCCTCGCCAGCCTCATCCTCGCGAGCTCGCCCGCCAGCATCCCGCAGTGGGTGCACGAGACCGGCCGGCTGCGGGCACAGCTGCCCGCGGAGGTCCAGGAGACGCTGAGCCGGCACGAGGACGCCGGCACGACCGACGACCCGGAGTACGAGCAGGCCTGCATGGCGTTCTACGTGCGGCACGTCTGCCGGGTCGTCCCGTGGCCCGACTGCGTCAACCGGAGCTTCGAGTTCCTCGCCAGTCACGGCCTCGTCTACCAGACGATGAACGGCCCGAGCGAGTTCCACGTCACCGGCACCTTGCGTGAGTGGAGCGTCGTCGACCGCCTCGGCGAGATCCGCGTCCCGACGCTCGTCGTCACCGGCGAGCACGACGAGGCGACGCCGGCGATCAACCGCACGGTGAGCGAGGGCATCCCCGGCGCGCGGTCGGTGGTCTACCCGAACGCGTCGCACATGGCGCACGTCGAGGATCCGGCCGGGTACATCCGCCTGCTCGACGAGTTCCTCGGCGCGGTCGAAGCGACCCTCTAGCCGTGCCCGACACCTGGGAGCCGCTCGGCGAGCGCACGCTGCACACGGGGTGGCGAACGGTCGTCGGCCGGCGCTACCGCACCCCAGACGGCGTCGAGCGCGAGTTCGAGGTGATCGACGAGCCCGACACGGCCGTGGTCGTCGCGCTGACCGAGTCGCGCGACGTCGTGCTCGTCCGCGAGTACCGGCCCGGGCCTCAACGCCACCTGCTCGAGCTGCCGGGCGGCCTCGTCGACGACGGCGAGGAGCCGCACGCGGCCGCGGCGCGCGAGCTGCTCGAGGAAACGGGATACGCGGGCGAGTTGCGTGCCGTCGGGAGCATCGTCGACTCCGCGTACTCGACCCGCCACCGACACAGCTTCGTCGCCACCGAGTGCCGGCAGGTGCAGCAGCCGGCACCGCACGACGGCGAGTTCCCGCAGGTCGTGCTGATGCCACTGGTGGAGTTCCGCGAGCACCTGCGGAGCGGCGAGCTGACCGACGTCGCGAGCGGCTACGCGGCGCTCGACGCGCTCAGGCTGCTGTAGCGACGAGGACCGACTCGTAGTACTCGCCCGCGCGGCGCCCGGTCCTGCGGTTCACGTGCCGCTCGAGCCGGTCCTCGAGCCGGAGCCCGGCACGCTCGAGGATCTCCGGATAGAGGTTGCGGCGGTCGTTCACCACGATGCACACCGGCGCTTCGGGCGCGAGCGCGTGCCGAACATTCCGCAGGACGGCGACGATCCCGGCGCCGTACTCCTCGATCGCGGCGCGACTCGTGCCACGCGCGGCGCTGCCGACCTCGCGGCTACGGTCGTCCTCGAGCCCGAGCAGCTCGTAGGCGTAGCGATGCTGCTCGTGGTAGTCGATCAGGCCCGGGTAGGGCGGCGAGGTGACGACCCCGTCGAACGGTCCTCCCAACTCGAGCTCACGTGCGTCGCCGGTCAGCACCTCCGCCCGGCAACCGTCGGCGCGCACCGCTGCGAAGTCGCGGATGCGGCCGAGCGTGTCGGGGAGATAGCGGAGCAGGAACTGGCGTGCGGTCGCGACCGGACGACAGGTGCGCTTGTGCTTGTGGCACCAGTACTCGCCCTGTTGCGGCGTGCGCGGCACGTCGAGGTCGAAGTGCGTGGTCAGCCGTGCCGAGCGGGCAGCGCGGGCGACGACGATCCGAGCCGCGTCCGCGTGGTCGAGCTCATCGGCGACGCTGCGGGCGTGCACGAGCTCGGCCGCCGCCACCGGCGCGTACCAGCGACGGACATAGTCGTTCGCGACCCGGCCACGCCCCGGCTCGAACGCGGCGACGCGGTCCGCCAGCGCTTCGAGATCCGTGGTGAGGGCGTCGAGGTCGTACCGCGCGGTCTTGACGCGCATCAGCAGCGCGTTGAACGGCGCCACGTCGATGCCGACCGCGTCGTAGCCCGACTCGAGCGACTGCACGAGCGTCGTGCCGGAGCCGGCGAACGGGTCGAGCACACGGCCACCCGTGGGGACGTATCGCGCCAGTAGCGCCTCGACGAGCTGCGGCACGAACTTGCCCAGATACGGATGCAGCCGATGGACGTGCTTCGTCCGCAGGCGCTCGGGCAGCTCCTGCTCCGACCACGAGAGCTCGAGGTCGAGCTCGCGGTAGAGCGCCTCCTGCGTGACCGCCACGGCGTCGACTTCTGCGGCACCGCGAGGAGTCCTGTCAGACGACGACCCGGGTCACCCGCCGGCCGCGCACGGCGGCGACCTCGAAGCGGACGTCGAAGGCGGCCGCCTCCGGGTGGCGCCGCGAGCCACGCCTCGGCGGCGCGCCGGATCCGGCGCAGCTTCTCGGGCCCGACCATCTCGAGGGGATCGCCGTGCTCGCGCCCCTGCTTCCGCTTCACCTCGCAGAAGACGACCGTCCTGCCGCGACGGAGGATCAGGTCGAGCTCGTTGCCGCCTGCCCAGACGTTCCGACCGAGCACGCGGTAGCCGCGGAGCCGGTAGTGGAGCTCCGCGAGCTGCTCTCCCGCTACGCCGCCGCGGCGGCCGCTTCCGCGTTGCCGTAGCACAGTGCCTGGAAGCTCAGGCGATGCTGCTCGCACGGCCCGTGCGCGCGAACGGCGGCGGAGTGCCCGGGCGTGATGTAGCCGACGTGCGAGCGGAAGCCGTAGCGTGGGAAGAGCGCATCGATCCGCCGCATGACGCGGTCCCGCGTCACCTTCGCGACGATCGACGCGGCGGCGATCGCGGCGCTCTTCGTGTCGCCGTCGACCACGGCCCGGTGCGGCGGCGCGAGCCGGCCGAGGCGGAAGCCGTCGACGAGGCAGGCCTGCGCGGGCGGCGCGAGGTCGGCGAGCACCGAGCGAAGGCCCCAGAGGTTCGAGCGGTGCAGGCCGTTCCGGTCGATCTCCTCCGGCGGGACGACGCGGATGCTGATCGCCGTCGCGCAGCCGACCACTGCCCGGAAGAGCTCCTCCCGCTCGTCGGGCGCGACCTGCTTCGAGTCGTTCAGCGCCGCCAGCGGCCGCACGCGGTGGTTCCGGAGGCAGTCGAGGTCGAGCAGCACGCCCGCGACCACGAGCGGTCCGGCGAGCGAGCCGCGTCCGGCCTCGTCGGCTCCTGCGACGAAGCGCACGCCGAGGCGGCGATCGAAGCGAAGGAGGCGCTGGCCGGGGGGCAGGGGCACGCGGCCGAGGATACCGCCGGTCGAGGACGCGGTCGTGACGCGGGAGGAACGAGGGTGCGCCGAGTTCGCGGCGCGGCTAGGCGTCGACGGTCTCGGTCTCGACGGGCGCTTCGACGTCCTGCGCCTCCGCCTCGACCTCGGGTGCCGCCTCGGCGTCTGCCTCTGCAGACTTGGCCTGGGCCTCTGCGGCCTCCGCCTGGGCCGCGGCGGCAGCTGCCTCCGCCTCGCGCGCCGCCTTGACGGCACCGGGCGCCTGGCGGATCTCGCGGATGCGGGCCTTCTTGCCGACGCGACCGCGGAGGTAGTAGAGCTTGGCGCGGTTGACGTCGCCGACCGCCGCGACCTCGATCTTCTCGATCTTGGGCGAGTGGAGCGGGAACGTCCGCTCGACGCCGACGCCGAAGGACTGCTTGCGAACGGTGAACGTCTCGCGAACCCCCGAGCCCTGGCGCTTGATCACGACGCCCTCGAAGACCTGGATCCGGCGCCGCTGGCCCTCGATCACCTGGAAGTGGACGCGGACGGTGTCGCCGGCCTTGAACCTGGGCACGTCCGTCCGCAGCTGGCGCTGCTCGATGCTGTCGATGATCGTGCTCATGGGAAAAGGACGGCGCTCGGCCGAAGCGGGATGGTAGCGGAACCCGTCCGCGACCGACTCAGAACAGCGAGATGCGGGTCGGCGGCCAGTAGGTGGCGAAGACCTTGCCGATGATGTTCTGCCGCGGCACGGTGCCCCAGATCCGCGAGTCGCAGGACTGCGCCCGGTTGTCGCCCATCATGAAGTACTGGCCCTGCGGCACCTTGTAGACCTTCTCCGGCCCGGTGTCGCGACGGTTGGTCTTCAGGTAGCCGGTCTCGTCCAGCAGCTTGCCGTCGATGTAGACGTACGCGTATCCCCGCCGGAGCCGGACTTCGATCGTGTCACCGGGGAGCCCGATCAGCCGCTTGACGAACGTGCCGCCCGCGCCGCAGCGCTGCCGGGCGGCCGGGGGTGTCTCGAAGACGATGATGTCGCCTCGAGCCGGATCGCGGAAGTGGTAGATGAACCGGTTCGCCAGCACCCGGTCGGAGAAGTGCGCCTCACACCCCGCCGCCGGACGGGCGCAATGCAGGGTCGGCTCCATCGACGAGGACGGGATCCGGTAGGGGTTCACCACCCACGCCTTCACCGCGAGCACGATCGCGACCGCGCCGGCGATCGTGACCACCCAGTCGACGGTCACACGCATCCCGTGCGGCAGGCCCTCGGTCAGCCGGTCGACGGGATTCCGCGAACGGTGGCGCGGCTCCGGCTCCGACGGCGACTCGCCCGGTGCCGGCTGCGCGACAGGTGCGGGCTGCGCCTCGCTCGGGCCGCAGCACCAACCAGGCCGAGGCGACCGCCAGCCCGATCCAGAGCAGGTCGTAGAGGCCGAAGATGTCGCTCAGGTTGTCGCGGAAGAGCCCACGCATCTCGCTCGAGAAGAGCCCGATCCCGGAGCCGAGCTGTTGCTCGCTCTCGTCCTGGACGACGAACGCGAAGGCGAGGTACTTGCCCGCCAGCACGCCGATCAGCGCGGCGACCGAGGCGACTGCCTGCAGCGCCGGCGACTTCCGGCCGCCTGCCGCCCAGAGGATTGCGAACCCCGTCGCGAAGCCGATTGCCCAGGCGAGCACGCCGAGCTCGCGGTCGGTCCAGCGCGCGACGAGCCCCCAGGCGAGCGCTCCGAGGAGCGCGACGGCCAGCCCCGCGAGGAGCGCCAGTCCCACCTGCGGCTCGGGCTCGGGAGCGGGCGGAGGCGGTGGCGGCAGCTCGGCCGGCTGCGGGCGGTCGCCCGGCAGGCCGAAGCGAGGCGGCAGGATCCCGTCGGCAGGCGGCTCCCAGCGCGGCGGCTCGGGCAGGCGCGTCGGCTCGGCAGGCCGTTCGGCGTCGGAGCGCCACCAGTCGCGCTCGGGGTCGCGCTGCTCCGCGTCGCGGTCGAAGTCGCTCATCAGATCGTCCTGGCCCTGCTCTGCTCGCGGCGCCAGCCGTCGATGCGCCCGTGATCGCCGGAGAGCAGGATCTCGGGCACCGCCCAGCCGCGGAAGTCCGCCGGCCGCGTGTAGTGCGGGTACTCGAGGCCGCCCTCGAGCTCGCTCGAGAAGCTCTCGTGCTCGCCCGAGCCCTCCGCCAGGGCCCCCGGCAGCCTCCGGGAGACCGAGTCGAGGAGCACCATCGCCGGCAGCTCGCCGCCGGAGAGGACGTACGGGCCGACCGAGATCGCGTCGGAGCACAGGTGCTCGACGATCCGCTCGTCGAAGCCCTCGAAGCGCGAGGAGAGCAGGGTCAGCGTCGGCTCGGCGGCGAGCTCCTCGACGAGCGCCTGGTCGAGCTGCCGCCCTTGCGGCGTGAGCGCCACGATCCGCGCCGGGCGCTCGTCGCCGTAGACCGCGTCGAGCGCGGCCGCGACCACATCGACGCGGAGCAGCATCCCGGCCCCGCCTCCGTACGGCTCGTCGTCGACCTGCCCCGCTCGCAACGGCGTCGTGTCGCGGTAGTTGAAGAGCCGCAGCTCGAGCTCGCGCCCGAGCACGGTGGCGACCGGCGGATGCTCGGTCAGCCAGGCGAAGGCATGCGGAATCTGCGTGAAGACGTCGAGGCGCACAGGAATGGTGAGGTTAGCCAGCGTCCGCGAAGCCGGGGGCGACGACGATCCTGCCGCCGTCGAGGTCGACCGAGAGCACGCACTCCTCCACGAGCGGCAGCAGCAGCCCGCCGTCGAGCACGAGCATGTCGTTCGCGACGCCCGGATCGACGTCCGCGACCCGCCCCAGCTCGCGCCCGCCCTCCTCCTCGACCGCGAGCCCGACGAGCTGGAAGACGTAGTAGGCGCCCTCCTCGGGCGACGGCAGGTCGACACGCCGGACCGCGAGCTCGGCACCGCGCTCGACCGGCACGTCGAGCTTCACCGCCCGCCTGCCGCCGCCGACGCGGCGCGAGAGCACGACGGCGGCAGGGCGACCCGCTGCGTAGACCCTCGCCCCGACCGCGAACCTGCTCTCGTCCTCGCTGCCCTGCTCGACGACGAAGGCGCCGTCGGTCCCGTGCGGCCGACCGACGCGGCCGACCGGCACCAGCTCGTCGGCCACTAGTCGACGATCTCGAGCAGCGTGCGACGTCCGTCGCGGGCACCGCCGGCGCGGACGACGGTACGGAGCGCCCGCGCGATCCGACCCTGCCGCCCGATCACCTGGCCGACGTCGTCGGGCGCGACGTGGAGCAGGAGCACGACCGCGTCGTCGCGCTCGTCGCGCTCGACGCGCACGGCGTCGGGCTCGTCGACGAGGTGGCGTGCGATCCAGGCGAGCGTCTCCTCGGACACGGCCCCGCCTACTGGATGCCGGCGACCTTGATCAGCTTCGAGACGGCGGCGGACGGCTGGGCGCCCTTGCCGAGCCAGTCCTTCACCTTCTCCGCGTCGAGCTCGATCGTCGACGGGTCTGTCTGGGGGTTGTAGCGCCCGATGATCTCGATGAACCGGCCGTCCCGCGGCGAGCGCGAGTCGGCCACGACGACGCGGTAGATCGGGTTCTTCTTCGAGCCGACCCGGGTCAGCCTCATGCGTACTGCCACTCGTATCCTCCTACGGGTTCCGGAAAAGCGCTCTAGCGTAGCGGTGACTGGCTACCGCCGCGACTTGCGGCGGCGCGAGCCGGGTCGCGCACGGGTCGGCTGCGCGGTGCCATCCCCGGCGCCCGCCTGCGGCATGAGCGAGGACAGGTCGCCGCCCTTCCGCATCTTCACCATCAGCTTCTCCATCTGCTTGCGGGCGGAGAGGAGCCGGTTGACCTCGTCGACG
Organism: uncultured Gaiellaceae bacterium; assembly: GCA_963808915.1. GTDB lineage: Bacteria > Actinomycetota > Thermoleophilia > Gaiellales > Gaiellaceae > CAVTBT01. Next base: position 11,537 of record CAWEHJ010000005.1, on the reverse strand, counting down.
GACGAGCCCGACCCGTGCGCGATCCGCTGCCGTCGCGAGCCGTTGATCAGGTGCGGCAGGCGCCGTTCCTGCGGTGTCATCGAGAGCACGATCGCCTCGATCCGCGCCATCTGCCGCTCGTCGACGTCCACGTCCTTGAGCTGGTTCCCGACCCCGGGGATCATCTTCAGCACCCCCTGGATCGGCCCCATCTTCTTCAGCATCTTCTGCGCTGCGAGGAAGTCGTCGAAGGTGAACTGGCCGGCGAGCATCCGCTTCTCCATCTCCACCTGCTCGTCCTGTTCGACGGCCGCCTCGGCCTTCTCGATCAGCGTCAGCACGTCGCCCATGCCGAGGATCCGCGACGCCATCCGGTCGGGGTGGAAGTCCTCGAGCTGGTCGAGCTTCTCGCCGACGGACATGTACTTCACCGGCTTGCCGGTCACAGCCCTGACGGAGAGCGCGGCGCCGCCTCGGGCGTCGCCGTCGAGCTTCGTCAGGATCACCCCGTCGAAGGCGATCCGCGCCTGGAACGCCTCGGCGACGTTGACTGCCTCCTGGCCGGTCATCGCGTCGAGGACGAGCAAAACGTTGTGCGGCTTCGCGACGTCGCGGACGGCCACGAGCTCCTCCATCAGCGCCTCGTCCACGTGCAGCCGGCCGGCGGTGTCGAGGATGACGACGTCGCGCCCCTCCTCGCGGAAGCGCTGCAGGCCCGTCCGCACCACCTCAACCGGGTCGGACGTGTCCTGGCGGTGGACGGGGATCTGGATCTGGCGGCCCAGCTGCTCGAGCTGGTCGATCGCGGCCGGACGCTGCAGGTCGGCGGCGACGAGCGCTGGCTGCTTGCCGTCGCGGCGGAGCCTGAGCGCCAGCTTCGCGGCCGCGGTGGTCTTGCCGGAGCCCTGCAGCCCCGCGAGCAGGACGACCGTGGGCGGCCGGCCCGCGTAGACGAGCTGCGACCCGCCCGTGCCCATCAGCTCGGCCAGCTGCTCGTGCACGATCCTCACGACCTCCTGGCCGGGCGTGAGGCTCTTCGTCACCTCCTCGCCGAGCGCCCGTTCGCGCACGCCCGCGACGAAGTCCTTGACGACCTTGAAGTTGACGTCGGCCTCGAGCAGCGCGAGCCGGATCTCGCGCATCGCCTTCGCGATCGTCTCCTCGTCCAGCCGCTTGCGGCCGGAGACGTCGCCGAGAGCGGCCTGGAGCTTGTCTGCGAGCGTGTCGAACACGGCCGCGTCAGTGTAGTGACGCGGTTTCCGTCCCTGGCCCGGACGCCGGTGCAGTCCTACACTCGTGGACATGTCTCCAGCGACGCTCCCGTCGGATCTGCCTCGCGGCACCGTGACGATGCTCTTCACCGACATCGAGGGCTCGACGAACGCCCTCCGCGCGCTCGGAAGCGCCTATCCGGACGCCCTGGCCCGGCACCGTGAGCTCGTCAGGGAGTCCTGCTCGCGGTTCGGCGGGATCGAGGTGGACACCCAGGGCGATTCGTTCTTCGTCGCGTTCGGCGGCGCCCACAACGCGGTGTCGGCCGCGATCGAGACGCAGCGCGCACTCCTCGCGGAGCAGTGGGCGGCGGGCGAGCCGCTGCGGGTTCGGATGGGGATCCACACCGGAGAGCCGGAGCTGCGCGAGGACGGGTACGTGGGGCTCGACATCCATCTCGCCGCGCGCATCTGCGGCGTCGCCCACGGCGGCCAGGTGCTCGTCTCCCGCGCGACGCGCGACCTCGCAGGCGACAAGCCCGACGGCGGCGTGACCTACCGCGACCTCGGCGATCACCGCCTGAAGGACTTCGAGCTGCCGGTACGTCTCTTCCAGATCGAGGCAGCCGGTGTCCCCGTCGACCACCCGCCGCCGCGCACCGGCAGCGCCGTCGGCCTCGTCGTGCCGACGAACCGGCTCGTCGGGCGAGAGGCGGAGCTCGCCGACGTGCGTGAGCTGCTCGAGCGGCCCGACGTCCACCTCGTCACGCTGACGGGGTCTGGCGGCACCGGCAAGTCGCGGCTGGCGCTCGAATTCGCCTGGGACGCGGTCGAGCGGTTCGAGGACGGGGTCTTCCTCGTCCGCCTCGGGCAGATCAGCGACGCCGAGCTCGTCCCCTCGGCGATCGCCGGCGCCCTGGGCGTCCGCGAGCCCGGCCGGCGGCCACTCCTGGACGCCGTGATCGACCACGTGCGCAACCGCGAGCTCCTGATCGTCGTCGACAACTTCGAGCACGTGCTCGTCGCGGCGCCACTGCTCGGGCTCCTGAGCGAGGCGGCACCCGGACTGCGCCTGCTCGCGACGAGCCGTGTGCCGCTGCGGCTGCGCGGTGAGCACGTCGTCGACGTCGAGCCGCTGCCGCAGCAGGACGCGATGCGCCTCTTCGTCGAGCGCGCCCGGGCGGTCGACCGGCGCTTCGACGACGTCGGCGAGGCGGAGACCGTGGCGAAGATCTGCCTCCGCCTGGACGGGCTGCCGCTCGCGATCGAGCTGGCCGCGGCTCGGGTCGGCGTCCTCAGCCCGGTCGCACTGCTCGAACGGCTCGGCCTCGCGCTGCTCTCGGGTGGCGGCGCCGACCTGCCCGAGCGCCAGCGAACGCTCTCCGCGACGATCGACTGGAGCTATCAGCTGCTGACGCCGACGCAGCGCGAGCTGCACGCTGCCCTCGGCGTGTTCGCCGGAGGCAGCACGCTGGAGGCGATGGAGGACGTCTGCGGAGGCGCCACCCTGCTCGACGACCTCGCCGCGCTCGTCGTCGGCGGGCTCGTCCGGCGGGAGGACGCGGGCGGCGACGCACGCTTCCGGATGCCTCAGATCGTCCGTGAGTACGCCCTCGAGCGCCTCGTCGCGCAGGGCCGCGCCGACGAGCTCGGCGCCCGCCACGCGCGCTGGGTCGCGTCGATGTGCGAGGCGGCGGAGACGGAGCTGACCGGACGCGATCAGGCGGCCTGGCTCGAGCGCCTGGAGCACGAGCTGCCGAACATCCGCGCAGCGCTCGAGTGGTCGCTCGCCGCCGGATCGGCCGATCTCATGCTGCGGATCGCCTCGTCGCTCGGCCGCTTCTGGCGCGCGCGCGGTCACATGACGGAGGCGCGCGAGTGGCTCGCGACAGGCCTCGCCACCGGCGACGACCTCGACCCGCTGCTGAAGGCCCACGCGCTGTGGGCGGCGGCGCACCAGGCGACCGCCCAGGGAGCCGGCCGGGCGAGCGTGCCGCTGCTCGAGGAGGCGTTGACGCTCTACCGGCAGGCCGGGTCGACCCGCGACGTCGTGTTCACGCTGGCGGAGCTCGGGTCCGTGATGCAGGCGAGCGGCGATCTCGCGGCGGCGGAGCGATTCGGCGGCGAGGCGCTCGCGGAGGCGAGGCGCGACGGCGACGATCGGGCCGTGGCGTCTGCCCTCAACGAGCTGCTCGCCGTCGCAACCGCGCAGGGCGACTACGAGCGGGCACGGAGCTTCGGCCAGGAGATGCTCGCGCTTCGCCGGCGACTCGGCGATCCGATGCTGCTCGCGAACGCGGCGAACAACGTCGGCTCGCGCGACGCTCGTCGCGGGCGACTACGCGGCGGCCGAGGAGGCACTGCGCGAGGCATTGTCGATCGCGATCGAGGTGGGCGACGTGATCCACACGGCGGCGGCACGATGCGGCCTCGGCGAGGCCAGACTGCTCGCCGGCGATCACGGGCAGGCCACCCAGTTGCTGGCGCAGAGCCTGGAGGAGTATCTCGGGCTGGCGGCGAGCGGCGGCTGCGCCGAGTGCCTGACCGGGCTCGCAGGCGCTGCGAGCAGCGCAGGCGACCCGAAGGGTGCAGCACGCTACTTCGGCGCGGCCGCGGCTGTGCGAGACGCGACCGGCGGCGCACCCGATGCGGTCGAGGAGCTCGTGATCGACCGGTTCCGGCCTCAGGCCGTCGACGCCCTCGGCGCCGAGGTCTTCCACGCGCTCGAGGAGGAGGGTCGGAGCCTCGAGATCGCAGACGTGCTCAAGGAGATCCGCGCGCCGTCCTTGCCAGGCGCCTTCGCACGGCAGTAATGTCGCCGAAACGAAAGGGGCAGGCATGCACGAGCCAGAAGACGAGACGATCACGAACCCGGAGAACGACGTCCGGTTTGGGTCGAGCCAGGTAGCCGACCCGATACCGACCTACGCCGGCAGTGGCAGGACACTCGAATACGCGCTCGCGAAGGCCGTCGACGACGCGCTCGCCCTGCCCAACGGTCGCAAGTCCGACGACAACAGGCCGGTGCGCCGATCCGGCGAGCGGCTCGTAGTCGCCCGCTGGGAGGTCGTGCTCGGCAACGGGCACGTCCCCGACCACATCATCTGGTTGCGTTGATCCCGCTCGCGGCGAGGCGCCGCGCTCGGCTCAGTACAGTGCGGCGCCCGCCACGTGGGCAGGGAGGGAGACGGCTCCCATGAACCCGATCGCGTCGAGGTCCGGCGCGAAGAGATTGTGGAGCGGCATCAGCTCGACCTCCGGCTCGGCCGCCTTGACCGACGCGAGAGCGGGGGTCAGCCGGTTCGACACGTAGGCCAGGGCTGCAGCGGGCGTCTGCCACACCTCGACCCAATCGACCTCCTCGTCGCGGTCGACGGCGACGTGGAGGAGCTGCCCGACCGGCGTGTTGCCGTCGAGATCGAGGCTTGCGACGAGGCGGTCGTAGGCCCCGCGGTCGAGCCCGGGGCTGCGTACGAACATCGCAACGGCCATCTGAGAGGCCTCCTCTTCCGACCCCTGGTTCCTGCGGCACCATAAAGGCTACGCCCTGGTGCGGACGGCCACAAAGTGTCAGGTCGTGACGAGGGCGCTCGCGAAGTCCCGGGCGTCGAACGGACGGAGGTCGTCGAGCCCCTCGCCGACGCCGATCAGCTTCACCGGCAGCCCGAGCTCGTAGGCGATCGCGACGGCCACGCCGCCCTTCGCAGAGCCGTCGAGCTTCGTCAGCGCCACGCCCGTGACCTGCGCCGCCTCGCCGAAGAGCCGTGCCTGCTGCAGCCCGTTCTGCCCGGTCGTCGCGTCGACGACGAGCAGCGTCTCGTGCGGCGCGCCCTCGAGCCGCGTCTCGATCACGCGGCGGATCTTCGCCAGCTCCTCCATCAGGTTCGCCTGCGTGTGCAGCCGGCCGGCGGTGTCGATGATCGCGACGTCGTGCCCGCGCGCCCGGGTCGCCTCGATCGCGTCGTAGGCGACCGCGGCGGGGTCGGCGCCGCGCTTGCCGCCGACGAAGTCCGCCTGCGCGCGGCCGGCCCAGATCTCGAGCTGCTCCTCGGCGGCGGCGCGGAACGTGTCGGCGGCGCCGAGCAGCACCGAGCGCCGGTGCTCTCGCAGCTTCTGGGCGAGCTTGCCGATCGTCGTCGTCTTGCCGGTGCCGTTGACGCCGACGACGAGAACGACGCTCGGCTTCTCCGTCAGCGACAGCGTCGGCGGCTCGCCGAGCAGCTGTGCGATCTCCTCCGCCAGCGCGCCGTTCAGGTCGGGGATCTCGCCGCGTGCCTCGAGCCTGCGGACGAGCTCGGCGGTGGCCCGCACGCCCACGTCGCCGGCGATGAGCGCCTCCTCGAGCCGCTCCCACGCCTCGTCGTCGCTCGGGTCGAAAGCGGCGGCAGCGATCTGCTCCGTCAGCGCGCGCCGGCTCTTGCCGAGCGAGTCGCGCAGCCGGCCGAGGAAGCCCGTCCGCTCCTCCTCTTCCTGCTCGCCCGCGGCCTCGGCGTCGCCGAGGAGCTCTGCCCACGTCCTCGACACCGGGCGGAGGTTAGCCTCACGGAGTGGTCACGTGGGAGCGGTTCGCGCAGCTCGCGCAGGAGCTGCCCGAGGTCGAGGTGTGGGGCTCGGGGGAGCGGCCTGCCTTCCGCGTCGGTGGGAAGCAGTTCGCCGGCCCCTCGCGCTACGAGGGCGCGGTGTGGACGCGCTGCGATCCCGACGAGCGGCCGCTGCTGGTCGCGTCGAGCCCGGAGCGCTACCGGCTGACGCCGCACTTCGAGGCGTCCCGGGGGTACCTGCTGATCTGGCTCGAGCACGCGGAGGAGCACGATCTGCGCGAGCGCCTGCTCGACGCCTGGCTGCTGCGGGCGCCGAAGCGGCTCGCCGCCCGGTACGACCTGGGCTAGGAGGCGGCCGGCGACTGCCTCGCGCTCGCGCGGGAGACGGCGGGAGACGATCTGGCTGACGCCGTCGGGGCCCATGGTGACTCCGTAGAGCACGTCGGCTGCCTCCATCGTCCGCTTCTGGTGGGTGATCACGACGAACTGGGCGCGATCGGCGTAGCGGCGGAGCAGCTCGACGAAGCGTGCGATGTTCGCGTCGTCCAGCGCCGCCTCGACCTCGTCGAGGAGGTAGAACGGGCACGGCTTCGCGAGGAAGAGCGCAAAGAGGAACGAGATCGCCCCGAGCGCCTTCTCGCCGCCCGAGAGCAGCGAGAGCCTGGTGATGCGCTTACCGGCCGGCCGCAGCTCGACCTCGATCCCCGGCTCGCCGTCCTCGCCTTCCTCCGGCTGGACGAGCCTGAGCCGGCCCTCGCCGCCGGGGAAGAGGGTCGTGGCGACCTCCTCGAAGTTCCGGGCAACCGCGGTGAAGGTCTCGTCGAAGCGCCGGGCGACGGTCTCCGCGAGCTCGTCTCGGAGCGAGCCCAGCTCGGCGAGGCTGCGCTCGAGGTCCTCGCGCTGGGTCGAGAGCTCGTCCAGGCGCTCCTTCTCGGCCTCGTACTCCTCCTTCGCCAGCGGGTTCACCTTGCCGAGCTCCTCGCGACGACGGTCGAGCCGCTCCGCCTTCGCGGCGAGCTCCTCGCGGTCGTCACCTTCTGCCGCCTCCTCCGTGTCCGCCTCGTCGCGCCTGCGCCGCGCCTCTGCCGCCTCGGCGTCCAGCCGCGCGAGCTCGACGTCGACGGCCGAGGCACGCTCGGCGGCTTCCTCGGCGCGTTGGCGCTCCTCGACCTCTGCGGCGCCGAGCCGGCGAAGGTCGGCGGCGAGCTCGGTCGTGCGGGTCGCGCCAAGGTCGACGCGCGCCTGCAGCGGCGGTTCGAACCTCGCCGCGGCCGAGGCGGCATCGAGCAGCAGGGCGACGAGTCGCTCGGCACCCGACGCGACGGCCGAGATCACTCCGGGATCGGCCGAGGGCCGGTGCGGCGAGCGCTCGGCCAGCGCAGCCCCGGCGACCCGCGCGCGCTCCGCCGCTTCCGCCGCCTCGGCGGCGAGGGCCTCAGCCTCGGCGAGGAGCGTGGCGGCGGTCGTTGCGAGCTGCTCGCGATCCTCGTTCGGATCGACGCTCGACACCTCGCCGCCGTTTCCGCCGAGCCGGGCGACGACGACGGCCGCGGCCTGCGCGCGAGCGGCGGCCTCGGCCGCGGTGTGGCGCGCTTCGGCTTCCTGGGCACCGAGGGTCCTCAGCCGCTCGCCGAGGTCGGCAGCGCCGCGAGCCTGCTCGTCGGCGCGGACGCGGATCGGGTCTTCGAGCCGCTCGGCCGTGGCGATCGAGGCGGTCAGGACGGCGATCAGCGACTCGGCGCCCCCGAGCAGTCGGGCGAGCGTCGCTGGATCAGCGTGGCGCGAGCGGAGATGCGCGACGGATGCATAGGCGGCCTCGGCTCGTTCGGCCCGGGCAGCGCTCGCCTCGGCCTCGCGTGCGGCGGCGGCGGCTCGAACCGAGAGCGACTCCTTCTCCTCGGCGAGGGCACGCCGCCGCGCGTCCTGCTCGAGCAGCACCGCCTCCGCGGTCTCGCCGGCGAACCAGAGCTCGCCCCGGCCGGGGTCGTAGCCGAAGCCCTCGGCCGTCACCGCCGGAGCGGTCTGCGCGAGCAGCTCGGAGGCCGGCACGACCGGCAGCGAGGCGACGAGCGCGCTGGGGTCGGCGCCGATCAGCACGGTCAGGCTGCCGAGGCCGGCCGCGCGCGCGCGCTCGAGCAGTGCGAACCCGGCGGAGGCGTCGTCGGCGAGGACGGCCGAGGCACGGGTGCCGAGCGCCGCCGCGATCGCACGCTCCGTGCCCGGCTCCGCGTCGAGCAGGGAGAGCGCGAGCCGCTCGCCGGACTCGGCGAGGGCACGCGCGGCAGGCGGAATACCCTCGCGCTCGGCGAGGGACAGCTCGAGCGCCGCGAGCCGCTCCCCGGCGGCGCGCGCACGCTCGCGGAGATCGTCGCGCTCGGTGGCCGCGAGCCGCGCCGCGGCAGCTGCTTCGGTCGCCTCGCGCTCGAGCTCCGCGGGATCGGGCCCTCCCGACGCGGCGGCCTTCGCCTCGTCGAGCTCCTGTCGCAGCCCGTCCACGAGCGCCGCTGCCGACTCGTGGCGCAGAGCGAGCCGTTCGCGCGCCGAGCGCAGGCGCAGCAGCGTCGCCGCAGCGCCCTCACGTCCGCCTGCGAGAGAGGAGAGCTCCGCTTCTGCGACGGCGCGCTGCTCGTGCAGCCCGGCGAGCACCTGCTCGGCCTCGCGTGCGGCGGAGGCGTCGAGCGCGGCCAGGCGCTCGTGGGCGAGGCGGGCGCGCTCGGCGGCGCCGCCGCTGGCCATCGCAGCCTCGCGTGCCGCAGCGGCCGCCACACGGGCGTCGTGCTCGAGCGCCGTCAGCGCAGCGTCGTCACGCGTCTCGTCCGCGAGCCGGAGCTCCTCCAGCTCGGCCCGCGAGCGAGCCAGCAGCGACTCCGCGGCCTCGCGACGAAGCTCGAGCCGCTCGGTCGCGCTGCGAAGGCGATAGAGCGAGCCGACTGCGGCCTCGCGGCGACCTGCCGCGTCGCCGAGCTCCTCCTCGGCGCGCTGCCGCTGTTCCAGCAGCCCCTGGAGCCGCTCCGCGCTGCCGCGGCGGGCCAGCGCGGCGGCGACCCGGCGCTCGTCTGCCTCCGCCCGCCGGTCGGCGATCGCGGCGAGATCGAGATCGGCCACGCGCGCCCGCAGCCGCGCGATCTCGTGGCGGAGCTTCTCCGCCCGCTCGGCGGCGGTCGCCTGCAGGGCGAGCGGACGCAGCCGCTTGCGCACCTCGTCCTCGACGTCGCGGGCGCGCTCGACCTGGATCCCGACCCGAGCGAGCTTCAGCTCAGCCCGGTGCCGGCGGCGCTTGAACTTCCCGAGGCCGGCTGCCTCCTCGACGAGCGCCCGTCGATCCTCGGGCCTCGACGCGAGCACGGCGTCGACCTTGCCCTGGGAGACGATCGAGTGCATCGCGCCGCCGAGCCCGACGTCGGCGAGCAGCTCGACGAGGTCGGTGCGGCGAACCGCCGCCCGGTTGACGAGGTACTGCCCCTCCCCGCCCCGGGCGAGCCGGCGCATGATCGAGACCTCGCTGAAGGGGAGGTCGGCGAGGCCGCCATCCTCGTTGTCGAACACCAGCTCGACCTCGCAGGCGTCGACCGCCTTGCGGTCGCCGCCGCCCGCGAAGAGGACGTCGTCGGGCTTCTCCGCCCGGAGCTCGGACGGCGTCAGCGAGCCGGCGGCCCAGACGATCGCGTCGGCGACGTTCGACTTCCCGGACCCGTTCGGGCCGACGACCACGGCCACGCCCGGCTCGAGCCGGATCTCGACGGTCTCGGGAAACGACTTGAAGCCGCGCAGGCGGAGCGAGCGCAGGTGCACCGGGCGAGGCTAGCGGGCGACGCGGATAGCGCCGCCCGCCAGCCTGGTGCGCCTACGGGCAGGCGATGCCCGGGTTCCAGGCGAAGAACGCCCCGGCCGCGTTCGGCTCGAACAGCCACGCATGCAGGTCGTAGTGCCACCCCATCCCCGGCCTGTGCTCGGGCATGACGCCGTCGAAGACGTGGCCGAACAGCGTCGGCTTGTCGCTTTCGTCGAACGGCGGCGTCTGGTCGGCTGCGCGCCGGAAGTACTCGAGTGCGACCAGCTTCAACGACCCGTTCCGTTGCGGGAGGTAGACCAGGATCTCCGGGTGCAGCGGGTCGATCGCCGGATCCGCCATCAGCGCCTCATTGGAGGCGTGAATGCCCATCGTGCCGGCCGGTGAGGAGACGCACGGCTCGCCGGCGATCGAATAGCCGTCCTTCTCCGCCTGCTGGAACGAGTTGTACCGAGCGCTGACGGCTCGCACAGCGCCGAGCAGCGGGTCGCCGCCGGTCGGGTCGGTACCGAGTGCGGGCGCGACGAGCACGGCAGCCGCGATGATCGCGACGAGGCCGCAAAGCGCCAGAGCGGTGAGCTTCATCTATTTGTCCTCCTTGGGTTGCAACCAGTCTCCGCTGGCCCGCCCCCGCCCGCGTCGAGGAAAACCCCACAGTTCGCGCGTAGATTGCTCGCATGAGGGCAGCCCCGACGCCGACGGAGGTCATCGGCCGCGAGCAGGACCTCGAACACGTCGAGGCCTGGGTGGCACGGTTCGCGGCTGGCCCGGCCGCACTGCTCGTCCGCGGCGAGGCCGGAATCGGCAAGACAACGGTCTGGGGGGCGGCCGTCGAGGCAGCCCGAGCCGCCGGGGCCTGCGTGCTCGTGACGCGCCCTGCCGAAGCCGAGCTGCCACTCGGGTACGCCGGGCTCGGCGATCTGCTCGAGGAGGAGGCAGCGGCCCTGCTCGAGCTGTTGCCCGAGCCGCTCGCCCGCGGGCTCGCGGCCGCCCTGCTCCTTCAGGACGCTGCAGAGCCGGCGGAGCCCGTGGTCGTGGTGCGCGCCGTGCGAGCCGCCCTGCTCGAGCTGGCAAGCAGGGCACCGGTCGTGGTGGCGATCGACGACCTCCAGTGGCTCGACCGCGGCTCGGCCCGCGCGCTCGCGTTCGCCGTCCGGCGCCTGGAAGGCTCACCGGTCGGCATCCTGGCGGCGCTGCGGGACGGACATGCCGACCCACTCGGGCTCGTCGAGGCGTTCGGCGAGCGCACCGTCGAGCTCCGACTCGAAGGGCTCACCCTCGGAGCGAGCGGTCGTCTCCTGCGGTCGCGGATCGACGGACAGCTGCCGCGACGCGCGGTGGTCGCAGCGCACGAGCGGGCGGCGGGGAACCCGTTCATCACGCTCGAGCTCGCACGAGTCGGCGAAGCGACGAGGCTCCCGGCATCGCTCCGGGAGATCGTGGAACGCCGACTCGCGGCGGCCCCGGACGACGTGATGCCCGCAATCGAACTGGCAGCGGTGCTCGGACCCGCGCCCGTGGGGGCATTCGACGACGGGGCGTCGCTCGACGCCGCAATCGAGGCGGGCCTCGTCGTCGAGGAGCATGGCGAGGTGCGATTCGCCCATCCGCTGCTCGCCGCCGGAGCGTACGAGGGCATCCCGCCTGCGCGGCGGCGGCGCCTTCATCTTCAGGCCGCCGAGCGCTCGGAGTCCCTGGAGGTCCGCGCGAGGCACCTCGCCCTCGCCGCGGAGGTCGCAGACGCCGGTGTCTCCGCGCTCCTTGAGGATGCGGCCCGCGCGGCGCGGGCGCGCGGCGCGCCCGAGGCGGCCGCCGAGCTCGCGGCGGAGTCCCGTCGGCTCACCCCGCCCGAGGACGTCGAGGCGCTCGCCCGCCGGATGCTCGACGAGTCCGACTACCTCTTCCTCGCCGCGGACGAGCCGGGGACGCGGACGCTGGTGGACGATGTGCTGGCGAGCGAGGTCCGCGGAGCGGCTCGGACTCGGGCGCTGGTGGCACGGGCGCTGCTGCCTGCGC
>CAWEHJ010000004.1:0-1214770 GCA_963808915.1 uncultured Gaiellaceae bacterium | reverse complement strand
ACGAGCGCCAGTCTCGGAGGAGATCCTCGTACGAAGGAGCTCGACCGGACCCGCGGGTGTCGCGTTCCACTTCGAGGACGTGCCGCAACCAGAGCAAGAGCGATTGATCTGTCGAGAGATCGTTGCGCGCCTTCAGCGAGGCCGGCCACCTCAAGGGGGTTTCGAACAGGGATCACGAACCGCGCCGTCACTCCGGCCCGAGTAAGTGCCTTCTGCCAAAGCGGTACAAGCCGGCAGATTCGAGGATCCTTGACTACGAAGATCGGAGCGTCGCCGTACTCGTCCTTCAATAGATCGACGAGCCACCACTCGTAGCGCTCTGCGATCGGCGAACGAAACCAGGACTGCGGAACGGGGTCGGGATCGGTCCATGCCACCCCGAGCGAGTCGAGCAACTTCTCGTGAGCCTGCGTGATCGGTCGCGACTCCCAGAAGCCCAGCGCGTTGTCGCTTGCCGCTGGCTCCATGAGATGGCGGGGAAGCTCGGCGCCCAGCAGGCTCAATACGCGGGCAACGGCAGAAGTGCCGCTGCGATGCATCCCTGCGACGATGATCGCCCAGCGTTGTCCGTCTCCGGGGTATCGCACCTCGTGGGAACGCAGCACGACCTCCCCACCGTTCTCACGCGGTTCCCTGAAGTCGTCCCTCAAGCCGCTTCCCCCTGCTCCCCGATTGGGACCGGCCTATCAGCCGCCCCGGCTACAACCCGGACGATATCCGAATGGGAATGTGCGCTCCCCCAGCTCAACCGAGAATCCGTTCAGGTCGGCAGGGTCCGGATGTATGAGGCGTGGTAGTTGGCCAAGACCGTGTCGAGCTCTCCCTGCTCGCGCACACGCCCTTGATCGAGCCAGACGGCGGTGTCGCACTGGCTGCGGAGGAGATCGTCGCCGTGGCTGGCCAGGACGACGATGCCGGCGGACGACATGAACTCGCGGAGCCGCTCGTCGGCACGCTGCGCGAACTCTGCGTCTGCGGTCCCGAGTCCCTCGTCGAGGAGCAGGATGTCCGGTCGAAGCGACGTCAGGATCGAGAAGCGAAGGCGGGCTTGCATCCCGGTCGAATACGAGTAGACGGGGTGGTCGATCCGGGCCGCGAGCCCGCTGAACTCGGTCACGTCGTCGATCCGTCTCCGCATGGCCGCGGGCGTCTCGCCGAGCTGAACGCCGGTGCTCACGATGTTGTCGCGACCTGTCGCCTCCTGGTCGAGGCCCTCCGCCGCGCCGCCGAGCAGCGCGAGCACGCGACCGTGCACCTCGACGCTGCCGCTCGTCGGGGGTAGCACGCCGGCCATGATCGCGAGCAGCGTCGACTTGCCTGCTCCGTTGGCGCCCACGAGTCCGAGCCGCGAGCCGTCCGGTACTTCGAGGTCGATGCCGCTGAGGGCGTCGATCGTCACCGGAGGGGCGGCCTTTCGGCGAATGGTCTCGACCACGCGACGCTTCAGGTTGTAGTCGAGGACCGACAGCAGCTCGTACTGGGCGCGAACGTTGCCGAGGCTGATCTCAGCCATCACGCCACCCAGTACGGAAGCCGAGAACGGGCGCGCGTGAACACGGCGAGCCCGACGGCGACGTTGATCACCGTCACGATCGCGGAGCCGACGTAGTACGACCACTGCAACGGCTCGCCAAGCAGCGGCGTGCGGAACGCCATGATCAGGTACGTGAAGGGGTTCCAGACGAGCAGGACGTTTCTGATCCCCGAGCTCAAGCTGTCGAGTTGGTAGAAGACCGGGCAGAAGAAGATGGCCACCCCGAGGATCGAGTTGATGAAGGGCTGGAGGTCGCGGAACCGTGCGACGGCGATTCCGAGCCACAGGCCAAGGAACAACCCATTCGCCGCGATGACCACCACGATCAGCAGCGCGATCAGGATCTTCGGGGTGAGCGGCACGAGTCCAATCACCAGGAACACGAGGTAGATCACCATGTTGTGCGCGAAGTTGATGAACTCGACGCCCACGTCGCGCAACACGAGGTTGCTGAGCGGCTGACGCGTGCTTTTCAGGGTGCTCGAGCCGGCGATGAAGACAACGGCGGCGGTGCTCGTCAGGCCGCTGAGCAGGCTGAAGGCGATGTATCCGAGCCCGACATAGGGCAGGAAGCTTCGGAGGTCGGTGTTCAGGAGCTGCCCGAACACGATGCTGATGCCGACGATGAGGATCACCATCTGCAACGTCAGCCACCACGGGCCGAGCACGGTCCGCCGGTAGCGATTCTTCACGTTCTCGACCGCGAGATAGCTCCAGCTCCGCCGGCGTCGAAGACCCTCTCGGATGTCGCTGACGGCCGCCTGGAACTGCACCCCTGCGTTCGCGTCGAGCGGCGCGTAGCCCGTCCAGCTGTTGGGCGATCTCGCGGTCATCAGTGCGACCGCACCGTAGAAGCCGGGCCACGGAACGCGAGGCGCGCCCGGGCGCGCCTCGTCAGGAGCTCGCGTGCCGATTCGTCCGCCTTGCCGGCCGCCCTCCACGCGGCGGCGACCTCGCGCAGCGCGCAGCGACTGCTCGCGCGAAAAGGCTGCTGTCGTCGTCGCCGCCGCGAGCGCCTGCAGCGGCGTGTAGACGTCTGCCGGGACGTCGTCCATCGCTCGCCCGGCGACGACCACGTCGGGCGAGACGTCTACGGCCAGCGGCAGCCGGCACGCTTCCAGCCGCATTCGCGTCCATGCCCAAGCACCAGTGACCTGGTCGGCAGGCGCGCCGGCCGCCAGCCGGCGCCGCACCCGCCGCCATGCGAATCGCGTGGAGAGCAGGCGCGCCGCGAGCAACGCGGCGAGGACGAGCACGACGAGCACGATCGCAGCGACCACGTAGAGCCAGATCGACCGTGACGTGTGCTTCTGGACCGGGGCGTCGTGTCGCAGCTGGCTCCGAGGCGTGGCGAGGTGTCTGTGGCTTCGGCTGGGGCCTCGCCGGCTTCGGCTGCGGTTCGTGGCGGTCGCACCGAGCTTCGAAGCCGTGCCGAGCGGGTCGGTCCAGGCCGGCTTGATCCCGGGGTACTGCCGACCTTGTGCGACCAGCGCAGGGTCTCTCGGATCCTTCTGCGCCTGCAGCAGTACGGCTCCGGTTGCGGCCGCGCCGGCGAGCAGCGACAAGAGAACGAGCGCGATGCCTCGCCGCGGCGGTGCAGTCCAGTTGCGGTGCGACCGTTCGATCCAGCCGAGCGTGAGCGCCGCGCACACCGCGGCCGCGACGACCACGATCCGAACTTCGCCGGCTGCACCGAGAACGAGCGCCCCGACCACCACGCCGGCGACTCCGGCGAGAAAGAGCGCGGGCCAGCGCGAGTGTGCGAGGACCACGGCGATCACCGTCCACCCGGCTGCGAAGGCTGTCGAGCGGGCGGCCGGCCCATTGGCCGTGCCGGTCCAGATGTTCGCGAGCTCCGCCCAGCCCAGCACAAGGGCTCCGACGACGCCAATCGCCATCCCCGACATCCGGCGCGCCGCAAGGAGCGTCGCGAGCAACGCCGCACCCGCGACACCCGGAAGCACGAACAAGCCCATCGCCCACGTCGTGACCGCGCCGGCATAGGTCACGGCTGCGACGAGGCACGTGACGGTCACCGCGAGCTGCTGTCCGCGAGTCACTGCGCTGCCACCAGATCCTCGGCGCCGACGACGTCGAGCACGCGTAGACCTTGCAGCGGTTCTTGCCGCCCAGACGCGACACGGACGATCGTCAGCGAGGACGTGATCGGCGCGACCGTGCGCATCGCCCCCACGACGCGCGGTCCGGGCGTGCCTGTGATCAGCATCAGCAGGCGGCAATGCGTCCGCCGGACGAGCGGTGCAATCTCCTCCGGCGCCGTGTCGACCGGTGGCACTGCGCTCGCCGCCGCGAACGCATCGAGGAACACGTCCGTCGCGCCGGCGGCAGCCGTGGTCACCGAAGCGCCGCGCGACGTCGTGACCACGTACAGCTGCGCGGCTCGGTCTGCGTGAGCGACCGCGAAGGAGGCAGCCACTTCGACCGCTGCCTCGAACCGCTCGGCGACCCAGCTGCTCCCGAACTGGTCGTCGGAGGAATATGCCGACGCGTCCGTGTCGAGCACGATCACGGTGTGGTTCGGAGCCCCCGACACCTGCTGCTTGACGACGAGCTTCCCGGCTCTCGCGGACGAGCGCCAATGCACGGTCCGCGGCTCGTCGCCGAGCACATAGTCGCGCAGCGCGAAGAAGTGCTCGTCGCCGCTGCGGCGGCTCGCGAACTCGGACTCTTCCTGCTGGAGCGCCGGCAACGCCGACCGCCGAACCCGGACCGTCCGCGGGTGGACGGTGAGCACGCCGCCCTCCGACCGGGCGATCACGCGCCGCACGATCGACCACGGGTCCCCGTGCACGACCGCGTAGGGTCCGATCGGCCGCTCGCCGCGCAGCGAGGTGTCGACGGGCAGACGAAGCGTGAGGTCATCACCCGCTCCAGAACCGGTCAGCGGCGACGTCGCGACCGGCGCGGACGGCGATCCCTCGACGATCCGGAGCCAGCGCCGGCGCCGGGGGAGGTGCAGTTTCATCCGCACGGTTGCCTCCTGCCCGCGCACGACTCGCAGCGCCGCTTGGTCCAAGGCCACCCGCACCCGCGGTGCGGGTCCGGCGACCAGTAGGACGAGAACGACGAGAGTGACCGCGGCGGCGCCCAACGCGGTGAGCTCCGGCCAGCCGGCGAACCAGCCCCACACCGCCAGACCGGCTCCGCCGACGAGAAGGCCTGCGGCGCGGAGCGTCACCGGTGCCGGTCGGTCGGCGGCGCGGGCACGGACGCGATCGCCTCCGCGACCGCATCGGCCACGGTCCCACCCGACGCTTCGAACGACGGCGACATCAGGATGCGGTGGGCGAGCACCGGCTCGGCGAGAGTCTGGACGTCGCCGGGCACGACGTAGGGACGTCCGCGGAGCGCCGCGTAGACGCGACTCGTGCGCAGCAGTCCCAGGGCGCCGCGCGGGCTTGCGCCGAGCCGGAGTTGCGGCATCTGCCGCGTGTGGCTGGCGAGCCGGACCATGTAGTCGAAGACCGCGGGCGCCACGTGGATGCTTCGGGCGGCGCGGACGAGGCGCTCGATCTCGTCGGGCTCGCTCACCTGCCGCACGTCGTCGACTCCGGCGCCGGAATGCTCGCCGACGAGCACCCGCACCTCCGCCTCGTGGTCCGGGTACCCGACTCGGGTCTTCACCAGGAAGCGGTCGAGCTGTGCCTCCGGCAGCGGGTACGTGCCGTCCATCTCGATCGGGTTCTGCGTCGCCATCACGAGGAACGGCCGCGGCACGCGGTAAGGGCGGCCGTCGACGGTGACCTGCCGCTCCTCCATCACCTCGAGCAGCGCCGACTGCGTGCGCGGCGAGGCACGGTTGACCTCGTCGGCGAGGACGACGTTGGCGAACACGGGGCCCGGGTGGAAGACGAACTCGCTCGCGTCCTGATGGAAGACCGAGACGCCGGTGACGTCGCCCGGCAGCAGATCCGGTGTGAACTGGATCCGCTGCCACGGCGTCCCGAGCGCGCCTGCGAGGCTGCGCGCGAGCGACGTCTTCCCGACGCCCGGGACGTCCTCCAGCAGCAGGTGACCCTCGGCGAGCAGGCAGACGAGGGCCAGGTCGACCACCTCGGCCTTGCCCTGGATGAAGCCGTTGACCGCGGCGGCGATCCGCCCGGCGGCCTCCTGGAACTCGGCTGCGCCCTGCTCCGAGAGTGGAGACGCGCTCGCCGCGACTGCCTCGAGATTCGCCACGCGCTCGCTCATCCCGCCACGCTCTCCGCCGGCACCGGAGCCGTTGAGATCGGTGCCCGCTCGTCGACTCCGACCGCGTCGCGGACCGCCTCGAGATAGGCGCGGCCGAACCGTGCGTCCGGCTCGAGATGCGCGCCCTCGGCCCACTCGTTCCAGGCATTGACGAACAGCAGCGACGGCTCGCCGCCGCCCACGGCCGCAGCCGCCGCGCGCGCGAGCCACCGCCGGAACGACAGCGGATTGGCGCCGTGGAAGACATAGGCCGACTCGCCCCGTCTCGGCGTGTTGTCCCAGCCCGGCATGACGCCCGGATGGACGCGCAGCCCGTGCGGCCCGGTCGTCGCGAGATCGGCGCTGTTGACCGCTGCGTCGTAGGAGTAGACATCGCCCTTGAATGGCTCGGGGACATCCCGCGGGCGAGGTTCCTGACCGACCGGAGTCCGATGCCGGCCAGCGGCGGGAAGTCGCACGAGGCCGTCGATCGACATCCTCGACGCCGCGCGGCAGCCCCTCGAAATGGCGGGAATGGTCGACCGCGAGGACATGCAGGCCGCCGAGGCCGTCGTCGCTGCGCACGCTCCTTCCAGCGTTCGATCGCCGCAGACGCGTTCTTGATGTGCCCGATGCGATAGAGGACGAGCAGCGGCCGACCGTCGACCGTGACGTACCGCGGGTCGTTGAGCGCCGGGAAGGATGTCGTCGTAGAACCGGTCGGCCCAGCCCTCGCTGTAGCTCTGAGCGATGAGAACATCCGAGTCGAGGCCGTCCCAGCGCCGCGTCCAGTTCTCGTTCGCCCAGCACAGCGCGAACGGGAAGTCGATCGACGGGTCGTCGAGCAGGTTGCGCAGCGGCGTGTCGAGGAGCTTCCGCCCGTCGAACCAGTAGTGGTGCATGACGAATCCGTCGACGCCGTGCTCCGCGGCCAGCGCCGCCTGGCTGCGCATCACATCGGGATCCGACAGGTCGTATCGGCCGAGCTCTCCCGGCTCGACCGGCTGCGGGTGCCCCTCGTAGAGGGGGCGGGCGCGGTCGACGTTCACCCAGTCGGTGAACCCTGTCCCCCACCAGGCGTCGTTCTCGGGGATCTGGTGGAACTGCGGCAGGTAGAAGGCGAGCACCTGCGGCCGCCGGGTTGGCCTTCGCCGCGCGCGGTGCAGCCGCGACGAGACGTCGTCGGTCGTCGACGACATCGAGGCCCGACGCTGGCGGTCGCGACGCCGACGAAGCGCTCGAGCGCGTGCGCGGTGGATCCGTCGACGTGACCCGCCTCCGGCTCGAAATGCTCCGGTCCGAGCCGAAGATCCGCCAGCCGGCGGAGAACCCACGGCCGTGCCCAGAACATCGAGCCGCGCGGGTAGCGCAGCATGTCGGGATCGAAGGCGAAGGGAATTCGCGCAGCGAGCGCCTCGACGAGCACCTGGTTCGAGCCCCACGTCTCCGGCCCACCGACGTGCCCGGTCGGGACGACGAGCCCCACCGAGCGATCGCTGCCGCAGCAGCTCGACGATGCGGCGAATGCCCTCCGGCGACGGCATCAGCCCGTCGAGCAGCGCCACTCGCCAGGCATCCCCGTCGACCCGGTGCGGGCTGCGCTTGGTGTGCACCTTGAGAATCGCGTCGTAGCCGTCGAAGACCCCGGCCCCGGCCAGCTCGACGAGCGAGCCGAGATCGCGACCGAGGTTCGGGACGCGGTGGATCATCGCATGCGGCAGCCGCTCGGCGATCTCCGGCTCGAGCACCTCGGTGCGGCCTTCGACCAACGAGACGACGAGGTCGTACGGCTCCGGAATCCGGACGAGCCGGTCCTCGATGTCGAACCAGACCTCCGGGTAATAGACGTGTGCGACCACGAGCACCCGGGCGTCCGACGGCGAGCCTTGAAGCCGTGGCTGCCGACGATCCGTCGCGAGCTCTGGATGCGCCAGCAATGGACTGGCAGCCGTCACGAGTCCTCCGGGTGGCGGCACTTCGGGCGGAAAGAGTCCGGCGGTGCAAAAGGCGGCAGGGGCTGGGCGAGGCGCCAGCCGCTCGGGCAGCTGCCGGATCCGGCGGCGGGCCAGGCGAACGCTGGCGGCGAAACTCCGCAGCGGCGCCGTAACCCGCCATGACGACGAGGTCAGGAGGCCTTCCATCTGGCGCCGGTACTCGTCTCTGGTCGCTTCCAGATGGGCGACCCGGACGAGGAGCGCTTCGTTCTCCTCGCGCAGCGAATCGAGGAGGTCGTCTGGCTTCACCACCCTCATTCGGGACACTTTATCCAGGCATCCGACGCTGTTCGGCCCGGCGTCCCTGGAGCTACGAAGCGGCGGCGCGGCGCTCAGATGAGCTCCCGCCGCTCGAGCTCGCGCAGGACGACCGCCGCGTTCGCCTCTGGTGAGCCGTTCTCGCTGTCGAGCACGAGATCGGGACTCTCGGGCTCCTCGTAGGGGGCGGTGACGCCGGTGAAGTCCGCGAGCTCGCCGGCGAGCGCCCGCGCGTAAAGGCCCTTGTCGTCGCGGGCGGCGCACGTCTCCACGGACGCGCGCACCCACACGCAGACGAACGGGCGGCCGAAGGCCTGCGTCAGCGCCCTCGCGCGCTCGCGCGCCTCCTCGTACGGCGAGATGGCCGACACGACGACGGCTACACCGGCGCGCGCGAGCCTCGACGCCACCCACCCGATCCGCTCGACATTCGTGTCGCGGTCCTCCTTCGAGAAGCCGAGTCCTCTCGAGAGGTGCGTGCGCACGATGTCGCCGTCCAGCGCCTCGACCAGCCGGCCACGACGCTCGAGCTCCGCGGAGACGAGCCCGGCAAGCGTCGTCTTCCCCGCGCCAGAGAGGCCGGTGAGCCAGACCACGAAGCCGGGCGGGGGGGACTGCAAGGCGCCGTGCGCCTCGGCGTGCGCGTCGCTGGTCGTCATCACGCCAACGCTACCGCGACAGGTAGGGCGACTTAGCGGCCGCGCAGGCGCCGAAGCGCCCTCAGAGGGACCGATCGCCGTCCCGTTGGAGGAACCGGCTGCCGTCGCGTTGAGGGCCTCGGTGCTATGACCTGATCGAGCTCGTGCCGCAACTGTTGAACGTTGTGACGCGCGGCGGTGAACTCGCGCGGCTCGCCGGGCTCCGGGCGCTCGAGATCCGCGACGGTAAGCGTCACATCGCGCTTTCTCATTGCGAGCCAGCGATGGTTGGAGAGCCCCACGCCCAGCGGCGTGTCGTCGATCTCGACGATCTCGAAGGCTCTCCCCCAGTGAGCACGCAGCCACCAGGTGGAGTGAAGGACCATTGGCCCGCCGACCTCCCACGAGGCCCAGTGGCGAAGCGCGTTCATGCCTATCCGGTCCTCCTCCCAGGGCTCTTGGGCGATGACCTCCGAATGTTGGGGACCGATCGAGGTCGCGATCAGGATTCCGTCGTCGGCGAGGAGGCGATGGAGCTCGAGCATCCAGGCCGCCCACGTGTCCGCCAGATGGGTGAACACCGAGAGCGCCCAGGCCACATCGAAGTGGCCATCCTCGAACGGCAGGCGATCTGGGGCGGCCGCGTTGCGAAGGACATGCAGGGGCGGGCAGAGGTTGTGCTGCAGCCAATCGACGCTCTCGTGATCGATGTCGCAGCCCCAGATCTCGGCCGAGTGCGCCTCGTCGAGGAAGTGGCGCAGCGTCCGTCCGGCGCCACAGCCGAAGTCGAGGAGGCGCCGCCCCTCCAGCTCGTAGCCAGCCGGCAGCATGCGCAGAATCTGCTCGCGAGTGTCGGCGCCAACCTGCTCGTAGAATGCGTAAGGGTCATCCGCTTCCTCCAGTCCACCGACCCGGTTGGCCAACGGAAGCGGGGGCATCGGGGCTCGGGCTGCCACTCGTGGGGGTGAGTGTATCCGCGTCTACCGCATTGTACCCACGGAGCCATGCGCCTTGCCGCACAGCTCCGCGGGTGCAGATGGGCGGTGACGGGCTCGAACCGCCGACCCCCTGCTTGTAAGGCAGGTGCTCTCCCAGCTGAGCTAACCGCCCGGAGGCAACAGTGTGGCAGAGGCGGTCGACGCGCCGGCGCTTGCTCAGATGCCGATCACGAGCTTGCCCTGCGCGTGACCTTCACCCATGTAGCGGAGCGCGTCGGCGGCGTCGCCGAGCTCGTACCGCTTCTCCACGACGGGCTTCACCTGCTCCGACTCGAGCAGCTCTCGCAGCGCATCCAGGTCCGGCCCGTTGAAGTTCGCCACGAAGAAGACGGCCCGCTGACTGCCTCGCCACGCCGCCAGCTTCACCTTGACGATGTGACCGAGCGGCCCCAGGAGTGGGCTCTTCGGCCCTCCGACCATGACGAGCGTCGCGTCCGGGTTCAGCACGCGCCGGCACTGCGACCACGACTTGCTCCCCGCGACATCCAGGATCACGTCGTAGCGCCGGCCGCCGCGGGTGAAGTCCTCGACGGTGTAGTCGACCACGTGATCGGCGCCGAGCGATCGCGCCTGCTCGACGTTCCTCGTGCTGCAGACGGCCGTCACCTCCGCGCCGAGCGCCTTCGCGATCTGCACGGCGAACGTGCCGACGCCACCGGAGGCGCCGTTGACGAGGACCTTCTGTCCCGGCTCGAGCCGCCCGTGGTCACGCAGACCCTGGAGCGCGGTGAGTCCGGCGAGAGGCGCGGCCGCGGCCTCCTCGAACGTCAGGTTCGCCGGCTTCAGCGCGACTCCCGTCGACACGACGACGTACTCGGCGAACGATCCGCCTCCGCCCTTCCCACCGAAGACGTCGTCGCCGGGCCGCAGGTCCGTGACGTCCTTGCCGACCGCTTCGACCGTACCCGCGAAATCGCGGCCGGTGAAGCGGGATCCCTTCGGCCCGCGCAGGCCCGTCATCGGGCGGGCGATCCACGGCGTGCCCGTCACGTCGTACCAGTCCACTCGGTTCACCGAAGCGGCGCGCACCCGCACGAGGACGCCGTCGTCCGCGACCTCCGGCTCGTCGACCTCCTGCAGTTCGAGCACGTCGGGCGGGCCGTACCTGTCGCGCACGAGCGCCTTCATCGTCGTCCCCCGTTTCATCTCTGTCGCTGTCGCCATCGCTATCGCTGCCATGCCGCCTCTCCTTCGTACAGTGTAAGCTTACGGCGTAAGATACACGTACGGCGTAAGCTAAGTCAAATGGCAACGAACACAGAGCCTCGCCTCCCGCTCAGCCGGGACCGGATCCTGCAGACGGCGCTCGAGCTCGTCGACACGGGTGGGATCGAGTCGCTGACCATGCGCAAGCTGGGCCAGGCGCTCGGGTTCGAGGCGATGTCGCTCTACAACCACGTCGCCAACAAGGACGACGTCCTCGACGGCATCCTCGACCTCGTCCTGGGCGAGAGCGAACCGCCGTCACCGACCGGGGAGTGGGACGAGGCAATCCGAGCGAGCGCGGTCTCGGTGCACGACGCTCTCCGCCGGCACCCCTGGTCGTGCAGCTTGCTGATGTCGCCCGGCCGGATCCGCCCGGCGCGGCTGCGGATACATGGACCTGCTGCTCGGACGGCTGCGCGAAGCCGGATTCTCCGCCGACACGACGTACCACGCCTACCACGTCCTCGACGGGCACATCTTCGGCTTCTCGCTCTGGGAGACGAGTCACACCTACACGGCCGAGGAGGTCTCGAGCTTCGCGACGAAGTTCGAGCAGACGATCACGGCAGACGCCTATCCGTACCTCCACGAGCACGCCCAGCAGCACTTCAGCGACGGCCCGCACCGCGAGGTGAGCGCGTTCGAGCTCGGGCTCGACCTGATCCTCGAGGGCCTGAAGAAGATCCGCGACACGGCCTGACCTCGGCTCGTGCGTCCGGCGATGCCCCCAGCGGGATTCGAACCCGCGCTACCACCTTGAAAGGGTGGCGACCTGGGCCGCTAGTCGATGGGGGCGCGGCCGACCGAGGATAGCCGGGTCAGCTGCGTTCGAGCTCGAGTGCGCAGGAGTTGATGCAGTAGCGGAGCCCGGTCGGCCCGGGCCCGTCCGGGAAGACGTGGCCGAGATGCCCGCCGCAGGCGGCGCACGTGACCTCGGTCCGGATCATCCCGTAGCTCGCGTCCGTCTCCGTCTCGACGCTCTCGAGCGACGACGGCTCGACGAAGCTCGGCCAGCCGGAGCCCGAGTCGAACTTCGCCTCGGAGCGGAAGAGCTCGGCGCCGCAGCCCGCGCACCGGTAGACACCGGGCTCCTTCGTGTCGACGTATGAGCCGGTGAACGCGCGCTCCGTCGCCTTGCGCCGCAGCACCTCGTACTGCTCGGGGCTGAGCGACTCGCGCCACTCGGCGTCCGTCTTCTCCACTTTCTCGGTCACGGTTCCAGCCTAGAGGACGACGCCGGCCACCGCCGACGAACTGCACGGTCGCGGCCGCGATCACGAGCACGTGGAAGAGCTCGTGGAAGCCGAACACGGTCGGCCACGGATCCGGCCGCCGAAACGCGTAGGTCAGCGCGCCGAGGGTGTAGAGGCCGCCACCCACGATGATCAGCGTCGTCCACGCCACGCCGGCGTTCGAGAAGAAGTCGGGCATCGCGATCACGCCGACCCAGCCGAGGGCGAGGTAGACGATCGCGATCAGCCATTCGGGCGCGTCGATCCAGACGAGGTTGAGCAGGAGCCCGGCGGCAGCGCCCGCCCAGACCAGCACGAGCAGGATGCCCGCGAGTCGACCGTCGAGAGCCAGCAGCGCGAACGGCGTGTAGGTGCCGGCGATGAGCAGGAAGATCGCCCGAGTGATCGAGGCGGCGCATCCAGGCCCGCACCTTTGCCGAGCGCCACGGCCCGCGGTGATAGAGCGCGCTGGCGCCGAACATCGCCGCGAGGCTGACGACGTAGACCACCGTCGCGATGCGAGCACGCGCCCCGTCGGCGAGCGCCGCAAGCGTCACTCCGGCGGCCACCGCGACGAAGAACGCGTACTGGTGGGAGACACCGCGGAGGAGCGGCTTGGCTGGAAGCTCCACAAACTAAAGTGTGCCCGAGACCCGGGCCGTTAGCTCAGTTGGTAGAGCAGGGGACTTTTAATCCCAAGGTCGCTGGTTCGAATCCAGCACGGCCCACTGGGATGCACTCGAGCCCGCGGTCAACGGCGCCGACGGACTCAGCGGCGGCGCCAGCGCCTCGCGAACAGGATCGTCGCGCCGACGGTGAGCACGAGCATCACGGCCTTCTTTCCCTGCAGCTTCGACTCGCCGCTCGTCCGCGCGCGCATGTGCACGGCCACCTCCTGCACGCGGAGCCCGGCGTCGGCCAGCCTGATCAGCCCCTCGACCTCGGGAGCGCCCGCCTCGTATGGATGCGCGAGCACCGGGATCGCACGCTGGTTGACGGCGTACATCCCGCTCGTCGCGTCGAGCATGGGAGCGCCCAGTCGCCGCCGGAGCAGAAACCGGAGCGTCGAGTGGCCGAGGCGGCGTGCCGCGGTCGCCCGGTACCGCTCGTCCGCGTAGCCCTCGCCGGTGGCGAACCGGGAGCCCACGGCGACGTCGCAGGAGTCCTGACGGACGAGCGCCAGCAGGCGCGCGAGCTCGTCGGCCGGGTGCTGGCCGTCGGCGTCGACGCGGCCGCAGAACTCGTAGCCTCCCGTCTCGGCGGCGCTGTAGCCGGCCGCGATCGCCGCCACGAGCCCGCGGTTCTCGCCGAAGGAGACGACCTTCGCGCCGCGCTCGCGTGCGACCGTCGGCCGTTCGGTCGGTCGAGCCGTCGTCGATCACCACGACATCGACGAGCGGAAGCGCCTCGTGCAACTCGGCGAGCACTGCCGGCAGGCTCTCCTCCTCGTTCCAGGCCGGGATGAAGACCATCGTGTCGGCGTCAGGCACGCTCGCGCTCCAGCTCGGCGAGCGCGGCCAGGAGCTGTCGGCGCACGACGATCAGCCCGCCGAGCTCCCACGCGAGCGCGGACGGCGTCGGAGTCACGCGCACGACCGAGACAGTGCAGCTCGATGCCGGCTCGCGCCAGCACCCGCGGGAAGAGCACCCGAACGCGCGCCGAGTGGACCCTGGCGCAGACGACCGTGACGTCGGTCGTGCCACGGGCGCGCAGCAACGGAACCGAGCGGGAGGCGTTCTGGGCCGTGATCGCCGCCGTCGGCTCGGCCACGAGCTCGACATCGCGCCTCCCCGGCCAGGCGGCGAGCATCTGCTCGGCCTCGTTCCGCCAGCCGGTGAACACGACGACGGTCGGCCGCTCCAGCTCGGCCAGGTCGGCGGCATGGTGGAGCAGACGCAGGCACGTGGGACTGATCCGCCCGCGCCTGCTGTGTCCCGGCACCACGATCGCCCACTTTCGCGCCACATCGATCATCCGACGATCATGCCAGGGCATGGCGTAGACCGGCCCGGGCCCGACATGCTCGATGATCGCCGGGCGCGCTACGCGTAGTTCGACTGGTACATCGAGTTCGCCTTGCGCGAGCTGTAGGTCGCAATGTCGAGCACGACGCCGAGCGCGACGAACAGCCACTCGGCTCCGCTGACCCCGCCGGCCGCCGACCACATCATCACGTAGAAGAGCGTCGTCCACGGCAGGAAGAGCAACCCGAGCAGCGGCCAGAAGAAGCTGTCGAACGCCAGGTCGACCTTCGACCCGAAGATCCACCAGAACAGGAGGGCGGCACGCGGGCCGAGGGTGGCCAGGAGGGCGAAGAAGCAACACATGTGCGGGAGAACCTAACGCGTCGGCACCGTCGACGTTGGAGGAACATGTGATCTTCGCGGTGCGGGTGACGCCAGCCGCCCCGCGTAGGGTGCTTGATCGACATGTTCTTCCGGCTCAGTAGCCTTGCTCTCGCCGCTCTGATTCTCGTCGTCACCCTCGGCGCGACCGGGCTCGGCCATCTCGTCGGCCGTTCGCTTCGCGATCGCGCCGACGGCCTCCGCGAGCCCTTGGCGGTGCTCCAGGCAGCGCTGCTCGGATTCGTGGGTCTCATCCTCGCCTTCGGCCTCGCGCTCGCGGTCGGGCGTTACGAGTCGCGTCGCGCCGCCGTGGTCACCGATGCAAACACCATCGGCACCACCTACCTGCGTGCTCAGACCCTGCCTGAGCCGATTCGGACCCGCTCGCTCCAGCGCCTTCGGGCCTACACCGACACGAGCATCCGCCTGTCGCATTCCGTACCGGGCAGCGAGGGAGCAGCCGCGGCGATCGCCGACGGTCAGAGGCTGCAAGGCGAGTTGTGGGGCATGGCAGGTCGTGCGCTCGCCGCCGCTCCGACAGCCAGCGCACCGCGCCTCTACGTCGAAACCCTCAACGAGATGATCGACCAGCAGACGGTGCGCGTGGCGGCCCTCAGCAATCGGGTGCCGGCGCCGGTGCTGTGGCTCGAGGTCCTGAGCGCGGCCGTCGCGCTGGGACTGCTGGCGGCCTATCTGGCATTGCTCGGACGGGGTGGATTCGTGGCGGTGCTCGCGGCCGGCATCGTCAGTCTCCTCCTGCTCGTCACGTTCGACCTGGACCGGCCCACGCGCGGGCTGATCACCGTCCCGGCGACAGCGCTGACCGACCTGCGTGCCTCGATGAACCTGCCGCCCGCGGCATCGGCTCCCTGAGCATCAGCGCTGTCGTCGCTAGTGCGCCGGGGCCGGGGAGCGGCGTGAGATCACGGCCGCCACGATCAGATGGAGCACGACCTGGACCACGGCCATGATGATCGCCGCCCAGATCGCTGTCCACCAGAAGTGGTCGATCGTCAGGCTGTCCGAGAGGCCGTCCGTGATGTTGAGCAGGATCGCGTTGACGACGATCGCGAACAGGCCGAGCGTCACCGCCGTCAGCGGGAACGTGAGGATGCGCAGGAGCGTGCCGATGATCGCGTTCACGATCCCGAACAGCAGGGACACCCAGAGGTAGCCCCAGAGGCCTCCGGACACCTCCATGCCGGAGAGAATCCAGCTCGTCAACGCGAACGCGGCCGCGAGGATGGCCCAGCTGATGAAGACCCCGGCGAGCACGTGCGGCGACTATATCTCGCTGTAGGTCCAGCCCCAGGGTGCAGCTGCACGCTCGCACTGCCGCGCCGGGATCATCCCGTTAGGGTGAGGCTCGCTCGGTTCGGATGCGCAATCTTTGGATCCGCAATCTGGACGAAAGCGACCGGCTCGACGGTCCGGGGGAGGTCAACTTGGCGACAACCGAATCTGCGCTCACCGGGCTCGAGCCTCGTTCCTTCTGGGGGCACTTCGAGGCGCTGACGAAGATCGCGCGACCGTCACGTCACGAGGAGCCGGCGATCGAGCACGTTCGCGAGTGGGCCGACCAACACGGGTTCGTGCTCGAGCAGGACGCCGGCCGGAACCTCGTGATCCGCGTTCCGGGGACCGCCGGCCGCGAGTCGGCGCCGACCGTGATGCTCCAGGGGCACCTGGACATGGTGTGCGAGCGCGATCCCTCGAGCCCGAACGACCCGACGGAAGGGCGGATTGCGCTCGTCCGGGACGGCGAGTGGCTGACCGCTGACGGGACGACGCTCGGTGCCGACGACGGGGTCGCGATCGCCGCGATGATGGCGCTGGTCGAAGATGAGTCGCTGCCACACGGTCCGCTCGAGCTGCTGATGACGGTGGCCGAGGAGGTCGGGCTCGAGGGTGCGAACGAACTCGACGGATCACGCCTGACGGGGACGACCCTGATCAACCTCGACAGCGAGGAGGACGGCACTCTCACCGTCGGCTGCGCCGGGAGCACCGACACCTGGATCAGGATCGACGCACCCCGGGCGGCGTGCTCGCCAGACGCGGTCACGCTGTCGGTCGCGGCCGGTGGCGGACTCGGTGGCCACTCGGGCGTCCAGATCGCGCTCGGGCACGCGAACGCGATCAAGGTGCTCGGCCGCGTGTTGCGTGAGGCGTACGCCGGCGCGCCGTTCCGGCTCGTCTCGCTCGACGGCGGCAAGAGCCGGAATGCCATCCCACGCGACGCAACCGCTGTCTGCTCGGTCCCGCGCGACCAGGAGAACGCGTTCCGGGCCGCGGTCGAGTCGGCGACCGCGGTCGTGCGAGACGCCTACGCGAAGACAGACGCGGGAGCGACCGTGACGATCGAGAGCGCCGGCGACGCCGGCGACGCCTGGACCGAGGAGGCAACAGCCTCGCTCCTCGATGTCATCGCGCTCGTACCGACGGGACCGCTCGCGATGAGCCCCGATTTCGACAAGCTCGTCGAGACGAGCACGTCGCTCGGCGAGGCCGCGACCGAGGGCGAACGCCTGACGCTGCACAGCCTCTCGCGCTCGTCGAACGACTCGGCCATGCCGGAGGTGATCGCCACGCTCGACGCTGCCGCGCGGCTGGCCGGCGGCACGCTCGAGGTGAAACACAACTACAACGGCTGGCGGCCCAACCTCGACTCGCCGGTGCTGGCGGTCGCGCGCAGGGTTTCCGAACAGCTCTTCGGCAAGCCCCCCGTCGTCACGGCGATCCATGCGGGTCTCGAGACGGCCGTCATCGGCAGCAAGGTCAGCGGCAGCCTCGACATGCTGGCGGTCGGGCCGCAGATCGAAGGTCCGCACTCGCCCGACGAGCGGGTTAGTATCCCGACCGTGGAGCGCTTCTGGCAGCTGCTGGTCGCAGTCGTCGACGAACTGTCGGCTCCGGAGAAGAAGTAGGACGTGAGACGCGGACCGCTCACCTGGATCATCGGGGCCGTCGTCGGTGTCGTGCTGGTGCTCGTCGTCACCGCTCTGATCGGGGACCGGGACAAGCGCGGCGACACGGTGACGGCCGGCGAATGGGCTCAGAACGTGTGCGGCGCGGTCGGCGTCTGGCGGGGCGAGGCCGAGGCGATCGTCGAAGACATACGCACGCCCAACGCCAATGCGGTCGCCGGCGAGGAGCCGCAATCGGAGACGCCACAGGGCCGGACGGGATTCGTCCGCAAGGGCCTCGAGCGGGGCGTCGAGGCGGCCGATACGTTGGTCGAAGGCGTGGACAACGCGGGCATCCCCGATACCGCGCAGGGCGAAGAGGCGGCTGATCGGGTCTCCGAATGGGCCGACTCGGCCCAGAACGAGCTCGAGGAGTCGCAGGACTCGCTCGACGACGAAGCAGAGACGGTCGAGGAATCGATCACGCAGCTCACCAAAGCGGCGGGAACGATCGCGGCTGTGATCGCCAGCGGCACCCAGACGCTCGTCGAGGTCGGTCGCCTCGACCCGGAGCTCGTCGCTGCCATCCGCGACACGAGCACGTGTCAGCAGCTGCGAGAGGAGAGCGCCTGATGAGCACGACCGACTGGATCCTGATCGCGCTCCAGGGCGGCGTCGTGATCGGCTTCATCGCACTCGGCGTGCGCTTCGGCGGGATGGGGCTCGGGCTGTGGGGTGGCGTCGGCACGCTCGTACTCGTCTTCCTCTTCGGGCTCGATCCGGGCGAGCCGCCGATCAGCGCGATGCTGATCATCGTCGCCGTGATCTCGGCGGCGGCTGCGATGCAGGCGGCGGGCGGCATCGACTACATGGTCCAGATCGCGGGCAATGCGCTGCGCGCACGACCGAAGGCGCTGAACTTCCTCGCGCCGTACGTCTCGTATCTGCTGACGATCCTCACCGGCACCGGCAACACGTTCTTCTCCCTGATCCCGGTGATCAACGAGCTCGCCTACGCGAACAAGATCAGGCCGGAGCGCGCACTCGCCGGCTCGGCCGTCGCCTCGACCTTCGGGATCACCGCGAGCCCGGTCGCTGCTGCGATGGCGACCATGTTGCCCCTCGTCGAGATCTACAACTACGACATCGTCGACGTGCTGCTGATCACGATCCCGGCCAGCATCATCGGCATCTTCGTGATGGCGCTGTTCATGAACAGCTACGGCAAGGATCTCGACGACGACGTCGAGTACCAGCGCCGCCTTGCCGCCGGCGAGATCGAGCCGCCGGCGCCGGCCGGTGAGATCGTGCTGCTGCCCTACGCGAAGCGCAGCGTTGCCATCTTCCTGGCCGGGGTCGCCGCGATCTGCATCTTCGGTGTCTTCGAGGCTCTGCGGCCGACGGTCGCCGCAGAGGGCGGCGGCGTCGAGCCGATGTCGGTGACGCCGCTGATCCAGATGTTCATGCTCTCAGCGGCCGCCCTGATCCTGCTGCTCGCGCACGTGCAGGCCAGCGACGTCGCGAGCACGCCGATCTTCAAGTCGGGGATGGTCGCGATGATCGCGCTCTTCGGGATCGCCTGGATGGCAGACACCTTCATCGCCAACAACGAGGACGCGATCGTCAGCGCCCTCGGCAGCCTCGCCGAGAACTGGCCGTTCACGATCGCGATCGCAATCTTCCTCGTCGCCGCTCTGACCACGAGCCAGTCCGCCGCGACGCGAACGATGATCCCGCTCGGGCTGGCGCTCGGAATCGGCGCCGGCTACATGATCGCGATGTGGACCGCCGTCGCCGGCGTGCTCTTCCTGCCGGCGAACGGAACCCAGATCGCCGCCGCCGAAGCCGACAAGACGGGCACGACCACGCTGGGCAAGCGCGTGGTCGACCACTCCTTCCAGGTTCCGCTCCAGATCTGCTGGATCGTCACTCTGCTCGCAGGCTGCGCGATCGTCTACCTCTTCTTCGGCGATCACACGCCTGCGCCGCCAGTGCCGGCCGTGCCGTGATTTGAGCACGCGCGAGACGACGGACCATGCGGCGGCGGCTGGGGTCCTCGCGGCCGCGTGCGTATCCACCTTCGTCGTCAACGCGAACACCTCTGCAGTAACCATCCTGCTGCCGACGATGAGCGAGGACGTCGGCGCC
The DNA here is from genome assembly GCA_963808915.1 of uncultured Gaiellaceae bacterium. Lineage (GTDB taxonomy): Bacteria > Actinomycetota > Thermoleophilia > Gaiellales > Gaiellaceae > CAVTBT01. The sequence continues at coordinate 1,195,319 of CAWEHJ010000004.1, read as the reverse complement.
CCCGTCGCGCAGCTGCAATGGGCGGTGACCGGTTACATGCTCGTCGGCGCGGCCGTGATCGTGACCTCCGGGGCGCTCGGAGACGTGTTCGGCCGCAGGCGCATCTTCCTCGGCGGGCTCGCGCTCTTCATCGCCTCGTGTGTCCTCATCGCGCTGTCGACGGGCGGGGCCGGGATCATCGTCGGTCGGTTGATTCAGGGTGCAGCCGGCGCCACGATCCTGGCCTGCGGGATGAGCCTGCTCTCGGTCGCCTCGTCGGGCAAGGGCCAGATGCGGGCGATCACGCTCTGGGGCGCCGCTTCGGCTGCGGGGGCGGCTATGGGTCCACTCCTCGGCGGTGTCCTCGTGGAACTGAGCGGCTGGCAGGGTCTGTTCTGGATCGACGCCGCGATCGCCGCGGCATGCATCCCGCTGACCCTCGCCAAGGTGCAGGAGTCACGCGACCCGCAACGCGCCCGCTCGATCGACTACGCGGGCACGGTTCTGATCGCCGTCGTTCTCGTTCCGCTCGTCCTCGGGTTCAGCAAGGGCGGCGATTGGGGCTGGACGTCGGCGGCCACACTTGGGTGCTTCGTCGCCTCCGCCGTCGGCGCCGTGCTCTTCGTGGCCGTCGAGAAGCGGGTGTCGGCCCCCCTCGTCGATCTCGCCCTGCTCCGCAACCAGGTGCTCGTCGGGGCGACGCTGGCGATCTTGATCGTCGCGGGCACGATCAACGGCCTGATGTACGTCCTCAGTCTGTACCTCCAGGATCCGGCGACCTTCGGGTATAGCCCGCTGAAAACCGGCGTGGCGACGCTGCCGGCGGCTGCCGCCATGATCGCCATCACACCGCTGATCACGCCGGTCGCAGCCCGCATAGGGACGAGGTTCGCCATCGTCGCCGGCTTCGGCCTTGCCGCTGTCGGGTTCGGAGCGTTGGCGTTGATCGAGTCGTCATGGGCGTACGCGAGCCTCGTCCTCCCGCTCGTGCTGCTCTCGATCGGGCTCGGGCTGGCGAACGGACCCGCGTCGTCGGCGTCGACCGCAGCGGTCTCGCAGGACCAGGTCGGGCAGGCGTCCGGGATCTCCAACATGGCGCGGTACATCGGCGGGTCGGTCGTGGTGGCCCTGGTCGCGACCATCTTCAACTCGACCACTGTCGAGGAGGCCGCTGCGGGCGCGTCGGCCTCGGAGGCGCTTGCGACCGGCGTCTCGCGTGCCGCGCTGCTGATGGCGATCCTCTCCGGCCTGGGCATCGCGCTCGCGCTCCTCATGGCCCGTCATCGCCAGGCGCGTCCGAGTGCGGTCGGCCTCGCCGCCGCCGCGGCGGCGGCCACCTCGCACACGATTCCGACCCGACCCGTGCCCGTCCCGAGCGACGGCGCGGACGGTCGGCAGGACGCGAGTGGAGTCTCAGCGCTCTCGGCGCCGTCCGACACGGCATAGGCGCCCGAGAAACCCCAGACAATCCCCGTCGAGGCCACTGGCCGCGGCGGAGAGGAGGTAGACGATGTGCCGTTGGCTTGCGTACTCGGGATCTCCGATCCGGCTCGAGGAGCTGCTCCTCAAGCGTGACCGCTCACTGATCGACCAGAGCCTGCACTCGAGGCTGGGCGCGACGACGACGAACGGGGACGGCTTCGGCGTCGGCTGGTACGACGACACCGACACGCCGCGGCTCTACCGCAGCGTCCATCCGGCCTGGAACGACCAGAACCTGCGCGAGCTCGCCGCCGGGATCTCGTCGCGCCTCTTCCTCTCCCACATCCGAGCGTCGACGGGAACGGCGATCCAGGAGACCAACGCGCATCCCTTCCGTTACGGGCGCTGGCTCTGGATGCACAACGGGCTGATCCGGGAATTCCCGCGGCTCCGGCGTGAGCTCGTGCTCGCGGTCGACGACTCGCTCTTTCCCTCGATCGAGGGCACCACCGACTCGGAGACGATGTTCTATCTCGCGCTCACCTTCGGGCTCGAGAGTGATCCCGTCGGCGCCGTCGAGCGGATGGTCGGCTTCGTCGAGGAGACCGGGCGGCGGCACGGGGTCGAGCAGCCGATCCAGATGACGATCGGGACGAGTGACGGGCAGTGCGTCTACGCGTTCCGGTACTCGAGCGAGGGCGAATCGCGGTCGCTCTACTTCAGCACGCGCATGGATGCTCTGCAGGCGCTGTATCCGGAGAACGAACAGCTCGCCGCTCTGTCGGACGAGACGCGAGTCGTCGTCTCCGAGCCCCTCGGCGACCTCGAGGGTGCCTGGAACGAGGTGCCCGAATCCCACGTCGGCATCATCCAGCCGGGCGACGACGACCTGCGACCGTTCGCGCCACGGCTGCCGTGAGCGAGCAGAACCCCGACCTGCAGACCGGCCTCGAGCACTTCCGGTCCGTCCGGCGGCACCTCGAGGAGCAGATCCTTCCGCTCGCGACGTCGGTGGACGGGCGCCGCTTCTCCTACCAGGCGTCGCTCCACGGGCTGCAGCTGCAGACGGGCGGGTACGTGGTGCTCGAGGTGGGCTCCGAGCAGCGGCTCGGTCAGGTCGTGACGCTCGGCGTCCGCCACCACGACGCGCTCGACGTCGCCTCGCCCGACGTGGCGGCCGACGCCGGGCATCGCGCGCGAATGGTGATCCGCGGCGCCGAGGGCGAGGGACGGGTGCTGAGCGGTGACGGCTCGCCGTTCCACGACGCGAACGTGCGGCCCGCGACCCCGGACGAGGTGCGCGACCATCTCGAGGACGAAGCTCCTCGGCGGGCCCGGATCGAGATCGGCGAGCTCATGCTCGCACCCGGAGTGCCCTTCTCCCTCGACTCCGGCGGCTTCGGCCGCCACACCTTCCTCTGTGGGCAGTCCGGCTCCGGGAAGACGTACTCGCTGGGCGTGGTCCTCGAGCGGCTGCTGCTCGAGACCGACCTCCAGCTCATCGTCCTGGATCCCAACTCCGACTTCGCGAGGCTCGGGGAACTGCGCCCGGACGCGGCCGGCCCCGACGCCTCGCGCTACGCGGACGCGACCCGCACGCTGGCCGTGCGACGTGCCGACGACGGGCTCTACCTCGTATTCGCCGAGCTCGAGCCCGCCGTGCAGGCGGCTGCGCTCCGCCTCGACCCGATCGACGACCGCGAGGAGTACACGGAGCTCGTGTCGCTCACCGAGGACGGTACCGCGCTGACGATCGAGCGGCTGGTGGCGCTGGAGGGCGAGAGCGAGGCCGGCCGGCGGCTCGTCGGCCGGGCGCGGAACCTTGGCCTCCTCCGCTGGGGCATCTGGGCGGGAACGGAGCGGCACTCGTTCCTGCCCGAACTCGCGCGCGACGACGTGCGCTGCCTCGTGGTCGACCTCGGCTCCCTCGCTACGCGGGAGGAGCAGTCGCTCGCCGCCGCGGCCGTGCTCGGCGAGCTCTGGCGCCGCCGCACCGACCGCAGGCCGGTGCTGATCGTCGTCGACGAGGCGCACAACGTCTGCCCTGCGCGGCCCGAGGACCCGTTGACCGCGATCGCGACCGAGTACGCGGTCCGGATCGCGGGCGAGGGACGCAAGTTCGGGCTCTATCTGCTCGTCTCGACGCAGCGGCCCCAGAAGGTGCACGAGAACGTGCTCTCGCAGTGCGACAACCTGCTGCTGATGCGGATGAACTCCCTCGCCGACCTCGGGTTCGTCGGCGACGTCTTCTCGTTCGTGCCGCCCAGCCTGCTCGAGGGCGCGACGACGTTCCGGCAGGGGGAGTCGCTGGCCGCGGGCCTGATCGCCCCCCACCCGGCGTTCGTGCGCTTCGGGCGCCGGCTCGCGCAGGAAGGCGGAGGTGACGTTCCCGCCGACTGGTCGCGGCCCGGGGCGTAACACCGCGAGGTTGGAGCACGCAGTCGGCCCGAGCGTCGATACCGTGCACGCGTGACCGAGGGCGCGTCGTCTCCGGCTGTCTCGGCGCGGCAGCCGCTCCGCCTGGTCGCCATCGGCGTCCTGGTGGGCGCGCCCGCGGCGTTTGTCGGGGCCTTGTTCTTCGTCGTCGTCCACGAGCTGGAGCACTGGCTGTGGCACGACCTGCCGGCGCAGCTCGACAGCTCGAGCCCGCCCTGGTACCTCGTGCTCGGCCTCCCATTCGTGGGTGCGTGCGTGGTGCTGGCCGCCCGGACGTTCCTGCCCGGCGACGGCGGGCACGAGCCGCTCGACGGGATCAGCGTCGCACCCACACCGTTGGCGTACGCCCCGGGGGTCGCCCTCGCGGCGATCGGCTCCCTCGCGTTCGGCGCGGTTCTCGGCCCCGAAGCGCCGCTGATGGCGCTCGGCTCAGTCGTCGGAGTGGTGGCCGCGCGGCTCGCGCGGCTCGACGCGGCAGAGGGCAGGGTGATCTCGTTCGCGGGCGCCTTCTCTGCCATCTCTGCCCTGTTCGGCGGTCCGCTCGTCGCGGGGATGCTGCTGCTCGAGGCTGCCGTCGGACTCGGGGCGGCATTGATCCCGCTGCTGGTACCGGGCCTCGTCGCGGCGGCGATCGGCTACATGATCTTCGTCGGCCTTGGTGACTGGGGCGGCCTCGGAGCGATGCCGCTGTCAGTGCCCGGATTGCCGTCCTACGACGGCGTGCATTTCCGCGACATCGTGCTCGCTGTCGCAGTCGGAGTCGCGATGGCACTTGCCGTCGTGCCGATCCGGCACGTCGCGGGCCGGCTCGTGGGGGACGGACGACGGCGTCTGGGGCTGCCGTTGTTGCTGCTGGGCGGAGGAGCCGCCGTCGGCGCACTGGCCCTGCTGGCGGACGGGCTCGGGGCGGATTCGCAAGCCGTCCTGTTCTCAGGTCAGACGGCGATCCCCGATCTGATCGCCGAGGACTCGGCCAGAGTGGTGCTGGTGCTGCTCGCGGCGAAGGCGCTCGCCTTCACCGTGTGCCTCGGCTGCGGGTTCCGCGGCGGCCTCGTGTTCCCGGGGGTCTTTCTCGGTGTCGGACTGGCGACGATCGGCGTGATCGCATTCGACGTCTCGCCGACACTCGCGGTCGCCGTCGGAACCGCCGCCGGCACGGCCGCCATCACGCGATTGTTGTTCGCGCCGCTCATCTTCGCGGCGCTGCTCGTCGGGACGGCGGCGGTCGACACCCTTCCCGCGGCGACGCTCGCCGCCGTCGCGGCGTGGCTGACCGCAGCCGTGATCGACGAGCGCCTCGCCCCGGCTGAGACGCCCTAGACGCCCCTTCGGATGAGCAGGAGGGGTGACGGGCGCAGCGAATGACGCCGCGACCCCAGTCGAGTGGAGGAAAACGGTATGTCCATGAGTGATGCGCCAGGCAACCAAGGGACGAAACAGACCAGCGGCTGGACGGTCGGCTTTGTCGTCTTCGCGGCGGTGATGATGATGCTGATCGGCAGTTTCCAGGTGATCGCCGGCATCGCCGCCCTCTTCGAGGACCAGTTCTTCGTCGTCGGTTCCAACTACGTGTACGACGTCGACGTCACCGCGTGGGGCTGGATCCACCTGATCCTCGGTGTGATCATCTTCCTTGCCGGCGTCGCCGCGTTGAGGGGAGCGACATGGGCCCGCGTGGCCGGGATCGCGATTGCCTCACTCAGCGCGATCGCCAACTTCTTCTTCATCCCGTACTACCCCCTGTGGGCGATCGTGATCATTGCCCTCGACATCGCGGTCATCTGGGCGCTCGCTGTGTACGGCAGCCGCGAAGCCCCAGCGATCTAGCGCGACGACGTCCGCTCTCGACGACGCGACCGAGTGAGCCCCCGCCGATGCAGGGGCTCACTCGCGCGCCGAAATAGCATCGCGGTCGTCCGCGTGCGAGGATCCTCTGCGACATCCCGACGGAAGGACATCCATGGAGGAAGCGCAGATCATCGACGACCAGAGCGGCCCCCCGGCCGTCGTCGCCATCGCCGCGAGAATCGGGTTCGCCAAGGCTGCCTTCGAGGGGTTCTTCGCCATCCTCGCGATTGCCATTGCCGCCAGCGTCGGGGACGACTTCGGGTTCGCCGCCCTGATCTTCGCGATCTGCGTGGCGGTCGCGTCGTGGCTGCTGCTGCGTGCCAGCCGGCTCGGGCTCTATGCGTCAGTCGTTCTCTCCGCGGTGGGTCTCGCCGTCGCGGTCGTCTACGCGTTCCGCGCCACCGAGGTCGTCGTGTTCGCCGTCATCCTCGTCGCCGGGTTGAACGCCCTCATGCTGTACCTCCTGCTCGGAACGGACAGCGCCCGCAAGTACTTCGCAGGCTGACCCGGCGAGCCGGGCGGACGCGCGGGTGGGGGTCGAGGGCGCCCATAGCATGGGCGAATGAACGCTCGCCACGTACTCCTTGCCGCGGGCATCGCGGTGCTGCTCGTTCCCGCGACCGCCTTCGCCGCCGACGGCGCCGAGCAGCAGCTGGCGGAGAAGTACGCCCCGGTCGTCGGTCTGAAACAGCACGAGCCGTGCGCCGAGACGGGCGAGCCCTACCGACCCGTGCCGGTGGAGACCGTGCTCGGGCAATCGGACGTCGTGCTGCTGGGGCCGGACGGCGCGGTCGTCAAGAGCGCACCTGTCGCCGCGGATCTGTACGGAAAAGGCGACGGGTACTGGCTCGACTTCCCGGGTGACCCACTGCACGCAGGCTGCAGCTACGAGGAGTGGTTCGAGCGGATCGCAGAGGGCAAGCCGACGACGGCCTACGCGCACGTCGTCGAGGAGCAGGGCGAGCTCGCGCTTCAGTACTGGTTCTACTACCCCTTCAACGACTGGAACAACAAGCACGAGAGCGACTGGGAGATGATCCAGCTCGTCTTCGACGCCGCCACCGCGGAGGAGGCGCTCGGCCAGACGCCTGCGCTCGTCGGCTATTCACAGCACCAGGGCGCCGAGAGCGCGACCTGGGAGGACACGAAGCTCGAGAAACGCGATGGGCACCCGGTCGTGTACCCGGGGGCGGGATCGCATTCCAACCAGTTCGTCCAGTCGCTGTATCTCGGGCACAGTGCCCAGACCGGGTTCGGCTGTGACGACACTCGCGGGCCGACCGACTACGAGCAGACGCAGGTCGTGCTGCTGCCGACAGAGGCGACAGGGGCAAAGGAGCCCTTCGCCTGGCTGGGCTACCTCGGGCATTGGGGACAGCAGGTCTCGGGGCCGAACAGCGGGCCGACGGGCCCGACGTTCAAGGGTCAGTGGACCGAGCCGATCACCTGGGCCGACGAGGAGTGGCGGCCGGACAACGTGCAGGTCCCGGCCTCGAGCTCGGTCGCGCCGACGGCGACCGGCTTCTTCTGCACGACCGTCGCGAAGGGATCCGAGATCTACATCCGCTTCTTGCGCAGTCCGTTCCTCGTGCTCGGGATCCTGGCCGCGATCGTGATGCTCGCCGTCTGGCTCTCGCGCCGCACGAACTGGTCGCCTGCCCTCCCCGCTCCGATCAGGCAGCGCCGGGACGCCGGTGAGATCTACCGCTCCGGCTTCCGCGTCTATCGCAGCCGGTTGACGTTGTTCCTCGGGATCGGACTGATGGCGATCCCGCTCGGCGCGCTTGCAGCGATCGCGCAGCATTTCCTCTTCGGCGTGACCGGCCTGACCGCGCTCACGGACGTGGCAGTCGAGGATCCCGTGATCGGAGCGGCCGCAGCGCTGCTGTTCGGCGCGTTCACGACCCTGATCGCCGCCACGCTGGTGTATGCCGCCTGCGCGGAGGCACTCGACCGGATCGACGAAGGCGAGCAACCGGACGCGCTCGACGCCTACCGCGGCATCGTCCCGGCACTGCGTCCGCTGGCGTGGGCGATGCTCCGCATGACGATCGTCGCGAGCTTCCTCGTCATCACGGTGATCGGGATCCCGATCGCCGTCGTCTACCTGATTCGCAAGGCCCTGACGCTGCAGTCGATCGTGATCGAGGAGCGGGGAAGCACCTCGGCCCTCGAGCGCAGCGGCGACCTGGTGCGCGGCAGCGGGCTGCGTGTCCTCGTGGTCGCCGGCCTCGTCAACGGCACCGTGGCTCTTCTCGGCCCGATCATCGGGGTGGCGATGATGTTCATCACGCCTGCGTCCCTGAGCCTGATCAATCTCGTCTCCTCCCTCGTCTACGTGTTCGTGCTCCCCGCAGTCGGGATCGCGATGGCACTGCTCTTCTTCGACCTGCGGATCCGCAAGGACGCACGGACGAGCCGTGCGACCGCCCCCGAACAGACGGCGCGCGCCGACGCGCCCGGTCAGCCGCCGAGCCCGTCACCACAGGGGACCTAGCACCGATGCGGGCCGAGCGGTTCGACGCGATCGTCGTCGGCGTCGGCGGGATGGGCAGCGCCGCGCTCCACCACCTCGCCCGCCGCGGCCAGCGCGTGCTGGGGCTCGAGCGCTTCGACGTGCCGCACACGCTCGGCTCGTCGCACGGCGTGACCCGGATCATCCGGCTCGCCTACTACGAGGACCCGGCCTACGTGCCGCTGCTGCGGCGGGCCTACGAGCTGTGGCGCGAGCTGGAGACGCTCGGCGGGGAGCGGCTCCTGCACATCACCGGCTCCGTCGATGCAGGGCCGGAGATCTTCGAGGGGTCGCTGCGTTCGTGCGAGGAGCACGACCTGCCGCACGAGGTGCTGACCGGCGCCGAGCTCGGCCGGCGCTTTCCCGGCTACCGGCTGCCGGCGGACACGGACGTCCTGCTCCAGCCCGACGGCGGCTTCCTGCTGCCGGAGCGCTGCATCGTCCAGCACACGCGCCAGGCCGAGGCCGCCGGTGCGGTGCTGCACGAGGACGAGCGTGTCCTCGGCTGGGAGCCGGCCGGCGACGGCGTCCGGGTCCGCACCGAGGTTGCCACGTACGAAGCCGACCGGCTCGTGCTCTGCGCTGGGGCGTGGTCCGAGCCAGTCGCGCGGCTCGCGCGCGGGCTCGTCACCGCCGAGCGACAGGTGCTCGCCTGGTTCCACCCGCTCGAGCCGGAGCTGTTCGACCCTGAGCGCTTCCCCGTCTTCAACCTCGTCGTGCCCGAGGGACGCTGGTACGGCTTCCCGGTCTTCGGCATCCCCGGCTTCAAGGTCGGCCGCTACCACCACCGAGGCGAAGAGGTCGACCCGGAGAGCTTCGACCGGGAGCCACAGCCGGAGGACGAGGCCCTGCTGCGCGGGTTCGTCGAGCAGTACTTCCCGGCCGCCGCGGGGCCGACCGCGTCGCTCGAGACCTGCCTCTTCGAGAACAGCCCCGACGAGCACTTCATCCTCGACCTGCACCCGGAGTGCCCGCAGGCGATCGTGGCCGCCGGGTTCTCCGGCCACGGCTTCAAGTTCTGCTCGGTCGTCGGCGAGATCCTCGCCGACCTCGCGCTCGACGGCGTGACGCGGCACGAGATCGGCTTCCTGCGCCTGGCTCGGCTGGGCTGACCGCGCTTCAGCCCGTCGCGCTACGGTTCGCGCCGAGCCGATGCACGGGGTCGTGGTCGACAGCCTGGGCGAGTTCCTCACCGCCACGTACGGTCCGGACACGGCCGCGCTCGTCGTCGGCGACCGCTCCTACTCGACCGCCGAGGCATATCCCGACGAGGAGCTCTCGTGGCTCGTCGTGACGCGCCGCCGGGGCGACCGACAGCGAGATCGACGACGTCTATCGCAGCTTCGGTCGGTTCACGGCGCTCCGCACCTTCCGCGCGATGTACCCCGACTACTACGACGCGCACACGACGGCCCGAACCTTCCTGCTCGGAATCCAGGAGCAGATCCACCGCGTCGTCAGGCTCACGATCCAGGGCGCCCACCCTCCGTACCTCGCCGTCGTCCCATTCGGCGTCAACGGCGTCGTCGTCACCTACACGTCCGACCGACGGCTGTGCCGGCTGCTCGAAGGGCTCGTGACCGGGACCGCCGAGCATTTCGGCGAGCGTGCAGTCCTGGACGAGACGCAGTGCATGCAGCGCGGCGACCCCGCCTGCGCCTTCCACGTCGTGCTCGAGCCGGTCTGAGTTCCTAGCCGGCCTGCAGGTAGGCGCACGGCCTGGCGTCGCCCGGGTAGGGCGAGCGGCCGAGCCGCGCGACGACGAGCCGGCGGTCGTCCTCCGGCACGTCGAGCCCCTCCCCCGGCGCAGGCAGCGTGCCCTCGAGCGCAACGAGCCGGTAGCCGTCCGTTGCGGGGACGAGGGCGAGGAAGCTGGCGGTGTCGCCGGGGCCAGGGCGACGGGGCGCGAGCTCGTGCGGCGCGGCCGGCTCGCGGGCCTGCAGCTGCTCGACGAGATCGGCGATGCGCGCGTCGCGCTCGGCGACGGCGGCCGAGTCGGCTTCGGGCACGGCGCCGTGCAGCGACTGCTCGAGCTCGCCGATCCGCTCCGCGATCTGGTTGTGGCTCCGGGCCACGAGCCGCTCCATGAAGCCGGCGCCGGGCGGCTCGGTCGCGATCGTCTGGAGCTCGTCGAGCGAAGCCCGCACCGGCTCGAGCGCCTCGGCGTTCGCGGCGGCGAGCTCGCCGGCGAGCGAGTCGAGCCGGCCCTGGAGCTCGGCGAGCGTCCGCTGCGAAGGATCAGGCTCGGCGAGTGCCGCGTCGATGCGGTCGAGCCGCTCGTGGAGGACGCCGTCGCGCGGCTCCTCGACGGCCCGGCGCAGCTCGGCGAGGGATGCCTGGAGCACCTCCTGGGTCGGCAGCGCGCCGAGTGTCGCCGTGAGCCGTTCGAGCAAGGCCTCGTTCGCCTCGGTCGTGGTGCGCTCGAGGCGGCGGACGAGCCCGACGAGCTCTCCGCTGCGGTCCGGCTTCGAGGACAGGTGCTCGCCGAGCTGAGCGAAGTGCTCTTCCAGGCGCGTCGAGAGTCCGCCGGCGTTCGCGTCGATCGCCTGCTTGAGCGATTCCTCGATCCCGTGCAGCCGCCGTGCCAGCTCCTCGTCCTGCGGGCGCTCGAGCGCGGTGTGCAGCGAATCCTCGACGCGGCCGATCCGCTCGGCGACCGCCTCCCAGGCGAGGTCGCGGCCGGAGACTCGCTCGTCGAGTCGTCCGGTGCTCTCGGCCAGGGCCGAATGGATCAACTCCGCGGTGTGATCGTCGAGACCGGCGCGTGCGCGCACGGCAGCTTCGAGAGCCGCCAGGCGCTCGCGCACCTCGCCGTCCTGCGATGTCGTCACGGCGGCGCGCACGTCTTCGAGCCGCGCCACGAGCTCGTCGTGCCGACCGTCGTCGTGCGGGGCGAGCGCCCCGCGCAGCGACTCCTCCAACCGCCCCAGCCGCTCGACCGCCGCCTCCCAGGCGAGGTCGCGGCCGCCGAGCCGGTCTTCGAGCTGCGTGGACAGCGTCTCGAGCCGGGCGTGGAGCTCGTTCAGGGCCTCGTCGCCACGCGCCACGAGCGCCTCGCGCAGCGAATCCTCGATCCGGCCGAGCCGCTCGACCGCCGCCTCCCAGGGGAGGTCACGGCCGCCGAGCTGCTCGGTCAGCCGGCCTTCGGTCTCCGCCAGCGCCGAGCGGAGCAGCTCCGCCGTGCGATCGCTGTCGTCCGTCGGCGCGGAAACGGCTCCGCGGAGCTCGTCCAGCTGCGCCGGCAGCGCATCGAGCCGGGCACGCACCTCGTCCAGGGCATCGTGCCCGCGCGCGGCAAGCGCCTCACGCAGGGAATCCTCCATCCGGCCGAGCCGCTCGACCGCCGCCTCCCAGGTCAGATCGCGACTGCCGAGCCGCTCCTCCAGCCGCGCGGACTGCGCCTCGAGCGCCGCGCCCACGATGCCCGCGACATCCGGCCGGTCGTCGCTCTGCGGCTGTGCTCCCTGCTCGATCGCAGCACGGAGGTCGTCGAGGCGAGAGGCCAGCTCCGACGGCATCGCCGCCGTCGGCTCCGGCCGCGAGCGAAGTTCCTCGACCGCTGCCAGCAGGGCATCCAGCCTCGCGTCGCCGCTCGACGAGAGCGCCTCGCCAAGTGCTGCCTCCAACCGGCCGAGCCGCTCGACCGCCGCCTCCCAGGTCAGGTCACGACTGCCGAGCCGCTCCTCGAGGACGGAACCGACGAGCTCGGCAACCTGCTCGGACGAGACCACCGGCGACTCCGGCCGTGCGCGCAGCTCCTCCACCGCGGCACCGAGCGCTCCCAGCCGCTCGACCGCGGCCTCCGAGACGGGCTGCAGCGCATCGAGCCGGTCGCGCAGATCCGACGTGTCGACGCCCGGCTGCTGCCGGTCGAGCAGCTCCTCGAGCCGCCCGAACCTCTCGACGAGACCTCCGTCGTGCGGCCGCTTCGCCGCGGCCTCGATCTCGTCGAGCCGGTGTGCGAGCTCTGGTGAGAGCGTGTCGGCCCGGTGGGTCAGCAGCTCCTCGACCCGGCCGAGCCGCTCGCCGACGACGCCCGACTCGACAGGGCGCGTGGCCAGGTCGACGAGCTCGTCGAGCCTGGCGGAAAGGGGCGAGAGATCGACGGCCGGGAGCTCGACAACCGGAGCGTCGGGGGCGGGACGGGTGACGAGTGCCGCGAGCTCGTCGAGCTTGGCCTCGACGGAGCCGAGATCCGGAGCCGGAGGCGGCGCGAGCGAGTCCACGCGGGCGCCGAGCGCCTCGACTGCCTGTGCGAGCTGGGCGCCCGAGTCGTCGTCGCGCTCCCGCAGCCACGAGTCGAGCTCCCCGAGCCGCTCCGCCAGGTCGCCCTCGACGACGAGCGGCGCCGCAACGGTCGTCCGCAGCTCGGCAAGCTCCGCCCGGACCTCGGCGAGTGCAGCTTCGACGCCAGCCAGACCGTCATCCGAGCCGGTGGGATGAGCGACCTCGACGTGCTTCGGCCCCGACGAGGACAGATCTTCGAGCCGGGCGACGGCTGCCTGCAGCGAGGCGAGCGAATCCGTCAGCTCCTCACCGCCGGCCATGCCTGCTTCGGCTTCCTTGCCGCCGGCGAGCCGGACCGGGACGACGGCGCGCAGATGCCGGCCGGCCTCCTCCCACTGCTCACCGAGCACGCTTGCGAGCGCCATCCGCGTGATCGCGCCACGCTCGACGAGGATCTCGCCCAGGCGCTTGCCGCTCTGACGCTGGTCGGAGAGCGCGGCGGCGAGCTCCTCGGGTGTGACGAGCCCCCGTTCGACGAGGAACTCGCCGATCGGCCGGCGCGCGGAAGCGGCCCCGCTGGGCACGGCTGCGCTCGTCGACTCGACTTCCATGGGTTCCCTATCGGTTCGAAACGTCCCTCGGTTGAGGGGTATCGCACGGCGGCGTAGGCTCGCCTTCCCCGGACCCCGAGAAGGAGGCGCGATGCCCGGCTACACCGTCCGCAGGCTCGACGAGGTGAACAACATCTTCGAGGGCAGCTACCCCGGCGAGATGCGGATGATCACGTACGAGATCGACGCCGAGCAGGTCGCCCTGACCTACCGCAAGATGCCGCAGCACACCGGCGGCAAGGGCTCGTACGGGCACCGCCACCGGACGCAGGAGGAGCTGTACATGGTGCTGACGGGGAAGCTCCAGTTCAAGCTCGACGACGACGTCCTCGAGCTCGAGGGCGGCACGGTGGTCCGCGTCGCGCCCGAGGTCGCCCGCTCGGTCTGGAACGACGAGCCGGAGGACGCCGAGCTGATCATCGTCTCGATCAAGATCGAGAATCCGGAGGGCGACAGCGTGCAGGTTCCGGACTTCTGGCCCGCGGACTGAGCCGGGCGCGCAGCTAGGCCTGCGGGGCGGCCTGACCGGGCTGCACGAGCCCGCTCTCGTACGCGTACACGACCGCCTGCACGCGGTCGCGGAGGTCGAGCTTCATCAGCACGCGCGCGACGTGGGTCTTCACGGTCGTCTCGCTGACGAAGAGCTCCTTCGCGATCTCGGCGTTCGACGAGCCGCGCGCGATCGCGCCGAGCACCTCCAGCTCGCGCGCGGTCAACTCCTCGAGCTCTGGCGGTGTCGTGCTCATCGACGCCGGCGGCCGGCGGACGAACTCCTCGATCACGCGCCGCGTGATCGTCGGCGAGAGCAGCGCGTCGCCGCCCGCGACGACGTGAATCGCCTCGACGAGCTGCTCCGGCGGCGTGTCCTTCAGCATGAAGCCGCTCGCGCCCGCCCGCAGCGCCTCGTAGACGTACTCGTCGAGGTCGAAGGTCGTCAGCATCAGGACGCGCGGGCCGTCGGTCCGCCCGCCGAGGATCCGGCGGGTCGCCTCGAGCCCGTCCAGGTTCGGCATGCGGATGTCCATCAGGATCACGTCCGGGGTGACCCGCGCGACGGCCTCGACCGCCTCGCGGCCGTCGGCGGCCTCTCCGATCACCTCGACGTCGGGCTCCGCGTCCAGGATCATCCGGAAGCCTGCGCGCACGAGCGACTGGTCGTCGACGATCAGGACCTTCACCCGCCGCTCGGCACTCACGTCGTCTCCTTTCCGATCGGCAGCCGCGCCCGTACGGCGAACCCGCCGCCGGGCCGTGGCCCGCTGTCCAGCTCCCCACCGTACACGGCGACCCGTTCCCGCATCCCGACGAGGCCATGGCCCGTGCGACCGTTCTGGACGGGGTCGGTGAGGCCGTCGTTCGCGATCTCGAGCTCGAGGTCGTCGGGGCCGTAGCGGACGATCACCCACGCCCGAGCCGGACCTGCGTACTTGAGCGCGTTCGTCAGCGCCTCCTGCACGATCCGGTAGGCGGAGAGGTCGACTCCGGGCGGCAGCTCGACCGGCTCGCCCTCGGTGGTGAGCTGGACGGGAAGCCCCGCGTCGCGCACCTGCTCGAGCAGCGTCTCGAGCGTGCGCACGCCCGGCTGCGGCGCGAGCGGCGCGGGCTGCTCCGCCCCGTCGTCCTTGAGCACGCCGAGCAGCCGCCGCATCTCCGTCAGCGCCTTCCGGCCGGTCTCCTCGACGGAGACGAGCGCCTCCCGCTCGCGCTCCTGCTCCGGCTGCAGCAGCCGCCGCACGGCACCCGCCTGGACGGTCATGACGGAGACGTGGTGAGCGACGACGTCGTGCAGCTCGCGCGCGATCCGCGAACGCTCGGCCTGCACCGCCTCCTCGGCCATCCGGTCCCGCTGCGCGCGCAGCTGGGCGGCGAGCTCGCGCAGCCGCCTCGTCTGCTCGGCCTGGTGGCGGACTGCGAAGCCCGCGAGCCAGGCGGCGGTGACGAAGGAGCCGATCCAGACGTAGTCGCTCCCGGAGCTTTCAGGAAAGCGCACGACGACGTAGACGACCACGGCGTCGATCGCTGCCAGCCCGACGAGCGCGCGGCGGGGCGGGTTGTAGGCGCCGAAGCACCAGGCGACGAGCAGGACGACGAAGAACGGCGTCGCCGCGGCCTCGATCGCCGTCGGGTCGAAGGCGGCTGTCGCCGCGACGGCGACGACGGCGACCAGCGGGGCGGCGAGCGGCCAGCGCGGCTGCAGGAGCAGCGCCCCTCCGCTGACGATCGCGAGCACGATCAGCGCCGCCCGATGCTGCGCGCCCTCGAGCAGCGCGAACTCGATCACCATCCCGACGAGCAGCGCCGCGGCCAGACCAGGGAGCGCGAACCGGCTGAGCGCCAGGAAACGACTCACCGCCGGACCGTAGCCCACGCGCGTGCGAGGTGTCGTCGTCCCTCCGGACGACTCCAGAATCCTGCGCGGGGACGAGGACGGATCGGGGCTGCGGGCGATGCGACACCGCGACGCGGGCCGGACACTGGGCGTACTCCCACGAAAGGACTCCCGGACCCATGACCGCGACGCTCGAAGCCACCCGCCCCGACCACGCCCCCGAAGCCCGCGTCGTCGTCAGCGCGCGCGACCTCGCCCGCCGCTACGGCTCGGGCGACACGGCGGTCGACGCGCTCCGCGGCGTCTCGCTCGAGATCCCCCGCGGCCACCTGACGGCCGTGATGGGCCCGTCGGGGTCCGGCAAGTCGACCCTGATGCACATCCTCGCCGGCCTGGACAAGCCGACCGAGGGCACGGTCGAGATCGACGGGATCGAGATCACGAGCCTGAAGGACACGGAGCTGACGAAGCTCCGCCGCCGGCACATCGGCTTCGTCTTCCAGTTCTTCAACCTGCTGCCGATGCTGACGGCCGAGGAGAACATCACGCTCCCGCTCGCCGTCGCCGGCAAGAAGCCCGACGCGGCCTGGCTCGAGGAGCTGCTCGACGCCACCGGCCTCGCCGACCGGCGCAAGCACCGGCCCGTCCGAGCTCTCGGGCGGCCAGCAGCAGCGGGTCGCCGTCGCGCGCGCTCTGCTCTCGCGGCCGACCGTGCTCTTCGCCGACGAGCCCACGGGCAACCTCGACTCGCACACGAGCGCGGAGATCCTCGCCCTCGTCCGCGAGGCGGTCACGACCTACGGCCAGACGACCGTGATGGTCACGCACGACGCCAACGCCGCGACGATCG
This sequence comes from uncultured Gaiellaceae bacterium, assembly GCA_963808915.1. Taxonomy (GTDB): domain Bacteria; phylum Actinomycetota; class Thermoleophilia; order Gaiellales; family Gaiellaceae; genus CAVTBT01. Next base: position 1,179,102 of record CAWEHJ010000004.1, on the reverse strand, counting down.
CCGACCGGATCCTCTTCCTCGCCGACGGCGTGATCGTCCAGGAGCTCGGCCCGTCGACGCACAGCGAGATCCTCGACGTGCTCGCCACCGTGAGCGGTCGATGAGCCGCGTCGCGCTCAGGGGCATCCTCGGCCGCAAGCTTCGCACCGTCCTGACGGCGTTCGCGATCGTCCTCGGCGTCGCGATGGTCAGCGGCACGCTTCGTGCTCACGGACACGATCCAGAAGGCGTTCGACTCGATCTTCACGAGCGCGTACGACAACACCGACGCGGTCGTGACCGGCCGCAAGCTGCTCGAGTGGTCGGCGAGCGGCAAGGCGCTCGTCTCACCGCAGGTTCTCGACCAGGTGCGCACGCTGCCGCAGGTCGACTCGGCGGCCGGGACGATCCTCGACATCTCCGGCGACACGAACGTCGCCAAGATCCTCGACCGCGAGGGCCACGCGATCGACAACGGCAACCCGACGTTCGGCCTCGGCGTGAACCCGGCCGACCAGCGGTTCAGCCCCTTCAAGCTCGTCGACGGCACGTGGGCCTCCGGCCCGAACCAGGTCGTCGTCGACAAGGGCACCGCGGACGACCAGCACTTCACCGTCGGCGAGCGGATCAGGATCGCCGGCGACGGCCCGGCGAAGCCCTACACGCTGACCGGGATCGCGAAGTTCGGCGACGTCAGCTCGCTCGGCGGCGCCACGGTCGCGCTCTTCGACGTCAAGACGGCGCAGGCCGTGCTGCACAAGGACGGCTTCGACGCGATCTCGGTGGCCGCGAAGAGCGGCGTCTCCGACGACCAGCTCGTCCGTGCGATCGACCCGACGCTGCCGGAGAACACCGTCGTCGCACGGGCGCGGAGCAGGCCAAGGAGGACGGGAAGAGCGGCGACTTCGTCAAGTACATCCGTTACTTCCTGCTCGCCTTCGGCGGCGTGGCGCTGTTCGTCGGCGGCTTCGTCATCTTCAACACGCTCTCGATCACGGTCGCGCAGCGCACGCGCGAGCTGGCGACCCTGCGGACGCTCGGCGCCTCCCGGAAGCAGGTGCTGCGCTCGGTGATCGTCGAGGGCGGCCTACAGGGCTTCATCGCCTCGCTCGTCGGGCTCGCCGCGGGCGTGGGGCTCGCGGTCGGGCTCGTCGCGCTGATGCGGGCGTTCAACCTCGACCTGCCGCGCACGCGGGATGGTCTTCGCGCCGCGAACGGTGATCGTCTCGCTCACCGTCGGCACGCTGATCACGCTGATCGCGAGCATCGTGCCCGCGATCAAGGCGACGCGGATCCCGCCGATCTCGGCCGTCCGCGAGGGCGGACTGGTGACGAAGCGGCTCTCGCGGAAGACGTTCGTCGCCTCGCTGATCGTGACCGCGCTCTCGCTCATGGCGGTGAGCTACGCGCTGCTCGGCCACGGCGTCGGCGCAGGCCCGAGGATCATCGGGATCGTGCTCGGCGTGCTCGGGCTCTTCATCGGCGATCGCGATGCTCGCGCCCAGGCTCGTGCGGCCGCTCGCGCACGTCGTCGGCGCCCCGGCGGCTGCGATGGGTGGTGTCGCGGGCCGGCTGGCGCGCGAGAACGCGACCCGGAACCCGTCGCGCACGGCCGCCACTGCGGCGGCGCTGATGATCGGCCTCGCGCTCGTCACGTTCGTCGCCGTCTTCGGCAAGGGCCTGTTGGCCTCCGACAAGGACGCGGTCGACCGGCAGATCGGCACCCCCTACCTGGTCACCTCGACGAACGGCTGGGCGACGGTCACGGCCGCAGCCGGCAGCGCGCTCGACGGCGCGAAGGGCGTCACGCTCGCCTCGAGCGTCCGCTACGACCGCGCCCGGCTCGTCGAGAACGACAACGAGGTGGACGTGAGCGGCGTCGAGCCCGGAACCATCGCCCGGGCGTACAACTTCACGTGGGAGCAGGGCGGCGACGCCGCCGTCACCGCACTCGGCCCGACCGACGCGATCATCCGTCACGACCTCGCCAAGGACGACTCGGTCAAGGTCGGCGACACGCTGACGTTCGAGACCCCGAACGGGAAGCAGGTCACCGTCCACGTCCGCGGGATCTTCAAGCCCTCCGACCTCGACTCGCTGCTCGGCGGAATCGTGCTCTCGCAGGCCGGCTTCGACCGCCACTTCCCGCGGCCGGCCGACGCGCTCACGTTCGTCGACGCCGACTCGAAGCAGTCGCTCGAGCGTGCGCTGGCCGCGTTCCCCGACGCGAATGCGCAGACGCGGAACGAGTTCATCGACCAGCGCGTCTCCTGGCTGACCAGCGTGATGAACCTCTTCTACGTCCTGCTCGCGCTGAGCGTGATCGTGTCGCTCTTCGGCATGGTCAACACGCTCGTCCTGTCCGTGTTCGAGCGGACCCGCGAGCTCGGGATGCTGCGCGCCGTCGGCATGACCAGGCGGCAGACGCGGCGCATGATCCGTCACGAGAGCGTGATCACCGCGCTGATCGGGGCCGCGCTCGGGCTGCCGCTCGGGATCGCCCTCGGCGCGCTTTCGATCCAGGCGCTTTCGAAGTACGGAGTGAGTTTCTCGCTGCCTGTGGGGACCGTCGTGGTCTTCGCGATCGTGGCGGTGGCAGCGGGAATCCTGGCGGCCGTGGCGCCGGCACGCCGCGCGGCGAGGCTCGACGTCCTCGGCGCGTTGCAGTACGAGTAGCGCCGCTTCGTGTGGGGACAGCGGTGGGGGCGGCCGGGAGCCCGCCCCCACCGTGAAGCTTTACGGTGCGGTGTCCTGGAAGTCGCCGGGCACGTTCGAGATCACCGGTGACCTCTTGCCCGTTCGCACGAGCGGGATCTCGTCCACGAACTCGACGTCCATCTTCGTGTCGGCGATGTAGCGCCCGCAACGCCGCCATCAGCTCGTCGAAGCCCGCGTCGGAGAACTGCTCGCCCTTCACGACCCGCAACGCGAACGCCCCGCGCTCCTCCTGCACCACCTGGAAGAACCGCACGACGTGGTCGTACTCCTTGAAGAAGTGGGCGAAGAACGCCCCCGGCAGCCAGGTCCCGTTCGCGCAGTGGACGATCGCCTGGGTTCGACCCTGGATCTCGCCGATGCGGGACAGCGTCCGGCCGCACGGACACGGCTCTCCCTGCTCGACTGCGGTCGCCAGGTCCCCGATCCGATAGCTGATCAGCGGCACCGAGAAGTTGTTCAGGTCGGTGATCGACCACCTCGCCGACCTCGCCCGGCTTGGCCGGCCGACCCTCCACGAGCAACTCGACGATGTAGCTCTCGTCCATGACGTGAAACGCCTCACCGCTTCGCACTGATACGCGATGCCCGAGAACTCCCGGCTGCCGTACTTGTCGAAGACCGCGCGTCCAGGCTGGACTCGATCTGCCGGCGCACGCTCGTCGGGCAGCGTCTGCGCAGACGACATCACGGCCTTCGGCTCGAGCCCTCCCTCGCCGGCCTGCGCAGATACGTGGCGAGGAAGTTCAACGACTCGGCGTAGCCGTCGAGCAGGAACGGCGGTGTTGCGGATCCTTGCCACGTACGCTCGAGCGATTCCGCCGACAGCTCGAACGCCGGGACGAACAGACGGCGCATGAACAACGCGTCGATCCGCTCGCGAACGCGCTGTCGCCGACTAGGCCGAGCGTCTGGTGCCAGAGACGGCCTGGCGGTCCCCGAACCGCCAGCCGGTCCACTCCAGCGCGCGCAGCGTCGTCGCGAAGCGCATCTCGAGCTGGTAGCGATCGGCATACGTCACGAATGGCTCGCCGGTCGAGCCGCTCGTCGCGACCCTCAGCATCTCGCGCTTGCGATGGTTGTCGGCGAAGAGCTCGAAGAAGAGGTTCTTACGCACGTCGTCCTTCGAGAGCAGCGGCAGCCTGGCGATGTCCTCGAGCGAGCGGATGTCCTCGGGATGAACCCCTCCTCGCCGATCGGGTCGCGATAGAACGGCACGTGGACAGTAGGCGTGCTGGACGAGCCGCTGGAGCTTTTAGCTGGAGCGCGTCGAGCTCCTCGCTGGAGAGGCGCTCGGTGCGCTTGAGCTCGAGGTAGAGGTCGCGCGCCCGGCGAATCTCCACTTGTGCAGCGGCATCGTCGCGAATAGGTCTCGAACCGGCACGGCGCCACCCGCTGTACGGATGCCGGGCGCGGCAGCGGACGCGGGCTTGGGGGCGATCGACCGTCGTGCGGCGCGCGCCGGCGACGGCCGAACTCGTTCACCGCGAGGGGAAGTCCAGCGAGCGCCCCCAACGAGACGAGCGAGCGCGTTCCGCGAGGAACGACTCCCCGGCGTACGGCTCTGGAAGAGGGTCTCGACCTCGAGCATCGCGTAGCCCTTCGCCTTCGCGCGACACTGATGAACGTCTGGAAGTAGCGGTAGCCCCCCGGTGGGTGACGACGTCTCGATGACGCGCCGCGGGCCGAGCACGAAGCCGGACTTGGTGTCGGTGGCCCACATCCGGAAGGCAGGTTGAGCAGCACGTTCAGGACCCGGGAGAGCAGGAGCCGCGAGTCGCGGAGCCGCCCGATGCTCGAGCGCGTTCCCTGGGCGATGTCCGCCCGCGACTCGAGCAGCCGCCGGTAGAGCGTCACGACCTCCTCGGGCGGATTCTGGAGGTCGGCGTCGATGAGGCACACGTAGCGCCCCGTCGCGGCCGTCCACGCCGGAGCGCCAGGCGGCGGCGATGCCGCGGTTCTGCTCGTGGCGGACGCGACGACGCGATCGCCTGGTACTCGCCGAGCGCCTCGATCGTCGCCCAGGTGCCGTCGGTGCTGCCGTCGTCGACGAAGACCAGCTCCGTCGCGAGCCCCGCTTCGGCCGCCGCGGCGAACAGCCGCTCCGCGAGCAGGCCGACGTTCGCCTCCTCGTTGAGGCACGGCACGACGACCGAGATGTCGATCCGCCGCTCGTCCATCACGCCTCAGCGGTCAACCAAGTCCCACACGCGGCGCGACGCCTTCCTCGATGGGCGCCTGGGCCCGCCAGCCGAGCTCGCGGCGCGAGCGCGGGATCGCCAACCCGGCAGCTACCGGCCGTCCAGTCCGGCGGGTCCGCTCGACCGGCTCGAGATCCGTGCCGGCCGCCGCGCATGGCGCTCGTCAAGTCGGCGATGCTGATCGCTCGACCCGAGGCGACGTTGAGTGCCGCCGTCGTGCTGCGGAGCGGGCATGGCGACGAGCGCGTCGACGGCAGTCATCGACGTAGACGTAGTCGAGCGCCTGCTCGCCGTCGCCGTAGATCGTCGGCGCTCTCCCGCGCCGGAGCCGCTCGAAGTTGACGACGATCACGGACTTGTAGCCGCCCTCGGCGTACTGACGCGGGCCGTAGACGAAGAAGAGCCGTGCGACCGTCCACCGCAGGCCCTGCTCCTCGCTCGGCGACGCGGAGCAGATGCTCCCCGGCGACCTTCGAGAGCCCGTACATCGTCGTCGGGGCCGGCACGTCGGTCTCCTTCATCGGCTCCGGCCCGAGCGACCCGTAGGCGTAGAGCGACGACGTGAACACGACCTTGCGGACGCGCGCCCGCGCCGCGGCGGCGAACAGCCGTCGGGTCGCATCGACGTTGACCCGAAGGACGGTCTCCGGGGTCGCGCGGGAGGAGTTGTACTTCTCGGCCGCGAGGTGGAAGAGGACGTCGACGCCCTCGAAGAGCATGTCGAGCGCCCCGTCGTCCAGCGATTCGAGCGCGGCTGCCACACGGTCCACGCCTGGGTCGACCCGCGACCAGTCGCCGGACCGCTCATCGTCGAGTCCCGCGGACGCGACCGCCAAGGCCGAGCAGGCGCTCGACGAGGTGTACGCCGATGAACCCTGCAGCTCCCGTGACGAGAGCGGTCCCGACCGGTGCGTCGCTGTCCGCAGTCAGGCGCCCCTTATAGCATCGAGGGATGCCCGCCGAGCCTACGAGGACGGCCGCGGACACGGCGAAGAGCCTCGTGCCGGCGAAGCTCCTGCCGCTTCTCCAGGTGGTGGTCGGCATCGTCCTGTTCGCCGTCGTCGCCGTCGCCGCAGCCCGCGAGTGGCACTCCGTCAAAGAGACCATCGCCCAGCTTTCGCCCTGGGCGCTCGCCGCGTCCTGCCTGCTGGCGTTGGTCGGCCTGTTCGCGAGCTCGCTGACCTGGCACGCGCTCGTCCAGGAGCTCGGATCTGACGTCACCCGTCATGCGGCGGCACGCGTGTACCTGGTCGGCCAGCTCGGCAAGTACATCCCCGGCAGCGTCTGGGCATTTGTCCTGCAGATGGAGCTCGGCCGCCGGGCGGGCATCCCTCGCCCTCGTGTGATCGCGGCCGCCCTGGCCGCGATCGGGATCAACCTTGTTGTCGCACTCGCCATCGGCCTGCTCGCAATCGTCCCAGTGGCCGCAGGCTCGGCGCGCACGTGGATCGCCGTGCTCGTGCTGCTGCCGATCGGGCTCGTCGCCGCCACGCCCTCGATGCTCACGCGAGAGGTGAATCTGCTGCTGCGCCTCGTTCGTCGGGCCCCACTCGAACGACCGATCCGATGGCACGGCGTGCTGCTCGCGGGCTCCTGGTCGGTCGTGAGCTGGGTCGCCTACGGCCTGGCGCTCTGGGTGCTCGTCGAGAGCAGCGGCAAGGCAACCGACTCCGCGCTCGGGCTCTCGCTCGGCGGTGTCCCGCTTGCGATGAGCGCCGGCTTCCTCGTCATCGTCGCGCCATCGGGCATCGGCGTTCGCGAGGCGGCCATCGTCGCAGCGCTGTCACCCGTGATGGACGAGGCCGAGGCACTCGCCCTGGCACTGGTGCTGCGCGCCGTCTTCACGCTGGCCGACTTCGTCGCGCCCGCACTCGCCATGGCGGTTCCTTTGCACTGGGTCGCCCGCAAAGAGACCGCCTGAGGGACGACACGCCCTCGTCCTCGAGGGTGAGGGCGAGCCGACCGGCTCGCCCGTCCGGGCGAGCGAAGATCGCCAGAGCGGCTGACGGAGGATCGTCGCCCGGGCCGACGTACGCTGGCACCCGCCGGCCGAGACTGCTCGTGGATGGGACACCACGAGAGGAGACTCAGAGCATGATCCGCACCGGAGACGTCCTGCACAACCCCGTGACCGGCGAGCTGATGCAGTTCCTGCAGACGTCGGCGGACACGAACGGCGAGTACGTCCACGTCGAGGTCGTCGTCGAGCCGAACGGCTTCGTCGCCGCCGCGCACGTGCACCCGTACCAGACCGAGCGGTTCGAGATCGTCTCGGGTCAGGTGACATTCAAGGCCGGTGGCCGCGAGTTCATCGCGCTGGCCGGTGAAGAGGTGATCGTCGAGCCGGGCACCCCGCACAAGTTCTGGAACTCGGGCGCCGAGGAGGCTCGCTTCCGCTGCGAGATCCGCCCCGCTCTGACCTTCGAGAGCCTGATCGAGACGATGTTCGCGCTCGCCAACGACGGCAAGACGAACAAGAAGGGGCTGCCGAACCCCCTCCGCCTCGCGGTGATCGCGAACGCGCACTACGACACGGTGCGGCTGCCGTTCCCGCCCGCCTGGATGCAGAAGTCGGGCCTGGCGCTGGGCGCGCCGCTCGGCTCCCTGCTCGGCTACAAGCGCGGCATACGAGCCGGCCGGCGAGACCTCGCTCGCGATCTAGTCCCTACCGCCGCGAGGGGAGGGCCCGCGGGTCATCCCCTCGCGAAGCGGACGACGCGCCTCGATCACGGGCACGAGCCGGAGGCCGTCGGCCGTGATCCGGTACTCGACCCGCGGCGGCCGCGCGTCGATCACGACGCGGTCGAGCACGCCCGCCTCGCTCGAGCTCGACGAGCCGCTGGGCGAGCGTGCGCGGCGGGATCGGGCCGAGCGCCTGCCGGAACTCGTTGAAGCGCAGAGGCGCCCTCGAAGGACGCGTAGAGGATCGACACCGCCCAGCGGCGCTCGAGGAGGTCCGCCGCCCGGCGGACCTCCTCGGGCACCGGCTTGCAGCTACGACACCGCATGAAGGTGCGGCTCCGGCTCGAGCGCCAGCCCGAGCACCTCGCCGAGCGACATGACCGGGTGGAACCGTCATCTCGTCGCGCACGTGCTCGGGCACGTCGTCGAGGTCGGCGCGGTTCCGCTCCGGGCATGATCACGTCGGTCAGCCCGGCGGCGTGCGCGGCCAGCACCTTCTGCTTGAGCCCGCCGATCGGCAGCACGCGGCCCTGCAGCGTCACCTCGCCGGTCATGCCGACGGTGTGCTTCACCGGCCGGCCGGAGAGGAGCGACGCGAGCGCGGTCGCCATCGTGATTCCCGGCGCTCGGCCCGTCCTTCGGGATCGCGCCGGCCGGGACGTGGACGTGGAACGAGCGCTCGTCGAACGCATCCGGGTCGACGCCGAGCTCCTCGGCGTGCGAGCGGACGTACGAGAGCGCGATCCGCGCCGACTCCTTCATCACGTCGCCGAGCTGGCCGGTGAGGACGAGCGGCTCGCCGCCCTTCATCGCGGTCGCCTCGACGAAGAGCACGTCGCCGCCGGTGCCGGTGACCGCCAGCCCCGTCGCCACACCCGGCACGGCCGTCCGCTCCGCCGCCTCGCGGAAGAACTTCTGCCGGCCGAGCGCGTCGCGCACGAGCTCGACGGTCGACCTCGACGGGAGCCTCGGACGTGCCGGAGGCGATCCCGCGTCGCGGTCTTGCGCAGCACGCGTGCCGAGCTCGCGCTCGAGCTGGCGGACGCCGGCCTCGCGCGTGTACTCGGAGATCACCGTCTCCAGCACCTCGTCGGCGATCGACACCTCGTCCTCGCGCAGCCCGTTCCGCTCGACGCTGCCGCGGCCACAGGTAGCCGCGCGCGATCGCGACCTTCTCGTCGGTCGTGTAGCCGTCGAAGCGGATCACCTCCATCCGGTCGAGCAGCGGCGCCGGGGATCGTCTCGGCGATGTTCGCGGTGGCGATGAAGACGACCTGCGAGAGGTCGACCTCGACGTCGAGGTAGTGGTCGCGGAACGAGTGGTTCTGCGCCGGGTCGAGCACCTCGAGCAGCGCCGCCGACGGGTCGCCGCGCCAGTCGGCGCCGACCTTGTCGACCTCGTCGAGCAGGATCACCGGGTTCATCGTCCCCGCGTCGCGGAGCGCCCGCACGAGGCGGCCCGGGCAGCGCGCCGATGTACGTGCGCCGGTGGCCGCGGATCTCGGCCTCGTCGCGCACGCCGCCGAGCGACATGCGGACGAACTCGCGGCCGAGCGCGCGGGCGATCGACTCGCCGATCGACGTCTTGCCGGTGCCGGGCGGGCCGACGAGGGTCAGGATCGCGCCCGACCGCTTGTCGGCCTCGATCCCGCGCTCCTCGCGCAGCTTGCGCACGGCGATGTACTCGACGATCCGGTCCTTGACGTCCTCGAGGCCCGCGTGGTCGGCGTCGAGCACCTCGCGCGTGTGCTCGCGGGTCGAGCCGCTCCTCGGAGCGCTTCGACCACGGCACGGCGAGCAGCCAGTCGAGGTAGTTGCGGATCATCTGCGACTCGGGCGAGCTCTCGCCCATCCGCTCGAAGCGGCGCGAGCTCGCGCTCGGCCTGCTCGCGCACCTCGTCGGGCATCCCCGCGTCCGCGATCTTCGTGCGGTACTCCTCGACGACCGAGCCGTCGTCCTCGCCGAGCTCCTTGCGGATCGACTCGAGCTGCTTGCGCAGGATGTACTCGCGCTGCTGCTTCTCGACGCCCGCGTCGACGTCCTCGCGGATGCGGCGGCGCACCTGCATCGCGGCGAGCCGCTCGCGCTGCAGGCGCAGGGCGAGCTCCAGGCGCTCCGTCGACGTCGACCGTCTCGAGCAGCTCGACCTTCTGCTCGAAGGTGAGGTCGGGCGAGTAGCCGGCCGTGTCGGCCAGCGCGCCCGGCTCGCTGATCGAGCGGACGAACGCCGCGATGCGGCCGTCGTCGCCGCGCAGCTCGAGGATCTCCTCGACGACGGCGCGGTACTCGCTGCTCCAGCTCGCGCGGCTCGACGGGGGCCGGCGGGTCGTCCGGGCGCTCGTCGACCTCGACGAAGAGCCGGCCCGCGCGGGTCGGTCTCGGCCGCGCCGGCGACGCCCGCGGTGCAGCCCGTTCAGCGAGACGGCTCGGCCGCCGCCGGGCAGGCGGACGCGATCGGTGACCTCGGCGACCGTGCCGACCGGCGCGTACTCGTTCTCGTGCTGCGGGACGAGCAGCACCGCTCCTCCTCGCCGACGTCGACGGTCAGGGTGACGTTCATGTTGGGGAAGACGACGAGGTCTTCCAGCGGGACGAGCAACAACTTGCTCAAGCGATCAGCTCCTCTGGTGAAATCGTGCTTCAACAAGAGTAACTACAGAAGTTGTACTGGTATTCCCGCCGCCGTCCTCGCCGTATGATCCGCGCCGTGCCCCGCGCAGCCCCGCTCGCCACGACCAGCGAGGTTCCCCGCGTCGGAGCTCGCGTCCGCTCGCTGCGGCGCGAGCGCGGCCTGACGATCGAGCAGGTGGCTGCCGCCACGGGGCTGACGAAGGGGTTCATCTCGCAGCTCGAGCGCGACCGGACCTCGCCCTCGCTCTCCTCGATCGCACGGATCTGCGACGCGCTCGGCGTCAGGCTGAGCCACATCTTCGAGCGCGAGCCGGCACCCGCGCTCGTTCGGCGCGACGAGCGGCCGAAGGTCGACACGTACTTCCCGACGAGCAACTACCTGCTCTCCTCCCGCGACGAGCGCAGGCTGCAGGTGATCGAGTCCGAGGTCGCTCCCGGCGCGGGCTCGGGCGACGAGCTCTATTCGCTGCCCGGCGAGATCGAATTCGTCTACGTGGTCGAGGGCACGCTGGAGATCTCCGTCGCCGACGAGACGATGACGCTCGCGGCCGGCGACTCGCTCACGTACGAGCTCTCGAAGCCCCACACCTGGAAGAACCCGTCGAAGCGCGAGAAGCTGCGGGTGCTCTGGGTCGCCGTGCCGAATCCGTACTAACTTCGCGACGACACGACGCGTCTCAGGTTTTGCCTGAGTAAACCTTCTCTCTCACCTCAGGGAAGGACACACAGCTCGGCATCTCTCGCTGCCCCGAGAGGGCGTCGGCACCGGGACGGGAGCTCCGGTGTCGTCGCCTGCGCGCTCACCCTGCGAACCGGTCGCGTGCCGCCCTCGCGACCTTCCCCGCCAGGACGTCCGACGCGCGGCCCGGCGCCGGACGGCGCCCACGTGAGCACGGTCGCCAGGACGGCGCCGTTCCGCCAGAGGACGAGGCCCGCGTCGTGGCGGGCGGTCGAGAGCCAGCCCGCCTTCTGCAGGACGACGTCGCCGGGCGAGAGGAAGCGGTCGAGCTTGCCGGGGTCGCCGACGAGCGCGAGCAGCCGGAGCAGGTAGCGGGCGTCCGCGGGAGTCAGGGCGCCGGGGAAGGTCCGAGCGATCGGCCCGATCCCGGCGGCCGCCTGCCACACGTCCCGCCAGAGCCGAGCCAGGTCCCAGGCGGTCGTGTACTTGCCGAGCCCGAAGGCCGGCTGCGAGTCGACGCGGATCGGGATCGGGCCCTGCGGCAGTCGCAGCCCTGACGTCTCGTAGCCCCCGTACATGATCGTGTCCCGGAGCCCGAGCGCCTGCAGGACCCCGTCCACGACCCGCGAGCCGCCGAGCCACGCCTCGAGCTCGTTCGCCGCGCGGTTGTCCGAGCGGAGCAGCATTGCGTGGAGTCGCTCGTCGACCCAGGAGCGGGGCGGCGGCACGCCCCCGTGCGCCCGCAGCACCGCAACGGCGATCGCGAGCTTCAGCGTCGAGGCGGCCGGGAAGCGGGCCCGCGCGTTCCACGCGGCACCAGACCCGGAGAGCAGATCCTCGACGTAGACCGCGCTCGTCGCGTGGAAGCTCCGCGTGAGCGCGATCACCGTCCGGGTCAACGCAGGATCACGACGGGTCGGGACGAGTCGCGGCTCGGCCGCCCGCGGCAGTCCGAAGACGGGCCCGACGACGCTGGTGCGCCGGCCTCCGTCCCGCCCGACCGCCGTCACGCGCACGGCCACGTCACGCGGAGGCAGGTCGACGTGGAGCGAGAAGCGGCGCCCGCGCAGCGGCCGGTCGACGGCGAGCCGCGAGCCGACGCGGACCCGGATCCGCACCGTCCCGGGCCCGACGCTGCCCGTGACGAGCCCGAACGACGCCTGGAACGCAGCCGGCTGGACGATCGCCGGGGGCGTCAGGGCTGCGTGTGCGATCACCCGCGAACCGTAGCCTTGCGGGGATGCGGATTCTCGCCCACCTCGACCTCGACGCGTTCTTCGCCGCGGTCGAGGAGCTGGAGGATCCGACGCTGCGCGAGCGGCCGCTCGTCGTCGGGGGCGACCCGCACGGGCGCGGCGTGGTCTCGACCGCGAACTATGCGGCACGGCAGTTCGGCATCCGCTCCGCGATGAGCGCGGCCGAGGCACTTCGCCGCTGCCCGCACGCCGTCTTCCTGCGACCGCGCATGAGCCTCTACAAGCAGTACTCCCGTGCCGTCTGGGCGGCAGTGGGCGAGGTGGTGCCGCGCCTGGAGCGGACCGGGATCGACGAGGGCTACCTCGACCTCGGCAGCGCGGTCGGCGGGGACTTCGATCGCGCACGCGGCGCGGCGGAGGCAGTACAGACCGCGGTGCGGGCGGCGACGAGCCTGTCCTGCTCGCTCGGCGTCTCGACTGCGAAGGTGGTCTGCAAGGTCGCCTCCGAGCGCCGCAAGCCGGGCGGGATCACGGTCGTGCCGCCCGGAGCGGAGGCGCGCTTCCTCTCCGCCTACCCGGTTCGCGGTCTCCCGGGGGTCGGGCCGCGCGCCGAGGCTCGCCTGCACGCGGCCGGGATCGATCGCGTCGGCGCCCTCGCCATGCTCTCGGACGCCGACCTGCGGGCGGTGCTCCCCGGCAGCGTCGGCCGGGTCCTGCGCGACCGTGCCCGCGGGATCGACGACCGCGACCTCGAGCTCGGCGGCGAGCAGGTCTCGATCTCGGTCGAGGAGACCTTCGCCCGTGACCTCAGCGACCGCGAGGCACTGCACGCCGAGCTGCGGCGGATGAGCGTCGAGGTCGGCGGGCATCTCCGCAGCCGGGGTCTCGCAGCGCGGACGGTCACGGCCAAGCTGCGGTACGCCGACTTCTCGATCCGGTCGCGCTCGACGACGCTGCCGGCGGCGATCGACGACGACGAGACGATCTCCGAGCTGGCCTGCGCGCTCCTCGACCGCGGCCTACGCGACCGGCCCGGCGCGCTCCGGCTCGTCGGTGTCGGTGTCTCGGCCCTCTCCGGCTACCGGCAGCTCACGCTCGACGCCGCCGGGTAATCACCCCTCGTGGTCGCCGACGATCGCGCCGTGCTCGCGCAGGAGCTCGACGAGCTCGGCGTCGTCGTTCTGCATCGCCGCGTCGAGCGGCCGGAAACCGCCCTCGATCTCGGCGTTCGAGTCGGCGCCCGCCTCCAGCAGCAGTCGCGCGATCGGTGCGCGCGCCTCCGCGACCTGGCTCGCTGCAGCGCTGTTCAGCGGCTGTACCTCGAGCGCGTTCCTCGCCACCGCCCGCGGTGCGGCCCCGTGTTCGAGGAGCAGGCGTACGCCCTCGACGTGCCCGAAGTAGGCAGCCAGGTGCAGGGCAGTGAAGCCGTCCGCCGACCAGGCCTCGGCAAGCGCCGGCTCGGCGGTGAGCAGCTCGTGCAGCCGCTCGGCCCGCCCCACGGCAGCCGCCTCGAAGACGTCGAGCTCCGGCTCGGCCGCGAGCAGCTGGGCGAGGTCGTCCTCCCGCCCCTCGTACCGGGCCTGGAGGATCGGCGACAGGCCCGTCACGCCACGACTCCACGGGCCGGCGTGCGGCCCTCGACCAGCACCGCGCGGAGCGCCTCGACGCAAAGCATTCCCATCTCCTCGCGAGTCTGACGGGTCGCGCTACCGAGGTGCGGCGTGAGGACGACGTTCTCCAGCGCGAGCAGCTCCTGGCGCACGACCGGTTCGGTCTCGAAAACATCGAGCGCGGCACCTGCGAGCCTCCCGGCGCGGAGCGCCTCGACGAGCGCGGCCTCGTCGACGAGGCCGCCACGCGCGGTGTTCACGAGCACCGCCGTCGGACGCATCCGGCCGAGCGCAGTGGCGTCGATCAGGTGGCGCGTCGCGTCCGTCAGCGGCACGTGCAGGCTGACGACATCGGCCGCCTCGAGCACCGGCTCGAGCGGGTCGGCCCGACCGGCGGTGACGACGTCCATGCCGAGCGCCGCACCGAGCCGCGCCGCCTCGCCGCCGATCCTCCCCGGCCCGACGACGCCGAGCGTCCTGCCGGCGAGACCGTCGCCGAGCATGAACGTCGGCGCCCAGCGCCACGGCTCGCGCCGGCGCAGGAGGCGGTCGCCCTCGGCGACGCGGCGCACGAGCGCGAGGACGAGCGCGATCGCAAGCTCGGCGGTCGCCCGGGTGAGGACATCGGGCGTGTTCGCGACGACGATCCCGCGCGCCCGCGCTTCGTCGAGGTCGACGTTGTCCACGCCGACCGCGATAGTTGGCCACGACGCGCAGCTGCGGGCCGACGGCGTCGAGGAACGGCCCGTCGACGCGATCGGTCAGCATCGTCACGAGCCCGTCGGCACCTGCCGGCGCTTGCGAGGAGCTCGAAATCCCGCGCGAGCGCGGCCTGGACGGCGTCCGGCACGACTTCGGTGACGTGGACAGCCGGGCGCACGGTGCCATCATGCAGCGGATGACCACGTACCACGACGCCAGCCGCCGCCTGCAGGATCGCTTCGACACCCGGCGGCTCGCCGACCGGATCGTCGAGCGGATCGTCCACGACCGGATCGACGAGGACGACCGCGCGTTCATCGAGCGCCAGGACATGTTCTTCCTCGCGACCGCAGACCGCGACGGGCAGCCGCAGTGCTCGTACAAGGGCGGCGACGCCCGGCTTCGTCAAGGTCGTCGACGAGCACACGATCGCCTTCCCGAACTACGACGGCAACGGCATGTACCTCTCCGTCGGGAACCTGGTCGAGAACCCGCAGGTCGGCCTGCTCTTCATCTCGTTCACGGAGCCGAAGCGGGTCCGGCTGAACGGCATCGCCTCGATCGCCGACGACGACCCGCTCCTGCCGGAGTGGCCCGAGGCGCAGCTCGTCGTGCGCGTGCGGGCGACGGAGGTCTTCCCGAACTGCCCGCGCTACATCCACCGGATGGCGCTCGTCGAGCCGTCGCGCTTCGTCCCCCGGGAGGCCTGCGAGACGCCGGTGCCGGAGTGGAAGCGGCGCGAGTGGTCGCGCGACGCGCTCCCCGTCGCCGACCCTGCCCGGAAGGCGCCGCCGCTCGATTGATTCGCTCCGTTGACTTTTCCCGCGCGACCCCGCAGAGTTGCACAGTTGTAAACAACTGTTTAGCGGGAGGGGACATGAGCAGACAGTCTTCGCGGTGGCTCGGGGCGCTCGTGCTGGGGACGCTGGCAGCGCTCGTTGCCGTCTCGGCCGCCTCGGCCGTCGGCCCGAAGGGGAAGAGTCATGGCCGCCAGAGCTTCGACGTCAACGCAACCGCCTCCGCCCGGAGCGAGCTCCGGGCACGCGCCCGTAGCCTCGAGACGCGCCCGTCCGGCGCTGTCCGCGCGCTCGAGCGCCGGCTCGGACGTCAGGCGGTCGTCCGGCTCGATCCGCTCACCGGGACGCCGAGCATCGTCGCCCGGCTCGACGGCTCGCTGACCCCCGCCTCGAGCGCCTCCGCAGAGTCGATCGCGCGTGGACTACCTGCGCGCCAACGCCGACGTGTTCAGCGTCGACTCCGCCTCGCTGACCCTCGCGAAGAACTTCACCGACATCCACGGGATCCGGCACCTCCGCTTCGTCCAGTCGCTCGACGGCGTGCCGGTGTTGAACGGCGGCGTCCGGGTCAACATCGCCGCGGACGGCCGGATCGTGAACGTCGTCGGCTCGCCGGTGACGATCGTCGCCGGCTCGGCCGCCGCGCCGCGGCTCTCGGCCGAGGCCGCGCTCGGCTCCGCGCTCCGTGACGTCGGCGCAGCCGTCCTGCCGTGGACGTCGCGCGCGCAGGGCGACGCCCGGCGGACGACGGAGTTCGCGAGCGGCGACCGCGCCGCACTCGGCCTCTACGCAACCGTCGAAGGACTACGCCTCGGCTGGGAGGCGGTCTTCCGCTCGCCCGCCGGCCTCTACCGCAGCGTCGTCGACGCGACGCTCGGGCGACATCCTGCTCCGCCGCTCGCTGACCCAGGACTCGACGGGGCTCGCCTTCGACAACTACCCGGGCGCGGCGGCGGGTGGCACCCAGCGCCCGTACGACCTGACCGCGAACGGCTGGCTGCCGGCCGGCTCGAAGTACCTGTCCGGCCCGAACACCCACGTCTTGACCGACCTGAACGACAACAACCTGGCCGATCAGACCGAGGAGATCGACCCGAGCGCGACCAGCCGCTCGAGTCCGCGACTGGCGCTGGCCGCTGCAGCGCTTCTTCCCGCCCGTCGCCGGGTGCGACGTCTGGGTCTGCACCTGGGAGCCCGAGCACGCCGGCTCGTGGGCGAAGAACGCCGACCAGAGCGGCCAGCAGCTGTTCGTGCTGCTGAACAAGTACCACGACCACCTCGAGGCGGCACCGATCGGCTTCGACAACGCGGCCGGCAACTTCGAGGGCGACGACGTGGTCTGGGGCCAGGCGCTCGACGGCGCCAAGACGGCCCGCAACTTCCCGGACGGGAACCACATCGACAACGCGAACATGGGCACGCCGCCCGACGGCCAGAGCCCGACGATGCAGATGTACCTCTTCCACCAGCCGTTCGCAGGCCACGGCGACCCGTTCATCGCCGCCGACGGCTCGAACGACGTCGGGATCGTCTACCACGAGTACACGCACGGGCTCTCGAACCGGCTCGTCGTCGACTCGCTCGGCAACTCGACCCTGAACAGCCTGCAGGCGGGCGCGATGGGCGAGGCCTGGGGCGACTGGTACGGGACGACTTCCTCGCGAACGACGGCCTCTTGACCGACGACCCGGACGTCGCGCGACATCCGAGTCGGCAACTACGTCGGCGGCGGCCTCGACCTGACCCGGACGGAGCCGATCGACTGCACGCCGTCGATGACAGCGGCGCAGGGCTGCCCCGGCGGCGCCGCCACCGGCGAGGGCGGCTACACGTACGGCGACATGGCGAACATCCTCGGCATCCCCGAGGTGCACGCGGACGGCGAGATCTGGGCCCAGACGCTCTGGCAGATCCGCGGCGTGGTCGGCTCGGCCGTGACCGAGGCGATCGTGACCGAGGGGATGATGCTCTCGCCCGACGACCCGACGATGCTCGACATGCGGAACGCGGTCCTGCAGGCCGACACGACGATCTTCGGCGGCAGCCACGTCGCCGCGCTGTGGGCGGCCTTCGCGTCCCGCGGCATGGGCTACTTCGCGGGCGCGATCGACGGCAGCGACTTCCAGCCGACCGAGAGCTTCGCGCTGCCGCCTGCGCCCGGCGGCCCGACGGGCAGCCTCGGCGGCGGCGTGACCGACCTCCGCACGGGCGAGCCGCTCGAGGGCGCCGAGGTAGCGTTCGGCGGGCACGACTCGGGCGTCGGCCCGGCCGAGATCGCGGTCGGCCACTCCGACGCGGCCGGTTCGTACTCGATCTCCGGAATCCCCTTCGGGACGTACCCGAAGGTGAACGTGTTCGCGGCCGGCTACGACCGCGAGGTCGACACGATCACGGTCGACGGGGCCGAGAGCCGCGACTGGGCCGTCCGTCGCGACTGGATCTCCGGCCTGGCAGGAGCGGACGATCACGGGCGCGACCGGGGTCGACTTCTCGGTCTTCTTCTGCGGGCCGGACAAGGCGATCGACCAGACCGGCAACGGCTGGCTCAACACGACCGACCTGATCGGCGGGCCGAAGGCGCTCACCGTGCAGCTGCCTGCCGCGGTCGACATCACCGACTTCGCGGTCGACCCGTCGCACCCGTGCGGCGTGGGCGGCAGCGCGTCGACCGCCGGATACTCGATCGAGACCTCGCCGAACGGGACGACGTGGACCGCGGCCGCGAGCGGCACGTTCACGCCGGCGGACCGCTACCGGCTGAACACGGTGCTCCCGACCGCCGGTGCGACGAACGTCCGTTATGTCCGCTTCACGATGATCAGCCCGCAGGTCCCGGGCGGCTCTGCGAGCTCGTGCCCCGGCCCCTTCGCCGGCTGCACGTACATGGGCCTGACCGAGCTCGTCGTCCACGGGGCCCCCACCCCGTAACGGATCTCGACCCCGAGAGCGCGGAGGGCCGCCCGTCGTGGCGGCCCTCCGTGTCGAGGGGCTTAGCGGCCGAGGTATGCGCGGCGGAGGTCGTCGTCCTCGAGCAGCTCCGCGGCCTTGCCCTCGAGCACGATCCGCCCGGTCGAGAGCACGTAGCCCCGATCGGCGATCGACAGCGCCATGTTCGCGTTCTGCTCGACCACGAGCATGGCGACGCCCGACTGGTGCACCTGCTTGATGATCTCGAAGCTCCGCTCGACGAGGATCGGCGCCAGGCCCATCGAGGGCTCGTCCATCAGCAGCAGCTTGGGCCGGCTCATCAACGCGCGCCCCATCGCGACCATCTGCTGCTCGCCCCCCGAGAGCGTCCCGGCGAGCTGCGACCGGCGCTCGTGCAGGAGCGGGAAGAGCCCGTAGACGCGGTCGAAGTCCTCCTTCCGCCCCTTGCCGTCCCGGTTCAGGTACGCCCCCATCTCCAGGTTCTCGAGCACGGTCATCGGGCCGAAGAGCCGCCGGTTCTCGGGCACGATCGCCATCCCGCGGCCGATCCGGTGGCTCGTCGAACGGGAGGTCACGTCCTCGCCGGCGAAGACGACCGAGCCCGTCCGCGGCCGCACGATCCCGAGGATCGTCTTCAAGGTCGTCGACTTCCCCGACGCGTTGCCTCCGAGCAGCGAGACGAGCTCGCCCTCGCCCGACCTCGAGCTCCACGTCCTGGAGGATGTGGATCAGGCCGTAGTACGTGTTGACGCCGGAGAGCGTGAGCAGGCTCACTTCGTCGTCGCGCTCCTGGTGCCGAGGTACGCCTCGACGACCCTCGGATCCGTGGCGACCTGCTCGAACGAGCCCTCGGCGATCTTGACGCCGTGGTCCAGCGCGATCACGCGGTCGGAGATCCCCTCGACGACGTGCATGTCGTGCTCGATCACGAGGATCGTGTAGCCGCCGTCCGAGCGGAGCTTGCCGATCAGCTCGGTGATCTCGTGCGTCTCGGCGGGGTTCATCCCGGCCGCGGGCTCGTCGAGCAGCAGCAGCCTCGGATTTGCCGCAGTCGCGCGGGCGATCTCGAGCCTGCGCCGATTCGCGTACGAGAGGCTGTAGGCGGGCTGGTCCCAGCGATACCCCATCAGCCGGTCGCCGAAGAAGGCGAGCTTCTCCTCGGCGTGCGCCCGCGTCTCCCGCTCCTCGCGTCGCTGTCCCGGCGTGCGGAGCATCGAGCGGAAGACGCCGGCCTTCGTGTGCCCGTACGCCGCCGCCATCACGTTGTCGCGGACGGTCATGTTCAGGAACAGCCGCAGCGTCTGGAAGGTCCGAGCGATCCCCTTGCGGGTGATCTTGTGTGGGTCGAGCCCCTTGATGCTCTCGCCCGCGAAGAGGATGTCGCCCGCGTGCGGCTCGTAGATCCCGGTGATCAGGTTGAAGAGCGTCGTCTTGCCGGCGCCGTTCGGCCCGATCACGCTCACGATCTCGCCGGCCTCGACATGCAGGTCCAGCTCGGAGACGACGCGCAGCCCGCCGAAGTCCATCGTCACTCCGCGCAGCTCGAGCAGCTTCTCGCGCGAGCTCACACGATCTCCACGCGGCGTTCGCCGAGGATCCCGTTCGGCCGGGCGATCATCAGCGCGATCAGCAACGCGCCCAGCACGATGTATCTCGTCGGCTCCGGCTCGGCGAGCATCACGTTCTCCCAGACGAACGCGGCCAGGTAGAGGGTCGGCACGAGCACCGCGTAGCGCACCCAGCCGCGAAGCACCGTGAGGAGCAGCGTCAACGACGACGAGCCCGATGTACGTCACCGGCGGGACCCAGCGGGCGAGGTGCTCGGGCACGATCACGAAGTCACTGACGAGGTCGGCGAAATCGCCGCCGCCCGCGGGCGTGCCGCTCACCCACGAGGGGTCGATCGCCTTCGCAACGGAGTGCGCCACCACCCCGAACACGATCGTGCCGGCGAGGACGACCGCAAGACGCCACGAGAACCGGAACGCAGCCAGGATCCCCAGCGCGACGACGACGTAGAACAGCTTCCGCGCGTCGCCCGGGTCGCGCAGGAACTCCAGCGTCGCGCTGATCAGGATCGCGCCGAGCACGACGCCGGCCTGGCTGCCCGAAGCCGCCGAGAATCACCATCGTGTAGACGGTGATCACGAGCGGAAAGGAGAACGAGAGCGGGAAGACGCTCGAGTTGAGCGAGGCGAAGAGCACGCCGGTGAGCGCGGCGACCGCGGCACCGAAGGCGAAGCTCATCAGCTTGAGCCAGTTGACCGGCATCCCCATCAGCTCCGCCGCGAGCGGATCCTCGCGCAGCGACCGCCAGGCCCGGCCGGTCCGCGAGTGGTTGACGAACCGAAGCGCGACGTAGACGACGACGAAGACCGCCAGGGCGACGTAGAGGTAGGCGACGTTGAAGACGCCCTCGGTGGACACCTTCAGCTCGTGCCCGAAGAACGTCAGCGGGTCGACGTTGAGCACGCCGTTCGGGCCGCCGAGCAGGTTGTGCCCGCGGATGCCGTCGCTGTTGATCGTGACCGTCAGGAAGATCTGGAGGAAGAACAGCGTCACGATCGCGAGGTAGTCCCCGGAGAGGCGGCGCGACGGCAGGCCGACCAGGAAGCCCGCGGTCGCGCCGATGGCGAGCACGACGAACATCGTCGGCAGCGCGCCGAGGTGGATGTCGTACTTGTCCGAGTTGAGGACGGCGTACGTGTAGGCGCCGATCCCGTAGAACGCGACGAAGCCGAGGTCGAGCAGGCCTCCCCAGCCCACAACGACGTTGAGGCCGAGCGCGAGCAGCATGTACACCACCGTGTCGAAGGCGACCCGGCGGACGTAGCCGCTTTCGAAGCCGACAGGCAGCAGGGCGACGAGCGCGACGAAGAGTGTCAGCCACGCCCACCACGGCACGACGGCGAGCCGCTCCTCGATCCGGCCGAGCATGCCGCCGCGCCGGAAGCGGTTCTGGCCGTGCCGGGCGACCCACTCGTCCCGGCCGACCGCAGGGCTCGTGCCTCCCTCGGCGGTGCTCGCCTCGACCGCGCCCGCCGGCGGGCTGGTGAGGCTGTCGTCGTCGAAGCCGCTCACGTCAGTCTCAGACCTTCCGGATGTCCGCCTTCCCGAGGAGCCCCTGCGGGCGGAAGAGCATGAAGAGGATCAGGATCGAGAACACGATCAGGTCGGACCAGCGCGTCGAGATGTAGCCCTGCGTGTACGTCTCGGCGAAGCCGAGGATGAGACCGCCGGCCATCGCCCCCGGGATCGAGCCGATCCCGCCGATCACGGCGGCGGTGAAGCCCTTCAGCCCGTAGAGGAACCCCTCCGTCGCGCTCGTCGGCACGCGCAGCGCGGTCAACACGCCCGCAGCTCCCGCCAGCGCGGAGCCGAGGACGAAGGCGAACACGATCACGCGGTCGACGTTGATCCCCATCATCGCCGCCGCTTCCCGGTCGTAGGAGGTGGCCCGCATCGCCTTGCCGGTGCGGGTCCTATTGACGAGGATCCAGAGCACGATCATCAGCACGAAGGCGGCCGTGATCGTGATGATCCGGAGCAGCGGCACGCGGACGTCGCCGATGTCGATGCCTCTGAAGTAGAGCGCGCCCTCGTCGAGCGAGAACGTCTGGTAGTCCCGCTGCTCGGCCCCGAACAACAGCTGCACCGAGTACGTGAGGAAGAAGGAGACACCGAGCGCGCTGATCAGCGGCGCGATCCGCGGCGCATCGCGCAACGGGCGGTAGGCGAAGCGCTCGATCGCGACGCCGAGTGTCGCGCAGCCCGCCATCGCCACCACGGTGATCGATCATCAGCAGGAGCCAGGTCGGCACCTTCGGCGCGCCGGAGCCGCCGAGCAGCTGCAGGACGCCGAAGCCGATGAACGAGCCGACCATGAAGACGTCGCCGTGGGCGAAGTTCAGGAGCTTCAGGATCCCGTAGACGAGCGAGTAGCCGAGCGCGATCAGCGCATAGACGCTGCCGAGCGTGAGCCCGTTGACCGTCAGCTGGATGAAGGTGTCCACGCGCGCGGCAGTCTTTCAGCCGCGAGCGGCCCGGCACGAAGCCGGACCGCTCGGGCGTGTCGTACGGTTCAGCCGACGAGCTTGTACGAGCCGTTCGACTGGATCTGGAAGATGTAGAACTTCGCGTTCAGCGGGTCGTTCGACTTCGTCGAGAAGCGGAAGTCACCGCCGAGGATCCAGTTGGATGACGCGGACGCTCTTGACCTGCCGGAGCACCGCCCGCTTGTTCGGGATCGAACCGTGGCCCGGCGACGCACGCCTTCTTGATCGCGCGCAGCATCACCTGCACGGCGCCGTAGGTCGGCGGGCCGAAGGACCCGAGCGCCTTGCCCGGGTTGTCCCGCTTCCAGCCGGCGATGATCACCTTGTCGGCCGGGATGCCGCTGATGTCCGGTGCGAAGTTCGAGATGTACGCACCGGTCGCCTTGAAGACGCCGATTCCGTTCGAACCGTCGCCGCCGAAGACCTTCGCCTTCTTGCCCTGCTCGAGCAGTTGCGTCGCGAACGTCTGGGCGTCCGGCGGGCTTCTGCGTCGGGAAGAACACGATGTCGGCGTCGTTCGGGACCCGCGTCACGAAGGACGAGAAGTCCGTGACGGTGTTCGCCACCGACAGCCGCGAGGTCGAGACGTTGCCGGCCTTGAGCGTCCGCTCGACTGCGTCGGCCAGGCCGACCGAGTACGGCTCCTGGAAGTCCAGGATCACGACCTTCTTGACCTTGAGCTTGTCGATCATGAAGTGCGCGTCGCTCGGTCCCTGGATGTAGTCGCCGGGGACGACGCGGAAGAACGCCGAAGTGGCCTCGCGTGCCGTGCCCTTGGTCAGCGACGTGCGTGTCGCCGACGAGGAGATGTGCGCGATGCCCGCGTCGGCATAGGTCTTGCTCGATGCCGCGACGGCACCAGATGTCGACGGGCCGATCACGCCCACGACCGTCTTGTCGGCGACGTACTTCTGCGCCAGCGTCTGCGCGATCGCCGCACCCTGCTCGACCGGCGTGTCGCCGATGATGAGCCGGATCTTCAGGCCGAGGCCCGGAGCGAGCCGCTTGACCGCGAACTTGGCCCACGTCACCTGCTCGGTGCCGATGAAGCCCGCGCCGCCGGTCACCGGCGTCACGAACGCGAGCTTGAGCGTGCTGCTGCACTTCACCGCAGCGGTCGCGCCGCTGGCGGCGGGAGCCGCAGTGCCAGTGCCCGAGCCGAACCGGCTGTCGCTGCCACGAGACCGGTCAGGACGAGCAGCCCGAGCAGGCCGATCGTCTTCTTCATGCCATGCCCTCCTTATCGGTTTGCGTCATATTCGACGTCCGTCGCCTCAGGTTGTTGCTGCGGCCCGCGGCCGCGTCGTAGGCGCGTGACGCCGGATCGCCGGACGGATGGAAGACCCCGAGGAGGCGCATCACTCCGGGCCCGACGTTCTCGATGCAGTGGATCTTCTCCGGCGGTAGGTGGAAGCACGAGCCAGGCCCGATCGGAATCGACTCCCCGTCGACGTGGGCGAAGCCGTGCCCCTCGACGATG
Source organism: uncultured Gaiellaceae bacterium (assembly GCA_963808915.1). Classification (GTDB taxonomy): domain Bacteria; phylum Actinomycetota; class Thermoleophilia; order Gaiellales; family Gaiellaceae; genus CAVTBT01. Next base: position 1,155,446 of record CAWEHJ010000004.1, on the reverse strand, counting down.
TAGCCGACCTCGTCGTAGCTGTGCGAGTGGTCGGGTGCGCGGAACGGCTGGACGAGACCCACGAACTGGGTCACCTCGCGGCAGCCCGCGTCCTGGTTGACGAGGTAGCGGAACGTGCGCTTGGCGTCCGCGCGCAGCTCCTCCTGCTCGGCGAAGGCCACAGTCACGCGCCTCCCCGGGCCCGGCCCCTCGGGCGAGGCGGGCGCCGTGACCGAGACGACGACGAGCTCGTGCGGCCCCGGGTTGTCGACCGCAGCGGTCTCGCCGGCGACGACGTAGGCGCCGCTGTTCGGCTCGAGTGGATGGGACTCGCCGTCGACGAGCAACGTGCCGTTGCCGGCGACCACGTAGAGCACGGTGTCGCGGTCCTCGAGCACCGTGTCGGCCGAGCGGCCGGGAGCGAAGCGGACGAGCTGCTGCTCGAGCCGCTCGCAGCCCTGCTCGGATCCGATCGTCGTCGTGACGTGGGCGGTGTCACCGGGCCGCCGCACGCCGTCGACGTCGCTTGCCGCAACGACGTAGGCCGTCCTCATCCCGGCAATCACACACGGGCGCCCGTGACATGTCAACAGCTTTTGCTAGCCGGCGAGGGCGGAATTCCAGCCGGCCGTGTCCAGAAATTGGCGGAAGCGCACCGCCTTGCCCCCGGCGAACGTCCAGACGTGGACGTAGGGGACGTCGAGCTCGCGACCCGTCCGCTTGGCGCGGCCCGTGTAGCGCCCGAGGACGACCACCTCGTCGCCGCCGTCGACGAACTGGTGCGGGACGGCGTGGAACTCCGCCCACCATTCGGCGTCCAGCGGCTCGAAGATGTTCCGCCGCACCTCGTCGCGACCGTGGTAGACGCCGCCGTGCGGCAGGCCCTGCGCCTGCTCCCAGACGATGTCGTCGGCCAGGTCGCCGAGCACGGCGTCGAGGTCGTCGCGGGCGAAAGCCTCGTACGAACGGCGTGCGATCTCCACGTTCGGCTCCGGCATGGCTAGGTAGCGTAGGGATCATGGCACCCGTCGTCGAGGCGGTGGATCTCCGCCGGACCTACAAGACCACCACAGGCACGATCCGGCGTCGCTCGCTGGAGGTCGAGGCCGTGCGCGGCGTCAGCTTCGAGATCGGCGAGGGCGAGCTCTTCGGGCTGCTCGGGCCGAACGGGGCCGGCAAGACGACGACGATCAAGATGCTGATCACGCTCCTGATCCCGACCTCGGGGCAGGCGCGCGTGCTCGGCCACGACGTCGTCACGGACGCGCGCTGGGTCCGCCGCCGGATCGGCTACGTCTTCGGCGGCGACCGCGGCCTCTACGAGCGGCTCTCCGCGCTCGACAACCTGCGCTACTTCGCCGAGCTCTACGGCGTCGACCCCGAGACGCAGAAGCGGCGGATCGCCGAGCTGCTCGACCTCGTCGGCCTCACCGGCCGCGAGAAGGAGCGCGTCGAGGGCTTCTCGCGCGGCATGCGCCAGCGGCTGCACATCGCGCGCGGGCTGCTCCACGACCCTCCGGTCGTCTTCCTCGACGAGCCGACGATCGGCGTCGACCCGGTCGGCGCGCGCGAGCTGCGCGCCACGATCGCCTCGCTCGTCGACGTCCGGCAAGACGGTGCTCCTGACCACGCACTACATGTTCGAGGCCGACTCGCTCTGCGACCGGATCGCCGTGATCGCCAAGGGCACCATCGTCGGCGAGGGCACGCCGCGCGAGCTGAAGGCCGGCGTCGCCGACGGCAGCGTGGTCGAGATCGAGGTCTACGGCGTTGCGGAAGAGACGGTTGCGCGGGTGCGCGGGGTCGCGGGCGTGCGCAACGTCAACGTCGAGGACCGCGACCAGGCGCAGCTGCTCGTCGTCCAGACCGAGCCGGGCACCGAGCTGACCCACGCGCTGCTCGGCCAGCTCGACGGCGCCTCCGTCGGGCGCGTCACGTCGCGGGAGCCCACCCTCGAGGACGCGTACGTCGCGCTCGTGAACGACGCATGAGGACGATCCGCCTCCTCGCCGTCGGGTGGCTCTTCCACATGAAGATGCTGACCCGCTCCTCGTTCAACACCTTCCTCGGCATCGTCTACCCGCTCTTCTTCGCGACGATCGCCTTCTTCATGTTCCAGGCCGGGGACGACCCGAAGCCGCTCCTCTACGCCTCGCTCGGCGCCGCGGTGATGGGCATCTGGGGCACGACGAGCACGGCGGCGGGCAACGCGCTCTCCCGGGAGCGCTGGCACGGCACGCTCGAGCTGCTCGTGGCGGCGCCGGTGCACTTCGCGTACATCCTCCTGCCGGTGACGATCGCGATGGCGACGATCGGCATCTACAGCATGGTCGCGACGCTCGCGTGGGGCTGGCTCGTCTTCGGGATCGAGCTGCAGATCGCCGATCCGCTGGCGTTCGGGCTCGCGGTGCCCGCGACGGTCGTGACCATCGGCGCGCTCGGCTTCCTGCTCGCGGTCGGCTTCGTCCGCTTCCGCCAGGCCTGGGCGCTCGGGAACATGCTCGAGTACCCGGTCTGGCTGATCTCGGGCTTCCTCGTCCCGCTCTCGCTCTTCCCGGCCTGGGTGCGGCCGATCTCGTGGGTGCTCGCGCCGACCTGGGGGATCAGCGCCATCCGCGGCGCCGCTCTCGGCGGCTCGCCCTACGCAGACATCGCGATCGCCGTGCTGCTGGGCGGCCGCCTACACCGTCCTCGGCGTGGTGCTGGTCAACCGCGCGCTGCTCGCGGCGCGGGCGAGGGCGACCCTGGCGCTGACGTGAACTCCGTCCGCGTCTTCTTCATCGGCGGGCTCGCGAGCTACCGGGCGCTGTTCGGCTGGCTCTCGCCGTGGGTCTTCATCCCCAGCCTCGTCGTCGCACCGATCTTCCAGATCCTGCTCTTCGTCTACATCGGCCGCTCGGCGGCGCTCGAGTCGGACGAGTTCTATGTGATCGGCAACGCGCTCCAGTACGCGTCGATCCCGTGCCTGTTCGCGATGACGCAGACGATCGCCGGCGAGCGTTACCAGCAGACGCTCGGCTACATCCTGATCACGCCCGCCCGGCGGTTGCCGCTCTTCCTCGGCCGGGCGCTGCCCGTGGTCACGAACGGCTTCTTCGTCGCCGCGTTCGCGCTGCTCGCGGGCGGCGCGATCGTCGGGATCAGCGTGCCGGCCTCGGCCTACGCGCCGATCGCGCTCGTCACGGCCGTGAGCGCCTTCTCGTGCACGGGCCTCGGCCTGCTGAACGCAGGCATGGGTTTCATCGTCCGCGAGACGGCCGTGCTCTCCAACATCATCTTCGGCGTGTTGCTCGTCTTCTCCGGCTCGAACGTGCCGATCGACCAGCTGCCGGGTTGGATGCAGGCGGTGTCGGAGGTGATCCCGTTCACGCACGGGATCGAGGCGGCGCGGCGGCTGGCCGACGGCGCCGGACTGGGTGACGTTGCCGGGCTGGTGCTGACCGAGGCGGCGATCGGCGTCGTCTACGGCGCCGCCGGCTACTGGCTGATCCGGGCGATGGAGGTCGTCAGCCGCCGGCGGGCAACCCTGGAGATCGCCTGATGCGCGCCGGCGCGAGGCTGTTCTGGGTCGGCTGGCTCTTCCACCTGAAGAGCCTGACGCAGTCGCTCTTCTTCATGCTGATCGCGGTGATCCAGCCGGTGATCTTCGCGTCGATCGCGTTCTTCATGGTCGAGTCGGGGACGGGGACCGGGACGGGGCCGCTCCTCTACGCCGCGCTCGGCGCGGGCCTGATGGGGATCTGGTCGACGACGCTCTTCGGCTCGGGCGGCGCGATCCAGTGGCAGCGCTGGCAGGGGACGCTCGAGGTGCTGGTCGGCTCGCCCGCGCCGTTTCTGCTCGTGCTCGTGCCGCTCACGCTCGCGACCGCCTCGATCGGCCTCTACTCGATCGTGATGACGCTCCTCTGGGGCCGCCTCTTCTTCGGCGTGCCGCTCGACTTCGTCCATCCCGGCCAGCTCGCGGTTGCGCTGCCCGTGACCGTCGTCAGCCTGGGCCTGCTCGGCCTCGTGCTCGCCTCGACGTTCGTGCTCTACCGGAACGCGAATGCGTTCGCGAACCTGCTCGAGTACCCGGTCTGGCTGGTGACGGGCCTGCTCGTGCCGCTCTCGCTCCTGCCCGGCTGGGTGGAGCCGATCTCCTGGGTGCTCGCGCCCACCTGGGGCGTCCGGGCGATCCGTGACGCGGCCCTCGGCGGAGGCGGCGGTGCGTGGCCCGAGATCGGGATGTGCGCGCTCCTCGGCACGGTCTACCTCGTCCTCGGCTCGGTCTTCCTCCACAACTTCGAACGGCTCGCGAGGCAGCGGGCGACGCTCTCCCTGACGTGACCGCCGCCTTTCGGGTGTTCTTCGTCGGCGGGCTGATCTCGTACCGCGGCCTCTTCAACTGGATCAGCCCGGGCATGTACGTGACGACGATGCTCGGCTCGCCGCTCTTCCAGATCCTCTTCTTCACCTACCTCGGCCGGTTCACGAACAGCGGCAACGACGACTTCTTCATCGTCGGCAACGCGGTCCAGGTCGCGGCGATGTCGGCGATCTACGGGATGACGATGGGGATCGCGAACGAGCGCCAGTACCAGACGCTGTCGCCGATCCTCGCCACGCCCGCGAGCCGCCCCGCCCTCTTCCTCGGCCGGGCCCTTCCGTTCATCGTCAACGGCCTGATCGTGTCGACGTTCGGCTTCGCGATCAGCTGGCTGCTGCTCGACTTCTCGCCGGATCCGAGCGACGTGCCGGCGCTCGCGTTCGTCGTCGTCGTGACGACGGTCTCGTGCACCGCGCTCGGGATGCTGATCGGCTCGATCGGCCTGCGCGCCCGCGACGTCTTCTTCGGCGCGAACCTCGTCTACTTCCTGATGTTGCTCGTCTGCGGGGTCAACATCGACGTGAATGCGCTGCCGGGTTGGCTGGAGGCGATCGGCCGCGTGGTGCCGCTGACGCACGGGATCGAGGCCGCGCGGGAGATCGTCCAGGGCACCCCGCTCGGCGACGTGGCCGGGCTCGTCGGCACCGAGGCGCTGATCGGCGCGGTCTACGTGGCGATCGCGTACGGCCTCTTCCGCTGGTTCGAGCGCCAGAGCCGGCTTCGCGCGGCGCTCGACACGTTCTAGAGCTCGAAGAAGGCGAACTCGCGGCCGGTGACGTGCACGGCGACGTTGTGCACCGGCACGTCGCCGATCGCCCCGGTCGACGAGCCGCGGTGCGCGTGCCCGTGCAGGACGAGGTCGGGTCGGTGCGCACCGATCGGCGCCGCGAGCCGCGAGGAGCCGAGGAACGCCCAGATCGTCTCCGGCTCGCCGACGAGCGTCTCCGGGACGGGCGCGTAGTGGAGCAGGACGATGCGTCGGTGGCAGCCCGAGATCGCCTCGAGCCCGGCCTCGATCGCGTCCACGTCTCGTGTCGTCTCGCGGTAGACCTCGCGCAGGAGCGGCTCGCCGAAGTCGGGCAGCTCGGCACCGGGGAAGCCGCCGACGAAGCCCTTCACACCGACGATCCCCACGTCGGCGCCGTCCACGTCCAGGATCGTGAAGTCGCGGGAGAGGAGCTCGATCCCCGCGCCGCGCAGGACGGCGACGAGCTCGTCGCAGCGGTTCGCGTGGTAGTCGTGGTTGCCGAGGACGGCGACGACCGGCAGCCCGAGGTCGCGGACGGCGTCGGCGAGCACCTCCGCCTGCTCCGGCTCGCCGTGCGTCGTCAGGTCGCCGGCGAGCAGGATGAGGTCGACCTTGCCGCGCAGGTCGGCGAACGCCTGCACGATCCGGTCGCGGAGCGGCTCGGAGCAGTGGATGTCGCCTGCGGCTGCGATGCGGAGCGGCCCGTCCATCGTCAGCTTGGCTTACACCCCGCGTCAGGTTGGCAAACAGCTCCGCCCGGGTATCTCCGGCACCCATGCCGTACACCCCGCCCGAGAACTTCCCCGAGCTGATCGCGTCGATGAAGAAGGCTGCTGCGCTGCTGCGTGACGCCGAGATCGAGGCGATGCTCGGCGGCGGCCTCGCCGCCTGGGCGCGCGGCGGCCCGCCGACGGAGCACGACGTCGACTTCTACGTGCGCGAGGCGGACGCCGAGGCCGCGCTCGCCGCGCTGGTCGGCGGCGGCCTGCACGAGGAGCGCCCACCCGAGGGCTGGCTGCTCAAGGCGTGGGACGGCGAGGTGCTGGTCGACCTGATCTTCCATCCCTCGGGCGGGCCGATCGGCGACGAGCACTTCGCCCGTGCCGAGCACCTCGAGGTGATGGCCCAGCCGCTGCTCGTCGCCTCGCTCGACGACGTGATGTCGACGAAGCTGCTCTCGATCAGCGAGCAGGAGCCGAGCTTCACGAGCGTGCTCGAGCTGGCGCGGTCGCTGCGGGAGCAGATCGACTGGGAGATCGTCCGCGAGCGGACGGGCGAATCGGCGTTCGCGAAGGCGTTCTTCACGCTCGTCGAGGAGCTGGGGATCGTCGAGCGCGCGACGGCCTAGAAGTAGAACTGCTTCCAGGCCTCCCACCACGTGGGCCGGGTGATCGAGATCGTGCGGTCGTCGACGCGCTCGACGCCCTCGCGGAAGCGCAGGTCGTCGGCCGCCTTCGTGTGCTTGAACTCGACGCGGATCTCGCATGGGCTGCCCGGATCCCACGGCTGGACGGTGCCGAGGTCCGTGAGCGCCTTGCGCGCACCCTCCTCGATCAGCTCACGCGCACGCACCGGTGGCACCTGCCGCGCCGAGTTTGCGCCGATCCCGCGCTTCACCGCCACGGTCGTCAGGGCCTCACCGAGGAGCGCACGACCCTCGTCGCACGCCGCGTCGTCGCCGGTGACGAGCAGAATCGGACATCCCCACGTGCCGCAGAGCGCCGCGTGGATCCCCGTCTCGCCGACGCGGACGTCGTTGAACCAGAGGTTGAAGTAGTCCATCCCGGACACTGTGTGGTTCATCCCGCCGCGGCGCGTGCCGGCCATCGCGTGCATGCCGACGAGCAGCGCAGCGTCGCAGCCCTCCTCCAGGAACTCCGTGTACTCCGTCCACTCGTCCTGCACGACCCATTCGCACGCCGGGTCGAGCAGCTCCGGCACGAGCGAGTTGAAGGAGAACTCCTTCCCCGCGCCGTGGCAGTCCATCACGACGATCTCGGTCGCCCCAGCCGCCTTCGCGCCGCGCACGGCCGCGTTGATCTCCTCCGTGTAGAGCTTGCGGCCCTCCTCGTAGAGAGGCGCGCCGCCCGAGGTCTGCGGGCCCTTGACGATCCCGGAGACGCCTTCCATGTCGCTGATCACGTGGACGCGCACGGCGGCTAGCGTAAGCGATCGTGGACACGGGCCTCGACGGCAAGGGCGTGCTCGTCACGGGCGCCTCGGGTGGGATCGGCTCGGCCTGCGCTCGGGCGTTCGCCGCCGAGGGCGCGCGCGTCGTCGTGCACTGGCATCGCGGCGAGGAGCGGGCACGGACGGTCGCGGCCGAGATCGGCGGCGAGGCCATTCAGGCCGACCTGACCGACGAGCGCGAGGTCGACCGCCTGTTCGAGCAGACCCGAGAGGCACTCGGCCGTGTCGACGTCTGCGCCGCGGTGGCCGGCGTCTGGCCGCGCGAGGACGTGCCGGCGTGGCAACTGCCGCTCGAACGCTGGGAGGAGACGCTGCGGCTGAACCTGACGGCGACCTTCCTCACCGCACGCGGGTTCCTGCGCGAGGTCGAGCGGAACGGGGCCGGCTCGCTCGTGCTCGTCGGGTCGACGGCGGGGCTCGTCGGCGAGGCGGGCCACGCCGACTACGCGGCGGCGAAGTCCGCGATCCAGGGCGGCCTGCTCCTCTCGCTGAAGAACGAGGCCGTGCGCATCGCGCCGCTCGCGCGCGTGAACGCCGTCGCCCCCGGCTGGACGGAATCCCCGATGACGCGCGGTCACGTCGATCCCGAGCAGGTGCGCCGGATCACGCGGACGATGGCTCTGCGGAAGGTGGCGCAGCCCGAGGACGTCGCCGCCCAGGTCGTCGCGCTCGCCTCCGACCGGCTCTCGGGCCACGTGACGGGGCAGGTGGTCGTCGTGGCCGGCGGGATGGAAGGCCGCGTCGTCCACGACGAGGCGCCGGAGCAATGAAAAGCGGCGCGTCTCCGCGCCGCTCTCGGTCGCTCCCGTGCCGCAGGATGATTGCCGTCAGTCCCCGGCGAGGAAGTCCGACTTCATGACATCGACAGCGCACGGCCCGCACCTTTAGCCCGGAACGCAAAGAGCGGGGCCGCCGCCAGCCCCGCTCTGCTGGTTCCACGAGGGAACCGGACTTGCCGCCTTCACCAGCTGCTGCACCCGCCACATCGGTGCTGCTGCTTGATGGTCACGACTCTAGGCCGGCCTCCCGGGCCGGGCATCACCCCGTTTCGCGTTCACCCGTCACTCGTTCTCGGTTGACCGCCGTGCTTCACCCGCTTCACCTAGATTGGCGCCGGTGCCGGAGCTTCCTCGACCGGCTGAGAGCGGCCCCGCGATCGTCGCCGACGGCGGCATGGGCGCGATCGTCTCGGGCGCCGTGCCGCGCCTCCGCTGCCCGGAGGAGGCGAACCTCCGCGCGCCGGAGAGCGTCGTCGCGCTGCACGCCAGCTTCATCCGCGCAGGCGCCGAGCTGATCGAGACGAACACGTTCGGCGCCAACCGGCGCAAGCTCGCAGCGCACTTCCTCGAGGACGACCTCGAGCGCGATCAACTCCGCCGGCGTCCGGCTGGCGCGCGAGGCGCGCGACGTCTCCGGGCGGGAGGTCTTCGTCGCCGGCTCGATCGGGCCGCTCGGCGAGCTGGAGAGCTTCGACGCCGCCGAGCACGGGCCGCTCTACGCCGAGCAGGCGGCGATCCTCGAGGGCCGCGGCGTCGACCTGTTCGTGATCGAGACCTTCTTCGACGTCGACGAGCTCGTGGTGGCGGTCGAGGCGGTCCGTGGCGATCTCGGCGCTGCCGATCCTCGCCCTGCTCACCTTCGACGAGGACGGCGAGACCGTCGGCGGCGTCGGCGCGCCGCGAGGCGGCCGAGCGGCTGAGCGGCGCTCGACGTCGCGGCGATCGGGACGAACCACGGCGCCGGCCCGCACGCGGCCCTGACGGCGCTCGCCGCGGATGGGCGACGGCCACTTCCCGCTCGTGGCGATGCCGAACGTCGGCCTCGCGTCGATCTCCGGCGGCCGGGTCGTCTACCCGCACTCGAGCCCCGCTACTTCACCGAGTTCGCGGCGCAGGCGCGCTGCGCTCGGCGCGCGGATCGTGGGCGGCTGCTGCGGCACGACGCCGGCACAGATCGAGGCGATCCGCAGCGCGCTCGACGACCGAGCGGCCGCCGAGCGCGCCGTTCGTCGTCGGCGACCGCGAGCTGGCCGTCGAGCCCGCGGCGCACGAGGCGGAGACCGCGCCTCGCCCAGGCGCTCGCCGCCGGCGACTGGGTCACGTGCGTCGAGCTCGACCCGCCGAAGGGCGGCACGAACGATGCGACTCCTCGCCGTCGCGCGGACGCTGAAGGACTCCGGCCGGGTCGGCTTCGTCGACATCAACGACAACCCGATGGCCCGGGCGCGCATGAACGCGCTGATGGCCGTCGATCGCGATCGAGCGGAGCTGCGGCCTGGAGACGATCCCGCACGTGACCCCGCGCGACACGAGCGTGATGGGGCTCGAAGGCGTCCTGCTCGGCGCGCACGCCGAGGGCGTCCGCAACGTGCTCGCAGTGACGGGCGATCCGCCCCACGTCGGCGACTACCCGGGCTCGCGCGGCGTCTACGAGGTCGACTCGATCGGCCTCGTCCAGCTCTCGAGCGGCCTCAACCACGGCGAGGACTACGTCGGCAAGGCGATCGACGCGCCGACCTCGTTCTTCGTCGGCGTGGCCGTGAACCCGTCCGCGGACGACCTCGACCTCGAGCTCGAGCGGTTCGAGCGCAAGCTCGCGGCCGGCGCGCGGTTCGCGATGACGCAGGCGCTCTTCGACCTCTCCTACCTCGACACGTTCCTCGCCCGCTTCGGCGGCCGCTCGCCGGTGCCGCTGCTCGTCGGCCTCTGGCCGCTCCGCAGCCACGCGACTCGCCGTGCGGCTGCACAACGAGGTGCCCGGGATCGTCGTCCCGGAGCCGGTGCAAGAGGCGCTACGCGAGGCGGGAGCGCGGGCGCCCGAGGTCGGGCTCGAGCTGGCGCGCGAGCTGCTCGACGAGGCGCGCGAGAAGTCGGCCGGGGTCTACGTGATCCCGCCGTTCAAGCAGCCCGAGGCCGCGCTCGACCTGCTGCGGCTAGCGAACGCAGCGGACCGGGCGTCGATCGGGCGCGGCGGTCGCCTTCGAGCACATCCCTGACGGCCGCAACCGGCACGCCGTAGCCGCCGCTCGAGCCCACCCGCTGGCGCGAACACGGTCGTACGCACGCGCCCCTCGGCGTCGACGGCGGGCCCGCCGGAGTTGCCGTGGCGAACGAGGCCGCGAAGCGTCGTCACGGTGCGCTTGAGCGGCCCGCGCCCGTAGGCGTCGTCCGTGACGACGCTGGTCGTCTCGACCGATCCGGGCCGGCGTCGCGGTCAGCGCGCCGTTCTCCGGATAGCCGAGGATCGCGACCGACGTGCCCGGCCGAGGGTCGGCGAGCGTCGAGCGCGTTGCCCGCTGAGCCCGGCGACGCGCAGCACGGCGACGTCGTTGCGGACGTCGAACGCGACGACTTCCGCGCGAGAGGTACTTCCCGTCACGCCGGTCGACGCGCGAGTCGCGGACACCCGCGACGACGTGGGCGTTCGTGACGACGAGGCCCGGCCCCGCGATCCAGCCCGAGCCCTCGATCCCGAGGCCGCAGGCCGTGCCGGTGACGCGCACGACGGACGGCGCCGCCTGCTTGACGCCGGGCAGGTTCGCGATGCTCGGGTCGGGCGGCCCGACGGCCGCGTCCGGCCCCGGATCGAGTCGAACGGGTCGACGCGCGCGATCGCGTCCATCAGGCGCTGGGGCGGGAACTCGCGGTTGATCCGCTCGAGGATCTTCGACGCCTGCACCTCGCGCCGCAGGTCGGTCTGGCCCGGGAGGTTCAGGGCGACCGCGCCGAGCACCCAGACGAGCGCGATGCCGGTCACGGCGCCGAGCACGATCCCGAGCGCCGAGTCGAGCACCCGCAGCGGTGGGATGGTCAGGATGCTGCCGCGGACGATCCCGCCGGCGATCGAGGCGACGCCCTGGAGCAGGAACGCCAGGCCGACGGCGCCGCCGAGCGCGACGAGCGGCGTGTACGCCGAGTCGCCGTCGCTCAGGAACTGCGGCGCGAGCCGCGCACCGACGTACGCGCCGACCGCGAGCCCCGCCAGCGACAGCGCCCCGCCGACGAGCCCCCGCCGGAACCCGTTCAGCGCTGCGAGGGCGATCACGGCGATCACGACCCAGTCGACGATGGTCACAGGAAGCACGCTACGACGGGCGTCGGGTGTTTCCTAGTCCGGCTAGACTGACCCGCGCTTCACGGGGGCGTAGTTCAGTTGGTTAGAACGCCGGCCTGTCACGCCGGAGGTCGCGGGTTCGAGTCCCGTCGCTCCCGTCGCTCGAGCCAGTCCGGGTCGTCCTCGGGAGGCGGGCGCATAACCCCTTTGCAGTGCGCAACGATTTGCCATACTCGCGCCCACTGCGTGTCGCATCGCCTGGCGCAGGGGAGCCGCGGTCTCGGCCGCAGCGTTCGTCGTTGGAATCCGGCTCGACCTCGTCGAGCCAAGCCGCACACCCTTCACGAGCCGCTTCCGCGTCCCGGCGATACCGGCACCGTCCAGGCAGGACGACCGGAAGGGAAGGGACATGAGTCGCAAGGGGGAGAGAACCCGGCTGCGGAACCGGAGCCGATACGGCTTGCTGTTGACGCTGGGCGCCGCCGCGCTCGCCGCGCTGGCAGTGTTCGGCGCCGGGGGGCCTGCAGGCGCCGCGAACGGCGGTGGCAAGGGCGTCTGGCAGCGCGTCGAGGGCAAGCCGGGGCCGGCCCGCAAGGGCGCGAAGCCGGCGGTGAACCCGCGCAGTTTCGACGCCCTCCGGCTCGACCGGGCCGGCATCGCCGACTTCCTCGCGGCCGCGCCGACCGAGCACGCGCTGACGAAGCGCGACTCCGGCCTCGTCATCTCGCTGCCCGACCCGACCGGCAGCGTTCCAGCGCGTTCGAGCTCGAGAAGTCCGACGTCATGGCGCCGGGGCTCGCCGACCTGCATCCCGACATCCACGACCTACAGCGGCCGCGGCATCGACGACCCGTCCGCGACGATCCACGCCGACCTGAGCCGCTCGGCTTCCACGCCTCGGTCCGCTCGCACGGACGGCGCCTGGTACATCGACCCGTACTACCACCTCGACCACAGCCTCTACGCGAGCTACTACGGCCGCGACGTCCGCGCGAGCCACAGGGGTCTTCGTCGAGCGCGACGCGGACGCCGCCGAGCTCTCCGTCGACCGCGGCTACTACCACGCGACGGACACGGTCACGGTCCAGCGGCAGCGGCTTCACGGCGAACGCCGAGGTCACGATCACGATCTCCGACCCGAGGAGCACTTCGCCGACGCGCACGCTGAGCCGCGCAGACGGACGCACTCGGCGCCTTCGACGGCGAGCTTCGTCGCCGACCCGGACGGCAACCTCGAGACGCACATCGTCACGGCGACGACGGCGAGCTCCTCGGCCTCGACCAGCTACCAGGTCGTCCGCGAGACGACCCGACGTCGACCCGCCGACCGGCGACGTCCTGCGGACCTACCGGCTCGCCCTGATCACCGACCCGGGCTACGCGACCTACTTCGGCGGCCCGGCCAACGTCACCGCGGCGAAGGTCGCGCTGATCAACCGCGTCGACCAGGTCTACGAGGACGACCTCTCGATCAAGCTCCAGCTGATCGCCGAGCAACGACCTGCTCAACCTCGACACGTGGGCCGAGGCGACCGCGCCGAACGGGCCCTGCGGCGCCGCGGCGTGCTTCACGCAGTCGCAGGTCACGGGCTGCTCGAGCACGGCACGCGCGCGCGCTTCGTGATCGGCCAGATCATCGGCGCGTCGAACTACGACATCGGCCACCTCGCGCTCGGCCAGCCGGGCGGCGGCGTCGCCAACCTCGGCGTCGTCGGCCGCTCGAACAAGGCCGGCGGCTGCACCGGCATCCCGACGCCGATCGGCGACTTCTACGCGATCGACTACGTCGCGCACGAGATGGGCCACCAGTTCAGCGGCAACCATCCGTTCAACGGCAACCAGCTCAACTGCTCGGGCGGCAACCGCAGCGCCGGCACCTCGGTCGAGCCCGGCAGCGGCTCGTCGATCATGGCGTACGCGGGCATCTGCCTCACCGACGACCTGCAGCCGCACAGCGACCCGTACTTCTCGCAGCGCAGCCTCCAGGAGATCTCGACCTACACGTCGTCGAACCAGGCCGCGATCAACGAGGTGCAGACGGCCTCGCTGCGGCACTTCGGCGGCGGCAACGAGGTCCAGGTCGTGACCTTCGGGCCCGGCTACGCGCCGGCCGCGACGATCCAGCCGCTCAGCGCTCACGATCAACGCAGCGCCGAGCGCCACCTCGCGCGGCGGCGCCGAGGAGACCGGCAACACCGTCACGATCGCGACGGGCGACCGCGCACACGCTCCAGGTCGGCGACACCGTCACGATCGCGGGCGTCGGCGTCGCCGGCTACAACGGCACGTTCACGGTCACGGCGGTGCCGAGCACGCGCTCGTTCCACGTACGACGAACCCGACCTCGGGCCTCGCGACCTCCGGCGGCGGCACGGTGACGCTCGCCGCGCCCGGCGCGACCGAGTCCGGCACCACCGTCACGATCCGCACCGCGGCCGCGCACGGCCGCTCGGTCGGCGACGTCGGTCGTGATCGCCGGCGTGGGCGTCGGCGGGCTACAACGGCACGGTCCACGATCACCGCCGTCCCGACGCCGCGCAGCTTCCAGTACACCGCCGCGACCGCCGGCCTCGCGAACTCCGGCGGCGGCACCGCGACGTTCTTCTCGCCGTTCCAGGTCCGGATCGGCGGCAACGACTCGGCCGTGATCGGCGGCGCGAGCCCCGTACACGAACGCGAACATCAAGGCCGCGATCAACGCGATCGCCGGCTTCGCCGGGCACCGCGACCGTCACCGGCGCCGCCTCGACCGGCTTCACGGTTACCTACGCCGGCGCCTCCGCCGAGCCTCGACGTGCCGAACATCGAGCTCGTCAACCTCAACTGCGGCGGCTGCTTCGCCTCGGTCGAGGAGACGAACCACGGCGGCGCGAACGACTCGTTCCGGCTCAACTGGAACGGCAACGTCTCGGCGCCGATCGCGAACGGCACGAACTTCACCGCCGACGGAGATCCAGGCGGCGCTCCAAGGCGCCAGCGAGGTGCAGACGGTCTCGCTCACCGGCTACACGACCGACGGCGACTCGTACACGCTGAACTACAACGGCGCGGACACCGTCCCGATCACGCGTGGTCAGAACAACACGGTGGCGGGCATCGCGGCGGCGCTCCAGGGGGGCAACGAGCAGCAGCAGGTGACGCTGACCGGCTTCAACGCCGGCAACGCCAACAACTCGTTCCAGATCCAGATCGGCGGCAGCAACTCGGCCGTGCTCGGAAACGGCGGCCTCGCGATCAACAACGGGAACGTCGCGGCGGCCGTCAACGCGATCCCGGGCTTCGCCGGCACCGTCACGGCGGCCGGAGCCGGCAACACGGGCTTCACGCTCACGTTCGGCGCCCCGTCCGACAACACCGACGTGCCGTCGATCGCGATCGTCAACCTCGGCTGCAGCCCAGGCTGCACCGCCGCGGTGCGCGAGAACGTGAAAGGCACGCAGCCGGTCGCGGGCTGGCCTTCGGGCGGTACCGCCACGGTCGGCTCGCTCACCGACAACGGCTACACGCTCACGTTCAGCGGCACGCACCAGGGCACCGACGTCAGCCTCGTCACGCTCACGAACCTGTCCGGCGCGACGGGCAGCACCGTCGAGACGACGAAGGGGACCGCCGGCATCCTCCCGCTCGGCGCGACCGCGACGGTCGCCGGCTTCGCCGGCGGCAGCCTTCAACAACACCGGCTTCCAGGTCACGTTCGGCGGGATCTCGGCCGCGACGAACCTGCCACCATGGCTCGCCCTGCAGGACTTCACGCGCGGGCGCGTCCGGCTTCGTCGGCGAGACCGACAAGGGCGGCGCGGTCGACAACAAGGGCGGCATGGTCACGCGACCGGCAACCACTTCCCGATCGTCACCGCACCCGAGAGCTACACGATCCCGCTGCGGACACCGTTCGCCCTCACGGGCAGCGCGACCGACCCCGACGGCGACGCGCTCACCTACAGCTGGGAGCAGAACGACCGCGGCGGCGCGAGCCGGCACTTCGCTGCTCGGCAACACGAAGACGAACGGGCCGCTCTTCGCGATGTTCCCGATCTCCGGGCAGATCAGCGAGCAGGACACGCTGCTCTACGACTCGCCGGGAGAGAACCACCTGACCGGCGACCCGACGCGCGTCTTCCCGGACATGCAGCAGATCCTGGACAACAACACGAACGCGGACACGGGCACGTGCCCGACGGGGCCGATCGCCCCGCCGGTGCCGATCCCGGTCAAGGAGTGCTTCGCGGAGTTCCTGCCGACGTCGGACTACGTCGGGTTCGCGGGCATCAACGCGAGCCCGCTCTCGCTGCACTTCCGCCTCACCGCGCGTGACGGCTCGGGCGGCGTCAACGCCGCGCCGGACACGACGCTGCTGCTCGCGACGCCGCCGGCCCGTTCCTCGTCACCTCGCACAACTCGTCCGCCGCGCTCAACGCCGGCTCGACGCAGACGGTGACGTGGGCGTGGCGAACACGGACGCCGCGCCGGTCGGCACGGCGACGGTCAAGATCTCCCTCTCGACCGACGGCGGCCAGACCTACCCGAACGTCCTCGCCGCGAGCACGCCGAACGACGGCTCCGAGACGTCGTGCTGCCGAACGCGGCACGACGAAGGCCCGGATCAAGGTCGAGGCGATCGGCAACGTCTTCTTCGACGTCTCGAACGCCGACTTCCAAGTCCGCGACGCGGCGGAGCAGCTCGCCCTGCTCGTCGAGTTCACGCAGGCCCTGGGCAGTGGCAAGTCCCTGACCCAGATCGCCGCCGCGGCGCAGCGGCAGCTGGCGAAGGGGAACGTCGACGACGCCTGCGACACGCTGCAGTCGTTCCTGAACCAGGTGAAGGCGCAGACGGGCAAGTCGCTGACGCCGGCTCAGGCGGCGGAGCTGACGCTTCGGGCGACGACGATCCGCACGGCGCTCGGCTGCTAGCCGACCGGCTCGACGGGGCGCAGGGCTTCGGTCCTGCGCCCCGTCGCGGGCCTCCGCCCTCATACTGCGGCATGCGGTTTGTCGCAGCGCTCGTCGTCGCCGCGATCATCTGTGGAGCCGCGGCCGGCTCCACCTCACCCCACGTTCGCGCTGTCCCGGACGCGCCGCGGCTGACGCTTCGCGGAACGGGTTTCTCCGCGGGCGAGCGACTCGCGCTGAGGGTGATCGCCGTCCGCACGACGACGGCACGGCTCGACGCAACGCGCGGCGGTGCGTTCACCCGCCGCGTCCTCGTGCCGCGCACGCCGTGCGTCGTCTGGCGCGCGACGGTGACGCGGCGCAGCGGCACGCGCGTCGCGACGCAGGGCCCCAGGGTCGACTGCCGGCCGTCGAGCGGGCTCACCGACTCGGCGCCTCTGCGCGGCACGGGCGTCGCGGGCGTCGTTCTCTTCGCCGGAGCCGGCCCCGCGCCAGGCGTCGACGTCGATGTCGTCTCGAAAGGGGTTGCGCTCGTCCGCCTGCGCACGGCCGCCGACGGGCGCTTCGCCGCGTACGCCCGCCGGGGGTCTACACCGTGCGCGCACCGAATCGCGCGGGGTCGGCGGCACGGGTCACGGTCGCGGAGGGCGAGCTTGCCTCGGCGTCGCTCACGGTCGATCCGCGCGGCCGATAGTTTTGGTTGACATGACTCGAACCATCTGCGATGGTAAGAGTCGTGGCGACTAGAACACGTCAGGCGAACGTTCCACCCGGATACGACGCAAGCGAGTTCCCGGCCTTCGCCGTCACGGTTGACGTCGTCATCCTGACCATGGTCGACGGCGTCCTGCACGGTCTGCTCGTGCGGCGCGGCGAAGAGCCGTTCAAGGGCATGTGGGCGATTCCCGGCGGCTTCAAGCGTCCCGACGAGACGCTGGACGACGCGGCGAGACGCGAGCTCTCCGAGGAGACCGGCGTCGACGTCCCGAGCCTGCTGACCCAGTTTGGCGCCTACGGCGATCCGGGGCGCGACCCGCGGATGAACGTCGTCACGGTCGCGTACCTCGCCGTCCTCCGCGACGTGGGCGCGATCGTCGCCGGCACCGACGCAGCACACGCCGATCTCGTCCCTGCCTCGGACATCCTCGAGGAGAGGATCGAGCTCGCGTTCGACCACCTGCACATCGTCCGCGACGCGGTCGAGCGCGTCCGGGTCGAGCTCGAGGTCTCGGGCATCGCGACGGCCTTTGTCGGCACGACGTTCACGATGGCCGAGCTCCGAGCCGTGTACGAGGCGATCTGGGGCGTGCAGCTGGACGCCGCGAACTTCCGCCGCAGCCTCGTCGGCGCTGACGGTTGGGTCGTTCCGACGGGCCGCACGGCGCAGTCCGGGCCCGGCGGAGGAAGGCCCGCGGAGCTCTACCGGGCCGGCGCGGCCTGGAACCACCGTGGACCCATTCAGCGGAATCGATGAGAGAAAGGACCCCATGAGAGCAGTCGTCCACGATCGGTACGGGCCTCCCGAGGTGCTCCGTGTCGCCGACGTCGAGCGTCCCGTGCCGAAGGAGGACGAGGTGCTCGTCAGGGTCCACGCCTCGACGGTCACCCGCGGCGACGCGATGGGCGTGCGCAGCGACGTGTACCGGTTCACCCGTCTCGTCACCGGCATTCGCCGCCCGCGGCGGACGACCCTGGGCACCGAGTTCGCGGGCCACGTCGAAGCCGTCGGGGCGGCGGTGACCGGGTTCCGGGCCGGCGACGAAGTCTTCGGCGCCGCAAGGGGCGCGAACGCCGAGTACGTGGCCGTTCGTGAGACGGACACGATCGCACGGAAGCCGCCGGGGCTGACCCACGAGGAGGCGGCTGCCGTCCCCGACGGCTCGCTGCTCGCGCTGACCTGTCTGCGACCCGCGTTTCCGCTGCGCGGGAAGAGCGTCCTCGTCTACGGCGCCGCGGGCTCGATCGGGACGGCTGCCGTCCAACTGCTCGCACACCACTTCGAGGCCGAGGTGACGGCGGTGTGCGACACGAAGGACGTCGAGCTCGTGCGGTCGCTCGGCGCGGCGACCGTCCTCGATCGCTTTCGCGAGGACTTCACGAAGCGCGGCTCGGCGTACGACGTGATCTTCGACGCCGTCGGCAAGCACTCGTTCCGCCGCTGCCGGCGGTCGCTCAAGCCTGGCGGGATGTATGTCACGGTCGACCTCGGGTTCATGTACCACGTGCCGCTCGCCGCCCTCGCCACGCGCTTCGTCGGGAGCAGGCGCGCGAAGCTCGGCATCGGCCGCTATCGCAGGGAGGACCTCGCCCTCGTCAAGGAGCTCCTCGACGCGGGCAAGTACCGGCCCGTGATCGACCGGACGTACGCGCTCGACGAGATCGTCGAGGCGACCCGCTACGTCGAGACCGGCCAGAAGACGGGCAACGTCGTGCTGCGCGTCAGCGAGGCTGCGCCCGGCGAGCAGTCTGAGCCAGCCGCGAGGAACGAAGCGCACGCGCGGTCGCACCTCGCTTGACGCGCGCGTCGATGAGTTCGGCCGGCGGGCGCGGTCGTACTCGCAGACACTGCACCGGAGGAGACGATGACCAAGGTTGCGCTCGACATCACGATCTCGCTCGACGGCTTCGTCGCCGGGCCGAACCAGACGATCGAGCAGCCGCTCGGGGAGGACGGCGAGCGTCTACACGAGTGGGTCTACGGGCTCGCGAGCTGGCGCGAGGCGCACGGCCACGAGGGCGGCGAGACGAACGCCGACTCCGAGCTCCTCGAGCAGGCGATCGCCAGATCGGGCGCCACGGTGATGGGCCGGCGCATGTTCAGCGGCGGCAGCGGTCCGTGGCAGGACGATCCGAACGCGAACGGTTGGTGGGGCGACGACCCGCCCTTCCACCACCCGGTCTTCGTGCTCACCCACCACACGCGCGAGACGGTGACGATGCAGGGCGGCACCTCGTTCACGTTCGTCACCGGCGGAATCGAGGACGCGCTCGAGCAGGCCCGCGCCGCGGCGGGCGACAAGGACGTCGCGATCGCCGGTGGCGCGGACGTCGCACAGCAGTACCTCCACGCGGGGCTGCTCGACGAGCTGCATCTCCACGTGGCGCCGCTCCTCCTAGGCGGCGGCGTCCGGCTGTTCGACGAGCGCGGCTCCGGCTCGACCTCCGTCGAGCAGACGCGACTGGTCGAGTCGCCGGCCGTGACGCACCTCAGCTACCGGATCGTCCGGTAACCGCTACATCACGCGTGCGGCCCCCGGGTCGCGGCAGGTCGCCGCGGGGAGCAGACCCGCCCGGCAAAGCTCCGGCTCCGGCGCGTGGATCGCGAACGCGCTGCGCAGGTCGCCCGTGAACCAGACGTGCATCATCTCGCTCCCCTGCCGCCGCGATGCTCCGAAGGGGCACGAGCCGTCGGCGCGGGGCTTGAGGCCGCGCTTGTCCTCGCGGACGCAGACGAGATGCGAGTGCCAGCGAGTCAGCGGTCCACCCGGGGTGGGGCCTGCCATGCCGCGGCGCACGCTGAACATCAGCCCGACGAGCACGAGCGGCCGGCCGGGCGCGTTCGCGTAGATCAGCGACTCGGGGCGCCGCGGGTCGAGGAACCGACGGTCGGCGCTGAAACGTCGGTGCTCGGCGTGGAGGTAGTGGACGGTCAGGTCGCCCGGCCTTCGCGGGACGCGCGCCGTTGCGAACCCGTCGCGCGCCGCCGCGCGTGCGTCCTGCCAACCTCGCGCGGCCAGCCGCAGCCGTGCGAGCAGGCGGCTCGCCGCACGCCGCTGCACGGCCGTCGACAGCGCCGGCGAGGGGTACTGCCGCAGGTGACGGACGAGGCCGCGGCGAGCCGAGGCAGGCAACAGGGCGGTGCTCCCCGGCGCGAGCGGGCAAACGACGGGATGCGGCTTCGGCAGCGGCCTGCTCACCACGACCGGGAGCCCCGCACGAAGGGGAGCCCGCGGCCCGTCGACCACCGGCTCGGCCCGCCCACGACCGTCGCCGACAATGGCGACGCACGCGAAGGCGACCGTGGCCGAGAGAGCGAGGAGGACGCGCCCGCGAGGCATCTGTCCACGAGCGTAGAAGTCCCCTCCGGACGGAGCAACCGGAGGACGACCGGCGGGCCGCGAGCGGCTACGCTGACCGCGAGGTCCCGCGCACCGGGGCGGCACCGTGCGTCGACCTCCGCCGGACACCGCTGGACGACGGAGGCACTGCGTGGAGACGACGATCGGCTCGAAGACAATCCTCATCTGCGAGGACGAGGACTCGCTCCGGGAGCTGGTCCGCGTCTCGCTCGGCGACGGCTACCACTTCGCAGAGGCCGCCGACGGGATCGAGTCGATCGACATGGCCCGCGAGCTGCAACCCGACCTCGTCATCCTCGACCTGATGCTCCCGAAGAAGAGCGGCGTCGAGGTGCTCGCCGAGCTGCGGAGCGACCTGGCGATCGGAGATACTCCCGTGGTCGTGATCACGGCCTGGACGCATGCCCAGCAGGCCGCCGTCGCCGCAGGCGCCGATCGTTTCGTCGCGAAGCCGTTCGATCCGGACGAGCTCAAAGCCGTCGTGAGCGAGCTCCTGCGAGGAAGATGACCGCGATGGCGAGCGCGCGGGCATCGACCGGCCCCACCGACTCGACCGGGCGGCGTCGGCGGTTCCGGCTCCGCAGGACGCCGCTCGCCGTGCGCATGCTCGTCGCCAGCGGCGTGCTCGCGATCGTGATCGGCGCGGTCCTGATCGGCCTGCTGCTGGCGATCTCGACGCTGCGCGGCGCAACCCGTGCGGAGAGCCGTTCGAAGGACGTCTCGCTCGCCGCCGTCACGCTCGAGAAGAACGTGCTCGACCTGGAGACCGGCGTCCGCGGCTACGTCGTCAGCGGCAACGAAGCCTTCCTCGAGCCGTACAAGCGAGCACGGAGCGAGCTGCCGCAGCGGATCGCAGACGCTTCGAGTCCTCCGCTCAGTACGACGCCGGCCAGCGGAAGCGCGCGAACGACCTGATCTTCGCGATCCGCCGCTACGTCCAGGACTACACCGCCCCCGTGATCGACATCGCCCACGACAACCTCCGTGCCGCCCGGTCGAAGGTCGCGCAGGACGAGGGCAGACGCCGGATCGACGGGATCCGGAAGCAATTCGGCAGCTTCGTCAGCCGTGAGGACGCGATCGCGGCGACGAGCGCCGAGAACGCGACGCAGCGGGCGGACGTCGCCGTCGGCCTCGGTGCGTTCGGGCTAGTCGTCTCGGGCGCGTTCGTGATCCTGTTCGGCTTCTATCTGGCCCGCTCGATCGCGCGACCGGTCCGAGGCGTCGCGATCGGCGCTAGCCGCCTTGCCGCTGGGGAGCTGTCACTGCGACTCGTCGAGGGCGGGCCTGGCGAGGTCGGCGAGTTGACCCGCTCGTTCAACGCGATGGCCGAGCGGCTCGAGCACGGCCGCCGGGAGCTCGAGGACCAGAACCAGCTGCTGCGTGAGAGCGAACAGGCGAAGTCGGAGCTCGTCGAGCATCGTCTCGCACGAGGTGAGGACGCCGCTCGCGAGCGTCCTCGGCTTCACGTCCCTGCTCCTCAACCGCGACGTCGAGGACGAGACCCGGCGGCGGTACCTCGAGATCATCGACGCGCAGGGACGACGGCTGAGCGCGCTTCTCGACGACTTCCTCGACGTCCAGCGGCTCGAGGAGGGCCGGCTCGAGCTGGGCGCCGAGCTGGTCGACATGGCCGCGCTGCTGCAGGAGCAGGTGCAGCTCTTCGAGGCGCTCAGCGCAGCCCACAAGCTGGAGCTCCGCCTGGCGGAGGTGCCGCTCGCGGTGCGCGGCGACTCGAACCGGCTCTCGCAGGTCGTGGGCAACCTGCTCTCGAACGCGATCAAGTACTCGCCCGAGGGCGGCATCGTGCACGTGCGGGGCGAGCGTGCGAACTCGTCGGTCCGGGTCGTCGTCGCGGACACCGGGCTCGGCATCCCCGACGCACAGCACGAGCAGATCTTCACGAAGTTCTTCCGTGGTGATGCCGTCAAGAGCGGGATCGCCGGCAGCGGCCTCGGGCTCGCGTTCGCGCGGGCGGTCGTCGAGGCGCACGGCGGCAAGATGGGCTTCACGAGCGCCGAAGGCGAGGGCTCGACGTTCTACATCGAGCTGCCGAACGGTGCGTGAAGTGGGAGGGTTCCGAAGGCCCACGTAAAAGGAGGGTCACGTGTTTCGCATCGGCGTCACCGGCATCGCCCTAGTTGCCTCGCTCGTCCTCGCCGCCGGCTCGCTCGGCCTGTCGTCATCGGCGGCCACCGGCCCGGCCCAGATCGGCATCTCCAGCCGGCAGACGAACTATGTCGTGATCGACGAGGGCCGCAAGGGTCGCAGCCCCGGCGACCAGGAGATCGTGCGCATGACACTCTTCAACCGTCGGGTCTCGACGACACCGATCGGCCATGCGTCGCTCGTCTGCACGTTCACGATCGGCAGCGAGCGCAGCTGCCGCGGCACGTACTTCCTACCGAAGGGGAACATCGTCGTCGGGGGCTCGATCTCGTTCCGGCAGGTCTTCGAGCTCGCGGTCACGGGCGGCACGGGGTTGTTCGACAACGCCCGCGGCACGGTCACGGCGACCCGCATCCGCAAGTCGCCGCGCGGGGAGTTCCTGCTCTTCCGTCTCGTCGGATGACACCCCTGCGCGAGCGCGCCGCCTGGCGGGCGCTCGAGGGGCACACCCGGGAAACCGGCGAGCCTGCACCTGCGGGAGCTGTTCGCGCGCGATCCCGAGCGCGGCGAGCGGCTGACCGCCGAGGCGGCCGGGCTCTTCCTGGACTTCTCCAAGCAACGCGTCACCGACGAGACGCTCGCGCCTCCTCCGTCGCGCTGGCCGAGGAGAGCGGCGTGCCGGAGCGGATCGAGGCGATGTTCCGCGGCGAGCGGATCAACGTCGACCGAGGACCGGGCCGTGCTGCACGTCGCGCTGCGCGCGCCGCGGGAGCGAGTCGATCGTGGTCGACGGCGAGGACGTCGTGCCGAAGGTGCACGAGGTGCTCGACCGCATGGCGCGCGTTCGCCGAGCGCGTCCGCGGCGGCGACTGGCGCGGGCACACCGGCGAGCGGATCCGCGACGTCGTCAACATCGGCATCGGCGGCTCCGACCTCGGCCCGGCGATGGCGACGCGAGCGCTCGCCGCGTACACCGACCGTGACGTCGCCTACCGCTTCGTCTCGAACGTCGACGGCGCCGACTTCGTCGAGGCGACCCGCGACCTCGACCCGGCCTCGACGCTGTTCGTCGTCTCGTCGAAGACCTTCACCACGATCGAGACGCTCACCAACGCGCGCACCGCGCGCGACTGGCTGCTCGGCGGCGCTCGGCGGCGACGAGAGCGCGGTCGCGAAGCACTTCGTCGCCGTCTCGACGAACGCCGACGAGGTCGCCGCGTTCGGGATCGACACGGAGAACATGTTCGGCTTCTGGGACTGGGTCGGCGGCCGCTACTCGGTCGACTCGGCGATCGGGCTCTCGCTGATGATCGCGATCGGCCCCGAGCGCTTCCGCGAGTTCCTCGCGGGCTTCCACGCGATGGACGAGCACTTCCGCACGGCCCCGCTCGAGCGCAACCTGCCCGCGCTGCTGGCGCTGATCGGCGATCTGGAACGCGAACTTCCTCGGCGCGCGCGACCCTCGCCGTGCTGCCGTACGACCAGTACCTCGCGCGCTTCCCCGCCTACCTGCAGCAGCTCGAGATGGAGTCGAACGGCAAGCGCGTCACCCTCGACGGCACGCGGGTCGACTACGACACCGGCCCGATCGTCTGGGGCGAGCCGGGCACGAACGGCCAGCACGCCTTCTACCAGCTGCTCCACCAGGGCACGCGGCTCGTCCCGTGCGACCTCATCGGGTTCCTGCACAGCCTCGAACCCGCTCGGGCGGCACCACGACCTGCTGCTCGCGAACCTGCTCGCGCAGGCCGAGGCGCTCGCGTTCGGGCGGACGCGCCGACGAGGTGCGCGCCGAGGGCGGCCCGGAGGAGCAGGTCCCGCACCGCGTCCTCGAGGGCAACCGCCCCTCGAACGTGATCCTCGCCGAGCGGCTCACGCCCGCGACCCTCGGCGCGCTGATCGCGCTCTACGAGCACAAGGTCTTCGTCCAGGGCACGCTCTGGGGGATCGACTCGTTCGACCAGTGGGGCGTCGAGCTCGGCAAGGTGCTGGCCGACGAAGGTCACCGGCGAGCTCGAGAGCCCGACCACGAGCCCGACCTCGAGCACGACTCGTCGACGAACGCGCTCGTTCGGCGGGTGCGGGCGGGCCGCGGCGGCGGCCCTCCCTCGCGCTAGCCGTTCGTCGCCTTCGGCGTCGGCGTCGAGTCGATCGAGAAGTCGGCCGCGTTGGCGTTCGTGTCGTGTCCGTCCGGGCTCCGCCCGATGCTCTCGCCCGCGGCGGGAGCGGCGGCGACGGTGCCCTCGACGAACGCGTTCGTCGCCGTGCCGTAGCCGACGGAGTCGATCAGGGCGCCGGTGCCGTCCTTGATCCCGACGCCGCCGCCCGTTCCCGCCATGCCGATCGTGAAGCTCGAGTCGGCGACCGGGGTGCCGCTGTAGGCCGAGCCTCCGGCCAGGTAGAAGGCACCCGGCGCGAGCGTCGTCCCGTCGGCGATGGTCGCGAGCGTCGAGTCGCTCGTCCCCGCGGCCGAGCGGTAGACGATCTTCCAGCCGCCGATCGCGACCGCAGTCGTGCCGGCGTTGACGATCTCGACGAACTCGTCCGACGCAGCACCGGTGTTTCCGGTCATCACCTCGTTGACGCGGACGAGCGTGCCGGTGCCGCCGCCACCACCCCCACCGCCCCCGCTGACGACGCAGGTGAGGACGGCGTGGTGCGAGCCGTCGAACGTCAGGTCGACCGTCCCGCTCTGGCCGCCGTCCGTGCAGGCGAGGCCGTCGAGGTCGCCGAGCGAGGCGAGCCCGCCGCCGCCCGTACCCGGGTCGCCCTTCGGTCCCTGCGGGCCGGCCGGTCCTGCAGGTCCCGCCGGGCCAGCCGGTCCCGCCGGGCCTGCCGGGCCTGCCGCGCCGGTGTCTCCCTTAGGCCCCTGCGCTCCGGTGGCGCCCTGCGCGCCGGCGGGCCCTGCCGGCCCCTGTGCTCCGGTTGCTCCCTGTGCGCCTGCGGGGCCAGCAGGCCCCGCTGGGCCCTGCGGCCCCGACTGGTTCCACGAGAGCGCCTGCTCGTGGCCGCGACAGGCTTCGGCCGAGCCGACGATCCGGACCTTGCCGTTCGTCACGTTCCGGCAGGCGTGGATCACGCCGTCGTCGAGCGAGGCGCCTGCGAGCGCCGCTCCGCCGGCCGCGGCGAGTGCGGCGGCGACGAGCGACACGAGTCGCGTTGTGGGCATTCGTTCCCTCCTGATCGGTTGACAGCCGCGTGGTCTACTCGGCGACCGCGCACGCGACCACTGTCCGTTCGCCTTTCGACCCGAAGCCGGCACAGAGACGTCGCACCTCGGACGGCGCGTCGGTCGTTGTGACTCCGTCAGCGAACGAGGAGGCGGACATGCCGGACGCCAAGCACGGACCGAGTGTCAAGGACAACGAGGTGTACGAGGCCCTGCGACGCGACGGCGCGAGCAAGGAGAAGGCAGCGCGGATCGCCAACGAGGCGGCCGGCTCGTCGCGCTCCGAGGTCGGCAAGCGGGGCGGTGACTCCGAGGATCTCGAAGAGCGCACGGTCGAGGAGCTGCAGGAGCGGGCCCGCGAGCTCGGCATCGAGGGCCGGTCGGACCTGAGCAAGCGCGGGCTCCTCGACGCGATCCGGAACCACTGAGTGTCCGCCGTCGACGCCGTCAAGCAGCAGGGACGCCGGGCCGGTCGGTCGGAAGGCGTCGAGTGGCTCGGCCGCGCGGGCCTCGTCGCCCAGGGCGCGATCTACGCGCTCGTCGCGCTCCTGGCCGTCCAGGTCGCAATCGACGGCCACGGCTCAGAGGAAGCGCCCGACAAACAGGGTGCGCTCCGGCTCGTGGCCGACCAGCCCGCCGGCGCCTACCTGCTCGCGGTGCTCGCGTTCGGCTTCGCGGCGTATGCGTTGTGGCGGTTCGCGCAGGCCTTCGTCGACCGCGGCGGGAAGGGCAGCGACGCGAAGGCGCTCGCCAAGCGCTTCGGCTACTTCTGCATCGGAGCGTGGTACGCGCTGCTGGCGGTGGCGACCGTCGAGCAGATGCTCGGGTCGAGCGGCAGCTCAGGCGGCGGCAACGAGCAGGAGAGGACCGCGGGCGTGCTCGGGCTCCCGCTCGGGCGGGAGCTCGTGCTCGCGGCCGCGCTCGGCTTCCTCGTCGCGGCCGGCTGGAACGTCTACCGCGGCCTCAGCGGCAAGCTCGAGAAGCATCTCCGCACGCACGAGATGAGTGAGGCCGAGCGCAAGACCGTGCTCGCGATCGGGGGCGTCGGGTCGCTCGCGCGCGGCGCGGTGTTCGCCCTGATCGGCGTCTTCCTCGGCCGGGCCGCGCTCGAGTTCGACGCGAAGGAGGCGCGCGGTCTCGACGGAGCCCTGCTCGAGCTGATGCAGCAGCCGTACGGCCGGTACCTGCTCGCGGCTGTCGCCGTCGGGCTCGGTTCCTTCGCGCTCTGGTGCTGGGCGCAGGCGCGCTACCGAACCGTCTGACCGAACCGGCGCGAAACCCTAGGCTGGAGCCGTGATTGCCATCCTGCAGCTCGACGCCGTCTCGGTGACGCTGCTCGAGCGGCTGCTCGACGAGGGCAGGCTGCCGCGACTCGCGGACCTGCGGACCCGCGGCGCCTGGCACCGGCTGCGGACGCCGGCCGAGCACTTCGCCGGCGCGAGCTTCCACAGCCTGTACACCGGGCTCGAGGTCGGCCGGCACGGTCTCTACTACGCCTTCCAGTGGGATGCAGCGAGTCAGCGCGTGCGCTGGGCGGAGACGTTTCCCGCACCCGCCTCGGTCTGGCAGCTGCTCGACCGCGCCGGCGCGCGCTGCCTGGCGCTCGACCTCTACGAGTCGCGTCCGCCCGCTCCCTTCCACGGCTCGTTCGCAGAGGGCGTGCAGTTCGCGAACCGGGTCGCGATGCCGACCAGGAGTGTGCCGCCCGGCCTGGGCCGCGAGCTTCGGCGAAGCGGCGGGCGGGCTCCCTCCGGGGAGGAGGTCTTCGGCCGCCAGAGCCTCGACTCGCTCCGGACGCTGGCGCGGACGACGCGACAGGCGCCGGGGCGCGTCTCGCGCGCCTTGGTCGACCTGCTCTCGCGTGAGCGCTACGACTGCGTGTGGATCGGCCACTGCGCAGGCCACCTCGCCGGCCACTGGCTCTGGAACATGTCCCAGCTCCCCGCGGCCGACCGCGAGCTCGCCCGGCGCGAGGGACTCGACCGCGTGCTCGAGTCCGTCTATGAACGTCTCGACGAGAGCCTCGGCTCGATCCTCGACGCCCTGCCGGACGACGCCGACGTGATCGTCGTCTCGCCGCTCGGGATGGCGGAGAACTCGAGCCGGTCCGATCTGCTGCCGGGCATGCTCGACGCCGTGCTCGCCGGCGGGCCGCGTGCGGAGTCCGTGAACGGCGATGGCGGCTCGATCTGGCGGCTTCGCTCCCGCGTGCCGACGGGCCTGCGGGCTCGGATCGCGCAGGCATTGCCCGACAGCGTCGCGCTCGAGCTGACCGCGCGGCTCGACCTCCGCGGTGTCGACTGGAGCCGGACGCGGGCGTTTCCACTCGCCGGCGACCACCACGGTCATGTGCGCCTGAACCTGCGCGGACGCGAGCGAGACGGCATCGTCGAGCCCGAGGCTGTAGAGGCGCTGCTGGACGAGATCGGGGCGGGGCTGCTCACGTTCGCCGATCCAGACGGGACGCCCGCCGTCGAGTCGGTCGTCCGGACCGAGGACGTCGTCGAGGGCGAGGCGACCGGCCTCCTGCCCGATCTCGTCGTCCGTTGGAGCACGGCGCCGTCGACCGAGCTCGCCGGTGTCGGCTCGCCCCGATTCGGCGACGTCGTCCGACCCGGCGGCGGCAGCGGTACCGGACGGTCGGGAGGCCACACGGGCGATGCCTGGGCGCTGGTCGTCCCGGGCAGCTCCCGCCTGCGGGAGCCGACCCGCCCCGCCTCGGTGACGGACGTTGCCGCGACCGCGCTCGGAGCGCTCGGCGTGCCGGCGGGCGACCTCGACGGCGAGCCACTACTCGAGCCTGCGGCGTGAATCCGGACGTCGCGGTCGTCATCCCGACCCGAAGACCGGCGGCGAGGATCGTGCGCACCCTCGAAGCGGTCGTGAGCCAGGTCGGCCCGACCTTCGAGGTCGTGGTCGTCGACGACGGCAGCCCGGAGCCGGCGGCGCTCGACCGGATCGCAGACGGGCTGGACGGTGTCCGGGTGCTCCACCGGCCGCACGGTGGCGTCAGCGCGGCACGGAACTCCGCCGCCGCCGCGACGCGCGCGCCACTGCTCGCGTTCACGGACGACGACTGCGTGCCCGAACCGGGCTGGCTGGCCGGGCTCGTCGACGCGATGGGCGGACGGGATGACGTCCTGGCCGGCGGCCGGGTCGTCAACGGCGTGCCGTCGAATCGGTACGCGGAGGCGAGCCAGCTCGTGCTCGACCTCGCGTACGGCTACTACGACGGTCGCGACGGCCGGCCGGTGCTCTTCGCCGCGAACAACCTCGCCCTGCCGGCAGCGCTCCTGGCACGGGTCGACGGCTTCGACGAGTCGCTCGCGTTCGGCGAGGACCGTGACCTGGTCGAGCGGCTGCGCGCCGCCGGAGCGACGTTCGCCTACGCCATCGGTGCAGTCGTCCGACATGAGAAGGATCTCGACGCGGCGGGCTTCGTCCGTCAGTTCTTCGACTACGGCCGCGGCTCGTATCGCTTCCACACCGGGGAGACCGGACGCGCCAGGGCGACCGCCGGCTTCTACCGCGCGCTGCCGAAGGCGCTGCGTGGCTCGCAGGCCTCGACGCTCGCCCTGCTCGGGGTGTGGCAGGCCGCCAACGCCGCGGGCTTCGTGTGGGAGGCCGGAGCCGACGTGCTCTCGCGCCTGCGTGGCTGACCCGCTTCGCCTCGGGCTGGTCGGCTGCGGCCGGATCGCCGAGTCCGGCTACGTGCCTGCGCTCTTGCGCACGCCCTCGTTCCGCCTCGCCGCGGTCGCCGATCCTGCTGGCGAGCGCTGCCAGGCCGTCGGCCGCGGCCTGCCGTCGTTCGCCGGGATCGAGGAGCTGCTGGGAGCCAGCGGGGTCGACGCCGTGGTGATCGCGAGCCCGCCCGGCCGCCATCTACCGGATGCGCAGGCCGCCTCCGCCGCCGGCGTGCCGTCCCTCGTCGAGAAGCCGCCGGGCCGCGACGCCGGTGAGGCGCGCGCCCTCGCCGCCCTCGCGAACCCACCGTGGCTGGGCCTGAACCGCCGCTTCGACGCGCGTTGGCAGGCATTCGAGCGGACCTTGCAACACAGTGTTGCTACGTCCCTCCGCCTTCGGCTCGTGTTCACGACCGGGGACTGGCGCCCGCACGAGCCCGACGCCGACGCGCTCCTCGACCTCGGCGTCCACCTCGCCGACCTGGCGCTGCTCGTCGGCGGGGCAGCCCGGTCGGTCCGGGCGCTCGAGCTGGAGCCGCAGCGGGCACGGCTCGCACTCGAGCTGGGGCGCGGCACGGCCGAGCTCCTGCTCGCGCACGAGCTGCCCTACCGCGAGTCGGCCGAGGCGCAGGACGAGCACGGCCGACCGCTCGCCCGCCACGACGCCGGCGCGTTCGCAGCGCGCGCCCGGGATCGCCTCCGCCGGCCTCCCGACCGGCCGTTGCCCGCGTCCCTCGCACGCCAGCTCGAGGCCTTCGCCGCGGCCGTACGCGGAGAGAATCCGCCACGGCTCGCGACCGCCGCCGACGGCGTCGCCGTGCTCGACCTCCTCGACGCCGCACGCGCCTCCGCGCAGGCCGGCGGGGCCTCGACCTCGCTCCACTAGCATCGAGGCGTGGCCGCTCCCGCCGCGACCCGGACGCTCCCGTGGGACTGGTACTCCGATCCCGCGGTCCTGCGGCTCGAGCAGCAGCGAGTCTTCCGCCGCCTCTGGCAGTACGCGGGCCGCGCCGACCAGGCGGCCGAGCCGGGCTCGTTCTTCACGGCGCGGGCTGGCGACGTTCCCGTCGTCGTCGTCCGCGGCCGCGACGGCGAGTTGCGCGGCTTCGTCAACGTCTGCCGTCACCGGGGCTCGCTCGTCTGCGAGGGCGAGGGCAGGCGCGAGTCGCTGCAGTGCCCGTACCACGCCTGGACGTACGCCCTCGACGGGAGCCTGCGCGCCGCGCCGCGCTCCGACCGCGAGCCCGGCTTCGACAAGGCCGAGCTCGGGCTCCTCCCCGTCGGCGTCGGCACCTGGGGCCCGTTCGTCTTCGTCAATCCCGACGTGGAGGCCGCGCCGCTCGCCGAGACCCTCGGCGACCTGCCGGAGCGACTCGCGGCCGTGGTCGACGTCGACGCGCTGGTCTTCCACCACCGCTCCGAGCCGGCGTTCCTCGACGCCAACTGGAAGATCTGCGCCGAGAACTACCTCGAGTGCTACCACTGCGCGGTCGCGCACCCCGGCTTCTCCGCCATCGTGAACACGGCCGAAGACGCGTACGGGCTCGAGGAAAGCGGCCTGTTCTCCAGCCAGGTCGGCCCGCTCCGCGCCGATGCTTCGGCGGGCGAGGTCCCGCACGGCCAGTTCCACTTCCTCTTCCCGAACGTGACGATCAACGTGCTGCCAGGCCCGCCGAACGTCTCGATCGGCCCGGTGCTGCCCGCGGGGGCAGAGCGCAGCGAGCGCTTCCTCGACTACTTCTTCGCGCCCGGCGCGGACGAGGCCCGGATCGCCGAGCTGCTGGAGTTCGACGACCAGGTAGGACGCGAGGACACCGTGCTGGTGGAGCGCGTGCAGCGCGGCGTCCGCTCGGGCGCCGTCGGCGAGGGCCGCCTGCTGGGCGAGTCGGAGCGGCTCGTCGCGCACTTCGACCGCCTGCTCGTCGAGCGGCTGGGTTCGTGAGCAGGGTTCTCTTCGTCTGCCTCCACAACGCCGGGCGGTCGCAGATGTCCGAGGCGCTCTTCGTCCGCGCCGCAGCGGGCAGGCACCAGGCACGGTCCGCAGGGACGACGCCCGCCGAGCACGTCCACCCGGAAGTCGTCGAGGCGATGCGCGAGCTCGACATCGACCTTGCCGGCCACGTGCCGCACCGCCTCGACCACGTCGACGCCGACTGGGCGGACGTCGTCGTCACGATGGGCTGCGGCGACGCCTGCCCGTACATCCCGGGCAAGCGCTACCTCGACTGGGCCCTGCCCGACCCGAAGGGGAAGTCCCTCGACGACGTACGAGCGACCCGCGACGAGATCGCCCGCCGGGTGACGAAGCTCGCTCGCGAGCTCGACGGGTGACGGATCGACCAGTCGTCGCTTTCTGGTAAACACCCGCGGCCATGCGGCTCTCGTTCCTCCCCAAGAGCACCGAGTTCTACGTGCTCTTCGAGCGCGCCGGCGCGAACGCGCTCGAGGCAGCCCGCCTCGCGCAGACGCGCTTCCGCGAGCACCCGAACTCACAGGTGACGCAGGACCAGGTGAAGGCCGTCGAGACGGCCGGCGACGGCCTCACGCGCGAGCTGATCCAGCTACTCAACACCCAGTACGTGACCCCGTTCGACCGCGAGGACATCTACCAGCTCGCAACCGAACTGGACGACGTCGTCGACTACGTCGAGGAGGCCTCCGAGCTGCTCGGCCTCTACGGGATCGAGTCGGCGACGCGGCACTCGGTCGAGCAGTGCGGCATCCTCGTCCAGGCCGTCGAGCAACTCGCCGTCGCGCTCGCGGGGCTGAAGAACATGCGCGGCGTGCAGGAGGCGCTCGTCCGCGTCAAGGGGCTGGAGGACGACGGCGACCGCGTCGTCCGCGACGCGGTGGCGGCGCTGTTCCGGGACGACCGCATCGACCCGCTGATCGTGATCCGCTGGAAGGACATCTACGACACGCTCGAGGAAGCCCTCGACGCCTGCGAGACAGCCGCCAACGTGATCGCGAACATCGTCGTCAAGAACAACTAGCCAATGGAGACGCAGCTCGTCGCCGTCGTCGCGGTCGCGCTCTTCTTCGACTTCACGAACGGCTTCCACGACACGGCGAACGCGATCGCGACCAGCGTCTCGACCCGCGCGCTCTCGCCTCGGTCGGCGGTGGCGCTCGCGGCCGTCCTCAACTTCGCCGGCGCCTTCGTCTCGCTCAAGGTGGCGGCCACCGTGGCGAAGGGGATCGTCGACCCGGGCGTGATCACCCTCGACATCGTCCTCGCCGGCCTCGTCGGCGCGATCTCGTGGAACCTGATGACCTGGTACCTCGGCCTGCCGTCGAGCTCGAGTCACGCGCTGATCGGCGGCATCATCGGCTCCGCGGTGGCAGCCTCGGGCTTCGACGTGATCCAGTGGCAAGGCTTGAAGGAGAAGGTGCTCGTGCCGTCGCTGCTGGCGCCGTTCCTGGGCCTCGGCGTGGCGGTGGCGCTGATGGTCGTGATCACCTGGGTGATCGCCAAGCGCTCGCCGAGCAAGGTGGGACGGGTCTTCCGGCGCCTGCAGCTCGTCTCCGGCTCGTTCGTGGCGTTCACGCACGGCACGAACGACGCCCAGAAGACGATGGGGATCATCACGCTGGCACTCGTCGCCTCCGGGCACCTGGACAGCGAGAGCTTCTCGTGCCGACCTGGGTGATCTTCAGCTCCGCCCTGGCGATGGCCGCCGGGACCTATGCCGGCGGCTGGCGGATCATCAAGACGCTCGGCCAGCGGATCGCGAAGATCGACGCGCCTCAGGGCTTCGCCGCGCAGACCTCGTGCGCCTCGGTGCTCTGGGCGACCGCGCACTTCGGCTTCCCGGTCTCGACCACACATGTCGATCTCCGGCTCGGTGATGGGAGCCGGCGCGACTCGAGGCCTCTCGGCGGTCCGCTGGGGCGTCGCCGGGAACATTCTCGTCGCCTGGGTCATGACCATCCCCTGCGCGGCAGGCGTGGGAGCGCTGATGGAGGTGCTGACGCGCCTGCCCGCCGGCGACGTGATCGTCTTCGTGCTCGTCGCGATGATCGCCGCGACCGCCTTCCTCGCCCGCCGCTGGGAGACGCGGCGGCTGCGCGGAGCGGCCGCGATGGCCTAGCGTCAGCGGCCTTCGAGCCGGTTCCGCCGGCGGCCGGCGATGATCTTCGCGAGCACGTTCAGCACGAGCACGAACGCGATCAGCACGAGGGCAGCGGCCCACGCGGATCCCTGCTCCTGCGGATCCGGCGACTCCGCGAACACGAAGATCGCCACCGGAAGGCTCGGCAGCGCATGCGTGACGTCCGTCGAGATCTGGTTGGCGGCGATCGACGAGGTGAAGAGAAGCGGCGCAGTCTCGCCGGCTACACGCGCGACGGCGATCACGACGCCGGTGAGGATGCCGCCGATCGCGCTCGGCAGCACGATCGACCACGTCGTCCGCCAGCGCGTGACCCCGAGGGCGAGGCTCGCCTCGCGCAGGCTGCGCGGGATCACCCCGAGGACCTCCTGTGTCGCGCGGGCGACCATGGGCACCATCAGGATCGCGAGGGCGAACGAGCCGTAGATGGCGCTCTGCCCGTGGCCGACGACGAGCAGCCCGAAGACGAAGATGCCGACGACGATCGCGGGGATGCCGTTCAGCACGTCGAGCACGATCCGGAGAAACGCGGCGGCGCGCGGCCCCGCGTACTCGGACATGTAGATCGCGACCAGGACGGCGAACGGGATCGCGACGATCGAGCACATCAGCAGCATCAGCGCAGTACCGACGAGCGCATCCGCGATCCCGCCCTCTTCGCCGAACAGCGGCCGCGGCTGGGTGAAGAAGCTGAGGTCGATCTGGCTTCCGCCCCTCACGAGCACGGAACCGAGCACGAGCGCGAGCGCGGCAACCGCGAGCATCGCCGAGAGGACCGCGACCGCCGCGACCACCTTCTCGACCGCCCGCCTGCGGCCGAGGCCGTTCGAGCGCACGGTGACGTCGAACGAGCTCACAGCGCCCGCCGCGACCGTTCGAACTTGTTCACCACGAGCTGCGCAGCGAGGTTCGTCACCAGCGAGATCACCATCAGGATCGCCGCCAGGTAGAGGATCGCGCCCGCCTGCAGCTGCGAGGTCGCACCCTGGTACTGAGAGGCGATCCGGCTCGCGAGCGTGTCGCCCGTGGCAAAGAGCGAGCGGTGGATCGAGTTCCCGCCGCCGATCGTCTGCGTCACGGCGATCGCCTCGCCGAAGGCGCGGCCGAGGCCGAGCAGCACGGCCGCGACGATCCCCGGAGCGGCGTAGGCGAACATGACGCCCCGGATCGCCTCCCAGCGCGTCGAACCGAGTGCCATCGCGCCGTCCATCAGATCGGTCGGCGTGCGCGAGAAGAGCTCCCGGCAGATCGCCGAGGTGATCGGGACGATCATGATCGTCAGCACGAGCGAGGCTGGCAGGATCCCGGCCTGGTTGAAGTCACCGGAGAAGATCGGCAGGAAGCCGAGGTGCAGCGTGTCCTGGAGGAAGGGCTCGAGGTGCTGGGCAACCCAAGGCCCGAAGACGAGGATCCCCCAGAGGCCGAGCACCACGGACGGGATCGCCGCGAGCAGCTCGACCATCGTCGCGATCGGCCCGGCCACGCGCCTCGGGGCCAGCTCGGTCAGGAACAGGGCGATCGCGATCGAGAGCGGCGTCGCGAGCAAGAGCGCGATCAGGGCGGTGACCAGCGTCCCGTAGATGAAGACGAGCGCGCCGTAGACGTCGCGGGCCGGGTCCCACGTCTGCGTCCAGAGGAACTCCAGCCCGAACTCTTGGATCGCCGGCCAGGCGAGGTCGAAGACCTTGTAGGCGATCAGCCCCAGGAGGAATGTGGCGGCAGCGGCCGCCGCGAGCGAGACGCCCCGGAAGAGAAAATCGCCGAGCCGGATCCCGCGGCGCCCGAGCTGGGGGCTCGGGGCCGCGGGGGTGTCGCTGATCGACGTCAACCGGCTCGCTTCCCTAGGTCGCTTGGATCTTCTTGATCTCGCGGTAGGCGAAGGCCTGGACCGTCTTCGGCAGCGGCTGGAAGAGGAGCGGCGGGCCGAACTTCTGGCCGCCGGTCACGGCCCAGTAGACGAACTTGCGCAGGTCGACGGCCTTGGACGACCTCGTCGGGACGATCACATAGGTGAACGTGACGATCGGGTAGGCAAGCGGGCCGGCGGTCTTCGGCGGGTTGACGATGCGCAGCTGGGCCGGGCTCGTGATCTTGGCCGGCAGCTTCGAGAGCGCCGCCTGGATGCCGCGGAGGCCGGGCGTCGCGAACTTGCCCGCGTTGTTCCGCATCAGGGCGAACTGGAGCTTGTTCTTGAGCGAGTAGGCGACGTCGACGTACGTGAGCGCGCCTTCGGTCTTCTGGACGACGCCTGCGACGCCGGAGCTGCCGCGCGCGCCGACGCCCGTGGGGAAGTTGACGCTCGTCGAGTTGCCGACCTTCGTCCGGAAGTCCTTGCTCACCGCGGACAGGTAGTCGGTGAAGTTGTAGGTCGTGCCCGAGCCGTCGGAGCGGTAGACGGGCGTGATCCTCAGGTCGGGCAGGTTGCGGCCCGCGTTGAGCGCGCGGATCCGGCTGTCGTTCCAGTTCGTGATCTTGCCGAGGTAGATGTCGGCTAGCACCGGCCCGTTCAGCTTCAGCCGGCCGTTCAGGCCCGGGAGGTTGTACGGGACCGAGGTCGCGGACAGCGCCCACGGGATCACGAGGCAGCCCTTGCAGGCGGTGAGCTGGTCGGGCGACATCGGCGCGTCCGAGGCGCCGAAGTCGACCGTGCGCGACGTGATCGCCGCGATGCCCGCGCCCGAGCCCGTCGGCGAGTAAGTGATGTCGATGCCGTAGGCCTTGCCGACCTCCGGGATCCACTTCGAGATCAGCGGGAACGGGAACGTCGCCCCCGTGCCGACGAGCGAGCCGGAAGCCCGCGCCGGCGCCGCGTCGGCACGGCCGGCAGCGAGCGCGATCCCCACGACGCTCACGAGTACCAGTCCGAGTGCTAGTGCCTTCTTCATCTCGTATCTCTCCCTTTGCGTTCGGTGTCGACCGCCACGGTCGCGGCGATCGGAGCCCGCATGGGCTGAACGTCGGTGAAGGTCGGGTGACGAAGTGGTGACGTCACCGCGACGCGTCGGTGAACTCGCGGAACTCGCCGGTGACGAGGAAGGCCGTCTGCTCGCCGACGTCGACGGCGTGGTCGCCGATCCGCTCGAGGCAGCGGGAGACGAGAAGCATGCGAAGCCCCCACTCACGCTGCTCCTCGGTCTCGCCGCGCTCGAGCAGGTGGGTCACGACGCGCCGGTTCGCGCGGTCGATCAGCTCATCCAGCTCGAGGAGCGACTCCGCAGCCACGAGATCGCGGTCGCGAAGCGAAGCGAGCGCGACGCGGATCATCTGCTCGGCCCGGTCGCCCATCTCGCGGAACCCCTCGAGGAGCTGCGCGTCAGGCGGCAGGTCGCGCGTCAGCTTGGTCAGCTTGGCGATCGTGACGCAGAGGTCGCCCATGCGCTCGACGTGGAGATTGTCGTGAAGGAGGGCGAGCACCAGGCGCAGGTCGGAGGCGACAGGCGTCTGCCGCGCGAGCAGCAGCTCGATCCCCTGGTGGATCGCGAGGTAGAGGTCGTCGATCTCGTCGTCGAACGCGATCACCTCGTCGGCGAGCTCCGCGTCCTGTGCGCACGTGGCCTCGACGGCCGCTCGGAGCGACCGGAGCACGAGCTCGCCCTCGGACTGCAGCCAGCTCTGGAGCTGCTCGAGCTCCTCCTGGAAGGAGATCCGGAGGGACTGGGCTCTAGCCGAAGCGTCCGGTGACATAGTCCTCCGTCCGCTGGTCGGTGGGGTTGGTGAAGATCTTGGTCGTCCGGTCGTACTCGACCAGCACGCCGTGGCGGCCGCTGCCGTCCTCGCGCAGCGCGACGCTGAAGAACGCCGTCATGTCCGCGACCCGTGCCGCCTGCTGCATGTTGTGGGTGACGATCGCGATCGTGTACTCGCGCTTCAGCTCGTGGATCAGGTCCTCGATCCGCGAGGTCGAGATCGGATCGAGCGCCGAGGCCGGCTCGTCCATCAGGATCACGTCCGGCTCGACCGCGAGCGCCCGCGCGATGCAGAGGCGCTGCTGCTGGCCGCCGGACAGGCCGAGCGCGTTCTCCTTCAGACGGTCCTTGACCTCGTCCCAGAGCGCGGCCTGGTGCAAGGCTCGCTCGACGCGCTCCGCGAGCTTCTGCTTCATCCCGAGCACCTTCGGGCCGAAGGCGACGTTGTCGTAGATCGACTTCGGAAAGGGATTCGGCTTCTGGAAGACCATCCCGATCCGACGACGGACCTCGACCGCGTCGACCCCGTCGCCGTAGAGGTCGCGCCCGTGGTAGAGCACCTGCCCCTCGACGGCGGCGCCCGGGATCAGGTCGTTCATCCGGTTGAGGCAGCGGATGAACGTGCTCTTGCCGCAGCCCGACGGGCCGATGAAGGCAGTGACGAAGTTCTTGCGCACGTCCATCGTCACGTCCACGAGCGCCGCGTTCGGGCCGTAGCGAACGGTCAGGCCGGCGATCTCGAACACCGGCTCGCGGCCGCGGCCGTCGTCGGCTCCACGTGGCTCGGCGAGGGCGGCGAGCCGCGTCGGGTCGAGCTCGGGTGTCGTCGTACGCTCCGCCGTCATGGGCACGCGGCCAGTGTCGCGACGGTGGTGCGTCGAGTGGGGCGCCGTCTTGTGAACGTCCGGTGACGAACCGGTGAACGCTGTCAGCGCGCCGGGAACGTGCAACGGATCTCGAGCCCGCGGCCCTTGCCCCCGCGCGCCTCGACCGTGCCGCCGGCGGCCGTGACGACGTGCTTCACGATCGCGAGCCCGAGGCCCGTTCCCCGCGAGGCCCGCGCGCGGTCGGCACGGTAGAAGCGCTCGAACAGGCGTGACAGCTCGATCTCCTCTACCCCGGCGCCGTCGTCGGCGGCCCGGAGGAGGACGGCGTCGTCCGAGCGCTCGACCGAGAGCGTCAGCGTGGCGCCCTGGCCCGCGTAGCGAACGGCGTTCTCGGCCAGGTTCGAGGCGACGACCTGCAGCATCCGCGGCCGCACCTCGACCGCCGCCTCGGGGTCGCCCTCGACCCGGAGTGCGACCCCTGCCCGCGCGGCTCGCTCCTCGAGCTCCGCCACGACCTGCTCGAACACGGGCAGCACGGTCGTCGCGCCGAGCGAGACCACGCGCGCGCCGGACTCGAGCTCGCTGAGGAAGAGCACCTCGTCGATCAGCTCGCCGATCTGCTCCACCTCGCGCCGCGACTGCTCGATCAGCGGCTCGAGCTCCTCGCCGGGGAGCAGCGCCGTCTCGAGCAGGCTGAGCAGGCGCGCGAGCGGCGTCCGCAGCTCGTGCGAGACGGCTGCCGTGAAGCCGGACCGAAGCTCCTCGTAGGCGGCGAGGTCGCCGGCCTCGCTCAGGTAGACGAGCCGCTCGGTACGGCCGTCGACCGAGTACGGAACGACGAGCGGCACGTGGCCGGAATCGCCCGCGAGCAGCCGGCTCGGGAGTGGATCACCCTCGCGGACGCCCTCGATCGACTGCCTCGCGCGCCGGCTCGCGGCGAGCACGCGGCCCTGCTCGTCGAGCACGACCACCGCCTCGCGGCTCTCCTCGATCAGGATCCGACCGCGCCGGGCCTCCGGCTCGTTCACAGCCCTTTCACCACACCGTCACCACTGCTCGACGCG
Source organism: uncultured Gaiellaceae bacterium (assembly GCA_963808915.1). Taxonomy (GTDB): domain Bacteria; phylum Actinomycetota; class Thermoleophilia; order Gaiellales; family Gaiellaceae; genus CAVTBT01. The sequence continues at coordinate 1,116,491 of CAWEHJ010000004.1, read as the reverse complement.
CCACGCTGCCAGTATTCACGCTGGTGGCGAAGGTCCTGATCATCGAGGACGACGACGTGATCGCCAACGGCATGGCGCGGCACCTGACCGCGGCCGGCTTCGACGCCGTCGGCGTCGCGAACGGCGAGACCGGGCTCGCGCGGCTGCGGTACGAGCAGCCGGACGTCTGCGTCCTCGATCTGATGCTTCCGGGCCTCGACGGCTGGCGCGTGATCGAGCAGGCCCGGGGCGAGGGAATCGGCACGCCGATCATCGTCGTCTCCGCCCGCGGCACCGAGCACGACCGCGTCCACGCCCTGGAGCTGGGGGCCGACGACTACCTCGTCAAGCCGTTCTCGATGAAGGAGCTCGCCGCCCGGGTCGGCGCGGCCGCCCGCCGCGGCACGCGCGCACAGGACCCTCGCCGGGGCGACGAGATCGAGATCGAGGAGCTCCGGCTCGACCCGCGCAACGTCCAGGCCTATGTCGACGGCGCGAGCGCCGGGCTGACCCCGACCGAGTTCCGGCTCCTCTACGCACTGGCGCTCGAGACGGGCCGGGTGCTCACGCGCGACGAGCTGCTGCAACGGGTCTGGGGCCGCCGGGCCTCGCACCGGGACCGGACGGTCGACGTCTTCGTCCGCAAGCTGCGCGAGAAGATCGACAACCGCTCCTCACAGCACACGTTCCTCCAGACTCGGTACGGCGTCGGCTACAAGCTCGAGGCGGAGCTGAAGACCGCCGACGTCGCGGACTGAGCCGCGGGCGCCGCTAGCCTGCGGCGGATGGACGAGGCGGAGCGGGAGTACGAGCTCGGCGGCGAGCACGACAGCGCCGGCCGGGCGGACGAGGCGGTCCCGCACTACGAACGGGCGCTCGCGCTCGGGCTCCGCGAGGAGCTGGTTCCCGGCGCGCTTCTCCAGCTGGGCAGCACCCTCCGGAACCTGGGCCGAAACGACGAGGCGATTGCCGTCTTCGACGACGCCGTCGCCCGCTTCCCGGACCATGCGGCGCTTCGCCTCTTCCGCGCGTTCGCGCTCGCCACGGCCGGCCGGGACCGGGAGGCGCTCGTCGACGTCCTCGACCTCGCGCGCACGCGGATCGAGGCACCCGAGATCGACCGCTACCGCCGGTCGCTCGAGAACTACACCCGCGATCTCGCCTAGCTAGGTTCTCGCGATGCCTCGCGCGCTCGTGGTCGGCGGTACCGGCCAGATCGGCCTCGCGACCGCACGACGCCTGCTCGGCTCGGGCTGGGACGTCGACCTCACCGGCAGAAATCCGGACCGGCTTCCGGCCGAGATCGCCGCCGCGGGGGCGCGCTTCCTCGCCTCGGACCGACGCGACCCGAGTGCCCTCGCGGCCGCGTTCGGAAGCGGGGCCGAGCTGCTGCTCGACTGCGCCTGCTACACGGCCGCCGACGCCGAGCTTCTCCTGCCGCTCGCGCGCGCAGCGGATTCGACGGTGATGATCTCGACGAAGGCCGTCTACGTCGACGACGAGGGCAACCACTCGAACTCGGAGCGACCGCCCCGCTACCTCGGCCCGATCCACGAGACGCAGCGCACGCTCCCTCCCGGCAGCCGCGACTACCTGACCGCCGAGGGCTACGGCGAGAACAAGGTCGCGGCGGAGCGGGTGCTCCTCGACGACGGTGCGCCGGTCACCGTGCTCAGACCGTCGAAGGTGCACGGCGCGTGGTCGGCGAATCCGCGCGAATGGGTCTTCGTGAAGCGCGTCCTCGACCGGCGCCGCGCCGTGGTGCTCGCGAACCGGGGCGAGGGCGTCGAGCACACAACCGCGGCCGCGAACGTCGCTGCGCTGGTGGAGACCGTCGCCGCCAAGCCCGGTCGGCGGATCCTGAACAGCGCCGACCCGCACGCGCCGAGCGTCCTCGAGATCTCACGTGCCGTCGCCAGCCACCTCGGCCACGAGTGGCAGGAGGTGCTGGTCGACGACGACGCGGCGGGCCGGACGCCCTGGGATGCGCCGCATCCGATCGTGCTCGACACGACCGCCGCCCTCGAGCTCGGCTACGCACCCGCCGGCGACTACGCGGCGACGGTGGTGGAGGAGCTCGAGTGGCTCGTCGCGGCGGCTCGCGGCGGCGAGAGCGCCGGGAGCGTCCCCGCGGACGACGACGAGTTCTTCGCGCGATTCCTCGACTACGCGGCCGAGGATCGCTACCTCGCCGCCCGGGCCGGCAGCTAAATCGCCTTCCAGAAATACGTCGTGTCGCAGGGGCGGCCGTCCGGGTAGAGGGCGAAGCCGGGGACGACGCCGACCGTCGTCCAGCCGAGGCGCGTGTAGAGGCGCGATGCGTCGTCACCGGTCACGGCGTCCAGCACGAGCAGGGACTTCCCTTCGGCGCGAGCCTCGGCCTCCGCCCGCGCCATCAGCTGCTCGGCGACTCCGCGCCTGCGCGCCGATCGATGCACGAGCAGCTTCGCGATCTCGCCGCGATGCGGCTGGTTCGGCATCAGCGTCAGCACGACCTGGACCGTGCCGACGAGCTCACCGTCCGCGAAGGCCGCGAGCACGAGTCGGCGACCCGCCTCGGCCTCGGCCGCGAACCCCTCGATGGCCCGGCGGGCGTCCTCGGGCTGGAAGGGCTCCATGTACCCGACCGAGGCGCCGCCGGCGACGCAGTCGGCCAGCACCGCGGCGAGCGAGTCGAGGTTGGCCCGGAGGTCGGCGCCCTGCAACCGCCGGATCTCGATCTGCGGTGTGGCCACGAGCCGAAGTCTGGCGAATCGGCACTAGGATCGGCAGGGTGCGCCGGATCGTGATCCTGGGAGCGGGCTTCGGCGGGCTCGAGCTCGCGACCACGTTGTCCGAGGAGGCCGGCGCCGAGCTCGACGTCACCCTGATCGACGCTGCCGACGGATTCGTCTTCGGCTACTCGAAGCTCGACGTCCTGTTCGGGCGGACGACGACGGACGCCGTGCGGCTCCCGTACAGCGAGCTCGCGAAGCCGGGTGTCCGCTTCCTCCCGGAGAAGGTCACCGCGATCGACCCCGAGGCCCGGCGCGTGACCACCGACGGCAGCGTCCACGAGGCCGACGTCCTCGTCGTGGCGCTCGGCGCCGACTACGACCTCGACGCCACGCCCGGGCTCGCCGAGGCGGGGAACGAGTTCTACTCCGTCGCGGGCGCCGAGCGGCTGGCGGAGCTGCTGCCGGCGTTCTCGGGCGGTCAGGCAGTCGTCGGGGTCTGCGGCGCCCCGTTCAAGTGCCCACCGGCACCGAGCGAAGCCGCGCTGCTCCTGCACGACCACCTGACGGAGCGAGGGATCCGGGACGCTTGCGAGATCACCCTCGTGCTGCCGTTCGGGACGCCAGTGCCGCCCTCCCCCGACACGTCCGAGGCGCTGCTGGCCGCCTTCGCCGAGCGCGGGATCAGGTTCGTGCCCGGTCGCCGGGTCGCCTCGCTCGACGGCGAAAGGAACGTCGCCGTGCTCGACGACGGCAGCGAGTTGCCGTACGACCTCTTCCTCGGCGTGCCGAAGCACCGGGCGCCCGACGTCGTGATCGCGAGCGGCATGGCGGAGGACGGCTACGTGCCCGTCGACTCGCGCACGCTCGCGACGCGCTACCCCGGCGTCTACGCGGTCGGCGACGTCGCCACGGTCGGCGTGCCGAAGGCGGGCGTGTTCGCCGAGCGGGCGGCACGAGTGGTAGCCGCCTCGATCGTCGCGACCCTCCGCGGCGGTGAGCCCCCGGCCGGGTACGACGGGCGCGGCTCGTGCTACATCGAGTTCGGCGCCGGCCGGGTCGGCCGAGTCGACATCGACTTCTTCTCCGGCCCGAAGCCGACCGGAGTCTTCAACGAGCCCTCGGCGGCGCTCGTCGCGGACAAGGTCGAGTTCGGGTCGAGCCGGAGTGCGCGGTGGTTCGGGCGCTGACGCGATGAGCTTCGCCGTCGGAGCCGATGCCTACGACCGGTTCATGGGCCGATACTCGCGGCTGCTCTCGCCGCAGCTGGCCGATCTCGCGGGCGTCTCGGCCGGCCAGCGGGTGCTCGACGTCGGCTGCGGGCCGGGCGCGCTGACGTCCGAGCTCGTCGCCCGGCTCGGGCCCGGCGCGGTCGCCGCGGTCGACCCCTCCGAGTCCTTCGTGGCCGCGGCACGCGAGCGCAACCCGGGAGCCGACGTGCGCCAGGCCTCGGCGGAGAAGCTCCCGTTCCCGGAAGGAGACGTTCGACGCGGCCCTCGCGCAGCTCGTCGTCCACTTCATGTCCGACCCGGTCGCGGGCCTGGCGGAGATGAGACGGGTGACGCGACCGGACGGTGTCGTCGCAGCGTGCGTCTGGGATCACGCAGGCGGGCAGGGGCCGCTCAGCCCGCTCTGGGACGCGGCTCGCGAGCTCGAGCCCGATGTACGGGACGAGTCGCTGCTCGCAGGCGCCCGCGCGGGAGACCTGACGCGGCTGTTCGAGTCCGCCGGGCTCCGCGAGGTGGAGGAGACGGCGCTGTCGGTGGGCGTCGAGCACCCGAGCTTCGAGGAGTGGTGGGAGCCGTTCACGCTCGGCGTCGGCCCGGCCGGCGCCTACGTCGCCGGCCTCGACGCGGAGCGACAGGCGGAGCTTCGCGAGCGCTGTCGAGCCGCGCTTCCCGAGCCGCCGTTCGTGCTGACGGCGCGAGCCTGGACGGCTCGCGGCACCGTGTGACCTCCGTCTAGTCGCTCGGCTCGCCGTCGCCGTACTCGAGCGACTCGATGCGCCCGATCACGCCGAGACCGCGCCAGTAGATCTTGCTCGACCGCGGGAACCAGGCCATGTCGTTCGGCCGCCGCGTGCCGTAGATCAGCATCGTCAACCCGTCGGCGCCGGCCAGGAACGAATGGGCGACGCCGCGTTCCCGGGGGACGGGCGATCAGGTGGCCCGGCCGCAGCTCGATCTCCTCGCTCCTCACGCCGCGCGCCTCGCGGACGGGAGACGGCCGGAGCTCGAGCGTCCCGTCCCCCTCCAGGATCACGAAGACCTCTTCCTCCTCGGAATGGCAATGCGGGGGCGAGCCGCGCCGGCCCGCTGCGAGCGTCTCCCAGTGCAACCCCGCCTGCGCCGAGCGCTCGTGGGTGGCGAGCGGAGCCGTCGTCATCGCGCCGTTCTCCTCGAGCTCGACCTCGTCGACGTTGAGGATGTTCTCGCGGCCTCGGCGTCGGATCGACGTGCGCGAGCGTGGCCGCCTCCGCCTCCGTGTCCCAGGGGTCGTCGTCGCGCCCTTCGACCCACGGCCAGCCGATCCGGATCGCGCGCGAGCGTGGCAGCCAGCCGATCTCCGTCGCATGGCGCGTGCCGAAGACGAGGTACTCGAGGCCCTCCGGGCCGGCGACGAAGGTGTGCTCGTGCTCGTCGGCCCTGTGGATCACGCAATCCCGCGGGCGCACCTCGTGCACGGCGTCGTCCTGCCACGCCAGCCCCGAGCCCGCGAGCACGAAGTACAGCTCCTCGGACGCACCGTGGGAGTGCGGCGGCGTCGGCAGCTTCCCCGGCGCGACGCGGACGCGGCTCACGCCGACACCGCGGGCGCCGGCGGCGTCGCCCAGCCGCTGCCAGGTCGCATCCATCGCGCCCTTCGCCCGGCGGGTCCACTCCACCTCGTCCCAGTGCGCGACCGACATCGACCGCATGCTGCCAGCGCCGGCTCGATCCCGCAGCGGGTCTCGACCACCATTTCTCGCGGGAGCCGACGTGGTACGAAGCCCGATGGTGGACCCACCGCGCGGGATGAACCGGTTCGGTCGGGACGCGGTCGGCTCGCTCGCGTGCTCTGCGCTGGCCTGGCTCGCCGTCCTCCTTCTCTACACCTTGCGACCGGCGGCGCTGGTCTGGGCACTCGACCTGGTGGCGTTCGGATTCGCGGTGGCCGCGCTGATCCTGGCTGTCGCCTCACTCGTCGCCGATCGGCGGAGCGCGGTCGGCTGGCTCGCGCTCGCCGGGAGCACCGCCTTCCCGATCTGGCTCGTAGTGCTGGTGCAGGGTCTGTCGGGCGACGCGTTCTGACGATCGTGCCTGCGACCTACGGCAGGGCGCCCTCCGCGTACGGCCGCGCGACCGACCTCCCGAACGGCGCGTAGGCCTCTCTCCCCGAGCGCGTCTCCTCCGCGACACCGGCGTTGTGCTTGCGTGCCACTTCGACGACCGGATAGAGCAGCTCCTCCGACTTCGGCCTCATGCCGACCATCAGCACTGCACACGGGCCGTCGCCGGCACCGACGAAGACGTGCTCCGTCCACGGCGGGCAGTGAACGAAGTCCCACTGCTTCAACGGCCGCTCCTCGCCCTCGACGAGCAGGAGGCACTCGCCGTAGAGGACGAGGAAATCCTCCTGCGCGTTCTCGCCGTGGTACATGCAGTTCGGCTGCCCCGGCTCCAGCACCTGGATGTTGATCCCGAACTCGGGAAAGCGGACGCCCTCGCTCTCGAACGTGACTGCGGAGCCGAAGTCCTCGTGTTGCCACCAGCGCGCGTCACGTGCATTGACGACGAACCAGCCGTCGGTCTCGGGGACGAGGCCGGCGTCCGTCTGCGCCAGCCGTGCTTCTCCGACCACGCGTGCCTCCTTCGTTCGCTTGCGGACTGAGCTCAGAGGCTAGTCACGCGAGGTGGGTCGGCCGCGTCCGAACCCGGAGCTGCCGACCACGGAGGAAGAGCGGCGAGCGTCGCAATCGGGGCGACCTGTCAGACGTACCGCTCCGACGGCGGCCCGACGACCTCCATCGCGTGCGCGGCTGCGATCTCGGCCAGATCGTCGTCCGTGACGTCGTCCCGCCCGAGCGCGGCCGCGAGATCGTCGAAGTATCGGACCATCGAGGCGGGAAAGTAGAAGTTCAGCTTGCGGCTCGGCACATTTCCGACGCGAAACCCGTGCCGCGCACCCTGCGGGACGAAGATGAACGATCCGGCGGGGCAGACGAACTCCCTTTCCTCGAGCTGCATGATGTATTCACCTTCGAGCACGTAGAAGGCCTCGGCACAATCGTGGTGGACGTGGACCGGCGGCCCGAATCCGGGTGGCTCCTCGGCTTCGAGCACGGACACGACGCCGGCCGTCTCGGCCATGCTCGCCTTCACGGTCATGCCGAAATCGCCCAGGTCGATGAACCGTCCTTCGCCCGGGCCGAGCACGTACGGCCGTGAGCCCCCCGCCATCGGCGAGACGCTTTCACTTGCCCGATGGTGCGTCAAGCGGCCCCTTCGAGCGCACCGAGCTCGAGCCACGCGGCCAGGTCCTCGAGCTCGGACTGCACGCCCTGGTGGATGGCCCGGGTGAACCTGGCGTCCTCGTGGATCGCGTGTACCCGCAGCACCGAGGCCTTGCGGTCGGCGATCGCGTCGAGCTTCCCGATCAGCCGGTCGTGGTGGAGGATCGGCAGGGCGAAGTAGCCCCAGCGGCGGTTGGCGGCGGGCTTGTACATCTCGAGCGTGTACTCGAAGTCGAACAGCTCCTGGGCGCGGGCCCGGTCGTGGACGAGCCGGTCGAACGGAGAGAGCAGCGCCGTGCGTCCTTCGAAGTCGTCGTCGTGCGCGAGCGCGGCGGGATCGACGCGCCATTCACCCTTGGTGCCTTCGACCACGGCCGCCTCTCCGGCCTCGCCGACGTCGATCGGCTCGACCGGCATCGCGGTGGCCTTCTTGCGGGCAATCCCGAGTGACGAGAGCCGCCGCTCGTTCTTCACCCGGCGGGCCTCGTCGACCGAGGGGATCACGACGTCGGCCGGGTACACGCGCTCGGGCAGGTCCCAGAGCCGCTGCCGCCCGACGCGCCCGGCGATCGCCACTTCCCCGCGCATCATCAGGAGCTCCAGCATCTGGGTCACGTTGCGGTTGTTCGTCCACCCGGTCGACGCCCACGGCACGACGCACGTGTCCGGGATGTCGCGCGAGCTCAGCGGCCCGGAGCTGCCGAGCAGGTCGAGGATGTCGCGTCGGAAGCGATCGTTGTCGCGGAGCCAGTCACGCGTCCGCTCGTACGGGGGCAGCTCAGTCGCGCCGGCGAGGTACAGGCCGAGATCGCTCATCGGCCGCACTAGTGCGTTGTGCTCGAACAGTGTCCGGTCCTGCTCCACAGCCTGCTGGAGGTGCTCGGGCCGATACGCCGAGCCGAGGCGGCTCCAGGCGACGAGGTCCGCGCTGGGCGCGATTGCCGCCGTCGGGTCGATCTGCAGCAGGGTCAGCCGCTCCACGACCGTCAGCAGCTCGGTCGGCCGCGGAGCGTCAAGCAACTGCGCGCGCACCGCGATCCGCCGGGCCTGCGCCTTCGTGAGTCGGTGCACGGACGCGATCAGCCGGCGACCAGCTCCACGAAGGCGGGGTCGTCGCGGATCGGATCGAAGTCCGAGTCGTCCCGCGCGTTCGCGCGAAACTCGTCCGACAGCTCGATCGCGCGCCGGAGGTGGCCGACCGCGTCGCTCGTGCGGCCGGTCAAGCTCTCGCAGCAGGCGAGGTTGTAGAACAGCAGGGCGTACTGAGGACTCGCGTCGACGATGACCCGGAGTCGATCGGCGACTTCGGCGTGTTCGCCCTTCTCGTAGAGGGGCCAGAGCGGCGCCCAGAGCTCCCAGCCCCTCGCCTCGTAGGCCTTCCCCGGGATGCCGCCGACGGCCACGATCGTCGTGCCGGGCTCCTCGGCGAACGCCGTCCGCTTCACGGCGGGAGGGGCGAAGACGAAGGTGCCGGCAGGCGCATCGACCCGGTTGCCGTCGAGCTCGAACACGGCGCGTCCGGCCAGGACGAGGTAGAGCTCCTCGCCCGAGCCGTCTCCGGTCTCCTCCGGGGCCGACTCGTCATGCTCGTTGATGATCCTGTCGCCGGCCTCACTGCCGGTCCAGGCCGTGACTCCGAAGCTCGTGATGCCGAAGTGATGCCGAACCGGACGAAACGGCTCGCGCCCGTCGTCGAGCTCCTCGATCTCGTCGAGATGCGCGACCGCGTACTCAGTCATGAGTCCTCCTTGTCGTCGTCGTCGTTGCCGCCCTCCGATCCATCAGCCTGTCGCGTCCAAGACTAGATCGACGCACGCGGCGGGATCCTCCGTGCGACTTGGCGATCGTTCACGAGCGAAAGTCGATGCGCATCACGACACGGCGGAGCGTCGGCCGGCTGACCTCGACGAACCCTGCGGCGGCGAAGATGCTGCGGCTGCCGACCTGGAGCTCGACCGTCATCACCTCCTGGCCCGGCTGCGTGATCATCGGATACCCCTCGAGGGCGCGGGCGCCGCGCTCACGCGCGAAGTCGACGGCAGCGCGCGCGAGCGCCCTGCTGACCCCGCGCCGACGGTAGCCCGTGCGCGTGACGAAGCAGGTCACGGCCCAGACACTGTCGTCGGCCTTGTCCTCCGCCCGGCCCTCCCAGGGCACGCGTGTCTTGAGCAGCAGCCGCGGGTAGGCGGTGCGCGGCTCGACCGCGCACCAGCCGACGGGCTCGCCGTCGAGGTATGCGACGAGGCCGCTCGTCGGGCCCGACCCCGGATGGCCGCAGTCGGTCTGCGCGCGGAATCGGAAGGCCAGCTCCTCGGCGCCGACGGAGGCCCAGGATTCCCCCGGCTGCATCTTGTACCGCTGGCAGTAGCACCTCGACGGATCGCCACGCGTGCCGAACACGGCCTGGAGATCGTCCCAACTCGCCTCGTTGGCGGGGACGACCGTCAGCCCTGGAGCGAGCGCCGCGTCGGCCATGAGGGAGACCGTACTGGGAGTCGTGTCCCGGCTGACCTGGGCTAGGTTTGCGCCGATGGCCGCCACTCGGGATGCCGCCTGTCACTGCGGGCAGCTGCGCCTGGAAGTCACGGGCGATCCGTTCGCCGTCTCGATCTGCCACTGCCTCGCCTGCCAACGTCGCACCGGGAGCGCCTTCGGGATGCAGGCCGGCTTCAAGGCGGATCAGGTGCAGATCGTGGGTCGCTTCAGCGACTACGCCCGCGTCTCGGACGAGGCCGACCGGAAGGAGCACGTCTTCCACTTCTGCCCGGACTGCGGCTCACAGGTCTTCTACACGGAGCCGACGGAGCCCGACCTGGTCGTCGTCTCCGTCGGCTCGTTCGCCGACCCGTCCTTCCCACCGCCGACGGAGTCGGGCTACGACTCCCGCCGCCATCAGTGGGTGGCGCTGCCCGACTCGATCCAGCGGCATGCCCCCGAGCTGTGGGACCCGGTGCGACCGCTCTACGAGGCGGGCAGGTACGCGGAGGCGGCAGACGGCGGTCGCGAGCTGATCGAGGCACATCCCGACCAGGCGTACCTCTACTACAACGTGGCCTGCTGCGAGAGCCTGGCGGGCCGGCCGGCGGACGCGATCGCGCACATCGGGCGGGCGATCGAGCTGTGGGAGGGCTGCCGAGCGATGGCGAGGCAGGACTCCGACTTCGATCCGATCAGGAACGAGTCTGCGTTCGAGGATCTGATCGGTCCCTGAGGGCCTGTTCGTCGCCGCCGTCGAACGACGGCCTGTCTACCCGACGTCTTGCAGGAATGCGAGGACGCGCTGCCCGAGCAGGGTCGCGGCGCCCTCGTCGTAGTCCTGCAGGCTGCTGTCGGCGAACAGGTGGCCGTCGCCGGGGTACAGGAACAACTCCGCCCCCTCGGTGCCCTCGACGAGGTCGCGCGCGGCCGGAAGGTCCTCGAGCGCCCACTCGTCGTCCTCCATCAGGTGGATCTGGAGCGGGACTCCGGCCGGCCACGAGTCGCCGAACTCGGACGCCGGAAGGGCGGCGCTGAAGAGCAAGGCTCCCTTCGCGCCGGGGCGCGTCTGGGCGAGCATCTGCGCTCCCATCACACCGAGCGAGAAGCCGGCGTAAACGAGCTCGTTCGGCAGGCCTTCGGCGGCGAGCCGGCACCGCTCGACGATCGTGTCGAAGCCTGTTTGCTTGGCGTACCCGACGCCCTCGTCGAGCGTGGCGAACGTCTTGCCGTCGTAGACATCCGGGGCGTGGACGGTGTGCCCGGCGCTGCGGAGCGCGTCGGCGAACGCCAGGAATCCGGGTGTCTGTCCCTGGGCGTGGTGAAAGAGCAGGACCTCGGCCACGACGGCGTTCCTACCCGCCCGGATCGTTCGAAACACGGTGTGACGTCACCTGCCCAGCGTCGTCCATGTCGGGGATCCGCGGGCCGACCACGATCACGTCGGTGTTCGGCCCGGACGGCGTGCTGTCGGCCTCGGGCCCGAACCGCTGCTCGAAGCCACCGGGCGTGCAGACGAGGAGATAGCGCGCGGAGTGGCCGGCGAGGTTCGCCAGCGTGTGGTGGATGCCTCGCGCAACGAACAGCGTGTCTCCAGCCCGGCCCACGACCCGGTCCTGCCCGACCTGGAAGGTCAACTCGCCCTCGAGGATGCAGAACGTCTCGTCGAAGGCGTGGTGATGGAGCGGCGGCCCGGGCCAGCCGGGCTCGACGCGATTCTCGACGATCCCGATCGTCCCACCTGTGTCCTTGGCGGCGAGAGCGATCCGGGAGGCGATCAGCTGGGTCACCGGCCCTCGACGACCATCAGCGTGTTGCCCTCGGGGTCGCGGAACCAGAACAGCGGCGGAACGGGGTCGCCGAAGCGGCTGACCTCGGCGTCGACGTCGACGCCGCGATCCTTGAGTTGCGCGTGGTAGGCGTCGATGTCGTCGGTCTGGAGGGAGATGCCCGTGTCCTTGCCGCCTGCGGTCACGTTCGGGCCGGGAGGGCAGATCGCGATCGGCGTGTCGGCGCCGGGCGGCGCGACCTCGATCCAGCGGTTGCCGTCGCCGAACGGCAGGTCGGCGCGCTTCTCGAGGCCGAGCGCCTCGGTGTAGAACTGGAGCGCCCGATCCTGGTCGGCAACCGGGACGATGACGTTGGCGAGCTTGCTGACGCGGGTGCTCATGGCATTCCTCCTGAGTCGGGGTGGACACTGCCTAGGACCATCGTCGGCGGCGCAATTCATCGGTCGCGACACGCAGAGCGGGACGATGCTACTGACCCGCCCGAGCGCGTGGATAGCCTGCTCGGCATGCGCAGGGTTCTCGTGACGGGCATGTCGGGCACGGGAAAGTCGACCGCGCTGGCCGAGCTCGCGAAGCGCGGCTTCCAGGTTGTCGACACCGATGACGCGCCCTGGAGCGACTGGTCGGACGCAGAGGGTGGATACCTCTGGCGCGAGGATCTCGTCGAGGAGCTTCTGTCTCGCGACGGGGGCGCAACGCTCTACGTCTCCGGGACCGTCTCGAATCAGGGCCGCTTCTACCCGCGCTTCGACACGGTTGTGCTCCTGAGCGCTCCGGTCGAGGTGCTCCTGCGCCGGATCGAGACCCGAACCACCAACGGCTACGGCAAGTCACCGGAGGATCGCGCGCTCATCCTCCGTCACGTGGCCGAGGTCGAGCCGTTGCTCCGTGCCACGTGCACGCACGAGATCGACGCGGCGCAGCCGATCGACGCCGTCGTTTCGGAGCTCGTCGAGATCGGGCGGTCAGAGCGACGATCAGCCGAAACCGAACAATGGCGGGAGGACGACCACGACCGCGGCGGCCCACAGGGCGAAGACCGGTAGGTAGGCGGTCTGCCAGCGTTCGAGCCGGTGGAGCCTGCTGCGTCGCATCAGGAATCGGGCGGAGAGCCAGGCGGCCCCCGCCAGGTTGACGAGGAGGACGAGATTGAGGCCGAGCGCCGCCGTTCGGTTCGGGCTGAACCCGAGCTCGCCGATCCGGGCGATCATCGCGCCGAGCACCATCACGTCGAGCACGAGGGCGCTGACGACGGCCACCAGCTGGACGCCGTCCATCCAGTCGGGCGACGTGGACGGATCACGCGCCGAGATCCCGTACAGGACGAGCCCGAGGACGACCAGCAGCAGGGCGTCGAAGACGCTGACGAGGTCACGGTCGAACGCCTCGCCGACGCCGGTCACGGCGTAGACGACGACCGCGCCTGCCAGCATCACCGCGAATAGCGGCGTGAAGAGCGTCGAGAGCACGGGCGCCATGTTCTCCACGACCCGTTGCTTCCACTCGACGAGCCACGCGGCCACGATCACGGCACCCGCGGCGCCCGAAGGCAGCACCCACTCGGCGATCCGGTCGACGTCGACCCCCGTGGGTTCGAAGATCGCAGCGGTCAAGCCCATGAGCACGCCGCCGCCGAGTGCGATCAGCACGTAGTAGATGAACCATTCGCCCGTGAAGCGGACGAAGTCCATCCGCCGCTCGTGCGACCGGATCGCACCGCCCATGTACGGGTAGGCGATCGCGAACCAGAGCACGACGGGCAGATGGAGCGCGACGAGGATCTCGGTGTCCGAGTCCGCATCCCACGGGAAGAGGTTGACCACGAGCGCGGCGACCACGAACGGCGACGCCGTCAGCACCCAGCCGCGCACGTCGAGCCGGCGGCGCCAGGCGAAGTACCCGGCGAGGAACGGCAGCACGAACAACGTGGCGTTCCGCGCCAGCCAGTTCGGCGTCTCGTCGGGGAAGCCGGCAGCGAGGCGTGCGACCTGGATCGCGACGGCCGCGGCCACGGCGAAGGCGAACGCCTCGAGCCAGCCGCTGGCCCCGCCGGCAGGCTCGTCGTCACCGCTCAGGACGAGCTGCTTCCAGAGTCGGCCGCTGTGCTCGCGTGCGAACTCCCGGGAGAGGGAGTCGAGATCGCCCATCCGCTTCACCGCGACGAGGAACGCCTCGTCGGGTGCGAGGCCGACGGCGTTCAGGTCGGCGATCTGGTGGCGAAGATGATCCTCCAGCTCGTCGATGTCGTGGCCGTTGACGCCCGCGGCGTTTGCGAGGTACGCCCGCCACTCCGCGATCTGGGACTCCACGCTCTCCACGCTCACGCCTCGCCCACCGCGATCAGCAGTCCATTCGGGCCCCGCCAGACGTCGTTCAGCGCGCGCGTGACCGTCTCCCACTGCCGTCGCTGGTCGGCGAGTGCCGCTCGGCCGTCATCGGTGAGCATGTAGTACCGGCGGCGGCGCCCCTCCGGTGGCGTTCGCCACTCGGTCGTCACGTACCCGAGCCGGCGGAGGCGATGGAGCAGCGGGTACAGCATCCCGTCGGTCCACTCGAGCTCGCCCCCGGAGAGCACGCGCACCCGCTTGAGGATGGCGTAGCCATAGCTCTCACCCCCGGCCAGGATCGAGAGCACGAGCGGCGTCGACGAGGCCGCGACCAGGTCCTTGTCGATGTGCACCTACGCGTTCTCCATGGCTCGAGGTACTATACATAGAACTACAAGGTGTAGCAGTCATGTGTTCCAGATCACCTCGATCGGTCGCTCGAGGCCCGGCAGCGGCAACGCGCTCGCCTCCGCCTCGATCGCGGCCCGCCTTGCGCGCGAAAGACGTGCCCAGGCGTCGATCCGGACGGTGTGGTGCGCGCGTCTCCAGGTGCCGCGGATCTCGCCTTCGACGAGAAGCGCGCCCGGCCACACGCGGGGCGTCCAGAGTCGCTGCCGCTGCTCCTTCCGGGGCACGAGAAGCTCCCGCTCAGCTCCGTCGAGCAGGAAGTAGGCGTCGCCGCTCGGCAGCAGGCGCGCAGGGGCGGCGACCGTCTCGCCGGCGCGGATCGCCGGCTCGTCCTCCGCGAGCAGCCACTCGTCGCCGAGAGGCGATCGAACCGGCAGCAGCGATGCCTCGAGGGATGCGAAGGCGTCGGTCGCCGACCGCCGGGAGATCCCGGCCCAGCGGGCGAACCCCCGAGCCGTCGCCGGCCCGAAAATGCGGATGTAGCGGCGCGCGAGCTCGCGACACGCGTCGGCGGGGTCGACCTCAGCCTTGGCGACCGCCCAGACGATCGGCGCCCGCGCGCCGTCCCAGCGGATGGCGATCGTGCCCGTCGTCGTGGCGTACCTGAGCGAGTTGCCGACGCCGATGGCACGTCCAAGCTCCCGGTCCGTCATCCGCGCGCCGCCCAGGTGGGAGTGCAACCGCTCGGCCATGCGCTCGGCCCGGAGCCGGCCCTTGGCGTTCTCGGGAAGCCTCCCGAGCGAGAACAGCGCGAAGTCCCGCTTCGGCACGACATAGGTGTGGTACCGAGGGCCCCAGAGCTGAGCGAGCGACGGATGCTGCCACGCCAAAGGCTCGACCCCGTCCACCCGTGCATGCAACGAGAGGAGCGCGGCTCTCGGCATGCTGTCCTGCAGCCCGGCCCACGCCGCTCGTCGCATCGACTGCGGGCCTATCGGCATCCGCTCGTCGAGCGCGCCGACCCGTCGCCGGTACGCGAGGACCTGCTGGCGCGAGACCTTGAGCCGCGATTCCACCGCCATCGGACGAGGAGCCTAGGTGAGGCTCGGCCGCCTCGCCTGCAGGCTGATGCCGCGAGCGACGCCGAGCTGACTCGGTTCACGTACGAGGAACGAGCCGCGTCCGCAAGTGCACGGGCCGTGGTTGTCGCCGTATCCTCCGCCGCATGCAAGTGGTGTTCGGCGGCGGCCTCTGGCCGCTCGGCCAAACTGTCGGCTTCGTCGAGCTCGAGCTTGCGGAGGCGATCGACGCCTACCGCACCTGGACGCGAGGCTGGCTACCGCCGAGGCCGTCGTTCAAGCAGGTTCGCGATCGAAGCCTGATCGACCAGCTCTCCTGCTTGTTGCCGCTCGAGATGCCGTACACCCGGCGGCTGCTCGTTGCCCACGGCCAACGCTGGACCGCAATCTTCGACAACAGCCGTGGCGGCGGTGACCCCTATCCCGTTGTCGCGGAGCTGAGCCGCATTGCGGGCACGCGCGGCGTCCTTGCCGGACACACACCGCCGGAGCAATACCCGTACCCGGTCACGCAGTTCCATCTCTTCGGCGGCGAGGGCGACTACGTGCGGACGATCGACTGCGGCGTTTTCGACAGCGGCCGCTGGTCGTTCGAGGCGCGCGGCACCGAGCAGCCCTTCGAGGAGCTCGATGCGTACGGCTCGA
Organism: uncultured Gaiellaceae bacterium; assembly: GCA_963808915.1. GTDB lineage: Bacteria > Actinomycetota > Thermoleophilia > Gaiellales > Gaiellaceae > CAVTBT01. The sequence continues at coordinate 1,100,642 of CAWEHJ010000004.1, read as the reverse complement.
CGCGCGTCCGCGAGCGGTTCACGCGACCGATGCTGCTTCGGTACCTGTCCGCGTTGGGAATCGACGCCGACACGATCTCGACCTACGGGTCGGCCGTGCTCGTCCAGGAGCGCCTCGTGCGCGTCAGCTGGCGCGCGACCCTCGACGAGGCGCGCGCCGACGCGTCCGACGGGCGAGCGCAGCCATAGTCAGAGGGCTTTCTCCCAGCCTTCCTCTCCCTCCGACCACGGCACCGCCGTGCCGCGCTTGAAGATCAGCTCGTCGGCGTCGCCGCCGAGCCCGACGAGGATCTTGTCGCTGTCCGGATACACCGACACGGCCGGCACCCGCGAGCCGGAGAACATCAAGATCCTCGCCGGCGACTCGGTCCGGTTCATCAGCTTGTGCGCTCCAGCGGGACCGGGTGGGAAGCAGACGAGGCCGCCGCGCTCCAGGGTGTGCTCGCCATCAGGTGCGCGCACCACGATTGTCCCGTCGACGACCAGGAGCCATTCCTCCTCGTACTCGTAGTGATACGGGCATGAGCTCCGACCGGGCGCCAGGTCGTAGATGAACATGATCGTGTCCGTCGATCCCACGGCACCGGCCACGTCGACCCTGCCCTCGAGGTTCTCGGCGCTGAAGACGTTGATCGTTTCCATGCCCTCATTATCCTGCCGTCGCGGCCGCACGGCCCGACGGTCCGGCGACTAGGGTTCGGGGGCCGGTGCCAGATCCGATCAGGGTGACGCTGTACAACGATGCGGGCTGCCCGTGGGGCTACTCCGCGAACCCGGCGTTCCGTGTGCTCGAGTGGCGCTACGGCGCGCAGCTCGAGTGGAGGCTCGTGCTCATCGGGCTCACGGACGTGGCGCAGGAGTACGTCGACCGGGGCTCTACCCCGCTGCGCTCGGCCGAGGGATATGCACGGCGCTTCCGCCGGTTCGGCATGCCCCTGGCGCCGAACCCGCGGGCCCGGGTCGTCGGGACGGGGCGCTCCTGTCGGGCGATCGTCGCGGTGCGCCTGCAGGCGCCCGGCCGGGAGTGGGCGGCCTTCCGAGCGCTGCAATTCGCGTTCTTCACGACCACGCTGCTGCTCGACGAGGACGAGAGCATCGCGGCCGCGCTGCGTGACGTGGAAGGGATCGACGTCGACGCGGCGATCGCCGCGATCGACACGCCGGCGGTGGAGGAGGCCTACCAGCGCGACCGGGCCGAGGCCCGCCAGGCCGCCGGCTCGCCGACGCAGCTACAGGACAAGCACGCCACGACCGACGGACCGGTTCGCTACACGGCGCCGTCGCTCGTGTTCGAGCACGCCGGACGGCGCCTCGAGGCCGGTGGCTGGCAGACGATCGAGGCCTACGACGTGATCGTCGCGAACCTGATCCCGGACGGCGAGCGCCGAGGAGTGCCGGACGACCCACTCGAGCTCCTCACCGCGTTTCCGTCCGGTCTCGTCACCGAGGAGGTCGCACAGCTCCTCACCCGCGGCAACGACGCTCCCGACCGGGTCGAGGCCGAGGTGACGATGCTGCGGCTGGTCGCGGACGGGGCGGCGACACGCACACCGCTCGGCGACGACGCGCTCTGGCAGCCGGCGTAACGCCGCGCTGTAGCGTTTCGACAACGTGCTCGTACCGCCCGATCCGCCGCTCTCGGACGGCGCCATCATCCTCCGCCCTATGGACGAAAGCGACTTACCCACAATCGAGCGAGCCGCGAGTGACGCCGAAATTCTGAAGTGGTTTGACCTGCACGCGCGCCGTCCTGCTGACTACCTGGCAGCGAAGCGTGACGCGTGGGCAGACGGAACAGCTGCTTCCTTCGCCATCTGCGACGCGACTCGGCCCGCAATATGCCTGGGCCACGTCTTCATCGAACGAGACGACGACGGTCGCGGTTCAGTCGGCTATTGGCTTCTGGAAGGCGGCCGAGGGAAGGGCCGCGCCACGCGGGCTGTCCGGCTCGTGGCGTCGTGGGCGCTGGCAGAGATGCGACTTGGCCGCCTGCAGCTTCATACGGATCCAGAGAACGTCGCGTCTCAGCGTGTTGCAGAGAGGGCTGGCTTTACGCGGGAAGGCGTCTTACGCGCCTACAACGGCCGCAGCGACGGCACGCGCGCGGATGCTTTCGTCTACTCACTGCTTCCGCAGGACCTGACGCCCACCGGCTTCGCGAAGCCGTAATCTGAGCGGGCGGGACGGTACACCGTGAACACCCCCGCCCCAATCACCATCACGCCAGTCCGCGTTGCCGACCTGCTCGCCGAGGGCGAGCGGATGCCGGTCTACGTGCACGTCATCGACCATCCCGATGCGCGCGTGCTGGTCGACACGGGCATGACGGAACTGCACCCGGCGGTGGCCGACCTCGATCCCCGCCTCCGTCCACTGAGCAAGCAGGACTTCGACCTCGCGGGCATCGACATCGTCGTCAACACACACCTGCACTTCGACCACTGCGGCGGCAACCACCTCTTCGCCGGCAGGCCGATCTACGTCCAGCGTCGGGAGCTCGACGACGCGCGCAGCGAGGACGATTACACCGTCCGCGAGTGGGTCGAGGCGCCCGGCGTGCGTTACGTGCCGGTCGAGGGCGAGCTCGAGCTGCTCCCGGGGCTCCGGCTCGTCCCGGCGCCGGGCCACACACGCGGCATGCAGGTCGTCGTCGTCGAGACTGGCGGGCGTCCGGTCGTCGTCGGCGGCGACGTGGCGGTTTGGTTCGGCGAGCTCGACGAGCCGCACACCGAAGGCCAGCTACGGGTGCGCGCGCTCGACCCCGAGCTGGTCTGGCTCGCGCACGAGCACGAGCCGTGGCGACCCCGCACCGTCTAGGGGCATCACGCCTCGCTGAGTACCCGAGGCAGGTGGTTCCGAGCAGGTCTACGACGTTTGCACGGGATAGCGGAGATGCGTGACACCCACACCGGTGACGACTGTCGGATTCCCGAGGACGGCCGGTGTGTTCGCAAGGTGGTCGAACAGCCGCACTCCTGCGCCTAGCAACACGGCAGCCAGATCGATGTGGATCTCGTCGAGCAACCCGGCGTCAAGGCACTGCTGGATCGTTTGGGCGCCGTGCACTCCCACGGATTTCGGATCGGCAGCCGATTTTGCTCGAGCAACGGCGCTTTCGATGCCGTCGGTGACGAACTGGACTGTCGAGCCGGGCCGTGGCCAGCCGTCGGGCACGTGGTGGGTGACGACGAAAGCGGGCACATCCCACGGGTGCTGGCCGCCCCAGCCGTCGGCGCGCTCGAACGTGCGCCGGCCGGTGAGCATGGCGCCGACCTCAGCCGTCAAGCTCCTCAGGTGGTCGGCGCTCGGCGCCGAGACCTGGAACGTCATGCCGGATGTCGTACCCGCTGTGGGGACCTCGACGTCGCCCGAGAAGTACCAGTCGAAAACCTCGGCGACCCCGTCGTTCGCGTCGGCGACATACCCGTCAAGAGACATCGACATGATTGCGACCACCTTGGTCATGGTGCAGCTCCTTTCGCAACAAGGGCGCGGCTACTTGCAGTAGCGGCGGACGCTTGATCCGACGCGGGTGACGTCGTTCCGTAGACGTGGATAGAGCTTCAGACGCCACTGTCGCCCCGAAGTCATCGGTGCCCGGTCAAGCACCCCGACTGGGCCGAGGGCGCTCACTTGGGCGAGCGTACTGGCGCCCGACGGCTTCCCGCGCTAGGCGGCGCGGCGCTCGGTCACCGCTTCGAGCAGCGAGCGGGCGCAGTCCGGGCAGATCGTGTGCGTGACGAGGGAGCTGTCACGGCGACCGAGGAGGTCGACGTTGATGCTCGCGAGTTCCTGCTCGCACGGGCCGGGGGTCTGCACAGTGCGGCACCAGCCGCAGACGACGATCAAGGGGTCGCTCACGGGTCGAATCGTGGCCGCCCGGCCGGACGGCATGCGAAGAGCAAGCGTATGACCGGGGCCTGCCGTGGTCGGCGGGCCCCGGTCGATTCCGATCAGAAGCTGATCGAGACGGTGTTCGAGCTCGTGTTCAGGCCGACGCCGTTCACGGCCTGGACGACGTACGAGAAGGTGCCCCGGCCCGCGGGCTTGTCGTTCAGCGACCGGGAGGTCGTCGTCGCGACGAGCGTGCCGTTGCGGAAGACCTCGTAGGAGGTCACTCCGGACTCGGGGTCGCTCGACGCGCCCCAGGCGAGGCTGGCGTTCTTGCCCTTCTTCGACGCCGACAGCGAGAAGGCGGTCGGCGGCGTCGAGTCGACGATCGGCGGCGTCGTCACGCTGGCCGTGGCAGGGGCGCCGAGATTGGTCGCCGCGTCCACGGCCCGCACGGCGTAGTCGTACGTCGTGTTCGGCGAGCGGCCCGTGTCGGTCCACGAAAGGCCCGTCGTCGTCGCGACCTGCGTGCCGCCGCGGTAGACGCGGTAACCGGTGACGCCGACGTTGTCGGTCGCCGCCGGCCAGGAGAGGGCGACCGTTGCCGAGCTGGTCGCGCTCGCCGAGAGCGAGCTCGGGCCGGTCGGCGGCGTCGTGTCCGCCGGCGGCGGAGGAGGCGCCCCGCCGAACTGGATCGAGACCGACGCGCCCGCGGGCGACGCCGACACCGTCGTGATCGTCACGTTCGCGACCGTGTCGGTGAGGCTCAGGCCGGCCGCGAGGGCCGAGTCGGAATACGTGGCCGTGCCAGGCGTCGCATCCAGCAGCTGCGACTGGACGAGACTCGTCAGCTCGGGCGCGATCCGCACCGAGACGCCGTTGGCGACCGCGCTGGCGCTCGAGAACGTCTCGAACGTCCCGCCGGGCTGCCGAAGCTCGAGGTTGAGGAAGGTGCCGTCACCGCGCGCGATACGGAGCAGACGCGGCACAGCGGTCGAGGTCGACTCGGCCGGCGCGAGCGAGTACGTCCCGCTCGTCGTCACGGTCGTCGGCGCCAGCCAGCCGAACTGGGCGCGATGCCAGTTGTTGTGGTGGTACGTCGACGCCGAGCCCATCACTGTGAACGGGTCGCCGTACTCGTCGGAGGTGCACGTGCCGCCGAGCGTCACGCGTGAGCCGGCCGACGTGCAGCTGAGCGTGCTCGCGTGGTGGACGCCGAAGTTGTGGCCGAGCTCGTGCGCGACGACGCGCAGCTGCATGTAGCCGTTGATCCAGCTGTCCCGGCCGGGGAGATAGGCGAGGCCGGCCCAGCCGCAGCTCGCCTGCGAACGGCGAGGCGTAGACGATGTTCGTGTAGCTGGAGAGGTTGACGCCCGCGTTCTGGGCGGCCGTGCGGGCGAGGCTGCCCCAGCCGTTGTAGTCGCAGCCCGCGTTGTCATCGGGGATCGTGAACCAGCCGAACACGTCGCCGGTCATCGACAGCTGGCCGAACGACGAGTCCTGGTAGTAGGCGTTGACGGAGTCCGAGTTGTCGAAGACGACCCCGCGGACGACCGACTGCGTCCACGGCTGCGAGGTGTCGTTCGCGAAGTTGAAGAGGAGGACGGCGACCTTCTTCGTCCCCGTCGCGGCGGCGACGACGCTGCCGCCGGTCTGCTGAGCCCCGCCCGCGGCGGCGACGATCGTGTTGCCGCGGCGGGTGCCGACGACCGAGACGCGCTTACCGGCGAGCTTGCCGGCGGTGCGGGTGTTCATCTCGACGGGGACGAGGCCGGCGATCCCGGTCTGGACGCCCTGCCCGAAGCCGACGCCGGGACCGAAAGTGTCGCCGTGCCAGGTGAGCATGGTCCCGTCCGCACGGCCGTGGCCGGGGTGGGCAAGGGCTGCGGGCGCGACGGCGAGGCACGCGAGCAGCGCAACGAGGGCGGTGAGTGTGCGCATCCAGGTGGTATCGGCAGCCACGCCGAGACCACGACCCCCCGGAGCGGGCGAGTTTGCCCTACTCGTCCCAGACGGCGACGGGCGGCGCTGGAACCTCCACGAGCGCCTCCGAGACGACGTCGTCGGGCGTCATGCCCTCGACCACCAGGCGGTGCCGCAGCACGTGGTGGGCCATCGTCTGGACGTCCTCCGACGTGCAGACGGACCGGCTCGCGAGCCGCGCGTTCGCCTTCGAGGCGCTGAGCAGGTGGATCGCCGAGCGGGAGCTGGCACCGAGCTGGACCCCGGGCAGCTCGCGCGTCCGCCGCACGAGCTTGACGATGTAGCGCGCGATCGCGTCCGGCACCTCGACGGCGTCGATCTCCTGCCGCGCCTTGTCGAGCCCGACGGGCCCGAGGAGCGGTGTGACGTCACCGAGCAGATCGGGCTTCACGCCCGCATGCGGCAGGGACAGCATCTCGACCTCGTACTGCTCGTCGCAGTAGTCGACGAGCACCTTGAAGAGGAAGCGGTCGAGCTGGGACTCGGCGAGCGGGAAGACGCCCTCCTGCTCGAACGGGTTCTGGGTGCCGATCACGAGGAACGGATCGGGGAGTGGGTAGCGCTTGCCGTCGTGGGTGACGAGCCGCTCCTGCATCGCCTCGAGCAGGGCGGCCTGCGTCTTCGGCGGCGTGCGGTTGATCTCGTCCGCGAGCAGGACGTTCGTGAAGAGCACGCCCGGCTGGAACTCGGGCACGCCGAGCTTGAAGACCGTCTTGCCGACGATCTCGCTGGCCGAGGTATCCGGGGTGAACTGGACGCGCTTGAAGTTGACGCCCAGAACCCGCGCCATCGCGTTCGCGATCAGCGTCTTCGCAGAGCCCGGCGGCCCCTCCACCAGCACGTGCCCGTGACAGATCGCGGCCACCAGCATCAGGTCGACGGCGTCGTCGTTGCCGACCACGACCTTGCTCACCTCGGCGCGTGCGGCGTCGCGCAGATCACTGAGCCGCGTGTAGTACTCGATCATCCCCATGCGATCACTGTAGGTCGTTTGCCGCGGGATGGCCACATCCTCCCGGGGAGGTCGATTCCAGACCAATGGCCAGGCCCGATTCCGCTAGCTGACGGGCCGCGTCGCTGCCCCGTTCGTCCCAGGTGAAGGCCCGCTCGGGCCGGAACACGAGCGCGACGTCGTCGGAATCGAGGTAGTCCCGGACCGCCGGCAGACCGGCCGCCGCAGGCTCGACGTAGCGGCCGTGGACGAGCTCGACGAGCGGAACGGCCCCGTGGCCGCCGACGACCGCCGCCCGGCCGACGAGACAGGCGCCGCAGACCTCGTAGCCGGGGCGGGAGTCGTGCAGGGTCAGCGTCGCACGGTCGTCCCGGACGAGGTTCTCGACCTTGCGGCTGCGCGAGCCGGTCGCGAGGGCGATCCTGTCGCCGGCTCTGCGCGTACCAGACCGCGACCGCGTGGATCGCGCCGTCGGGCTCGTGCGTCGCGAGCACCGCGACCAGCCTCGCCTCGAGCAACGCCGAGACGAGCGCGTCCGCGAGCACTGCCTCCCCGTGCAGCGCCCGGCTCGGGGTCGGGCTCGTGTCGGCCACATCGAGAGCCTAGACGTCGTTGCTATGGTTAATGACGTTAATGATTAGTGACGTTAGCGCCGACCCCGCCGTTCTCGCCGACGGCCTCCGTCCTGTGCTGCTCCGCCTCTCGCGCGAGCTGCGCCAGGAGGACGAGGCCCTCGGCGTCACGAGCCGCCAGGTGACGCTGCTCTGGCTGGTCAAGCAGCGTCCCGGCCTCAGCCTGCGCCAGCTCGCCGCCGAGGAGCGGATCTCGGCGCCGGCACTCTCCGGCCACGTCGACCGGCTCGAGCGCGCGCAGCTGATCGAGCGCGTGCGCTCGGCCGACGACCGCCGCCGCGTCGGGCTCGTCCTCACCCCCGACGGGGCGAAGCTGCTCAAGCGCGTCCGCGCACGTCGCACCACCTGGCTCGCGCGCAGGCTGTCCTCGCTCGAGCCCGACGAGCTCGCCGCAGTCGAGGCCGCGCTCGAGCCCTTGCGGAAGCTGCTGTGACGCGGGCGCTCCTGGCGCTCAACGCGCGCACCTTCGCCAGCCTCCGCCGCCACCGGAACTACCGGCTCTTCTTCATCGGCCAGGTGATCTCGGTCAGCGGCACCTGGATGCAGAACATCTCGCTCGCCTGGCTCGTGGTCGAGCTGACCGATTCGCCGATCGCCGTCGGCGCGCTCGCCTTCTGCCGCTTCGCGCCGTTCACCCTCTTCGGGCTCTTCGCCGGCGTCGTCGCCGACCGGATCGACAACCGCCGGCTCGTGATGTGTACGCAGTTCGCGTCGATGGTGGTGTCCGCGGCGCTGACGGTGATGGTCTTCACGCACTCGTCGAGCGTGCCGCTCGTCTTCGCGCTCGCGCTCGCCGGCGGCACGGCCCTCGTCTTCGACGCGCCCGGCCGCCACGCGCTCACCTTCCAGATGGTCGGGCGCGAAGAGCTCCCGAATGCCGTCGCGCTGAACGCGAGCATGTTCAACGCCTCGCGTGTCGTCGGTCCCGCGGTCGCGGGCATCGTGATCGCCTGGGTCGGGATCGGCGCGTGCTTCCTGCTCAACACGATCAGCTTCCTGGCGGTGCTGGCCGGCCTGCTGCTGATGCGCCCCGCCGAGCTCTTCGCGGTCCACCGGCCCGACGCGCCGCCGACGATCTTCGCGGGTATCCGCGACGTGCTCGTCTACGCGGGCCGCGACGCCCGCATCAGGACGGTGCTGATCGTCGTCGCGATCGTGAGCACCGTCGGCTTCAACTTCCACGTGATCCTGCCGCTGCTCGCCTCCGACACGCTGCACACGGGACCCGAGGTCTTCGGGCTGCTCTCCGCCGCGTTCGGCGGCGGCGCACTGCTCGGCGCGCTCCTCGCTGCGGGGCTCGGCCGCGCCAGCTGGAAGCTGTTCCTGCTCGGCCTCGCCACCTTCAGCGGCTCGCTCGTGCTGCTCGCCCCGGTCCGGGACGCGGCGACGGCCTCGGTGCTGCTCTTCGTCACCGGGGTCGCGTTCACGCTCTGGACCTCGCAGGGGAACTCGATCCTGCAGCTGAGCGCCCCCGACCAGATGCGCGGCCGAATCGTCAGCCTCTACCTCTTCGCGTTCGCCGGGCTCGCGCCGCTGGGCGGCCTGCTGGCAGGCTGGCTGGTCGACGTCGGCGGCACAGAGCTCAGCTTCGCCGTCGCGGGAGTGACCGGGCTCGCAGCCGTCGCGTTCGCGGCCAGGACGACGTTTTTACATCGGGCTAACGTGCCGGCCACGACGGGCTGACGTTCCTCGCCCATACTGAGGGCGTCATGTGGAGGCGGAACAGGGCACTCTGGGCGGCCGCGGCGCTCCTCGCCGTCAACATCGTCCTCGTCGGCGCACAGTTCGCGGGCGCCTCGCTCCCGCGCGGGCTCGGCAGTTACTTCTTCGGGCCGAAGCTCGTTCGCGCCGAGGTGCTGCTCAAGGACGCGACCGGGCTGCACGATTACCGGGTCGACCGCGGCACCATCCGCGCCAAGGCGCCGGGGTCGCTCACGCTCCGTGAGCGCGACGGGACGGTGACCACGATCGCCGTCGCCTCCGACGCCACGGTGATGATCAACGGACGCTACGCCGCCTTCCAGCAGCTCCGCCGGGGCATGATCGCCACCGTGGTCCGCGACGGCGACCAACCGGCCTCCGAGGTCCGCGCCACCGGCTGATGACGGCGGCCGCCTCCGGGCCGCCGCTGCTCCTCGTCGAGGACGAGGAGTCGATCGGCGCGCTCGTCCGCGCGTACCTCGAGCAGACCGGCTACCGCGTCGAGTGGGTGCGGAGCGGCGAGGAGGCGCTCGACCACGTCGGCCGCCTGCGGCCGCGCCTCGTCATCCTCGACGTCGGCCTCCCCGGCCAGGACGGCTTCGACGTCTGCCGCCGGATCCGGGCGCGCTCGACCGTCCCGATCGTGATGCTGACCGCCCGGGACGAGGAGGCCGACCGTGTGGCCGGGCTCGAGGTCGGCGCCGACGACTACGTGACGAAGCCCTTCTCGCCGCGTGAGCTCGCAGCCCGGGTCAAGGCGGTGCTCAGACGCACGGAGCCCGCGACGGCGATGCAGGAGCTGGAGCTCGGCGACGTCGTGCTCGTCCCGGAGGCCCGCGAGGTGACGGTCGGCGGCGAGACGATCGAGCTGACCGGCAAGGAGTTCGACCTGCTCGCCTACCTCGTCGAGAACGCGGGGATCGTGCTCTCGCGCGACCAGCTGCTCGACCGGGTCTGGGGGATGAGCTTCGCCGGGGGCACGCGCACGGTCGACGTCCACGTGGCGCAGGTTCGGCGGAAGCTCGGCCGGCCGGACGCGATCAGGACGATCCGGGGGTCTGGCTACAAGGCCGTTCGGCCATGAGCTCGCTGCGGGCGAGGCTCTTCCTCGCCATCTCACTCGTCGCGCTGCTCTCGCTGGGGCTGGCGCTGGCGATCGGCGCCGTGCTGACTCGGCGGGCGGTCGAGCGGAACACGCTCGAGGACGTCGCCGCCCAGTTCGACCTGCTCGCAGAGCGCGAGCGCGACGCGGTGCTGCCGTTCTCGCGGCTGGAGACGCTGCGGCCCTTCCTCGCGCGGCAGCAGGAGCAGGTGCTCCAGGTCCCGCTCGACGGGTCGTCGGCGTTCCTGCCGCCCGACGAAGCTCGGCGGTTGCGCCGGGGCGCCTCGCTGCGGGGCACGACCGAGGTCGACGGGACGCGGTACTTCTATGCGGCGCAGCTCGTGAAGGGGAAGGGCTTCGTGCTCCTCCGTCCCTCGAGCTCGACGAACTCGGCCTGGAAGCCGCACGTCCAGGGCCTCGTGATCGCGGCGCTGGCGACCGCACTGCTGGCGGCCTTGATCGCGTTCCTGCTCGCGCGGGCGATCGCGCGACCGGTGCGGCGCGTGGCCGAGGCGACCCGCGGCCTCGCCGAGTCCTCGGATGAACCGCCGCTCGTCCCCGTGGAAGGCCCGACCGAGCTGCGGCTGCTCGCCGAGAGCTTCAACGACGTCGCCGTTCAGCTCGCCAGGGCCCGCGCGGCCGAGCAGGCGTTCCTGCTCTCGGTCAGCCATGAGCTGAAGACGCCGCTGACCGCGATCCGCGGCTACGCGGAGGGCCTCGGCGAGGGAGCGCTGCCGGCCGACGAGGCCGCCGCGACGATCGTGCGCGAGTCGCAGCGGCTCGAGCGGCTACTGCGCGACCTGCTCGACCTCGCCCGGATGCGCAAGGCCGAGTTCAGCGTCCGGCGCGAGGCGATCGACCTCGCCGAGCTCGCGCGAGAGGCGGTCGGCCGCTACGAGAGCCAGGCCCGCGACTTCGGCGTCGGCCTGGAAGCGGTCGCACCGGATGAGGCGCCTGCGCTCGGCGACGCCGACCGCGCCCTCCAGGTCGTCTCGAACCTCGTCGAGAACGCGCTCCGGCTGACGCCGGCCGGCGGCTCGGTGCGGGTGGTTGCGGAGCCGGGCAGGATCGCCGTCGAGGACACCGGCCCCGGGCTCGGCCCCGACGAGCTCGCCCGCGCCTTCGAGCGTTTCTACCTCTACTCCCGCTACGGCCGCGAGCGCCCCGTCGGAACGGGACTCGGTCTCGCGATCGTGAAGGAGCTGGTCGAGGGGATGGGCGGCACGGTCGACGCGGCGAGCGAACCGGGCCGGCTGACCGTCTTCACCGTGCGGCTCCCGGCGGCGCCGGCGCGCGCTTTACCCACGTCTTACCTCGGTCGAACGAGCGCCTGACGCATGGCGGGGAGGATCCGGTCATGAAGGCGGATCGCCCAGCCACCAAGGAGGTTCACATGAACGGCAGGCTCAGGCTCGCGATCGGCGGGCTCAGCGCACTCGCAGTGCTCGCGTTCGCGAGTGCCGCGCTCGCGCACTCGGTCGTCCGGATCGTCGGCTCGATGCACGACGACACGATCACCGGCACGCCCGGCCCCGACTACATCCTCGCTCGCGCGGGCAACGACACGGTCAACGCCGGCGACGGCAACGACCGCGTGCACGGCAACCGCGGCGACGACACCGTCAACGGCGAGGGCGGCAACGACCGCGTCTGGGGCGGCGTCGGCAACGACAAGGTCACCGGCGGCGACGGCAACGACATCCTCCGCGGCCGGCCCGGCGACGACTCGCTCGACGGCGGCAACGGCAACGACCGGATGTGGCCCGGCGGCGGCACCGACACGCAGTACGGCGGCGAGGGCGACGACGTCCTCCACGCACTCGCCCGCGACCACAAGGTCGACACCCTCGACTGCGGCCCCGGCAACGACACGGCCGTGCTGAACGCCGACGAGACGTCCGACACGACGGTCAACTGCGAGACGATCAAGAAGGTCACGATCACGACCGCAGAGGCCGAGCGGCAGGAGAACGGCTAGCTCCAGCCTCATCCAGTTGCTCGACCAGCGGGGGCCTCCGGGCCCCCGCTTCCGCTGTTCGCTCGATCGGGGGACACTCGATCTGTGGCTTCGTGCCGATCAACACCCCACGTTGTTTCGCCGCAGAGTGAGGGAGAGCATGGAGCACACCTTTTCGTTGCACGACTCGACCCCCGAGCCGTCGCCCGAGCCGTTCGAGGTGCCGTCGTCGCATGACGCGTACCAGGAGCCCACGCCGCTGCATCCCTTCGCTGCGGCCGAGGCCGTGAGCGTCGACGACGGCTGGGTGCAGGAGGAAGTTCCGGACGAGTTCGAGCCGGAGGCCGCGGTCGAGGTCGAGCGCCACGAGCACGAGCACAACGAGCACCAGTCGACACCGAGCACCACGAGCACCAGCCGCACGAGCACTTCGAGCACCAGCCGCACGAGATCCACGCCGTCCACGAGGTTCCCGCCTTCGACGAAGCCCCCGGCTTCGACGAGCCGGCAGGCCCGTCGGGCGAGCGCCGCGTCGTCCTGCAGCTGACCGGCGGCGAGACCGTCGAGCTCCGCCGCATGTGGGACGCGGACGAGGCAGTCGAGTTCGCCCGTGACGCCGTTCGGCGCATCGCCGCGGCCGAGTCGACGGGCGAGTGGCCGGAGATCGACGGGCGCTTCCTGCGCCCCGACTCGATCTTCTCGGTCGACATCCAGGCTGCCGACTAGGCACGGTTTCAACTCCCCCTCGCCCCCGGGGAGGTGGGCGAGGGGGAGGTTGTACTGGGAGGAAAACGCGCTACCGCACTGCCGTCGGTGCGGTGTCGGTCTGAAGCCAGACTAGGCCCGGGCGCGCCGCAACGGCATCGTCAGGGGGGCCGATCCGGTGTCCTCCGCGCGAACGATCTTCAGCTGACGCGGAGCACGACGTCGTAGACGCCCGGCTCCTCGACCGCCTCGAGCAGCGCCCGCAGCCGGTCGAGCCGCTCGCCGAAGCCGGGCGAGGCGCGCCAGCGGTCGGCAGCCTCGGCCGAGGGCCACGGGCCGAAGCTGACGAACCTCGTCGGCTCGTTCCGGTCGCGCAGCAGCGTGCCCGACCACTCGTAGCCCGTCTCCACGCTCCACTCCGACAGCTCGTCCCACGCCGACACGAACTCGTCCTCCGCACCCGGCCTGACGTGCCACGTCGCCAGCGTGTAGACCGTCACGCGGGCGATCGTCTCACGTCGACCGGGCGCGCGAAAGGCGGGGTCCCGCGGGCCGGCGAGAGCAGGACTTAGCAACAGACTGTTGCTAAGTCTGTTCGCCCGTCGTCGCGGCTTCGGCCGCCTCGCCGACCGGCACCGGCTCGCTCTCGACGATCCAGAGCGGGCCGTCGGCGCACTCGACGCGCTGCGCGTCGCCGTCCTCCGGCTCCGTGAGGCTCGTCCGGAGGAGCTTGCGCTGCTCGCCGTCGAGCTCCGCCACCGGCGCGACGATCTCCGACATGTCGAAGGTGAGGCTCCACGCGCGCACCTGGTTATGGATCTCCCGTGCCGTCCTGGAGAAGTCGACGGTCGCGTAATCCTCCTCGAAGTGCCCGGCCCAGCTCGCCTTCGAGTCGTCCTGCGGCTCGCCGGGATCGCCGGCAACGAGCTTCTCGAGCACCGTCGGGAGGAGCCCGAACGCCGCCTCCGCCACCCGCGGCGCGAAGTCCATGATCACCGTGTCCGTGTCGAGGAGCGGCACCGTCGACTGCGCCAGGATGTTCCCGGTGTCGAGCTCGGCGTCCATGCGGTGCCACGTGATGCCGAACTCCGAGTCGCCCTCGCGGAACGCCCAGGCGAACGGGATCGGCCCGCGATGGCGCGGCAGCAGCGCCGGATGGTGGTTCGCGCTGCCGTAACGAGGCACGGTCAGCGCCTCGAGCGGGATCTTCCACGGGTAGCCGTAGCAGAGCGCCACGTCCGGCTCGTAGACCCGCAGCAGCGGCTCGAGCTTGAACTTGTCGGTGGGCAGGATCACGTCGATGCCGGTCGGGGCGGTCTTGTCGGTGAGGAGGAGCCACTCGAGGTGCTCCGGCTGCGGCTTGTCGGGCGGCCGGCGCGCGCCGATCACCGCCACCGGCTCGTGCCCGAGCTCCCGCAGGGTGCCGACCAGCCCTTGCGCGAGCGGCGCCACCATCGTGATCACGACGATCCTCAGACCCACGGCGGGCATCGTCGTTGATTCGCCAGGCGGCGTCCACTACGCTCGCGAGCGGAAGCAACGAGCTCGCGGAGGCAGATTGCCCAGATCGCTCCATCGTTGCTGCGGCCACCCCCACGCGCTCTCGAGCTGCGGCGGGGAGGTCTGTCGTGCGGCTGTTCGCTGAGCACGCACGCCCGCCGCCTGCATAGCCCGTCCACGCCCATTCCTCGCCCCCTGGAAGGAGTAGGAGATGGCACGTGCTCGGAACACCGCAGGCGGCGGACGCCTGCGCATCGAAGCGGAGACGCTCGACGTCCGCAAGGACGAGGAGACGCCGCAGCTCGTCGCGTACGTCTTCGGCCAGAACGGACGGCTGCTCGACCGGAACGACCTGGACAACGGCAAGGGCTCGCTGCCGGTCCCGTCGCTGAAGCAGCCGGAGTCGCTGCGGGTGGTCGTCGGCCCGCCGATCGATACCGAGGACGAGGGCGAGCTGCTCTCGGCCCTGACCCGGCTCGACGCGCCCGAGCTGCAGCTCCGCTCGGACGAGATCAAGGAGTCGCTGCTGATCCCGATCGACCGCTATCTGTGGCGGTGCTGGTTCCGCTTCTGCACCGTCCGCGGGAAGCTCCTGAAGCGCGTCTGGACCGGCGGCCTCCACGTCGATCTGCCCGTGTGCGAGGCGGAGGTCGAGATCTACGAGGTCGATCCGCTCCCGATCCTGCTGCCGAAGATCCCGGACTACGTGATCGAACGGATTCGCGACCTCGTGCGGAAGCCGTGGCCGCCGCCGCCGCCGCCCGAGGAGCGCTTCCCGGGCGGGTTGACGTTCCCGCCGAAGCCGCCCGGCCCGGGGCCCGATCCGGGGCCGCTCGACTTCGTGAAGGGCGTGAACGCGGAGATCGGGATCGCGCCCGTGCGCGAGGAGCTCCGGCTGCTGATGAGCGAGCTGGAGGGTGGCGCCGAGGGCGACTTCGACCTGCAGGCCGGCGCGAAGGCGAAGGAGGGCGACCAGGAGATCCGCGAGTTCCGGATGGCGGCGGAGGAGTCGTTCGTCAGCGAGGAGGAGGCCGCAGGGTCGCTCCGGGCGCTCGCGGCCGAGCCGGCCGTGCTCGCCGCCGCAGGCTCCGACCTCGGCGCGTTCAAGTCGGCGCTGCTCGCGAACCCGAACCTCGTCCGGCCGCTTCTCTGCTGGATCTGGCCGCTCGCGGTCACGACCCAGCTCGTCGCGACCACGACCACGGATGACTGCGGGAAGTTCCGCGCCCGCGTCTACGTCGGCTGCTCGACCGACCAGCCCGACCTCTACTTCAAGGCGTACCGGCGGATCGGCTTCTTCCGGTTCCCGATCTACGCGCCGACGCCGATCGCCTGCCACACGTGGTGGGACTACGTCTGCGGGACGGAGGTCGTGCTCTACACCACCAGCCCGTGGGCGCACACGTGCCCGCCGTGCCAGCCGGTGATCGCGCCGGGGCACTGGGTGCTGGCGATGGCCGTCGGGAACACGTCGCTCGCCGGGATCCACGGCGCGGGTGCACCCGGCTCGGCGGCGCAGAAGGGCCTGACCACGGCCGGGACCGCCTGGGGCGAAGGCGCCCCGTTCGGCGGCGACCTCCGGCTCCGCTTCGAGTTCGACAACACCCTGTTGCCGGACCTGAACGTCAAGTACTACCGCGTCCGCTGGCGCAAGGCGGGCAGCGGCAACCCGTGGGTGGAGCTCACCCACGCCGAGATGAGGCACTACGCGCACGTGGTCGGCCTCTTCAACCTCGTGATCGACCCGTACCTGCTCGGGCCGCACACGGTGAACGGGAACCCGGGCCTGTACGAGATCCCGCCGGCACTGCCGCCGCTCGGGCAGTGGGTGATCGCCGACGCGGTCGTGGACACGACGAGCGCCCTCTTCCCGTCGGCGTCCTTCGCGCCGCCGGCGGAGGCAGGGCTGTACGAGTTCGAGCTGACGCTGTTCGACGCGGGCGGCAACGCCGTCAACGCGAACACCGCCGGGATCTCGTACCGGATCCCGACCACGCTCGACCTGACCACGACGATCACGACGGCGAGCGCCGGCTCGCTGGGCCTCGTCACGGCGACCGGGCGGCTGATCTTCCAGCTGCACCTCGACAACGGCCACTGCACCGGCGCGATCGACCCGCCGACGCTCGGCGGCTCGTCGGCCGCGGACATCTGCGGGCTGCTCCGCTACACGGCTGGGAGTGACGCGATGACGCTGCCGTACTCGGCCTCGCACCCGCACGGGTTCGCGACGTACGCGTTCAACGTCTACCGCGGGGTGACGCACCTGCCCGGTGTGTCGACGCCGAACCCGCCCGGCTCGCTGCCGGTCGGCGCTCCGCCAGGCACGCACGTCGTCAACACGACCGCGGGCACGCTGCTCGGAGCCTGCACGATCGCGGGCTTCGCCGAGACGCTCTCGGTCGCCGCGATGGCGACCGACGGCTGGTCGCGGCAGAGCCAGTACGACGACTGGAAGGTGCGGGCCTTCGCGCTCGCGCCGCAGGGGGCCTAGCGGCCGCCGACCGTGGGGCGGGCCGGTGCCGCGCCGCCGCCCGCCCCACCTCCTCCCTCCGACGAGGCGTAGGATCGGGGTGCTTCGTCCACCAGCCGCAAAGGGGGAACACATGCCGACGAAGCCGATTCCCGAGGGGTACCACACCCTCACCACGTACCTCGTCGTGGACGACGCGGCGAAGGCGATCGAGTTCTACAAGCGCGCGTTCGGCGCCGAGGAGCGAGTCCGGATGGACGCACCCGGAGGCAAGATCGGGCACGCGGAGCTCCAGATCGGAGACTCCCTGCTGATGCTCGCCGACTCGTTCCCGCAGTCGTCGACCAAGCCGCCGAAGGAGCTTGGCGGCACGAGCGCAAGCGTCTTCATGTACGTCGAGGACGTCGACGAGGTCGTCAGGCAGGCGATCGACGCCGGCGCCAAGGTCGTGACGGAGGTCGAGGATCAGTTCTGGGGCGACCGCTTCGGCACTGTCGCCGATCCGTTCGGCCACTCGTGGTCGATCGCGACCCACGTCGAGGACCTCAGCCCGGAGGAGATCGACGAGCGCGGCAAGGCTGCGATGGCCGCGATGAGCGGCTCGAACTAACTCGAGGCCGGGGCCGCCGGCGCGCGCCGGCGGCCCCACCTTCTAGGGTCGTCCCGATGTCCGAGGCGTGGACCGACCCTGGGTTTCTCGCGGAGGCGCACGCGTGGATCCGCTCGCATGTGACCCCGACCGGCGAGATCGAGCAGCCGCACGTGCGCGCGTGGTCGACGGTGATGCGCGTGCCGACCGCCGACGGGCCGGTGTGGTTCAAGGCGAACGAAGAGGCGCTGAAGCACGAGGCGGCGCTCGTGGAGGTGCTGGCGCGGGAGCGGCCGGATCTGGTGCCGCCGCTCCTCGCGGCGGACGTCGAGCGCGGCTGGATGCTGATGACCGACGCGGGCGAGCGGCTGCGCGAGATCGTCGCGAAGGAGCGCAGCCTCGCGCGGTTCCTCGACGTGCTGCCGCTCTATGCGGGCCTGCAGCTCGACGTGGCGCCGTTCGCCGACGACCTCCTCGCGCTCGGCGTGCCCGACCTGCGCCTCGCGGTGCTGCCGGCGAGGTTCGAGGCGCTGCTCGACGCGCAGTCGGATCGGCTGGGCGAAGACGAGGAGCGGCTGCGCGCGAAGGTGCCGTGGGTGCGCGAGGCAACCGAGGAGCTGGCGGCGTTCGGCATCCCGGAGACGATCCAGCACGACGACTTCCACGACGGCCAGATCTTCGTCAAGGACGGCAGCTACCTGCTGATGGACTGGGGCGACGCGTGCGTCTCGCACCCGTTCTTCTCGCTCTCGGTGACGCTCGAGGGCGTGCTCGCCTGGGGCGTCGACGACGTCGAGAACTCGGAGGACATCGCGCCGTACCGGGACGCGTACCTGGAGCGTTCGCCGCCTACGGCACGCCGGCCGAGCTGGCGCGCGCGACCGAGCTCGCGCTACGCCTCGGCTGGGTCTGCCGTGCAATCAACGGCGACGTCCCGGGCGACACGGACGGCCCGAACGTGCGGCTGCGCATGTTCCTCGACGGTCATCCGTGACGACCCGGGGACTACGCGATCGACCACGTATCGCCGGCGTGCAACAGCTCCTCCAGCTCCCCCGCGCCCTGCCGCTCGACCGCCGACTCGAGCTGCTGCGTCATCAGGTCGTCGTAGACCGGGCGCTCGACCGAGCGGAAGACGCCGAACGGGGCGGCGCCCGACGTCGAGTAGGTCAGGCGCGACAAGGCAAAGGCCAGCGACGGCTCGACGGCATGCGCGTCGTGCACGAGCAGCGCGGCCTCGCCGACCTCGGCCACGTCGACCACCCGCACCGAGCCGTCCTCGACCCGCACGACCCCGCGCTCGCCCTCCTCGCCGAAGCGGATCGGCTCGCCGTGCTTCAGGTAGATGCGGTTCGCCTTGTCCTCGCGCACGAAGTCGAAGGCGCCGTCGTTGTAGATGTTGCAGTTCTGGAAGATCTCGACGAACGCCGTCCCCTTGTGCTCGGCGGCGGCGCGCAGCACCTCGGTCAGCTCCTTGCGGTCGGTGTCGATCGCTCGCGCCACGAACGACGCCTCGGCGCCGATCGCCACGGAGAGCGGGTTGAACGGGTGGTCGAGCGACCCGTACGGCGTCGACTTCGTCACCTTGCCGACCTCCGACGTCGGCGAGTACTGGCCCTTCGTCAGCCCGTAGATCTCGTTGTTGAAGAGCAGGATCTTGATGTCGATGTTGCGGCGGAGCGCATGGATCAGGTGGTTGCCGCCGATCGAGAGCGCGTCGCCGTCGCCGGTCACGACCCACACGGATAGGTCCGGCCGGGAGGTGGAGAGCCCCGTCGCGATCGCCGGCGCGCGGCCGTGGATCGAGTGCATCCCGTAGGTCTGCATGTAGTAGGGGAAGCGCGCCGCGCAGCCGATCCCGCTGACGAAGACGATCTTGTGCTTCTCGAGCCCGAGCTCCGGCATGAAGCCCTGCACCGCGGCGAGGATCGCGTAGTCGCCGCAGCCCGGGCACCAGCGGACCTCCTGGTCGGACTTGAAGTCCTTCATCGTCAGCTTCACGCCGCCGGCCCCGTTGCCGCCGTTCTCCTCGCTCACGCGTCGATCACCGCCCCGATCGCCTCCGCCAGCTCGCTCGACGTGAACGGCGTGCCGCGCACCATGTTGTAGCCGTGCGCGTCGACGAGGAACTCGGCGCGGACGAGCGAGCGCAGCTGGCCGAGGTTCATCTCCGGGATCAGGATCTTCGGGTAGCGCCCGAGCACGTCGCCGGTGTTGCGCGGGAACGGGTTCAGGTGGTGCAGGTGCGCCTGCGCGATCTTGCCGCCCTCGCGGCGCACGCGTCGCACGGCTGCCGCGATCGGGCCGTACGTCGAGCCCCAGCCGAGCACGAGCGTCCCGGCGCCGTCGGGGTCGTCGACCTCCAGCTCCGGGATGTCCTTCGCGATCCCCGCCACCTTCTGCGCGCGCAGCCGCACCATCAGGTCGTGGTTGGCCGGGTCGTAGGAGATGTTGCCGGTGCGGTCCGCCTTCTCCAGCCCGCCGATCCGGTGCTCCAGCCCGGGCGTGCCGGGGATCGCCCACGGCCGCGCGAGCGTCTCCGGGTCGCGCGAATACGGGAGGAAGCCCTCCGGGTCGGTCGTGAACTCGGTCTCGATCGAGGGCAGGTCGGCAACGTCCGGGATCAGCCACGGCTCGGAGCCATTCGCGAGGTAGGCGTCGCTGAGCAGGTAGACGGGCGTGCGGTACTTGAGCGCGATCCGCGCGGCCTCGATCGCGGCGTGGAAGCACTGCGACGGCGTCGAGGCGGCGATCACCGGCACCGGGCTCTCCGAGTTCCGGCCGTGCAGCACCATCAGCAGGTCGGCCTGCTCGGGCTTCGTCGGCATCCCGGTCGAGGGGCCGGCGCGCTGGATGTCGAGGATCACGAGCGGCAGCTCCAGGGCAACTGCGAGGCCGATCGTCTCCGACTTGAGCACGATCCCGGGCCCGGCCGAGACCGTGACGCCGAGCGCGCCGCCGAAGGCCGCGCCGAGCGCGGCGCCCGCGGCCGCGATCTCGTCCTCTGCCTGGAACGTCCGCACGCCGAAGCGCTTGTGGCGCGCCAGCTCCTCGAGGATCGAGGACGCGGGCGTGATCGGGTAGGCGCCGAGGAAGAGCGGCAGCTTCGAGAGCTTCGAGGCGGCGATCAGGCCGTACGAGAGCGCCGTGTTGCCCGCGATCTGGCGGTAGGTTCCCGGCGGCAGCTTCGCGGGCGCGACCTCGTACGAGACGGCGAAGTCCTCGGAGGTCTCGCCGTAGGCGTAGCCGGCCTTGAACGCGGTCGCGTTCGCCTCGGCGATCTCGGGCCGCTTGGCGAACTTCTTCTCGACGAACGCGAGCGTGCCCTCGGTCGGGCGGTGGTAGAGCCACGACATCAGCCCGAGCGCGAAGAAGTTCTTCGAGCGCTCGGCCTCGCGCGACGTGAGCCCTTCGATGCTCTTCAGCGCCTCGACGGTCATCGTCGTCAGCGCGACCTCGTGCAGGTGGTAGTCGTCGAGCGAGCCGTCCTCGAGCGGGTTCGCCTCGTAGCCGGCCTTCTGCAGGTTGCGCTCGTTGAACGCGTCCTTGTTCAGGATCAGCGTGCCGCCACGCGGCAGATCGTCCAGGTTCGTCTTCAGCGCAGCCGGGTTCATCGCCACGAGCACGTTCGGGTGGTCGCCCGGGGTGAGGATGTCGTGGTCGGCGAAGTGGACCTGGAAGCCGGAGACGCCCGGGAGCGAGCCGGCGGGGGCGCGGATCTCGGCCGGGAAGTCGGGCAGGGTCGAGAGGTCGTTGCCGAGCATGGCAGTCTCGGACGTGAAGCGGTCGCCGGTGAGCTGCATGCCGTCGCCGGAATCCCCGGCGAACCGGATGATCACCCGGTCGACGCGCTCGACGGGCTTTGCCTGGGCCATGCCCCTAGGTATAGCTCAGCGGGCGGCCGAGCGGTTTGCCGGAGCCCGGTGGCGACGCCGATCAGGCCTGCCCGAGCGCACCCTCGATCTTCGCGATCGCGGCCGCCTCGACCTCCTCGCCGCCGCCCGCCGCCGCCGCGACCGAGCGCGCGAGCTCGAGCACGAAGGCGCGGTAGGCGTCGAGCTCGTCGGGCGCCTTGCTCCGCAGCAGCTCGGCGGCCGAGCGAAGCGACTCGAGCGTTCCCGCCTCGACCTCGGCGGACGAGCTCGTCAGTCCGAAGCCGGTGCCGCGCCCCTCCGCCACCTGCTTGATCAGCGGGCTGTCGGACTTCTCCTTCGCCGCGGCGAGGTGCTTCGCCATCGCCCCGGCCTCCTTGAACGTGTCGAGGAACCCACGGTCGCTGATCGCGACCAGCGTCCCGGCGCCGGTCGCGCCCTTGCGCAGCGTCTCGATCTCGGCCTCGTCGAACGGCTGTGCGCTCATGTTGTCTTCCTCTCGTCGAAGGTGTTCCCAGGGAGTGCCCGCTGGCGCGAGTTCGCAACGTTCGGCCGAGCAGGCCGCCAGCCGACAGGCCCCCTACTCTCGCAGCCCGTGCGCTTCGTCTTCACCGCCTATCTCGTGCTGATCGGGCTTGGCCTCGCGTTCTACATCGCGATCGGGATCACGAACCACCAGTGAGGTTCCTGCGCGAGAACTCGCTCTCGCTCTTCTTCGGGACGATCCTGCTCGCCTCCGTGGCCGGACAGTCGGTTGCCGGCCAGCATCAGTACAACGCGGACGCGATCGAGCATGGCGGGACGGCGATCTCATGGACGCACTACGTCGTCACGCCCGAGTTCGGAGGCGACCTGCTCGAGAACTGGCAGTCCGAGTTCCTCCAGTTCTCGCTCTACATCCTCGCCACGGTCTGGCTGCTACAGCGCGGCTCGAACGAGTCGACCGTGCTCGGCGACGCCGGCCTCGAGTCGGACGAGCAGCAGCGGGTCGGGGAGCACGCGGAGCCGGACTCGCCCGCCTGGGCGAAAGCCGCCGGGATCCGGCGCTGGATCTACTCCAACTCGCTCATGTTCCTGATGGCCGGGATCTTCTTCCTCTCCTGGTTCGGGCAGTCGGTCAACGGCTGGCGCGCCTTCAACAACGACCGGGACGAGCACGGTGGCGCCCACATCTCGTACGTTGAGTATCTGCTCAACGCGGACTTCTGGGATCGCAGCCTCCAGAACTGGCAGTCCGAATTTCTCGCTGTGGGCTCGATGGCCGCATTCACGATCTACCTGCGCCAGCGCGGCTCGCCGGAGTCGAAGCCGGTCGGCGCGCCGCACGACGAGACCGCCAGCTCGGGCTAGCCCCGTTCCCAGGCGATGTGCGCGGGCGCGCAACCGAACGCCGCGGTCGTCCGTTGACGGTGCCGGGAGGAGCGGCCAGGGGCCGCTCGAGGTTCAGCGGCGGCGAGGAGCATCGATGGGGGTACTGGAACCGGGACGTCGACGCAGGCGCAGGCGGCTGCCGCCGGTGACGCTGTCGCTCTGGATCGTGGCGGTCGCCCTCGCGGTCGGAGTCGCCCTCCTGCTCTTCCTGGGCAACTGAGGGCGTGACGGCGTTGGTCAGCCGTCGTCACGGACGCGCAGGACCGCGATCCCCCAGGCCTCTCCGCTCGCGAAGAGCTCGTCCGGGTCGACCTCGCCGAGCCAGCCGAGGAAGTGGCGCTCGGAGTCGGCCTCGGTCGAGCCGTAGACCGCCTGGCGGTCGGGCGGCGCCTCTGCCGCGACGGGCAGCCCGGCCTCTTCGCGGCGGCGCTCGGCCTCCTCGGCCGCCGGCCCCTCCATGTAGCCCTTGCTCATACGGCGATCGTACGCTTGCTAGACCCCGAGCTCGTCGAGGAACGCGAGCACGAGCTCCGCGAACAGCTCCGGCTTCTCGAGGCTCGGCAGGTGGGCGACGCCGTTGAGGCTGATCACGCGGGCGCGGGGTGCCTCGGCGGCGATCCGCTCGGCGATCGCGGGGAAGTCGGGCAGGTCGAGCTCGCCGACGAGGACGAGGGTGGGTGCCTGCAGCTCTCCCAGCCGGTCGACCGCGGCCACATCCGGCCCGTGCTCCTGCGGGTGCGGCTCGTCCGAATACGCAGTGAGCAGGTGCTCGAAGGCGCGCGTCTGCATCTCGCGGACGAGGTCGCGGATCTCGGCGTCGACCTCGGCCGGCTCGCGGCCCCGGCCGTCGACCCAGGTCCGGACGTTGAGCTCGGCCGCCTCCTCGATCTTTCCGGCCTGGAGCAGCTCGTCCTCCGCGCCGCCGAACTCGCGCACCTGCTGCGACCAGTTCCAGCCGCCGAGGGCCGGGGCGGCGAGGACGAGCGCCGCCACGCGGTCGGGATGCTCGAGGGCGAGGTCGATCGCCACGCGGCCGCCGTCGGACGCGCCGACCACGGCCGCGCGCTCGACGTTCGAGGTGTCGAGCAGGGTGATCACGTCGTCGACGCGGGAGAACTCCGCCTTGGGCAGCGGCCGCTCGCCGTAGCCGAGGCCGTCGGGCGAGAGCACGCGCCGCGCGCGCTCGAGGCGCGGCCGGATCGGGTTCCACATGCGCCGATCGGCGACGCCCGCGTGGAGGAGGAGCAGGGGATGCACGCCGCGAGGCTACCGCGATCAGCAAGACTGCAGGCGTGTCGGAACGCGACCCCGAGGAGCTCGAGGTGACCGGCGCGCCGGTCTCGGACGCGCGCATCCCCGACGACACGTACATGGGCGCGGTCGAGCTCTCGGTGGCCGATCTCGGCCGCTCGCTCGGCTACTACCGCGAGGCGATCGGGCTCGAGGTGCTCGACGAAGGCGACGGCCGCGCGAGCCTGGGAACCGGCGGCCGCGAGCTGCTCTCGCTCGTCGAGGAGCCCGGCGCGGAGCCCGTGCACAGTCACTCCGGCCTCTTCCACTATGCGTTGCTCGTGCCAGAGCGAGCCGACCTCGCCCGCTGGCTCGCGCACGCGGCCCGTGAGCGCGTCCAGCTGACGGGGGCGTCCGACCACTTCGTCAGCGAGGCGCTCTACCTCCGCGACCCGGACCAGCACGGGATCGAGATCTACTGGGACCGGCCGCGGGAGGTCTGGGAGGGACAGGTCGCCGACCGGCTGACGACGATGCCGCTCGACGTCGACGACATCCTCCGGGAGCTCGACGGCAACGAGAGCTTCGAAGGAATGGCCGACGGCACGACGATGGGCCACGTCCACCTGCGGGTCGCGGACGTGCCGGAGGCGACGAGCTTCTACCGCGACGCGCTCGGCTTCGGGCTGATGGCGATGCTGCGCGACCAAGCGAGCTTCCTCGCCGCCGGCGGCTACCACCACCACCTCGGCGCGAACATCTGGGAGAGCGCCGGCCGCGGCCAGCCCCCTCCCGGCCACGCGACGTTGCGGCACTTCACGGTCGTGCTGCCGACCGAGGCCGACCGCGACGCACTCGCCGGCCGGCTGCCGGACGTCGAGGATTCGCCCGCCGGGCCGCTCGTGCGCGACCCGTCCGGGAACGCAGTCCTGCTGGCCGCCGCCTAGAGGCGCTCGAGCAGCCAGGCGTGGACTTCGGGCACGCGGTGCTCGATCAGCGTCAGGTGACCGTCGTCGGCGCTGATGTGCGCCTCGACGCCCGGGATGTGCGCCGCGAGCCAGCGGCCGTGCGAGGGCGGGACGAAGAGGTCCTGCTCGCCCTGCCAGAGCAGGACCGGCGTGCGGATGTCCTCGACGTCGAAGCCCCACGGAGCGACGAAGGCGAGGTCGTCCTCGACCCAACCCTCGACGCCGGGAGCGAGCGCCGTGTTCGTGTTGAGCAGCAGGAAGTCCGCGAAGTCGGACGTGACCGACCGCCGCGTCGGCCGGTGAGAGGAGCGTCGCCCACTGCGCCCGGAGATCGTCGGGGCCGGCGGCGGCGAGCTCGGCGCGGTGCTTCAGCTCGAACGGCTCGATCGCCTCGCGACCCTCGAGCACGGCGTTGAACTCGACGATGTTGTCCTCGCCCATGCCCTCGGTCCAGTCGAGCCCCTCGGAGCCGTACGGCGCGACGGAGGCGAGGCTGGCGACGGCCGGGACGCGGTCGGGTAGCAGCGCGGCGCACGCGAGCGCGTGCGGCCCGCCGCCGGAGACGCCCCAGACGCCGAAGCGTCCGAAGTCGAGCTCGTCTGCGATCGCGGTCACGTCCGGGACGACGTCCGCGATCGAGCGGTCGGGCAGCGGGTCGGAGCCGCCGTAGCCGGGCCGGTCGAAGCTGACGAGGCGGATCCCCTTCGAGTGGGCGTCCTCGGCATGGCGCTCGTAGGTCATCCCGCCCGAGGGCGTGCCGTAGATCATCAGGATCGGCTTCCCGGCCGGATCGCCCGCCTCGTAGACCCGCAGTGCGCGCCCGTCGGGGGTCGTGATCGTCCGCTCGCTCACGTGGCGCGATCGTACTCCTGTCCGACGGCCGCGCCGCAGAGACCCCACAGGACGATCGCCAGCCAGTGCACGCCGATCACGTCGGTCTGCAGGCCGAGCACGAGCACCGCAGCGAGGGACGCGGCGAGCCAGGCCGAGCGGTGCCAGAGCTCGCGGAGCAGCGCGAGGTTCCAGGCGATGAAGACGAGCGCGCCGAGCAGCCCGACCTCGACGCCGAGCTCGGTGTAGGTCGATTCACCCGCGCGCGCCCGCGTGCCGCTCCGCTTGGCCGTGACCCCCGCGTTGCCGAGCCCGAACCCTTGCGGGTGATGAACGACGACGTCGACTCCGTCGCGCAGGTTCGTCCAGTGGCTCGAGAGCGAGGACTCGCCGGCGCTGAAC
The DNA here is from genome assembly GCA_963808915.1 of uncultured Gaiellaceae bacterium. GTDB lineage: Bacteria > Actinomycetota > Thermoleophilia > Gaiellales > Gaiellaceae > CAVTBT01. The sequence continues at coordinate 1,074,544 of CAWEHJ010000004.1, read as the reverse complement.
GCATCGCCGCTCGCGCCGGGCTCCTCGGCCGCGTGGGCGCGCTGCTGCTGCAGCTCGGCTCGGGGTGAAGCGCGTCTCGGGGGCGAACGTGTCGTAGAGGCGTACGCCGGTGATCCCGAGCGCGACGACCGCCGCTGCGAGCACTGCAGGCGCCGGGCGCCGCTGCGCGAGGGCGAGCACGACGAGCCCGCCCGCGAGCGCGAGGATCGCGGCCCGCGTGTGGGTGAGCAGGAGCGCGGTGAGCAGGAGCACCGCCAGGGCGATCGCCCACCACTCCGCGCGCCGCCGCGCTGCGAGCAGCAACAGCGAGACGACGAGCAGATACGACGTGGCGAGCGGGCTCAGGAACGTGGACACGAGTCGCCGCAGCGGCCGCTCGTCGCCGGGGTTGTAGACGAAGTTCTCCGGCAGGCCGCTCAGACCGTCGTAGTCGAGCCCGAGCTGCTCGCGGAACCACCCGGGCGCGCCCGAGTCGCGCCACCATTGCAGCGAGATCGCGTAGGCGTCGACGATCCCGAACAGCGCAACACCGGCCGCCGTGGCGAGGAGCACCCAGCGGAGCAGCCGAGCGTCGCTGCCGCGCGGCGCGAGCAGCCTGCCGAGCGCATAGCCGCCGACCGGCAGCAGGTCGTGCCGCAGCGCGAGCAGCCGCGTGTGGGCCGAGGCCTCGCCGTCGAGCCAGCCCTGCGGGAAGAGCGCGTAGACGAGGACGACGACGAGGTACGCGAGCGCGAGCCGGTCGGACCACCGCTCGAGCGGGATCCGCCGCGACCGCCAGAGCGCGACGAGGATCGCGGCGGCGAGCAACGCCTCCTTCCAGGCGGCGACGACGTCGAGCGAGCCGCCGCGCACGCCCGCGTCCCAGAGCTCGGCCATGACGAGGTTGTGCAGAGCGAGCCCGACGCAGAGCACGGCCAGCGCCAGCACCGGGAAGCTCGGCGAGCGGTCAGTCCACGATCGCAACGAGCGTCATCCCGAGGTTGACGATCCGCGCCCGGCCGTGGAAGAGCCGTTCGAGCTCACCGGGCCCGAGCAGGTGGTTCTCCTTCGCCCACGGCTTCCCCGTCAGGTCGTAGAGTCGATGCGCCGCGCCCTCGGGCAGCCAGTGGACGAGCGGCAGGCGTGTGTGCAGCTCGAGTGGGAACCAGCGGTTCGGCGTCGTGACGAAGACGCGCCGGCCGACGCGCAGCGCCTCGTCGGCGAAGGCCTGCTGCCGCTCCCGGCCGCCGACGTGCTCGATCACGGCATTCGAGAAGTAGACGTCGAACTCGCCCTCGCCGAACGGCAGCGCGCACGCGTCCGCCTGGACGTAGCGGATATGCGGATAGTGCGACGCGAAGCGGTCGCCGGGCGTGATCCCGACCGCCGTGATCCGGTCGGGCCATGGGTAGTGGGCCTCGAAGAAGTTGAGCGTGCCGCAGCCGCTCTCGGCGCCGAAGGCCGCGTCGTCGACGCCGGTGTCGACGACGGACGTCTCCGCGGTCGGCTTCATGGTGTCGAGGAAGAGGCCGAGCTTGCGGGTGCGGGAGCGGAGCGAGACCCGGTCGGCGAGCTTCACGAGTGGCGACGCTACCCGCTCCGGGCGCTGGAGTAGGGTGGCGGCCGAGGTGGTCGAGGCGACGTTCAGCCCGCGCGGGCCCTACGACCTGCGGCGGATGCGGCGCGACGGGCTCTGGAAGGCGGCGCTTCCCGGCGGAGCCGAGGCGGTCGCGTGGCAGCGACATGACGGGGCCGTGACCGTGCGGGCGACCGATGCGGACTCGGCCGAGCGGGCTCGGTTCATGCTCGCGCTGGACGCCGACCACTCCGAGTTTCACCGCCGCTTCGGGCGCGACCCGCTGCTCGGGCCGTCGCTCCGCGGCCTCTACGGGCTGCGGCCGCTCCGGACGGCGACGGTGGCCCACGCGCTCCTGCGGGCCGCGTGCGGCCAGCTCGTCTCCGGCTCGACCGCGAGGCAGGTCGAAGGCTCGATCCTGCGGCTCGCCGGCACGCGCGCGCCGACCGCGGCCGAGCTCGTCCGGCTCTCGCCCGCCCAGCTCCGCTCCCGCGGCCTGGCCACGCATCGCGCATCGGCGCTCGTCCGCGCTCCTGCGCGGCGGCGACCTCGAGCGCCTGCACGACGTCTCCTCGTCGATCGTCCTGCAGCGGCTGTGCCGCGAACGTGGCTTCGGGCCGTGGTCGTGCGGTGTCGTCTGCCTCGAAGGCCTGGGACGGTACGACCACGGCAAGGTCGGCGACCTGGCACTGATCAAGCTCGTCTCCGCCCTGCGCGGCCGCTGGGTCGAGGCGGCCGAGACCGCCGACTTCGTCGCGCCCTACGGCGAGTGGCGCGGCCTCGCCACGTACTACCTGATGGCGGGCTACTCGGCCGGCCTCGTCCCCGGCGCCGACCGGGACGGCTGGCGGCTGCCGCGGCAGCGCGCGGCCCGCGCCGCCTGACCTCGCGAAGGGCGTCTCGCCCCTCCCCGGCTTCCTCCATACACTCACGGGATGGCGGTGGACGAGCGGCGGATCGCGATTCTCGGCGCCGGCAAGATCGGCGAGGCGCTGTCAGCGGGCTCCTTTCCTCGGGCTGGCGCTCGACGGACGACATCGTCGCGACCGTCACGGCGGCAGGAGCGCGCCGACGAGCTGGCCGAGCGGCACGGGATCACCGTCACGCTCTCGAACGGCGAGGCCGCCGCAGGCGCCGCGCTCGTCGTCATCTCGGTCAAGCCGCAGGACATCGAGGCGCTTGCTCGGCGAGGTCGGCGGCCTGCTGACGCCCGAGCAGACCGTGCTCTCGATCGCAGCGGCGATCCCGACGGCCGCGATCGAGCGGCGGATCGCCGACGGCGTCCCGGTCGTCCGCGCGATGCCGAACACGCCCTCGACCGTCCACGAGGGGATGGCCGGCCTCTGCGCAGGCGCGCACGCCTCGCGACGAGCACCTGCAGCTCGCGGAGGAGGCGCTCAGCCACCTCGGCGCGGTCGTGCGCGTCCCCGAGTCGGCGATGGACGCGATCACGGCCGTCTCGGGCTCGGGCCCCGCGTACTTCGCGCTCCTCGCGGAGGCGATGATCGAGGCGGGGATCCTGCTCGGCCTCTCGCGCGAGGTCTCGACGCAGCTCGTCGTCCAGACCATGCTCGGCACGGCCAAGCAGCTCCGCGACGAGAAGATGCATCCCGTCGAGCTGCGCGAGATGGTCACGTCGCCCGGCGGCACGACGATCGCGGCGATTCGCGAGCTGGAGCAGGCCGGCGTCCGCGCCGCCTTCCTGAACGCGATCCAGGCGGCGATGAACCGCTCGCGCGAGCTCGCCCGCGGCGAGGAGTGAGCGAGGTCGAGATCCGGGTCCTGGACGACCCGGCCGGGGCGGCCGCCGAGCTGCTCGCCGACGCGGCGCGGCACGGGGCGAGCATCGCGCTCTCGGGCGGCTCGACGGTCGGGCCGGCGCTGGAGCGAGCCGCCGAGCTCAGCCCGGACTGGAGCGAGGCCGAGGTCTTCTGGGGCGACGAGCGCGCCGTGCCACCCGACGACGAGCGTTCGAACTACCGCCTGGCGCGCCGGGCGCTGCTCGACCGGCTCTCGGCGGGCCCGCGCGCGGTCCACCGGATCGAGGGCGAGGCCGGCGCCGAGGCTGCCGCCGCCACGTACGACGCGCTGCTCGCAGGAGTCACCCTCGACCTGGCGCTGAACGGGATCGGCGGGGACGGCCACACCGCATCGCTCTTCCCCCATGCTCCCGCGCTCGACGAGACCCGCGCCCGGGCGGTGGCCGCCGAGGCACAGCTCGACCCGTTCGTGCCGCGGGTCACGCTGACGCCGCCGGTGTTCGCCGCGACCGCGCTCCTCGTCTACCTCGTCGCGGGCGAGTCGAAGGCGGAGGCGGTCCGACGAGCGTTCGCAGACGAGCCCGACAACGGGAACTCCCGCCGAGCCTCGTCCGCGGCCGCCGCACGCTCGCGCTGCTCGACCCCGCGGCGGCCTCGCTCCTGCCCTAGGCGGGCAGGAGGTCGCTCGCGAGCTCCGCCGCCATCCCCTTGCGGGCGGCCAGCGCCTGCAGCACGAGCACGGTGTCCGCGACCGGCATGTCCTCCAGGTACTCGTCGCGGGTCTCGAACGAGGCGAGGACGGCCTCGACCGACCGCGTGTAGTCGACGACGTCCTCGACGGCGAGGAACGGCGAGCGCGTCCGCGACGGGGCGCGGGAAGTCGTCGCGGGCGCGGATCCCGTCGGCGGCGATTCGTGCAGCGTGGCGCGTCGCCGAGCACGAGGTGGGCGAGCGCCGCGGCGTAGCCGCCGATCGGACTCTCGCTCTCCCCGGCGCCGGCCTCGAGTGCCCAGCGCGCGTCCGCGGCGGCGCCGTCGACGTCGCCGGCGAGCAGCCTGGCCTTGATCGCGCCGATCGGCCGGCCCCACGAGCCGGGCGGTGCGTCCGCCCAGCTCTCGCGATACCGCTCCGCGGCCCGCAGGAGCCAGGTCGCGGCCTCGTCGTCGCGGCCGAGCATCAGCTCCGCGAGCCCGGCCGCGCCGGCCGCGTTGCCCATCCGCGTCAGCTGGCGCTGGCGGGCATCCGGGTCGTCGGGCAGGCGCGCCTCGCCGTCGGCGTATCGCAGTCGGGCTCGCTCGACGTGGGCGTGCCAGTCCTCCACGGGGCGAGAGTATGCAGCGGCTCGAGGCGGTCGTGGCGGAGACGGGCGGCGCGGTCGGCCGCGACGCGACGAGCGGTGTCGGGATCGAAGGCGTGCAGCATGAAAACCTCCTCCTCGTGTATCTTTATATCAAGCTTCTTGAGGAGAAGCGTACCTACTGAACTATCTTGACGTCAAGACACATCGCCGCGATGATGCTCCCGTGGCCAAGCGGACCGACGCGATCGACGCGAAGCTCCAGACCTGGGCCCGCGAGCTCCCCGACCTCGATCTCGAGACCGAGGGCGTCGTCTCCCGGATCCAGCACCTCGAGAAACGCCTGATGAAGAGCATGGAGGAGACGCTCGCCGAGTTCGAGCTGAACTACGGCGAGTGGGTCGTGCTGGCCTCGCTCCGGTCGGCAGGCGCGCCTTACCGCCGCTCGGCCGGCGCGCTCGCGAAGATCCTCGACCTGACGAGCGGCGCGATGACGAACCGGCTCGACCGGATGGAGTCGGCGGGCCTCGTCGTCCGCGTCCCCGACCCCGAGGATCGCCGCGGCGTCCAGATCGAGATCACCGACCGCGGCCGGCAGCTCTGGGAGGAGGCGGTCGGCGTGCAGGCCGCGAAGGAGCAGCTCGTGGCGTCGGCGCTCTCCTCGCGCGAGAAGCAGCAGCTGAACGAGCTGCTGCGGCGACTGATGCTGGCGTTCGAGGACGCGGCCGCGAGCCGCGACTCGCGCAGCGCCGCCTGACTCGATGACCGAGCCGGTCACGCAGTTCAGGCTGCAGCCGGTCGACACCCGCGTCGGCCCGATCGCCTCGCTCATGATCGACAACGGCGCCGGCCCCGAGAAGCCGAACACGTTCGGCCGCGCGGCGCTCGAGTCGCTCGCCACCGCACTCGACCGGCTCGAGGGAGGCGACTGGCGCGGCCTGCTGCTCACCGGCAAGCCGTCCCACTTCGCAGCCGGCGCGGACATGACGCAGTTCCCGGGGATCAGCCGCGAGCTGGCGCTCGCAGGCGGCCGGGCCGGGCACGAGCTCTTCGGCCGCCTGCGCGCGCTGCCCTTTCCCACACTCGCGGCGATCAACGGCACGTGCGTCGGCGGCGGCGTGGAGATCGCGCTCCACTGCGACCTGCGGACGATCTCGACCGATGTTCGGTACTTCGCCTGCCCCGAGGTGGCGCTCGGCCTGATCCCGGGCTGGGGCGGGACGCAGCTGATCCCAAAGCTCGTCGGCGCCGAGCTCGCCGTCCGGTTCATCGTCACCAACCCGTTGCGCCAGAACCGCATGCTCGACGGGCGCAAGGCGCACGAGCTCGGCTTCGCCGACCACCTCTTCGAGCCGGCCGAGCTGGTTGACGCATCGCTCGAGGTGCTGCTCAGGGCGATCGAGGAGGGCGTGCCGGAGCGGCAGCCCGCCGAGCTCGCGAGCGCCGCCGAGGTCGTCCGCCTGGCGCGGCTGCAGCTCGACTCGCAGCTCCACGGCGCCGCGCCCGCGCCCTACCGCGCACTCGACCTGATCGAGGGTGCCGCCACGTGGTCGCTCGAGGAGGGGTACGCCCACGAGGAGGAGGCGCTCGCCGACCTCCTCCCCGGCCCGCAGGCGCAGGCGTCGATCTACGCCTTCGACCTCGTCGAGCGGCGGGCGAAGCTCGGCGTCGGCATCCCGGACGTGCCGCCGCGAGCGATCGGGACAGTCGGGATCGTCGGCGCCGGCTTGATGGCCCGCCAGCTCGCGCTCCTCTTCCTGCGCCGGCTCGAGGTGCCGGTCGTGCTCCGCGACCTGACGCAGGAGCAGGTCGACGACGCGCTCGCCTGGATCCGGGACGAGCTGGGGGATCTCGCCCGGGAGGGCCGGCTCGACGAGGACAAGGCCCGCTTGCTCGGCTCGCAGGTATCGGGCTCGACGTCGTGGGACGTGTTCGCGGGGTGCGACCTCGTGCTCGAGGCGGTCTTCGAGGAGCTCGGCGTCAAGCGGGAGGTGCTGGCCGAGCTCGAGCGCGTCGTCTCGCCGACGTGCGTCCTCGCCACGAACACCTCCTCGTTGTCCGTGACGGCCATGGCCGAGGGGCTTGCGCATCCCGAGCGGGTCGTCGGGCTGCACTTCTTCAACCCGGTCGCGGTGCTGCCGCTCGTCGAGCTCGTGCGGACGCCCGCCACGGACGACCCCACGCTGGCGACCGCCTGGGAGGCCGTCCAGAAGCTGCGCAAGCGCGGAGTCCTCGTCGCCGACGCGCCCGCGTTCGTCGTCAACCGGGTGCTGACGCGGATGACGACCGTGCTGGTCGACGCGCTGGAGCGGGGCAACACCGTCGAGGAGACCGACGAGGCGGTGCTGAGGCTCGGGCTGCCGCTGGCGCCGTCGGTGCTGCTCCAGATGGTCGGCCCGCGCGTGGCGAACCACGTGCTCCACACGCTGCACGCCGCCTTCCCCGACCGCTATCCGACCTTTGCGACGATGGACAACTATGCGGACGGGCGCGACGAGATCGTCGTCCGGGAGCAGGCGCCACGCCCGGTCGACGAGCTGCACGAAGCGGTGCTCGAGGCGCTCGCGGACGAGATCGGCCGGATCCTCGACGACGGCGTCGTCGGCGCTGCCGCCGACGTCGACTCCTGCCTGCTCCTCGGCGCCGGCTGGCCGTTCTGGCTCGGCGGGATCACGCCCCACCTCGACGCAACCGGCGTCTCCGAGCGGGTGAACGGCCGCCCCTTCCACGCTCAGGTCTAGGTTTCAGATCCGCTGCATCTGTGCAACACTACTGTTGCATGGATGACTCGCCAGCGATCGACGAAGTTCTGCGGGCCGCGACGATCCACGTCCTCCGCGAGCAGGGCTGGGACGGGCTGACGCTCGAGCGTGTCGCCGACGTGTCCGGCCGCGCCCGCTCGACGCTCTGGCGGCAGGGGATCACGCGCGAGCGCCTCGTCGGCTCGCTCGTCGGCGAGGTGGCGGGCGACTTCCGCGAGACGATGTTCCCGATCCTGACCTCCGAGGGCAGCGGCGCCGACCGGCTGCGCCGCTCGTTCGAGGCGCTCTGCGAGCTGATCGACAGGCACCTGCCGCTCCTGCTCGCGACCGACGAGGTCTTCCACCAGCCGCCGGAGCCGGGCGGCCACCCCGACTACCTGAGCCCGTTCGTCCAGTTCCTCCGCGAGGGCGGGGCGGACGGCTCGCTGCGGCCGCCGGGCGAGCTGGTCGAGACGGCCGATGTGCTCTTCAACGCCGTCGCCTGGCCGTACGTCCACCTGCGCGGCCGCCACGCGTGGGAGCCGGCCCGCGCGCGTGCGGCGCTCGTCGACCTGGCGTTGAGCTGGGTCGTCACCGACCGAAAGGAGCCCCGATGACGCTCCCATACCAGGAGCCGCTGACCCCGCGCGAGCCCGGCCCGCGCACGATCCCGGAGCCGCCGCGCCGCGGCGAGCCCGGCGGCCCGCCCTGTGCGATCTGCGGGGGCGGCACGACCTCCGCCCTCTGGTCGGACGAGCACTGGACGCTGCACGCGCCCGTCGGCGGCAGTCTTCCGGGCAGCGTCTGGCTCGCGAGCAAGGTGCATGCCGACTCGTTCTCCGACCTCCCCGCGGACGTGGCGAATGCCTTCGGCCCCGTCGCAGCGCGCGTCGAGCGGGCGATCCTGACTCTCGGCGACATCGGTCGCGTCCACCTCTACCGCTGGGGCGACGGCGGCGCGCACTTCCACGTCTGGTTCGTGCCGCGGCCGCTCGGGATGCTCGAGGCGAGCGGCATGATGCTCCCCCTCTGGGAGGACGCGCTGCCGAACGTGCCCGACGAGGAGCTCGCGACAGCCGCCCGACGCGTCGCCGACGCGATGTGAGCGGGCCGGCCGCCCTCGCGCGCCGCCTCGGCACCCGCGAGGCCGTCGTGATCGGCCTCGGCTCGATGATCGGGGCCGGGATCTTCTCGGCCTTCTCGCCGGCGGCCGAGGCGGCCGGCAGCGGCCTGCTGCTCGGGCTCGCGCTCGCCGGCTCGGTCGCGTTCTGCAACGCCGCCGCCTCGGCGCAGCTCGCGGCGCAGTACCCGACCTCCGGCGGCACGTACGTCTACGGCCGCGAGCGGCTCGGCGAATGGTGGGGCTACCTGGCGGGCTGGGGCTTCGTCGTCGGCAAGACGGCGTCGTGCGCGGCGATGGCACTGACGTTCGCCGCCTACACGGTCTCCGGCCCGGTCTGGGCGGAACGGCTTGTCGCGGCGCTCGCGGTGCTGACGCTGACGGCCGTCAACCTGCGCGGGATCACTCGGACGGCTGCGCTCGCGAGCGTGCTCGTCGCGCTCTCGGTCGCGGCTCTGCTCGTCGTCGTCGGCGTGGTCGTCGGCAGCGGCGAGGCAAGCTCGAGCCACCTCGATGGCTGGTTCTCCGGCGGCGTCTACGGCGTGCTCCAGTCCGCCGGGCTGCTCTTCTTCGCGCTCGCCGGCTACGCGCGGATCGCGACGCTCGGCGAGGAGGTTCGCGAGCCGGAGCGGACGATCCCGCGTGCGATCGTCGGCGCATTCGGCGTCACGCTCGTCCTCTACGCGGTCGTCGGCGTCGCCGCGCTCGCCGCGGTCGGGCCGGAGGTTCTGGCGGCCAGCCGCGAACCGCTCGCCGCCGCGGTGGACGGCGTCGGCGCCGCCTGGGCCCTGCCCATGGTCCGCGTCGGCGCCGCGGTGGCGAGCCTCGGGGCGCTGCTGGCGCTGATCGCCGGGATCGGCCGCACCGGCCTGGCGATGGCCCGGAACGGCGACCTGCCGCGCCGCCTCGCGGCCGTCGACCCGCGGCACCAGGTGCCGCACCACGCGGAGCTGGCGATCGCCGCCGCGGTCCTCGTGCTCGTGCTGACGGCCGACCTGCGCGGCGCGATCGGCTTCTCCTCGTTCGGCGTGCTGACGTACTACGCGGTCGCAAACGCAGCGGCGTTCACCCAGGAGCCGGAGCGCCGCCGCTGGCCGCGTGCGCTGAACGTCGCCGGCCTCGCAGGCTGCGTCGTCCTCGTCGCGACGCTGCCGCTCGCGTCGGTGCTGGCAGGCGTCGTCGTGCTCGCGGTCGGCCTCGCCGGACGGGCGGTTGCTCAGACGAGGGAGCGGTAGAGCTCGAGCGTCTCCTCGGCGATCCGCCGCCAGGAGAACTGCTCGACGGCCCGCTTCCGCCCGGCCTCGCCCATCCGATCCGCCAGCCCGGGATCGGCGATGAGCGTGTTGACGCGCTCGGCGATCTCGCGCGCGAAACCGGCCGGATCCGCAGGCTCGCGCGTGACCGGGTCGCCCGGCTCGAACGGCACGAGCAGCCCCGTCTCGCCGTCGACGACGACCTCCGGGATCCCGCCGGTCGCGGTCGCGACGACGGCCGCGCCGCAGGCCATCGCCTCGAGGTTGACGATCCCGAGCGGCTCGTAGATCGAGGGGCAGACGAAGCAGGTCGCGTGCGAGAGGAGCTGGATCACCTCGGTCTTCTCGAGCATCTGCTCGATCCAGACGACGTTGCCGCGCTCGGCCCGGGCGCGCTCGACCCGAGCCTCCATGTCCTTCGCGATCTCGGGCGTGTCGGGCGCGCCGGCGGCGAGCACGATCTGCGCGCTGGGATCGATCGAGAGCGCCGCCTCGGCGAGGTGGACGATCCCCTTCTGCCGCGTGATCCGGCCGACGAAGACGACGAGCGGCTCGCCGGGCCGGACGCCGTACCGCTCGAGCACGTCCGTTCCGAGATCGGGCGAGTACTGCTCCGTGTCGATCCCGTTCAGGATCACGTGCAGCCTCTCCGGGTCGAGCGACGGGTAGGCGGCGAGCACGTCCTCGCGCATCGCCCGCGAGACGGCGATCACGGCGTCGGCCGACTCGATCGCGGTCCGCTCGCAGAAGCTGGAGAGCCGGTAGCCGCCACCGAGCTGCTCTTCCTTCCACGGCCGTGAGGGTTCGAGGCTGTGCGTGGTCATCACGTGCGGCACGTCGTGCAGCAGCTTCGCGACGTGCCCGCCGAAGTTCGCGTACCACGTGTGCGAGTGGACGAGCGAGGCGCCGCCGAGATCGGCCGCCATCGCCAGGTCGACGGACATCACCTGCAGAGCCTGGTTCGCGTCGGCCAGCTCGTCCCAGGGCCGGAAAGCGAGCGCCCCTTCGCGCTCGGCGCCGAAGCAGCGCACCTCCGCTTCGCACAGCTGCGCGAGCTCGCGCGCCAGGTACTCGACGTGCACGCCAGCCCCGCCGTACACCTCGGGCGGGTACTCGCGAGTCATCAGGACCGGGCGCACGGCGGCGAAACCTAGCGACTCGTCGCCGGAACCGTGACGAGCCGCCGTTTGCGGTATCCTGCTGCGAGCGCCCACTCGCCCGTGACACCACACGCGAGCGCGCGATTTCCCTCGAGGAAGAGCAGCACGGCAGGCGTGCTGCACACATGCACGAAACGACCACGACCCCGACAGACGCGTCGGCGGCAGCAGAGTTGCAGGCTGCGGCAGCCCGCGCCCACGAATGGTTCGGCGAGCCGTTCCTGCGGTCCGACGAGGACCCCACGGCGGCACTCGCCCCGGGCACTTCACGCCGTGCCGCACTCGACGACGCCCTGACGGAGATCGAGGCCGGCCGGGCGGCCCCGTCCGCGCGCTGGAAGGTGCGGTACGGGCTGATGCTCGGCCTCGAGCGCGTGCTGAGCGAGAAGCCGCCGACCACGGCCGCGGGCACGGAGCTGCGCCGGCACCAGATCGACGCGCTCGCGGGCATGCTCACCGAGCTGATCGCCGCGACCCAGCGCCCGGCCGACGACCTGAACGGCAACGGCAACGGCCATGCACCGGCGGCCGACGCGGAGCCGGAGGACGAGGACGACGAGGATCACGAGCTCGTCGAGGCCGAGCTCGAGGACGAGGAGGAGGAGCAGGGCTTCGTCGGCGAGGACCCGGGCGCATCACGCCGATTCCGCTTCCGCCATCCGACGGCGTCGGGGAAGACGATCGCCGCCGCCGGGTTCGTCGAGGCTGCGCGCCACCTCGGGATCCTGATCCTCACCCACCGCCGCCTGCTCGTCTCCCAGTTCCAGCGCGACCTGACGACCGAGGGGTACGGCGGCCGCTTCGTCGACGCGATCACGAGCGGCAACGAGCCGGCGCGGCGCGACCCGATCACGATCCAGACCTACGCCTGGTTCGCGCGCCACCACGGCTCGATCTCCCGCGAGGCCTACCAGCTCGTGATCTGCGACGAGGCGCACACGGCGCTCGGCGAGAAGACGAGCGCGGCGATCCGCTCCTTCCCCGAGCCGATCTATATCGGCATGACCGCGACCGAGCAGCTGATCGCGAAACAGGTCTCCGACGTCTTCCCGGCCTCTGTCGACGACCTCCCGCTCGCCGACGCCGCGCGCCGCGGGCTGATCGCGCCGCTCCGCGACCTGCGGGTGCCGCCGGCAGCGGCGATCAACTCCGTCCCGATCGTCGGCGGCGACTTCGAGGAGCGCGCCCTGGCCGCGGCCCTCGACCACCAGGCCCTGAACCAGGCGGCCGCGAGCCTCTACCGCGACCGGTTCGGCTCGACCCCGGGGATCGTCTACGCCGCGGGCGTCGAGCACGCCTACAACCTCGCGCAGGAGTTCCGCGCCGCCGGGCTGAAGGCGGAGGCCGTCTCCGGCCGCACCCCGCCGGTCCGGCTGGCCGAGACGCTCGCCGCCTACGAGCGCGGCGAGATCAACGTCCTGATCAACGCGATGCTGCTCGCCGAGGGCTGGAACTCGCCGCGCGCGACGGTCTGCATGCACCTGGCGCCGACCGCCTCGAAGCGCGTCTACCAGCAGCGGATCGGCCGGATCATGCGGACGCATCCGCGCAAGGAGGCCGGCATCGTCGTCGACTTCACGCCCAAGGGCGCGACCCACAACGAGCGCGTCGTCTCGCTGCACTCGCTGCTCGACTCGGACTTCTACCGCGAGGGCGCCCGCGTCACCCCCGCCCCTCGCCGCCGCCAGCGCGGCCGTGCACGCAGGAAGCTCAGCCCGGTCGCGTGGCTCGTGCCCGTCACGCCCGACGTGGCCCGCCGCCTCGCCGTGATCCAGCGCGAGTGGCAGCGGATCGACCCCGCATACCTCGACGAGGACGAGCAGCGCTTCTGGGGGACGATCGCCGGCCGCCAGATCCGCTTCGACCAGCGAGCCGAGTTCGCGAAGAAATTCGCCGACGGCCGGGCGGGACGCGGGGCGCTCGAGACGTTCCTCTCGGTCTGCTCGGCCGAGAACCCGAATCGCCGCCTGCGGATGACCGCCCTTCAGGATCGCGTCTCGATGCAGGTCGACCGGGCGGACTTCGACGACCTCGTCACGCTCGTGACGCAGGCGCCTCCGTGGGACAAGGACCGCGCCGCGGGCGTCCGGATCCTGCTGCGCGCGATCGGCGAGGGGAAGGCGGAGGCGCCCGAGCAGATCCTCGCGCGCTGGACGTGGAAGCTCGCCCGCGCAACCCGCAAGGTGCAGGATCGCCGTGCCAGTGCCGAGTTCCCGGAGGCGAAGCGCCTGCTGGGCGCCGTCGCCAACTCGCGCGGCCACCGGCACGAGGAGAACGTCGGCCGGCTCGTCCAGGTGGCGAAGGCGCTGCCGCTCGAGGTCGGCGCGGCCCTGCTCGCCTCGTCCGAGGGCTACACGCCGCGCGCCAACGGCGCCCTGGACCAGGCGCGCGAGGACCTGGCCTCGATCCACGAGCTCGCGAACGCCCTCGCCGACAACCTGCCGGCTCCGAAGGCGCCCGCCCGCAAGTCCCGCCGCCGGCGCAAGAAGAGGAAAGGCCCCGCCGACGGGCAGGCGCAGGGTGCGCCGGAGTCGAACGGCACCGGCGGACGCCAGGACGCGCCCCCGTCCGACGGCGAGCAGAAGCCCCGCCGCCGCAGGCGCCGGCGGCCGCCGAAGCCGACCGAGAACGGCTCCGGCCCGGCGCAGACGCCCGCGCCCGCTTCGGACGCGTCCGAAGCCGCCTGACGCCGTAACCTCGCCGCAAAGCCCCCGCGGCTAGCGTTCGGACGTGCTCATCCTGATCGCGGTCGGCCTCGCCGCCGGCGTCATCACCGCCCTCTCGCCGTGCGTCCTGCCCGTCCTGCCGATCGTGCTGGCGGGGGGCGTCGCGGGCCGCAGGCCGCTCGCGATCGTCGCCGGGCTCGTCGGCAGCTTCACGATCTTCACGCTCGGGGCTGCCTGGCTGCTCGACCTGCTCGGGCTGCCCGACGACTTCCTCCGCGACCTGGCGATCGTCCTGCTCGTGCTCGTCGCGGTGACGATGCTCTGGCCGGCCTCGGGAGAATGGGTCTCGCGCCGGCTCGCCTACCTCGGGCGGAGGCCCGCCGGCGATCTCGGCGGCGGCGTGCTCCTCGGCGCGAGCATGGGGCTCGTCTTCGTGCCGTGCGCCGGGCCGGTGCTGGCCGCGGTGACTGTCCTCGCGGCCAAGGGCGACGTCGGCTTCCGCGCGATCGTCCTGACCCTCTCGTATGCGATCGGGGCGGCGATCCCACTGCTCGCGGTGGCGCTGCTCGGGCGCCGCGCCTCCGACGCGCTGCGGTCGCACGCCGAGACGCTTCGGATCGCCTCCGGCGGGCTCCTTCTCGTCGCGGCGCTGGCGATCGCCCTCGGCGTCGACAAGGACCTCCAGACGAAGGTGCCGGGCTACACGCAGGCGCTGCAGGACCGGATCGAACGCTCGTCACGCGCCGAGCGCCAGCTCTTCGACCTGACGGGCGCGCGCCGACCCGTGCCTGTCGCGACACCCGCCGACGGGACCGACGGGGCGGCCGCGGTGCGCGCCGTCTCGCTTCCCGACTACGGCAACGCGCCCGCATTCGCGGGCCTGGAGGGCTGGATCAACAGCGACCCGCTGACCCTGCAGAGCCTGCGCGGCAAGGTCGTGCTGATCGACTTCTGGACGTACTCCTGCGTCAACTGCCTGCGCACGCTGCCGTTCGTCCGCGCCTGGGCCGAGCGCTACCGGAAGAGCGGCCTCGTCGTGGTCGGAGTGCACTCGCCGGAGTTCGCCTTCGAGAAGGTGCCCGCGAACGTGCGCGAGAACGTGCGCCGGCTCTCGATCCACTATCCCGTCGCGCTCGACAGCCAACTCGGCACGTGGACCGCGTGGCACAACCAGTACTGGCCGGCGAAGTACCTGATCGACCGCCGCGGCCACGTCCGCTACTACCACTACGGCGAGGGCGAGTACGACCGGACCGAGCAGGCGATCCGGCAGCTCCTGGCCGAGGGCGCGAAGAGCCTGCCCGCCCGGACGCACGAGGCCGACCGAACGCCGACTGGCACGCAGACCCCGGAGAGCTACCTCGGCTACGAACGCCTCGCCCGCTACGCCGGCAACGACACGATCGTGCCGGACGAGCTACACCGCTACTCGCTTCCGGACACGCTCGGCAGCGACGAGCTCGCCTACGGCGGACTCTGGCGCGTCGAGTGGGAGCGGATCGTCGCGGGCCGGGACGCACGGCTCGGGCTGCGCTTCCGCGCCGACTCCGTCCATCTCGTCCTCGGTGGCCGCGGCACCGTACGCGTCCTCGTCGACGGCAAGGAGCGGGCGCCGGTCCATGTCGACGGCGACCGCCTCTACACCCTCGCCCGGCTTCCCGCGTCCGGCGAGCACCTGCTCGAGCTCCGGTTCACGCCCGGAGTCGAGGCCTACGCGTTC
Source organism: uncultured Gaiellaceae bacterium (assembly GCA_963808915.1). GTDB lineage: Bacteria > Actinomycetota > Thermoleophilia > Gaiellales > Gaiellaceae > CAVTBT01. The sequence goes on along the minus strand of CAWEHJ010000004.1, from coordinate 1,059,272 downwards.
ACCTTCGGCTAGCTACTGCCCGCGCGGGCCGTCGTCGTCCTGCTCGCGGTCGTGCTGGCGCAGGAAGCGCGTCAGCTCCGCGGCAAGCGTGTCGCCCGAGGGCAGGTTCTCCTCCGAGATCTCCTCGACCGTGTCCGAGCGGCGCTCGAGTTCCTCGACGTAGGCGGCCGTCTCGGCATCGCTCGCGACGGCCTCGCTCACCTGGGTCGCGTACGACTCCTCGGCCTCGACCAGCTCGGCCGTGTCGATCTCGGCTTCGAGCAGCACGCCGAGCCGGTCGACGATCGCACGCGCAGCGCGCGGGCTGGGAGCCAGGGAGACGTAGTGCGGCACCGCCGCCCACAGGCTCGCCGACGCGAGGCCGGCGTCGCGGCAGGCGTCGTGGAGCACGCCGACGATCCCGGTCGGCCCCTCGTAGCGCGAGTGCTGGAGGCCGAGCCGCTCGATCAGGTCCGGGTCGCTCGCGGAGCCGGTCACCGGCGCGGGCCGGGTGTGAGGCACGTCGGCGAGCAGGGCGCCGAGCGTGACGACGAGCTCCACCTCGAGCTCCTTCGCCAGCCCGACGATCAGGTTCACGAACGAGCGCCAGCGGAAGTTCGGCTCGACGCCGAGCAGCAGCACCGCGTCCCGACCGAGTCCCGGGGGCGACGCGTGGTAGAAGGCGTTCTCGGGCCACTCGATGTGCCGGGTCAGGCCCTCGTCGAGCGAGACGTGCGGACGCGTCGCCTGGAAGTCGACGAAGCCCTCGGGGTCGATGTCGGCGAAGCGCTCCGCCTCCCAGACCCGGCCCAGATAGCCACACGCGAGCGTCGCCCCCTGGCCGCCGTCGTTCCAGCCGCGGAAGGCGGCGACAAGCACGGGACGATCGAGCTCGGGCCGGTGCGAGATTCGAAGCTCGCGGCTCGCCATCGAGCGAGTCTATTCCCTGCGGGTGAGCGGCGCGGGTGGGCGCCAGGCGGCGTAGACGATCGCCACCGTCACGCCCCAGATCGCCGTCGCGAGCATCACGTGCAGCAGCACGAGCCACCACGGCAAGGCGTTCCGGTACTGGATCTCCCCAACCGCCATCTGCGCCAGCAGCAGCCCGAGCAGCGCGAGCCCCAGCCGCATCAGTCCCGGGTAGCGGCGGCGGTTGCGAACGAGGAACCAGGCGCCGACGAGCAAGCCGATGCCGAAGACGGCCGTCGCGCGAACGTGGACGTAGACCGTGTCGCGGACGTCGACGCCGAGCCGCCGGATGTCCTCTCCGCCGGAGTGCGGCCCCGACGCGCTGACCACGGCGCCCGTGACGACGAGCACGAGACACGCGACGACGCCGAGCAGCGCGAACCGGCGCCACCAGAGCGGCTCGAGCGGATCGCCGCGGCCGCGCCGCGCGCTCCAGGCCTCGAGTACCACGACGACGGCGAGCGCGAGGACGAGGAGCGCGAGCAGGAAGTGGGCCATCACCAGCAGCGGATGCAGGTCGAAGATCACGGTCAGCCCGCCGAGCGGGATCTGCGCGACCGTGCCGAGGAACACCCCGAGTGCCGCGACGCGCACCCAGCGGGCGAGGCCGGGCGCCCGTCTCGCGGCGAGCCACGCCAGGAGCGTGCAGCCGATCGCGACGAGCGCGACCATCCGATTGCCGAACTCGATGATCGCGTGGCCGCCCTTCTCCGGGAACGGCCTGTCGCCGCACCGCGGCCAGTTGTCGCAGCCGAGCCCGGAGGCCGTCAGCCGGACGACCGCGCCGGTGGTGACCACGACGTAGAGCGAGCCGAGCGAGACGAGAGCCGCAGTGAGGAAGCGGGCAGAGCTGACCTCGACGGCACGCGCGCGCTCGAGCACCGATTCCACGCGGCCAGTCTAGGCGCGGTCAGACCAGCCGGACGCCGCTGCCGGCGAGCACGCGGCCGACCCGAACGGCCGCGACCCCGGCCGCCGCGAGCGCCGCCAGCGCGACGGCAGCCCGCTCCTCCGGCAAGGAGACGAGGAGACCACCCGCGGTCTGCGGGTCGTAGGCCAGAGCCTCGGCGGCCTCGTCCACCTCGCTCTCGACGTGAGGGCCGGCGAAGTCGCGGTTGCGCCGGTCGCCGCCCGTGCGGACACCGGCAGCCGCGAGGTCGAGCGCGCCCGGCAGCGAGGGCAACGCCTCTGCATCGAGCTCGACGCGGACGCCGCTCCGCGACGCCAGCTCGTGCGCGTGGCCGAGCAGCCCGAACCCGGTCACGTCCGTGACGGCGTTCGGCCGGAGCGGCCGGAGTGCATCCGCCGCGCCCGCGTTCAGCGTCCGCATCGCCGCGACCGCGGTCTCGAGGGCTCCCGCCGGCGCGACGCCGTCGCGGACGGCCTGGAGCACGATCCCGGTCCCGAGCGCCTTCGTCAGCAGCAGCGCGTCGCCGGGCTGCGCGCCCGCTTTCGGCCAGATCGCGTCGGGATGGACGGTGCCGACCACGGCGAGGCCGTACTTCGGCTCCGCGTCCCTGATCGTGTGCCCGCCGGCGAGGATCGCACCCGCGGCGCGCACCTGGTCGTCCGCGCCGGCGAAGACGGCGGCGACGGTCTCGGTCGGCAGCTCCTCGGGGAAGGCGGCGACGGAGAGCGCGAGGAGCGGCACGCCGCCCATCGCAAAGACGTCGTTGAGCGCATTCGTCGCCGCGATCGCGCCGAAGTCGTAGGGGTCGTCGACGAGCGGCGGAAAGAAGTCGACGGTGAAGACGAGCGCGCGCTCGTCGTCGAGGCGGTAGACCGCAGCGTCGTCGGCAGGGTCGAGTCCGACGAGCAGATCCTCCGCCTCGGCCGGGACGAGCCCGCGCAGCAGGGTCTCCAGCCGCGCGGCCGAGTACTTGGCGGCGCACCCCCCGCTCTGAGCGAGCTCCGTCAGGCGCATCCGACGAGTCTACGTCTCGAAATACGACGCCCCTCTGGGGGGAGGGGCGTCGTCAGGGGAGAGGGAGAAGCCGGTGGGGAGAAGCTTCTCGCCCGGATCATTCGCCACGACGGCGACTTGACCTGCCGCGGACGTTGCCATAGTTACCGGACAGATGACGTCGGCACTGGTCACGGGCGGCTCCTCGGGCATCGGCCTCGCGATCGCGCGGGCGCTCCACGGCGAGGGCTACGGGCTGACGCTCGCGGCGCGCAAGGTGGAGCGGCTCGAGGCGGCGGGGCAGGAGCTCGGAGCGCAGACGCTGTCGGTCGACGTCCGCGACGAGGAGGCGTGCCGGGCACTCGTCGCCGCGCACGTGGAGCGCTTCGGCGGCCTCGACGTGCTCGTCAACAGCGCGGGGGTCGGCATCGGCGGGACGATCGGCGACCTGACGACGAAGGCCTGGGACCTGCAGCAGGACGTCAACCTGCGAGGCACATTCCTGATGACGCGCGAGGCGCTGCCGCACCTCCGCAGCGCCAGGGGCTACGTCGTCAACCTCGCTTCGATCGCCGGCACGATCCCCACGCCCGGGCTCGCCGGCTACGGCGCCTCGAAGGCTGCCGTGATCTCGCTGACACGCTCGCTCGTCCGCGAGGAGGCGGAGAACGGCGTCCGGGCGACCGCCGTCTGCCCGGGCTTCGTCGACACCCCGATGGCCGCCTGGACCGGGCTTGGGGCCGACGAGATGATCCGCCCCGAGGACTGCGCCGAGCTCGTGCTCTCGCTGCTCCGCCTGAGCCCGGCGGCACGCGTCCCGGTGGTCGTCGTCGAGCGCGCGGGGGACGAGACCTAGCGCGCGAGGAGCTTGGCGCGCACGTCGCGTTCCAGCTCCTGGATCGAGTAGGCGCCCTCGATCCGGTCCTTGATCCGCCCGTCGCGTCCGACGAGGAACGTCCACGGCTCGGTCGGCAGCCGCCACTGCCGCACCCATCGGTTCTCCCCCTTCGCCGGGTCGTTCCCCTCGTAGATCTCGACGTGGATGAAGCGGACCGGCGTGCCGGCCAGCCGCTTGCGCACGGCGTCCACGACGTCGACCACCGGCCCGCACGTCTTGCTCTGGCAGAACGCCGGCGTGGCGAACGCGACGACGAACGGCACGTGGGCGCGCAGCGATTCCGCGACCGACCAGCGGAGCAACCCACGATCGGGCGGGTTACGGGTAGTCAGCGCCTGCAGGTCGCCCCCCGTCGAGCGCAGGGTCGGCGTGTCCGACGCGGGCGCCCGCTCGCCGATCGCGGGCGCGGCCGGATTCGCCTTCACGTCCAGCTGACCGAGGCCCTGGATCTTCGTCCCGCCCTCGCGGCTCGGCGAGCACCCAGTAGGTCCCAGGCTTCGGCAGCTGGAGGTCGGCGACGAAGAGCTTGGGCGCGTCCGCCTGATAGCGGCTACCGGGGACCGAGATCGTCTGCAGCTGCGCCTCGGTCTCCGCGAAGGGCTTTGCCTTCAAGGCGCGCGCGACCCAGATGCGCGCGCGGTCGCTGAAATGCGCGCGACCCTGCCCGTCGACCACAAGAAAGGAGTAGCGCACCCGCCCGGCCTGGTAGTCGGACGTGCCCGCGACGAGGGCGACGTCGGCGCCGGGAGCGCGCCAGAGCGCCTCGAGGGTTCCAGCGGCGGGCTGCCCCCCGCCACTCGCGTCTGAACCGCCACCCGACCCCCCGCACGACGCGGCGGTCAGGCAGACAGCGACGACGACTGCCGCGGCCGCTCGCACGAGGCGAGTCTAGCCGCGGGTCGTCTCTAGTGACCGTCAGTCCAGCTGATGCCCTTCGTCGCAGCGCCGACGAACGACGCCAGAAGGGTCGAGCTGAACCGCAACGAAGATGAGCCGCGCCTTCACTCTCTCCTCCTCTCTCTAGAAACGGACGTCCTGCAGCGCTTCGGCTGCGTTCCGGTAGATGGCGCGCAGCCTCTGCAGGTCGCCGCGCCGCGAGGCAAGGTCGCCGAGAGCGACCCATGCACTTGCGCGATGGCTGATCGACGACATCTGCTCGTAGGTCATCTCGGCCGCGCGGAACCACTGCTCCGCCTCGTCGAGCCGCTCGCGCTCGAGCATCGCGCGACCGAGAACGAGCTGGGAAGGGCCGATCTCGTGCAGGTAGTCCTCGCGCCCGTCGAGCAGCTCGAGGGCGTGCCGGGCGTGCGAATCGGCGGCATCGAAGTCGCCGAGATGAAGATGGACGGTGGCGAGCGAGCCCGCCGCCTGGGCGGCGTCCTCGGTCGAGTCGACCTCGAGCGCGACCGCGAACGAGGCCTTGAGGTGCTCGATCGCCTGCGTCGCGGGTTGCCGAGCATCAGGTTGAGGCCGCCGAGGTTCGTCAGCAGCTTGCCCACGTTCCGCTCGTCCGCGAGCTCCTGGTAGAGCGCCCGTGCCTGCTCGGCGTAGTTCCGCGAGAGCAGCCAGTGACCCATGCGCTCGGAGACGAGCGACGCCTGGTAGTACGTGTTCGCGATCGCGCGGCGGTCCTCGAGCGCCTGCGCGAGCTCGAGCGCGCAGCTCGACGTCCTCGCGCGCAGCCTCCAGGTCGCGCTGGCGCCTGCGGCAGCGCGAGCGCCAGCCGAGGATCTCCGCGCGGAGCAGGTCGCTCGGGAGGCCCGAGCGCTCGGCGAGCGCGAGCGCCTCGTCGAGCAGAGCCGTCGCGGTCGCGACGCTCGAAAGCTTGTACCGGCAGACGCCGAGCCGGAAGAGCACGTCGGCGCGGTCGACGTCCGAGAACTGCGGCCCCTCGGCGAGCGATCGCGCCGTGATCAGGAGGTCGATCGCCGCGCGCGGGTCGCCGGACTGCATGCGGGCCCAGGCCTCGCCGGACAGCGTGCGCACCTCGAGCTCGACCGAGCCGGTGCCGCCGACGGCCTCGCGCGCGATCTCGAACGCGTCGAGTCGCCTCGTCGTAGCGGTGCGCCTGCGACGAGCGCCTCCGCCCGCGCGAGCGCCGCCTCGACGCGGCCGCGCTCGTCGGTCGAGACGCCGCTGCCGAGGAAGCCGGCGTCGACGCCGAGCCGCGCGGCGAGCCATTCGACCGTCTCGCGGGTCGGGCGGGTCTTGCCGCGCTCGATCTGGCTGACGTACTCCTTGCGAGAAGCGCTCGCCCGCGAGCTCGGTCTGCGTCAGGCCCGCCGCGAGGCGGAGCGAGCGCAGCCGGTCGCCCAGTCGGGAGCCGGAGGGGCGGGGATCTGGCGGCGGTCTGGTCGGCGGTGCTCGTGCGTTCTGGCACTTGCACTGAGTCAACCGATGCGGTCGACCTCCTGCCTCACCCGGAAGGGTGAGCTTGGCAGCGCCGGATCGGGGTGAAGTAAACGTCTACGAAATCACTTGACCGAGCTACTTGACTGATCCGGACAGTGCCGCCTATAGTCCGGATCAACTTGCACCGGCCGGACGCCAGGCCGAGTTGCAAGGGGCGCACCACCGGAGCGCGCCGCCGTCAGACCGGGAACGTGGCTGGGCCGCAGAGTCACGATTCTCGGGAAGCGTCGCCCTCCGTCGGTTGCCAGCCTCACCGCGGATCAGACCCCGGAGCCGCAGCCGGGGTCGATCCCTGGTCCGGGCCTCGTCCACGGCCGGCGCCGGACGAGCCGGATCGTCGAGTGGTCCGCAGCTGAGCGCCGAGTACCAGCGCAGCCAGCGCTGGCGCTGCTCGCTGATCGCGGCGAACTCGGCCGGGCCGAGCAGGACGCCGCCGACCCGGTTCGCGACGCGCGAACAGCAGCCCGCCGCGCGACGGCGATCCACGCCTCCGCAGTCGACGTCGCGGTCTGCCGGGACCGTCCGCTCGCCTGCAGCGCGGCGCAGCACGGCGGCGATGTAGTCGTGCACCTCGCGCATGTGCGTCGCGAATCGCGCCTGCATCTCCTCGTCGCAGCCCGCCTCGGTGACCGCCTGCATCCAGAGGTTCGGCGGCGAGCACGCTGGAGCGGACGCCCGCCGCCGGTGCGACCCATCAGCTCGAGCGCTCGCTGCTCGCCGAAGGCTGCCGCGGACTTCGCCTCGAAGGCGGCGCGGAGCTTCAGCCACGCCTCGTCGAGGCAGGCGAGGTAGAGCTCCCGCTTCGAACGGAAGTGCCGGTAGAGGATCGGCTCGGAGACGCCCGCCTCGCGCGCGATCTCGGCGGTCGTCGCGCCGCGTAGCTGCCGGTGGCGAAGACCCGCAGCCCCGCCTCGACGATCGCCTGCCGCCGCTCGGCAGCGGGCAGGCGACGTCGTGCGGCTGCGCGGTCGTCACGCGGCCAGCTCGGAGATCGGGCGTCGACCGGGCGCTCCTCGCGCACGTGCGGCCGGACGAGCACTGCGGCGACACCGCCCCGGCGAGCGCGATCACGGCGCGACGACGAGCGACACCTCGAAGCCGTCCATGAAGGCGTCGACCGTCTGGCGACCGCCGGCCTGCGGCGGCCATGATCGCGCCCATCAGGGCGATCCCGATCGAGCCGCCGACCTGCCGGAACGCGTTCAGGACGGCCGAGCCGACGCCCGCCTTCTCGACCGGCACCGCGCGCGTCGCCGCCGCGGCGCTCGGCGTCATCGTCAGCGACATGCCGGCGCCGCCGATCAGCATCCCCGGCAGCAGGTTCCAGAAGGTCGCGTCCGATCCGAGCTGCGAGAAGTAGAGGAGCTGGATCGCGAGCAGCGTCATGCCGCGCGGTCATCAGCCAGCGCGAGCCGATGCGGTCGGAGGCCCTCCCGGCGATCGGAGCCAGCAGGATGATCAGGATCGTCATCGGCAGGAACGCCGCGCCCGCCTGGACGGCCGAGTAGCCGAGGATGTTCTGCATGTAGAGCGAGACGAAGAAGAAGACGCCGAACATCGCCAGCGCGACGAGCAGGATGACCAGGTTCGCGCCCGGCGTAGGTGCCGCTCCGGAAGAGCGTCAGGTCGAGCATCGGCGCGCGTTGGTGCCGCTCGAGAACGACGAAGGCCGCGAGCGAGACCGCGGCGACGACGAAGGAGCCGACGATCCGCGCCGAGCTCCAGCCGTACGTGTTCGCCTCGATCAGCCCGTAGGTGAGCGCGAAGAGGCCGAGCGCCGACGTCGACGAGCCCGGGCAGGTCGAGCCGCTCGTGCGTCTCGTCCTTCGACTCCTCGATCAGCAGGAAGCTCGCGACGATCGCGAGGACGCCGACCGGGATGTTGACGAAGAAGATCCACTCCCAGCCCACGTGCTCGGTGAGCAGGCCGCCGACGAGCGGGCCGATCGCGAGCGCGAGCGCCGAGACGCCCGCCCAGATGCCGATCGCCGTGCCGCGCTGCCCGCGGCGGGAAGGTGGCGGCGATGATCGACAGCGTCGCCGGGTTCATCAGCGCCGCGCCCGCGCCCTGGACGATCCGCGCGCGCGATCAGCACGCTCCTCGCTGTTGGCGAGGCCCGCAGGCCAGCGACGCAGGCGGTGAAGATGACGATCCCGACGACGAAGATCAGGCGCCGGCCGTACGCGTCGGCGAGCTTGCCGCCGATCAGCATCAGCGCGGCGAACGTCAGCGCGTAGCCGGTGACGATCCACTCGAGCGACGAGAGGTCGGCGCCGAGATCGCGCTGGATCGACGGCAGCGCGACGTTCACGACGGTGTTGTCGAGCATGATCATGAAGAGGCCGAACGACACGGCGGCGAGCGTCCACCACTTCCGCTGGGCCTCTGGAATGATGCTCAGTCGCATGTCAAATTGCCTTTCTCAGTTCGTCGCCAGAAGTTAGTGCGCACTAGGTTAGTGACGGCTGCCAACACGGGGCGCAGGTTCACGTGGTCGCCGACGCCCGAGCAGCTCGCGACCGCGAACGTGACGCGGCTGGCGGGGCGGCTCGGCTGCGACGGCTTCGCCGAGCTCCAGCGCTTCTCGGTCGAGGAGCCCGAGCGCTTCTGGCCCGCGGTCGTCGACGACCTCGGCCTCGAGTTCTCGCAGCCCGTGGGAGCGTGTCGCTCGACGACTCGGACGGGATCGAGTGGACGCGCTGGTTCGTCGGCGGCCGGCTCAACCTGGCCCGGATCTGCGTCCACCGCTGGGCCGAGCGGAGCGGCCGGACGAGGAGGCGGCGGTCTGGCGGGCCGAGGACGGCGAGCGGCGCTCGCTGACCTGGCGCGAGCTCTCGCGCGAGGTCTATCGCGGCTCGCCGAGGGGCTCGGCCTCGCTCGGCGTCGGCCCGGGCGACGCGGTCGGGATCTACCTGCCGATGTCGCCCGAGGCCGCGATCGCCTCGCACGCCGTCGCGCAGCTCGGCGCGGTGCAGGTGCCGATCTTCTCCGGCTTCGCCGCGCCGGCGGTCGCCGCCCGCCTCGCGGACGCGACGCGCGAAGGTCCTGATCACCGCGGACGGCACGCTTCGCCGCGGCCAGGCCGTGGCGATGAAGGAGGTCGCCGACGAGGCGCTCCGCGACGCGCCGACGGTCGCGCACACCGTCGTCTGGCGCCGGCTCGGGCGACGAGGACGTGCCGATGGTGGCGGGCCGCGACGTCGTTCTGGGACGACCTCGTCGAGGGCCGCGACGGCGTCGGTGCCACCCCGTCGAGGTCGAGGCCGAGGCGCCGTACCTGCTCGCGTACACGTCCGGCACGACCGGCCGGCCGAAGGGCGCGCTGCACGTGCAGGGCGGCTTCCTCGTCTCGATCGCGCGCGAGGTCGCCTACCAGTCGGACGTCCGAGCCGGCGACCGCATCCTCTTCGCGACGGACATGGGCTGGATCATGGGCCCGTGGACGGTGGTCGGCGGCGGCGCCGCTCGGCGCGACCGTCGTCTACGTCGAGGGCGCCCCCGACTGGCCGCCCGACCGGCTCTGGCAGCTCGTCGAGGAGGAGCGCGTGACGATGCTCGGCGTCTCGCCGACCCTCGTCCGGGCGCTGATCCCGAACGGCGAGCCCGACGCCGACCTCTCGTCGCTCCGTGCCGTGACGACGACCGGCGAGCCCTGGAACCGCGGCCCCTACGACTGGCTCGACGAGCACGTCTGCGGCTCGGGGCCGGATCCCGATCGTCAACATCTCCGGCGGCACCGAGGTCGGCGCCTGCTTCCTCTCGGTCACGGCCGCTCGAGCCGACGAAGCCCGTGCTCGCTCGGCTTCCCGGCGCTCGGCCAGGCGATGGACGTGTTCGGCCCGGACGGGGCAGCCGGTGCGCGGCGAGGTCGGCGAGCTCGTCTGCACGCAGGCCGTGGCCGGGGATGACGCGCGGGATCTGGGGCGACGACGAGCGCTACCTCGAGACCTACTGGCGCCGGTTCCCCGGCGTCTGGACGCACGGCGACTGGGCGTCGGTCGACGAGGACGGCTACTGGTTCCTGCACGGCCGCTCCGACGACACGCTCAACGTCGCCGGGCAAGCGGATCGGGCCGGCCGAGCTCGAGTCGGCGGCGCTGAACGACCCGGCGGTCGCCGAGGCGGCGGCGATCGGCGTGCCGCACGAGGTCAAGGGCGAGGTGCCGTGGCTGTTCGTCGTCGCCAAGCCCGGCGTCGACGATCGACGCGGAGTCGGTGGCCGGAGCGCGTCGGCGGACGGAGCTCGGGAAGGCGTTCGGGCCGGCGCGCGTCGTCGTCGTGCCGGCGCTGCCGAAGACGCGGAGCGCGAAGATCGTGCGCCGAGCCGTCCGGGCGACGCGCGCTCGGCACCGACCCCGGCGACCTCTCGACGCTCGAGAACCCCGAGTCCCTGGAGGCGATCCGCAGTGCCGTCTGAGTCAGCTGACCGGCGTCGCGCTCGTCACCGGCGGCGGGCCGCGGCATCGGCGCGGACGTCGCCCGGGAGCTCGCCGCGTGCGGGATGCGCGTGGCGGTGACCGGCCGGACGCGCCGAGCAGGTCGAGGCGGTCGCGGCCGAGATCGGCGGGCTCGCACTCGCCGGCGACGTCTCGCGCAGCGACGACGTCGAGGAGTGGGTGCGCCGGACCGAGGCGGAGCTCGGGCCGATCGACCTGCTGGTCGCGAACGCCGGCATCGGTCGCAGTGGGAGGAGCGACGCCTGGGAGCTCGAGCCGGAGGCTGGTGGCGCGTGCTCGAGGTCAACGTCCTCGGGCGTCTACCTCGCCTGCCGTGCGGTCGCTCCCGGGCGATGCTCGACCGAGGCGCGCGGCCGGATCGTGATCACCGGCAGCGGCGCGTCCTACCTGCCCGGCTCGACCGGAACGGCGTACGGCGCGAGCAAGGCGGCGGTCGGCACGGCTCGGCGAGACGCTCGCGAACCAGCTCGGCGACCGCGTGATCCCGTCTTCGTGATCAGCCCCGGGCTCGTCCGGACCGAGATGACGAGGGCCGTTTCGCAGACGACGCTGCCGTGGACACCGCCGGAGTCGCGCCGCGGCTCGTCGCCGCGCTCGCGTCGGGCCGCTTCGACGCGCTCTCCGGCCGCTACCTCCACGCCGAGCACGACCCGCTCGACGAGCTCGAGGCCCGGATCGAGCGGATCCTCGCCGACGACCTGAACGCGATCCGGCTGCGGCGCGAGAGCAGCACCTAGCGGCTACGTCCCTCTGCGGCGCGATCCAGTCTGGCGCGAGACGGCGCACGGGACGCCGTCGGCGCCGAGCAGCGCCGTGCCGGCGTAGAGCTTCCGGCCCTCCGCGCCGAGCGACCAGCCGACGACGACGCACGCCTCGCCGTCCGCGGGCAGGCGGTCGATCCGCGCGGCCATCCGGCCGAGGACGGCGCTGCCGCGAGGCCGCCGCGCCCGTGGCGAAGGCGCCGATGCAGTCGATCGCCGCCCAGACGATCTCCGGCGCGACCTCGCGCGCCGTCCAGCGGCGCGGCGACGACGCCCGTCGCGCACCGGGCCGGGAAGGATCCGCAGCCCGTCGCCCGGCTCGCGCAGCGGCCCGCAGACGAAGCAGCGCGGGAACTCGTGCTCCTCGGCGCCGAGCGCCCGTCGCTCGCGACGCCTCGTCCGCAGCGCCGACGGACCTGCGGCGGCTCGAGCGTCGACCGAGCCGGGCCGCGCCTCCGCGACGAGCGCCTCCCCGTCGAGGACGCCCACGCGCGTCGCCGTCGCGATTGACCGCGAGCGGCCGCTCCAGCGGCGGCGGCAGCCGCAGCGTCACCTCGACCGCGTCCGCGTCGACGTACGCGGCCACGCGTCCGCACGCGTAGCCGCCGTTCGCCGAGCCGTCCGGCCCCATGTACCGGGCCGGGATCATGAGTTTTCGCCTGCTGAGTCGCAAACCGGTAGGATCGGTGCGATGCGGCTCGCGCTCGCCCAGATCAACCCCGTCGTCGGCGACCTGGACGGCAACCGCGACCGCATTCTCGCTGCCGTCGACGAGGCGCGCGCGCGCCCAGGCGGACCTCGTCCTCCTCCCCGAGCTCGCGGTCACCGGCTACCCGCCCGAGGACCTGCTGCTGCGGGCCGGGCTTCGTGCGCGCGGCACTCGAGCGGATCGAGGACGATCGCGGCCGCCTGCACCGACGTCGTCGCCCTCGTCGGCGTGCCCTGGTTCGACCGCGACCTCGCGAACGCGTGCGCGGTCTGCGCCGGCGGCAGGATCGCGGCCGTCTACCGCAAGCGGTTCCTGCCCAACTACGGCGTCTTCGACGAGCACCGCTACTTCGCCTCCGGCCGCGACCTCGTGCTCCTGCAGCTCGGCGAGACGCTGATCGGGCCGACGATCTGCGAGGACATCTGGCAGCCCGGGCCGCCCGCCACCGACCTCGCGCTCGCCGGCGCCCAGCTGATCGTCAACCTCTCCGCCTCGCCGTACCACGTCGGCAAGGCCGAGGACCGCGAGGAGATGCTCGTCACGCGCGCCCGCGACAACAGCTGTTTCCTCGCCTTCTGCAACACGGTCGGCGGGCAGGACGAGCTGATCTTCGACGGCCACTCGGTCGTGCTCGACGACGAGGGCGAGGTGATCGCCCGCGCGCCCGGCTTCGAGGAGGCGCTGCTCGTCGTCGACGTCGACCCGACCGCCGCGATCGGGCGGCGCCTGCGCGACGTGCGCCGGCGCGCGCTCGCCGAGCGACCGCGAGCCGCTCCCCGACGTCCCGGTCGTCGAGCTCGGCAGCGAGCGCCGGCAGGACCGAGGAGCGTCCGGGGCGATCGATCCCGTTCGAGCCCGAGCTCGAGCAGATGCGGCTGCGCGCTCGTCCTCGGCCTGCGCGACTACGTCGGCAAGAACGGCTCTCGGCGACGTCGTCGTCGGCGTCTCGGGCGGAATCGACTCGGCCGTGACGGCGGCGCTCTGCGCGCAGGCGCTCGGGCCGGAGCGCGCTCCACTGCGTCTCGATGCCGTCTCGCTACTCCTCCGAGGGCACGCGCGGCGACGCGCAGCGGGCTCGCCGAGAACCTCGGCGCCGACTTCCGCGAGGTCGCGATCGAGGACGTCGTCGACGGCGTTCGACGCGGCGCTCGGCGGGCTCGAGGGGCTCGCCGCCGAGAACCTGCAGGCGCGGATCCGCGGCACGATGCTGATGGCGCTCTCGAACACCCACGGCTGGCTCGTCGTCTCGACCGGGAACAAGTCCGAGCTCGCGGTCGGCTACTCGACCCTCTACGGCGACATGGTGGGCGGCTTCTCGCTGCTCAAGGACGTGTTCAAGACGGACGTGTTCCGCCTGGCGCGGCACCTGAACGAACAGGCGGGCCGGGAGCTCGTGCCGCAGTCGACGATCGAGCGGGCGCCGAGCGCCGAGCTGCGCGCCGACCAGCGCGACCAGGACTCGCTGCCGCCGTACCCGGAGCTCGACCCCGTGCTCGAGGCCTACGTCGAGCTCGACCGCTCACGCGAGGAGCTCCTCGCCGAGTTCGACCCTGCGGTGGTCGAGCGGGCGCTCGCGCTCGTCGACCGCGCGGAGTACAAGCGCCGCCAGGCGCCGCCGGGAGTCAAGCTCCGGCCGAAGGCGTTCGGGCGCGACCGGCGGACGCCGATCACGAATCGCTGGCAGGGCTAGTCGCTCCTAGGGCGACTCGTCCTCGAGCGCGGCGATGAGCCGCAGGAGGAGATCGACGAGCTGCTCGCGCTCGGCCGCGTCCAGCGGGACGGAGCTCGAGCCGAGCAGCCGCCGCAGCCGGTCGCGGGCCTCGGCGACACGCTCCTCGCCGGCCTCGGTCGCGGCGACGAGGACGGCGCGGCCGTCCTGCGGGTCCGGCACACGCTCGGCGAGACCGGCCGCCTCGAGCGCGTCGACCGCCCGCGTCGAGGCCGAGTCGCTCGTCCCGATGCGGTCGGCGAGCACGCCGAGGCGCAGCGGGCCGCCGTCGCACGACGACGGCGAGCGCGAGCCGCTGCGTCGAGCGTCAGCGGCGGTCGGCTCGCGCGCCTCGCCGCCGCGCACGGCGCGCAAGCGCTCCGTAGAGACGCTCGACCGCCTGCCGCCAGCGGGTCGGCGCCGGTCACTCCGGCCACCGCCAGCGCGACGCGAGCCGCGGGCGCAGACCCGGGCGTGACGAACAGGGCGACGAGGGCGGCGAGTAGCGGCGGCGACACAGGCGGCCCAGAACGCGGCCGTGAAGGCGCTCTCGGCCGGGACCTCGGTGCCGGCAATCGTGTCGGCCGTCAGGATCGGCCGCGCCCACCTGGCCGCCGATCACGCCGCCGATCGTCCGCATCACGGTGTTCATCCCCGTGGCCACGCCGGTCTCCGTCGGCCGCACCGCCGAGACGATCAGCATCGCCATCGCCGCGAAGGTGAAGCGGGAGCCCGCCGCCGAGGATCGTCATCCCGAGCACGATCTGCCACGGGTGAGTCGTGCAGGAGCGCGAGTGAACCGATGCCGACCGCCGCAAGCCGCCATCCCGAGGGCGAGCGGCCACTTCGGCGCCGTAGCGGCGAGCGAGCAGGCCCGCTGCGGCCCCGGAGAGGAAGCCCGGCGACCGCGCCCGGGCAAGAGGTAGAAGCCCGCCTGCGTCGCGGTCGCGCCGAAGCCGTAGTCGACGAGGCTCGCGACGGAGTCCGACAGTCCGCGCGGCGTCTGGACGAAGTTGGGCACGAGCACGAACGAGCAGAACATCGCAAAGCCGGCGATCAGCGCGGTCAGGTTCGTCAGCAGCACGGTCCGCCGCGGCGAGCATGCGCATGATCGACCATCGGCTCGGTCACCTTCATCTCGACGTAGCCCCAGAGTAGGAACGACGCTGCCGAGGCCGCGAACAGCCCGGCGATCGCGGGCGAGCCCCAGCCCCAGCTCTCCCCCTCGGTCAGCGCCAGCAGCAGCGCGACGAGCCCCGCCGAGAGCAGCACCGCACCGGGGACGTCGACCCGCGACGGCGTCTTGATCGGCGACTCCGGCACGAAGCGGTGGATCAGCACGAGCGAGACCGCGATCCCCATCGCGCCGAAGCCGAACAGCCAGCGCCAGGAGAGATGGTCGACGATCACCCCGGAGAGCACGAGCCCCACACCCCCGCCGACGGCGAACACCGACGAGACGACGCCGACGGCGACGCCCGACCTTCTCGGCCGGGAACTCGTCCTTGATGATCGAGAAGCTGAGCGGGAACACCGCGCCGCCCACGCCCTGGACCGAACGGCAGAGGATCAGCACCCAGATGTTCGGAGCGGCGGCCGCAGCGAGGGAGCCGACCAGGAAGACGGACAGCGAGATCAGGAGCAGCCGCTCCTTGCCGTACTGGTCGCCGAGCTTGCCCAGGATCGGCGTCGCCACGCTCGCGACGAGCAGGAAGCCGGTGAGGAGCCAGGTCGCCCAGGCGGTCGTCGTGTCCCAGGTCGCGCTGGAGCTCGGGCAGGGCCGGGATGATCATCGTCTGCTGCAGCGCGAACGCGATCCCCGCGGAGGTCAGCGCCGCGAGCGTGACGTTGTAGTGCTGGCGCTCGCCGTCCGCGGTCATCGGATCGCGACCGCGCGATCCTCGAACTCTGCGCCGAGCTCGTCGAACAGCTCCTCGCCGGGGCGGGCGGACGGCTCGTGCACGGAGCGGCGCAGCTCGCGTCCCTCGACGAACAGCGTCGCCACGAAGGCGAGCGCGACGAGCGGAACCGAGGCGACGAAGACGGTGTGCATCGCGGCCGCGAGCGCATCCCGGTCGGCGGCGTCTCCGCCGGAGAGGATCGAGCCGGTCGACGCCCCTCCGTGCAGCCGCGTCGTCAGCAGCGCACCCATTGCGGTCACGCCGATCGTGCCGCCGACGGAGCGGAAGAACTGGGTCGTCGCGGTGGCGACTCCCATCGAGTCGGCGGGGGCGGCGTTCTGCACGACGAGGACGTAGGTTTGCATGCCGAGCCCGATCCCGAAACCGACGACGACCATGTCGAGCGTGACGTCCCCGCTCGTCGACCCGGCTCCGAGGCGGGTGAGGAGCAGGAACCCGCCCAGGAGCACGAGCGGCGCGGCCAGCAGTACCGCCCGGTAGCGCCCCGTGCGGGAGACGAGCTGGCCGGAGAGGACGCTCGCCCCGATCAGCGCGAGCATCAGCGGCGTCAGCACGGCGCCGGAGCTCGCGGCGCTGTCGCCGAGGACGCCCTGGACGAAGAGCGGGATGAACATGATCGTCCCGAACATCGCCGCGCCGACGAAGAAGAGCGCGACCTGTGCGGCGGCGATCGTCCGGTCGCGGAAGAGCCCGAGCGGCAGGATCGGCTCCGCGGCGCGGCGCTCCTGCGCGAGGAAGCCGCCGAGCAGGCCGGCCGAGAGCGCGAAGAGCCCGACCACCTGCGGCGAGCCCCACGGGTACTGCGACGCCGCCCCACACCAGCGCGAGCAGGCCGCTGGTGACGCCGGTCGCCAGCAGGCCGGCGCCGAGCCAGTCGACCGTGTGCTCGCGGCGCGGCACCTCGACCCGGAAGCCGAGCCAGACGACGACGAGGGCGAGCGCACCGAAGGGGAGGCTGACGAAGAACGCCCAGCGCCAGCTCGTGTTGTCGGCGATCCAGCCTCCCGTCGCCGGCCCGACCACCGACGCGACGCCGAACACGGCGCCGGTCAGCCCCTGCCACTTGCCGCGCTCACGCGGCGCGATCAGGTCGCCGATCACGGCCATCGCGAGCGGGATCAAGCCGCCGGCACCGAGCCCCTGGATCGCCCGGCCGGCGATCAGCATCGTCATCGACTGCGCGAGCCCGCAGACCACGGCGCCGCCCATGAAGAGGACGATCCCGAGCGCGAAGAACGGGCGGCGGCCGTAGAGGTCGGAGAGCTTGCCGTAGATCGGGACGGTCACGGTCGAGGCGAGCATGTAGGCGGAGAAGACCCACGAGTAGTGCTCGAAGCCGCCGAGGTCGCCGACGATCCGCGGCAGCGCGGTCGAGACGATCGTCTGGTTCAGGGCGGCGAGGAGCATCCCGAGCATCAGGCCCGAGAGGACGATCAGCGTTCGCCGCTTGCCGAGCAGGTAGGCGCTGCCCGAGTCGTGATTGTCGTTGTCGTTGCGCAACGCAAGCACCATAGCGCGAGCGTCTGCGTAAGTGATAACTTACGGTAAGCGATGGCTAACGCTCACCCGATGGACGTGCTCGGCGACCCGACCCGGAGACGCGTCTTCGAGCGGCTCCGCGAGGGCCCGCTCGCGGTCGGCGAGCTGGCAGCGGGGCTTCCCGTCAGCCGGCCGGCCGTGTCGCAGCACCTTCGCGTCCTGCGGGAGGCGGGCCTCGTCGCCGACCGAAAGGTCGGCACGCGCAGGCTCTACGAGGTCCGGCCCGACGGCCTGCTCGGCCTGCGCGATTGGTTCGACGAGTTCTGGAGCGAGGCGCTCGCCCGGTTCGCAGCCGAGGCGGCGCGGGAGAGGAGGAAGCGATGAGCAGCACCGCGATCGAGCCCGTCCGGCGGTCGGTCGGCGTCGACTGCAGCGTCGAGCAGGCGTGGGAGACCTTCACGACCGGGATCTTCACCTGGTGGCCGACCCAGTCGCACTCGCTGACGGGCGAACGGATCCGCGACCTGGTCTTCGAGGGCCAGGCGGGCGGACAGGTCTACGAGGTCGACGCCGACGGCGCACGGCATCCCTGGGCCGACGTGCTCGTCTGGGAGCCGCCGACCCGGCTCGTGCTGGCCTGGAACGTCGGCGCAGAGCGAGGTGTCCCGACCGAGGTCGAGGTCCGGTTCACACCGTTCGAGGACGGCGACGGGACGCGGGTCGAGCTCGAGCACCGGGCGTTCGAGCGCTGGGACGACGGCGAGCGGGCACGCACCGGGTACGACGAGGGCTGGCCGCTCGTCCTCGGCCGCTTCGCCGAGCAGGCGGGCGCCAAGGGCTAGCCGCTCGCTCCGCTTCACCGCAGGCTCTCGCGAAAGGCCCGGAACCAGCGCAGCCGCTCCTCCCAGGGGACGGCTGCGTTGGCGGGCGACGTCGAGGGCAGGACGAAGAGCGCCGTCTCGCCGAGGCGGCGCTCCTGCGGGCCGAGCTCCGGCCGCTCGCCGAAGGTGCCGCGGTAGGCCTCCTTGCCGACGAATCCGAGCGCGCGCGGACGGAGGTCGAGTGCGAGCCGCTCGAGCCGCTCGGCCGCGCCGGCGAAGTCGCCGCGGCGGAGGTCGCCCGAGCCGGGCGTCGTCCGCGGGGCGGCGTTCGTCGCGCCGACACCGTGGCGAAGGAGCTCGAACTGCTCCTGCGGGTCGAGCTGCCGCGGTGTGAACCCGGCCGCGTGGAGCAGGCGCCAGAAGTCGTTGCGCGGGTTGGCGAAGTGCGCCGCCGCGGCCGCCGAGACGCGGCCGGGGTTGATCCCGCAGAACACGGCCGTCAGACCCGGCGCGAGCACGTCCGGGACCGCGCTCGGGACCAGGCTCACATCGTCGGCGTCTGGCACGTTTCCCCTCGCATGACACTCACGACCCGAACGGTAGAGACCCCGATCGGCGAGCTGCGCCTCGTCGGATCGGCTGCCGGCCTACGCGCGGTCCTCTGGCCCGGCCGCGAGCCGAAGGACGACCTGGCGCCTCGGAGCCACGAGGCCTCTCTGCGTCTGCTCGACGAGGCGGCCCGCCAGCTCGGCGAGTACTTCAGCGGCGCGCGGACGGCGTTCGACCTGCCGCTCGACCTGGTCGGGACGCGGTTCCAGCGCGCCGCGTGGCTCGCGCTCGCCGAGATCCCCTTCGGCGAGACCGTGAGCTACGCCGAGCAAGCGCTGCGGCTCGGCCGGCCGCATGCGATCCGGGCGGTGGGCGCCGCCAACGGCCGGAACCCGCTCCCGATCGTGCTGCCGTGCCACCGGGTGATCGGCTCCGACGGGTCGCTCACCGGCTTCGGCGGCGGGCTCGACGTCAAGCGCGCCCTGCTCGACCACGAAGCCGGCGTGCGGCCGCTCTTCGCCTAGGGCGCTAGGCCGCCGTGGGCGGCGAGAAGTCGAGCTTCGTCTCGAACGAGAGGCGCAGGATGTCGGCGCCGACCGGAGAGCGGCGCGGCTCGCGCTCGACGCGCACGATCTGGACGGCCTCCCGCGCGGCCCGCTGGCCGTAGCAGCGCGCGTAGCACTCGGCCTCGGTGAGCTGTCGCAGGCGCTGCATGGCCCGGAAGCTACGCCGCCGGTCGGACGGTAGGCTCAGCGTCGTGGCGGCGACGGCGAAACGGCTCGAGTACTCGGTCTCCGTCGACCGCGAGCGCACGGCGCGCACCGACGGCGACGCGCCTCCGATCGCGGCGGGCGAGGGCTGGTCGGCCGAGCATCTCGTCCTGGCCGGGCTCTGCAAGTGCACGCTGACGAGCCTCGGCTACCACGCCCGGCGGGCAGGCGGGGCGGCGACCGGGGAGGCCCGCGCCCACGGCGTCGTGACGAAGCGGGACTCCGACGGCCGCTATGCGTTCGTCGAGGTGGACGTCGAGCTCGACGTCGTGCTCGACCCGCCACTCGCAGGCGTCGAGCTCGAGGAGCTGCTCGCAAAGGCGGAGCGCGACTGCTTCGTCGGCGCCTCGTTGACCGCGCCGCCGCGCTATCGCTGGACCGTCGAGGGAGAGGAGATCAGGTGAGCACGACCCTGCTGGACGTCGAGGCGGTCCGCGGCCGGTACACCGCGCTGCAACGGCCGCTCGCGTTCTTCGACGGCCCCGGCGGCACGCAGTGCCCCGACGTGGTGATCGACGCGGTCGCCGACTACATGCGCCACTCGAACGCGAACATCGGCGCGCCCTACGAGACCTCCCGGATCACCGACGCGCTCGTCGCCGACGCGCACGAGCGGGCGGCCTCGTTCCTCGGCTGCGCGGCCGAGGAGACGATCTTCGGGCCGGCGATGACCACGCTCAACTTCATGCTGACGCGGACGCTGGCGCGAACGCTCGCACCGGGAGACGAGATCCTCGTCACGCGCCTCGATCACGACGCCAACGTCGCCCCGTGGCTCGAGCTCGCGCACGACCTGGGCGTCGTCGTCCGCTTCGCGAACGTCTGCGACGACCTCAGCCTCGACCTCGACGATCTCGAGGCACAGCTCTCGGAGCGCACGCGCGTCGTCGCGTTCCCGGCGGCCGCGAACTCGGTCGGCACCGCGCCCGACGTGCGCCGTGTCGTCGACCTCGCACACGACGCGGGCGCGATCGCCTGGGTCGACGCGGTGCACTACGGGCCGCACGGCCCGATCGACGTCGCCGACTGGGGCTGCGACGTGCTCGTCTGCTCGCCGTACAAGTTCTTCGGCCCGCACCTCGGGCTGGCGTTCGGGCGAGCCGACCTCCTGGCCTCGTGGCGCCCTTACAAGGTGCGCCCGTCAGCGAACGACCCGGTCGGCCGCCGCTTCGAGACCGGGACGATGCAGCACGAGCTGCTCGCCGGCTTCGTCGCCGCCGTCGACTACGTCGCACGAGCTCGGCTGGGACGCGATCGTCGGCCACGAGCGCGCGCTCGGCGAGCGCTTCCTCACGGGCCTGCCCGAGGGCGTCACGCTCCACGGCCTGCCGACGATGGAAGGGCGCGTGCCGACGTTCTGCTTCTCGGTCGCCGGCCACACGCCCGAGCAGGCAGCGGTGGAGCTCGCCGCCCGTGACCTCGCGCTCTGGCACGGCAACTACTACGCGCTCGAGACGATGCGGGCACTCGGCCTGGACGACGAGTCGGGCGCCGTACGGGCCGGGATCGTCCACTACAACACCGCCGAGGAGGTCGACCGCCTTCTCGCCGCCCTGGGAGAGCTGTGCGGCTCCTGATCCTCGGGGGAACGAAGTTCCTCGGGCGGGCGGCGGCCGAGGCTGCGCTCGCGCGCGGGCACGAGCTGACGCTCTTCACGCGCGGGCAGACGAACGCCGAGCTCTTCCCGGAGGCGGAGCACCTGCACGGCGACCGGACGCAGGACCTCTCCGCGCTCGAAGGGAAGCGCTGGGACGTGGTGATCGACACCTCCGGCTACGTGCCGCACGTCGTGCGCGCCTCGGCCGAGCTGCTCTCGCCCGCGACCGAGCACTACGCCTTCGTCTCGAGCATCTCCGTCTACCCGGACTTCTCCCGGCCGGTGCACGAGGAGAGCGCGGTGGCCGAGCTCGGCGACCAGCCGGCGGACGAGCTCCTGCCCGACTACTCGAACTACGGGCCGCTGAAGGCGCTCTGCGAGCGCGAGGCGACGGAGGCGTTCGCGGGCCGCTCGCTCGCCGTCCGCGCAGGGCTGATCGTCGGGCCGCACGATCCCACGGGCCGCTACACGTACTGGCCGCATCGCGCCGCGCGCGGCGGCGAGATCCTGGCGCCCGGCCCGCCGGAGCGGCCGGCGCAGTTCGTCGACGTGCGCGACCTCGCCGAGTGGATCGTGCACGCGTCGGAGGAGCGGCTGACCGGAGCGTTCAACGCGACGAGCGAGCCGCACGCACTCGGCCGACGTGCTCGCCGCCGCAGGCGCCGACGGGAACGTCACCTGGGTCGACGAGGACTTCCTGCTCGAGCGGGAGGTGGGGCAATGGATGGAGCTGCCGCTCTGGATCTCGGCCGAGGAAGGCGCCGCCTTCCACCGGGTCGACACGACGAAGGCGCACGGCGCGGGTCTCCGCCACCGCGCGCTCGAGGAGACGGCGAAGGCCGACACTCGCCGAGGCAGAGACGGTCGACGGCGTCGGCCTCTCCTCCGAGCGGGAGGCCGAACTGCTGCGCGAGTGGCATGCCCGCTAGCGGCCACAAGGACTACTCGGCCACCCCGCTCTCGCAGAAGCTGGGCGCGAAGCCCGGCGCGGGCGTCGTCGTCTTCTTCACGGCGTCGCGTGACGCGCTCGAGCGCCGCTTCGAGGCGCTGAAGGCAACCCTCGACCCGGCCGACGGGCTCTGGGTCGCCTGGCCGAAGAAGGCGGCCGAGCTCGAGACCGACCTCGACTTCGACGCCGTGCAGCGGATCGGCCTCGCCGCCGGGCTCGTCGACAACAAGTCGTGCGCGATCGACGAGCGCTGGCAGGCGCTCCGGTTCGTCTACCGGCGGGAGGACCGGTGAGGATCCGGGCGGCGGTGCTGGAGGAGTTCGGCGCGCCGCTCGTCGTCGAGGAGATCGAGCTCGCGGAGCCGAAGGCGGGCGAGGTGCTCGTCCGGCTCGTCGCGTGCGGCGTCTGCCACACCGACCTCTACACCGCCTCGGGGGCAGACCCCTCCGGGTACGCGCCGACAGTGCTCGGGCACGAGGGTGCCGGTGTCGTCGAGCGGGTGGGCGACGGCGTCACCTCGGTCGCGCCCGGCGACCACGTCGTCACGCTCTTCTCGCCGCAGTGCCGCGAGTGCGTCCATTGCCTGAGCGACCGGACGAACCTCTGCCTCGCGATCCGCGAACAGCAGGGGAAGGGCTACCTCCCGGACGGCACGACCCGACTCTCCCGTGCGGGCGAGCCCGTCCGGCACTTCATGGGCACGTCGACCTTCGCCGAGTACACCGTGATGCCCGAGATCGCGCTCGCGAAAGTGAGCCCGGAGGCGCCGCTCGAGGGCGCCGCGCTCTTCGCGTGCGGGCTCTCGACGGGGATCGGCGCGGCGCTGAACACGGCGAAGGTGCAGGCCGGGTCGACGTGCGTCGTCTTCGGCGCCGGCCTCGTCGGCCTCGGCGCCGTGATCGGCTGCCGCCTTGCCGGAGCGGAGCGAATCGTCTGCGTCGACCTCGCCGACGAGCGCCTCGGGCGGGCCGTGCACCACGGGGCCCACGAGACGATGATCGGCGGCGCCGACGTGGTCGACCGGATCGTCGAGGCCACCGGCGGCTTCGGCGCCGACTACACGTTCGAGGCCACCGGCAACGTCGCCGTGATGCGCCAGGCGGTCGAGTCGGCGCGGATGGGCTGGGGCCTCTGCACGGTCGCCGGGGTGGCCGGGAAGGGCGAGACGCTCGACGTCGTGCCGCGCCTCCTGATCACCGGCCGCCGGATCGCCGGCTCGTCCTTCGGCGGGGTCAAGGGCCGCGACCAGGTGCCCCAGCTCGTCGAGCGCTGGCTCGCCGGCGAGATCGACGTCGAGGCGCTCGTCGACCACCGGTTGACGCTCGACGAGGTGAACCGCGGCTTCGAGCTGATGGAGGCACAGGACGGCATCCGCAGCGTGATCCGCTTCGACTGATGCACCTCGAGGTCTACGACGGAACCGTGGCGATCTCGCTGCTGATCGCCGTCGCCGCGCTGCTCGCGCTCGCACCCGCGTTCCGCATCCCGTACCCGATCCTGCTCGTCCTCGGCGGGCTCGCGCTGGGATTCATCCCGGGCATGCCCGAGTTCGACCTGCCGCCGGAGCTCGTGTTCTTCGGCGTGCTGCCGCCCCTGCTCTACATCGCGGCGTTCTTCACCTCGCTGCGCGACCTCCGCGCCAACGTGCGGCCGATCGGCATGCTCGCGATCGGGCTCGTCGTAGCGACGACCGCGGGCGTCGCCGTCGTCGCCCATGCCGTCGTCGAGGACCTGCCGTGGGCGAGCGCTCTCGCGCTCGGAGCAATCGTCTCGCCGACCGATCCGCTCGCGGCGACCTCGATCGCCCGGCGGCTCGGCGTGCCGCACCGCTACGTCGCCGTCGTCGAGGGCGAAAGCCTCGTCAACGACGGCAGCGGCCTCGTCCTCTACCGCCTCGCCGTCGCCGCCGTCCTCACGGGGACGTTCTCCGCCTGGGCGGGAGTCGGCCTGTTCGTCGTCACCGCGGTCGGCGGCGTCGCGGTCGGCCTCGCCGTCGGCTGGCTCGTCCGCCAGGTCCGCCGCCGGCTGACAACCCGCCGGCCGAGATGACGATCTCGCTGATGACCGGCTACTTCGCGTTCCTCCCAGCCGACCTGCTCGGCGTCTCGGCGGTGCTCGCCGCGGTCACGGCCGGCATCTACCTCGGCTGGTACACGCCCGAGCTGACGACGTCGCGGGTGCGCCTCCAGGGCGTCGCGGTCTGGGAGATCGTGCAGTACCTGTTGAACGCGCTCCTGTTCGTGCTCATCGGGCTCCAGCTCCCGCTGATCCTCGATGCGCTCGGCGACGTGCCGACGTGGCGCCTGCTCGGCTGGGCGGCGGCGATCTGCGCAACGGTGATCGCCCTTCGCTTCGCCTGGATCTTCCTCCTGATGGCGCTGCCGAAGCGGCTGCGTGGCCAGCCCGCCTGGTGGCGAGGGGCGACGTTCGTCTCGTGGGCCGGCATGCGCGGCGCCGTGTCGCTCGCCGCCGCGCTCGCGCTGCCGCTGACGACCGACGCGGGCGCGCGCGTTCCCCGGGCGCGACGCTGATCATCTTCCTGACCTTCGCCGTGATCCTCGTCACGCTCGTCGGGCCAGGGCCTCACGCTGCCGATGCTGATCCGCTTCCTGCGCCTCGAGGACGACGGCATCGAGGACCGCGAGGACGCCAAAGCCCGCATCCACGCCGCCGAGGCCGCGCTCGCGCGCCTCGAGGAGCTCGTCGAGGAGGACTGGGTGCGCGAGGACACGGCCCAGCGGATGCGCGGCCTCTACGACTTCCGCCGCAACCGCTTCCGCGCCCGGCTCGACGGCGCGGACGACGAGGGCGTCGAGGAGCGGTCGCAGGCCTACCAGCGGCTGCGCCGCGAGCTGCTCGACGCCGAGCGCGGGGCGATGCTCGACCTGCGGCGCGCAGGCGTGATCGGCGACGACGTGATGCTGCGCGTCCAGCGAGATCTCGACCTCGAGGACCAGCGGCTCGACATCGAGCCCTAGGACTCGGCTCTGCCCTTGTGGGCGGCCGCAGCGCGGCCCAGCGCTCGTCGTGGCGCCGGATCCGGTCCGGCTCGCGGCCGAGGGAGTCGGCCAGGTCGACGGTCAGCCGCTGGAACTGGACGATGTCGACGACCGGATGCGTCGTCGGCACGAGCGTCACGTCGCAGCCGAGCTCTCCGAGCGCGGCGACCGCCTGGGCGCGCCCGCTCGGCAGCACGCCCCTCGCCCTCCAGCACGAAGCAGCGGACACTCGTCGTCGATCGCCGCGAGATGGCCGTGCAGGAGCTGCTCGAGCTGGTGCGCCTCGGCGGCGACCCACGCGCCCTCGCGCAGCTTCAGCACCGCCTCCTGCGCGGTCGGCCAGTCGCGCCCGGCGCCGGCGACGAGCCACCGCTCGTGCGCCGAGACCGGGCAGCGGCTCGGCGGCGAGCGCCGCGTCGACGGCGTCGCCGAGCCCGCTCACGTCCTGCCCGTGCAGCGCGCGCAAGCGCGGCGACCGCGCACGTGTAGCTGACCGTGTGGCACCAGCTCTCCTCGACCGCCGGCGTGGTCACGATCGACGTGCTCGCAGAGCTCGCCGAGCGGGCTGTCGGGCTTGCCGGTCACGAGCCAGCGCTCGCCGTGGAACGCCCGCGCCGCCTCGAGCGTGAGCTCCGTCCCGCCCTCGTGGCTGACGCAGACGAGGACGTCGGCATCGGTCGCGCCGTCGAGCACGAGCTCGAGCGCCTGGGCGGCGCGACCGCCCGTCTGCGCCGCGTGGAACGACGTGCCGCAGCCGACGTGGAGCACGCGGGCGCCGTCGGGGAGGCGCTCGTCGACGCGGAGCGCGCGCAGCGCAGTCGGGCTGCGAGGCGATCGCCGCTCGTGTCTGCTCTCCGGCCACGATGCGTCTATACCATGCGCGCCGTGGGGGTCTTCGAGCGCCAGTCACTGGGCAACGGCATCCGCGTGCTCACCGCGCCGATGCCGCATGCGCAGTCCGTCTCGTGCTTCGTGATGGTCGCGGCCGGCTCGCGCTACGAAACGCCGGAGACGAACGGGATCGCGCACTTCGCCGAGCACATGTTCTTCAAGGGCACCGAGCGCCGCCCGACCTCGCGCGAGATCTCGAGCGAGATCGACGGGATCGGCGGCGAGTTCAACGCGTTCACCGGCAAGGAGTACACGGGCTACTACGTCAAGTGCGCCGCCGACACCCGCGACATCGCCCTCGACGTGCTCGTCGACATGCTCCGCAACTCGACGTTCGACGCCGACGAGATCGAGCGCGAGAAGGGCGTGATCGTCGAGGAGATGAACATGTACTTCGACACGCCGCGCGACTTCATCGGCGGGGTGTACGAGGAGCTCCTCTACGGCGACCAGCCGCTCGGCTGGCACATCATCGGCCGCAAGGAGACCGTCCGCGCGGCGACGCGCGAGACGTTCGAGGGCTACCTCGACCGCTGGTACCACCCCGAGCGGATGGTCGTCGGGCTCGGCGGCAAGATCGGCGACGACCTGCATGCCCAAG
The DNA here is from genome assembly GCA_963808915.1 of uncultured Gaiellaceae bacterium. Lineage (GTDB taxonomy): Bacteria > Actinomycetota > Thermoleophilia > Gaiellales > Gaiellaceae > CAVTBT01. The sequence goes on along the minus strand of CAWEHJ010000004.1, from coordinate 1,032,897 downwards.
CTCGAGGAGCTGCTCGGCGACATCCGGCCGCGCGACACCGAGACGCCGGCGCCGCTTGCGCCGGCGACCAACGGCTACCGGCCCGCGGGTGCGCGTCCACCACAAGGTCGTCCGACCAGGCGCACCTCGTGCTCGGCGTGCCGAGCATCCCGCTCGGCCATCCCGACCGCTACGCGTTGATGCTGCTCGCCACGGTGCTCGGCGGCGGCATGTCGTCGCGCCTCTTCACCGAGGTGCGCGAGCGGCGCGGCCTCGCCTACTACGTCTACGGGGTCAACCACAGCTACACCGACGCCGGCTCGCTCTACTCGCAGGCCGGCGTCGACATCGAGCGGATCGACCAGGCGATCGAGACGATCGTCGGCGAGCTTCGCGGCATGGCCGACAAGGCGGTCCCCGCCGACGAGCTCGAGAAGGCGCGCCGCTTCGCCAAGGGCCGCTTCGTGCTCCAGCTCGAGAGCCCGCACGGGACGATCATGTTCGGGATCCGGCGCGAGGTGCTCGAGGGGCGGGCGCGAGGAGCCGGCTGCGGTGCTCGCCGGGCTCGACGCCGTCACCGCCGAGGACGTGCAGCGCGTCGCGCAGCAGCTGATCGCCGACGAACGCCTGCACCTGGCGCTGATCGGGCCGTTCGAGGACGAGCCCGAGCGCTTCGAGCAGCTGCTTGCCGGCTAGTTAGCTGCGCGGCAGGCCGGCGAGGTCGTTCTCGAGCAGCTCGCGCTCCTCGGGGTCGGCGATCTCCGCTCCGAGCTCCCGTGCCTTCGCGGCGTGAGCCGCCGCCGACTCGGCATCCCCTGCGACGAGCGAGGCGCGGGCGAGTGCCTCGTAGGCGAACGGCAGGTCCCAATCCTCCTTCTCGTCGGCGGCCTCGAGCAGCTCGCGGCAGCGGCGCGCATGGTGGAGCGCGGGCTCGGCGCGGCCGAGCACCGAGTAGACACGCGAGATCTGCCACTCGCCGCGGGCGAGGTGCTTCGCCTCGCCGGCGAGCGCCCAGTGGAAGCGGGAGGCATGCGCCGCATGCACCAGCTCGTCGTCCTGCTCGGGCGTCCGAATCGGCAGCTCGAGCAGCCGCCAGACATGGTTGAAGAGATCGACCCCGAGTTGCCGGTGGTCGACGTCCGCGCTGCTGGGATCGGTCATTGGATCGCTCGTCTCGGTGTGGAGGTCAGGTCAGGCCGAGCAGCCGGGCGACCGATGTGCCGAGCGCCTGCGCGTCACGGAGCGGGAGCTCGGGCCGGTAGGCCAGGATCGTGACCACGACCGGGCCGCGCGGGCCGTAGACGACCGCCGTGGTCAGGCGCGCGAACGAGATCCAGCCGTGTTTCTGCGCGATCGGCAGGGCCGGCAGTGCCGGCCGCAGCAGCCCGGCGTTGTCGCCTGCGCGCTCCGACGAGAGGAGCAGCCCGATCGCCAGCCGCGCCTCGTCCACCGTCAGGTGCGCCCGCCTGAGCGCGACGCGATTGCCGGCCGCGGCCGCGTGCAGCGTCGACATCGCACGGGTCAGGTCGGCGGCAGTCGTCAGCCGAAACGAGACGATCGGCGGCTGGCGGATGACGTCGCCGCGCGCGGTCCCGACGCGATACGGGCCCGGATACGAGCTCGAGGCGGCGCCGAGCCGGTGCAGCACGGCCTCGACCGGCTCCTTCCCCCCGAGCATCGCGACCAGCCTGTTGGCCGCGAGGTTCGAAGACCACGCCGTCAGCGACTGCAGGTCGGGCAGCACGCGCGGGCCCGAGCCGATCCGGTCGATCACCGCGACCAGCACGCCGAGCTTCACCGTCGAGGCGGCGGGGAAGCGGGCGTCCGAGTTCCAGGCGGCGACACGGCCGGTGGCGAGGTCGCGGATCGAGAACGCCGCGACCCCGTTGAACGAGGCGCCGAGGTCGGCGAGCTGCGCGCGCAGGCGCTCGTCCGTCGCCCCCGCGGCGTGCACCCTCGCCTGCGAGGCGGGGAGCAGCCAGGCCTCCTGCGAGCGGGCGACGCGGCCGCCGGGGCCGCGCACCTCGAGGTCGTACCGTCCCGCCGGGAGCCGTGGCCGGAACCGGCCGCTCGACGAGCGGGCGACGATCCGGCCGTTCGCGCGGAGGACGGACCGACCGCCGAACGGCGCCACGACCTGGCCGAAGCCGACGGAGTGTGAACGGGGCACGCGAAGCTCCGGCACCGAGGGCCGGCGGACCGGCTTCCCCTTCCCCTTCGGGCAGGTTCGGCCGAGCGCAGCGAGCCGAGCCCGTGCCTGCCGCGCCCGCCGATCTCCCGAGATCACGAGCGCCTCCCGCCCGCGGTCGATCCCCTCCGCTCCCTCGATCCGGCCGCGCGCGAACGCGAGCGCGGCGCGACGGAGCGGCTCACAGCGCGCCGAGACCTGGAGAGCGCCGGGCGAGCGAGAACTCGAGCACGCGCGCGGTGTCGTACTGCGCCTGGACGCCGTCCGCCCGCTCGGCGCGCGGCAGATCGCCCGCGACCGCCCGGAGCAGCGCGACATCCCCGGCGCGGGCGGCCGGCGCGAGCGCGGCGGCGAGCAGCGCCGCGCACGCCACGGCTCGTTTCACTCCTCGCTCGTCTCCGCCGCAGCCCGGCTCGCGATCTCGTCCACGACGGTCGGATCGGCGAGCGTGGTCGTGTCTCCGAGCGGGCGCTGCTCGGCCACGTCCCGCAGGAGGCGGCGCATGATCTTGCCGCTCCGCGTCTTCGGCAGCTCGGGCGTGAAGACGACGTTCGCCGGCTTCGCGATCGGCCCGATCTTCTGGGCGACGTGGTTCCGCAGCTCCTCCAGCATCGCGAGCGAGCCCTCGTGACCGCCCTTGAGCGTCACGTACGCGACGATCGCCTGGCCGGTGGTCGCGTCGGTCCGCCCGCAGACCGCCGCCTCCGCGACCTTCGGGTGGTCGACCAGCGCCGACTCGACCTCGATCGTCGAGATGCGGTGCCCGGAGACGTTCATCACGTCGTCGACGCGGCCGAGCAGCCAGAAGTCGCCGTCCTCGTCGATCGCGCGCGCCGTCGCCGGCGAAGTAGACCCCCGGGAACCGCTCCCAGTAGGTGGAGCGGAAGCGCTCGTCGTCGCCGTAGATGCCACGCGTCATCGCCGGCCAGGGCTTGCGCAGCACGAGGTAGCCGCCGCCGCCCGGGCCGACCTCGTTCCCCGCCTCGTCGTAGACGGCCGCATCGACGCCGGGGAACGGCTGCGTCGCCGAGCCCGGCTTCGTCGTCGTCACCCCCGGCAGCGGCGTGATCATGATCATCCCGGTCTCCGTCTGCCACCACGTGTCCACGACCGGCACTCGATCGCCGCCGACGTGCTCGCGGTACCACATCCACGCCTCCGGGTTGATCGGCTCGCCGACCGAGCCGAGCAGGCGGATCGAGGACAGGTCGTGCTTCGTCCGCGTGCTCCGGCCCCCACTTCATGTGCGCGCGGATCGCCGTCGGCGCCGTGTAGAGGATCGTGACGCCGTAGCGCTCGACGATCGCCCACCACCGCTCCTTGTCCGGGAAGTCGGGCGTGCCCTCGTAGAGCACCGACGTGGCGCCGTTGCAGAGCGGCCCGTAGACGATGTAGCTGTGCCCGGTGATCCAGCCGATGTCGGCCGCGCACCAGTAGACGTCCGTCTCGGGCTTCAGGTCGAAGATCTCGCGGTGGGTCGCGGCGCAGCCGACGAGGTAGCCGCCGGTCGTGTGCACGATCCCCTTCGGCTTCGCCGTGGTGCCCGACGTGTACATGAGGAAGAGCAGATCCTCGGCGTCCATCGGCTCGGGCGGGCAGGTCGCCGGGTCGTCCGAGACGTCGAGCTCGTGGAGCCACGTGTCGCGGCCGTCGGTCATCGGCACGTCGTTGCCGGTGCGGCGGACGACGAGGCAGCGCCGGATCCCGGGCGCGTCGGCCATCGCCTCGTCCGCGGTGCGCTTCAGCGGCACGGTCGAGCCGCGGCGCCAGGCCTCGTCCTGCGTCACGAGCACCTCGCAGCCCATGTCGTTAGCACGGTCGGAGAGCGAGTCGGCCGAGAAGCCGCCGAAGACGACCGTGTGCGGCGCGCCGAGACGCGTGCAGGCGAGCATCGCCGCGGGCAGCTCCGGGACCATGCCCATGTAGATCGCGACCGGCGTGCCCTTGCGACCCCGAGCTCCTTGAGCGCGTTCGCGAACCGCGTCGACGTCGCGCTGCAGATCGGCGTAGCGTGATCGTGCGCGTCTCGCCCTCGGGCTCGCCCTCCCAGTGGTAGGCGACCCGGTCGCCGAGACCGTTCTCGACGTGACGGTCGACGCAGTTGTAGGAGACGTTGAGCTTCCCGCCGAGGTACCACTTCGCGTACGGCAGCTCCCACTCGTAGAGCTCGCCGAACGGCTCGAACCACGTGACGCGCTCGCGCGCCTGCCGCTCCCAGAACGCCTCGAACGGCTCCTCGTAGATCTCGGGCTGCGCGTTCGCCTGGGCGGCGAAGTCCGTCGGGCGGCGGGTAGCGCCGCTCCTCCAGGAAGAGCGTGTCGATCGACGGCCGTCGCTCACGGCTCGAGGTCGTACGGGAAGTCGGTCAGCACCTCGGCGCCTTCCTCGGTCACGAGCACCAGGTCTTCCAGCCGCACGCCGCCGTACCCGGCGCGGTAGAGGCCCGGGCTCGATCGCGAGCACGTCACCGGGCACGAACGGCTCGCCGCTCGCGGCCGATGCTCGGCTTCTCGTGCACCTCGAGCCCGACGCCGTGGCCGGTCGCGTGGTAGAAGCCGGAGTCGAGCACCGTCGCCCGGCTCCTTGTGCAGCTGCGTCGGATAGCCGTGCTCGTGGAAGAGCTCGCACACCATCGTGTGCAGCTCCTTCCCGTCAGGCCCGGCCGGATCGCCTCGACGCAGCGGTCGAGCGCCTCCTTCGCGATGCCGGTGGAAGCCGCGGATCTCGTCGCTCGGGCTCGCCGCCGACGACGAACGTCCGGGTCATGTCCGCGAAGCAGGCCGACTCGCGGTCGCGCGGGAAGAAGTCGAAGAGGACGACGTCGCCCGGCGCGATCGGCCCCGAGCCCATGTCGTGGCCGACCGCCGTCTGGGCCCCGTGCGAGGCGATGAACGTCCTCGGCGGTGGCGCCGTGCGTCGCCGAACGCGCGCTCGGCGTGGAGCTTGATCAGCTCGCACGTGAGCTGCTCGCCGTCCACGGTCAGCCCGCCGCCGTTCGCGCTCGGCACGACGCAGCAGGTCGACGACCGGCGGCCATCCCCGCCTCGGCGGCGCGCTGCGCGCGGCGGATGCCGGCGAGCTCCGCCCCGGTCTTCGACCGGCGGCGGTCGTCGAAGAAGGGCTTGTCGACGCGTCACCTCGATCCCGTGCGCGCGCAGGTGGTCGGCCTCACGGAGCGGGAACTCGTGCGGCACGACCGCCTGAGCCGACGCCGAGCTCGCGGCAGACCCGGACGAGGATCTCGAGCAGGGCCTCCTCGGCGGTCTTGCCCTCGGCGTACAGCTCGTCGAGCCCGAACTTCTCCAGTGGATGCGTGACGAGACCCGGCGCGGCCGCCTGGATCCGGCCGATCTCCATCGAATGGGCGCGCGACGTGCCGCGTTCCGCCGACCTCGAGGTAGAAGAACGCGTCCGGGACCGTCAGCGGCACCTCGTGCCTGAGCTCGGCCGAGCGAACCGTGTCGGCGACGATGACGACGTCCGGCATCGGCGGCGATCCTAGATCATCGCGCGCGTCAGGCACGGTAGGTTCCCGGCATGGACGCACATACCGCTCTCACAACTCTCAAGCAGCGCCTCGCCGAAGTCGCCGACGTCGCCAAGGCGGCAGGCGTGCTCGGCTGGGACCAGCGCGTGACCATGCCGCCCGGCGGCGGCCCCGCCCGCGCCGAGGCGCTCGCCACGCTCAGCCGCATCGCCCACGAGACCTTCACCGACGCCGAGACCGGCCGCCTGCTCGACGCCGCCGCCCCGCTCGAGGACGAGCTTCCGTTCGACTCCGACGAGGCGAGCCTCGTCCGCGTCACCCGCCGCGACTGGGAGAAGGAACGCCGCGTGCCGCCGGAGCTGAGCGCCGAGATGACCCGCGAGGGCGCGCGCGGCCACCAGGTCTGGGTCGACGCCCGCAAGAGCTCCGACTTCGCCGCCTTCCTGCCCGCGCTGCGCCGCAACGTCGAGCTCAAGCACCGCTACATCGAGTGCTTCGAGGGCTTCGACTCGCCGTACGACCCGCTGCTCGACGACTACGAGCCCGGAGATGAAGGCGAGCGAGGTGAAGGAGGTCTTCGACGTGCTGCGGCCGGCGCTGACCGAGCTCGTCGCCGCCGCCCCCGAGGTCGACGCCTCGTTCCTGCAGGGCGACTTCGCCGTCGAGGACCAGCGCGGCTTCGCCGAGGACGTGATGGCGACGCTCGGCTTCGAGCACGGCGCGGTGCGGCTCGACCCCACCGTCCACCCGTTCTGCACGTCCTTCTCGAACCGCGACGTCCGGCTGACCACCCGCTACACGCGCCACGACCTGAGTCGATCTGGTCGACGATGCACGAGGCCGGGCACGGCCTCTACGCGCACGGGAACGACACCGCCCTGATGCGGACGCCGCTCGCGGGCGCGCCGTCGCTCGGCCTGAACGAGTCGCAGAGCCGCACCTGGGAGAACCTCGTCGGCCGCCAGCGCCCGTTCTGGACGCACTGGTACGGCCGGCTGCAGGAGCGCTTCCCGTCGCAGCTCGGCTCGGTCGACCTCGAACGGTTCCTGCAGGCGATCAACCGCGCCGAGCCCGGCCTGATCCGGGTCGACGCCGACGAGACGACCTACAGCCTCCACATCATCCTGCGCTTCGAGCTCGAGCAGGAGATCATCAACGGCACGGTCGCGCTCGAGGACCTGCCCGAGATCTGGAACGCGCGCATGAAGGAGTTCCTCGGCGTCGATGTCCCCGACGACGCCCACGGCGTGCTCCAGGACGTGCACTGGTCGGGCGGCGGGATGGGCTACTTCCCGACGTACGCCCTCGGCAACGTGATCTCGCTCCAGATCTGGCAGAAGGTGCGCGAGGAGCTGCCCGACCTCGACGACGCGATCGCCGCCGGCGACGTCTCCCAGCTCGGCGACTGGCTCCGCGACCGGCTCTACCGGCACGGGCGCAAGTACACGCCGAAGGAGATGCTGGAACGCGTGGCCGGCACCCCGAGCATCGACCCGGAGCCGTATCTCGCCTACCTGCGCGACAAGGTCGAGGGCCTGCGCTCGCTCGCGACCGCCTGAGCAGGCGAGCGGCGCTGCGGCGTCCGTAGACTCCGAGCCGTGGACGACGTCCTCGCGCGCGCTCAGGCGCTCTTCGACACGTACGAGGAGCACGTGCGCGCCGAGCTGCCCGCCGGCGCCGAGATCGTCGACGTCCACACCCATCTCGGTCACGACATCGACGGGATGATCGGCGACTTCGACGAGCTGGCCCGCCTGCAGGAGCGCATGGGCGTCTCGCGCTCGATCGTCTTCTGCCTCGACGAGCCCGACCGGCGTCCGGCCTTCCGGGCTGCGAACGACCGCACGCTCGCCTACGCGGCACGCGCGGGCGGCCGGCTCGTCCCGTTCGTCCGGCTCGATCTCGCCGAGCGCCCGATCGAGGAGGCGACACGATGCCTCGACCTCGGTGCGCGCGGGATCAAGCTCCACCCGCGCGCGCAGAAGTTCCTGCTCGACGACGAGCGGCTCGCACCGGTCTTCGAGCTCGCGGCGGACCGGAGGGTGCCGATCCTGATCCACGGCGGCCGCGGCCTGCCGCCGATCGCGGACGCGCTGGCGCGCCTCGTCGAGCGCTACGAGACGACGCTGATCATCGCCCACGCAGGCATCGCCGACCTGGCCGCGCTCGCGCACCACTTCAGCGGCCGCCCGGGTGTCTTCTTCGACACCTCCGTCTGGAGCGCGCTCGACCTGCTCGACCTCTACCGGCTCGTCGCACCGGAGCAGGTGCTCTTCGCCTCGGACTACCCGTACGGCAGTCAGCCCGCCTCGCTCTACCTCGCGCTCCGCACGGCCGAGCTCTCCGGATTGGACGAGAGCCAGGTGCGCGCGCTCCTCGCCGGCAGCGCGAAGCGGATCCTGGCCGGCGAGCCGCCCCTGCCGCTCTCGTCGCCTCGAGGGCCGAACGACCTCTCGCAGCCGATCACGTTCGCCCGCATCCACCAGTACCTCTCGATGGCGACGCCGCTCCTCTGGACGCGGCAGGCGGACACGATCGGGGTGCTCGGTCTCGCCCTGAACGCCTGCGACGAGCGCTCGAACGGCCACCGGGACGAGACGGAGCAGATCCGCGAGCTGCTCCTCGCCGCGCGCGACCTCTGGCGTGCTGCTGCCGGAGACCGAGGGCGAGGCCGACGGCCGCCGCGTCGCCCGCACCGCCTTCCGCCTCCTGCACCTCGCCAACATCCTCTCGATCACCCACCGTGCCTAGCCTCCGCGTCAACGGCCACGACCACGAGCTCGACTCGCCGGTCGGCCGCACGCTCGCGGAGGCGCTGCGCGAGGACCTCGGCCTGACCGGGACCAAGATCGCGTGCGGCGAGGGTCACTGCGGCGCCTGCACCGTGCAGCTGGACGGCGTGCCGGTGCTCTCCTGCATCACGCTCGTCCACACCGTCGGCGCTCGCGAGGTGACGACGATCGAGGGCTTCGCGACCACCCTCTCGTCGGTGCGTTCGTGCGCGAGGACGCCCTCCAGTGCGGCTTCTGCACCCCGGGTCAGATCGTCTCCGCCGCGGCGCTCGTGGCGTCCGAGCCCGAGCCGAGCCGCGAGGAGATCCGCCACCGCATGGCCGGCAACCTCTGTCGCTGCGGCGCCTACCCACGGATCGAGGAGGCAATCGCCACGTGGCGCGCCTGATCAAGACGGAGAAGGAGGTCGAGGGCCGCTACGAGACCGTGTGGACGGTCGTCGACGAAGACGCGCTGGCGCAATGGCCTGCTGGGCCGCTCGCCGTCGTCGGCCGCGACGCGCCGCGGGTCGACGGGCTCCAGCGCGCGCGCGGCGAGGCCCGCTTCACGGCCGACATCCAGCTGCCCGGGATGCTGCACACCGCCGTGCTCCGCTCTCCGCACGCCCGTGCGCAGGTGGCGTCGCTCGACCTCGCGCCCGCACTCGCGCTCCCGGGTATCCGGATCGCGATCGGGCCCGACGACGCCGACGAGCTGACGGCAGAGCCGGGCTACCACGGCGCGGCGGTCGCGGCCGTCGCCGCCGAGACGCCCGCGCAGGCACGGGCGGGCGTCGCCGCGATCGCAGTCGAATGGGAGCAGCGCGACGCGTTGCATCGAGGCGCAGCCCGCGATCGACGCCGGCTCGCTGATCGGCGAGGACTCCTACGAGCGCGGCGACGTCGAGCACGGCCTCGCGCTCGCGGACGCCGTCGTCGAGGCCGAGTTCCGCACCCAGGTCGTCCTGCACAACTCGCTCGAGACGCACGTCTCGGTGTGCGAGTGGCACGGCGACGAGCTGACGGCTTACGTCTCGACGCAGTACCTCTGGGGCGTCCGCAGCGAGCTCGCCGAGGCGTTCGGCCTCGCCGAGGACCGAGTCCGGGTCGTCTGCGAGTTCATGGGCGGCGGCTTCGGCTCCAAGACCGGAGCCGGCGACACCGCGATTCTCGCCGCGCGGCTGGCGCGGTTGTCCGGACGCCCGGTCAAGTGGCAGCTCTCCCGACGAGAGGAGAACCTCGACGCGGGCAACCGCAACGCGACCGTGCAGCGGCTGCGGCTCGGCGCCCGCGCGGACGGCACGCTGACCGCGATCGCCGGCGACTACGTCCTCCCCGTCGGCTTCGGCGGCTGGCTCGCCTCGCCGGCCGGCCCCGCGCAGATGCTCTACGCCTGCGAGAACGTCCGCACTGTCGTGCGCGGCGCCAAGGTGAACCTGCCGCCGATGAAGGCGTTCCGCGCGCCGGGATTCGTCGAGGGCACCTTCGGCCTCGAGTGCGCGCTCGACGAGCTCGCCGCCAAGCTCGGCGTCGACCCGCTCGAGCTGCGGCGCAAGAACTACTCGGCCGCCGACCCCCGCGACGGAACGCCGTTCTCCGACAAGCGCCTCGACCGGGCCTACGACCTGGCCGAGCCGCACTGGGAACGACGGCACGAGGTGCGTGCGCGCTCGGACGAGCGCTGGCGCCGCGGCGTCGGGCTCGCGAGCCAGATCTGGTACGGCGGCGGCGGCCCGCCCTCCTACGCCTGGGTCCGGATCGGCTCGGACGGCCGCGCCCACGTGGTCACGGCGATGCAGGACATCGGCACCGGCTCCCGGACGGCGATGGCGCTGATCGCGGCGGAGGAGCTCGGCCTGCCGGTCGACCGGGTCACGGTCGAGCTCGGCGACACGGCACGCGGGCCGTACGCGGTCATCTCGGGCGGCTCCTCGACGATCCCTTCGATGGGCCCGGCAGTGCGCGCGGCCGCGGGAGACGCGAGACGGCAGCTGATCGAGATCGCCGCCCAGCGCTTCGAGGTCGACGAGTCGTCGCTCTCCCTCACGGGCGGGCGCTTCGTCGCGGCCGGCGGCGAGTCGTGGCCGCTCGAGGACGTGACGAGCCTGCTCGAGTCGGGCCAGCTCACCGGCACGGGGTCGCGCGGCCCGAACCCGGCCGGGATGCGGGTGCTCACCTTCGGCGTCCAGGTCGCCGAGGTGGCGGTCGACGTCGAGACCGGCGAGGTTCGGGTCGAGCGGATCGCGGCGGTCCACGACGTCGGCAGGATCCTGAACACGCTCGGCGCGCGCAGCCAGGTCGAGGGCGGGATCGTGCAGGCGCTCGGCCACACGCTCTCCGAGGAGCGGCTCCTCGACCCGGAGACGGGCCGGATCCTGACCCAGACGCTCGACGCCTACCGCCTCCCGACGATCGCCGACGTGCCGGAGATCGTCTGCGAGTTCGTCGACGTCCCCGACCCGAACCTGACCAACCTCGGCTCGAAGGGCCTCGGCGAGCCGCCGATCATCCCGACCGCCGCCGCGATCTCGAACGCGATCCGGGACGCGACGGGCGCCGACGTCCGCTCGCTCCCGGTCTCGCGCGAGGAGATGCTGCGGGCGCTGCGCGAGGCGCGCGAGCAGGCAGCGTGGGAAGGAGCCCGTTGGAGCTCACTAGCCCCGGCTCGCTCGAGGAGGCGGCAGGAGGCCTCGGCGACGGCTCGGTCGCGCTCGCCGGCGGGACCGAGGTCGTGCCCCAGCTGCGCGACGGGCTGATCGCCGCCGAGCGGCTCGTCGACCTCCGCGGCGTGCTCCCGCGCGGGATCGAGCCGGGCCGCATCGGGGCCGGCACGACGCTCGCGGAGCTCGAGGCGGACGCGACGATCCCGGACGCGCTCCGTGAGGCCTGCCGTCTCGCGGCGTCGCCGCAGCTTCGGAACATGGGCACGATCGGCGGCAACCTGCTCCAGTCGACGCGCTGCTGGTACTGGCGGCTGCAATACCCGTGCCGGCTCCACGGCGGCGACCGCTGCTTCGCCCGGGAGGGCGAGCACCGCGAGCACGCGATCGTCGCCAACGACTTCTGCGCGTCCGCGCATCCGTCCGACCCGGCCGCCGCGCTGCTCGCACTCGACGCGACGATCGAGACCACGGCCTCGTCGCGGCCGATCTCGGAGCTCTACCGGCTGCCCGACGAGGGCGATCGGCGCACGACGACGCTCGACCCCGACGAGCTGATCGTCGCGATCCAGCCACCAGACGCCCGACCGCAGCGTCTACCTGAAGGCGATGGACCGGCAGCGCTGGTCGTTCCCGCTCGTCGGCGTGGCCGCGGCGCGATTCGGCGAGCGGGCGCGTGTCGCCCTCTCGGGCGTGGCGCCCGTGCCCTGGCTCCTCGAAGGACCGCAGGCGCTCGACGCCGCGACGCCGCTCCCCGGCACGGCATACAAGCTCGAGCTCGCCCGGGCGCTCGTCAGGCGCGCGCTCGCGGCCGTCGCATAGGCTCTGGCTCGTGCGGCCGTCCGTCCTTCTCCTTGCCCTGCTTGCGCTCGTTCTCGCCGGCTGCGGCGGCGACAGCGGCGACGACTCCGCGTCTCCCGCGACCACCGCGCCAGACACAGACCGGCCCGAGCGCACCGGGCTGCAAGAGCGTCGCGACGCCCGACGCGAAGGACGACGGCGGCCAGACCGCGCCGACGGAGCCGCTCGCGGCCGGCAAGAAGTACTCGCTCACCTTCGACACGAACTGCGGCTCGTTCACCGTCACGCTCGACCTGAAGACGGCGCCGAAGACCTCGGCCTCGCTCGTCGCCCTCGCGAAGAGCGGCTTCTACGACGGCACGGTCTTCCACCGGATCGTCCCCGGCTTCGTGATCCAGGGCGGCGACCCGACGCAGACCGGCTCCGGCGGGCCGGGCTACTCGACGGTCGACGTCCCGCCGGCCGGACACGACGTACCCCTACGGGACGGTCGCGATGGCGAAGTCGGGAGCGGAGCCGCCCGGGACGGCCGGCAGCCAGTTCTTCGTCGTCACGGCGCCCGATGCCGGCCTGCCGCCGGAGTACGCGGTCGTCGGCACGGTGACGAAGGGCCTCGAGACCGTCGACCGGATCGGCAACCTCGGCAACGCCGCCGAACAGCCGACCCAGACCGTGCTGGTCGAGAAGGTCACCGTCACCGAGTCCTAGTCGTGGCTCTGGTGGCGAGCCGCATCGGCGCGGTCGTCCTCGCGGCCGGGGAGGCCACGAGATTCGGCTCGCCGAAGCAGGTGCTGCTGCTTCCGTCCGTCCTGCAGGCGCTCGCCGCGAGCACCGAGATCGCCGAGGTGGTGGTCGTCGAAGGGGCGCACCCGCTCGAAGCACTTAGCAACAGTCTGTTGCAAAGTCCCGTTCGGGCGCGTCTCGTCCCCTGTCCCGACTGGGCGCGGGGACCGGGCGCCTCGCTGCGGTGCGGCCTTGCCGCGCTCGCGGACGACGCCCAGGCGGCCGTGGTCGTCCTCGCGGACGGGCCGGACCTGGATCCGCGGGCGATCGAGCGCGTCGTCTCTGCCTGGCGCTCGGGCGCCGGCGACCTGCTCGCAGCGAGCTACGACGGCACGCGGGACCATCCGTTGCTCGTCGCTCGCACCGCCTGGAACGACATTCCCGACGAGGGCCTGCGCATCCGCGAGCCGCGTACTCGTGCCCTGCGACGACCTGCGACGCGCCGGGCGACGTCGACCGGCCGGAAGACCTGCGCTAGGCGCCCGGAAGCTCGCGGAGCTCGGCCAGCTTGGCCTTGAGCCCCTCGGGCATGCGCTCGCTCGCCGTCACCCGGATGTAGCGGCGCAGCGAGAGCTCGAAGCGGTAGCGGCGCCGGCAGTAGACGCAGCCGTCGAGATGCCGCTCGGCCTCGGCCACCTCGGCGGGCTGGAGATCCCGGTCGAGGTAGGGCTGGAGCATCTCCTCACACCGCTCGCACGGGTCGCGCTCGGTCATGACAGCGTCTCCTCCGCCAGCTTCTGCTTGAGGATACGACGTCCACGATGGAGGCGCGACATGACGGTGCCCATCGGGATGTCGAGGATCTGGGCCGCCTCGGCGTAGCTGAACTCGCCGATGTCGACGAGGACGACGACGTCGCGGAAGTCGTGCGGGACGTCGGCGAGCGCGCCCACGATGCCGTCCTGGGACAGCCGCTCGACCACCCGCTCCTGATCGAGTGCCTGCTCACCCTCGGCCGCCGCGACCTTGTTCGCGAGGTAGTAATCGCCCTCCTCCAGCGGCTGGAAGTCCGGCGCGCGCTGCACGCGGCGCCCACGGTCGATGTTCAGGTTCGTGAGGATCCGCAGGAGCCAGGCCCGGAGGTTCGTGCCCGGCGTGTAGGACCGCCAGCTCCGGAAGGCTCTCGCATACGTCTCCTGCACCAGGTCCTCCGCCTCCTCGCGACTGCCGACGAGCCGTCGCGCTACGCGGTAGACCTGATCGGCGAGCTCGAGCGCCTCTTCCTCGAAGCGCACACGGTCGCGCGCGGTGGTCGCGATCCGGTGCCCGTCGCTCTCCGGCTCGGCCCCGCCCATCCGGCCTACCGTACCACTGTGACAGGGCGTTCAACGGCGCCCGGGACGGCCGTATTCCCGGTTCGGAACGCGCCGGCGATGGGTAGCGCCCGCTGCAGACCCCCGACCAGGAGGAACGCATGGAGGGCTACGAGGTGCTCACCTTCGACGACCACAAGGCAGGCACGGTCGTCGGACGCGAAGGCCAGTTTCTGATCCTCGAGCACGGCTCGATCTTCAAGCACCGGCGCCCGGTGCCCGACGTCGTTCGCGACCGCCGACGACGACGCACACGTCGTGCGGCTGACCGTCTCCAAGCAGATCCTCGAGACCGCCCCCGAGGTGCACGACGACCATGTCGACATCGCGGCTGCAGCCGCGCACTACGGCCTCGCCGAGGGGGACGTCGCGCCCGAGACGCTCGGCTACGGCCGGATCGAACCGGGCGATCCCGCCACCTCTGCGGAGACGGAGCGACAGGCGACCGGCGAGCTGACCACCCCCGCGGAGCGCGCGACCCTGCACGGCCATCTCGGGCCGGGCCAGGGGCGGAACGACCGCGGGCCCGCCTCGCCCGGGATCACGGGAGGCGACCGGCGCCGCGACTACGAGCGCACGGCGGACGACTCGGACTAGATAGCTTCGAGCTCGCGGAACCCGGCGCGCGCCATCGCCGCGAGCAGGTCGTCGCGGGTCGTCCGCTCGTCGTCCCAGGAGAGGGACACCTGCCCCATCAGGTTCGCGTTCGCGGCCTCGAGCCCCTCGTGGCCGGTGAGCGCGGCACCGAGCCGGGCGACACACCGCTCGCAGCGGATGCCGCTGACCTGGATCGTGTCCGAGCGCGTCGCCATGGCGCGAGCGTAGCGGAGGCGCCTACGTCCGCTCGACGACGTCTGCCGCGACGGCGCGGATCCCGTCGGCGCGGCCGACGGCGAGCTGGCGCTCCGCCTCCGGCGGCGCTGCCAGGAGGTCCCGGACGAGCTCCCAGGTGCCGAGCCGCCGCGCCGCAGCCTCGGCGGCGACGCCGAGCCCGTCCGCGGCGAGCGCGCCCTCTGCGGCTGCTCTCCGCCGCAGTGCGTACTCCTCGCGGTCGACGGTCTCCGGCTGCGACTCGACCGCCTCCGCGGCCAGCGCCTGCAGCAGGGCGGCGAACGCCGCCGAGCGGCCGACATCCGTCTGCTGGTCGGCGATCCGCACCTCGAGCGTGCCGAGCCGCGGGTGGGGCCGCACGTCCCACCACATCCGCGTGTAGTCCCTGCCGGCGGTCAGCTCCTCCCAGTCGGCCCAGGAGCGGAAGACCGGCGGCGCCGCGGCCCGAGGCAGCTCGCCGAGCCGACCGGCCCGCGACGAGCGCATCCCGGACTCCTCGCCGTCGCGGTACGGCGAGTTGGCCGACAGCGCCAGCACCTCCGGCAGCCACCGCAGCACACCCTCGAGCCCCCGCAGGCACGCCTCCTCGTCGGGCATGCCGACGTGGACGTGGAGCCCGCAGACGACCTGACGGAAGATCGCAGGCCCGACCTCGGCCTTCATCTTCAGGTAGCGCGGCTCCGGCACGATCTCCTGGTCGATCGCCGCGGCTGAACGGGTGCATCGCCGCGGCGTGCGACGCGCAGCCCGCGCGTGGCGGCGCGGCGGACGACCTCCCGGCGAAGCGCCGTCAGCTCCGCGAGCGCCTCGTCGGCCGACTCGCACACCGGCGTCGTCGTCTCGACGAGGCATTCGAACAGCTCGGTCTTCAGCCGCTCCGTCCGCTCCGGCAGGATCTGGCTGACGCCCGACGCGAGCGCGAGCGTCGACTCGTCGACGAGCAGCAGCTCCTCCTCGACGCCGAGCGTCCCGAAGCGCTCGAAGGGCACTAGGTCTTGCCGCGGACGCCGTGGACGGGGCGGCCGGCCGCCTCCCAGGCGTAGTACGACGCGCTCGGCCCGTAGCCGGGCTCGTAGCCGACCACGCGCGGGTTCCGGCCCACGTCCTTCGCGCGCTGGGCATGCCAGAGCAGGTTCGGGTCGTCGCGCTCCTCCCAGACGAGCACGAGGTGGGCCGCGGTCATGAAGTCGGCGACGAACGAGCAACCCGGCGCCGGGCACGGGAACGGGTCGGTCCGGACGCAGTACCAGCCGCTGTGGTCGTCGTCGCCCTCCCCGGTCCAGAGCGCCTCGTCGGTGTCGAGCTCGAGCTCCTCCAGGGTCAACGTGCCGTGCCGGGGCTCCTCCATGCGGCCGGAACCCTAGCCACGGTCCTCGTCGGGTCGCTCGTGGACAGAGCCTCCTGGTCTCCAGGCCCATCTGGGCATGGAGACCGGGGCTCGGGCAGGCGGTCGAGCCCCGGTCTTCTCGTCGGCCCCCGGAGTCCGTGGGGGGCCGTGGCGGCCTATCCTCGGGGAGAGGCGGATTGCCGCCCGAGCGTGACGGTGACCGTCCGCTTGTCCGAGCCGCGGTAGAGCTCGAGCCGGATGCGGTCGCCGGGCTTGTGCGTGGCGAGCAGGTCCCTCAGCTCGCCGAGATCGGTGAGGCGCTTGCCGTCGACGGCGACGATCACGTCCCCGCCCAGGGTGTAGTCGGTGCCGGAGATGACGACGGAGGTCGTGCCGCCCTTGATCCCGGCGCGCTGCGGCCGGGCTGCCCTTCTCGACCCGTTCGACCAGCAGGCCGGTGTCGACCGGGAGCCGGAAGAGACGGCCGAGCTCGGGCTCGAGCCCGCGCGCGTAGACGCCGAGGAAGGCGCGCTGCACCTTGCCGGTGCGCATCAGCTGCCCGACCACGGTCTTGATCGTGTTGGCGGGAACCGCGAAGCCGATGCCCGACGTTGCCGCCGCCGTTCGGGCTCGAGATCTGCGAGTTGACGCCGACGACCTCGCCCTTGCTGTTCAGGAGCGGCCCGCCCGAGTTGCCCTGGTTGATCGGCGCGTCGGTCTGGATCACGTGGTCGATGTTGCTGCCGTTCGGGCGCGGTGACGTTCCGCTGGAGCGCGCTGACGATCCCCGCGGTGGCCGTCCGGTCGAGCCCGAACGGGTTGCCGATGGCCACCACGGGGTCGCCGACGCGGACGCCGTCCGAGTCCGCAAGCGCAAGGGGAGTGAGCGCGCGGGAGGAGACGTCCACCTGGAGGAGGGCGAGGTCGGTCGAGGGATCCGTGCCGACCAGCTTCGCCTTGTAGGTGTCCTGGTTCGAGAACGACACCTCGATCTGCTGCGCGCCCTCGACGACGTGGTAGTTGGTGACGATGTGGCCGGCCTTGTCGACGACGAAGCCGGAGCCGAGGGCCTGCTGCGCGGGCTGCTCGGTCTGGAAGCCGAAGAACGGGTCGACGGTCGTGCGCGGCGCGGTGGTGGAGGTGATCTGCACGACTCCCGGTGAGGACTGGCGGTAGATCTCGTTCACCGACAGGGCGGCGCCCTTCACCTGGGCCGCCGCCGAGGCCTGGAGGGGGGCGGCCCGCTCGACGGTCACCGTGGTGGCGCCGCCGAGCGAGCCTGTGGCCGAAGCGAGGCCGAGCGCCGTGCCACCGCCGAGAACGGCGGCGGCGACGAGCAACCCGGCGGCGATCAGGAGGGTTCTCGCAGGCACCCCTCCGTTCTAGCCACCGACTGCTTAACGACGAGTTAGAGCCGGTTAAGGCGCCGTTGCGCGCCGATTACGCTCGTCAGGCGGGAGCGAGCTCGAGCGGAACCGTCTTGATCGTGGGCTCGCGGTCGGCCCCGAGCTTCTCGTCGAGCGTCTGCCGGAGCTCGCCGCTCGCGAGCAGCTCCTCGACGATGTCCGCACCCCCGATCAGCTCGCCGCGTACGAAGACCTGCGGGATCGTCGGCCAGCCGGAGATGCCGGAGAGCTCCTGGCGGATCCGTGGGTCCGGGAGCACGTCGACGGCCGTCACGGGTGCGCCCGCCTCCTGCAGCGCCCTGAGCGCGCGGTCGGAGTTGCCGCACATCACGAACGTGGGCGTGCCCTTCATGAACAGGGTCACGGGCTCGTCGTCGATCACCTTCTGGATCTGCTCGCGCAGGTCGCTCATGCCGTTCCTCTCGTTCGGATTCGCAGCTCGTGGATGGTGCCGTCGCCGAGCGGCTCGGCGAGGGCGTCGTTGACGCGGCGATGCTGGTCGATCAGCGCCAGCCCGTTGAACGTCGAGCTGACGACCGTGACGAGGAAGTGGTCGCCGCCGCCCGTGCGGTCCTCGACGTCGAGCGTCGACGCCTCGGGAAAGGCCGATTCGAGCAGGTGCCTGAGCCGTTCGAGGGCCATCGGCGATCATGGTAACGGTGGCCCGCTCCCTCCCATTCCTCGCGTCGCTCCCGGACGCGATCCGCCGCCGGTCGTGAAGCGGCACCCGGCACTCGTCGGGCTCTCGCACGAGCATCACAGCGAGCTCGTCCAGGCTCGGCGGCTTCGCCGGGCAGCGGACGCGGCGCCTGCCGAGCGACTCGCCACCGCTGCCGCCTACGTCGAGGCCTTCTTCACCGAGACGGTCGAGCACTTCCGGGCCGAGGAGGAAGGGCTCTTTCCGCTCTACGCGCGGCGGGCGGGCGCGACGCCGCTCCTGCATCGCATCCTGCAGGAGCACATGCAGCTGCACGGGCTCGTCCGCGCGCTCCGCGCGGAGGTCGCCGGCGGCGAGGTCGCGCCGGCGAGCGTTCGCGAGCTCGGAGACCTGCTGCACGCGCACGTCCGGGCCGAGGAGCGGGAGCTCTTCCCGGCGATCGAGGCCGCGTTGACGGACGCTGACCTCGCGACGCTGGGCGCCTAGCCGTGGGCGAGCTCGTCCACGAGACCTTTCGCTCCTTCGTCGCGCGACAGCTCGGCGAGGAGGGCCGCGCGTGGCTCGACGGCCTGCCGGCCCTCGTCGGCGCGATCGCCGCCGAATGGGAGCTCGAGCTCGGCCCCGAGCTCGTCGGCGGTGTCCTCGGGTTCGTCTGCGAGGTGGACGGCGACCGGGTGCTGAAGGTCGCCGGGCCGTGGGATCGGCCGCAGGACGAGATCGCAGCGCTACGTCGCTGGGCCGGCGGGCCGTCGCCGCGCGCTGCTGCGCGCCGATCCGCAGCGCGGGGCGCTGCTCCTCGAACGGCTGCGACCGGGCACGCGGGCGGTCGATGCCGGTGCCGACGAGGTCGCCGCGCTGTTCGCGCGTCTCCACGTCGAGCCGTGGCCGGGCCTGCGCGTCACTCGACGACGTGGCGAGGCGCCGGATCGCGCGGGCTGTCGACCAGAGCCGCACGAAGCCCGACCGCGCCGAGCGTGCGCTCGCGGCCGTCGACCAGCTCGTGGCGGAGTCGCCGCCACCAGTTCTCCTGCACGGCGACTTCGACGACCGCAACCTCCTTCGCTGCGCCGAGCGGGGCCTGGCGGCGATCGACCCGCTCCCGTGCGCGGGCGACGCGGCCTACGACGCTGCCTACTGGGCGCACGCGAACGGCCGCCCCGGAGTCCGCGAGCGCCGCGGCGCGATCGCCGAGGCTGCGGGCCTCGACCCGGCGCGCGTCAGCCTCTGGGGCGAGGTCGTCGCCGCGCACGGCTGAACGCCCCGAGCCCCAAGCAACACTGTGTTGCAAAGTCCCTCTCAGGCGGCCCACAGAGCGGCCCGAAGAGGAGCTTGCAACAGTCTGTTGCAAAGTACGGCGCGGCGGCTGGACCGTCTCTGATTCACTAGGAAGCGATGGCTTCCGGTGACTCGTTCTCCTCCCGCTCGACGCTCGCCGTCGGCGGCGAGACGTACGAGATCTTCCGGCTCGACGCGCTGCAGAGCCGCTTCGACGTGCTGCGGCTGCCGTACACGCTGCGGATCCTGCTCGAGAACGTGCTCCGCCTCGAGGACGGCGTCACCGTCACCGGCGAGGACGTCGAGGCAGTCGCCGCCTGGGTGGCGAAGGACGAGCCGAGCCGCGAGATCTCCTTCACGCCCGCACGCGTCCTGCTGCAGGACTTCACCGGCGTGCCCGCGATCGTCGACCTCGCCGCGATGCGCGACGCGATGCGCGACCTCGGCGGCGACCCGGCGAAGATCAACCCGCTCCTCCCCGCCGAGCTCGTGATCGACCACTCCGTGCAGGTGGACGACTTCGCCTCGCGGCTCGCGATCGGCCGGAACGCCGAGCTCGAGTTCCAGCGGAACCGCGAGCGCTATGCCTTCCTGCGCTGGAGCCAGGGCGCGTTCGACGACGTCAAGGTCGTCCCGCCCAACACCGGGATCGTGCACCAGGTCAACCTCGAGTTCCTCGCGCGCGTGATCGAGTCCCGCGGCGGCCGGGCCTTCCCGGACACGCTCGTCGGCACCGACTCGCACACGACGATGGTCAACGGCCTCGGCGTCCTCGGCTGGGGCGTGGGCGGGATCGAGGCCGAGGCCGCGATGCTCGGCGAGCCGATCTCGATGCTCGTGCCGCAGGTCGTCGGCTTCCGGCTCACGGGCGAGCTGCCCGAGGGCGCGACCGCCACCGACCTCGTCCTGACCGTGACGCAGATCCTGCGGCAGACGGGCGTGGTCGGGAAGCTCGTCGAGTACTTCGGCCACGGGCTCGACGGCCTCCCCGTCGCCGACCGCGCGACGCTCGGGAACATGTCCCCGGAGTACGGCGCCACCTGTGGCTTCTTCCCCGTCGACGACGAGACGCTCAAGTACCTGCGCCTCACCGGGCGCCCGGCCGAGCGGCTCGCGCTCGTCGAGGCCTACTGCAAGGAGAACGCCCTCTGGCACGATCCGGCCGAGGAGCCGACGTACTCGCAGGTCGTCGAGCTCGACCTCTCGACCGTCGAGCCGTCGATCGCCGGGCCGCGCCGGCCGCAGGACCGCGTGCCGCTCAGCGACGCGAAGACGTCGTTCCACGCGGCGCTCGAGAGCTTCGGGCTCCCGTATGCGAACAACACGCTCGACAAGGCCGTCGCGGACACCTTCCCGGCGAGCGACCCGGTCACCGAGGACCCGGAGATGAGCGACGAGTCGCCGCCACCCGTCACGGCCTCGCAGGTCGCCGTCGGCGAACGGACGCGCACCGCGGTCGCGGTGGAGCTCGACGGCGAGAACGTACGAGCTCGACCACGGTGCCGTCGTGATCGCCGCGATCACGTCCTGCACGAACACGTCCAACCCGGCGGTGATGATGGCCGCGGGCCTGCTCGCGAAGCGGGCGGTCGAGCGCGGGCTGACCCGCCGGCCCTGGGTGAAGTCGTCGCTCGCCCCCGGCTCCAAGGTCGTGACCGAGTACTACGACCGCTCCGGGCTGACGCCGTTCCTCGAGCAGCTCGGCTTCCACACCGTCGGCTACGGCTGCACGACCTGCATCGGCAACTCCGGCCCGCTCCCGGAAGCCGTCTCGGCCGCGATCGCGGAGGGCGACCTCGTCGCCTGCGCGGTGCTCTCCGGGAACCGGAACTTCGAGGCGCGGATCCACCCCGAGGTGAAGGCGAACTACCTCGCCTCACCCCCGCTCGTCGTCGCGTACGCCCTCGCGGGCCGGATGGACGTCGACATCACGACCGAGCCGCTCGGCCAGGGCTCGGACGGAGAGGACGTCTATCTCCGTGACATCTGGCCGACCGCGCAGGAGGTGCAGGAGGCGATCGCCTCGTCGGTCGCCGAGGACATGTTCCGCTCGACCTACGCCGACGTCTACACCGGCGACCCCGAGTGGCGCGAGCTGCCGGTGCCGGAGGGCGACCTCTTCGCCTGGGAGCCCGACTCGACCTACGTGCGGCTGCCGCCCTACTTCGACGGCATGAGCAAGGAGCCGGGGACGGTCGAGGACGTGCTCGGTGCCCGCTGCCTCGTCATGGTCGGTGACTCCGTCACGACCGACCACATCTCTCCGGCCGGGTCGATCAAGCCCGACTCGCCGGCCGGCCGCTACCTGCTCGAGCACGGCGTCGACCGGAAGCAGTTCAACTCCTACGGCTCTCGCCGCGGCAACCACGAGGTGATGCTGCGCGGCACGTTCGCCAACGTCCGGCTCCGGAACCAGCTCGTACCGGACGCAGAGGGGACGTGGACGGTGCATGTCCCCTCGGGCGAGGAGATGACGATCTACGACGCGGCGCAGAAGTACCTCGCCGACGGGACGCCGCTGATCGTGATCGCCGGCAAGGAGTACGGCTCCGGCTCGTCGCGCGACTGGGCGGCGAAGGGTCCGAACCTGCTCGGCGTCCGGGCGGTGATCGCCGACAGCTACGAGCGGATCCACCGCTCGAACCTGCTGATGATGGGGATCCTGCCGCTGCAGTTCATGCCGGGCGAGAACGCCGGCACGCTCGGACTGACCGGGCGCGAGGAGTTCACGGTCACGGGCGTCGAGAACGGCGAGGCGCACGAGGTGACCGTGCGGGCGGACGACCAGGAGTTCCGGGCCCGGCTGCGGCTCGACACGCCCCGCGAGCGCGACTACCTGCGCCACGGCGGCATCCTCCCGTACGTGCTGCGCCGCCTGCTCGCGTCCTGACCGGCCGCGTACGCCGCGTACGTTCGCGTTTTGTAAAACGTAGGACGGCCGATTGACGCATCCGGGGAGCGCGCCTACCGTTCTCCACCCCCGCCCGTCATTGGGGGAGGCGGGTGGATCTCCGGGGGTCAGCAGCGCGGGGCGTCGAGAGGCGCCCCGCGCGCGTTCGCTACAGTCGCGCGACCGGGGTGCCCACGCCAGGGGCTGAGATCACACCCGTCGAACCTGATCCGGGTAGTGCCGGCGAAGGGAGTCGCGAGATGAGCCACGAGGAGACGCCGTCCTGGGGGATCGAGCCCGTGCCGGAGCGGCTGCGCGTGCTCGGGCTCTTCGACACGTTCCTCCTCTGGACGAACCTCGGCATCTCCCTCCTCGTGCTCGTCGCGGCCAGCTACTTCGGGCTCTCGCTCAAGCAGGCGGTGCTCGCGACGATCGTCGGCGGGCTGATCGGGAACGGGATGCTCGCGCTCGCCGCGGCGATCGGCGCCGACGCGCGCGTCCCGACGATGGTGCTGCAGCGGGCGCCGCTCGGCCGGCGCGGCTCGTACCTCGCCACCGGCCTGAACGTGGTGCAGTGCCTCGGCTGGTCGGTCTTCGAGCTGATCGTGATCGCGACCGCGGCGGCCGCGCTCTCGGAGCGCGTGTTCGGCTTCGAGGCGGTCTGGGCGTGGAAGCTCGCCTTCGGCGTGCTCGCGACCGGGCTGGCGCTACTCGGGCCGATCGGCTTTGTGCGCCGGTTCGTGAAGAAGGTCGGGATCTGGGCGGTGGTCGCCTCGGTGCTCTACCTCGCCTGGTGGATCCTCGATCGTGCCGACGTCGCGGAGCTCTGGCATCAGGGCGGGCAGGGCGGCTCGTTCTGGGTCGCCGTCGACCTCGTGATCGCCCTCTCCGTCTCCTGGATCCCGCTCTCGGCCGACTACACGCGCTTCTCGACGAACCGCAGAGCCGCGTTCGTGGGCGCGGGGGTGGGCTACCTGCTGCCGACGCTGTTCCAGTTCGGCTTCGGCGCGATCCTCGTGCTCAGCCATCCGAGCATCGACGGCCCGACGGCGGTGCTCACGACCGTAGCGGCCGGCGGAGTCGGCAGCGTCCTCGCCCTCCTCGCATTGACGGTGGACGAGACCGACGAGGCCTTCGCCAACATCTACTCGGGCGCGGTCTCGATCCAGAACCTCGCGCCGCAGCTGCCGCAACGCGCGCTGATCGTCGGCGTCTCGGCACTTGCCACCGCCGGCGCGCTGGCGATCGACCTGACGCAGTACCAGCAGTTCCTGCTCCTGCTCGGCGCCTTCTTCGTGCCGCTGTTCGGCGTGCTCGTCGCCGACTGGCTGCGAGCCGGACGGCACTACGAGCGCCACGACATCTTCGGCGCGCCCGCGTTCCGGCCGGGGATGATCGCCGCCTGGCTCGCCGGCTTCCTGCTCTACGAATGGCTGGCGCAGACGCCGGGGCTCGGCTTCTGGAGCGACCTGCTCGCACGGCCCGAGCTGCATGCGCCGTCGGCCCAGATCGGCGCATCTCTGCCGAGCTTCGCGCTCGCTTTCGGCCTTGCCTCGCTCGTCGGCGTGCTCGGGCGACGCGGCGCACTCGCACCGGCGTAGCATTCCCGCCCCGTGGCAGGCGTCGCGGTCATCGGCAACACCACACGCGACGTCGTCGGCGGCGCGCCGCCGCGCGTCGGCGGGCCGGCCTTCCATGCGGGGCGCGCGCTGCGCCTCCTCGGGGCGAGGGCGCGGATCGTGACGCGTTGCGCGGCGGACGACCGGCGGGCGCTCGTCACGCCCGTGATCGCACTCGGTCTGCCCGTGGCCTGGGCACCGGGCGAGCGCACGGCGACGTTCGCGTTCTCCTACGACGGCGAGGTCCGCCGGATGACCGTGGAAGAGCTCGGCGACCCCTGGACACCCGAGGACGTGCGCGGCTGGGCCCGCCGCGGGCTCGGGCGAGCGGACTGGCTCCTCGTCGGCGGGCTGACGCGCTCCGACTTCCCTCCGGAGACGCTGGCCGAGCTCGGGCGCGGACGCCGGCTGCTGCTCGACGGCCAGGGCCTCGCGCGCCCGGGCCGGACGGGGCCGCTCGAGGTGGACAGCGAGGTCGACCCGGACGTCTACCGGCACGCGTCGATGCTGAAGCTCTCGGAGCGGGAGGCCGTGGTGCTCGCCGGTTCGACGGATCCGGACGACGTGCGCGCGCTCGGTGTGCCCGAGGCGATCGTCACGTTCGGCTCGCAAGGAGCGCTCGTGGTCACTCCCGGGCATGCCGAGCGTGTCCACGTGCGGCCGGTTGCGGGGCGCGACCCGACCGGGTCGGGCGATGCCTTCTGCGCCGCCTACCTGGATGCCCGTTCCTCCGGCCATGCCCCCGTCTCCGCCGCCAGGCGCGCAAGCGCGCTCGTCGCGGCGCTGCTACTCGGCCGTGCGCGATGAGAGCTCTGGCCGAGACCGAGCACGGCATCGTCGAGGTCGACGTCGACGAGGAGGTGGTGCTGGGGCTCGACGAGTCGGCGTCGCTCGACCAAGTCGCGGTGCCGTCGGTCTCGCTGCCGCTCCTCGTCGCCGCCGACGCGGTCGGTGCCCGGATCGTCGCCGTCGTCGACCGCAGGCCGCCACTCGCGATCTCGGAGGACGCTGGCACGACCTGGCGTGAGGCGGGCGGCGGCCTGCCGCCCGGGCGCGCGGTCACGATCCATCCCGACGATCCCGATCTCGTGCTGTACGCGGCTCGGAACCGCCTCTATCTCTCGCGCGACGGCGGGCGCTTCTGGGCCGTGCTCGCCCCGGAGTTGCCCGAGCTCACGGCGGTCGCCTGGGCCACATATCCGCGATTCGGCGACGCCAGCGGGGAGACTGACCGCACAACCCAGGCGGCGACATGAGCGGTCTCGACGAGATACTCGGCAGCGTGCTCGGAGGCAAGGGCGGCCAGGGCGGCGGCGGTGCGGGCGCACTGCTGGCCCTCGCTCCGGTCGTGGCGGGCCTGCTGCGCGGCGGCGGGCTCCAGAAGCTCCTGTCGCAGTTCCAACAGAACGGGATGGGCGACAAGGCCGACTCGTGGGTGAAGCCGGGCGACAACCACCCGCTGTCAGGCGACGAGGTGCGGTCGGCGCTCGGCGACGAGCAGGTCGCTCAGGCAGCGCAACAGCTCGGCGTCTCCGAGGACGAAGCGGCAGCGACGCTGGCACAGGTCATTCCCGCGACCGTCGACCGGCTGACGCCGGAGGGCGCCGTGCCTGCGGACGAGGAGGTCGACCGGGTGGTGGCCGGGTAGATCCGCACGGTGCCTGCGCCGGCTGCCCGGGGCTCAGCGGCGTGGCCTGGCTCGGTTCACCGCCCACCCGGCGGCCGCGACCAGGAGTGCCACCGCGGCAAGCACGGCGAGCCAGAGCCACGGGCCTCGACCGTCATTCTCCGCTGACGTTCCGGGCCCGGCGACCGTGGCAGTTGACGCGCTGGTGCCCGTCGTGTCCGGCGGCGAGGGCGTGACTGGAGGGGCCGACGTGGGCGGCTCCGTAGTCGGCGGGCGCGTGATGGGCGGTGTCGTCGTCTGCGGCGACGGCGCCTCGGTAGTCGTCGGAGGCGCCGTTGTGATCGTGACGGTCGTCCCCGGGTTGGTCGGCGGCGGCTGCGTCCTCAGGACGATCGTCAGGAGCGCGATCGCCGTCGCGTCCCGGCCGTTCGCGAGGTGCTGAATCGCAACGACGCCGATCTCCCCGGCATCCGGCCCGCCCGGAACCCGCACGCGACGCACGAACCGCCCCTCGGCAGAGACGGGAACAGCACGTGCAACCGGCGCGCCGTAGATCTGGATCGTCACGCCCGAGCAGCCGGCGACGGAACAGAACCCCCGGCCGGACACCGTCACCAACCGGCCGGGCGAGCTACTCGTCGGCTGCAGCACGATCGTCGGGGCCGCGAGAGCGGCCGGGGCGACGCCGAGCGCCGCGACGGCGATCGCGAGCAGGAAGACACGCATCCTCGATGACGGTACGCCGCCGATGGCCGCCCGGTCACGGACGGCCACCGGCAGGCGTGCTCCTTACTTCTTCCCCACCGACGAGCTCGCGCTGTTGTTGCCGAGCACGGGGTCGGTCGCGGTCGGCCCGACCGTCGCCGAGGCCACGATCGGGAACTTCGAGCCCTGGACGAACCAGTCGATGAAGATCGTCTTCGTCGGGGCTCCCGCCACGAACGTGCCGATCGGGCAGGTGAGCGTGACGTTCGAGAGCGTGCAGCCGCCGTCGTCGCTTCACGTAGTAGCCGGACTTGAGCGGCGGGAGGCTGACCGTCGCCACGACGCCGTCGACGTCCGACGGGCCGAGGTTGTCCACCGTCAGCTTGTAATGGATCGTCGACGACGGCTTCGTGGTCGTCGTGTCGGCGGCGAACGTGAGCGCGAGGTCGGCGCTGATGCTCACCGTCGTCAGCGAGGTCGCGAGGTCGTTGACGTTGTTCGGATCGAGCGTGTCGCTCGTCACGCGGGCGTCGTTCTCGAGAGTGCCCTTCGTGCCCGGACTTGACCTTCGCGACGATCGTCATCGTCCGGGACGCGCCCCGTTCGCGACCGAGCCGAAGAAGCACCGGGCCGGCTGGAGCGGGTCACCGGGAACGCCGGTCGTGCAGGTCGCCCCGTTACTGCCGTTCACCGAGATCACGACGACGCCCGCAGGCACGGCATCGTGCACCACGACGTTCTTCGCCGTCGACGGTCCACCGTTCGACAGGGTGAGCGTCCAGGTGATGTTCGTGCCCGCGATCACCGGGTCGGGCGCGTCGGACTTCGTCAGGCTGAGGTCGGCGAAGCCGGCCACGGTGAGGGTCACCTCGGCCCTGTTGTTCGCCGCGTTCGGATCCGGCGTATCGCTGCGCACCGTGGCGACGTTGTTCAGATCCTGGCCCTCGGCCGACGTCACCGTGTAGTGATCGTCGCCCTGCCCTACTGGCTCGTCGTCGCCGCCTGCAGGTCGCCCAGGTTGCAGGTGAAGCTGCTGGCCGCCGGTGACGGCGACCGGCCCTGTGCAGAGAGCCCTGGCTCGGCGTGATCGTCCCGATCGTGAACGCGCCGGGCGCGAGGATCGTGTCCGTCACCACGACGTCACGAGCATCGGACGGCCCGTGGTTGTCGACGAAGATCGTGCAGGTGATCGGCTCGCCCGCCGCCGGCGTCGTGTCCGGCTTGCAGATCTTCGTGATCTCGAGGTCGGCCAGATCCTCGACGATCGTCGCCTCGGTCGTCGGTGTTGTTCGCCAGGTTCGGGTCGGCCGACTCGGTCGCCGTCACCGACGCCGTGTTGAAGATCGACGTCGGGTCCGGCGTTCGCGGCGGCGTTCGTCTTCACGTGCACCTTGATCACGAAGGTGGCGCTCGCGCCGCTCGCCAGCTCGCCGATCGGGCACGTGACCGTGCCCGCGGCTAGCGGTGCAGCCGAGCGGGTTCGTGTTCGTCACGTAGTCGACCTGCGCCGGCAGCGTGTCGGTCACCACGATCCCGCTGGCGGTGTCGGGCCCGTTGTTCTTGACCGTGAGCGTGTAGTAGAGCTCGGTTGCCGGCGGTCACCGGGTCGGGCGAGTCCGTCTTCGTGATCGACGAGGTCCCGCGCTCGGGCACGTCGATGCGCCACATGCCGCGGCCGCGAGTGCCGACGTAGATCGTGCCGATCCGCTCGTCGAAGAAGAACCCGCTGGCACGCGGCAGCGATCTCGACCGCCGCGCACGTTGAACCACGTCTCGCCGTTGTTGTCGTGCCGATCCACGATCCGCGCCGTCTGCGTCCCGACCATCATCGCGTCCGAGTTGCCGTCGAACGCCGATGCTGTGACGAGCCCGCCGAGCGCGCTCGTTCAAGCTTGAACTGCGTGCCGTTCCGGGCGAGCAGCGACTTGACGCCGGTGTCCTCGAGCGTCCACGACTGCGCCGCCGTTGATGCTAGCGCATCAGGCCCTGCCGCTCGCCGTCGAAGTCGTACATACAGCGGTTCGGGTCTCCCGGGCTCGGCGTCGAACGTCGTCGGGTTGATCAGCCCGTTGTTCCGCTAGCGTCACCGTCGCCGTGTTGTTCATCGGGCCCTGAGATCGCTCGCGTCGCTCGTGCCGTTGTTCAGCTAGCACGTAGAAGGTCGGCGTCGCCGCCGGCCCCGACGCGACGAGCGGGCCGCGACGGCGTGCGCCCGCAGCGGCCCTTGCCCCATCTGCGTCCAGGAGCCGCCCTCGTTCGTCGTCACGTACAGCGTCCACGTGTTGACGGCCGAGTCACGGCGGCGCCTGTCGCGGTCATGAACGCGTAGCTCCGGGGCCCGAACTGGGTCGCCACGAAGGCGTTCTTGGCACGTCGTTCCCCGGTGGCGCGGAGAAGCCGCCGGTGCCGGTCACGCCCGGGCTTGGAGATGTTCCAGCCGCAGCCGAAGCAGCTGCGCCACAGCACGCGCGCCGGTGCGTTGTGGTCGGCGAACATCTCGTACACGTCCGGCCCCTGCCGGCTGCTGTACGTGGCGCCCCCGTCGCCGGTGTAGTAGATGCCGTTGTCCTGCGTTCCGAAGTAGAGGTCGGTCGTCAGCCCGCGTTCACCGTGCCCGCGAAGCCGCGGATGTCCCAGCCGTGGTTGCCCACGTTCGCGTCGTCCCAGTCGAAGCTCGACGCGCAGGAGGCCGGTGCGATCGTTCGTCCTGTCGATGCCGCCGTCCCCCGACTAGAGGATCGGGCAGCCGTTCGCGGAGCGCGTGTCGAACACGATGTCCGTCTGGTCGGTGATGGCCGCCTGCGCTGATGTTCGCCCAGAGCCCGACGCCCGGGTTGCAGCGCGGCGTCGACCGTGCTAGTCGCAGCGTCTGGTGACGCATGTCGCACGCCGTCGCCGATGTAGACCTCGTAGTTGTCGGGTCGTTGCCGTCGATGTCGCGGGTGGTGACGACCCACGGGTTACGGCAGTTGCTGGTCGCCGAGCTGCCCATCTGCTCCCAGGTCGCGCCGCCGTCGTCGACTCCGTCGATCTGCGCCTGGCAGAAACCGCCGGCGTCGTGTTGGCCAGAAGTACGTCATGTAGACGGTGTTCGCGTCCTGCGGCGCCGTCGCGAGATGGCATGGCCCGAAGCCGGTTCCCGGCACGGGCGTGCCGGCGAGGCGTAGGACGCCGCCGGTCGCGCCCCGGTCGTCGACGGACGTAGCGACTGTCGCCGCATGCGTCGACCTGGAAGACCCGCCGCCGAGGTCGCGGCCTGCACGTCCCAGATCTGGTTGCCGCCGCCGCCGGTCGGGACGATGTGCGTCCAGGAGGCGCCGGAGTTCGAGCTGAAGGCGATCCCGCAGCTCGTGCCGACCCAGACCCGGATGCTGCCGGGCGTGCCGGTCGGGCGCGATCGCCACACCGTGCGCCGAGGGCTCGGTCGTGCAGCCGGGATCGGCGTCGCAGGCTTCGCCCACGTCGCGCCGCCGTCGGTCGAGCGCCAGATGCCACCGCCGCTCGTCTGCCGGCCGTCGTAGTCGCCGGTGGCGATCACGAGGCTCGAGTCTGTCGGCGCGAACTCGACGTCGCGCATGCGGAAGAGTCGGCAGCGTTCGACGTGCGACCAGTGGAGGCCCTGGTCGACCGAGTGCCAGAGACCGCCGAGCTCGCCGGCGGCGAAGACGTTCTGCGCTCGACCGGATCGACGGCGAGTGCGTCGACGCGCCCGCCGAACTGCACCGGCGCCGCAGGATCGGGTTGACGTCGGTCACGCCGACGGAGCCGGAGCACCCGACGCCGTGCCGAGCAAAATGAACGCGAGAGCGAACAGGTCAGGAGCAGCCCGATCATCCGGCCCTTCGATCCCGACCCCACCTTCGCTCGAACGCGAGAAGCAGGCATTGTGCGACCTCCCCGATGGGAGCAGCCGCAACGCTCGTATCGTTTGCTACGCCCTGTTAGGCGCCCGACCCTACTCCTGTTGTCCGATCAGGTCAACGACTGAGCCGGAACTCGCCGCGGGCGACGGTGACCGCCCGGCCGCCGACCTCGACCCGGTCGATCAGCCCGTCGCCGCCGTCGGCGCGCGCGTACAGCGTCGAGGGGCGCCCTACCTCCGCGCCCTGTTCGAGCGTGATCTCCTCGCCCCAGCCGATCCGTCCGTGCCTTGCGAGGTGGCACGCGACCGGGCCCGCAGCCGATCCCGTCGCGGGGTCCTCGTCGACGCCGAACGACGGCGCGAACATGCGGGTCTTCCACGCCGTGCCCTCGCCGGCGCAACAGCTGACGCCGAGGAACCCGAAGGCGCGCAGCGCGCGAAAGTCGGGCTCGAGCGCGGCGACCGCCTCCCGCGATCCGAGCACGACCACCAGATGCAGGGGGCCGTTGTCGTAGAGCTCGACGGGCAGCTCGGGCCGCTCGACGCCGAGGGCGGCGAGCAGCTCGGACTCGGCCTCGAACGGCTTGACCTTCGGCACCGGCTGCGACATGCGGCCGAAGACGATCCGGCCGGACTCGTCGCGCTCGAGCTCGACCGGGATCGGGCCGGCTCCCGTCTCGAGCACGATCGTCGGCAGCTGCATCGGCGCGGCGAGCACGAACGCCGTGCCCAGTACGGGATGGCCGGCGAACGGCAGCTCGGCCGCGGGGGTGAAGATCCGGATCCGGACGTGGCCGTCGGCCTCGGGCGGCTGCACGAACACCGTCTCGGACAGGTTCGTCTCGCGCGCGAGCCGCTGCATCGTCTCGCCGTCGAGCGCTCGCGCGTCCGTGAACACGGCAACGGGGTTCCCGGCCAGCGGGGTGTCCGTGAAGACGTCAGCGACGACGTAGCGGAAGGCCGCCATCGCGCCGAACGCTACCGGGCACGACCTATGCTGGAACGGTGCGTCTGTTCCTCGTCCGCCACGCCCACGCCGCCCCCGGGACGCCTGACGACCTACGCGCGCTGACGCCCGAGGGACGCGAGCAGGCACGCGAGCTCGGCGGCGAGGTTGGCAGGCGGAGCGGCCGGATGCCGTCCTCTCGAGCCCCCTCCTCCGCGCACGTGAGACCGCCGACGCGATCGCGCGTGCGAGCGGGGCTCCGCTCAGGATCGACGAGTCGCTTGCTCCGGGGGCGACGGCAGAGTCGGTCGTCGCCGCCGCGGACGGCGCCGGCGAGACGGTGGTCGTCGTCGGGCACCAGCCGGACTGCTCCGAGATCGCCGCGGCGCTCACGGGTGGTCCGGAGCCACCGTTCCCCCCGGCGGGCGTCGCGGAGATCGAGGTGTCTCGCCGCGGCTGATCCGTGCCTCGAGCGCCGCGAACCAGCGTGCGTTCCACTCCATCCAGTCGATCGCGTAGTCGAGCACGGCACCGTAGGTCGTCTCGCCCAGCCCGCCGAAGTGCTCCTCGATCCCCTCGAACTCAGCCAGCGACCGCTCGTACCACGCCCGACGACGCCGGACGAGCGAGAGCAGTTCGTCCCGGTCGAGCCCGCCCGCGAAGAACAGGCGCAGCAGGCCCTCGTCGCGGAACTCGAATCGGTCGGGGCCGTCCGCTCGCAGCCACTCGTCGCAGGCGCGCTCTCCGGCCGCGGTGAGGCTGTATTCGCGCCGACGGACTCCGCCGCGAGGCGCGTCACGCGATCGTACGAGGCCGGCCTCCTCGAGCCGCCGCAGCTCGGGGTAGATCTGCCCGTAGCTGGCGCCCCAGAAGTAGCGGGTCGACCGGTCCGTGACCTGCTTGATGTCGTAGCCGGTCTCGGCGCCGACCGCGGAGCATGCCGAGAATCACACGCGCTGTCGGGCTCAGGTTTGACATATCTAGTAGATACGTTCTATCGTCCCTGACGACGAATGTCCAGCGCCATCACTGTCCAGGGACTGACCAAGCGCTACGGCGCGCTCGAGGCCGTGGCCGGCATCGACTTCGAGGTGCGCACCGGCGAGGTCTTCGGCCTGCTCGGGCCGAACGGCGCCGGCAAGACGACGACCGTCGAGATCCTCGAGGGCTACCGCGAGCGCGACGGCGGCGAGGTCTCCGTGCTCGGCCACGACCCGGGGAAGCCGGGGCGCGAGTTCCGCGAGCAGATCGGGGTCGTGCTCCAGCAGTCCGAGCTGTGGCCGCAGCTGACGGTCGCCGAGATCCACCGCGTCTTCGCCGGCTACTACACGCGGCCGCGTGACGTCGACGAGGTGATCGAGCTCGTCGGCCTCGCGCGAGAAGCGCGACGCGCGCGTCAAGTCGCTCTCCGGCGGCCAGAAGCGGCGGCTCGACCTCGGCGTCGCGCTCGTCGGTGACCCCGACCTCGTCTTCCTCGACGAGCCGACCACCGGCTTCGACCCGGCGGCGCGCCGGAACGCCTGGCAGATGATCCGCTCGCTGCGCGACCTCGGCAAGACCGTGCTCCTGACCACGCACTACCTCGACGAGGCTCAGGTGCTGGCCGACCGAGTCGCCGTCCTCCGCGGCGGCCGGATCGTGCAGCAGGGCACGCCGGCAGAGCTGATCGGAGCAACCCTGAAGGCGGAGATCCGCTTTCGCCGGAACGGAGAGGAGATCCGGCTCGAGACCGAGACGCCCACTGCGGCGCTGCACGAGCTGACCCGGGAGGCGCTCGCCGCTGGCGTCGAGCTGGAGGCACTCGAGGTGCGCCGGCCGACGCTCGAGGACGTCTACCTCGATCTCGTCGGCGCCAACGACGCCGAGCCGGCGCCGGTCGAATGAGCCTGCTCACGCATCAGCTCCGCACCGAGCAGCTCGTCTTCTGGCGCAGCCGCGAGGCGGCCGTCTTCATCTTCATCTTCCCGCCGATGCTGTTCCTGCTGCTCGGGTCGGTCTACGACGGCACGATCGACGGGCATCCGGCACCGGAGGTGCTGCTCGCGGGCATGCTCGGCTACGGCGTCGCCAATACGGCCTTCGCCGGGCTGACGATCCAGCTCGTGATCCGGCGCGAGTCTGGGGTGCTCAAGCGGCTTCGCTCGACACCGTTGCCGCAGCGGACCTATCTCACGGCCGCGCTGCTCTCGACCCTGACGATCTTCGTGATCCAGACCCTGACGATCTTCGTCCTCGGCCGCCTGCTCTTCGGGACGCCTTTCCCCACGGAGTGGCTCTCGCTCGCAGGCGCTCTCCTCGTCGGTGTCGCCGCGTTCGCGGGCATCGGCCTTGCGGCCGCGTCCCTGATCCGGTCGGCGGAGGGCTCCTCGGCGGTGGTGAACGTGATCCTGCTCCCGATGGCCTTCCTCTCCGGCTCGTTCGGGCCGACGCGGGATTACCCGCCGGTGCTGCAGGCGATCGGCGATGTGCTGCCGCTGAAGTACCTGATCGACGTCCTTGACGCCGTCTACCTCGACCACGAGCAGCTCTGGGACCACCTCGGCTCGCTCGCGATCCTCGGCGCCTGGGGCGCGGCGGGGCTCGTGATCGCCGTGCGGCGCTTCGGCTGGGAGCCGCGCGAGCGTTAGGGACGACGCCGGGGCGGGAACGGTGGCCTCGTGGACGAAAGCGCCCTCACCTTCCGCCCGGAGCCCCAGCAGGCGCCAGAGATCGAGATCCGGGTCAACTTCGGCATGTTCGCCGGCCGCGACGCGACGCTGGCGGAGATCGACGACCTCGGGCGCGACCTGCTCGGTGCGGTGCATCGCGTCTCGATCGTCACGCTCCGACGGCACGAGCTGGACGAGAGCGGCGAGGCCGCGATCCACCAGGTGAAGGTGGAAGCCACGGCCGCCGACGCGGTCGAGCCGGGCGACGTCGCCGAGCGGCTGCTCGACCTCGTCGACGCGTGGGCGCGGCGCTCGATCGAGTTCCGGCACGCCGAGGTCGCCGAGCTCGACGCACTGCCCGAGCCGACGACCTAGCGCCGCCGGCCTCGCGGCCCGCCGCGGCGAGTACCGTCGAGCGCATGAAGGCACCTCTCCGGCGCGGAGCTGTGCTGCTGCGGGTCGGCCTGGCCGTGTTCGTGGTCGCGTGGCTGCTCGGCCCCGACGAGCTCCGCTCGACCGTGCCCGTCTGGGTCGCCTTCGCGATCGCACTCGGGCTCGAGCTGCACTTCTTCCTCGGCGCACGGCGGCAAACCGGCACCGCCGAGCTCCGGGCGCTGCGGCTGCCGCAACCAGTCGACCGGGAGCGCTATGGCTACCTGGCCGAGGGAGACGAGTTGTTGCTCGTGCGCGAAGGTGGCGAGGAGCTCTGGATCCCGTACGCGGGCGAGACCGACGAAGAGCTCGACGCTCTGATCGCCGACGCCCACGCTCGGACGGCGGCGGGCGAGGAGCCGATGCAACCACGTCCGCAACCCGCGGCAGTCCGTCCGATCCGGCCGCTCGCGGGCCTGCTCACCGGCCTCGCCGTGATTGCCGTGCTGGGCACGGTTGCCTGGATCGCCGACAGCCGCGCCGGGTGGGCGGGGCTCAGCGGCGACACCCGCGCGACGGCCACGGCCCGCTTCTCCGCCGAGGCGGCGCGGATCGCAGGCCACCCCGTCACGATCCGCTGCGACGAGCAGGGCTCGCACGTCGGCTTCGTCCAGCACGCGGACGGCGTCGCCGAGGTCGGCGGCTCGCTCGCCTACCTGACGCCGGAGCGCTGCTTCGACCTCTACCGCCTCGCGTTCAGGGACGAGGTCACCTTCAGCCGCACGGGCCGCGCGCTGGCCGTGCTCGCGCACGAGTCGTGGCACCTGCGGGGCGTCCGGAGCGAGTCCACGACCGAGTGCTACGCGCTCCAGTCGGGCGTCCGGCTGGGCGAGCGCCTCGGCCTCTCGTCGAAGACCGCCGGCCGGATGATGCGCGAGCAGCTGGTGGAGAACAGCCTCCGTGTCGGCGGCAGCGCCGAGTACCGCGTCGCGCCCGGCTGCCGCGAGGGCGGCTCGCTCGACCTCTCGCCCGGCCGCACCACGTTCCCGTAGCCGGGAGGCGCCTTACGTCCGGCTACAGTGAGGGTCGCGAAGCCGCGCAAAACGGCTTGGTTGAGCCAAACGCCCCCGTAGCTCAGTGGATAGAGCAGCGGTTTCCTAAACCGCGTGCGCTGGTTCGATTCCGGCCGGGGGCATGTCGTGGCCGCGCTGCCCTAGAGTCACGGCGTGTGCTTCGAGCTCGACTCGCTGCCGCCCGTGCCGGTGATCCGGGGTGCGGCCGTCTCGCACGACGATCTCGTGCTGGAAGCGGCCGACGGCAACCGCCTCGCCGCGTTCACCGCCGCACCCGACGAGCCGAGCGGCAACGCCGTCGTGATCCTGCCGGACGTCCGCGGGCTCTACCGCTTCTACGAGGAGCTCGCGCTGCGCTTCGCCGAGCGCGGGATCGCGGCGGTCGCGATCGACTACTTCGGCCGGACCGCAGGCGTCGGCAAGCGCGACGACGACTTTCCCTACATGGAGCACGTGGCGAAGACGACGCAAGCGGGCGTCCAGGCTGACGTCGCCGCAGCCGTCGGGCGCCTGAGCGGCACCGCTCGTGCCGTCTTCACCGTCGGCTTCTGCTTCGGCGGCCGGAACTCATGGCTCGCCGCCGCGTCGGGGCACGGCCTCGCCGGCGCGATCGGCTTCTACGGGATGCCCGCGGAACGAGGTGGCGATGCGGGACCGACGCAGCGAGCCCGGGAGATCGCCGCACCGATCCTGGCTCTGCAGGCCGGCGACGATCAGAACATCACCGCGGAGCACAACGCCCAGTTCGAGACGGCGCTGTCGGACGCCGGTGTCGAGCACGAGATCGTGATCTACGAGGGCGCGCCGCACAGCTTCTTCGACCGGCGCCAGGACCAGTTCGCCGACGCGTCCGAGGACGCATGGCAGCGCGTGCTCCGGTTCGTCCGGCGCTACGGCGCCGAATCCGCCGCCTAGGGCCGGCGGAGGGTGTCTGACACCTTTTCCACAGGCGGCGAGTCAGGCGCGGGCTCGATGCGGCCGCGCGCCTCGCCGAGCTCGATGCCGTTGGCGGCGCGGCCGCGCAGGACGACCTCGTCGCCGTCCTCGAGGAACGTCCGCTCGCTGCCGTCGGCCAGCCGGATCGGCTCGGTCCCGTTCCTCGTCAGCTCGATCAGCGACCCCTCGCTGCCTCGCTCGGCGCCCGAGATCGTGCCGCTCGCCATCAGGTCACCGGTGCGGATCGAGGCGCCGTTCGACGTGGCGTGGGCGAGCTGCTGCGGCATCGTCCAGTAGAGCCCGGCCGCGTTCCCACGCGAGATCACGCTCCCGTTCAGCTCGACCTCCAGCGCGATGTCCAGCGCCCAGTCCCGACCGCCGTCGAGGTGCGCCAGCGCGGGCGGCTCCTGCGGCGGTGCGTCGACGCGTGCGCTTTCGAGCAGCGTGAGCGGGGTCACCCAGGCGGACACGGACGTGGCGAACGACTTGCCGAGGAACGGCCCCAGCGGCTGGTACTCCCAGGCCTGCAGGTCGCGGGCACTCCAGTCGTTGACGAGCAGCGACGCCGAAGACGTAGTCGCCGAATGCGTCCGGCGGCACCGGCTCCCCGAGCGCCGACGGCACACCGACGACGAAGCCGAGCTCGAGCTCGATGTCGAGCCGGCGGCTCGGCCCGAAACCGGGCTCCTCGGCCCCTGGGGGACGCGACTGCCCGCTCGGCCGGCGCACCCCGGTTCCGCTGACGACCACGGTCCCGGCCCGGCCGTGGTAGCCGACCGGGAGCCAGCGCCAGTTCGGCAGCAACGGCTCGGAGTCCGGCCGGAACATCCGGCCGAGATTGGTCGCATGCTCGAGCGAGGAGTAGAAGTCGACGTAGTCCGCGACCTCGAACGGCAGCCGCAGCTCGACGTCCCGGAGCGGAATCGCGCTTTCGGGATCCACCTCGGCCGCCCGCCCGGCGGCGTCCTCCCAGGCCGCCCGACCCTGCGCCATCAACGCATTCAGCGACGGGCGCGCGAAGGCCTCGCCCAGCGGCGCGAGGTCGACGACACCTGCCCCGGCGCGCCAGCCGACCCGCGCCGCCTCGCCCGGCCGCGCAAAGACGCCGAAGCCGCTCACAGGATCCCGAGCGCCTGCAGTTCGCCGACCGGCTCAGCGACCGAGCAGCTGCCGAAGCCTGCGAACAGCTCCGCGCGCACGCGTGAGAGCTCCTCCACCCCCGCCGCGCGACCGCCCCAGCGGAGCCCCTGTGGGTCGAGCGCAAACGCCGTCGGGTCCCGTTCCGCGAGCGCGCCTGCCTCGTCGCCGGGGAAGGCGCAGGCCGCGAGCAGATTGAGGAACCCGTGCTGCCCGTCCCGGGCCACGGCGTGATGCAGCCCGGCGGTCGCCTTGAAGACCACTCCGAGCCGGCGGCAGTCGCGCACGATCGCCGCGAGCGCGTCGGCCGAGGGCACCGACGCGCCGCCGCAGCGCACCTTGGCGCGCAGCCCGAGCGCGGCCAGCCGCTCCAGGTCGGCCGGCAGCTCGACGTAGACCTCGGCGGCCAGACCGGCCACGCGTTCCGGGGCCGCCCCGGGCCTGGCCTCCACCGCCTCGACCCTCGCGTCACCGCCCGCATAGGCCTCGTCCAGCACGAGCGAGAGCGGCAGCTCTGCCCCGTCGAGCTCCGCGAGCCGCGAGACGGGAGCGACGAAGCGATGCACGAGCCACCCGGTCTCCTCCGCTCGCACCCGCTCGTCTTCCGCCAGCGCGTCCGGGACGGACATGCTCGCCGGCGGGAAGAGCGCCGCGTGGTCGACGAGACGGCTGAGGGCCGCGCGGCGCGCGTCGAGGATCACCCGGGACACGGCGCACATCATGCCCTTCCGCAGTGGGCGGCTCACCCGTCCGAGGGATTCGCCGCCTCCCGCAAAGCCCGATCCTCTCAACGAGGTGAACGCTCCCCTGCGGCTGTGACCGACCCTGCATTTCATCCCGATCCGGAGCTCCCCCGGATCCAGCTGGTCACGCCCGAGCCGGGCCCGGACCCGCTCGTCGACTCGTACCGCCGCCTGGCGGACGTGTTCCACGACGTGCTCTCGGAGCAGAGTCTCGACGCGCTGCTCGACCGGATCGCGGACACGCTCGCCGCGCTGATCCCGTACGACGACATGCACATCTACGAGGCCGACGAGGCGAAGCGCGAGCTGACGCCCGTACTGGCGCGCTCGAAGTGGGAGAAGGAGGTGATGAGCGAGACCTTCCCGTTCGGCGAGGGCATCACCGGCTGGGCGTGCACGCATCGCGAGCCCGTGCTGGCGAACCAGGCGCATCTCGATCCACGCGTCCGCTTCGTGCCGGGCACGCCGATCGAGCCGGAGGCACTCGTCGTCGTCCCGCTCGTCGCCCGGGACGCGCTGAAGGGGACGCTGAACGTCTACCGGGAGGGCGAGGACGCACGCTTCACCACCGAGGAGTTCGACCTGCTGTGCCGGCTCGGCGACGCGGCAGCGCTGGCGCTCGACAACGCGCACATCCGCGCGGGACTCGAGCTGCAGGCGCAGACGGACTCGCTCACCGGCCTCTACAACCACCGGTACTTCCACGAGCGGCTCCGTCGCGAGCTGACGCAGTCGTCGTCGGCACACGAGACCGTCGGGCTCGTGATGCTCGACATCGACGACTTCAAGAAGGTGAACGACGTCTACGGCCACGCCGTCGGCGACAACATCCTCGCTGAGCTCGCCGACCATCTTCGCGCCACCGTCCGCGGCTCCGACGTCGTCTGCCGGATCGGCGGCGAGGAGTTCGCGGTGATCGTGCCTTCGACCGACTCGGCCAGCACGGTCGCCCTCGCGACCAGGCTCGGGCAGCGGCTGGAAGAGGTCGAGTTCATGCTTGCGGGCCGGATCACCGTCTCGATCGGAATCGCGCACGGGCCCGAGAACGCGGCGAACCCGCGTGAGCTGGTCGCCTGTGCGGAGTCGGCCATGATGACTGCGAAGGCGGGCGGCAAGGGGCTCGTCGTCGTCTACGGCGACCGCTCGGCCGAGCGCCCCGTCGAGCTCGTCGACAGGCGGGAGGAGGACGTGCGCTCGATCGCGCACATGAAGATGCTCCAGAGCCTCGGCAACAAGCTGAACCGCCTCAACGACGTGCGCGAGATCGGCGAATCGATCGCGAACGAGCTCCGCGCGCTGATCGACTACCACAACTGCCGCGTCTTCATCCGCGACGGGGACGAGCTGCTGCCGATCGCGTTCCGCGGCGAGCTGACCGCGACGGAAGGCTCCGAGTTCGAGGTGCTGGCGACGAAGGTCGGCTACGGCATCACCGGTCGAGTGGCCTTGACCGGCGAGCCGGTGCTCGCAGGCGACGCGTCGAAGCTCGAGTTCGCGCGCACGATTCCAGGCACCGAGGACATCGAGGAGTCGATCCTCGCCGTGCCGCTCACCTACGGCGCACGCTCGAACGGCGTCATCTTCATCTCCAAGCTCGGCCTCGACCAGTTCGACGAGGACGACCAGCGGCTGCTCGAGGTGCTCGCCGGGCACGCGGCGATCGCGCTCGAGAACGCGTCGCTCTACGAGGGACAGCGTCGGGAGGCCGAGGCGGCGACGTCGCTGCTCGAGTTCGGGCGCGAGCTCGCGAGCCCCGAAGGCCTCCAGGAGGTCATGAACCTGATCGCGCAGGGCGTGGCGCGGGTGCTCGCCGCGCCGCACGCGTCGGTCTGGCTCCAGCGCGAGGACACCGGGGAGCTCGAGGGCTGCGCCTGCTGGGGCGAGGAGGGCGCGCCGATCGACGAGATCATCGGGCGGCGCCTGCCGCCTCCCGCGGCCGCGTTCCTTGCCGAGCGCGGCGCGCCTTTCATGGTCGAGCCCGAGCAGTACGCCGCCTTCGTCGACGGGCATGTCGACACTTCGCACGGCGTCTTCGCGGTCGCACCGTTCGCGGTCGACGGCCGCTGGGGCGCGATCGCGATCGGCACCTCCAGCGACGACCGGGTCGGCGACCGGGAGCTCGAGCTGCTCGGCGGCCTCGCGTACCAGACGAAGCTCGCGATCACGAACGCGTCGCGCTTCGAGAGCATGGAGCGGACGTTCCTCTCGACGGTCGAGGCGCTCGCCAACGCGCTCGAGGCGAACGACGAGTACACGTCCTCGCACGCGCGCTGGATCACCGACCTCGCGATCCGTGTCGGCCAGGAGCTCGGCCTCGACGCCAGGGCGCTGAAGCGCGTCGAGCTGGGTGCGCTCTTCCACGACATCGGCAAGATCGGGATCCCCTCCTCGATCCTGACCAAGCCCGGCCCGCTGACCGACGAGGAGCGCCGGATCATCGAGACGCACCCCGAGCTCGGGGAGCGGATCCTGCGGCCGATCGGCCAGCTCGAGGACGTCTGCGCGATCGTGCGCCACTGCCACGAGCGCTGGGACGGCCGCGGCTACCCGGATCGCAGGGCGGCCGCCGAGATCCCGATCGAGTCGCGGATCATCTTCGCCTGCGACGCGTTCCACGCGATGACGACCGACCGGCCGTACCGGCGCGCGTTGCCCGTTGATGAGGCACGCGGGCGGCTGCAGGAGGCTGCCGGGTCGCAATTCGACCCGCAGGTGGTCGAGGCGTGCCTGCGCGTGCTCGACACGGCCGCACAAGGTTGAGGCGCCGCGTCGCGAGGCGCCGCTGTGGAAAAGGTGTCAGACACCGATCCCGTCCCGTCGAGCGGCGTCGCCACCCGCGATCGCTAGGCGATGCGGCGGAGGACGACGAGGGCGCGCGACTCCACCGGCACCATCCCCCGCGCCGGGAACACCTGCGCGCCCGGCGCGAGATCCGGCTCGGCGGTGGAGAGCTCGTGTGCCCACCGGCGCCCGTAGGCGACTGCCGGCAGCGTGAACGCGACGGCCTCGTGCTGCGCGTTGAAGAGGATCAGGAAGGTGTCATCGATCACGGGCGATCCGTGCGCGGTGTACGTCCTGATCTCGGCCCCGTTCAGGAACACCCCGAGGGTCAGCGTGTCGCCGCGCGACCAGTTCCGTTCGGTCATCTTGCGCCCGTCGGGCCGGAACCAGTAGACGTCCGGCGCTCCCGAGCCCATCGTCTCCGAGCCGACGAGGAAATCCGTCCGTCGGAAGACCGGATGGCGCCTGCGGAAGTCGATCAGCCGCTTCGTGAAGTCGAGCAGCCGCCGCTGCGCGTCCGAGAGCTCCCAGTCGAACCAGGAGAGCTCGGTGTCCTGGCAATAGGCGTTGTTGTTCCCCTGCTGCGTGCGGCCGAGCTCGTCGCCGCCGAGCAGCATCGGCACGCCCTGCGAGAGCAGCAGCGTCGTCAGGAAGTTCCGCTGCTGGCGCTCCCGCAGCTCGTTCATGGCGGGATCGTCCGTCGGCCCTTCGACGCCGCAGTTCCAGCTGCGGTTGTCGGTCGTGCCGTCCTGGTTGCCCTCGCCGTTCGCCTCGTTGTGCTTCTCGTTGTACGAGACGAGGTCGCGCAACGTGAAGCCGTCGTGCGCGGTGACGAAGTTGATCGACGCGAACGGCCGCCGCCCGTCGCGCTCGTAGAGGTCGCTCGAGCCGGTGAAGCGTTGCGCGAACGAGCCGACGCCGGTCTGGCCGCGCCAGAAGTCACGCATCGTGTCGCGGTACATCCCGTTCCACTCGGTCCAGAGGACCGGGAAGTTGCCGACCTGGTAGCCGCCCTCGCCCACGTCCCAAGGCTCGGCGATCAGCTTCACCTGGGAGAGCACCGGGTCCTGATGGATGATGTCGAAGAAGGCCGAGAGGCGATCGACCTCATGCAGCTCGCGGGCGAGCGCCGAGGCGAGGTCGAAGCGGAACCCGTCGACGTGGCACTCGAGGACGAAGTAGCGCAGCGAGTCCATGATCAGCCGCAACACGGCTGGATGCGCGGGATTGAGCGAGTTCCCGGTGCCCGTGTAGTCCATGTAGTAGCGCGGGTCGTCGGGCATCGTCCGGTAGTACGAGAAGTTGTCGATGCCCTTGAACGAGAGCATCGGGCCGAGGTGGTTGCCCTCTGCGGTGTGGTTGTAGACGACGTCGAGGATCACCTCGATCCCCGCGCCGTGCAGCGCCTTGACCATGCCCTTGAACTCGCGAACCTGCTCGCCGCGCGTGCCTGTTGCGGCGTAGCCGGCATGCGGCGCCAGGTAGCCGATCGAGCTGTAGCCCCAGTAGTTGCGGAGGCCGCGGTCGACCAGCTCCTGCTCGTCGACGATGTGATGGACAGGGAGCAGCTCCACGGCGGTGACGCCGAGGCCGGTCAGGTACTCGAGCGCCGGCTCGGAGGCGAGCCCCGCATACGTGCCGCGCAGGTCTTCGCGCACGCCGGGCATCCGCTCGGTGAAGCCCTTCACGTGCGCCTCATAGATCACGCTCTCGGTCCACGGCGTGCGCAGGAGATCGTCGCCTTGCCAGTCGAACGTCTCGTCGACGACGATGCACTTCGGCACCGCAGCCGCGTCGTCCTCGTCGTCGGCGTAGAGGTCGGCGTCCTCCTCCTCGGGCACATACGGGAGCGTCCGCCCGAGCTCCCACTGCACGTCGCCCTCGATCGCCTTCGCGTAGGGGTCGATCAGAAGCTTGTGCGGGTTGAAGCGGTGGCCGCGCTCGGGCGCCCACGGGCCGAAGACGCGATACCCGTAGCGTTGCCCGGGCCCGATCCCCTGCAGGTAGCCGTGCCAGTTGAACGCCGTCCGCTCGGTCAGCTCGTACCGCGTCTCGGTGCCGGCCTCGTCGAAGAGGCAGAGCTCGACGCGCTCGGCGTTCTCGGAGAAGAGCGAGAAGTTCGTCCCGGCGCCGTCCCAGCGCGGGCCGAGCGGGAACGGGGCGCCGGGCCAGACGCGCTTCACGCCCAGCAGCCGCTCGGGAGCGGGATCAGTCCGAGGGCCTCCATCGCGGGCGGACGGTACCCAATGCGACTCGTCCGAGGCCCGCCGCGCCGCTCGGGAAGCCAGATCTCGTGTCTGACACCTTTTCCACAGCTTGAAGCGGGGTCGCGCCGTGCGCTCGGCTAGCCGGCTGCCTCGGCGCTCCGTAGGCCGCGGAGGGCCCAGAAGCCGAACGCGCACGCGAGCCCGATCGCCAGCCCGAACGCCAGCAGGAGATGCTCAGGATCGCCGGAGATGAGCCCGCGGACGCTCTCGAGCACGTACGTCAACGGGTTGATGGTCGCCAGTGTCTCGATCCAGCCCTGCAGGAGGGCGAGCGGCACGTAGACAGGCGCGAAGAACAGGATCAGGAACACCGGCATCTGCATCACCGGCCCCGCCTGGATCGTCCGGAACCGCATCGCGATGCCGCACGCCCACATCAGCGCGGTGACGTTCACGAGCGCCGCGAGCAGGTACATCCCGAACAGGTCGAGCCCGCTCCCACCGATCTGCATCCCGACGGCGAAGGCGACCACGGTCAGCACGGTCGCCGTCACGAGCCAGCGCACGAGCGCCGCGATCGCGTACCCGAGCACGATCCCCGTGCGGTTCGGGGCCGCCAGCAGCAGTCGCCGCGCGAAGCCGAATTCGAAGTCACGCGCGATCCCGAAGCCGGTGAAGACG
The DNA here is from genome assembly GCA_963808915.1 of uncultured Gaiellaceae bacterium. Taxonomy (GTDB): domain Bacteria; phylum Actinomycetota; class Thermoleophilia; order Gaiellales; family Gaiellaceae; genus CAVTBT01. The sequence goes on along the minus strand of CAWEHJ010000004.1, from coordinate 989,192 downwards.
CCGCCGAAAGCGGCCGACTGGATCAGGACGAAACAGAACTGGAAGGCCGTGTACCCGTGCTCGAAGTCGAAGCCCGGCACGTTCGCCACCTGGGACAACCCGCCGGCGAACGCCATGAAGAAGAAGAGCGGGAAGGCAAGCGACGGGATGAAGAGGCCGGGGTTCGTGAAGACGTTCTTGAGTGTGCGCCAGGCGACGCCCTTCGCGACCGGCCAGATCCTCATGTGCGCTCCAGCCTGGAGGTCAGCGCCCAGGAAGCGAGCAGCACCGAGATGACCGCGATCACCGTGGCGAAGCCGAAGCCGAGGGCGAGCGCCTGGGCGTTCCAGCCCTCGATGATCAGGCTGCGGACGCATTCGATCAGGTACGAGACGGGGTTGAGCGTCGCCACGTGTCGGAACCAGTCCACCCCGATCAGCTCGCGCGGCGTGTTCATCGAGGACAGGAAGAGGAAGACGAACAGCGCCGGGAACATCCCCTGCACCGTCTCCCCCGAGCCCGAGCGGAGCGCGAGGAAGGCGCCGAGCGCGCCGAAGCCGAACGAGACCAGGACGGCGAACGCCAGGAGCACCAGCACCCCGCCGAAACCCGAGGCGTAGTGGACGCCCACGATGATCCCGACGAGCACGTAGAAGACGGCCTGGACGAACCCCAGCACGACGATCCCGGCGAGCTGGCCGCCGAGCAGCGCCGAGCCGCGCATCGAGGTGAGCGACAGGCGGTTGAGGAAGCCCGTCTGGATGTCCCGCGCAAGGTCGGTACCGGCGTTCATCGTCGCGAAGAGCGCACCCTGGATGAACGGGACGGCGAGCGCGAACGCCACGAACGAATCCGTCGGGAATCCGGGCAGCTCCGTCGAGGCGTGCAGGCCGGCACTGTTGACCAGCATCAGCGCGACCGGGAACACGAGCGGCGGGATTGCGCTGGCCGGCTGGCGGATCGTGCGGATCACCGAGCGCGACGCGAGCGCGCCGACCTGGGCGGCGACCGGGTTCACGAGGCGGGCTCGGCGACCTCGGCTGTGCCGTTCTCGCCGGCCCCTTCGAGCGAGCGTCCCGTCTTGGCGAAGAAGACGTCGTCGAGTGTCGGCGCCCGGAGCTCGATGTCCGCGAGCTCGATCCCCTCCCGGTCGAGGGCGCGGACGACGTCGGCGAGGGAGTAGCCGTCCTCGAGCCAGACGGCGACGTTGCGTGCGCCTTGGAGCGGCTCCCCGAAGCGACGGAGGAAATCGGCGACGCGTGGCCGCTCGGCGTCCTCGGTCGGGATCGCGTGCAGGCTCGGGCGCCCGATCTCGGCCTTGAGCGTGGCGGGCGTGCCCTCGGCCACGATCGAGCCGTGGTCGATGATCCCTACGCGATCCGCGAGCACGTCGGCCTCCTCGAGGTACTGCGTGGTGAGGAAGACCGTGACCCCGTCCTCGGCGGCGAGGCGGGCGACCTCCTCCCAAAGGGCGCTCCGGCTCTGCGGGTCGAGCCCGGTCGTGGGCTCGTCGAGGAAGAGGATGCTGGGCCGGTGGACGAGCGCGAGCGCGAGGTCGAGCCTCCGCTTCATCCCGCCGGAGTAGCCGCGCACCTTGCGGTCGGCGGCCTCGGAGAGGCCGACTCGCTCGAGCAGTTCGGCGGAGCGGCGCTTCCGATCCTCGCGCGAGAGCCCCTGCAACGTCGCCTGGAGGCGCACGTGATCGCGGCCGGTGAGCAGCGGGTCGAGTGCAGCCTCCTGGAGCGCGGCGCCGATCACCGAGCGCACCTTCGGCCCTTCGCGGACGACGTCGTAGCCGCCGACCCTGGCGACGCCGGCCGTCGGCGGCAGCAGCGTCGTCAGCATCAGTACGGTCGTCGACTTGCCGGCGCCGTTCGGGCCGAGGAAGCCGTAGATCTCGCCTGGCTCGACCCGCAGGTCGATCCCTGCGACCGCCCGGGGGCCTTTTTTGAACTCGCGGACGAGCTGCTGCGCCTCGATGCTGTTGTCGTGCGCCACGGGAGCAGCCTACCGCGAGGTTGACGGCGGCAATTATCTCCTTCGGCAACGATTGTTGAGGCCGAGATTGCGCTTGCCGCCACGGCCTGTGGAAAAGGTGTCAGACGCCAATTCGGGCTGCCGCCAGCGACGCTACACCGCGCAGCCGTGACGACTTCGTACCCAATCAGTGCTGAAATGCCGCTCGGCGTTGCGCCCTCGCTGTAGGCGGCCGCACGATGGAGCCATGGGACGAACGCTCCGACCCGAGGCGCCGGGCCGAACCTTCCACCTCACCGCGCGAGCGACCTGGAGCCGTGATCTCTTCCTCGGCGACCCCGACCGCGAGGATTTCCTGAAGCTTCTCGAGCGCGTCGTCCGCCGCTACCGCTGGGAGCTCCTCGGCTGGTGCCTGATGGGCACCCACTACCACCTCATCGTTCGCACGCCCCGGGCCAACCTTGGGCACGGTATGCGCGACCTCAACGGCGCCTACGCAAGGCGCTTCAACGAGCGACACGGCCGGTTCGGCAGCGTCCTCGCCGAACGCTACGGCGACCGCGTCATCGACAGCCACGAGCATCTTGTGAGCGCGATGCAATACGTGGCGCTCAACCCCGTGCACGCACGGCTGGTCTCGCGGCCCGAGCACTGGCGTTGGAGCAGCCACGCGGCACTTGCGGGCCTGGTGCGTCGGCCGTTCTCCTTGGCGACACGCGCCGCACTCGACGCCTTTCGCGGCCGGGCGGCCGACTACCGGCGCTTCGTCGAGTCCTGTGCGGGCTTGGCAGCCCGCGCCTTCCCGGGAACGAGCCACAGTACCGCGAGCGGTGGCAGCACGAGCTCAGCGGAGAACGCCTGCTCGTTCCAGGGCACCGATTCGGCCTCGACGCCAAGGCCGTTGCCGACATCCGAACCGCCGTAGAAACGCGAGTCCGTGTTCAGCACCTCGTGCCAGCTCCCGCCGGCTGGAAGCCCGACGCGCCAGCCCTCGCGCACGACAGGCGACAGGTTCGCGACGCACACGAGCGGCTCGCCGTCGACCGGCCGCCGGACGAACGCGACGACGTTCTCGCCTGCGGCGTTCGGCTCGAGCCAGGCGAACCCGTCCGGCGTGAAGTCGATCTGCCACAGCGCCGGCCGGGCGCGATAGGCGGCATTCATGTCGCGGACGAGCGCCCGGACGCCGGCGTGGTCGGGATCGTCGAGCAGGTGCCAGTCGAGCGATCGCTCCTCCGACCACTCCTGCTCCTGCGCGAGCTCGCCGCCCATGAAGAGCAGCTTCTTCCCGGGATGCGCCCACATCAGACCGTAGAGCGCCCGCAGGTTGGCGAACCGCTGCCAGCGGTCGCCCGGGAGCTTGCCGATCAGCGACCCCTTCCCGTGCACGACCTCGTCGTGCGAGAGCGGGAGGACGAAGTTCTCGTTCCACGCATACACGAGCGCGAAGGTGAGCTCGTGGTGGTGGAAGCGGCGGTGCACCGGCTCCTTCGAGAAGTACTGGAGCGTGTCGTGCATCCACCCCATGTTCCACTTGAAGTCGAAGCCGAGGCCGCCCAGATAGGTCGGCCGGGAAACGCCGGGCCAGGCGGTCGATTCCTCGGCCGCCATGATCACCGACGGATCGTGGGCATGGACGACGTCGTTGAGCTCCTTGAGGAACGCGATCGCATCCAGGTCCTCCCGGCCGCCGTGGGCATTCGGCAGCCACTCGCCCTCCTTGCGTGAGTAGTCGAGGTAGAGCATCGAGGCGACGGCATCGACTCGGAGCCCGTCGGCGTGGAACTCGCGGAGCCAGTAGAGCGCGTTCGCGATCAGGAAGTTCCGCACCTCGTTGCGACCAAGGTTGAAGATCAGGGTGCCCCAGTCCGGGTGTGCGCCTCGACGCGGATCCTCGTGCTCGTACAGGGCGGTGCCGTCGAAGCGAGCCAACGCGAACTCGTCGCGCGGGAAATGCGCCGGCACCCAGTCGAGGATCACGCCGATGCCGAGCGCGTGCAGGTGGTCGACGAAGTGGCGGAAGTCGTCGGGCTCGCCGAGCGTCGAGAGCGGGGCGTAGTAACCGGTCACCTGATAGCCCCAGGAGCCCGAGTAGGGGTGCTGCATGACAGGGAGCAACTCGACGTGGGTGAAGCCGAGCTCGCGCACGTGCTCGCCGAGCTCCTCCGCGAGCTCGCGGTAGGTCAACGAGCGGTTGGACTCGAGCGGATTGCGCCTCCAGGACGGCAGATGGACCTCGTAGACCGACATCGGCTCGGCATGCACGTCCCGGCGATTCGCCAGCCAGTCGTCGTCGCTCCAGCGGTAGCGCGATGTGTAGACGACGGAGGCGCTCGCCGGCGGGATCTCGGCCGCGAGAGCGTAGGGGTCGGCCTTGACTCGAAGGCGACCGTCCGCGCCGACAACCTCGAGCTTGTAGCGATGACCTTCCGCCGCCTCGGGCACGAGGGCCTGCCAGATGCCCGACGAGCCGACGGGCTCGAGGCGATCGGCCCGGCCGTCCCATCGGTTCCAGTCGCCGACGACGGCGATGCTGCGAGCATTCGGGGCCCAGACGGCGAAGCGGACACCCTGTTCGACGACGTGCGCGCCGAGCTGCTCGTAGATGCGCTCGTGCCGCCCTTCGCCGGCGAGGTGGAGGTCGAGGTCGCCGATGGCGCTGCTCATCGGCGGCCACCTCGAGCTGGAACCGGCGCGAACGACGCGGCCTGTGGAAAAGGTGTCAGACACCGATCGGGCCCACGCCGCCGCCGCGCCGCGCCACGAACCGCGCTCACAGCGGGCTCTCCAGGATCCGGAGGATCCCCGCCACCGGGATGTCGACCCAGTCGGGGCGGTTGTCGAGCTCGTAGCGAAGCTCGTAGACCGCCTTCTCCAGCTCGAAGACCGAGAGGAGCCGCGTGACGCCCGCCTCGCCGGCCGGGAGCAGGGACGGCTCGACGGCGCCCAGGTATGCGTCGAGGAACGGCTGCCGGCAGCGCTCCTCCCAGCCCTCCGGCGCCTGTGCCTCCCGCAACAGCGGCGCCGCCTGCGAGGCGTAGGCGAACGAACGGAGCATCCCGGCGACGTCCCGCAGCGGGGATCGCTTCCGCCGCCGCTCGGGCAGCGATCGCGCTGGCTCTCCCTCGAAGTCGAGGACGAGCCAGTCCTCGTCCTCGCTCCAGAGCACCTGACCGAGGTGGTAGTCGCCGTGGTGGCGGATTACCCGGCCGACCGGCCCGATGTGCGAGAGCAGGCGCAGCCGATCGCGCACCTCCTCGCCTCGACCCGCGATCGGCGCGAGCGACTCCCGCTCGGGCAGGGCGAGGAAGACCTGCTCGATCTCCTCGTCGACCGACGCGGACAACAGCGCCACGGACTCGAAGCTCGGCTCCTCGGGCGCAAAGCTCGGGTCGGTCGAGTCGGAGGCGAGCGCGTTGTGCAGTCCCGCAGTGACCTCGCCGAGGCGGCCGGCCCGCGCCGGCAGCCAGCCCGGATCGGACGAGAGCGAGTCGAGCGCCAGTGTCCAGCCGTCGCCGCGCGAGCGCACGAATCGCTGCAGGATCGCGAGCGTCGCATCGAGAGGATGACCCTCGAGCGCCGCCCATCCGTCCAGCGGCGCGATGTTCTGGAATCCCTGATCGGTGAGGAAGCGAAGCAGCTCGAGCTCCGGATTCGTGCCTGCTTCGAGGCGGCGGTAGAGCTTCAGCACGAGTCGCTCGTCCAGCACCACCGAGCTGTTCGACTGCTCGACGCCCATCGCCCGCACCTTGCCGAGGTCGCTGCCGCCGGGCTCCGCCGACGCTGCGTTCCGGAACGAGATCGACGCATCGGGCAAGGACAGCGTCGCCTCGCGCCGCATCAGGCCGACGACCTCCCGGACGAGCTGCGGGTCGGCCATGGCGTCGTACGCCGTCCAGCCTCCCGTCTCGGCGACGATCGCCTCGCTCCAGCCTTCCTCCTGCGGCCTGAAGCCGAGCGCGAGCTGGAACAGCTCGTGGGTCTGGAGGCCGAAGCGGACCTCGACGATCGCCACGCAGAGCAGCGGCGGGCCGCCGGGAGCGATGGCCGCCGTGACGACCCGGGCGTCGAGCACGTCGCGCGACTTGGCGCCGAACCAGCGTTGCGATGCCAGCGTCCCGAGCAGGCCGACCCCGTCCAGGAAGGACAGGTCGCCCGCTTCGATCCGCTCGCGCAGGTCAGCCACCGTCATGCTCCTCATCCGCCGGATCGACGAGCTGGAACCAGAAGAAGCCACGAGGCCCCAGGGTCAGGAGATACGGCAGCTCCCCGATCGGCGGGAAGCGTGTCCGGCCGAACATCTCGACCGGGACCCTACCCGTGAAGGGCGAGAGGTCGAGCTCGACGGCCTGCGCCGACCGGGCGAGGTTGTGGACGCAGAGCACGATGTCCTCGCTGAACGAGCGGATGTGGGCGAAGATCCGCGGGTTCTCGGGCTCGAGCACCGTGTACTCGCCGACGCCGAAGACGGGATGCTGCTTGCGCAGCTCGATGAAGCGCCGCATCCAGCGCAGGAACGAGGTCGGCGTGCGGAGCTGCGCCTCGACGTTCACGGCCTGGAAGCCGTAGACCGGATCCATCAGGGGCGGCAGGTAGAGCTGGGCCCAGTCGGCACGGGAGAAGCCGCCGTTCCGGTCGCCCGTCCACTGCATCGGGGTGCGCACGCCGTCGCGGTCGCCGAGGTAGACGTTGTCGCCCATCATGATCTCGTCCCCGTAGTAGAGGACCGGTGAGCCCGGGAGCGAGAACAGGATCGCGTGCATCAGCTCGATCTCGCTGCGGCCGCCGTCGAGGAGCGGGGCGAGCCGACGGCGGATCCCGAGGTTCAGCTTCATGCGCGGGTCCTTGGCGTACTCCGCGTACATGTAGTCCCGCTCCTCGTCGGTGACCATCTCGAGCGTCAGCTCGTCGTGGTTGCGCAGGAACAAGCCCCACTGGGCGTTGGAGGGGATCGGCGGCGTGCGCTGCAGGATCTCGATCATCGGCCGCGCCTCCTCGCGGCGAAGCGACATGAAGAGTCGCGGCATCACCGGGAAGTGGAAGGCCATGTGGCACTCGTCCCCGTCCCCGAAGTACTCGACCACGTCATCCGGCCACTGGTTCGCCTCGGCCAGGAGCACACGGTCGGGGTAGCGCGCGTCGACCTCGGCGCGGACGCGCCGCAGGTAGTCGTGCGTCCGCGGCCGGTTCTCGCAGTTCGTGCCCTCGTCCTCGAACAGGTAGGGCACAGCGTCGAGCCGGAAACCGTCGAGCCCCAGGTCGAGCCAGAAGCGCAGCACCTCGATCATCGCGTCCTGCACCTCGGGGTTCTCGTAGTTCAGGTCCGGCTGGTGACTGAAGAAGCGGTGCCAGAAGTACTGGCCGCGCGCCGGGTCCCACGTCCAGTTCGACGTCTCCGTGTCGACGAAGATGATCCGTGCGTCCTGGTAGCTCTGGTCGGTGTCCGACCAGACGTACCAGTCGGCCTTGGCGTTTTCGCGGTCCAGCCGGGACTCCTGGAACCACGGGTGGTCGGAGGACGTGTGGTTCATGACGAGGTCGGCGATCACCCGGATCCCCCGCTGGTGCGCCTGCTCGACGAACTGCCGGAACTCCTCGACGTCGCCGTAGTCGCCGTTGACGCCGTAGAAGTCGGCGATGTCGTAGCCGCCGTCGCGGAGCGGCGAGGGGTAGAACGGCAGGAGCCAGATGCAGTCGATCCCGAGCCACTGCAGGTAGTCGAGCTTCTGTGCGAGCCCGCGGAAGTCGCCCGACCCGTCGTCGTTCGAGTCGAAAAACGCCCGCGTGTGGATCTCGTAGAAGACCGCGGTCTTGAACCAGAGCGGCTCTCGTTCGAACCAGTGCTCAGCCACGGCGCGGTGCCTCTGTGGAAAAGGTGTCAGACACGGTTTTCACTGCCTCGGCCGCACGATGTGGCTCTGGCCAGGCCCGAGCTTCACGTAGTTCCGCCCCGTCCGCCAGCGGAACCGCCTGGCCGAGAGCAGTTCGTCGGCAGCGAACTCGGCCGGCAGGCCCAGCGACCCGGGCACGACGGCCAGCCCTTCCCGCTCCGTGTGCGGGTCGAGGTTGACGACGACGAGGACGCAGCTCGCCCCGTCCTGCTTCGCGACCCCGAAGAGGTGCTCGCTCTGCGTCTCGAGCACCGTGAAGTTCTCGAACCGTTGCAGCGCCGGCGTCTCGCGCCGGATCTCGTTCAGCCGGTGGACGAGCGGGAGCAGCGGGCCGTCCAGCCGCCGCGCCTTCACCTCGTACTTCTCCGAGTCGAGGTACTCCTCGGAGCCCTCGTGCAGCGGCACGTTCTCGCAGTGCTCGAAGCCGGAGTAGATGCCGTAGGTCGGCGAGAGCGTCGCCGCCAGCACGAGCCTCGCCTCGAACGCGGGCCGCCCCCCGGCCTGCAGGTACTCGTGCAGGATGTCCTGGGTGTTCGTGAACATGTTCGGACGCCAGAACGCGGCCCACGAGCGCGCCTGCTCGAGGAACTCGACCAGCTCTGCCTTCGTGTTCTTCCAGGTGAAGTACGTGTAGGACTGCGCGAAGCCGACCTTGGCGAGAGTCGTCATCATCGCCGGACTCGTGAAGGCCTCGGAGAGGAAGATCGTCTCCGGATACTGCTCGCGCACCTCCGCGGATCAACCACTCCCAGAACGGCACCGACTTCGTGTGCGGGTTGTCGACGCGGAAGCTCCGAACGCCGCGCCCGCACCAGCCGAGCACGATGTCGCGAAGCTCCGTCCACAGCGACTGCCACTCAGCCGAGGCGAAGTTGACGTTGTAGATGTCCTGGTAGCGCTTGGGCGGGTTCTCGGCGTACTTCAACGTGCCATCGGGGCGCCGGTAGAACCACTCGGGATGCGCACGGAGCCACGGGTGGTCCGGCGAACACTGGATCGCGAGGTCGATGCAGACCTCGCAACCGACGCGACTGCCGACCTCGACCATCGCCTCGAACTCGGCCATCGTCCCGAGGTCGGGATGCACGGCGTCATGGCCGCCCTCCTTGCCGCCGATCGCCCACGGGCTGCCCGGGTCGCCGGGCTCGGAGACGAGCGCGTTGTTCCGCCCCTTGCGGTTCGTGACGCCGATCGGGTGGACGGGCGGGAGGTAGACCACGTCGAAGCCGAGCTCGGCGAGCTGCGGCAGCACGTCGGCCACGCCCTTGAAGCCGCCCCAGGAGCGCGGGAACAGCTCGTACCAGCTGCCGAATCGCGCGCGCTCGCGGTCGACGTCGAGCTCGAGCGGCTTGGGCAGCGTGACCGCGTCCTCGCGGTGCTTCGCCCCCAACGCGGGCGCCGCGGCCCGCCACTCGTCGGCGTCGCCCTCGCCGAAGAGCGCAGCGCCCTCGGAGAGCTCGCCCGACAGCTCGACCTGCCCGCCCGCGAGCTTGCGGTCGTACTCGTCGACCCAGGTCGCGTACGGGTCGGTCCAGGCCTCGACCGTGAACTGCCACCGGCCGAGGTCGGTGACGTCGACGTCGCACTGCCAGCGATCGTTGCCGAGTGCCACCAGCTGACGCTCCAGCCAGCGGCGCGTCCCGGTGCGCCGGTAGCGCACGACGGCCCGCAGCTTGTCGTGGCCGTCCCGGAAGATCGTCGCCGAGACGAGCACACGCTCGCCGAGCGTCGCCTTCGCGGGATAGCGCCCGCAGTCCACCTGCGGGTGGACGTCCTGGATCTGGATTCGGGCCGGAGGGCGGTTTGAGGTGAGGCTGCGCACGTTGTCCGCTTTCAGCGTCGCGACTTCTGTAAACAGTCGGGTCGTGAAGCTTCGCCGTTCGTGCGGGATCCTGCTGCACCCGACCTCGCTCCCCGACGGGCGCCTGGGCGAGAGCGCGTACCGGTTCGTCGACTGGCTCCAGGCTGCCGGGCAGTCGTGGTGGCAGGTGCTGCCACTCGGGCCGCCGGATGCGTTCGGCTCTCCCTATGCGGCGGCCTCTGCGTTCGCCTGCTGGCCCGGCCTGCTCGCCCGGCCGGGGTCGCGGGTCGGCGCACGCGCCGCGGAGGACTTCCGGCGGCGGCACGCCTACTGGCTCGAGGACTGGGCCGCCTTCGCGGGCGCGGGGGCCGTGGAGGACCAGGTGCGCTTCGAGCGGGAATGGTCCGGCCTGCGTGCCTACGCGGCCGAACGCGGCGTTCGCCTGATCGGCGACGTGCCGATCTACCCGGCCGACGCCAGCTGCGACCACCTCTCCCATCCCGAGCTGTTCCGGGACGGCGTCGTCGCCGGCGCTCCGCCCGACGACCTCGGCCCCGAGGGTCAGAACTGGGGCAACCCGCTCTTCGACTGGGACGCTGTCGCGGCCGAGGGCTACCGCTGGTGGATCGAACGGCTGCGGCGCACGCTCTCGCTCGTCGACGTCACGCGCATCGACCACTTCCGCGGCTTCGCGGCCTACTGGACGATCCCGGCCGAGGCGGAGAGCGCGACCGAGGGCGACTGGTCGCCCGGCCCCGGCGCTGCGCTGTTCCGGGCGGTCGAGGCCGAGCTCGGCGAGCTGCCGGTGATCGCCGAGGACCTCGGGGTGATCACGCCCGACGTCGAGAGATTGCGCGACGAGCTCGGCTTCCCGGGCATGGTCGTGCTCCTCTGGGCGTTCCTGGGGCCCGCCGACAACCCGCACCGGCCGGAGAACCACCGTGAGCACGCGGTCGTCTACACCTCGACCCACGACACGACGACGCTCGCCGCCACGTTTCCGAAGCACGACCACTGGGAGCTGTTGCGCCTCGCGCTCGGCTCGCGCGCCGCGCTGGCGATCCTCCCGGCGCAGGACGTGCTCGGCCTCGGCGACGACGCACGGATGAACCGTCCCGGCGAGACCGACCCGCGCAACTGGCGCTGGCGGCTCGAGGAGGGCCAGCTCACGGACGAGCTCGCGGCGCGTCTCCGCGCCGAGGTCGAGGCCACTGGGCGGCGATAGGCTCGGCGCGTGACGCCGCCGCGAAATCCGAACATCCTCTTGCGCCAGTTCGTCACCGGGCAGCTCGCGAACCAGCTGCTGACCAGGGAGCTCGGCATGGCGGACGTCTCCCCGAACCAGTTCGGGGTCACCAGCGTGATCGGCGCACTCGGCCCCCTCACGCCCACCGAGCTGGCCGCCAGGCTCGGCATGGCGCCGACGACGCTGTCGGCGTGGATCCGGCGGCTCACCGCCGCCGGCCACGTCCAGCGGCGGCCGAACCCGGACGACGGTCGCTCCTACCTCCTCGAGCTGACCGATGACGGGCGGGCGGCGATGCAGACGGCGGGCCCACGCTTCAATGCAGCGTTGTTCGCGCTCGAGGACGAGCTCGGCGCGGACGCCACGTCCGTCGGGGAAGCGGGGTCGGCGCTCGAGGGCGCGCTCCGCCGGCTGCTTGCAGCTCCTGCGATCTCGCAGTAATCTACTGCGAACTCGTAGTTCTTCGCCGAAAGGGTCACGGATGCTCCGCCTCGCCTCGCTCGTCGCGCTCGCCCTCTCGACCTCCGCACTCGCCGCCGGCGGCGCGCCGACCGTCGTCGCCAAGCTCCGGACCGGCACGAAGCCGTGCGCAGCGATCCAGGCGTACGGGTCGGTCTGGGTCGCCAACTACGGCTCGGCCACGCTCGCGCGCGTCAACCCGGCCACGAACAAGGTCACCGGGCGGGTCAAGATCGGCGGCCAGGCCTGCGGACTTGCAGCCGGCGCCGGCTCGATCTGGGTCGACGGCTACGGCACGAGCACGATCGAGCGCGTCAACCCGCGGACGCTGAAGCGGACCCGCCGGATTGCGGTCGGAATCCAGCCCTACGACGTGGCCTTCGGCTTCGGCTCCGTCTGGTCGAGCGACTTCGGCAGCGGGTGGGTCTCGCGCATCGACCCACGCACGAACCGCGTCGTCAAGCGGATCCGGACCGGCACGGGGCCGGCGGGGTTCGCGGTCGCCGCCGGGTCCGTCTGGGTCGGGACGAACGGCAGCGCGAACGTCTACCGCATCGACCCGCGTACGAACACCGCCAGGGCGATTCACGTCTCCGAGGACGCGCCGGCCTGGCTGGCCGCGTCCGACACCGCGGTCTGGGTCTCGCTCGTCCGCGGGAACGCCGTCGCCCGCATCGACCCTGCGACGAACAGGGTCGTCGCCACGATCCCGGTCGGCTCGGCGCCCGTGGACGGAACGGTGGCGAAGGACGGCACCGTCTGGATCCCGCTGATGGGCGACAACGCCGTCGCGCGGATCGACCCGGCCACGAACACCGTGCTCGGCACGAGCCGCGTCGGCAAGAGCCCGTTCGTCGTCAACGAGGCGTTCGGCGACATCTGGGTGCCGAGCTTCGGCGGCGCCGACGTCTGGCGGCTCCGGGCCGGGGGCTAGGGCGCGTCGACCGGCGGGAGGCCGGTCGCGACCACGCGCCTGCCGTCGCGCTCGTAGACCACGTCGACGGAGTCGTTCTGCCGGTAGGTGCCGGCGGCGCCGACGAGGATCGAGGCCCAGCGCCAGAAGCCGAGGCGGCCCTCCTTCCGGAGCTGCCGACCGAACATGAGCGAGCCCTCCGTGACCCGGTAGTCGCGGCCCTCCTCCTGCAGCACCCCGTTCACGTACACCTCGAACGGCCGGCGTACGTCGCCGGGCAGCCTGACCACGGTAGGGCTCTGCAGGCCTTCGCTCACCCTTCATAGAATGGCAGCGCCCGTGCGCTCGAAGCTCCTCGTCACCGGCGTGCTCGCCGCGACCGCGCTTGCCCTCGTCCCCGTGGGCTTCGCAGGCAACGGCGGGTTCGCTCCGCTGGAGCCCGCCTCCCCGAACGCCGACGGCATCCGCCAGAGCTACTTCTGGGTCGCGATCTTCACCGGTGCGGTGCTTCTGCTCGTCCAGGGCGCGCTGCTCTACTTCATCTTCAAGTACCGCCGCCGGCACCGCCTCCGCGACGAGGACGGGCCGCAGGTGCACGGCAACACGCAACTCGAGATCGCGTGGACGGTCGTGCCGGTGCTGATCCTCGTCGCGATCGGCAGCTTCGTCTTCTACAAGCTGCCGGGCATCGACGACGTGCCCTCGGCGACCGCATCGGGTGGCCGCGAAGAGGTCGGGGTCGCGGGTCACCAGTTCTACTGGCAGTTCACGTACCCGAACGGTGCCGTCGCTGTCGACCGCATGCGCGTGCCCGCCGGCAAGAACATGCGGCTCACGGTCACCGCCCCCGACTGGGACGTGATCCACTCGTGGTGGATCCCCGAGCTCGGCGGCAAGATCGATGCGATTCCCGGCCAGGTGAACCACACGTGGTTCCGGGTCGATCGCCCGGGCGTCTACCGCGGCCAGTGCGCCGAGCTCTGCGGGATCCAGCACGCCCGCATGACCGCCGAGGTCGAGGTGCTCCCGCAGGCCTCCTTCGACAGCTGGCTCGCCGCGCGCGCGGGCGGTGCGGGGCTCGGCGAGGAGACCTACAACGGCGTCTGCGCCAAATGCCACGGCCTGCAGGGCCAGGGCGACATCGGCCCCAAGCTCGCCGGCAACGGGCTGCTCAACGACGCCGCCGGGATCGAGCGCCTGCTCCGGAACGGCAAGAACGAGATGCCGCCGGTCGGCAAGGACTGGGGCGACACGCAGATGAAGGCGATCACGGACTACCTCGCGAAGGAGATCGTTGGCGGCTAGGGCGGAACCCGTCGTCCCCGCCTGGCAGCGCGGCCGTGTCGCCAGCTGGCTGGTCACGGTCGACCACAAGCGGATCGGCATCCTCTACATCGTCACGGCCGGCCTCTTCTTCGTCGCCGGCGGGGCGATGGCCGGCCTGATCCGGGCGCAGCTCGCCCAGGCCGACCAGCACATCCTGACCAAGAACGCCTACAACGAGGTCGTGACCATGCACGGCACGACGATGGTCTTCCTCGTCGTCGTCCCGATCCTCGCCGGCTTCGCGAATTTCCTCGTGCCGCTGATGATCGGCGCCCGCGACATGGCGTTCCCGCGGCTGAACGCGCTCTCGTACTGGCTCTTCCTCTTCGGCGGGATGGTGCTGCTGCTCTCGTTTTTCGCCAGCGGCGGCGCGGCGCGCACTGGGTGGACCGCCTATCCGCCGCTCTCGGTGCTGACCCCGGGCAACGGCCAGGACCTCTGGATCCTCAGCCTCCACATCCTCTCGATCTCGTCACTGCTCGGCGCGATCAACTTCATCGTCACGATCCACAACATGCGCACGGCCGGGATGACCTGGACGCGCATGCCGCTCTTCGTCTGGGCGGTCGAGACGTACGCGATCCTGCTCGTGCTGGTGCTGCCGGCGCTCTCGGCGGGGCTGACGCTCCTCCTGCTCGACCGCCAGGCCGGCACCCATTTCTTCGTCCCGGACGAGGGCGGGAACGTCGTCCTCTGGCAGCACGTCTTCTGGTTCTTCGGGCACCCCGAGGTCTACATCATGGTGCTGCCCGCCTTCGGGATGATCTCGGAGATCATCCCGGTCTTCGCCCGGAAACCGATCTTCGGCTACAAGGCGGTCGCGTTCTCGACGGTCGGGATCGCCTTCTACTCGATGCTCGTCTGGGCGCACCACATGTTCACGGTCGGGATGCCCGACGTGCTGAACGGCTTCTTCATGATCTCCTCGATGATCATCGCCGTGCCGACGGGCGTGAAGATCCTCAACTGGCTCGCGACGCTGTGGCGCGGCAACCTCCACTTCGACACGCCGATGCTGTTCGCGCTCGGCTTCCTCAGCGTCTTCACGATCGGCGGCCTCTCCGGCATCTTCCTCGCCGCCTTCCCGATCGACTGGCAGGTGCACGACACCTACTACGTCGTCGCCCATTTCCACTACGTCCTCTTCGGCGGCTCGATCCTCGCGATCCTCGCCGGGCTGCACTACTGGTGGCCGAAGTTCTTCGGGCGGATGCTGAGCGAGCGCATCGGCAAGTGGACGTTCTGGTTCGTCTTCGTCGGCTTCAACGTCACGTTCTTCCCACAGCACCTGATCGGCCTGCTCGGAATGCCGCGCCGCGTCTACACGTACACGGACACCGGGCTGATCCAGGACTACAACCTGGTCTCGACGATCGGCTCCTGGATCATGGGCGTCGGCTTCCTGCTCCTGCTCTGGAACATCCGGCGCACGCGCAAGCGTGGCAAGATCGCGGGCAACGACCCCTGGCTCGCCGACACGCTCGAGTGGTACACGACCTCGCCGCCGCCTGCCGCACAACTTCGACGAGGTTCCGTACGTGACGAGCGCGCGACCGCTCAACGACCTGCGCCGCAAGCTGCGGGAGTCCAATGCGCTCTGACGCCGGCCCCGGCCCCCTGCTGCGCCTGACCGCGCTCGCGGCCGCCGCGGCGCTCGTGCTCGCCGTCGCCTCCGGCACGTTCGGCGGCGGGCTCGCTCACAACGTCCTCTCGGCGCTCGCGCTGCCGCCGCTCGTCGCCGTCGCGCTCGCGGCGTGGCTCTCCTACCGGCGGCTGCTCGCTCCGTCGCTCGTCGCGCTCGCGCTCTTCGGCGCAGCCGCGCTCGTGACCGCGGACGCGATTCACGTCGCACTCGCCGCACTCGCCCTCGCGGCCGCGAGCGTCGTCGCCGCACTCACTTTCCGCGGCGAACCGGCGGCGCTCGGCTCGGTGCGCGACCACGTGACCTTGACGAAGCCGCGGATCATGTCGCTGCTCCTGCTCACCGGCGCCGCGGGAATGATCGTCGGCGCGCAGGGACTGCCGAGCCTCGGCCGCTTCACGGCGGCGATGGTCGGCCTCGCACTCGCCTGCGGCGGCGCCAGCGCCCTCAACCACGTCCTCGATGCGGACATCGACAGGCTGATGGGCACGCGCACGGAGAAGCGGCCCGTCGCCTCGGGCCGTGTCGCGCCCGAGCGGGCGCTCGAGTTCGGGCTCGCGCTCTCGGCGCTCTCGTTCGTCCTGCTCGCGAGCACGATCAACGTGCTGACCGCCGTGCTGGCACTCGTCGGGAACCTCTTCTACGTGCTCGTCTACACGCGCTGGCTCAAGCGCTCGACGCCGCAGAACATCGTCATCGGCGGCGCGGCCGGTGCGGTGCCGCCGCTCGTCGGCTACGCGGCGGCGACCGGCGACCTCGGCCTGCCCGCGCTCTGGCTCTTCCTGATCGTCTTCCTCTGGACGCCGCCGCACTTCTGGGCGCTGGCGCTCCTGATCCGGGAGCAGTACGCCGCTGCCAAGGTGCCGATGCTGCCGGTGGTCCGCGGTGAGCGGGAGACGGTGCGGCAGATCGTGCTCTACACGATCGGGCTCGTCGCGTTCACGCTCGTCGTCGGGATCTGGCTCGGCCCGCTCTACACCGCGGTTGCGGCGGTGCTCGGCGCGGCCTTCGTCTGGCTCACGCTCGGGCTCCGACGCGACGCGAGCCGCCGGCGCGCCGCGCTCGTCTTCCATTTCTCGCTCGCGTACCTGGCGTTGCTCTTCGTCGCGGCAGCCCTCGACCCCCTGGTGCTCTAGATGCTGGATCCCGAGCTCGAGCGGAAGAACATGGTGCTCGGTTGGGCGCTCTTCGGCGTCTTCGTGCTCCTGTTCGCCGGCACCGTGCTCGTCGCGCTGCTGTACCTGCAGCTCGACTGACATTCGCGGCGGCCTCCCCCGTTCGAGGGAGAGGCGTGGGCCGATGCGCGCCGATAGACCGCGTATGCGCAACCGTCTCGCCGCCCTCGTGCTCGCCGCTATCGCCGCGACGCTCCTGTCCAGTTCCGCCCTCGCCCGCCCCGACGCCCTCAAGGCGCCCGCGGGCCTCAAGCCGTTCCTCCTCCGCGCGAGCGAGCCCGCCGCGCACGACTTCCCCCGCTCCCCGTCCTTCTCGTGGGCCCCCGTCCGCGGGTCGCTCCGCTACGAGTTCGAGCTGGCCAAGAACGTCACCTTCACCGAGAGCAGCGTCTTCTGGCGCAACCGCAAGCTCAGCAGTCCCGCCGTCGCGATCCCGCTCGCCCTGCCGTGGATGACCGGCAGCCCCTATGCCGCCTACGCCCGCGTTCGCGCGGTCACGAATCGCGGCGTCACAGCCTGGAGCGCCCCGTTCGGCTTCAACCTCCGCTGGAAGGACGTCCCGCAGCAGCTGTCCGGGTACACCGGCCTCTCGCGCTGGACGACCGTCGAAGGAGCGACCGGCTACGAGGTCTGGTTCACCAGGATCGGCACCGCCGGCTGGCAGAAGTTCGTCACCACGAGGACGAACGCGGTCGATCACCGCGAGGCGTACTCCTTCCACGACACGCCGGCCTGGACGAACGAGGTCCGCTGGCGCGTGCGTGCCGTCCGCGCGAATCTCACCACCGTGCACCTGAACGGACTGCCCGCGGTCTCCTACGGCCCCTGGAGCCACGAGTACGTCTCGGTCAACCAGCCGCAGTCCGGCCCGCTCGTCGCGCTGGCCGCGGTCACGAACGGCGCCACCAGCAAGAAGGGCGACGCGCGCGACCACGAGCTGACGCCTGCCTTCGCCTGGAGCGGCCGCGTGGCGTCGAACGGGACGTTCGGCCTCTACCGCGTCTACATCGCGACCGACTCCGACTGCGTCAACGTGATCTTCAAGGGTGCCGTCGTCGGCTCCCCGGCCTATGCGCCTCGGACGAGCGGTCCGCTGCAGCTGCCGATCGACCCCGACAAGGAGCTGGGTCGCGCCTACAACGAGATCCTGCCGAGCGGCATCGAGCAGAAGACCTTCATGGCCGGTGTCGTGCCCGTCACGACGACGGAGCAGGTGCCCGCCGACGCGGAGGCTGCGACCACCGAGAAGAAGGACGCGCCGAATGCCGAGAAGACCGTCGCAGCGACCGCGGTCGACCTGCCCGAGAGCGGTTGGCCCAACGGCCGCTTCTACTGGACGGTCGTCCCGGTGACGATGACGACGACGATCGTGGACAGCAAGCCGGTGATCGAGTACCACGAGACGAAGCCCGCCCAGGATCAGTGCCAGAGCGGCAACGTGATCCAGTTCGGCAAGGACTCGAGCCCGGTGCTCGCAGGCCAGGGCACGCCGTATGCATCGGGCATGTCGCCGAACGGCCGGCTGGTCGCTGCGCGCGGCGAGCGCACCGTTTTCTACGGCAGCCCGCTCGTCGCCTGGGCCCCGGTCCAGGGCGCCAGCGGCTACGAGGTCCAGTGGTCGCACACGCGGGACGAGTGGCGCACCAAGGGCGACATCGAGACCGAGGGCACCGCGGTCGTCCTGCCGCTCAAGCCCGGCGAGTGGTGGTACCGCGTCCGCGCCCGCAACCCGTTCCTCCCAGGCGTCGTGAAGCGGATGGCGTGGTCGACTCCGCACCGCCTCACCGTCGCCAAGCCCAAGTTCAGCATCGTCCACGGCTAGCTAGTCGAGGGTAGGGTCCGGCCCCGATGGGGTCGGACCTCGCTTTCGCCCTCGAGCTCGCCGACGCGGCCGACGCCCTCTCCCTCCCGCGCTTCCGGGCGCGGGATCTCGTCGTCGAGACGAAGTCCGACCTGACGCCGGTGACTGAGGCCGACCATGCGGTCGAGGCCGAGCTCCGCCGGCTGCTGGCCGAACGCCGGCCGGCCGACGGCGTCCTCGGCGAGGAGGAGGGTGAGACCGCCGGCGCCGGTGATGCCGCGCGGTGGATCCTCGACCCGATCGACGGCACGCGCAACTACTCGCGCGGGATCCCCGTCTGGGCGACGCTGATCGCACTGGAGCGCGACGGCCGGGTCGAGGTCGGCGTCGTCTCCGCTCCCGCGCTCGGCCGTCGCTGGTGGGCGGCGCGCGGCGAGGGGGCGTGGCGGGACGACGGCGAGCGGCTGCGGGTCTCGACGATCGACCGGCTCGAGGACGCGACGGTGCTCGTCGCGCTCGACCGTCCGGCGCAGAGCGCGGCCTTCGGCGCGTGGCACCTCCGCGGCTTCGGCGACTTCTGGGCGCACATGCTCGTCGCCGAGGGCGCGGCCGAGGTCGCCGTCGACGCGGTCGGCGTCTCGGTCTGGGATCTCGCCGCGCCGCTCGTGATCGTCGAGGAGGCCGGGGGCCGCTTCACCGACCTCGGCGGCGACGCGCGAGCCGACGGTCGCAGCGCGATCGCCACGAACGGCCTGCTGCACGAGCTCGCGCTCCGCGAGCTCGCCCAGGCCTAGCCCCGGGCTCAGGAGACCGGGTAGTACTCCACCGGCACGACGACCGATGACGCGATCTTGTCGTGCCAGGTCTGCTTCTCCTTGTCCCAGAGCATCCAGAAGTAGCCGAGCAGGCAGACGACCCCGGAGATGAGACGCCCGATGTAGCGGGCGACGCCGCGGCCGTACCCGATCGCCCCACCGCTTTTGAAGTCGACCACGCGGATGCCGAGGGCCATCTTGCCGAGGGTCTGACCCTTCGGCCCGCCCTCGAGGTACGTGAAGTACGCGATGCCGACGACGAGGCTGAGCAGGGAGCCCCCGCCCTCGCCGAAGATCGCGTAGCCGACGCCGTAGACGATCCCGAGCAGGATCGCGTCGACGAGGTAGGCCACGAGCCGGCGCCCGAAGCTGGCGCGCGGCCCGGTCGGGCCGTCGGGACGCCACGCGGGCGCGGTGGCGGGCGGGGTCGGCTGGGTCGGCTGCTCCTGCGGCTCGTGCTCGGACATGTGCCCTCCTCTACAGCAGTGCGAAGCGATGCAGCTCCCACAGCCACATGGCTGCGAGGGCGAAGTAAACAAGACCTGACCGGACGACGAGTCTCCGGGCCGGCCCGAGCAGGACACCCGTTGCGAGCACGAGCACGAGCAGCCCGGCCGGGTTCGCAGCCAACGCCTCCACGGGGTGCAGCTGGATCGCCGCCGTCACGCTCGTCGTCATCCCGCACAGCGGGCACGGGACGCCGGTCAGCGTCCGCAGCGGGCACGCCAGCCCCGGCTCACCGGGGATCGCCGCCCGTACGGCCGCGCAGCCGACGAGCAAGGCGGCCGCCGTGCGCAGGTCCGGATCGGCCAGGCTGACCGCGGACCCAGGCACCCTCATCCGCGGGCCGCCTTCACGCGTGCCACCCGCTCGAGGAACGCCTCGTCGCCAGGCGACCACCGTGCCCGGCCGCGAGATCGCCGACGCGTTGATTCCTCGAGGTGAGGAAGGCGCCCGCTCATGCTCGGCTTCGCCGCTTTGCTGCTCTTCGCGCCATGCCGGTCGGCTCGGAGCTCACGGGGCCGAAGTCTGCACGGCCCGCGCGGACGGCGCATGGGTCGCCCCGGGCGGCCGGGGCGACCCGCCGCCGCTCAGATCGAAGCCGGCTGACCCTCGGTCGTCCGCTCCTCGCGGAGCCTGCGAATCAGATCGGCCACGTCGGCTACCTCCTGCTCGAGGTCGCGCTGGTGCCCTTCGAGCGCCTCGAGCATCTGCTCGCGATTCGGATAGCGGAACCGCCGCATCCGGCCGCCGCGGCCGTGGGCATGCCTCTTACCGCACATCGTCACCTCCCTTCCTCGATCCGTGCGAGAAATCCGTCCAGTCCGCCGCGCAGCTCGCCGAGCGAGCGCGTCCAGGCTCGGAGCAGGTCCCGGCCCTCGGGAGTGAGCGCGTAGGTGCGCTTCGCCGGGCCGGGGAGGTCTGCGCTCCATTCGGAGGTGACGAGGCCGTCCTCCTCCAGCGCGCGCAGGAAGCGGTAGAGGTTGCCGACGTCGACCCGACCTTCGCCGAGCAGTTCGGGCAGCCGCTCGAGCAGCTCGTACCCGTGGGTCGGCCGCTCGGCGAGCAGCAGCAGCAGTGCAGGCTCGGCGAACCGCTCGACGCGCGCCTGCACCCGCCAGGCGCCGTCCTCGCCGCGCCGGCGGCCGCGGGCGCGGCCACGGCTGGCCCCGGGAAGACGGTGTCGGCGCTGCATCGCCGCAGTATATGTTACTTACATATGTAGAGGCGCCAGCCTAGTCGCCCGCCGCCGCGACCGCCTGCTCGTAGACCGGATCTCGGCCGAAGACGTCGAGCTGCTCCGAGAGCAGGTCGCTGGCGGTCAGCCCGTCGCCAGGCGGTGGCTCGATCCGCTCGCCGTCGAGGGCGATGCGTCGCAGCGTGCGGCCCGGCCTGTGCACGAGGTCGACGTGCTTGCGCAGCCGCGAGCGCAACCAGCCGGCGAGGAGAAGCGCTTCCGCCTCCGGTCCCGTCACCTCGAGCGAGCCGGCGAGCCGGATGTCCGGCCAGAGCTCCGCGAGCTGCACACGCCAGTCGCGCGTCCGAGTCCAGGCGATGTCCGAGACGGCGACCCGTCCGAACAGCTCGGACAGCCGCCCATAGGCCCGAGGCAGTCCCTTCCACTCGGTCGAGTCGACGACGAGGCGGTCGACCACGGCGACGAGCTGGTCGAGCTCCTCGGCGCCCCACGGCGGCTCGCCGCGCCAGCGGCAGAAAACGGGCAGGTCGGCGATCAGGAGCGGCATCACGATCGACCCGGGCGCCTTCGCGCGCGCGCCCTTCAGCCGCAGCTCGACGACCTCCGACGAGACGACCCGCTCCGAGCCCTCGACGCCGAAGGTGACGACGTCGACGGTCGCGTCGAGGCCGTCCTTCCGCCGCGGCTCCGGTGTGAGGATCACCGTGCGCGACGGGTGCCGTTCCGCCATCCCGGCGAGCACGCGCTCCGCCTGCTCGAGCCACTCCTTCGGCGCCCAAACGAGATGCGTCATCACGCTCGTCCGCTGGACCTCCGGCGGCCGCTGCTCCGCCAGCGCCTGCTCGACCTCGCCGAGCGAGGCGTCGGTCAGTGCCGCCGCCACGACCGCCCGTCCCGATGGATCAGGTCGTCGGCAGAGGACGGGCCCCACGTGCCGGCCTCGTAGTTCGGGAAGCTGGGCCGGTCGCGCGACCAGCCGGAGACGATCGAGTCGACGAGCGCCCACTGCTCGTCCACCTCGTCCGAGCGCGTGAACAGCGTCGCGTCGCCGAGCATGCAGTCGAGGATCAGCCGCTCGTACGCCTCGGGCAGGCCCGTGCGGAACGCGCCGCCGTAGAGGAAATCCATGTGCACGGTGCGGATCTGCATCCCCTGTCCCGGCACCTTGGCGCCGATCGCGAGCGAGACGCCCTCGTCGGGCTGCACGTGGATCAGGAGCACGTTCGGCCGCAGCCCGTCGCCGGCGATCTCCGCGAACGGCGGGTGTGGCGCGCGCTGGAACTGGATCGCGATCGTCGTCTCGCGCCGCGCGAGCCGCTTGCCGAGCCTGAGGTAGAAGGGCGTGTCGGCCCAGCGCCAGTTGTCGACGTAGAGCTTGGCGGCGACGAAGGTCTCGGTCATCGACTCCGGCGCGACGCCCTCCTCCTCGCGGTAGCCGGGCACCTCCGCGCCCTCGACGAAGCCTCGTCCGTACTGGCCGCGGACGACCGACTTCGGCCCGGGCGTGTGCAGCGAGCGGAGGACCTTCACCTTCTCGTTGCGGACCGAGTCGGCGGTGAAGTCGATCGGGGGCTCCATCGCCGTGATCGCGACGAGCTGCAGCAGGTGGTTCTGGAAGATGTCGCGGATCGCGCCCGCCGACTCGTAGAAGGCGGCGCGCCCCTCGACGCCGATCGACTCGGCGACCGTGATCTGCACGTGGTCGATGAACTGCCGGTTCCAGATCGGCTCGAAGATGCCATTCGCGAAGCGAAGCGCGAGCATGTTCTGGACCGTCTCCTTGCCGAGGTAGTGGTCGATCCGGAAGACCTCGGACTCGGCGAAGAAGGCGTGCAGACGCTGGTCGAGCTCCTGCGCGGAGGCGCGATCGTGCCCGAACGGCTTCTCGACGATCAGGCGCAGCCACCCGGAGTCCGGCTTGCGCCGCTTGCCGACCTTCTCGACGATCACCTCGAAGGCAGCCGGCGGCACGGCGAGGTAGAGGACGCGGTTGCCCCGCGTGCCCCGCTCCTCGTCGAGCTTCGCGAGCTCCTCGATCACCGCGTCCTCGCCCGCGTCGTCGGCGAAATCCGTGGCGACGTAGCGCATCCCGGCCGCAAGCGACTCCCAGACGTCCTCGCGGAAGTCGTCCCGCCCATGCTCCTGGACGGCCTTCTTCATCGCCGTGATCCAGCGGCGCGTGGTCATCTCGCTGCGGGCGACGCCGACGATGCCGAACGCCGGCGGCAGCAGCCGGCGGAACGCGAGCGAGTAGAGCGCGGGGAAGAGCTTGCGCGCGGTCAGGTCGCCGGAGGCGCCGAAGATGACGAGCGCGCACGGCTCCGGTGTCCGCCGCAGCCGCAGTCCCTCCATCAGCGGGTTGCTCATCCGCGCGGGTCCGCGACCTGCTTCTTGGCCTGCTTGACCGCCTTCACCGCGTGCCCGCCGAACTGGTTCCGCAGCGCGGCGCGCGACCTTGGCCGAGAAGTCGATCTCCCGCCGCGAGGCGAAGCGGGCGTAGAGCGAGGCGCTGATCACCGGCGCCGGCACGTTCTCGTTGATCGCCTCGTTGATCGTCCAGCGACCCTCGCCCGAGTCCTCGACGAACGGGGCGATGTCGTCCAGCTTCGAGCCGTGCTGCTCGAACGCGGCGTGGAGCAGCTCGAGCAGCCACGAGCGGACGACTGAGCCGTAGCGCCAGATCCCGGCGATCTCGTGCATGTCGAGCTCGAACTCGGAGTGCTCCATGATCTCGAAGCCCTCGGCGTACGCCTGCATCAGGCCGTACTCGATCCCGTTGTGCACCATCTTCACGAAGTGGCCGGCGCCGGAGGTGCCGACGTGCGCGAAGCCGTCCTCGGGCGCGAGCGCCTCGAAGACCGGCCCGAGCCGCTTGATCGGCGCCTTGTCGCCGCCGGCCATCAGGCAGAAGCCGACCTCGAACCCCCAGACGCCGCCCGAGACGCCGACGTCGACGAAGGAGATCTTCGCCTTCCGCGCCTCCTTGTAGCGCCGCTGCGAGTCGCGGAAGAACGAGTTGCCACCGTCGATGATCGTGTCGCCCGGGTCGAGCAGCTTGACGAGCTTCTGGAAGGTGTCCTCGGTGATCTTCCCGGACGGGACCATCATCCAGACGTGCCGCGGCGCGTCGAGCTGCTTCTTCAGCGCCGGCGAGGGTCTTCGCCGTCGAGGCGACGTTCGGGTCGTACGTCGCGACCTCCTGGCCGTTGGCCTCGAGCCGGCGGGTCATGCCCGAGCCCATCCGCCCGAGGCCGACCATGCCGAGCTTCATGCCGCCACCAGCTGCTCGCGCTTCGCGCGGATGCCCGCCAGCAGGTCGTCGAAGCTGTCGGCGAACTTCTGCACGCCCTCCGCCTCGAGCGTCTCGACGACCGAGTCGTAGTCGACGCCGGCCTCGTGCAGGTCGTCGATCAGCTTGCGGGCAGCGTCGATCCCGGTAGTGAGCGTGTCCTTGACCACGCCGTGATCCTGGAACGCAGCGACCGTCTCGGCGGGCATCGTGTTGACCGTGTCCGGCCCGATCAGCTCCTCGACGTAGAGCACGTCGCGGTAGTTCGGGTTCTTGGTCGACGTCGAGGCCCAGAGGCAGCGCTGCGGCCGCGCCCCTTTCGACGCGAGGAACTCCCAGCGCGGCCCGGAGAACGCCTCGAGGTAGTGCTGGTAGGCGAGCTTGGCGTTCGCGATCGCGAGCTTGCCCTGCAGGCTCGTGTTGCCGACGGCCTCGAGCCGCTTGTCCGCCTCGGAGTCGACCCGGCGAGACGAAGAAGCTGGCGACCGAGCGCACCGCCGTGACGTCCTTGCCGCCGGCGACCGCCCGCTCCAGTCCCTTGATGTACGCCTCGACGACGGCCTTGTAGCGGTCGAGCGAGAAGATCAGCGTCACGTTGATCGACTTCGTCGCCGCGATGCAGTCCTCGATCGGGCCGAGGCCGATCTCCGTCGCGGGGATCTTGACGTAGACGTTCGGCTTGTCGACCTCGCCGTGTAGCCGCATCGCCTGCTCGTAGGTCGCCTCGCGGTCGTAGGCGAGCGTCGGGTCGACCTCGATCGAGACGTACCCGTCGACGCCGTCGCTCGCGTCCCAGGCGGGCTTCATCAGGTCGCAGGCGTCCTTGATGTCCTGGACGGCGAGCGCGATGAAGAGCTCCTTCGGGTCGTCGGTCTCCTTCATCGCCTCGGCCAGCTGCTCGTCGTACCAGTCGCCCTCGGCCATGGCCTTCTGGAAGATCGTCGGGTTGGAGGTGACGCCGACGACGGCGTCCTCCTTCATCAGCCGGGCCAGCTCGCCCGTCTCGAGCATCTCGCGGCTGACCGAGTCGATCCACACCGACACGCCGTGCTCGGAGAGCTCATGCAGTCGTGATTTCGCCACTCTTCATCGTCCTTTCCATCTCGTTCACCTTGTCGAGCCTGAGCTGATAGCGCTCGCCGCCGTCGAAGCGCGCGCCGAGGAAGGCGCGGACGAGCTCGGCGGCCAGCTCGGCGCCGACGATCTCGGAGCCGAGGCAGAGCACGTTCATGTCGTCGTGCTCGACGCCCTGGTGGGCGGAGTAGGCGTCGTGGCAGATCGCCGCGCGGATCCCGGCGATCTTGCAGGCGGCGACGCTCGCGCCGACGCCCGAGCCGCAGACGAGCACACCGCGTTCCGCCTGACCGGTCGTGAGCGCCGCGCCGACCTCGGCGGCCTTGTCGGGGTAGTCGATGCGCTCCGCGTCGGTGTCGGTGCCGAGGTCGACGACGTCGTGATTCAGAGCCGCGAGCTCCTCCAGCACGCGCTCGCGCAGCTTCACGCCCCGGTGGTCGAACGCGACGGCGACCCTCATCCGCCCGCCCGCAGCTCGGCCCGAACGATCCTGCCGGTCTCGTCGTGGCGGCAGATGACGTCGACCGCGTCCTCGTTCGCGATCTCGCCCGTCTCGCGCCAGCGCTGCACGCGGCGCCCGTGAACGATCGTGACGCCGTCGGACTCCTCGACGCGCTCGGGCTCGATGCGCATGTCGAGCGGCGCGACCTCCTCGGCCATCCGCCGAACGTCGGCGACGCCCTCGACCTGGTGCGAGCCCAGGACGAGCACGATTCCCGGATCGACGAGCCGCTCGAGAGCGTCGCCGTCCCCGTCGCTCATCGCGAGCAGGAAGTCCTCGGCGACGGTCACGCGACGCGCTCGAGCAGCGCCTGGGCCTGCGCCGCGACCTTCTCCGGCGTGAAGCCGAAGTGCTCCAGCACCTCGTTCCCAGGGGCGGAGGCGCCGAAGTGGTCGATCGCGAGCGAGCTGCCGCGCTCACCGACCCAGCGCTCCCAGCCGAGCGAGATGCCCGCCTCGATCGAGAGCCGGGCGGCCACGTCCGACGGCAGCACCTCCTCGCGGTAGTCGGCCGGCTGCTCGGCGAAGAGCTCCCAGCACGGCATCGAGACGACGCGGACGTTCGTGCCGTCCATCTGCCTCGCGGCATCGAGCGCCACCCAGACCTCGGAGCCGGTGGCGAGCAGGATGCAGTCCGGCTCACCCTCGCCCGACTGCCAGAGCGTGTACGCGCCGCGGAGGGCCCCCTCGGCCGACGCGACCTCCGAGCGGTCGAACGTCGGCACCTTCTGGCGCGAGAGCGCCATCGCGACCGGCCCACCCTCGCGCTCGAGCGCGATCCGCCACGCCATCGACGTCTCGTTCGCGTCGGCGGGGCGCACGTACCAGAGGTTCGGGATCGCGCGGAGCGCCATGTGGTGCTCGACCGGCTGATGCGTCGGGCCGTCCTCGCCGAGGCCGACCGAGTCGTGCGTCCAGACCCAGACGGACTCGACCCCCATCAGGGCCGAAAGCCTGACCGCCGGCCGCATGTAGTCGGAGAAGATCAGGAAGGTCGAGCCGTACGGCTTCAGCATCATCGGGTCGAGCGCGATCCCGTTCACGATCGAGCCCATCGCGTGCTCGCGGATGCCGAAGGGGATGTTCCGGCCGGCATGCGTGGCCGAGAAGACACCGCCGCCCTCGAACTCGGTCTTCGTCGACTCGACGAGGTCGGCTGCGCCGCCGACCATCGTCGGCGTGAAGGGCTTCAGCGCCTGCATCACTTTCTTGCCCGCGTCCCGGGTGGCCATGTCGTCGCCCGCATCGAACTCGGGCAGCGCGTCGGCCCAGCCGGGCTTGGGCTTGCCGGTGAGCGCCGAGTCCCACTCCTCACGGAGCCCCGGGAAGGAGGTCGACCAGCGCGCGAACGCGTCCTGCCACTCCTGCTCGGCGGCGATCCCGCGCGTCTTCACCTCGGCCATGTGCTCGCGCACGGAGTCGGGGACGAGGAAGTGCGCGTCGGGATCCCAGCCGAGCGCCTCCTTCGCCAGCCGCACCTCGTCCTCCCCGAGCGGGGAGCCGTGCGACTTTGCCGTGTCGATCGCGTGCGGAGCCGGGTACGCGATGTGGCTGCGGAGCACGATCAGCGACGGCCTGCCGGTCTCCTCGGCCCCGGCGGCGAGCGCCGCTTCGAGCGCGGCGACGTCCTCCGAGTCGTCCACGTGCTGCACGTGCCAGCCGTAGGCCTCGAAGCGCGCACCCTTGTCCTCGGTCGTGTAGGTGAGCGAGGTCGTGCCGTCGATCGTGATGTGGTTGTCGTCGTAGACGTAGACGAGCGAGCCCAGGCCGAGGTGGCCCGCGATCGAGGCAGCCTCGGCGGAGACGCCCTCCATCAGGTCGCCGTCGGAGCAGATCGCGTAGATCCGGTGGCCGAGCAGCTCGTGCCCCGGACGGTTGAAGCGCTCGGCGAGGAAGCGCTCGGCGATCGCCATCCCGACGCCGTTCGCGAATCCCTGGCCGAGCGGGCCGGTGGTCGTCTCGATCCCCTCGGTGAGGAAGTGCTCGGGATGCCCGGGGGTGCGCGACTCCCACTGGCGGAAGCGCTTCAGCTCCTCGAGCGAGAGGTTGTAGCCGGCGAGGTGGAGCGCCGAGTACTGGAGGATGCAGGCGTGCCCGGCGGAGAGGATGAACCGGTCGCGGTTCGGCCAGTCCGGGTTGGCCGGGTTGTGCCGCATCACCTTGCGGTAGAGGACGTAGGCCAGCGGCGCGAGGGCCATGGCCGTCCCCGGATGGCCGGCGTTCGCCTGCTGCACGCTGTCCATCGCCAGCGTCCGGATGGTGTCGATCGTCAGCTTCTGGGCGTCGTCGGTCACGTCACTCCTCGCATCGGCCGTAGGTGCCGTTCCATGGCGGAACGATATGCCTCTGCTCGTTCCCTGCGCGGCTCGACGACGCGCGAAACGGCCGGCGGCCGGCGGTGCATGGCCGAGCGGCTCGAGCACGGCCACAGCCGCCCCGCGCGCCGAGGCCTCCGGCTCGGCCGGGACGAGCAGCGCGAGCACTCGGGACTCCGCCACCTCACTACCCTACGAGCATGGCCGTGCTGATCGCCTCAAGCCTGCGCAAGGAGCATTCGGGCGACCCGCTCTTCGACGGCGTCTCGTTCAAGCTCGAGCGACGCGAGCGCCTCGCGCTCTCCGGCCCGAACGGCGCCGGCAAGACGACGCTGCTCCGCGCGCTCGTGCGCGAGACGGAGCTGCAGGGCGGCGAGCTGGCGTTCGCGAAGGACACGCGCGTCGCGCTGCACGACCAGCGCCCGCCGCGCGAGTCGGGAGTCACGCTCCGGGAGTACGCCCTGTCGGGAGCAGCCGATCTCGTCGGGCTGGAGGAGGAGCTCCGGCGGCTCGAGCAGGCGATGGCAGGCGGCGAGCACGGGCCGACGACGATGCGTCGCTACGCCGAGGCGCAGGCGCGGCTCGAGCACGCCGGCGGCTACCGCTGGCGCGACCGTGCCGACGCGGCGCTGCACGGTCTCGGCTTCACGGACGCCGATCTCGACCGCGGGCTCGAGACGTTCTCCGGCGGCGAGCTGACTCGCGCCTCGCTCGCGCGAGCGCTCGCGGGCGATCCCGACCTGCTGCTGCTGGACGAGCCGACGAACCATCTCGACATGGCGTCGATCGAATGGCTGGAGCGCGAGCTGTCCTCGATCGACGCGGCCGTCGTGCTCGTCGCGCACGACCGCTGGTTCCTCGAGGCAGTCGCGACGGCGGTGCTCGAGCTGGAAGGCGGCCGCTCGACGTTCTTTCCCGGCAGCTGGCACCTGTGGCGGCAGGAGAAGGCCGCCCGCGCGCTCAACCAGGCGAAGGTCTCGGAACGCCAGGCCGAGGAGATCGCGCGGCTCGAGCGGTTCGTCGCCCGCTTCCGGTACGGCACCAAGTCACGGCAGGCGCAGTCGAAGCTGAAGCAGCTCGCCCGGGTCGAGGCCGTCCGGGTCGAGGCGCCGCGTGCCGGCAGGCGCACGCTCGGCTTCGAGTTCCTCAAGCCCGCGCGAAGCGGCCGGATGGTGCTCGAGGCGGAGGGGGTCGAGCTGCGGGCGGGAGACAAGACGCTCCTCGCCGGCGCGTCGCTGGCCCTGGAGCGGGGCGAGCACGTGGCGCTGATCGGCCCGAACGGCTCGGGCAAGTCGACGCTGCTCGAGGCGATCGTCGGCAACCTCCCGACCGAGGGCGGAAGGCTTCGAACCGGCCACGGCGTCGAGATCGCGTACTTCTCGCAGCACGAGGTCGAGCTCGACGAGCGCGGTAGCGTGCTCGAGTGCGCGATGGCCGCGACCGGGCTGCAGCGGCCGCAGGCCCAGGCGCTGCTCGGACGGTTCCTCTTCTCGGGCTGGGACGAGCACGAGAAGCCGGTCGTCGCGCTGTCGGGCGGGGAGCGCAGGCGGCTCGCGCTAGCCCTCGTGGTCGCGTCGGGCGCGAACTTCCTCGTCCTCGACGAGCCGACGAACCACCTCGACCTCGAGAGCCGCGAGGCGCTCGAGGCGGCGCTCGAGGCATTCCCCGGGACCGTCCTGCTCGTCACGCACGATCGCGCGCTGCTCGACGCGGTCGCCGAGCGAATCGTCGAGATCGAGGATCGGGCGCTCGAGTCGTTCCCGGGCGGCTGGGCCGACCTCGTGCGCCGACGGGAGGAGGCGAAGGTCGCAGCCACGCCACCACCAGCGCCACGCCGCGAGCCGAAGCCGAAGCCCCCGCCGAAGCCGACATCGCGCCGGCCGAGCGAGCTGGAGCGGGTCGAGCGCTCGATCGCCGCCGCCGAGGAGCGGCTGGCGAAGCTGGAACGAGAGCTCGCCGACGACTGGACGAACGTCGACATCCTCGCCTCCCATCGCGCGACGCGGGACGAGCTGAAGACGCTGCTCGCTCGCTGGGAAGCGCTGTTCGACTCCGCGCAGGCCTGAGTGGCGAGCGGGGCCGGCGGAGCCCCGCGCTCGTCGTTCCTAGGCGGCCGACAGCGTGTACGACGCCAGCACAACCAGCACGGCCAGCAGGGCGAGCAGGACGAGGAGCCACCACCAGCCGAGACGTTGGAGCCTAGACGACACCGGACGTCACCACCATCGTGTTGTTCGGCCTGAATACGATCCGCACCCAGGGATGCCGAGTCGGGCCGCACCCATACGTGAAGATGCAGAACCGCGACGATCCCTGCACCTTCATCTCCACACGGTCGGTGTAAACGGCCACCTGCGGATAGGTTGAGTCGACGCCGTTCCAATCCCACGGCGCCCGCACGTAGATCGCGTCCGACTCCGGGTTCGGGTTCATCAGTGGGTCCTCGCGCTTGAACGAGTAGATGCGCTTGTTGGGGACATAGCACACCCGGAACCGCGTCTCGACCTTCAACACGTCGTAGAGCCCAAGCTGGGTCCACGTCTGGACGTACCGCTGGGTCTTGCAGCGGACAGAGAGGCCAGCCGCCTGACCTCCGTTCCCCGAGTTCGTAACGTTTTCCTCGGGCAGGGCCGTGCCGGCGCCCGCGACGAGTTGGACGTTGAGGTCGGGTGGGGTCGAACCGCCACCTCCGCCGCCTCCTCCGCCGCCGTCAGGCGTCGGGTCGCAGACGTTCCCAATACCGTCGTGATCGTTGTCGGCCTGGTCGGGGTTGTAGGTCGTCCGGCAGTTGTCGGCAGAGTCCTGAATGCCGTCGCGATCCGTGTCCACCCAACACTGGCCCGTGTCGGGGTCGATCGTGCAGGTCGGAACGCCGAGGTCGTCGGCCACGGTGGCGAGCGCGACGCCGACGCCCCCGACCGCGGTGACGAAGATCGCCGCCGCGAACAGGAGCAACAGTCTCTTGGTCATCCGATGCCTCCTGGGCGAATGAAGGGTCGCGATCCATCGAAGCCGGGGCTGCGAGCGCCGTCGAGGGCATGCGCGAACATGACTCGCATCCGGTGCAGACTCGTGACGGAAGGACGCGGCGCCGATCACCATGTGACGGATGCGCCCACGGCGACGTAGATCCCATGTGCAGACGATGTCCCTGACGGCGAGGGGAGCCGCGATCCCGCGGCCGACGTTCGCCGCTGTCGCCGAGGAGCACCTGGACGACGTGTACGGCTACCTCCTGTATCTGACCCGCGACCGGGCGCTCGCCGAGGATCTCTCCGGCGAGACGTTCGAGAAGGCGTTGCGCCGCTGGCGCCGGTTCGACCCGGTCCGGGGCTCGGCACGCACCTGGCTGCTGAACATCGCCCGCACGACGGCGCTCGACTGGTTCCGCGCCGAGGAGCGCCGCCGGCGGCGTGAGCAGACGGTCGCCGTCCCCGACGCGCAGCAGCCCTCGTTCGCCGAGGGCCTGTCGCCGGAGCTCGAGCGCGCACTGCGCTCGCTCAGCGCCGGCGAGCGCGAGGTCGTCGCACTCCGAGTCCTGCTCGAGCTCGACGGCGAGGAAGCCGCCCGCGTGCTCGGCATCAGCCCGACCGCGTGCTCGACGAGGCTGTCGCGCGCGCTCAAGAAGCTCGAGGAGAAGGTGAGGGAGCATGAGCTCGTCTGAGGTGCTGGAGCAGATCCGGCTGTCCCGTCCGTCCGCGCCGACCGAGTTGCGGCAGCGCGTCCGCGCGCTTGCCGCGGCCGAGCAGCAGCCGTCCCGGCTCGCGCCGTTCGCCCGGCTGCGGCCGCGGCGGCTCGCCCTCGTCGCCGCGCCCGCGTTCGCCGTGCTGGCCGTCGCCACCGCGGGCGCGATCGGGCTCGCCCGCTCCGGCTCGACGCCGTCCGACACCTCGGCCGCAGGCGACACGGCAACCAGGTTGCAGGGCTACTCCAGCGGCGCGACGACGGGGACGGCCGAGGACGCCGCCCCGCTGAACGCAGCCACGCCGTCGGCCAAGTCCACCACCCGGCAGGCGGTCCCCGGCGCGCCCGCGCCAAGCCCCGGGCGCATCCAGCGCTACGAGGCCTCGCTGCGGCTGCGGGTGAAGAACTCCGACGATCTCTCCGACGCGACCCAGCGCGCGCTCCGCCTGACCCAGCAGCTCGGTGGGTTCGTCGTCTCGCTGCAGACGAGCGTCCCCGAACAGGGGACGAGTGGTGCCGCCCTCGTCGTCCGCGTGCCGCGCGACCGTGTGCAGCAGGCGATCGTCGGCTTCTCCCAGCTCGGCACGATCCTCTCGCAGCAGGTGAACGTCGAGGACCTGCAGCAGCAGGTCGACGCGATCAGCGACCGCATCGCCGAGCTCACCGGCGAGATCGCCCGGATCCAGCGCCAGCTGCAGAACCCGAATCTGCCGCTCGAGACCCGCGCCCGGCTCTCCGCGCGACTCGCCGCCGACCGGCGCGAGCTGCGCGAGCTCCGCGCGAGCCGAGCACAGACCACGCGCGAGGGCGAGCTGGCCACGGTCTCACTCGGGCTGACGACCGCCGAGCGCTCCGAGGTCACGCCGGCGCCGGGGCGGTTCGACCGCGGGCTCGACCGCGCCGCCGAGGTGCTGGCCTGGGAGGCCTCCGCCGCCCTGCTCATCCTCGTCGCCGTCGGGCCGCTCGCGCTCGTCGCGCTCCTACTCTGGCTCGCCGCCCGCATCGTGCGGCGGCGCGCCGACGAGCGCCTGCTCGAGCGCGCCTGACACAGAGAGCGCACGAGGTCTCCTAGACTCGCGCGGTGCTGACGCCTCCCGAGCCATTCGCGGCGGACCGCTACGAGCGCATGCAGTACCGCCGCACGGGTCGCAGCGGCCTGAAGCTGCCGGCCGTCTCGCTCGGGCTCTGGCACAACTTCGGCAGCGAGCGCCCGCTCGACACCGGCCGGGCGATCGTCCGCCGCGCCTTCGACCTGGGGATCACGCACTTCGACCTGGCGAACAACTACGGCCCGCCCTACGGCTCGGCGGAGGAGACGTTCGGCCGGCTGCTCAGCACCGACCTCGCCCCGTACCGCGACGAGCTCGTGATCTCGACGAAGGCGGGCTACGACATGTGGCCCGGCCCCTACGGCGAGTGGGGCTCGCGGAAGTACCTGCTCTCCTCGCTCGACCAGTCGCTCGGGCGGATGGGG
Organism: uncultured Gaiellaceae bacterium; assembly: GCA_963808915.1. GTDB lineage: Bacteria > Actinomycetota > Thermoleophilia > Gaiellales > Gaiellaceae > CAVTBT01. The sequence continues at coordinate 956,131 of CAWEHJ010000004.1, read as the reverse complement.
CTCGACTACGTCGACATCTTCTACTCGCACCGGTTCGACCCGGAGACCCCGCTCGAGGAGACGATGGGAGCGCTCGACGCGGCGGTCCGCCAGGGCAAGGCCCTCTACGTCGGCATCTCCTCGTACTCGGCGGAGGACACTCGGCGGGCGGCCTCGATCCTGCGCTCGCTCGGCACCCCGCTGCTGATCCACCAGCCGTCCTATTCGATGCTGAACCGGTGGATCGAGCGCGGGCTGCTCGACGTGCTCGGCGAGGAGGGCATCGGCTGCATCGCCTTCTCGCCGCTGGCGCAGGGCCTCCTCACGGATCGATACCTGCACGGGGTCCCGGAGGGCTCGCGCGCGAGTCGAGACGACTCCCTGTCCCGAAGCCAGCTGAGCGAGGAGACGCTGGCCAAGGTGCGGGCGTTGAACGAGCTCGCCGCCCGGCGCGGGCAGTCGCTGGCGCAGACGGCGATCGCGTGGGTGCTCCGCGACGCGCGCATGACCTCGGCCCTGGTCGGAGCCTCGAGCGTCGAGCAGCTCGAGGCCAACGTGGCCGCTCTCGACCACCTCGAGCTGAGCGACGACGAGCTCGCGGAGATCGAGCGCCACGCGACCGAGAGCGGGATCAACATCTGGGGCGGCGGCTAGCGCGCGCCGCCGGCCGCCACCCCGCGCAGCACCTCGCGCGGCTCGGGCCAGAAGAGCAGTCCCTCGGCCTCCGCGGCCGAGCACCAGCGATAGTCGTCGTGCTCGTCCTCGAGCTCGGGCTCCCAGCCCGCGGGCGCCTCGGCCGAGAAGCAGTCCACCTGCACCTCGGCAACGTCGGGCGAGAAGAGCGCACGCACGGCGTCGGTCTCCTCGGCCAGCGGGTAGATGAAGCTCCGGTCGAGATCGACGACCTGCGCCTCGAGCCCGGTCTCCTCCTGCAGCTCGCGCGCGGCCGCGTCGATCGCGCTCTCCCCCGGCTCGACCCCGCCGGCCACGACGTGCCAGTACGAGCCACCCTGCGGCGAGCGGTGCACGACGAGGAACTCGTCGCCTCGCCGCACGATCACGAGCACCTCGTGCGGCGCCCTCACGACTCGGCCACCAGGGTCGCGATCAGCGCCTCCGCGACGACCTTCAGCGGCCGCCCCGAGATCTGGCTCGCCTTGCGCAGCCGCGCGAAGGCCTCGGCCTCGGTCAGCCCGTCGCGCTCCATCAGCAGGCCCTTGGCGCGCTCGATCGCCTTGCGGGCAGCGAGCGCCTCGGCGAGCGAGTCGGCCTCGCCTCGGAGCGCGCTCAGCTCGTCGTGGCGCGCCCGCGCGGTGGCGATCGCCGGCAGCAGATCGCTCTCGCGGAACGGCTTGACGAGGTAACCGAAGACACCCGCCTCGATCGCGCGGGCGACGAGCTCGCGCTCGCCGTAGGCCGTCACCATCACGATCGGGATCGGGCGCTCGTCGAGGATCCGCCGGGCAGCCTCGATCCCGTCCACCCGCGGCATCTTCACGTCGAGCAGCGCCAGATCGGGCTCCTCCTGCCGCGCGAGCGCGACCGCCTCTTCCCCGTCGCGTGCCTCGGCGCAGATCTCGAACCCCGCACTCTCGAGCAGCTGCCTCAGGTCGAGCCGGATCAGCGTCTCGTCCTCGGCGATCAAGATTCGCACACGCCGAGTCTAGGCATCACCGGCGAGCGGGAACGCAACGTGACCCGGCCGCGTCAGCCAGGTCATCACCTCGGCGGCCATGCGGCCGGCCTCGACCGACGGGTCGCCCGCGACGAGCGCACGGGTCTCCTCGAGCCCGGTGCGGTAGAGGCAGAAGCCGCGCAGCGACTCGTCCTCCTGCTCGTCGAAGGGCCCGGCGACGAGCAGGTGGCCCTCGGCGCGCATGCGGTCGAGAAAGGCCAGATGGCCCGCCTGCAGGCGCGACAGCTCCTCCTCGCCGTACTCGGAGGCGCGCGGGCCTCGCCGCAGCAGGCAGAACGTGTACGAGACGAGCTCCATCGGCGCTCCTTCGGTCGGGGTCGCCATCACGACGAACGGGAACGACGCCGATCGACGCTCACGCGGGAAAGACCACCTCGGCGCGCAGGCCGCCCTCGCTCACGAGCCCGAGCCGGCCACCGAGCTCGTCGCGCACCAGCGCACGCACGATCGAGAGCCCGGTGCCGTCGACGGCGCCGTCCATCCCGTCGCCGTCGTCGACGATCGCCAGCACGACGTCGCCGCCCTGCCTCGCGAGCTCGATCCGCACGGAGGGACCGCCGTGCTCGAGGGCGTTCTGGAACAACTCGCTGAAGACGAGCGCAAGGGCGGTCGCGCGCTGGCCCGCCAGCGAGACGCGCTGCAACTGCGCCTCGACCTCTTTGCCGGCGGCGAGGCCCTGCACGAGCATCGCCCGCAGGCGGTCGACCAGCTCGGACAGTTCGACATCGTCCTCCCGCAGCTCCGTCAGCACCTCGTGGACCGCGGCAATGGCGAGGATCCGGTTGACGGAGTCGCCGAGCGCCTTGCGCGGGTCGACGTCGACGGCGCGCGCCTGCAGCCGGAGCAGCGAGGCGACGGTCTGCAGGTTGTTCTTGACGCGGTGGTGGATCTCCTGGGCCAGCACGCCCCGCAGCACCGCGCGCCCGTGCTCGAGCGCCACGGCCGCGTGATGCGCGATCGCCTCGAGCAGGGCCTCGTCCTCGGGCGAGAAGGGCGTGTCGCGGTCGCAGACGAGCTCGCCGATCTGCCGCCGCTTCCAGCGGAGCGGCAGCCGCACCGCGTAGGCGCCCGGCCGCCCCTCGGGCCAGGCGATGCGGCCGTCGTCGAGCACGAGCGCCGCCCCGGTCGCCCCCAGTGAGTCCATCGTCGTCCGAACGATTGCCTCGAGCGACTCCTCGAGGTAGAGGGACTCGGAGACCGCCTCGGAGATCCGGGCCAGCGCCTCGAGCTCCTGCACGCGCCGCTGCGCCGACTCGTACAGGGTCGCGTGCTCGATCGACTGGGCGACCTGCGAGGCGATCGCGACGAGCAGGTCGATCTCCGCCTCGTCGAAGCTGCGCGGCTGCCGGGTGCGCACGTTGAGGGCCCCTTCGAGCTCCTCGCCGCGGATCAGGATCGGAACCGCCAGGATCGACTCGTACTCGTCCTCGGGCAGGTTCGGAAACTGCTTGAAGCGCGGGTCGAGGTGGGCGCGCGACGGGATCATCACCGGCGCCCGCTCGGCCGCCGCGGTGCCGGTGATCCCCTCGCCCGGCCGCATCCGGGGCCGGCCGGTCATGTCCTCGACGCGCGTGCCGTGCGTGGCGCGGAGGACGAGCTCGTCGGCGCGCTCGTCGTAGAGGTAGACGAAGCAGGCGTCCGCCTGGAGCGCGTCCGCCACGTTCCGGGCGACGAGGCCGAGCACCTCCTGCAGGTCGAGCGACGAGTTGACCGCGGCGATCGTCTCGGTCAGGAGGCGGAGGTGCCGAGCGGACGCGTCCACGACGTCATTCCAGCATGGAGACGAGCACGCCGCCGAGCACCGGCACCGTGACGGTGAGCGCGAAGTTCGTCCAGCCGACCGCGACGAGGCGCGGGCGCGTCCGCTGCGGCAGGCCGGCCCGGATCTCACGCGCGAGTCGCGGCCCGAGGACGAAGTCGTGCAGGAGCGCGCCACCGATCAGGACGGCGACGAGCAGCGCCTTGACGAGCACGACGCGGCCGAAGTCGGTGTGCAGGAGCGCCGTGGCGTTCAGGGCGCCGTGCTCGTCCGCGAGCCAGAGCCCGCTGAGCACGAGGACGGCCATCGAGCCCCACCCCCACGGCCGCCAGCGCCGGCCGAGCTCGCGCATCGCGCGGCCGCGCTCGGCGCCCTCGAGCGTCCGGATCGCCGGCACGCCCGCGAAGACCAGCGCGACCGTGCCGCCGAGCCAGACTGCGGCGGCGAGCAGGTGGACGATCCTGAGCACGTCGTGCATCGGGGGCGGAGGCTAGATGGATCTCGTAGGCTCCTGCCGTGGGCCTCTACGACTGGATGCTCGCGCTCCACGTGCTCGCGGCATTCGCGATGGCGTCGGCGCTCGTGCTCTTCAGCGCCATGGTGATCGCCGGTCGCCGACTCGACACGCTCGAAGGCACGCGGACGCTCTTCCGGGTCGCTCCGGTGGGCGCGCCGTTGATCGGCGCCGGCTCCGTGATCGCGCTGCTGCTCGGCATCGCGATGGCGATCGACTCCGACCGCTACCAGCTCTGGGACGGCTGGATCGTCGCGGCGCTCGTGCTCTGGGCAGCGCTCGGAGCCGTGGGCGCACGTACCGGCCGCTACTACACCGAGATCCAGAAGCTCGTCGACGATGGCGGCGCCGAGAGCGAGGTCCTGGCCAGGCTCCGCGCGCCGACGGGCAGGAACCTCCACCTCCTGAACCTGGCCCTCTTTCTCCTCATCGCCCTCGACATGATCTTCAAGCCGGGTGCCTGAGCTGCTCGCAGCCGTCCGCCCCGACTCGGTGAGCATCGCGCTGCTCGTCCATGTGGCAGGCGCGATGATCCTGGTCGGCGGCCTGGTCACGGCCGCGACCGCGCTCGTCGCCGGCTGGCGGGGCCCGAGCGACTGGCTGCTCCGCTTCGGCTACCGCGTGCTCGTCTTCGCCGCGCTGCCCGGCTGGATCCTGATGCGCGCCGGCGCGGCGTGGACGGTCTCGCGCGAGCACCTTCCCGACAGCTTCGAGCCGACCTGGCTCACGATCGGCTTCGTCGCCGCCGAGGGCGGCGGGCTGCTCCTGCTCGTGGCGCTGGTCGCGGGCGGCTTCGGCGTCCGCAGGCTGCGGGGCGGCGGCGGCGCCGGGCTCCTGAAGGCCAGCACCGTGATCTCGCTGCTCCTGATCGCCACGTACGTGGTCGCCGTCTGGGCGATGGCCGGCAAGCCGGACTGACGCCGGCGGAACGAAAGCGCGAGAAACGCGCAAGTTTCGGCGCGGGCGCGCATCTACTCCAGGCGGGTCGCGGCGCCCGGCCTCTCTGCTTCTGCCCTGGAGCAGACCCGGTGTAAAGGGGGCGTTGCGGCCCGCCTCTTCACAGAATCCGAACGCCCACGTCACGGCTTCTACGCACCGGCGGCGTAGGTTCGGCCCATGGCCGTCGCCGTCACCCGCCTCGACCGAACGCGCGGCTTCCTCGTCGCCGACGCGAACGGCCGGATGGTGGGGCGGGTCGAGTGCCCGCTCTACGGGACCGACCGCGACACGCCGGACGCGCTCGCGGTCCGGGCCGGCTTCCTCCGCCAGCGCCGGCTCGTGCCCGCGGACGCGATCGCCCAGGTCGACGAGCGGAGCGGCGTGATCGGCCTCCGCGTCGCGCGCGACGCGATCCGCCGCTTCCTCTAGCCCTACACAACGCCGCCGGCCGAGGAAACGGCCACAACGACCACGGGCCCCAGCAAAAATCTGGAGCCCGCAGTCGGCCGTCAGACGAGACAGGCGCGACTCGCCTTGTCGCGCGTTGCCTCGCTCTCAGTCTACGACGTGTGCACTGTCTCCCGCTAGAGCGCGGCGAGATACTTGCCCATCTCCCACTGCGAGACCTGCACTCGGTACTCGTCCCACTCGCGCCGCTTGATCTCGATGTAGCGCGGGAAGATGTGCTCGCCGAGCGCCTTCCGCATCAGCTCGGAGCCGGCGAGCTCGTCGATCGCCTCGCCGAGCGTCTCCGGCAGCGAGACGATCCCCTGCTCGCGCCGCTGCTCCGCGGTCAGGTGGTAGAGGTTCGTCTCCATCGGCGCGGGGAGCTCGTAGCCGTGCTCGATCCCCTCGAGCCCGGCCTGAAGCAGCGCGGCGAACGTGAGGTAGGGGTTGCAGGCGGGGTCGGGGCAGCGGATCTCGGCCCGCGTCGCCTGCTCGGAGCCCGGCTTGTAGAGCGGGATCCGGATCAGCGCGGAGCGGTTCCGCTGCGACCAGGCGACGTAGACCGGCGCCTCGTAGCCCGGCACGAGCCGCTTGTAGGAGTTGACCCACTGGGCGAAGATCGCCGACAGCTCGCGGGCGTGGCGGAGCTGCCCGGCGATGAAGGCCTTGCCGACGTCGGAGAGATGGTGCTCGTCCTCCTCGGCGAAGAACTGGTTCCGGCCCTCGGTGAAGAGCGACATGTGGGTGTGCATCCCGGAGCCGTTCTCGCCGAAGAGCGGCTTCGGCATGAAGGTCGCGTAGACCCCGTTCTTGGCCGCGATCTCCTTCACGATCAGGCGGTACGTGATCGTGTGGTCGGCCATGTCGAGCGCGGGCGCGTAGCGCATGTCGATCTCGTGCTGCGAGGGGCCGACCTCGTGGTGGTGGTACTCGATCGGGATCCCGACCGACTCGAGCGCCTTGATCGTGTCGTTGCGCAGCTCGGTGGCCGCGTCCATCGCGGTCATGGCGAAGTAGCCGCCCTCGTCGAGGGTCTCGGTGCCGCCGTTGTCCTTGAAGAGGAAGTACTCGAGCTCGGGGCCGACGTTGAAGGTGTCGAAGCCCATGTCCTGCATCCGCGCGAGCGCGCGGCGCAGGACGAAGCGGGGGTCGCCCTCGTACGGCTCGCCGTCGGGCGTGACGACGTCGCAGATCATGCGACCGACCTTCGAGCCGCCGTTCGGCATCAGCTGGAAGGTGGTCGGGTCGGGGATCGCGACCATGTCCGACTCCTCGATCGCGTTGAAGCCGGTGATCGACGAGCCGTCGAAGCCCATCCCGTCGTCGAGCGCGCCGCCGATCTCCGCGGGGGTGACCGCGAAGCTCTTCAGATGCCCCTCGAGATCCGTGAACCACAGGAGCACGTACTCGACCTTCTCGCGCTCCATCCGCTCCAGCACCGTCCGCCGCGCCTCGGGATCCGAGGTCGCGCGGTTCCTGCTCTCCACCTGTGCCATGCCGATTTCCTCCCTGAAAACACGAAAGCCCCGGGTCGCCGAAAAGAGGCTCCCGAGGCATCGTCGCCGTCGTGACGGGCCGATGATACACGCCGTTTGCCGTCGGCACCGGCGAGGGAGGACGAGTCGGGATGGACGAGCGCCAGCGCCGCATCGGTGAGAACGAGGTCATCTTTCGCGAGGTCAACGAGCGCGTCCGCGAGACGCAGGAGACCTTCGAGGCCGACTCGGGACAGGCCGAGTTCGTCTGCGAATGCGGCGACGCGTCCTGCGTCGACCGGATCCGGATGACGCTGTCGGAGTACGAGGAGGTGCGCGCCGACCCGGCGCACTTCGCGATCGTCCCAGGCCACGAGTTCGAGGGCGTCGAGACGATCGTCGCGCGCGAGGGCCGCTACGACGTCGTGCGCAAGCTCCCGGGCGGACCGGAGGAGATCGCGATCTCCACCGACCCGCGCTCCTGACCTACGCCTCCGCGGGCGCGGGAATCACCTCCTCGCCCTCGGCGCGCTGCCGGCGAATCGCAGTCCGGAAGAGGGCCAGAGCCGGCGCCATGCAGAGCCCGCCGGTGACGAGCGCGGCCCGGATCGAGAAGACGTTGCCGACGACGCCGATCGCCGGCCCGCCCGTCCACTGCCCGATCGCGTCGGCCTGATTCGTGATCGAGAGCACCGTCGCGCGGATGCTCGAATTCTCGACACTGCGGTTGAGCCAGGCCGCGAAGATCGGCGCAGCGACGTTCCGGAGGAGCTGTGTCGCGAAGTAGGCGACGACCGCCACCCAGAACACGCCCGCGAGCCCGAACGCAACCGCGCTGACGAGCAGGATCGCGTCGAGCCGAAGGACCATCCGGACCATCGACTCACGATCGCCCTCCTTCAGCCGCCGGCCGATCGGATGCGCGACCGCGATCGCGAGCAGAGTGGTGCCGGCGCCGAAGATCCCGAACCAGACGATCGGGTCGAGCCCACCGATCCCCGGCAGGCCGATCTCGAGGAAATGGGCCTGCCAGAGTCGGTCGAACCCCTCGCTCCACATCCCGGCGAAGGCCGCGATCCCGAGCACAGCTAGCAGCGTCGGCCGGGCGCGGACGAGTCGAACGCCTTCACGCCCGGTGTGAGCCATCTGCCCGAAGGAGCTCCGCTCGCCTCGCGGCAACGGCTTGAACCCGGTCTCCGGCATCACGAGCGCGTACAGCACCGCCTCGCCGATCGTGAGCACGCCGCCGACGAGGATCGGCAGCCGGAGGTCGATCAGCGCGAGGCCGACACTGGCACCGATGCCAGCCAGGCCGGCGACGCGTGAGATCTGGGCCCCGCGCAGGTAGACGTGCGACAGCTTCGCTTCGCCCACCTCGTCGGCGAGCCAGGCGTCCATGGCCCCGCTCGTGAACGTGTAGCCGAAGCCCCAGACCGCGTACGCGACGAGCACGGCGGGCGCCGACCCGGCGCCCGCGATGAGCACGAACGAGATGCCCATGATCGCGGTGCCGACGACGATCGAGAGCCGGCGGCTGTAGACGTCGGCGACGATCCCCGTCGGCACCTCGAAGACGAAGACGGCGAGCTCCATCGCCGTGCCGGTGAGCACGAGCTGCAGGGGGCTCAGGTGGAGCTCGGTGACGAAGTAGACGGCCGCGACCGTGAAGGCCAGCGACGAGGCGAACGTGGCGACGGTCTCGTACAGGTACCAGACCGTCCCAGCGGAGAGACGAGACATGCGCAGAGGCTCCAGTCGTCAGGACAGCGAGGGCGTGAACCAGAGCAGGCGGGCGCCCGGGATCCGCGCGAGTCGCGGATCCGGCCCTGCCTGCTATCAACCGGAGACTGGCACTGCGCGCGCGACGCTAGCAGCAGCGCGGGCTAGTCGCTAGCCCGCGAGCGGCAGCTGGGCGCGAAGCGAGATGCTCTCCGCCCGGGCGGCGTAGCCGAGCCGCTCGTTCAGGCTCCGCATACCGTCGTTGCCACGCTGCGTCCACGTGTAGACCTCACGGATGCCGTGCTCGGCAGCCCAGCCGAGCGCCGTCACCTTGAGCGCCGTCGCGACCCCGCGGTGGCGCCAGTCGCGACGGACGGCGGTCAAGGCGTTCTCCGCGCGCTCCGGGACGTCGGGGTCGAGGTGGAGGCCGGCGCAGCCGATCGGCTCGCCGTCGGCGACCGCGACGAACGTGGCTGCGGGCTCGGTCAGCCAGGTGCTCTCCCACAGCTCGTGCGAAACCACGACGGGACGATCGAACGCCATGTCGGCGAAAGCCTGCGACCCGACGGTGTCGTAGGCCGCGGTCCAGAGGTCTGGCCGCTCCGCGACCGAGACGATCTCGACCCCGTCGGGGAGGCGCGGCACCGGCTCGTGCTCGAGCACGACACGCACCTGCTCGACCTCGCGGTTGACCTCACGGAAGCCGAGGCGCTCGGCGAACGCGAGCGAGCCGGGATCGTCAGCCTTGGCGTTCACCTGCCCGAAGCCGAGCGACTCGACGTGGCCGATCAACTCGCGCACGAGCGCGGTGCCGACGCCGCGCCGCCGCAGCCCGGGGATCACCCGCGGCGCCACGAACCCGGCGCCGGCCAGGTCGGAGCGCGCGGCGATGCCAGAGCCGGCGAGCTCGCCGTCGAGCTCGGCGAGCAGCCGGACGGTTTCCCCGGTGTCCATGCGCCGCATCTCCTCCACTGAGGCCGCCCGCTCGTTCGGGAGCACGGCGGCGCGGACGGTGCGCCACGCCTCGAGGTCGGCATCGCTCTCGGCTCTGCGAAGGCTGATCATCCCGACCGCTTCAGCTTCCCGTGCTTCTTCGCGTGGATCTCGCCGCGGCGGAAGACCCAGAGCCCGAGCGGGATCGAGATCACGCCGATCACGATCAGCGGCCACACGTTCTCCCACGCGAGCCCCTCCCCCTCCAGGATCGAGGCGCGGATGCCCCGGAGCGCGTAGGTCGCCGGCGAGATCTTCGAGATCCACTCCATCCAGGTCGGCAGCACGCTGACCGGGTAGTAGACGCCCGAGACGACGAGGAGCATGCCCTGGGCGACGAAGCCGAGCTGCGCGCCCTTCTCCGGCGAGATCAGCGGCAGAACCGCGGTCATCATCCCGATCCCGAAGAAGCTCACCGACGCGATCAGCAGGATCACGAGCGCGGCGAAGAAGTTCGCGTCCGGCATCGCGAGCCCGAAGAAGAACGCGACGACGACGAAGAGCATGATCGCCCGCACGAGCCCGTAGAGGACGGCGAAGACGCCCGAGCCCCCGAGGTGCATCGCCCGCGAGAGCGGCGCCATGAAGGTGTACTCGATCGTCCCCTCCCAGCGCTCCCACGCCACCGTCTCGGTGATGAACTCGAAGATGATCCCGAGGTACGCCCAGACGACCGCGCCGATCAGGAGCTGGGTGGTGGTCTTGTCGACGTCGATCGAGCCGCCGGTAGCCTCGATCCCTTTCGCGATGAAGACGATCGTGAGCGTGTTCGCGACCGTCCAGACGAAGAACGCGAGGTCCCACCAGATGTAGCGCCTGGTCAGATAGACGTTGCGCTCGACGACGCCGCCGAGCCCGATCAGCTCGTGCCGCAGGCTCAGTGCCATGGCGCGCATCAGGCGAACACCTCCCGTTCCTCGTCGTCCTCGGCCGCCTCGTCCTCGAACGTCCGGCCGGTGGCGGCCATGAACGCCTCCTCGAGCGTGGCGGCGCCGTAGCGGCGCTTGAGCTCGTCCGCGGGCGCGAGCACGAGCAGCTCGCCGCGGTCGAGGATCCCGATCCGGTCCGCGAGCGCCTCGGCCTCGGCGAGGTCGTGCGTGCAGAGCAGGATCGTGGCGTCGTGCTGGAGCCGCACCTCGCGGACGAACTCCTGCACCTCGAGCTTCGAGCGCGGGTCGAGACCGGTCGTCGGCTCGTCGAGCAGGAGCAGCACCGGCGAGGTGAGCAGCGCCCGGGCGAGCGCCACCTTCTGCTGCATGCCGCGGCTCAGGTTCTCCATCGGCTCGCCGCGCCGGTCGGGCGGGAAGCCGACGCGCTCGAGGATCCGCGGGATCTCGACGCGCGTCTGCCTCGCGGTCATGCCGTAGAAGCGGGCGGCGTAGCCGAGGTTCTCGGCCGCCGACATCTTCTTGAAGAACGAGGCCTCGACCGAGACACGGTTGACGAGCTTCTGCACCGCGCGCTGGTCGGTGAAGACGTCGTGCCCGAACACCTTCGCCGTGCCGCCGTCGTGCAGCAGCAGCGTCGACAGCAGCCGGACCAGCGTCGACTTGCCCGAGCCGTTCTGGCCCAGGATCGCAACGCATTCACCGCGCTCGATCGTGAAGGTGACGTTCTTGACCGCGGGCATGCGCTTGTGCTTGTGCCTGTGCGTGAAGCGGCCGCCACCGCTCGTGCGGATCTTGCGGCGGAACTCCTTCCGCAGCTCGCGCACCTCGACGGCGGGCGCGGCTCGGGACAACTCGACCACCTCACTCATACGATGCTCCTTCGAAATCGTTCGAGCGTACCAGGACGTGCAAAGAAGAGGCCCCGCCAGGCGGGCCACGGCAACGGGTGTCCTAGACGTGGGCGAGCATCGTGCGGCCACCGTAGCAACCGCCCGGCGCCGATTTCAAGTCGGTGGGATCAGAGCTCGCGCAGGACGCGGCACGGCACCCCGGCCGCCAGGACCCCGGCCGGCACGTCACGGAGCACGACGCTCCCGGCGCCGATCACCGAGCCGTCGCCGATCGTCACCCCCGGCCCGACGACCACGCCGGCGCCGAGCCAGACGTTGCGCCCGAGCACGATCGGCGCCGCGCACTCGAGCCCCGCCTCGCGCTCGGTGGGGTCGACCGGATGCGTGGCGGCGCAGAGCTGCACCGCCGGGCCAAGCATCGTCAGCGCGCCGACCTCGATCCGAGCACAGTCCAGGAACGAGCAGTGGGCGTTCACGTAGACGCGCTCGCCGAGCCTCGTGTTCCAGCCGTAGTCGCAGTGGAACGGCGGCTCGACGACGGTCCCCTCGCCGACGGCCTCGAAGAGCTCGGCGAGCAGCGGCGAAGCGGCCGGGCTCGTCGCCGGGGTCGCTCGCGGCGAGCCGTCCCGTGAGCCGCCGGGCGCGCGTCCGGCCCTCGACGAGCTCGGGGTCATCCGCGCGGTACAGCTCGCCGGTGACCATCTTCTCGCGCTCGGTCGAAGGCACCGGCTGAAGCTTGACGTCCGTCCGCCCGGGCGCTAGCCTCGGCGCAGGTTGTCCGCCGGCGCAGGCGGGCGACCGAGGCAATGGGGCCTCGCGACTCTCCGGAGTCGCGGGGCCCTTTTTCGTGGTCGAGAGGAGGCATGGATGTCCGAGCTGGAGACGAGGCACTACCTGCGGAACGGCGCCGAGACGCTGCCCGACGCGGGCGAGGCACTGGAGTGGGCGCGCGATGCGCAGGTCGCGATGGTCGACCTGAAGTTCTGCGACCTGCTCGGGACCTGGCAGCACATGACGCTGCCGCTCAGGGCGCTCGACGAGCACGCGTTCTCGGACGGGCTCGGCTTCGACGGCTCCTCGATCCGCGGCTGGCAGGGGATCGCCGAGTCCGACATGCTGCTGATGCCGCAGGCCGACACCGCGATCCTCGACCCCGCCACCGAGGCGCCGACGCTCTCGCTGATCTGCGAGATCCTCGACCCGGTCACCCGCGAGCCGTACGGCAAGGACCCGCGCCGAGTCGCGCGGCGCGCCGAGGAGCACCTGCGCGAGAGCGGCATCGCCGACACGGCCTACTTCGGCCCCGAGTGCGAGTTCTTCGTCTTCGACGAGGTCAGCTACGACCTCGGCCCCAATGCGTCGCACTACGCGGTCGACTCGGCCGAGGGCTACTGGAACTCGGGCAGGCCGGGCCTCGGCTACACGTCCCGCCCGAAGGAGGGCTACTTCCCGCCGGCGCCGCACGACCAGCTGCACGACCTGCGCACGCAGATGGTGCTGACGCTCGAGCGGCTCGGGATCGCGTGCGAGTTCCACCACCACGAGGTCGCCTCGGGCGGCCAGTGCGAGATCGACCTGCGCTACGAGACGCTGACCCGCATGGCCGATCAGGTCATGACCTACAAGTACGTGGTCAAGAACGTCGCCCGCGCGGCCGGCAAGACGGTCACCTTCATGCCGAAGCCGATCTTCGGCGACAACGGGTCGGGCATGCACACGCACCAGTCGCTCTGGCGCGAGGGCACGCCGCTGATGGCGGACAAGTCCGGCTACGCCGGCCTCTCCCAGCTCGCTCGAGCCTACGTCGGCGGTCTGCTCGCGCACGCGCCGGCGCTGCTCGCGTTCTGCGCGCCGACGACGAACTCGTACCGGCGGCTCGTGCCCGGCTACGAGGCGCCGGTCAACCTCGTCTACTCGCAGCGCAACCGCTCCGCCTGCATCCGGATCCCGATGTACTCGGACTCGCCGAAGGCGAAGCGGATCGAGTTCCGCTGCCCGGACGCGGCCGCGAACCCGTACCTCGCCTTCGCCGCGATGCTGATGGCCGGGCTGGACGGGATCAAGCGCGGGCTCGACGCGGGCGCGCCGTCGGACTACGACCTGTTCGAAGAGGCGGACGGCGCGGTGCCGCAGGTGCCCGGCTCGCTCTCGGACGCGGTCGACGCGCTCGAGGCCGACCACGCGTTCCTGCTCGAGGGCGGGGTCTTCACGCCCGAGCTGATCGAGACGTGGATCGCCTGGAAGCGCGACGAGGCGGACGTCGTCCGGCTCAGGCCGCACCCGGCCGAGTTCCAGCTCTATTACGACGCGTGATCCGAGCGCTCCAGCGCGAGGACTGGCCGACGGTCGCCGCGGTCTACGAGGAAGGCATCGCCACGCGCCTTGCCACCTTCGAGACCGCGGCGCCCGGCTGGGAGGAATGGGACGCGGCGCACCTCGCCGGGCATCGGCTCGTGGCCGAGGAGCACGGCGAGGTCGTCGGGTTCGCCGCGCTCGCGCCGGTCTCGTCGCGTTGCGTCTACGAGGGCGTCGCCGAGGAGTCCGTCTATGTCGCCGAGCAGGCGCGCGGGCGAGGGATCGGCCGCGGTCTGCTCGAGGAGCTCGTGGCAGGCTCGGAACGCGCGGGCATCTGGACGCTCCAGGCCGGGATCTTCCCCGAGAACCGCGCCAGCCTCGCCCTGCACCACGCCTGTGGCTTCCGCACGGTCGGCCTGCGGGAGCGGATCGGCCGGCTCGACGGCGCCTGGCGCGACGTCGTGCTCCTGGAACGACGAACCGAGGAGATCACATGACCAAGGTCGAGGCGGTCGTCGTGCGCGACCGCGTGGAGACGGTGATGGACGCGGTCGAGGAGTCGGCCGGCCACGTCGGCGTGACCGTGCTCGAGGCAGTGGGGCACGGGCGGCAGCGCGGGATCACGCACGAGTACCGCGGCCGCGTCTTCGAGTCGCGCTTCCTGCCGAAGGCGTACCTGATCTTCCTCGTCGAGGACGAGCGGGCAGACGCGGTGGTCGAGGCGATCATGGACGCGGCCCGCACGGGCCACGTCTCCGGCGACGGGGTCGTCTGGACGACGCCGGCCGAGCGGGCGATGCACAACCGCACCGGGCGGCCGCTCGCGGAGGTGGAGGTCGGATGACGACCAGGGAGCTCGCGGTCGCGACGAGCACGGTCTGGGTCGTGATCGCCGCCGTGCTGGTGATGTTCATGCAGGCGGGCTTCGCGTTCCTCGAGGCGGGGCTGACGCGGATGAAGAACGTCGGCCACATCGCCGCCAAGAACGTGCTCATCTTCGCCCTCGCTTCGATCGTCTACTACCTGGTCGGCTTCGGGGTCGCCTTCGGCGACGGCGGCAACGGCCTCGTCGGCGGCTCGGGCTTCGCCCCCTCGGTCGACGACCTCGTCTCGGTCGGCGCCGAGCCCTTCTCCTGGTTCTCGTCGATCCCCGGCGCGGCCGGCTACCTGTTCGAGGTCGTCTTCGCCGGCGTCTCGCTCGCGATCGTCTGGGGCGCGATGGCCGAGCGGACGAAGCTCTGGGTCTACTTCGCCTTCGGCATCGCCTTCACGCTGATCTACTCCGTCGTCTCGCACTGGATCTGGAGCCCGGACGGCTGGCTCTTCGCGCTCGGGATGCAGGATTTCGCCGGCTCCACGGTCGTCCACTACCAGGGCGCGCTCGCGGGACTCGCCGGCGCGCTTCTCCTCGGGCCTCGGGTGGGCAAGTTCGCGGCCGACGGGAAGCCACACGCGATCCCGGGGCACAACATGGCGTACACGACGCTCGGCGTGCTGATCCTCTGGTTCGGCTGGTTCGGCTTCAACGCCGGCTCGACGCTGAGCGTCGACTTCGGCGGCGTCGGCTTCTTCGCCTACATCGCGTTGAACACGAACATCGCCGCGGCGGCCGGTGTGCTCGGCGCAGTCGTCACGGCGTGGCTCGTGATCAAGAAGCCCGACCTCTCGATGATGCTGAACGGCGCGATCGCTGCGCTCGTCGCGGTCACCGCCGCCTGCGCGTTCGTCGAGCCGTGGGCCGCGCTCGCGATCGGCTTCGGCGCGGGCGTGATCGTCGTCCTCGGCGTGCTGCTCGTGGAGCGGATCGGGATCGACGACCCGATCGGCGCGGTCGCCGCGCACGGCATGGCCGGCGTCTGGGGCACGCTCGCGCTCGGCTTCGTCGCCTCCCCCGCACTCGCCGAGAAGCTGGCGACCGGCAGCGGCGGGCTGCTCTACACCGGCTCGTTCCGCCAGCTCGGCGTGCAGGTGCTCGGCCTCCTCGCGGTCGGCAGCTTCACCTTCACCGCCAGCTTCGCCGTCCTCTGGACGATGAAGACAACTGTCGGGATCAGGGCCGAGCCCGAGGTCGAGGCGGCCGGTCTGGACGTGTCCGAGCACGGCATGTGGGGCTACCCCGAGTTCTACATCCCGGTTCCCGGCGGCTACGGCACGGAGGCGCACCTGCCGCACTTCGGCCAGTCGGCGACGCGCCCGCCCGAGGTCCCCGAGGCGGCGCCGGTCCTCTCGTCCTGACGGTCCTGTTCGCGGGCGCGGCCGGGGAGCGCCGCGCCCGCGATCGGGTGGAGGTCAGGAGATGGCGAAGGTGACGCTGACCGTGGCGGTCACCTCGCGCTGCCCTGGCTCGATCGGCGTCGAGGTGTCCGCTGCCTTGGCAGCGGCCTCGAACATGATCGGTGACGGCGCGCCGCCGCCCTCGACGAGCGCGGTGACGCGTCCGAGCGAGACGCCCGCGGCCTCGGCGAGCACCTTCGCGCTCGCGCGCGCGTCGTCGACCGCCGCCTTCAGCGCCTGGCGGTAGAGGGCGCGCTCGTCGGCTGCGGACATCGACGGGCCAGAGATCTGGTTCGCGCCCGCGTCCACCGCCGCGTCGATCACGGACCCGGCCTTGCCGATCGCGACCGAGGCGGTGACCGTGTTCGTCGCGGTGAAGCCCTCCGGGCCGTTCTGGCCGTAGAAGCTCGAGACCCAGACCGACTGCGTGTGCACGTCCTCGCCCCCGGCGCCCTTGACCGCGGCGAGCACCTTGCGCATCGCGGCGGCGTTGGCAGCCAGCGCGCCCTTGGCGGTCTCGGCGCGGGTCTCGACGCCGAGCGAGAGCGACGCCTTCGCCGGTGCGGCGGAGGCCGAGGCGCTCCCCTGCACGGTGATCCCGCCCGGGCTGTCGGGCTCGACGGCGGCGGCGTCGCCCGTGCGGAGCGTGCCGACGAGCACGGCGAGCGAGGCAAGGGCGGCTGCTGCGATGGCGATTCGTCTCATGGATCGTCCTCCGAGGATGGGTGTCGTCTCCCATACGCCGCCGAGCGCTGCGACGTCACCGCGATATGCGAGGGTGAGCGCATGGCCTCCGTGGACGTGCCCGTCGCGCTGCTCGGCTACGGGACGGTCGGCGCGGCCGTCCACCGCCTGCTCGTCGAGTCCGGGGACGACATCGAACGCGCGACCGGCCACCGGCTCCGTATCACTCGGGCGCTCGTGCGCGACACCGCCCGGGAACGCGGCTTCGCGCCCGACCCGGACGTGCTGACCGGCGACTTCGCCGACATCCGCGCGAGCGACGCCGTCGTCGTGGCGGAGGTGATGGGCGGCCTCGAGCCGGCGGGCGAGCACGTGCTCGAGCTCCTCCGCGCCGGCCGGCACGTCGTCACCGCGAACAAGCAGCTCGTCGCCCGGCGCGGCGCGGAGCTGTTCGAGGCCGCCTCGGCCGCAGGCGTCCAGCTTCGCTTCGAGGCTTCGGTCTGTGCGGCGATCCCGGTGATCAAGGTGCTGCGCGAGGCGCTCGTGGTCTCGAACGTCCACCGGGTGCTCGGGATCGTGAACGGGACGACGAACTTCGTCCTCGGCGCGATGGCGGAGGGGAGGACCTACGCCGATGCTCTGGCCGAGGCGCAGCGGCTCGGGTACGCGGAGGCCGACCCGACCGACGACGTCTCGGGCGCCGACGCTGCCGCGAAGATGGCGATCCTGGCCACGGTCGCCTTCGGCTCGCGCGTGACACCGGACGAGGTCGCCGTGACCGGGATCGAGGGCGTCACTCCCGCGCAGGTCGGCGCCGCACGCGCGCTCGAGATGTCGGTCAAGCTCGTCGGCGCCGCGACGCTCGTGGACGGTCGGTACGACGTCCGGGTCGGGCCGGCGCTCGTGGACGGGCGGCATCCGCTCGCTTCGGTCGACGGGGCCTTCAACGCCGTGATGCTGCAGGGCGACGCGATCCGCGAGATCACGCTCGAAGGGCCCGGTGCGGGCGGGACCGAGACCGCCTCCGCGGTCGTCGCGGACATGGTCAGCGTCGTCGGCACCACCGGCACCGGCTTCCTCCAGAACGACGCGTGCTGGCGGCAGCTCGAGCGCCTCCCTGCCGGGGAGCTGCGTTCGCCCTTCTACCTCCAGGCCGAGGTCGACGACCGGCCCGGCGTGCTCGCCCGGGTCGCAGGCGTGCTGGCGGAGCACGGCATCTCGGTGGCGCGGCTCGTGCAGCAGCAGACCGAGAGCGGCGCGACGCTCCACGTCGTCACCCACGAGGCGCCCGCGGGCGAGCTCGAGGCGGCGCTCGACGAGCTGGGCGCGCTCCCCGAGACCCGCGGCCGCCCGGCGGCGTTGCGCGTGATCTCCGACCGCGGCGTCGAGGGGCTCGGCTGGGCGTGACGGTCCCGCTGCTCGAGCGCTTCCGCGACCGGCTGCCCGTGTCGGCCGCGACGCCCGTCGTCTCGCTCGGCGAGGGCTCGACGCCGCTCCTCGCGGCACCCCGGCTCTCCGAGCGGCTCGGAATCGAGGTGCTGCTCAAGTGGGAGGCGTCGAACCCGACCGGGAGCTACAAGGACCGCGGCATGACGGTCGCCGTCTCGAAGGCGCTCGAGGAGGGGGCGCAGGCGATCGTCTGCGCGTCGACGGGCAACACCGCCGCCTCTGCGGCCGCCTACGGCGCGCGAGCCGGCCTGCCGGTGCTCGTGCTGCAGCCGAAGGGTGCGGTCGCCGCCGGCAAGCTGGCGCAGACACGGATGCTCGGCGCGACCCTGCTCGAGGTGCGCGGCTCGTTCGACGAGGCCCTCGCTGCCGCGCGGGAGCTCGCGGACCGCGGCACGCACGCCCTCGTCAACTCGCTCAACCCGTACCGCCGCGAGGGACAGAAGACGGCGGTCTTCGAGATCGTCGAGGAGCTGGACGGCGTTCCCGACGCGTTCTGCATCCCGTACGGCGGCGGCGGCAACACGAGCTCGTACGCGCAGGCGCTCCGCGAGCTGGGGGTCTCGGCGCGGCTCGTCTCGGCGGAGGCTGAGCGCCGCCCCGACACCGTCGCGTCGGCGATCCGGATCGCGGAGCCCGCGCATGCCGATGCGGTGGCGACGAGCGGCGCGGAGATCGTGTCGGTCTCGGACGAGGAGATCCTCGACGCCTGGCGCGAGCTGGCGGCGCTCGAGGGGCTCTTCTGCGAGCCGTCGTCGGCGGCCGGGCTCGCCGCGCTGCGGCGCGGGGCGGTGAGCGAGGGCAGGGTCGTCGTCACGATCACCGGCCACGGGCTGAAGGATCCGGCGACGGCGGCGGCGCACGCCCCGCCGCCCGTGGAGGTCGACGCCGACGCCGACGCGATCGCCCGGGCGGCCGGATGATCGTCCGCGCGCCCGCGACGAGCGCCAACCTCGGGCCGGGCTTCGACTGCGCTGCCGTCGCGCTCGACCTCTGGAACGAGCTCGAGGTCAGCGACGGCGAGGGCGTCGAGCTCGAGGGCGAGGGCGCCGACGAGCTCCCCGCGGACGCGACGAACCTGGCCGTCCGCGCCTACGCGCTCGTGGCCGACCCCGCGGGCAAGCGCTTCCGCTTCACGAACCGGATCCCGCTCGAGCGCGGCCTCGGCTCCTCGGCGGCAGCGATCGCACTCGGCCTCTCGGCCGCGGCGGGGGCGGCGAGCGAGGCCGAGGCACTGCTCGCGCTCGGCGCGCCGCTCGAGGGGCACGCGGACAACCTGGCGGCGGCGCTCCTCGGCGGCGTCACGCTCACGGACGGCTCCCGCGCGTGGCGGGTCGCCGAGTCGCTGCCGTTCGAGCCCGTACTCGTGATCCCCGAGCGGCGGACGGCGACCGGAGCCTCGCGCGCGACGCTGCCGGACCCCGTCCCGCGGGACGACGCCGTCTTCTCGGCCGTCCACGCGGCGCTGCTCGGCGCGGGGCTCGCGTCCGGCGACGCGTCACTGCTCGCGTGCCGCTCTCGACGACCGCCTGCACGAGCCGCACCGCCCGTCGCCGATCCTCGCCGACCTGCGCGCCCGCCTGCCCGCGGGGGCGGTCGGCGCGACCCTCTCCGGCTCCGGCCCCTCGGTGCTCGTCTGGGCCGACGACGCCGCGGCCGCGGCCGCCGAACTGCGCGAGCGCTTCCCGGAGGAGCGCGTGCTCGCCCTCGCTGTCGCCGGCACCGGCTCGCTGTGACCCTCCGGCTCGTCGACACCCGATCGCGGGAGACGTACCTGGCCGGCCACGTGCCCGGAGCCGTCCACCTCGACCCGGAGTCGGAGCTGACCGGCGACCTCGGCGGCGGCCGCCACCCGCTGCCGCGGCCGGAGGCATTCGCCGCAGCGGCCGCGCAGGCCGGCATCGGAGCCGACACGTTCGTGCTCGCCTACGACGACGGCACCGGCTGGGCGCAGCGGCTCTGGTGGCTGCTCCGCCACCACGGCCACGACGCCTGCGGCACGTTCGACGTCCGCGGCTACGCAGGCCCGCTCGCGACCGGCGAGGAGACGGCAGAGCCTGCCCGCTTCGAGCCGAATCTCCGCGAGGACGACACGATCGAGGCGGACGAGCTCCTCGCCCGCCTCGACGATCCCGAGCTCGTCGTCCTCGACGCCAGGGCGCCGGAGCGCTGGCGCGGCGAGCACGAGCCGATCGACAAGATCGCAGGGCGCATCCCGGGGGCGCTCAACGCGTTCTACGAGCGGCCGCTGCCCGAGGGCGTGCTCGACGCGCCCGAGCTCGCCGTCTACTGCGGCTCGGGCGTCACAGCATGCGTGCCGCTGCAGCAGCTGATCCTCGCGGGCCGCGACGACGCCCGGCTCTACCCGGGCTCGTGGAGCGACTGGTCGTCGCGCGGGCTGCCGGTGGAACGGAGCTAGTGCATGTTCAGCTCGGCGAGCTCGCGGACGCGCGCCGAGTCGATTCCCTGCCACTGCTCGTCGATCAACGGATGCGCCCGGTCCGGGAGCAGGACGAAGCTCGGGCGAAGCTCCACCGAGCGCGAGATCACGCCGAGCTGGAGGTTGAGCGTCTCGGGATAGCCGGGCAGGCTGTTCGAGAGGTAGCCGAAGTACGGAGGCTCCTGCTCGCGGCTCTCGTCGTCCCAGCGCTCGAGCAGCCGCTCGTACGAGCGCTCGCTCAGCGACGACCAGACCCCGTACGCGAACACCTCGCCCGTGTCGCGGACCGGGATCGGGAGCACCCCGCGGACGAAGAAGGAGCGGTCGCCGCCGTCGTCCGTCCAGATGCAGAGGTCGTCGGTCAGCTCGTCCCCGTCGGCGCGCGGCCCCTCCCAGTACGAGGGCCGGTCGTAGGCCCAGTCGAGCGGAACACCCTCGTGCACCTCCCCGCAGACTGAGCAGGCCCAGCTCACGCTGCGCGGCTGTGCGGCAGGTACTGGATCCAGCGAGTCGGGATCGTCGGCGTCGAGAGCTGGATGAAGAGCTCGGGCGCCGGTGCCTTGGGCAGCCGCGTGAGGATGAAACCGGTCTCCTCGAGCGAGCGGTCGCCCTTGCGCAGGTTGCAGGGCGCGCAGGCGGTGACGACGTTCTCCCAGCTCGACTCGCCGCCGCGGGAGCGCGGCACGACGTGGTCGAGGGTCAGGCGGCCGCCGCTCGAGCCGCAGTAGACGCAGCGCCAGCCGTCACGGGCGAACAGCGCGCGCCGCGAGATCCGGCGCTGGATCGCCCGGGGAACGCGAACGTAGGTGACGAGGCGGATCACATGCGGCCAGCTGAAGGTCGTGCTGGCCGCGCGGAGTGGTCGGTCGAGCTCTTCGACCACCTCTGCCTTCCCTTTCCAGACCAGCACGTGAGCACGCCGCACGGAACACACGTTGAGCGGCTCGTAGCTCGCATTCAGGACGAGAACCTGCTGCACCGACCCGGAACGCTACCAGCGAGGCGCGCTTGCAACCGGGATTTCTTTCCTCCGTCGTCCAGCCGCACGCGGCCGGTGCGGCTAGCGGGCCATGGCGCGTTCGACGGCTTCCTGCTCCTCGGGCGAGAGGGCGACCGAGCAGGCGCCGCGCTCGAGCTCCTTGACGTAGACCCGCGCGTAGTCGCGACCCTGGATCGCAGTCACGATCGTGCCCGTGCGCGTGGCGTCGAGGAAGGCGAAGCTGGCCGACTGGGCGCCGCTCGCCTCCTCGTAGGCGTCGTAGCGGACGACCGAGGTGTTCGTCACCGAGCCGTCGACGCGGCGGTCGACGCGGGAGAGGCCGGCGGCGACCTCGTCGACCGCACGGTGGAGGTCGTCGACCCGGCCCTGCAGCGAGACGGCGAACTCGACGAGGTCGCGCCGGCCGCCGCCGAGCAGCGTCTGCTGGGCGGCGCGCAGCGCGCCGCACCCGACAGCGCGAGCCACACACCCCGCCGAGGGCGCCCGCGGCGAGCGCCGCTGCGGCGATCGCGACACCCAGCTCGACAGGACACTAGATCGAGAAGAAGACCGGGAACTCGACCGTGTTGTTCGCGGTGTTCGTCTCGCCCGGCACCGGCTTCACGTCCACCCGCAGGCTGACCTTCTCGCCGAACGGGAGCGTCGGGAAGCTGCTGAACGTGACGGTCTTCGTCTCGCCGGCGTCGATCAGCTCGATCGTCGCGGTCTTCACGATCGACTTCGGCTGCTTCGGGATCGTCAGCTGCACCTCGACGCCCGACTCGAGCGACTGGCCGCTGTTCGTCACCGAGACCTCGAACTGCAGGTTGGTCGACGCCTGGATCGTCGGTCTCCTGCCCGGCGACGAGCTGCTTGTCGGCGGGCAGCACCTTGACGCCGGCGATGCCGTTGCCGTGCACGCCCGTCGGCGTGCCGCCGGTCGACGCGCCGTGGATGCGCTGCCAGATCGGGGTCATCGAGCGCTGACTCGCCAGGTCGGCCGTCTGGACGAACGTCGACTCGGGCACCTCGACGCCGCTGATGTCCTCGTCCTTCAGCACCTGGAGCGCGGGGGCGCGGAAGCTGTCGGCCCAGACGACGTCGCTCGCCAGCAGACGCTCGGCCTGGTCGGCGAGCAGCGCGCCCGCCTGCGTCGCGTCCTTCGAGCCCTTCGTCTGGTCGAAGACGTCCGCCAGGCCGCGCAGGCCGGCGACGCGGTACTCGAGCGACTGCAGCAAGTGCTCGTGCGGGGGACGAAGCGGGCCGGGCGGGTCGAGCGCCGTCGCGCGGTCGAGGTTGAGCTGCTCGGTCTGGACGAGGCCGGCGAGGCGGTCGTCGAGGTCGGCCTGCTTGAGCCCGGGTGTCGTCAGCAGCTCGGCGAGGTCGCGGCCGTTGGCCTCCGACGCCTGCGCCGATCTTGTCCACCTCCGCCATGTAGTCGCGATAGCTGTCCCGCTTCTGGTCGCTCGGGCAGCTCTGCGCCCAGAAGACCAGGAGGACGACGACGAGGATCGCGAAGGCGACGAGCCCGACGAGGCGCAGCAGGGCGTGAAGCCCGTCGGCGCACGAAAGGCGGCCGGCGCGGGCCGCCCGGGCCGTCCCCGTCCGACTTGGCGGGTCGGCGAGGCCCCCGGTCCCTGGGAGGCGCCTCCTGGGTCCCGGTCGTCGAAGAAGTCGAAATCGATGTCGTCGTCGCGCGTGCTCACGGCGATCTCCGCCCTTCGGAAGTCCCGCACTCTAGCGACCCGACCGGCCGGGAAAGGACTCCGTCCGCCCTCCGGCGAAGGATCCAGCGGTGTCCTCGCCAGCATTCGCCCTGCCGCAACGGCAGCTCGTCCTCGACCGCTACCGGCCGCTGAAGCCGCTCGGCAGCGGCGCCTCGGGCTCCGTGTGGCTCGCCCGGGACGAGCGGACGGGCCTCGAGGTGGCGCTGAAGATCGTGCCGCGCGAGGGCAAGGCGGCTGCGCGGGCGGAGCGCGAGGCCGAGGCGGCGGCACGGCTCCGCCACGAGCGCTGCCTGCGCGCCTACGACTTCGGCGGCGACGTCGGCCACGTCTATATCGCCTACGAGTACGTCGCCGGCTGCACGTTCCGCGAGGCGCTGCGCGCCGGGCGGCTCCGCGACCGGGACGCCGTCGAGGCGGCGGCGCAGATCCTCGACGGGCTGGCGCACGCCCACGCGCGCGGGATCGTCCATCGCGACGTGAAGCCGTCGAACGTCCTCCTCGCCGACGACGACCGGATCTCGGTGCGCCTGCTCGACTTCGGCCTGGCGCAGTTCGACGCGGCGGACACGCTCACCGCCGTCGGCGACGTGCCGGGCACGCTGGCCTACATCTCGCCGGAGCGGCTCGACGGCGCGCGAGGCGACGCCCGGCGAGCGACGTCTGGGGCGTCGGCGTGCTGCTCTGGGAGGCGCTCGCATCCGGCCATCCGTTCTGGGGCGTCCCGATCGGCCAGATGACGCGCCGCGATCCAGGCCGGCGCGCCGCCGCTCCGACCAGGTCCGCCCCGACCTGCCCGACCGACTGGTCGCACGCCGTCGACCACGCGCTCCACCTCGACCCGGCGAAGCGGCCGAGCGCGGCGAAGCTCGCCGCCGAGCTGCGGGAGACGCTCGCCGACCGCCGGCGGAAGACGCGAGGGCGGCCGCCGCGCGACACGAACATCGCGACCGCCGTGCGCGAGCTTCGGCCCGAGCGCGCTCGCCGGCGCGGCGCTCGCGGCGCTGACCGCGGTCGGCGGCGCCGCGATCCTGCCCTTCTACCCGCCGGGCCTCGTCGTCGGGCTCGGCCTGGCGGCCGGCGCGACCGCCCTCGTCGCGCCGCGCCTCGGGCTCGCACTCGCCCTCTTCGCGCCCGTCCTCCCGCTCGGCAACCTCGCGCTCGGCGCCGCGTACGCCTGGGCCGCCGTCGCGCTGCTGCTGCTCGTCGCCGGCTGGCGGGACGCCAGGGCGGGACTGGCGTTCGCCGCCGGCCCGCTGCTGGCGCCGCTCGGGCTGCTCGGCCTCGTCCCGCTGGCCGCGCAGCCGGCCCGGGGAACCTGGCGCCGCGCGCTCCACGCCGGCGCTCGCCCTACCGGCGGCGGCACTCGTCGCGGGCCTGCGCGACGCCCCGCTGCCGCTCGGCGCCGACGACGTGGGCGACCTCGGACTCGCCGCGACCGAGAGCCCCGGCGCGATCGTCGCAGGCGCTCTGGCAGACGCTCGTCGAACGGCCGGAGCTGGTCGTCGCCTCGCTCGGCCTCGCAGCGGCCGCCGCGGCGCTGCCGAGGCTGCGCGCCGACGGCCCGTGGGGGCTCGCCGCGCTCGGCGCGGGACTGCTCGCGGTCCTGCTCCTGGGCGCTCCCGACGGCGGCAGCCCTGCCGGTCGTCGCGGGCGTCTGGCTCCTCTGCCTCACGGTGCGGCGGGCTCGGCCTCGCCCGCGAGCGTTAGACTCGTCGGCCTGGGAATGACCCGCCCATGAGCGTGCTCAAGAGCATCGAGGCCAAGATCGAAGGGCTGTTCGAAGGGGTCTTCGGCCGCGCCTTCAGCACCCACGTCCAGCCGGTCGAGCTGGCGCGGAAGCTGGCGAAGGAGATGGACGAGCACCGGGCCGTCTCCGTCTCCCGTGTCTACGTCCCGAACGAGTACTCGATCTACCTCTCGACCGCCGACCGCGAGCAGTTCTCCAGCTACGAGGGCTCGCTGATCGGCGAGCTGCAGGAGTACCTGACCGAGCACGCGCGCCGCGAGAACTACGTCACGATCACGCCGCCGCGCGTCGTGATGCAGACGGACGACGACCTCGCGATCGGCGAGTTCGGCATCGCGACGCGTACGGTCGAGCCGCGAGGGCGCGGCCGCCAAGGCCGCGCCGCCGCCGCCGCCCGCGCCGGCCGAGTCGGGCGCAGACGATGATCTACAAGGCCGCGCGCGCCGGTCGAGACGCAGGCCGTCTCGGCGGCGGAGCTCGGCGTCGAGCGCGAGGTCGTGACGCTGACGCTGAACGGGAGCGAGCACGCCGTCTCGCAGCGCTCGGTCGTGCTCGGGCGCTCGCGCGAATGCGACATCCGCGTCGACGACGCCAACGTCTCGCGCCGCCACGCCGAGGTCCGGCAGGAGGGCGCGACGTACTGGCTCGTCGACCTCGACTCGACGAACGGCACGGAGCTGAACGGCCGCCGCGTCTCGCGGGCCAAGCTCACCGACGGCGACACGATCACCGCTCGGCGGCACCGAGATCGTCTTCGGCCGGTCGCTGCCGTGATCGGAGACATCGCCGTCGACGAGGCGCTTCTCGCGCTCAAGATCGCCTTCCTCGTGCTCCTCTACCTCTTCATCTGGCGGATCGTCGCGAGCGCGAGCCGGGACGTGCGCCTGCCGCAGGAGAGCTTCATCCTCTCGCCCAGCGATGCCGCGGGGCTGCGCCGCGCGACCGCGCCGCCGCGCGCGCACCTCGTCGTGGTCGGCAGCCCCTCGCTCTCGGAGGGCGACGTGCTCACGATCGACTCGGCCCCGGTGACGCTCGGCCGCGGCGGCCAGAACACGGTCCCGCTCGACGGCGACGAGTTCGCCTCCGCGCAGCACGCGCGCGTCGAGGCCCGCACCGACGGCGTCTGGGTCGAGGATCTCGGCTCGACGAACGGCACGTTCGTCAACGGCGCGCAGGATCACGACGGCACGGAAGCTGGAGGAGGGCGACGTGCTGCGTGTCGGCCAGACCGACCTGAGGGTCGACGCGATGAGGCTCGGCGGCCACGCCAGCCGGACGGACACGGGCCACCGCCGGCGCCGCAACGAGGACTCGCACGTCGTCCGGCCGCCGCTCTTCGCGGTCGCCGACGGCATGGGCGGCGCGCAGGCGGGCGAGGTCGCGTCGCGGCTCGCCGCCGCCGCGCTGAACGAGTCGGACGGAGCCGGGAAGGGCGAGCAGCAGATCGTCGAGCTCGTCCAGGAGGCGAACCGGCGCGTCTTCCAGCGCGCGACGGAGGACGTCGCCACGCAGGGCATGGGCACGACGATGACCGTCGCCCTCGTCGACGACGCCGCCGGCACGATCGCGTTCGGCCACGTCGGCGACTCGCGCGCGTACCGGATCCGCGACGGCGTGCTCGAGCAGCTGACCGACGACCATTCGCTCGTCGGCGAGCTCGTCCGCAGCGGGCGGCTCTCCCCCGAGGAGGCGGGCTCGCACCCGCAGCGGTCCGTGATCACCCGCGCGGTCGGGACGGAGCCGGACGTCGACGTCGACACGTTCACCGTCGAGGCCAGAGCCGGGCGACGTCTACCTGCTCTGCTCGGACGGGCTGACCGACATGATCGGAGAGGACGAGATCCTGCAGCGCGTTCGCAGGGGAGCGGCGGCGACCTCGACCGCACGGCCCGCGCGCTGGTCGACGCGGCGAACAAGGGCGGCGGCGAGGACAACATCACCGTGATCCTCTTCGCGGTCGCCGAGCGGCCGCAGAGGACGCGGTCGGCGACACGCGGGAGCTGCCCGCGGTCGGGCTCGACGGCGCGCCCGAGCCCGACGACGAGGACACGCTCTCGGGCCTCGAGGGCGTGCCGGCCGTCGACACGGCGGTGATCTCGGCCGAGGACGTCCGACGCGAGCTCGCGCAGCCGCAGCGTGGAGCCCGAGGCCGCGCCGCCGACTCCGGACGAGGCGCGCCGGCGCGGCGCCGGCAAGGGCGGGCGCTGGATCGCGGTGCTCCTGCTCGTGCTGGCACTCGCGGTGATCGCGGCGCTCGTCGTCTGGGGGCTCCTCCGCTGACCGAGCGCACCCGCGAGCTCCTCAACCTCGTCGCCGTCGGCCTGCTCACCGCGACGGGCTTCGCGAGCGTCTACATCGCGCGCTCGTCGGAGGTGTCGACCGCGTCGCTGACGTACGGCGCCTTCTTCTTCGCGCTCTACCTCGTGGCGCACATCGCGGCGCGCATCACCGTGCCCTACGCCGATCCGTACCTGCTTGCCGATGACCGCGCTGCTCACGGCGGTCGGCGTGACCGTGATCTACCGCCTCGACGACGGCGATGCCGGCCGCCAGACGCTCTGGGTCGTGATCGGCGTCGGCGTCTTCGCGCTCACGCTCTTCGTCCTCCGGCGCGACTACCGCGTGCTCGAGAACTACAAGTACCTCTTCGGCATCGGCTCGATCGCGCTGCTCGCGCTCCCCGCGCTGCCCGGGATCGGCAAGACGATCAACGGCGCCCGCCTCTGGGTCGACGTCGGCCCGGTCCAGTTCCAGCCGGGCGAGCTG
The DNA here is from genome assembly GCA_963808915.1 of uncultured Gaiellaceae bacterium. Taxonomy (GTDB): domain Bacteria; phylum Actinomycetota; class Thermoleophilia; order Gaiellales; family Gaiellaceae; genus CAVTBT01. The sequence goes on along the minus strand of CAWEHJ010000004.1, from coordinate 928,511 downwards.
GCGAAGATCTTCCTGATCATCTTCCTCGCCGGCTACCTGCGCGACAAGCGCGAGGTGCTGGCCCAGTTCCGGCTCAAGGACTTCGGGCCGCTGTTCCTGATCTGGGGCGCGGCGATGCTCGTGCTCGTCCAGACGAGCGACCTCGGCAGCGCGCTCCTCTACTTCGGGATCTTCCTGGCGATGCTCTACGTCGCCACGGGCCGCGCGGTCTTCGTCGCAGGCGGCCTCGTGCTCTTCGTCCTCGGCGCCACGGCCGTCTACCGCGTCGTCTCGCACGTCCAGGAGCGCGTCACGATCTGGCTCCATCCGTGGACGACCGAGCCGGTGCCGTGCGCGATCACCGGCGGCGAGGCGCTGCGGCAGGACTGCGGCTCGTTCCAGCTCGTCAAGAGCCTGTACTCGATCGGGAACGGCGGCTTCGGCGGCACCGGGCTCGGCCGCGGCACGTTCACGAACACGGACGGACGAGCCGATCATCCCGTACCTCAACACCGACTTCATCTACTCCGCGATCGCGCAGGAGCTGGGCCTGATCGGCGCCTGCGGCCTGCTGCTCGTCTACATGCTCTTCATCACGCGCGGGATGCGAATCGCGCTGCATGGCACAGGACGGGTTCTCGAAGCTGCTCGCCGCCGGCCTCACGTTCGGCTTCGCCCTGCAGGCGTTCATCATCGTCGGCGGCGTCCTGCGCGTGATCCCGCTCACGGGCATCACGCTCCCGTTCGTCTCCTACGGCGGCTCGAGCGTCGTCGCCAACTTCATCCTCCTCGCCCTGCTCCTCCACGTGTCCAATCGAGCCAATGCGGTGGGGCGATGAACCGGCAGATCACACGCGCTCGCGGTGGTTGGGCTCGTGCTCATGGTCGCGCTGGTCGTCGCGACGACGTACTGGCAGACGTGGGCGGCAGCCGGGCTCGCCGACCGCCAGGACAACGCGATCGAGCGCGTCGCCCAGTTCACGATCAAGCGCGGCGAGATCACCGACCGCGGTCGCCTGCTCGCCCGCAACCGGGCGAAGAAGATCGGCGGGCGCACCCTCTACTTCCGCCGCTACCCGCAGGGGAAGCTGACCGCGCACATCGTCGGCTACTCGACGCCGTCGCGGTTCCGCGCCGGGCTCGAGCGCTCCCTGAACGACTACCTGACCGCCTCGAACAGCAACCTCTCCACGGTCGTCCGCCGCACGCTCGACCAGCTCAAGGGCGGCACGGTGACCGGCAACGACGTCCGGCTGACGCTGGACCTGAAGGCGCAGCAGGCGGCCTACGACGCGCTCGGCGGCCGCTGCGGCGCGGTCGTGGCGCTCGACGTCAAGACCGGCAAGCTGCTCGTCTCGGCCGCCTCGCCGACGTACAACCCGAATCTGGTCGAGGGCAAGTTCGACCTGATCAACAAGATCCAGGCGCCGTGCACGCCGGTCGCCGCGCTCTACAACCGCGCGACGAAGGGCCTCTACCCGCCGGGATCGACCTTCAAGGTCGTGACGCTGTCGGCCGCGCTCGAATCCCGGAAGTACACGCCGGAGTCGCGCTTCGTCGACCCCGGCTACTGCGAGGTCTACGGCAAGCGGGTGAACAACTACGACACGACGAGCCCGTTCGGGAGCGTCAACCTCGCCCAGGCGCTCCGCTACTCGATCAACTCCGTCTTCTGCAACATCGGCAAGGACCTCGGCGCGAAGGCGATCGTGGCGCAGTCGAAGAAGTTCGGCTTCTACGAGTCGCCGCCGCTCGAGACGCCGGCGGACGAGCGGGCGCCGAGCGGCCTCTACAAGGGCCACACGCTCTTCGACCCGACGAACGACTTCGAGGTCGATCCCGGCCGCTACGCCTTCGGCCAGGAGCGGAACCTCGTCACGCCGATGCAGATGGCAATGGTCGCGGCCGGGATCGCGAACGACGGCGTGGTGATGAAGCCGTACGTGGTCGACCGGATCGTCTCGCCGACCGGCCGGATCGTGAAGCGCACGCGCCCGACCGAGTACCGCCGCGCGGTGAGCAGCGAGACGGCGGCGACGGTGCAGGGGTTGATGGTCGACGTCGTCCAGGGCGGCACCGGCACCGCCGCCCGGATCTCCGGCCTCGTCGTCGGCGGCAAGACGGGCACGGCCGAGACGGGCATCCACGGCTCGAACACGGTCTGGTTCATCTGCTTCGCCGGCCACGACAAGCCCGAGGTGGCGGTCGCGGTCGTCGTCGAGCAGCAGAACTCGACAGGTGGCGAGACGGCCGCGCCGATCGCCCGCGAGGTCCTGCAGGCACTTCTGCCGTCCAGGGCGAACTCCTAACCTGTGCCGAAACGCCCATGACCACCTCAGACACCCTCATCGACCGGCTCTTCGACGGTCGCTACCGCATCACGCGCAAGCTCGGCGCGGGCGGGATGGCGAACGTCTACCTCGCCGAGGACCAGGAGCTGGGGCGGCGCGTCGCGATCAAGATCCTGAACGAGCGGCATGCGAACGACGACCAGTTCGTCGAGCGCTTCCGCCGCGAGGCGAAGAACGCGGCCGGCCTCTCGCACCCGAACGTCGTCTCGATCTACGACCGCGGCGAGGCCGAGGGCACCTACTACATCGCGATGGAGTACGTCGAGGGGCGGACGCTCAAGGACCTGATCGTCACCCGCGGCCCGTCGCCGATCGGGATCGCGATCGACTACACGCGCCAGGTCCTGCAGGCACTCCGCTTCGCGCACCGCGCCGGGATCGTGCACCGCGACATCAAGCCGCACAACGTGATCGTCGACGGCGACGGCCGCGTCAAGGTGGCCGACTTCGGCATCGCGCGCGCGGGCGCGAGCCAGATGACAGAGGCCGGCTCGATCATCGGCACCGCGCAGTACCTCTCGCCCGAGCAGGCCCGCGGCGCGCCCGTCGACCAGACGTCCGACCTCTACTCGGTCGGGATCGTCCTCTACGAGCTGCTGACCGGAAACGTGCCGTTCAACGGCGACACCCCGGTCGAGATCGCGATGAAGCACCTCTCGCAGACGCCCGAGCCGCCGTCCTCGCGCCGCCACGACGTCCCGGCGGACCTCGACTACGTCGTCCTGCGCGCTCTGGCGAAGGACCCGGCCGAGCGCTACCGCTCCGCCGAGGAGATGGACGCCGACCTCGACCGGATCGCGCGTGGCCTCGGGGTCGCGCCGGAGACCGCCGAGGCGGCAACCACCGTGCTCGCCGGCGCGGGAGCGACCTCGGCCGCGACCGCCGCGACGATGATCCGCGGCGCGCAGACCGGCCAGACCCGCTACCAGCCCGGGCGCTACTACGAGTACGACGAGGTGCCTCCCCGTCGTCGCGCGCTGTGGCCGTGGCTGCTCGGCGCCGGCCTGCTGCTCGCCGCGATCGTCGGCGGCTTCTTCGCCTACGACCGGATCCAGAACCAGCTCGACGCGGCCAAGCCCGTCGTCGTGCCGGACGTCCGCGGGATCAGGGAGCTGAACGCCGTGGAGCAGGTGCGCGCGAAAGGGCTCGAGCCCGACGTCCACCGCCAGCCTGACGCCGACACGCCGGTCGGGATCGTCTTCGAGCAGGATCCAGGCCCGGGGAACAAGGTCGACCGTGGCAACATCGTCACGATCCGCGTCTCCACGGGCAAGCCGAAGACGCGCGTGCCGAACGTCGTCGGCCGCTCGCAGGCCGAGGCGTTGCAGGCGCTGAGCGACGCGCACCTGCGCTGGAACGTCGTCGCCGTCTTCTCGGAGAAGGAGTCGGGCGTCGTCACCGCGCAGGCGCCCAAGGGCGGCCAGCACCTGGTCGAAGGCTCGTTCGTCCGGATCAACGTCTCCCGCGGCTCGCGGCCGGTGCAGGTGCCGTCGGTGATCGGGCAGCCGTACGCCTCGGCCGAGTCGGCCTTGCGTGGGATCGGGCTCGTCGTCGCGCGCCAGGAGGTCGACAGCAACGACCCGGCCGGGAACGTCGTCAGCCAGTCGCCCGCCCCGGGCAACACGGCGTCGAAGGGCTCGACCGTGACGCTGCAGGTCTCGAAGGGGCCGCAGACGACAGCCCTGCCGGACGTGACGAACCAGGACGCCGACTCGGCGCGAGCGGCGCTCGAGGACCTGAAGTTCAAGGTGAAGATCGTCCGCGAGGACACGGACGACCCGCTGCAGGACAACGTCGTGATCTCGCAGAGTCCCGATGCCGGCACCGAGGCCGACCCCGGCTCGACGGTGACGCTCACCGTCGGCCGCTTCGTCGAGGGGCCGCCGCCTGCGACGACCGGGCCGGCGGACACGACCACGACGCCGTGACCAGCCGCCTGCGCGTCGCGGTGCTCGCCGGCGGTCGGTCGAGCGAGCACGCGATCTCGCTCGAGTCGGCGCGCTCGGTCGCCGAGGCGCTCGACCCCGAGCGCTACGAGGTCCTCAGGCTCGAGATCGGCCGCGACGGCCGGTGGGCATTGCCTCGTGGCTCGGAGGCACAAAGCCTTCCTCGCCCCGGCACCGTCGCCGAGACCCTGCCCATGCCTGCGGCCTCGGCGCCCGCGACGCTGGGCTCGGTCGACGTCGTGCTGCCGATCCTGCACGGGCCCTTCGGCGAGGACGGCACCGTCCAGGGGCTGCTCGAGCTGGCCGGCGTGCCGTACGTCGGTGCAGGCGTCGCCGCTTCGGCGCTCTGCATGGACAAGGACCTCTTCAAGGCCGTGCTCCGCGACCGAGGCATCCCGGTGGCGCCGAACGTGACGCTGCGGGCGGGCGACGAGCCGACGAACCCGTTCGGCTACCCGGTCTTCGTCAAGCCGGCCCGGCTCGGCTCGTCGGTGGGGATCTCGAAGGTCGGCTCCGAGGCCGAGCTCGCCTCCGCAGTCGAGCTCGCGCGCCGCCACGACGACAAGGTGCTCGTGGAGGAGTTCGTCCCCGGGACGGAGGTCGAGTGCAGCGTGCTCGGCAACCGCGACCCGATCGCCTCGCTCCCCGGTGAGATCGTCGCCCATGCCGACTGGTACGACTACGCGGCGAAGTACGACGAGGGCGGGATGGAGCTGATCGTGCCACCGCGACTGCCCGCAGAGACGATCGAACGGGTGCAGCGGCTCGCGGTCGACAGCTTCGTCGCGACGGAGTGCGAGGGGATGGCGCGCGTCGACTTCTTCGTCCGCCCCGACGGCGAGGTGGTCGTGAACGAGCTGAACACGATCCCGGGGTTCACGGCCACGAGCGTCTACGCGAAGCTGTTCGAGGCGAGCGGGATCCCGTACGCCGAGCTGCTCGACCGGCTGGTCGCCCTCGCGCTCGAGCGGCACGAGCGCCGCGCCGGACTCGAGTACTAGCTCTTCGCCGTGACCTCGCTCACGTGGGCGAGGCGGTCGAGCCGCGTGATCCAGACGAGGTAGTAGCGGGCCTTGCCGCCGTCGAGCGGGAACGTGGTCGAGCTGCCGACCGTGCGTTCGCCCGCGATCGTGGCGTCGGGGAACGACGTCGCCGACTCGCTCGCCTTGATCTCGGCCGTGTAGCCGGGCGTGTCCGTCGTCAGGGTCAGCGAGGAGAGATCGACGTCGCCGCCCGCGTCGAGCACCAGGCCGACGCCCGGCTTCGTGAAGGCGTCGTAGGTCTCCGTCGTCCAGTAGGTGGCCGGGTTGCCGTCGGACGCGAGCGATGCCTTCTCGGGGTGCTCGGACTGGTCTCCGTCCGGATCGTAGGAGCCGACCCCGGCGAGACGAACCGCCTTGCCGCCACCCGAGCCGCCGCCGCCATCGCCGCCACCGCCGAAGGCCAGAACCGCTGCGACCACCGCGGCGACCGCCGCCAGCGCGAGCAGGGCGAGCAGCACGGGCTTCCGGTTGCCGCGTTTCGCCCGCTGCCGCGGCGGCCGGCGAAGCTCGCGCGGCGCTTTGGTGATCATCGTCGCCTCCCCGTCCGGGCGGGCGTCGAGCTCGGCGAGGGTCGCCCCGAGCTCGCGGACGCAGTCCTGCATCGTGGGCCTCTCCTCCGGCGACTTCGCCAGGCAGTGCTCGATCAGCCCGGCGAGCCGGAGCGGCGTGTCCGGGCGGCGCTCGAGCACGCTCGGCGGCGGCTCGTTCACATGCCGCATCGCGACGGCGAGGAAGCTCTCGCCGTCGAACGGCACCGACCCGGCGAGCATCTCGAAGAGCATGCAGCCGAAGGAGTAGACGTCCGTCTGCGTGTCGACGCGCTCGCCGCGGGCCTGCTCCGGCGCGATGTAGTGGCTGCTGCCGAGCACCGTGCCCGTCTCCGTGCGGCCGACGGCGTCGAGCGAGCGAGCGATCCCGAAGTCCGTCACCTTCGCCCGCCCGTCACTCGAGAGCAGCACGTTCTGCGGCTTCACGTCGCGGTGGACGAGCCCCTGCGCGTGGGCGAACGCCAGCGCCTGCGCCACTTCGAGCCCCAGCTCGAGCGTCCGCCGGACCGGCAGCGGCCCGCGGGAGACGAGCTCCTTCAGGTTCTCCCCCTCGACGTACTCGAAGACGATGAACTGGCGGCCGTCGGCCTCGCCGCGGTCGATCACCGTGACGATGCTGGGGTGCGAGAGCTGAGCGACCGCACGGGCCTCGTGCCGGAAGCGCTCGACGTAGTCGTCGTCACGCGAGTGGTGCTCGTGCAGGAGCTTGAGAGCGACGTCTCGCTCGAGCAGGGTGTCGTGCGCGCAGAACACGGTCGACATGCCGCCCGTGCCGACGGCGTCCTTGAGCTCGTAGCGGTCGGCGATGAGCTGGCCCACCATGAGGAGCGTAGCCGTCCCGCCGCTCGCGGAGCGCGAACTCGCGCCTAGCCGAGCGCGGTCTCGAGCGCGCTCTCCCAGACGGCGAGCGCCTCGTCGAGCTCGGCATCCGAGACGACGAGCGGGCAGAGGACGCGAATGCAGTTGCCGTACACGCCCGCCTTGAGCAGGAGCAGACCGCGCCGCATCGCCGTGTCGACGACCGCGGAGGCGAGCTCGGGGGCAGGCTCCTTCGTCGCCGGATCGGTCACGAGCTCGATTGCGAGCATCGCGCCGAGGCCGCGGACGTCGCCGATGGCGGGCCAGCGCCGCTGCCACTCGAGCATGCGGGCACGGACGATGTCGCCGACGACGACGGCGCGCTCGACCAGCCCCTCCTGCTCGATCACGTCGAGCACGGCGACGGCGGCGGCGAGGGCGACCGGGTTGCCGACGTACGTGCCGCCGATCGCTCCCTCGTGCGGCGCGTCCATGATCGCCGCCTTGCCGAGCACACCCGACAGCGGCAGGCCGCCGGCGATCGACTTCGCGACGGTGATCAGGTCCGGCTCGACGCCGAAGTGCTCCATCGCGAACATCCGGCCCGTGCGGGCGAAGCCGGTCTGCACCTCGTCCGCGACGAGGACGATCGCGTGCTCGTCGGCGATCCGGCGCAGGCCCTCGACGAACTCCTGCGTGGCCGGGACGAAGCCGCCCTCGCCCTGCTGCGGCTCGAAGACGATCGCGGCGACGTCCTCCGGCGCGACCTGGGTCTCGAACATCGCCTCGAGCGCGGCGAGGGCCGTACTTGGCATCTGGCCCGCGATAGGCGTTCGGAAACGGCGCGCGGTAGACCTCGGGCGAGAACGGGCCGAGGCCGCGCCTTGTACGGGTGCACCTTGGAGGTCAACGAGACGGCCATCAGCGTCCGACCATGGAAGGCGCCGCTGAAGGCGATCACACCCTTGCGGCCCGTCGCGAGGCGGGCGATCTTGACCGCGTTCTCGACGGCCTCGGCGCCGGAGTTGAAGAAGGCAGCCTTGGCCGGGCCGGAGAACGGCGCGACCGCGAGCAGCCGCTCCGCGGCCTCGACGTAGATCTCGTACGGCACGATCGTGAAGTCGGTGTGGGCGAAGCGCGCGAGCTGTTCCTGTGCCGCCGCCACGACCTGCGGATGCGCGTGGCCGGTGTTCAGCACGCCCACGCCACCCGTGAAGTCGACGAACGTGTTGCCGTCGACGTCCGTGAGCAGGGCGCCGCGCGCCTCGGCGGCGACGATCGGCATGTTGACGGCGAGCGGCGAGGCGACGACCCGCTCGAGCCGCTCGAGGATCTCCTGCGAGCGCGGGCCGGGGATCTCGGTCCGGACGTCGATGCTGCGAGTGGTCGCCATTGAGCGCCGGAGCCTAGCGGAGCCGTAGGCTGCTTCTGTGCGGGAAGAGGAGCTCGATCGCGACCCCCTGCGCCAGTTCGCGGCCTGGCTCGAGGACGCGCAGGCGGCGGGCATCGCCGCCCCGGTCACGATGACGCTTGCCACCGCCACCCCCGACGGCCGACCGTCCGCCCGGATGGTGCTGCTCAAGGGCGCGGACGAGCGCGGCTTCGCCTTCTACACGAACCGTCTCTCGCGGAAGGGACGCGAGCTGGCGGCGAATCCGCGGGCTGCGCTCGTCGTCCACTGGCGGGAACGCGGGCGGCAGGTTCGGGTCGAGGGGCGCGTCGAGGAGATCGGCTCCGAGGAGTCCGCCGCGTACTGGGAGACGCGGCCGCTCGGCAGCCGCGTCTCGGCGTCCGTCTCGCCGCAGAGCGCCGTCGTGCCGAGCCGGGAGTGGCTCGAGGAGCGAGTCGCAGCGGCCGGTGAGGGTGAGCCGCCGCTGCCGCCGCACTGGGGCGGCTACCGCGTCGTGCCCGAGGTGGTCGAGCTGTGGGAGCACCGCGAGGACCGTCTGCACGACCGGGTCCGGTACTCGCGCGAGGGTGGCGGCTGGAAGCTCGAACGGCTCGCGCCTTAGGGGCGGGCGCTGCGAGCGGGCTAGCCGGGCGGGGCCAGCGCACCGTCTGTATAGACGCCGGCTGGATTCCAGAGCAGGTACCCACGCGCGTCCTGCAGCCGCGCCGACTCGATCTGCGCCTGCACCTCGGCCAGCGTGTACGTCCGGCCGAGTGAGAAGTCCTGCACCCACGGGATGATGTCCGTCTTGCGACCCTTGAGCTCGCGGTTGAAATCGGCGAGCGAGTTGAAGACGGTCTCGCCCGGCTGGGCGTTCGGGTCGGCGATCCCGTACTCGCCGGCCGAGTAGTGCGAGGGGTAGGTCATCGGGTAGACGGCGTCGAGGTAGCGCGAGATCCGGCGCGGGATCTGGCCGATCCCGAGGTCACGGGTGGCCGAGAGGCCGAAGACGTCCGCCGAGACGCGCACGCCGAGCTTCTTCAGCCGCGCGGATGCGTACTGGACGAACTGCGGGATCACCCAGGCCATCGGCGTCGCTGTCTTGTGCGCGAAGACGGCGCTCTCCGATGTCGCCGTCGGACGGGAAGCGGACGTAGTCGAGCTGGATCTCGTCGAAGCCGGCGCGGGCGGCGACCTCTGCGATCGAGACGTTGTAGTCCCAGACCCGACGGTCGTACGGATTCGTCCAGCCGAGCCCGGCCGCGTTCGTCCAGACCGAGCCGTCCGGCGCGACGGATCGCCAGGTCCGGCCGTCCGTTCGAGAGAGTCGGGTCCTCGAAGACGACGACCCGCCCGATCAGGTAGAGCCCGTACTTGCGGGCCAGCCGAACGGCCTGCCGCGGCTTGTAGTACGGCTTCGCGGCACCCACCCGCGTGGCGAGCGGCACCGAGGACGGGACGAAGCCGAGCTCGCCGTTCTCGTCCTTCACGTCGAGCTCGATCGTGTTCAGGCCCGACGAGCGGAGCTTCATGTACTCCTCGAGCTTGCCCGGGATCGAGGCGAGCGCGACCGTCACGTGCACCCCGCGCACCTCGGCGGGCGGCGGTCGGCGCGTCACGGTCGAGACCGCGGCCGGAGTCGCGGTCTTCGTGGGCTTCGTCGAGCTCTTCGACGCCGAGGCCTTGGGCGTCGCTGCCGAGCGCGTGCCGTCGTACAGCTGGGCACCGCCGGCGACGACCGCGCCTGACGCCAGCAACGTCCCGACCAGGACCGCGCGGCGGCGCCGCTTGCGGCGACGCGTCTGTGCGCGTCGCTCGCGAAACCGCGAATTCGGATCCAGCGGTTCGAAGAGCATCGACACGGGCGCGGGAACGCTAGTGCCGATCGCCAGCAACCGCAACTCGTACCATCCGCCAATGGTTCTCTCCGACCGGACGATCAGACGCCTCATCGAGGAGAAACGCATCGGCATCGACCCCTACGACCCCGGTCTGATGCAGCCCTCGAGCCTCGACGTGCGGGTCGATCGCTGGTTCCGCGTCTTCCGCAACTCGCGCTATCCGTTCATCGACGTCAAGCAGGCGCAGGAGGAGCTGACGGAGCTGGTCGAGGTCGAGGACGAGCGGGAGGCGTTCATCCTCCACCCCGGCGAGTTCGTCCTCGGCTCGACGCTCGAGCGCGTGACGCTGCCCGACGATCTCGTCGCCCGGCTCGAGGGCAAGTCGTCGCTCGGCCGGCTGGGCCTCCTGATCCACTCGACCGCGGGCTTCATCGACCCGGGCTGGGACGGGCACGTCACGCTCGAGCTCTCGAACGTGGCGACTCTGCCGATCACGATCTACCCGGGGATGAAGATCGGGCAGCTCTCGTTCGTGCAGCTGAGCGAGCCGGCCGAGGCGCCGTACGGCTCGGGCGGGCTCGGCTCGAAGTACCAGGGCCAGCAGGGCCCGACGCCGAGTCGCTACTACCGGAACTTCGAGGACGAGGCCTAGAAGGACGAGGCCTGGAAAGGGAAAGGGCCGCCCAAGTGGGCGGCCCTTCGATCCCGGTGCCAGCGTTGGAGTGGTAGAGGCGCTTCCTGCCGGTTCGTACGACCGGCGGCGCGAAACGCGAGTCCCCCACGCGTGGCTATGGCGATTCCCCGTTGGGTCTCGGGGACACGCCTCTACCCGCTGGTACCTCCACTGCCGGTACTGCTGGAATCTGTCACGTCCGGACCACCTCCTTTCCGCGGTAGCGGCACTCTATCCGACAGGGCGGAGGGTCCCGCAACCCCGATCGGTCAGTCTGGGAGGTCGACGACGACGACGCCGTCGCGGACGCTGACCGGGAAGATGTCGACCGGCTGGTAGGCGGGCAGCGTCAGCGGCCTGCCCGAACGGATGTCGAAGCGGGAGCCGTGGCGGGGGCAGACGACGATGCATTCGTCCGGCTCCCAGTCGCCCTCGCAGAGCGGGCCGTCGTCGTGGGAGCAGCGATCCTCGATCGCGACGAGGTCGCCGTCGCAGTTGTAGACGCCGACGTCGAGCAGACCGGCGCGGACGAGCTTCATCGTTCCGGGCGGCAGCTCCTCGACGGGGCAGACCTCGACCTCGGCCACGTCGCTAGACGAGCCGGAGCTCGTTCGCCGACGTCCCCCACTCCTCGGGGAGCGGCGTGCCCTTGGCCTTGTGCAGCGCCAGCTTGAGGACGCCGAGCCCGAGGATCGCGCACTTGAGCCGGACGGGCGTGAGCGGGATCCCGATCTCCTCGAGCAGCTCGTCCTTCGGCATCGCCGCCACCTCGGCCGCCGAGCGGCCCTGGACGAGCTCGCTCAACATCGAGGTCGCCGCCTGGCTGATCGCACAGCCGCGGCCCTCGAAGCCGATCTCCTCGATCGTGTCCCCCTCGCCGAAGCGCACCGAAACCGTGATCTCGTCGCCGCAGAGCGGGTTCTGGCCCTCGGCGACCGCATCGGCGCCCTCGATCAGCCCGTGCGAGCGCGGGTTCTTGTAGTGGTCCAGGATCACTTCGCGGTACAGCTGGTCGAACTCGCTCATCTAGCCGAGCGCTTCTTTGACCTTGTGCAGGCCGGCGACGAGGCGGTCGACCTCTTCGGGGATCGAGTAGACGTAGAAGCTCGCGCGCGTGGTCGCCGCCACACCGAGCCGGCTCATCAGCGGCTGCGTGCAGTGGTGCCCGGCCCGGACCGCGATCCCGTCCCAATCGAGGATCTGCGCCACGTCGTGCGGGTGCACGCCCTCGACGTTGAACGAAATGATCCCGGCGCGGCGGTCGGCCGGCGGGCCGTAGACGTCGATCCAGTCGATCGCCTCGAGCTGCTCCATCGCGTACGCGACGAGCTCGTGCTCGTGCCGTTCGATCGCCTCCAGCCCGATCGCCGAGATGTAGTCGACCGCGGCGGCGAAGCCGACGGCCTCGGCGATCGCAGGCGTGCCCGCCTCGAACTTGTACGGCAGCTCGTTGAACGTCGTCCGGTCGAACGCGACCGAGCGGATCATCTCGCCGCCGAGGTTGAACGGCGACATCGCCTCGAGCAGCTCGCGCCGGCCCCAGAGGGCGCCCGAGCCGCTCGGCCCGCACAGCTTGTGCGACGAGAAGGCGAGGAAGTCACAGCCGAGCGCCTGCACGTCGATCGGCCGGTGCGGCGCGGCCTGGGCTGCGTCCACGACCATGATCGCGCCCTGCTCGTGCGCCCACTCCGCCAGCTTCTCGACCGGGTTGATCGTGCCGAGCGAGTTCGAGACGAGGTTGTTCGCGACGACCTTGACGTTGCCCTCGCGGGCCAGGTCGTCGAGCACGTCGAGCTGGAGCTCGCCCTGGTCGTCGATCGGGATGTAGCGGAAGCTCGCGCCCTTGCGCTGGGCGACGAACTGCCACGGCACGAAGTTCGAATGGTGCTCGAGCTCCGTGACGACGACGACGTCGCCCGGGCCGAGATTGTCGAAGCCCCAGGCGTAGGCGACGAGGTTCAGCGCCTCGGTCGAGCTGCGGGTGAAGATCAGCTCCTTCTCCGACGGGGCGTTGACGAACGCGGCGATCGTGCGGCGCGCGCCCTCGTAGCCCTCCGTCGCCCGCTCGGCGAGCCGGTAGACGCTGCGGTGGACGTTCGAGTAGCGATGCTCGTAGAAGTCGCGCATCACGTCGAGCACCTGGCGCGGCTTCTGGGTCGAGACGGCCGAGTCGAGGTACGCCATCGGCTTGCCGTTGACGAGCTCCTCGAGATAGGCGAAGTCGGCCCGGACGCGCTCCGTGTCGAGCCGGGGCTGGGCGGTGACTGCCATGTCGCTCATGGTACTGACGGCTCGCGGCCGGGCCGTCCGGGCACGAAGCGGTCGTCCGTGAGCCAGAGGAAGCCGATCGCAAGCGCCGAGCCGACCGCCGCGGCGAGCCACGCGCCGAACGACGGCACCTCGAGCTCGTAGAACGAACGCATCCCGGGCATCGCGAGGACGGCAAGGTAGAGCAGGAGCAGGCCGCCGCACAGCAGGCCGACCCAGCGGCCGCGGCGCGCCGCCCGTGGCCTCGAGCGCGAGGACGAGGTAGAGGCCGACGACGATCAGGACGGTGGTCGCGACCGTCCTCGCCTCGACCAGCCCGGCGTCGAGGACGTTCAGCGTGACGAGGAACGACGCCAGCACCCCGAGCCCGGCGGCGACGCCCGCGGGCACGGCGAAGCGGCCGACGTCCCGCAGGAAGCCGTCCGTGCGCCAGCGCCCCTCGCTCGGCGCCAGCGCGAGGAAGAAGGCCGGGATCCCGACGGCGATGGTCGCCGCAAGGGTCAGGTGTCGCGGCAGCAGTGGGTACTCCTGCGGCGTGACGCCGATCGAGAGGATCAGGAAGGCGGCGAAGACCGACTTGGCGACGAAGAGCTTCGCCACCCGCTGCACGTTGCGCAGGATCTTCCGCCCCTCCGCCACCATCAGCGGCACCGAGCCGAACTCGCCGCGGACGAGCACGACGTCGGAGACCGCCCGTGCCATCTGCGAGCCGCTGCCCTGCGCGATCGCCAGCCGCGCGGCCTTGAGGGCCGGCACGTCGTTGACGCCGTCGCCGACCATCGCCACGTAGCGGCCGCTGCCGATCAGCGCCTCGACGACCGCCTTCTTCCCTTCGGGCGAGATCCGCCCGATCACCGACGTGTGGCGGGCGACGGTGGCCAGCTCGCGCGGGTCGGCCGGCAGCTCGCGGCCGTCGAGCGGCGGCCCGTCGCCGTCGATGCCGGCGTCCGCCGCAATCGAGCCGACCGTCTCGGGCGCATCGCCGGAGAGCACCTTCAGCTCGACTCCCTCGGCCGCGAGGAAGGCGACCGTCTCCCGCGTCTCGGGCCGCAGCTCCTCGGCGAGGACGGCGACGCCGAGCGGCACGATCGGCGGCGGCTCGCCGTCGTCGGGGAAGCGTGCCGTCGTCGTGCCGAGCGCGATCACGCGGCGGCCGGACGCCTGCTCGGCGGCGCCCGCTCCGCCAGCCCGGCGAGGTGGAAGAGCTCGGGCGCGCCGAGCACGTAGCGCGTCTCGCCGAGGCGGAGCCCGCTCCAGCGCCGCCGCGACGAGAAGGGAACGCTCTCGTCCGGGGTCTCGGCCGTTCCCGGGCACGGCCTCTGCGACCGCGGCGAGCGTCAGGTTGCGCGCCGGCGAGGAGGCCGCGTAGCGGCCGAAGCGCGACGCGGAGCTGCTCCTCCTGCGACGCCGTCCGCGGGCAGGACGTCGACCAGCCGGAGCCGCGGGGCCGGTCAGCGTGCCCGTCTTGTCGAGGCAGAGCGTGTCGACCGAGGCGAGCGACTCGATCGCGTTCAGCTGCTGCGCAAGCGCGCCGAGCCGGCGACATCCGCAGCGCCGCGGCCGCGTAGGTGAGCGAGGCGAGCAGGATCAGCCCCTCCGGCACGAGCGTGACGAGGCCGGCCACTGCCACCTCGACCGAGGCACCGGCACCGCGGCCCTGCTTCCCGAGCGCGACGACGAGCAGGATCCCGAGCGGCACGGCGATCGCGACGAGCACGTAGAGCAGGACGTTCAGCGAGCGCTGCAGCGGCGAGTCGGGGTGGCGGAACTCCCGCGCCTCGCCGGCGATCCGCTCCGCGTAGCTTCCCTCGCCGACCGCGCCCACGACGTAGGCGCCCGTCCCCTCGACGACGAACGAGCCCGAGCGCACCTCGTCGCCCGCGGCACGCACGACGGGCCTCGACTCGCCCGTGAGGATCGACTCGTCGAGCGCGAGCGCGTCGGCCTCGTCGAGCGGGCCGTCGGCGACGACCTGGTCGCCGGGCGCGACGCTGACGAGATCGCCTTCGACCACCTGCTCGACCGCGAGCTCGCGCTCCTCGCCGTCCCGCACGACCGTCGCCCGCGGCGCCACGAGCGCCGACGAGCCGGTCGAGCGCCCGCTTCGCGCGCAGCTCCTGCGCGATCCCGATACCCGAGTTCGCGACGACGATCGCGAGGAAGAGCGCGTCGCGCCAGTCGGAGAAGACGAGCGTCAGCACGCCGAGCGCGACGAGCACGAGGTTGAACGGCGTGACGACGTTGGCGAGGACGATGCTCCGCGTCGAGCGGCTCGCCGGCGGCTCGCGCGGGCCGCGGTCGGCCAGCCGCTGCTCGGCCTCAGCCTGTGTCAGCCCGGCAGCCACCGGGCGAGGGTATCGTCCCGCCGAGCATGGCCAAGGCCGAGCCAGAGACGCCGTTCGGCGAGCGGATCGCGGCGGCCTATGCGACGAAAGGCGACGCCCTTCGCCTCGGCAGCGGCGTGCACGAGGGCGAGCTCGCCCAGGACGCCGTCGTCCAGGTCCCGCTTCGGATGCTGAACCGGCACGGCTTGATCGCCGGCGCAACCGGAACAGGCAAGACGCGCACGCTGCAGCTGATCGCCGAGCAGCTCTCGGCGGCCGGCGTCCCGACCTTCCTCGCCGACGTGAAGAGCGACGTCTCCGGCATGGCCGAGCCGGGCGGTGCCAAGGGCGCGGCCGCCGACCGGATGAAGGACCTCGGCCTTCCCTACGAGCCGACGAGCTTCCCGGTCGAGCTCTACTCGCTCGGCGCGATCGGGCCCGGCGTGCCGATCCGGGCGGCCGTCTCCGACTTCGGCCCGCAGCTCCTCGCGAAGATCCTCGGCGCGAACGAGACGCAGGAGCAGAGCCTCGCGCTCGTCTTCCGCTACGCCGACGAGCAGGGTCTCGCGCTCGTCGACCTCGCCGACCTGCGCGCGCTGCTCACGTTCCTCGACTCGGACGAGGGCAAGGGCGAGCTCGAAGGACTCGGCGGCGTCGCCTCGGCCACGATCGGCGTGCTGCTCCGAGCGCTCGTCTCGGTCGAGGACGGCGGCGGGAACGAGTTCTTCGGCGAGCCGCAGCTCGAGATCGCCGACCTGCTCCGTCTCGCGCCGGACGGCCGCGGCCTCGTCTCCTGCCTCGAGCTCTCGGCCGTGCAGGACACGCCCACGCTCTGGTCGACGGCGCTGATGTGGCTCGTGGCCGAGCTGTTCGAGGAGCTGCCCGAGGTCGGAGACCGCGACAAGCCGAAGCTCGTCTTCTTCTTCGACGAGGCGCACCTGCTCTTCAAGGACGCGACGCCCGCCTTCCTCGACTCGGTCGTGCGCACCGTGCGGCTGATCCGCTCGAAGGGCGTCGGCGTCTTCTTCGTCACCCAGTCGCCCACCGACCTTCCCCGCGACGTCCTCGGCCAGCTGGGCAACCGGGTCCAGCATGCCCTGCGTGCCTTCACCCCCGAGGACGCCGACGCGCTCAAGGCGACCGTGCGCACCTTCCCCGAGTCCGATCTCTACGACCTGGAGGAGCTGCTCACGTCGCTGGGGATCGGCGAAGCGGCCGTGACGATCCTGAACGAGAAGGGCGTGCCGACACCGGTGGTGCACACGCGACTTGTCGGGCCGCGGTCGAGCATGAGCCCCGCTCCCGACCTCGACGCCCTGGCGAAGTCGTCGCCGCTCTTCGCCAAGTACGGCACCCGCCAGGATCCCGAGAGCGCCCGCGAGAAGCTCGGCGCCCGCATGGACGCCGCGGCGAAGGCCCACGCGGCCGAGGCGGCGAAGGAGGCAGCCGAGGAGCAGGCGAAGGAGCTGGAGCAGGAGGCACGCCGGGCGGAGCGAGCCGCGCCGAAGCCCCGCCGCGGCGCCGACCCCTCGACAGGCAACCCGGTGCTCGACATGCTCACCTCGAAGCAGGGCCAGGCGATCGGCAAGGAGCTCGTCCGCGGCGTCTTCGGGATGCTGAAGAAGCGGCGCTAGCTATCTGGTGAATCGTCGGTCGGCTCGCGCGGCTGCACCTTGCCGTTCGTGGCCGCCCGCGCCGCGATCTCGCGCTCGCGCTCGAGCGTCTCGGCAGCACCGGCCAAGCAGCTCGCAGAGGCGCTTCAGCCGCACGCGCTCCGAGCGCTCCTCGAGCAGCTCCTGCTTCAGGGGCGGCACGAACTCGAACCGCGCCGCCACCGCGTAGGAGAGCTGCGGCGTGGTGCGCTCGGGCGCCTCGATCTCGGTCCCGGTCAGCTCCACGAGCTGCTCGAAGAGCGCCAGCGCGCGTTCGGCGTCCGCCGGGTCGCCGACCTCGGAGACGTCGTCGTCCTCGACGGGCTCGATCTCGGCGGTCTGGAAGGAGCGGCCGCCGGTGAGCTCGGCGACCCGGAAGCGCTCGCGGCCCTCGACGACGATGTTCAGCCGGCCGTCGTCGAAGCGCTCGAGCACCTCCGTCACGGCCGCCCGCGTGCCGACCTCGTGCAGGCCGTCGTCGTCGGCGAGCACGATCCCGAACTCGCGGTCCTCGTCGAGGCACTCGCCGATCAGCTCCTGATAGCGCTCCTCGAAGATGTGAAGCGGGACGAGCTCGGTCGGCAGGAGCACGATCCCGAGCGGGAAAAGGCCGATCTCGGTCACAGCCGCGTAGCGTAGCCTCGCTATCGTGCTCGGCCGTGGCCGAGTACATCTTCACGATGGTGCGCTGCTCGAAGTTCTACGGGCCGGAGCGCAAGGTGCTGGACGACATCACGCTGGCGTTCTTCCCGGGCGCGAAGATCGGCGTGCTGGGGCCGAACGGGGCCGGCAAGTCGACCGTGCTCCGGATCATGGCCGGGCGCGACGAGCCCTCGAGCGGCACCGCAGACCTCGCCGCGGGCGCCACCGTCGGCCTGCTCGAGCAGGAGCCCGAGCTCGACCCCGCCAAGGACGTCCGCGGCAACGTCGAGGACGGCGTCCGGCCGCTGCGCGACCTGCTCGACCGCTTCAACGCGATCTCGGCGGCCTTCGCCGAGCCCGATGCCGACTTCGACGCGCTGCTCGCGGAACAGGCGACGGTGCAGGAGCAGGTCGACCGGCACGACGTCTGGCAGCTCGACGCGACGATCGACCGTGCGATGGACGCGCTCCGGCTTCCGGAGGGCGACCGCGACGTGACGTCGCTCTCGGGCGGCGAGCGGCGCCGGGTCGCGCTCTGCCGGCTGCTCCTCTCCTCGCCCGACCTGCTCCTCCTCGACGAGCCGACGAACCACCTCGACGCCGAGTCGGTGGCGTGGCTCGAGCGCTTCCTCGCCGAGTACCAGGGCACGGTCGTCGCCGTGACGCACGACCGCTACTTCCTCGACAACGTCGCCGGCTGGATCCTGGAGCTCGACCGCGGCCGCGGGATCCCCTACGAGGGCAACTACTCGGGCTGGCTGGAGCAGAAGCAGGCGCGGCTGGCCGTGGAGGAGAAGCAGGAGTCGGCCCGCCGCCGCACGCTCGCGCGCGAGCTCGAGTGGGTGCGGATGAGCCCTCGTGCGCGCCACGACAAGTCGAAGGCGCGGCTCGCCGGCTACGAGCGCCTGCTCGCCGAGGAGGGCGCGAAGAAGCTCGAGTCCGTGGAGATCCACATCCCCGCCGGGCCGCGGCTCGGCGATGTCGTCGTGCAGGCCGACGGGGTGCGCAAGGGCTTCGGCGACCGGCTGCTGGTCGAGGACCTGACGTTCTCGCTGCCGCCGGGCGGGATCGTCGGCGTGGTCGGCCCGAACGGCGCCGGCAAGACGACCCTCTTCCGCATGATCGCGGGCGAGGAGGAGCCGGACGGCGGCGAGCTCCGGGTCGGCGACACCGTCGAGCTCGCCTACGTCGACCAGTCGCGCGCCGGGACTCGAGCCGGCGAGCACCGTCTGGAAGGAGATCTCGGGCGGGCTCGACACGATCGAGCTCGGCCGCCGCGAGGTGAACTCGCGCCAGTACGTCTCCTGGTTCAACTTCCGGGGCGCCGACCAGCAGAAGCGTGTCTCAGACCTCTCGGGCGGCGAGCGGAACCGGGTCCACCTGGCGAAGCTGCTGCGAAGCGGCGGCAACGTCCTGCTGCTCGACGAGCCGACGAACGACCTCGACGTGGACACGCTCCGGGCGCTCGAGGACGCGCTGGTCGACTTCGCCGGCTGCGCGGTAGTGATCTCGCACGACCGCTGGTTCCTCGACCGGATCGCCACGCACATCCTCCACTTCGACGGCGACTCGGAGACGACGTGGTTCGAGGGCTCGTGGGGGGAGTTCGAGGCCTGGGCGAAGGAGACACGCGGCCCCGACGCGCTCGAGCCTCATCGCGTCAAGTACAAGCCACTCGTCCGCGCCTAGGATCTACCGCATGCCGCAGGAGTCGTCGCCCTAGCCGTGGACGCCGACGTCGTCGAGCTGCGCGTCCTCGGCTGCCTGATCGAGAAGCAGCGGACGACTCCCGACGTCTATCCGCTCTCGCTCAACTCGCTCCGGCTCGCCTGCAACCAGGCGACGAACCGCGATCCGGTCGTCGACTACGACGAGCCGACGATCCGGGCGGCGCTCGACCGGCTGGCTAGGAAGGGATGGACGCGGCTCGCAAGCGGCCCTGGCAGCCGGGTGGCGAAGTTCCGGCATCTGCTCGACGACACGCTGTCGCTGACGCCGTCCGAGCTCTCGGTGCTCGCCGTCCTGATGCTCCGCGGCCCGCAGACGCCCGGCGAGCTGAAGGGCCGAAGCGAACGGCTCTATCCGCTCAGCTCGCTCGCGGACGTCGAGGCGGTGCTCGGCCGACTCCAGGAACGGGAGCTCGTGGCGCAGCAGCCGCGCCGTCCCGGCCAGAAGGAGGAGCGCTACGCGCAGCTCCTCGGCGGCGAGGAGCCGCAAGCGGTACCCGAGCCGACCGACGGACCGGCGATCGATCGCCTGGAGGAGCTCGAAGCCCGGGTCGACCGACTCGAGGACGAGCTCGCGTCGCTCCGGTCAGCAGTCGGCGCGCTGCGCAGCCGCTAGCGGGCCTCGTCCGCCGTCGGGCCGCTGGGCGCTCCGCCTCCGGGCAACGCGCCGATCCACTCGGCGAAGAGCGGGTCGATGATCGCGTGCCGCCGCTCGACCACCTCGATGTCGCCCGAGGCGATCAGGCGCTGAATCGCGTTGTGCGCGGTCGTCTTGTCGAGGGCCAGCCGCCGCAGGACGTCGCCCTTGAACGGCGAGCCCTGGCCGGCCACGACCGCGCGCAACGCCTTCTGCTCCGAGGTGGCGAGCGCGCGCCAGTGGCCGTCGAACTCCGGGTGCAGCTCGAGCAGGGCGGCAGCGTGGGCGCGCTCCCAGTCGGCGAAGCTGGCGGTCTCCCCGTCCGCGACCTCCGCCCAGAGCCGGTGCGCGAGATGGATCGCGCGCTGCGGATGACCTTCGGCAGCCCGCAGGAGCGGGCCGAGCGCGTCGCCGGCGTCCCTGCCCGACTCCCGGAACCGCCCGAGCACGTACGGCGCGATGTCGGCGTCGCGCAGCCGCTCGAGCCGCATCGGCACCGCCGACCCGTACAGCGGCCGGTCCTTCCGCTCGAACAGCGTCCGCATCATCCCGGGCTCGGAGCCGGAGAAGACATAGGAGGCAACCTCGCCCTGGTACTGCACGTGCGAGCGCAGGATCGCGTCGAGGCTCTGCACCTTGCCGATGTCCTGGAACTCGTCGAAGACGACGAGCGCGCGGAAGCCGCCGCCGGCCTCGAGCCGCAGGGGCAGGTCGAGCAATGCGTGCAGCGCCGGCAGCGGATCGCTCTTCGGCTCCGAATGGAGCGTTGCGCTGACGCCGAACGCGCCGAGCGAGAGGCCGAGCCCCGTGCTCTTGAGGAACGCATCGATCCGCGACCGGAGCGAGCCCTTCAGCTGCGCCGCGTAGGCCCGCTCGATCCGGACGGTCACGTCCGCGATCGAGAGCACCCCGTAGAGGTCGACGAGCACGGGGATCAGGCCTTCGCGCTCCCCGTCACGAAGCACGCGTCCGAGCAGGCTCGTCTTGCCGAACTTGCGCGGCGCGTACAGCCGCACGTAGTGACCGCCGATCGCGAGCCGGAGCAGCTGCTCGGTCTCCTCGTCCCGGTCGATCACGTCCTCGGGCGCGACCGGGCGCGAGTAGACGAAGGGATTGCCGTCGGCCAGCACGTCCGGACAGGCTACCAGCACGGTTCCTTATTTCGGAACCATCTGGTTCGGCTCAGGCGAACCGAACGGTTCGGTTGTCCGGATCTAGGCCTGCGGGATGCGGGCTTCGAGCGCCGCGGCGAGCGCCTCGCGGACCGGCTCGAGCTCGATCCGGTCGAGCACGTCCTGGAAGAAGCCGCGCACGATCAGACGCTCGGCCTCGGCATGCGAGAGCCCCCGCGCCATCAGGTAGAAGAGCTGCTCGCGGTCGACCTGCCCGAGCGTCGCGCCGTGCGTGCAGCGAACGTCGTTGGCCAGGATCTCCAGCCCCGGGATCGAGTCCGCGTGCGCCGACTTGGAGAGCAGGAGGTTCCGGTTCTCCTGGTACGCATTCGTCTTCTGGGCGTCCTCCTCGACCCGGATCATCCCCCGCCACACGGCCGAGGCCGAATCGCGGAGTGCGCCCTTGAACGCGAAGTCGGAGGTCGTGTTCGGCGCGATGTGCTCCTGGAAGGTGTCGTAGTCCAGGTGCTGCTCGCCGTCGGCGAAGTAGGCGCCGGTCACCCGCGAGGTCGCGCCCGGGCCGGCCAGGTCGTTCTGGATCCGGATCTTGCCCCTGCCGGAGCCGAAGCCGCCCGCGACCCAGTCGAGCTCGGCGTCGCGCTCCACCCGCGCGTGGTGCGAGGCGAAGTGCCACGTGCTCTGGGAGAAGTTCTGCACGGAGACGTACTCGACCTTCGCGCCCTGCCCGACCGCGATCTCGACGACCGCGTTCGAGTAGCCCTCGAGCGTCGGGTCGGCCGAGGCGTACTCCTCGATCACCGTGAACCGGCTCTCCGGCTCGGCGACGATCAGGAGCCGCCAGAAGAGCGATCCGCCCGGGACCGAGTTCGCGATCCGAACGTAGAGCGGCTGCTCGACGACGACGCCCTTCGGGACGTGGACGAGCAGGCCGTGCTGCCAGAGCGCGGCGTTGTGCGCGGCGAACTTCTCGTCCGCGCCGACGAGCGTCCCGAGCAGCGGATGGTCGGTCAGCCGCTCGAAGCGGATCCCCTCCGGCGCGCGCTCGATCTCGATCCCCGCCTCGGAGACCGCTGCCCGGCCGGCGGCCTCGAGCTCGAGCATCGTCGGCGCGGCCGCCACGGCGGTGGCGCCGTTCGCCGCGAACGCCTCCGGATCGAAGCTGCCGAGGTCGGTGAAGCGCCAGGCCTCGTCCCTCGTCGTCGGCAGCGGGAGCGCGCGGTAGCGCTCGAGCAGCTCCGGCCGGCTCACGGGGCGTACCTCCGGTGGAGGATCAGCGAGTTGCCGTCCGGATCGTTGAAGAAGGCCATGTTGCAGACGCCCGAGTCCCGCTCGCCGATGAACTCGACGCCCTTCGCCTCGAGCTCGGCACGAGCCGCCGAGACGTCGGCGACACGGAGTGCGATTCCGTGGCTGGCGCCGCTCGCGAACTCGACGCCCTGGTCCTCGGGCCTCCAGATCGCCAGCGTGACGTTGCCCGTCTCGAACTCGGTCGGCTCCTGCGGATTCTGCGGCAGCCCGAGCACGTCACGGTAGAAGGCGATCGACCGCTCCACGTCGCGCGACGGGACGTCGACGAAATCGACACGCTCGACCTGCATCAGTCCCGCGGCTTGTAGCGGTGGTGCAGCATCAGCGCGTTGCCGTCGGGGTCCTGGAAGAACGCCATGTGGCAGACGCCCGTGTCGAAGGTCTCGCCCTCGAACTGGACGCCCTTCGCCTCGAGGTCTGTGCGCGCTGCCGCGACGTCGTCGACGTGCAGGGCGAGGTGCGCGGTCGTCTGCGGCGCGAACGCCAGCCCGAATGTCGTCGGCTCGTAGATCCCGAAGCACGTCTCGCCGACCCAGAACTCCGCGTCGCCGGTCGCGTCCGGCCGCAGGCCGAGCGTGTCGACGTAGAACGCCCGCGAGCGCCTCCAATCCGTGGAGGGCACGCCGACGAAATCCACCTTCGTGATCACCGACATCGGGCGATGGTCGTTCCCGGCTCCGCCGGCTCAGCCGACGGAGCCTTCCATCTGGAGCTGGATCAGGCGGTTCATCTCGACCGCGTACTCGAGCGGCAGCTCCTTCGTGATCGGCTCGACGAAGCCCGAGACGATCATCGCCGACGCCTCCGACTCGGAGAGGCCGCGCGACATCAGGTAGAAGAGCTGCTCCTCGCCGATCTTCGACACCGTCGCCTCGTGCCCGAGCTCGACGTCGTTCTCGTCGACTTGGATGTACGGGTAGGTGTCGGAGCGCGAGTCCTCGTCCAGGATCAGCGCGTCGCAGACGACCTTCGACTTGGCGCCGTGGGCACCCTTCGCCACCTCGAGCAGGCCGCGGTAGCCGGCCCGGCCGCCGTCCTTCGAGATCGACTTCGAGTTGATCACCGAGGTCGTGTTCGGCGCGACGTGGACGACCTTGCCGCCCGCGTCCTGGTGCTGGCCCTTGCCGGCGAAGGCGATCGAGAGCACCTCGCCGTGGGCGCGCTCGCCCATCAGCCAGATCGCCGGGTACTTCATCGTCAGCTTCGAGCCGAGGTTGCCGTCGACCCACTCCATCGTCGCGTCCTCGTAGGCGACGGCGCGCTTCGTGACGAGGTTGAAGACGTTGTTCGACCAGTTCTGGATCGTCGTGTAGCGGCAGCGGCCGCCCTTCTTGACGACGATCTCGACCACGGCCGAGTGGAGCGAGTCGGAGGAGTAGATCGGCGCCGTGCAGCCCTCGACGTAGTGCACGTAGGCGCCCTCGTCGACGAGGATCAACGTGCGCTCGAACTGGCCCATGTTCTCGGCGTTGATCCGGAAATAGGCCTGCAGCGGCATCTCGATCGAGACGCCCGGCGGCACGTAGATGAAGGATCCTCCCGACCAGACGGCCGAGTTGAGCGCGGCGAACTTGTTGTCGTTCTGCGGGATGATCGTCCCCATGTACTGCTTGACGAGGTCCTCGTGCTCCCGGAGGGCCGAGTCCATGTCGAGGAAGATCACGCCCTTCGCCTCGAGATCCGCCTGGAGCTTGTGGTAGACGACCTCCGACTCGTACTGGGCGCCCACTCCCGCGAGGTACTTCTTCTCCGCCTCGGGGATGCCGAGCTTGTCCCACGTGTCGAGGATGTCCGCCGGCAGGTCCTCCCAGTTCTTGGCCTGCTTCTCGGTCGGCTTGATGTAGTAGTAGATGTTCTCGAAGTCGATCTCGGCGACGTTGCCGCCCCAGGTCGGGAGCGGTCGCGCATTGAAGTAGTCGAGCGACTTGTGCCGGAACTTCCGCATCCAGTCCGGCTCCTGCTTGTGCTCGGCGATCGCCTCGACGACCTCATGCGACAGGCCGCGGCCGGACTTGAAGAAGTAGTTCTCGGCTTCGTCGGAGTTGGAGAAGCCGTAGACGTACTCGTCCCGGATCCCCTTGACGATCTCGGTCTCGCTCATGCGACCTCCTCGGGGATGAATGCCTCGTAGCCCTCGGCCTCGAGGCGCTGCGCCAGCTCGGCGCCGCCGCTCTCGACGATCCGGCCGTTGACGAACACGTGCACGTGGTCGGGGGTGACGTAGTTGAGGATGCGCTGGTAGTGGGTGATCACCAGAGCGCCCATCTGCGGTCCGACGAGGTCGTTGACCCCGTTCGCCACGATCTTGAGCGCGTCGATGTCGAGACCGGAGTCGGTCTCGTCGAGGATGGCGATCTTCGGCTGGAGCAGCGCCATCTGCAGGATCTCGACGCGCTTCTTCTCGCCGCCGGAGAAACCGTCGTTGAGGTAGCGCGAGGCGAGCTCGCGCGGCACCTTCAGCCGCTCCATCGCCGCGAGCAGCTCCGTGCGGAACTGCGGGATCGGGATCGGGTCGTCCTGGCCGGCGCGGGCCTTGCGCGTCGCGTTGATCGCGCTGCGCAGGAAGCTCGTCACCGTCACGCCCGGGATCGCATGCGGATACTGGAAGGCGAGGAACAGGCCGTGGTGCGCGCGCTCGTCCGCCCCGGCCTCGTTCATGTTCTCGCCGTCGAGCAGGATCTCGCCCTCGGTGATCTCGTAGGACGGATGGCCCATCAGGGCGTACGCGAGCGTGGACTTGCCGGAGCCGTTCGGGCCCATGATCGCGTGCTTCTCGTTCAGGTCCACCTCGAGGTCGACACCCTTGACGATCTCGGTGCCGTCCTCGAGCGCGACGTGCAGGTTCTTGATTTCGAGCAAAGCCACTGTGCCTCAACCTTTGTGCGTCGTGAAAAGGCCGTACGGAGCCGCTTTCTGCCCCGCTTCGTGCGCCCATCGTAGCCGATCGCTCCCGCCGCGAGCGTGGCCCTCCGAGCCGGCCCGCGGAGCCGGACGGTGCCGGTGGTACGCTGCCCGCATGCCCTTCGGAATCGGCATCTGGGAGATCCTGATCCTGCTTCTCGTCGTGCTGCTCGTCTTCGGGCCGAAGCGACTGCCGGAGATGGGGCGCTCGCTTGGCAAGGGGATGCGCGAGTTCAAGGAGTCGATCTCCGGCAACGACGTGGACGACGAGCCGCGGCGCGCCGAACTGCCCCCGGCCGAGCAGCCGATCGGGACGCAGACGACCTCCGCCTCGACGCCCCCGCGCGAGCGCGACTCCGTCTCCTAGCTCGGCGCAGTGGCCTGGAAGCGGCTGCCGCGGCGTCTCGGCCACGGCGAGGAGGCCACGGTCGTCGAGCACCTCGACGAGCTCCGCACGCGGCTCTTCGTCTCGCTGGGCGCGATCGTCCCAGCCTTCATCGTCGCGTTCGCGTTCCACGAGCGCCTGATCCACTGGCTGAAGGCCCCGCTGCCGGACGACGTCCACTTCGTCACCCTCGGAGTCGCCGAGCCCTTCACGACGTCGGTCAAGATCAGCTTCTACGCCGCGATCGCGCTCGCCTTGCCGGTGGTGCTCTACCAGCTGTGGGCCTTTCTCGCCCCGGCCGTGGAGGAGAACGTCCAGCGCGTCGTCGCGACCTTCGTCGTGATCGCGACCGGGCTGTTCGCGGCCGGAATCGCGTTCGGCTACTTCGTCGTGATGCCGCCGGCGATCCACTTCCTCGTCAACTTCGACGCCGGCATCTACGAGCAGCAGGTGCGGGCGAGCTACTACCTCAGCTTCGTCAGCCTGCTCCTGCTGGCGATGGGGATCGTCTTCGAGCTGCCGATCTTCATCCTGGCCCTCGTCCGCCTGCGCGTCCTCTCCTCGGCCCGCCTGCGCCGCAACCGCCGCATCGGGTACGTCGTCATGCTCGTGATCGCGATCCTCCTCCCGAGCATCGATCCCGTCTCGCTGCTCTTCGAGACGATCCCGCTGATCGGGCTCTTCGAGGCGTCGATCTGGCTCTCGGTACTGATGGAGCGGCGCTGGGAGCGGAGCTGGAACGAGTCCCTCGAGACGCCGTGATCGTCTCCGCCGACTGGGTGCTGCCGGTCGATGCGCCGCCGGTCGAGGACGGCGCCGTCCGGATCGGCGAGGACGGGTCGATCGAGGCGGTCGGCCCGGCCGCTGAGCTCGGCTCGGGCGAGCGCTTCGAGGCGTCGGTGATCCTGCCGGCCTTCGTCAACGCGCACTCGCACCTCGAGTACGCGGTGTACGCAGGCTTCGGCGACGGCCTGGCGTTCGGCCCTTGGCTCGAGACGCACATCGCGCGGAAGCGCCGGCTCGGGCTGCCGGAGATGGAGGCGATCGCCAGGCTCGGCGCCGCACAGTGCCTCGCCTCGGGAATCGGGACGGTCGGCGACGCGAGCTTCTCCGGCGCCGCGGCGACCGCCTGCGCCGAGCTCGGCCTACGGGCGATCGTCTACCTGGAGGTCTTCGGCCGCGGGGTCGAGGAGCTGGACGAGCGGTTCGCGCCAACGCGCGACCGTCTCGAGGGCACGCTGCCGGAGCAGGTGCGGCTCGGGATCTCACCCCACGCGCCCTACACGTGCAGCACGGAGCTCTACGCCGCCTGCTTCGAGCTGGGGCTGCCGGTAGCGACCCACCTGGCGGAGAGCGCGGAGGAGCAGGCATGGCTGCGCGGCGAGGGCGGCGGCTGGGAGCAGTACGGAGACCTCCTCGTGCCGCCGCTCGGCACGACCGGGATCCGCTCGCTCGCCGCCAACGGCCTGCTCGACGCCCGGGTCACTGCGGCCCACTGCGTCCACGTCGACGATGAGGAGATCGAGCTGCTCGTGCGGCACGACGTCGCCGTCGCCCACTGCCCGCGCTCGAACGGCTACCTCGGCTGTGGCGTCGCCCCGCTTCGTGCCCTGCTCGATGCCGGCGTCCGCGTCGGTCTCGGCACGGACAGCCCGGCCTCGACGCCGAGCTTCGACCTCTTCGACGAGCTGCGCGCGGCCGTCGTCGGCGCGCGCGCCCGCGAGGCCCGCCCGGACGCCCTCGGAGCCACCGAGGCGCTGGAGCTGGCGACCCTCGGTGGAGCGCGTGCCCTCAGGCTCGACGACGAGATCGGCTCGCTCACGCCCGGCAAGCAGGCGGACCTGACCGTCGTGTCGCTCGAGGGAACGCCCTTCCTGCCGTGGGAGGATCCGGCGGCAGCGGTGGTGCTGGGCGGGAGCCCGGAGCGGGTGACCGCTACTCTCGTAGCCGGCACGCCTCGATACCGGAGAGGAGGGATGGAGTGGCACGAGCTGACAGGCGCCGCGCACAGCGCGCGAAGCCGCATGCTGCACCCACGCGGAAGCACCATTACGAGTCCGTAGAGGACACGATGTTCTTCCCGCGTCTGCGGCAGCACACGAAGTGGATGTTCGTGTTCCTCGCCCTCGTCTTCGCAGTGGGCTTCGTCGGCTTCGGCGTCGGCGCCGGCGGCACGGGTCTCGGCGATCTGCTCCGCAACAACGGCGGGGGCGGCAGCGGCTCACCGTCCGTGAACGACGCCCGCGAGCGCACCGAGGAGAACCCGAAGGACGCCCAGGCGTACCGCGACCTCGCGACGGCGCTCCAGACCGACGGCGACGCCGACGCGTCGATCGAGCCGCTCGAGCGCTACACGCAGCTCGACAAGAAGGACACGGACGCGCTGCGCGAGCTCGCCGGCCTCTATCTCTCGCGCGCCAACCGGCTCCAGCAGGACGCGCAGATCGCGCAGCTCGACGCTGCGAACAGCACCGGTGGCGCGCTGTTCACCCAGCCGCTCGAGCTCGGGAGCGGCGCGTCACTCGGCACCGACCCGGTGACGCAGGCAGTCCAGGACGAGTCGAACCGCGTCGTCACCGCCGCCGTGACGAAGGCGACCGCAGCGACGAACAGGGCGCTCGCGACCTACCGGCGGCTCGAGCTCGCACTGCCGAACGACCCGAGCGTGCAGATCGAGCTCGGCCAGGCGGCCCTGAACGCCGGCAACGCCACTGCCGCACTGGCTGCGTTCAAGAAGTTCCTCAAGCTCGCACCGGACGACCCGCAGGTTCCGCTCGTCAAGCAGCAGATCACGCAGATCCAGCAGCAGCTGGTTGCGCAGTCCGCCGCCTCCGGGTCGGGTTAGACTCATCGCCGTCCGGGCAGAAGCCCGCCGACCTTCCGTCGGCGAGCACACACACCTGGGGGACGAATGAACTTCGACATCAAGACCGAGCAGACGAGCGAGCAGCAGTACGTGATCTCCCTGGCGGGCGAGGTCGACCTCTACACCGCCCCGGAGTTCAAGCAGCAGCTCCTCGACGTGATCGCCAAGGGCGCCAAGGACGTCGTGGTCGACTTCACGAACACGACGTTCATCGACTCGACCACGCTGGGCGTGCTCGTCGGCGGTGTGAAGCGCCTGCGGCAGAACGACGGTCAACTCTCCCTCGTGTGCAGCGACCGCAACATCACCAAGATCTTCGAGATCACCGGACTCGACCGCGTCTTCACGATCCACTCGACGCGCGAGGAGGCTCTCGGCGCGCAGTCGACCGCGTAGCGTGAGGAGGACCGGGGCTCTCGCCGCGGTCCTGGCGGCGCTCGTCGTAGCAGGGTGCGGCTCGGAGGGGCTCCCGCAGTCCGGCAGCACGTCACGCGGTCAGCAGCTCTTCACGGAGAAGTGCGGGACGTGCCACATCCTCGCCGCTGCGGGCACGAAGGGTCAGATCGGCCCCAACCTCGACGACGCGTTCGCGCGGCCCCGCACGGACGGCTTCGACGACTCGACGATCGCCGGGCTCGTCCGGAACCAGATCGCCTACCCGATCACGGACCCGGGAACGGGGGTGCCGGGGATGCCCGCCAACCTCGTCAAGGGTGAGGACGCCGACTCGGTCGCGCTCTACGTCGCCAGCGTGGCGGCGACGGGCGCCAAGCCGCCGGCGCCCACGACCGGAGGCGGGGGCGGCAGCGGCAAGCCGGACGGCAAGCAGATCTTCAGCTCGGCCGGCTGCACCGGCTGCCACACGCTCGCGGACGCCGCCTCCAGCGGCAACGTCGGCCCGAACCTCGACGACGCGAAGCCGCCGAAGGCGCTCGTTCTCGCCCGCGTCACCAACGGCCAGGGCGCGATGCCCTCGTTCAAGGGCCAGCTCTCCGACGCCGAGATCCAGGCCGTCGCCGACTACGTGTCGTCGGTCGCCGGCAAATAGCAGGGGTCTAGGGCGAGCGCTCCGCCTCCAGGTCGACGACGACGTGCCGGATCGGCACGTCGAAGCGCTCCTTCGCGCCGGCGACGACGCCTCGCTCGAGCCAGTTCGAGCGGCCGGGCGGATGGGTGGAGATCACGATCTCGTCGGCGCCGAACGTCCGTA
Organism: uncultured Gaiellaceae bacterium; assembly: GCA_963808915.1. GTDB lineage: Bacteria > Actinomycetota > Thermoleophilia > Gaiellales > Gaiellaceae > CAVTBT01. Next base: position 898,889 of record CAWEHJ010000004.1, on the reverse strand, counting down.
GCGCGTCGTCGATCGCCTGGAGCGGGTCGCCGTCGCCCACCACGCCGCGCGCCTCGACGCCCGCAGACGCCAGGCGCCCGAGGGTCGCGTCCAACCGCCGCTGCGCAGCCGCCCTGGCACCGTCCTCGTCCGAGACCCACGTCCGCAGCGGCGAGTTGAGCGCGGGACAGACGACGAGCACCTCCTCGTCGACGCCGGCGGCTCGCTCGGTGATCGTCGCAAAGAGGTGGTCGCCGCCGACGGTCTCGTTCGCCACGACCAGGATGCGGCGGACGTCCTCCGGCACGGTTGCCGCCTCGGTGCGGAGGGGCGCCTCGTCGCGGCGCGAGCGGACCCACCACGCGGCGGCGACCGCGGTGAGCACCGCGAACACGACGACCCCGAGCCAGGTCGCAACCGCGGCGGCCGCGACGATCAGCGCGAAGTAGCCGACCGTCAGCAGCAGGAAGCGGTACGCGTCTGCCTCGCTGCGGACGGGATTGCGCACGGTGCTAGAGGAGGTACACCGTCGAGTAGACCACGATCCACATTACGTCGACGAAGTGCCAGTAGATGCCGGGGATCTCGACGCCGTGGTGGTGCTCCGGCGTGTAGTGCCCGCGGAACGCGCGGATCGTGGCGACGAGCAGCAGCGTCAGGCCGACGAATACATGCGCCCCGTGGAGTCCGGTGAGGCCGAAGAAGACCGTGCCGAAGGCGCCGTCCGCGGGCGTGAAGCCGACATGGGCGTACTCGATCATCTGCGTGATCAGGAACGAGAGCCCCATCAGCAGCGTCAGCACGAGCCCTGCCTTCAGGCCGGCCCGGTTGCCGCGCTTGATCGACTGCAGCGCCCAGTGCATCGTGAAGCTCGAGGTGAGGAGAATCGCCGTGTTGACGCCGGCGACGAGCTTCGGCAGGTGGAAGGGGTCGAGCGGCCACGGGTCCGCGTCGGGATTGACGACACGGATGAAGAAGTAGGCGGTGAAGAAGGCGCCGAAGAGCATCGCCTCGGAGGCGATGAAGAGGAACATCCCGAGCACGGCCGGCTCGAGCCGCGAGCTGCGGTTCGCCGGAGGCGGGCCGTGATGGGCCTCGGCGTGTGCGCTCACGCAGGCGCCTCCGCGCCGACGGCTGCGGGCTCGACGACGATGTGCTCGACCGGCAGCCCGGTTTCGCTCCGCAGCCGGCCGACGAGGTCGCGGCGCAGCCAGTTCGAGCCGGTCTCGCCGGGGAAGGTCGAGACGATGATCTCGTCCGTCCGCTCGTCCTCGATCGACTGTAGAGCGGCCGTGTAGGGGTCGGGGTGCGCGATCTGACCGTGGGCCTCGATCCCGTCGTCGCGCAGGCGGGAGAGCGCGAGCCGGAGGCGGCGCTCGGCGTCCGGGTGCGCCGACTGCGACGGGTCGCTCTGCGGGCAGACGATCAGGAAGCTCGCCGGGCTCTCCTGCGCGCGGAGCCGGATCCGCTCGAGCAGCGGCTCGCCGATCACCGTCTCGTTGGCGATCACGAGCACGTTCGCGCCGCTCCGCGACGCCTCGGAGCCGACCACGTGCTCGACCGGCCGCGGCTTCGCCACGCGGCGGATCTCCTCGATCAGGTCGCGACGGAGCCAGCCCGATTTCGCCTCCGGATGGGTCGAGACGATCAGCTCGTCGATCGGCTCCATCTGGATCAGGTCCTTGACGGCGTCGAGCGGGCCGGTGTCGGAGACATTGCCGTGCGCGGGGATCCCGGCCTCCCGCAGGCGCGCGACCGTCCGGTCGAGCCGGCGGCCGGCTGCCGCGCGGCGCGAATCCTCGTAGACGACGTACCCGGCCCTCGGCTCGTTCACCGGCGCGACGACGACGACGCGAATCGGGCCCTGCTCGGCCCGTCGCCGGACGGCGTCGACGAGCTCGTCGCCCGCGAGCGTCTCGTTCGCGACGACGAGCACGGTGCGCTCGTCGCTCACGCGTGCACCTCTTCGGGGACGGTCGCACGGTCGCCGTTCAGGACGGCGTGGCGCGCCCCCGGGACGCCGTACTCGTAGGGACCGCCGACGACCTGTGGCAGCTCGTCGAAGTTGAAGACAGGCGGCGGCGAGCTCACCTGCCACTCGAGCGTCATCGCCCGCCACGGGTTCCCCGGCGCGATCGGCCCGCGCATCCAGCTCGAGATCATGTTGTAGAAGAAGACGATCACCGACGCGCCGAGCACGAACGAGGAGATCGAGACGATCAGGTTCAGGTTGGCGTACTTGTCCGGGTAGTCCCAGACGCGCCGGTTCATCCCGACGAGCCCGACCCAGTGCATCGGGAAGAAGGTCGCGTTGAAGCTGACGAACGTGAGCCAGAAGTGGAGCTGCCCGAGCTTCTCGTTGTACATCCGGCCGGTCATCTTCGGGAACCAGTAGTAGACGCCCGCGAAGATCGTCAGCACGGAGCCGCCGAAGAGCACGTAGTGGATGTGCGCGACGACGAAGTAGGTGTCGGAGGCGTGGATGTCGATCGGCACGGCGCCGAGGTAGATCCCGGAGAGGCCGCCGATCGTGAACATCGAGACGAAGCCGAGCGCGAACAGCATCGGCGTCGTGAAGTGGAGCCGTCCCTCCCACAGCGTCGCCAGCCAGGAGAAGATCTTGATCCCCGTCGGCACCGCGATCAACAGGGTCGTGACCATCATCGGCACGCGCAACCACGGCGCCAGGCCCGCAACGAACATGTGGTGGGCCCAGACCGAGAAGCCGAGCACGAGGATGCCCATCAGGGATAGGGCCATCAGCCGGTAGCCGAAGATCGGCTTGCGGCTCATCACCGCGATCACCTCGCTGACGATCCCGAAGCCGGGCAGCATCATGATGTAGACGGCCGGGTGGCTGTAGAACCAGAAGATGTGCTGGTAGCCCAGCACGTAGCCGCCCTCCGACGGCGTGAAGAAGTTCGTGTGCATCACGCGGTCGAACATGGCGAAGAACTGCGAGCCGGCGATGAACGGCGTCGCGACGACGACGAGCAGCGAGGTGGTGAAGTTCGCCCAGACGAGCAGCGGCATGCGCCAGAAGGTCATGCCGGGCGCGCGCATCGTGATGATCGTGACCAGGAAGTTGAGCGCGGTCATGATCGACGAGGCGCCGGCCCACTGCACGCCCATCTGGAAGAAGACGTTGCCGAACGGCAGGTCGGAGGAGAGCGGCGCGTAGCCCGTCCAGCCGCCGCCGAAGGCGCCGCCCGGAACGAGGAAGCTGCAGATGAACATGATCCCGGCGATCGGGAGCAGCCAGAAAGAGAGCGCGTTCAGCCGCGGGAACGCCATGTCCGGGGCGCCGAGCATCAGCGGTACGACGAAGTTCGCCAGCCCGGCGAAGGCCGGGATGATGAAGAGGAAGATCATCAGCGCCGCGTGCATCGAGACGAGGCCGTTGAAGGTCTGGCCGTCGACGAACTGCGCTCCCGGCTGGGCGAGCTCGGCGCGGAAGATCATCGCCATCAAGCCGCCGACGACGAAGAAGACGAAGGTCGTGCAGACGTACTGGACGCCGATCACCTTGTGGTCGGTGTTGACCCGGAAGTAGTCGCGCCAGCTGTAGGCGCCGTGGCCGGAGTGGTCCTCGGGCCGGGTCGGGCGGCCGGAGATGTAGTAGAGCCAGTAGTCGAATGCGCCGAGTCCGGTCAGGAAGCCGATCGGTGCCGCGACCATCGCCCCGACGAGCGTGACCAGCTGCCATTCGTAGACCGGGTCGTAGTGCGCCAGCCAGCGGAAGAAGCAGACGATCCCGGTGCCGATCCCGTAGAAGATCGCCGCCATCAGCAGGGCGCGCGGCCACCCCGCGACCCTGAACCAGCCGAGCCCGCGCACGGGCTCGCGGGGCGGCGCCCCGTGGTGTCCGTGCTGCTGCTCGACGGCCGTGCTCACTCCTGCGCCCCTCCCTTGCCTCCGGTCAGATACTGCACGAGCGCGTCGACCTGGTCGTCGGTCAGGGAGCTGAAGCTCGGCATCGTGCCGTTCTGGTAGCCGGGCACGACGTAGGCGCCCGGATCGCGGATCGACTCGTGGATATAGGCCTCGACGGGCTTGCCGGCCTTCTGCGCGTCGGCGGCGAGGTTGTCGAGCGACGGGCCGATCTTCCCCGTCGAGTGGGCGGGCTTGAACTCGTGACAGCCGCTGCAGCCCTGCGACTCGAAGAGCGCGGCCGCGGCCGGGGCGCCGCCGCTCCCGCCGCTCGCGCCGCCGCCCGTTGCGCCCTGCTTCTTCTTCACCCAGGCGGCGAACGCGGCGGGGCTGACGACACGGGCGTTCGCACGCATCAACGCGTGCCCGAGACCGCAGAGCTCCGAGCACACGATCGGGTACTCCCCGATCCTGGTCGGCGTGATCACGAGCCGGGTCGAGATCCCCGGCACTGCGTCCTGCTTCTGGCCCATGTCCGGGATCCAGAACGAGTGCAGCACGTCGTTGGCGCGCAGATGCAGCTCGACCGCCCGGTGGACCGGTAGGACGAGCTCGCCCGAGGCGAGGTTCTTGTGCGCCGGATACACGAAGCTCCAGGCGAACTGCCTCGCCGTCACGTCGACCCGGAGCGGGTGGGCTCCTGCGTCGTCGTTACGGGCCAGCACGATCGCGCTCACGATCGCGATCGCGGTGACGAGCACTGCCGGCACGGCCGTCCAGGCGATCTCCAACCCGGTGTGGCCGTGGATCGGCGGGCCGTCGCTGTCGTCGTCCGGCGCGGCACGGAAACGGACGACCGAGAAGAGGATCACGCCCGCGACGAGGGCGAAGATCACGATCGAGATGATGGTCACGAACCAGTAGACGAACTCGATCCGGTCCATCTCCTCGGAGGCCGATTCGGGCAGCCAGTGGATCAGCACCGCCACCAACGTGACGGCGACCCCGACCAGGGCTCCGACGAGCAGAATGCGGACGATCGAACCCCGGCGCACCGCAGGCGAGCCTACCGCACCCCGTACCCGAACCGCCCCGACCTCCGTTTCACCGCCGACCCCCGAAGGGAACCAAGGAGGAACGACGCATGGGACTCGGAGTGAGCATCTTCCTGATCGCGATCGGCGCCATTCTCACGTGGGCCGTGAACGCGCAGGTGTCCGGCCTGGAGATCACCACGGTCGGCGTGATCCTGCTCGTCGTCGGCATCGCCGGCCTGTTGCTCAGCCTGCTCTTCTGGTCGTCCTGGGGCGGCCCCGGCTACGTGGGCGAGCGGCGGCGCCGCACGACGACGTACGTCGACGACGGCCCTCCGGTCTGACCCAGCAGAGGCCCTCTAGCTAGGCGACCGGCAGCTCGAAGGCGAACACGCTGCCGGCGCCTTCGTCGGAGTCGACCCAGATCCGGCCGTCCATCCGCCGGACGAGCTCGCGGCAGATGTAGAGGCCGAGGCCCGTGCCGCCGACCCCGCGGGTCAGGTTCGGGTCGAGCCGGAAGAACTTCTCGAAGATCCGGCCGTGCTCGGAGGGCGGGATCCCGAGCCCGCGGTCGGAGACGACGAAGCGGACCGCGCTGCCCGCCGGCTCGACCCGCACCTCGACGAGGCCGCCGTCGGGCGAGTACTTGATCGCGTTGTCGACGAGGTTGACGAGCACCTGGCGCACCTTGTCCGGATCCGCCGCGACCGGCGGCGCGCTCTCCGACACATCCAGGGCGAGCTCGATCCCGGCCGGGAGGTGCGCACGCGCCGCCGCGACCACGGCCCGCGCCAGCGCACCGCCGTCACAGCTCTCGATCGAGACGTCGAGCACCCCGGCGTCGAGCCTGCTCGCCCAGAGGACGTCGTTGACGATCCGCGCCAGGCGCTCCGACTCGCTCGAGACGACGCTCAACAGGCCCGTGCGCTGTTCCTCGGCGAGCGAGACGTCCGTGCGCTGCAGCGTCATCGCCGCGCCGTAGATCGCGGCCAAAGGCGTTCGGAGCTCGTGCGACACCGTCGAGACGAAGTCGGTCTTCAGACGCTCGAGCGCCTGCTCGTCCGTGAGGTCGCGGAACGCGTAGACGGTGCCGTCCTCGAATGGGACCGCGGTCAGCGCGAGCCAGAGCTCGCGGCCGTCGACGTCGACGGGATAGGTGTGCTGGCGCTCGCCGACGTGCCGGAGCGGCCAGGCGGCGAGCGCCTCCGAGGCTCGCGTCCCGACGAGTGTCGCGGCCGCCAGGCCGGTGATCCGCTCCGCCGCCGGGTTCCAGAGCCGGACCACGTCGTCCGCGCCGATCAGGAAGACGCCGTCCCCGACGAACTCGAGCGCCTGCGCAGCCTGGGCGCGCGCCTCCGTCTCCGCGTACAGGCGGGCGTTCTCGATCGCCATCGCCGCGCGCCGCGCGAGCTCCTCGGCGAGCGACACCTCGGCCGGCGTATGGGTGCGGCCGGAGTCGCTGAAGGCGAAGGTGACGGCGCCGATCGGGCGCTTGCCGAGCAGCAGCGGCACGGCGAGGTAGGAGGTGACGCCGAGCGAGCGGATGAACGCCGCGTGCTCCTCGTTCGCGGCCATCTCCTGCAACCAGCGGTCGTCGATCGTCGTCGTCAGCTGGGTCTTGCCCGTGCGGATCGCCGCCGAGGCCGGGTGGCCCGGGTGGTCGAGCGGCGCGACCAGGCGAGCCATCGCCTCCCCGAAGTCGCCCCGGTCGGGCGAGCGGTGCGCGGCCGCGACCTGGCGGATCGTCCCGCTCGTGTCGAGGACGTCGAAGACGCAGAAGTCGGCGAGGGCCGGAAACGCCAACCCGGCGAGCCGCGTCAGCGTCTCCTGGAGGTCGAGCGACTCTGCGAGCAGCTCGCTCGCGCCGCCGAGGAAGGCGACGCGCTCGCCCGCCCGGACCTCTTCGGTGACGTCGCGGAAGGACCAGAGATAGCCGTGGTCGGCGCCGTCGGGCCCGCGCACGGGCGCGCCGTAGCGCTCGAGCGTCCGTCCGTCGCGAAGCGGCAGCTTCTCCCGGCTCGTCCGCTTGCCCTCGTACAGCTCCCGGACGCGCGAGACGAAGTGTTCCGGATCGGACACCTTCGTCGTCGCAACCGCGAGCGCCGCCGCGTCCTCGCCCCCGGCCACGATCTCGTCCGGAATCCCCCAGATCTCAGCGAAGCGACGGTTCGCAGACAGGATCCGGCCGTCGGGTGCGACGACGAGAAGCCCGTCCAGCGAGGCCTCTCCCTGGCTCTCGAGCAGGGAGCGCTGGAACTCGGTGTGCGCGAACAGCCGGGCGTTCTCGACCGCGACGGCTGCGCGGCTCGCGACCTCGCCGGCGAGCGCGAGATCGTCCTCGCCGAGTAGTCGGCCCGACTCCCGTGACGTGACGAGCGAGAGCGCGCCGATCACACGGTCGCGGGCGACGAGCGGCACGATCAGCGACGAGCGCAGGCCGAGCTCGCGCAGCGGCTCGAGCAACTCCGGCATGTCCCGGAGCGCCTCGACCAGCAGCTCGTCGGGGATATCGGGGACGAGCTCCGGCACGCCGGACCGGATCACAGCCGGAGCGCCCCCCGGTGCGTCCGGGTCGGTCGGGTAGCGAGCCTGCACCTCCCGCGCCCAGGCGATCTTCGCCGGATCCTTGTGCGCGACCGCAACGGTCCGGATCGAACCGTCCTCCTCGCGCAGCGAGATCGAGCACCAGTCGGCGATCCGCGGCACCGCCAGGCCGGCGATGTTCTGCAGGGTCGTGTCGACGTCGAGCGAGGCCGCGAGCAGCGTGCTCGCGTCGGCGAGAAAGCGCTCGCGATCCTCCGCCCGCTTGCGGTCCGTGATCTCGAGCACCACGACGCCGATCCCGAGCGTCCGGCCCTCGGCGGTGACGACCGGATACAGATCGACGAGCCAGTGCCGGACCCGACCCGGCTTCGCCGGGATCTCGCCGGCGACCTCGCTCCGGATCGGCTGCCCGGTCTCGAGGACGCGCCGGAGATCGCTCTCGACCTGCCCGTAGGCCGCCGGCGGAAGCTCGGTGATCCGCCGGCCGACGTGCTCCGCCGCCGGAACGCCGCTGAGCTCGCCGAGCGCGTCGTTGACCCGCACGAAGCGGAGCTCGGTGTCGAGGAAGGCGAGCCCGGCGGGGGCGGTCGAGAAGAGAGCGTCGAGCAGGGCGAGCGACTCGGTCGCCTCACGGTGCAGGTCGGCCTGGTCGAGCTCGACCGCGAGGCGGCGGGCCAACTCGGCGGCAGCCTGGAAGTCGTCCTCGTCGTGACGCCCGGGTGCGCGCGAGCCAAGCGTGAGCGCACCGCGGACGCGGCCTCGCACGACTAGCGGCAGGACCATCACCGAACGGTTGGCGTGGGCGATCAGCCGCTGCGCGTCGGCGTCGTCGGTCGCGAAGCGCCGCAGGTCGTCCTCGCCGACGACCGGATGGTGCAGGGCCTCGCCGCTCCGGACGACCTGGACCACCGGCAGCCTCGCGTCCAGCTCGACGTGGTAGCGGTCGTTGGCCGCGAACGCGGCGTTCTGTTCGACATTCGAGCTGGCGTGGCCGATGCGGACGAGCTCGTCGCCCCGGAGCGACCAGACTGCGCACCAGTCGCAGAACGACGCGACGGCCAGATCGGCGATCCTCGGCACCACGTCCTCGACGACTAGCGACGAGGCGAGGATCTCGCTCGCCCGGGCGAGGAAGCGAAGCCGCGCCTGCGCGCGCTCGCGCTCGGTGATCTCGAGGATGACGGCCCCGACCCCGATCGTCTCCTCGTCTGCCGTTCGCACCGGGAAGTAGCTCGAAAGCCAGTGACGCTCCCCGCCGGGGGCGCCCCCGTCCGCGCTCGTCGCCTCCTGGTGCACGAGCGGCGTGCCCGTAGCCAGCACGGTCCGGTACAGCGGCTCGAGCCGCTCGCCGAGCCCGGGCAGCACCTCCTTCAGCGTCCGGCCGACGTGCTCCGCGGGCGGAACGCCGTTGACCTCCGCCAGGGCGTCGTTGACGCGGACGAAGCGCAGGTCGGTGTCCCAGAAGCCGATCCCGACGGGCGCCGAGACGAGCACCGTCTCGAGCTGGGCGAGCGCCTCGCGGGACGCCGCGAAGAGCAGGGCGTTGTCGAGCGCCACGGCCGCCCGGTCAGCTAGCTCGCGCGCGAGGCCGATGTCGTCGAGCGCGTAGTGCCTGCCCGAGAGCGCGGACATGCCGAGCGAAACCGCGCCGAGCACCCGGCCGCGCGCGACGAGCGGGACGACGAGGTACGAAGTCGGCTCGAGCTGACGGTAGAGGGCGAAGTGCTCGGGCTCGAGTGACGCGTCGACCAGCACGTCGTCGGTGACCGTCTCGAAGAGGACCGGCTCGCCCGTCGCGATCGCGCGCGAGGCCGGATGCCGTTCGTTGAAGGTCGGCGGAAAGCGATCACGTAGCTCCTCGAGCACGCGCCGGCCCTGCTCGTCGGCGTGCCGGATGATCACGCGGCCCAGCCTGCCCTCCGCGTCGAGCACGTCGATCAGGCAGTAGTCGGCGAGCACGGGAACCGCCAGGCGGGCGACCTCGCCGAGGGTGGCCTCGACGTCGAGCGACGAGGCGAGCGCGCGCGATGCATCGCCGAGGAAACGCAGCCGCTCCTCGGCGAGCCGCGACTCCGTGATCTCGTGGAAGAGATTGATCACTCGCTCGATCGAGCCGTCGGCACGCATGATCGGCGTGGCCCGGACGAGCGACCAGCGCCGATCCCCGGTCGCCGCGATCCGGTAGCAGATCAGCCGCTCCACCTCCCGGCCGGTGGCGGCAGCGCGCCGCCCGGGCAGCTCGTCCCACGCCAGGGGGGTGGCGCCATCCTCGGCGAGCAGCTCGAAGCGCTCCAGGATTGCGGTCGGCGGCGTCGCCAGCAGCTCCTCGGCGGTGTCGAATCCCGTCAGCTGCGCCGCCGCGTCGTTGGCGAACACGAGCACGCCGCCCGCGTCCTGCACCGTGATCCCGTCGGACGAGCTCTGCACGATCGCCTCCAGCTGGTTCCGCGACGTGCGCATCTCGTCCTCGGCCCGGCGGCGATCGACCGCGCCCGCGACATGGCTCGCCATCGCCACCGCGAGCCGCACGTCCTCGGAGGAGAAGGCGTCGGGCCGGTCCGCGTAAAGCACGAACCGGCCCAGGATCGACGCCGAATGGACGAGCGGCACGAGGAGCATCGAGCGGATCCCCTCGCGGCGGAAGGCATCGTGCAGATCGGCGACCTCGAGGTCGGCGAGCACGTCGCCGACAACCAGCGGATCGGGGTCGGCGGCGTGCCCCTTCCACGGCCTGCTGCCCTCGATGCTGCCGCGGTAGGAGTCCGACAGGCCGCGCCACGCGCTGAAGTGGATCGCGCCCTCGTGGTCGAAGAGGACGACGGAGCCACGCGACACCGCGAGCGCCCGCTCGAGCGCGTCGAGTGCGGCATCGAAGACCTGGTCGAGCGAACCGGCCGACGCCACAGCCACCGAGAGCGAGAAAACCGCGTCGAGCTCGTCGGCGTGCCGGCGAAGATCCCGATTGAGCCGAGTGCTCTCGATCGCGGCGGAGGCGAGGCGCGCCAGCTGCACGAGCATCGACTCGTCCCGCTCGTCGAACTCGCCCTCGAGGCGGTCCGAGAGCTCGATCAGGCCGACACACACGCCTTCACGATCGAGCAACGGGGCCGCGAGGTAACCGCGAAGCGGCGGTTCTGCCCTGGTCAGCGGCGTCCCGTCGCGCTCGGCCGCCTCGACCTCCTCAGACGCGAGCCGGAGCGGTCGACACTCCCGTCGTACGTGCTCGGCGAGCGAGGCGGCAACGACACCGTCGACCGTGCCGCCGTCGCCGAGCAGGACGGCGGACGCGACGCGAGCGCCAATCGTCTCGCGCGCCTGCGACGCGACGGCCGCGAGCAGCTCGTCCAGCTCGATCGAGGCGTCGCCGGAGTCGCTGGGCGCGTGCGCCGATCCTCGAGGCGCCGCGACCTCGGACCTCCTCGCAGCATCCAGTCTTTCTTCCCCGATCGACACGTGCCCCCCGATGCCTGGAGTGCGCTGATGCTACAGGCACGCGGCTACACTTTCCCGCCCCCGGGCCGTTAGCTCAGTTGGTAGAGCAGGGGACTCTTAATCCCAAGGTCGAAGGTTCGAATCCTTCACGGCCCACCTCGCGCGTCTGGTCGACGCCGGCTCCCGGCCGGCGGAGCCAGACGGTCGACGAGCAAGCACCGACGTGCGCGCTACAACTACGCCGTGGTGCGCGTCGCCCTCGCTCTCCTCGCCCTCGGTGTGCTCGTCTGCGTCCGGCCCTCCGGCAGCGCCGCCGTCGCCGCGCGCGAGTGCGGGATCCCCGACTCGAGCCCGCTCTGGGTCGACTTCGCAGCCCATGATGCGCCGGTGCCGCAGAAGCCCGGCCTCGTGCTCGCCTACGCGTCAGGCACGGAGGTGCCGGCCGCGGCCCGGGCCGCCGGTGCCGCGACCGTCTTCTTCGACCTCAACTTCAACAACCGGATGGGCACGCCGACCGAGCCGGCCGACCCGGCGTCGATCGTCGGCCGGGCCGACCGTCTCTACGACTACGCCGTCACGATCACGGGCTGCACGACGCCCTGGATCGCCGAGAACGAGCTCTTCGGCGCGCAGACGCCGACTCCCTGGACGGCGACGACCGCGCAGTACCGCGCGAACGTGCTCGCCTACGTGCGCCGCCTCGCCGAGCGTGGCGCGCGGCCGTTCGTCACGATCGCCAACCCGCCCTACACGGGCGACGAGGCAGCGCAATGGTGGCGCGACCTGGCCGCCTCGGCCGTCCTGATCCGGCAGGTCTTCTTCACGAGCCCGAACGTCGGCGGCCTGCACGCGCGTGGCCCGCTGCTGGCAAGCCGCGCGATGCGGAAGACGATGCGCACGCTCGTGCGGAAGTTCACCGACATCGGCGTCCCGGCCGACCGCGTCGCGCTCGAGCTGCAGTTCCACTCTGCACTCGGCCAGGGCGGCCGCGAGGGGCTGCAGCCGTCGTGGAAGTGGTTCGACGTCGTGAAGCTGGAGGCGCTCGCGGCGCGTCAGGTGACGCGGGAGCTCGGAACGCATTCGATCTGGTCCTGGGGCTGGGCGACGTTCAGCGAGGGCGGTGCCGACCCCGACAAGGCGGCCGCCGTCTGCGTCTACCTCTGGACCCGCGACGCGAACCTCTGCGACGGGAAGAACGCCGCCGGGTCGTCGTTCGACAGCTCGCTCGAGTCGGGGCAGATCTCCCTGCCGGCCGGGGTCGTCTGCGACCTGCCGGGTGACGGCCGGATCGACGCCACGGCCGTCGCCGCGCTCGCCCGCGCGCTCGGCGACCGGGACGCGGCAGCGAGCGTCCTGCTCGAACGGCAGGTCCTCCGTGCGGCGGTCGAGCCGCCTCCGCGTGCCCTACGCCTGGCGGAGCAGCTCTTCGTCGCCGACCGCTTCGGCGGCAGCATGGCCGCGTACCTGCGAGCGATCGGCGAGGCGAAGCTCTCTCGCGCGGCGATGCGCGCGGTGATCGAGGACGACCTGCGGCGGCAAGCCGTCGCGGCGCGATTCGTCGTCTCACGGCCGAGCGCGGCCGCGATCGAGTCCTTCTACACGTCGTATTCCTCGTTCCGGGCGCGACTCGTCGCCGTCTCCGAGCCGGTCGGCTGGCTCGGAGAGCGCCGACGCGGCTACGCGATCGAGACCTTCGCGCCGAGGACGGTGTTCGGCCTCACCCGGCCGCGGCTGATGACGACCGCGGCGGGCCTGTTGCGGGTCCGGCCGCTCGACGAGACCGTGCCGCTCGGCTCGCTGCAGCTGTCGGAGGTACGGCCTGCGATCGAGGTCGCGCTCCGGCGCCAGGCCCGAGCGACCGCCTACGACAACTGGCTGGTGGGACAGGACGAGAAGATGCTGGCGTCGACGACCTGCGTCGGCGACGACCTGCCTCAGGCCGCAGCCGTCGACGTGCTCGCGCTGCCGCCGCTCGAGCGCTGACGCTCAGGCGGCCGAGGCGCGTCGGCGGACGATCGAGCGGACGCCGACACTAGGCTGGCCGCCGTGAAGGTGCTCACCGTCGTCGGCAACCGGCCGCAGTTCGTCAAGTCGGCCCCGCTCTCCGTTGCGCTCCGCGACGCGGGGATCGACGAGGTCGTCCTTCACACGGGACAGCACTGGGATCGCGAGCTTTCGCAGGTCTTCTTCGACGAGCTCGGCCTCGGCGCGCCGCGCTACCGGCTCGACCTGCATACCGCCGAGGTCGAACGGATGCAGCCGCCGATCCTCGACGCGATCCGCGCCGAGCGGCCCGACTGGGTCGTCGTCCTCGGCGACACGAACTCGACGCTCGCGGGGGCGCGCGCAGCGGTCTCGGCCGGCCTGCCGGTCGCCCACGTCGAGGCGGGCCTGCGGAGCGGCGACCTCGCCATGCCCGAAGAGCGGGCGCGCATCGAGGTGGACGGCATCTCGGCGCTGCTCTTCACCCCTGAGGAGGGCTCGCGCCAGGCACTCGAGGCCGAGGGCGTCGGCGGCGAGATCGAGGTCGTCGGCGACGTGATGGCCGACGCGAGCCTGCGCTTCGCCCCGATCGCCCGCGAGCGCCGGCCGCGCCACGACGCCGGCCGCTACGTCGTCGCCACGATCCACCGTGAGGCGAACGTCGCCGAGCCGCGCCTCGGGCGCATCGTCGAGGGCCTGAATCGGCTCGCCGAGCCCGTCGTCTTCCCCGCGCATCCCCGCACGCGCGCGGCACTCGAGCGCCACGAGATCGCGCTCGGGCCTCACATCGACCTCGTCGAGCCGCTCGGGTACCTCGACTTCGCCGCGCTGGCGTCGCAGGCGCGGGTGATCGTGACCGACTCGGGCGGGCTGCAGAAGGAGGCGTACTGGTACGGCGTCCCGTGCGTGACCCCCCGGCCGAGCACGGAGTGGGTCGACACGGTCAGGCTCGGCGCGAACACGCTCGTCGACGACGATCCGGACGCGCTCGCGGCGGCCGTCGCCGCAGCGCGCCCGCTTGCGGCGGACCGGCCTGCCCTCTACGGCGACGGCCACGCCTCGGAGCGAATCGCGGCAGCGCTGACGGATAGGCTGCGACGCCGATGAAACGGGACGTTGCAATCGTCGGTGCCGGCTACGTCGGCCTGCCGCTCGCGCAGGTCTTCGCGGAGGCCGGCCGCTCGGTCCTCCTCGTCGACGTGGACGCGCCTCGCGTCGAGCAGATCAACCGCGGCGAGAGCTACATCGAGGACGTCCCGAGCGAGGCGCTGAAGCGGCTCGTCGACAACGGCCTCGCCGCGACGACCGACTACGACGAGCTGCGCGAAGCCGACGCGATCCTGATCGCGCTCCCGACCCCGCTCTCGAAGCAGCGCGAGCCCGACCTCTCGATCGTCCTCTCCGCGACCGAGGAGATCGCGAGGCGGTTGCGGCCGGGCCACCTGGTCGTGCTCGAGTCGACCACCTACCCCGGCACGACGCGCGGCGACCTGCTCCCGATCCTCGAGCGCGTCAGCGGCCTGACGGCCGGGACGGACTTCCATCTCGCCTTCTCGCCCGAGCGCGTCGACCCGGGCCGCACCGACTGGACGACCCGCAACGTGCCCAAGGTCGTCGGTGGGATCACCGAGGCGTGCACCGACGCGGCGGCCGCGCTCTACGGCAGCGCGATCGACACCGTCCACCGCGTCTCGACACCCGAGGCGGCCGAGCTGACGAAGCTCCTCGAGAACATCTTCCGCTCGGTCAACATCGCCCTCGTCAACGAGCTCGCGATGCTTTGCGAGCGGATGAAGATCGACGTCTGGGAGGTGATCGGCGCCGCCGCCACGAAGCCGTTCGGCTTCATGAGCTTCAAGCCGGGGCCCGGCCTCGGCGGGCATTGCATCCCGATCGACCCCTTCTACCTCACCTGGAAGGCGCGGGAGTTCGACTTCACGACACGGTTCATCGAGCTGGCCGGCGAGGTGAACCAGAACATGCCGTACTACTGCCGCTCGCTCGTCTCGCAGGCGCTCAACCACGGCGCCGGGAAGAGCCTGAGCGAGTCGCGGATCCTCGTGCTCGGCGTCGCCTACAAGCCGGACATCGGCGACATGCGGGAATCGCCCGCGCTGAAGATGATCGAGCTGCTGCGGACCGCGGGCGCCGACATCTCCTACCACGACCCGCACGTGCCGGAGCTCCGCGAGCTCGGCCTGCGGTCGGTCGAGCTCGAGCCGGCGGCCTACGACGGCGTCGTGATCGTCACCGACCACTCGGGGATCGACTACGGCGCCATCGTCGAGCAGGCCGGCGTCGTCGTCGACTTCCGCAACGCGACCGGTGAGGCGGGCGCGAAGAGCGGGAAGGTCTGGAAGCTGTGACGCGGGTCGCCCATGCGGGCGTCGGCGGCTGGGGCAAGAACGTCGTGCGGGTCGCCGGCGAGCTGGCCGACCTCGCGTGGATCGTCGACCTCGACGAGGGCCGCCGCACCGAGTACGCGGCGCGCTACCCCGCAGCGCGGGTGAGCGACTCGTTCACCGACGCGCTCGCCGACGACACCGTCGAGGCGGTCGTGATCGCGACCCCGGTGCCGACGCACTACCCGCTCGCGAAGCAGGCGCTCGAGGCCGGCAAGCACGTCTTCGTCGAGAAGCCGCCGGCGATGCGCGGCGAGGAGATGGAGGAGCTCGTCGAGCTGGCCCGGGAGCACGACCGCGTGCTGATGCCGGGGCACCTGCTCCTCTACCACCCGGGTCTGCGCAAGGTGAAGGAGCTCGTCGACAGCGGCGCTCTCGGTGACGTCGCCGTTGTCTACGGCAACCGGCAGAACCTCGGCGTGATCCGCTCGAACGAGAATGCGCTCTGGTCGCTCGGTGTGCACGACCTCTCGGTGATCCTCTGGCTGCTCGGCGAGGAGCCCGTCGAGGCGGTGGCGCACGGGATCGACCGGCTGCAGAAGGGGATCGAGGACGTCGTCTTCTGCTTCCTCCGCTTCCCGTCCGGCCGCGTCGCGCACATGCATCTCTCCTGGCTCGACCCGCACAAGATGCGGAAGATGACCGTGGTCGGGCTGGAGAAGATGGTCGTCTTCGACGACATGGAGCTCGAGCGCAAGGTGACGGTCTACGACAAGGCCCCGTGGGAGCCGGCGCAGACCTACGGCGAGTGGCGCACGCGCACCGGCGACATCTTCAGCCCGAAGATCCCGAACGACGAGCCGCTGCGGCTCGAGCTGCAGCACTTCCTCGAGCTCGTCGAGAGCGGGCCGGGCGACCACCGCGAGGCGCTCGACGGCCTGGCCGTGGTCCGCGCGCTCGACCGGTTGACGGAGTCGCTCCGTGGCGGCTGAGATCGCGCCGACCGCGACGGTCTACCCGGGCACGGTGCTCGGCGAGGGCGTGAAGGTGCTCGACGAACGCGGTCGTCGGCAAGCAGCCCTCGCTCTCGCCGCGCTCGACCGCGAAGCGCGAGCTGCTCGAGCCGACCGTGATCGGCGACGGCACGATCGTCTCCACCGGCGCGATCGTCTTCGCCGGCTCGCGGATCGGTGCCCGCGTGATCCTCGGCGACCAGTCCTGCGTGCGCGAGCGGGTCGAGATCGGCGACGACGTCGTGCTCGGCCGCGGCTCGCTCGTCGAGAACGACACCACGATCGGCGCGCTGACGAAGATCCAGGCCGAGGCGTACATCACCGCGTACTCGACGCTCGAGGACAACGTCTTCATCGCGCCCTGCGTCGTGACGACGAACGACAACTACATGGGCCGCACCGAGAAGCGGCACGACGCGCTCAAGGGACCGACGATCCGCCGCGGCGCGCGGGTCGGCGGCGGCGCGATCCTCTGCCCCGGGGTGGAGATCGGCGAGGAGGCGTTCGTCGGCGCCGGCGCCGTGGTGACGAAGGACGTGCCGGCGCGGGCGCTCGTCGTCGGCAATCCCGCGCGTGTGCTGCGCGATGTGCCCGAGGACGAGCTGCTCGAGCGCTAGGTCTTGACCAGGGTCAGGCGGTAGTGGCCACCGCCCGCCGAGGCGATCTTCACCTGGAGGTAGTAGAGGCCGGCGCGCTTCGCGCGGTAGGCGAGGTACTCGCGGGCGCCCGGGCGTGCCGACTGCGTCACGCGGCGGGTCTGGTTGCGGAGGTCGTCGACGGCGGTCGTCCCCGGCCGCCAGAGCACGAGGTTGAGGTCCGTTCGAGCCGGCCCCACCAGGCCCGCGTACATGCGCTGGCCGCGGCGCAGCCGAACGGCGTAGACGTCCTGCTGGTCGTCCCAGTAGTCGACGCTTGCCTCGAGCCGGCGCTGCTTGCCGAAGATCTGGGCCGCCCTCGAGGCTGCGTCGTCGTTCGGCTCGTACCGGTCGCGGCCGGGAAGCGGCCCGTTGAGCCCCTGCACGGCGGCCGTCACGTCCAGGCGGCCCCAGCCGGTGAACCGGTCCCGCCGCGGCGGGCAGGCCTTGCAACCCGTCGAGGCGTTTGCGTCGACGGCGTAGCGCTCGAGCAGCCAGACGACCTGCTCGGCGTGCAGGGACGGATCGACGCCGAGCAGCGTCGCAGCCGCGGCCGAAACCTGCGGCGCGGCGAATGACGTCCCCTCCGCGTGCCGGTACTCGTCGGAGCCGCAGATCGAGTAGCCCTGCTCGGCGCAGTCCTTGTACGAGGCGGTCAGCGCGCGAGGGAACGTGGAGACGATCTCCTCCCCCGGGGCGGCGATGTCGTTGTAGATCGCGTCGCGGTTCGAGAACGAGGGCGAGTAGCCGGCCTTCGCGAGGGCGCTGACGCCGAGCACGTGCGGCAGCGCCGCCGGATAGCTCGCGAAGCGCCACGGCGTCGTCGGCGCCTGGTCGCCGTTGCCGACCGCCGCCACGACGACCACGTCGCGTTTGACGGCGTAGGCGATCGCCGCCGCCTCGAGCGGCGAGTAGGAGTCGTTGCTCGGGTCGAGGGGGTCGCGGACGCCGCCGAGGCTCATGTTGATCACGCGGGCGCCCTGGACGACCGCCCAGCGGATCGCCTTCGCCTCGGCCTCGACCGGGATCTCGCGGTCGGACGTGACGACCTTGGCGACGAGGAGATCGGCGCTCGGCGAGAGCCCGGCGATGCCGGTGCCGTTGTTCGTCTCGGCCGCGATCAGGCCGGCGACGAAGGTGCCGTGGCCCTGCTTGTCGACCTGGGCGGAACCGCCGACGAAGCTCTTCGTGTCGACAATTCGGCCGGCGAGGTCGGGATGGCCCGCATCCACGCCCGAGTCGATCACGGCGACGCGGATCGCCCGCAGCTGCGGCAGCGAGTCCCAGGCGTCGTAGGCGCGGTTCTGCTCGACGTACCACTGCTTCGCGAGGAGCGGGTCGTTCGGCGTGAAGGCAGCCGGACGGCGGGAGCCGAGCCGCTCGACGTACGTCGCGCCCGGGAGACGCCGGAGCCCGGCCGCGGACGGCGCGTCGACGACGACGGCGCCCAGCGGCGACAGGCTCTCGCCACGACCCAGTCCGCGGGCTGCGAGTGCCCCGCGTAGTGCCGACTCGTCGGCTCCCGGACCGAGCCCGACCGCGAATCGGGCGGCCTGGCCGGTCGCGGGAGCGAGCAGGGCGAGAGCGACGGCTACGAGGAGCGCGCGGCTCACGAGTCGCGCCGGAGCTCTCGCGAAACGCCCTCGGCGAAGCCGCCGGCGGCCGGGACGCGGGCGCGGTAGGTGCCAGCGGCGAGCCGAACGCCGAACAGGAACGACCCGTCCGCGCCGATCGTCGCCCGGCCGAGCGGTCCGCCAGGTCTCACCGTCGAGCGACTCGAGCACGACAGCCGCGCCCGGAAGGGCGGGCGTCACCGTCCCCGCGCCACCATCGAACGTGACGCGCGGCGCGACCGCGAGCTGTGTCGTCGGGCCCTGCCCCGTCGCCGTGGCGAGCCGGTAGAGCGTCGACACCTTCGGCTTCACGATCAGCGCTGTCGATCCCGCAGGGGTCTCGCGGACGGTCTGCCAGATGCCTGCTACGCGCGCCTGGAGTGCCGCGTCGGCGACGCCGCGCACGGTCGCCACCAGCTTCGCGGCGCCACCGTAGGTCACCGGCTTCGCGGGCCGGCGGAGCGTGAGGAGCCCGGTGCCGAACCAGGTCGAGCGCAGGCCCAGGCCCAGCCGGACCGCAGCGCCCGAGGCGGTGACGTCGCCGGCGGGCGTCCGCGCCACCACCGTCTTCGCGCGCCCGGCCGATGCGGCGGTGACGACGAGGTCGGTGACCCCGGGGGCGGCCAGCGCCTTCGCGACCAGCGCGGCCGGGATCGCGATCGGCCCCCAGCGGTGATACGGCGAAACCGAGTCGTAGGGGTCCGGCACCGAGACAAGGTACGGCACGGGCTTCCCGAAGACGTCGACGGCGGCCGCGGTCTTCCCGCCGGAGGTCGAGTAGAAGAACGCGGTCGCGACCTTGCCGCCGAAGAGGAGCGCCGACCCGGCGGTCGCCTTCACCGCCTCCGTCGCCTCGGGCGTCTCGATCGCCTGACCGCCGTAGACCTGGCTCCGGACGTCCGCGTACACGTCGAAGCTCTTCCCGGCCACCCGCGAGGCAATCGCGTACGACCGGGCGGCGACCGCTTGCGCCTCGAGCGCTTCGGCGGGCCAAGCGCTCGGCATCTCGCCGGGCACGACGCCCTGGAGGTAGAGCTCGAGCCCGAGCCGGTTGACGAGCGCCAGGCGCTTGCCGTCGGAGCGCACCTCGAAGACGCCACGGTAGGGCTTGCCGCCGAAGCGGAGCGACGTCGCTCCACCCGGACGCACGATCAGCGGCGTCTGGAGCCGTTTCCCCTGGACGAGGAGCCCGGGCCCGAGCTTCAGCGTCCCGGCCGCGAGCGGGACGACGGTCCCGGCGGAGTCCTCCAGCTCGAAGGGAACCGTGGACGAGACCGCGAGCGTCGACTTGCCCTCGACGAGCAGGACGCGCATCACCGTGACGGGCGCCGTGCCGAGGTTCGTCCCGGGGTAGTAGTGGGCGAGGATCTCCTCGAACGTGGCGCCGTTCTGCGCGTAACCGTAGGCGCCGTACTGGCTCATCCCGACGCCGTGGCCGTAACCGCGGCCGGTGACGAGGAACGTCGTCGCGGCGACCGTCGTCGCGGCGGGCACGGGTGTCTGGCCGCGGGCGGCCGAACGAGCGCCGGCGGCGGGGACGGCCAGCACGGCGAGGATGAGCGTGACGACGAGCCGGCGCATCGAGGACCCTCCTCGGCTGAGGCTAGCGGAGGCGTTCATCGCGAACGGGCTTCTTTACGGAACCCTCACCTCCCTGCCTGTGGCGTTTTCCGCCCAGCCGACGCGGGCACGGGCAGCAGGTGCTTCCCGACCGCTACGCCGACGTCGAGCGGATCGGCCACGGCGGAATGGGCGACATCCTGCGAGCGCAGGACACCGCGCTGGGCCGGATCGTCGCCGTCAAGGTGCTTGCCGAGCGCTACGCCGCCGACGAGTCGATCCGCGCGCGCTTCACCCGCGAGGCGCTCGCCGCCGCGCGCCTGTCGGCGGCGCCGAACACCGTCACGATCTTCG
Organism: uncultured Gaiellaceae bacterium; assembly: GCA_963808915.1. Lineage (GTDB taxonomy): Bacteria > Actinomycetota > Thermoleophilia > Gaiellales > Gaiellaceae > CAVTBT01. The sequence continues at coordinate 878,530 of CAWEHJ010000004.1, read as the reverse complement.
ACGTCGGCGAGGCCGAGGGCGGCCGGCCCTACATCGTGATGGAGTACGTCGGCGGCGGCTCCCTCGCCGACCGGCTCGCCGGGGAGCGGACGCAATCCCCGGCCCGGGCGCTCGCCTGGCTCGAAGGCGCCGCGCGCGCGCTCGACGCCGCCCACGCGCACGGGATCGTCCACCGTGACGTCAAGCCCGGGAACCTGCTCCTCGACGAACAGGACGAGATCAAGGTCGCGGACTTCGGGATCGCCAGCGCGACCGGGCTCGACTCGCTCACGCAGGCAGGAACCGTGCTCGGGACGGCCGGCTACCTCGCACCCGAGCAGGCGCGCGGCGAGCGGGCGACCGCGGCGAGCGACCGGTACGCGCTCGGCGTCGTCGCCTACGAGCTCCTCTCCGGCCGGCGCCCGTTCGAGCGCGAGTCGCCGACCGCGGAGGCGGCCGCCCACGCGAACGACGAGCCGCCGCGCATCTCGTCGGTCGCCCCGGCGCTCCCCGCGGCGCTCGACCGCGTCTTCGCCCGGGCGCTCGCGAAGGATCCGAACGCCCGCTACGACAGCTGCGCCGAGCTCGTCGAGGCGGTGCGGGCGGGGCTGCGGGAGGAGACCGCAGCCACGCGGCGTGGTCGCGCCTCCCGTGGTCGCGCCTCCCACGCTCACCCACAGCAGCAGCTCGCGTCGGCTCTGGCCGGCCGCAGCCGCGCTCGCCGCCCTGCTCCTGGTCGGCGGCATCGCGCTCGCGGCGGCGCTGACCGGCGGCGACGGCACCCCGGCGGCAGAGCCCACGACGGTGAAGCGGACGGTCACGAGCCAGGGCGAGACGGTCACCGTCACGACCACGACCGAGGCGCCACCGCCCACCACGGCTCGCACGACGACGGCGTCGACCGCGTCCCCGCCGCCGTCGGGCGATCCCGCCGCACTGAACGATGAGGGCTTCCGGAAGATGCAGGCCGGCGACTTCCAGGGTGCGCTGCCGCTGCTGGAGCAGGCCGTCGCCGCCGCACAGGGCGCCGGCTCGCTGACCGAGGCCTACGCCGACTACAACCTGGCCTTCACACGGATGCAGCTCGGCAGCTGCGACGGCGTGCTGGAGCTGCTCGACCGCTCGCAGCAGGTGCAGGGCAAGCGCAAGGAGATCGACCGCCTGCGCCGGGAGGCCGAGCGAAGCTGCGAAGGCGACTGAGCGTCAGCCGCCGAGACGGGCCGCGTACTGCTGCTCGTAGTACGCGCGGTACTCGCCCGACTTGATCGGCTCCCACCAGTCGCGATGCTCGCGGTACCAGTCGACGGTCTCCGCCAAACCGGTCTCGTCGAAGGCATGCGCCCGGCTTCCAACCGAGCGTCTCGAGCTTCGAGCTGTCGAGCGCGTAGCGCCTGTCGTGGCCGGCCCGGTCCTCGACGTGGCGGATCAGCGACCGGTCGGCACCCGTCAGCTCGAGGATGCGTTCGGTCACGTGCAGGTTCTCGCGCTCCTCGCCGCCGACGTTGAAGACCTCCCCCGGCGCGCCCTCGCGGAGCACGAGCTCGATCGCGGCGCAGTGATCCTCGGCGTGCAGCCACTCACGGACCTGCTTGCCGTCGCCGTAGACGGGCAGCGGCAGGCCCTCGAAGGCGTTCGTGACGAAGAGCGGCACGAGCTTCTCCGGGTACTGGCGCGGGCCATATGTGTTCGCGCCGCGGGTGATACAGGCGTCGAGGCCGTACGTGCGCACGTACGCGAGCACCTGCAGGTCGCCGCCGGCCTTCGAGGCGCTGTAGGGGCTGGACGGCCGCAGCGGATCGTCCTCGAGCGAGCGGCCGCCGAGCTCGAGGTCGCCGTAGACCTCGTCCGTGGAGACCTGGACGTAGCGCGCGTGGTGCTCGCGCACCCACTCGAGCAGCGTCTGAGTGCCGAGCACGTCGGTGTGGATGAAGTCCTTCGGCGTCAGGATCGAGCGGTCGACGTGCGTCTCGGCGGCGAAGTTGACGATCGCCTCGCAGCCGGCGGCGGCGCGCTCGACGGCCTCCGCGTCCGCGATGTCGCCGACGACGAGCTCCGCATCGACCCCCTCCAGGTTCGCCGGGTTGCCCGCATAGGTGAGCTTGTCGAGGACGACGACCTCGTCGCCGACCGAGACGAGCCGACGCACGAAGTGGGAGCCGATGAAGCCGGCGCCGCCGGTGACGAGCACCTTCACGCGGCGAAGGCTAGTCGGTCAGGACCCGACGACGATGCGACGGACCGGCACGCCGTCGATCTCACGCGGCGCGGTCTCGCTGGCCGCGGCCTCGGGCGGGGCGGCCTCGTCCTCGGCATGAATTGCGACGACGATCTCGTCCGCGGGGAACGTGGCGAGCGCGTCGCGGATCGCGAGCCCGACGTCGGCTTCGCCCGCGCGCGCGTCGACCGTCTCGCCGGGGAGCGCGTCGGCCGTTCGCTCGGCCTCCTCGCGCGCCGCCGTGAACGCCTTCTCGTCGTTCGCGAGCCAGTCGAGCACGCCTTGCCGGACAGCGGGCACGACCACCTCGACGCGGTCGACGTCGTCGCCCAGCTCCGCCCGGATCGTGTCCGCGGCATCCTCGACGGTGGTGACCACCAGCACGTTGCGCCCCATCGTCACGGGATGCCCGCCCGGGCCGCGCGCTAACCGGCGAGACGCTCGAGACAGGCGCGCAGGCCCTCGCGCCAGTGCGGCACGAGCGGCGTCACCGGCCGTTCGCTGCGGAGCACCGAGTACGCGGGGCGGGGCGCCTTCGCGCCGAACTCCGCGGTCGTGATCCTCCGCACCCGGCAGTCGAGCCCCGCCTCGGCGAAGATCGCCTCCGCGAACTCGGCCCACGTGCACTCGCCGGCCGCGGCGACGTGGTAGAGCCCGAACGGAGCACCGCTCTCCACCAACTCGCGCGTCGCCGCCGCGAGATGCCCGACATAGGTCGGCGAACCGCGCTGGTCGTCCACGACGGCCACCTCGTCCCGTTCCGCACCGAGCCGCAGCATCGTCAGGAGGAAGTTCCGCGAGGTCGGCCCGAAGAGCCACGACGAGCGCACGACCCACGCCTGCTCCCCGGCGGCGCCCTCCCCGTGCAGCTTCGAGCGGCCGTAGGCGGAGAGCGGATTCGGCCCGTCCGACTCGAGGTACGGCTCGCGCTTGCTCCCGTCGAAGACGTAGTCGGAGGAGAAGGCGACGAGCGGCGCCCCGAGCGAGGCCGCGTTCGCCGTCCCGCCGACGTTGACCGCCGCCGCCTCCTGCGGCTCGTCCTCGGCCCCGTCCACGTCCGTCCAGGCGGCCGCGTGCAGCACGAGGCTCGGCGCCGGCAGCCCGGCCGGCGGAGGCAGCGAAACGTCCCAGTCCTCGCGGCTCAGAGCCATGAGCTCGCCCTCGGGCCCGAACGCCTCGACCAGCGCACGGCCCAGTTGGCCGCCCGCGCCGGTGATCAGGACCCGGCGGACGCGTCCCTCGCGGACAGGATCGGTGTCCGTGTGCTCCACAGGTCGACGACACGCGGGTCGTCCCAGGGGATGCCGTGCTCGTCGGGGTCGGCGGGGTCGTACTCCTCGGTCACGTGGTAGAGGAAGAACAGGTCGCTGAGGGCCTCGAAGCCGTGCGCGTGGTGCCCGGGAACGTAGACGGCGATCGGGTTCTCGTCGCCGACGTCCTCGGTGAACGTCTCGCCCGAGTCGCGGTCGAGCACGACGACGCGAGCGGTGCCCTGGACGCAGACGAAGAGGTCGTCCTGGCCGCGCTCGTGGAAGTGCAGCCCGCGGATCACGCCCCGGCGGGAGAAGGAGAGGTTCGTCTGGCTCGTCGGCTTGGGCAGCGCGCTGTCGCGCCGGAGCTCGCAGAACCAGCCGCGCTCGTCCTCGAAGCGCCGGAGCGGGATACGAACGATCCCGTCGATCACTTGACCGCGCCGGTCTCGTCGATCAGCCGGCCGATCTCGGCCAGGTGCTGCCAGTGCTTGCCGGCGTCCTCCCACCAGCCGCGGACCTCGCAGACCTCGAGCCGTCCGAGCTGCGCGTAGTGGCGGTTGACGTCGGTGATCTCGAGCTCGCCGCGGCTGGACGGCGCGAGCTCGTCGATCACGTCGAAGACGTCGGGCGGGTAGCAGTACAGCCCGACGACGGCGTGCGAGGTCGGCGGCGCGTCGTAGCGCGTGTCGACGACCCCGGCCTTCTCGACGATGTCGGTGACGCGGCCGTCGCCGTCGTAGGCGACGACGCCGAAGTGCTCGGGATCGGGCACGTCCTTGACGAAGATCGCTGCGCCGTCTCCGTCCTCGGCCCACCGCCGCAGCTCCTCGGCGTGCGCGTGCTCGAAGATGTTGTCGCCGAGCACGACCACGAGCTTCTCGCCGGCGGCGAAGTTGCGCGCCATGCCCACGACCTGCGCGATCCCGCCCGCCTCGGTCTGCACCTTGTAGGTGAGATCGAGGTCGAGCAGCGGCTCGTCGGAGCCGCGCGCGCTGAGCCGCCCGTCGCCGAGCAGGTCGATCATCTGGCCCGCGTGCGCCTTGCCGGTCACGACCAGCACCTCGCGGATCCCGGCGAGCTGCAGCAGGCGCAACGGGTAGTAGATCATCGGCCAGCTGCCGACCGGGAGCAGGTGCTTGTTGGCGACGCGGGTCAGCTCGCCGAGGCGCGTCGCCTCGCCGCCGGCACAGATCAATCCACGCGCCTTCACGCGGCGGATGCTACTTCCGGCACCGTGAGCCGAGTGCGCGCGAGCAGCCGGAACGAGAGCTCGACCGCCGGCCCGATCCCGAGCGCGAAGACGAGCGTCCCGATCCCGACGGTGCCGCCGAGCGCCCAGCCGAGCAGGAGCGCCACGAGCTCGAGCGCCGTCCGGGAGACCCCGATCCGCACGTGCAGCCGCTTCGAGGCGACGAGCATCAGCGAGTCGCGCGGCCCGGCGCCGAGATCGGGCGCGATGTAGAGCGCCGAGCCGACGCCGAAGAGGCCGAGCGCACCGAGCATCAGCGCGATCCGGCCGGCGAGCGACGAGTCCGAGAGGTCGTCGACTGCGGGGATGTCGGTCAGCACGATCACGAAGCTGCCGATCAGCACGGCGTTCAGCACCGTCCCGAGCCCGATCCGCGCCCGGGCTGCCGCGGCGACGACGAGCACGACGAGTGAGACGACGAGGTTGGCAGCGCCGAACGAGAGGAACGTCTGCTCGGCGAGACCCTGGTGGAGCACGTCCCAGGGCGGCAGCCCCAACCCCGCCTCGAGGAACGCGACGATCCCGCAGGCGCAGAGGAAGAGGCCCACGACGAGGCTCGAGAGCCTCACCGCGAGACCGCCGCGGATCACGGGAGGCTCGAGCACGGGGCCAACCTACCGCCGCCGGCGTGGCCGGCGGCTCAGACGGTGACTGGCACGACGACGCCGAACGCGCTCTCGTCCGCCGACCAGAGGCGCACGCTCGAGCCCTTCGGCAGCGAGACCCGCAGAGAGACGAAGCCCCGCGACGTCGTCCGGCGCGTGCCCCCGGCCCACGACCACCCACGTCCGGGCGCCCGGGTCTGCACGCGGTAGGAGTGCGCTCCGGCCCCGGGTCGGACCTGGCCCCAGAGGACGACCGCGCCGCCGCTCCTGCCCGCCACCGCGAGCGGCAGCGAGAAGCCGGCAACTGCGGGCTTCGGGCGCATGGCGAAGCGTGTAGAGCCCGCTCTGCCAGCCGCCGAGCTGCGGCTCGTCGCGGACCAGGTACTGGATCAGCATGTCCACGCGCGGCGCCCGGTAGGCGCGGAGGGCGGCCTGCCCGAGCAGGCGCGCCTGGCGCCCGGGGGTGACGCCGGAGAACCGGTCGGGCGGATTCGTCTGGTAGGCGTACTCGGTCAGCCAGATCCGCTTCCCGCCCCAGGCGCGAGAGACCTCGCCCACGAGCCGCTCGAGTGTCGCCATCGTGATCGTCGTGCAGTGGCCGCAGCCGCCGGCGAGCGGCGACTCCGACGGACGGGCCGGATACGGATGATGGGCGTACGCGTCGAGCCGGGCGCCGGCACTGCGCATGCCGCGAATCCAGGCGACAGGCGAGACGCCACCGGCGTTCGCGCGCGGTGCGGTGACTCCACCCGCGACGCGGGCACGCGGGTTGACGGCGTGGATCGCGGCGTAGGCCGGATTGAGGATCCGGGAGACGTACACCACGGGGCTTGCCGGGCGCAGCCAGCGACGCTGGTTCGGCTCGTTCCAGATCAGCCAGTCGCGCACCCACCGGTAGCGCGTCGCAGCGGCGCGGGCGAACCGCGCGACGTCGGCGCCGCGTGACGGCGCGTAGCTCGGCGGGCGGCCGCCGTTCGCCCACGCGGGCGTGCCGACGATCGCCACGACAGCCGGGATCCCGCGCTCGTGCAGGCCCTGCAGCACCTGGTCGGGGTCGCTCCAGTCGAGCTCGCCCGAATCCGTCTCGACCGCGTCCCAGCGGAGGTTGTAACGGACGAGGTCGGGGCCGAGCTGCTCGAGCCGGTCGAGTCGCTCCGACAGCTCTCCCGGCCCGTGCAGGAGCCAGGCGTCGTCCTGGATCCCGTAGCGGATGCCCGTCGAGGCGGAGCCCGCGCCGGGCCAGGTCAGGAGGCCGAGGCAGCAGGCAACGACACATGCGAGCGGGAAGCGCATCTGCGCCGGGTACCCGGCTCGCGGGCGCGCAAATCGTCAGGATTCGGTAAGCGGTCCCTACTTGCCGGCGGGCCGCATGGCCGGCCGGTGCCGGCCGAGCGGGGACGGCTTGACGCGGAAGACCCTCGCCACGCCGTCCGGCAGCCACCAGTTCCAGCGCCCGAACAGCTTCATCGCGCTCGGCACGAGCAGCGCCCGCACGATCGTGACGTCGATCAGGATCGCGGCCGCGAGCCCGAAGCCGAACTGCTGCAGGCCGACGATCGAGCCGGCGACGAAGCCCATGAATGCCGCGAACATGATCAACCCGGCCGCTGTGACGAGCCGCCCGGTGACGGCGAGCCCCTCCGCGACCGCGTCCTCGTTCGACTTGCCGTTGTCCCACTCCTCGCGCATCCGCGAGACGAGGAACACCTCGTAGTCCATCGAGAGCCCGAACAGCATCGCGAAGAGCATCACCGGGATCCAGCCCTCGATCTGGTCGTAGGAGATCAGCCCCGCCCGTTCGCCCGCGCCCCACTTGAAGACGACGACCAGCAGGCCGTAGGCGGCGCCGATCGAGAGCAGGTTGAGGACGATCGCCTTCAGCGGCAGCAGGAGCGAGCGGAAGGCCCGGAGCAGGAGCACGTACGTCGCGAGCAGCACGGCGACGACCAGCCAGGGGAACCAGCTGTACGTCAGCTCGAGGAAGTCCTTGCCGCCGGGCGGGCCGCCGCCCGCATAGACCTCGGCCGTCGGGGGGAACCCGGCGTTGGGGACGAGCTCCTCGCGCAGCCGGGTGACGAAGGCGAGGCTCGCGGGCTTGCCGTAGTCGTCCCTACCGACAGCCTCGATGTTCAGGTACCGGCCGCTCGAGTCGACGTACTGCCGGTCGTGCAGGTCGAAGCGCACGGCGGCGATCTCCGGGTCGGCCTCGAGCGACGACCGCAGCCTGGCGACGGCGGCCTGGATCTCGGCGTCCCTGACACCCCCGGCCTTGCCCGTGTCGACGACGAGGTTCGACGGGGCCGTCGCGCCGGCCCCGACCGCCTCGCTGAGCTGGTCGAGCCCCTGCACAGCTTCGAGCCTCTGCGGGATGCCCGTGTTCGACCCCGGCCCGAGCTGGAGCGCGAGGACGGGCAGCGCGAGCGCGATCAGGATCGCCGAGGCACCCGCAGCGAAGAGGACGGGCCTGCGCATGATCGTCCGGGCGAGCGTCGGCCAGAAGCCGACCTCGTGGCTCGCCCGCCGCTCGAGCATGCGCTTCGGCAACAGGCGCACCCGGTCGAGCCGCTCGCCGACGATGGAGAGGAGCGCCGGCAGCAGGGTGACGGCCGCGAGCACGGAGACGGCCGGGATGATCAGGCCACCGACGCCGAAGCCGCGCATGAACGGCAGTGGCATGAAGAGCAGCAGCGCCAGGCCGATCGCGACGGCGGTGCCGCTGAAGACGACCGCGCGGCCGGCGGTCGCCATCGTCCGCACGATCGCGTCGTCCTTCGAGTCCTGCTCGAGCAGTTCCTCTCTGAAGCGATAGACGACGAGGAGCGAGTAGTCGATCGCGATCCCGAGTCCGATCAGCGAGACGAGGTTTGTCAGGTACGTCGTCAGCTCCATGAAGTTGGCGAAGATCCAGACGATCCCGAGCGTGGTCGGGATCGTGAAGAGCGCGAAGATCGCCGGCAGCAGGAACGCGAGCGTGCCGAAGGTGAACATCAGGAGCAGCAGGGCGATCGGCACGGCGATGTAGAGCTCGCCCTTCTGCAGGTCCTCGGCGAAGACGGGGTCGAGGTCGTGCTCCGTCGCGGCCTGACCGGTGAGCCAGTCCTGCGCGCCCGGAATCGAGCCGATCGCGGCGCGCATCGGGCCGGTGTGGCCCTTGGCGTCGGCCGGGTCGAGGTCGGAGACGATGTTGGCGACGACGACGTCCGCGCTCACCGGCGCGACCGAGGCGACGCGGCTCGTCGGCAGCTCTCTCGAGGCCCGCGCCGCGGCGGCGCGAACCTGCGGCAGGAGCTGCGCAGCGTGCCCGTCCGCGCGGACGACGAGCGTGAACGCGCCCGTCGAGCGCTGCCCGAAGTGATCCTTCAGGATCGTCTCCGCACGGTCCGTGTCGGTCCCGGGCAGCGTGAACCGGTTCGTCAAGAGGTCGGACAGCCCGGACGCGGCTGCGCCCGAGGCGACGAGGACCAGGATCCACAGGCCGAGGACGACCCAGCGGAAGCGAAGGACACGACGCGTCAGCGACTCCAAGCGGCCCGATCCTAGCCACGGCGATGTGGCGCGTCAGCCGTGCAGGCGGGACCGTCTGCGCGCAGCCTTGCGGCGCTTCACCGCGGGCGTCGCGCGGACCGCCGCCACCCAGACGTACACCGCGCCGGCGAGGCCGGCGGCGGCGAGCTTCAGGATCCGGCCGATCGGCGGCACGCGTGCGAGTGTACGTCCCGGGGTACGCTCAGGCGGTGCCGCCCCGGCGCGACATCGACCGGCTCCAGAGCGAGATCGAGGAGCTCTTCGCCGACCTCTGGCAGGTGCCCCTCTACAGCGGCATGCGCGCCGGCCTGCGCCCGCAGGTGGACTGCTTCCGCACCGACGATCCGCCGACCCTGACCGTCGTCGTCGAGCTCGCGGGGATCGACCCCGGCAGCCTGCGGATCGAGGTCGCCGAGCGCCTGCTCTCGATCGCCGGCGAACGGCTCCGGCCCGCCGCCGCCGGCCGCCTCTACCAGCAGATGGAGATCGAGTACGGCCCATTCGAGCGCCGCGTCGCGCTGACGGACCCCGTCGACGTCGACGCAGCGGCCGCGGTCTACGAGGCCGGGATGCTGACGATCACGCTGCCGCTGGCACCCGCGCGCACCGTCGTCGAGCACGTCACGATCGCGGTCCGGAGGCGTGTGTGAGCGACGGCGGCGACCCCGCGGCGCCCGAACTCGATCCGACCAAGGCGCTGCTCCTCCCGGTCCTGCCGCTGAAGGACACGGTCGTCTTCCCGGAGGCGGTGACCCCGCTCGCGGTCGGCCAGGAGCGCTCGGTGAAGCTGATCGACGACGTCGTGGCCGCCGAGCGGACACTCGCGCTCGTGACGGTGAAGAACCTGGAGGCCGACCCGCCCGGGTTCGACGACCTGCACGAGATCGGCACCCTGGCCGTCGTCCACAAGCTGATCAAGGTGCCCGACGGGACGCTCAGGATCCTCGTCCAGGGCACCGAGCGGATCCGCCTCGTCGAGCCGGCCGAAGACGACCCGTACCTCGTCGCGCGCTTCGAGCCCCTGCCGGACGTGGTCGTCGAGACGCCCGAGCTCGAGGCGCTGACGCGCGAGGTGCAGGCGCTCTTCGGCCGGATCATCGGGCTCGCCGCCTACCTGCCCGAGGAGCTGCAGATCGCGGCGGCGAACGTGGACGACCCGAGCGCGCTCTGCCATCTCGTCGCCTCGACGCTGCGCCTCAAGACGGAGGAGCGCCAGCGGCTGCTGGAGATGGTCGACGTGACCGAGCGCCTGCGCGAGGTGCTCGTGATCCTGAACCGGGAGCTCGAGGTCTCGGAGCTCGGCTCGCGCATCCAGTCGCAGGTCGCCTCCGAGATCGACAAGGGACAGCGCGAGTACTTCCTCCGCCAGCAGCTGAAGGCGATCCGCGAGGAGCTGGGCGAGGCCTCCGACGAGGCGGCCGAGGTCGAGGAGCTGCGCAGCCAGGTCGAGGCGAAGGAGCTGCCCGAGGCGGTGCGTACCGTCGTCGACCGCGAGCTCGCACGCCTCGAGCGCCTGCCCGCTGCGGCGGCCGAGCACGGTGTCGTGCGCGCCTACGTCGACTGGATCCTCTCGCTCCCCTGGTCGGAGGCGACCGAGGACGATCTCGATCTCCGCCGCGCCCGCCGGATCCTCGACGAGGACCATTTCGACCTCGACAAGGTGAAGGAGCGGATCGTCGAGCAACTCGCCGTCTCGAAGCTGAAGCACGACCTCGCCGGGCCGATCCTCTGCTTCGTCGGGCCGCCCGGGGTGGGCAAGACCTCGCTCGGCCAGTCGATCGCACGCGCGCTCGGCCGGAAGTTCCAGCGGATCTCGGTCGGCGGCGTACGCGACGAGGCGGAGATCCGCGGGCACCGCCGCACCTACATCGGCGCGATGCCCGGGACGATCCTCCGGGCGCTCCGAGACGCGGGCTCGCGCAATCCCGTCCTGCTGATCGACGAGATCGACAAGATGGGCACGGACTTCCGCGGCGATCCCGCGAGCGCGATGCTCGAGGTGCTCGACCCCGAGCAGAACTCGACCTTCCGCGACCACTACCTCGACCTGCCGTTCGACCTCTCGAAGGTGCTCTTCATCTGCACTGCGAACCAGCTCGAGACGATTCCCAGCCCGCTGCTCGACCGGATGGACGTGATCCAGCTCTCGGGCTACACCGAGGAGGAGAAGCTCGGGATCGCGCGCAAGTACCTCGTCCCGAAGCAGCTCGAGGCGCACGGGCTCGAGCGGGGTCAGGTCTCGTTCCCGCCGGCGACGCTCCGGCTCGTGATCTCGGAGTACACCCGAGAGGCGGGCGTCCGGAACCTCGAGCGCCAGCTCGCAACGCTCTGTCGCAAGGCCGCGACACTGATCGCCAAGGGCAAGGCGAAGCGGATTCGCGTCGACGAGCGCCGCGTCCGCGAGTGGGCCGGCGCACGGCGGTTCTCGGCCGAGGCCCGCCGGCGCACCGCCGACCCGGGCGTCGCCACCGGCCTCGCCTACACGGCCGTCGGCGGCGACGTGCTGTTCATCGAGGCGAGTGCCTACCCCGGCGAGGGCAAGCTCGTGATTACGGGCCAGCTCGGCGAGGTGATGCGCGAGTCGGCCCAGGCGGCGCTCTCGTGGGTGCGTGCGCATGCCGACGAGCTCGGCCTGCCACCGAGCTGGTTCGCCGAGCACGATCTCCATGTGCATGTCCCGGCCGGAGCAGTGCCGAAGGACGGCCCCTCGGCCGGGATCACGATGGCGACGGCGATCGCCTCGCTCGTCCAGGGCCGGCCCGTGTCGGAGGACGTCGGCATGACCGGCGAGATCACGCTCACCGGCCAGGTCCTGCCGATCGGCGGCCTGAAGGAGAAGGTGCTGGCCGCGCAGCGGGCCGGTCTGCGGCGGGTGATCCTGCCGCGGGAGAACGAGCCCGACCTCGACGAGCTGCCCGCCGAGACCCGCTCGGAGCTCGACTTCGTGCTCGCCGAGAGCATGGACGACGTGCTCGCCGCGGCCTTCGACGCGCCCGCGTCCGGACGCCTCCGGCCGCAGGCCGCGGCGGAGCCGCAGGCCGCTCGAGCGCGGTAGGGCTGTTTGGCGCCCCTCCCGCGCGGTACAACTGAACCGGCCGATTACGCGACGAAAGGACTGCAGGGATGGCGAAGACGACGGACAAGCTCATCGACAGGGCCGACGACATGCGCCCGTATGTCGACCGTGCTCTCCACGACGAGGATCTGCGCGAGAACCTCAAGGAGGCATTCGCGGCCGCGCGGGACGTCTACAGCGAGTTGCTCGGCAACCGCGGCGCGGTCGGTGTGGCGCAGCGCGTCGCCACCGACAAGGACATCCAGGACAACCTCAAGCGGGCCGTCGACGAGTTGCGCACGGCAGCTGACCGCGTGCAGGGCAAGGCCGACCACGCCGCCCGCAACCGCATGTTGCTCCTGGTAGGCATCACCGCCGGGATCCTCTTCAACCCGATGACCGGGCCGGCGACGCGCAAGTGGCTGCTGGACCGGATCACCGGCAGCGACGACTACGACTACACGTCGTCCGCACCGACGACGAACGGCGGCAGCACGACGGCCGGCGCCGCGTCGACGACCGCGTCCTGACGATCCGCTAGCCCTGCAGCACGACCGCGCCGTCGCCCTCGATCCCGATCGGGGCGGCGAGCGCGCGGCGGAGCGAGCGCGGGTCGAGTCCGCTCGCGTTCGAGATGTCCTGCGACTGGAGCAGGATCGCCCCCGGCCTCGGGGCGACGCTCGTCACGCTCAAGAGCGGCACCCAGCTCGAGCCGAACGCGAACGAGACGTCCTCGAGCCGCTGCCAGGCCGAGAGGTACGGGTACGGGGCGATCGCGCCGTCGTAGCCGAACTGGAGCATCGAGACCGGGTGGATCTCGAAGTGGAGGTGCACCGGCGTCGTCCGAGCTTCGCCGGTGTTGCCCATGAACGCGATCACCTGACCCGCCCGCACCTCACGACCGTTGACCGCAAGCGGCGAATAGGCGGAGAGGTGCGCGTAGTAGAACTGGTTGCCGGCCCGATCGCGCAGCCAGAGCCGGAAGCCGCCGACGTTGTTCCAGCCGACGGAGAAGATCGTCCCGTCCGCAACGGCCACGATCGGCTCGCCGAGCTGACCGAAGATGTCCTCGCCGTGGTGCCAGCCGGTGCTGGCGCGTGCGGCGCCGAACGTGTTGCCGAACCCGACGGTGCCGTAGACCGGGAAGACGTAGCGGCCGGGCGTCAACTCGGCGTTCACGCCGGCGGGGAGCTCGCGGAAGATCGGCGGCCCGGGCGCCCCGTCCGCGCCGCCGGACCCGACGGGCTCGGGCGGGCCTGACCGTCGGTTCGCGCGATGGCCCGTAAGGGCACCGGCCGCAGCCCTGGCGGCCTCGATCACGGTCCGCTGCGGCGGCTTCGCGACCGGCTTGGACGTCGTGGTCGGCGTCGTGCCCGCAGGAGGCGCAGCAGGCGGAGGAGCCGAGGCGGTGGCATCGACCGAGCCGACGAGGATCTCGCTTCCTGCAGGCAGGCCGCCGTGCGGCGCGGTGAGCACGACGCGCAGTCCGACGACGTTGGCGTGCCCCTTGAACGTCGGCGGCGTCGACGTGCGCTCCGCGCCTGCCGGCAGCACGGTCACGCTGCCCCAGTCGGCGAGAGCGGCACCGGCTCCCGGCGTCGCGGCGATCGCCTGGCCCAGCGCGACCACGTTGCCGACGGAGGAGCCTTCGCCCCCGGCGGTCCCGCCCTTCGGCGCCGATGCCCGCGGCTGCCCGCAGGTTGATCGCTGTCGGCCGTGATCTCTCCGTTGAAGATCGACACGGCGACGACGTCGGCGGCGGCCTGCACGCTCGGCTCGGCGCCCGCCCGGACCGTGATGCTCGTCGCCGCCGGGCCGATGCGCACAACAGAGCCGTCGGCAGGGTAGGCGAAGGCGTCGGCGCCGCCGGTCGTAGTCGCAGGTCCGCCGATCTCGGCCACGGACGCTCCCGGCTGACCGGGGACGATCACCTTCAATGCGAAGGCCCCGCCCGTCGCGGTCGGAGGCTCGGCAGGGACCGCCGGGCCGGCCGCGAGGCCCAGCACCAGCAGGAGAGCGAGGATCAGGAGCAGTGCACGGGTCACGGGCGTACCTTCGGCAGGAGGTTAGCGGCCCCTCTGCCGACCTGCCGCTTGCTCGCCCCTGAGCGGTAGTTGAGAATCATTCTCAGCTAGAGTCGCGCGGTGCCGATTCAACTCCCACCGGGTCTCCGCCTGACCGCGCCGAGGCGGACGCTGCTCGACCTCGTCGAGCGCACCCGCGGCGGCTTCACCGTCGCCGAGCTGCACGAGCGCGCCCGCGAGCGCGACCCGCGCATCGGACTGGCGACGACCTACCGGACCGTGGAGATCCTGCGGGCCTCGGGCGCCGTGAAGCAACTGGCTGCGGCCGGGCGGCCGGTCTACGTCCGCTGTCACGAGGGTCATCACCACCATCTCGTCTGCACGAGCTGCGGCTCGGTCGAGGACACGGAGCTCTGCGGCCTGCCGAGCAGCGAAGAGCTCACCGCCAAGCACGGCTTCGCCGCCGCCGCGCACGAGCTCGACATCTACGGCACGTGCCGGAGCTGCGCCGCATGACCGTCGCCGTCCCGCTGGCGGGCCTCACCGTGCTCTCCACGCTCGCGGGCGGGTTCGTCGCCCTGCGCCTTGCGCGCGACCTCGGCACCGCGATCGCGCTGACCGGCGGAGTGGTCGTCGCCGTCGCGCTCTTCCACGTCCTGCCCGAGGCGGTGGACGCGACCGGGGACGCCCACCTCGTCGGGACGCTCGCCGGGCTCGGCTTCGCCGGCTTCTTCCTCGCCGAGCGCCTCCTTGTCCTCCACCACCGCGACGACGCCGAGCAGGCGCACTCGCACGCGCGGGTGGGCGCGCTCGGCGCGGCCGGTCTCGCGGCGCACAGCTTCGTCGACGGGCTCGGGATCGGTCTCGCCTTCGACATCTCGACCTCGACCGGGATCCTCGTCTTCCTCGCCGTGATCGCGCACGACTTCGCCGACGGGCTCAACACCGTCGGCTTCGTGCTCAGGCAGTCGGGCGACCGGAAGGCAGCCGTCCGCTGGCTGCTGCTCGACGCCATCGCCCCACTCGTCGGGGCGATCGTCGGCTCGTCGCTCTCGATCTCCGAGCACTCGCTCGGCGCCCTGCTGGCGGTCTACGCCGGCTTCTTCCTCTTCATGGGCGGGACCGACCTGCTGCCGCACGCCCACGAGCACCCCTCGGGGCGGCGAGTGCTGCTGACGCTCGCCGGGTTCGCGGCCGTGCTCGCCCTCTCCCTCGCCGCCCACGCCTAGACCTACGATCCAGTCGTGGCACCGCACGACCACGAAGGTGGGGCAGCGCACGGGCGCGCACGGGCGCTCGCGCTCGTCCTCGGCCTGACCGCACTGCTCGCGGTCGTCGAGGTCGTCGGCGGCATCTTCACTGACAGCCTGGCGCTCCTTGCCGACGCCGGCCACATGCTCTCGGACGCCTCGTCAGCCGGGCTCGCGCTCTTCGCGGTCTGGCTCGCCGGCCGGCCGGCCACGCCCGAGCGCAGCTTCGGCTACAAGCGTGCGGAGATCCTCGCGGCGCTCGCGAACGGTGTCGCGCTCGTCGTCGTCGCGCTCTGGATCCTCGTCGAGGCCTACCGCCGGTTCGACGACCCGCCGGAGGTGCTCGGCGGCTGGATGCTCGCCGTGGCGCTCGGCGGCCTCGCGGTCAACCTGGCCGCGGCCTGGATCCTGCTCCGCTCCGAGCGCCATAGCCTCAACGTCCAGGCGGCGCTGCGACACGTGCTCGCCGACCTGCTCGGCTCGCTCGGCGTGATCGCCGCCGCCGTCCTGATCCTCACCACCGGGTGGAAGCAGGCCGATCCGCTGGTCTCCGCGGCGATCGCGCTGCTCGTGCTCGCGAGCTCGTGGGGGGTGCTGCGGGACTCGGTCTCGATCCTGCTCGAGGCGGCGCCGCGGGGAATCGACGCCAACGAGGTCGAGGGGGCGATCGTCGCCGCCCCGGGCGTCGTCAGCGTCCACGACCTCCACGTCTGGACGATCACGTCGGGCTTTCCTGCGCTCTCGGCGCACGTGCTCGTCGGCGAGGGGGAGGACTGCCACGCCCGCCGACGCGAGCTCGAGGCGCTCCTCAGCCGCCGCTTCCGGATCGACCACACGACGCTGCAGGTCGAGCACGCGCAGGCCGAGCTCCTGCACATCCGCAGGGTCTAGCGCTCAGCCGAGCTGCTTGCGGGCGAACTCGCGGAACCGCTCGCGCGCGCCCTCGTCCGGGCCGAGCGCCTCGTCCTCCGCGTAGGTCGGGTCGGCGGCGATCTCGGCCGCGACCGCCCGCACCTCCTTCGCGACCGCCTCGCGGTGGCGCGGGTCCTTCAGCAGGAGCTCGACCCAGGTCTCGCTGCCGTCGTAGGGCTCGATGTCGTGCTCGACGAGCAACTGCCCGAGCAGGATGCCGACTCGGATGTAGGCGAACGTGCGGAACGCGAGCACCCGCCGCGGTGAGCCGAGCAGCCTCGCCACCTCGGGGTCCTCCGCCTGCACCTGCTCGACGATCGAGCCGATCGGCTCGTCGACCAGCGGCACCCAGATCTCTTCGAGCCCGCTCACGACCCAGAAGGATAGGCGACGAGCCGCACCGCCTATCCTACGACCGAGTGACCGAGGTCTCCGTTCCCCTGCTCGAGCGCCTCGCCGCCGAGCCGCAGGCGGTCGCGCTGCTGCTCGACGTCGACGGCGTGCTCGCGCCGATCGTCGACGTCCCGGCAGACTCGACCGTGCCCGAGGCAATGCGTGCCGAGCTCCGCCGGCTGCACGGCCGCTACGGGCTCGTCGCGTGTGTCAGCGGCCGCCCGTCCGCAGACGCGGCGCGGATCGTCGGCGTCCCGGAGCTCACCTACGTGGGCGAGCACGGTCTCGAGCTGGCACCGGAGGCGGCCGACTGGCGCGAGCGGCTGCACGCCTTCGCGGCCGGAATCGACTGGGACGACGTCGAGCCGAAGCCGCTCACCGTCACGTTCCACTTCCGGCGCGCGGAGGACGAGGCAGAAGCGACGCGGACGCTGGCGCAGGTCGCCGCGCGCGCGCGCGAGGAGGGCCTCGTCGCCAGGTTCGGCCGCAAGGTGCTGGAGCTCCGGCCCCCGGTGGATGCGAACAAGGGAACCGCCGTCCGGACGCTGCTCGAGCGCGCCGGCCTGCGCCGGGCTCTCTACGCGGGCGACGACACGACCGACCTCGACGCTTTCGCCGCCCTGGACGGGCTCGAGCTGGCCCTCCGCGTCGGCGTCGTCTCGGCGGAGGGACCGGCGGAGCTGCGCGGGGCCGCCGACCTGCTGGTCGACGGCCCCGCCGAGGTGCTGAGCCTGCTGCGGCGGCTCTAGGCCGCGTCGAAGGCAGGCACGGACTCCGCCGCGGGCGCCTCTTCGAGGTCCTCGCGGCGGATGAAGACGAGCGCCGCGACGACACCGGCGAACGCGATCGCCGCGCCGACCCAGAAGGCGGCCTGGAATCCTTCCACGAGCGCCTGCGGCCCGGCCGTCCCGCTCTGGACGGCGTTGTCCGCGCGAGTCGTCGCGATCGTCGAGAGGATCGCGATCCCGAGCGCGCCGCCGATCTGCTGCGACGTGTTGATCAGGCCGGACGCCAGCCCGGCCTCGCTCGCGTTGATCCCGGCGAGCGCCGCGATCGAGATCGGCACGAAGCAGAACGCGAGCCCGAGCGCGATGATCAGGAAGCCGGGGAAGAGGTCGGTCCAGTACGAGCCGTCGACCTCGAGCTGGGTGAAGAGCAGCATGCCGACGCCGAGCAGCGCCATCCCGGTCGCGACGAGCGGCTTCACGCCCACCCGGCCGACGAGCGCGGCGGCGACGTTCGCCCAGATGATCGACGTTCCGGCGACCGCGAGGTACGCGACACCGGTCTTCATCGGCGAGTAGTGGAGCACCTGCTGCATGTAGAGCGTCAGCATCAGGAACATCGCGAATAGCGCCGTGCCGAGGATGAAGCCCGCGATGTTCGCGCCGAGGACGGTCCGCACCCGGAAGATCGAGAACCGCATCAGCGGGTCGTCGACCCGCTGCTCCCAGACGACGAACCCGAGCAGCAGCAGGCCGGAGACGATGAAGGTGCCGATCGTGGCGGCCGAGCCCCAGCCCCAGGCGTGCGACTGGGTGATCGCGAGCACGAGCAGCGAGAGGCCGCCGGTGACGAGGACGGCACCGACCGCGTCATGGCTCTTGGCGTTGGCGTCGCGGCTCTCGCCGAGCAGGAACGGGCTGACGGCGAGCGCGAGCGCGCCGACGGGCACGTTGACGAAGAAGACCCACTCCCAGGAGAGCGCGTCGGTCAGGATGCCGCCCAGCAGGACGCCCGCAGCGGCGCCGAAGCCGCCGACCGCGCCCCAGGCGCCGAGGGCGATGTTCCGCTCGCGGCCTTCCTGGAAGGTCGTGGTGAGGATCGAGAGGGCAGCCGGCGTGATCATCGCGGCACCCAGGCCCTGAAGGGCCCGCGCGCCGATCAGCGCCGTGTCGGTCCAGGCGAGCCCGCAGAGGAGCGAGCCGACGCTGAAGACGACGAGGCCGATCAGGAAGATCCGGCGGCGGCCGAGCAGGTCGGCCATGCGGCCGCCGAGCAAGAGGAAGCCACCGAAGAAGAGGGCGTAGGCGCTGATCACCCACTGGAGGTTCTCCTGCGAGAACCCGAGGTCGACTTTGATCGAGGGGAGGGCGACGTTCACGATCGCGATGTCGAGCACGACCATGAACTGCACGGTGAGCAGCACCGCCAGCCCGAGCCACTTGGCTCTGCCGGATGCAATCATGGTGTTCGGATCCTTTCGTTTCGTCTCATGAAGGTTGCGAGGATACAGCCCGCACTTGCAAAATGCAAGTCCTTCGTGCAGAATGTGAACCCGTGGCTCGGAAGACCTATTGCCAGTACTGCCCGGTCGCCCATGCGCTCGACGTCGTCGGCGAGCGCTGGTCGCTCCTGATCGTGCGCGAGCTGCTCGAGAGCCCGCAGCGGTACACGGATCTCGCCGGCCACCTGCCCGGGATCGGCTCCAACATCCTCGCCGCCAGGCTCCGCGACCTCGAGGGCGCAGGGGTCGTCGTCAAGCGCAAGCTCCCGCCGCCGACGCCGGCCGTGATCTACGAGCTGACCGAGGACGGTCGTAGCCTGCAGGGCGTCGTCGCGGAGCTCGCCCGCTGGGGCGCCCGATCGCTCGGGCCGCCCGCGCCAGAGCACTTGAGCCCGGGCTGGCTCCGCTATCCGCTCCAGATCTTCCTCCCACCCGGCTTCCGCGGCCGGATCGAGTTCCGGGTCGGCGACGAGGTGACGTCGATCGTGGACGAGGCCGTCCTCGACGGGCCGTGCGAGGAGCCGGATCTGATCGTCGAGACCGACTCCGACGGCTTCTACCACCTGCTGCTCGAGGGCGCGGCCGATGGGCTGACCGTCGAGGGCGACGAGACGTTGCTCGCGCGCTTCCTCGAGCGGGCGCCCGCCGAGCCCGCGCCGGCCTAGCCCGAGGTCGCTGCCGCGCGGAGCGCGTCCCAGGCGATCCGGACGTCCTCCTCGGTCGTCCGCGCGCTCCCGATCGCGAGCCGCAGGACGTAGCGGCCGTCGAGCTTCGTGTGCGAGAGGAAGGCCTCGCCGCTCTCGTTCACCCGGCGTCATGATCGCCTCGTTCTCCTCGTCGCTCCCCTCGCGGCGGAAGCAGACGAGCGAGAACGGCCGCGGCGCGACGACCTCCCAACCCGGTTCGGCGCGCACCCACTCCTCGAAGAGCGCGGCGAGGCGGATCGCCTCGCGGATCCGCTCCTGCAGCCCGGAGCGGCCGTAGCAGCGAAGCACCGCCCAGAGCTTGAGCGCACGGAAGCGGCGGCCGAGCGGGATCGCGTACTCGCTCAGGCTCGGCAGCTCGTCGCCGGCGCGCAGGTACTCCGGCACGAGGCTGAACGCACGCTCGGAAGTCCTCCGGCCGCCGGGTCCAGAGCGTCGAGCAGTCCATCGGCACGAAGAGCCACTTGTGGGGATTGACGACGACCGAGTCGGCGCGCTCCCAGCCGGCGAACAGCGGCCGCAGCTCCGGGCAGACGGCCGCGCTGCCCGCGTAGGCGGCGTCGACGTGAAGCCAGACGCCTGCCGCCTCACACGCGTCCGCGATCGCCGGGACCGGGTCGATCGCGGTCGAGGACGTCGTCCCGATCGTGGCGACCGCGACGCAGGCGTCGGTCAGGTCGAGCGCGTCCGGCCGTAGCGCGTGCGCCTCGTCCCCGGGCACGGTTCGCAGCTCGAGCTCGAGCAGCCGGGCCGCCTTGGCGACCGACGAGTGGCTGTGCTCCGAGCAGACGACGACGCGGCGGCCGGGCGAGGCGGCCCGCGCCGCGGCAAGCGCCGAGAGCGTGGCCGTGGAGGCGGTGTCGTCGATGTGCCCGTGCCAGCCCGCCGGCAGGCCGAGCAGGTCGGCGAGCCAGGCCAGCGTCACCTCCTCCAGCTCCTGCAGCGCGGGAGAGGTGCGCCAGAGGATCCCGACCTGGTTCAGCGTCGCCGCCAGCAGCTCCGCGAGGATTCCCGGCTCGGAAGCCGTCGTGGCGAAGTAGGCGAAGAAGCGCGGGCTCTGCCAGTGCGTCAGCGCAGGCAGGAGCAGCTCGTCGAGGTCGCGGAGGACGGCCGCGAACGGCTCGGGCTCGTCGGGCGCCTGGCGAGGCAGCCTGGCCCTGAGCTCGCCGGGCTCGACCCGCGCGAGCACCGGGTGCTCGCCGACCGTCTCGAGGTAGCGCGCGGCCCACTCGAGCGCCGCGGCGCCGTCCTCGCGGAAGTCGCTCACGCGCGCAGGCGCTCGATCTCGGCCCACGAGCGCGTGTTGAGCACGCGCTCCTTGGTCAGCCAGGCGCGGCGAGCCTGGCCGATCCCGAGCTCCGCCCAGCGCAGCGCGCCGACCTCGTGGGCATCGGTGTCGACGCAGATCCAGGCGCCCGCCTCGCCGGCGAGTCGCGCGTGCGAGTCGCGCAGGTCGAGCCGGTCGGGCTGCGAGTTCAGCTCCAGCGCCGTGCCGGTCGCGACGGCCCGCTCGACCACGCGCTCGAGGTCGATCTCCGCCCCCGGCCGCTTGTTCAGCTTCCGCGCGGTGGGGTGGCCGATGCAGTCCACGTTCGGGTTGTCGATCGCGGCGAGCAGGCGCTCGGTCGGCTCGCGGTCGAAGGCCTGGTGGAGCGACGCGATCACCCAGTCCAGCTCCGCCAGCGCGTCGTCCGCGACGTCGATGGTGCCGTCGGCGCGGATGTTCACCTCGACGCCCCGCAGGATCCGGAAGGGCGCCAGCTCCTCGTTCAGCGCGGCGATCTCCTCCGCCTGACGCTCGAGCCGCCCCTCGCGGAGGTAGTGGGAGTGGTCGGTCATCGCGAGGTACTCGTAGCCGCGGTCGAGCGCCGCACGCGCCATCGCCTCGATCGTGTCCTTGCCGTCGCTCGACCAGGTCGAGTGGCTGTGCAGGTCGCCGCGGAGGTCGCCGACCTCGATCAGCTCCGGCAGGCCGCCGTTCCGCGCAGCCTGCAGCTCACCACGGTTCTCGCGCAGCTCCGGCGGGATGTAGGCGTAGCCGAGGTGGGCGTAGAGCTCCGCCTCGGTCGCGAAGGTCGCAACGTCGCCCGTTTCCACGGTCGTGACCCCGTACTCGGAGACGGAGAAGCCCCGCCGGACCGCATCCTCCCGCAGCGCGACGTTGTGCTCCTTCGAGCCCGTGAAGTGCTGCAGCAGGTTGCCGAAGCACTCGGGCGGCACCACGCGCAGGTCGACCCTGATGCCGTCGTTGAAGACGACGGTGGCCTTCGTCTCCCCCTTCGCGGCGACCTCGGCCACCCAGGGCAGGCCGACGAAGTGCTCGATCAGCGCCGGCGCGTCGGTCGCGGTTGCGATCACGTCGAGGTCGCGGAAGGTCTCGCGGCGCCTGCGCGCACTGCCAGCTTCGGAGACCTCGACGGCGGCCGGGTGCTCGCGGAGCGACTCGACCACGGCCTGCAGCGCAGCGAGACCGCGGCCCAGCAGCTCCCGTTTCGGGCCCTCGGCCTTCGTGTCGGCGGCGAGCGCCTTCAGGATCTTCTCCTCGCTGCGCGCCCCGAGGCCGCTGAGCGTCCGCAGGCGCTCGCCCTCGGCCGCCGCCTTCAGCTCGGCGATCGTGGTCACCCCGAGCTCCTGCCAGATCCTGGCGGCGGTCTTCGGCCCCAGTCCCGGAAGGCGCAGGAAGCTCACCACCTCCGGCGGGACCTGGCCCTTCCGCTTCGTGAGGGCGTGCATCTCGCCGTCCTCGACCACCTCGACGATCTTCTGCTCGATCGTCGCCCCGATCCCGGGCAGCTCCTTCGCCTTGCCCGCCAGCGCGAGCTCGGCGATCGAGCCCGGCGTCTCGCGGACGAGGCGGGCGGCGCGGCGGTAGGCGAGCACGCGGAAGCCGGCCTCGCCGAGCAGCTCGGAGACGTCGGCCAGGAGGTCGAGCTGGTCGGCCAGCTCTCCGTTCCGCGGCAGCGGCTTCGCCATCACCGCGATGATAGGGACGTGCGCGCGGTCGTCTGCCTGCCCACGTACAACGAGCGCGAGAACCTCGAGCCGATGCTGCGCGCCCTCGCGGTCGTGCTCGGCCCCGACGACCGGGTGCTCGTGATCGACGACAACTCGCCCGACGGCACGGGCGCGCTGGCCGACCTGCTCGCCACCCGGCTCGACTTCGTCGACGTCCTCCACCGAGAGCGCAAGGAGGGAATCGGGCGCGCCTACCTCGCTGCCTTCCGCCAGGTGCTCGCGGGCGACGCGGAGTTCGTGCTCGAGCTGGACTGCGACTTCTCGCACGACCCGACCGTGATCCCGGAGCTGATCGCCACCTGCGAGCGCGGTGCCGACCTCGCGCTCGGCTCCCGCTACGTCCGCGGCGGCAGGACCGTCAACTGGGGCGCGATCCGGAAGCTGATCTCGTGGGGCGGCTCGCTGTACGCCCGCACCATCCTCGGCGTGCCGGTCCGCGACCTGACCGGTGGCTTCAAGTGTTTCCGCCGGACCGTGCTCGAGTCGATCGACCTCGACGCAGTGACGACGAACGGCTACGCGTTCCAGATCGAGATGACGTTCCGTGCGCTTCGGCAGGGCTTTCGGGTCGTCGAGATCCCGATCACCTTCGCCGACCGCGAGGTCGGCGGCTCGAAGATGAGCCGCGCGATCGTGCTGGAGGCGATGTGGAAGGTGCCCGCGCTGCGTGCACGCGCCCTCCGGGGCGAGCTGTGATCGGGCCGGTCGACGCCGCTGCCTTCGAGCAGCACGCGCTCGGGGCAGAGGCCGCGCTCGTCGACTTCTGGGCCCCGTGGTGCAAGCCGTGCGAGGCGATCGAGCCGCACCTCGAGGCGGTCGCCGAGGCCTACGGCCTGCCGCTCGTCAAGGTCGACATCGACGCCGAGCCGGGGCTCGCCTCGCGCTACGGCGTCCTCTCGCTGCCGACGGTCGTGCTCCTCGTCGGCGGCGAGGCTCGCGAGACCGTCTACGGCGCCCAGCCGCGCGCCCGCTACGAACGGGCGGTCGCGGCGCACGTCACTGCGCGGCTGACGGCCGGCTGCGGCCGCTCGGCGGCGCGCTCGTCGCTCGTCGGCGCGGGCTCGCGCCGTTCCCACATGCGCACGCGCGGGTCGATCAGCATGTACACGAGGTCGACGAACAGGCTCATGACGAGGATCACGAGCGTCACGAGCACGACGATGCCGAGCACCACCGGCGTGTCCCGCGAGCCGAGCGCGCCGATCAGGAGGGAGCCGACCCCGGGGATGTTGAAGGCCCGCTCGACGAAGACGGCCGCGGCGAAGGCGAGGCCGACGTCCATCCCGATCATCGTCACGATCGGCAGCATCGCGTTCCGCAGCGCGTGGGAGCGAACAACGCGCCACTCGCCGAGCCCCTTCGCGCGCGCCGTCCGCACGTAGTCCTCGTCGAGCGTCTCGCTCAGGCTCGCGCGAACCATCCGGGCGTAGATCGCGGCGAACGCGAGCGAGAACGTGAACCACGGCAGGATCAGGTGGTAGGCCCACTGGACCGGCCCGCCGCAGGAGCCGGCCGGGCCGAAGACGTCGCAGTAGCCGGCGATCGGGAACCAGCCCAGCTGGTAGCCGAAGACCACGCGATCATGTAGCTGAGCCAGAGCGGGTGCGCGCAGATCCCGATCAGGACGAACACCATCCCGGCCCTGTCGATCAGCGAGCGCGGCCGCAGCGCCGAGATGATCCCGATCGGGAAGGCCATCAGCAGCCAGAGGATCGTGCGCGCCGAAGACGAGGGAGGCGGTGGCGGGGGCCGCGCGCGCGGATCACGTCCACCACCGGCTCGCGCGTTCGGCGCGAGTTGCCGAGATCGGCGCGAACGATGTGCGAGACGAACGAGGCGTACGGCCTTCACGCACGAGCCCTCCTGCCCCACCGAGTCCGCGCAGGCCGCCGGGCTGGCACGCCGCTGAAGCCGCGCCGGTTGGCCACGTTGTTCGACGGCAGGACGAAGAAGAGGACGTACGTGTAGAGCGTGACGGCGAGGAACGAGGTCGCCGCCCACCCGACCCGCCGCGTCAGGTAGCCGAGCACGTTCGCCTGACTTTGCCCGACGCGCGCCGGTCAGCGCAAGCAAGCCTGGGTTTAGCGGAAGTGCTCCCAGCCGGGAAGCCCGGCAGGCTCACCGTGGAGGCGCAGCTCGACGCCTTCGCCCTCCTCGCACCGGCCGATCACCGGGAAGTCGAGCGGGTCCGGCGTCGCGGCGAGCAGCTCGTAGTCCTCGCCGAAGCCGAGGTCGGTCGAGCTCGCCCACCGAGCGGGACGGCGTCGAGGTCGACGCACAGCCGGACGCCTGAGCGGCGAGCCAGGTGGCCGGCGTCGACGGCCAGGCCGTCGGAGACGTCGAGCATCGCGGTGGCGACGCGGCCGAGGCGGCGGCCCTCCTCGAGCCGGAGCGGCGGCCGGCGGTGCGCGGTCGACGTGCGGGTCGTCGAGCCGGCCCGCCGCCAGCGCGCGGAAGCCGGCCCCGGAGCCGCCGAGCGGCCCGGTGACGACGAGCAGGTCGCCCGGGCGGGCGCCGGAACGACCGGGAACGCGGTCCGAGCGGCCGATCGCCGTCACGCTCGAGCAGCACCCGGTCTGCGCGGCTCGTGTCGCCGCCGCGCACCGGCACGCCCGTCTCGGCGATGCCCTCGTACAGCTCGACGACCGTCGTCGAGCGGCGTCTCGGCCGGCAGGTGCCGAGCGTGACGATCAGCGCCTCCGGCTCGGCGGCCGAGGCGGCGAGATCGCTCAGATTGACCGCGGCGGCCTTCCAGCCGAGGTCGCGCCAGGACGTCCAGTCGAGCCGGAAGTGGACGCCCTCGACGAGCGCGTCCTGCGTCACGACGAGCCCGCCGGCGAGCTCGGCGGCGTCGTGCTCGACGCCCGTCGATCGAGGCCGCGCCGCTCGAGCTCGGCGAGCAGGCCGAGCTCGCCGAGCTCAGAGAGCGGCGGCGAGCTCACGAATCTCCGTCGAGCGCCGCGGATGACCGCCACCCCGGCCGCGCCGGCGCGCAGGCAGTCGACGGACGTTCGCAGCGGTCGACGCCGCCGATCGCGACCACCGGCACGGTGACGGACTGACAGATCTCCTCCAGCCCCTGCAGGCCGATCGGAGCTGCCGCGTCGGGCTTCGACGGCGTCGCCCAGACCGGTCCGGCGCCGATGTACGCCGCACCGCGGAACTCCGCCACCGCCGCCTCGCGGCGCGTCGCGGCCGAGAGCCCGAGCAGGAGGCCGGCCTCGAGCGCCGCCTCGGCGCCCTCGTCCGCCTGGCCGAGGTGGACGCCGTCGGCGCCGAGCCGGATCGCGGCGTCGACGTCGTCGTTGACGACGAAGGTGACGCCGAGCTCGCGCGAAGCCAATGCCCGCCTCGACGAGCTCGTCCGTCACTGCGCCCTTGCGTCGCAGCTGGACGACGGTCGCGCCGCCCTCGGCTGCGGTGCGGGCGGCGGCGAGGTCCTCGACGAGCGCGTGCAGCCTCACGAGATCCGCGTCCGCGTGCCGAGAGGTCGCCGGGTCGAGCGCGGCGAGCGCGTCGTAGAGGCCGACGTGGAAGCTGCCCGGGCCACGGGCGCCCTCGGCGGCGTCCTCGCCGGCGACGCCGAAGGCGGCGAGCGCCTCCGCGGCGGCCTCGAGCGGCTCGCGCGGCTTGGCGGCGAGGAAGCAGCCGGTGAGCGGCGCTCGACATGCAGCCGGTGCCCGTGACCGAGGCGAGCAGCTCGTGACCGTTCGCGACCGCGAGCGACCGGATCGCCGTCGGAGACGTGGTCGACGGGCCCGGTGACGGAGGCGACGAGGCCGAGCGTCCGTGCCGCCTCCCGCGCCAGTTCCGCCGCCTCGCCGGCCGCGGCGATCGACTCGACGCCGCGCACCTCCGCCTCGACGCCGACGAGCGTCGCGACCTCGCCCGCGTTGCCGCGCAGCACCGTCACCTCGACGTTGTCGAGGAGCCGCTTCGCCGTCTCGGTGCGATACCGCGTCGCGCCGGCGCCGACGGGGTCGAGCACGATCGGGATCCCGCGCTGCGAAGCGGCAGCACCGGCGAGCAGCATCGCGTCCACCCAGTGCGGGGAGAGCGTGCCGATGTTGAGCACGAGCGCGGAGGCAAGGCCTGCCATCTCCTCCACCTCCTCCCGCGCATGCGCCATCACGGGCAGCGCACCGAGTGCGAGCGTCGCGTTCGCGGTCTCGTTCATGACGACGAAGTTGGTGATCTGGTGGACGAGCGGACTGGCGCTCGCGGAGGGTGGCAAGCGTGGCTCCGGGGTCGATCATGCGGACTCCTCTCACGTTCGAGGACGTCGACGGGCCCGTCGCCCGCGCCGAGCCCGGCGAGCCCGTGCCGCACGGCCTCGGAGGCGGCGAAAGCAGCAGCCCGAGCGGCTTCGGCGAGGGTCAGACCCCGGGCCATGCCCGCGCAGAGCGTGGCCGAATGGGTGCAGCCTGCACCGTGCGTCGCAGCCACGTCGTATCGGGGCACTCGGCAGGATCTCGAGGTGCTCGCGGCCGTCGAAGAGGTGGTCGACGCCGGCTCGCCGTGGCCACCGGTGACGATCGCGGCGCGAGCGCCGAGGGCGACGAGCGCGCTCCGCCAGCTCCGCTCGAGGCGCGCCCGACAGGCCGGTGAGCGCCTCCGCCTCGCGCAGGTTCGGCGTCACCACCGTCGCGAGCGGGAAGAGCCGGCCGACGAGCGCCTCGACCGCATCCTCCTGCAGGAGCATCGCGCCGGAGCTCGCGACCATCACCGGGTCGACGACGAGCGGCACGCCGCGCGCGCCGAGGTAGTCGGCGACCGTCTCGATCAGCCTGCGCGAGAAGAGCATCCCGGTCTTCGCGGCGTCGACCCCGATGTCGTCGAAACACGGCGTCGAGCTGGGCGCGGACGAAGTCGGGCGGCAGCGTCGTGCATGGCCGTCACGCCGGTGGTGCTCTGCGCGGTCAGCGCCACGAGCGCCGACATCCCGTGCGCGCCGGCGGCGGCGAACGCCTTCAGGTCGGCCTGGATGCCCGCGCCGCCGCCCGAGTCGGACGTGGCGATCGTGAGACAACGTGGAACCGACACTGACCTTCACTCCCTTCGCCGGTACGAACCGGATCAGGTTCGACGGGTGTGATCTCAGCCTCCTGCGAGGCACCCCGGTCGGACGAGGCTAGCACCGCCCAGGGCGCGCAGCGGCTTGAATGACGTGATGGCGACCGCGACCGCACCCTGGGCCGGGATCCTCGACGCGGAGGAGCTAGCGCACCTCGTCGTCGAGCCCGCCCGGCGGGGCCGCAGCGAGCCGCTACCCGACGAGCTCGACCCGGCCGTCGCGTCCGCGCTCGTCGCGCAGGGCATCACCGCGCTCTGGCGCCACCAGGCCGAGACGTGGGAGGCGGCCCGCGCGGCGAGCACGTCGTCGTCACGACCGGCACGGCGAGCGGCAAGACCCTCGCCTTCAACCTGCCCGTGCTCGACGCGATCGCCGCCGAGCCGAAGACGCGCGCGCTCTACCTCTACCCGACGAAGGCGCTCGCGCAGGACCAGGCCCGCGCGCTCGGCGAGCTGCGGCTCAAGGGCGTGCGCGCCGGCGATCTACGACGGCGACACCGAGGCCGAGCGCCGCTGGCAGATCCGCAAGTGGGCGAACGTCGTCCTGACGAACCCGGACATGCTCCACGTCGGCGTGCTCCCGCACCACGACCGCTGGGGAGACGTGCTCCACAACCTCCGCTACGTCGTGGTCGACGAGGCGCACGTCTATCGCGGCGTGTTCGGCTCGCACGTCGCCAACGTGCTGCGACGCCTCCGACGGCTCGCCCGTGCCTACGGCGCCGAGCCGCAGTTCGTGCTCGCGTCGGCGACGATCGCGAACCCGGGCGAGCTCGGCGAGCGGCTGCTCGGCGTGCCGGTGACGGTCGATCGACTCCGACTCGGCGCCGAAGCCCGAGCGCACGATCGCGCTCTGGAACCCGCCGCTGCTCGACGCGGAGCTCGGCCTGCGCGGCGAGCGCGCTCGGCGAGGCGTCGCTGCTCATGTCGCAGCTCGTCGCGCGCGGCCTGCGGACGATCTGCTTCGCGAAGAGCCGCAAGGCGGCCGAGCTGATCCACCGCTTCACCTCCGAGCGCGTCGACGCGGCGACCAGGACGCGCCTCGCGCCGTATCGCGCCGGCTACACGCCCGCACAGCGACGCGAGATCGAGCGGCGGCTCGTCGAGGGCGAGCTGCTCGGCGTATCCGCGACCGACGCGCTCGAGCTCGGAATCGACATCGGCCTGCTCGACTGCGCGATCTCCGTCGGCTTCCCGGGCACGGTCGCGTCCCTGCGGCAGCAGTGGGGCCGCGCGGGCCGGCGCGGCCACGGGCTCGCCGTCCTCGTCGCCGGCGAGGACGCGCTCGACCAGTTCTTCATGCGCGAGCCCGAGGCGCTGCTCGTCCCGCCGGGTCGAGGCGGCGATCCTCGACGGCGACGAACCCGCGCGTGCTCGACCCCCACGTGCTGGCGGCCGCGTTCGAGGGGCCGATCGACGAACGGGATGCCGAGACGCTCGGCGAGGCAGCAGTCGCGCGCGCCGCCGAGCTGCCGGAGCTCGAGCGGACACCGGCCGGCTACGTCTGGAAGGGTCGCGACTACCCCGCGGCCCGGATCTCGCTCCGCTCGGGCGAGCCCGACTCCTTCACGCTCGTCGACGCGGAGACCGGCTCGGTGCTCGGCCTCGTCGAGCGGAGCCGCGCGTACTCGACCGTGCACGAGGGCGCCGTCTACCTCCATCTCGGCGAGCAGTACCTCGTCCAGACGCTCGACCACGTCGCGCGCGCAGCGGTGGTCGCGCCGGGCGACCGTGCGACTGGTACACGCAGGCGAAGAAGGAGACCGAGACGGCGATCGAGGAGGCGCTCCGGGTCGAGCGCCGGCTCGGGCTCGACCTCCACTTCGGCCGGGTCTCCGTCACCGAGCAGGTCGTCGCCTACCAGCGGCGTTCGATCGCCGACGGCGACGTGCTCGAGACGCGTGCCGCTCGACCTGCCCGAGACGACGTTCGAGACCGAGGCGATCTGGTTCTGCCCGGAGCCGAGCCAGCTCGCCGGGCTCGAGGAGATGCCGACGCTGCTCTCGTCGCTGCACGCCGCCGAGCACTCGCTGATCGCCCTGCTGCCGCTCTGGGCGATGTGCGACCGCTGGGACATCGGCGGGCTCTCCACGAACGTCCACTTCCAGACCGGCCGGCCGACCGTCTTCGTCTACGACGGCCACGCCGGCGGCGTCGGCATCACCGAGCGCGGGTTCGAGCGGCTTCGAGGAGCTGGGTCGAAGACACGGCGCGCATGCTCGACGGGCTGCCCCTGCGCGTCCGGCTGCCCCTCGTGCGTGCAGAGCCCGAAGTGCGGCAACCTGAACGACATGCTCGACAAGGCCGGCGCGCTGACGCTGCTCGCTCGCCTCCTCGACGGCTGACGCTCCCGGGGTCGATTTCACTCGACGCGCGTTCGTCGTCGTGATGCAATCGAACTCGCGAAGGGAGGGAGCGCAGTGAAGTACCTGGCACTGATCTACGCGGACGAGTGCGGCTGGGACGCGCTCGACGACGACGACCGCGGCGCGGCCTGACGGAGCGTACACCGCTTCACCGCCGAGGGCGCGCGCGGCCGGCGTGCTCGTCGGCGGCGACGAGCTCGCGGCCGACGCGCGAGCGCCACGACCGTCCGCGTCCGCGACGGGCAGACCGCCGTCACCGACGGGCCGTACGCCGAGGCGAAGGAGGCGCTCGGCGGCTACTACCTGCTCGAGTGCGCCTCGATCGACGAAGCGGTCGACTGGGCCGCCCGCATCCCCGGCGCGGAGCACGGCGCCGTCGAGGTGCGGCCGGTCCACGTGAGCGAGGACAACTCGGCCGCGCAGGCCTCGCAGCGCGAGGGGGTGGCGTCGTGAAGTACGCGCTGCTCGTCTACAGCGACCAGTCCGCCTGGGAGAGCTACACGCGAGGAGGAGGCCGCCCGGGCCCGCGAGGAGTCGCTGCCCAGCTGGTTCGCGTCCTTCGAGGAGCTCGGCAAGGCCGACCCGGACATGTCGGGCGTCGAGCTCGAGGCGGCGAGCGACGCCAAGACCGTCCGCGTCCGCGACGGCGAGCGGATCGTCACGGACGGGCCGTTCGCCGAGACGAAGGAGCTGATCGGCGGCGCCTTCTTCACCGACCTGCCCGATCTCGACGAGGCGATCCGCCTCGCGGCGCTCGTCCCCGCGGCGCGAGTACGGCTCGATGGAGATCCGGCCGCTCGTGGAGCACTGACGGCCGGCTCGGTCGAGCAGGTCTTCCGCGAGGAATGGGGCCGTGCGGTCTCGATCCTCATCCGCGTCCTCGGCGACTTCGAGCTCGCCGAGGACGCGGTGTCGGACGCCTTCGCCACCGCGCTCGAGCGCTGGCCGCGCGACGGGCGTGCCGCGGAACCCGGGCGCGTGGATCGTCACGACCGCGCGCAACCGCGCCATCGACCGGCTCCGGCGCGAGCGGACGTTCGCCCGCAAGGCGGAGCTGCTCGCACGGCTCGAGGCGCTGCCGGCCGAGGAGGAGGACGTGAGCTCGATCCCCGACGACCGGCTGGCGCTCGTCTTCACCTGCTGCCATCCGCGCTCTGCCCGCCGACGCGCGAGTCGCCCTCACGCTGCGCGAGGTGGCGGGCCTGACGACGCCGGAGATCGCGCATGCCTTCCTCGTCGCCGAGCCGACGATGGCGCAGCGGCTCGTGCGGGCGAAGCGGCAGAT
This sequence comes from uncultured Gaiellaceae bacterium, assembly GCA_963808915.1. Taxonomy (GTDB): domain Bacteria; phylum Actinomycetota; class Thermoleophilia; order Gaiellales; family Gaiellaceae; genus CAVTBT01. The sequence continues at coordinate 847,400 of CAWEHJ010000004.1, read as the reverse complement.
CCGCGACGCCGGGATCCCGTTCCGCGTCCCGCCCGACCACCTGCTGCCCGAGCGGCTCGGCGCCGTGCTGGCGGTGCTCTACCTCGTCTTCAACGAGGGCTACTCCGCCACGGCCGGCGACGTGCCGCTCCGGCGCGACCTCTGCGACGAGGCGATCCGCCTCGGCGAAGCTGCTCGCGGTGCTGATGCCCGACGAGCCCGAGGCGCTTCGGCCTGCTCGCGCTGCTGCTGCTCCACGACTCGCGGCGGGACGCCCGTCACGCGCCCGACGGCGAGCTCGTGCTGCTCGAGGACCAGGACCGTTCGCGCTGGGACGCGGCGCGGATCGACGAGGGGCTGCGCGTGCTCGACCGCGCGTCGCGCTTCGGCGGGCCGGGCCGTACCAGCTCCAGGCGGCGATCGCGGCCGGGCACGCGCCGGCGGCGACTCGTGGGAGCTGATCGCCGCCGCTCTACGACCGGCTGGCGGAGCAGGACCCGTCGCCGGTCGTCGAGCTCAACCGCGCCGTCGCGTATGCGTTCGCGCACGGACCCGAGCGCGGCCTCGAGCTGATCGAGCGAATCGAGGGGCTCGACGGGCTACCACCTGAAGCCGCGCGGCGCGCGCCGACCTCCTGCGCCGGCTCGGCCGCAGCGAAGAGGCGGCGGCGTCGTACCGCGACGCGCTCGCGCTGCCGATGAACGACGCCGACCGGCGCTTCCTGGAGCGGCGGCTCGAAGAGGTTGCGGCGCCTGGATAGGGGCGAGGGTCTGTCTCTCGCACGCTTGACCGCCGGCGACGACGCGTTAAGGTCAGACACAGAGCAGCGGAGGAGGATCCATGCCGTCGGATCACGTCGTTGCTGCGGCGCGGAGGCCGTCCCGGTGAGCGGGACGGTGCAGGACGACACGCGCGTGCTCGAGCTCGCGCGCGCCGGTGTCGAGCGGGCCGCGCCCGAGGAGCTGCCCCTGTTCGGACCGACGAGCGAGGCGTTCCTCGTGGATCCCGCGAGCCTCGAGCGCGAGGGCGGCGGCGACCAGGTGCTCGGCTTCGGCGTCGAGTCTGCGCTCGTGCTGGTCACGCCCGCGGCACTGTCGGTGCCACGCGAGGTCGTCGACCTTCCTCGCCGCCCAGGTGCGGGCCCGGCTGAAGGACGAGGGCGAGGGCGCCGTGCAGCGCGACGCTCGACCGGATCTTCGGCGGCAAGGATGCAGCCGCACCGGCCGAGCCGCCTCCGCCCGAGCTCTCCGACGAGCAGCTCGAGCGCGTCCACGAGCTGGCGCTCGAGAAGGCTCGCCTGCTCAAGCTGCCGGACGCGAAGGCGGAGTTGCTCGCGGATTCGATCGTCGGCAGCCTCGCCACGGGATGAGCACGACCGGCCGCGCCGGAGCCTGAGCGACGCCCGCGGCTGAACCCGTTCGCGTTCCCGTCGGACACGACCTTCCGCTTCGTCCTGCTCGTCGTCGCCGTACTCGGGTCGACGCTCTACGTCTGGAACTGGATCTACTACGCCGTCGGCGACCACGTCGGACGGTTGACCCAGGCCTCGCGGGACTGCCTGGCGAGTGCGCCGACGCAGTTCACCGGCCTCGACGACTTCACCGCCTCGAGCGAAGCCTTCACGAGCTGCGTCCAGGCGTCGAACCGCCCGATCGCGTGGTGGATGCTCGGCGGGCTCGCGTTCGTGCTCGGCCTCGCCCTCGTCCTCACGCTCGCCCAGCCGTGGTGGAGGCGCCGACGCCTGAGACTGCGGCCGCTGCTCCCTGAGGACGCGCCGGCAGTCGTCGCAGAGATCGCCTCCCTCGCGCGGGAAGCGGGCCTCGGGGAGCCGCCCACACTCGTCTGGAACCCGCTCGACCGCGCCCCGACCGGGCTCGCGTTCGGGTACGCAGGGAGCTACACGGTCGCGCTCACCGGCGGGCTCGTCGTCCGCCAGGCGCTCGACCCCGAGGCGTTCAGGGCGGTGGTGCGGCACGAGCTCGCGCACATCCGCAACCGCGACGTCGACCTCACGTACTTCACGATTTCGCTCTGGCACGCCTTCCTGCTCGGCGCCGTGCTTCCGTTCGTCGTCACCCTGCTCGACGAGGGCGCCTCGACCGTGACGGGCGTGGGTTGGCGCATCGGCGCGCTGGCACTGCTCGTCTACCTGACCCGGAACGCCGTCCTGCGCTCGCGCGAGATCTATGCCGACGTGCGCGCGTCGGCGCCCGCCGGGGCGGCCGCCGGTGTCCGCCGCGCGCTCGCCGGGCTGCCACGACCCAGGCGCGACACCGTCGGCGGGCTGCTGCGCGTCCATCCGCGTCCAGCCGAGCGGCTCGCCGCCGTGGAGGACACGAGGCCGCTCTTCGCCCTCGATCTCGTGACGGCTTTCGGGGCGGGCATCGCCGCGACGATCGCCTACGAGAGCGTGGTCTCACTCGTCTCCGTCTTCGTCGCCGACCCCCTCGACATGCGGTTCCTCGCCGCGCTCGCCTTTGCCCCGGCGACGGTCGGCGTGGTCGGGGTCGCCCTCTGGCGCTCGAGCTTCGGTTCGCTGGCCGACGGGCGCAGGCCGCCCGCGACGTGGCCACTGGCGCTGGCGCTTGCGGCGGGCTTCATGGTCGGGCCGGAGCTGGCGCTGGTCCGGATCGCCGACGCCGGCGGCGACGATGCGATGGTCGGCGAGCTGCTGCACGCCCGCGGCCTCGCCTGGGCGACCGGCCTCGTAGCCGCTCTGCTGCTGACGCTGGCCTGGATCCAGGCCTGCGCATCCGCGTGGCTTCGCTCCCTCGCCGGCCGCAGCCCGCGCGCGGCCACGACCGCCGGCCTGCTGGCCGGCGCCGCACTCCTCACGATCGTGCTCGGCGTCTTCTACGTCTCGCGCGACACGCGCGCCGTGATCGGGGTGGCGAGGGACGCCACGGGACTGCAGCACGAGGCGGTCTCGCAGGTCGTCTGGGCCGGGCCCGAATGGCTCTGGCAGCTCGCGCTCAACCCGCAGCTGGAATGGCTGCTGCTCCGGCCCGAGATCCTTCCCGCAACGATCCTCGTCTGGGCGTTCCCGCTGGCGGCCGTCCTGCTCCGGCGGCGGCCGGCACGCCACGAGGAGACGCGGTGGGCCTTCCTCGATCCCGGCGGCAGGCTCGACTTCCCGGGCCTCGCCTCGCACCTCGCTCGGCCGCTGGTCGTCGGCCTCGCTGCGGGCGCCGCGTTCCTCCTGGCGGAGCTCCTGCTTCGGATCGGACTCCGCACCGGCGTCAGCGCGGCCACGCGGCAGCGGGACGAGCTGCTGCTCACGTTCTTCGCCTGGCAGCTGCTGCTCGCGCTCCTCGCCCAGGCCGGAGCGGCGGCGGTCGCGACTGCCGTCTCGGGCCACCGCGCGCGGGTGGTGGACGGGCTCGCCGCCGCGTTCGTCGCGGGCTCGATCGCCGCCTTTGGGATCGTCGCCGGGCCGTCCGCGGCGGGCTGCGTCGACCCGATCGCGCTCAATCCCGGCCCGTGCACGTGGTCGGTGAGCGCCGACTTCACGTGGACCGTCTACCGGCAGGTCGTCGTCGAGGGCGCGCTCGTCGCACTCGCGGCGGGGCTGGTGACCGCCGGTGTCCTGGCGCTCGTGCGGCGCCGCGAGCCCGCCGAGGAACTGCTCCAGCCGGCCGGAATCGTCGGTTAGCCGAGCTTGCGCAGGGCGGGCTCGAGCCGCTGCCGCGTCGTCAGGACGCCCGCAAAGAGATCGCCGTGCTCGGCGACGCGCCGCCGGACGGCGTCCATCGTGAAATCGGCCGGATCGAGCGACTCGTCGACCTCCTCCCAGCGGAGCGGCGTCGACACGGGCGCGCCTGCCTGCGGCCGCACCGAGTAGGCCGACGCGATCGTCTTCCCCTCGCCGTTCTGGTTCGCGTCGACGAGAACGCCGCGCCGCTTCGCCTTCGTCCACTCGGTGGTCGCGAGCTTCGGATGCGCTCGCGCGATCGCGCCGGCCACGACCTCCGCGAAGCGCCGGGTGTCCTCGTACGTGTAGCGGCGCTCCACCGGCACGAGCACGTGCATCCCGTCCGCGCCGCTCGTCTTCGCGAAGCCCTCGAGGCCGAGCAGCTCGAGGATCTCGCGCACGAGCAGCGCCACCTGCACGGTCTCGCGGAAGCCCACGTCCGGCGACGGATCGAGGTCGAAGAGCACGAAGTCGGGGCGCTCGGGCCGGTCGACCCGCGAGTACCACGCGTTCATGTCGATGCAGCCCATATTGACCATCCAGAGCAATGCGAGTTCGTCGTTCACGAGCGGGAAGTCGACCCACTTCCGCTCCGGCGGTCGCGCCCGGGTCGAGACCTGGAAGCGACCGGTCGGGATCCAGTCGGGCATGTGCTTCGGCGCGTCCTTCTGGAAGAACGACTTGCCGCCCGCGCCGTCCGGATAGCGCCGCATCGTGAAGGGCCGCTCGCGGAGGTGAGGCACGAGCACAGGCGCGATGTCGCGGTAGTACGCGAGCAGGTCGCCCTTCGTGATCCCCTCCTCGGGCCAGAACGGCTTGTCGAGGTTGGAGAGCCTGAGCACTCGCCCTCCCTTGCGGATCTCCGCAGGCAGGTCGGGCGTCTCGGGCACGACGTCCTCGGCTGGCTTGTCCTCGCGGAGGCCCTGATAGGACGGCGCGCGAAGGTGGCCGTCGTGCGTCCACTCAACGAACTCGACCTCCGCGACGAGCTCGGGCTCGACCCATGTGACATCGCCCTTGCGCACGCGCGGCATCTTCGGCACCTCCGAAAACGGCGACTGCGCGCGCTCGAGCGGTCGCAGCAGGCCGAGCAGGCGGTCGATCTCGCCGTCGGTGAACCCAGTGCCGACGTTGCCGACCCAACGGAGCTCGCCGGTGTCCTCGTCGTGGACGGCGAGCACCAACGCGCCGAACGCACCCGTCCGGCGGCCCTGGCCCTTCGTCCAGCCCGCGATCACGAACTCCTGGCGGCCGTGCGTCTTGATCTTCAGCCACTCCCGGGTGCGGCGGCCCTCGCGGTAGGGGCAGTCGGCCCGCTTGGCCATGATTCCCTCGAACCCCTGCTGCTGTGCGGCCCGGTAGAGCGCGTCGCCGTCCTTGAAGGCCTCTGAGAGCTGGATCCCGCCACGCCGGCGGTCGAGCAGAGCGCCGAGCCGCTCGCGCCGCTCCGTCAACGGCAGGTCCACGTGCGGCTTGCCCTCGACCTCGAGCACGTCGAAAGCGACGTAGACGTACGTCGTCCCGGCCGCGCCGCGCTGCATCGCGGAGAAGGTCGCTTGGCCGTCCTCGCCGATCGCGACGACCTCACCGTCGAGGACGCAGTCGGGCGTGCGGACACCGCCCTCGAGCGCCCGCACCACGGTGGGGAAGCGGCTGGTCAGATCGTTGTCGGTCCGGCTGCGGAGCTCACAGGTGCCGCCGCGAAGGTACGCGACGGCGCGGTAGCCGTCCCACTTCACCTCGTAGAGCCAGCCCTCGCCGGTCGGGACCTCCTTGACGAGCGTGGCGAGCATCGGCCGGTAGCGGTGCGGCGAAGACCGGCCTCGTGGCCCCGAGCGACCTGTCTCCTGCTCGTCGCGCTTGCGGATCAAAAGCCAGTTCTTCGGGTCGCCGTCGAGCTTCGCCGGCACGAGCGTCCACGTCCCGTCGAGGCGCTCGCCGTGCAGCCTGACCGTGAGGCCGCCGTCGCGCTTCTCCTCGACCAGCTCGTACGTCCCGCGGTCCCAGATCTCGACCGAGCCGGCGCCGTAGTTGCCGGCCGGGATCTCCCCCTCGAAGTCCGCATAGTCGAGCGGATGGTCCTCGACGTGGACGGCGAGCGAGCGCCGGCCCGGCTCGAGCGGGACGCCCTTCGGGACCGCCCAGCTCGCGAGCGCGCCATCGCGCTCGAGCCGGAAGTCGTAGTGAAGCCGCCGAGCGTCGTGCCGCTGCACGACGAAGATGGGATCGGCTGGCGCCGGGGGGACCTCCCGGTTCCCCCGAGCCCCCTCCCCGGGTCCGCTTTCGCGGACAGGCGGTTTCACCGCCGGTTCCGGCGTCGCCTTCGGGTCGCGCTTGCGCCGGTACTCGCCGAGTGCCATCGCAGGCAGTTACCCGGCCTCGCAGACCGGCGAACGGCTGTGGATGTTTCGGCGTGAGGGGAGCGGGGATCCAGCTGTGAGCGCGAGGCGCGAGGGGATTGCGCCTCGAGGCTTCTCCACCCAGCGGGGGGTCGAGTTGGGGGCGGCTTTTGTCGCCCTCAACTCATATCTGGGGTCGGGGAAAAGCCTGTGGATAGTGTGAGTTACTGCCCGGCGCGTGTGAGGACGCCCATCGTGCGGAACTTCTCCCGCCGCGCTCGCCGCAGCTCGTCCGCCGGCAACCCCTCGAGCTCGTCCAGGGTGTCGAGGATCGCGGCGCCGAGGAGACGGGCAGCCTCGTCGTGGTCGAGATGCGCGCCGCCCTCCGGCTCCGGCACGATCCCGTCGATCACGCCCAGCTCGAGGCAGTGAGCCGCGTCCGGCTTGAACGCCGCCGCCGCTTTCTGGGCCTCACCCGCGTCGCGCCAGAGAATCGCGGCGCAGCCTTCGGGCGAGATCACCGAGTAGATCGCGTGCTGCTGCATCAGGACGCGGTCGGCGACGGCGATCGCGACGGCACCGCCGGAGCCCCCCTCGCCGATCACACACGCGACCGTCGGGACGCCGAGCCGCGCCATCACGGCCTGCGAGCGGGCGATCGCTCCGCCCTGCCCGTGCTGTTCGGCCGCCACGCCCGGATAGGCGCCGGGCGTGTCGACGAGCGTCACCAGCGGGAAGCCGTGCCGGTCGGCTAGCTCCATGACGCGCATCGCCTTCCGGTAGCCCTCCGGGTAGGCCATGCCGAAGTTGCGGCGGACCCGCTCCTTCGTGTCGCGGCCCTTCTGGTGCCCGATCAGGGCGACCGTCCGGCCGCCCAGCGTGCCGATCCCGGTGATGAGCGCCGCGTCGTCGGCGCGGCCGCGGTCACCATGCAGCTCGAACCAGTCGCCGACGAGCCGGTCGACGTAGTCCAGCGTGTACGGCCGCTCCTCGTGCCGCGCCAGTTCGACGGAGTGCCAGATCTCCTCTCCGGTCGGCTCGGCCTCGAGGTGGTCGAGCTGCCGCTGCAGGCGGTCGAGCTCGGCCGAGACTCGCGTGCCGCGGAGAAGGTTGACGCCGCTCAACTTGGCGAGACGCTCCCGCAGCCGGATCTCCGCTTCACCCGGCAAGCCTCGCACCCTCCCCGAAGAGCCGCAACAGGCGACCGACCGTTGGCCGCAGCTCTCCCCGCGGCACGATCGCGTCGACGTGCCCGAAGCGCAGGTTCGACTCGGACCGGCCGAAGTCGTCCGGCAGCTTCTCCCGGGTCGTCTGGGCGACGACGCGGGGGCCGGCGAAGGACATCAGGGCTCCTGGCTCGGCCAGGAGCACGTCGCCGAGGGAGGCGAAGCTTGCGAGCAGGCCGCCGGTCGTCGGGTGGGCGAGCACCGAGATGAGGGCGCAGCCGGCGTCGTGCAGGTCCTCGACGGCGCAGACGGTCTTCGGCAGCTGCATCAACGCGAGGATCCCCTCCTGCATGCGCGCGCCGCCGCTCGCGGAGACGGAGACGACCGGCACGCCGGCCTCGCAGGCGCTCTCGCACGCGCGGACGAACTTCTCGCCGACGACGCTCCCCATCGAGCCGCCCATGAAGGAGAAGTCCATTACCGCCAGCCGGCACGGCTGCTCCTCGATCGTCGCGCTGCCGATCACCATCGCGTCCCCGAGCCCGGTCGAGAGCTCGGCCTCGGCGAGACGCTCCGCGTAGGGCCGCAGGTCGTAGAAGGAGAGTGGGTCGGCCGACCGCAGCTCGGTCGACTCCTCCACCCAGGAGCCCGGATCGGCCAGCTGGGCAACGCGCTCGGCCGCCGTCACCGGGAAGTGATGGCCACACTGCGGGCAGACGTGCAGATGTTCCGCGAGCTCGTCGTCGCGGTAGTGTGAGCCACAACCGGGGCAGGTGTTCGGATGCTTCTTGCCGTCGGACTGCGGCGCAGCGTGCTTGTGCTCGATCGAGACGTCGATTTTCGGCTCGGTCACTCCGGGATCTTAGACCGGGTCTTCGGGGCCACCGGTTACAGCCCGAGCGCGGCCGCCAGCCGGGCAACGACGTCCTCGTTCCTCGGGTCAGGCAGCAGCGCCGTGAAGCCCGCTCCCGCCACGGGTGCGGCGGCGGCGATCCGGCGGAGCGACGCCTCGGCGTCGGTGAGCGACGGCCCGCCCGGCTCGGGCATGAAGACGGCCGCCTGATCGGGCCGGAGCACGTCGAGGTCGAAGGCGACGTAGACCCGCTCGACTCCGGAGAGCGCCCGCTCGACGTCGTCGTCGATCCCACGCGTCTTCAGCACCTCGAGCTCGGCCGGGTCGAGGCTCCGCGCGCCGACGAGAGCAACGTCGTCGGGCTCGACCGTCCCGGCGTCCAGGAGCAGCCGCAGCGGGGTGGCCCACTGGTTCCCGGACGGCGACGTGGCGAGCGTGTTCAGGTCGCCGTGCGCGTCCAGCCAGATCAGCGCGAGCCGCCCGCCGGGCCGCGCGACGAGGCCCTGGACAGCGCCGATGTGGGCGCAGCAGCAACCGCCGAGGACGAGCGGCCTGTCTGGGAGGTCTGCCGCGAGCGCCGCGGTCTGCTCGGCGAGCGTCTCCTCGTCGACCACCGACGTCTCCGGATAGGGCAGCGAGAGGAACGCCGCCTCCGCCATCGACTCGCCGTCCTTGCCCCAGGCCCGCGGCACGCGGACGAGCCCGGCTGCGAACTCGCGCCCACAGCTGTGGCACTGGTACTCGGGGCCGAGCGCGACGGCCGTCAGCGTGCGGCAGTCGGGGCAGCGTGCGCGCAGGCGGCTCATCGAAGCGGCTTGTCCCAGATCTCGTAGCGGTCCGTCACCCGCATCCCCGCCCGCTCGTAGAGACCGACGGCACCGGTGGTGTTCTCCGCGTCGACGCTCAGCGCCGCCCGCTCGAGGCCACGCTCGCGCAGCGCCGAGAACGACCAGCGGAGCAGCGCCGATCCGAGCCCGCGGCCGCGCCACGGCCGCACGACGGCGAGCACGTGCACCCAACCGGTCGCCTCGTCGCCTTCGCGCCCGCCCTCGCAGATCGCGATCCCCACGGGCTCACCCGCCGCCTCGGCGAGCAGCCAGAGGCCGGGGTCGAACGGCCGCATCGTGCCGTAGAGGTGCGAGAACTCCTCGTAGCCGCGCGGCTCGTAGCCCCAGTGGTCGGCGAACGCCTCCTCCAACAGGCGATGGAACGCCGGCCGGTCGGCGTCCTCGGGGCGACGCGGCTCGATTCCCGCCGGCCAGCGTGGCTCGGCGTCGGCGTCCGCGAGGACGATCTCCATGTCGTACGAGGCGCGAATCGCGGTGAAGCCACTCCCGGCGAGCACGCCGCGCAACGGGTCCTGCTCGTGCACGACGAGCCTCGCGACCGAGCCGCGGCCGGCGGCGCGGCGTTCGAGCTCGGCGAGCACGGCTTGCTGCTCGTCGCCACCGAGGTCGAGGCGAACCTGGTCGCCGCGTACGGTCAGGTCGCCGTAGCCGACCACCTCGCCCTCCCGCTCGACGATCACGGCGTCGGACTCCGGGTCGGTGCCCGGCGCCCGCCACCACTCGACGATCAGCTCGGGCGTCATGTCCGGCGGCCCGCCGAGTGCGACGGCGCGGGCGTTGACGAGCGTCGCGATCGGCTCGGCGTCCTCAGCCCGCGGCGCCCGGAGCACGGTCTCGCTCATGCCAGCCGCTTCTCGTAGGTGTCCGACCGGCGCTCCACGTGCATCCCGACCCGTTCGTAGAGCCGAACGGCGCCGGTCGTGTTCTCACCGTCGACGTCGAGCGACACCCGACGGCAACCGCGCTGCCAGAAGTCCCGGAAGGAGTGGCGGAGCAGCGCCTCGCCGAGCCCCTGCCGCCGCCACGGCTTGCGCACGCCGAGGATGTGGACGTAGCCGTGCGCCGGATCGCCGTCGTCGGCGAAGCGGTCGAGGCAGACGCCTGCGATCTCGTCGCCCTCGACCGCGAGCCACCAGAGGTCCGGGCGCGCGCCCTCGCGCTCCAGGTTCCACTGCCGCCACGACTCGTACGAATCCGGGTGGAAGCCCCAGTGGTCGAGAAAGGACTCCGTCGCCGCCTCGTAGACGGCGTGCTCCTCGCCCGTGCGCATTGCCCGCAGCTCGATCCCGACCGGGAAGGCCGGCTCCGGCGGCTCCTCCGCGAGCTCGATCAGCATGCGGAAGGAGAAGCGGATCGGCGCGTAGCCGCGGGCCTCCAGCGCCTCGCGGCCGGTCGTGTCGCCCGAGGCGATCATCGTCCGGACGGCGTTGCGCCCGAGCCCGGCCGCGCGCTCCTCGAAGCGCTCGACGAGTGGGAGAACGGCGCCTGGTCGCGAGGGATGCTCGCGCGGGTCGATCCAGGCCCAGTCCGTGCCCTCGCCCGCGTAGAAGTCCGCGTAGGCCTCGAGCCCGTCGCCGCCCTCGGCGACGAGCATCTCCAGGTCGGGCGCCTGGAACCAGCTCCGCATCGACTCGGGCGAGAAGTCCGCGACTCCGAAGAGGGCCAGCGACTTCGCGTTCAGCAACTCGGCGAGCGCCGGGGCGTCGGTCGGCGTCGGCTCACGAATGGTCATGCGAGCTCCTTGCGGTAGACGACCGCCTCCCAGAGTGGACGCATGCCGACCCGTTCGTACAGCCGGGTCGCACCCGTCGGATTCTGGACGTCGACCCCCAGCGCGACCTGTCGCTCGCCGCGTGCGTGGAACTCCCGGAACGACTCGCGCAGAAGCGCCTCGCCGAGCCCGCGCCGGCGCCAGGCGGGTCGGACGGCGAGCAGGTTCACCCAGCCCCAGTCGCCGTTCGTCTTCCAGTCGTTGAGCGAGACGGCAGCGATCTCGTCGCCGTCCTTCACCACCGGGCTCAGGGTCGGGTCGAAGCGCTCGGCGCCGAAGCGCCACTCGCGGAACTCGTCCCATGGCCGGATCTGGAAGCCCCACTCGTCGGCGAACGCCTCGACGATCGCGTCGTAGAACGCCTTGCCGTCGCGTTCCACGTCGAGGCGCCCGACCGTCATCCCCTCGGGCCAGACAGGTGCCGCGGGCTCGTCGGCCACGTCGATCACCATCCGGTAGAAGTGACGCACCGGCTCGAAGCCGCGGCTGGTGAAGAGCGCGTCGGCCGCACCGTCGCCGCGAAGGGCCGCGCTCTCGAGCGTGCGGCGGTCCGCCGCCGCCGCGGCACGCTGCTCGTACAGGTCGACGAGCCGCGACCCGACCCCGCGGCCCTGCAGCTCGGCGTGGACATAGCCGTCTGCCATGAGACGCCCTTCGCCGCGGTCTGTGAACGTGCCGTAGCCGGCGATCCGTTCGTCCAGCTCGACGAGCCAGGCGTCGCGCTCGAGGTCGAGCTCCGCCCACTCGTCCCGCAGGTCGTGCTCCGTCCAGTCGGAGTCGCCCCAGACGGCGATGTCCGCGGCACGGCAGAGCGCCAGCACCTCCGCCAGGTCGTCCTGAGCCGGCTGTCTGACGTTCATGCGGGCACCAGCTCGTCGAGCGTGTCGGGCAGGGCCGAGAGGTCGGGCAGCTCACGGGTCGGCGCTGGGCCGGGAGCCTCGCCGAGGCGGTTGATCCACACCGTCGGCAGGCCGAGCGCTGTCGCGGGAGCGACGTCGTGGAAGAGGCTCGCAGCGACGTGGACGTGGCCCGCGGGGTGGGCGCCCGACTGGTCGCGAAACGCGTGCCAGTGACCGTGATCGGGCTTGTACGTACCGATCTCGCCGGCGACGATCGTCCGGTCGAACGGCACCCCGATCCGCTCGGCGGAGGTGTCGATCAGGTCGCGGTCGGAATTGGAGAGGATCGCGAGCCGCCAGCCGCGCGCCCGCGCCTCGCGCAGCGCACCCGGAACCTCGGGAAACACCGGCCAGCCGGGCAGGGATCTCCCGAGGGCGTCGCGCTCCCCTTCCGGCAGGTCGAGGCCCGACCCCTCCGCGACGCAGACGAGCGTGCGCGCAAGCACCTCGCGATACGGCAGCGAGCCGTCGTGTTCGATCACCGGCTCGAGCGCGTGGTAGGCGGCCAGGAGCTCGACACGGCGATCGCCGCCGAAGAGCCGTGCCAGCTCGTCGCCGATCCCGCCGTTCCAGTCGACAAGCGTCCCGTAGCAGTCGAATGTGGCCCAGCGCTCCATGGCCGCGAGCCTACCCACGCCCCGCGCAGAACGGGTCAGGCGGAAACTGCGAGCGCCAGCTCGGCGCGGCTGACGTAGCGACGTGCTCCGACCGAGCGGTAGAAGGCCAGCGCCTGCGCGAGGTGCGGCTCCGCCTCGGCGCGCCGTCCCGCCTGCGTGAGCCGTTCCGCCGCCGCGAGCCGGGTCCGCGCGGCGTCCGCGGCGGCGCCGTTGCGCTCGAGCAGCCCGGCGGCCGCATCGAGGTCGCCGCCGAGGTGCAGTCTGGCGGCCTCGACCCATGGGCTCGGCGGGGCCTCGGCCAGCTCCGTGCGCACGTCCTCGAGCCGACCGAGCGCGTCGAAGGCATGGATCGCCGGATAGACCCAGAGCCCCGGACGCGTCTCCTCGGCGCCCACATGCCCGAGCAGATCGTCGAGGGCGGCCGAGGCACCAGGGGCGTCGTCCGCATCTGCGGCGATCAGGGCGACGACGGAGAGCGCGGGCAGAATCGACTGCGGGTCGCCGGCGCCCCGCGCAAGCGTCAGGCCGCGCTCGAGCCGCCCGGCGAGCTCGGCGGAGCCCCCGCGGGCATGATCGATCAACGACCGCCACAGCAGGACCTGGGCCTCCATGTAGTGGGGCGAACCGGCGTCGACCTCCGCCAGGAACGCCTCGCCCCGCTCCACGGCCTCGTCCCACGCGCCCAGCTGATACGCGTCGTTGGCCAGCTCGGCGGCGAGGAATCGCCGCCCACGCCGCTGCCCGAAGCGGACGGCGTACTCGTAGCCCCGGAGGTGGAGCTCGCGGCACCGGTGCATGTCGCCGCCGATCTCCCCGGTGATGGAAGCGAGGTTCGTGTAGCCACGGATGATCTCCTCCGGCGAACCGACCCGCTCGGCGAGCGCGACGGCTTCCTCGAGGTCCCGGGCGCCGTCCAGCTCGCCCAGCGCGATGCGCGCGACGCCCACGTTGTTCAGCGCATGCGCCTTCAGCTCGTCCAGCCCCAGCTCGTCGGCCATCGCCAGCACCTCCCGGCCCGCGGGGATCGCCTCGGCCGAGCGGCCGGCGAGCATCAGGTACCGCGAGTGGTTGCCGATCACGTACGCCTTCCCCGGTGAGGTCGGCAGATCGGCGACGAGCGCGGCGGCCTGCTCGACGTGCTCGAGGGCCTCGCGCGGGCGGGCGGCGATCCACAGTGCTGTGGCGAGGATGGTCTGCGCCTCCGCGGCGCCCTCGACGTCCCCGGACGCAAGGAGCGCGTCTCGGGTCACGAGCAATGCGTCGATGTGTGCGTCTGCCTCGCCGTAGAGCGAGCGGGCCAGCTCGAGGAGCAAGTGCGGGCGCTCCGGGTCCTCCTCCGGCCAGAGCTCGAGCGCGGCGCGAAACGACGTCTCGGCCGCCGCGGGGTCGTGGAGCGCCAGCGCTCGATTGGCCGCGGCGCGAAGGGCGTGGCGCGCGGGCCCGACCAGGGCTGCGTCGTCCTGCCCGGCCGCCCGAGCGAAGTCGACCGCCGCGCGGTAGTGATGGGCAAGCAGGTCGGCACGGTCGCCGAGGCGGTCGGACGCGAGCGACGCGATCCACTCGGCCGCGAGCCGGTGCTTGCGCGACCGCTCGGCGCGTGGAATCTGACCGTACGCGACGTCGCGCACGAGGACGTGCCAGAACGAGTACTCCGATTCGCCGGCGACGCTCGAGCGGCGTTCGGGCCGGACGATCTGGCGACGGACGAGCTCGTGGAGCCGCCGGTCGGCCTCGACGTCGTCGATCCCTCCGAGCGCGGCGACCCCGCCCGCCCAGAAGACCTTCCCGATCACTGCAGCGTCCTGGAGCACCGCCTTGTCCGCGCGCTCGAGCCCGTCGAGCCTGGCCGCGATGATCGCCTGCACGGACTGCGGCAGGGCAGAGGCATCGATCTCGCCGCCGGACTCCGCGGCGAGCCGGGCGAACTCCTCGGCGTAGAGCGGGTTCCCGCCGGCCCGGGCGAGCAGTTCTCCCTGCACCTCGGCGGGCATCACGGCACGCTCGAGCAGGAGGCCGACCAGGCGCGCGATCTCGTCGTCCCCGAGCGGCGACAGCGAGAGCGTGGTCGCGTTCGTCTTGCCTCCGCCCCAGCCCGGCCGGCGACTCAGGAGCTCCGGACGCGCCACACAGACGACGAGCAGCGGCACCCCGATCGCCCACTCCGTCAGGTGCTCGATGAAGTCCAGGAGCACCTCGTCCGCCCAGTGGATGTCCTCGAACACCACGACGGCCGGCCCGGCGTCGGCGAGGGCCTCGACGAAGCGCCGCCAGGCCGCGAAGGCCTCCTCGTGTCCCGCGCCCCCGCGCTCGGCGGCGGCTAGGCCGGCGAGCGGGCGCAGCTGGCGCATCACCCAGTCGGCCTCCTGCTCGTCCGGGACGAGCGCCGCGAGGGCGGACTCGAGCTTGGCCAGCGCCTCGGCGTCGTCGTCGGTCTCGAGGATCCCCGCCTGGGCCTTGACGACGTCGCCGAGCGCTCGCACGCTGCCGCCCTCGCCGTACGGGAGGCAGCGGCCCTGGCGCCAGACGATCAGCTCCTCGTCCGCGTCGACGACGGCGAGCAGCTCGGAGACGAGCCTGCTCTTCCCGATGCCCGGGACACCGACGAGCGTCACGAGCTGCGGCGAACGGTCGCGCCGAACGCGGGCGAGCGCGTCCCGCAGCACCGCGACCTCCTGCTCGCGACCGACGAGGGGCGTTCGCGCGGTGCGGGCGACGTCGACGCCGAGCGACGCCACCGCCTCGAGCGCCTCCCAGATCGGCACCGGCTCTGCCTTGCCCTTCGCGTCGACAGCCCCGGCGGGCCGGTAGCGGATCACCCGATCGGTCGCGCCGTGGGTCGTCCGGTCGACGACGATCCCGTCGGTGGGCGCCGCCGACTGCAGGCGAGCGGCGGTGTTCACGACGTCGCCCGCAGCCATTCCTTCGCCGGTCTCCGGGCGCGCTCCGAGCCGGACGAGCGCCTCGCCAGTCGTGATGCCGATCCGGACGTGCAGGTCGCGGCCGCCGACGGCCCGCTCCTCGGCGAGCGCATCGCGAATGCCGAGTGCGGCCCGGACGGCGCGCTCCGGATCGTCCTCGTGCGCGACGGGTGCGCCGAAGAGCGCCATCACCGCATCGCCGATGAACTTCTCCACCGTGCCGCCGTACCGCTCGAGCTCGAGGCGCAGACGGGCGTGGTAGCCGCCGAGGATCGCGCGAACGTCCTCCGGGTCGAGCTGCTCGGCCCGCGACGTGAAGCCGACCAGATCGGCGAAGAGGACAGTGACGATCTTCCGCTCTTCGTGCTCGGCGACGCCCTCGAGCGGGAGGGGCTCTCCGCACCCGCCGCAGAAGCGAAACCCCTCGGGGTTGGTCGTGCCGCACGCCGGACAGGTCACCGCGCCAGCGTAACCCCCTCCGGAGGAGAACCTAAGCTGTGTCCTCGCCCCAGCGTTGGAAGACGACGCACGCGTTGTGGCCGCCGAAGCCGAACGAGTTCGAGGCCGCATACTCGATCTCCGGCGCGGACCTGGCCTCGTTCGGGATGTAGTCGAGGTCGCACTCGGGGTCCTCGACCTCGTAGTTGATCGTCGGCGGCAGGGTCCGGTCGCGGAGCGCCAGGATCGTGAAGATCGCCTCGATCGCGCCTGCCGCGCCGAGGCAGTGGCCTGTCGCGCCCTTCGTGGACGAGATCGGGATCCCGGCCGCCGCCTCCTCGCCGACCGCGAGCTTGATCACGCGCGTCTCGGCTGCGTCGCCGATCGGCGTTGAGGTGCCGTGCGCGTTGATGTAGCCCATCTGCGACCCCTCGACGCCCGCGTCGCCGAACGCCATCCGCATCGCGCGAGCGGGGCTCTCGCCCGACGGATCGGGCTCGGTGATGTGGTTGGCGTCGGAGGAGAGGCCGTAGCCGAGCAGCTCGGCGTAGATCTTCGCGCCGCGGGCGCGGCGCGTGCTCGAGCTCCTCCAGCACGACGACGCCGCCCGCCTCGCCCATCACGAACCCGTCGCGCTCCAGGTCGAACGGCCGTGAGGCGCCTTCGGGGTCGTCGTTGCGGCGCGAGAGCGCGCGCATCGAGCCGAAGCCGGCGATGCCGACGTGCGTGATCGGCGCCTCGGTGCCGCCCGCGAACATCACGTCCGCGCGGCCCAGCCGGATCGCGTCCGCGCTCTCGCCGATCGCCATGTTCGAGGCGGCGCACGCCGTGCACTGCGACGACAGCGGCCCCTTCGTCCCGAGCTCCATCGAGACCCAGCCGGCGCCGATGTTCGGGATGATCGCGGGAATCGAGAACGGGTTGACCCGGTCCGGGCCGCGCTCACGCAGGGTGTCGGTGCAGTCCTGGAACGACTTCAGGCCGCCGATGCCGGTCGCGATCGCCGCGCCGACGCGCTCCGCCTCGGCCGCGATGTCGAGACCCGAGTCCTGCTCCGCCTGCCGCGCTGCGCCGAGGATCAGGTGCGTGAAGCGATCCATGCGCCGCGCCTGCTTGCGCTCGATGTAGTCGGTCGGGTCGAAGTCCTTCACCTCGCAGGCGAACTTGACGAAGTAGTCCTCCGGGTCGAACTGGGTGATCGGCCCCGCGCCGGACTCGCCCGCGAGCAGGCGTCTGCCACGTCGTGTCGACGTCGTTGCCGAGCGGGGTCACCATGCCGAGGCCGGTGACGACCACCCTCCGTCTGCCGTTCATGCTCATGTCGTCTCGCTGCTCGGTCGTTACATTCCCAGGCCGCCGTCGACGAGCAACACCTCGCCGGTGATGAACGAGGCCTCGTCGGAGACGAGGAAGCGTACCGCTCCGGCGACGTCCTCCGGAGAGCCGAGACGGCCGAGCGGCGTGTTGGCGAGCATCGCGTCCTTCGCCTCGTCGGGCAGGACGTCCGTCAACCGGGTCGTGACGTAGCCCGGAGCGAGCACGTTCGCGCGCACGCCGCGGGAGCCGAGCTCCCGTGCGAGCGACTTGGTGAAGCCGATCAGCCCGGCCTTCGAGGCGGCGTAGTTCGTCTGTCCGGGATTGCCGTGCACGCCGACGATCGAGCTGACGTTGACGATCGCGCCGCGCGCGGCGCCGCATCATCCCGCGGGCGGCCGCACGGCAGGTGTAGAAGGCGCCGAAGAGGTTCGTCTCGAGCACCGTCGCGCCAGTCGTCGTCCGACATGCGGGCGATCAGCCCGTCGCGGGTCAGGCCGGCGTTGTTGACGAGGACGTCGAGCTCGCCCGCCTCTTCGACGAGCGCCTTCGCCGATCTCCGGGTCCGAGACGTCCGCCTGCACGGCGCGGCCGCCGATCTGCGCTGCGACGGCCTCGGCCTCTTCGCTGGCCCGACCTGTAGGCGACGCACGACCGAGGCGCCCGCCTGCGCGAGCTCGACGCGCGATCGCCCGTGCCGATCCCCCTGGACGCGCCCGTGACGAGCGCGGTCTTGCCCTCGAGCGAGCAGAACGGCCTCGCCTCAGGCACCCACCGCCTCCTCGAGCTCGGCGAGCCCCTCGAGGTTGCTGACCTGGATCGTGCTTGACGTTGCGGTCGATCCTCTTCAGTAAACCGCTCAGCACGTTGCCGGGGCCGACCTCGACGAACGTCGTCACGCCGCGGCCGACCAGCTCGCGCGCGGCCTGCGTGAACCTGACCGGCGCGGTCAGCTGCTCGATCGAGCAGCTCGCGATAGCGCGCGGCGTCCTCGAGCTTCGCGGTCACCGTCGACATGAACGCGGCCCGCGGCTCGCGGAACGGCACCTTGTCGATCGCCGGCCGGAGCCGGTCGGCGGCCCGGGCGACGAGCGGCGAGTGGAACGCGCCCGAGACGCGGAGCCTGACGGCGCGCCGCGCGCCCTCCTCCTCGGCCTGGACGCAGCACTCGTCGACGGCCGCGTCCTCGCCCGAGACGACGATCTGGCCCGGGCAGTTGTAGTTCGCCGGCCAGACGTTCGAGATCCGGCGGCAGAGCGTCTCGACGACCTCGTCGGCGAGGCCGAGGATCGCCGCCATCGAGCCCGGGTGCGCCTCGGCCGCCTCGGCCATCGCCAGGCCGCGCTCGCGCACGAGCGCGATCGCCTCCGCCGGCGTGAGCGCCTCGCCGGCGCCGAGCGCCGCGAACTCGCCGACCGAGTGGCCGACGACGAAGTCGGGCCGGATACCGCGCGAGCGGATCGCCTCGTTGATCGCCAGGCTCGTCGCGACGAGCGCCGGCTGCTGGATCTTCGTGTCGAGGAGCGCCTCGATCGGGCCGTGGAAGCAGATCTCGCGCAGGTCGAGACCGGAGGCCTCGCTCCCCGCGTCGTACACCGCCATCGCCTCCGGCACCGCCTCGGCGACCTCCCGGCCCATCCCGGCCTCGTAGGACCCCTGGCCGGGGAACATGAATGCGATCTTCGTCACTGCCCGTCTCCGTTTCGCTCGTCGTGTCCACTCGATCAACGCCGATCCCCACGTGAGGCCGGCGCCCATGCCCGTCATCAACACCAGTTCGCCGCCGCGCAGGCGTCCCGTCCTCGCGCGCATCGGCGAGCGCGAGCGGGATCGAGCCGGACGACGTGTTGCCGTAGCGGTCGACGTTGACGACCACCTTCTCGGGCGCGACCCCGAGCTTCCGCACCGCGTGGTCGATGATCCGCACGTTCGCCTGGTGCGGCACGTAGACGTCCACGTCGTCGATCGTCTTGCCGCAGGTCTCCAGCATCGCCTCCGCCGAGGACACCATCACCCGGGTCGCGAACCTGAACACCTCGCGCCCGTTCATCTTCACGTAGCTGTCCGGGTCGTCGAAGTGCCGCGAGCCGCTGCCGGGGAGCCAGAGGTGCTCGCCGCCGCCGCCGTCCGCGCCGAGCTCGAAGCCGAGGAAGCCGCCGCGGTCGACGGGCTCCATCACGACCGCGCCGGCCCCGTCGCCGAAGAGCACGAGCGTCGAGCGATCCTTCCAGTCCAGGATCTTCGAGAGCACGTCGCCGCCGACGACGAGCGCGCGCCGCGAGAGGCCCGAGGCGAGCATCCCGTAGGCCTGGGCGATCGCGTAGACGAACCCGGTGCAGCCGGCGAGCAGGTCGTACGCCGCGGCCCTCGGCATCCCGAGCGTGTCGGCGAGGATCGCCGAGCTGGTCGGGAACATCATGTCCGGGGTGACCGTGGCGCAGATGAGCAGGTCGATGTCGGCCGCGTCCACTCCAGCGTCCGCGAGCGCGTCGCGGGCGGCCGGCAGCGCGACGTCGGTCAGCGCCTCGCTCTCGCCGGCGATCCGGCGCTCGCGGATCCCGGTGCGCTCGACGATCCACTCGTCGGTCGTGTCGACGAGCTGCGAGAGCTCCTCGTTCGTGACGATCCGCTCCGGCACGTGGCAGCCGAGGCCCGTGATCCCGATCCGGGCGCCGTTGGCGGTGCCGATCACCGCTCCACCGCGAAGGTGAGGGTGCCGCGCGCGGCCAGCTCGTCGCCGACGTGCGCCGTCGCCTTGCCGCGACCGATCGGGCCGCGAACCGTGTCGATCTCGCACGTGAGCGTGAGCTCGTCGCCCGGCTCGACGATCCGCTTGAAGCGGCAGTCGTCGATGCCGGCGAAGAAGGCGATCTTGCCCCGGTTCCCCTCCTCGACGAGGACGGCCACCGCGCCGGTCTGCGCCATCGCCTCGACGATCAGCACCCCGGGCATCACCGGCCGGCCGGGGAAGTGACCGGCGAACCAGGGATCCTCGGCGCGGACCCCGCGGCGGGCGACGACCCGGCGACCGGGCTCCAGCTCGAGCACCTCGTCGATGAGCAGGAACGGGTCGCGGTGCGGGAGGATCTGCTCGATCTCCCGCCGGCCGAACGGGGCCGTGATGGTCACGCTGCCCGAGGCTCCAGCCGCTCGCGCAGTCCGGCGCGCGCGCGATGCGCGTAGCACTTGGCGGTACCGACGGGCATGCCGGAGGCCGCCGAGATCTCGGGGAAGGAGAAGCCGAGTGCGTCCTTCAGCACGACCACCCGCGCCTGGTCGCTCGGCAGGCCCGCGAGCTCGTCGCGGAGCTCGGCCCGCAGCTCGGAGAGCTCCGCAGCGCGGGCCGGGCCGGGCTCCTGCGAGGCTCTGCCGTCCTCGACGAGCTCCTCGCAGCGCTGCGCGAGGCGCCGGGCGGCGACGTCCCGACACGCGTTGACGACGAGCCGGTGCAGCCAGGTCGAGAACGCCGATTCGCCGCGGAACTGACCGAGCTTCGTGCAGATCTTCGCCAGCGCATCCTGCCCCGCGTCCCGCGCGTCCTCCGGGTCGGCAAGGAGATGCCGAGCGAGACGCTCGACGCGCGGCGCGTGCCGGCTGCAGAGCTCCTCGAGCGCGCGCCGGTCTCCTGCTTTCGCTCTCGTGATCACGATTGGGTCGCTGAGCCTCGAATAGTCGAGCGGCCGCTCGGGCCGCAGGTCCTGTCCGATTGGACGCGCCCGGCGCAGCGAGGGTTGCATGCCGCGGCAGTGTACTCGGCGAAGGCGCCCGGCTCCTCAGCGCCGCAAGGCCGGGCGGCTGACGTTCCCGGCCGCGTCCCAAGCGACGGCACGCACCCGGCCGGCCGGGCCGCGCCAGGCGACGCGGACCTCGCCGGCCTTCGTCGCATCCTGCCGGAGCGACGTGCCGTCGACCCGCAGCGTCAGGAGCGACGGTTCGCTGACCCAGACGCGCAGCGGGCGGCCCTTCAGCACCTTGACGACCGGCGCCCGCGTGTCCGAGGCGAACGGCAGCCGAAGCGCGGAGAGCCCGAGCGTGTCGGTCGCCTCGACGACTGCCTCGTAGCTCCCGTCGAGCAGGCGGCCGACCCGCTTCGCGCCGTTCCAATCGAGCCGCTGCGGCCCGGGCTGGAGCTCGGCGTTCGTCAGCGTCGCCACGTACTTGCCGTCGCGCAGCACGCGTACGCGCACAGCGGCAGGCGAGGAGAGCGTGAACGCAACCGTGAGCCTGTCCTTCCGGCCGTCGCCGTTCGGCGAGAATGCCGCCGGCGTGACGCTCAGCTGCCCGAGCGTCCGGGTGACGAGCACGTTCGTGACGGTGTTGATCTCCGTGCCGTCGTCGCCGCGCGCCTTGACGAGGAGCTGGTAGCTGCCGTCGCCGAGCGTCTCGCCCTTGAACGTCGCCGTATGGGTGCCGGCAGCCTGCCGAACCGGTTGCTGCAGGAAGCCGAAGTCGGAGCCGATCGAGTCGAGGACGCTGATCGAGACCGTCGCGGCCGCCGAGAGGGTGTAGCTCAGCGTTGCCTCGTCCGCCTGGCCGTCGCCGTTCGGGCTGATCGCCTCGGGTTGGGCGGTCAGGTTCGTCACCGCGAGCGGGCCGGCAGGGCTGCCCGCGCCGAGGATGCCCGAGGCGGCGAGGACACCCGCGCCCCCGTCGATCCGCCAGCGGTATGAGCCCTTGGCCACGGCGGTTGCGTCCCACGTCCAGTCCACGGTCGGGCCGAGCCCGGCGAACGACGCCACCTCGAAGCCGGCGGCGTCGGTGACCGCGATGCGCCACGGCAGCGCCGACGAGAGCCTGGCCCGGAAGCGGACTGCCTTGCCGACCGAGCCGGTGACGCGCGGGTCGTAGAGCTTCGGCAGCCCGAGCCGCGAGACGGCGCCGGCGATCGTGCCGAGCCGCGCGTAGAGCGTGTTGCCGGGGCAACTGGTGAACCCGGTGTCGCGATGGCCGGAGATCGCGCGGAGGAAGACCGGCAGGCCGCCTGGAAAGCGCGGGTTGCCGCTGGAGGCGTGGCTGAGCATCGAGAGCGGGTCGACGTGCGCGACGTCCAGCCGCCAGGCGAGCAGGCGGGCGAGCGCGTCCTCCGCCGCCTTCGGCACCGACGTGCCGCTGTAGTCGCCCATCACGGCGACGCCGGCCGAGCCGGAGTTGAAGCCCTCCGCGTGTGCACCGACGACGTTGCGGTCGATGCCGCCGCCGCGACCCTCGAACACGGTGCCGAAGCGGTCGACGAGGAAGTTGTAGCCGATGTCGTTCCAGCCGTTGCCCTTGACGTGGAAGAGCTCGATCCCCCGCACGATCGCCGCCGACTCGGCCTGCGAGTACGCGTTCCGGCCGGCCGTGTGGTGGACGACGGCGAACTCGAGCCGGTCGACGACTGCCGGCTTCGCGCGCACGATCGACTCGTCGGCGCGCCACGCCGAGCGGCGCACGATCGGAGGCGAGCCGGCGATCGAGAGCGTCCGCATCGGGATCAGCACCGCCGGGCTCCAGACGAACCAGGCCCGGAGCCGGCGCACGTCGCCGTGGAGCCGGTAGCGGATCGCGGTCGAGGTCCCGACCCAGTAGGGGTTGCCGAGCCGCCAGGCACCGCGCCGGTTCTCGGCGCTGCCGCGATCGGGGAGGTCGTCGCTCTCGGGTCCTGCGGGCAGCCAGGCGGTCCAGGCCCCCGAGGCGGCACGGGTGCGGAACTCGACGCTGCCGCGGCCCTGCCAGTGCAGGCCGACGAGCGTGAACCGTTGCGGCGTTGCGGCGGCGAGCGTGCGCTCTCCGCGCAGCGGCACGTCACGCGAGACGATCGTCGCGTCGGCCAGCGCAGAGCCAGGGAGAACGAGCGCGGCGGCGGCAAGGGCAAGGAGTAGGCGCATCGGGGAGTCCATAGGGTGCGAGCCCCGGCCTTCGGCGGCAAGGGGCGAAGCCCCTGCCTGACGGAATCCTTACAGCCTGTTGGCCAACCGCGCAGGCGCCCGACTTGCTCGAGAACGACTGCCGCCGCGTCGCCTGACCGGGCGGCGGCGGTAGCATGAGGCGCGCTGTGGACGCGCCCCTCGCGCGGGGATTGGCCTCGACGCTCGCGGCGTTTGCCGGAGCGCTCCTCCTCTGCGTCGGCGCCTCCGGCGCCACTCCGCCCGAGGTGCTCGCCGTCGAGTTCGACAACGACGTCAACCCCGTCACGCAGGACTTCATCGAGGATGCGATCGCCCGGGGGGAACGCGAGCACTCGGCCGCGGTCGTGATCGTGATGGACACCCCGGGCGGCCTCGGCTCCTCGATGCGCAACATCGTCAAGCGGATCCTGGCGGCGAAGGTGCCGGTGGTCGTCTACGTCGCCCCAAGCGGCTCGAGCGCCGACTCCGCCGGCGCGGTGATCGCGATGGCCGCGGACGTCCTTGCGATGGCGCCCCAGACGAACATCGGCTCGTCGACGCCGATCACCACGAACGGGCAGGACCTCTCCAAGGACCTCCGGCGCAAGGTCGTCAACGACGCTGCGGCGTACATCGGCGAGCTGGCGCGCGAGCACGGTCGCAACGTCCAGGCGGCGGAGCGGATGGTCCGACAGGCGTCCAACCTCGGCGCCCGCGAGGCGCGGCGGATCGGGATCGCCGACGTGATCTCGCCGAGCCTCCCTGCGCTGCTCCAGCAGATCGACGGGACGAAGACGGAGCCGAAGGGCTACGTGCTCCACACGGCCGGCGCAACGATCGAGCCGGTGAAGATGTCGGGCTGGAAGCGCCTGCTCGACCTGCTGATCGACCCGAACGTGATCGCGCTGATGCTCTCGATCGGCGTGATCGGGTTGATCGTGGAGCTCTGGAACCCCGGGCTCGTGCTGCCCGGGACCGTCGGCGCGATCTCGCTGATCATCGGGCTCTACGGCCTCCAGGTGCTGCCGGTGTCGGCTGCGGGCGTGCTGCTGATGCTGCTCTCCGCCGGACTGTTCGTCACCGACCTGCTGGTCCCGACCCACGGCGCGCTGACCGCCGCCGGCGCGGTGACGTTCGTGCTCGGCGCGCTGCTCCTCTTCGATCCCGCCGGGCCCGCGTATCAGGTGTCGCTGCCGGTCGCGATCGGGATCGCCGGCACCGTCGGGCTGCTGATGGCCTTCGGCGTCGGCAAGGCCGCGCAGGCGCGCAGGCGAACACCCGAGGTCGGGCTCCACCGGCTGATCGGCGACGTGGGCCGCGTCCGTCCGGACGGGCTCGTCTCCGTCGCCGGCGAGCTCTGGCAGGCGCGGAGCGGCGACGACTCCCCGCTCGTCCCCGGCGACGAGGTGCGCGTCGAGCGCGTCGACGAGGAAAGCTTGCGGCTCGTCGTAGGATCCGACCGTCAACCCGAAGGGAGCTGATCCCCATCGCCGCCCTCATCGTCCTGATCGCGGTCGTCGTGATCGTGTTGTTCGTCGTCCTCTCGGCCGTCAAGGTCGCACGAGAGTACGAGCGCGGCGTGATCTTCCGGCTCGGTCGCCTGCTGCCCTCCCCCAAGGGCCCTGGTCTGTTCCTCCTGATCCCGATCATCGACCGGATGGTGAAGGTCGACCTGCGCACGATCACGCTGAACATCCCACCGCAGGAGGTGATCACGAAGGACAACGTGCCGGTGCGGGTCAACGCGGTCGCCTACTTCCGCATCGTCGAGCCGAAGAACGCGATCGTCCAGATCGAGAACTACATGGTCGCGACGTCGCAGATCGCGCAGACGACCCTCCGGTCCGTCCTCGGCCAGCACATGCTCGACGAGCTGCTCTCGGAGCGCGACAAGATCAACGCGATCCTGCAGACGATCATCGACGAGGCCACCTCGCCGTGGGGGATCAAGGTCTCGATCGTCGAGGTGAAGGACGTCGAGATCCCCGCAAGCATGCAGCGCGCGATGGCACGCCAGGCCGAGGCCGAGCGCGAGCGGCGTGCAAAGGTGATCGCGGCCGAAGGCGAGTACCAGGCCTCCGAGCGGTTGAAGGACGCCGCCGACGTGATGTCCAGCTCGCCGATGTCGCTGCAGCTCCGCTACCTGCAGACGCTGCTCGAGATCGGGGCGACGAACTCGACCACGATCGTCTTCCCGGCGCCGATCGACATCCTCAAGGCGTTCGTCGATCCCCGGCGCGAGGGCGACAAGTAGACCTCCGCCGCGACCCGCTGACGGGCCGCCTGGCAGTCGTCGCACCCGGCCGCGCACGGCGGCCGGGCGTCGGCGTGCCCCATCTCGAGCCGGAGACGGCGGAGGAGCTCGAGTCGTGCCCGTTCTGCGCGGGGCGCGAGGATCGGACCCCGCCGGAGACGCTCACGATCGGCGATCCCTGGCAGGTGCGCGTCGTGCCGAACCTCTACCCCGCGTTCGAGCGGCAGGAGGTGGTCGTCCATGCGCCGACCCACGTGCGTTCCTTCGCCGAGCTCGGCCGCGACGGTGCGGCGCTCGTGGCCGAGGCGTGGCGGGACCGCGCACGGGCGGCGCGGGCCGAGGGCTTCGGCTACCTGCACGCGCTCGTCAACGAAGGCCGGGTCGCGGGCGCGAGCCTGCCGCACTCCCACTCCCAGCTCGTCTGGCTCCGCGAGACGCCGCCGGCGCTCGCAGCGGAGACGGGGGAGCCCTGCCGGCTCTGTGCGCTGCTCGCCGACGAGCGGGCGTCCGCCGAGCGCGTGATCGCGGAGCGGGACGGCGTCGCGCTCCTCGCAGCCTCGGCCGGCCGGGCGCCGTACGAGCTGCTCCTGGCGCCCGTCGAGCACGAGCCCGGCGGCTTCGAGAGCGCGCTCCTCCCTGCCGCCCTCGGCCTGCTCGCCGACGCGATCGGCGCGCTGCGCTCCGTCGAGGGGCCCGTGCCGTGGAACGCGTGGCTGCACGAGGGCGCGCACTGGCACCTCGAGGTCGTGCCGCGGCTGACGATCTTCGCCGGCGTCGAGCTCGGCGCCGGCATCTTCGTGACGACGGTCGCGCCGGAAGCCGCGGCCGAGCGCCTGCGCGACGCGCTCTAGGGCGTCAGCGCGACGAGCGACTCGCGCTTCTGCTCGCGGAAGCGACGGGCGGCCTCGATCGCGGCGCCGAGGTTGAGCCCCTTGTCCTTCGCCTGCTTGATCAGCATCACGGTCTCGAGCGCGTCGGCGTCGTAGATCCGCTGCTTCTTGCCCTTCGTCGGGATCTGCGCCTTGTTCGTCCAGTAGTCGAGCTGCATCTTGGAGATCCCCGCGATCTGGCAGACCTGGCCGAGGTAGAGCTCCATCTTGTCGAGATGCTCGACCAGATTGACCGGTTCCAGGAGGTCGACTTGGTTGCCGTACGCCATAGCAAGCCCTTCTCGAGCAGATGGGAACCCCGCGTTGAGACATATACAACCCCTGCTCGCGGATTGGAAGGCCGCGAGCCGAAGTCGGTACGCGCTCAGGCCTCCTGCGGCGGCTGCTCGGCCCCGTCGAGGGCCGGCTCGTCGGCATCGTCGCCGGACTCCACCACCGGAGCGAGACCCGAGACCTGCTCGCCCTCGCGCAGACGCATCACGATCACGCCCTGTGTCGCGCGTCCGGCCCGCCGGATCCCGTCGACCGGCATGCGGATCACGGTGCCGGCGTTCGAGATCAGCATCACCGCATAGCCGTCGCGGACGATGCGCGCACCGGCAAGACGACCCTTGCCCTCGACGAGCTGCGCCGTCTTGACGCCGAGCCCGCCACGACCCTTGACTGGGTAGTCGGCGACGCGCGTCCGCTTGCCCCAGCCGTTCTCGGTCACGACGAGCAGGTCGGCGTCGTCGGCGGCGATGTCGACCTCGATCACCTCGTCCTTCGCGCGGAGCCGCATCCCCTGGACGCCCGAGGCGGGCCGGCCCATCGACCGCACGTCGGACTCGTGGAAGCGGATCGCCTGCCCGAGCCGGGAGACCATCAGCACGTCGTTGGTGCCGTTCGAGAGCCGGACGCCGACCAGCTCGTCGTCGTCGCGCAGCCCGATCGCGATGATCCCGTCCGCCTTCAGCGGGGTGTTGTACGCCTCGAACTCCGTCTTCTTCACGATCCCGCGCTTGGTCGCGAAGAGGAGGAACTTCGCCTCCTTGAAGTCGCGCGTGGCGATCACGGCGCGGACGAGCTCGTCCTGGCGGAACGGGAGCAGGTTCACGATCGCGCGGCCCTTCGACTGGCGCGAGCCGAGCGGCAGCTCGTGCACCTTGAGCCGGTAGACCTTGCCGACGGAGGTGAAGAAGAGGATGTAGTCGTGCGTCGAGGCTACGAACAGGTGCTCGATGTAGTCCTCGTCCTTCATGTCCATCCCCATCACGCCGATGCCGCCGCGGCGCTGCTCGCGGTAGGTGGTCACGGGCAGGCGCTTGATGTAGCCCGACCGCGTGATCGCGATCACCATGTCCTCCTCCGCGATCATGTCCTCGAGCGAGAACTCGCCCTCGGCCGCGATGATCTCGGTGCGCCGGTCGTCGTTCTTGCCGTAGAGCGTCTTCAGCTCGAGCAGCTCCTCGCGGATCAGCGCGTCGACCCGTGAGGGGTCGCCCAGGATCGCGCGGAGCTCGGCGATCCGCTCCTGCAGGTCGGCGTGCTCGTCCTCGACCCGCTTGCGCTCGAGGCCGGTGAGCGCGCGGAGGCGGAGGTCGAGGATCGCCTGCGCCTGGATCTCGGAGAGCTCGAACCGCTCCATCAGGCCGGTGCGCGCCGCGTCGGCGTCCGCGGCGGCCCGGATCAGCGAGATCACCTCGTCGAGGTTGTCGAGCGCGATCAGGTAGCCCGCGCAGGACGTGCGCGCGCTCCTCGGCCTTGCGCAGCTCGTACTTGGAGCGGCGCGTGACGATCTCGCGCTGGAAGTCGAGGTACTCGCGAACGAGCTCGAGCAGCGACAGCGTCCTCGGCACCCCGCCGACGAGCGCGACGGCGTTGTAGCCGAACGTCGCCTGCAGCGACGTGTGCTTGAAGAGCTTGTTCAGCGCGACCTGCGGGATCGCGTCGCGCTTCAGCTCGACCTGGATCCGCATCCCGGTCCGGTCGGAGTGGTCGGCGAGATCCGAGACCTCGGTGATCACCTTCTCCTGGACGAGGTCGGCGATCTTCTTGATCACGCCGGAGTCGCCGCCCTTCTTCACCCCGTAGGGCAGCTCCGTGACGATGATCGCGGTCTTGCCGCCGCGAAGCTCCTCGATATGCGCGCGTGCGCGCATCACGATCCGGCCGCGGCCGGTGCGATAGGCGTCGCGGATGCCGGCGCGGCCGACGACGATGCTGCCGGTCGGGAAGTCGGGTCCCTTGACGTGCTTCATCAGGTCGTCGACGTTCGCGTCGGGCTTGTCGATCAGCTCGACGATCGCGTCGACGATCTCGGCCAGCCGGTGCGGTGGCATGTTCGTCGCCATCCCGACGGCGATCCCGGACGAGCCGTTCACGAGCAGGTTCGGGAAGCGCGAGGGCAGGACGGTCGGCTGGCGGCGCGACTCGTCGTAGTTCGGCTCGAAGTCGACGGTGTCGGCGTCGATGTCGCGGAGCATCTCGGTCGCCATCCGCGAGAGCCGCGCCTCGGTGTAGCGCATCGCGGCCGGCGGGTCGTCGTCGATCGAGCCGAAGTTCCCCTGGCCGTCCACGAGCGGGTAGCGCAGCGAGAAGGGCTGCGCCATCCGGGCCAGCGTGTCGTAGATCGACGCGTCGCCGTGGGGGTGGTACTTGCCCATCACGTCGCCGACCGTCGCCGCGGACTTCTTGTACGGCCGGTTCGGCTGCAGCCCCGCCTCGTGCATGCCGAAGAGCACGCGCCGGTGCACCGGCTTCAGGCCGTCGCGCGCGTCGGGCAGCGCGCGCCCGACGATCACGCTCATCGCGTAGTCGAGGTAGCTCGAGCGCATCTCCTGCTCGAGCTCGCGCGCCTCGATCCGGCCGGCCCCGAGCGGCCCCGGATCGACGACGTCAGACATCCAGGAACCTCACATCCCGGGCGTTCTCCTCGATGAAGGCACGGCGCGGCTCGACCTGGTCGCCCATCAGCACCGAGAAGAGCCGATCGGCGGCGGACGCGTCCTCGACGTCGACGCGGATCAGCAGCCGCTTCGAGGGGTCCATGGTCGTCTCCCAGAGCTGCTCCTCGTTCATCTCGCCGAGGCCCTTGAAGCGGGAGAGCTGGATCCCCTCCTTCGCCAGCTCGAGCGCCTCGTGCCGGAGCGAGCCGAACGTCTCGCCGTTCCGCGTCTTCTTCCCGGCTCCCGCCAGGAACGGCGGCAGCCCGACGACCTCGACGAGCTTCGCGTACGCCCGGCGGAGGTTGGCGTAGATCGGCGACTCGAGCAGCGCGATCGGGACCGTGATGTGCGTGGCGGCGCTGGTCTCGGTCTCGATCACCTTCACCTCGATCGTCCCGTCCGCCTGGCCGAGCACGCTCAGCGCGTAGCCGTTGTCGATCGAGTCGATCACCGCCTGGTCGAGATCGGCGATCGAGGCGACGTCCAGCTCAACGAGCCGGTGCGCGACCATGAAGTCGGCTGCCTGGGCGCCGAAGTCGGCGCGCAGCCTGGCGAGCCAGCCCTCGAACTCGGCCAGTGCGCTGGCGAAGCGGCGCCACCGAGCCTCGGTCAGCTTCAGCGCCTCGCCGCCGCGGGAGGTGATCTCGAGCCCGCCGACCCGCTCGCGCACGAGCAGCTCCTCGAGCTGTGCCTCCTTCTCGAAGTAGTACTCCTGGTTGCCGAGCTTGACCTTGTAGAGCGGCGGGACCGCGATGTAGATGTGGCCGCGCTCGATCAGCTCCGGCATCTGCCGGTAGAGGAACGTGAGGATCAGCGTCCGGATGTGGGAGCCGTCGACGTCGGCGTCCGTCATCACGATGATCCGGTGGTAGCGGAGCTTGGCGATGTCGAACTCGTCGCCGATCCCGGTCCCGATCGCGGTGATCATCGCCTGGATCTCGTTGTTCGAGAGCACCTTGTTGATCCGGTTCTTCTCGCTGTTGATGATCTTGCCGCGCAGCGGGAGGATCGCCTGGTAGGTGCGGTCGCGACCCATCTTCGCGGAGCCGCCGGCGGAGTCGCCCTCGACGATGAAGAGCTCGGCCGACGCCGGGTCCTTGATCGAGCAGTCGGCCAGCTTGCCCGGCAGCGACATGCTCTCGAGCGCGCTCTTGCGCCGGGTCAGCTCGCGCGCCTTGCGGGCGGCCTGGCGCGCGTTTCGCGCCGCCGACGGCCTTCATCGACGATCTGCTTCGCGTCAGTGGGGTTCTCCTCGAGGAACTCGGCGAGCTTCTGGTTCACCGCCGTCTTGACGAGCGACTCGATCGGCGGGTTGCCGAGCTTCGTCTTCGTCTGGCCCTCGAACTGCGGGTTCGCGAGCTTGACCGAGATCACGGCGGCGAGGCCCTCGCGCGCGTCCTCGCCCTCGAGGTTCTCCTCCTTCTCCTTCAACAGCCCCTTGTCGCGCGCGTAGCGGTTGAGCGTGCCCGTCAGCGCCGCACGGAAGCCTGAGAGGTGCGTGCCGCCCTCGTGGGTGTTGATGTTGTTGGCGAACGAGTAGACCGAGTCGACGTACGAGGTGTTCCACTGCATCGCGATCTCGACCATGCCGTCGTCGTTCTCGGTCTCGAAGTAGACGATGTGCTTGTGGACGGCGTCCTTCGCGTCGTTCACGTAGGCGACGAAGTCCTTGATCCCGCCCTCGTAGTGGAACTCGTGCCGGTCCTCGCCCTCGCGCTCGTCGAGGAACGAGATCCTGAGCCCGCGGGTGAGGAACGCCGTCTCGCGGAACCGCTGCAGCAGGGTCTGCGCCGAGAAGTCGACCTCCTCGAAGACCTCGGAGTCGGCCAGGAAGGAGATGGTCGTGCCGGTGTCGTCCTTGTCGGCCTTGCCGACCACCTCGACGTCGCCCGTCGGCACGCCGCGGATGAACTCCTGGCGGTAGATCTTCCCGTCGCGTCGCACCTCGGCGATCAGCCACTCGGAGAGCGCGTTCACGACCGAGACGCCGACCCCGTGCAGGCCGCCGGACACCTTGTAGCCGTCGCCGCCGAACTTGCCGCCGGCGTGCAGCTTGGTCAGCACGACCGTCAGCGCGGACAGGTTCTGGTCGGCGATCAGGTCGACCGGGATCCCCCGAGCCGGCGTCCTTGACCGTGACGGAGTTGTCCGGGTGGAGGGTGATCTCGACCGAGTCGTTCCGGCCGGCGAGCGCCTCGTCGACGGAGTTGTCGACCACCTCGTAGACGAGGTGATGGAGACCGCGGGAGCCGGTCGAGCCGATGTACATGCCCGGTCGCAGCCGGACGGGCTCGAGCCCCTCCAGAACGGTGATGTCTTTTGCGGTATAGGTGGTCTCGGCCATCAAAAAAGCCCTGCAAATCGACTACTTGCGGGCACAAGCAATGGTATCAGAAACGGCGGCTGGACCGCGCCCGTGCGAGGCTCGCGGCAGCGGCTCTGGCGACGAGCCCGCGCAGGTCGTCGTCGGCGATGCCGGCGGTCAGTGCGGCGGCCCGCTCGACGTCGTTCTCGTCCGCGGTCACCGGCTGTGGGCGTCGTGCGGGCTCGACCTCCGCAGGCGACGGAAGCGGGCCGGCAGCGAACCGGATCGTGCGCGGCGCGGCGCTGCCGAGTCGCTCCCGCAGGACGGCGAGGATCTGCGGCCCGAGCAGCGTCAGCTGGTTCGCCCAGACGGCGTCCGCGGTGTGGATGCGCAGCGTGCCGTCGCCCCCGATCCGCGCCGGCCATGCGCGGCGAGCGTTCTCCTCGCCGACGGCAGCGGGCCACGCGGCGACGATCGCGGCAAGGTCGGCGTCGCCCGCGGGCCCGAGGCGGCCGAGCTCGGTGCCGAGCGCCTTGCCGATCCGCTCCATCACGCGGCCCGCACCTGGCCGGGCGTGACCTCCAGGAGCTGGGCGGGCTCGAGCGGGAGGGCGTCGGCGCCGGTGGCGGTGATCACGGTCTGCCCGACGGCGCCGATCCGCTCGCCGAGGATCCGTCGGCGGCCGGCGTCGAGCTCGGAGAGCACGTCGTCGAGCAGCAGGAGCGGCGGCACGCCACGGCGCTCCGCGACGACCTCCGCCTCTGCGAGCAGCAGCGAGAGAACGGCGAGGCGCTGCTCGCCCTGCGAGCCGTAGAGGCGCAGGTCGCGGTCGGCGGAGAGCACCTGGACGTCGTCGAGGTGCGGCCCGAGCCCGGTCACGCCGCGCTCCAGGTCCCGCTCCAGGCGCGCCTCCAGGGCGGCGACGGTCGGCGCCTCCGCTTCGTAGCCCAGCGCCGCCTGGGGGAGGCCGAGCTCGCCGGCCCGTTCGCCGAACGCGGGCGAGAGCACCGCGAGCGCTTCGCGGCGGGCCTCGACCAGAGCGGCGCCGAGAGTCGACACCTGCTGCGTCCAGGGCGCGACCGCGTCCCGGGAGGAGAGCCCGGCGGCGACCCGGCGGAGGGCGGCGTTCCGCTGCCCGACCGCGCTCATGTACTCGACCGGCAGGTCGGCACGGCTCGGCAGCAGGCGACCGAGCGAGCGGTCGAAGTAGGCGCGTCGTGCCGCGGGCCCGCCCTTGACGACGGCCAGGCGGTCCGGCGTGAAGACGAGCGTGGCGACCTCGGCCCGCAAGGCCTCCGCCGAGCGGAGCTGGGCGCCGTTCAGCTTTGCCCGCTTCCCCTCGCCGCGGCGAAGCACGACCTCGAGCTCGACGTTCGACGCGCCCCGCCGGCCCGCGAGCGCCACCCGCGACGCCTCGGCGCCGAGGCGGACGAGCTGCGCGTCCTGCCTCGTCCTCGGCGAGAAGCCCTGCGTGCCGACGTGCAGCGCCTCGAGCAGGTTCGTCTTGCCGGCGCCGTTCGGGCCGGTCACGAGCACGAGGCCCGGCTCGAGCTCGAGCTCGAGGCGCGCGTACGAGCGGAAGTCGCGGAGCGCAACGTCCCTGACGATCAGGTGCCTTGCCCCGACGCTCTAGCCGGCGAGCCTGATCGGCATGATCAGGTACCAGAAGTCGTCGCCCTCGCCGGAGAGGAGCCCCGGCCGCAGCGGGTTGATCAGCCGTAGCCGCACCTCGTCACCCACGACCGCCTCGACGCCGTCGCGCAGGAACTCGGCGTTGAAGCCGATCTCCAGCGGCTCGCCGGTGTAGGCGGCCGGGAGCGTCTCGCGGGTCTCGCCGACGTCCTGCGTCTGGGCCGAGATGGTCAGCTCGCCCTCGGCGAAGCGCAGCCGGAGCGGAGAGTTGCGAAGCGCCATCACCGCGGCGCGACGGACGACGTCGAGCAGCTCGCCGCGCGGGAGCGTCAGCTCGACCTCGAAGGTCTCGGGCCGGAGCTGCTGGTAGTTCGGGAACTGCCCGTCGATCCGTCTCGTCGTCAGCCAGACGTCGCCGGCGCCGAAGACCACGTGGTTCTCGTGCACGCCGAGCTCGATCGAGTCGGCGGCCGCGCCGATCCGGGCCAGCTCCTGCAGCGCCCGGGCGGGGATGATCGCCTCGAAGTCCGGGCCGGCTCCCTCGAGCGCGGTCTCCTTGACGGACATCCGATACGAGTCGGTCGCCGCCATCACGAGCGAGCCGCCGCCGAAGCGAACGAGGATCCCGGTGAGCACCGGGCGGGACTCGTCCCGCGACGCGCTCCTCGCGACGCGCTCGATCGTCTCCAGCAGCGCAGGACGATCGACGCCGTGCAGCGGCGCGTCGAGTGCCGGCAGCCGGGGGAAGTCCTCGGCGCTGTACGTGTTCAGCCGCGAGCTGTACGCCCCGGACGTGACCTGGACGACGCCCTCCTCGGGCCGGTATTCGAGCGTGACCTCGTTCTCGGGCAGAAGCCGTGCCAGGTCGGCGAGCAGCTTCCCGGGGACGACCACGGCGCCCTCACCCTCGACCTGCGCATCGAGGCTCGTTCGGAGCGACAGCTCCATGTCGGTGGCCGCGAGCTCGATCGCCCCGGCATCGGCGCGGAGCAGGACGCCCGAGAGCACCTGCACGCTGCCGCGGGTCGAAACGGCACGCGAGACGATGCCGAGCTTCGCGACGAGCTCGTCCCTCGAGCACCCGATCGTCATGCCCGTGCCCACTACGACTTCTGCTTCATTCATTTAAAGAATTCCTTAGTAGAGGTAGTAGGGAGTGTGGAGCACGGGGAAGACGGTCCTTTTCGGCCTGGCTGCACGCATTGCCCTGGGGACGCGTCCTGGGGAGCGATGTCGCTCCGTCCCCAGGCGTAAACGGTGTGGTCGAAACGATCCCCACTTCAGCGAACCTGCTTGATCCTTGCGGTCAATTCCTGCACAAGGTTGTACACAGAGCGATCCTCGCGGATGAGGGTCGCGATCTTGGAGGTTGCATGGATCACGGTCGTGTGGTCTCGCCCGCCGAACTCCTTACCGATCTTCGGCAGTGAGGAGTCCGTCAGCTCGCGCGAGAGGTACATCGCCACCTGCCGAGGGTACGCGACCGCCTGGGAGCGCTTGGCGCTGCAGAGCTCGGCCACGGACATCCCGAAGCGGTCCGAGACCGTCTCCTGGATCCGGGCGATCGAGACCTCCGGCGCCTCTCCCTGGGGGAAGACGTCGCGGAGCACGCTCTCGGCGAGGTCGACGGTCATCGGCCGGCCGGTCAGCGACGAGAACGCGACGACGCGGGTCAGCGCGCCCTCGAGCTCGCGGATGTTCGTCGAGACACGGCCTGCGACGAAGGTCAGCACCTCGGGGTCGTGCACCTGGATGCGGTCGATGTTGACCTTCTTGCGCAGGATCGCGATGCGCGTCTCGAGGTCGGGCGCCTGGACGTCGGTGAGCAGCCCCCACTCGAAGCGCGAGCGCAGCCTGGCCTCGAGCGTGGCGATCTCCTTCGGCGGCCGGTCGGACGAGATCACGATCTGCCGGCCGGCCTCGTAGAGCGAGTTGAAGGTGTGGAAGAACTCCTCCTGGATCCGCTCCTTGCCCTCCAGGAACTGGATGTCGTCCACGAGCAGCACGTCGTAGGTGCGGTACCGCTGCTTGAAGCCCTCGATGCGCTTGTCGCGGAGCGAGTTGATGAAGTCGTTCATGAACGTCTCGCTCGTCACGTAGCGCGTCGTCAGTCCGGCGGAATGCTCGCGCACGTAGTGGCCGATCGCCTGCAGCAGGTGGGTCTTGCCGAGGCCGGTGCCGCCGTAGACGAAGAGCGGGTTGTAGGCCTGGGCCGGCGCCTCGGCGACGGCGAGCGCCGCCGCGTGCGCGAACCGGTTCGACGAGCCGATCACGAAGAGGTCGAACGTGTACTTCGGGTTCATCCCCGTCGACTCGGGCGCGAGCTGGACGGGCTCGGTCTCGCCGTCGCTCTCGGCCGTATCGATGCTCGTGGGCTGCGGCGCGGCGACGGCGGTGCTGTCCACCCGCAGGTGGACGCGCGTCTCGGAACCGATCACGTCACGGACGCCTGCCTTGATCAAGCCGAGGAAGTGCCCCTCGATCCACTCGCGCGTGAAGTCGTTCGGGACGGCGATCGTGAAGTCGGAGTCGGTAAGGGCCGAGCCGCGCGCCTTCTCGAACCAGGTGCTGAAGGTCGTCTCGTTCAGTGCCCCTCTGAGCCGGCTGGAGACCTCGTCCCACAGGCTCTCAGCAGTCAGCTCGGTTGGGTGTTCCACCCGGTTTCAGGGCTCCTCTCGACGCGCGGGGAGGCGCGAGCATACCAGCGTCCGAGCGGCCGTTCAAAGCAGGTGCCCGAGCTCTTCCTGAGAACAAAAACAGCCTGTTTTGCAGGGATTTTCGGTGTCTCCACACGAGTCTCCACACCTGTGGAAAACGTGTCCGCCGAAGCTCGAGTCGATCCCTGCGAGCAGCACTTTCGTCCAGCCCGGAGCCTGTGGATAAGCGGTCTGCGAATCGGTCCGTCTATACTGCCGCCCTCGCTGCTGCCGGGCCCCGGCAGCTCCGACTTCGAAGCCTCCGGCACCGTGAAACGCACCTACCAGCCCAACGTGCGCCGTCGCAAGCGCAAGCACGGCTTCCGCGCGCGCATGTCGACCCGGGCCGGCCGCCTGATCCTGAAGCGTCGCCGCGCCAGGGGCCGCAAGCGGCTCTCGGCGTAAGGGCCGTGCAGCGCCGGCAGCGGCTCTCCCGCTCTCGGGACTTCGACGCGGTCTACCGCCAGGGACGCTCGGTCTCGACGCGATTCCTCGTGCTCTACTGGTTCCCGCGCGAGGAGGCCGACGCGGAGCCGCGGCTCGGGCTCGCGGTGCCGAGGACGGTCGGTGGAGCGGTCGTCCGCAACCGCGTCAAGCGGCAGCTGCGGGAGACCTGGAACGAGCTCGGCCCACGGGTCCGGCCGGGCAACGACTACGTGCTCGTCGCGCGGCCCGGCTTCGCCGAGCCCGCCGACACCCGCGGCCACGAGTGGCTGGTCGAGCGTGTCGGCGAGGTGCTCGAGAAGGCGGCCGCATGAGGTACGCCGGCATCGGGCTCGTCTACGCCTGGCGGTACACGCTCGGTCTGCTGACGCCGGCGAACACCTGCAAGTACCACCCCAGCTGCTCGCAGTACGCGCTCGACGCGCTGCGGAAGTACGGCCTCGTCAAGGGATCGCTCAAGGCCGCCTGGCGCCTGCTCCGCTGCAACCCGTGGAGCCGCGGCGGGGTGGACTACGCATGACCGCCTCCTTCCTCGCCGCGATTCCGCCGATCGCGCAGCTCGAGAGCCTGATGTCCTGGGCGCTGATCCACATCCACGACGTGATCGGGTCGTGGTCGTGGTCGATCGTCGCGCTGACGATCATCGTCCGGATCCTGCTCGTGCCGCTGACGGTGCGGCAGATCCACTCGATGCAGAACCTGCAGGCGCACGCGCCGGAGATGAAGGCGCTGCAGCAGAAGTACAAGAGCGACCGGAAGCGGCAGAACGAGGAGCTGATGAAGTTCTACCGGGAGAACAACATCAACCCGGCCGCGTCATGCCTCCCGCTCGTGGCGCAGATCCCGGTCTTCATCTCCCTCTTCTACGTGCTGAAGGGCTTCGAGAAGGAGATCCTGCCGCAGCACGGCGCCGCAGGCCTGCAGTGGCTGGGCCTCGTCGACATCACCGAGGACACGAAGACCGCCTGGGGGCCGTTGCTCCTCGTCGTCTACGTCCTCAGCCAGCTGACCTCGTCGTACCTGATGTCGGGGCAGATGCAGAAAGCGCAGCGCGTGCTCCTGATGGTGCTGCCGATCGCCTTCATCCCGTTCATCCTCAACTTCCCCTCCGGCCTGATGATCTACTGGCTGACGACCAACCTCTGGACGACCGGGCAGGGTCTCGTCACGCGCCGGCTCATGCCGAAGCCCGCGACGCCGGAGAAGCGGAGCTCGCGCACCCCGGCCAAGGCCGAGAGCAAGGCCGAGCCGCCACCCGTCGAGGACGGGAACGGCAAGCCGGCCGGCCAGCGTGGGCAGCCACGCCGAGTCCGCAGGAAGAAGGGCGGCTCCCGACGGTGAGCGAGGAGCTTTCGGTCGAGGCGACTGGCGAGACGGTCGGCGAGGCGAAGTGGGCTGCGCTGCGCGACCTCGAGCGGCTCGCCCCGGGGCTCGACAAGTCGGCGGTGCGCTTCCAGGTCGTCTCCGAGGGGGAGCGCGGCCTCCTGGGCGTGGGCTACGAGCCGGCCCGCGTGCTCGCGTCCGTCGACGCAGCCTCGGTTGCAGCCGCCGCACCACCCGAGCGCGAGGGCCATCCCGAGGACAGCGAGGCAGCGGGGCTGGTCCGCGAGCTCGTCGAGCGCGTGGCGGACGAGATCGGCGCCAGCTGCACCGTGCGGATCGAGGAGCGGGAGGACGAGATCCTCGCGGTCTGCGAGGGGCCCGAGCTCGGCCTGTTGATCGGGCGGCACGGCCAGACCATCGACGCGCTCCAGTACCTCGCGAACGCGATCGTGCGGCGGCGGCAGGAGGAGGGGACGCGGCTGCATGTCGTCGTGGACGCGGCCGGCTACCGCGAGCGCCGTGAGGCGACCCTGCACGCGTTAGCGCGCCGGACCGCGGAGCAGGCGTCGGCGACCGGCTACCGGGTCGAGCTCGACCCGATGACCGCGGTCGAGCGGAAGGTCGTGCACGAGTTCCTCAAGGACGATCCCGAGGTCGAGACGGCGAGCGAAGGCACCGAGCCGAACCGCTTCGTCGTCGTCCTGCCGCGCCGCTCGGTTGACTGACCTGCTCGAGCGCTGGCTCGAGGCCGTCGTCGCCACACCGGGGCTGACCGCGCTCCGCGACCTCGCCGAGGCACGCCGGGTGCTGCTCGACGACGCCCTGCGAGGCCTCGAGCTCGTGCGGGCCGGCGGAGGCTCGGTCGTCGACGTCGGCTCCGGCGGCGGGACCCCGGGGATCCCCCTCGCGGCGGCGCTGCCGGGCCGGGAGGTGACCCTGCTCGAGGCGGAGGGACGCAAGTGCGACTTCCTGCGCCGCTGGGAGCCGGAGCTTCCCAACGTGCGCGTGGTGTGGGGCCGGGCTGAGGAGCAGCCGGTGGACGAGTACGGGGTCGCGGTGGCGAAGGCGCTGGCGCCGCCGGCTGTCGCAGCGGAGTGGTGCCTACCGCTCGTCCGACCGGGCGGCCTCGCGATCCTCTGGGTCGGGCCGAGCGCGGAGCCCGCTCGTGTCGCGGTCGTGGCCGAGCGTCTCGCCGGCGAGCTCGTCGACTCGCCCGCGGGGTTCCTGGTGCTTCGCAAGCTCGGCCCCACGCCGCCCGGCTTCCCGCGCCGGCCGGGCATGGCGCGGAAGCGCCCGCTCGGATAGCGGGAGTGTCCGGGCCCGGGGCTAGCCTGGGCATGTGTCGGCCCGGGTCTACGCGATCGCGAACCAGAAGGGCGGCGTCGGCAAGACGACGTCCGCGCTCAACCTTGCCGCGTGCCTCGCGGAGGCGGGGGAGCGGTCGCTCGTCATCGACCTCGACCCGCAGGCGAACGCCACTTCCGGGCTCGGCGAGCGGGCGAACGGTGTCTCCAGCTACGACCTGCTCGACGGGGCCTCGGTCCTCGAGATCGCGCGGCCGACACGGTTCGAGAACCTCGACCTCGTCCCGGCGAAGGCGGAGCTCGCGGGCGCTGCGGTCGAGCTCGCGGCGCACGCCGACGGGGAGCGGTTCCTCGCCGAGTCGCTGGTCGGCGCGGGAGAGCGGTACCGCTACGTCTTCCTCGACTGTCCGCCGAGCTTCGGCGCGCTGACGGTGAACGCGCTCGCCGCCGCCGACCGCGTGATCGTGCCGGTGCAGGCCGAGTACTACGCGCTCGAGGGGCTCTCGCAGCTGCTCGGCTCGATCAACCTCGTCAAGGCGCGGCTCAATCCGGAGCTCGCCGTCGCGGGGATCCTGCTCACGATGGTCGACGGGCGCACCCGGCTTGCCGCAGAGGTCGAGGCCGAGGTCCGGCGCCACTTCGGCGCGCTCGTCTTCACGACCTCCGTGCCGCGATCGGTGCGCCTCGCCGAGGCGCCGAGCCACGGCCGGCCCGCGATCGCCTACGACCGCCGCTCGTCCGGCGCCGAGGCCTACTGGAAGGTGGCGATGGAGCTTGTCCGGCGTTCCTGAAGGCACGAAGTCCCGCGGCCTCGGCCGCGGCCTCGAGGTGCTGATCGGCGGCGCGGGCGATCCCGAGCTGCTCCATCTCCCGATCGAGGCGATCCATCCGAACCCGCGCCAGCCGCGACGCCGCTTCGAGCCGGAGGCGACCTCGGGCCTCGCCGCTTCGATCCGCAGCCAGGGCGTGCTGCAGCCCGTGGTGGTGCGGCCGCGCGGCGAGGGCGGCTACGAGCTGATCGCCGGCGAGCGGCGCTGGCGTGCCGCGCGCGAGGCCGGCGTGCCGACGCTTCCCGCGGTGGTGCGCCAGGCCGACGACCGCGAGACGCTGCTGCTCGGCCTCGTCGAGAACGTCGCCCGCGAGGATCTCTCGCCGATCGAGGAGGCGCGGGCCTATGCGTCCCTGCTCGACGAGTTCGAGCTCTCCCTCGGTGACGTGGCGGAGCGCGTCGGCCGCTCCAAGGCCGGCGTCTCGAACCGGCTCCGGCTGCTCGAGCTCCCGGACGAGGTGCTCTGGATGCTCGCCCGCGGCGAGCTGACCGAGGGGCACGGGAGGGCGGTGCTCGCGCTGCCCGATCACGACGCCAGGCGCAGGCTTGCACGGCGGATCGTGCGGGACGGCCTCTCCGTCCGCGCGGCCGAGCGAGCGGCGCAGGACGGCGGTGCCGCCCGGCGTCCACGGCGGAGCGGAGCCGTCGCCGTCGACCCGGCACTCGCCGCTCGGGTCCGCGCCGCGGCCGAGCGCCTGACCGGGTTCCGGGCCCGCGTGGCCGCCGGCAAGCTCGAGATCGCGTTCGACTCGGAGACCCAGCTCGAGGAGCTGGCCGAGGCGCTCGAGGCGGCTGCTCCGTAACCGACATCGCCCGCGCGACGTTGCCTCCGTGATGCTGGGCCAGTGGCTGACCGATATCGAGTCCCTCGAGGCGATCACGCAGGACGACCAGACGCGTGCGCTCGTCCTGCGCATGGCCGCGATGTCGAAGGCCGGCACGCTCGAGCCGTTCCTCGCGGAGCTGCGGTACGACCGGGCCCTCGACGCCGAGACGAAGGCGAGCTTCGCCGAGCTCGGCGAGGACGAGTCGTTCCTGCTCGCGGTCGAGGACTACATCCGGCGCACGCGTCTGAGCCACTGACGGCAGTCCGCTACAGTGCTGCCGCTCGCGGGCGATTAGCTCAGCTGGTTAGAGCGCCGCTCTGATAAGGCGGAGGTCCCTGGTTCGAGTCCAGGATCGCCCATCTCCCCCTCCCCGCGCCAGCCGTTTCCCGCTTCAGGCGCTTGGCTACGATGGGACGCGAGGCCGATGCGCGAGATGACCGTCTACGGCGTGAGTTTCGACCTGGTCGGCAAGCAGCCGATCGTCCTGCTCAAGACCGCGGACGAGAACAAGTTCCTCCCGATCTGGATCGGCCACCCCGAGGCCGCCGCGATTCTGATGAAGCTGCAGGGCGCGGCGCCGCAGCGGCCGATGACGCACGACCTGCTCACGGACCTGATCTCCGAGCTCGACGGCGAGGTGACGAAGATCACCGTCACCGAGCTGCGCGAGAACACGTTCTTCGCCCGGATCACGATCGAGCGGAACGGCTCCGAGATCGAGATCGACTCGCGGCCGTCCGACGCGATCGCGATCGCCGTCCGGGTCGAGGCGAAGATCTTCGCCGCCGATTCCGTGATCGAGGAGTCGGCGATCGAGTTCGAGAGCGAGGACGAGGCGGCGAACGACGAGCGGATCCGGCGCGTGTCCGGCCTCGGTGACGTCGACCCCGTCGAGTTCCGCGCCTTTCTCGACACCGTCACGCCCGAGGACTTCGCCGCCGGGCTCGAGGAGGACGAGGACTAGCTTCCCGCCCGGCCGAGCTCGCGCTTCGTCAGCTCGAGCACGGCCGCCACGAGCTCGCGGACGCCGGCTTCGCTCAGTGGGCCGATGTTGGCCTCGACCAGTGCGTCGGTGAGCCGCCGCTCCTGCTCCGGGTCGACGAAGTCGATCCCGCGCGCGGCCTTCTCCCGTGCGAGCTCGGCCACGAGGCGCAGTCGCGTGTTCGCGCCGGCCACGAGCTCGCGGTCGGTCGCCGCGATTCCTGCGCGCAGCTCCGAGATCCGGTCGTCGTTCGGCACGGCTAGTAGACGACGACCGTCGTGCCCAGGCCGTGGCCGGAGTAGAGGCTCGTCGCGATCCACATCGGGATCCGCACGCAGCCGTGCGAGGCGGGATACGGCGGCACGGAGGGGTAGCCGTGGATCGCGAAGCCGCGGAGGAAGTAGAGCGGGTAGTAGAGGACCCAGTCGTAGCCGGGCACGGTGCGGTAGACGTGCCACGTGCCGAGCGGCGTGTTGCCGGTTGCGCCCGTCGAGACGTGGATCACGCGGACGACGAGCCCGCCGCGGACGTCGAGCAGGTACTGCCGCGCCTTCGAGACCTCGATGTGGGTGCCCGGCTGCCGCGCGGTCGGGACGCCGGAGCGGGCGATCAGCCGCCAGAGCGCTGCGTCGACCCGGCCCGTCTGCGCCAGCCCGTGGACGCTCTGGAAGGCGTAGACCGCCTCGATCGTGTCGAGGTCGTAGCTCGCGTCGACTCGCTGCAGGACGTAGCGCTGCTCGCGCAGGCGACGCTCGAGCTCGCGCACCGCCGGGCCGTGCGAGCCGGGACCGAGCTCCGGGACGACGACGAGCATCCGGCCGGCGCGGCGAACCGACGCGAAGCCCGGGTTCGGCACGAGCCGGAGGCGGACCTCGCGCGCGCCGACCCGCGGTGTGCCGAGCCGCATCCCGCCCGCTCGTGAGAGCTGGACCCGGCGTCCGTCGACCTGCGCCTCGATCCTCCCCGCCCAGCGTGGCTCGACCCGGCCGCGCACGCGGACGCCGTCGCCGAGCACTGCCGTCTCCGGCAGGGAGAGCACGAGCCTCGGGGTGGCCGTGATCCGCACCTCCGCGGAGCGGAGCGAGCCCCGTGCGTACGTGGTAGCGGCCGGGTGTGTGGAGCCTGATCGGGACGGCGAACGCGCCGCCGGAGCGTGTGGTGGCGCTCGCCACGTACGTGCGGCCACGGTAGACCTGGACCCGGATCCGCGCCCTGCCCGAGGCGAGCTTGCCGCGAAGGGTCACCCGCGAGTCCCAGTCGGCCCGGGCGGGCGCACGCAGCGTGAGCCTCTCGGCAGCGGCGCGGATCGCGACGGAGGCCTGCGCCGTCTCGCCGGTGGCCGAGGTCGCGGTCACGACCGCCGTCCACGAGCCCGGCCCATACACGTGCGAGACGACCGCCCCCTCGGCGCTCGTGCCGTCACCGAGCTCCCAGTGGTAGGAGGCCGCATCGCCGCTCGCCGCCAGACTCACAGTGAGCGGGGCGAAACCGGTGGTGG
This sequence comes from uncultured Gaiellaceae bacterium, assembly GCA_963808915.1. GTDB lineage: Bacteria > Actinomycetota > Thermoleophilia > Gaiellales > Gaiellaceae > CAVTBT01. The sequence continues at coordinate 804,789 of CAWEHJ010000004.1, read as the reverse complement.
CGGACGCCGACACCGACACCGCGGGCGGGGCGGCGAGCGCCGGCGGTGCCCAGACGAGCACCGCGACCGCTGCAACGACCCCCGAGGCCTTCCTCACGACGTGCCGACCGTGACCGCCACGATCAGCGCGGCGCCGTTGAAGAGTCCGTGGAGGACGATGCCCGGGTAGACGCTGTCGGTTCGCTCCCGCAGCAGCGCCAGGCCGATCCCGAAGGCGAGGAGCGCCGGCAGGCCGACGACCAGCCCGTGGCCGAGCGCGAACGCGAATCCGGTCCCGAGGATCGCCACCCATCGTCCGTACGCCGCGAGCAGGGCGAATCCCTCCCCACGAAAGGTCAGCTCCTCGACGATGGGCGCCACGACCGCCACGGCGACGAAGCTCGCGGCGAAGGCGCCGGCCCGGCTCGGATCCCAGTGGTCGGGCGTCAGGCCCTGCTCCTCGCCTGCGTTCGCGAACTGCTCCAGCACGGCCGAGACGCCGATGATCGCGGCCAGCGTCGCGACGGTCAGGCCGGCCGTGAGCCAGAAGCCCGTGCTCGGCCGCCGCAGCCCGAGCAGCTCGCGCTTCGGCAGCCCCTTGCCGATCCAGAGCACGATTCCCAGCATCAGCCCGTACTGGACGATCGAGCCGATCGCGACGTCGTAGTGGTAGAGGACGTCCCGGTCCGGCTTCCCTCCGGCCAGCCTGCTCGCGTACGCGATCGCCGCGAGCGAGCCGGCGAGCGCCAGCCAGGCAAGCGTCTTCGCCGGCTCGCGCCTCATGCGACCCACTGCCAGAGCGCCCACTGCGCAGTCGCGAGCCCGAGCAGCATGGCGCTCGCTCCGACGATCAGGGCGTGCGCCCGGGGTCGCGAGCCGAGCGTGGCGAGGGCGAGGAAGAACGGGAAGATCGCCAGCCCGAAGCGCGGCATCGAGAGCAGTGGATAGTCGCCTGCCGGCGACGAGAGCGGGATCGCCAGGCTGACCGCGGCGTAGATCCCGTAGGTCGCGCCGAGGCGACGCCAGGCGACGACAGCGAGCGCGACGAAGAGGACGAGGAAGGCGAGCTGCTGCAGGTCCAGGCCCGCGGCGCGAAGCGGCGTCGTCTCCGCGAGGCCGGCGTAGTACGACGTGTCCGCGCCGGCCACGACCTGCCGGAGCCCGTGCCAACCGGCCGCCGTGCCCTGCCACAGTCCGGCGAGCGGGCCGAACGGCGAGAGCTCCCGCTGCCAGCCCTGCTCCTGCGCGTCGAGGAAGGCGAGTGGCTTGCCGATGTCGAGCCAGAGGGCGAGCGGGTAGACGAGCCAGAGCGCGGGAGCCACGCACAGGGAGGCCGAGTGCGCGCCGCCGGTCGCGGCGAGCGCCAGGCGAAGATCGCCAGCGCGGGCAGCAGTGCCACGCCCGCGATCCTCGTCAGGCCGGCCAGCCCCGCCAGGCCAGCCGCGCCGAGCAGCCGCCCCCGCTCGGCGAGGACGAATGTGCCGATCGAGAGAGCGAGGTAGAGCGACTCGCTGTAGACGGCGCCGAGGAAGAGCGCCGTCGGGAAGAGCGCCAGGTAGAGCACCGCCCGCCGCGCCCCGGCCTCGCCGATCGTGACGCTGCCGAGCCGGTCGAGCAGGACGAATGCGGCGGCAGCGGCGAGCAGCGAGACGAGCACCCCGGCGACGACGTAGTGGCCGGCCAGCACGCGGCCGGCGCCGCCGACCAGCCACGGGTAGAGCGGCGCGAAGGCGGGCGTGAACGAGGGGTCGGAGTAGCCGTGCTCGGCGATCCGCAGGAACCAGCTGCTGTCCCAGCGAGCCCAGACGTCGAGCGCCCAGCCGGCGTCGTGGAGCTCGGGCCCGTCCCAGCGATCGGCCAGAGGGCTCCGGTTCGGGTCGAAGAGGAGGTACGCCGAGAGCGCCGTGAGCCAGATCGCGAGCCGGCTCCACAGGAAGATCTCGAGCGGCGGCCCGACGTCGCGTTGACCGATCCTCACGGCGCCGGGATAGTAGCCCCGTGCCGGAGCGCACCTTCACCGCGGACGAGGCGAACGCAGCGCTCGAGGAGGTGCGCCCGCTCGTCGAGCGGCTCGTCGAGGCGCGGGCCGACCTCCTGGCGGCGCAGGCGCGACAGGCCGAGGTGACGGCGCGCGTCGGCGGCAACGGCGGCGGGTTCGAGCCCACGCTGGCGGCGTCGCTGGCGGCCGCGCTCGGAGACGCCGAGACGGCGCTCCGGGAGGCGCTCGAGTCGCTGGACGAGCTCGGGGTCGTCGTCAAGGACCTCGACGCGGGTCTCGTCGACTTCCCCTCCGAGCGGGACGGGGAGCTCGTGCTGCTCTGCTGGCAGCTCGGCGAGGAGCGCGTCGCCTGGTGGCACACGCTCGAAGCGGGCTTCGCGGGCCGGCAGCCGCTTTAGGAACCGCGCCGCGGCCGTCGAACCTGGCGGGATGGAGCTCTGGGAGAGCCTCCTCGTCGCGGGCGCGGTCATCTGCGCCGCGCTGCTCGTGGCGAGGCTCGTCGACCGGCGCATCGGGCGCGCGCTCCGCTCGCCCGAGGCGATCACGCGCTACCGCGTGCTCCGGCGCGGGATCACGAGCGCGATCGTCTTCGTCGGCATCATGTCCGCGCTGCTCGTGATCCCGCAGGTTCGCGCGGTCGCGGGCGGGATCCTCGCCTCGTCGGCGGTCATCGGGATCGTCGTCGGCTTCGCCTCACAGCGGACGCTCGGCAACTTCGTCGCGGGGATCATGATCGCGCTGACCCAGCCGCTTCGGCTCGGCGACACCGTCGAGGTCGCCGAGGTCGAGGGGACGGTCGAGGAGATCGGGCTGATGTACACGTTCATTCGCACCCCCGACAACACCAGGCTCGTAATCCCGAACGAGAAGCTGGCCTCGGATACCATCCGCAACTCCACGATCCGGAGCCCGGAGAAGTACGCGGAGGTGACCGTGCAGCTCTCGCCGTCGAGCGACCTCGATGCCGCCCTCGCGGCATTGCGACCCGAGGCCCCCGGGCCTCGCGACGACGTGTTCGTGAGCACGCTCGACCCAGCTCCGACGGTGTCGTTGCGCGTGTGGGCACCGAGCGGCGAGCAGGCCGATCGCCTCGAGCGCGAGCTGCGGCTGCGCGCGCACCGCCGCCTTCGCGAGGGCGGGCTCCTCCCGGCCGCATGAGCCCGGCCCGCCGGCCCGCCGCGCGCCGCGCCGACGACATCCGCGTCTCGGAGCGCCGCCGCCGCAAGCGCCGCCGGGTCGAACGCGCCCGGCGCAGGCGCCGCGGAGCGCTCGTGGCCCTGCTGGCGCTCGTCGCGGTCGCCGTCGCGATCACGATCGGCGGCACGGCGAGCGTCTTCGCCTTCGGCTCGTCGTGCGACCTCGCCGCGCTTCGGCCCGCGGGGCTCGGCGAGAACTCGATCGTGTATGCCGCCGACGGGTCGCTGCTGGGCGTGATCCCGTCCGAGCGGAACCGCCAGCCCGTGCCGCTGCGGCGGATGAGCCAGTGGATCCCGAAGGCGACCGTGGCGATCGAGGACCGGCGGTTCTACGAGCACGGCGGCGTCGACGTCGAGGGGATCGCCCGCGCGCTCTGGGAGGACGTGCGCGCCGGGAAGGTCGTCCAGGGCGGCTCGACGATCACGCAGCAGCTGGTGCGGAACCTCTACATCGGCCGGGAGCGGACGCTCGAGCGGAAGGTCAAGGAGGCCTGCCTGGCGATCAAGCTCAATCGGGCGCGGTCGAAGGAGCGGATCCTCACCGACTACATCAACCTCGTCCCTTACGGCAACCTCGCGTACGGCATCGAGGCCGCGGCGCAGACGTACTTCTCGCGCCACGCCCGCGATCTCACCCTGCCGCAGGCGGCACTGCTCGCGGGCCTGCCCCAGGCCCCCTCCGACTACGAGCCGTTCGGCAACCCGGACAAGGCGCGCACTCGCAGGAACCAGGTGCTGGCCGCGATGCTCGGCAGCGGTGCGATCGACCGTGCGCAGTACGACTGGGCCTCGACCCGTGGCCTGAACCTGAAGCCGGGGCGGCTCTACAAGACCATCCGCCAGCCGTACTTCTTCAGCTACGTCCGCGACGAGCTCGTTCGCGAGTACGGCGCCGCGACGGTGCACAGCGGCGGGCTCAAGGTCTATACGACGATCATCCCCGGCTGGCAGCGCGTGGCCGGCAGGGCGATCCGCGACGCGCTGCCCTACCGCGACGACCCGGCCGCGGCGCTGATCTCGATCGACCCGAAGAACGGCGCCATCCGCGCGATGACCGCGGTCACGCCGGGTCGCGCGCGGAACCAGTACAACCTGCTCTCGCAGGCGAGGCGCCAGCCCGGCTCGACGTTCAAGACCTTCGTGCTGACGGCGGCGGTGGAGCTGGGCGCGGACCCGGAGTCGACGTCGTACCAGTCGGCCCCGTTCTACTACCGGCCGACGCCGACCGGCGACTGCGACTCCGGCGCGGGCGGCTGGTGGTGCGTGACCACGTACGGCCACGACTACCACGGCTACAGCTCGCTCGAGAGCGCGACCCTGCGCTCGGACAACACCGTCTACGCGCAGCTCACCCTCGACGTCGGCCCGGAGCGGGTCGCGGCGATGGCACGCAGGCTCGGCGTCCGCTCGCCGCTCGACGTCAACGGCGCCTACGTGCCGTCGATGGGCCTCGGCTCGATCCCGGTCTCGCCGATCGACCTCGCGTCGGCCTACGCGACGCTCGCGGCCGGCGGCATCTACTCCGAGCCGATGGCGATCCGCAAGGTCGTGCTCGCGAACGGCAAGGTCGACGGCGCCGCCGGTTGGGGCAAGCCGCGTCGCAAGCGTGTGATCTCGGACGGCGTCGCCGACGCGGTCACGCGGGTGCTGGAGCAGAACATGACGAGCGGGACCGGCACCAACGCCTATTTCGGCTTCCCCTCGGCGGGCAAGACCGGCACGACCGAGCAACATGCCGACGCGTGGTTCTCCGGCTACACGCCGCTGCTGCAGACCACGGTCTGGGTCGGCTACACGCGCGGCGAGATCCCGATGGAGAACGTGCACGGCATCGCCGTCTCCGGCGCGTCGTTCCCGTCGATGATCTGGCACGACTTCATGCGCGCAGTCCTCGGCGACCGGCCGGCCGTCGACTTCCCGCAGCCCAAGAACTGGCCCGTCTGGCGCACCTTCGAGAAGGGCACGACGGGCCGCTCGTTCGGCTACGTGTACGACCCGAACCAGTACGTGGCGCCCACGGAGACGACCACGACGCGACGACGACCACCACCACCACGACGCCGTCGCCGCCCGGGCGGAAGCACAAGAAGCCGACCAACCTCTCGTCCGCCGCCGAGCCGGACGCGACGGCGTCGCCGCCGCCCGCGGAGACATCGCCTCCGCGAACCGAGCCCTGAGCCGCTCCGCACTGCTGGCGGGCGTCGCGGTGGCCGTGCTGGTCGCCGCCGCCTGCGGGCTGGCGTGGCTGGACGACTCGCCACTCGTCCCACGGGCTGCAGGCCGTGCCGACCAGGGCGGCGCGCCGGTGTTCCTGGCCCTGCTCGCCGCCGCATTCGTGGCCTATCTCGCCGGGCTGTGGCTGCTTCGCCGCGGCGCCGTTGCGCCGCTGGTCGTCGTGCTGGTGCTCGCTGCCGGCGTGCAGTTGGCGCCGCTCGGGGCACCGCTGCTGCTCTCGACCGACGCCTGGACCTACTGGGAGTACGGCTGGATCGCCAACGAGGGTTACGACCCGTACGCCGTTCCGCCGGAACGGTTTCCGGACAATCCTGCCTTCGAGCACGCGGGTGCGGACTGGCGTGACACGACGTCGGTGTACGGCCCGGCGTTCACACTTGCGTCCCGTCCCTTCGCAGGTCTCGCCGGCCGCTCGCCCGACGCGGCGGCCTGGCTGTTCAAGGTGCTCGCGGCGCTGGCGATCCTCGGCACGACGGTGCTTGTTGCACGGCTGGCCCGAGCGCCTGCGTACGCCGCCGCGTTCGTGGGCTGGAACCCGGTGCTGGCGGTCCATCTCGCGGGCGGTGGTCACAACGACGCCTGGGTCATCGCCGCCGTCGTGGGCGCGCTCGCGCTTGCGGCCGCCGGCAGAAAGGGCTTGTCCGGCGCGGTCTGGGCACTCGCCGTCCTGATCAAGTGGGTCCCCGCGGTGTTCCTGCTGCTCGCCGCGCTCGCCGCGGGGCCACGCGAGCGCCGGGCGCTGTTGCTCGGCTTCGCCGGTACCGCTGCGGCGATTGCGCTCCTCGCGACGCTGGAGTTCGGCCCCGATTGGCTGACGGCCTTCGGCCCGCTGGCGGCGAACGCCGGGACCGAGACCAGCTACGCCCTGCCGAACAGGCTCGAGCAGGCAGGGCTGCCCGACGGGGCCGCCGTTGGTCTCGGCGTCGCGGTCTTCGTGGCCGGGCTCGCCTGGCTCGGCCTGGACGCCCGGCGCCGCGGGCGTGCGCGGCTCGCCCCGGCCGCGCTGTTGCTGCTCGTCACGACCCCGTGGCTCGCTGCGTGGTACACGGCCTGGGCAGTGCCGCTCGCCGCGCTCGAGGACGACGATCGCGTGCGTCTGGCGACGCTGGCGCTCTGTGCCTATCTGCTGCCGCAGGCGATTCCGCTCTGAGGTACTCCGTCGGGGCACCCCGGCCCACCACCCACTGCGAGCATATCGGCGAAATTCGCACGGATGGGACACCGAACGGCGCCGAATGTGCGCCGATCAGCTCACGCGTCTCAGCACGACGACGCCGTCCTCCGAGAAGACGAGCCGCCAGCGTGGATCCGCGCGAATTCGCCGCAGCGCTGCCGCGAACGGCTCGGGCGCGGAGATGCGATCGAGGTAGCTCGCCTGGGTCTCGTCGGCGGCAATCCAGCCGGCGCCTGCGAGGCGCGGGAAGCTGAGGATCCGCCGCCGCTGCGACAGATGACCGCCGATCGCGTTCGTCGCGCTCACGGCGGCGTCGTCCGGGATCGACGCGACTGCCCGTGCGAGCACGCGGTCGTGCGGCGTGACCCGCCACTCGTTCGCCCCGAGCGACTCGCCGCCGGGCACGTGCTGCCAGAACGGGATCGGCGCGAGCCTGACGTTCGCCGCCACCCCGAGAGCGACGATCCCGAGCGACAACCAGGGCAGCAGCCCGGCCCGCCGGCGGACGAGCCAGGCTGCGCCGAGGATCGCGCCGACGACGAGCCCGGGGATTGCGCCGGCGGTGTAGTGGAAGTGGATCGACGTCTGCGTCCGCGTCTCCGAGAGGAGGTTGGCGGCAAGCTCGGGCACGGCTGTCAGCGAGGCGGGCGAGAGGAGCGGCAGCAGGCCGAGTGGCCAGGCGAGCTGCCAGACGTAGCGAGCGTCGCGGCCCTCGGTCGTCGCCTGGGTGATGCGCCCCGGATGGGTCACAGTCGTCCTGGCGATACCTCCGGGCGACCCGCCGACCGACTCGTAGCGCCCCGCGAACGGCGAGCCACCGCCCGGCGCGTAGTGCGGGACGACGACCGTGATCGCGAGCGCCGCGACCACGACGCCTGCGCCCGCGATCACCAGGCCCTCGCGGCGCCTGCGGTGTGAGAGCCAGTGCCAGATGCCGAGCGTGGCGACGACGAGCCCGATGTGCTCCTTCGTCAGGCAGGCCGCGCCGGCGACGATCGCGAAGGCGACAAGGCGGTCGTCCTCGAGGAACCAGAAGGCCCAGAGCAGGAGCGGCGTTGCCAGCGCGACAGGGTGGAACTCGTTGACGACGAGCCACTGCACCGGGGGGTAGAGCAGGTAGGCGAGGCCGAACGCGAGTCCGGCACGCTCCGACTCGAGCCGGCGGCGGGCGAGCAGGAAGACCGCCGGGGCGCCCAGCGCGACCGCTGCGGCCTGCACGACGAGGAACAGGGACGGGTCGGGCCAGAGCACCCAGATCGGCGCGAACACGGCGAGGATCGGATCGAAGTGCGCCCCGAGCCGCGAGATCTGCTCGCCGGAGAGGTCGGTCACCTCGAGGAAGCGGCCGTGCCTCGTCGACCAGACTGCCTGCGTCATGTTGCCGAGGTCGAACCGGCCGGTCGCGAACGCGCGATCCCGTAGGACGGCGAGGGCGGCGAAGCCGCACGCGAACGCGCCGGTCGCCGTCCAGAGCAGCGGCCGCGGCCGGGTCACGCCGCGAGGAGCTGCTCGAGCAGCCCGCGCCACCGTGCCCCGAGGACCTCCTCGGACGCCTGCCGGTGGTAGGCGGCCAGCCCGCCTGCGCCGATCCTGCCCGCCAGGCCGCCGTCGCGCGCGAGGCGCCTCACGGCGTTCGCGAGCGCTTCGGGATCACCGGGCGGGACGAGGAGCGCGCTCTCGTCGTCGACGAGGAGCTCGCGGGCGGCCGGCGTGTCGGCCGTGACGAGCGGCGTGCCGCACGCGATCGCCTGGAAGGCCTTGTTCGGGATCACCCGCGCGGCCTTGTCGTTCGTCGAGAAGATCCCGAGCGCGCACCCGGCTGTCTGGATCTCGTCCGGCAGCTGCTCGTAGTCGACCCACGGCAGCCACTCGACGTTGGCCGGCCGCGTGTCGAGGAGCGGTTCGAGCTGGCCGCTGCCGACAACGCGGAACGGCACCTCGGGCGCGCGCCGTGCCGCCTCGAGGATCACGTCCAGCCCGTGCAACGGGATCAGCTTGCCGACGAAGAGCGCGTGGAACGCGCCGGGCGGCTGCCACCCGGGCCGAAAGAGCCGGTCCTCGGCACCGACGAGGCACACGTCCACCTGCTCGCGGCGGAGCTCGAACGTCTCCCGGAAGTACCGCGCGTGCTGCTCGGTGTCCGCGACGACGAGGTCGGCCTTGCGGAACGCGATCCGGTCGACCTGCCGGAGGATCCCGGCGCCCGCGGAGTGCTTGCCGAGTCGGCCGCGGTCGCCGACGACCGTGTCCCAGAGCGAGACGAGCGGGTTGAAGACGAGCGGCCTCCGGCCGGCGACGCGGCGTGCAGCCGGCATGTCGAAGTGCCCCGGATAGCCGACGATCACCGCGTCGAACGCCCCCCGCGGCCGCCGGCCGAGCAGGCGGAGCTCGGCACGCGCGACCCGCATCACCGACCCGACCCCCAGCGACCACTTGTGGCGGCGCTGTGCCCAGACGTCGGCGTGCTGCTCGACCACGTCGACGCCCGCACCGCGCAGGCAGGAGATCACCTGGGCGTTCCGCGGATAGTCGCGCTCGTACGTGCCGAAGTAGAGAACTCTCACGCCGTGGAAGGCGAGGCTATCCGCCCGGACGGGTCAGCCGACGGTCTCGTCCACGTAGATGTCGTCGTGCGTCCGTTCCGCCGAGCGCTCCTCGTGGTGGCTCGTGATCAGCTCGGAGAGCAGGCCGAGCGAGAGGAACTGCATCCCGACGACCACGAAGAGCACGCCGAGCGTGAGCAGCGGCCGCTGACCGATCCCCTCGCCGGTGAGCTTGAGCACGGTCAGGTAGACCAGGACGATCATCCCGAGCAGCGTCAGGACGAGGCCGAGGCCGCCGAAGAGATGGAGCGGGCGGCGGCTGTACCGGCCCATGAACGTCACGGTCAGGAGGTCGAGGAAGCCGCGCAGGTAGCGCTCCATCCCGTAGCGCGACGCGCCGTGCTCGCGCGGACGGTGGTTCACTGGCAGCTCGGCGATGCGGTAGCCGCGGTAGTGGGCGAGCACCGGGATGTAGCGATGCAGCTCGCCGTAGATCCGAAGCCCCCGCACGACGTCGGCCCGATACGCCTTCAGGCCGCAGTTCATGTCGTGCAGGCGGACACCGGAGATCCGGCCCGTCACGCTGTTGAACAGCTTCGACGGGATGCGCCGCGAGAGCGGGTCGCGGCGCCGCGTCTTCCAGCCCGAGACGAGGTCGAAGCCTTCCTCGAGCTTGGCGAGCAGCCGCGGGATCTCCGCCGGGTCGTCCTGGCCGTCGCCGTCCATCGTCACGATCACGTCGCCGTGGGCGTGTCCGAAGCCGGCCTGAAGCGCCGACGCCTTGCCGAAGTTGCGTCGAAGCCGAACCACGCGGACGTTGGAGCGGACGTCGTGGAGCTGGGCCAGGGCCGCGAACGTGCCGTCCGTCGACCCGTCGTCGACGAAGACCACCTCCCAGTCGTCGCCGGCCGCGTCGAGCGTCTCGGCGAGCTCCGCAACGAGCGGCCCGACGCTGGCCTCCTCGTTCCGGACCGGGATCACGACCGAGATCACGGCAAGTAGCGTAGTCGGGCCGATGACCGGATTGCTCTCGATCGACGACGCCCTCGCGGCGGTGCTCGCACAGGCCCGACCACTGCCGGACGAGCCCGTCGCGCTCGACGAGGCCGCCGGGCGCGTCCTGTCCGAGCCGGCTCGGGCAACCGTCGACCTGCCTCCCTTCCCGAGCTCTGCGATGGACGGATACGCCGTCCGCTCGGCAGACCTGCCGGCGACGTTGCCGGTCTCGTTCCGCATCGCGGCGGGGCTCCCCGCACCGATGCCGCTCAGGCCGGGCGAAGCGATGGCGATCGCGACGGGCGGGGTGGTCCCCGACGGGGCAGACGCCGTAGTCCCGGTCGAGGCTGTTGTCGAGCACGACAACTCGGTGGAGATCTCTGAGCGGCCGGACGTGGGCGCGCACATCCGGCCGCGGGGTGGCGACGTGCGACGGGGCGAGCCGGTGGTCGATGTGGGCGGCCGACTTGGTGCCGCACAGATCGGCGCGTTGGCGGCGGTCGGCCTGGCCGAGGTGCGGTGCGGTCGTCGCCCGCGTACCGCTGTCCTGACCACGGGAACCGAGCTGCGCGTTGCCGGCGAGGCGCTCGACCCTGGCCAGATCTACGAGTCGAACGGCGTCATGCTCGCCGCCGCGCTCGGGGCGGCCGGGGCGGACGTCGAGCGGCTGCGCTCCGTCCGGGACGATGCCGGCGCACATCGGGAGGCGCTCGCCCGGGCGCTCGAGGCCGACGTCGTGGTCACTTCCGGCGGTGTGTCGGTCGGCCCGCACGACCTCGTCCGGGCCACGGCGCGGGAGCTCGGCGTCGAGGAGGTGTTCTGGGGCGTCGCCGTCAAGCCGGGGAAGCCGGTCTCCTTCGGGGTGCGCGGGGCCACGCTCGTGTTCGGGCTGCCGGGGAACCCCGTCTCCTCGCTCGTCGCCGCCGAGCTCTTCGTCCTGCCGGCGCTGCGTGCGCTCCAGGGAACGGCACGGCCGGGGCCGTACTGGCTGCCGGGCGTCCTCGCCGGCGCCCTTCGCCGCAACCCGGGCCGAGACGAGCTCGTCCGCGCGCGAACGCTCGAGGACGGACGGCTCGAGCCGGTCGGGGGTCAGGGCTCGCACATGATCGTGCGGGCCGCCGGAGCGGACGCGCTGGTCGCACGTTCCTCGCGGCGAGGGGACGCTCGACGACGGTGCGGCAATCCGGTCGCTCCGGCTCGACATCTGACTGCGCGGGCCGCGGTCAGATCCGCGCGCTGGCCACGTCCTCGGTCGCCTCCGAGCCGCGTCGGCGTGCACGAGCGGCGAGGGCGATCCGGCGGGTGAGCTCTCGCAGCGGCCCGCGCGGCGGACGCTCGCGCGCTTCGGGGTACGGCGCGTAGCGGCCCGCGACGAGCGCGCCGAACTGGCCTGCGACGGCCGCCCAGCCGAGCATCAACACGGCGGTCGGGGCGGCCGCGTAGCCGGTGGTGAAGAGGCGAAGCGTGTAGGGGAGCACGTCGATCCCGAGGTGGAGACTCCTCGCCAGCGCGACGAGCCCGAGCACGGGCCCCCCGAGGCCGAGTGCGAAGATCAGCCCACGCACCCAGGCCGCTCCGGTCGCCACCTGCGGCAGCCACAGCCAGGCATAGAGCGCGGGCAGCAGGTAGAGGAGTGCGTAGGGGTTGACCGCCAGCGTGGTGATCGCGACCAGCCCGAGCCCCAGCAGGCCGACGGTGTAGCCCGCGAGCCGCTCCTCCTCCGAGACAGCGCGGCGCGGCAGCAGGCGCTCGCGCGCGACGAGCCAGCCGAGCGCGACGATCAGGCCGGTCACGACGAGGCCGGTGACGGGCCACTCATGCGCCGCCGCCGATGCCGGTGCGAGCGGCCGTGCCGGCGAGGAAGGAAAGAGGCCGGCGAGCCGCGCCGCGAGGAGCACGACGCCCGCGAAAGCCCAGAAACCGAGACGGCTGCGCAGGCTGCGAACGGCGGGCACCAGCCGGACGTGACGCCGCCGGAGCCTGGCGAAGAGATCGACCGCACCGACGAGGAACGGTGCGAGCAGCGCGATCAGGACGAGCTGGACGCTCCAGCCCCGGACGATCCGCTGCCCGAGGTAGAGGTAGCTGCTCGGGCCTCCGCCCAGGTCGACGCCCGCGTCGAGCGAGCCGACGAGATTCTCGGCGGCACGGCCGAGCTGCTCGTAGCGGGCGAGCGATGCCGGCTCCGTCAGTCGCTCCGGCGTGTCCTCGAACCCGGTCTCCGACGGGTCGGACGACGTCGAGAGCGTGAGCGCGGACACGCCGCTGCCGACGAATGGCCCCTGCTCTCCGATGGCGACCGGGAAGCCGAACTGGGCCAGTTGCCGGAGCGCGCCCGGCCGCTGCGGCTCATTCCCCGCCTGCTCGAGCACGCGGACGGCGGCGGTCCGCACGAGCGTCGCGGCCGGCGACAAGGGCGCGTCGCCCGCGATCGAGAGTCGTGGCGCCGCCGCGCTCGCGAGCGCACGCAGCACGACCACGGCCAGGATCCGGTTCCGATAGGTGGACGTCGCGGCGAAGCGGACTGCGCCGAGCGCACCGTAGTTGCCCGCGTCGGTCGACACGAGCACGATCGTGTGCTCGGGCCGGGCCCGGCCGGTCGATGCGTCGGGTGCCGCGTAGACACGGGCGAGCTCGACGAGTGCCGCCGTTCCGGATGCGTTGTCGTTCGCGCCCGGGCCGTTGCCGTTCGTGTCCCGGTGCGCCATCACGACGATCGCCTCGGGCGACCGGCCCGAGATGACGGCAGAGACGTTGCGCAGCGCCACCTCGCCGATGCCCGGCACGTCCTCGACCCAGGTGTCCGTTCGGGTCGGGAAGCCGTAGAGCGCGAGTTGGCGCGAGAACCAGGTCGCGGCCCGCGCGGCACCGGCAGAGCCGGGCGTCCGGTCGGGGGAGTCGCTGGCGAGCTGGGTCGCCAGCTCCACCGCGCTCGAGACGTCGAACAGCGGCGGGAGGGCGGGCTCCGGCAGCGCGACGGGCCGGGCGACCGTGAACGCGGCGAGCAGCAACGGGAGCGCGACGAGGAGCAGGGTGCCGCGGACGCTCCGGCCGTTGATCGGGCGCTCGAGTGAACCGCGGCGCGGCCGGGGGCGGGCGCGGCGGGGAGAGGGCTGGGGCTCCATCCCCGGGCTATAGTAGGCCCGGCAGGCAACCGACGCGCCCTCGCGAATGCCCGCCACGATGCCCGACGTCTCCACGATCCTCCTCGTCGACGACGAGGACTCCGTTCAGAAGCTGCTCGCCTACCCGCTCGAGCGCGACGGCTTCCGGGTGATCCAGGCACGCGACGGCGAAGAGGCCCTGCGCCGGTTCGCGGACGAGGAGATCGACCTCGTCGTGCTCGACATCATGCTGCCCCGCCTCGACGGGCTCGAGGTGTGCAAGCGCCTGCGCTCGGAGAGCACGGTGCCGATCATCATGCTGACGGCCCGCGACGACGAGCTCGACAAGGTGCTGGGGCTCGAGCTCGGCGCCGACGACTACATCACGAAGCCATTCTCGATCCGCGAGTTCCGCAGCCGCATCCGCGCGCTGCTCCGCCGCGCCTCGACCCCGCACGTGCGCGACGACGGCGAGGAGGTGATCGATGCCGGCGACGTCGTCATCGACGTGCCGCGGCGTACCGTCACCGCGCACGGCGTCTCGGTTCAGCTCACGTTCGTCGAGTTCGAGCTCCTGCGGCTGCTGGCCGCGAACCCGGGGCGGGTCTTCTCGCGCAGGCAGCTGCTCGAGCGCCTCCGCGGCGGCGCCGACTACCGGGAGCCACGGACGATCGACGTCCACGTGCGCCACCTGCGCGAGAAGATCGAGCGCGACCCGCGCGAGCCGGAGCTGATCCTCACCGTTCGCGGCGTCGGCTACCGCTTTCGCGACCGATGAGGCTGCCCGGCGGGATCCGGACGAAGCTCGCGCTGGCCCTGCTCGCGATCGTCGCCGGCGCCCTCGCCGCCGCCTACCTGATCGTCGTGCCGACCCTGCGAGACAACCTCGTCGACGCCAAGCTGCAGCAACTGGAGGCGGACGCGGTCGGCTACGCGACCAACACCCCGAGCAACTCGCTGCTCTGGGAGGGCTACGCCGACGACACGGCGTACCTGCTCGACGGGCGCGTCGTGATCTACACCGTCTTCACGCCCGAGCCGCTCACCCTCGCGGTGCGGGCTGACTCGCGCCATGCGAGCTCCCGCGACGTCGAGTCCGACGAGGTCGCCGCCCGGGCCGCGCTGACGCTGGCAAAGACGAGCGGCACGGTCATCCGCGGCGGCCAGAGCTTCGCCGAGGTCGCCTTCCCGCTCGGCGCGCAGGGGCCGATCTTTCTCACCTCGGCGTCGCTCGAGGACCAGGAGTCGACGGTGGCGGTCGTCAAGCGCCGCTTCCTGATCGCCGCGGGGGCTGCCTCGCTGATCGCGCTCCTGCTGGGGCTGGCCGTCGCCGGGATGCACGCGCGCCGCATCCGCCGGCTGGAGCGGGGCGCCGAGCGCATCGCGGACGGCCGTTTCGACGAGCCGGTCGTCGATCGCGGCAACGACGAGCTGGGACAGCTGGCCCGCGGCTTCGAGCGGATGCGCGTCCAGCTGGCGCAGCTCGACACCGCGCGGAAGGAGTTCATCGCCAACGCCTCACATGAGCTGCGGACGCCGCTCTTCTCGCTTGGCGGCTTCCTCGAGCTGATGACCGACGAGGACCTGGACGAGGAGACCCGGACGGAGTTCCTCGCCACGATGCGCGAGCAGGTCGACCGGTTGACGAAGCTCGCCACCGACCTGCTCGACCTCTCGCGGGTGGATGCCGGCCGTCTGCGGGTCGAGCGTGAGCGCATCGATCTCGGCGAGACCGTGCGAGTGCTCGTCGACGAGCTGCGTGGGCTCGCGAGCACGCGCGACCACCCGCTGGCGCTCGAGGTCGACGGGGAGGTGGTCGCCGTCGGCGACGAGGAGCGCGTGCTCCAGATCGGCCGCGCCCTGGCCGGGAACGCGCTCGTGCACACGCCGCCCGGGACCCGGGTCGTCCTGCGGGTCGGCTACGAGGGCGATCGCGCGGTGCTCGTGGTCACGGACGACGGCCCCGGGATCGCTCCCGAGCACGCCGAGCACGTCTTCGACCGCTTCTACCGCGTCGACGGCGGGGTCGCCTCCGGCAGCGGCCTCGGTCTGGCGATCGCGCGTGAGCTCGCCGACCTGATGGGCGGCAACGTCACACTGGACTCGCGGCCGGGGCGGACGGTCTTCTCCCTGGAGCTCGCTGCGGCGTCGGAGCGGGCGGTCGCGCGCGAACCCGCGCTCGTCTGACCGTTTCCACGTGAAAACGGCACGCGGCTCGACCGTGGCTACAGTGCGACGGTGAGCCAGCGCCCGGCTGCCGTGATCGCGCTCGTCGCCGCCGTGCTCGGCGGCGTGGCGGTGCTCGTCGGCGCCTGGGCCACGGGGCTCGTCGGCGGCAAGGAGACGCTCTACGTCCCGGCGACCTCGCCGGCACCTGCGAGTCCCGGCGGCGCGGCCTCGGTCGCCGCGCAGCCGCTCGTCGGCAACGGCTTCGACCCGGCGGCGATCTATGCCCGGCGCTCGCCCGGCGTCGTCACGCTCTACTCCTCGTTCGACCTCTCGAGCTCGCATCCGGCCGCCAGCGCGCAGGGGTCGGGATTCGTCGTCTCGCCCGACGGCGTCGTGATGACGAGCGCCCACGTGATCACGACGGCGGGGCAGCAGGCCAGCGGCGATCCCCAGCCGGCGAGCCGGGTGTACGTCGAGTTCGGCGACGGTGACCGGGTACCCGGCACGATCGTCGGCTGGGACCTCTTCACCGACGTCGGGGTCGTGAAGGTCGAGCCGAAGGCCCACGCCCTGGCGCCGGTCCCGCTCGGCGACTCGGCCGCCGTGGCGGTCGGCGAGCCCGTTGCGGCGATCGGCAGCCCGTTCGGCAACCAGAACTCGCTCGCCGTCGGCGTCGTCTCGGCGACCCAGCGGTCGATCCCGTCGCTGACCTCTCGCTACGAAGTGGCCGAGGCGATCCAGATCGACGCGCCGATCAACCACGGCAACTCGGGCGGGCCGCTCTTCGACGCTCGCGGCCGCGTGATCGGGATCAACGCCCAGATCCGCTCCGACTCGGGCAACGCCGAAGGCGTCGGCTTCGCGATCCCGATCAACGCCGCGCGCCGCGCGATGCAGCAACTGCTCGCGACCGGGCGCGTCGTCTACGCCTTCATCGGCGTGACGACGCAGAACGTGACGCCGAGCATCGCCGCGAAGTTCGGACTCGGCGCCGATCGCGGTGCGCTGATCGCAGAGGTCGAGAGCGGCACCCCCGCAGCGGCCGCCGGCCTCGAGGGCGGCTCGCGCGAGGAGCGGCTGAACGGCCAGGACATCACGCTTGGCGGCGACCTGATCGTCGGCATCGCCGGCGAAACCGTGCGGACGGCGGAGGACGTCTCCAGGATCGTGACCGAGCGGCTGCTGCCGGGCCAGGTGGTCACGTTCGACGTCCTGCGGGGCGGAACCAAGCGGGCGAGCGTCAAGGTGAAGCTCGCCGAGCGGCCTGCGCGCGCCCCGTGACCCTGGGTTAGCCTTGGCCGCGATCAGGGCACAAGGTGCAACAGGCCGATGGAGAGTCCAGCCGATTTCGACAGCAATGCGCAGGTCTATGTGAGTGACCCCTTCGACGCGGGCTCGCGCAGCGTGCGCCTGCGCATCCCGGCACGCCCGGAGTACATCACGCTCTGCCGGCTTGCCCTGACCGGGCTCGCCCGTGTGCGGCCCTTTCCCGACGAGGTGCTGGCCGACCTGAAGCTGGCGATCACCGAGGCGTGTTCGAACTCGGTCCGGCACGCCTACGGTGGCGGTGAGGGAATGGTCGAGATCGTCTACCGCCTGGAGCCGGGCCGGATCACGATCGAGGTCGCCGACGACGGCCCGGGGTTCGAGCACGCGAGCGGCGGCGGCTTGCCGGAGGAGCACGACCTGAGCGAGGGCGGGCTCGGCATCGCGATCATCCGGACGATCGCCGACGAGCTCGAGATCGGCAGGGGTGAGGCCGGACGGGGGTCGCGACTGCGATTCTCGAAGGCGCTCGAGGACTAGTCGTACCGCGGCGCAGGCTGATCGTCGTCTCGAACCGGGGGCCTGCCGGGTACGGGCGCGACGGCGACGGGAGGCGGATTGCGAGCCGCGGCAGCGGGGGGCTCGTCACGGCGCTGCGCGGCCTCGTCGACCGGCATGACGTGACCTGGGTCGCGTCGGCGATCTCGGCCGAGGACCGCGTCGTCGCGGGCGAGGGGCCTGTCGAGGAGACGTCGCCAGAAGGCTCGAGCTACCGGCTACGGCTGGTCGCGCACGACGAGACCGCCTACGACCTCTACTACAACCTCGTCGCGAACCCGACCCTCTGGTTCCTGCAGCACTACCTCTGGAACCTGCGTTCGGAGCCGGAGCTCGGTGAGCGCTTTCGGCGGGCCTGGGACGAGGGCTACGTGCTCGTCAACGCGGGCTTTGCCGCGGCGGTGCTCGAGGAGCTCGAGCTGCAGCCAGACGCCGCGGTGTTCTTCCACGACTACCACCTCTACCTGGCGCCGCGGCTCGTGCGGGAGCGAAGCCCCGATGCGACCCTGATGCACTTCGTGCACATCCCCTGGCCGCAGCCCGACTACTGGCGGGTGCTGCCGGAGCGCATGCGCGCCGCCGTCCACGACGGGCTGCTCGCCAACGACGTCGTCGGCTTCCACACGCCGCGCTGGCGCCGCAGCTTTCTCCGCTGCTGCGAGGACATCCTCGGTGCGGGCTACGACCACGGCGCGTTCGTCGTCGACCATGCGGGCGGGAGGACGCGCGTCGCGGCCCATCCGATCGCCATCGACCCTGCCGAGTTCGACGCGCTTGCCCGGAGCGAGCCCGTGCTCGCAGCCGAACGGCGCCTCGTCGCGGAGCGGCCGGAGCAGCTGATCCTGCGCGTCGATCGGACGGATCCCTCGAAGAACGCCGTGCGAGGCTTCCGCGCTTTCGAGCTCCTGCTCGAGGCCCACCCCGAGCTGCACGGGCGTGTTCGCATGCTCGCTCTGCTCGACCCCTCGCGACAGGACATCCCCGAGTACGCCGAGTACGCCGCCGCGATCGACGCTGCCGCCCGCACGGTCAACGATCGATTCGCCACGCCGGACTGGACGCCGCTCGACGTGCGGGTCGAGGACGACTTCCCGGGCTCGATCGCCGCCTACAAGCAGTTCGACGTCCTGCTCGTGAACGCCGTGTTCGACGGTCTCAACCTCGTCGCGAAGGAGGCGCCGCTGGTGAACGAGCGTGCCGGCGTGCTCGTCCTGTCCGAGAACGCCGGCGCCCACGAGGAGCTGGGCGTCTGGGCGCTCACGGTCAACCCGTTCGACGTCGAAGGGCAGGCACGCGCGCTGCACGAGGCGCTGACGATGCCGGAGGCGGAGCGCGTCGCGCGACTCGAGGCGATCAAGGCGCACGTCCGTGAGCACGATCTCGCCGCCTGGCTCGCCGCCCAGCTCGCGGAGCTGGACGCGGCCGTGACTACGATCACGCAGTGAGCCCCGACAAGATCGTGACGATCGGCACATGAGCGGCGAGCTCTCGCACGTGGACGAGTCGGGCGGGGTTCGCATGGTCGACGTGGGCTCGAAGCCGCTCTCGCGGCGCCGCGCCGTCGCCCGCGCCGGAGTTCGGATGGCGCCCGAGACCGCGCGCCTGCTGCGCGAGCTGCCGAAGGGCGACGCGCTCGTCACCGCGCAGCTCGCCGGCGTGATGGCGGCGAAGCGGACCAGCGAGTTGATCCCGCTCTGCCATCCTCTGCCACTGTCGCTCGTCGACGTCTCGGTCGAGGTGACGGGCGACGGCGTCGAGATCGTCGCAGCCGCCGAGACGACCGCGCAGACAGGCGTCGAGATGGAGGCGCTGGTCGCCGCGTCGATCGCGGCGCTGACGGTCTACGACATGGCCAAGGCGGTCGACAAAACCATGGTCGTCACCGACGTGACGCTGGTCGAGAAGACGAAGGAGCCGGCGTGAGGGCCGCCGTGCTCACCGTCTCCGACGGTGTGGTCGCGGGCACGCGCGAGGACTCGAGCGGCGCCCTGCTCGAGGAGCTGCTGCGCGGGGACGGTCACGAGGTCGCCCGAGCGGTCGTGCCCGACGAGGCGGCGGAGATCGCCGCCGCGATCCGCGCGCTGGCGTCGGAGGCGGCAGTGGTGCTGACGACCGGCGGTACGGGTGTCGCGCCGAGGGACGTCACGCCCGAGGCGACGCGTGCGGTGCTGGAGCGCGAGGCACCCGGGCTCGCAGAGGCGATCCGCGCCGACTCGATCGCGCGGACGCCGCATGCGCTCCTCTCCCGCGGCGTCGCCGGCGTCGTCGGCTCGTCCCTCGTCGTCAACCTGCCCGGGTCTCCGGGCGGCTGCCGGGACGGCTACGCCGTGATCGCGCCGGCGCTCGTGCACGCCGCCGAGCTGCTCGCCGGCGACCGCGAGGTCGCGCACCGCCAGACGTGACCGACTCCGCGATCACCCTGCCGCGGCGCTTCGCGTCGCTCGTGAAGCTCGAGCACACCGTCTTCGCGCTGCCGTTCGCGTACGTCGGTGCGCTGCTCTCGGTCCACGACTGGCCGGGCTGGTCGACGGTCGGCTGGATCACCCTGGCGATGATCGGCGCGCGGACGCTCGCGATGGGGCTGAACCGCTTGATCGACGCCGAGGTCGACGCACGCAACCCGCGCACGAGCGGGCGCGAGCTGCCGAGCGGGACCCTGTCTCGCCCGCAGGTGCTCGGCCTCTGCGTCCTGGCGCTGGCGCTCTTCCTCGTGGCCGTGCTCCAGCTCGATCCGGTCGTGCGCTGGCTCTGGCCGATTCCGGTCGTCCTCTTCGTCGTCTACCCGTACCTGAAGCGCGTCACGTGGCTCTGCCACCTCTGGCTCGGCGCCTCGCTCGGCCTCGCGCCGGTCGGCGCCTGGGTCGCGGTCACCGGCGACCTGCCCTGGGAGGCGTGGATGCTCGGCGCGGCGGTCGGGCTGTGGGTCGCGGGCTTCGACCTCTTCTACTCGCTCTTCGACCTCGAGCACGACCACCAGGAGGGCCTGCACTCGTGGGCGACGCGCTTCGGCGAGCGAGGGGTCTTCGCCGGAGCACGGGCGATGCACGCCGGCGTCGTCGCATTGCTCGTCGTGGCGGGGCTCGGGCTCCCGGTGGGGCTCGCATACTGGCTCGGGGTGCTCGCGGTGGCGGCGCTGCTCGGCTACGAGCACTCGCTCGTCCGGCCCGGTGACCTGCGCCGGCTGGACGCTGCCTTCTTCACCGTCAACGGGATCATCAGCGTCGTCTTCCTCGCCTTCGTACTCGCCGACACGCTGCCGTGAAGGCCGTCGAAGGCCTCGTCCCCTTCGGGCGGTACGAGACGTGGTATCGCGCTGTCGGCGAGGGGTCACCGGAGACCCTGCCCCTGCTCTGTCTGCACGGCGGCCCCGGCTCGACGCATCACTACTTCGAGCCGCTCGAGCGGCTGGCGGAGAGCGGCCGTCTGGTCGTCCTCTACGACCAGATCGGCTGCGGCGGCTCCAGCAGGCCCGACGACGACGGCGTCTGGTCGCTCGGGCTCTTCCTCGACGAGCTCGCCAACCTGCGCGCCGCACTCGGGCTCGACCGGATCCACCTGCTCGGCACGTCCTGGGGCGGCATGCTGGCGCTCGAGCACGTGCTCGCCCACCCCGACGGGGTTGCCGGCCTCGTGCTCAGCTCGACCCTCTGCGACGCCTCCCAGTGGGCCGAGGAGGTCGCGCTGCTGCGGGACGAGCTGCCCGACGAGCAACGGGCCCTGCTCGTCGCGAACGACCCCGATGCGCCGGGGCTGTCCGAGGCAGAGGCCGCCTTCGACGCGCGGCACTTCCACCGGCTCGAGCCGCGCCACCCCGCCTTGCTCCGCGGACTCGCCCAGAAGGGCCGCCGCTCGTACGAGGTGATGTGGGGGCCGAACGAGTTCACGCTCACGGGTCGTCTCGCCGGCTGGGACGTGAGCGCCCGCCTGGCCGAGATCAGGACGCCGACGCTGGTGCTTTCGGGCGGCCATGACCTCTGCACGCCGCCGATCGCGGCCAGGCTCGTCGAGGGGATCGCAGGCGCGGAGTACGAGCTCTTCGAGGACTCGTCGCACACGCCGGTGCTCGAGGAGGCCGAACGCTACGTCGCCGTCGTCGGCGACTTCCTGCGCCGCGTCGAGGCGGCCGCGCCCTCCTAGCCGACCACCGATCGGGCGAGCGGCAGGTAGCCGAGCGACTGCCCGTTGCGGTTCGGGTGGTAGCTCTCGGTCGTGTTGAAGAGGTTGAGGCCGTTCAGCCACGGGCCGGACGAGCACACCGGGTGGGTCGCGAAGGGCGCGAGGGCGCTCTTGTAGGAGAATCCGAACGAGGTCGCGCGGCCGGCGATCACTGCATCGACCGCATCGGCGAGCTGGTTCGCCTTCGTCCGCTCGGTGGCGCTGATCCCGAGCGTGCCGAAGCAGCCCGAGGAACCGAAGATGCGGGGGTAGCCGAGCACGGCGACCTTCGCGCCGAACGCAGCCTGGTTCCGGATCGCCGTGTAGACGACGTCGAGCCGCGGCGCGAGCGTGGTCGAGAGCGACGCCCGCGTGCTGTCGAGACTGCTCGAGCAGTCGCTGAGCGTGCACTGGTAGATCAGGTCGGCGAAGCGGACGTCGTTGCCGCCGACGGTCACCGTCACGAGCGTCGTCGTCGCGTCGACGGCCGCGATCTGCGAAGCCATCACGTCCGAGGTCGTCGCGCCGGAGCAGGCCACGAAGGTGAGCGCGGTGTTCGGCCGCTGCTGCGAGACGAGGTACGGATACGCGTAGACGCTGCGCTTGCAGCTGCTCGAGAGCGTGTAGCTCCCGGTGCCGACGCCCGACGAGTAGCTGTCGCCGAGGGCGACGTAGCGGTCGGCGGCCGCCGCTGCGGAGGCGGCCAGGACGAAGAGGAAACAGGTGAGCGCGACGAGGCGCACGGTTCGCGACGACAGGTGACGCATGACAACCCCTCTCACGTAGTCGGTGGGCCGGAGGCCGACTCTACGCGCCCCGAGACGATTTCTCGACCGGAGCGCGGCCTAGACTCGCGCTCATGGCCGACGCCGACCTCAACCGCGCGGAGACGTTCGTCCGTGAGCACGGCGATGCGTTGGCCCGCGGTCGGCTGGAGTCGCTCCTCGGCGGTGCGCCGAACGACGAGGCGGTCGCCGCGCTCGCCGCGGGCCAGAATCCCGACGGCGGCTGGCCGGCGGACTGGTCCGGCGAGGCGAGCTCGCTCGACGCGACCTGCTACCGGCTCGACCACGCCGAGGATCTGGGGGCCGCTGTCGAGGAGCCGGTCGGGCTCGCCCTCGACTTCCTCGCGGGTCGCCGCGGCGACGACGGCTTCTGGGAGGAGGACGCGTCGCTGCGGGAGGCGGCACCGCCGTGGGCCCGGCCGGGAGACGACGCTGCCGCCCTCTACGTTACGAGCAGCTGCGCCTACTGGCTCGCGCGCCACGGCCGTCCGGAGGCCGACCGCGCCGCGGGCGCCATCGCCGTCTGGATCGGGCCCGACGGGACGCTGCCGACGTTCATCCCCGGCGCATGGCTCGCCGCGGGCGCGCTCGCGCTGCTCGGACGCGACCTGCACGCGCGGATCGTGCTACAGGCGCTCGAGCCCCGGACTCCGGACCTCGACGAGGCGGCGCTCGCCTGGCTCGCGACGGCGCTGGCGGAGGCAGGTCTCTCCGTCGAGCCAGTTGCCTCTGCCGCTCGCAAGCGCCTCGCCGAGCTGCAGCAGGCGAACGGCAGCTGGGCCGGCGATCCGGCGACAACGGTCACCGCGATCCGCGCCTTGCGACAGCACGCCTAGACTCCGCCCGTGATCCGGGCTCAGGGGCTGGAGAAGCGCTACGGGCGCAAGCGCGTGCTGCGCGGTGTCGACTTCACCGTCGGACGCGACGAGCTGCTGCTCGTCACCGGCCCCAACGGCTCCGGGAAGACCACCTTGCTTCGTGTTTGCGCCGGCCTCGCCCTGCCGACCAAGGGGACGCTCGAGGTCGAGGGCGACCGGGCGCAGCTCGGCTATCTCGGTCACGAGTCGCTCCTCTACCGCGAGCTGTCGGCGCTCGAGAACCTCGACCTCTACGGGCGCCTCTACCGCGTCCCCGAGCGGCGGGAGCGGATCGGGATGCTGCTCGAGCGCTTCGGCCTCTGGGACGCGCGCGCCGAGCGGGTCGGCGCCGTACTCGCGGGGGATGACCCAGCGGCTCGCGCTCTGCCGTGTGCTCCTGCACGACCCGACGCTCCTCGTCCTCGACGAGCCGTACACCGCCCTCGACGAGGAGGGTGCGGAGCTGCTCGACCGCGAGCTGGCGGGCCTGGTCGAGGGGCGCGCGCTGCTCGTCTCGACCCATGACCCGGCCCGTATGGCCTCGCTCGCAACGGCCCGCCTGGCGCTCACGTGAGCGGCTACTTCGCCGACGTCGGCGCGCTGGCGCGCAAGGACCTGAAGCTCGAGCTCCGTGCGCGGGACACCCTGCCGGCGATGCTGCTCTTCGTCCTCTCGACGCTCGTCGTCTTCCACTTCGCGCTGCCGCAGGGCAGCGGAGACGAGGCCGCGTACGGCCTGCTCTGGGTCGCGATCGTCTTCACCGCGCTGCTCGGCCTCGCACGGGCGTGGGTGCCGGAGCGCGAGCACGGGGTGCTCGACGGGCTCGTGCTCGCGACCGGTGACCGGAGCGCGATCTGGCTCGGCAAGGCGATCGCCACCTTTGCCTTCCTCGCGGCGGCGGAAGTGGTGGCGCTGCCCGCCTTCGCGCTCTTCTTCCAGCCGCTCGACGCGACCGCGCTCGCGGGCGTGGCGCTGGCCGATATCGGCATCTGTGCCGTCGGCACCCTCCTTGCGGCGATGGCCGCCGCCAGCCGCACGCGCGAGCTGATCCTGCCGCTCCTCTTCCTGCCCCTGACGATCCCGCTCGTCGTCGGCGGGGTCGGCTCGAGCATCTCGCCGGAGGGCACCGATTACCTGCTGTTCCTGGCCCTGTACGACGGCGTCTTCGCGGTACTCTCGTGGGCGACCTTTGAGTACGTCGTCGTCGAATAGCCGCGTCCCGGCGCTCGCGGCTCTCGCAGCCGGGCTCGTCGGGATCAGCCTCGTCCTCATCTTCTTCGTCGCCCCCGAGGACGCGGACCAGGGGATCTCGCAGAAGATCTTCTACTTCCATGTGCCGATCGCCCTGACCGCATATGCGTGTTTCGGCTGGGGCGCCCTCAAGGCGCTGCTCTACCTTTGGCGGCGGGACGAGCGGTACGACCTGGAGAGCTACGTCGGCATCCACCAGGGGACGATGTTCGGCGCGCTGACGCTGATCACGGGCTCGATCTGGGCGCGCGCCTCCTGGGGCGTCTGGTGGGCCTGGGACTCGAACCAGCTCGTCCTCTTCCTCGTCCTCTTCCTCTTCTACGCGGCCTACTTCATGCTCCGTTTCTCCGTCGAGGACGGCCCTCGCCGCGCAAGCTTCTGCGCGGTCTACGCGCTCTTCGGCGTCGCGCTGATCCCGGTCAGCTTCCTGGCGATCCGGCTCGCGGAGGACTTCATCCACCCGACGGTGTTCACCCGCGACGGGCCGCAGATGACCGGGACGATGTTCGCCACGTTCTGCGTCGCCTGGGCGGCGATGACCTCGCTCGCGTACGCCCTCTACCGCGTCGAGCTCTCCGGCAAGCGGCTCGACGCCAACCTCCGCGACCTGCGCGAGGCCCTGACGGCATGAGCGGCGGCGACTACCTCGCGGCCGCGTACGCCGTCGTGCTCGTGACGATCCTGCTCTGGGTCGTGATCATCGCGGCCAAGCTGGCGCGCCTGGAGCGCGAGACCGGCGAGCTCGCCGAGCTGGCTCGGACGCGACGGGACGATGGCTGAGCTGCTCGTCTGGCCGGCGCTGATCGCCTACGGGGAGGCTGCATTCGCGTACGCCGGCGAGCTCCGCGGCCCCGGCCTGGCGGGGCGTGCCGCCACCTGGGGCGTCCGGATCGGCTGGCTCGCGCAGACCGCTCTCCTTGTCGTCCAGCTCCTCGACGCCGACGGCTTCCCCTGGGGGACGTGGGCCGGCGCGCTCAACCTCTTCGTCTGGCTCGTCGTCGGCGCGTACCTGATCTGGGGCTGCAAGCCGCGCTACCGGCTGCTCGGCCTGGCCGTGATGCCGCTCGCGCTCGTCCTGCTGGTCGCCGCCTGGGCCGGCGGCGGCACGGGGATCGAGCACGGCGACCGGGCCGGCGTCCTGCTCGGCTTCCACGTCGGGCTGATGCTCGCCGGCTTCGCGGCATTGACGCTCGCCACGGGGATGGCAGCGCTCTACGTCTGGGAGGAGCGCCGGCTCAAGCGCCGCGATCGCTCCGTGCTGCGGGTCCGCGTGCCGCCGCTCGACACTCTCGACCGGCTCTCGGCCCGGGCCGCCCTGGTGGCGCTGGCGCTCCTCGCGGGCGGGATCGTCGCAGGCCTCGCCAGCTTCGAGTCGGGCGACTTCGACACGACGATGGCCGTCACGGTCGCTGTCTGGGCGGTGTACGCCGTCCTGCTCGTCCTGCGGCACGAGTCGCGGCTGCTCGGCGGGCGCGCCGCCAGGATGACGGTCGCCTCGTTCGCCCTGGTCGCGCTCGTCCTGCCGATCACCCACTTCGCGTCATGAGGCTGTCGCTCGTCGGTGTCTCCCATCGCCGCGCCCCGGTCGAGCTGCGGGAACGTGTGGCGCTCGACCGTGACGGCTCGGCGGAGCTCGCCAGGCGGCTCGCAGACGGCGGCGAGGCGGTCGTGCTCTCCACCTGCAACCGCACCGAGCTCTACCTCGCCCGAGATTCCGACGATGGCGAGCTGGCCGCGATGTCCTTTCTGCTCGAGCAAGGGCCGGAGTTCGAGGGCGTCGCGTACCGGCTCCACGACGATGCCGCCGCGCTCCATCTGTTCCGGGTCGCCGCCGGGCTCGACTCGCTCGTCCCCGGTGAGGGGGAGATCCTCGGCCAGGTGCGCGACGCGGCGAACGCAGGCTCGCCGGGCCCGTT
Source organism: uncultured Gaiellaceae bacterium (assembly GCA_963808915.1). Classification (GTDB taxonomy): domain Bacteria; phylum Actinomycetota; class Thermoleophilia; order Gaiellales; family Gaiellaceae; genus CAVTBT01. The sequence goes on along the minus strand of CAWEHJ010000004.1, from coordinate 778,606 downwards.
CCTCGACCGCCTGTTCCGCCAGGCCCTCTCGACCGGTCGCAAGGTGCGCGTCGAGACGGCGATCGGCGAGGCGCCGTCCTCGGTGCCCGCGGCGGGCGCGGCGCTGGCGCAGCAGGTCTTCGGCGACTTGACGGGGCGCCGGGTGCTCCTGCTCGGCGCCGGGAAGATGAGCGAGCTGACGGCGCGGAACCTGCTCTCGCGCGGCGCTGAGCTCGTCGCGATCGCAAACCGGACGTCCGCGCACGGCGAGGAGCTGGCCGCCAGGCTCGGGACGCGGGCCGTCTCGCTCGACGGGCTCGGGCCGGAGCTCGCCGACGCGGACGTCGTCGTCGCGTCCACCAGCGCGCCGGGCTTCGTCCTCACGGCGGACGAGATCGGCGAGGTCGTACGGGCACGGCGTGGCCGGCCGCTCCTGTTCGTCGACCTCGCGGTGCCGCGGGACGTCGACCCCGCCCTCGGCCGCCTCGACGGCTGCTTCGTCTACGACATCGACGACCTCGAGGCCGTCGTGGAGCAGTCTCTGGCCGGTCGAAGGGGCGAGGCAGTGCGAGCCGAGCGGCTCGTCGCCGAGGAGGCCGAGCGCTTCCGCGAGTGGCGAGCCTCGCTCGACGTCGTCCCGGCGATCGCATCGCTGCGGGCGCGCGCGGAGGAGATCCGTGCCGCCGAGCTGGCGAAGCTCGGACGGCTGTCCGACGAGGACCGCTCGCTCGTGGAAGCGGTGACGGCGCAGCTCGTGAACAAGCTCCTGCATCTGCCGACCGTCCGCCTCAAGGAGGCGGCCGCGGCAGCCGACGGGGTGATCTATGCTGACGTGGTGCGCCACCTGTTCGGGCTCGGAGAGGAGGAGCGACGGACGTGACGAGGCCTTTCGCCGCCGGCCGTCCGCTTCCGTTGCAGGCGCCGACCGCGTTCGTCCGCATCCGTCCGCGTGGCGCGCGGGGATGCGGGGAGATCAGGGCCGCCGCAGGCCGTCGCAGCTGTGCTCATACGCGTCGGCTCCCGCGGCAGTAGGCTCGCGCTGACCCAGGCCGAGCGCGCCGTCGAGGCGCTGCGCCGGCCCGGGATCGAGATCGCCCTCGTGCCGATCACGACCGTCGGCGACCGCGACCGGACGAAGCCGTTCGGCCAGCTCGGCGAGCGCGGCGTCTTCGTCAAGGAGCTCGAGGAGGCGCTGCTCGCGGGCCGGATCGACGTCGCCGTGCACTCGGCCAAGGACATGACCTCGACGGACACGGCGGGCTTGACGGTCGGTGCGTATCCGCCCCGCGAGGATCCGCGCGACGCGCTGTGCGGCGCGACCGAGCTCCGGGCGGGGATGCGGATCGGGACGGCGTCCGTGCGCCGGAGGGCGCAGCTGCTCGCACTCGAGCCGTCGCTGGTCGTCGAGCCGCTGCGGGGCAACGTCGACACGCGGCTTCGGAAGCGGAGCGAGCGCGGCCTCGACGCCGTCATGCTCGCCGCCTGCGGGCTCGACAGGCTCGGCCTCTCCGCCGAGATCGGGCTCCGGCTCGATCCCGAGCAGATGATGCCGGAGGCGGGGCAGGGCGCGCTCGCGCTCCAGGTTCGGGCCGGCGAGGAGGAGCTCGCCGCCGCCGCGGACGACGGTGAGACGCGCCGACGCGTCGAGGCCGAGCGGGCCTGCACGGCGTTGATCGGGGGCGGCTGTCTCGCGCCGGTCGCGGCGCATCACGACGGGCGGACGCTGACGGCTCTGATCGCCGACGAGGACGGGGCGTGGGTCGAGCGCCGGAGCGGCCTCGACCCGGAGGCGCTGGCTCGGGAGCTCGTCGCGTTCATGCAGGCCCGATCGGCTGCCAGGCCGGCGACCGACCCCGCGCCATCGGAGTCGGCCGACCGGCCGGCATGACGGGATCGGCACAGAGTCGGCACCCCCGCGTGCGCCCGGCGGAGCTACCGTTTCACGCCCCGTGGGTGGGTGGGGGGTGGCGGGTGGGCGGAGGCCCGCCGTGCCGCTGACAGTCCTCCTCACGCGCCCTGAAGGGCGCAACGAGCCGCTCGCCCTACTGCTGCGCGAGGCGGGGTTCGAGGTCGTGGTCGAGCCGCTCGTGGCGGTCGAGCCGCTCGAGACCGGCTTCGTCGACGTCGGCGGCTACGACTGGGTCGTGGTCACGAGTGCCACGGGTGCACGGCTCCTCCGCGACCGGATGAAGGGCAGGCCGCGCCGGCTGGCCGCAATCGGGCCGGCGACCGCGGCGGCCTGGGGCGCGGACGTCGACCTCGTGCCTGCCCTCTCGAGCCAGGAAGGGCTGCTCGCCGAGCTCCCGCGCCCTGCCGGCTCGGTGCTGCTCGCCGCTGCCGAAGGGGCTCGGCGACTGCTCGTCGACGAGCTCGGCGCCGACTTCGTCGCGCTCTACCGCGCCGTCGAGCAGGCTCCCGACTCCGTTCCGGCCGCCGACTTCGTCGTGCTGGCCTCGCCGTCGGCGGCCCGCGCGTTCGCCTCGCTCCAGCGGAACACGCCGGCCGTCTCGATCGGCGCCGAGACGACGCGCGCGGCCACCGAAGCCGGCCTTGACGTCGCAGCGGAGGCCGAGTCACCGGACGCCGAGGCGCTCGTCGCTGCCGTCCTGCGCGCAGCGCGTTAGCCTCCGCGCGTGTTCGTCACCTTCCTCAGCGACTTCGGCCTCCAGGACGATTTCGTCGGAACTTGCCACGGCGTGATCAAGCGGATCGCGCCGGAGGCCCAGATCATCGACATCACGCACGGCATCCCGGCGCAGGCGGTGCTCCAGGGCGCCCTCGTCCTGGCCAACACGATCAGGTACATGCCCGTGGGCGTGCACCTCGCCGTCGTCGACCCGGGCGTCGGCGGAGGCCGCCGGCCGGTAGTGCTGCAAGACGCCGAGGGCCGACACTACGTCGGCCCCGACAACGGTCTGCTCGTGCCCGCTGCGGAGCGCGCGGGCATCGCGGCGGCGCACGAGCTCGCCAATCCGGAGTACGCGCTCGAGAGCGTCTCGCGCACGTTCCACGGCCGGGACCTCTTCGCGCCTGCGGCCGCGCATCTGGCCACGGGCGTCGGGATCGAGCAGCTCGGCCCGCCGCTCGACCCGGACGCGCTCGTCCGGCTCGACCTACCCGAGCCCCGGATCGGCGAGTCGAGACTGGATGTGACGGCGCTCTACGTCGACAGCTTCGGCAACATCGCGCTCAACCTCACGCGTGAGGCGGCCGAGGGCGCAGGGATCGTGCCCGGCACGCAGGTCGAGCTAGAGCTCACCGGCGAGCGCTACTACGCCGTGGCGGCGCGGACGTTCGCCGACGCGCGTGCAGGCGACATCATCCTCTACGAGGACAGCTACCGGAACATGTCGATCGCGATCAGCAACGGCAACGCCGCCCAGCTGCTCCACGCCTCGCAGGGGCAGAGCGTCCGGATCCGGATTGCGACCCCCTGACCGGTGCGCTAGGGTCGGTCTCATCGAGACGTTCGCGGCGCGGTAGCACCGGCCCGGACGTCTCTTTTCGTCCGGGCCGGTGCACGGCCGCGCGTCAGCTAGATCCAGTCGAAGGTGTCCTGCAGCAGCGGCACGAGGAAGTAGAGCGCGAATGCCGCGCTCGCGATCCACATGAACGGGTGGACGTCCCTCCAGCGTCCCTGCGCCGCGCGGATCACGACATAGGCGATGAAACCGAAGCCGATCCCGTTCGTGATCGAGTACGTGAACGGCATCACCATGATCGTCAGCGCCGCCGGAAGCCCGATCCCGAGGTCGCTGAAGTCGATTCCGGCGAGCTTGCGCGTCGTGCGCGTGCCGCCGTCCTCCAGCGGCTCGGCTTCCTCCTCGATCTCCGTCAGCACCGAGATCATCAGGAAGCCGACCACGACGAGCGCCGCCGCGGTCGCTTCGGGCGGCACCATGCCGATGATCGGGGCGAAGAACATGAACGGGAGGAAGAGGAAGCCGCAGACGACCGCCACCCAGCCCGTCCGGCCGCCGACACCGACGCCCGAGGCCGACTCGATGTATGTCGTCGCCGACGAGGTCGAGGCCGCCCCGCCCGCAACTGCCGCGAGCGAGTCGACCAGCAGCGGCTTGCGGATCTCGGGCAGCTCGCCCTGCTCGTTCAGGTACCCGGCCGGCTTGCCGACCCCGATCAGCGTGCCCATCGTGTCGAAGAAGTCGGCGAGGAAGAGTGAGAACGCCCAGACGCACGCCGAGATGAATGCGAGCTGGCTGAACGCGTCGAAGTTGAAGTTCCCGAGCAACGACAGGTTCGGGTTGTCGTAGACGTCGCCGGGCCAACTCGCCCCGGCGCGGAAGCCGACGTCGTTGTCGCCGATCTCGTTGATCACCGTCGCGACCACGGTCGTGAGCACGATCCCGATCAGCAGGTCGCCGCGCACGCCGCGGGCGCGGAGCGCGATCGTCACGACGAGCCCGAAGATCGCGCAGAAGATCGGCCACGTGGTCAGGTGGCCGAGTGTCACCGGCGTGCCCTCGCCCCGGACGATGATCCCCGAGTTGTAGAGCCCGATGAACGCGATGAAGAAGCCGATCCCGATCGCGATCGCCTTCTTCAGGTCGAGCGGGATCGCGTGCATGATCTGCTCGCGCAGGCCGGTGAGGACGAGGATCGTCACCGCGATGCCCTCGACGACGATCAGGCCCATCGCGGCCGGGAACGAGAGCCCCTCGTTCGCGACGAGGTTGAACGCAACGACCGCGTTCAGCCCGAGGCCCGGCGCGATCGCGTAGGCCCGGTTCGTGTAGAGCCCCATCACCATCGTCATCACGCCCGCGACCAGGCAGGTCGCGGCGAGCACCGCGTCGAAGGGCAGCCCGCGGTCCTGCAGTCCCTCGATTCCGGCGAAGCTGAGGATCTGCGGGTTGACGAAGATGATGTACGACATGACGACGAAGGTCGTCACGCCGGCCATCGTGTCCCGCGCCAGCGTCGTGCCATGCTGGGCGAACTTGAAATGCCGGTCGAGCAGGGACCCCTGCTCGAGGTTCGGCGCGTAGTCGGTCATCGGCCTGCCTCCCGGGGGATGGATCGTCGGGAGGAACCTTGAGTTACGCGGCGGACGGATCGCGCGCGCGAACGAGTGGCGAGGGCCGGACTCGAACCGGCGACACCCCGGTTTTCAGCCGAGTGCTCTACCAACTGAGCTACCTCGCCGCGGGCAGGAGTGTAGACGATCCCCTGCGCGGCCCTTTCCCGGATCCGGCGATAATGCCCATCCGGGAACCCGCCCCGGGACACGCGACTGCTGGGAGGCCGCCCTCTGGAACCCGGGACCCTGATGCTCCTCGTGGGTGCGGTGCTCGCAGGCGCCGTCGTCGCGGCCTTCACTGCCGCACGACTCGGTGTTCCGGTGCTGATCGGCTTCCTCGGGCTCGGAATGCTGCTCGGGTCGGACGGGCTTGGCGGGATCGAGTTCGACGACCCGCATGTCGCGAAGACACTCGGTGTGATCGGGCTTGCGGTGATCCTCTACGAGGGCGGGTTGACCACGCCGTGGCGCGCGATCCGGCCGGTGTTGCTCTCGGCGGCGCTGCTCGGGACCGTCGGGGTGGCCGTCTCCGCGGCCGTCACCGGGGTTGCCGCCTACTGGGTCTTCGACCTCTCGTGGCCGACGTCGTTCGTGCTCGGTGCCGTGGTGGCGTCGACGGATGCGGCCGCCGTCTTCGCCACCCTGCGCTTCACGACGCTGCGGCGCCGGCTCTCTCGCGTGCTCGAGGCTGAGTCGGGCCTGAACGATCCTGCCGCCGTGGCGCTGACGATCGGGCTGATCGAGTGGCTGCAGGATCCGAGCTTCCGCGCCGCCGACGTCGCCTTCCTCGTCGTCAGGCAGCTCGGCCTCGGCCTCGTTGTCGGGCTGGCAGTCGGGGTGCTCGCGGCCTGGGTGCTGACGCGGCTGCCGGCGTCGCTCGCGCCGTTCGCTCCGGTCGCTTCGCTTGCCGTCGCGGCGCTCGGCTTCGGTGCCGCCGACGTGATCGGCGGCAGCGGCTTCCTCGCGGTCTACATCGTCGGCCTCTGGGTGGGGAATGCGGCGATGCCGCTCCGGCGCGAGCTGGTCGCGTTCCACCAGGGCGCGGCTTTCCTGGTGCAGATCGGACTGTTCGTGCTGCTCGGCCTGTACGTGTTCCCGAGCCGGCTGCCCGAGGTCGTGCTCTCGGGGCTCGCGCTCGCCGCGATCGTCGTCTTCGTCGCGCGGCCTCTCGCCGTCTGGACCTCGACCGCCTTCCAGGGCTTCTCGGTCCACGAGCGGACGCTGCTCGGCTGGGCCGGGCTGCGCGGCGCGGTGCCGATCGTGCTCGCGACCTTCCCGCAGGCGGCGGGCGTGCCCGAGAGCAGCACGATCTTCGACGCCGTCTTCTTCGTCGTGCTCGTCTCGACGCTCGTGCAGGGGACGACGCTCGAGTGGGTTGCGCGGCGGCTCGGTCTGACGACGAAGGCGCGACCCGTGTACCGGCCGCCGCTCGAGATCGCGGCCGTGCGAGAGCTCGGCTCAGACCTGCTCCAGTTCCTCGTCGCCCCCGATGCCGCGGTCGCGGGCACATACGTCCGTGACCTCGCGCTGCCGCGCGACTCGCTCGTAGCCGTGATCGTGCGCGACGAGCAGTCGGTGCTCCCGCGTGGCAGCACCCGGATCGAGGCCCACGACCGGCTGTACGTCCTCTCGCGCGCCGAGAGTCGCGGCGCGGTGCAGGCGCTCTTCGACAGCTGGCGGCCGGTCCGCGCCGACGGGCGCCGCGGGTAGGCTCCCGCGCGGTGAACGGCAGGACGATCGCGGTCATCGGCGCGGCTCTCGACCTCGGCCAGGGACGCCGGGGAGTCGACATGGGGCCGTCGGCGATCCGGTATGCCGGGCTCGAGGAGCGGCTCACCGGTATCGGCTTCACCGTCGAGGACTCGGGCAACGTCGGCACCGCGGTGGCTGAGGCGACAGCACTCGAGGACGAACAGGCGCGCTACCTGCCCCAGATCCTCAAGAGCTGCGTGCAGATCGCGGCTCGGGTCGGCGAGGCGGTCGCCGCCGGCGCGACGCCGCTCGTCCTCGGCGGCGACCACTCGGTCGCGCTCGGCACGCTCGGCGGGCTCGCGGCCGCGCGCGGTCAGGGCGGCGTCCTCTGGATCGACGCCCACGGCGACCTGAACACGCCCGACTCGAGCCCGACCGGCAACGTGCACGGAATGCCGCTCGCGGCTTCGATGGGCTTCGCCGGCGACCGCTTCGCGATCGACGAGTGGCCGATCCCGGCCGTCGATCCCTCCCGGGTCGCGATCCTCGGCGCCCGCTCGTTCGACGTGGCCGAGCGCGAGTTCCTCCGCCGCAGCGACGTCACCGTCCTGACGATGACGGAGATCGACCGGATCGGGATCGAGCAGGCCGTGCAGCGCGCGCTCGAGCGCGTCGCGGGCCCGGGCTTCGTCCACGTCTCGCTCGACATGGACGCCCTCGACCCGGTGATCGCCCCGGGCGTCGGGACGCCGGTGCAGGGCGGCCTGACCTACCGCGAGGCCCACCTGGCGCTGGAGCTCGTCGCCGAGTCCGGCCTCGCCGGCTCGCTCGAGGTCGTCGAGGTCAACCCGGTGCTCGACCACGAGAACAAGACGGCGAGCCTCGCCGTCGAGCTGGTCACGAGCGCGTTCGGCGCGCGGATCCTCTAGCCGCCCGCGACCCGGGCCATCAGACGGGCGGCGTGCTCGCTCGAGAGCCCGCGTCGGGCCAGCGTCTGCCACGTGCGGAGCTCGAGCGCCACCGCGACGACAGCGCGGCGGTCCTCGTCCGCGCCCGGTGCGAGCAGGTCGACCATCGCGGCGAGCGCCGGCTCGGTGTTCCGCGCCCGCAGGTCGGCCAGCGCCGGCACGAGGGCGGCGTCGCGCTCGGAGTTCGCGAGCATGGTCTCGTTCGCCTCGTACCAGCGGTAGAGCTCGGCGAGGGCCGTCAGCAGCCGCTCGCTCTCGTCGGGGATTGCGGCCCAGGCCGCCGCGTCGGGCCGCGGATGCTGCGCGATCCAGTGCGACGAGCAGGCAGCGATGAGCGCGGCGTCGTCCGGGAAGTGGTTGTAGACCGTGACGCGGGAGACGCCGGCCCGGCGGGCGATCTCGGCGATCGTCGTCCGCGCCGGCCCGACGGTCGAGTGGAGCGCGACCGCGGCCTCGGTGATTCGCTGCCGCGTCTCCTGCTCCGCTGTCGCGCGCACACGTTTCTCGTACGTCCTCGCCATTTCGCTTGACATAGCGTACAGCATAGTTCAGCATACGCCATGTCAACCGAAAAGGAGAGCGAGATGAGCATGACGGTGATCGGCCCGACGGAAGGAAGGACGGTGGCCTGGGGCGGCTTCGGCGCCCGGTACCTGATCGAGAGCGCCGAGACCGAGGGCCGCTTCGGGCTCGTCGAGCACCCGATCGCGCCCCGGGCGCTCGCCGCGCCGCTGCATGTCCACGAGCACGAGGACGAGTACACGTTCGTGCTCGAGGGGCTCGTCGGCGTGCGGATCGGCGACGAGGAGCGCGTTGCAGGCCCCGGCGAGCTCGTGGTCAAGCCGCGCGGGATCCCGCACGCCTTCTGGAACGCGGGCGACGAGCCGGCGCGCGTGCTCGAGCTGATCTCGCCTGCGGGCTTCGAGGCGTATTTCGCCGAGATCGCGCCCCTGCTGCCGCCGAACGTCGAGGAGCCGCGCTTCGCCGAGCTCGCGGCCGTCCAGGCGGAGTACGGCCTGACGATGGACCTCGACTCGATCCCCGAGCTCGTCGAGCGCCACGGGCTGCGCTGGGGCTGATCAGGGCCGGGCGGTCGAGACGACCCGGGCCAGGCCCGGAATCGCGAGGCCGTCGTCGCCCTCGTACCGGCTGAGCGAGCTCCGCACGCTGGTGCGGAGCTCGTCCGCCTCGGCCGCCGAGCTGCGCGCGAGCACGTCGCGCAAAGACATCGCGAGATCCTGCGTCACCGCCCAGTACTCGTCGAACGACGCGTACCGCATCGCGATCTCGACGTCGTCGACCTGGGGCTCGGCGAAGCCGGCGCCGACGACGAGGCCGCGAACCCGCTCCGGGTCGGCCAGCCGGAACGGCCCGGGGGCGTCGGGCTCGGGCGGCTCGACGAGGCCGAGCTCGACCATCGCGCGCCCGATCGTCGAGCCCCACGGGTTGTCGGGTGCCGACGCCCACACCGCGAACGCCAGCCGGCCTCCCGGTCGCAGCACCCGGCAGGTCTCGGCGAGCGCTGCCGCGGGGTCGGGCATCAGCATGTACGAGTAGCGCGAGACGGCGCCGTCGAAGGACTCCGACTCGAGCGGCATCTCCTGGGCGTCGACGACCTGGAGCGCCACGTTGTCGAGTCCCTTGCTCAGCCGTGCGGCGGTCTCGACCATTGCCTCCGACTGGTCGCTGATCAGCACGCGGCCATCGGGGCCGACCAGCTCGGCGACGCGGCGGCCGACCTCGCCGAGCCCGCCGCCGATCTCGAGTACCTCCCACCCGGGCTGCGGGTCGAGGCGCTCGAGCAGGCGCTCGGTCACCGGGCGGGAGCCGAGCGAGACCCACGCGTCGCGCCGTTCCCAGCCGGAGGCAACCTCCGACCAGGCTGCCGCGCTCTCCGCCGAGCTCACGCGGCGACCGAGGCGAAGCCCGGGATGATCTGCTCGCCGTAGGTGGCGAGCGTCTCCTCCTGGCCCTCGGTCATCAGGTAGACGTTGAACTGGTCGACGCCGATCCCCTCGAGCTCCTTCAGCTTCGCCGTCGCCTGCTCGGGCGTGCCGAGCACGCAGAAGCGGTCGCAGATCTCGTCCGTGACGAACTCGCCGTGCTTCGCGCCGACCCGCGAGTGCTCGTTGTAGTCGTAGAACTTGCGCGCCTCGACGTACTCGGTGAGCACCTTCGGCACCACCGAGCCGTCGGCGCCGTAGCGGTCGATCAGGTCCTGGACGTGGTTCGAGACCATCGCCGGGAACCAGCGCACCTGGTCGCGCGCCGTCGCGAGGTCGTCCGAGATGTGGCTCGGCGCGCTGACGATGCACTTGAGCGCAGCCGGGTCGCGTCCCGCCTCGGCCGCGGCCGCCCGGGCCGTGTCCATGATCCACTGGATGATGTCCGGGTCGGCGAGCTGGATGATCACGCCGTCGCCCTGGCGGCCCGCGACGGCGAGCGCCTTCGGCCCGTAGCCGGCCACGTGCATCTCGATCTCCGGCAGCTCCGGCCGCACCCACTTGAGCTGGAGGTCCTTGTCGTTCCAGCGCACCTCTTCGCCGTTCATGAAGGGCTTGACGAGGATCAGCGCCTCCTCGAAGTCGGCCACCTTCATCGGCTTGCGGCCGACGTAGCGGACGGCGGAGTCGCCGCGGCCGACGCCCATCACCATGCGCCCGTTCGAGATGTCGTGCAGCGTGGCGTACGCGCTCGCGAGCACCGTCGGGTCACGCGTGGCCGGGTTCGTGACCATGTGGCCGAGCTTGATCTTCGACGTCCGGTCGGCGACGAGCGCCATCACGGGCATCGACTCCTGCCAGAGCACGTGAGAGTCGTAGGTCCAGCCGTACTCGAAGCCGTGGCTCTCGGCCAGCTGCATCAGCTCGATCAGGCGCTGATAGGGCGGATCGGGCAGGACGGTGACGCCGAAGCTGAGCATCCGAGGCCTCCTCTGAAGCGCGTGGGAACCGTTCGATTCTCGCACTAGAGCTCTGCCCGGGCGAGCGGCACGAGCGCGAGGGCGATCAGCGCCGCGATTGCCGCGAAGGCGAGGCGGCCGTCGCCGGGGAGCGCGAACGCGAGCCCGGCGAGCGGCGTGCCGACCAGGATCGTCGTCACGGCGACGCCGTTGACGAGCCCGACCGCGGCCGCCGGGGCGTCGGGCCGGAGGCGCTGCGCCGCTCCCATCACGGCGGCGAACGGGGTCCCGACGGCGAGCCCCAGGAGCGCTGAGCCGAGCACGCTCAGCCCAAGCGGCCCGGTGACCGCGAGCAGGGCGGCGCCGACGGCCGCGACCACGAGACAGCCGGCGACGACCCGTCGGACGAGCTCCGGCCGGCGGCGGGCGAGCACCCCGCCGCCCGGGCGCGTCACGATCCCGGCGAAGAGGACGAGGCTGCCGGCGAGCCCGGCGGCCGCCCGCTCGACGCCCTGCCGCTCGAGCAGCGTCACGACCCAGTTCCCGGCGACGACGCCGAGGCCGAACGTCGCCGCCTGGACGAGTCCGAGCGGGAGCAGCCGACGGTCGCCGACGACGCTCGCCTGCTCGGCCGCGTGTCCTCCCCTGCTGTCGCGGCTCGCGCCGAGCACGATCGGGACACAGGCCAGTGCGAGCGCGAGGCCCGTCCAGTACGGCGCGCGCCAGCCGAGCGACGCGTCGAGCAGCGGGACGACCGCGATCGCGAGCCCGCCGCCGGCCATCGTGCCGCCGCCGTAGAGGCCCTGCGCCGTCGGGCTGCCGCCGCCGGCGCGGACGAGGTCGAGCCCGGCGACGAAGCCGCTGCCAGTGCCGATTCCCGCTACGACCCTGGCCACGACACCCAGCCCGTACGCGTCCGCGAGGAGCGCGAGAGCGTTCCCGGCCGCGACGAAGGCGAGGGCGGCGAGCCCGACCCGTCGCGCGCCGAAGCGGTCGCTCGCGTGCCCGGACGGCAGCTGGGCTGCAAGGTGGGTGGCGAACAGCGCGGTCGTGAGCAGCCCGATCGCAGCGAGCGAGACGCCGTAGGCCTCGCCGAGCGGGTCGGCGGCCGCGCCGACGCTCGAGATGTTCCAGGTCGTCGCCGCGCCGAGCGCGATCCCCGCCACGACTGTCCTGCGGCCGCTCACCCGTGCGGCCCCACGACCCGCCCAGGCTCTACGCTCGTGTCGCCGTGACCCGATTCGCGCGCCGCACCGACACCGGCATCGAGCAGCGGGCCACGAGCCTCGAGCTCTTCTACGACCTCGTCTTCGTCTTCGCCGTGACGCAGGTCTCGCATCTGCTCCTCGAGGACGTGAGCTGGCGCGGCGCCGGGCATGCCGCGCTCGCCCTGCTCGTCGTCTGGTGGGCGTGGAACTACACCACGTGGGTCACGAACGAGCTCGATCCAGCCTCGCTGGTCGTCCGCCTTCTCCTGATCGCGATCATGCTCCTGACACTGCTCTTGGCCGTCGCGATCCCGGACGCTTTCGGCGAACGCGCGCTGCTCTTCGCCGGCTCCTACGTCGCGATCCAGGTCGGCCGGCACGCCTTTCTCGCCTTCGTCACGGCCGAGCGTGGCTCGCTCGAGCGTGAGCGTGCGGTGCGCATCCTGGTCTGGTTCATCGCCGCGGGCGTCTTCTGGTTGGCGGGCGCACTCGTCGACGGCACCGCCAGGCCGCTCCTCTGGCTCGTAGCTCTCGGGATCGACTACGCGGCGCCGTCTGTCGTCTACTGGGTCCCAGGGCTGCGGCGGTTGACGCACGCGGCGTGGGAGGTGGAGTCGGCGCACTTCGCCGAGCGGTTCGAGCTCTTCATGATCATCGCGCTCGGCGAGTCGATCGTGCTCACCGGCGCGACCACGGCCGAGCTCGACCTCGACCTCGCGATTCTGACGGCCTTCGGGCTCGCGTTCGCCTCGACGGCGGCGCTCTGGTGGCTCTACTTCGACTACGTGGCCCGGATCGCCGAACGGCGGCTCGCGCAGGCGCCGGACACGACGAGGCTCGCCCGCGACGGCTACACGTACCTGCACGCCGTTCTGGTCGCCGGCGTGATCCTCAGCGCGGTCGGCGACGAGCTCGTGATCGCTCACGCGACCGAAGAGCTGCCGACGCCAGAGCTGCTCGTCGTCGTCGCCGGCCCCGCCCTCTACCTGCTCGGGCATGTGCTCTTCCGGCTGCGCATGGCGGGCTCGCTCTCGTGGAAACGATCCCTGGGCGCGTTGGCGTGCCTCGCCGTCGCGGCCGTCGGGACCGTCGTGCCCGCTCTTGTGGTCGCGGCCTTGCTCGTGGCCGTGCTGGTGGCGGTGATCGGGGCGGAGCGACTCGCAGCGGCTCGGCGGCGAGCCCGCGGCGAGCCGTCGCCGCTCGACCGGCTCGAGCACGCCCGCTGACGCGGCCTCAGCCGCCGGCAACCCAGGCGATCGTCTTCGAGGCGAGCCGGTCGAGCGCCGCGACCGACAGCTCCAGATGCTCGGGCTTCGTGTCCTCGAGCTTCGTGTGCGAGAGCCCGCGCAGGCTCTGGACAAACAGCATCACCGTCGGCACGCCTGCGCGGGCGACCTCGGCCGCGTCGTGCAACGGCCCCGACGGCAGCCGGTGGGACGTCCCCGCCACCTCGGTGACGGCCTCCTCGGCGAAGCCGACGAGCGTCTCGTCGAAGAGGATCGGCTCGATCTGCCAGATCCGCTCCCACTCGACGTCGATCCGCTCCTCCTCGGCGAAGCGGCGCGACGCGTCCTGTGCCGCCTCGAGCATCGAGGCGAGCTTGCCGGCGTCCAGATGCCGCTGGTCGAGCAGCTGCTCCGCGGTCTCGACGACCGACGTGACGATGCCCGGCCGGCAGACGACGCCGCCGCTCGTGCACACCGCCCCGTCGCCGGTCTCCCGTGCGATCCGGCGGAGGTCGAGCGCGAGCTTCGCCGCGCCGGCGAGTGCGTCGCGGCGCTGCTCCATCGGCGTCGAGCCCGCGTGCGCCGCCTGGCCGCGCCAGGTGATCCGGTGGCGCTCGACGCCGAAGGTGCCGAGCACGGCTCCGAGCGGGAGCTCCATCGCCTCAAGCACGGGCCCCTGCTCGATATGGAGCTCGAGGTAGGCCGCGGCGCCCTCGAGCTGGCGCCGCGCGTCGAGAGCCGCGTCGAGCTCGACGCCGTGCTCGCGCAGGGCGTCCGGGAGGGAGATCCCGTCCCGGTCGACGAGCTGACGCAGCTCGTCCTGGTCGGCCATCGACCCTGCGGCGGCCGAGGAGCCGAAGAGCGAGCGGCCGAAGCGCGCGCCCTCCTCGTCCGCCCAGTTGACGAGCCGGATCGTGACCGGCGGCGTGCCCTCCCCGGCGAGCCGCCGCAAGACCTCGACCCCGGCAGCCACGTTGAGCGCGCCGTCGAGCCAGCCGCCGTTCGGGACCGAGTCGATGTGGCCGCCGATCAGTACCGCGCGCTCCGACTCGCCCCGCAGCGTCCACCAGTCGTTCCCCGCCTCGTCGACCTCGTGCGCGACCGGCAGCCCCTCGAGCTTCGTCGCCAGCCAGCGTCGCGCCTCGGCCCAGGTCTGTGTCCACGCCACGCGCTGGGCGCCGTCTGCGTCGCCCGTCAGCTCGCGCAGCTCCTGCAGCTCGGCGACGGTGCGGCTCGGGTCGAGTGGCACGGGCGCGAGCCTATCCCGCGACGCCTCCCCTTTTCAAAGTCAGGTTCGGCGTGGTAGAGATTGGCGGTGGCGCACGCTGAGGCGGTGGCGATCGAGCCCGCGCGGACCCGGCCCGAACGGCCCGTCGCGCTGGCGAGACGACTCCTCCTGACGGCGGCGGTGCTGGGCGCGCTGTGGATCCTCTGGGAGCTCTACCGCTGGATCTGGATCACCACCGGCTGGACGCACCCGTTCGTCGTCGACGACCTGACGATGCCGCATATGCACGACATCGTCCATCGCCTCTTCCTGCCCACGGCGGCCGGCCAGCCGGCGCTGATCCGGGACCTGCTCGACAAGGCGGCGTTCACGATGCGCGAGGCGCTGGCCGGCTTCATCATGGGCGCCGTCTTCGGCTTCACGATCGGCGTCGTCCTCCATCTGTCCCGGATGCTCCGCCGCGGCTTCCTGCCGTACGTGGTCGTCTCGCAGACGATCCCGATCCTCGCGATCGCGCCGATGGTCGTGATCTGGGGTGGCAGCATCGGCCTGCCCGTGTGGCTGCGCGTCGGCCTGATCTCGGCCTTCCTCACCTTCTTCCCGGTCGCGATCAACACGATCCGCGGCCTCGACTCGGCGCAGCCGCGCGCGCTCGAGCTGATGCGCTCGTACGCGGCCGGCTCGTGGCGGACGTTGTGGAAGGTGAAGTTCCCGGCCTCGCTGCCGTACATCTTCGCGGCGCTGAAGGTCTCCGCGACGGCGAGCGTCGTCGGTGCGATCATCGGCGAGCTCCCATCCTCGATCCAGGACGGCCTCGGAGGCGCGATCCTCAACTTCAACCAGTACTACGTGCTCGACCCGACGGCCCTCTGGGCCACGAACATCGTCGCCGCCGGGCTGGGGATCGCCTTCTTCGGTCTTGTCGTGCTGGCCGAGCGGCTCGTCGTCCGTTCGGCGCCGGAGAACGTCGCGTGAGCGATCGTGCGGCGGCCGTTCGCATCGAGGGCGTCTCGAAGACCTTCGCCAGCGGCGGCACGACGGCGCTCCAGGACATCGATCTCGAGCTGCTGCCGGGCGAGTTCATCTCGTTGATCGGCCCCTCGGGCTGCGGCAAGTCGACGCTGCTCCGCGTGATCGGCGACCTGATCCGGCCGAGCACCGGCGCGGTGCTCGTCGGCGGCAAGTCCGCGCACCAGGCCCGGCTCGACCGTGACTACGGCATGGTCTTCCAGGATGCCGTCCTCTACGACTGGCGGACCGTGGCGAAGAACATCGCGCTGCCGCTCGAGCTCTCCGGCTGGAGCCGCCGGCGCCGGGCCGAGCGGGTGAAGGAGATGGTCGACCTCGTCGAGCTCGGCGGCTTCGAGGGTCACCACCCGTGGCAGCTGTCGGGCGGGATGCAGATGCGGGTCGCGATCGCCCGGGCGCTCTCCTTCGACCCGAAGCTCCTCCTGATGGACGAGCCCTTCGGCGCCCTCGACGAGATGACCCGCGAGCGGCTGAACCTCGAGCTGTTGCGGATCTGGGAGGCGAGCGGCTCCACGATCGTGTTCGTGACGCACTCGATCGGCGAGGCCGTGTTCCTGTCGACGCGCGTGGTGGTGATGTCGGCGCGGCCGGGGCGCGTCGCCGGCCTCGTCCCGATCGACCTGCCGCAGCCGCGGACGGCGGACACGCGCGAGGAGCCGCGCTACTTCGAGCTCGTCACGGAGGTTCGCGAGCTCCTGCGTGGGCGGGCGCCCGCCGCAGCCGAGGAAGTCGCGTGAGGATCGTCCGGCAGCTACGTGAGTGGGTGCCCGCGCTGCTCGTCGGCGTCCTCGTCCTGGTCGTCTGGCAGCAGGCGATCAACATCTTCGACGTGCAGCGATTCCTGCTCCCGCGGCCGACCGAGATCTGGACGGCCTTCTGGGACCAGCGCGAGGTGCTCTGGGACGCGGGCCTCTACACCTTCTCCGAGGCGGTCTGGGGCTTCCTCTTCGGCTCGACCGCGGCCGTGCTCGCAGCGCTCGTGCTCGCCCGCTACCGCATCTTCGGCACCGCGCTGATGCCGTACTTCATCGCCGCCAACGCCGTCCCGATCATCGCGTTCGCCCCGATCGCGAACGCGTGGTTCGGGATCGACAAGGGCTCGAAGATCGCGATCGCCGCGGTGCTCTGCTTCTTCCCGGTGCTCGTGAACACACTGCGCGGGCTGACGTCGGTCAACCCTGCAGCGATCGAGCTGATGCACTCCTACGCGGCCGGAGAGATCGACATCTTCCGGCGGGTGAGGATCCCGAACGCGCTTCCCTATGTGTTCGCGGCGCTGAAGGTGGCGAGCGTGCTCGCGATGATCGGCGCTATCGTCGGCGAGTACTTCGGCGGCTCGCTCACGTCGCTCGGGATCCAGATCAAGAGCGCCGCCTCGCTCTTCAACTTCGAGACCGCCTGGGCGGCGATCCTGGTCGCGGCGATTCTCGGCATGAGCTTCTACCTCGTGATCGCGCTCGTGGAGCGGATCGCGATGAGAGGGCACCCATCTGCGCGGGGGGCGCAGGTGTGAGAACGACGGGACATCCGACGAACCAAGGAGGGCATCACGTGAAGGGACGCAGATGGATCATCGCCGCGGCGGTGACCGCCGTGCTCGGCGTGCTGGCGTTCGCCGGCCTCGCCGGCGCGAGCACGAGCAGCGGCACGTCGACGCGGGCGGCTGCGGCGACGAAGATCACGCTGCAGTTGAAGTGGGTGACGCAGTCGCAGTTCGCGGGCTACTACGTCGCCAAGGCGAAGGGGTACTACTCGAAGGCCGGCCTGGACGTGAACATCAAGGTCGGCGGGCCGGACATCGTGCCGGAGCAGGTCGTGGCATCGAGCCAGGCGGAGTTCGGCCTCGACTGGCTGCCGAGCCTGCTCGCCTCGCGTGACAAGGGTGCAGACCTCGTCAACATCGCGCAGGTCTTCACGCGGTCCGGCATGACCGAGATCACGTGGAAGGACAGCGGGATCGACACGATCGCGAAGATGCGTGGCAAGAAGGTCGGCAACTGGCTGTTCGGCAACGAGTTCGAGCTCTTCGCCGCGCTCGTCAAGAACGGGATGGACCCGACGAAGAACAAGGACGTCAAGATCGTGCAGCAGCCGTTCACGATGGATCTCTTCCTGCAGCGGAAGATCGACGCGGCCTCGGCGATGACCTACAACGAGCTCGCGCAGGTGCTGGAGACGAAGAACCCGTCCACGGGCGGGCTCTACAAGCTCTCCGACCTGAACGTGATCAAGATGCAGGACGCCTCGAAGGGCGCGGGCACGGCGATGCTCGAGGACGGGATCTTCGTCCGCGGTGCCTGGATCAAGGACGCGAAGAACCAGGCGACCGCGAAGAAGTTCCTGGCTGCCTCGTTCAAGGGCTGGATCTACTGCCGCTCGCACCTGAAGGAGTGCACGAACATCGTGCTCAAGAACTCGCCCATCCTTCCTGGCGGGCACCAGCGCTGGCAGATGAACGAGATCAACGCCCTGATCTGGCCCGCGCCGAAGAGCATCGGCGTGATGAACCCGATCGACTACGCCCGGACGTCGAAGATCTCGCAGCAGTTCAAGGTCGTCTCGAAGGCCCCGTCGGGCGCCTACCGCGTCGACCTGGCGAAGGCCGCCGTCGCGACGCTGAAGAAGCAGGGCTTCGACGTCAACGGCCTCAAGTGGAAGAAGCCCGTCGTCACGGTGACGGCAGGCGGCAAGTAGACCGAGCGCATCCGGCAGAGGAAGGGAGACCCGCATGTCCGTTCTGATCAAGGGAGGCCGTGTCGTCACGGCCGCCGACGACGTCGTCGCCGACGTCCTCGTCGAGAACGGGCGGGTCTCCCTCCTCGCCGAGTCGCTCGACGTGGCGGCCGACCGCACGATCGACGCGTCCGGGAAGTACCTCCTCCCGGGCGCGGTCGACCCGCACACGCACCTCGACATGCCCTTCGGCGGCACGACGACGATCGACGACGTCGAGTCCGGCCAGTCGGCCGCGGCCGTCGGCGGGACGACCTGCCACGTCGACTTCATCATCCAGCCGCAGGGCAGCAGCTTCGCCGCGGCCGTGGACGAGTGGAAGGCGAAGGCCGACGGCAAGCAGGTGATCGACATGGGCTACCACATGGCGGTCACCGACCTGAAGGACGGCGGCTCGCTCGAGGAGCTCGCCTCGCTGCCGGACCAGGGGATCACGTCCTACAAGCTCTTCATGGCCTACAAGGGCGCCCTGATGGTCGACGACGAGACGCTCTTCAGGACGATGGAGGTTGCTGCCGAGACGGGTGCGCTCGTGATGGTGCACGCCGAGAACGGCGACGCGATCGACGTGCTCGTCAAGCAGGCGCTGGCCGCCGGCAACACCGATCCGGTCTGGCACGCGCGGACGCGCCCGCCCGAGACCGAGGGCGAGGCCACGAACCGGGCGATCCAGCTCGCGCGCGTGGCCGGCTGCCCGCTCTACGTCGTCCACGTCTCCTGCAAGGAGTCCGTCGAGCCGATCGCGCTCGCGCGCGAGAAGGGCTGGGACGTCCACGGCGAGACCTGCACGCAGTACTTCTTCGTCGACGAGACCTTCCTCGAGCGGCCGAACTTCGAGGGCGCGAAGTACGTCTACACGCCGCCGCCGCGGCACAAGTCGAACCAGGACGTGCTCTGGAACGCGGTGCGGACGGACGTGCTCTCGGCGATCTCGACCGACCATTGCGCGTTCCTCTGGGACGGGCAGAAGTCGCTCGGCCGCGACGACTTCTCCAAGATCCCGAACGGCGGGCCTGGGCTCGAGAACCGGCTGCAGATGATCCACCATTTCGGCGTCCGCGAGGGGCGGATCTCGCTGAACAGGATGGTCGAGCTGCTCTGCACGAACCCGGCGAAGCTGTTCGGCCTCTACCCGCGCAAGGGGACGATCGCGGTCGGCGCCGACGCCGACATCGTCGTCTTCGACCCCGAGAAGCCGAAGACGATCACGGCGGCCAGTCAGATGTCGAAGACGGACTACAACCTCTACGAGGGCACCGAGGTCGTCGGTGACGTCGACACCGTGCTGCTCCGCGGCGAGGTGATCGTCGACGGCGGCGAGCTCGTCGGCAAGCCGGGCTACGGGGAGTTCGTACCGCGCGCCCGCTTCGGCCAGGCCCTGGCGCCGAATCGCGCCGAGACCGCCGCCGCCTGAGTCGAGTTACTCGCAGGCGCCGCCGCCGAGCGAGACCGTGCGCCGGTAGGCGCGACGTCCCTCCGCCTGGACCTCGAGCGTGTAGCAGCCGCGCCGCTTCAGCGCGAAGCCGCCGCTGAAGCCGGTCACGCGCCGATAGCGCAGGCCGTTCCACATCGGCTTGCCGGGCGGGCACTGCACGAAGCGGACGGTCGGCGTCTGCCGCCACCCGCCCGGGCCGGTCACGTACTCGAGCGCCACGGCGGCGCGGTCGGCACCCGCCACCCGCACGTCGACCGGCGGCCCCCAGAGCACTTTCACCGCGCTCTTGCGGAGGAAGGTGCCGTCGGCCCGGCGCCCGCCGATGCTCGACGGCGAGCCTGCCAGTCCCAGGCCGCTGAACGAGACGGGCCCGATGACGAGGTCGCCGGGGCTCACGAAACGCAGCAGCCCGCGGGTCGGCTCGGTGCGCGTGCTGCAGTCGCGCGTCGGGACCGGGTCGGCGACAGGCGCGGCGGCGGCCGCAGCGACGAGCGCGAGGCCCACCGCCGCGACCACCGCCACGAGCCTCATCTCGTCTGCGGGAAGCCCAGGTCGACGCTCGACGTGGCCGGGTCGGGCCAGCGCGAGGTGACGACCTTGCCGCGGGTGTAGAAGTTGATTCCCTCCGGCCCGTAGATGTGCGTGTCGCCGAAGAGGCTGTTCTTCCAGCCGCCGAACGAGTAGTAGGCCACGGGCACCGGGATCGGCACGTTGATCCCGACCATCCCGGCCTGGACGTCGAACTGGAACTGGCGGGCGACACCGCCGTCGCGCGTGAAGATCGCCGTTCCGTTCCCGTACGGGTTCTCGTTCACGAGCTTGACGGCCTCGTCGTAGGTGTCGACGCGCGTGACGCCGAGGACCGGCCCGAAGATCTCGTCCTTGTAGGCGTCCATCTCGGGGGTGACGTCGTCGAGCAGCGAGACGCCGAGGAAGAACCCGTCGCCGTCGGGTGCGCTCTCGCGCCCGTCCGCGACCACGGTCGCCCCCTGCTCCTTGGCGCCCTCGAGATAGCCGGCGACCTTGTCGCGGTGCTCCCGGGTGACGAGCGGCCCCATCTCGGAGGAGGGGTCGAGCCCGTCGCCGACCTTGATCTTCGGCAGCCGCGTCTTGATCGCGGCGACGAGGTCGTCGGCCGCGTGGCCGACCGCCACGACCTGCGAGATCGCCATGCAGCGCTCGCCTGCCGAGCCGTAGGCGGCGGACACTGCCGCGTCGGCGGCCATCTCGATGTCCGCGTCGGGGAGCACGATCATGTGGTTCTTCGCTCCGCCGAGCGCCTGCACGCGCTTGCCGTGCTTCGTGCCCGTCTCGTAGATGTAGCGGGCGATCGGCGTCGAGCCGACGAACGAGATCGCGGCCACGTCGGGATGCTCGAGCAGGGCGTCGACGGCGACCTTGTCGCCGTGCACGACGTTGAAGACGCCGTCGGGGACTCCCGCCTCCTTCAGCAGCTCGGCGGTCCAGAGCGATGCCGACGGGTCCTTCTCCGACGGCTTCAGCACGAAGGTGTTCCCGCACGCCAGCGCCGGCGCCCACATCCACATGGGCACCATCGCCGGGAAGTTGAACGGGGTGATCCCGGCCACGACGCCGAGCGGCTGCCGGATCGAGTAGACGTCGATCCCGGTCGAGGCCTGCTCGGTGAACTCGCCCTTGATCAGGGTCGGGATCCCGCA
Organism: uncultured Gaiellaceae bacterium; assembly: GCA_963808915.1. Taxonomy (GTDB): domain Bacteria; phylum Actinomycetota; class Thermoleophilia; order Gaiellales; family Gaiellaceae; genus CAVTBT01. The sequence goes on along the minus strand of CAWEHJ010000004.1, from coordinate 757,489 downwards.
GGCGAACTCGATCACCTCGAGGCCGCGCGCGACCTCGCCGAGGGCATCGGAGAGCACCTTGCCGTGCTCGGCGACGAGATGGCGCGCGACCTCCTCGCGCCGCTGGTGCACGAGCTCGCGGATCCGGAACATCAGCTCCGCGCGCTTGGCGATCGACATCGCGCGCCAGGCGGGGAAGGCCGCTTTCGCCGTCTGGACGGCGGCGTCGATCTCCTCGACCGACGCCAGGTCGACCTCGCCGGTCTGCCGGCCAACGGACGGGTTGTAGACGGGGCCCGTACGGCCGGACGTGCCGGCGACACGCTTGCCGCCGATCCAGTGCGTGATGCGGGTGAGCGACTCCTCGCGCTCGACGGGGGACTCTGCAAGCTCGGTCATCGCGCTCCTCCTGGTCTCGTCGGGCCAGCGTAGCGCGGTGTGCAGAGCCGGAGGCCGCTCACTCGCCCAGGAGGCTCCGCGATGGCGGCGTTTGCGAAGGTCGCAAGCGGCGCCTCCCGCTCGAGCAGGATGTCGCGCGCGGCGCCCGCCGCCTCTGCCGCCGCCATGCCTGCATTGTGACCGCCAACGGCTCGTGGGTGAACCCGTTGCCCCACGGAGCGGACCGCGCGCCCGCCTCTACGACCCCGGGATCGGCCTCGCCTGCTCGTGCCGAGGCCGATCCCGTCACCGGTCGATCAGCAGCTGACCCGCGGGTTCCAGGGCGCGAAGATGCCGAGGTCGGGCGTGGGGTTCGGCTTCCAGACCCAGGCGTGCAGCGTCCAGACATTGACGTCGTTGCCGAAGCGGCTCAGGTTCGTGTCGGCGAACTTCTGGCCGTAGAGCTCGGGCTGCGGCCCGCCGGAGACGACGTACTCGACGCCGGTCAGCTTCAGGCTCCCGTCGTTGCGCCGCTCGTAGAGGAGCGCTTCCGGCTCCGTCGGCACGAGCGTGCCGTCGAGGCGGTCGGGCAGCAGCAGGTGGATGCCCATCGCTCCGGCACTGCCGTTCGCGATGCAGGTCCCGCCGCCGAACGCGGCCGTCTGCGGCAGCTCGAACGCGCCGGGGTGCTCGGCTTTCGCGACGCTGATGTCGTGGTACCTCGCCGTCGCGTCACGCAGGGCGTCGAGCGACGACTGGCCGCCGCCGGCCGCCGCGAAGCCGGCGATCGCGAGCACCGGCACGAGCGCCGCGAGTGCGAACAGGATGAACTTGCGCATGCTGATCTCCTCTCTTCAGGCCCCGACCGGCTGTGGGTCGGGGCTCAGGATCACCGTGTCGGCCACGGCGACGATCTCGTCGACCGGCAGGCCGGCGCGATAGGCGTGCGAGCGGATCGTCTCCGGGCTCGACGCCTTGTAGATGCAGACGGTGCCGAGCTCGCCGCTCGGCTCTGCCAGCACGTAGCTCCGAATCAGGTGGATGTCGTCGGCTGCCCTGTCGGCCTCCGCCGCCGACCGCGCCATGGCGTCGTGGAGCTCGCTCGGCGTGCGCCAGCCGCCGCGGCGGAGGATCAGGTAGGTCTCCACGAGCCGACTCCTCTCGTTCGGGAACGACTCGACGCTACGGCCGGCACCCACCGCTCGACATCGGTGGAACTGCCTAGATTGCGGCGGAGCCGCTACCGGTCTTGCAGCACGCCGAGCTGGACGGCCCGAGCGGCCGCCTCGCCCCGGCTCCCGACCTCGAGCTTGCGGAGGATCGCCGAGACGTGGTGGTCGACGGTGCGCGGCGAGAGGAAGAGCCGCTCCGCGATCGCCGCGTTGCGGTTCCCTTCGGCGACGAGCTGCAGCACCTCGACCTCACGCGCGGTCAGGGCGGCCGGGTTCGCCGACGTCGTGGCACGCGGGCCGCGGCCGACCCGGACGCCGCGCTCGCGCAGGCGCCTCGCGACCATGGCGGCGAGCGGTCGCGCCCCCAGCTCCAGGAACGCGCCGTGGGCCTCCCGGAGCGCCTCGTCCTCGTCCGCCTCCGAGAGGGCGAGCGCCCGCTCGTACGGCCTGCCGCGTGCCTGCCAGGCAGCGGCTGCGGCTCGCCAGTCGCCGCGACGCTGAAGCGACCAGGGATCGTCGAGCCCGCGCGGGATCTCGTCGTCGATCCCGTTCTTGTGCCGCCAGTAGGCGAGCTCCGCAGACGCTCCAGCCTCTTGCCCAGCCTCGGTCGCGTTGCGCGCCCCCTCGGCGCGCTGCTCCAGCCAGGCGATCTCGGCAACGGCACAGTCGAGGGCGGCGCGCCAGCCCGGGTCGGTCGCCTCATCGACGATCGCTCTTGCCTCGTCCAGCAGGGAACCCGTGTCCGGATCGCCCCGCCGCGCCCGGACGAGTGCGACGACGATCCGGGCCACGAGTCGCGGCTCGGGGGAGTCCCGGATCTCGGCGACGATCCGGGCCGCGGTTTCGGTCGCCTCGGTCCACTGACCGCAGTCGAGCTCGAAGCGGACGCGGAGCGCGAGGAGCGCGAGTCGCCACAGGTCGAGCTCCCGCTCGTCGCTGTACGCGAGCCCTTCACCGAGCCACCGCTCGGCCTCCGCGTGCGATCCGTGCACCATCGCCGCGAGCGCCAGGTTGTGCATTGCGTTGGCAACCAGGTCCGGCAGCTCGTGCTGCCGGGCGAGCTCGATCACCCGCTCGAGCCGTTCGTGCGCGCCGGGGTCGCCGAACAACTCGGCGGTGCCCAGGCGGATCGAGGCCTGGATCATGGCGGCTGGTGCGTGGAACCTCGTTGCGAGCTCGAGTGCTCGCGCGCCCCACTCGACCACTGCACGGTCGTCTCCGCGGTAGGCCGAGAGGAGCGCCATCGCGTTGCTCGCCTCCGCAAGGTGACCGCTCTCGGGCTGGCCCTCCAGCAGTTCGATCGCCCGGATCGTGACGCGCTCGGCCGTGGCGAGCTGCCCGCGGCACGTCAGATACGGAACGAGCCGGCTCAGCGCGGCGGCCTCGCGGCCGGCGTCGCCGGCCCGACTGTGAAGCTCCACGGCCTGCTCGAGGACTGCGATCGCCTGTCGTTGCTCGTCGGTCATGTAGTAGGCGTCGGACTGGCGCTCGAGCAGCGTCGCGCGTTCGTTCGGCGAGAGCTCGTCGGCGAACCGGAGGGCGCGGGCGTACTGCGCGGCAGCCTCCCGGTAGGCGCCGAGTGTTGCGGCCTGCTCGGCCGCGGCGACTGCGTGGACGAGGACGCCGGCGCGGTCGTCGGCCGCCTCGGCGTGATGGGCGAGACGCGCGGCGTCGGGCGAGCCGGAGGGCGGATCGGCGAGCGCCTCGAGCGCACGCCGATGCAGGCGCCGCGCTCGGCGCGGCTCGACGGACTCCTCGATCGCAAGCCTCGCCAACTCGTGACGGAAGGCCACCGCACCGGCGCTGCCGGCCAGGATGCCCGACGCCAGGCAATCGTCCAGCGTGTCGAGGGCCTCCGGCACGAGCGCTTCGAGGAGCCAGAGCTCGGCGCGTGGCGGCGCGACCGCGACCGCGTCGACCAGCTGGCGTGCCGTCGCTCCGAGTACGGCGGCGCGGGCGAGGACGGCGTCGCGGACGGTGGCGGGGATCGGGCCGTTGTGCGAGGCCAGGACCTCGGTGACGAAGAACGGGTTGCCGTTGGTCTGGCGATGGAGCTCGCGGGCGTCGATCTCCCGTTCGGCCGCAAGCTCCGCCACCGCCGTCCGGGACAGGCCGGAGATCGGCACCCGCTCGACGCCCGGCCGGGTCGCGAGCTCGCCGAGCACGACCTGGAGCGGCCGCGTGCGCTCTTCGTCGCGGTAGCTCGCGACGACGAGCACCGACGCCCGCTCGATCTTGCGCGCCAGCAACCGCAGCGCGTCGAGGGTGGCCTCGTCCGCCCAGTGGATGTCCTCGAGGACGACGACGGCCGGCCGTCTTGCCGCGGCGGTGAGCAGCGCCGCGACGACCTCGTGCGGGCCACCGGAGCTCACCGCGGCATTCAGCTCTCCGTTCGCCTCTGCGGCGAGGTCGAGGAAGGGGCCGAGCGGGCGCGGCGTGAAGAGTGCGTCACACGCACCCCAGTGCACGTCAGCGTCCGTGATCTCCGCGCAGAACGCCCGGACGAGCGCGGTCTTGCCGATGCCGGCCTCGCCGGCGACGAGCACGAGGCGACCCTCCCCGGACCGCGCCAGCTCGAGCGCCGCGCGCAGTGTTCCGAGCGCAGCCTCGCGCTCCAGCAGGCGGATCCCCTCGGCCGCCGCAATCGCCATCGTCACATCGTGGTCGCTCGAGCCGCCTGCCGCAAGCCCGCGGTACGATCGCGCGGAGCGACGCGAGGGAGGACGAGATGGCCACGATCGAGACCAACGCCGCCGACGGACAGCGCATCGTCGCCGAGGACCGCGACTACCTGATCCACTCGTGGTCGGTGCAGTCGGCGATCTCGCCGCTCGCCGTCGCGGGTGCTGAGGGCAGGCATTTCTGGGACTACGACGGCAATCGCTATCTGGACTTCGCCTCCCAGCTCGTCAACGTCTCGATCGGCCACCAGCACCCGAAGGTGGTCGCCGCGATCAAGGAGCAGGCCGACCGGCTCTGCACGATCGGGCCGCCGATGGCCGTCGACGTGCGGTCGGAGCTCGCGCGACTCATGGCCGAGGTCACGCCCGGCGACCTCCGCTACTCGTTCTTCACGAACGGCGGCGCGGAGGCGAACGAGAACGCGATCAAGCTCGCGCGCTGGGTCACGGGTCGCCAGAAGGTGGTCGCGCGCTACCGCTCCTACCACGGCGCCACGGCCGGCGCGATCACGCTCACGGGTGACCCACGCCGCTGGCCCGCGGAGCCTGGGATCCCGGGCGTCGTGCGGATGTTCGACCCGTACACCTACCGCTGCCCGGCCGGTCACCCCGACCCGTGCCCGGTCTGCACCGGCGGGCCGCACCTGGAGGAGATCCTGCAGTACGAGGGGGCGGAGACGGTCGCGGCGGTGATCCTCGAGACGGTCACCGGCACGAACGGGATCATCGTCCCGCCCGACGGCTACCTGCAGTCGATCCGCGAGGTCTGCGACCGCCACGGCATCGTCCTGATCTGCGACGAGGTGATGGCGGGCTTCGGCCGCACCGGCCGCTGGTTCGCGTGCGAGCACTGGGACGTCGTGCCGGACATCATCACGACCGCGAAGGGGATCAACTCCGGCTACGTGCCGCTCGGCGCGATGACCGTGCGCCCGTGGATCTACGAGCGGATCAAGGACGGCTTCTTCGCCGGCGGCCTCACCTACAGCGGCCATCCGCTCGCGTGTGCGTCGGCCGTCGCGTCGATCGAGGCCTTCCGCGAGGAGGGGATCGTCGAGAACGCCGCCACGCACGGCTCGTATCTCTCAGAGGCGCTACCGGCCCTGGCCGAACGGCATCCGTCGATCGGGGAGGTGCGCGGCCTCGGCCTCTTCTGGGGGCTCGAGCTCGTGCAGAGCCGGGAGACCCGCGAGCCGCTGGCGCCGTTCAACGGCTCGAGCGAGGCGATGGCCCGGCTGTCGAAGGCGGCGCTCGAGCGCGGGCTCTACCTCTTCGTCCACTGGAACGTGGTCGTCGTCTGCCCGCCGCTGACGATCACGCGCGAGGAGCTCGACGAGGGCCTCGGCGTGCTCGACGAGGTGCTCGCGATCGCCGACGAGTACGTCGTGTAGCTAGTCGGCGGCGGGCTCGCCGGGCTCGTCCGGCAGGCACTGCTCGCCGCTCGCGTCGCCCACGCCAGGCAGTTGCGCGAGCAGCTCCCCAAGCGTCTCGAGCTGCTCGTCGTCGAGTCGGCCGCCGATGTGCTCGCGCAGGGTCGTCTCGTGGCCTGCTGCCGCCTCCTCGAGGCGCTCGCGCCCGGCTGTGGTCAGCAACGCGTAGACGACGCGCGCGTCCGCATCGCAGGTGTCCCGCTCGACCAGCCCGCAGCCGTGCAGGCCTTCGAGCAGTCGCGTCACGCCGGAGGGCGTGAGCATCAGCCGCTCGGCGAGGTCGACCCGGCGGAGCCGCCCTTCCGGTTCGCGCGAGAGGTGCAGCAGCGTCTCGTAGTCGTTCACCGTCAGGCCGTGCTCGGCGAGCAGGCGAGTCTCGATCGCCCGCCGCAGCGCGGAGTGCGCACGCAGCAGCCGCGCGAAGACGGTCAGCTCGATCGCCGCCCGCCTGGTCTCCGTCTGTGTGCTCATGTGCGTCCCGAAATCATTTGCGTCCTCAACATTCTGCCACACTCAAGCGCCGCTCGACGAGAATCGCAGAGCGTCTGGACGGCGTCAGGGCGCGAGGAAGTGCTCGACCGCCGAGACCGTCTCCTCGGCGGCGTCCCAGAGCAGCGTGTGGCCGCCCGCGATCGTCCTCACTTCGAGCCGGTCGCCGGCTGCCTCGCGGTGGGCGGGCAGAAGATGCCCGTACGGGACGTAGGAGCTGTCGCCGAGCAGTACCAGCGTCGGCGCGGTGACCGCCTCGAACGGCGGCGGCTCGCGGCTCATCTCGCTGTACGCGGCGATCACGGCGGACTGGACGTAGCGGTAGCGCCAGCGACCGTCGTCTGACTCGACGAGGTGTACGGCGAGCTCCCGCTCGAGCAGCTCGCGCGGCGCGCTCGCGAGCCGGCTCTCCTCGTAGCGGCGGTCGATGCCTTCTGCGAAGGAGGCGTACGAGCGGTCGGCACGCCCGTTCTCGGCCGCGATAGAGCCCCGCCTCGGGCAGGATCAGCGTCGCCGGGTCGAGCAGGACGAGCCGCTCGACGAGCTCCGGCCGCGAGGCCGCCAGCTCGAACGCGAGCCGGCCGCCGAACGAGTGGCCGACCAAGCTCGCGGGCCGCTCCCCGATCGTGGCCAGCACGGCGTCGAGTTGCGAGCCGACGTCCCACGGGGGCTCCGGCGGCGAGTCGCCGTGCCCGAGCAGGTCGAGCGCGAGCACGTGGAAGCGGTCGGCGAGCCGTTCCGCGAGCGCCGGCGAAGTGCCGTCCGTGGCCCGTGACGCCGTGCAGGCAGACCACCCGCGGCGATCCCTCCTCGCCCCACGAGTGGACCGCGAGCGTTCGGGTCACTTGCTCATCGCGCCGAGCGGGCCCGAGACGAGCTCGGTCCGCCGCTCGTCGTCGTCCTCCTCGACGAGCGACCCAGACGACCGTTCCCTCCTTGTCGATCAGGAAGGTGCCGCGGAAGGGCGCGCCGTTCCGCTCGTTGAAGACCCCGTAGGCCTTGGCGGCGGCGCCGTGCGACCAGAAGTCCGAGGCGAACGTGTACTCGGCGCCGAGCTGCTCCTTCCAGGCCCTCCGGGCGGCCGAGGTGTCGCACGAGACGAACACGACCTCCGTCTCCGCGTTGCGGAACGACTCGAGGTTCTCCTGCAGGTCTCTGGCCTCGAGCTCGCAGAGGGGCGTGAAGGCGAACGGGTGGAAGACGAGCAGGACGTTCGAGCGCCCGCGAAAGTCGGCGAGCCGGACCCGCTCGCGTGGCGACACCTCGAGCTCGAACTCAGGTGCCCTGTCGCCCGTCGCGATCGCCACGCTCGCCCTCCTCGCCGTTCTCCGAGGGGCGATAGTAGCGGCGGCCCTTGAGCTCCTCGGGCAGGTACTCCAGCTCGAAGCCGCGGGGGTCGTCGTGGGGGTAGACGTAGCCCTCGCCGTGGCCGAGCGCCTTCGCGCCGCGGTAGTGCGCGTCCCGCAGCATCTCGGGCGGCCGCAGGTTGCCTCGCTCGCGCACGTCCGCCCGCGCCTCCCAGATCGCGAGGGCGGACGCGTTCGACTTCGGCGCGCCGCGCGAGGTAGATCGCCGCCTGCGCCAGGTTGAGCTGCGCTTCGGGGAGGCCGACGTGCTCGAGCGCCTGCGCGGCGGCGACCGCGACGACCAGCGCCCGCGGGTCGGCGTTGCCGACGTCCTCCGAGGCGAGGATCACCATCCGCCGCGCGATGAAGCGGGGATCCTCGCCCGCCTCGAGCATCGCCGCCAGGTAGTAGACGGCCGCGTCGGGGTCGGAGCCGCGCATCGACTTGATGAAGGCGGAGACGAAGTCGTAGTGCTGGTCGCCGCCCTTGTCGTAGCGGAGCGGCCGCTTGCGGGCGGCGTCGGCCACGTGCCGCTCCTCGATCGGCATGCCCTCCGCGGCCGCCGTCTGCGCGGCGAGCTCCAGGGTGTTGAGCGCGCTGCGAGCGTCGCCGCCGGCTCGCCGGGCGATCGCCTCGACCACGTCGTCCGCCACCTCCACCTCCAGAGCCGCTGCGCCCCGTCGGATCACCTCGCCGAGCTCGTCGTCCCCCAGCGACTCGAGCTCGTACACCGTCGCAGCGCGAGAGGAGCGCCGAGTTGACCTCGAAGTACGGGTTCTCGGTCGTCGCGCCGATCAGCGTCACGAGCCCGTCCTCGACCGCCGGCAGCAGCGCGTCCTGCTGCGCCTTGTTGAAGCGGTGGATCTCGTCGAGGAAGAGGATCGTCCGCTGGCCGTTGCCGCCCAGCCGGTCGCGGGCCCGCGCGATCACGCCGCGCACGTCGTCGACCCGCGCCGAGACCGCCGACAGCTCCTCGAAGGCGGCGCCCGGTCGTCTCGGCCACGATCCGCGCGAGCGTCGTCTTGCCGACGCCGGGCGGCCCGTAGAGGATCATCGACGGCGGCGCGGTCCTCCTCGATCGCGAGCCGGAGCGCCGAGCGCTCGGCCGAGCACGTGCGCCTGGCCGACGAGCTCGTCGAGCGTGCGCGGCCGCAGCCGCTGCGCGAGCGGCGCCGTCTCGGCCTGCCGCTCCCGTGCCGCGTCCGCGAAGAGGTCGCCCACGCGGAGAAGTATGCTCAGGCGCGATGTCCGAGCGACGCGGCACGAGGACTATCTCGCAGCCGGTTCTGCCGGGCACGCGCGCGGAGCGACTACGAGCGCTACCTGAACACGGAGGAGCTGCTCGCGCTGCAGAAGACCGCCGACGAGTGGGTGCACCGCGACGAGCTGCTCTTCCAGACCGTGCACCAGTCGTCGGAGCTCTGGCTCAAGCTCGCCTGGCACGAGGTCGAGGCCGCGACGGCGCCTGCGTCGACGAGCGGCGACGTGCGGCGGCGCGCTGCGCCTGCTGCGCCGCGGCGGCGCTCTGCCTGCAGTACATCGACCGACCCAGCTCGACATGCTCGAGCAGATGTCGCCGTGGGAGTACCAGGAGATCCGCCAGGTGCTCGGCCACGGCTCCGGCTTCGACTCGCCCGGGCTTCCGGGAGATCCGGCGCGTGACGCCTCGGCTCGGCGAGGCGTTCCGCGCCGCCGGCTCGAGGCAGGCCGGGCTCTCGCGTCGTCGACGTCTACGTCCACGGCCGCGAGCACGAGGAGCTCTACCAGCTCGCGGAGGCGCTCGATCGAGTGGGACGAGCGCGTGACGATGTGGCGCGTCCGCCACTACAAGGTCGTCGCGCGGATCATCGGCGACGCGTCGTCGGCACGCAGGGCACGCCCGTCGAGGTGCTCGGCCGGCTGATCCACAAGGTCTTCTTCCCGGAGCTCTGGCAGGCGCGGAACGAGCTGACCGCACTCTCGAAGACGTCGCCCGCACCGCCCGCGTGACGCCCCGCGAGGAGGTCACCGGGCTCCTGCAGGCGCTGATCCGCCTGGACACGGTCAATCCGCCCGGGAACGAGACGCGCGCGGCCGAGCTGCTTGCGCGACTACCTGGCCCGGAACGGCGTCGAGTCGACGCTGTACGCCAAGGTGCCGGAGCGGGCGAACCTCGTCGCGCGGCTGCCGGGCGGCGACGGGCCGACGCTCGCGCTGATCTGCCACACCGACACCGTGCTCGCGGACCCGGCGGAGTGGCACCGCGACCCGTGGTCGGGCGACCTCGTCGACGACGAGGTCTGGGGCCGGGGCGCGCTCGACATGAAGGGCCATGTGGCGGCCGCGGCGGTCGCATTCGCATCGCTCGCGCGGGAGGGGTTCCGCCCGGCCGGCGACGTGATCTTCGCCGCCACGGCCGACGAGGAGGTCGGTGAGCGGCTTCGGCCTCGAGTGGCTCGTGCAGGCGCATCCCGACGCGGTGCGATGCGACTACTCGCTCAACGAGGGCGGCGGCGAGCGGGTGGTGCTCGGTGGGCAGACCGTCTATCTCCTCTCGACGGCCGAGAAGATGAGCGCTCCCTTCCGCCTGCGCGTCCACGGCCGCAGCGGGCACGCGTCGATGCCCGGAATCGCCGACAACGCGCTCGTCAAGGCGGCGGGGCTGATCGAGGCGCTCGGCGGGTTCGTGCCGCCGCGCGAGCTGATCCCGGAGGTCGAGGGGTTCCTGCAGGTCGTGCTCGGCGAGGTGCCGCCGGTCGGGGAGGCCCTCGAGCGGGCTCGCGCGCTGCACCCGCTCGCCGCGGAGCTCGTCGAGCCGCTGCTCTCGTTGACCGTCGCTCCGACGATGGCGCAGGCGTCGGGCAAGCGGAACGTGATCCCCGCCCTGTGCGAGATCGTCGTCGACTGCCGCATCCTGCCCGGGAGCGTCCCCGAGGACGTCGAGCCGCTGATCCGCGGTGTGCTCGGGGAGGGCGACTACGACCTGGAGTGGATCGAGCGCTGGGGCGGTACGCGCTCGCCGGTCGAGTCGCCGCTCCGGGATGTGATCGAGGCATTCGTCGCCGGGCTCGAGCCGGGAGCCCGCGTGGCGCCCGATCTGCTGCTCGGGCTTCACCGACAGCCACTGGCTCCGCGATGCGTTCGACACCGTCGCGTACGGGTTCTTCCCTGCCCGTGCGATGGAGGCCGAGGTCGCGGCCCGGCTGATCCATTCCGCCGACGAGCGCGTGCCCGTGGACGACCTCGAGCTGGGCGTCGACTTCCTCCGCGCGGCCGTGGTCGGGCTCGGCGCCGGCTGACCGTGCTCGAGCTGCACTCGGCCGACGGCGCGTTCGAGGCGATCGAAGGCTGGCTGCGCGAGCAGGGCTTCTTCGTGCCCGGCGGCGAGCGGCTCTGCGCCGATCTCTTTCTCGGCTACGGCCTCTCGGCGCCGCTGCGCCGGCACGCAGGTGCGCCTCCACCGGAGCCGTGCGCGTCGCTTGCCGCTCGCCGCCTGTGCCGTCCGGGACGCTCGCTACGTTGTCGAGCGTGCCAACGAGCGCGTTTCGAGATCGGCTCCTGGGAGCGCACGTGGACGGCGGACGAGTACCGGGCAGCCGTCGACGAGGTGCGCGAGGCGATCGCCCGCGGCGACGTCTATCAGGTCAACCTCGTCCAGCACCTCGCCGCGCCCTTCGCGGGCGATCCGGGCGCGCTCGCCGCCCGCCTGGCGGGGCTGAAGCCGTACAACCGAGAGCCGTTCGCCGGCGACGGATGGGCGATCGTGTCCGCGTCGCCCGAGCTCTTCCTCGAGCGGCGCGGCCGCCAGGTCCGCACCTGCCCGATCAAGGGCACGCGACCTGCCGGCGGCGCGGCGGAGCTCCAGGCGTCCGCGAAGGACGCGGCCGAGCACGTGATGATCGTCGACCTCGAGCGCAACGACCTCTCGCGCGTCTGTGAGCCGGGCAGCGTGGGCTGGCCCGAGCTGATGACGCCGCGGCGACTCGCGGGCGTCGAGCACCTCGTCTCGACGGTGGAGGGAACGTTGCGCGAGGACGTCGGGCTCGCGGAGCTGCTCGCGGCGACGTTCCCGGGCGGGTCGGTCACGGGTGCGCCGAAGATCGCGGCGGTCGACCTGATCGCGGAGCTCGAGCCGGTCGGACGCGGCGCCGCGATGGGCGCGCTCGGACGCGTCTGGGGCAACGGCGACCTCGAGCTCGCGCTCACGATCCGCACGTTCGCGGTCGAGCGCGGGCTCGTGCACCTCTGGGTCGGCGGCGGGGTCGTCTGGGACTCGGATCCGTCGGCCGAGGTCGAGGAGTCCCTCGTCAAGGCGGCGCCGCTGCTCGCGGCGATCGGCGCGCCGCTGCCGGCGGCGGCGGCGCGATGAGGCCGCTCGCGGTCGCGGTCGGCGGGCGCGGCATCGTCGATCCCGACGCGCCGGTGCTCCGCGCGGACGACGACGCGCTCCTGCGTGGACGGGCCGCATTCGAGACGTTGCGCGTGTACGCGGGACGCCCGTTCCGGCTGACCGAGCACCTCGGCCGGCTGGGGACCTCGGCGGCACGGATCGGCCTGCCGCCCGTCGATGCGGCCGGGTTCGCCGCCCTGGCGGAGCAGGCGCTGGCCGAGGCGGCGACGCCGGACTCGGTGCTCCGGCTCGTGTGGACACCTGGCCCACTCGAGGGCCCGCCGCTCGCGATCGCACTGGTCACTGCGATCCCGCCTCAGCTCGAGGAGCAGCGGCAGCGTGGCATCCGGGTGGTCACGCTCCTGGGGATCCGCTCGGACGTCCCGTGGTTCCTCCCCGGCGTGAAGTCGACGAGCTACGCCGTCAACATCGCGGCGGAGGCCGAGGCGCGTCGGCGTGGCGCCGACGATGCGGTGTTCGTCGACGCGGACGGGCTCGTGCTCGAAGGACCCGTCACGAACGTCTGGTGGCGCGTGGGCGAGACGCTGTTCACCCCGTCGCTCGACCTCGGCATCCTGGCCGGCGTCACGCGGGCGGCTGTGGCCGAGCTCGCACGCGGGCGCTGGCCGGTGCGCGAGGGTCGCTTCCACGCCGACGAGCTCCGCGGCGCCGACGAGGCGTTCACCTCCTCGTCCGTGCGCGAGCTGATGCCGCTCGCCGCCGTGGACGACTCGCCGCTCGGGCGCGGCCCGGCGGCGAACGAGCTCCAGGCCGCGCTGCGCGTTTCGGCCTCAGCCGGTTGACGACCGCTACGCTCCGCGGCGATGTCCGAGAAGCTGCGTCTCGGCGGCATGGCCCTCCAGAACGGAGTGCTCGTCCACGGCCCCACGAGCTGGGGCTGCGCTGTGCGGCTGCCCGACGGCACGGTGAAGTCCGCGAGCGGCGCCAAGCCACGGTTCGCGCCGGACGTCCAGACACCGTTCGTGCGCGGACCACTCCGGCTGGCGGAGGCGTTCGCGCTCCTGCCGGCCGTAAAGCGGGCGCTCCCCGAGGCGAAGATGCCGTTCGAGCGGAAGGGGGTGCTCGCCGCGACCGCGGCCAGCGCGGTCACCGCCCGGGCGATCCGCGGTTCGCGCGGTGTCGGCGGGCCGGCGCGCGAGCTCGCCGTCGGGCTCGTCTCGCTCGCGCCCGCCGTCCTGGCACTCCGCGGTCCGGGCCTCGCCGCCTACCACGGCGCCGAGCACATCTCGATCGGGAGCTACGAGCAGGGCAAGCGTGCCACGAAGGAGCACGAGCGCTGCGGGACGCATCTGGTCGGGCCGCTGCTCGTCACGTCCGCACTCGGGAGCGCGATGGCCGCGCGGACGCCCGAGCGATTCCGCGGCGCGGCAAAGGCCGCCGGCTCGCTCGGCGCGGTCGCAGCCGCGGTCGAGGTCTTTGCCTGGATGGAGCGGCATCGCTCCAATCCGCTCGCGCGAGCACTTCGGCGCCCCGGTCACGAGCTGCAGTCGCGGCTGGCGACCGAGGAGCCGAGTGCCGAGCAGCTCGAGGTCGCAGAGGCGGCGCTCGAGGCGTGTCTCGCAGCCGAAGCCGCATGAGCGGCGGCGCCGACACCCGGCGCCGCGATCGCCTGCCGCCCGAGATCTTCGACCTGCCCGTCGAGAAGATGCGCGAGGGCTACTACACCGACGCGTATTTCAACCACGCTCGGTCGGCCCTGCTCGCGGACGGTCGTAGGCCGCGTGTGCTGATGCAGGTCTTCCAGAAGCGGGACGCCGTGCTCGGCGGCATGGACGAAGCCCTCGCCATCCTCGAGCTCTGCTGCGACGACCGGGACGACCTGACCGTGCACGCGCTGCACGACGGTGACGCGATCGAGCCGTGGGAGACGGTGATGATGATCGAGGGCGACTACACGACCTTCGCCCATCTGGAGACGCTCTACCTCGGCACGCTGGCGCGCCGCACGCTCGTCGCGACGAACACGACCCGCGTGCTGGAGGCCGCGAACGGCAAGCCGATCATCTTCATGCCGGCGCGGCACGACCACCACCGCGTGCAGACCGGGGACGGCTACGCGGCCTACGTCGCCGGACAGCGGCTTGGCGCGCCGATCGGCGTCACCTCCGACGCGCAGGCGAGCTGGTGGGGCGGCCGCGGGATCGGCACGGTGCCGCACTCGCTCATCGCCGCGTACGGCGGCAACACCGTGCTCGCCGCGACGAAGTTCGCCGAGTGGGCCTCCGACGACTTCAACATCACGGTGCTCGTCGACTTCGAGAACGACTCGGTCGCGACGGCGCTGGACGTCGCGCGCGCTCTCGGCCCGAGGCTCTGGGGAGTGCGGCTCGACACGTCGGGTCAGCTCGTCGACCGCTCGCTGTGGGACGAGTTGGGCGACTTCGACCCGCGCGGCGTCAACGAGCGGCTCGTGCGCAAAGTGCGGGACGCGCTCGACGGCGACGGCTTCGAGCGGGTGCGGATCGTCGTCTCCGGGGGGTTCGACGCCGAGAAGATCGCGCGGTTCGAGCGGGCCGGCGTGCCCGTCGACGCCTACGGCGTCGGGTCCTCCCTGATCCGCGGCGAGAACGACTTCACGGGGGACATCGTGCTGACGGACGGTCGCGTCACGGCCAAGGTCGGGCGTCAGTTCCGGCCGAGCCCGCGCCTCGAGCTCGTCCGGCGCTAGCCCGGCGGCCGCCGCAGAGCCGGCACGGAATCGGCGCAAATCGGTGCGGCTCGCGGCGATACGCTGACAGCGGGTGGCGGGTGGTTCGATCCCCACCCAGGGCGGGGCTTTGCGCTTGGGTAGGGCGAGGCCGTCCGCGGCTGCCGATTCGCTATTGCGAGGCTGCCGCCAGCACCCCCGGCCAGGAGGCGATCGGGTCGGTCGAGCGCACGACGTGTGCGCCGGCCTCCGCGAACCGCGCGAACGCGGCATCCGCCTGCTCGCTGAAGTCGGTGACGCCCGGCACGACCACCGGCGAGGTGCAGTCCTCGAGCAGATAGACCTTCCGCGCCAGCCCACGCTCGCGCACGGTCGGATCCTCGAGCAGGTCGCTGATCGTCCAGGCCACGCAATGGCTCTTCGCCTGCCCCGCGATCACGACGGCGTCGAAGCGGAGCAGCCGCTCGATCAGCTCCTGGTTCCGGCGGCCCAGCGGCTCGCCCTCGAGGTCGGTGTCGACCTCGGGGCCGAGCACGGAGTAGTGCTCGGTCAACGGGTTGTCCCCCTTGCGCTGCACGTCCGGCTGGCTCGTCCTCGCGATCGAGTGGAAGAACACGGCCTCCTCGATCGCGGACACGAGCGCATGCCCCACGCCGGCGTGCATGGCGTGGAACGGCCAGATCGTCAGCGCGTACTTCCCGCCGGTCGCGAGGGTCTCGACGTAGTAGCGCAGATGGGACTGCGCGTACTCGGGGTCGAGGCCGAGCTCCTGTGCCACCGCGTGGTCGACGTGCCACCGCCCCGCGTCGACGTCCTCGAGGGTCACCACCGTGTAGGGCTCGGGGTTACGGCCCTCGGGATCGACCAGGAAGGCCGGATGGAAGATCTGGAGCGCTCGATGCGTGTCGAGCGTCGGCACGATCTGCGTCAGCCGGCCGAGGTTGCGGTAGACGAACTCGCAGAGCCGGCGGCTGTCGTCGAGCGCGCCTGTGCCGGACGTGCCCTGGACGAAGAGCTCGAACCCGGGCGTGCAGAACGTGTTCTGGGCGTCGACGAGCACGAGCGCCGTGCGGAAGCTGTCGTCGACGGCGGGCACGAGGCGTTGCTCCGCCGACCAGCGTCGAGCATCGATCGCACGCGCGGCGTAGTCGACGCGCCACACCTCACCGACCCGCGCCGGATCGAAGTGCGGCGGCAGCGGGAGCTCCGGCAGCACGCGGCTAGTCTAGGCGGCTTGGAGCCGCCTCCTCTCGTCCAGCGGGCACGTGCGCTCGCGCTCGAGCTCGGGTTCGAGGGCTCGTCCACCGATGAGACCGGGGCGCTGTTGCACGTGCTCGCGGGCGGCGGCGGTCGTCGCCGCGTCGGCGAGATCGGGACCGGCACCGGCGTCGGTGCCGCCTGGATCGTCTCGGCGCTCGATCCGTCCGCGCAGTTCGTCTCGGTCGAGCGTCGATGCCGCCCGCGCGGCCGCCGCGGCGTCGCTCTTCGCGGACGATCCGAACGTCCGCGTGCTGGTCGGCGATTGGCGCCAGCTCTTGCCCGCCGAGGCGCCGTTCGACCTGCTGTTCGTCGACGGCGCCGACGCCAAGGACGACGTCGAGACGACGCTCGGGCTGCTCGCGCCGCGCGGGATCGCGGTGCTGGACGACTTCACTCCGGGTCGCGCGGAACCCGATTCCCGACGCCGAGGCATGGCTCGGCCACCCCGAGCTCGCGGCGGTCGAGCTCTTGACGACGCTCTCCACTGCAGCCATCGTGGCCGTGCGACGGATCTGATTTCAGCCGCTTCGAACCCCTGCCGATAGACCTCACATGCCCGATCTTGGCAACTGGCTCAGCAACGCAGACGATTACCTGCTCACGTGGCTGCCGATCCTCCTCTTCGTCGTCATCATCTATCTGCTCTGGCGCACGATGCAGTACATGCCGCGCGTCAAGCCGGCAGCCGTCGACACGACGACGTCCGAGGCGGTCGGCTGGGAGGACGTTGCAGGCGTCGAGGAGGCGAAGGCTGAGCTGCAGGAGGTCGTCGACTTCCTCCGGCACCCGAAGCGGTTCGCCAAGCTCGGCGCCAAGGTGCCGAAGGGGATGCTGCTCCACGGGCCGCCGGGCACCGGCAAGACGCTGCTCGCCCGCGCCGTCGCCACCGAGTCGGGCGCGCACTTCTACTCCTCGAGCGCCTCGGCCTTCGTAGAGATGTTCGCCGGCCTCGGGGCGGCGCGTATCCGCAAGCTCTTCGAGGAGGCGCGCAAGAACGCCCCGGCGATCGTCTTCATCGACGAGCTCGACGCCGTCGGCTCGGCCCGCATGGGCGGGGGCGGCTACAACCGCGAGCACGACCAGACGCTGAACCAGCTCCTCGTCGAGCTCGACGGCTTCGCCGGCAGCGACCAGGTGATCGTCATGGGCGCCTCGAACCGGCTGCAAGACCTCGATCCGGCGCTGCTCCGGCCGGGCCGCTTCGACCGGCAGGTGCACGTCGCGCCGCCGGATCTGAACGGCCGGGAGTCGATCCTGCGCGTGCACACGCGGAACAAGCCGCTCGCCGCGGACGTCGACCTGAGTCAGATCGCGCGCCAGACGGCCGGCCTGACCGGAGCCGACCTCGCGAGCATCTGCAACGAGGGCGCGATCTTCGCGGGCCGGCGCAAGCAGCAGTTCATCCGTCAGGCGGACTTCGAGGCCGCGATGGAGCGCATCGTCGGCGGTCTGCAGCAGCGGCGCGTCGTGACCGAGAAGGAGAAGCGGATCCTCGCCTACCACGAGGGCGGCCACGCGCTGATGTCGCACCTGATGGGCGACCTGCTCCCGATCCACAAGGTGACGATCGTCGGTCGAGGCGAGTCGCTCGGCTACGCGTACTACCTGCCGTTCGAGGAGCGCTACCTGCACACGAAGGAGGAGCTCGTCGACGTGATGAAGGTCGCGCTTGGCGGGCGCGCCGCGGAGGAGATCGTCTTCGGCCGCGTCACGAACGGCGCCTCCAACGATCTCGAGAAGGTGACGGAGATCGCCCGCTCGATGGTCTTCGAGTACGGCATGTCCGACGTGGCCCCGTCGCGCACGATGCGCGCCGACAACTACGCGCTGTCGGAGGAGACGAAGCGGATGCGAGACAGCGAGCAGGCGCGCTTCACCGACCACGCGTACGACGAGGCCAAGCGGCTCCTGATCAAGCACCGTGTCACGCTCGACCGGCTCGCCAACGCGCTGCTCGAGAAGGAGACGCTGGTGCGGGACGAGCTGAAGGTGCTCTTCGCCGACCTGTCGCCCGAGTCGCGGGCGGCGGAGACGGTCGGCACCGTGCGGGTCCTTCCGGCCGCCGGCGAGTAGCCTCGCTCGCGCCCGTTTCGGGCCTGTCCCTTCGGGTCGACGGCTTGGGGCACCCCGACCCACCACCCGCTGCGATCCTAACGAGGATTTTCGCAGGCATGGGTGACCGCCCAGTGCCGGGTCCGTGCCGGTCCTTCCACAGCGCCTGCCCCGCGCCGAGCGCCGAGTGGCCGCTAGCATCGCCCCAGTGGTCGCCCGCGGCATCCATCATGTAGGCGTCGCCGTCGCCGACCTCGACGAGGCGCTGCTGACGTACGCGCGCCTCTTCGGCGCGACGCTCGAGCACCGCTCGTCCGTGGCCGAGCAGGGTGTCGAGGCCGCCGCCGTGCTCGTCGGCCCCGACCGCCTCGAGCTGCTCGCGCCGACCGAGCGACGACACCCCAGTCGGTAGGTTCCTCGCCAGCAGAGGGCCGGGTCTGCACCACGTCGCCTACGACGTGGAGGACGTTCCCGCGGCGCTCGACGACCTCGTCGCGGCGGGCGTCCAGCTCGTCGACGAGCACCCGCGGCACGGGCTCTTCGGCCTCCAGGTCGCGTTCCTGCATCCCGAAGCGGTCCACGGCGTCCTCTCGGAGGTGGTGTCGCGTGGCTGACACGGATTCGGTCCGGATCGAGGTCGGCTTCGACGGCGGCCAGATCATGAGCGCGCTCGTCACTGCCGACGGCGCCGATGCGCTCGAGCGCGCGCTGCGCGACGAGGGCCCGCCGTTGATCGCGCTCGACGCCGACGACGGCCGCTACACGATCGTGCTGCGCCGGGTCGTCTATCTCAAGCGCTTCGCGCGTGAGTCCGCGAGTCGGCTTCGGGCTCTAGATGACGTCCTTGGCCGGTTAGCGCTGGGCGGCGCGGGGAACCCCCGGGCGATGGCCGAAGAGACCGCAGAGGCGCCCACCCGCAAGGGGCCGCCGCAGGCGGAGGTGCGCAAGCTCGTCGACCGCGCGCAGGCGGGCGACCGCGACGCGCTCGAGGAGCTGTACCTGATCCACTTCGACCGGATCTACAGCTACCTGCACCTGACGGTCGGGAACCGGCACGACGCCGAGGACCTGACCACGCAGACGTTTCTGCGGATGCTCGAGGCGATCGGCAAGTTCCGTTGGCAGTCCGCCCCGTTCTCGGCCTGGCTCTTCCGGATCGCGCACAACCTCTCGATGGACCACTTCCGCGCCAACCGGCGCTGGCAGCCCGAGGAGGAGGTGCCCGAGCCGGCCGGCTCCGAGGAGCGGTCGGCCGAGGACGAGGCGTTCCAGTCGATCGGCCGCAAGTCGATGCTCGCGATGATCGAGGGCCTCTCCGAGGAGCAGCAGCAGGTGCTGACGCTGAAGTTCGTCTTCAACTTCGCGAACGGCGACGTCGCCACGATCCTCGACAAGAGCGAAGGCGCGGTGAAGAGCCTGCAGCACCGGGCGCTCGTCTCCCTGCAGAAGCAGCTCACGAGCGACACGAGCGGGTAGTGGCGCTCGAGGTCGGGCATCGTCGGCCTCCCGGGCTCCGGGAAGACGACGCTCTTCAACGCGCTCACGCACGCCGGTGTCCGCGGCGACTTCGGCAAGGAGAACGTCGGGCATGGCCGCCGTGCCCGACGAGCGGCTCGGCCGTCTCGCGACGCTGGTCGGCGCGCGCAAGGTGACCGCGGCGTCGATCCGCGTCGTCGACGTGCCCGGCACCGGGCCGCAGCTGCTCGGGAACCTGCGCCAGGTCGACGCGCTGCTCGCGGTCGCCGACGGCTTCTCCGCCGGCTCCGATCCCGCGATCCGATCTCGAGACGCTCCAGCTCGAGCTGCTCGTGGCCGACCGCGACCACGTCGAGCGCCGCCTCGAGCGGGTCGAGAAACAGGCGAAGTCGGGCGACGACGGCGCTGCGCAAGGAGGTCGACGAGCTGCGGGGCCGTGCTCGCGCACCTGGATGCCGGCGGCGTGCTTCGCGACTACCCGGGTGGGCTGCCCCCGGCGCTGGAGCCGCTCACCACCATGGCGATCCTGGACGTGGTCAACGGTCCGGCTGGCATCGACCTCAAGCTCGAGGCGGAGCTCTCGGAGCTGCCCGAGGAGGAGGCCGCCGCCTTCCGGGAAGGGCCTTCCGCGCTCGACGAGGTCGTGCGTCGCCTGACGGACGCGCTCGACCTGATCACCTTCTTCACCGCGGGCGACAAAGAGACCCGCGCCTGGACGCTGCGCCGCGGCCAGACCGCGCTCGACGCGGCGGGGACGATCCATTCCGACATCGCGCGCGGCTTCATCCGCTGCGAGGTCGTCCGTTGGGACGAGCTCCTCGACGCCGGCTCGCACTCGGAGGCGGCCAGGCGCGGGCAGCAGCGGCTCGAGGGGAAGACGTATCCGGTCGAGGACGGCGACGTGCTCAACATCCGCTTCAACGTCTGAGCCCGACCCGCGAGCTAGCCGGCGGCGATCAGCGCCGCCCCGGCGAGCGCCGCGGCCGCGCCCACTCGCTGCCAGGCGGACGTCCGCTCCTTGAGGACGAGCCAGGCGAGCGCCACGGTGACGACCGGATAGAGCGCCGCCAGGACCGAGACGACGCTGACGAGCCCCCGCGACGCCGCGAGGCCGAAGAACACGTTCGCAGCCACGTCGAAGGCGCCGACGCCGAGCACCAGCGGAATCAGGCTTCGCGGTCACGCGCAGCGGAGCGCGCAGCACCGCGACCGCCGCGAGCGCGAGCACGGCCGCCGTCCCCCGCGCGACGAGCACCGCCCAGGGCACGCTCTCGTCCGCGGCGGCATCCATCAGCACGAAGTACAGCCCGAAGCCGCCCGCGGCGATCAGGGCCAGCCCGACCCCGGCGGCGCGCGCCGGCCTGCCGATGCCGCCCGGCTCGCGCGAGACGAGGACGACGCCGATCAGCGCGGCCACGACGCCGGCGACCTGCAGGCCGCTCGGCCGCTCGCCCTCGACGAGGCCGACCACGAACGGCAGGCCGGCCGCCAGCGCCGAGATCGGTGCGACGACGCCCATCGCGCCGATCGCGAGACCGCGGTAGAGCCCCGCGAGCCCTACAGCGCCCGCCGCGCCCGCGCCCACGGCGGCGAGCAGGTTGTCGCCGCCCGGAACTGTGTCGCCGGACACGAGCACGACGACCGCGACGAGCACCATGCCGGCCGCCAGCGACAGTGCCAGGACGGTCGCCGTGGCCGCGCGACGGCTCGCGAGGCCGCCGAGGAAGTCGCCCGCCCCCCAGCTCAGGCTCGCGGCGAGCGCGAGTGCGATCGCGGCCACTCAGGCGTCGTCGCCGACCGGGCGCGTGGCGGCGACGGCGTCGAGCTGGTTCGCGTGGTAGAGGACGAGCGCCTCCGCCGTCCGGCAGGCGGAGCGGTCGTGATGCCCCGCGATCGCATGCAGCAGCTCGGCGAGCACGTCGCGGTCGAGCCCGCCGGCCCGCTCCTCGACCAGTCGCAGGCCGAGATGGACGTGGCCGAGCAACTTCCCCTCGCCCGTCGGGGCGAAGGACGGTGCGCGGCCGAGCTCCCGGGTCCGGCCCACGTCGTGCAGGAGCGCCGCCGCGAGCAGCAGGTCGCCGCGCACGCGCGGATGGAGCTGGCCGGTCTCGCGGCAGAGGGTCGCCACGCCGACCGTGTGCTCGAGCAGTCCGCCGGAATAGCCGTGATGGCCGTCGGCGCCTGCGGCCGGCAACGAGCGATAGCCGGCACGCACCACCTTGTCGGCCAGGATCGAGCCGACCAGCCCCGCCAGGCCCGGGTGGGCGATCTCGGCCGCGAGGAAGTCGAGGAACCCGTCCAACTCATCGGCGTCGCGCCGCAGCGCGGGAGTCAGCGAAGCCGGATCCTCCTCGGCGGCCTCGACCGAGCGCACGTCGAGCTGCAGTCGGTTCCGGAACTGCTCGACGCGGCCGAGCACCCGTACGGCATCGCCCTCGTCGAAGCGGCCGTCGAGCAGCTCGACGTCCCGCCAGACGCGAGCCTCGATCCGTCCGCTCGGGTCGACGAGCTCGAGCGCGAGATAGGCGGCCCCGCTCTTCGTGCGCCGCCGCTCCTTCTTCGCGACCGCGAACACCCCTTCGACCACCCGGTCGGCCACGAGCTCGGCGATCGACGACATGGGCGGAGTCTAGGCCGCTCGGCCGTTGGTACGTTCCCGCGATGGCCGACGTCCAGCCGTTCCGTGCGCTCCGCTACGGCGACGCCGCAGAGGGCCCGCTCGAGCGGCTCGTCGCGCCGCCCTACGACGTGATCTCACCGGCAGAGCGGGAGGAGCTCGCCGCTCGCAGCCCGCACAACGTCGTCCGGCTGACCCTGCCTGACAGCGAGGATGAGGCAGCCGCGACGCTCGCCGCGTGGCGCCGCGACGGCGTCCTCGTCGAGGAGCCGCCGGCCGTCTGGGCGCTCGCACAGGACTACGTCGGCCCCGACGGCGTCTCACGCACCCGGAGCGGCGTCCTCGCCTCCCTGCACGTCGAGCCGTACGAGCGCAAGGTCGTCCTGCCGCACGAGCGCACGCACGCCGGGCCGAAGGAGGGGCGGCTTCGCCTGCTCCGCGCCACGAAGGTCCAGCTCGAGCCGATCCTCCTGCTCTACGACGGCCCGCCCGCGCTCGTCACCCCCGATCGGCCGCCGGATCTCTCCGTCCCCGGCGCGAGGCTCTGGCGGCTCGAGGACGCCGGCGAGGCGGTGACCCCGTTCTTCGCCGAGCGGCAGCTGCTGATCGCGGACGGCCACCACCGCTACGAGACTGCGCTCGCGTTCGCCGCCGAGCGCGACACGCCCGAGGCGGCGCGGCTGCCGGTCGTGCTCGTCTCGACGAGCGATCCGGGGCTCGAGATCTTCGCCACCCATCGGGTCTTCGCCCACCCGCTCGACGCCGAGACCGAACCGCGCCACGATGCCGAGTCCGCCGTCGAGGAGCTCGGCGGCATGTCCTATGACCGCTCGGCGGCTGTGATCCGCGAGAACGGCCGGGTCGGAATCCTCCGGGGGGCCGAAGGCGAGCTGGACGTCGAGCTCGTCGACCGGTTCGGGCACGAGGGGATCGCGTACACGCCCGATTGGCGGGAAGCGGTGGCGAGGGTCGATCGCGGCGAGTCGGCGGCGGCCGCGCTGCTGCGCCCGACGCGGATCGAGGACGTCTTCACCGTCGCGCGCCGCGGCGACGTGATGCCGCAGAAGTCGACCTACTTCTTCCCCAAGCTGCTGACCGGGCTCCTGTTCCACCCCGTCGCGTGACCGACTGGCTCGAGGTCTGCCGGGACATCACGGCGGACGTCGACGCGGTGCTCGCCGACCTGCCGACCCGTGCGGAGCGCGAGCCCGTGCTCCGGCTCGGCGAGGGCGGCGACGAGACGACCGCGATCGACCAGGCGGCCGAGGACGCCGTCGTCGCCCGGCTGCGCGAGCTCGACACCCCACTGACCGTCGTCAGCGAGGAGGTCGGCGAGCTCGAGCTGGGCGGCCCCGGCGGCCCGCGGATCGTCGTCGACCCGATCGACGGCTCGCTCAACGCAAAGCGCGGGATCCCGTTCTTCTCGCTCTCGATCGCGGTAGCCGACGGCCCGACGATGGGCGACGTCGCCTTCGGCTACGTCTTCGACTACGGCGCGCGCGAGGAGTGGACGGCCGAGCGCGGCGGCGGCGCCTTCCTCGACGGCGAGCGGCTGGGAGCCGAGCGGCCGAAGGACGAGCTCGAGATCCTCTCCTTCGAGGCGACGACGACGGCGTTCGTGGTCGAGAAGGCGGCGGCGATGACCGGGGTCGCGCACCGGCTGCGGATCATGGGCTCGCTCGCGATCTCGCTCTCCCATCTCGCGGCGGGCCGGGTCGACGCCGTCTGCTCGCTCAAGCCGGCGCGCTCGGTCGACATCGCCGCGGCGCAGCTGCTCGTGCGCGAGTGCGGGCTCGCGATCGACCTCTTCGAGGCTCCGCCGTTCGCGGCGGCCCCGCTCGACCTCGTCGGGCGCTCGCGGGTGGTCGCCGCCGGCACGCCGGAGCTGTGCGCCCGCCTCGCCGACGCCCTGCGCTGACGACGGTTCAGCCCTCGATGTAGTCGCGCACCGCGCTCGTGTCGCTGCGGTAGTCGTAGCGCGCGTAGTACGGCCCGCCCTGGCTCCCGAAGCTGCACACCATCGGTACCCCCTGGAGCCGTTCGACCACGATCGCGACATGCGTCGAGGGCGAGTTGTAGAAGACGAGCGAGCCCGGCAGCGCCGTCGAGACGGTGAGCGGGCGACCGTTGCCGATCATCGAGTACGTCGTGCCCCAGCTCCAGTTGTTCTCCGAGGGATCGGCGGCGCCGTGCTCGCGCGCCACCCAGAGGCACCAGGTCGCGAGCGACGAGCAGTCGGCGTAGGTCGGGCAGTCGGGCGGCACGAGCTGCTCGGCGATTCCCTGCCAGCGCTTGGGGATGTGATTCGTTCCCGGGCCTGAATAGATCATCCGGCCGCGCTTCTCGAGGGCCAGCCGCGCCGAGGCGACCACGAGGTCGCGCCCGCCGACCGTGGGATGGCGGCGGTCGAACTCGCTCGCGAGCAGGAAACAGGCCCGGCTGTCGGACCACTCGAGCAGCGCACGATGGGTCACCGGGCCGAGGAAGCCGGTCTGCGGGATCCGCGGCTGGTCGGGATGCGTGTCCGACCAGGCGCGCTGGAACGCCTTCAGCTGGTCGCGCATCGGCTCGCCGAAGAAGGCGTGCGGCTCGTCCGGCGTCGCCCACTCCGGCCGGACCGTTGCGTCCCAGCGGTGCAGCATCCGCTGGTAGGCAGCGACGTGTTGCCCCGTCAGGCCGACGTGGAGCTGCTCGACGTAGGGACAGCGCGCGGCTGCCGGGCCGGCCGTGTCGCCGCCTCCGCCGTCGCCTTCATCGGCTCCCGGCGGCGGCTCGGGCGGCACCTCGGAGTCGTCGCCGTCGGGCGGCTGGCCGGCGCCGAGCAGCTCGGGCGGCAGATCGGATTCGGAGAGGTCGACGTCGTCGACCTCGGAACGCGGCTCGCTCATCGGGCACCTCCACTCGCACGGACGAATAGCCGCAGTCCTCGGCCGATCGTCGCAAAGGGCCGGTTCGCGCGCAACCCCCTCGCGTTGTTTCGGTCGGGAGGCCACGGGTAGCCCTGACCGGACACTCATGAGGAGGAGCAGATGAAGAAGATCCTGGCACTTGGAGCCGTCGCCGCCGGTGCGGCGATCGCACTGTTCGCGACCGAGGCGGGCACCCGCCGCCGCCGGCAGCTCGCCGCACGGGCAAACGGCCTCTGGCAGCAGCTGACGCACCTGCGCGAGCAGCCAAAGCCGCAGCCGAACGACGCGACGCTCGCCGCGAAGGTGCAGAGCGAGGTGCTCGGCGACGCCGCGCTGCCCGCCGGGCACGTGAACGTCAACGCCGAGAACGGGATCGTGATCCTGCGGGGCCAGGTCGAGTCCGAGCAGCTGATCGACGAGCTCGTCTCGCGCGTGCGGAAGGTGCACGGCGTCCAGGGCGTCGAGAGCCTCCTGCATCTCCCGGGTGCCGAGGCGCCCATGCACGGCGCCCATACGACGTAGCGGCGCCGCTACGCTCTCCGGGATGGCACCTGACCGCGACGCGCTGCTGAAGGCGCTCGAGCAGGTGATCGACCCGGAGCTGAAGCGGCCGGTCACCGAGCTCGACATGGTGCGCGACGTCACGGTCGCGGCTGACGGACGCGTCTCCGTGACGATCGCGCTCACCGTCGTGGGCTGTCCGCTCCGGCAGTCGTTCCAGGACCAGGTCGACCGGGCGGTCGGCGCGGTCCCTGGCGTCACCGGGGTCGAGCTCCACTTCGACGTGATGAGCCCGGAGGAGAAGGCCGCGCTCTCCTCGCGCCTCCGGGGCGGGCGGGCCGAGCGGGAGATCTCCCTCGATCCGATGACGCGCGTCGTCGCCGTCGCGTCCGGGAAGGGCGGCGTCGGCAAGTCGTCCCTGACGGTCAACATCGCGGCGGCGCTCGACCGCGCCGGTCAGCGCGTCGGCCTGCTCGACGCGGATGTCTACGGGCATTCGCTGCCGCTGATGCTCGGCGTCCACCAGCGCCCCATCGTCGTCGACAAGATGATCGTGCCGCCCGTGCGCGGCGACCTGAAGCTGATCTCGATCGGGAACTTCCTCGACGACAACGCGCCGGTGATGTGGCGCGGGCCGATGCTCCACCGCGCGCTCGAGCAGTTCCTCTCCGACGTCCACTGGGGCGAGCTCGACACGCTCGTGATCGACATGCCCCCTGGTACCGGCGACGTGGCGATCTCGCTCGGCCAGCTGCTGCCGCGCGCCGAGGTGCTGCTCGTGACGACGCCACAGCCGGCCGCGCAGCAGGTCGCGATCCGGGCCGCGCTGATGGCGCAGAAGACCGGCACGCGTGTCGTCGGCGTGGTCGAGAACATGTCGTGGCTCGTCGGCGGCGGCGAGGAGCTCTTCGGCTCCGGCGGCGGCGAGGCGCTCGCGGACGAGCTCGGCGTGCCGCTCCTCGGCAAGGTGCCGCTCGACCCGCTGCTCCGCGAATGCGCCGACCGCGGCGAGCCGGTCGTGGAGGCATTCCCGGAGTCCGAGGCCTCGCAGGCGATCGTCGCCGTCGCCGAACGGCTCGCCGCGCTTCGGCCCGGCACCATCCGCAAGCCGCTCAGCCTCCTCTCGTCCTGACAGATCCGGACGAGGTGAGGGGCGCCAGAAGGCGCCCCTCGCTGGAGCCGCCAGGGGAGAGGCGGCTAGCCGTCGCTGTTCGTCGCGGAGGCGCCGGTCTCCTGCGGCGGCGGTCGTAGACTCGCGCCGTGACGCGCGACGAGGGTCTGGCGAGGCTGCGGGCGCTCGGGCTGCCCGAGGAGGACGCCCAGACGCTGTACGCGCACTTCGACGGTGCGGAGCGGCACGGGAAGCCCGGCCACGGCCATTCCCGGATCGAGTGGCTCGGGACCGCCGGGCTCGACGTCGCCGCGCGGCCGCGCCTCCTCGTCGACGAGGAGGCGTACGAGCACTGGGACGGCGCGGGCGGGCTCGGCTACCTCGTCCTCGCGGCGGTCGTCCGGCGACTGGCCGAGCGGCCGCCCGAGCGGGTGCGGCTCGTCGTCTGCTCGCACACCTTCCCGACCGGGGCGCTCGGCCTCTGGGCGAGACAGGTGGCCGAGGGCGGCCTCCTCGCCGTGCTGACGGCCACGTCGCCGCGGCGCCTCCGCCATCCGACGGGCGGCGAGCCGCTGACGGGGACGAACCCGGTCGCGATCGCGATCCCTAGCTCCGACGGCAGGCCGCTCGTCGCCGACGTCTCGATGGGCGCGATCACCTGGGGCGACGTGATCGCGGGCCGCGCTGCCGCGGAGGAACTGGTGCCGTTCGGCGGCGAGCAGGCGCACAAGGCGTTCGCGCTCGCCGCCGGGCTGCAGCTGTTGGTGGACGCGCTCGCAGGGCCCGAGCACGGCGCGGTGCTCCTCGCCGCGCGGACGGGGCACGATCCGGTGCCGGCGTTCAGGGAGCTGGCGGCAGGTCTCCGCCTGCCCGGCGACGGCTAGCCGCTGGCGGGGAAGCGCGGGTCGTCGCGGATCGCGTCGAGGTCGGAGTCGTCGGCGGCATAGCCGCGGTAGGTCTCGTCCAGCTCGACGGCTCGTGCCAGGTGCCCGAGCGCGTCCTCGGTCAGCCCCGTCAGAGACTCGAAGCAGGCGAGGTCGTAGAGGAATCGGGGCGTGTCAGGCCCCTTGTCGGCGAGCCCCGCCCGCAGCTCGGCCAGGCCGCGCTCGTGGTCGCCTTCCTTCAGGTATCCGTAAGCGGCGAACGAGTACTCCCAGGCGGACGTTTCGTGGGAGCCGGGCTTGCCGCCGATCGCGAGCACGGTCGTGCCCGGCTCGGCGGCGACGGCGCCACGGCGGACGGCCGGGTCGCGGAGCACGATGAGCGTCCCTGCGGGTGCATCGTGGTCCTCGCCGTCGAGCGTGAAGGTCGCGCGGCCGGCGATCACGACGTACACCTCCTCGTGGCCGAGGGTCTGCTCGGTGTGCTCCTCGACCACGTCCTGGCCGGCCTCGGTCGCCGTGTACGCGTTGAGACCGACGGCGCTGAGACCGAAGCGGCGGCGGAGCGGCGTCCAGCGAAGCGTGCCCGGGCCGGGCAGCGACTCGAGCTCGGCCAGCTGGGCGACCTCGAAGCCGGGGTCGCTCATGCGGCGGCCGGGAAGCGCGGGTCGGAGCGGATCGCCTCGAAGTCAGGGTCGTCGCGCGCGGTGTCGCGGAACCGCTCGTCCAGCTCGAGCGCACGGCGCAGGTGGAAGAGCGCGTCCTCGGCCCGGCCGGCCCGCGACTCGGCGCAGGCGAGGTTGTAGAGCGTCCCCGCGCTGTCGGGCCGGTCGGCGAGCTCGGCCGAGAGCACCTCGATCGCGCGCTCCCACTCGCCGGTCTTCCAGAAGCGGAGCGCCGCCGCCGAGCGCTCCCACGGAGAGACCTCGAATGCGACGCCGGCCTGCGCGCCGATCGCGAGGACGGTCGTGCCGGCCTCGTCCGCGACGGCGCCCGCGCTTGCTCGCCGGATCGGGGACGAAGACGAGCGTGCCCGCGGGCGCCTCGATCTCCCGTTCGTCGACGGTGAAGCGCGCCTGTCCGGCCGTGACGAGGTAGAGCTCCTCGTGCCTGCCGGCGCCGGGCCCGACCTCGTCGTGCTCGCCGATCAGCTGCTGGCCAGCGGCGGTTGCCTCCCAGGCGTTGATCCCGAAGGCGCCGATCCCGAGCGCCGAGCGGATCGGGCGCCACGTGGGCCGGCTCTCGTCGCTGTAGCCCTCGATCTCGTCGAGCCGAGCGACGCGCGCCGGCTCGCTCACGACTGTCGCCTCAGCTCCTCCAGCACCACCGGGTCGATCCACTCCGCCCCCTCCACCCGTTCCTCCAGGTTCTCCGTCCCCGCCCAGGCGAAGAGCGTCTCTGCGAGCTCGCCGTCGTAACCGCATCGCCGTAGCCTGCCAGAGAGCTCCTCGCGCAGGTCGTCGTCCACGGCCAGCCACTCCTCGCGCGGCGTGCGACCGAAGAGCTGCCGGTGGATGCCGTGCAGGCGCTGGAGCTCGTCGATCGGCCGCTCGTGGTCGTCCACGCGCAGGTCGACGAGCACGTCCGAGAGGCGTCCGTAGCCGCCGTCCCGCTCGACGACGAGCAGCGCCGCCGACTGCTGGCCGCGCCGGTCGCCGCCGGCGAGCTGTGCGGCGGCGAGGCAGTGCAGCAGGCGCTCCGCAAGCGGCTCGCCGGTTGCGCCTTCGAACGTGTCGGCCAGCGCGTCGACCGTCGCCTGGGAGACGAGGATGTTCCCCTGCGCGGCGTAGCCGTCGCCGGTTCGCCCGCCCGCCCACTCGAAGCAGCCCGAGCCGGTGAAGGTCGCGCCACGGCCGCGCGCGTCGACCACGCCCAGCTGGCGCGACTCCCGCTCGTCGTCGGCGGCCGTCAGCTGCTCGACCACCTCCTCGGCGGAGCGACCCTCGCGCAGCAGCGCAAGTCCGTCCGGCCCGTAGCGCGGGTTCGCGTACGACTGCGTCGCGACCGCGCCGACCTCCGGCTCCGCCCACGGCACGACGGAGCCGACGGCGAGGAACTTCGACTGCACGGCGACACCCCATTGCTTCGCATCGAGGTCGCAGGCGACGATCGAATACGTCGCGATCGGCCTAGCCATAGGTGAGCTCGGTCAGGTCGAGGCCGAGCAGGTCGGTGCGATCCGCCTGGACGAGCACGCTCGCCACCTCGGGCCGTGCCAGAGCACGTCTGACCTGCTCGGGGCTGCTCGCCCTGATCACCACCGGCGTGCCCTGCTCATGCGCCTCGCGCAAGGCGGCCTCGTCCGAGACGTCCTCCAGGACGAGGGCGCCCTCGAGATCGAGCTCGTCCTCGACCGAGATCTCCGGCACCCGCCTGCCGGTCGCCCCGAACCAGCGCTCCCTCACAGCGAGATCGTCTCTCCGGGCTCCGGCAGCAGCAACTCGACCCCGGCCGGTGCGAGCTCGCGCAGCCGCTCGGGTGTGCCGGTCAGGAGCGGGAAGGTGCCGTAGTGGCAGGGCACGCAGCGCTTCGAGCCGAGCAGCTCGAGCGCGACCGCCGCCTCCTCCGGCCCCATCGTGAAGTGGTCGCCGATCGGGAGCACGGCCACGTCGGGTGCGTAGAGCCGCCCGATCAGGCTCATGCTCGAGAAGACGTTCGTGTCGCCGGCGAAGTAGAGCGTCGGCCCGTCCGGGATGCGAAAGATGAGCCCTGCCGGCTCGCCCAGGTAGACGTTCCCCTCGCCGCCCGAGGAGTGATTCGCGTCCGTCAGCGTGATCCGCACGCCCGCATGCTCGACCGTGCCGCCCTTGTTCGGCGCCTGGGTCACGTCCTCCGGCAGTCCCTGGCCGGTCAGCCAGTTGCGCAGCTCGATCAGCGCCATCACCGGGCAGCCGAAGCGCTGCGCGATCGCGACCGTGTCGCCGACGTGGTCGCCGTGGCCGTGCGTGAGCGCGATCAGGTCGGCGCGCTCCGGCTCGAGTTCGCTTTCCGGGCACTTGGGGTTCCCGTGCAGGAACGGGTCGACGTAGATGCGCTTTCCGGCCGGGGTGTCGAAGCGGAAGGTGGCGTGGCCGAGCCAGGTCAGTTCGAGAGCCAATGAGTCCTCCACGGTTGGGCGTCGGCCGGAATCTAGCGACCCCCGACGAACGTCTCGACGGGTACCGCCCGCCCCTTCACCTGGACGGGGCCGCCCGGCCGCAGGCTGTGCTCACTCTGCAGCAGCGCTACCGTCGAGCCTGCGACGACGACCTCGCCCGGGCTCGCGTGGGCCTGCAGGCGCGCGGCGAGATTCGTCGTGTCGCCGATCGCCGTGAAGCTCCGCTGCTCGCTCGTACCCACGTGGCCGACGGCTGCGGAGCCGGTCGCGAGGCCGGCCCGGAAGCGCGGCCAGCCCTCGTGCTCGCCCGCCAGCCGCTCGGAGGCCGCGAGCATGCGTGCGCGCGGCGCGGAGCGCGCGGTCGGCGTGGTCGGGCTGATCGCCGACCGCGTTGAAGACGACCATCACCGCATCGCCCGCGAAGCGCTCGATCGTCGCCCCGGCGGCGAGGAGCTCCGGCACGGTCGCGGCCCAGTAGGCGTTCAGCATCGCGATCGCCTCGCCGGGCGGCCGTGTCTCCGCGAACGTCGTGAAGCCCTGCAGGTCGGCGAAGAGCACGGTCACCTCGCGCTCCGTCCCGCCCAGCTCGGCCAGCTCCGGGACGCGCTCCAGGTCGGCGGCGAGCCCGGGCGAGACATAGGGGCGGAAGAGGCCGTCGATCCGTCGGACCTCGCGGGCGGAGCGCTCGAGCACGGCGACCTCGTCGGAGCTGAGCCCGCCCGACTGCAGCTCGGCTCGCACGGGCTCCAGTGGCTCGTCGCGCTCGATCGCGCCGACGAGGCGGCGCAGCGCCGCGCCGGTGCGGGCGTCGAGCCGCTCGAGCGTCCCGTCGAGATAGACGCCGCCGAAGGCCGCCGTCACCGACGAGCCTCGCCGGTACCCAACCCGCGCGGCCCACGCGACGAGCGCGAACGCTGCGGCCATCAGGACGTGCCACTCCCACCACGTCAGGTGCCAGCTGCGTGCGACTGCCGTCGCGAGAAGCGCCTCGGCGAGCAGCACCCACGCCGCCGCGAGGGCGCCCGGGAGCGGGTCCTGCCGCTGCCGTGCGAGCCGGACGTAGCGGAGCGTGGCGAAGGCGTAGAGCGCGATCCCGACCGCGGCGACCGCGAGCAGCTCGGTGCGGTGCTGCTCCGGCGGCAGCGGCCGGTCGAGCGGTGACAGTTCGCCGAGCGAGACGACGCCCCAGACCGCGAACGAGACCAGCACCGAGCCGCGCAGCAAGCGCTCGTGCCGGACGACGGCCGCCGCTCGCCGGGGAGAGAGCTCGAGCGCCGAGGCTGCCGCGAATCCGGCCGCGAGCATCAGTCCGACCGGTGTCGCGATCACGAAGCCCACGTTCTTGCCCTCGATCAGCGAGCCGGGTGTGGCGAGCGCGTGCAGCGCGAGGAAGCCCGCACTCGCCAGGAACGCTAGGGAGACGAGCAGCGCCCGGGCGTCGCCGCGGCGGCGGGCCGCCTCGCTCGCGGCCAGCCCGAGCACCACGTTGACGAGCGCGGTGGCGAGGACGAGCCAGAAGTGCGTGGGATGGTTCTCCCAGTGCGCGTCGGCGCCTGGCGCCGCGAGCAGGAGGACGAAGCCCGCTGCGGGGAGGGCGAGAAAGACGGCGGCGGGCACCACGGTCGCGAGCGTACTCCTCGGCAGGAGAGGCGCCGCGGGCGACGAAATCCCGCCCGTGCGGACTCGCCTCCTCGCCGGCGCACTGCTCGTCGTCGTCGCGCTGCTCGATCTCGCGGGCGCCCACGGCACGGCGGCTTTGCTCCTCGTCGCGGCCGTACCGACGACTGCGGGGGCCGCGTTGCTCTCGCTCGGAACGGCGCTGGAGCGGGCGCAGGCGCTCGACTGGGTGCACGCCTGGCTCGGCGGGATCGCGCTCCTGCTCGCGCTGGCCGCAGCCGTCCTGCGCACCCCGCTCGCTTCGACGACCGACGTGCCGCCGCTCGCCGCTTCCGCGCTGACGGGCTGCCTGGCCGTGGTCGTCCTGCAGCTGCTCGTCGGCGTCGCGGCGACCCTGCGGCACCAGGACGAGCCGCAGGTCGCGGCCGCGACCGGCTAGATCTCGAGCCCGAGCAGCGCGGGAACCTCCGCGAGCTCGTGGGCCAGGTGTGCGCCCGCAGGCAGCTCGCCCTCGCGCCGACCGGGCATCCAGACCACCGCTGCGAGGCCGGCCGCGAGCCCGCCGGCGACGTCGTTCTCGAGCGAGTCGCCGACCATCGCCGTCTCCTCCGCGCGAGTGCCCAGCAGCGCGAGCGCCTGCTCGAACGCCTCCGGCTCCGGCTTGGCGACGCCGAGCTCCTCCGAGATCGCGATCGCGTCCAGCTCGCGCCCGAGCCCCGAGACCTCGAGCTTCCGCCGCTGGAAGTCGGACGGGCCGTTCGTGAGCACGCCGACGCGGATTCCCGCGCCTCGCAGCGCCCGCACGGTCGCGACCGCCTGCGGGAAGGGCTGCAGCTCCTCCGCGACCCGCGCTTTCGCCTCGATGTAGCGCTCGAGCAGCTCGTCGCTGACGTCGCCCCAGGGCGAGAGGGCGTCGGCGAGCCGCCGCTGCCGGAAGGTGACGAAGTCGATCCGGCCCGCGGCCAGCTCGGCGTAGTGCCCCTCGAGGACGTCGAGGTAGCGCTCGCGCAGCGCGACCCGGTCGACCCCGGGCACGTGCTCGTCGATCACGTCCGCGACGCTCTCCCAGACGACCTCCTCGGTGCCCGAGGAGTCCGCGAGCGTGTCGTCCAGGTCGAAGAGGATCCCGCGGAGCCGCACCTAGAGCGGCAGCGAGGACGCCGCGTCCTTCGCCAGGTCGACGAGCGGCTGCACGGCGAAGAACGAGCCGATCGTGACGGCGAGGCAGAGGAGCACGCCGAAGGCGAGCAGCGGGTCGCGCGGCGGCGAGCCGCCCGCGACCGGCGCGAGCTGCAGCTCGAGTGCGGAGCGCATGTACATCGCCCGCACGACCGCGAGGTAGTAGTAGAGCGAGAGCGCGGTCGCCGCGACACCGACGACGACGAGCCACCACCAGCCCGCCTCGTAGGCGGCGGAGAAGACGTACAGCTTCCCGAGCATCCCGCCGGTGAGCGGGAAGCCGGCGAAGCCGAGCATGAAGACCCACATCGCCACGCCGAGGAACGGACGCTCCCAGCCGAAGCCGGCGAGCGAGTCGAGCGTGACCGGGCGCTGCAGCTCGCGTTCCCGCGCGGCCACGACGGCGAAGGCGCCGATCGACATCGCCCCGTAGGGAATGAGGTAGTAGAGGAGTGCCCGGCCGCCGAGCTCGTTCGCGGCCGCGACCGCGATCAGCATGAAGCCCGCATGGGAGATGGACGAGTAGGCGAGCAGCCGTTTCACGTCGCGCTGCACGAGCGCGGCGAGATTGCCGATCGCGAGCGACGCACAGGCGAGCACGGCGACCGCGATCCGCCATTCGTCCTCCTGGCCGGGGAACGCCGTCGTCAGCACTCGCAGCGTGACGACGAGCGCCGCTGCCTTCGTCGCCGCCGACATGAACGCGGTCACCGAGGTCGGCGCGCCCTGGTAGACGTCCGGCGTCCACATGTGGAACGGCGCCGCCGAGGCCTTGAAGCCGAGGCCGGCGATGATCATCGCGAGCCCGGCGAACAGGAGGGCGTCGCTCGTCGGCTCGGCGGCGCCGATCGAGGCGAAGCCGAGCTCCCCGGTCGCGCCGTAGACGAGCGCGGAGCCGAAGAGCAGCACCGCCGACCCGAACGAGCCGACGATCAGGTACTTGAGCCCCGCCTCGAGCGAGGTCTCGCGGTCGGTGTCCATCGCGCAGAGGACGTAGAGGCAGATCGAGAACCACTCGAGCCCGAGGAAGAGCGTGAGCAGGTTCCCCGCGGAGACGAAGAAGAGCATCCCCGCGCCGGCCGCGGCGAGCAGCGCGTAGTACTCGCCGCCGTGGAAGCGCCGCCGCTCGCCCCAGGAGACCAGGATCGCGAGCGCGCCGGCGCCGCAGAGCACGATCTGAGCGAATGCGGCCCAGCGGTCGCGCGTCATCGACTCGGCGATCAGCGACACGGGCTGCGGCGACCGGTCGAAGACCGCGCCGGCGAAGATGGCCGCGGTGACGAACCCTGCGAGCGCGACGAACGCCCCGAAGCCGCGCCGCAACGGCTGTGGCACGAGCACCGCGCCGAGCAGCGCCACGGCGGTGGCCCCGAGCAGAGCCAGGACGGGCGAGAGCGCGAGCCAGTCGACGTGCGGGGTGTCGATCACGGTCCTGCGTCCTCGCAGACGGTGATCGCCGTGACGAAGCTGCCGTCCTGCTCGATCGCCGCGATCGCGCTGAGCTTGCGGTCGAGGTCGTCCTTGCAGGACTGCGGCGCGTCGTCGAGCGCGTCGGTCGGCGAGACGTGGGCGGTCTCGAGCCCCTGGTACGGGACCCGGACGCTGGCGAAGATCGTCGTCCCCGCCCCGCCGTGCGAGACCCCGATCAGCGCTGCGGCCGAGTTCCCCGGGAAGGAGCGGGCGCTGACCGAGGCGGGCCAGACCGAGAGCCCGAGCAGGAGCGCGACGAGCGGCACGACGATGCCGAGCTCCGCCGGCCGCAGGTCGAGCGCCGAGTCGCTGACCGCCGCGCCGCGCGCCCGGTGCAGCACGGCCGAGATCAGCCGCAGCACGTACATCGCGGCGAGCACGATCGCGCCCGCGCCGACCGCCGCGTAGCCCCAGCCCTGCTCGAAGACGCCGGCGAGGATCGCGAACTCGCCGGCGAACGCCGTCGAGCCGGGCACGGCGAGCGCGATGATCCCGGTCGTCATCAGCAGCGTGGCGAGCGCAGGTCGGCCCTTCGCCATCCCGCCGAGCAGGGCGAAGTCGCCGGTCGAGGCGCGCCGCTCGACCATCCCGGCGAGCAGGAACATCGTCGTCGTGATCAGGCCGTGGTTGACCGCCTGCAGGATCGCGCCGTCGAGGCCGAGGTCGTTGAAGGCGAAGATCCCGAACGTGATCAGGCTCATCTGCGCCATCGACGAGTAGGCCAGCACTCCGCGCAGGTCGGGCGCACGGAACGCGAGCAGCGAGCCGTAGACGAGCCCGATCGCCGCGAGGACGAGGATCGGCACGGTGAAGTCGTCGGCGGGCTCGGGGAACTTCGCGATCGCGATCCGGACGAAGCCGTAGACGGCCGCCTTCGAGACGATCCCGGAGAGTACCGCCGCGATCTCGGGCGGCGACTCCCGGTAGGCGTCGAGCAGCCAGCCGTGGAAGGGGAAGAGCGGCGACTTGATCGCGAACGCGATCGCGAAGCCGAGGAAGACCCAGTCGTTCGTGCTCGTGCCCCCGTCGACGAGCGAGAAGGTCCCCTGCGAGATCCCGTAGACGACGATCGCGGCCAGCATCAGGAGCGAGCCGGCCATCGTGTAGAGGACGAACTTGATCGTCGCGCCGAGCCTGCCCGGCCCGCCCCAGACGCCGATCAGCACGTAGATCGGGATCAGCATCGCCTCGAAGAAGACGTAGAAGAGGAGCAGGTCCTGGGCGACGAAGACGCCGACGACCGCGCCGGTGAGGAAGAGCATCAGGCCGCCGTAGGCTCGGGCCCGGTCTCGGCCGACGATCATCGCGTAGCCGAGCGCGGCCGCGCAGACGACCGTCGTCAGCCCGACCAGCCAGAGCGAGAAGCCGTAGAGGCCGACGTGGTAGCTGACGCCGAGGTCGGAGAACCAGTCGAAGCGGGTCTCCTGCTGCAGCAGGCCGTCGCCGAAGTCGAACCGCCCGAGCGTCGTGATCCAGAGTGCGACCTCGCCGAGCGCGACGAGGAACGCCAGGCCGGCCGTGAGCTCGCGCGGCAGCGGCGCCAGCCAGACGAGGAGCGCTCCCGCAAAGGGAAGCAGGATCAGGGCGTCGGTCAGGGACACGTCAGCGCACCGAGACGAAGACGACGATGAGGACGGCGACCGAGAGCGCGATCGCGAGCGCGTAGCTCCGCAGGTAGCCGGTCTGGGCGGCGCCGACCGCGCTGCCGGTCTCGCGCGTCGCGCCGCTCAGCTCGGTCAGCGATCCGTCGATCACCGGCTCCTCGAACCAGCGGCGCGCGAACGCGACGAGGCCGACGGCCGGCCGGTAGAGCAGCGCGTCGTAGAGCTGGTCGAACCAGAGCTTCTGCTCGAGCGCCCGCTGGATCCACGGCTGCCTCGGTACGGCCCGCGTCCGGGCGCCGTACAGCGTCCAGGCGACGAGGATCCCGGCGCCGCCGAGCCCGACCGCCAGCGCGCTCGTGAGCCAGTCCGTGGTCGGCGAGGCCTCGACCAGCGACTCCGCGGACGGGGCGAGGAAGTCGGCGAACGGGTCCCAGACTCCCGCGATCTGGAGCAGTCCGCCGAACGCCGCCAGGACGGTGAGGATCGCGACGGGCACGGTCATCGTGCGCGGCCCCTCGCCGTGCCCGTGCCCCTCGGCGTGCTGCCGCACGAGGTCGGACTGCTCGCCGCCGAAGACGACGAAGTAGAGCCGGAAGGCGTAGACGCCGGTCAGGAACGCGCCGACCATCCCGGCCGCGAACAGCCCGTAGCCATAGCCGCCGTGCGCCCAGGCCGAGGCGAGGATCGAGTCCTTCGAGAAGAAGCCCGAGAGCGGCGGCATCCCGGCCAGCGACAGGGAGCCGACGAGGAACGCGATTGCCGTCTTCGGCATCACGGCCCTGACGCCGCCCATCCGGCGGATGTCCTGCTCGCCCGCAAGGTGGTGGATCACGAGCCCGGCCGTGAGGAACAGCAGCGCCTTGAAGAAGGCGTGCGTGAGCAGGTGGAACATGCCGCTCGCGTAGGCGCCCACGCCGACGCCGACGAACATGTAGCCGATCTGCGACATCGTCGAGTACGCGATCACGCGCTTGATGTCCGTCTGCACGAGCGCGATCAGCCCCGCCAGGAGCAGCGTGATCGCGCCGAGGATCCCGGCCAGCTCGAGGATCCCGTCGGAGGCCTCGAAGATCGTGTGCGTGCGCGCGATCAGGTAGACGCCCGCGGTCACCATCGTCGCCGCGTGGATCAGCGCCGAGACGGGCGTCGGGCCCTCCATCGCGTCCGGCAGCCAGGTGTGCAGCGGCACCTGCGCCGACTTCGCGACCGCGCCGCCGAGCAGGCCGAGCGCGACGAGCGTGACGACGTTGCTGGAGAGCTGCCCGCTCTCGGCGGCCTCGAAGACGGGCGCGAAGCTCAGCGTCCCGCTCTGCTGGATCAGCAGGAAGAACGCCAGCGCCATCGTCGCGTCGCCGAACGCGTTCACGATGAACGCCTTCTTGGCCGCGGCGACCGCCTCCGCGCGCTGGTGCCAGAAGCCGATCAGCAGGTAGGAGGCGAGGCCGACGAGGCCCCAGCCGATCAGGAGCATCAGCAGGTTGCCGCCCTGGACGAGCATCAGCATCGAGAAGACGAACAGCGACATGTAGGCGAAGTAGCGGCGCTCCTCGTCGTCGCCGTCCATGTAGCCGATCGAGTAGAGGACGATCAGGCCGCCGACCCCGGAGACGATCAGCATCATCACGACGCTGAGCGGGTCGACGAGCAGCTCGAGTCCGACCTTGAAGTTGCCCGCCTCGAGCCAGGTCCACGCGGTCGTGATCTGGCTCCGGTCGGCGGTGTCCTTCGAGAGCATGTCGACGAAGGCCCAGACGGCTCCGGCGAAGCCGACGAAGACGGAGAGCGTCGAGAGCCAGCCCGCGCCGCGGCGCGAGAGCCGCGACCCGGAGAGGGTGATCAGCACCGCGCCGGCGAGCGGCGCGAGCAGGCAGAGCCACGCGCCCGAGGTCATCCTCGGAGCTCCGTCAGCTTGTCGACGTCGAGCTCCAGGCTCGAGCGGGACATGGCGACGATCAGGCCGAGGCCGACGACGACCTCGGAGGCGGCGACCGCCATCACCGCCAGGGCGAAGATCTGGCCGTCCGTCCCGCCGAGCTGGCGCGAGAAGCCGATCAGAGCCAGGTTGGCGGCGTTGAGCATGATCTCGAGCGAGAGCAGCACGATCAGCGGGCTGCGCCGGAGCAGCACGCCGAACGCGCCGATCCCGAACAGGACGCCCGCGACGGCGAGATACCAGGCGACGTCGGGGCCCTTCACGGCGCGATCCTCGTCGGCCGCTCGCCGGGGCCTCTCGACGTCCCGAGCACCACGCCGCCGACCGCGGCGATCAGGAGCACGATCGAGGTGATCTCGAACGCGAGGAGGTGATCGGTGAGGAAGAGCCGCCCGATCTCGGCCGGGCTGCCGAACGAGCCCGTGATCTGCTTCGGGTCGGAGAGCGAGTCGCCGGCGGCGAGCCCGACCACGACGACGATCTCCACCAGCAGCGCGGCCGCGGCGACGAGGGCGCCGACCTGCAGCCACGACGGCCCTCCCGCCCACGGCGCCTCGGTGCGGTCGCCGAGGTAGGCGATCACGAAGAGGAACATCACCATCACCGCCCCCGCGTAGACGAGCACCTGCGCGGCCGCGACGAACTCGGCCGAGGCGAGCAGGAAGAGCACGGCCAGCGAGCCGAGGTTCCCGATCAGCGCCAGCGCCGAGTAGAAGGGATTGCTGAAGGTGACGACCGCGATCCCCGAGCCGAGGCAGCCGAACGCGGCGAAGAGCCAGAGCACCCAGACGATGAAGTTCGCCACGCCGGCTACGAGGACGACTTGTACGCCGGGATCGGCGTGTCGTAGAGGTCGGGGTCGGCCACCGGCACCCGCTTGATCGGCGGCGCCAGCAGCATGTCCTTCGTGTAGATCAAGTCGTCCCGCGAGTACTCGGAGATCTCGAACTCGTTTCCGAGCGTGATCGCGTCGAACGGGCACGCCAGCTCGCAGTAGCCGCAGAAGATGCAGCGGCTGAGGTTGATCTCGTAGATGCGCGCGTAGCGCTCGCCGGCCGAGACGCGGTTGGCCGCGGTGTTCTCCGCCGCGACGACGCGGATGCAGTCCGCCGGGCAGGCGGCGGCGCAGAGCGAGCAGCCGACGCACTTTTCGAGCCCGTTCTCGTGCACGTGCAGCCGGTGGCGGCCGCGGAAGCGCGGGTAGACCGGCCGCTTGTACTCCGGGTACTGCTGCGTGATCGGCTTGTTGAAGATCTGCCGGAAGGTGACGGCGAAGCCCTTGAGCGTGTCGAACGGCTGCGGGCTCATCCGGTCACCTCAGCCGATCCAGACGACGAGGACGGCCGTGACGACGGCGTTGATCGTCGCGGCGGGGAGCAGCACCTTCCAGCCGAAGCGCATCAGCTGGTCGTAGCGGAGGCGCGGCAGCGTCGTCCGCATCCAGATGAAGACGAAGATCAGGATCGCGAGCTTGAGGAGGAACCAGAGCGGCCCGAGGAAGTCCCAGAAGAAGAAGTGCCAGCCGCCGAGGAAGAGCGTGACGCAGAGGCCGGAGAGCGTGATCAGGTTGATGTACTCGCTCATCGTGAAGAGGCCGAAGCGCATGCCGCCGTACTCCGTGTGGTAGCCGGCGACGAGCTCCTGCTCCGCCTCGGGCAGGTCGAAGGGCGCGCGCGCGGTCTCGGCGGTGCCGGCGACGAGGAAGATGACGAAGCCGACGAACTGCGGCACGACGTACCACCAGGTGCCGTCCTGGGCCTCCGCGATGTCCACGAGCGAGAGCGAGTGCGACATCAGCACGACGCCGAGCACGGACAGCGCGAGCGAGACCTCGTACGAGACGAGCTGGGCGCAGGTGCGCATCGAGCCGAGGAGCGCGAACTTCGAGTCGGACGACCAGCCGCCGACGATGAAGCCGTAGATCCCGATCGACCCGATCGCGAAGATCAGGATCAGCGCGATCGGCACGTCGGCCACGTAGCCGTTGACCTGATAGCCGGCGATCACCCAGCCGTCGCCCCACGGGATCACGGAGAACGTCGTCAGCGCCGTGAAGGCGGCCACGAACGGCGAGAGGATGTAGAGGAAGTCGATCGCGCCGATCGGGAAGAAGCTCTCCTTGTTCAGCAGCTTGACGAGGTCGGCGATCGGCTGCAGCAGGCCGTACGGGCCGGCGCGGTTCGGGCCGTAGCGCAGCTGCATCCGCCCCATCACCTTGCGCTCGATCAGGGTCAGGTACGCGAATCCGAAGAGGACGAGGTTGATGATCACCGCGGCCTTGATCGTCGAGATCCACCACGGCTCGGTCATGCCTTCACCACCTCGACCTGCTGGTGGAGGTCGGCGGCGTGCTCGTCGGCGACGCGGGCGACCCCGAGGGCGAGCCGGCGGTTGACCAGCGCCCGCAGCTCGACGGAGGTGCCGTTCGAGCGGACCGAGACCACGTCGCCGCTCTCGATCTGGCGTCGCTCGGCGTCCTCGGCCGCGAGCTCGAGCACCGGCTCGGGGCGCTGGAACTGCAGCTCGGGGACGCGCTCGACCGCGGGGCCCGAGAAGAGCGCGCGGTAGCGCACGAGCCTGAGCGTGCCGAGGAACGGCCCCTCGGCGCCCTTGGAGGTGCCCGGTGGCGTCGGGCGTCGTCGCCGCGTCGGGGGCGACGTAGGCGGCGCGCGCGGGCATCGGCGCGCGCTCGGCCACCTCGACCTCCTCGGCGCCGCCGTACGAGGTGGCGGCGAGCTCGGCGAAGACGAGCGGCGGGAAGGCGGGCACGTCGACGCCGAAGCGCGAGGCCAGCTGCGAGAGCCAGGCGCTCTCGTCCGGGCAGGGCGGGATCACGGCGCGGCGCTGGCGCTGCAGCCGGCCCTCGACGTTCATCGTCGTCCCGTCGCGCTCGAGGTAGCTCGTGGCAGGCAGGACGAGGTCGGCCCAGCCGACCGCGAGGCCCTGGAACATCGTGATCGCGAGCACGTGCTCGGCCCGCTCGGCCAGCGCGCGTACGCTCGGGTCGGCGGCTGCCTCGTCGCCCGAGACGACGAGCAGCCCGATCGGGTCGGGGTCGGCGCCCTCGGCGTCCGAGGCCGCGGCCCAGGCCTCGGCGACGCCGCGGCCGTTCGGCGTCGCGCCGAGGTGGAACGCGCCGCAGCCCTCGCGGCCCTCCCAGCCGAGCGCGTGCGCGAGCTCGGCGAGGCGTGCGCCGCCCCCGCCGCCGCTTCCCGACCAGACCAGCACCGCGCGCTGCGAGCCGCGCGAGCCGGGTGCCGAGCTCGTCGCCGGCCTCCGCCAGCTCGCGGCAGGCCGCGGCCGCGCCGCCGGGCGACGTCTGCACCGTCGCCGGCAGGGCAGTAGGTGACCACCTCGGCGCCGTTCCGCCGCGCCGCCTTCAGCCAGAGGTCGACCACCGGCGCGCGCTCCTCGACCGGCTCGTCGCCGAGCACGACGACCAGCTCGGCGTCGGCGATCGCGGCGAGCGGCAGGCGGAAGGCGTCGAGCGCGGGCGAGGTCGCCTCCGGCAGCACGGCGGTGTGCGAGCCGAGCCCCTCGCGGAGCAGCTTCCCGAGCGCGTAGGCCTGCTCGAGCGTCTCTGAGCCCGAGAGCGCGGTGACGATGCGACCCTGCGCGGCGCGGAGCAGCGACTCCGCCTCGTCGAGGGCGCGCTCCCAGCCGATGCGCTCGAAGCCCTGGCGGCGCAGGCGCAGCAGCGGCTCGCTGACACGGTCGCCGGCGTAGAGGTAGGGGAAGCCGAAGCGGCCCTTGTCGCAGAGCCAGCCGCCGTCGACCTCCGGATGGTTGCGGGAGAGGACGCGCTTGACCTTGCCCTCGCGCGTCGTCACGGC
Organism: uncultured Gaiellaceae bacterium; assembly: GCA_963808915.1. Lineage (GTDB taxonomy): Bacteria > Actinomycetota > Thermoleophilia > Gaiellales > Gaiellaceae > CAVTBT01. The sequence goes on along the minus strand of CAWEHJ010000004.1, from coordinate 715,437 downwards.
GACGTTGCAGCCGACGGGGCAGAGGCCGCAGACGGTCGGCACGTTCTGGATCTCCCACGGCCTCGCCTCGAAGCGGTACTGCGTCGACGTGAGCGCGCCGACCGGGCAGAGCTCGGTCACGTTCCCGGAGAAGCGGCCCCGGTAGGGCTCGTCGTCGAAGGTCGCGATGATCGAGCCGGCGCCGCGCTCGATCGCGACGAGCTCGCCGTCCTCGGCGACGTCCGACGAGAACCGCGTGCAGCGGTAGCAGAGGATGCACCGCTCGCGGTCGAGCGCGATCGTCGGCGAGACCGGGATCGGCTTCTCGAAGGTCACCTTCGGGAACGTCATCCGCGTCGCGCCCGGGCCGTAGCGGAACGTCAGGTCCTGCAGCGGGCACTCGCCGCCCTTGTCGCAGACCGGGCAGTCGAGCGGGTGGTTGACGAGGATGAACTCGAGCGTCGCGTTCTGGCCTTCGGCGGCCTTGTCCGAGGTCGCGGCCGTCTTCACGACCATGTCCGGCTGTGCGGTGAGCGTGCAGCCGGCCTGGAGCTTCGGCACGCCCTCCAGCTCGACGAGGCACATGCGGCACGCGCCGACAGGCGGCCCGAGCCGCGGCTCGTAACAGAAGACCGGGATCTCGATCCCCGCGGCCGCGGCGGCCTCGACGAGCCCGGTCCCCTTCGGCACCTCGACGACCCTGTCGTCGATCGTGACGGTGACGAGCTCGGCCGCGCTCACGCGACCACCTCGAGCTCGCGGTGGAAGCGGTGCCGCTCGTGCTGCACGACCGGCGACAGGATGCCGTCGAGCGGCGAGTCCGGGAACGGGCAGCCGCCCTGCTCGACGTGCGCGCGGAACTCGTCGCCGAACTTGGCGAAGCAGCTCGCGACGACGAGCGCGTCGGAGTCGCCGAGCGGGCAGAGGCACTTGCCGTTGACGCGGTCGCAGACGTCGAGCAGCAGGTCGAGGTCGGACTGCGTGCCGTGCCCGTCCTCGATCGCCTGCAGGAGCTGCGAGAGCCAGCGCGTGCCGACCCGGCAGGGCGTGCACTTGCCGCACGACTCGTGCTCGTAGAAGCGCGAGGCCCGCAGCGCGTACTCGACGATGCAGCAGCGGTCGTCGAGCACGATCACGCCGGCCGAGCCGATCGCCGACCCGGCCTGCTGGAGGCCGGTGATGTCCAGGGTCGTGTCGACCTGCGCGGCGGTCACGAGCGGCGAGGAGAGCCCGCCGGGGCAGATCGCCTTCAGCTCGCGGCCGTCGGGGATGCCGCCGCCGAGCTCGTAGATCAGGTGTCGCAGCGTCGTCCCCGACTCGAGCTCGTAGTTGCCGCCGTTCACGACCGTGCCGCTGAGCGAGAAGACCCGCGTGCCGGTCGAGTTCTCGACGCCGCGCTTCGCATAGGCCGCGCCGCCGAGCTCGAGGATCGGCACGACCGTCGTGATCGACTCGACGTTGTTGACCGCGGTCGGCGACGCGTAGAGGCCGGCGATCGCCGGGAAGGGCGGCTTCGTGCGCGGCTGGCCGCGCCAGCCCTCGAGCGACTCGAGCAGCGCGGTCTCCTCGCCGCAGATGTAGGCGCCGGCGCCGCGGTGGATCACGATCGTGACCTCGCCGAGCAGGCCGCCCTTCGCGTGCATCTGCTCGAGCGCGGAGCGCAGCACCTCGAACGGCCGGTCGTACTCGCCGCGGATGTAGACGTAGACCTCGTGCGCCTCGATCGCGTGCGCGGCGACGAGGCAGCCCTCGAGGAAGCGGAACGGGACCCGCTCCATGATCTCGCGGTCCTTGAACGAGCCGGGCTCCGACTCGTCGGCGTTGACGACCAGGTAGTGCGGCTTCGCGATCTGGTCCGGCTTGGGGATGAAGCTCCACTTGCGGCCGGTCGGGAAGGCGGCGCCGCCGCGGCCACGAAGGTCCGCCGCGAGCAGCTCCTGCGTCACGTCGTCGGGCGTCAGGCCGCGCGCCCGCTCGAGCACGGTGAAGCCGCCGGCGTCGAGGTAGGCCTGGAGGTCGGTGACCGCGCCGCCGTCGGTGCCGCCGAAGACGATCTCGGCCGGCTCAGCCGCCACCGGACAGCTCCTCGACGATGGCGGGCACGTCCGCCGGCTTCACGCCGACGCGCTGCTCGTGGTCGACGGCGATCACGGTCGGCCAGCCGCAGCCGCCGGCGCACTCGATCGTGCGCAGCGTGACCGAGCCGTCCTCGGCCGTCTCTCCCGCGCGCACGCCGAACCCTTCCTCGAAGGCCTCGAGCACCTGCTGCGCGCCGTTGATCGCGCAGGAGATGTTCGTGCAGACCTCGACGACCGTCCGCCCGACGGGCTCGAGCGAGAACATGTCGTAGAAGGACGCGATCGAGAGGCAGTAGGCCGGCGTGACGTCGAGTGCGTCGGCGACCTCGCGGAGCGCCTCCTTCGGCAGCCAGCCGCCGTTGTCGTCCTGCGCCAGCCGCAGCGCGGGCAGCACGGCCGAGTGCCGGTCCGGGTAGAGGCCGCGCACCTCCTGGATCCGGTCGTACAGCGTCGTGCTCATCGGTCGACTTCGCCCATGACGCCGTCGAGCGAGCCGACGATCGCGATCATGTCCGCCACGGCCGCGTCGGTCATGCACGTGGCCGTGGCCTGCAGGGCGACGAAGCTCGGCGCCCGGAACTTGACCCGCCACGGCTTCGGGCCGCCGTCCGAGACGACGTAGCAGCCGAGCTCGCCGCGCGGCGACTCGATCGAGAGGTAGATCTCGCCCTCGGGCACGAGGTAGCCCTCCGTGACGAGCTTGAAGTGGTGGATCAGCGACTCCATCGAGGTGTGCAGCTCGTGTCGCGGCGGCAGCACGACCTTGCGGTCGTCCGCGATCCATGGCTCCCCCTCCATCGCCTCGAGCCGGTCGATGGACTGGGCGATGATGCGCACCGACTCGCGCATCTCGTCCATGTGCACGCTTGTACCGCGCGTACACGTCCCCTTCGGGATAGACGGGGACGTCGAAGTCGACCTGGTCGTAGGCCAGGTACGGCTCGTCGCGGCGGATGTCCCAGTCCACGCCCGAGCCCCTCAGCACCGGGCCCGACTGGCCGAGGGCGATCGCGTCCTGCGGCGGAGAGCAGGCCGACGCCCTTGGTGCGGCGGAGCCAGATCGCGTTCCGGTCGAGGATCCCCTCGTACTCGTCGACGGCCTTCGGCATCCGCTCGCAGAACTTGCGCGCCTCGGCGTAGAAGCCGGGCGGGATGTCCTCTGCGAGCCCGCCGGCCTGGAAGTAGCGGGTGTGCATGCGCGTCGCCGCCGACCATCTCCGACAGGTCGAGGATCAGGTCGCGCTCGCGGAACGCGTACCAGAACATCGAGATCGCCCCCAGCTCGAGCGCGGAGGTGCCGAGCCAGACGAGGTGGGAGTGGATCCGGTTCAGCTCGCAGAGCGCCATCCGCATCCAGGTCGCCTTCCGCGGCACCTGCAGGCCGAGGAGCTGCTCGATCGCGAGCACGAAGACGAGCTCGTTGTTCTGGAACGAGACGTAGTCGATCCGCTCGGGGTAGGTGATCCCCTTCCACCACGTCTTCGCCTCCATCGTCTTCTCGAAGCCGGTGTGGAGGTAGCCGACGACCGCCGCGATCCCGGCGATCTGCTCGCCGTCGAGGTCGACGACCAGCCGCAGCACGCCGTGGGTGGAGGGGTGGTTCGGGCCCGAAGTTGACGGTGAGGACGTCGTCGAGGTCGTGCTTCGACGCGTCGACCTGGAGCACGGTCGGGATCGGGCTCGGGAATGCGGGAGCCGTCGTAGATCGCGCGTGCGGCGAGGCGCGATCGGCCATCAGTCCTCGCCCGGAGAAGCGGACCGGCTCGCCGCCGATCGGGTAGTCCTTGCGGAGCGGATGGCCCTCCCAGTCGTCCTCCATCAGGATCCGGCGGAGGTTCGGGTGGCCGCGGAACGGGATCCCGTACATGTCCCACGCCTCGCGCTCGAACCAGTCCGCGGTCGGCCAGACGCCGACGACGCTGTCGATCTCCTCGCCGTCGTCGAGCCAGGCGAGCACGCGGACGCGCCGGGAGCCCGGGCCGAGGGCGAGCAGGTGGTAGGCGACCGAGAAGCGCTTCGGCTTCGGCTCGGGGACGCGCGCGTAGCCCTGCGATCCGGGCGCGTTCAGGTCGCGGCCGTCGGCGGTGCCGATGTAGCCGGCGACGCCGATCTCGCCCCAGCCGAGGTAGTCGGCGGGCGAGAGGTCGGCGAGGAAGTTGAACCCCTCCTCGTCGCGCAGATACGTGCACGCCTCGACCATCCGGGCCGGATCGACGACGAGCGTCGTCTCGCCGTGGGCGAGCCGCGTCTCGACCAGGCCCGGGACCCCCTCATACGCCACTAGGAGTGGCACCTCCCGCGAACACGCCGCGCTCCGGCGGCTGCAAAGCGGCGCCGTGCGGCGTCCTCGGTCGCGCCCGTACATTCCATGTACGAGCGCTCCCTGCGTCCTTGCCCGGCGGCGCTTTTCGCTCGCCGGAGCATCGCCGTGTCCGCGCGAGGCGCCACTACTCGGCCACCCCGCGGATCATGTAGGCGGGTGGGACGCCGGCCTCGATCTTCTCGTGCAGCCGGATGATCCCCTCCATCAGCGCCTCCGGGCGCGGCGGGCAGCCGGGCACGTGGATGTCGACCGGGACGATCTTGTCGACGCCCTGCAGCACGGTGTAGTTGTTGAACATCCCGCCCGAGCTCGCGCAGGCGCCCATCGCGATCACCCACTTCGGCTCGAGCATCTGGTCGTAGACCTGGCGGAGCGGCGCGGCCATCTTGTGCACGACGCGACCCGAGACGATCAGCAGGTCGGCCTGGCGCGGCGACGAGGAGAAGCGCTCCATCCCGAAGCGGGAGATGTCGTAACGCGAGGAGACGATCGACATCATCTCGATCGCGCAGCACGCGAGGCCGAACGTGTCCGGCCAGACGGAGTGCGAGCGCGCCCACGCGACGGCCTTCTCGATCGTGGTCAGGCCGAGCGCGTCCTCCAGGTTCTCGACCTCCTGCTCGAAGACGCCCGGCCCGCGCGTCGGCCAGAGCAGGCGCTCGGAGTTCAGCCCCGCCTTGGCGAGCGGCCGGTCGGAGACGCGCGGGCGTCCGCGCTCTACCGCCACTCGAGCGCTCCCTTCTTCCAGATGTAGACGTAGGCGACGAGGAGGACGGCGACGAAGCCGAGCAGCTCGATCACCGCGAACCAGCCGATCGACTCGAGCACGACGGCCAGCGGGTAGAGGAAGACGATCTCGATGTCGAAGACGATGAAGAGCATCGCGGTCAGGTAGAAGCTGACCGTGAAGCGCTGGCGCGCGGGCGGGCCCAGCGAGACGCCCGACTCGAACGGGATCATCCGCGCCTTCGGCTTGCGGCCGGTGCGCTGGGCGAAGACGAACGACATCACGATCATGCTGGCCGGAATCGCCGCCGCGAACGCGGCGTAGATCAGGAACGGCAGCCAGTTGTCGAACACGTCGCTCCGAATCCCTCCGGGCTCGCCTGCAGCGCGGAACGCTACCAGGGTCGTCACGGCTCACGAGCGGTTGGTGAAACCCGCGTGGAAAGTGCGCGTCGGGTGTCACAAAGTCGCGCTGCGCAGGTGCCTGTAAAGGGGTTCGCTACGATGACCGACATGGAGATCGTGGAGAGTCCGACACTCGTCTCGCTGACGCCGACCGCGGCGGCCAAGATCAAGGAGCTGATGGCCGAGGAGCCCGAGCGGCGAGTCCCTCGTCCTGCGCGTCGCGATCCAGGGCGGCGGCTGCTCCGGCTTCCAGTACGGGCTCGGCTTCGACACGTCGACCGCCGAGGGCGACGAGGTGCTCGAGTTCGAGGGCGTCCGCGTCGTCGATCGACCCCTTCAGCGCGCCGTACCTCCAGGGCGCGACGATCGACTTCCTGAACGGCCTGCAGGAGTCCGGGTTCAAGATCGACAACCCGAACGCCTCCTCGTCGTGCGGCTGCGGCCACTCCTTCCAGGTGGAAGAGGGCGCCGAGCCGGACGAGCACGGCGCCGCCGGCTGCGGCTCCGGCTGCTCGCACTAGCGTCGCTGCACCTCGACGGCATCCGCCCGACCGCTTAGGCTCGCCCGGTCACTCGACTGCGGAGGAGTCAAACGTGAAGACCGTGTATCGCTACTGGGCCTGGATCGTCTTCGTCGCCGTGTGCCTGCAGGTCGGGTTCGCGGGCTACGGCGCGTTCTTCGTGGCGAACGCGACCGACGACGGCGTCGTCGACGAGAACAAGTTCGAGGACGGCTTCGGTCTCCACATCGGCTTCGGCTACCTCGTCGTGCTGCTCGTCCTGATCTACCTCGTGATCGCGTTCGCCGCCAGGGTCGGCAAGCAGCGGCTGATCAAGAACGCCGCGCTCTTCGGGCTCCTGATCCTGCAGGTGATCCTGGCGTGGATCGGCTTCGCGGTCCCGGCGATCGGCTTCTTCCACCCGATCAACGCGCTGCTCATCTTCGGCCTCTCAGGCTCGATGGCGTGGACGTACTGGCGCGGCGACACCGCTGACTCCGGCGCCGGGCCCGGCCGTCGTAGCCCGGGCTCACTCCGGGTGGTTGTGCGTGGCGCCGCCGGTGCGGTACGGCGTCGCCACGCCCGCGTAGGCGAGGTGCATCGTCAGGCCGGCAGCGGCGTGCTCGAGGTTGTGGCAGTGATCCATCCAGATCCCGGGGTTGTCGGCGCGGAACGCGACCACGTAGCGCTCGTCGGGCTCGACGTCGAGCGTGTCCGTCCACCAGGGACTGCCCGAGGACGCGACGTCGTTCCGGCTCAGCACGAGCACGCGGTGGCCGTGGAGATGGATCGGGTGCACGGAGCTGGTGTGGTTCTCGATCGTCACCTCCACCCGATCGCCGCGCCGGACGACGAACACCGGCACGTCGGGGAAGATGCCGCCGTTGATCGTCCACTGCATCCCGGGGCTGCCGTCGAGGAAGCCGGGCTTGCTGCCGATCGAGAAGCGGAAGCGCCGGTCGTAGCGGGTGTCGAGGGTGAACGGCTGGGGCAGCGGCCTGCCGTAGGCCAGCGGGTCGAACTCGGGCCCCGGCGGTGACGACGCGGGGTCGCCCGTGCCGTCGCGACTGAGCACCAGCGCGGCAGGTGTGCTGGCCAGCGAGAGCCGCACCGGGGTCTGCCGGCATCGTGAAGCCGATGTCGTAGCGGCCTCCTGCCGCGAGCTCGAGCGTCTCGTGCTCGAGCGCGCCCGGCTGGTTGAGCTCGTTCCCGTCGATCGCGAGCACGCGGAAGGGCACGCCGTCGAGCGCGAAGCGCTGCGGGACGTCGTCCGTGTCGACCAGTCGCAGCCGCACAGGCGTGCCGGGATCCACGGAGCGGTGCTCGACCTGGTCGCTGCCGGCGAGCGTCCCTCGCCCCTCGATGCTGTGCGCCGCCAGGGCGAGGTCGAGCCCGTCGTCGGACGGCGCCTCGCGCGGCTCGACGACGAGCACGCCGAACAGGCCGCGGCGAACCTCGCTCGCCGCCACCTGGTGGGTGTGGTACCAGAACGTGCCCGCGCGATTCGGCCGGAAGCGGTAGACGTGTCGCCCGCCTGGGGGCACCGCGTCCTGCGTCACGCCCGCGACGCCGTCCTCGGCGTTCGGGACGTCGACGCCGTGCCAGTGGATCGAGACGCCGCTGCCGATGTCCTCGTTCACGAGCGTCACCTCGACGAGGTCGCCCTGGCGGACGCGCAGCTCGGGGCCCGGCACCGTGCCGTCGAAGGTCAGCGCGTCGACCGCGCGGCCCGAGGGCAGCCGGATCGACGCCGCGCGGGCGGTGAGGGTGAAGCGCGCGTCGGGCGGGCCGGACGGGCCGGTCAGGTCGGCGACGCTGACCGTGCCGCTGGGCGCCACGTTGCCGTGCCCGGGGTGCGAGACCGGGGTCCCGCCGCCGACGTCGACCGTCCCGTAGTCCATCACGTTGTACGAGTCGGGCAGGCGGCTCTGCCACCACATCGTGCCGACCCAGATGGCGGCGACCAGCCCGATCGCGCCGAGCGTGAAACCGAGGACTCGCACGAGGTGTGGCCGCACGTGGCTGACGGTAGCGGCCGTGGCCGGAAGTAGCATCCCGGCCGTGAGCGACGGGGGCCGGGTGCGGGTGGCGGTGGTCGGCTCCGGCCCCGCCGGCTTCTATGCGGCCGGGCACCTGCTCGCGAGCGAGGAGCCGCAGGTCGAGGTCGATCTGATCGAGCGGCTGCCGACGCCGTGGGGGCTCGTTCGGCTCGGCGTCGCCCCCGACCACCCGAACATCAAGGCGGTCTCGCGCGCCTTCGAGAAGATCGCCGCGCGGCCGGGGTTCCGCTTCTTCGGCAACGTGGACGTCGGCCGGGACATCTCGCACGAGGAGCTGGCGTCGCTCTACGACGCCGTCGTCTACGCGGTCGGCGCCCAGACCGACCGGCGGCTCGGGATTCCCGGCGAGGACCTGCCCGGTTCGTGGGCTGCCACCGAGTTCGTGGCCTGGTACAACGGCCACCCCGACTTCCAGGAGCTCGAGTTCGACCTCTCCGGCGAGCGGGCGGTGGTGGTCGGGAACGGCAACGTCGCGCTCGACGTCGCCAGGATGCTCGCGCTGACCGAGGAGGAGCTCGCCTCCACCGACACGACCGACCCGGCGATCGAGGCGATCGTCGGCTCCGGTCTCCGCGAGATCCTCGTGCTGGGCCGCCGCGGCCCCGTGCAGGCGGCCTGGACGCCGGTCGAGCTGGGCGAGCTGGGCGAGCTCGCGGGCGCCGACGTCGTCGTCGATCCCGCCGACCTCGAGCTCGACGAGACGAGCGCGGCCGAGCTCGAGGCGGCGCCGCAGACCGTGAAGCGGAACCTCGACCTCCTGCGGGACTACGCGGGCCGCGAGCCGGCCGGCAAGCCGCGGCTGATCCGCCTGCGCTTCCGGGCCTCGCCCGTGGCGATCTCGGGCGACGGGAGCGTCGAGGGCGTCGAGATCGTTCCGAACCGGCTCGAACCGGCGGACGACGGCCGGGTCCGCGCGGTTGCCGCCGGCGAGCCGGAGCCGGTGCCCTGCGGGATCGTCTTCCGCAGCGTCGGCTACCACGGCGTGCCGGTGCCCGGCGTGCCCTTCGACGAGCGCAGGGGCACGATCGGCAACCGGGCGGGCCGCGTGCTCGACGAGTCGGGCGAGCCCGTCGCCGGCCTCTACTGCACGGGCTGGATCAAGCGGGGCCCGAGCGGTGTGATCGGCACGAACAAGAAGGACGGGACGGAGACGGCGGAATCGCTGCTCGAGGACGCGCGCGCCGGGCTGCTCCCGGCTCCGGCCGGCGACCGCCGGCTGGAGGAGCTGCTCGAGGAGCGCGACGTCGAGGCCGTGCTCTATCCGGGCTGGGAGGCAATCGACGCCGCCGAGCGCACGGCAGGGGAGCCCCTCGGCCGCCCGCGCGTGAAGCTCCGCACCTGGGCGGAGCTGCTCGCCGCCGCCCGGCGCTAGCGCGGAGGAGACGGCCTCACTCGTTCGAGGGACACGCACCCCGCCTTCCGCGCCGACAACGCTCAGGATGAGCGCAGACGTCGTCGAATGCCTCCACTGCGGCAGCCAGCGCCTGATCCAGGCCGCCGACCACGATCACGGTGACTGCCCGCGCTGCGGCTACGTCGGCTGGGCGCCGGCCGCCGAGCTGAGCGAGCACACGCGCCGCGCGCTGCGCGACCGGCCGGTCGAGTCGCGCCGCGTCGACATCACGGCCGCCTGACCGCCGGAGCTAGACTCGCCGCCGTGAGCGACACGGCCGAGCGGCAGGAGCTCTGGGGCGGCGAGACGCGCAAGGCGGTCGCCAACTTCCCCGTCTCCGGCGAGCCGATCCCGGTACCGGTGGCGCGCTGGCTCGGCCGGATCAAGGCCGCCGCCGCACGCGCGAACGCCGAGCTGGGCCTGCTCGACGCGGAGAAGGCGGAGCGGATCGCCGCCGCGGGCGACCGGATCGCGAACGGCGAGCTGGACGACCAGTTCCCGATCGACGTCTTCCAGACCGGCTCGGGGACGAGCTCGAACATGAACGCGAACGAGGTGATCGCCGCCGTCGCCGGCGAGGACGTGCACGCCAACGACGACGTCAACATGGGCCAGTCCTCGAACGACGTCTTCCCGTCGGCCGTGCACCTCGCCGCCCTCGGCGAGTGTGCGAACGACCTGCTCCCGGCGCTCGAGCAGCTCGCCGCCTCGCTCGAGGCGAAGGCCCGCGAGTTCGACGACGTCGTCAAGTCCGGCCGCACGCACCTGATGGACGCCGTGCCGGTCACCCTCGGCCAGGAGTTCGGGGGCTACGCGGCGCAGGTCCGCCAGGGAATCGCCCGGATCCAGGCGGCGTTGCCGCGGCTCGGCCAGATCCCGCTCGGCGGCACCGCCGTCGGCACGGGCCTGAACACGCATCCGGAGTTCGCCGCGAAGGTACGAGAGCGGCTCGCCGCCGAGACCGGCCTGACGATCTCCCCGCCGGCCGACCCGTTCGAGGCTCAGGCCGCGCGCGACGGGCTCGTCGAGGCCTCGGGCGCGCTGAAGGTCGTCGCTGTCAGCCTGACCAAGATCGCGAACGACCTCCGCCTGATGGGCTCCGGGCCGCGCGCCGGTCTCGCCGAGCTCTTCCTGCCCGAGCTGCAGAAGGGCTCCTCGATCATGCCCGGGAAGGTGAACCCGGTCATCCCGGAGGTCGTGACCCAGGTCGCGGCGCAGGTGATCGGCAACGACGCGGCGATCACGGTCGGCGGTCTGCAGGGCCACTTCGAGCTGAACGTCTTCATCCCGATGATGGCCCGGAACCTGCTCGGCTCGATCAGGCTGCTCGCGAGCGCCTCCCGCCTGCTGGCCGAGAAGTGCGTCGACGGGATCGAGGCGAACCGCGAGCAGTGCGAGCGCTACGCCGAGCTGACGCTGTCGGCCGCGACGGCGCTCAACCCGTACATCGGCTACGACAAGGCGACCGAGATCGTCAAGGCCGCTGCCGCGATCGGGCCGCTCGCTGCGCGAGGTGGCGCTCGAGGCCGGCGTCGAGGAGTCGGTGCTCGACGAGGCGCTCGACTACCACGCGATGGCCAAGCCGCACGACGCCTGAGCGAACCGCCTATTCTCTTGTGCCGTATGCCACCACGGCATGTCGTCGTCCCCTTCGGGGATCCAAAAGAAGGGATGGGGCAGTGGGATCCAGGCTCTCGAAGGCCGCCGCGGCGTTCGCCGCGCTTGCGGCCCTCACTCTCATAGCGGCGTCCACGTCGGTCGCCGCGCCCGGCAAGGAGAAGCAGCGTCACGGCCGGGCCAACTACGACGTCCGCGCGGCCACGGCGGTCGCGGACCGTGCCGCCGAGCTGGCAGCTCATCCGTCGGCGGCGGTCGCTGCTCTCGAGCGCTCGCTCGGGACGCAGGGCGTCGTCTCGCTCGACGGGCTCACCGGCACGCCGAGGATCGTCGGCAGGCTCGACGGCTTCCTCACGGGCCCGAGCAACGCGTCGGCCGCGCAGGTCGGTCTCGACTACGTGCGCGCACACGCCGACGTCTTCCGCATCGACGTCTCGTCGCTCCAGCAGACGCGCGAGACCGTCTCGCCGAACGGCAACCGCCACATCTGGTGGCGGCAGGTCGTGAACGGCATCCCCGTCTTCGGCAACGGGCTGAAGGCCAACGTCACCGCGGACGGCCGACTGATCAATCTCGTCGGCTCGCCGCTCGCGACACTCTCCGGAGCGGCGGCCTCGCCGGCGATCTCGGCCGAGCAGGCGCTGGCCCAGACGCGACGCGATGCGGGTGCCGCAGTCGTGCCGCTGGGCGCGACGAAGAAGAACGACGCACGGCAGTCGACCGAGTTCGTCACCGGCGAGACGGCCGCGCTGACGGTCTTCGCGACGTCGAAGGGCAATCGCCTCGGCTGGGACCTGCTCGTCCAGCCCGCCGGCGACTCGATGTACCGACAGGTCGTCGACGCGCAGACCGGCGTCATCCTCTACCGGCAGTCCCTCGTCAACTCGGCCACCGGGCTCTTCATCAGGAACTACCCGGGAGCCGCGGCGGGCGGCAGCCAGACGGTCGTCGACCTGAACGAGCACGGCTGGCTCCCGGCCGGCTCCAAGTACCTGAGCGGGCCGAACACGCACGTCTACGCCGACGTGAACGCGAACAACGTCGCCGACCAGACGGAGGAGATCAACGCGAGCTCGGCCAGCCACAGTGAGCGCGACTGGCTCTGGTCGCTGCAGCGGTTCTCGCCGAACGTGGCCGGCTGCGACGTCTGGATCTGCACCTGGGATCCGTTCCTGCCCGGTTCGTGGTCGAAGAACCTGAACCAGAGCGGCGAGCAGCTGTTCGCGGCCATCAACACCTTCCACGACCACCTCGAGGCGGCGCCGATCGGCTTCGACAACCAGGACGGCAACTTCGAGGGCGACGACCCGATCAACGGCGAGGCGCTCGACGGCGCCAAGACGTTCAAGAACATGCCGGACGGCAACCACATCGACAACGCCAACTTCGGCACGCCGCCCGACGGTTTCAGCCCGCGAATGCAGATGTTCCTCTTCCACACCCCGTTCGCGGCGAGCAGCGACGATCCGTTCCTCGCCGCCGACGGGTCGAACGAGACCGACATCGTCTACCACGAGTTCACGCACGGACTGTCGAACCGCCTGGTGGTCGACGCCGACGGCTTCTCGACGCTCGGCGGCATCCAGGCCGGGTCGATGGGCGAGGCCTGGAGCGACTGGTACGCGATGGACTTCCTGCAGGCTCAGGGTCTTCAGCCCGACCTGCCCAACGTCGCGGACGTCCGCGTCGGCCACTACGTCGGCGCCGGGCAGGACCTGATCCGGTTCGAGCCGATCGACTGCAAGGTCGGCCAGGCCGCGGCATGTCCCGGAGGGTTCGACACCGGCGGGCCGGGCGGGTTCACGTACGGCGACTACGGCAAGGTCTTCACCGGCCCCGAGGTGCATTCCGACGGCGAGATCTGGGTGCAGACGCTGTGGGATCTCCGGGACGAGCTCGGCAGCGAGACCACAGAGGGCATCGTCACCGAGGCGATGCGGCTGTCGCCCTTCAACCCGTCGTTCCTCGAGATGCGGAACGCGATCCTCCAGGCGGACCTGTCCATGAACGGCGGCGACAACGAGGACACGATCTGGGCCGTCTTCGCGCATCGCGGCATGGGCTTCTTCGCCGGCGCGTTCAACGGTGACGACGCCAAGCCGGTCGAGGACACGTCGATTCCGCCCGCCGGGGCCCCCGACGCGTCGCTCGCCGGGTCGGTCACCGACGCCGACAGCGGCGAACCGCTCGAAGGCGCGATCGTCGCCTTCGGCGGCCACACGAACGGTGCCGGCGACTACGTGGACACGACCGACGCAACCGGCGCCTACTCGATCGGCGGCATCTTCTCCGCCACCTATCCGAAGGTGAGTGCGCGGGCGCCCGGGTTCGACGCCGTGGCGCTCGACACCCTGACCATCGCGGCCGGTCCGAACGTGAAGGACTTCGAGCTGCGCCGCGATTGGGCTTCGGCGAGCGGCGGCGGCTCGATCACGGCGTTCAACGGGCCGGACTACACCCCGTTCGGCTGCGGGCCGATCGGCGCGATCGACCAGTCCGACGGCACCGGCTGGGGCAGCGACACCGACCACGACGCGCTCGTGACCGGCCTCGCGACGGACAAGTTCATCGTCGTCAAGCTGCCCGTGCCGGTCGACGTGAGCGAGATCCGGGTCAACCCGTCGAACACGTGCGGCGACCCGGGCAGCTCGTCCACGCGCGGGTTCCGGATCGAGACGTCCACGGACGGGACGACGTTCGGCCAGGTCAGCGAGGGCGTCTTCTACCTCGCCAACCGGAACAAGGCCAACACCGTCACGCTCGGCGGGCCCGGCACGCTGACGGGCGTGCAGTACATCCGGTTCAACATCCTCAACCCGCAGGTGCCGACCGCCGCCCCGCCGAACTCGGCGTGCACCGGTGCTGCGGATTGCGGCACCGTCCCCGACGACGACAGCGGGGTCGCTGCGCACTGTGGAGCCGGCAAGGACAACGGCTTCGGCGGCTGTCAGTTCGTCGACATGACGGAGCTGGTGGTGTACGGCCTCAGGACGCCGTAGCGGACTCTCTCCCCGAGAGAGGAGCGGGGCCGCCTCCGGGCGGCCCCGCGCCACCTGTTCGGAGCCGGTCTGCTATATCGGGGGCGTGGACGAACGCGTCAAGCCGTATCGCTTCCTGCTGCGCCTGCCCGAGGATGTCCGTGAGGACCTCGCCGATGCATCGCAGCGCTCCGGCAGCAGCCTGAACTCCGAGATCGTCTGCAGGCTGGAGCGGAGTCTCGCGGACGACCGCCGGGTCGAAGCACGGGGAATCGTCATCCGGCGAGCTCGCCGGGGGATCGTTGCGTTCGCCGCGACCGGCGCCGTCGTCCTCGCCGGGACCTTCGCACTCGCGACCGAGACGGGCGCGCGGTCGCCCGGTCGCATGCAGGCCGACTCGACGCAGCTCGCGGCGAAGCTCGCGCAGACGACCTCGGTCGTCCCCCGCCCTCGGGGCTGAGCTCCTCCGGCTGCTGCCGTAGGCTCGGCGCGGCGTGAGCCTCTCGCTGCAGATCGTCGTCTCCGGCCTGGCCGCCGGCGGGGTCTACGGGCTCTTTGCGCTTGCCCACGCCGTCGTCTACCGGCTGACCGGCGTGATCGACTTCGCCTTCGGCGACCTCGTCGCACTGGGCGTGTTCGCGACGCTGATCGCCGCGGCCGGAACAGGGCCGGCGAGCCAGACGAGCGTCGGCGGCATCCGCTTCCTGCTCGCGCTCGGGCTCGGCCTCCTCGTCTGCGTCGCCGCGGGGGCAGGCACCTACGTCGCCGCGGTGCAGCCGTACGTCGCCCGCGGCTGGACGGTCGGCTGGGTCGCCGCGACGGTCGCTCTCGCCTTCGCGATCCGGTCGCTCCTCGACGTGCTCGCGCCGAGCCAGGTCTTCCCCGACCCGCTGCCGTTCGACCGGATCGGCCAGGGCGGAGTGGTCTCGATCGCCGGCGCCTCCGTGCAGGTGCGTTCGTTCTTCGTCCTCGGGGTGACGCTCGCACTCGCGGCCGCCACGACGGCTCTGCTCGCCCGCTCCCGCGTCGGCAAGGGGCTGCGGGCGATCGCCGACGACCCGGCCGCAGCGCGCGCGATCGGCGTGCCCGTCGACCGGCTGCTCACCCTCGCCTTCGCGCTGGCCGGCGCGGTCGCGGCGCTCGGTGCGATCGCTGCCGCGCCGAGCGCGCCCTTCGACGTCGACACCGGAGCCCTGCTCGGGGTGAAGGGGCTGGTTGCGGCGCTCGCGGTCCGCTTCGGGCCACCGTGGCAGGCCGTCGCTGCGGGGCTCGGGCTCGGGCTCGCCGAGGCGATCCTCGCCAACGGGGAGCTGGCCGGCCACGGTCTCGCGTCCGGCTGGAGCCAGGTCCTGCCGATCGCGTTCGTGCTGGCGCTCCTGGCCGTCCGCCCGCCGCGCGACGCACTCGAGCCGGCCCACGAGTGAGCGCCGTCCTCGAGCGGACGGCGTCGGAGCTCCGCGCCGCGGCCGCCGACGCACGGTCGGCCTGGCGGCCCGGAGCGTGGGTCGCGGTGGCGGTACTCGGCGTCGCCGCGACCGCTCCGCTCGCGCTGGGTGAGGGACTTCGTCTCGCCCACCTGACCGAGTGGCTGACCTTCGCGATCGCCGCGCTCGGGCTCGGGATCGCCGTCGGGATCGGGCGGCTGCCGTCGCTCGCCCAGGGGGCTTTCGTCGCGGTCGGCGCCTTCGCGGCGGCACTGCTCCAGGCGCGCGAGGGCTGGCCGCTCCTGGCCGCGGTGCCTACCGCGACACTGGCGTCAGCGGCGCTCGGCGCCGTCGCGGGCATCGGGCTGGTGCGGCTGCGGCCCGCGTTCGTCGCGGCAGGCACCTGGCTGCTGGCCTGGCTGATGGCCGTTGCACTCGCCGGCTTCCCCGGGCTCTCGGGCGGCACCGGCGGGATCACGCTCCCGGCTCCGGCGGTCGGCGGTCTCGAGCTGCGGCCGTGGCTGCTCTACGAGGTCGCCCTCGTTCTCGTCGTGCTCGCCTTTCTCGCCTTCGGCGCCTATGCCCGCGGTCTGCCCGGGATCGCGCTGGCGGCCTTCGGCCAGCGCCCGGCGGGAGCCGCTGCGCTCGGCCTGCCCGGGACGAGGCTGCGGCTCGCGGCGTTCACCGTCGCGGCCGCGGCCGGTGGGCTGGCGGGAGCCGTCGAGGTGCAGGTCGCCGGGATCGCCGATCCGGCTGCATACGACCCGTTGCTCTCGTTCGAGCTGCTCGCCGCCGTCGTGCTCGGCGGCGCTGCGCGGGCGCTCGGGCCGCTCGCCGGAACCATGATCGTCGCACTTGCCGGGACGGCCGCCGGGACCCTGACGGCGGTCGGGGCGCTCCAGCCCGAGCGCTTCGCCCCCGTGGCGACGGCGATCCTCGTCTTCGCAGCCCTCAGCATCGGCCACCCGCTGATCGGTCGGCCGCGGCCACGCCACGAGGCCGGGCCGTCGTTCCCGCCCGCCGTCACGCCGGCGACGCTTCGCGCCGAAGGGCTCGCCAAACGCTACGGCGAGGTGGTGGCCCTCGAAGGCTTCTCGCTCGAGCTCGCTCCGGGAGAGATCTGCGCGCTGGTCGGGCCGAACGGCTCGGGCAAGACGACGGCGCTCCGGATCCTCGCGGGGACGGTCAGGCCTGACCGCGGCTCGGTCGTGCTCGGCGAGCTCGATCTCACCACCGCCTCCGTCGCCGACCGGGTCGCGGCCGGGATCGTGCGCACGCTGCAGGCGACGACGGTCTTCGACGAACTCTCGGTGCTCGAGCACGTGCTCGCCGGCGGGACGGCCCGGCAGTCCGACGCGACACTCGTGCGGACGCTGCTCGCCACCCCCCGAAGCCGCGCCGCGTCGGCGAGCGCGCGCGCCGAGGCGCGGGCGGCGCTCGCCACAGTCGGTCTGCTCGAGCGGGCGGGCCGTCCCGCCCACGAGCTCGGCGCGCTCGACCGTCGCCTGCTGATGCTCGCGACGGCGCTCGCCACCCGGCCGAGCGTGCTGCTGGCCGACGAGATCTCGGCGGGAGCCGGCTCGGCGGACCTCGACCGTGTGGTCGCCGTCGCCGAAGGCCTGCGGGCCTCGGGGATGGCGGTGCTGCTCGTCGAGCACGACTTCGGGCTGCTGCGGCGCGTCGCCGACCGCGTCGTCGTCCTCGACTCCGGCCGGACGATCGCTGCCGGTCGACCCGAGGAGGTCGCCCGGGATCCTGCCGTCCGCGCCGCCTACCTCGGCCTCCGGTCGTAGACTCTGCGCGGATGTGGGGGCCGCGGACGTGGGCAGTGCTCGGCTCCGCGCTCGTGCTCGCTCTCCCGGGCTGCGGTGGCTCGAACGCGAAGGAGGGCGGTGAGCTCCTGGTCGTCGTGAACGCACCGTTCTCGCGCACCCCTGCAGTCGGTCAGGCGATCGCCCAGGGCGCCGAGCTCGCCGCGGCGGAGGTGAACGGCACTGCGCCCGTGATCGTCGACGGCCGCTCCTATCGCCTGCGGATCCGGCGCCTGGACAACGGCCTCTCCGCGCGCCGCTCGGCCGAGAACGTCCGGCGGGCGGTCGCCGACGGCGCGATCGCGGTCGTGGACGACGGGATCGGGGTCGACGCCTCCTGGCGGATCGCCGAGCGCGCGGACCTGCCGATCGGGATCACGTACGGGGGCGGGACCGGCCTTGTCGACGCTGAGGCGCGGCCGAACGTCTTCCGGATCGCGCCCCGGGACCGCGGGATCAGCTTCCGGCTTGCCGAGTACCTGATCCCACAGGGGCTCAAGCTCGCTCTGCTCCACGACACGAGCGCCTACGGCAGGGAAGGCGCGACGGCGCTCGACTCCGCCTTCGGCCGCAACCCTGAGGCCGTCGTGGCGAAGTCGACCCTCGCCGCGGCGGGCGACGTCACGCCGCAGGTGCTGGCGGCGAGGCGCGCCGGCGCGACCGCGCTGCTCGTCTGGGCTCAGCCCGCCGCGATCGCAAAGGTGCTCTTCGCGGCGCGGAGCGCCGGCTGGGACGTGTCGGTCTACACGCCGCCCGCGGGAGCCGACCCGCTCATCCGCCGTCAGCTCGCCGACCACCCGGACTGGGTCGACGGGCTGACGTTCGCTTCGGGCCGAATGACCGCGGAGGTCGGCCCCGGCCCGTGGCGCGCGTTCCAGTCGAGCCATGACGCGATGTTCGGCCCGCAGGAGGTCGGCGTCGAGACCGCATCCGGCCGACAGGTCTTCCAGCCCCCCGAGCTGGCGATGTACTCCTACGACTTCGTCAAGGTGCTCGCCGCCGCGCTCGCCCGCGCGGGCTCGCTCGCCGGTGCCGACCTGATCGCGGCTCTCGAGCAGGTAGGCATCCGCGGCGCGAACGGCGACGAGCGCGGCTTCAACGAGCGGAGCCACGAGGGCGTGGTCGACGACGACGTCTACTTCGCGCGCTTCCACGACATGACGTTCGCGCCGGTGCAGGACGATCCGCTGTCCTCCACGCTTCCCACGATCCCCCAGACCCGGCCCTGAGAGGCGTAGCGGCCCGAGGAGCGGGGACTGCGGCCGCCGTGAGTGCGGTTGCGCTCTGGTCGGGAGCGGTCGCGTTCGCGGCTACGCAGCCGGCCGAGCTCCCCTCGCCGGCCGCTGGCCTCACGTCCCAGCCGCCGCTCGCCAGCGACGCCGTCCTGCTCGAGCAGCCGCGGTTCCGGGGCCGGCTCGACTCGACCCAGCGGATCGAGGTCGGTCTGACGAGCGGCGGCCGCGTGCTCCGCGTCGACGTCGTGCAGCGCATCGTCGTGGGCGGTCGCGGCGACTACAGCTTCGCCGTCACCGCGCCGGTCGCCGACGTCGTAGCCGCCGCCGGCTCGGAGTCGGAACCTGGCCTGCGTCACGGAGCCGTCCTCTGGCAGGGCTTCTCCGACGGCGGAAAGGTGCTCTCGGCGACGCTCCGGCTCGATCCGGCCGCGGCCGGGCCGCTCCTGCCGCTGCGGCTCGCGGTCGCTCGTGCAGGCCCAAGACGGATCCGGCTCACGATCGTCAACGTCACGCCCACGCGCGTCTCGACGTTCGCCGCCGCGGGCGTGCCGGCGAGCGTCGCCGCCGCCCTCGACCGAGTCCGGCGGGATCTCCGCGCCGGTGTGGTGTCTCGCCCGCAGCGGATCTCGGTTCGTCCGCCGATCCGGCGGCGGGAGCTCAGCGTGGGCGTGCCGTTCCGCGTTCGCGTGGCGTTCACGTTGCCCCCGGGCGCCCGGGTCGTCGCGAGGTCGTTCACCGGCCTGATCTCCGCCACACGAGGAGTGATCCCGGGCGGTCGGCGCGCGACCGTCGAGCTGACGTTCTCGAGCGCGCTCCGTCGCCTACCGGTGGTTCGCGTCGCCGCCGTGCCGGTCGCGCCGCTCGACCTGCTCGAGCCTCCCGGAGCCGTGAGCTGGCGTGCGCTCGTCCGCCGCGGCGGACGAGCCGCAGATGGGACACGCTTGCTCGGCCGGTCGCTCGCTGCGCTGTTCGGGATCGCGCGGGCTCGACAATACGACCGCTTCGTCACGAACCCGGACCCGGCGGGCCGGTCGCAGGCGACCTACCTCTTCCGGCTCGCTCCCTTTGCGGTGGCCCCGGTCGTGGCTCCTCGCCCCTCCGAGGACGGTCTCGGTGCCGGGACCGCAGTTCTGATCGGCGTCGTGCTCCTCGTCGGCGTCGTCGCCGGTTGTATCGCCTGGGCACACTCGTGATATCACCGGCTGGACAAGCTGCGGGACCCGAGTATGCTTCGCGCTCGTCGAGGTGGCCGCGAGGGGCGACCACCGGACGTCCAAATCTGGGGAGGATGGACGAATGCACCGAACGGTGAGGAATCGCGCCACGTGGGCGATCTTCGCGGTGCTCCTGCTCGTCGGCGCTGCGGTGGTCGCGGCGCGGATGACGGGGGGAGACCGCGTGTCCGCTACCGGCGACAAGTTCGCCGCGCGCAACTTCGAGGAGTCGTCGCAGGGCGTCGAGAACGGCGGCTCGGGTGGCGAGGCCGCCGAGGCGCTGACCGCTGCACAGCAGTGGGCCGACGCTCGCACGGCGCCGGGGATCGTTGCTCCGGGCGCGTATGGCGCGGCGTTCAACGCGCTGACGTCCCTGCCGCAGACGGCGGGTAGCTGGACCGACGTCACGCGCGTCAAGTACGACGCCGACGACATCAACTATCGCGACTACTACTCGAACTCGAGCGGCGGCGCCGGTCAGGTGACCGGCCGCGTCGTCGGGCTCGCGGCCGACAACGCCGGCCACGTCTACGCGGCGGGCGCCAATGGCGGCGTCTGGCGGTCGGCGACGGGCGGCGGGAACTGGGTGCCGATCGCGGACGCGATCCCCTCCCTCTCCTCGGGCGACCTGCAGCTCGACTCTGCCAACAACGCGCTCTGGTACGCGACGGGTGAGGCGAACACCGGCGGCACGAGCTACGCGGGCAGCGGCGTCTACCGGCTCTCCGACCCGGCGAACGCCGGCAGCCTCTACACGCAGGCGAACCGCGTCGGCGGCAACGAGCTCGAGTCGACGACGATCAACGCGATCCGCTTCTCGAGCACCAAGGTTTGGATCGCCACGCTCCGCGGCGTCTGGTCGCACTCGCGCACCGGCGACATGACCACGCCGTGGACGCTCTCGCTCGTCCCGAACCCCGGCTACCTGCCGGCGAGCCTGCAGTCCTATCTGCAGGACCCGAGCATCACGCTCGGCGGGGCGAACCAGAATCCCACGACCACGAACACCGCCTACAAGAACATCGTCAACGACCTCGCGATCGACCCGAAGAACCCGGCACACCTGATCGCGGCCGTCGGCTGGCGGAGCGGTGACACCTACAACGGCTTCTACGAGACGTTCGACAACGGCGCGCACTGGACGAAGGTCAACCCGACCGGCGCGATCAACCCGAAGGACATCGGCAACGCGACCTTTGCGATGTCGGCCGACGGCAAGAAGCTGTACGTGATGAACCAGTCCCCGCAGCTGCTGAACAAGCTGACGGGCACGGTCAACAGCTACCTGGACGGCATCTACGTCTCCAACAACGGCTCGCCGGCGGGCCCGTGGTCGAAGATCGCGGAGTCGCAGAAGCTCGCCAACTCCGGCTCGGCGCTGAAGCAGTCGATCGGCGGCAAGGGCTACGGCCCCGGAATCCAGGCCTGGTACAACCAGTTCCTGGTCGTCGACCCGGCAAACGCCGACCACCTCTGGGCCGGGCTCGAGGAGATCTACGAGTCGACCAACGGTGGCTCGACGTGGAAGACCGTCGGCCCGTACTGGAACTTCTACTTCCCGTGCTGGGCGCCTGACGCCGTATATCCGACGAGCGGCGTCGGCAACCGCTGCCCGCTGAGCACGCACTCCGACCAGCACGCAGCGGCGATCGGCACGGTCGGCGGCACGCCCACCCTGTTCGTCGGCAACGACGGCGGCGTCTACAAGCGCCCCGTCAACGGCCAGACGAACGGGAACGGGAACGCCACCGACTGGACGACGCTGAACGACGGCACGATGGACGCGCTGCAGTACTACGCGGTCGGTGTCGGAACTGCAGTGGCGGGCGACGCGAACGCGCCCACCTATGGCGGCGAGAACATGCTCGTCAGCGGCGGGCTGCAGGACAACGGCGGCTCGATCCTCCGGCCGGGCGCATCGAAGATGAGCTCGAACTTCGGCGGTGACGGCGGCGACGTCCTCGTCGACCCGAACAACGGCTGCAACATCGTCCAGGAGTACGTCGTCCTCGCGATGCGCGTGACGAACAAGTGCGCCCACCAGGACACGCTCGACGCATTCCTCGACGTGACGAAGTCCAACACGCGGAGCATCGCCCCGCCTGACATCAACGCGCGCTTCATCGCGCCGTTCACGGCCAACGACAAGAACATCAACGAGTGGCTGGCAGGCGGCAACAGCGTCTGGTACCAGAGCCAGGGCTTCGCGATCCCGAACAGCGGCGCCTGGGCGAAGGTCAAGACCTGGGACAACCCGACGAAGGTCACGACGGCCCTCGCGTTCTCCGGCACCACGGCCGTCGCGGCCTGGTGCGGCGGGCCGACCTGCAACAACGCCGGCTTCAACCGCGGCGTGTGGGTCGCGACGCACACGGGCTCGACGTGGACGACCGTGACCGAGAGCTCGAGCGGGCTCCCGAACCGGTACGTCGGCGGCGCTGCCGTGGACGGCTCGGACGTCTACGTGGTCATGAACGGCTTCTCGCGGCGCTTCACCGAAGGCCCGGGCGCCGGCGAGGGCCACGTCTTCAAGTGGAACTCGGCCACCAGCCACTGGGACTCGATCGACGGGAACTTCCCGGACGTCCCGGCGAACAGCATCAAGGCGCTGCCGAACCACAGCCTCGTCGTCGGCACCGACCTCGGCGTCCTCTACAAGGCGGCCGGGTCGAGCGACTGGGTCCGGCTCGGCGGCAACGGCGCCGACGTCGACTTCCCGACCACGGTCGCGATCGACGTCGAGCTCGGCCCCGACGGGAATCTCTACGTCGCCACGCACGGCCGCGGCATCTGGCGGATCGCGGCTCCGGCCGACTCGCTGGTCGCGGGCACCTCGACGGCCGCCGGGATCGCGGGCGGCACCGCTGGTACGACGGGCGGCTCGACCTCGACGCCTCCCGCCCAGGGCGGCAAGGGCAAGGGCGGCTCGAACGGCAAGGCGACCGGCCAGTCGAAGACCGGCTAGCAGCCTGCAGCAAGACTGATCGCGCGACGGGCGGGGGAGACCCCGCCCGTCGCGTCTTCGACACCAGCGGCTTGACAATCGCTCGACTTCCGCTGTAATTGCCGTCGGCGGTCGGCCCGGGGAGGTCGGCCGAACATACGTCTCGGGGGAGAGAATGCTTACAGCCATCCGGAGGGCCTGGCCCTTCGCCGCCATTGCCCTGCTCACCTTGGCACTCACTGCGGCCGGTTCTCAGGCCGCCAACGGTGGCAAGGGCAAGCGCCCGGCCGAAGTCGTCACGAAGACGGACGCGGCCAAGGGCAAGCTCGACTCGAAGCTTCGCGACAAGATCGCGAGCGGCGACACGGCGTCGGTGCCGATCTTCGCCTCGTTGACCGGCGACGTCGCCGCGGCGAAGGCGCTCGTCACGAACGCGAAGGTAGCGCAGAGCGACGGCTTCGCGCTGCTGGTCGGCTCGATTCCGGTCCAGCTCGCGCCGAAGCTCGCCTCCCTCGACGGAGTGCTCTCGGTCGGGCTCGTCGAGTTCAAGCAGACCGGTCAGCCGCTCGGCTGGCAGGACCCCGACCTCGCAGGCGGGCACGATCCGAACAAGAACGCGAAGGCGCTCTGGAAGAAGACCGACGTGCCGTACAGCCAGGCACCCGCGCTCAAGGGCTCGAACTTCGAGGCCCTGAAGGGCAAGGGCTACCTCGACGCCAAGACGCACAACTTCGACGGCGCCTGGGCCTCCGGTTTCCAGGGCGAGGGCATCACTGCCTCCGTTCTCGACGGCGGCACCGACTGGGGCCACCCCGACCTGCTCGGCACGTGGCAGACGTGGGGCGCGAACGCGCCCGACCCCGGCTGGAACGGCTGGCCGATGGCGTTCGACCCGTACGACACGCTCGTGTGGCTCGTGGCGCCGCAGTTCGTCGACCAGGGCCTCTCCTGGTACACGCCGACCACCGAGGTCAAGTGCCCCGGCGGTGCGACGAAGTCGGGCACCTGCCCGGTGCAGTTCGCCACGCGCGTCGGCCCGTCGCGGAACATCGCGGCACCCGACGCCACGAAGACCAATCTCTACAAGTTCCCGAGCTCGTACTCGAAGTCCGGCACCGTGCGCATGACGTGGCATCCGGACGACTACCTGCTCGCGACGTACGGCGAGCGGCCGGCCGTGCTCGTCACCGACCCGCACACCGCGGGCGTCTACGACACGGTCTACGTCGACCTCGACGACGACTACGACTTCTCGGACGAGAAGCCCGTCACGAAGAGCTCGCCGGCCTCCTACCGTGACATGAACGGCGACGGCTACACCGACCTCTCGGGTGGTCTGCTCGCGTTCATCTCGGACGGCCACACGTTCCTGCCCGGCGGTATTCACGTCTTCGCCGGCGGCGATCCGTCGTTTGTCTTCGGGCCGGGTGCGATGCTGATGTGGACCGGCGACTACGACCCGGGCATCGGCGGCCACGGCACGCTCACCGCGTCGAACGTCGTCGGCCAGGCGGTCGTCAACGGCGCCGCGCCGACGTTCGCCGACTTCGGCAAGACCCCGGGCGCGGTGCTCGGCGGCGCGCCGAAGGCGAAGCTGGCCCCGATGGGGGACATCTACTTCTCGTTCTCCTTCTCGACGCAGTTCGGCTACTACCTGTCCACCCGAAACGGGATCGACGTGACGTCGAACTCGTACGGCTCGTCGAACGTCGACAACGACGGCCTCGACGCGGCCAGCCAGGAGGCCGACTTCATCCACAGCGGTCGTGGCACGACGCCGGTCTTCTCGACCGGCAACGGCGCGCCGGGGTACGGCACGACCACCCCGCCGACGCCGCTGATCGGCATCAACGTCGGCGCCTCGACGCAGTTCGGCGGCACCGGCTGGGACTCGGTCACGAACCTGACCCAGATCGCCGACAACGACGTCGTCGTGTGGTCGAACCGCGGGCCCGGCGCCACCGGCAAGCCGGGCGTCGACATCGTCGCCGACGGCGCGTACTCGGCCGGTGACCTGACGCTGAATGCGGCGCTCGACGGCCGGTTCGCCTGGGAGACGTGGGGTGGCACCAGCCGCTCGACGCCGGTTGCGGTGGGCGCGGCTGCGCTCGTGTACCAGGCATACATGCAGTCGCACGGTGGCACCAAGCCCTCGCCTGCTCAGGTGAAGCGGTTCCTCAAGTCGTCCGCGACCGACCTCAAGTACGACTCCTACACGCAGGGCTCGGGCTCGCTCGACGCCGGCCAGGCGGTCAAGGCGGCAATCGGCACCGACGCCAGCACCGTCAGCCCTGACCAGTGGCGTGCCGGGACCTACCGGGGAGCGAATCCTCCGCAGACGGTGTTCCCGCACCTGCTCGGCCCGGGCCAGTCGGCAACGCAGTCGTTCGCGCTGTCCGGCGGAACCGGCACGTGGAACGCCTCGGCCCGCATCCTGAAGCGCGTCGCCACGGTGTCGAAGGACTGGACGAGCAAGCCGGTCGCGCAGGAGCCCGCCGCGAACTTCAACGCGCCGGACTACCTGTTCGACCTGTCCGCGGACATCGCGGCTCATCCGGACTCCGACCTGATGGTCGTCCGGGCCAACTACCCGCGGGCGCAGTTCGACGGCAACGCCGACTACGCGGTCGACCAGGCGTGGCGTCTCCTGCTCTACAAGTTCAACGACCAGGACGGCGACCACACGCTCTGGGTCGACAAGGACGGCGACGGGATCGTCGACCACTGCAACGCCCCGACGAGCTCCAACATCGACGGCTTCCCGGACATCGACTTCGGGTGCGCCGCGAACGAGGTCGACAAGGGCGAGTACGTCCGGTTCATGTACCACCGGCCGGGTGCGAACACCCTGATGGGCTTCGTCCACGATCCGGAGCACCGCGGCGCCGAGAAGGTCTACCTCGGCTTCCAGCACTCGACCCGGAACCCGGCCATCTCGACCACGAGCTTCAAGGTCCAGGTCGAGTTCTACAAGTTCCAGGACTGGAACTGGGTCACGTTCCCGGGCGGCACCGCCGTCGCTCCGGGCGGCTCGGTCGGCGCGACCCTGAGCGTCCCCGCCGGCACGAAGCCGGGCATGTACCAGGGCGCGGTCGTGCTGAACAAGGCCGGCGCCAAGCCGATCGTCGTGCCGACCTCCGTGGCGGTGCCGGCGATTGCGACGCAGGACGCGACGACGAAGGAGATCACGGGCAGCTCCGTCTTCGGCGGGTCCGGCCAGTCGACGTCGGACGAGCTGTACGACAACGGCTCGGTCTTCGGCGCGAACGACTGGACGTGGCGGGCCGAGTCCGGTGACTGGCGGTTCTTCTTCCTCGATGTCCCCGAGGCTCCGCCCGCGGGCTCGTTGTTCCTGACGAGCACGACGTGGGACGACCCCGCCCCGTACACGGACATCGACACGCTCATGTTCGGGAAGTCCGTCATCTCGTCGTTCCAGGTGCTCGGCTGCGCACCCACGGGGTGCCCGGCGTTCGGCGCGCCGTACGTGCTGGCGCTGATCGGCGGCAGTCCGAACACGAACAAGGGCGCCGGCGTCTGGGGCTTCGACACCGCCACCGGCGGCGCGTCCGACCTCGTCGCGGCGCGTGCGCAGGAAGGCCTGCACGAGGTCGCCCTGCACCAGGTCGGCTTCGACGGCGGCAAGTTCAACGTGCCGTTCCAGTCGACCGTCGCGGGTGCCTCGGTCAGCCCGAGCGCCGTATCGCAGCACACGGCCGACGGCACGGGGGTGTTCGACGTCACGTTCAAGGCCGGGATCGCCCTGCCCGGGTTCAACGCCGAGGCGTTCGGCCTCAGCCAGCCGATCCTCAAGGACGAGGTCGTCCACCAGGACAACCCGAACGATCCCAGCACGGCGAGCGTGAAGGAGAACGTCACGATCGCGCATGCCTCGCGGGCGACGTTCACCGTCGACGTCGCGTCCGACGACGTCGACCTGTTCATCGTCCACAACGGCCAGATCATCGCCTCCTCCACCGGCGGAGCCGGAGCGGACGAGCGCGTCACGCTCGTCGGGCCGGACGACGGCGACTACCAGATCTGGCTGCATGGCTTCGCCGTGGCGGGCACGCCGACCGTGAAGCTGGGGATCGACATCGTCCAGGGCACGGACATGACGGCGACGGTGTCCCCGTCCGGGGCGATCCCGGCCGGCACACCCGTCACGATCCACGTCACCTACAACAAGGCCGGCATGGCGGACGGCACGTACAAGGGCGAGCTGCTGCTCGGCCCGCCTGCCGCCCCGACGGCCCTCAGCGTCCCGGTCACGATCACCAAGCCGTAGCCGGAACCTGATCGGATCAGGCCGGGGCCGCCTCTCGAGGCGGCCCCGGCCGTTTCTCCACGGGAACGCTCGTCTACGGAGCCGGCGGCTGCGGGCACTGGGCCGGCGGCAGCTTCACCGCTGCCGAACGGCCGCTCGCGGCCACCGCGACGATCGAGGTGATCGCGCACGGATAGACCGAGACGCCGTCGAACCGCACGGTGAAGCCGCCCGTGGCGGTTGCACGGAGGCGCTTCGTGGCCCTCGTGCCGTTCGCGGCGACTCGCACCGCGACACGCTCGCGGGCCATGAAGCCTGCACCCCTCAGCGTCAGAGGTGCGCCGACGGTGATCCGCAGGGTCGGGCGCGACTGGCTCGAGGCCGCGGCGCCGGCCGCGGCGGTCAAGACGAGCGACGCCGTGATGAGAGCAACGGCAGATCGCATGACGGGGCGGAGTATGCCAACCGACACGCGATCCCGCCGTGTCGAAGGGCCGCCCGTAGGCGGCCCTTCGACAGTCCCGCGCAGCCTTCGAGAGGCTACGGCAGGTTCATGTACCAGATGCTCATTCCGTGCGTCGCCGCGTAGAGCCGACGCGACGAGGTCGAGATCGTCAAGCCCGCCGTCTCGACGATCGGGAGCCCGTCGCCTGCGACCGTCCACGACGTCGCCCCGGCGGCGAGCCGGAGGACGCCGAAGTCGCTGGCGGCGTAGAGGTCGCCCGTCGGGTCGTCCCGAACGAGATCCGTGACGGGCAGATCGAGCAGGTTGAGGCTCCGGTCCGTCCAGGTCGCCGACCCGGCTCCGGCCGGGTTGTACGTGACCTCGAAGACGTGGCCCGGTGCCACCGAGCCGACCGTCGTGTTGTAGCCCGAGTACGAGATCCAAGCGTGATTCGGGTTGCCCGGGTCGACGTAGATCGAGCTGACGAAGCGGTTCGGATCGGCGCTCGACAGCGAGTCGAGGCGGGTGAACGTGACCGCCGATGCCGGCTCCGCGTCCGAGTTCTTCGAGATGAAGACGCGGCCCGTCGAGGTCGCGACCCACAGCGTGCCCGTGTCGGACGGTGCCCGTTCCGTCTGGGCGAGCGTGCCGCCGTTCCGGTCGCCGAGTGCCGCGCGGGTCAGGTCGCTCGCGCTCCCCGCTCCGCCTGCGACCGGCCCGCCGAGCGGGACGAAGTCGCCGCACCCGGGCTTGTTCCCCGGTGTCGTGAACTCGGGGCAGTTCGCCTCGAGGAAGTCACGATCGCCGGCGTTGTCCTTCGTCCGCCAGACGCTCTGGAAGCCGGTGTAGATCGTCCCCGGCACCTTCGGGTCGGCGATCTCGGGCCAGTAGAAGGCAACCGCCTCGCCGCTGATCAGCGGCGGCGCGGTCGCGATCACCCACTTCGTCGGGTCGCCGCCGCGGAAGTTCACGTCGCCGAAGCCGCCGAAGAACTGGTTGAAGCGGATGTCCGGATTCGCCGACGTCGAAGCCCGACTGGCCGCCGTCGCCGTAGATCGTCTGCATCCAGGTCTTCGAGCTGCCGTTGTAGAGCCAGGTGCCGTTGTCCTGCGTGCCGCCCATCAGCTCCCCGGTCGGGTTCTTCGGGTTGAGCGACACGCTCTGGAACTGCATCGTGGTCAGGCCCTCGTTGAGGCTGTAGATGCGCGTCGGCACCGCCGAGAGCAGTCGTCCGCACGTCAGGATGCTCGCGGCGCCGAGCGGACGGTTGGCGCACTCCGACGTGATGTCGGCGTAGAGGCCGCTCGAGCGGACGACGCCACCGTCCGAGCCGCTCCACCAGACGTCCGGGTTCCCCGGCTGGAAGACGAGCTCGTGCTCGTCGGGATGGATCGAGTTGAACGCCGCGTCCATCGTCATGTCCGTGAACGTCCGGTCGCCGTGTGCCGGGTCGGGCTCACCCGCGGTGGTCGAGCGCAGCACCGCCCGCGCATCGGAGCGGCCGCCGAGCTCGCCGTACGTGTACGAGCCGATCACGAACACCGTGTCGGGCGACCCGTTCGGGGTCATCACGTCCTGGTCGTACCAGCACTGGCCGGTGCAGAAGTCGAACGTCGCGTAGAGCGGGTCGCCGTTGACGTTCGACGTCAGCTTCTTCCACAGCGCCGTGTTCGGCGAGCCCTGTGCGAGCAAACTCGCGTCGTCGGTGCGGAAGAACGCCGAGTACGGGTAGAGGACCGGCGGCGGGCCGGCGGCGAGTTGCACCGGGCCCTGGGCGCCGTTGGTCGCGTAGATCCGCACCTTTCCGTCCTTGACCGTCAGATCGAACATCGTGCGGTCGGTGTTCAGCACCGCGAACGGTGCGGGCGGTGCTTGCGGCGCGAAGACCTGCTGGAACGGGCCACCGCCGATCGACCGGTAGATGCCGAGCTGGAATGCGGCCGCGTACACCTTGGTGTGGTCGAGCGGATCGATCTCGAGGTCGGCGACGCCGCGGATCGAACCGGCCGTCTGCGCGTCCCAGGCCAGCGTCCAGTTCGCGCCGCCGTTCGTCGTCTTGTAGACGCCGAGCTGTGGCTGTGTGCCCCCGGTCAGCGAGGCCGCACCGCCCGAGACCGAGCTGATCCCGCGCACGCCACGCGCCGTGGCGACGTAGATCACGTTCGGGTCGGTCGGATCGACGGCGATGCCGCCGACCGAGCGGGTCTTCGCGATCGTGTCGCTGGTGCCGAGCAGACTCCAGGTGTCGCCGCCGTCGGTCGACTTGAAGACGCCGACGCCCGACTCGGAGTCGCCGGAGGCGTTCGGCTCGCCCGTGCCGGCGTACAGCGTGTTGCCGCTCGGGTCGTTCGGATCCTGCACGAGCGTCCCGAACGCGTTCGAGCCCATCCCGGCGGAGGAGAACTTCCAGCCGGGGTTGTTCGTGTGCAGGGCGTGGTCGGTGCGCCAGACGCCGCCGCCGGCCGCGCCGATCCAGAGCCGGCAGCGACCCTGGTTGCAGGTGCGGTCGATCAGCATCGCCGTCGTGCGGCCGTTCGTCGCGTAGTCCTGCCCCGTGAAGTTGAGCACTCCGGGCTGCAGCGCGGTCGACGGGCCGATCGAGTTCCACTCGAACGCCCCCTTCTTCGAGCCGCGATTGCCGCGGATCTTGAGCGTGTTGAACGCCTGCTGGGCGCCGGCGATCTGCGCCGCCGACACCTGTCGCGGCCGGGTACGCCCGCTGTGCCGCCTGCTCGGCGGCCGCCGCTGCCAACCGGTCGCCCTCGGCGCCGTTGGTGCCCGGGACGGCCCGGGACGTGGCCGCGTCGGGGTCACCGCCCTTCGCGATTGCCGCTCGTCCGGCTCCGCCGAGGTGCGTCGTCGCGTAGGCCATCTGTCGCGCGGCCTGCGCTGCGCGACGCTGCTCGTTTTGCCCCGAGAGCTGTGCGGCGAGTGCCGCTACAAGGCCTAGTGCGAGTAGACACGCCAGCACAACCCATGCACGTCGTGGCATCTCTCGCTCCCCTCTTCCGGGCGCGGGGTGCGCCCGCTCGGCGGGGAGAATAAGCGACCTGTCAGGCGCGGGGCGGCAGTGATATCACAGCGCCACGGCGCCGCGGCCGGTCTCGGCCGCGTGCCGCTGCTCGTCCGCGCGGTAGCTCGAGCGCACGAGCGGCCCGGCGAAGACCGAGCCGAACCCGAGGGCCTCCCCCTGCTCCCGCAGCCAGCAGAACTCGTCCGGGTGCACCCAGCGGTCGATCTCTGCGTGCTTCGAGGACGGCTGCAGGTACTGCCCGATCGTGACGACGTCGACGCCGTTCGAACGCAGGTCGCGCATGGTCTCGACGATCTCGTCGTTCGTCTCGCCGAGGCCGACGATGATTCCCGACTTCGTCAGCACCGGGTAGTCGGCGACCTCCTTCGCGCGTCGCAGCAGCCAGAGCGCCTTGTCGTAGCTCGCCTTCGCCCCGCGCATGCGCCGATGGAGCCGGCGGACGGTCTCGATGTTGTGGTTGAAGACCTCCGGCCGCGCCGCGAGGACCGTTGCGAGCGCCGCCTCCTCGACGTCGAGGAAGTCGGGGGTCAGGACCTCGACCGAGCAGCCGGGCAGCTTCGCGTGCAGCGCGCGGATCGTCGCGGCGAAGTGGCCCGCGCCCCGGTCAGGCACGTCGTCACGGTCGACCGAGGTGACGACGACATGCTTCAACCCCATCTGCGCGGCCGCCTGGGCGAGCCGCAGCGGCTCGAGTGGGTCGGGTGCGTGCTCGGGCTTGCCGGAATGGACGTAGCAGTAGCGGCAGGCGCGCGTGCACGTGTCGCCCAGGATCTGGAACGTCGCGGTCCCTCGGCCCCAGCACTCGCCGATGTTCGGGCAGCGAGCCTCCTCGCACACCGTGTTCAGGCTCGCGCCGTGGATCAGCTTGCGGACGTCGAAGTAGCGCGAGTCCTTGCTCGGCGCGCGCACCTTCATCCACTCCGGGCGGCGCGGCCGCTCGGCTACGGGCAGCGAGGTCTCCATCGCGGCCAGTCTAGAGACGGCGACGGCCGAGCCGCGTAGCCTGCCCGTCGTGAAACACCTCGCCCTCGCCGTCGCCGACCAAGCTCGTTCCAGGCTGTTCTACGAGACGTACTTCGGCTTCGTCGCCGAGCCCGCGCCGCGTGAGGACGGCGTGCTGCTGCTGCACGACCCGGCCGGGTTCAGCCTCGCGCTCGGTGAGGTCGAGGGGCCGGTCGTGCTGCCGCCGTTCCTCCACTTCGGCACCGGCCTGGAGACCCCCGACGAGGTGCGCGCGTTCCGAGACCGGGTCGTGGCGGACGGCCGCGAGGTGGTCGACTGGTGGGACGAGCCGGACTACGTCAGCGTCAAGTTCCGAGACCCGGACGGCTACGTCGTCGAAGTCGCGTGGGAACCAGCCGGCTGACCCAGCCGAGCTCGTAGGCGAGCAGCCAGCCTGCGCTCCACGCGAGCCCGAGCGCGAGGCCGGCCAGCACGTCCGAGAGGTAGTGCGCGCCGAGGTAGAGACGGCTGAAGCCGATCGTGAGCACCAGCGCGGTCGTGCCGAGGCCGACGAGGACGCGGCCTCGCGTCCGGAGCCCGCGCGCCACGAGCACGGCCAGCACCGAATAGATCGCCGCCGAGCCGGCCGCATGGCCGCTGGGGAACGAGTACGTGTCCAGATGGACGAAGGCGAGCTCGGGCCGCGGCCGGTGGAAGAGCAGCTTCAGCAGCGCGTTCAGCACCTCGATCCCACCGGCGACCGCGATCAGCAGCACGACCTGGTCGAGGTCTCGCCGGCGGGCGAGCACGACGAGCGCGACCATCGTCAGGAGCCCGAGGAAGATCGCGTTGCCCGCCAGCGTGACGACCTCGAAGACGCGCACGAGGGCCGGCGAGGAGTGCTCGTGCAGCCAGCGGGCGAACTCGACGTCCCAAAGCACGATCGGATCGCCGGTCAGGTAGTCCTCGACGACATGTCCGAACGCCGCCGCCGCGGCGACGAAGACGACCGTGAGGGCGGCGAGCCATTGCGCGTGCGGATCGTGGCGGTGCCGCCAGGCGGTCACGGCGGACTCCCGGATGACGTTCCGGACCCCGCCCGACGACGCTGTCGCGCGGTCGGCGGTCACGCGCGCGCCGCGAGCTTCTCGTGCACCGGCTGCGGCCAGAGGCCCGCGCCGTCCTCGGCCGGGAGCGCCTCGAGTGAGAGGCCGAAGACCTCCTCGAGCGCAGCCACCGCATGTGGCCGTACGTCGTCGACGGTCACGGGCCGGCCGAGCTCGCGCGCGATCGTGGTGAAGGCGGCGTCCTCGAGCCCGCAGGCCGTGATCCACTCCGTGAACGGCGCGGGGTCGAGGTCGACGTTGAGCGCGTAGCCGTGCGTCGTCACCCAGCGGGAGACGCGGACGCCGATCGAGGCGATCTTGCGCGGCGGCGGATGCAGCCAGACGCCGGTGAGCCCATCGATCCGCCGGCCTTCGACTCCGGTCGCGGCGAGCGTCCGGATCAGCGCCTCCTCGAGGTCGCGGACGTAGCGCTTCACGTCGCGGCCGTGCCGGTTCAGGTCGAGGATCGGGTAGCAGACGAGCTGGCCCGGGCCGTGGAAGGTGGACTTGCCCCCGCGGTCGGTCTCGACGAGCTCCACCTCGGCGCCGTCCGGGATGTGCAGCTCGGCCTCCCCGTCCGTGCGGCGGCCGAGCGTGACGACGGGCGGGTGCTCGAGCAGCAGGATCGTGTCCGGAATCGCACCCTGCGAGACCGCCCCGGCGATCGACCGCTGCAGCGCCCAGGCCTCGCGGTAGGGCACGAGCCCGAGCTGCATCAGGTAGCCGCCGCGGCTCATCCGGGCAGCCTAGCCGCGTGCCTCAGGCCGACCGCGCGAGACGCTCAGCCAGCGCGGGCTAGCCGCAGCGCTCGCCGAACATCCAGCGGTGGCCCTCCGGGTCCTCCGCCGTGTAGATCCGGAAGCCGATCCCCGGCTCCTCCGGCTCGCGCAGGATCCTCGCTCCGGCGGCGACGGCCTGCGCGTGGTGCGAGGCGAGGTCGTCGACCTCGACGAAGACGCCGTCGATCACCCAGGGGTTGTCCAGCCAGCGGCGTGCCGCCTCGCAGGTCTCCGCGTGGCGCTTCGGGCCCTGGTACTCCGCGTTCGGTGTCGCGAGCATGATCGAGGCGCCGTCGAGCTCCAGCTCGGCGTGCCCGACAACACCCGATTCGTCCGTGTAGCGCTCACCCTCGCGCTCGCGGAAGCCGAACGCCGCGGTCAACCAGTCGATCGCCCCTGCCGCGTCGGCGTACGCGAGCATCGGGATGATCCGCTGCCCGCTCACGGCCTAGTAGTCCGACTCGCCCCAGCTCTCGAGTCGCTCGCGCAGGTCGCGGAGGAAGCGGCCGGCGAGGGCGCCGTCGATCAGGCGGTGGTCGTAGGTGAGCGTGATGTTCATGATCGGCCGGATCGCGAGCACGTCGTTGCCCTGCTCGTCCTGGATCACCCACGGCCGCTTCACGAGCGCG
Organism: uncultured Gaiellaceae bacterium; assembly: GCA_963808915.1. GTDB lineage: Bacteria > Actinomycetota > Thermoleophilia > Gaiellales > Gaiellaceae > CAVTBT01. The sequence goes on along the minus strand of CAWEHJ010000004.1, from coordinate 681,548 downwards.
TAGGTGCCGAGGATGCCGGCCTGCGGCTGGCTGATCACGGGCGTGCCGTGGAAGGTGCCGTAGCCGCCCGGGTTCGTGATCGTGAAGGTGCCGCCCTGGACGTCGTCCGGGGTCAGCTTCTTGTCGCGCGCGCGCTGCGCGATCTCCGCGACGGAGCGGGCCATCCCGAGCAGGTTCAGGCCTTCGGTGTGCTTGACGACCGGCACGATCAGGCCCTTGCCGTCGGCGAGCTCGACCGCGAAGCCGAGGTTGACGTAGTTCCGCGTCACGATCTTGTCGCCGCGCAGCTCGCCGTTGATCCACGGGTACTCGCGCAGCGTCTCGACCGCGGCGCGGGCGACGAAGGAGAGGTAGGTCGGGTTGACGCCGTAGGCCGCCTGGTACTCCTTCTTCAGCTTCTCGCGGATCGCGACGACCTTCGACATGTCGACCTCGATCGCGCTCGTCACGTGCGCGGCGGTGTCGAGTGAGCGGCGCATGTGCTCGGCGATGCCGCGGCGCATCGCGTTCACCGGCTCCTCGGTCTCGCCTGTCTGTAGCTCGGCTGCGGGCGGCGCGGCGGGGGCCGCTGCGGCCGGTTGAGCGGCGGCCGGCGCAGGCGGAGGGGGCGGAGCGGCGGCAGGTGGAGCCGGCGTCGGCGCTGCGGCGGCGGGAGGCGCGGGCGGAGCCGGAGTCGCGGGTGCCGGCGCTGCCTGCGCGGGCGGCTCCGCGGGTGCAGCTGCCTGTGGCGACTCGATGAACGCGAGGATGTCCTTCTTCGTCACACGGCCGCCCGTGCCCGTGCCCTGGACGCGGTTCGGGTCGACGCCGTGCTCGGCCGCAATCCGCGCCACGACCGGCGAGACGAACGTCCGGCCGTTCCCGGACGGCTCGGCGGCGGGCTGTGGCGGCGCAGCGGGAGCGGGCGCCGGTGGTGTCGCCGGCTCGGCAGCCGCGGCCACGTCGCCGACCCCTTCGCTTGCCGAGGCCATGGCCTGGTCGGCGGCCTCCTGGGTCGCAGGCGCCGGCGGCTCCTCGGCCGGGGCGGAAGCCTCGACGGCAGCGCCCTCGGGCGCGATCACGGCCAACACCGTGCCGACCTCGACCGTCTCGCCCTCCTGCACCAGGATCTTCGCCACGACGCCCTCGCCGGGGCTCGGCACCTCGGTGTCGACCTTGTCGGTCGAGATCTCGAGCAGCGGCTCGTCGGCGGCGATCGCCTCGCCTTCGGCCTTGAGCCACTTCGAGACCGTGCCCTCGGAGACGGACACGCCCATCTGCGGCATGACGACATCGATCTGCGTGTTCGTGGCCATCTCCAGCTCCTCAGTAGGCGGCGAGCTCGCGCAAGCCCGCGGCGACGTCCTCGACCTGTGGGATGAATGCCTTCTCGAGCGGCGGCGAGAAGGGAACGGGGGTGTCGGGGGCGGCGATCCGCTTCACGGGGGCGTCGAGATCCTCGAACGCCTCCTCGGCGATCGTGGCCGCGATCTCGGCGCCGAAGCCGCCCGTGCGCGTGTCCTCGTGCAGCACGAGCACCTTCGAGCACTTGCGGACGCTGGCGAGGACCGCCTCGCGGTCCCACGGCACGATCGAGCGGAGGTCGAGGATCTCGACCGAGACGTCCTCGCCCTCGAGCTGCTTCGCCGCCTCGTCGGCGGTGTAGACCATCGCGCCCCAGGTGATCACGGCGATGTCCTCGCCCTCGCGGTGGAGGCGCGCCTTGCCGAGCGGGGTCGTGTAGCGCTCGTCGGGCACCTCGGCCTTGATCCGCCGGTACAGGTGCTTGTGCTCGAAGAAGAGGACGGGGTTCGGGTCCTCGATCGCGCTGACGAGCAGGCCCTTCGCGTCCTCGGGCGTCGAGGGGCAGACGATCTTCAGGCCGGGGATGTGCGCGAACGAGCTCTCCGGGTTCTGCGAATGGAAGGGGCCGCCCGAGAAGCCGCCGCCGGAGGGAAGGCGCAGCACGATCGGGATCGGCGTGCCCGCGCGGAAGCGCTGCTTCGCGGCGACGGTGACGAGGTGGTCCCAGGCGCACGAGACGAAGTCGGAGAACTGCATCTCGGCGACCGGGCGCATGCCCATCAGCGCGGCACCGGTCGCGCCGGCGACGATCGCCGTCTCCGAGAGCGGCGTGTCGAGGACGCGCCACGGCCCGAACTCCTCCTGGAAGCCGAGCGTGACCTTGAACGCGCCGCCGTAGACGCCGACGTCCTCCCCGAGCACGAACACGCGCTGGTCGCGGCGCATCTCCTGCCGGAGCCCGTCGCTGATCGCCTGAAGGTAGGTCTTCTCTGGCATGGCTACTTGTGGTGGGGAGTGTCGAGCTCTTCTGCCGTGGCGAAGACGCCGTCGACGAGCGTGGCGGGATCGGGCAGCGGCGAGCCCTCGGCCTTCTCGATCGCCTCGCTGAGGATCCGCTTCGCGCCGCTCGTGATCTCGTCCTCCTCGGAGTCCGACATGTCGGCGTTCTCGCGCAGCCATCGCCGGTAGCGCTCGACCGGGTCGCGCTCGGCCCAGGTCTCGAACAGCTCCTTCGGGACGTAGAAGGCGTCGTCGTGGACCGCGTGGCCCTCCATCCGGAGCGTGAGCGACTCGATCAGGGTCGGGCCGCCGCCCGCGCGTGCCTTCTCGATCGCCTGCTTCGTCTCGCGGTAGACGGCGAGCACGTCGGTGCCGTCCACGACGACGCCTTCGAAGCCGTAGGCGGCGGCGCGGTCGGCGAGATGCTCGACCGCGAAGCCGAGGTGCGTCGGCGTCGAGTACGCCCACTGGTTGTTGTCGCAGATGAAGACCACGGGGAGGCGGCGGACACCGGCGAAGTTCATCCCCTCGTGCGCGTCGCCGCGCGCCGCGGCGCCCTCGCCGTACCACGCCACGGCGACCCGCTTCTCCTCGCGGATCCGGAAGGCGAGCGCCATGCCGACCGCGACGGGGAGCATCGCGGGGAGGTGGCTGACCATCGGGTGCAGGCCGAGGCTCGTGTCGGCCATGTGGACGTTGCCGTCGCGGCCGTGCGTGTACCCGTCCTCGCGGCCCATGTACTGGGCGAAGATCCGCCACGGCTCGGCGCCGCGGGCGACGTGCACGCCCATGTCGCGCTGGAGCGGCGTGCCGACGTCGTTCGGGCCCATCGCGGTCGCGACGCCGACGGCGGCGCCCTCGTTGCCGCGGCCGGTGTAGAACGAGCCGGGGATCTTCCCCTGCTTGTAGAGGATGTGGCCGCGCTCCTCGATCCCGCGCGTGATCAGGAGGTGCCGGTAGATGCCGAGCAGATCCTCGCGGTCGAGGCCGGCCTCCTTCACCTCCTGCAGCGAGCCGACCGGCTCCGCTTCTCTCACCGCCATGCTGACGCGTTCCCCCTCGGCCGTAGGTCGCGCTGCATGCTAACGACTCGCCCTGTCGACCCGACCCGCGGTCGGTCGCGCGTCAGGCTGCGAGGGTCGCCGGCTCGTCGACGTCGACCTGCTCGACGTCCGAGCGCTTCAGCATCAGCGCTAACAGCACGCCGCCGGCCGCGAGGAAGATCGCGCCCGCGAGGTAGGCGACGCGGAACCCGAGCACGAGCGCGTGCCCCGCCTCGTCCGGGGTCGGCTGCGCGCCGAGGGTCGCGAGCTCGTCCGAGGTGCGGCTCGTGGCGAGGGTGGAGAGGATCGCGAGGCCGAGGGCGCCGCCGATCTGCTGCGACGTGTTGAGGAGGCCCGACGCGAGGCCTGCGTCGCCCGCGTCGATCCCGCTCGTCGCGATCAGCGTCACGGGTACGAACGTCATCCCCATGCCGATCGACATGATCATGATCGACGGCAGGAGGTCGACCCAGTAGCTGCCGCCGACGTCGACCCGGACGAGCAGCAGCATCCCGACGGTGCCGAGTGCCAGCCCGATCAGCGCGACCGAGCGCAGCCCGATTCTCCGGATGAGCGTCTGCGACAGCCCGGCGCCGATCACGATCCCGAGCGTGAACGGGACGAATGCCAGGCCGGCCTGGATCGGCGTGTAGCCGAGCACGCGCTGCACGTAGAGCGAGTTGAAGTAGAACATCGCGAAGAGGCCGGCGGCGACGATCAGCATCACGAGATTTGCCGAGCGGATCGTCCGCTTGACCAGGAAGCCAAGCCGGACGAGCGGCTCGGCCGAGCGGTGCTCGATCACGAGGAACGCACCGAGCAGCGCGAACGCCACGAGGCCGAAGCCGATCGTGTGCAGCGACGCCCAGCCCTTCTCCTCGGCTTTGACGATGCCGTAGACGAGGGTCGTCAGCCCTGCGGTGACGGTGATCGCGCCCGCGACGTCGAACGCGCGGTGCGCCTTCTCGTCCTTCGACTCCGGCACGAAGCGCGCCGCGAGGACGAACGTGGCGATCCCGACGGGCAGGTTGACGAAGAAGACCCACGGCCACGAGAGCAGGTCGGTGAGCACGCCGCCGAGCAGCAGGCCGACTGCGCCGCCGCCGGCGGCGATGCCGCTCCACACGCCCATCGCCTTCGTCCGGTCCGCGCCCTCCTTGAAGGTCGTGGTCACGATCGAGAGCGCGGCCGGTGAGATCAGCGCGGCGCCGAAGCCCTGCAGGCCGCGCGCGAGGATCAGAAACGTGGACGAGGGCGCGAGCCCGTTCAGCAGCGACGCGACCGTGAAGATGACGAGGCCGACGAGGAAGAGGCGCTTCCGGCCGATCAGGTCTCCCGCGCGTCCGCCGAGGAGCAGGAAGCCGCCGAAGACGAGCGTGTAGGAGTTGACGACCCACTGCAGGTCCGCCTGGGACATCTCGAGGTCCTTCTGGATCGACGGCAGCGCGACGTTCACCACGGTGGCGTCGAGGATGACCATGAACTGCGCGAGGCAGACCAGGACGAGGACGAGCCAGGGATTCGTGCCGCGAGCGGTCACGCCCGTGTTCTACCGATTCCACACCGCCTGCTCGGTACGGTTACCCGTATGCCCGACGTGAGCCCGGAGAAGAAGCCGAAGCGGCGGAACTGGATCCAGGAGGAGCGGCGGAAGACGCTCGGCGACTGGGTCGCGTTCTGCCTCGACTGCGGGCACACGCTGCGCTACTTCGAGGAGCTCGAGGCCGAGCTGCCGGCCGCCTGCCCGCAGTGCGCGGGCGAGCTGCGCCGCCGCTGCCCCGCGTGCGGCGAGCGTTTCCCGTCGGCCTTCCAGGTCGAGTGCGAGGCGCTGCGGCGCGGAGGTGCGCCCGAACGCCCTCTTCGGCGGCGCGATCCGGAGGCCCGGCCGGTAGCGGCTAGAACATCGTCCCCAGGATCCCCGAGAAGCGGATCACGGTCACGGTGTCGTCCTCGCTGACCGGCCGGTTGTAGAGCTGGCCGAGCCAGCGCGCGAGCTCGTCGGCCCGGCGGATCTCGGGGTTGTCGTGCTCGATCTCGCGGGGCGACAGCTCGCCGAGGCGCTTCACCTCGACCTTGTCGATCACCGCGTCGAAGATCTTCTCGCGCTGGCCGTAGCGGACGCCGACGAGCACCGTCACGATCATCCCCTTCTTGTACTTGGCCGACTTGTCGCCGAGCCGGATCGTCGCCGTCTTCCGCTGGGTGCGCAGCTGGTCGGCGACCATCGGCGAGTAGAAGTTGAGCGCGTACATCGCCACGGCCGCGGGCAGCCTACCGGGCTGCCTCGAGCGAGGGCCACGAGCGCCGCCGTCGGCCATCTCGCGCTCGCCGCGGTAGGCGAGCAGCCGCGGGGCGTCGTCGAGCGGCAGCCACCGCGCCTCGGCGACCTCGAGCTCCATCCCCGGCGGCAGCTCCCCGAGCCGGCCGCTCCCGGCGCGGACGAGGTAGAAGCTCACGACCTTGAAGATCCGCTGCCCGCCGCGGCGTGTAGACGTAGCGGACGTCGCCGAGCTTGCGGTCGAGCCGGCCCTGCAGCCCCGTCTCCTCGTACGCCTCCCGCAGCGCCGTCTCGGCCGCCGCTCGCCCGGGTCGACGAGGCCCTTCGGCAGCGCCCAGACGCCCTCGGGCTTGCCCCGAGGGCGGATCGCCGCGAACCACCAGCGGCCCTGCATGCGGCGGACGACGACGCCGCCGGACGAGATCTCGGCGGGCACCCGACTTTGTAACACCTGTCGACCCGCCGCGGCAAGATCTGATAGCGGCGGACTCACTTTTCGCTTGCACGCAGCCGCTCGGCTGCTAGACTGCCGCTGGCACTCGGAGCCTAGGAGTGCCAAGACCTGTCACAAAGTGTCGATTCACGGAGGCGAGTGTATGAATCTGCAGCCCCTGGGTGACCGCCTGATCGTGGAGGTCCTCGAAGAGGAGGAGACCACCATCAGCGGCATCGTGCTGCCGGACACCGCCAAGGAGAAGCCGCAGCGCGGCCGCGTCCTGGCTGTTGGCCCCGGCCCTCGGGACGAGGACGGCGAGTACATCAAGATGGACGTCGAGGAGGGTGACGAGATCATCTTCTCCAAGTACGGCGGAACCGAGATCAAGGTCGGCACCGACGAGGTGCTGATCCTGCGCGAGTCGGACGTGCTCGCGAAGGTCGTCGGCGATCGCGCCGCGGTCTAGGACATCGAGGAGGAACGGAGAGACATGGCTCACAAGGAGCTCAAGTTCAACGAGGACGCGCGCCGCTCGCTCGAGCGCGGCGTGAACATCCTCGCCGACGCGGTCAAGGTGACGCTCGGCCCGAAGGGCCGGTACGTCGTGCTGGACAAGAAGTTCGGCGCGCCGACGATCACCAACGACGGTGTCACCATCGCCCGCGAGATCGAGGTCGAGGACGCCGTTCGAGAACCAGGGCGCGCAGCTCGTTCGCGAGGTCGCCACGGCGACGAACGACGTCGCCGGCGACGGCACGACGACCGCGACCGTGCTGGCCCAGGCGATCGTGCGCGAAGGCCTGAAGAACGTCGCCGCCGGCGCCAACCCGATGGGCCTCAAGCGCGGCATCGAGGCGGCGGTCGAGCAGGTCGTCGAGAACCTCAAGTCGCAGTCGAAGGAGATCTCGGGCAAGGAGGACATCGCCCGGGTCGCCAGCATCTCGTCGCGCGAGCGCTCGATCGGCGACGTGATCGCCGACGCGATCGAGAAGGTCGGCAAGGACGGCGTCGTGAACGTCGAGGAGGGCCAGACGTTCGGCCTCGAGCTCGAGTTCACCGAAGGCATGCAGTTCGACAAGGGCTACCTGTCGCCGTACATGATCACCGACGCCGAGCGCATGGAGGCCGTGCTCGACGACCCGTACATCCTGGTCGCGAACCAGAAGATCGGGGCCGTCAAGGACCTCCTGCCCGTGCTCGAGCAGGTGATCCAGGCCGGTCGCCCGCTGCTGATCGTGTCGGAGGACGTCGAGGGCGAGTCGCTCGCGACGATCGTCGTCAACAAGCTGCGTGGCACGTTCACCGCCGTCGCCGTCAAGGCGCCGGGCTTCGGCGACCGCCGCAAGCGCATGCTGGAGGACATCGCGATCCTCTCGGGCGCCGAGGTGATCACCGAGGAGATGGGCCTCAAGCTCGAGAACACGAAGCTCGCGCAGCTCGGCCACGCCCGCAAGGTCGTCGTCGACAAGGACTCGACCACGATCGTCGACGGCGCCGGCGACGCGGAGGCGATCAAGGGCCGGATCAAGCAGCTGAAGGGCGAGATCGAGAACACCGACTCGGACTTCGACCGCGAGAAGCTCCAGGAGCGCCTCGCGAAGCTGGCCGGCGGCGTCGCCGTGATCAAGGTCGGCGCTGCCACCGAGACGGAGATGAAGGAGACCAAGCACCGCGTCGAGGACGCCGTGCAGGCCACCCGCGCGGCCCTCGAGGAGGGCATCGTGCCGGGCGGCGGCGTCGCGCTGCTGAACGCGGCCGACACCGTCCGCGGTGAGCTCGACAAGCTCGAGGGCGACGAGCGCACCGGTGCGCAGATCGTGCTCCGCTCGCTCGAGGAGCCGCTCCGGCAGCTCGCCTACAACGCCGGGCTCGAGGGCTCGGTCGTCGTCAACCAGGTCCGCTCGGCCGCAGTCGGCCAGGGCCTGAACGTCGACACCGGCGAGGTCGAGGACCTCGTCAAGGCGGGCATCATCGACCCGACGATGGTCACGCGCTCGGCGCTGCAGAACGCCGCGTCGATCGCGAAGAACATCCTCACCACCGAGGCGATCGTCGCCGAGGCCCCCGAGAAGGCCGGGGCCGGCATGGGCGGCGGCGGCATGCCCGACATGGGCGGCATGATGTAACCAATGCGGGGGAACCCATGGTTCCCCCGCAAGCCCCCTCCTTCCGCGCCTGGCATGGAAGGAAGGCGGGTTGGGCTCCCGCCGGGCAAAGCCCGGCTCCGCCCGCGTTGCGCTTCCGCAGAGGAGCATCGAAGAACCGAAGGGCCGGCGCGAGCCGGCCCTTCGCGTTTCGGGGGACCGCGAAGAGGCCGCTTTCGCGGCCTCGACACAGGGGATGGATCTGGAGGGTGGGTGCCCAGAGATCGGCGCGACGTTGGGGCGATCACCGATCGAGTGAACCTCGAACGAAGCGCTGCGCCGGAGGGGTCGGCGTCGGCGGCCCGTTCGCCGGGCGATCACCCGAACGGGTGAACCTCAGAACGAATAGCGCTGCTCCGCGGAAGGGGTCGGCGTCGTTGTGGTAGCCGTACCGCTCCCAGAAGCCGGGCTTGTCGTTCGCCGAGAGCTCGATCCCGCGCAGCCACTTGGCGCTCTTCCAGAAGTACTTGCCCGGGATCACGAGCCGGAGCGGCCAGCCGTGGTCGGGGGTGAGCGGCTCGCCGTCGGCGTGCGTGACGAGGAGCGCTCCCTCGGCCTCGAGGAACGAGATCGGCACGTTCGCCGTGAAGTCCTGTTCGGCGTGCGCGATCGCGTAGCGCGCGCTCGGCCGTTGCCCGATTCGTTCCTTGATCGCGGACCACGGAACGCCGCGGAAGGTGGCGTCGAAGCGGCTCCAGCGCGTGACGCAATGGATGTCCTGCGTCACCTCGACCGTCGGCAGTGCGGCGAGCTCGTCCCACGCGAGCGTGAGAGGCTCGTCGACCTCGCCCCAGACCCGGAAGTCCCAGTCGGCGAGGTCGGTGTGCGGCACCGAGCCCGCGTGCAGGACCGGCCACTTCTCCGTCAGGTACTGGCCCGGCGGCAGCCGCGCCGGGTCGAAGCCCAGCTCCTGCACCTTCCGCTCCGCCTTGCTCCTGAACACGGCTCCTACACTAGTGACGATGAGCATTCAGACGTTACGGACAGCCCGGCGGCCGCGCGACTTCGTCCGCGTCAGCGGTGCCGAGGCGGAGGACTACCTGCAGCGGATGCTCTCGCAGGACGTCGCGATCGACCTCGACGACGCGCGTGAGGCCCTGCTGCTGACCGCGAAGGCGCGCGTGATCGCCCCGCTCGTCGTGCTCCGCCGCGGGCCGGAGGATTTCCTCCTCTCCACCGAGGCGGGTCTCGGCGAGCGCGTGCTCGTGGAGCTCCGCCGGTTCCGCTTCGCCGCCAAGGTCGAGCTCGAGCCCGAGGCGCACGAAACCGTCCTGGTCTTCGGCGAGCGGCCCGACGGCGTGGCGTACCCGGTGGCCGACTACGGCGAGCCGGCCTGGGAGGTATTGGATGCCGAGCCCGGGGGCGCCGAAGTGGGCGCCGACGAGCTCGAGCTCCTGCGCATCCGCGCCGGCACGCCGCGCGTGGGCCGTGAGATCGACGAGCGCGTCCTCCCGGCCGAGGCGGGGCTGACCGAGCGAGCGGTCAGTTTCACGAAGGGGTGCTATCCCGGACAGGAGCCGATCGCGCGGCTGCACTACCGGGGGCACGCGAACCGCGGGCTCCGGGTGCTGAGGATCGACACCGCCGAGCTGCCTCCCTACGACGCCGAGCTCGTCCTCGACGGCAAGCCGGTCGGTCGCGTCACGAGCGCGGTCCGCGACCCGGAGGGCGGCGTGCTCGCCCTCGCCTACGTGCGCCGCGAGGTGCCGCCGGACGCCGAGCTGCGTTGCGGCTCCGCCGCGGCACGGCCGCTACACTGACCGCCCCCTCGCGCCCGTAGCTCAGGGGATAGAGCGCTGCCCTGCGGAGGCAGAGGTCGCAAGTTCGAATCTTGCCGGGCGCATCTCGTCGGTGGCGCGCCCACTCGGCCGTGCGGCGCTCGACTGAATCCCCCTTTCAGGGCAGGCCCGGCTCCTCGAGCCTTCCTACGGTGCGTCCGCGATCGGAGCGGCCGGTCGCGAGATGCGGCACCGCGGTGCGGACGCGGGGAAAGGACTGCCAGGTGGACGGCATCATGCGGCACCGCCCACGGCTTCTCGTGCTCACCCTCGTGGTGAGCGTGGCGGCGATCTACTCGGGCGCGGGCTGGGGAGCCGGCCTCCCTGCGATTGCCGGCCCCGACGCGGACGCGGCGAGCCGCGCACCGCACGGCGCCAGCTGGGACTCGCGCCCCGTTTCCGTGATCGTCCGCGCCCGTCCGGGCGCGAAGCTCGGGCTGAAGCGCGATGTGGTGCGCCTCGGCGGCACGATCCAGCGCGACCTCGCGATCATCAACGGCTTCTCGGCGACGGTGCCGGCACGCGCGGTGCCGAGGCTGCGCGCGCTTCCCGGTCTCCTCTCGGCTACTCGGGACAGCCGCATCGAGGCGCTCGGCTCCTCGTACGCCCCGGTGAGCGACCTGGGTTCGCCGTACAGCGTGACGCAGATGACCGGCGCCCAGCAGTACTGGAAGGCCGGCTACACCGGCAAGGGCGTCGACGTCGCGTTGATCGACTCGGGCGTCGTCCCGGTCGACGGGCTCACGGCTCCGGGCAAGATCGTGAACGGTCCGGACCTCTCGCTCGAGTCGCAGGCGCCGAACCTCCGCTACCTCGACACCTTCGGCCACGGCACGCACATGGCCGGGATCATCGCCGGCCGGGCGAACGCGGCCGTCGCCGGCAGCTACGACGGCGAAAGCCAGCGGTTCCTCGGCATGGCGCCCGACGCGCGGCTGATCTCGATCAAGGTCGCGGACGCGCACGGGGCCACCGACGTCTCGCAGGTGATCGCGGCGATCGACTGGGTCGTGCAGCACCGGAACGACCCGGGCCTCAACATCCGTGTCCTCAACCTCTCGTACGGCACCGACACGACCCAGTGGTACGGCGATCGACCCGCTTGCCTTCGCGGCCGAGCAGGCGATCAAGGCCGGCATCCTGGTCGTGGCCGCGGCGGGCAACGACGGCTTCTCGCACCAGGGCACGCTGACGAACCCTGCGTACGACCCGCACGTCCTGGCGGTCGGCGCGGCCGAGTCGAAGGGGACGCTCGACCTCGCGGACGACCAGGTCCCGTCGTACTCGAGCAGCGGCGACACCGGCTCCGGGCGCAAGTCGCGCGACCCGGACCTCGTCGCACCGGGCAGCCACATCGTCAGCCTGCGCGCGCCGGGCTCGTACATCGACCAGACCTACGGCGGCGGCGGCTTCGTCACCAGCTCGCTCTTCCGCGGCAGTGGCACCTCGCAGGCGGCGGCGGTCGTCTCCGGGGCGGCGGCGCTCGTGCTCCAGCAGCGGCCGGGCATCACGCCCGTACCAGCTGAAGGCGCTGCTGATGCGGACGGCGACGACGATCAAGGCGACTCCGGCGTCGCAGGGCAAGGGCGAGCTCGACCTCGCACGCACCCTTTCGACGCCGACGCCCCTCGCAGGGCCGACCGACCAGTACTCGACCGGCCGCGGCTCGCTCGACGCCTCGCGCGGCTCGGTGAGGCTCGTCGCCGACGGCGTCACGCTCTCGGGCGAGAAGGACATCTTCGGGATGCCCTTCGACTCGGCCGCGATGGCGCTGCTCGAGTCCGCCGGCAGCTCCTGGTCGGGCGGCCTCTGGAACGGCAGCTCCTGGTCGGGTTCCTCCTGGAGCGGCAGCTCCTGGTCGGGCAGCTCGTGGTCGGGTTCCTCCTGGAGCGGCAGCTCCTGGTCGGGCTCGTCGTGGAGCGGCTCGTCCTGGTCTGGTAGCTCCTGGTCGGGCTCGTCGTGGAGCGGCAGCTCCTGGTCGGGCAGCTCCTGGAGCAGCGACTACTGGGCGAACGCCGTCTGGTCTGGCGCGGACTGGAAGTAGGAGTCCGGTCAGGACAACCGAACGCCGCCTCGATGGACTCGATCCTCGATAAGCATGCGACGCTGAGGCGGGCTGTGCCCCGCCTCAGCGGCGCGACGAGGGTGTGGCTGCTCACGGCGACGATGGCCGTGACCGTCCTGGCCCTCTACGTCACGACGGTCCGTCACCTCGAGCCGATCGACGGCCCGGTCTCGCTGCCCTGGTGGGCGCTCGCGATCGGCTTCTACTTCTCGGAGGCGTACGTCGTGCACCTCCACTACCGCCGCGAGGCGCACACGCTCTCGATGAACGAGATCCCGATCGTGCTCGGGCTCTTCCTCGCGGGCGGCACGTCGCTGCTCCTCGCGCAGCTCGTCGGCGCCGCGGTGGCGCTCGTCTTCTACCGCCGCCAGCGCGCCCTCAAGGTCGGCTTCAACCTGGCGCTGTTCGCCTTCGGCTCGACGCTCGCCCTGCTGATCTTCAACGCGATCGCGACGGACGAGAACGCGCTCGGCCCGGCGGGCTGGGTCGCGGCGTTCCTCGGCGCGGGCGCCTCGAGCCTCTCGGCCGTCCTGCTCGTCGGCGTCGCGATCTGGCTCGCCGAGGGCCGGACGACGCTGCGCGAGCTGCCGAAGGTCGTCGTGATCGGGCTCGTCGGCACGATCGCGACGGTGAGCCTCGCCGTCGCGTCCGTGCAGCTGCTCGACGCGAACCGGCTCGCCGCTGTGCTGCTCCTCGTCCCGGCGGCCGCGTGCGCCCTCGCCTTCCGCGCCTACAGCTCGCAGCGCAGCCGGCACGAGCACCTCGAGTTCCTCTACGACTCGATGCGCACCGTCCAGAGCGCACCCGATCTCGACACGGCCGTCTCGCGGCTGCTCGAGTCCGCGCGCGGGATGCTGCGCGCCGACTGCGCCGAGCTGATCCTCGTGCCGCGCGGCGCCGAGGAGGAGGCGCTGTACAGCGTCGCGCGTACCGACAGCGAGACCCTGATGCAGCCGCTGGAGCTCGGCCCGCTCGAGCGGCTCGCCTGCGACATGACCGCGGCGGCCGAGGGCGCGATCGTGTTGGCGAAGTCCAGGGACCCGCACGAGCTCGACGGCTACCTCGCGGCGCGCGGGCTCAAGGACGCGATGCTCGCGACCCTGCACGGCGAGCAGCGCGCACTCGGCGTGCTCGTCGTCGGCGACCGCAGCAGCGACGTGAGCACCTTCGGCGACGAGGACCGGCGCCTCTTCGAGACCTTCGCCGGCCACGCGAGCATCCTGCTCGAGAACGACCGGCTCGAGCAGACGCTCGCCCGGCTCACGGAGCTGCAGGAGCGGCTGCGGCACCAGGCCTTCCACGATGCGCTCACCGGGCTGCCGAACCGCGCCTTCTTCACCGAGCAGGTCGCCGGCGCGCTGGCGGCCGGCTCGACGAACGGTGCGCCGATCGTGCTCTTCATCGACCTCGACGACTTCAAGACGATCAACGACAGCCTCGGCCACGCGGCGGGCGACGACCTGCTCAAGACGGTCGCCGACCGCGTGATCGCGTGCGTCCGGCCCGGCGACACACCAGCGCGTCTCGGTGGCGACGAGTTCGCCGTCCTCCTCCACGACGCGAAGGTCCCGGAGGCGGAGCGGGTCTCGGAGCGGATCATGGCCGAGCTGCGGCAGCCGTTCCTGCTCCACGGGCGCGAGGTCGCGGCGCACGCGAGCATCGGGATCGCGACCGCGGCCGAGGGGGTCGCGAGTGCGGACGAGCTGCTCCGGAACGCGGACGTGGCGATGTACTCGGCGAAGGGCAGCGGCAAGCGGCTGCATGCGGTTTACGAGCCGGCGATGCATCGCGTCGTCGCGCGCCGGCACGACCTCGCGCTTGCGCTCGAGCAGGCGATCGCGAACAACGAGATCCAGCCGCACTTCCAGCCGATCGTCTCGCTCAAGGACGGCCGCGTCGTGGCTCTCGAGGCGCTCGCGCGCTGGAACCGGCCGGGCCGCGGCCTGATCGCCCCCGAGGAGTTCATCCCGCTCGCCGAGGAGACCGGTCAGATGGTGCCGATCGGCCGCGCGCTGCTGCGCCACGCGTGCGAGCACGCGGTCGAGCTCCAGCGGGAGCTGCCGGAGCACGGGAGGATGGGCATCGCAGTCAACCTCTCGGCGACCGAGCTCGACCACCCCGGCCTGCGCGAGGAGGTCGCCGCGATCCTCGCCGACACCGGCCTCGTAGCGTCCTGCCTGACGCTCGAGGTGACCGAGAGCAGCGCGATGCGCGAAGCGGAGAAGACGATCGCGACGCTGCGCGACCTCCGCACGCTCGGCGTCCGCCTTGCGCTCGACGACTTCGGTACCGGCTACTCGTCGCTCAGCCACCTGCGCGAGCTGCCGATCGACGTGCTCAAGATCCCGAAGACCTTCGTCGACGGCCTGCACGACGAGACGTTCGACCCGATCCTCGCGCACGCGATCGTCGGGCTCGCTTCCTCGCTGCGCCTCGCGTGCGTCGCCGAGGGGATCGAGGACGCCAAGCAGGCCTGGAAGCTCGCGAAGCTCGGCTGCGAGATGGGGCAGGGGCATCTCTTCGGCCACCCGCTCGGGGCGGGGATGATCGGCCACTACCTGCGCAGCCGCGGCGAGACGCCGCTCGACCTGCAGGCGCTCGGCGCCGCGGGTTAGCTCGGATCCCCGGCCGTAGACTCGGAGCGTGCCGCTCTACCTCTCCGAGTCGGACGTCGACTCGCTGCTGACGCCGGCCGACGCGGTACCGCTCGTCGAGGAGGCCTTTCGCCGCATCGCCGCCGGTGCCGTCGAGACCGTACCGCGCGAGCGGCTGCCCATCGGCGAGGGGTACCTGGCGGTGATGCCGGCCGTCGACTCCGGGCTCGGCTACGCGGGGCTGAAGAGCTACGCCGTCACCGGCGGTGGGGTGACGTTCGCGGTGCTGCTCTTCTCGACGACGGACGGCTCCCTCGCCGCGGTCGTCGAGGCGGACCGGCTCGGCCGGATCAGGACCGGCGCCGCCAGCGGCGTCGCTGCGCGTGCACCTCGCGCGCCCGGGAGCTTCGAGCCTCGGCGTGATCGGCTGCGGCCGCCAGGCGGAAACGCAGGTCGAGGCGATCCGGGCCGCCATCCCCGGGATCGAACGGGTCGTGGCCTGGTGCCGGACGCCGAAGCGCCTCGCGGCGTTCTGCAAGCGAGTGCGAGTCGAGGCCGCGGAGGGCGCGAGCGAGGCAGCCGCCTGCGACGTCGTCGTCACGGTCACGAGCTCTCCGGATCCCGTGCTCCGGGGCGACTGGCTCCGCCCTGGAGCGCTCGTCTGCGCGGTCGGCGCGAACCGGCGCGACGCACGCGAGCTCGACAACGAGGTGCTCCGCCGCGCGAGCTTCGTCTGCTGCGACTCACTCGACCAGGCGCGAAGGGAGTCGGGCGACCTGATCGAGCCGGTCGAGGCGGGCGTACTCGACTGGCTCGAGGTGCAGGAGCTGCACTCGGTCGTCGCCGGCGAGCTGCCCGGGCGCCAGCGGGACGACGACATCGTCGTCTTCAAGTCGAATGGGATCGCCGCCTGGGATCTCGCCGTCGCCGGCGAGGCGGTCAGGCTGGCGCGCGAGCGTGGAGTCGGGCGCGAGCTCTAGCCGCTGCGACGCTACGAGTCGACCTGTGCCTCGGCTGCTTCGCGCTCGCCGGCACCGATCGCCCGCACGACCTCCGGCCGGTCGAGCAGCCGTTTCTGCTGCTCGGGCGAGAGGCGGTTCTGGACGTAGCTGTCCTCCATCACCTCGGCGAGCCGGCGGCCGCGGGCGTGCTCGCGGATCAGGTAGGAGGCGACGCGCTCCTCCGCCGACGACCGCTGGAAGAGGAAGGAGAACAGGTTCCGGAAGTCCGGCACGGGGCGCGATTGTATCCTCAGCTCGATGAGGCGCAGGACCTCCTCGGGTCGCTTCGCCGAGCGCGTTCTCCGCGGGGTCGACGACGCCGGCGGGGAGGAGCGCGTCGTGATCTGGATCGAGCGCAAGCCCGGTGCGGTCTGGGCCGTGGGTCGCGCTGTCAACCCGCAGCACCGCACGAGTGACGAGCCGCGCGCCGACGACTGGGTCTTCGAGGGCTACGAGCTCGACGACGCGCTGGAGCACGCCAACGACGCGCTCGAGGACGACGTGAACGTGCTGGAGCGCGACGGCGGCGACCTGCACGAGGTCAAGCCGTTCACGCGCAAAGAGGTCTTGCCCCGCCTGGAACGCTGGTTCTTCGGCCGCTGACGCCACCGGCGCCGGAGGCGTCAGCGGGACGAGGTCGTGAGCGACGCTGCAATCGCGGCCAGGTTCGCGCGCCAGATCGGCTCGGGCGTCGGCGGGAGGATGTCGTCCCAGATCGCGGCGAAGCTGCCGATCGTCTGCGGCAGCCTCGCCGGCCGTGCCATGAACCAGAGGTGCAGGTGCTCGCTCCCGTCGCCCCAGCGGCAGACGTGCACGCGGCCGATCTCCCCGACCGACCGCACTGCCCCCTCGACGCGCTGGATCAGCGGCCCAAGCTCGGCCGCCCGCTCCTCGGGCAGGTCGTCGAGGTCGTGATGCGCGCGCGGCTGCAGGATCACCACGACCGGGAGCCCGGTCGGCTGGAGCAGCGGGGCGAGCAGCCAGTGCTCGTCGCTCCAGATCGCATCCGCCTCGCCACGCACGCAGCGCGGGCAGTCGACGCCGTCGGCGCCGACCCGCGTCCGCTCGGTCGTTTCGGGCGGTGTTAGCTCGCGGACTCGGAGCTCGCCCTCGAATGGAAACGTCTCCCACTCCTCGACCGGCGGCATCGCCAGCCGGCCGTCCGCGCCGGCCGCAGCGCGAGCGCGCTCGAAGAGCTCCTCGGGCGTCTCACCCACTACTCGGGCCACTCGAGGTTCGCGTCCGGGATCGGGTCGCCGTGCGGATCGTGGGTCGGGAAGCCGAGCGCCCGGTCGATCCGCGCCTCCAACTCCTCCGAGAGCACGTGCTCGAGCCGGTCGGCCTCGTCGTGGACCTCGTCGACGCCGATCCCGAGCGTCTCCGCGAGGTAGAGCTCGAGCAGCCGGTGGTGGCGGATCACCTCGAGGGCGACGCGCTCGCCGTCACCGGTGAGCGAGACGCCCCGGTAGGGGACGAGCTCGACGAGGCCGAGCGCCGACAGCTTCTTCACCATCTCGCTCGCACTCGCGGGCGACACGCCCTGGCGCTTGGCGAGGGCCGTGGTCGAGACGCGGTCGGCGTCGATCCCGAGCTTGTAGATCTCCTTCAGGTAGTCCTGGATCGCATCCGTCAGGGCGATGGCCACCGGGCGAGTCTGCCAGACCGGTTCCTGCCTCTCGCTCGTGCCGACCGCTGCTAGCGTCGCGCGGCCATGCGGATCCGTCTCGGCCACAGCCCCGACCCGGACGACGCGTTCATGTTCTGGGCGCTGACGACCGACATGGTCGAGCGCCGGGGCTTCGAGTTCGAGCAGGTGCTGCAGGACATCCAGACGCTCAACGCCTGGGCGCGCGAGGGCCGCCTCGACGTGACGGCGATCTCGCTCGCCACGTATCCGCTCGTCCAGGATCGCTACGCCCTGCTGCCGCACGGCGCCAGCATCGGCTCCGGCTACGGGCCGATCGTCGTCGCGCGAGAGGCCCTCGGTGTGGACGACCTCCGCGGCCTCGAGATCGCGGTTCCGGGAGCGCTGACGACGGCCTTCCTCACGCTCAGGCTCGTGCTGGGCGACTTCCGTTACCGCGAGCTCCCGTTCGAGGAGATCCCGGAGGCAGTCGCGTCCGGCGTCTGCGACGTCGGGCTCCTGATCCACGAGGGCCAGCTCACGTTCGAGGACCACGGGTTGCACCGCGTGCTCGACCTCGGCGAATGGTGGCTGCTCGAGACGGGGCTCCCGCTGCCGCTCGGGGTCAACGTCGCCCGGCGGGACCTCGGCGAGGAGCGCCTCGAGGATCTCTGCGTCGTCCTGCGCGACGCGATCCAGTGCGGCCTCGACCACCGCGCGGAGGCGCTCGAGTACGCGCTCCAGTTCGGCCGCGGGATCGACGCGGCGGTGGCCGACCGGTTCGTGTCGATGTACGTCAACGAGCTGACGCAGGACTACGGCAACGAGGGACGGCAGGCGGTCAGGGAGCTCCTCCGGCGCGGCGAGGCGATCGGCGCCTGGCCGGGTCCGGTTCGCGTCGATTTCATCGGCTAGGTTCTCCGCATGGCACTCGAGATGCGGGGATCGTGCGAGCGCTGCGGGATGGACCTGCCGCACAGGAGCGAGAGCGCCCTGATCTGCTCGCAGGAGTGCACGTACTGCACGCTCTGCGCAGCCGAGCTCGGCTTCACGTGCCCCAACTGCGGCGGCGAGCTCGTCAAGCGGCCGCGGCGGGTCGACGGCTAGTCGCCGGGCGGGCGCAGGAAGACGAAGCCGTCACCGCGTTGCGGCACGAGCGGCAGTCCGGTGTCGGCGACGAGCGACTCGAGCTGCGCGAGCAGCTCTCCGCATGCACGGTCGGAGTCGCCGTCGGCGCAGGGGATCCGGAAGCCGAGGGCGTCGTCATCCTCGAGCGGCTCGACCTCGATCCCGCGGCCGCGCAGCACCTCGAGCAGCGCGTCACGGTCGACGGCCCGGGCCACCTGGAGCTCGATCGTCTCGCTCATGCCCTGCTCCCTCCCCGCCGCCGCCGCCCCGGAAACGCCCCCGCTAGGCTCGCCCGGATGATTCGCCGCCTCGCCGCCGCCGACGCAGGCGAGCTCGCCGCGCTGCTCGCCGCCAATCGGGAGTTCCTCGCGCCGTTCGAGCCGAATCGTGACGAGCGCTTCTTCACCCCGGCAGGGCAGGCCGAGCGGATCCGCGACCACGCCAACCTCTTCGCGATTCTCGACGGCGAGACGATCGCCGGGACGATCGCGATCTCGAACGTCCTCCTGGGCGCGTTGTGCAGCGCGACGCTCGGCTACTGGGTCGATCGTGACCGGAACGGGCGCGGGCTGGCGACGGCGGCCGTCGGCGCCGCCGTCGCGACCGCGTTCGGCGAGCTCGGCCTGCACCGGCTCGAGGCGGGGACGCTCGTCGACAACGTCGCCTCGCAGCGCGTCCTCGAGCGGAACGGCTTCACGAGGATCGGGGTCGCGCCGCACTACCTGCACATCGGCGGTGCCTGGCGCGACCACGTGCTCTTCCAGCGGACGGTCGAGGACTGATGGGCGCGACCGTCGAGCGCTATCTGCTCCTCGGGCTCCGGCTCGGCCGGCACGTCGAGGGGCTCGTCGACGCCTACTACGGGCCGGCCGGGCTCGCAACGCGCGTCGAGGGCGAGGAGCTCGTCACGCCCGCGGCGCTCGTCGAACAGGCCGACGCGCTCGTCGCCGAGCTCGAGGACGGCTGGCTGGGCGACCAGGCCCGCGGGCTCCGCACCTACGCCGGCCTGCTCGCGGGAGAGGAGCTCTCCTACAGCGACGAGGTCGAGCGCTGCTACGGCCTGCGCCCCGAACCCGCCGACGAGGCGTCGTACGCGGTCGCGCACGCCCGACTCGACGAGCTGCTTCCCGCCGGCGGCTCCCTGTTCGACCGCTACACGAGCTGGCGCGAGACGGAGGCCGTGCCGGCCGATCGGATCGTCCCGCTCGCCGCAGACGTCGTCGCGCTGCTGCGCAACCGGGCGGAGGCGATCGTGCCGCTGCCCGAGGGCGAGACGCTCCACCTCGAGGCCGTGCACGACGAGCCGTGGTGGGCGTTCAACTACTACGAGGGCGGCCTGCGCAGCCGCGTCGTCGTCAACGTCGACGTCCTGACGACCACGGACGATCTGGTCGAGCTGGCCGCCCACGAGGTCTATCCGGGCCACCACACCGAGCGCTCGGTCAAGGAGCAGCGGCTGATCCGCGACCGTGGCCTGCTCGAGGAGTCGATCCAGCTGGTGCCGACGCCGCAGTCGCTCGTCGGCGAGGGGATCGCCGAGACCGGCCCCGGGCTCGTCCTCGACGACCGCACGCGGGAGGCGCTCACGGCGGTCTTCGCTCGCGCAGGTCTGCCCTGGGATCCACGCCGCGGCTGGGAGATCAGGGAGGCGCGAACGCCGCTTCGCCGGGTCGGCCTCGACGCGGCGCTCATGCTCCACGAGGGCGGGGCGACGGAGGCGGAGGCGGTCGCACATGTCGAGCGCTGGGCGTTGTCGACGCCCAGGCAGGCGGCGCAGAGCGTTCGCTTCGCCACCGACCCGACCTGGCGGGCGTACGTGATCACGTACTCAGCAGGCCGCAGGCTGTGCGGCGCCTACGTCGGCGGCGACCCGGCCCGCTTCCGCACCCTGCTGACCGAGCAGGTGCGCGTCGGCGACCTGCTGGCGGCGGTATCGTCCGGCCCGTGAGCGTCGCCGCCCAACGCGACTACGGTCTCTTCGTCGACGGCGAGTCGGCCGAAGGCTCCGAGACGCGCGAGCTCGTCGAGCCGGCCACCGGCGAGCCGCTCGCAACCGTCCAGCTCGCGGGCGAGGCCGACGTCGACCGCGCGGTCGCCGCTGCACGTGCCGCGCTCGACGGCCCTTGGGGCAAGACGCCTCCCACGGAGCGCTCGCGTCTGCTGCACGCGCTCGCCGACGCGATCGTCGCGAACCGCAAGGAGCTCGCCGAGCTGGAGACGCGGAACGTGGGCAAGGCGATCTCCTCGGTCAAGGCGGAGCTCGCCGGCGCGGCCGAGAACTTCCGCTTCTACGCTTCGGCGATCGCCACGATCGCCGGCCGCTCGAACCCGATCGGCGGCTCGCTGCTCTTCTACTCGCTGAAGGAACCGGTCGGCGTCGCCGGGCAGATCGTGCCTTGGAACTACCCGGTGCTGATGACGACCTGGAAGCTCGCGCCCGCGCTCGCCGCGGGTTGCTCCGTCGTCCTCAAGCCGGATCCCCAGACGCCGCTCTCGGCGCTGCGTCTGGCCGAGCTGGCGGCCGAGGTCGGCTTCCCGGCAGGCGCGATCAACATCGTCCCGGGCGACGGGCCGACCACGGGCGCGTATCTCGTGCGGCATCCCGGCGTCGACAAGGTTGCGTTCACCGGCTCGACGAAGACCGGGGCGGAGATCATGCGGCTCGCGGCCGACCCGCTCAAGCGCCTGACGCTCGAGCTCGGCGGCAAGAGCCCGAACCTCGTCTTCGCCGACGCGAACCTCGCCGATGCGATCCCGAGCACGGCCTGGTCGATCTACTACGCGGCGGGACAGAGCTGCGAGGCGCGCTCGCGCGTGCTCGTCGAGAAGCCGCTCTACGACGACGTCGTGGCGCAGCTGGCCGAGCTCGCCGGGAAGGTCAAGGTGGGCGATCCGCTCGACGGCGAGACGCAGATGGGCTCGCTCATCTCCGGCCCGCATCGCGACCGCGTGCACGGCTTCGTCTCGCGCGGGCTCGACGGCGGCGCCGAGATCGTCGCCGGCGGCGAGCTGCCCGAGGGGCCGGGAGCCTTCTACCCGCCGACCGTGGTCGCGGGGATCGACAACTCGGCCGAGATCGCGCAGGAGGAGGTCTTCGGCCCGGTCGTGACCGTGATCCCGTTCGAGGACGAGGCCGACGCCGTGCGGATCGCAAACGACGTGCGCTACGGGCTGATGGCGACCGTCTGGACCGGCGACCCCGCCCGCGGCCACCGGCTCGCGGCGCGGATCAAGTCGGGGACGGTCGGGATCAACATGCCGTTCACCGCGTTCCCGGGCATCCCGTTCGGCGGCTACAAGCAGTCCGGCTTCGGGCGCGAGCTGGGGATCGAGACGCTCGAGCTCTACCTGGAGACGAAGAGCGTGATCGTCGGCACCGGCTCGCGGCCGTTGAACCCCTTCGGGCTCTAGCAGGCGCGTGCGCTACCGCTGGGCCGTGCTCGCCGCGGGCACGACCGCGCAGGCGAGCTTCTCCGCGATCACGCTCGGCGTCGCGGTGCTGGCGCCGGCGCTTCGCGACCAGTACGACCTGACGCTGACGCAACTCGGCGTCGTCCTGGCCGCCGAGTGGGTCGGGCTGACGATCGCGCTCCTGCCGTGGGGGCTCGCGGTCGACCGGTTCGGCGAGCGCTGGACGCTCTCGGCCGGCCTGCTGCTCTGCGCCGGCTTCCTCGTCGGGACGGCCTACGCGCCGGGATTCGCCTCGCTCGTGGTGCTGCTGGGGCTCGTCGGGGCCGCCGGCGGCAGCGTCCAGTCGGGGAGCGGCCGGGCGGTGATGCGCTGGTTCGGCGCCGGCGAGCGCGGGCTCGCGCTCGGAGTGCGGCAGACGGCCGTGCCGGTCGGCGGGACCGTCGCGGCGCTCGTGCTCCCGGCGCTCGGCGGGCCGAGGGCTGGGTTCCTCTTCCTCGCGGGCTTCGTTGCCGCCGGTGCGATCGTCGGGGCCGTCGTGCTGCGGGCGGAGCGGCGGCGACGAGCTGCACGTCTCGCGAGCTCGAGACGAGCCTGCGCGACCGGCGGTTGCTGCTCGCCTGCGGGGCCAGTGCGCTCTACCTCGTCGCGCAGGTCGCGCTGATGGGGTTCCTCGTCCTCTTCCTGCACGACGACCGCGGCTTCTCCGACGGCTCGGCGGCCGCGGTGCTCGCGGCCGCCCAGGTCGTCGCGGGCGCGCTTGCGAATCGGCGTCGGCCGCTGGTCCGACGTCGTCGGCTCCCGGATCCTGCCGCTGCGGCTCATCGGGCTGGCCGTCGCCGTCACGCTGGTCACGGCCGCAGCGATGACGTCGACTGCGAACTGGCTGCTCGTGCCCGTCTTCGTCGTCGCGACGTCGCTCTCGATGGCGTGGAACGGCCTCTCGTTCACGATCGCCGCCGAGCTCGGCGGCCGCCGCAGCGGCGCCGCGATCGGCTTCCAGCAGACGGTGCTCTCGGCCGTCGGCGTGGTCGCGCCGATCGGCTTCGCGGCGGCGGTCGCGGGGACGTCGTGGGCGGCGGCGTTCGGCCTCGCGGCCGCGTTCCCGCTCGCCGGCTGGTGGCTCCTGCGCCCGCTTCGCTAGCGGACCGCCTCCTCGGTCGGCGTCACGGCGGGTGCCTCGCGCCGGACGACGGTCGCGACCGACGCGACGACGATGGCGGCGCCGAGCAGGATCTGCGGAGTCAGCTTCTCGTCGCGGAAGAGGAAGCCGAGCGCGATCGCGACGACCGGGTTCACGTAGGCGTAGGTGGCGACGGTGCCGAGCGGCGCGTGGCCGAGCAGCCAGACATAGGCCGTGTAGGCGACGAGCGAGCCGAAGATCACGAGGTAGAGCCATGCCGCCATCGAGCGGGCCGACGGGTGGAGGTCGCCGATCGCGAGGAGCCCGAGCGGCAGCATCGCGGCGCCGCCGCAGAGCATCTCGTAGGCCGTGGCCGCGATCGGGTCGCGCGGCAGCGGGACCCGGCCGGAGAGGAACGAGCCCGTCGCCCACATCAGCGACGAGACGACACAGAGCGCGAGACCGACCGCGGTCGCGCCACCGGTCGGCCGGAGCAGGACGGCGACGCCGAGGAAGCCGCCGACCACGCCGAGCACCGCCGTACGCGAGAGCCGTTCCCTCGCCAGCAGGCGGAGGAGCACGACCCAGAGCGGGACCGAGGCGATGATCAGCGAGGCGAGGCCGGTGGGCACGTCGCGCTCCGCGAAGAACAGGACGGCGTTTGCTCCGGGCAGGAGCAGGCCGATCACGGCCGCGGCACCGAGCTCGCGGCGCGTGATGCGGAGAGCCGGTCGCCGCCGCCACGCAAGCCAGGCGGCGAGCAATCCGCCTGCGACGACGAAGCGCGTCGAGACGGCGAGGAGGGGCGGCAGGTCCTCGACGGCGATCGCGATCGCGAGGTAGGTCGAGCCCCAGATCACGTAGACGGTCGCGAGCGCGATCCAGACCTTCGACCCGTGGCTCAGCCCGGTCACCTCCGGATCCTGCCCGCGCGACGTGTGCGAAGGTCCGGGGATGCGTCTGCTCGAGCGCCTCGACCGGCTCTACGCGATCGGCGGCGGGCCCGGCGCGAACCGGATCGGCTACTCGCCGGAGGAGGACGAGGCGCACGAGCTCGCCGCCGGCTGGATGCGCGAGGCGGGGCTCGAGGTCGAGAGCGACGCGCACGGGAACCTGATCGGGAGGCTGCGCCGGCGACGACCCCGAGCTGCCGGAGGTCTGGTCGGGCTCGCACCTCGACTCGGTGCCGCAGGGCGGTCGCTACGACGGCCCGCTCGGCGTGCTCGCGGCGATCGAGGCGCTCGAGCGGCTCGGCCGGCGGCGGCACACGCTCGCCGCCGTCGCCTTCCGCGACGAGGAGCGAGGTTGCGCGGGCAGCCGCGGACTGGTCGAGACGGGATCGCTGCCCGGGCGTCTGGGTCGAGCTCCACCACGAGCAGGGCCCGCGGCTCGCGCTGGCCGGCGCGCCCCTGGGGATCGTGACCGGGATCGTCGGCTACAAGCGCGGCACCAGGACGTTCGAGGGACGGGCAGGGCACGCGGGCACGACGCCGATGGACGGGCGCGAGGACGCGCTCGTCGCTGCGGCCGAGGAGATCCTGCGGCTCCGCGACGTCGCCCGCTCGATCGAGGGCGCGGTCGCCACCGTCGGGCACGATCGAGGTCGAGCCGGGCGGGACGAACGTCATTCCCGGCCTCGCGCGCGTCTCGGTCGACGTTCGTGCGCCCGACGCCGAGCGGCTGACCCGCCTGATCGCGGCCGCCGGGCTGGAGGACGCGGGCCGGACCGAGCCGGCGCCGATGAGCGAGCTCGTGCGCGATGCCCTGCGCAACGAGGTCGAGGCGCGCGGGCTGCCGGTCGTCGAGCTCGCGTCCGGGGCCGGCCACGACGCGGGCATCCTCGCCTCGGCGGGCGTCGCCTCCGGGATGCTCTTCGTCCGCGGGCTGAACGGCGGCGTCAGCCACTCGCCCGACGAGCTCGCCTCGGACGAGGACGTCGCGCTCGCCGTCGACGTGCTCACCGGACGCGCTCGGCCGCCTCGCCGGCTAGCGCTCGCGGAAGACGATCTCCTGGGCGCCCTCCCAGAGGAACTTCCTGCCCAGCTCGCGCAGGTGCTCGCCGCCTTCGGTGATCGTGGCGAAGTGGTTGCCTGCCAGCGCGCCGGCCTTCGACGCGAAGCTGACGTAGCCGTACGCGAGGAGGATCTCGGTCTCGGAGACGCCGCCCGGGTAGAGGACGATCTCGCCCGGGTTCGGATAGCTCGTCGCGTTCTCGGGGCCGAGCCCGAGGTCGAGGTCGCCGAACGGGATCCAGCCCGCCTCGCCCGACCAGCGGACGTGGATGATCCGCGACTCGAGCGGGAGCAGCCGCCGGAACGCGGCGACGGTCGCGGGCGCCGCCTCCTCCTCGAGGCGGGCGGCGAAGCTGAACCCTCCGGCCGTGATCTCCAGCACGGCGAGGAGCCTACTTCGCCGCGCCCTGGTCGACCCAGGCGACGACCGTCCTCGCGCTCGGCGTCGGTCATGCCGGTGCGGTTGCCGAGCGGCATCGCGCCGGGTCGAGACGACCGTCCGCACGAGCGCGGCACGCGCGCACGAGCACCGCGTCGTCGTCGAGCCGGATCCCGGCCGGCGCGGACGACGCCGGTGTGGCAGGTGATGCAGCGCTCGTCGACGATCCGGCGCACGGCCGCGAAGGCCACGGGCTTCGTCGCGGCCGAGCCGCCGCGTCGAGTCGTCCGGCCCGAGCCCGATCGCGAGCGCGAGCAGCGCCGCCGCGCCGAGGAGCAGGATCGAGAACCGCGTCCGGCCGGTGTGGCGCAGGTTGAAGAAGAGCCGGAACCAGGCGCCGATCGCCATCAGCGCGAGCAGGATCAGCCAGGCATGCGAGTGCGCGTAGAGGAACGGCGCGTGCGCCGGCGAGCATCGTCACGAGCACCGGCAGCGTCAGGTAGTTGTTGTGCACCGAGCGGCGCTTCGCGTCGAGGCCGGGACGCGGGTCGGGCTCGAGGCCCTCCTCCTTCGCGGCGATCAGCCCGCGGTGCGCCGGGATGATCGAGAAGAAGACGTTCGCGGCCATGATCGTCCCGAGCATCGCGCCGACCTGCAGCCACGCAGCGCGCGGCGCGAAGAGCTCGCCTGCCCCCCAGGCCGCGAGCGCGGTCAGCCCGACGATCGCGCCGGCGACGACGTCCTCGTCCGGCACGAAGCGCAAGCAGCAGGTCGTAGACCGCCCAGGCCAGCAGCAGGCCGCCGAGCGAGAGCGCCACGGCCTCGCATGTCGGTCAGGTCGGCGACGCGCGGGTCGACGAGGTAGGTCGAGGCGTCGAGGTAGTAGAGGACGACGAGGAGCGCGAAGCCCGACGCCCACGTCGTGTACGCCTCCCACTTGAACCACTGCAGCTCCTCGGGCAGCACCCGCGGCGCGACCCGGAACTTGTGCACGCGGTAGAAGCCGCCGCCGTGCACCTCCCACACCTCGCCGCCGACGCCCTCGTCCGCGTCCTCGCGGCGCGCCGGCGGGCGCAGCTTCGAGTCGAGCGCGACGAAGTAGAACGAGGCGCCGATCCACGCGATCGCGCTGACGACGTGCAGGAAGCGGAGGATCGCGTCGAACCAGCGCGGAGACGTACGGATCGAGGGCGGCCGCGATCACGAGCGGCTCCGCCAGCGGTCCTGCGCGATCGAGACGAGCGCGTCGATCCCGGCCTCGCGCTCCTCGTCGGTCGGACGGCCGATCCGCTCGCGCAGCACGTCCAGGATCTCCCGCCGGGGCCGTCCGTCGACGAAGACGACGAAGCGGAAGCCGTGCCGGGACTCGTACTCGGCGTTCAGCCGCGCGAGCTCGGACGAGCACCTCCGGGTCGTCGTCGGTGCCCTGCTCGGCCGCCGAGCGGGCCGAGAGGCCAGTGCGCGCGCCGATCGGCGGATGCGCGTTCAGCGCGGCTGCCTGCTCCTCCGGCGGCAACGCGTGCAGCACCTCGCGCGCCTCGCCGAGCGGGTCCGTCGCGATCTACGAGCGCGTCGACCAGCGCCGTCCGGCCCTCGAACAGCTCCGCGAGCTCGTCGCGGCTCAGCTGCCGCGGTAGCTCGCGCACCCGTATGGAGAGACCAGCAAGGGGACGTGGTAGTGGCCGTCCTCGAGCGCCACGGTCAGGGCGACCTCGCGGAAGAACGGCGAGGGCGGCGCGAAGACGAGCGCGTACTCGCCCGGCTCGAGGCCGGCTGCGAGCGAGCCGATGCGTCCGTCCGCGTCCGTCTCGCCCGGTCGCGACGACCTCGACGCCCCGGCGGACCTCGACCCGGACGCCCGGAGCCGGCCGGCCCGCCGCGGTGTCGAGCACGTGGGTGGAGATGCTCGCGGCCACCGGGAGATCCTCCTACTTGCGCAGGACGAGTGCAGTGCCGACGGCGAGCAGCGCGATCCCGAGTATCCGCTGCCAGCCGAGCGGCACCTTGTCGACGCCGAACCAGCCGAAGCGGTCGATCAGCGAGCCCGCGGCGAGCTGGCCGGCGATCAGCAGCGCGACCACGGCGGCGACGCCGATGCGTGGCGCCGTGACCGTGATCGTCAGCACCACGAAGGCGCCGAAGAGCCCGCCGAGCCACATCCACGGCGGCGCGGCCGTCGCGTCGCCGATTCCCGCCAGCGATCGACGCGCGACGAGCAGCACCGCGACTGCGAGGGCGGTCGTGACGAGCGATGCGACGGCGAACGCCTCGAACGAGCCGACGCGATCGCCGAAGCGGCCCATCACGGCGACCTGCAGCGAGCCGGCAATGCCGGCGAGGAGCGCGAAGCCGATTGCGCCGGCGTTGCTCAGGCGGCCGACTCGTCGCCCTGGTAGAGCGAGAAGGCGTTCCCCTCCGTGTCGGTGCAGCGCGCGAACCAGCCGACGTGCGGGATCGGCTGCTTGTCCTCGGCCTGCCCGCCCTGCTCGCGCACCTTCGCCACCGAGGCGTCGATGTCGTCGGTGTCGAAGTAGACGATCACGCCCTTCTCGCCGGCTTGCGCCGGGTAGACGGCGCCGCCCTGGTCGGTCGCGGTCTGCACCATGTAGTACTCGAAGTCCGGCATCGCCGAGTCGCCGAACTCCCAGCCGCAGACACCGCTCCAGAACGCCTTCGCCCGTGTCGCATCCTGCGCAGGCAGCTCGAAGTGGACGAGCTTTCCAGCCATCGGAGACCTCCATTCGGTCGACGCGCGGAAGCTATACGCTGCGGCGCGTCCCCGGCCAGAGGAGCGACATCCGTGATCCGCGTCTTCGTCGTCTACGAGCAGGAGCCCGACCCGGAGCGCTACGAGCAGCACGCCGAGCTCTGCCGCCGCGTCGAGGGCGGCACGTTCCGCCACGGCAAGGTGTTCGGCGCTCCGATGGGAGACCCGCCCTACGCCTACTACGCCGAGTGGGAGTTCGCCGACCGCGACGCCTTCAAGGCCGCCGCCCGCACCCCGGAGTTCGCCGAGACCGGCAAGGATGCGATGGCGCTCGGAATCCCGTTCCACGTCATGTTCGCCGACGTTGCCTGAGCTCTCCGGCCCGACCCCACTCGACCCGGCCGAGCTCGGCTTCGAGACGATCGTCTACGAGAAGGCGCCGCCGCGCGCGACGATCCGGCTCAACCGGCCGGACGTGCTGAACGCCTTCGACTTCCGCATGCTGCGGGAGATCGCGCGGGCCTGTGAGGACGCGAGCTGGGACGACGAGATCCGCGTCGTCGTCGTCACCGGCACCGGGCGCGCCTTCTGCGTCGGCGCCGACCTCCGCAGCTGGGGCGAGGACCTGCTCGGCAAGCCGGGGAGTACTGGAAGTGGTTCGGCGCCTTCAAGGACATGCACGACCGGCTGCGCGAGATCGGCAAGCCGACGCTGGCTCGGGTGAACGGGATCGCGGTCGGCGGCGGCAACGAGCTGCAGATGGCGTGCGACCTGGCGCTGATGGCCGACGACGCTTTCATCCGTCACGTCGGGCTCGAGCACGGCTCGGTGCCCGCGGGCGGCGCGACGCAGTGGCTCCCGATCATGGTCGGCGACCGCCGCGCGCGGGAGATCGTGATGCTCTGCGACGAGATCCCGGCCAAGCAGGCGGAGGAGTGGGGTCTCGTCAACCGGGCCGTGCCGGCAGCGGAGCTCGACGCGGCCGTCGACGAGTGGGTCGAGAAGCTGGCGCGGAAGCTGCCGCAGGCGACTCGGTACGCGAAGCAGCAGCTGAACTGGTGGCGCGACCTCTCGTGGCACGAGACCGTCGGGCACGCGCGCGACTGGCTGGCGCTCTCGATGCTGAGCGACGAGACGCAGGACGCGGTGAGACGATTCCTGGACCGCTGACCGGATCGCTCCTCGTCCTCGGCGGCCTGCTGGCTGTGACGCTGGCCGGGTCCTCGGGCGCCGCCAGCACTGCACCGTTCGACTGGCCCGCGTACGGGCGAACCCCGCAGATCGCAAACCACGTCCCCACGGGATCGCTTCGGCCCGAACGCGTCGCCTCGTTCCGGCAGGTCTGGACGCGCAAGCTCGATGGCCTCGTGGTGGCACAACCGCTGTTCCTGCGCGACGTCACGGTGGGGTCGCAGCGCCGCTCGGTGTTCTTCGTCGCGACCGGAGGAAACTCGGTCTACGCGCTGTCCGCCGACGACGGCGCGCTGCTCTGGCGGCGCTCACTCGGCCCGCCCGTCGCGACGGTGTGCGGCGGCGCTGCCGGGATCTCGTCCACGCCCGTGATCGACCGCGGCCGCGGCGAGTTGTACGTGATCGGCGGCAGCGGCCGTCTCTACGCGCTCGACCTGGGCAGCGGGCAGACGAAACCCGGCTGGCCGATCCGGATCGTGTCGAGGACGAGTGTCGAGTACGTCTGGAGTGCATTGCGCTACCTCGGCCGGACCTTGTACGTCCCGGTCGCGTCACATTGCGACATGGGCGACGAGCGAGGGGCCTGGAACGGCCGCCTGGTCACCGTCGATCGCGTGGCGCGCCGGATCGTCCGCGACGTTCGACGTCGTTCCCGGACCGACGAACGGCGGCGGCATCTGGGCGTGGGGCGGTGTATCGATCGGCACGCGCGGCCGCTCGATCTACCTCGGGACGGCGAACGCCGTCGTCACGCTGGACGGCAATCTGATCGAGAAGCAACCGCACGCCGAGCGCGTCCTGCGCCTCTCGCCGACGCTGGGCTTGCTCGGCTCCGTTGCGCAGCCCGACGACGCTCCAGACCTCCTCGGCGACCAGGGGTTCGGCTCGACCCCGCTCTTGTTCCGACCTCCTGGGTGTCACGCGCTGCTCGCCGTGAACGCAAAGAGCGGCTACACGTACGTCTGGCAACGACGCCATCTGTCGCGGCCCACGGTTCTGCGCGCTCGGATCGGCCCGGTGTCGTCGTCCGACGCGTTCCTGGCGCAGCCGACCTGGTTTCCGGAGACGCGGATGCTCGTCGTCGCGCAGGCGGCGTTCGGAGATGGCGCGGTGATCAGTCGTGGCGTCGCGGGCTTCCGGCTCATGAGCGGCTGTCGCTTTCGGTTGGCTTGGACGTTGAACATCGGCGGTGGTGTCCAGCCACAGCCGCTCGGGGTCGGCCGGGTCGCCTTCGTCTCGGCCTCTGCCATCGGCAAGCTGGCTGCCATCGACACCGGGACCGGTCGCTTGCTCAACCTGCTCCAGACCGGACTGGCCTATGCCCCGCCGATGAGCGCGAACGGGCTCGTCGTCAGCGCCGCAGCCGACGGAACCGTTCGGGCTTTCGGCAACCGCTAGGGTCGAATGGTGGCCGACGAGGTGCTGACCAGCCGCGAGGGCGCCGTGCTCACGCTGACGCTCAACCGGCCGGACGTCTTCAACGCGTTCAACGGCGACCTGCACGCAGCGCTCGCCGAGGGGCTGGCCGCCGCGGCGGACGACGAGGTGCGGGCGGTCGTGATCACGGGAGCCGGTCGCGGCTTCTGCGCCGGTCAGGACCTGCGCGAGTTCCAGGAGTCGCCCGGCGACATCCGGGAGCGGCTGGAGGAGACATACCACCCGAACATCCGGGCGATCAGGGCGCTCGAGAAGCCGGTGCTGGCGGCGGTGAACGGGCCGGCTGCGGGCGCGGGGCTCTCGCTCGCTGCCGCCTGCGACGTGCGGATCGCCTCCGAGGCGGCGACCTTCGTGCCCGGGTTCGTCGGGATCGGGCTCGTCCCGGACTCCGGCGGCACGTGGTTCCTCCACCGGTTGCTGGGCTTCGCCCGCGCCTTCGAGTGGATGACCTCGAACCGGCGGCTCACCGCCGCCGAGGCGCTCGAGTGGGGGCTCGTCTCGGAGGTCGTCCCAGCCGACGACTTCGCGGGGCGCATCGCCGAGCTGGCCGCCTGGTGGGCGGCGTTGCCGACGAAGGCGGTCGGCGGGACGAAGCGCCTCTTCGAGCACGCCTACGGCGGCCTCGCTCGAGGAGCAGCTCGCTCTGGAGGCTCAGCTGCAGCAGGCGGCGACGGGCACCGCCGACTTCGCCGAGGGCGTCGCCGCGTTCCTCGAGAAGCGCCCGCCGCTCTTCCGCGGCTCCTGAGCCCGGCTACCCGCGCAGCTCGAAGCGGCGCTCGAGCTCGCTCAGCACGGCCGCCGCGACGATGTCGCCGCCGGCCCGCTCGAGATGGACGCCGTCGCCGCGCCGGACCTTCTCCAGCGTGCCGCGGTCGCCGGTCAGGTACTGGGCGTAGCCGCCGTCGGGCCCGGTCAGGAGCGTGTAGGTGTCGACGAACGCCACCCGGCCGCGCCGCTTCTCCGCCTCCTCGTGGACGATCGCGTTGATCGTGTCGAAGCGCAGCGACTGCGCCTGGTCGCTCGTGATCGGCAGGCCGACCCAGAGCAGGAGCTTCGCCCGGCGGGCGACGAGGTCCATCACCGCGCCGACCCGCCGGCGGTACTCCGCCGTCCAGGTCTCGCTCCCGAAGGCGCCGAGCGAGACGCCCGCGGGCACCCCGCTCATGAAGTCGTGGTCGTCGTTGCCCCCGAACGAGAGGACGACGGCGTCCGGCCGCTCGCGCTCGAGCACGCGGCGCAGGTGGCGGTACCAGTCGAAGACCTCCGGCCGCTCGAGCCCGGTCGCGACGCGGCCGTCGACGGGCGCGACCGAGCGGACCGCGCCCGTGGCCTCGGCGGCGCGGATGACCGACTCGCCCGGCGTGACGACCAGCGAGTCGCCGCCGATCCACAGCCGCAGCGGGCGGGCGGCGGTGAAGACCGGCCGGTTCGCCGGAGCCTCCTCGATCGGCGGCAGCGGCGGCGGCGCGGCCTCGGGCTCGAAGGCCGTGCCCGAGCGCAGCCGGTCGTCGTCGCCGTGGCCGATCGCGTCCTTCAGCGCCGCCCGCGGCCGGTCGAGCAGCAGCCAGCCGCTCGTGGCGGCAAGCGGCCGTGTCAGCGCCACGGAGACGTCACGCTGCCAACCGTCGGGCCGGATCTCGGCCGACTTGCGCATCCCGCGCGCGTTCAGGAACGCGCCCAGAACGAGCGCGACGAGCACCACCACCACCGCGTGGCCCGCGGCCATCGGCCTGCGTGCGGTCTCGTCCATCAGAAGCGGAAGTAGATGAAGGGCGCGACCCCCGCCGGGCCGAGCGCGCCGATGACCGTGAGCGCGAGCGCAAGGGTCGCTCCCTGCACGACCGGCGAGAGCCGCGAGAAGGAGGCCATCAACCGCGCGGTGGCGCCTGCCGGCACGTACTGCGCCGCCGATCCCGACCGCGATCGCGAGCAGCACCCCGCCGCCGAGGAGCTCCGGCGCCTGCGTCCAGCCGGTCGCGATCCGGCCGAGCACGGCGAAGGCGTCTCCCAGCGACTCGGCCCGGAAGAAGACCCAGCCGAGGCAGACGAAGTGGAAGGTCGCGAGCCGCCGCCACGCGAGCGCCCAGCCCCGCGGAGGACCGTTGGCTCCGAGCCGCCTGCGCGTCCCTGCCGCCGCTCCGCCCACCAGTGCTCCGCCGCGAGCCCGCCGCCGTGCAGCCCGCCCCAGACGACGAAGGTCCAGCCGGCTCCGTGCCAGAGCCCGCCGAGCAGCATCACGGCGATCAGGTTGACGTACGTCCGGCGCGGTCGCCTTCCGGTTCCCGCCGAGCGGGATGTAGAGGTAGTCGCGGAGCCAGCGCGACAGCGTCATGTGCCAGCGGCGCCAGAAGTCGCGTGAGCGAGCTCGCCGTGTACGGGTCGTCGAAGTTCTGCGGGAAGCGGAAGCCGAGCAGCAGCGCCACCCCGATCGCGATGTTCGTGTAGCCGCAGAAGTCGGCGAAGATCTGGACGGCGTAGGCGTAGATGCCGACGAGCGCGTCGAGCGCCGAGTAGCGGTCGGGCGTGCCGAAGACGTCGTCGACGATCTGCGTCGGCGAGGTAGCTGGCGATCACGACCTTGAGGAAGAGCCCGCTCGCGATCAGGAAGAAGGCGCGGCTGGCGTCGACCCGCCGCGGGTCGCGCGGCTCGCGCAGCTGCGGCACGAGCTCCCTCGCGCGCACGATCGGGCCGGCGACGACGTGCGGGAAGAACGAGAGGTAGACGGCGAACTTGGCGAGGGTCGTCGGCGGGAAGTCGCCGCGGTAGACGTCGATCACGTAGCTCAGCGCCATGAAGCTGAAGAAGGAGATCCCGACCGGGAGCGCGACGCCCGATCAGCCCCGGCGAGACGTGGATGCCGACGTCCGCGAGCGCGTTCTGGAACGACTGGACGAAGAAGTCGAAGTACTTGAAGACGAAGAGCACGCCGAGGTTGAAGATGACCGCCGCGGCGACGAAGGCCTTGCGGCCTCGCGGCTCGGCCGTTCGGTGCACGGCGACCGCGAGCACCTGGTTCACCAGCGTCGAGGCGGCGAGCAGGAAGCAGAAGCGCCAGTCCCACCAGCCGTAGAAGACGTAGCTCGCGACGAGCATGAACACCCGCCAACGGGGCTGATCGCGCATCAGCAGCCAGCTGGTGGGCAGCACGAGCAGGAAGAAGAGCGCGAAGGTGGCGGTGGGGAAGAGCACGGCGCCACGATGCCAGCCCCCCGCGAGCGGCGCACTAGGGTTGGCGCAGATGGGGCCGATCGAGACCGTCGACTACCACACGGGAGGCGAGCCGTTCCGGATCGTGACCGGCGGGATCGAGGAGCCGCCGGGGCGCACGATCCTCGAGCGGCGGCGGGCGGCTGCGGAGCGTCTGGACGGTGTGCGCGAGCTGCTCGTCAACGAGCCGCGCGGCCACGCGGACATGTACGGCTGCTTCGTCGTGCCGCCGAACGACGACGGCGCCGATCTCGGCGTCCTCTTCTTCCACAACGCGGGCTACTCGACCGCCTGCGGCCACGGCACGATCGCGCTCGTCACCTGGGCGATCGACGAGGGGATCGTCGCCGTCCGCGAGCCCGAGACCCGTGTCGTCGTCGACGTGCCTTCGGGCCGGCTCGACACCGTCGCCCGGGTCGAGGGCGGCCGGGTCCGCTCGGTGCGGTTCCGCAACGTGCCCTCGTTCGTCTGGGCGAACGGTCTCGCGTCGGCCGGGCGCGAGGTCGACGTCGCCTTCGGCGGCGCCTTCTACGCGTCGGTCGAGGAGCGGGTCGAGCGCGGGCGAGCTGCCCCGGCTGATCGAGCTCGGGCGACGGATCAAGGCCGACCTCGAGGCCGCGCATGACGTCGTGCACCCGCTCGAGCCCGAGCTGCGTGACGTCTACGGCGTCATCTTCTGGCAGGACGAGGGCGACGACCCACTCACGCAACGGAACGTGACCGTCTTCGCCGACGGCGAGGTCGACCGCTCGCCGTGCGGCAGCGGCACTTCGGCGAGGCTTGCGCTGCTGGACGCGTCGGGCCGGCTGCCGCGAGGCGAGGCGCTCCGCCACCTCAGCATCGTCGGCTCCGAGTTCACCGGCCGCGTCACCGGCGAGGCGGAGGTCGCAGGCCGCGCCGCGGTCGTGACCGAGGTCGAGGGGAGCGCGCACAGGACGGGCCGGCACGTCTTCGAGCTCGATCCGGCCGACGAGCTCGGCACGGGCTTCCTGCTTCGGTAGCGCTAGCCGCGCGAGGCGAGCAGCGCGGCGACCTCGCCGTCGTCCGGGAACCGCCCGAGGCTCTGCTTCGAGAAGACGAGCTCACCGTCCGTCAGGACGTCGAACTGACTCTTCTCGCCCGGCGTGACGTCGACCTCGCGCCCGGTGGCGCGGAGCTCTTCGGCGAGGCTCACGGCCCGCGTGTCGTACCCGCTTCAGGTCGGGCAGAAGAGGATCTCGATCGCCATGGCCGTAGCCTAATCGGCGGGGCCGTTGCTCTTGCGGAAGCACCGGTGAGCGCCCACTGCGTCGGCCGTCCTGCCGGCGGCGCGCTCGGCCGCACGGAGCCGCGCGGACAACGGCCGCCATTTGCGGACGGGGAGGCCCGTCTCGATCGCGGTCGTGAGCACGCGGAAGCGTTCCTGGACGACCGGCAGCGTCCGGAGGAAGCTCGTCCACGCCGACCGATCCCTCGCCGGCGGCCTCAGCGAGCCGAGCTCGCCGCGCTCGCGTGCGAAGAGCCGGAGCCAGGCCCGGTCGTACGCTGGGTCGCCGAGCTGGGCGTCGATCCCCGGCGGGGATGCGAGCAACGACTCATAGCGCACGCAGATCCCGTCAGCGCGAGTGACGAGCTGCCCGTGCGTGAGCGCGGGCGCCGCCACGGCGGCTGCGGCGAGCACACCGGCGAAAACCAGCTTCATCCTTCACATATCGTCTCATACCTGTCCAGGCACGATCGCCCACGATTGGGGATCTTCGGCCTTAGCGCTCGTGTGTCGCGATGGCCTCGAGCCGCGCGATCGCCTCGATCCGCTCCCACCGCCGCTCGTCCAGCTGACCCGCCTCGGCCGCGTGGACGAGCTCTCGTCCCCGCTCGGGCGGGAGGTGCGGAAAGAGGAGCTCGCGAACCAGGTCGAGCTCGGACGACCAGTCGGGGTCGCGTTCAGCCATGTGCGACCTATATCAGACGGGGATCTCGGCCCGGACGAGCGTGCGGCTAGATCGTCTTGAACTGCTCGAAGGGCTGGCGGCAGCTCGCGCAGTAGCGCAGCGAGCGGCACGGCGTCGGGCCGAAGAGGTTTTCGAGCCGCGTATCGGTCGAGCCGCAGTAGGGGCACGCGAGCGGCGCGCGCTGCAGCTGGAGCAGCGTCGGTGGCGCGGCTCCGCGCGCGACCGGCGGCGCGAAGCCGGCGGCACGCAGCTTCTCCCGGCCCTCGGCGCTGATCCGGTCGGTCGACCACGAGTCGTCGAGCACGACCTGCACGTCGGCTTCGGCCCCGAGCGCCGCCACCGTCGACTCCATCGCCGACCTCATCGCCTCCAGGGCAGGACAGCCCATGAAGGTCGGCGTGAACTCGATCCGCACCCTGCCATCTCGGACGGCGACGTCCTTGACCACGCCGAGGTCGACGAGCGAGATCACCGGGATCTCCGGGTCGGGGATCTCCGCGAGCGCGTCCCAGACCTGCTCGGCGGTCACCATTGCGCGCCGACGGGTGCCGAACGGCGCACCGACGTCATCTCCTCCCAGAAGGGCGTGAACTCGTCGGAGACCGTGCGCGCAACGGGCGCCGCGTCGGCCGGCCGCAGGCCGAGCTCGCGCACGCGCTCGACGAACGCCGGTCGCAGCTCGTCGTCGAGTAGGCCGAGCGCGAGGCCCCACTGCGCGTCCAGCGCTTCGAGGAACCGCGGCTCCCCGCGCAGCTGGCCGGCCCACAGCTCGGCGTGCATGCGGTGGTAGACCTCCTCGCGGTCCATCTTGGCGGCGAGGCCCGCGAGCTCGGGATCGTCGGAGCGCTTGAGGGCGTCGAGCCGGATCGCGTCGGCTGTCTCGTAGAGGACGTGCCGCGCGATCGTGCCGGCCCAGTCGGGCACGAGCCGAGCCTGGACGAGCGGCGCGCAGCGGTATTCCGCCGGGCTCCGGTCGAACGCGAGCGCGTCGGCGTCGGTGCCGAGATCCCGCGCCGCCAGCTCGTAGAGCGCCCGCGCGTGGCCGATCTCGTTCTGGGCGATCGACGAGAAGGCGACGTCCTCCTCGAGGAAGGGCGCGATCCCCGTCCACTCCGAGTTCCGCCAGCCGAGGATCAGCTCGTCGTCGGCGAGCTCAAGGAGCCGCTGTGCCCGCTCGCTCACGTGCCTCCTTCAGCCGCGCCTTGATCGAGTAGCCGTCGACGCGGCGGTACTTGAGGTCGAACTCGTCCGGGAACTCCTCGACGCGGTGGACCGCGTCGCGCGGCACGATCAGGAGCGCGACCGATTCCTGCCGGCGTCCGTACTGCTCGCGCGCGTAGACCTCGGCGAAGGCGAGGTCGGGGGCGACAACGGCCCCCGCATGCGCGAAGGGCTGGCCCTTGCGCTCCTGGCGGAAGACCTCCCAGACGAGCGTCACGCGGCCTCCGCCAGCACCACCCGCGAGACCCAGTCGACGTGCTCGCGCGACAGGCGACGGAAGTCGAGCCGCTCCTGCGACGCAGGCCCGTGCCCGGTCACGACCGCGCGCAGCTGCTCCCAGTCGGGCTCGGTGTAGGCCCAGACGCCCGTCGCCTCGTCCTGCCGCAGCGCGGGGTCCGGGATCTCGAGGCCGAGCTCGCGGATCTGCGGCACGTAGCCCTCCAGGAACTGCTGCCGGGCGTCCTCGTTCGCCTGGCTCTTGATCCGCCAGACGACCATCGGGTCCTCGTCGGCCGGGATCGGGTTGCCGTGGAAGTGCATCAGCGGCTCCCACCAGCGGTCGAGCGCCTCCTGCACGAGCGCGAACTGCTCGGGCGTGCCGGTCACCATCGCCAGGATCACGTCGCGGCCGTGGAGGATGTGGAAGCTCTCCTCCCAGCAGATCTTCTTCATGATCCGTGCGTACGGCGCGTACGAGCACTTGAGAAGCGCCTTCTGGCTGATGATCGCGGCCGCGTCGACCAGCCAGGCGATCACGCCGACGTCGCCCCAGGTCTTCGTCGGGTAGTGGAAGACGTTGTGGAACTTCGCCTTGCCCGAGACGAGGTCGTCGAGGCAGGCGCTCCGCGGCTTGCCGAGGTCCTCGACGACGCGGTAGATCAGCTGCGCGTGCCCGACCTCGTCCTGGATCTTGGCCGTCAGCGCGAGCTTCCGCTGCAGTGTCGGCGCACGGAGGATCCAGTCCCGCTCGGGCAGGACGCCCATCAGCTCGGAGTTGCCGTGCATCTCGATGAACTTGACGAGCTTCGAGCGGTACTCGTCGGGCAGCCAGTCGTCCGTCTCGACCTGGCCGCCGGACTGGACGTACTCGAGGAACTCCTGCGTGCGCGCATCGGTGCTCACGGTCTGCTGGCCTCCCTGCCGAACGGTCGTTAGGGTGCAGTGTATCGCCACGAGACGCGCCGAGCTGACCCGCATCGCCGCCCGCCTTTTCGCCGAGCGGGGCTACCACGGCACGTCGATGGGCGACCTCGCCGAGGCGATGGGCGTGCAGAAGGGCTCGCTCTACGCCCACACACCGTCGAAGCAGGACCTGCTGCTCGAGACGATGCGCGAGGGCGCGGCGGCCTTCCACGCCGGGCTCGACGCCGTGCCGGAGGACGCACCGGCCGCCGAGCGGCTGCGGCTCGCGCTCCGCGCGCACCTGCGCGTCGTCGCGGAACAGCTCGACGTCGCCACCGTCTTCACCCGCGAGTGGCGCTCGCTCGAGGGCGAGCGGCGGGAGGAGATCCTCGCCGAGCGCCGCCGCTACGAGGAGCGCTGGCGCTCGCTCGTGCGCGAGGGCGTCGAGCACGGCGAGCTGCGCAGCGATCTCGACGAGGCCGCCGCCGTGCTGCTCGCGCTCTCGGCCGCGAACTGGGCCTACACCTGGCTCCGGCCCGGCTTCGACACCGATGCGCTCGCCGACCGGTTCGCGGCGCTCCTGGTCGACGGCGTCCGCGGCTACGCCTCGTAACAGCCGCGTCGACTGACCAGTCAATCGACGAAACGCCCGCAACCAGGCGGTTTCAGGACTGTGCGGGGAGGTAAGCCTAGGCGTTCGCTGCCCAGTGATATCACCGCTTTCGAGAGGGGAACAACGCATGAAGCGTTCGCGCAGGATCTCCCGTCCACTCGTCGTCGCAGGGGTGCTGGCAGCGCTCCTCGTCGCCGCTGTCGGTGTCGGTGCCGTCGGAATCGGTGCCTCGACGCCGCCCTCGAACAGCGTCACGGTCCCGGCCAAGGCCGGACAGACCGTCACCGTCAGCTGGACAGGCACGATCCCGCCGGGCGCCGCTCCCACCAGCACCTGCAACGGCCCGACTGCGACGTCGGACTCGCACCTCGTCGGCCTGACGATCCCGCGCCGCGGCTACGACCGGATCGACGCCACCTTCGAGTTCTCGATCTCGTGGACGCCGCCGACCGGTGTCGCCAACGCGCACGACGAGATCCTCACCGTGAACGGGCCTGACGGCGCCGATCCGGGCGAGGGCGAGACGAGCGAGATCGGCTCGAGCGACGGCTCCGGCACGAGCGAGAAGGTCGTTGCCCACAACCTCGGAGCCGGGTCGTACACCGTGCTTGCCTGCGGCTTCTCGAATGCGCTGCCGCAGGACTACACCGGCACGCTGACGATCACCACGCAGGCGAAGAACGCCGAGCGCAACCTCCCGTCGGCGAATGCCCAGGGGCTCTCCTTCTCGGCCTCGGTGCCCGCCGACCCGCAGCGCGACGAGGCGGAGCCGCTGATCGAGATCGACCGCGACGGGGTCATCTACACCTGCGGCCCGACCGGCTTCAGCAACGCGTCCGACTACGCCCAGGTCTCGACCGACGGCGGCGAGCAGTTCCATCTCCTCGGCATTCCGCCGCGCGGCCAGCAGGGCGCAGGCGGCGGCGGCGACTGCGGACTCGCGACCGGCGCGGGCCGGAACGCCGAGGGCAAGTACCAGTACGCCTACACCGGCCTCGGCGCCCTCTCCGGCTTCGTCACCTCGTCTTCTCCGGACAACGGGCACCGGATCGCCACCAGCGGTTTCGACCTGAGCGGCGGCGTCACCACCGAGGGCGCCGCGGCCGACCGGCAGTGGATGACCTTCACCGACGACCACACCGTGCTCCTGTCGTACAACCAGCAGGCGCCGCGGAACATCGTCGTCCTCAAGTCGACCGACGCCGGCCTGACCTACTCGCCGGTCGCGTCCGTGGCAGCGCCCAACCCCGAGTTCCCGGGGCCGATGGGCTACATCCAGTCCTCGGGCACCGTCTACATGCCGTGGACGAAGGGCGAGGAGGTCAACTTCGCCATCTCCAAGGACGGCGGCACGACGTGGACCGACTGCGCCGTCGCGACCGGCGACACGGTCACCGGCGGCACCGCAGGGTTCGCCGTCGCCGACCACGACTCGGCCGGCAACGTCTACGTCGTCTGGTCCGACTCGTCCCGCTTCCACACGTGGCTGTCGGTGCTGCCGGCGGCGGGCGTCGCGGGCTGCAACCAGTCGATCGACGGACGTGCGGCGCGACGGATACGGGCCAGCCGAGCGTCAATCCCGGCTGGAGCGCCCCGGTCCAGGTCGACCGCGACGCCGTCCGGACGACCGTCTTCCCGTGGGTCTCCGCGGGCGGCGCCCCCGGCCGCGTCGCCGTGGCCTTCTACGGCACGCCCGCCGACGGCGACCCGAACACGGGCGAGTTCGACGGCGCCTGGGACGTCTACGTGAGCCAGTCCGTGAACGCGCTCGACGCGGCGCGGACGTTCGCGCAGGTGAAGGCGACGACGCACCCGTTCCACTACGACTCGATCTGCCTCAACGGGCTCGGCTGCGACCTCGCCGCACCCGCGGGCGACCGGACGCTCGCGGACTTCTTCGCGATCGACCTCAGCCCGACGACCGGGAAGCTGTCGGTCGTCTTCAACCGGACGAACAAGAAGCCGGACGAGGCGCTCGGCCATATCGGAGCGCCGATGGTCGTGACGCAGAACGGCGGGCCGTCCAACAAGGGCGGCACGGTCACGGGCCGCGCGATCGTTCGCAGCTCGACCGACGACCCGGCCGGCGACGCGCTCGCCTCGTACTCGACGACACTGCCCGGCGCGACGCCGCCCGCACCGCCGACGGCGAACGAGCCTGTCGGTGACTTCACGTCGGCGACGATCGGCCCCGACCCGGCGAGCGGCGGCTTCACGGTGACGCTGAAGGTCGCCGGGCTCTCGACGACGGCGCTGACGAAGGCGCTGACCGACACCGGCTCCCAGTCGCTGCTCTGGGTCTGGCGCTTCACCAACGGCTACACCGACTCCGCGGCGAGTGCCCGTTGGAGCCCGGTGACCGGCTTCAGCTTCGGGTACGACGACTACACGACCGGCGGCGGCGTCTGCGACAGCCTCGTTCCCGGCGAGAAGTGCCAGGTCTACCCGGGCAAGACGCCGATCCAGGGCTCGGTGAACCAGCTCACCGGCACGATCACGCTCGTCGTGCCGCGTTCGGCGCTGCGGCAGCTCTCGGGCGCCGACGCGGCCGGGCGTCCCCTCGAGCAGCCTGCGGCCGCCGGTGCCCGTTTCTACGACGGGACGGCGTTCTCGCTCGGCAACACCACGTCGACCGTGCAGGACCAGCAGACGTTCCTCTATCCGCTGGACAACTCGCCGGCGATGGACTTCCTGCTGCCGTAAGACCACCCGGAGCCCGGCCCGGCGCTATCCGGGCCGGGCTCCGGCTGGCATGCTCGGCGCCGTGGACGCCGTGCTGATCGTCAACCCGTACGCGAGCCGTGTCGACGAGCGGCGGGTCGAGGCCGTCCGGACCGCGCTCGGCGGCGTCGAGGTGCAGCGGACCGAAGCGCCTGGGCATGCGACCGAGCTGGCGCGCGCAGCCGAGGACCGTGCGGCCGCGGTGTACGTCTTCTCCGGGGACGGCGGCTTCAACGAGGTCGTCAACGGCCTGACGGGACGCGTCCCGGTTGGCTTCGTCCCGGGCGGCGGCACGAGCGTCGCGCCGCGTTCGCTCGGGTTGCCCCGCGATCCCGTCGAGGCCGCCCATCGGATCGCGCTCGGTCGGACGCGCCGGATCTCGGTCGGGAAAGCGAACGGCCGGCGGTTTCTCTTCAGCTGCGGCGTCGGGCTCGATGCCGAGGCGATCCGGCGGCTGGACGCCCGCGGCCGCCGGGCCGACGGGAAGCGGCCCGGCGACCTCGCGTTCGCGCTGATTCTCGGCCGGCTGCTCCTCTCACGCGCCTACGCCGAGCCCGCACTCGAGCTGGACGGGCTCGGCCGGGCGGCGTTCGCGCTCGTCGGCAACCTGTCGCCCTTCACCTACGCCGGCCGGATCGGCGTTCGGCCACACCCGGCGCTGACCGCCGAGGGCGGCCTCGACGTGGTCGCTCCGACCCGCTTCCGGCTCCGGTCCGTGCCGCGTTTCGGCGCCTACGCCCTGCGCGGGCGCGGCGCCGACGGTGCACGGGACGTCCTGCACGCCCACGATCTCGATCGCCTGTTGATCCGCTGCGACCGGCCGCTGCCGCTCGAGGTCGACGGCGAGGATCTCGGCGACGTGACGGAGCTCCTCGTCGAGGTCGAGCGTGAGGCTCTGACCGTCTTCGTCTAGCGCCGGCGCGAACCAGAGGCCCTCGATCGTCGTCACAGCAGGCGATGCGTCGTCTCGCCCCGCTGCTCGCCGGACTCCTGCTGGCCGCCGGCTGCGGCGGCGCCGAGAGCGCCGGCGGGCCGCAGAAGGACGAGCCGGTCGACGCGGCCACCACGAGCCTCTTCGCCTACGACCCCGCCCAGCCGCTCGACGTCACCGAGGGCGAGACCGTCGACGACATCGCCTACTCGATCGTCGGCATGTCGTACAGGGGCCGCTTCGACCGGGTCAGCGGAATCGTCGTCCGGCCGCGCGTGCCGAGTCCCGGCGCGGCGGGCGTGATCTTCATGCACGGCTCCGGCGGCACGCGCGCCGACTTCCTCGACGAGGCCGTCAAGCTCGCCTCCCGCGGCGCAGTGGCGATGACGATCGACTCGCCCGTGGGCGCGCTCGCCGAAGGAGGAGGTGCGCGCCGGCTACGCCGACGACTCCACCACCAGGCGTCTGATGCTCGAGAACGTCCGCGACCTCCGCCGCGGGCTCGACGTGCTCGTCGACCGCTACGACGTCGACCCGGCCCGGCTGGCGATCGTCGGCTACAGCATGGGCGTGCAGGCGGCCGGGCTGGCCGCTGCCCTCGATCCGCGCGTGCGGTCGGTCGTCCTGATGGCGGGCCGCGCGCACCCCTCGGGGCCGGCGGGGCAGCGGCAGCCGATCTTCGAGCAGCTCGACACCGTGCGCTTCGTCGGGCACCTCGCGCCGGCACACCTGCTTCTGCAGGGAGGGACGAAGGACCAGGTGATCGGCCGTGCGGAGATGAACGCGCTCTACGCCGCCGCGAGCGAGCCGAAGGAGATCCGCTGGTACCCGGCAGGCCACGGTCTCGGCCTCCGCTCGCAGCGCGAGCGGATCGACTGGCTCAGCACGCAACTCGCCCTCGGGTAACCTCACCCGCGATGGCGCGCGTCGTCCCTGCCGAGCACGATCTCCGGCGCGTGATCGGCGACGGGGACGCCGTCCCGGACGGGGAGGTCGCCGGGCTCGGCGAGGACGACCTGCTCGCGCTCCACCGCGACCTCGTCCTGCTCCGCACCTACGACGAGCGCTCGGTCGTGTATCACCGCCAGGGCCGGATCGGCACCTACGCGATCTTCTGGAACCACGAGGCGATGCAGGCCGGCTCGGCCTACGCGCTCGAGCCGCGCGACTGGATCTTCCCCAGCTACCGCGAGTCGGCGATCGGCCTGCTGCGGGGGATCCCGGCCTCGACGATCCTCTCCTGG
Organism: uncultured Gaiellaceae bacterium; assembly: GCA_963808915.1. GTDB lineage: Bacteria > Actinomycetota > Thermoleophilia > Gaiellales > Gaiellaceae > CAVTBT01. The sequence goes on along the minus strand of CAWEHJ010000004.1, from coordinate 637,926 downwards.
TGGCGCGGTCATCCCACCGGCTGGTGGAACCCGGCCGACCACAACGTCGCCTCGATCTGCGTCCCGATCGCGACCCACGTGCCGCACGCCGCGGGCCTCGCCTGGGGCAAGAAGCTGAAGGGCGAGGACACCGTCGCGATCGCCTACTTCGGCGACGGCGCCACGAGCGAGGGCGCGTTCCACGAGGGCGCGAACTTCGCCGGGGTGATGAAGGCGCCGCTCGTCCTCTTCTGCAACAACAACCAGTGGGCGATCTCGACGCCCGTCTCCGAGCAGACCGCGGCCGAGTCGCTGGCCGACAAGGCCGTCGGCTACGGGATGCCCGGCGTGCGGGTCGACGGCGGCGACGTCCTCGCCGTCTACGAGGCGACGCGCGACGCGGTCGAGCGGGCCCGCGCCGGCGAAGGGCCGAGCCTGATCGAGGCCGTCACCTACCGCGCCGCGCCGCACGCGACCGCCGACGACCCGAAGGTCTACATCGACCTCGAGCGGGTCGAGGAGGAGCGTGCGAACGAGTGCGTCGGCCGCTACGAGCGCTATCTGCGCCGACTCGGCGTGCTCGACGAGGCCACGGCCGAGGCGACCAGGCAGCACGCGCTCGACCTGATGCGCGCCGGGATCGAGGCCGCCGAGGCCGAGCGGCCGGCGGACGCCTCGCTCGTCTTCGAGCACGCGCTCGTCGATCCGCCCGCGTCGTTCGAGCACGACCTCGCCGAGCTGCGGAGGCTGCATGGCTGAGAAGCTGCTGGTCGAGGCCGTCAACGACGCGCTGCACGTGGAGATGGAGCGCGACGCGACCGTGATGCTGATGGGCGAGGACGTCGGCCGCGCCGGCGGCGTCTTCCGCGCCAGCGCGGGCCTGCGCGACCGCTTCGGCCCCGACCGCTGCGTCGACACGCCGCTCGCCGAGGCCGGGATCCTCGGCACGGCCGTCGGTCTCTGCATGGCCGGCTGGCGGCCCGTCTGCGAGATGCAGTACGACGCCTTCTCGTACCCGTGCCTCGACCAGCTGATCACCCATGTCGGCCGTTACCGCTGGCGCACGGGCGGCCGGATGGAGTTCCCGCTCACGATCCGCATGCCCTACGGCGGCGGCGTGCGCGCACCCGAGCTGCACGACGACTCGCCCGAGACGTACTACGTCCACACCCCGGGAGTGAAGGTCGCGATCCCGTCCACGCCGGCCGACGCGAAGGGGCTGCTCGCCGCCGCGATCCGCGATCCCGACCCGGTTGTCATCTTCGAGCCGAAGCTCGTCTACCGGACGTCGCGCGGCGAGGTGCCCGAGGGCGAGCATGTCGTCCCGCTCGGCAAGGCGCGGCTGGCGCGAGAGGGGACGGACGTCACGCTGGTCGCCTACGGGGCGATGGTCGCGGTGGCCGAGGCCGCGGCGGACGAGCTTGCCGCCGAGGCGTCGGTCGAGGTGCTCGACATCCGCTCGCTGAAGCCGCTCGACGAGGAGGCGCTGCTCGCCTCGGCGGCGAAGACGGGGCGGGTCGTGCTCGTGCAGGAAGCGCCCCGGACGCTCGGCTACGCGGCCGAGCTGGCGGCGATCCTGGCGGAGAAGGCGATCCTCGACCTGCGCGGGCCGGTGCTGCGGGTGACGGGCTACGACGTGCCGTACCCCTACTGGCAGATCGAGGATCAGTACATGCCGTCGGTCGCCCGGGTGACGGACGCGGCCCGCCGGCTGCTCGCCTTCTAGTGGCCGTTCACGAGCTCCCGCTGGAGCGGCGAACCTTGCACGGGCACTTCTCGCGCGACCTGCCGCCGGCGCTGACCGTCGACCCCGGCGACTCGGTGCGCATCGCCGTTCCGAACGCCGGCTGGGCGCTCGACTCGGGCGATCACTTCGAGCCACGCCAGGAGGGGCTCGACGACGGGCACGCGCTCGCCGGGCCGATCGAGGTGCGCGGCGCGCGCGCGGGCCAGACGCTGGCGGTGCGGATCGACGAGGTGCGTCCCGGCCCGTGGGGCGTGACGCTGACCGAGCCGCCGCACGAGATCCGCTGGGAGCTCGACGGCGTGGTCGGCCGCGGCGGCGGGCGCACGGTTCTCCTCGCGCCCTTCCTCGGTGTGCTCGGGATGCCGCCGGCCGAGCCGGGCGTCCACTCGACGATCCCGCCGCGGCCGTGCGGCGGCAACATCGACTGCAAGGAGCTCGTCGCCGGGACGACGCTCTTCCTGCCGATCCCCGTCGACGGCGCCCTGTTCTCGGCCGGGGACGGCCATGCCGCGCCAGGGCGACGGCGAGGTCTCCGGGACGGCGATCGAGTGCCCGGCGCAGGCGCAGCTGACGCTCGACGTCCGCGACGATCTCGCTCTCGACTGGCCGGTCGCGCGCACCGCCGACTCGTGGCTGACCTTCGGCTTCCACGAGCACCTCGGCCGCGCCGCGCGGATCGCCGTCGACGGGATGCTCGACCTGATGGAGCGCGAGCTCGGGCTCGACCGCAGCGACGCGCTCGGCTTCGCCAGCGTCGTCGTCGACCTGCGGGTGACGCAGGTCGTCAACGACCGGCTCGGCGTCCACGCCGTGCTCCGCGACGACGCATTGCGATGACGCTGGCGCCGCCCTACGTGATCCGCACGCCGCGGCTCGTGCTCCGCTGCTGGCAGCCCGCGGACGCGCCGCTCCTCAAGGACGCGCTCGACACGAGCCTCGACCACCTGCGCCCGTGGATGCCGTGGGCGGCCTCCGAGCCGCAGCCGCTCGCCGAGAAGGTGGAGCTGCTGCGGCTCTTCCGTGGCCAGTTCGACCTCGGCCAGGACTTCGTCTACGGGATCTTCTCGGCGGACGAGTCCGAGGTCGTCGGCGGGACGGGGCTGCACACGCGAATCGGCGAGGCCGCCCTCGAGATCGGCTACTGGATCCGCGCCAGCCGGGTCGGCGAAGGGCTCGCGACCGAGACGGCCGCGGCGTTGACGCGCGTGGCGTTCGAAGTCTGCGACGTCGACCGGGTCGAGATCCGCGTCGATCCCGAGAACGAGCGGAGCCTCGCGGTGCCGCGCAAGCTGGGCTTCGTCCAGGAGGCGACCCTGCGGCGGCGGCTGCCGCCGAAGCACGGCGAGCGCGGGCTCCGGGACGTCATCGTCTTCGCGCTCTTCCGGGACGAGCTCGCCGGATCGCCCGCTGCGTCGATCGAGCTCGTGGCTGAGGACGCGGTCGGCGCATCCGTCCTGTGAGCCCGGAACGCCTGCGGCTGTGGCTCGAGCGCGGCGAGCACGGCTACCGGCTGCGCGATGCGTCGAGCGGTGAGCCGGTCCGCTGGGAGGACCCGAGGCTTCACGTCGTCCCGGTCGCAGGTGTCTCCTACCGCGCCGACGCGCTCGCCGACCCGTCGTTCGATCCCGGCCGGACGCTCTCGCTCGTTCCCGAGCCGGAGAACGCGCACGACGCGAACGCCGTCGGGATCTGGAACGAGGCCCGGACGCTCCAGCTCGGCTATGTCCCGGCAGCGGTCGCGCCCGAGCTCGGCGGCGGCGAGCAGGCGGTGTCCCTCTGGCGCGTCGAGGGCGGGCTGCGTGTGCTGATCGTGCCGGCGGACGCCTGGGTCGGGCGGCCGCGCAGGTAGATTCCGCCGCCGATGGCGTACGAGTTCAAGCTGCCGGATCTCGGCGAGGGGCTCACCGAGGGCGAGGTGGCGCGCTGGCTCGTCGCGGAGGGGCAGGAGATCGCCGAGGACGACCCGCTCGTCGAGATCCAGACCGACAAGACGACGGTCGAGATCCCGTCGCCCGCGGCGGGGACGGTGGCGCGCATCCTCGTGGCGGAGGGAGAGATCGCCCCGGTCGGCGCCGTCCTCGTCGTGATCGAGAACGGCTCCGCCCCGGCGGCTCGAGCCCGCCACCTCGGCGGTGCCGACGGAGACGCCCGTCGCTCAAAGCCACGAAGTCGACTCTCCGACGACGACGCGCGTCCAGGCAACGCCGCTCGTCCGCCGGGTCGCCCAGGACCTGGGTGTCGACCTCGCCTCGATCGCCGGCTCGGGCGCGGGCGGCCGCGTGACCGAGGCCGACGTGCGCGCCGCGGCCACGTCCGGGGGTCAGACCCCGGGACCTGCCTCCGAGGGACGGCGCCTGCCGATCCGTGGCGTGCGCCGCCTCATCGTCGAGCACCTGACGACGGCGCACCGCGAGATCCCTGCTGTGACCTTCGTCGAGGAGTGCGATTTCACGGACGTCGACCTCGGGCGCCTCGTGCCACTGACGCTGCGGGCAGTCGCGGCGAGCCTGCGCACGTTCCCGGAGCTGAACGCGCGGCTCGAGGGCGACGAGATCGTGCTCCTCGACCGCTACGACCTCGGCCTGGCGGTTCAGACCGACGAGGGTCTCGTCGTCCCGGTCGTCCGCGGCTGCGACACGGCCTCGCTCGACGAGCTCGGCGCCGAGACCGAGCGCCTCGCCGCCGCAGCCCGCACGGGCGAGCTGAAGCCGGAGGAGCTGCGCGGCTCGACGTTCACGGTCACCAGCGCCGGAAAGCTCGGCGGGCTGTTCGTCACCCCGCTGATCAACCACCCGGAGGTCGCGATCCTGGGCATCCACCGCATCGGCGACCGGCCGACGGCCAGAGGCGGCGAGGTCGTGGTCCGGCGGCTCGGCAACGTCAGCGTCACCTTCGACCACCGCGTCGTCGACGGCGCCCGTGCCGCTGCGTTCTGCCTCGACGTGATCGCCAGGCTCGAGGGAGGGGACGACTCGGCGCCCGCCTCCCCCGAGCGCTAGCGCCTACCGGTGGCTCGCGTTCGCGAGCTGGGCGCGGATCTCGCCGCCCGGATGGTTCATCGAGTGGACGTTCGCGTACGTCACTCCGGCGCGGATCGCCTTCACGAGCTCGGCGAACTCGCCCGCGACGATGCCCTGGGCGACCGAGCCCGGGCCGACCGTGGTGATCACGTCGGCGGGCACGATCGTCCCGGTCACCGTGCCTTCCGTCGCCGGGCAGGTCGGCTTGCCGCCGCCGCCGCAGAGGAAGGCGGAGACGCCGCCGTTGACCCCGCGCTGGCCGAAGTGGATGTGCGCGAACAGCGCGGTGCTCGACAGGTTCCGGTACGAGAGCTCGTAGGTGATCTTCTGCCCGGCCGCGTCGATCCGGGCCTTGAACGAGCCCTTGGCGGTGGTCGAGATCGGCGGAACCTCGTTGTACCCGATCAGGCCCCTGTCGCCCTTGACGTTGTGCCTGCCGCCGTTGTCGTCGGCGACGGCGATCGACGCGCCGACGAGCACGAGCGCGGCGATGCCGAGGAACAGGACGGTGAACCGATTGCGTGGCATTGCATCCTCCCCCTTCGATTGCTAACCGTCTCTACGAGGTAGGTGCCCGGGCGGATCGGTTTTCAGGCCGCGGCCAGCTCGGGCTCGAGGTGCTCGGCGAGCAGCCGCTCGATGCGCGGGGCGCTGGCGCGGCCCTCGATCCGGCCGAGCGCCTGCTTGCCCCGCACGAGCACGATCGTCGGGATCGTCGTGATCTCGAACCGCTCGGCGAGCTCCGGATTCGCGTCGACGTCGACGCGGCGGATCCGCACGCGGCTTCGCTCCTTGCGGGCGAGGTGAGCCAGCAGGCTCTCCATCCGCCGGGCGGGACCGGATCGCTGCGAGCAGAAGAACACGAGCATCGGGAGCGCGTCGGGGGTCACTCTCTCCTCCTCGGAAGCGGTGCGGGGTCGGCGACAGGAGTCGCGGGCGTTGTATGCCCTGCAAACGGCACGTCCAAACGGACGGAGACCGACAGGGCGGCTCTACACTGGCCGCGAGGATGGGAGACTGGTACACGATCGGGCTTGCGCTCGGCCTCGGGGTCGGGATCGGCGTCCTCGCAGCGGGTGCAGCGGGCGCTCGCCGTGCCGCGGTACTCGCGGCCGCGGTGCTCGCTGCCGCTTTCGGAGTCGCCGTCGGGTTCCTGATCGACGACTGGACGGAGGCCCTCGGCGCAGCGCTCGGCGCCGCAGCCGGCACCTTTGCGGCCTCGCAGGTGGTGGTCGGCGCGCTGCGCCGCGGCGGCACGCGCGGCGGGCTGGCGGTGCTCGTCGGGGGCGCGGCGCTCGCAATCTCCGCGCTCGCCTTCGTGCCGGTCGTCGGCTATCTCGAGGCAGTCCTCGTGCCCGCCCTCGCCGCCCGGCTGCGCCGGCGCACGGCCGAGCGCTACGCGGGCCTGCGCTCGCTCGCCAAGTGAGCCGGAAGGTCGTCCTCGCGATCGTCGACGGCCTGACGCCGTCGATGCTCGAGGGCTCGCTCGGGACCGCGTCGACGCCCTGGCTGACGCGGCTGGCCGAGCACGGCAGCTACCGGCGCGCCGTGTCCGTCTTCCCCTCGCTGACGCCCGTGTGCCTCTCGTCGATCGCCACGGGCTCGTATCCGGACGTGCACGAGATCCCGCACCTCGTCTGGTACCACCGCGGCGAGCAGCGGCTGGTCGAGTACGGCTCGTCGTTCGGGGCGATGCGGGCGGCAGGCGCCCGGCAGGCGATCCGCGACACGATCGTGAACATGAACGCGTCGCATCTCGGCCGCGACGCCGTCACCGTCTTCGAGGCCGCCGAGGACGCGGGCCTCGTCCCGGCCTCGGTGAACATCACCTGCTACCGCGGCCGCACGCAGCACCTGCCGCGCGTGCCGGCGATTGCCGGGCCGGTGCTCGGGCCGCGCCGTTTCTTCTTCTACAGCCTGTTCGAGTCCGACCAGACCGGAGCCCCTGCGGCGTGGCGCAACCGTGCCGCCGGCACGATCGACGACTACGCCGCCGCGGTCGGGCGCTGGCTCGTGACGAGGGACGGCTTCGACCTGCTCGTCTACTACCTCTCCGACTACGACTACGCCTCGCACGCGCTCGGCCCGGACGCGGCACATGACGCGCTCGCTCGCAGCGATGCGGCGCTCGGGGCGCTCGTCGAGGCGGCCGGAGGGCTGGACGCCTTTCTCGAGCGCTACGCGCTGATCGTCTGCTCCGACCATGGCCAGACGCCGGTGCGGGAGGTGGCGAGCCTCGGCGAGCGCCTGGCCGGCGAGGAGAGCGTCCTGGTCACGGCCTCCAACCGCGCGGGCCAGCTCTACGACCTCGCCGGCCGTCACGAGCCGCGAGCGCTCGCCGCTCTGCTGGACGCGGAGCCCTCGGTCGAGGTGGCGCTCTTCCGCGAGGACGCCTCCGCGGTCGCCCGTCGCGGCGGCGAGGAGCTCCGCTTCGCGCCCGCGGAGGATGGCTGGGAGCTCGAAGGGGACGCGACGATCCTCGACCAGCCGAACGCCCTCGAGCGCAGCTGGCGTGCGCTGCAGAACCCGAACGCGGGCGAGGTGCTGCTGTCTGCCGCGCTCGGCTGGGAGTTCGCCGACCTCGGCGGCCGCCACCACCTCGGCGGTGGCTCCCACGGCTCGCTCGAGACCGGCGACTCGGAAGTGCCCGTGCTCACGATCGGCCTCGGGGCAGAGACGGAGGCCCGCAGCATCACCGAGCTCGCGCCGCTGGCGCTGCGCGCTCTCGGCGTCGCGCCGCTCGTTCGTGCAGCCTGAGCGGCAGCGGATGGTCGACCGGCAGCTCCGCGGCCGCGGCGTCCGCGACGAGCGGGTGCTCGCCGCGATGGCAGCAGTGCCGCGCGAGCGCTTCGTCCCGCCGGCCCTGCGCGACCGCGCCTACGACGACGCGGCCCTGCCGATCGGGCACGCCGCGACGATCTCGCAGCCGTACATGGTCGCGGCGATCTGCGAGCTGCTCGGCCTCTCAGGCGACGAGCGCACGCTCGACGTCGGCACCGGCTCGGGCTACCAGGCGGCGGTGCTGGCCGAGCTCGCCGCCGAGGTCGTCTCGATCGAGCGCGTGCCCGAGCTCGCCGCGGCCGCCCGGCAGGCGCTGGACGACGCGGGCTACGAGCGCGTCGACGTCCGGACCGGTGACGGAACGCTCGGCGTCGCCGACAGGGCGCCGTTCGACGCGATCGCCGTCGCCGCCGCCGCGCCCGAGCTGCCGGCCACGCTCTACGACCAGCTCGCTCCCGGCGGCCGGATCGCGATCCCGGTCGGCCACCGGCGGGACCAGCGGCTCGAGCTGGTCGTCCGGAGCCCGGAGGGGCCGGCGGTGCTCCGCTCGGTCCCGTGCCGCTTCGTCCCTCTCCTCGGCGCGGAAGGGTTCTCCGAGTGACCGTTTGCCCGCCGACCCCGGGGGAAGGATCCCGGCGGATGCGGGGTCTGCACGGTCAGGAGCTTCTGCGACGGCCGGTCCGCGTCCGCGGGATCGAGCTGGGCCGCAGCGTCGACCTGATCCTCGACTTTGCCGGCCGGCGCGTGGTCGGGTTCGACGTCCTCTGTGGCGACGGCGCCCATCGCTTCCTGCCGCTGTCGGCCGCCGACGCCCAGCCGGATCAGATCTCGGTGCGCTCGTCGCTGACGCTGCTCGACGCCGACGAGCTCGCCTACTACCGGCGAGCGCGGAACGACACTGACGGCGCTGCGCGTCGACGAGCTCGCGGACATCGTCCTCGGCGACGACGGCGTCGTGGCGGAGCGGCTGCCGAGGGACGGCGGCGCCGCCTCGTGAGCTAGGCTCGCCGGCGTCCATGGAGCGCTCTCCCGGTCCCGCGGCCGCCGGCGCCCGCGCACGGTCGCGTGCCGGTGCGGCGCTTCGTCGCCCCCACAACTGGCTGCAGCTCGCGAAGTTCTGCACCGTCGGCGCGATCGGTTACGCGGTCAACCTGGCGGTCTACACCGCGCTGCTCCGGAACGGCGACCTGCACTACCTGCTCGCCGCCACCGGCTCGTTCCTCGTCGCCGTGACGAACAACTACCTGCTCAACCGCTTCTGGACCTTCCGCGCCGACCGCGGGCACCTCGCCTACCAGGGCTTGCGCTTCCTCGTCGTCTCGACCGTCGCGCTGCTGGCGAATCTCGCGGTGCTCCACTTCCTGATCCAGGGTGGCGTCGGGAAGATCGTCGCCCAGGCGATCGCGATCGTGCTCGTCACCCCGTTGAACTTCATCGGCAACAAGCTCTGGTCCTTCCGCCGCTGAGTCGTCGCCTGCCGGCGGTCGTGGTCGCCGTCGCGGCCCTGGCCGGCCTCGCCGGGACGGCCCGGGCGGCGACCGGGCCGACCGCCCCGGTCTACGACGAGCAGGGCCGCCTCGTCGACACGCCGTTCGCGCCGGCTCCGGGCGGGCCGCGGCTGACCGAGCCGCGCGTGACGCGGTTCTTCCTCGCCGACCCGAAGGTCGCGGCCTGGCTCGACCGCTACCCGCCGAAGCCCTCCACCGACGCCGAGTTCAAGAGCTCGACGGGCGACTGGACCGTCCGTGTCTGGTCGGGTGAGGCCGGCGAGATCGCCCTCGGCAAGGTCGACGACACGACCGGCCGCGTCGACGAGGCGTGGACCGGCCCACAGGTCGCGTGGAAGATGGCGCGAGGCGGCTCGGGCGCGTTCGGCGGCAAGACGCTCAACCGGTCCGTCGTCTGGCTCGCGTTCTGCGCGGTCTTCCTGCTCGGGCTCTTCGACTGGCGCCGGCCGCTTCGGCTGCGGAACGTCGACCTGCTCGTGCTGCTCTCGTTCACCGTCTCGCTGTGGTTCTTCAACGACGGCGACATCTTCGCCAGCGTGCCGCTCGCGTATCCGCCGCTGGCGTGGCTCCTCGGCAGGATGCTGTGGCTCGGCTTTCGCGGCAAGCCGGAACGGCCCTCGCGGCCCGCTCTGGCCGTACTGGGTGCTCGCCGGCGCAACCGTCTTCCTGGCCGGGTTTCGCATCGGTCTCAACGTCGAGGCGCACCGCTCGGTGATCGACGTCGGCTACGCGGGTGTGATCGGCGCGGAGCGGATCGCGAACGGCGCAGATGCCCTACGGGCACATGCCCGTGCAGGACTCGCTCAAGGCCTGCGGGCCGGCCGACTCGGAGGGCGAGATCCGCGAACGGATCCAGACGAACGGTCGGTGCGAGTCCTCGAACGACCGCGGCGACACGTACGGACCGGTCTCCTACCTCTCGTACGTTCCCGGCTACCTCGCGTTCGGCTGGTCGGGGAAGTGGGACAGCCTGCCCGCCGCGCACGCGACCTCGATCCTCTTCGACCTGCTCGCGATGCTCGGCCTCGCGCTCGTCGGCTGGCGCTTCGGCGGCGCCTGGCTCGCGGCGGCGCTGCCGTTCGCGTGGGCCGCGTATCCATTCACGCAGTACGTCTCGAACGCGAACACGAACGACGCGATCATGCCCGCGCTCCTGATCTGGGGCTTCTGGCTCGCCTCGTCGGCGTGGGCGCGCGGCGCCTCGGTGGCGCTCGCCGGGTGGACGAAGTTCGGGGCACTGCTCTGCGCGCCGCTCTGGCTGTCGTATCCCGACGGCTGGACGTGGCCGCGAGCGCGCCGGTACGCGATCGGCTTCGGCGGTGGCGACGCTCGCCGCCTTCGCGATCCTCCTGCTCGAGCCCGACCCGCTGCACGCCGCCCGTGTCTTCGCCGAGCGGACGTTCGGCTTCCAGCTCGACCGCGAGTCGCCCTTCTCGCTCTGGGACTGGCGCCAGTACCACGCGGCCGGGATCCCGGATCTGAAGCTCGTCCAGCAGGCGCTCGAGCTCGTCGTCGTCGCGCTGGCGGTCGGGGTCGCGTTCGTGCCGCGGCGCAAGGGCCCGCTCGAGCTCGCAGCGCTCACCGCAGCGGTGCTGCTCGGCTTCGAGCTCGTGCTGACGCACTGGTTCTACCTCTACATCCCGTGGTTCTTCCCCTTCGTGGCGATCGCGCTCTTCCTGCCGGGACGACGTGAGCCGGCGTGAGCTGATCCGGGCGGCGCTCGCCGTCGCGCTCTTCTTCGCCGGCTGGGCCGCCCTCCACGCCTCGTGGGTGAAGCGCGGCGAGATCAGCGACCTGCCGGTCTACGAGCGCTACGGCAACTGGATCGAGGACGGTCGCGTGCCGTACGCGGACTTCCGGGTCGAGTACCCGCCGCTGGCGCTGCCGGTCTTCGCCGCGCCCGCGCTCGCCAGCGACTCGGAGGACGGCTACCGGACCGTCTTCGAGGCGCTGATGGCGGCGTGCGGGGCCGCGACGGTGCTGCTGGTTGCGCTCACGCTCTCGCGCGTCGGCGCAGGCGAGCTGCGGTCGTGGCTCGCGCTCGTGCTCGCGGCCGTCGCGCCCGCGCTGCTCGGCCCCGTCGTGCTGACCCGCTTCGACCTCTGGCCGGCCGCTGCTCACCGTCGCCGCGCTCGCCGCGCTCGTCGGTGGGCGGGACCGCCTCGGCTCGGGCCTGCTCGGGGCGGCGATCGCGGCGAAGCTCTATCCCGTCGTGCTGCTGCCGCTGCTCGGCGCCTGGCTCTGGCGCCGCACCGGCCGGCGCGGCGCCGTCAAGGGCCTCGCGATCGCGACGGCCGTGCCGCTGCTCGCGTACCTCCCCTTCGCGGTCGTCGAGCTGCATCCCGTTCTCGTCAGCGTCGGGCGCCAGCTGAGCCGGCCGCTGCAGCTGGAGAGCCTCGGCGCGGCGCTGCTCGTCGCGGGCCACCACGCGATCGGCTACGGGCTGGGGTGGTCGTCGAGCCACGGCTCGCAGAACCTCGACGGCACGGCGGCGGCGGTCCTCGCGGCGTTCACGTCGGTCGCGCAGCTCGGCCTGCTCGCGTGGCTCTGGCTCCGCTTCGCCCGTGGCCCGGCGGAGGCCGAGCGCCTGCTCCGCTACTCGGCGGCGACGGTCGCCGTCTTCGTCGCCTTCGGGAAGGTGCTCTCGCCGCAGTTCCTGATCTGGCTGATCCCGCTCGTGCCGCTCGTCGCCGGTCGGAGAGGCTTCTGGGCCGGGGGGCTCTTCGCGCTCGCCTGTGTGCTGACGCAGGTCTGGTTCCCGCGCCGCTACTGGGACTACGTCTACACCTTCGACCAGCTCACGTCCTGGACGGTGCTGGCGCGCGACCTCGCGCTCGTCGGTCTCGTCGCCGTGCTGGCGTGGACTACGGCCAGGGGACGCGCACCGGCTCGATCGCCGTAGCGCGGCCGTCGGGGCCGCAGTCGACGAGGGCGCCCTCGATCCGGACGCCGCCCTCGGCGACCTCGAAGCGGACGGGCATGCCGGTCCGCATCCGGTGGATCGCCAGGTTGGCCTTGACGCCGATCACCGAGTCGTGCGGTCCGGTCATGCCGGCGTCGCTGATCGCGGCCGTGCCGCCGGGGAGGATGCGGGCATCGGACGTCTGGACGTGGGTATGGGTGCCGATCACGGCGGTGACGCGGCCGTCGAGCCAGGTCGCCAGGGCGACCTTCTCGCTCGTCGCCTCCGCGTGCAGGTCGACGAGGATCACGGGCGTCCGCGCTCGCGCCTCTTCGACGAGACCGTCGACGAGCTCCCACATGCTTCGCGCCGGCTCGAGGAAGAGCGATCCCATCACGTTGATCACCGCCACCTCGGTGCCGTCCACGGCCGTCGCGAACGCCAGCCCGCGGCCCGGCGCCTCGGCGGAGAGGTTGGCCGGCCGGATCACGCGCTCCGCGTCGCGCAGGTAGGCGGCGATCTCGCTCCGGCGCCACGTGTGGTTGCCGAGCGTGATCACATCGGCGCCCGCTTCGAGCAGCCGCTCGGCGAGCTTGGGCGTGATCCCGACCCCGTCGGCCACGTTCTCGCCGTTCAGGACGCAGAGGTCGGCGCCGAGCCGCGTGCGGAGGCCGGCGAGGCCTTCCTCGACCGCCCGCCGACCGGGTCGCCCGACGACGTCCCCGACGAAGAGGAGTCTCAGGGCAGCGAGAGCGTCGCCGCGGGATGCACCTCGAGCGACACGTTGTTGCCCGCGTCGCGCGTGTAGCGCGCGAGCGCCTGCCGCTCGACACCGGCAAGGTCGACGATCGTGCCGAGCTTCGAGGTGCCCGCCGCGACGGTCGAGCCGACCACGAGCGCCGGGTCGGGCCGGACCTGCGTCAGCGAGAGGACGAGCGAGGGCGCGCTCGACGGGCGAAGGTCGATCCGGGCGCCGTAGACGCGGTTCTCGAGCACGAAGTCGCTGATCGCGACGACCGTGGCGTCGACCGGTGCGTACACGTCGGTCCCGGCCGGGGCGCCGACGTCGAGGGCGGATGTGCTCGGGCCGCTGCTGCCGCCGAGCTGGTACCAGACCAGGTCGTTCTTCGAGGAGCCGACGACGCGGTGCCAGAGCCTGCTCAGCAGGCCCTCGTTGCCCTGGCGGCCGAGCGGCTCGAGATCGAGTGCCCCCTCGCGGCCGGCGTGGTAGCCGACCGCCGTGAGGACGTTCTGCGCGACCGGTACGTAGAGGTGCAGCGGGCCGGTCGAGGCGACGAACTGGGGCTGTGGGCGCCCCGCGAGCACCCGCGTGGCGGACGCAGGCGCCACGTCGACGCGTGGCGGCGCGCCTGCGCCGAACGCCGAGACGAGGACCACGACCACGAGCGCGGCCAGGCAGAGGCCGAGCACCAGCAGGCGACCTGCATGATGCTCCTTCCTCCGACGCGCGCGGACACGGGCGACCGAGCGGGGGCGCGGCCTAGCCATGCGGGGCACCGTAGCCGACCTCGCGTCTGCCTTGCAGCGGGAAGGCTCCTCCCAGAGCGCCGCCGGATCGAGTGCGAGCGCGCCGTCGGTGGGGAACCAGTCGTCGAGCGGCGGCCGCCGCGGCGCTAGCGCCACCACGACGGCGCTACGATCGCGCGCATGGCCGCGCCCGGCCCGACGATCCAGATTCCGAGGTGGGTCCAGCTCGTGGGGCTGCCGGTGCTTGCGGTGGTGACCTACCTGCTGGCGAGCACGCTCGGTCACGCGCTGTTCCTCTTCCTGACCGCCGCCGTGATCGCGTTCCTGCTCAACCCGCTCGTCCGGGGGCTCCAGCGGATGCGAATCCCTCGCGGCTTGGCCGTCGCGATCGTCTTCGTGGGTTTCGCGGCTGTGGTGACGGTCACCCTTGTCGCGGTCACGACCATTGCGGTCGACCAGACCAGGCAGGCGGCCGACCGGATCGACGCCTACGTTACGGAGGAGAACGGACGGAGCGGCCTGACCGGGTCGGAGACCGACGTCGACCGACTCCAGGCCTGGCTCGACGACCACGGCATCCACGTCGAGATCCGCGAGCGGGCGAACGACTGGCTGGACTCGCTCTCGGCCGGTGAGATCTCGAGCTACACGCAGGACGCGATCTCGTTCGCGCGCGGCGCCGCGATCTCGTTCGTGCTCCTGCTCTTCTCGCTGATCCTGACCGTCGTGATCGCGATCTACATGCTGCTCGACATGCCGCGGCTCGAGGCCGCGATCGACCGTCGCTTTCCGCCTGCGGGCGGGATGCCATTGACCCTGCGGATCGAGCGCGCGCTCATCGGCTACGTGCGGGGGCAGTTGCTCCTGTCGACGATCATCGGCACGAGCGCGGGCGTCGGGATGTGGATCCTCGGCGTGACCGGCCTGGTGCCGGGCGCCGAGAACTACGCCCTCGTCTTCGGCCTGTGGACGGCCGCGGTCGAGGTGATCCCGTACATCGGGCCGTGGCTGTCGGCCGTGCCGCCCGCGATCTACGCGCTCGTCACCAATCCCGTCAGCGTGCTCTGGGTGGCGGCGCTCTTCGTCTTCATCTACCAGATCGAGGGGCACGTGGTCGTGCCGAACGTGATGGCGAACGCGCTCCGGCTGCACCCGCTCCTCGTGATCTTCGGCCTCCTTGCGGGCGGTGAGCTCTACGGCCTCCCTGGGGTGCTGCTCGCATTGCCGACGATGGCCGCAGGACGCGCGGTGTGGGAGTTCTTCTCCGAGCGCGTCGAGCTGGAGTCGTGGGCGGAGGACGAGCAGCTGCCGCTCCCGCTCGACGTCGAGGGCCAGGAACGGCCGCCGCCGCCGCGGGTCGTCAGCGGAGGCTGACGAGCGCGGGCTTGGCAGTACGCTTCGACTCGTGAGCGCCTTCCCGGCGACCAGGCTTCGCAGGCTGCGGCGCACCGACGCGCTGCGCTCGCTCGTGCGCGAGACGCGGCTCGACCTCGACGATTTCGTGCTGCCGCTCTTCGTCGCGCCGGAGGCGCTGCCGAACGACGAGCTGCCCGGGATGGCACGGCACACCGTGGACGGCCTCGTCGCCGAGTGCGCCGACCTCGTGCGCGCCGGGGTCGGGGCAGTGCTCCTCTTCGGCATCCCGGAGGAGAAGGACGAGGACGCGACCGGAGCCTGGGAGGCCGACGGGATCGTCCAGCAGGCGCTTCGCGCGCTCAAGCGCGAGCACCCGGACCTCGTGCTCGTCACCGACGTCTGCCTCTGCGAGTACACGAGCCACGGCCACTGCGGCGTGCTCCGCGACGGCGAGGTCGTGAACGACGAGAGCGTGGAGCTGATCGTCCGCACGGCCGCCAGCCACGTCGAGGCCGGGGCGGACGCCGTCGCGCCGAGCGACATGATGGACGGCCGCGTCGGCGCGATCCGCGAGGTGCTGCCCGACACGCCGATCCTCAGCTACGCGGCGAAGTACGCCTCCGCGTTCTACGGCCCGTTCCGGGAGGCGGCCGGCTCGGCGCCCTCGGAGGGCGACCGCAAGAGCTACCAGATGGATCCGGCGAACGTCCGCGAGGCGCTGCGCGAGTGCGAGCTCGACCTCGGCGAGGGCGCGGACGTGCTGATGGTCAAGCCCGCGCTGCCGTACCTCGACGTGATCCGGGCCGTCCGGGAGCGCTTCGACGCTCCCGTCGCCGCCTACAACGTCTCGGGCGAGTACGCGATGGTCCGGGCCGCAGCGGCGAAGGGCCACCTCGACGAGCGGCAGGCCGCGCTCGAGAGCCTGACGGCGATCAAGCGGGCCGGCGCCGACCTGATCGTCAGCTACTGGACGAAGGACCTCGCGGGATGGCTCTGACGGCGAGATCGACCCTGTGGCGCCGAGCCACGCGGCTGATTCCGGGCGGCGTCAACTCGCCCGTGCGGGCGATGAAGGCCGTCGGGCGTCGACGAGCCGGTCTTCCTGGCCCGCGGCGAGGGCGCGCACGTCTGGGACGTGGAGGGCAACCGCTACCTCGACTGGGTCATGTCCTGGGGGCCGCTGATCCTCGGTCACGCCGATCCCGAGACGATCGAGGCGGTGACCGCCGCCGCCGAGCGCGGTACGACCTTCGGCGCGCCGACCGAGGGAGAGGTCGAGCTGGCCGCGGAGATCGTCGACGCCGTCCCGTCGGTGGAGAAGGTGCGGCTCGTCTCGTCGGGCACGGAGGCGGCGATGAGCGCGATCCGGCTCGCTCGCGGCTTCACGCGGCGGGACCGGATCCTCAAGTTCGCCGGTGGGTACCACGGCCACGCGGACGCGCTGCTCGCGAGCGCCGGCTCCGGCCTGGCCACGCTCGGGATCCCGTCCAGCCCGGGCGTGCCCACGGGGGCCGCGGCCGACACGATCGTCGTCCCGTACAACGATGTCGACGCGACTGCTGCCGCGGTCGCCCGCTACGGCGAGGGGCTCGCCGCGATCGTCGTCGAGCCGGTGGCCGGGAACATGGGCGTCGTCCCGCCCGAGCCGGGCTTTCTCGAGGCGCTGCGGCGGCTCTGCGACGCGAGCGGGGCGCTGCTCGTCTTCGACGAGGTGATCACCGGCTTCCGCGTCGCGCGCGGCGGCGCGCAGGAGCGGTTCGGGGTCCTGCCCGACCTGACCGTCCTCGGCAAGATCGTCGGCGGCGGGCTGCCGTTGGCCGCGTTCGGCGGCCGCGCGGACGTGCTCGACCACCTCGCGCCGGTCGGTCGCGTCTACCAGGCCGGCACCCTCTCCGGGAACCCGCTCGCCACCGCCGCCGGGATCTCCGTGCTGCGGCGGCTGCGCGACGACGCCGTCTACGAGCGGCTCGAAGCACTGGGCGCCCGGCTCGAGGACGGTCTGCGCGAGTTCGGCACCGTCCAGCGAGTCGGCGCGATGGCGACCCTGTTCCTGACGGAGGACGGCTCCGTCCGGGACTTCGAGGCCGCCGGGCGCGCCGACACCGAGCGCTACGGGCTCCTCTTCCGCGGCCTGCTCGAGCGCGGGATCTACGTCGCGCCGTCGCAGTTCGAATGCCTGTTCGTCTCTCTCGCGCACTCCGAGGAGGACGTGGACCGGACCGTCGAGGCCGTTGCGGACGTCCTCGGCAGCTGACCTCTGGGGCGAGCTCGCCGCCGGCGCGGCCGCGGAGAGCCCGCTCTGGGCCGACGCGCTGCGCGCCGAGCCCGAGCGCGAACCGGTCTTCTCGCCGCTGGCTCCGCCCGGGCATGCGCTCGGCGTCGAGACGATCTACGAGGGCTACCTCGTCCACTTCGCCCGGCCCCGGCTCTTCGCGCCCGCCGACCCGGACACGGCTCTCCTGCTCGGCGACTACCTCTATGCGCACGGCCTCGTCCGCATCTCCGGGACGGGGGACGTGGCCGCCGTCCGCGACCTCGCCGAGCTGATCTCGCTCTGCGCGCAGGCGCGGGCCGACGACGTGGACGGTGACGGCGTGGCGTGGGCGGCGACGGCCGCGCTGCTCGGCTCGGGCGACCTGGAATCGGCACGGGCCGCCCTGCGCGACGAGCGCGATCCGGCCCCGCTCGAGCGCCTCGCGCGGCACGCCGCCGGAGACGCCGCCGTCGAGCGCGCGCTGGCTGCGCACGCCCGTCGGCTGCGCTAGAGTCGCGCCCGTGCTGGCCCCCGTGCCCTACCTCGCAGACGCCGCCACCGAGGGCCTGCACGTCATCCTCGGGATGCTGGTCGTCGGGCTGATCTTCATCGGCGTGATCGCCCTCGGCGAGCTCTCGAAGTGGTCGAGCCACCGCCGGCACGCCCGCCGCCCGCGTCCGTACTAGCGACCTTAGACTGACCCGCGGTGGCCCCGCCTTCCGACCTCCGCGACTGGATTCGCCTGCTCGAGCGCGCCGGCGAGCTCGTTCGCGTCTCCGCCGAGGTCGACCCGGACCTCGAGATCACGGAGATCGTCGACCGGACCGTGAAGGCCGGTGGCCCCGCACTGCTCTTCGAGCGCCCGAAAGGCTCGCGGCACCCGCTCCTGATCAACCAGTTCGGCACCGAGCGGCGCATGTGCCTCGCGTTCGGGGTCGAGCGCCTCGACGACGTCGCGGCCAAGCTCGAGGACGTGCTCGAGATGCAGCCGCCGCAGGGGCTCGTCGACAAGGTGCGCGGCCTGCGGAAGCTGAAGTCGATCGCCGACTCGCTGCCGAAGACCGTCGGCCGCGGTCCGTGCCAGGAGGTCGTGCTCACCGGCGAGGACGCAAGTCTCGACCTCCTCCCGATCCAACGCTGCTGGCCGGGCGATCCCGCCCCGTTCATCACCCTCCCGGCCGTGATCACGAAGGACCCCCAGAGCGGCGTCCGCAACGTCGGCATGTACCGGATGCAGAAGATCGACGCCCGCTCGACCTACATGCACTGGCAGCTGCACAAGGACGGCCGCGCCGACTACCTCGCGTCGGAGGGCTCGATCGACGTCGCGGTCGCCCTCGGCCTCGACCCGATCACCGCGTACTCGGCGAGCGCGCCGCTGCCGAAGCACATCGACGAGCTGATGCTGGCCGGCTTCCTGCGCGGCGAGCCCGTCGAGCTCGTCCGCTGCAAGACCGTCGACCTCGAGGTGCCGGCGAACGCCGAGATCGTCCTCGAGGGGACGATCGCGGTCGGCGACGAGGGCATCGAGGGCCCGTTCGGCGACCACACCGGCTTCTACACCGCCGCCGAGCCGTTCCCGATCTTCCGTCTCTCCGCGATCACGATGCGCCGCGACGCGATCTACCCCTCGATCGTGGTCGGCCGGCCGCCGCAGGAGGACGCGTGGCTCGGCAAGGCGACCGAGCGGATCTTCCTGCCCGCGATCCGGATGACCGTGCCCGAGATCGTCGACTACGACCTCCCCGTAGCCGGTGCCTTCCACAACTGTGTGATCGTCTCGATCCGCAAGCGCTTCCCGGGCCACGCGCACAAGGTGATGCACGCGATCTGGGGGCTCGGGATGCTCAGCCTCTCGAAGGCGATCGTGGTCGTCGACGAGGACGTGGACGTGCACGACTACGCCGAGGTCTTCTTCACCGTGGGCGCCAACGTCGACCCGAAGCGCGACGTCGTGATCGCCGAGGGGCCGCTGGATCACCTCGACCACGCGCCGACGCTGCAGTTCTTCGGCGGCAAGCTCGGCATCGACGCGACCGCCAAGACGCCGGCCGAGGGCGCCCGGGAGTGGCCGGAGCCGATCGCCATGAGCGACGAGATCCGCACCCTCGTCAGCCGCCGCTGGGAGGAGTACGGGATCCCCGGGACGGCCGCGGAGCCGATGGGTAAGAATGGCGCGGCGAAAGGGCGCTTGCGGCAGCTGACACGTCGTTGACAGGCGCGAGCCCTGACGGATTGAATCGGGGAGGAGCACCGGGTTGAGCCAGCACCACGACGAGAAGCCGCATCTGCCCCCGCCGAGCCTCTGGCCGGTCGGCTTCGCGATCGGCGTCGCGTGCGTGCTCGTCGGCCTCGTGGTCAGCTGGCCCGTCGTCGCCGTCGGGGCCGCGATCACACTCGTCTTCGGCTTCCTCTGGGTGCGCGACGTCACGCGCGACATGGCCGCCGCTCCGGCGGTCGAGCCCGAGACACGGGAGGTCGCCGACCGCCCCGCCGCCGTCGTCGAGGACGAGCCCGCAGCCGCCGACGGGGAGCTCGAGGCCTATCCGCGCTCCGTCTTCCTCGAGATCTCGACGCTCGGCCTCGGCGCGGTGATCGGCGGCCTCGTCACCCTGCCGGTGCTCGGCTTCGCCGTGCTGCCCTCGTTCACGAACCAGGAGATCCCGGAGGCCGACCTCGGTCCGATCTCGAACTATCCGGAGGGGCAGTTCGTCACGGCGACGTACATCGAGGACCCGAAGCTCGGCGAGGTGTCCCGCCGGACCGTGTTCGTCCGGTACAACGGCATGCTCGGGGACGAGCCCAGCTTCACGATCCTCTTCAGCCGCTGCGTCCACCTCGGCTGTCCCGTGCAGCCGAACGGCCCGCCGGTCGGCGACCGGACGAAGTACAAGACGGTCAGCCTCACGCCCGTGCAGCCCGCGAGCTTCGGCTGCCCGTGCCACGGCGGCCAGTACGACACCGAGGGGCGCCGCATCGCAGGCCCGCCGGTCCGCTCGATGGACCGGCTCGAGTTCTCGATCAAGGACGGCAACCTCTGGGTCGGCGACCCGTTCAGCGTCGGCACCGTCGAGGGTGACGGCAAGAACGCGATCATGACCAAGTACGGCCACGCGACTCCCGGCGTCCACGTGGACGGGATCGAGGCCTGGCTCTACCCGATCGAGGTGCCGAAATAGCCCCGCCGACCCGCAAGCAGCAGGTGAGCGCGCTGCTGCTCTACCCGCTCGACTGGCTCGAGGAGCGGTCGGGGCTCGTCGGCGGGATCAAGTACTTCCTCTTCCGCAAGGTCCCGCGCGACACGAACTGGATGCAGACGCTCGGCTCGGCAAGCCTGACCGCGTTCATCGTCCAGGCGGTGACGGGCGTGGTGCTCGCGATGTACTACCGGCCCGACCCGGACACCGCCTACGAGTCGGTCGTCCACATCACGAACGACGTCACGCTCGGCTGGCTCGTGCGCGGCATGCACAAGTGGGGCGCGAGCGTCTTCATCATCCTGATGTTCTTCCACATGGCGCGGGTCTTCCTCTTCGGCGCCTACAAGTACCCGCGCGAGCTGAACTGGATCATCGGCGTGCTCCTGCTCGTGCTCGGGATGCTCGAGGGCTTCACCGGCTACCTGCTCCCGTTCGACCAGACCGCCTACTGGGCGACGGTCGTCGGGATCAACCTGAACGGCACTGCGCCCTTCCTGGGGCCGTTCCTCGCCCAGTTCCTGCAAGGAGGGGCCAACATCGGCGAGGACACGCTGGCGAAGTTCTACGCGATCCACATGCTGCTGGTCCCGGGCGCGATCATCGCCCTGATCACGCTGCACCTGTATCTCGTGATCCGCCTCGGCGTCACGTCGCCGCCGTGGTCGGGCACGGCGGCCGGGCGCGAGCGGACGACGCCGAAGCCGACCGGACGTGAAGGCCTCGTGCGGCCGGCGTCGCGCGGCGGGGAGCCCCGGTAATGGCGAGCCGCGGCCTGCAGGAACGACGCGCCCAGCAGAAGCGCTACAAGGAGGACGTCGAGCCGCGAGGGCAAGGCCTTCTTCCCGCACGCGATGTTCCACGACACGGTGATGAGCCTGGTCGTCGTGAGCGTGATCATCGGCCTCGCGTGCGTCTGGTACTACACCTCCGGCGAGAAGCCCGAGGACGTCGGCTGGCTCGGCCCGCGCTACACCGACGAGGCCGACCCGGGCACGACGAGCTTCGTGCCCCGGCCCGACTGGTTCTTCTACTTCCTCTTCTATCTCCTCCGGATCTTCAAGTGGCCGGAGACGGTCGTCCTCGGCACCGTCGGCATCCCCACGATCGCGCTCGTGCTGCTCCTCGCGCTGCCGTTCGTCGACATCCGTCGCGAGCGGCGGCTCCTGCGCCGGCCCGTCGCGCTCGTCGCGGCGATCCTGACCGTGCTCTCGATGGGCGTGCTCACCTACAAGGGCGCGACGGCCAAGGAGTCGCTCCCGGCGGAGAACGTGCTGCGGGTTCCCGAGTGGGCGCAGAAACAGGGCTTCGAGGACGACGAGCTCGCCCTGAAGGGCGCGAAGCTGTTCGCGCAGGCCGGCTGCCAGAACTGCCACACCTACCTGGGCACGGGCATCTCCAACGTCGGCGCGCCCGACCTGTCGAGCATCGGCGCGACGCGGGCAAGGACGTCGCGTACTTCCAGCGCTACGTCGGCAACCCGGCCCAGTTCGGCAACCAGGTGATGCCGCCGTTCCTCGGTCTCGGCGAGGAGAACCTGAAGGCGATCGGCACGTTCCTCGCAGCGTCCAAGGGCGAGAAGTAGCCTAGGACGCGCCATGCGCGTCTTCCTCGGCATCACTGGGCGCCTCCGGCGCCCCATATGCGGCCCGCCTCCTCGAGGCGCTCGCCGGCGCGGGGTGCGAGGTCGGGATCGCGGCATCGGCGGCCGGCGTGAGGTGCTCGCGACCGAGCTCTACGGCGAGCCGGCGCTCGCGCGGGAGGAGACGCTCGAGCGCTTCGTCGGCGGTCGGGACGGCGTCACCGTCTACGGCGTCGAACGACTACACGTCGCCCGTACGCGAGCGGCTCGGCGAAGGTCGACGCCTACGTCATCTGCCCGTGCTCGATGTCCACCGTCGGCACGCTCGCGACGGGCGCGATGGCGAACCTGATCCACCGCGCCGCCTCGGTCGCGCTGAAGGAGCGGCGGACGCTCGTGCTCGTGCCGCGCGAGACGCCGCTCTCGTCGATCCACCTTCGCGGCCTGCGACGCTGCACGAGGCGGGCGCGGTGATCCTCTTCGCCGCGCCGGGCTTCTACCACCGGCCGCAGTCGGTCGGCGACCTCGTCGACTTCGTCGTCGCGCGCTGCCTCGACCAGCTCGGCCTCGAGCACGCGCTCTCCGGCAGGTGGGGCGCAGTGACGCACGAGTCGGGCACGCTGCCGCCCGAGGGCGTGCGGACGATGTTCGACCGGATCGCGCCGGTCTACGACGTGATGAACCGCGTGATGACGATGGGCCTCGACCGGCGCTGGCGGCGGCTCACGGCCGAGGCGACCGTGCGGCCCGGCGACCGCGTGCTCGACGCCTGTTGCGGCACCGGCGACCTCGCGCTCGCCGCCGAGCGCGCGGGTGCGGGCGAGGTCGTCGGCCTCGACTTCTCCGAGCGCGATGCTCGAGCGCGCCCGCCGCAAGTCGGACGCGATCGAGTGGGTGCAGGGCGACCTGCTCGCGCTGCCGTTCGAGGACGCGAGCTTCGACGTCGGCCACCGTCGGCTTCGGCGTCCGCAACGTCGACGACCTCGAGGCGGGCCTGCGCGAGCTGCGGCGCGTGCTTGCAGCCCGGCGGGCGGCTCGGCGTGCTCGAGATCACGCGGCCGCGCGGGCCGCTGCGGCCGTTCTTCCGGCTCTGGTTCGACGTGCTCGTCCCGCTCGCTCGGCAAGGTGCTCCCCGGGCGGCAAGGCGTACACGTACCTGCCGGCGAGCGTGCGCCGCTTCCCCGGGCCCGGAGGACCTCGCGGCGCTGATCGAGCGCGCCGGCTTCGGCGAGCGTCCGCTTCCGGCTGCTCGCCGGCGGCATCGTCGCGCTGCACGTCGGGGAGCGCCGCATGAGCGCGCTCGAGGCCGTCCGCGCGACTCCCGGCCTGGACGCGTACCTCGACGAGCTCGAGGAGCGGCTCGCGAGCGCCGTCGCCAGCCACCCGGGCGTCGTCGCGCGCCGTCGGCGCCGACGCGCTCGCCGCCGGCGGCAAGCGGCTGCGGCCGCTGCTCGTGTTCCTCTCGTCGCCGACGGAGCGCGAGCCGCCGCTCGCGGCGGGCGTCGCCGTCGAGCTCGTCCACATGGCGACGCTCGTCCACGACGACCTGATCGACGGCGCGCGCGTTCCGCCGCGGCCGCGCGCCGCCTGGACGGAGCACGGCGCCGACGCCGCGCGCGCGGCCGGCGACTACCTCTTCGCGCGCGCCTTCGCCGAGCTCGCCGCCGCGGGCGACCTCGGCGCGGTCGGCGTCCTCGCCGACGCCTCCCTCGCGCTCGCGCGCGGCGAGGCGCTGCAGCGGCGCCAGCGCCACGACCCCGACACGCCGTCGAGGGCTACCTCGAGCGCTGCGCGCTCAAGACCGGGAAGCTCTTCGAGGCGGCCTGCCTGCTCGGCGGCGGCACGCGGCGAGTTCGGGCTCGCGCTCGGGATCGCGTTCCAGATCGCCGACGACATCCTCGACTGCGCCGGCGAGACGATCGAGACGGGCAAGATCGCCGGCACCGACCTGCGCGAGGGCACGCCGACGCTGCCGCTCCTCCTCGCCGCGCGCGAGGACGAGGTCGTGCGCGCGCGCGCTCGCCGGCGGGCCGCTCGACGGCGCGCTCGCTCCGCGTCGCGCGCGACCGGCGCGCTCGAGCGCAGTCGCGCGAGGTCGCGCTCGACTACGCTAGGAGAGCGAGGGCGAGCCTCGACGGCGCAGGCCGCCGCGAGGAGCTCGAGGCACTCACCCACGCCGTCGTCGACCGAGGAGACGCTGAGCAGTGGCAGTCCTCGACCAGCACGTCCACGCTCGAGCGCGATCCGCGAGAAGGTCGAGGCGGGCGAGCGGCTCGACCTCGAGGACGGCCTCACGCTGCTCGAGTCGGACGACCTGCTCGCGCTCGGCGAGCTCGCCGACCTCGCGCGCCGCGCTCCGCGGCGGCACGGACGAGGTCTACTTCGTCCAGAACCTCTACCTGAACCAGACGAACGTCTGCCGCGTGAAGTGCAAGTTCTGCGCGTTCGCGACGACGCAGAAGCAGGAGCGACGCGTACACGATCACGGCCGACGAGCTCGTCGACGACGCGCTCGCGCCAGCGCGAGCTGACCGGGTTCACCGAGATCCACATGGTCAACGGCGAGAACCCGCACGTCGGCTTCGACTTCTACGTCGACACGATCGCGCGCGCTGCACGAGGCGACTGCCCGACGTGCACCTCAAGCTGCTACACGGCGTGCGAGATCCACCACATGACGACGCTCTCCGGGCTCACGCACGAGCAGGTGCTGCGCGAGCTGAAGGACGCCGGGCTCGGCTCGCTGCCCGGGCGGCGGCGCCGAGATCTTCGCCGACCGCGTGCGCAGGCTCGTCGCGCCCGGCAAGGAGCACCCGGACGTCTGGTTCCACGTCCACGACACCGCGCACCGGCTCGGGATCCCGACGCACTGCACGATGCTCTACGGCCACGTCGAGACCTACGAGGAGCGCGTCGACCACCTGCTGCGCCTGCGCGAGCAGCAGGACGAGACCGGCGGCTTCCTCGCCTTCATCCCGCTCGCGTTCCATCCCGAGAACACCGTCTTCGAGCGGCGCGGCTGCCGGCACACGACCGGCGCCGACGACCTGAAGATGATCGCCGTCTCGCGCCTGATGCTCGACAACGTCCCGAACATCAAGGCCTACTGGATCATGATGGGCATGCCGCTGGCGGCCGTCGCGCTCCACTTCGGCGCGAACGACGTCCAGGGCACGGTCGTGCGCGAGGAGATCTTCCACGCCGCCGGCGCGCGCACCGAGACCGAGCAGAAGATCGACGAGCTCGTCCGCTTCGTGCGCGAGGCCGGCCGCATCCCCGTGCAGCGCGACACGCTCTACAACGAGCTCCGCGTTGGTGACGCTGACGTGATCCGGCTCGGCCGCATCTCCTACGTGAACATGGCGCCGGTCTTCTACCGGCTCGACGCCGACGTCGAGGAGGTGACCGGCGTGCCGACCGAGCTCAACCGGCTGCTGCTCGCCGGCGAGATCGACCTCGCGCCGATCTCGTCGATCGAGTACGCGCGGAACGCCGACCGGCTGCGGCTCCTGCCGCGGCTCTGCGTCTCGTCCGAGGGCGCCGTCGACTCGATCCAGCTCGTCTCGCGGCATGCCGCTCGAGCGGGTGCGCTCGGTCGCGGTGACGCCCGAGAGCGCGACGTCGGTCGTGCTGACGAAGGTGCTGCTGCCCGAGCGCCGAGCACGTGCCGCTCGACGAGGAGGCCGACGCGAAGCTCCTGATCGGCGACGCGGCGCTGCAAGCAGCGCGTTCGAGGACCCGACGCCGCACCACGACCTCGGCCGGCTCTGGCTCGAGCGGACCGGGCTGCCGATGGTGTTCGCGGTCTGGGCCGCGCCCGAGCCCGTCGCCGACGGGCTCG
Source organism: uncultured Gaiellaceae bacterium (assembly GCA_963808915.1). GTDB lineage: Bacteria > Actinomycetota > Thermoleophilia > Gaiellales > Gaiellaceae > CAVTBT01. The sequence goes on along the minus strand of CAWEHJ010000004.1, from coordinate 612,271 downwards.
CCGAGCTCGAGGACGCGCTCGTCGCGTCGGTGCGGCTGGCGCGCGCCGAGCCGGAGCAGCTCGCGCGCGAGGCGAGCGAGCGCTACGGCTATCCGGCCGGCTTCCTCGCGCGCTACTTCGAGAAGCTCCGCTACCGCTTCGGCCCGCGCGAGCGCGCCGGCCTCTACACCTTCCTCGAGCTCGCCCGCGACGTCGGGCGAGCTCGACCAGGTGCCGGAGCTCCGCTTCGTCGCGCGACGAGGCGCGGTGCGTGAGCGCGCAGTCGAGCGGCTCGCCGCGGTCGCGGAGGTCCTCGACAAGGCGCTCGACGGCGAGCGGATCTCCGACGAGGACGCGCTCGACGCTGCTCGCGCTCGCGCGACCTCGTCGCGGTCGGCCGCGCCGCCAACGAGCTGCGCAGCCGCGCAAGACCGACCCGACCGCGTCACGTTCATCGTCGACCGCAACCTCAACTACACGAACGTCTGCTACACGGACTGCGACTTCTGCGCCTTCTACCGCCGCCCGGCGACACGCGCGAGGGCTACCTGCTGCCGAAGCCGGTCATCTTCAAGAAGATCGAGGAGACGCTCGCGATCGGCGGCACCGGCCTGCTCATGCAGGGCGGCCACCACCCCGACCTCGGCGTCGACTACTACGAGGATCTCTTCCGCTCGATCAAGGCGCGCTACCCGATCCACCTGCACGCGCTCTCGCCGCCCGAGGTGCAGCACATCGCGCGGCGCTCGAAGCTGACGATCCCGGAGACGCTCACGCGCCTGCGCGACGCGGGGCTCGACTCGCTCCCCGGCGGCGGCGCCGAGATCCTCGTCGACCGCGTGCGCGAGATCATCGCGCCGAAGAAGACGACGTCGACGAGTGGCTCGACGTCATGCGCGCACGCGCACCGGCTCGGCATGTCGACGACGGCGACGATGATGTACGGCCACGTCGAGACGCTCGAGGAGCGGGTCGAGCACATGCGGCGGATCCGCGAGCTCCAGGACGAGACGCACGGCTTCCGCGCCTTCATCTCGTGGACGTTCCAGGACGACGGCAACCGGCTCGGCGCGCAGGTGCCGCGCGAGACGATGCCGACCTCGTTCGACTACCTGCTCACGCAGGCCGTCTCGCGCATCTACCTCGACAACGTCGACCACATCCAGTCGTCGTGGGTGACGCAGGGGATGAAGATCGGCCAGGTCGCGCTCGGCTTCGGCGCCGACGACATGGGCTCGGTGATGATCGAGGAGAACGTCGTCTCGGCCGCCGGCACGACGCACCGCACGTCGACGGAGGAGCTCGTGCACCTGATCCGCTCGCTGGGCAAGATCCCCGTGCAGCGCGACACGCTCTACCGCGACGTCAAGGTCTGGAACTGACGACGGCCGCTGTACGGATTCCGTAAAACCCTGCAAACAGGCGCCGACGGCTCAGGTAGCCTCGGCCGGGGTCGTGGTTCGGAGGGTTGTCATCGGAGGGTTCCTGGCGCTGGCACTCGCCGCGCCGGCTGCTGCACAGGGTGTGCCGCTGATGCCCGGCGTCACCTATCAGCGCGCGGTGCAGTTCACGCCGCACGGCCCGGTCGCGCTGCACGTCGTCACCGGCCCGAAGCCCGGCGGCCTCTACGGCCTGCGGCCCGTGCTCTCGAACGAGACGGTCGAGGGCCGCGAGACGGTGACCTCGATGGAGAAGCGCACCGCCTCGAGCGCGACGAGCGTCGGGATCAACGCCGACCTCTTCCAGTGGGCCAACGGGCATCCGAGCGGCATCTTCCTGCGCGACGACGTGCTCGCCGCGACGCCGCACGGCGGCCGCTCGAGCGTCGGCGTCACCGACGACGGCACGCTCGACGTCCGGCGGATCGAGTTCTTCTCCACGTGGCGCGGCTTCGGCCAGCGCCGCTCCCTGACCGCCTTCAACCAGGTGCCGGCAGCGAACGGAATCGCGCTCTACACGCCGACCTGGGGCCGGGCGACGCCGGCCCAGCCCGGCAGCGTCGAGGCAGTGCTGGACGCCTTCCCGCCCGCGACGCCCAACACCGACCTCCAGGGACAGGTCGTCGACGTCAAGAACGGCGGCAGGACCGCGATCCCGCCCGCAGGCGCCGTGCTGGTCGCCCGCGGCACGGCCGCGCAGAAGCTGACCGAGGAGGCACCGCTCGGCTCGTGGGTGACGATCCGGCTGATCTTCCGGCCGAGCTGGGACGGCGTCTCGAACGCCGTCGGCGGCGGGCCGCTGCTCGTCCGCGACGGCGCCGCCGTCTTCCGCTCGCTCGAGGACTTCAGCCCCCAGCAGCTGCTGCCGCGGAACCCGCGCACGGCGATCGGGCAGCTCGCGGACGGGCGGATCCTGCTCGTCGTCTCCGACGGCCGGCGACCCGGTTACAGCGTCGGGATGACGAACTTCGAGCTCGCCCAGACGATGGTCCGCCTCGGCGCCGTTCGCGCGTCGTCGCTCGACACCGGCGGCTCGTCGACGCTCGCGTTCGAGGGGAAGCTGCTGAACCGCCCCTCCGACAGCTACGGCGAGCGGCCGATCGCCAGCTCCCTGATGCTCCAGTACTACGGGGTCTACGCGCCGACGCCGAAGCAGGCCGTGCTCTCGCCGAACGGGGACGGCGTGGCCGAGAGCCAGAAGCTCGCGTACAAGGTCGTCCGGCCCTCGACCGTGACGGCGACGCTGACCGCTCCCGACGGGACGGCCGCGTGGACGGAGTCGCTGGCCCGCCAGCCCGGCCGCTACTCGGTGCCCTTCCCGCCGCCGGTCGCACCGGGCGCCGCCGCCGCGGCGGCGGCCGAGCCGGCCGAGGGCCGCTGGAAGCTGACCGTCCAGGCCGCCGACGACCAGGGGGAGACCTCCGAGACGACCCAGGCGTTTCGGGTCAACAACACGCTCTCGACGTTGCGGCTGACGCCGGCGCGGCTCGTCGTGCGCGCGGGCGGGCACAAGCGGCTGCGCGCGGGCGTCGGCGTCTCCCGTCCCGCGACGGTGAACGTGACCGTCGAGACGCATGCGGGTGTGCCGGTCGCACGGCTCCTGCGTGGGCGCGTCGGCGTCGGCCGGACGACCTTTGCCTGGGACGGACGCACGTTCGGCGGCCGCCGGTTCGCGTTCGGCGGCGGCTACGTCCTGCGCGTGCAGGCGAAGAACGAGCTCGGCACGGTCGAGCTGACCCGGCCCTTCTCGGTGCTCCGCGCGGCCCCGCTGAAGCAGCCGAAGCGCAAGCCCACCTCCGGCTAGCCCCAGCTACCCTCCCGCGCGTGCCCGTCGCCGCGATCATCAGCACGCTGACCGAGCACCTGACGAACGCGATCGGCGACTACGGGCTCTACGCCGTCTTCGGGCTGATGCTGATCGATGCCGTCTTCCCGGCGGCGAGCGAGGCCGTGATGGTCTACGCGGGCGCGGTCGCCGCCGGCGCGTTCGCGGGGCAGACCGTGACGCTCTTCGGCGCCGAGATCGCCTACGGCTTCCCCGCGTACCTGGCGATGGCGCTCGCCGGGACGCTCGGCTACCTCGTCGGAGCCATGCTCGGCTGGTGGATCGGCGCGGCCGCGGGCCGCCCGTACCTCGAGCGGCACGGCCGCTGGCTGCACCTGAGCCCGGAGAAGCTCGAACGGGCCGAGCGCTGGTTCGACCGCTGGGACGACTGGGCGGTGCTCGTCGGGCGGATCACGCCGGTCGCGCGCTCCTTCGTCTCGATCCCGGCCGGTGTCTTCCGGATGCCGTTCGGGCGCTACACGGTCCTGACGCTGATCGGCTCCGCGCTCTGGTGCTTCCCGCTCGCAGCGATCGGCTGGGCACTCGGCGCGAACTGGGAGCGCTTCCACCACGCGTTCGGGTATGTCGACGTGGTGGTCGGAGTGCTGGTCGTGGCTGCGGTCGCGTATCTGGCGTGGCGCTTCGTGCGCCGCCGTCGCGCCGCCGCCGTCGCGTCCAACCCAGAGCTGGACTAGCCCGGCGCGCCGGTACACTCGACCGGTCGTGATCCCGCTCGTCGACGTGAAGGCGCAGTACGCGCCGCTCATCCCCGAGCTGAAGCAGCGCTTCGCCGACGTGCTCGAGTCGGGCCGCTTCATCTTCGGCCCCGAGGTGCAGGCCTTCGAGGAGGAGGCGGCGGCCTACATCGGCACGCCGCACGCGATCGGCGTCGCGAACGGCACCGACGCGCTCGTCCTCTCGCTCGAGGCGATGGGGATCGGCCGCGGCGACGAGGTGATCTGCCCCTCGTTCACGTTCTATGCGACGGCCGAGTCGATCGCCCGCGTCGGCGCGACTCCGGTCTTCGCCGACATCGACCCGCAGACGATGAACCTCGACCCCGAGGACGTCGGCCGCGAGGATCACACCGCGGACGAAGGCGATCATGCCCGTCCACCTCTTCGGCCGGCCCGCGCCGCTCGCCGAGCTGGCCGCGCTCGGGCCGCCGTTGATCGAGGACGCCGCACAGGCCTTCGGCGCCGCCGGCACCGGCACCACCGGCGTCTGCTCGACCTACAGCTTCTTCCCGACCAAGAACCTCTTCGCCCTGGGCGACGGCGGCCTCGTCGCGTGCACGGACGACGCGGTGGCCGACCGCGTGCGAATGCTCCGCTTCCACGGCTCGCTCGACAAGAAGCACTTCGAGCTCGTCGGGACGAACTCGCGTCTCGACGCGATCCAGGCGGCCGCGCTGCGGGTCTTCCTGCCCGAGCTCGCGGGCTGGAACGCGGCCAGGCGCGAAGCTGCCGGGCGCTACGCCGAGCTCGGCCTCGGCGACGCGGTCGAGCTGCCGGCCGACGAGCCGGGCCACGTCTACCACATGTACGTCGTGCGCACGACCGACCGCGAGCGGATCGCCGCCGGGCTGCAGGAGGCCGGGATCTCGTCGGCCGCCTACTACACGACGCCGACCCACCTCCAGCCGGCGATGCTGGACCTGGGCCTCGAGACGGGCGCGCTGCCTGAGACGGATCGTGCGTCCGCCGAGAACCTCGCGCTGCCGATGTGGGCGGGGATCGGGTCCGACGTGCAGGAGCGCGTCGTCGAGACGGTCCTCGCCGCCGCCGGCGTGGCGACTGCTCGATGAGGCTGCCGCTGACGCGCCACCGCCTCTGGCAGGTGGCCGCGGACGCTGCGATCGTCGCCCTCGCCTGGCTCGCCTCCTGGTACGTCCGCTTCGACGGGCCGCGCCCGGTCTTCTACGACCGCTATCTGGACTGGGACATCGTCCTGCTCGTGGTGGCGATCAAGCTGCCCGTCTTCGCCGGGTTCGGCTTCTACAACCGCTGGTGGCGGTACGTGTCGACGCGGGACATGTGGGGCGCAGTGCGCGGCGTGCTCGCCGCCTCGGGCGCCGCCTTCCTCGTCTTCGAGCTCTTCGAGATCCACAAGGCGGCGGTGCCGCGCGGGATCTGGATCATCGACCTGCTCCTCTGCATGGCGTTCGTCGCCGGCACACGCCTGCTGGCGCGCTCGCTGATCGAGCGGCCGACACCCGGGCGGATCGTCGCGCGCGGCAAGGAGGTGATCGTCGTCGGCGCCGGCGACGCGGCGCAGCTGATCCTGAAGGAGATGCAGCGGAACCCTGCCTACGGCTACACGCCGATCGGCCTCGTCGACGACGACCCGCGCAAGAAGAACCTCCGCCTGCACGGGATCCGCGTGCTCGGCACGACCGACGAGCTCGCCCATCTGCTCCGCGACCGCCGGCCCGACGAGCTCCTGATCGCCGTCCCCTCGGCGACGGGCGAGTACCGCCAGCGCGTGGTCGAGATCGCGCGGCGCGCGAACGTGCCCGGTGAAGACGCTGCCTGCCCTGCACGAGCTGATCGCCGGGGACTTCGAGCTCGCGGGGCAGATCCGCCCGGTCGAGGTCGAGGACGTGCTCGGCCGCGAGCCGGTCGAGGTCGACGTGGCCGCCATCTCCGGGTACCTCGCCGGCGCGACGGTGCTCGTCACCGGCGCCGGCGGCTCGATCGGCGCCGAGCTCTGCCGCCAGATCGAGCGCGCCAGGCCCGGTCGGCTCGTGCTGGTCGACCACTCCGAGCCGGCCCTGTTCGAGATCGAGCGCGAGCTCGTCGACGCGCGCAGGTTCCCGGCCGTGATCCCGGTGCTGGCCGACGTGAAGAACGCCGCCAAGATGCACCAGATCTTCGAGAGCTACGCGCCGCGGGTCGTCTTCCACGCCGCCGCGTACAAGCACGTGCCGCTGATGGAGGCGAACCCCGTCGAGGCCGTCCGCAACAACACGCTCGCCACCCGGACGCTGGCGCAGATCGCGGTCGAGCACGGCGCCGAGCGCTTCGTCCTCGTCTCGACGGACAAGGCCGTCAACCCGAAGACGGTGATGGGCCAGTCCAAGGCGATCTGCGAGTGGATCGTCGAGGCGCTCGGGCACCGCTCCGACGTCGCCACCCGCTTCGTCGCGGTCCGCTTCGGCAACGTGCTCGGCTCCTCCGGCAGCGTGATCCCGATCTTCCGCCGCCAGATCGCCGCCGGCGGGCCGGTCACGGTCACCCATCCCGAGATGACGCGCTACTTCATGACGATCCCGGAAGCGGTCTCGCTCGTCGTCCAGGCGGGCGCGATCGGCGGTCGCGGGCAGGTCTTCGTGCTCGACATGGGCGAGCCGGTGCGGATCATGGAGCTCGCCGAGAGCATGATCCGGCTCTCCGGGCGTGAGCCGGGGCGCGACATCCGGATCGACATCATCGGCGCCCGACCGGGCGAGAAGCTGCACGAGGAGCTCTGGACGTCGGGCGAGGAGGTCGCGCCGACGGCCCACCCCGCGATCCTCACGGTCACCCGGCCGGAGATCGACGCCGCCTGGCTCGACTCCGAGCTGGTCGAGCTGGGCCGGCTCGTCGAGGCGGGCTCGACGCTCGACCTCGTCGGCCGGCTCGCGGCGATCGTGCGCGAGCCGAAGCGGAACGGGGCGACGGCCCCGGTGGCGGGGACGGCCGAGGCCGCCTCCGCCACCGAGAGCGTCTAGCGCTACTTCTTCTTGCCCTTCCCCTTGCCGTTGTTCGTGGAGGCGGCGGCTGTCTCGCCCCTCACCTTCAGCAGCAGGAGCTGGCCGCGCTCGCGCTTGGGCACGATGTTCGCGTCGTTGCTCGGGATCGTTCCGGGGAGCTCCCAGCCGTGCGCCTGGACGTCGATCAGGAACGAGCCGGGCCCGAAGATCCGGGAGACGTCGACGATGCCGCTCGACTCCCACGCGCCCTTGTTCGTGATCCCGCTCTGGGCGGTCAGCTGGTCGACCTCGGCGACGACAGTCGGCCCGTGCGGCTCGGCGAAGCTGTACTTCCAGACGCGCGCGTTCGTCGCGCCTGCGAAGGTCGGCTGCGAGTTGTGGCTGCCGGGATCCTCCGTGAAGTAGATGCCGGTGGCCGTCGTCTCGACGTTGTCCGGCTGGTGCGGCGAGGCCGCGCTGTTGTAGCCGTTGTCGTCGAAGTTGGCACCGGGCAGGATCGACAACGTCGGCCCCGTCGGTCTCCTTCGCACCGAGTGCGAGCTTGAAGAGCCGGCCGTTCATGTACGGCCCGCCGCCCGTCGCGTCGCGCTTGAGGACGCCGGTCGCGACGTCGGGCTTCGCTCGCGGCTCGCCGGTGTCGGCGAAGTAGAGGACCTTGCCGTTCGCGCGGTCGTAGAGCGAGGTCCTCGATGCGGATGAACTGGAAGGCATGCGCGATGTTCTGGCTCCAGTACTCCAGCACCCACTGCGGGCCGTTCGGGATCGCCGTGCTCGGCGGAGCCGGGTACCCGGGGAAGTCGGCCGACGTGACCTCGTGCCCGTTGATCTTGCCCTTCGCGATCGCCTCCGGCACCTCGAGCCAGTGACCCGTCACCGACGGCGCCGCCGTCGTCAGGTCGCCGTAGTCGTTGACCGTAGCGAGTGTCCGAGACGAAGACGTACAGGGTGCCGTCGTCGTTCCAGAAGTCCGAACCGCTCTTCGCGCTGAGCATGTAGAGCTGCGACGCCGGAGCATCGAACGTGTCGTCACCCGTGAACACGACCGGGTGGCCGTAGCCGGACACTGCCAGCTCGTTCTCGTGGTTCGAGCGGCCCATGCTGTAGATCGACTTGTAGGCGCCGCTCTTGACGTCGTAGGCGACGGCGACGCCCGGCCTGCTCGGAGTTCGGCTCGGTCAGCTGCACGCCGCCGCCGGCACCCGGGGCGTGTTCGGGCCATGCCAGGAGTCCTCCTGCCGCAGCACGACGTCACGCGCCTCCTCGTTCGTGAGGATCAGGTCGCGGTCGAAGCCCTGCGCCTTGCCGACCGCGAAGTTCGAGCAGAAGCGCTGGTAGCCCGCGCTCGACGGGATCACGTACGAGCCCTTGAGCACGCCCGCGCTCTTCTGGTGCAGGCGCAGACTGCTCAGAATCGAGTTCGTCGCGTCGGCGCGCGTCTGGGGCGGCGTCCCGCCGGGTTGCCGAACGGCACGTGCGAGAGCTCGTGGTTGACGTAGATGTCGAACGTGCCCTTGCCGTTCACCTTCCCGACCGAGATGCCGTCGGGGATCGACTCGAACATGTACCCGCTGCCGAGCTTGTCGCCGACCGAGATGATCGGCTTCACCGTCGAGCCGTTGACGCCCGTGAGCATCGCCGGCGTCGAGCGTGTGGAAGCCCGCTTTCTTGTCGCCGCCGGCCGCCGAGGCCGCGACGAGCACGCCGCAGACCAGCGCGATCGGGACGAACAGTGTTGCCAGCCGTTTCACCAGATCTCCCCTTCCTGTCGCTGCGCGCCGCCCGGCGGTTCTCCACGCCTGCGGCGCCCCAGGGACTTCGTTACCCGGATTCGCAGGCGGATAACAAGAGATCCAGCATCCCGCCGGGGTCACGGCGTGTGCGCGTGCCTGCGTCGCCCCGGCGTTTGCCCAGCTCGATCGCCCGCGGGTCGGTCAGCGGCACGAGCCGCCCCTCGCGGATCAGCCACTCGTCGACACCGCCGAGCCTGCCGCCGTACGTCGTGTAGACGGGCACGCCGAGCGCGACGGCCTCGCGGTTCATCGTCCCGCCCGCCGAGACGACGAGGTCGGCGAGCGCGATCAGGCTCTGCGCGTCGATCGCGTGCTCGGGGACGATCACCGAGGGCAGGGCGAGACCGGCCACGTACCGGTGCTGATCCGCCGTGCGCGGGATCACGACGGCGTGCACGCCGTCGTTCCGCCCGAGGTGCTCCAGCACCAGCGGGAAGAGAGGGTTCGAGTGCCGGTGGTAGAGCGACACGTCCGGGGGTGGGCGCAGGACGACCACGACCCGGGCGCGATCGACGCCGAGCTCGTCGAGAACCGTGGGGTCGGGCTCGAAATCGGCGAGGTAGTACTCCTCCTTCAGGCCTTGGTACTGGAGCAGCTTCGGCGGCACCGCGCCGTAGCGGGCGAGGCGCTCGGACGGGATCGATTCCGGGACGACGACCCTGGTCGCAGCGCGGCAGCCGAGCTGATGCTGCAGCCACGCCCACTCGTAGTCGAAGGTCGTCGAGGACGGGATGCCGAGGCGTCGCGCCGTGATCGTCAGCTCGTGCGAGCCGTGGGCGAGCGCGACGTCGAAGTCGCGGCCCTTGGCCCAACGGCGCAGCTCGCCGAGCCGCGAGCTGAGCGCGCGTGCCTTGCCGAGCCGCGAGCGGCCGCCGTGCCGGCCGAGCACCGTCGCCTCGAGCCCGTGCAGCTCGAGCAGCTCGAGCGTCTGCGCGTAGTCGCGCGCGGTGATCTCCACCTCGTCGCCCCGCTCGCGCAGGAGCCGGATCAGCGGCCGGAAGACGAGCACATGCGCGCTCGCGGTCATGTCCACCCACACTTTCATCAGGCGCCGACGAGCTCCGCAGCCGGCAGCCCGCGGACGGGGCCGGGGACGCGCTCGAGGTGCCGCTCGTGCCAGAGCGTGAACGCCAGTAGGCCCCAGAGCTGGCGGCTCAGGTCCTCGCGCCCCGCGACGTGGTCGTCGAGCAGGCGCGTCACGGCGGCCGGGCGGAAGAAGCCCTGTCGCCCGATCGTGTCCGCGGAGAGGACGTCGCGGGCGAACGGCTCCAGCTCGCCGCGGAGCCAGGCTGCGGCGGGGATCGAGAAGCCCCGCTTGCGGCCGCGCACGATCTCGCTCGGCAGTAGGGGCTCCGCCGCCTTGCGGAGCAGCACCTTCTTGCGCAGGCCACGGACTTTGAGCCGCGTCGGCAGGGCCAACGCCAGGTCGGAGACGGCCGTGTCGAGGAAGGGCACGCGCGCCTCGAGCGAGTGCGCCATCGAGGCCCGGTCGGTCTTGACGAGCAGGTCGTCGACGAGATAGGTGCCGAGGTCGACGTCCTGCAGGCGCGCGAGCAGGTCGGCGCCCTCGGTCTCGGCGTACCGTGCCCGCAGCCCGTCGACAGGATCGAAGCCCGACCCTCGTCCCGTCAGCTCCGCTCGGGCCGCCGGCGAGAAGATCTCCTTCCAGCCGTGGTGGCGCTCGAGCGGCGGCAGGTGCGCGGCCCGGACGAAGCGCTTCGCCTTGTAGTCGAAGCTCGCCTTCGCCGTCGAGACGGGGAGGCGCTCCACGAGCGGCCTGGCGAGCCGTGCGACGAAGCCGGCTCGCTGCGCGAGCAGGTCGGCCGAGTAGGTCTCGTAGCCGCCGAAGAGCTCGTCTCCGCCCTCGCCGGACAGAGCCACCTTGACGTCACGCGCCGCGAGCTCGGAGACGAGGTAGGTCGGCAGCGCGGACGAGTCGGCGAACGGCTCGTCGAACGCCTCCGCCAGCGCCGGCAGAAGCAGCGCCGCGTCCGGCTCGAGGATCAGGTCGCGGTGGTCGGTCCCGTAGCGCTCGGCGACGCGCCGCGCGTCCGTCGTCTCGTCGTACGAGCGTTCGCGGAAGCCGATCGTGAACGTCCGCACGGGCTCGCTCGACGCCTCGGCCGCGAACGCCGCGAGCAACGCCGAGTCGACCCCGCCGGAGAGGAGCACTCCGACCGGCACGTCCGCGACGAGATGAGCCCGCACCGAGTCGCGGAGCCGGTCGCGCAGCTCGGCCGCCAGTTCCTCGGCCGGCTCACGCCTGACGGCGTCGGCCGCGACCGGGGCAGGTCGCGCGAAGCGCTCGAGGCGTGGCTCGCCACCCTCCCAGACGAGCAGGTGCCCGGGCGGGAGCTTGCGGGTCCCCGCCGAGGATCGAGAGCGGCGCCGGCACGGAGTTGAACGCGAGGAAGGCCTCCAGCGCGTCGAGATCGACCTCCCCGCGCGGCAGAGCGCGCAGCTCGGAGGCGAACTCGAGCCCACCGCGCCGCCGCCCGGTAGTAGAGCGGCTTGATCCCGAACCGGTCGCGTGCGAGGACGAGCTTCCGCTCCCGCGCGTCCCAGATCGCGGCGGCGAACATCCCGCGCAGGCGCTCGGCGAAGCGCTCGCCGTGCTGCTCGTAGAGGTGCGCGAGCACCTCGGTGTCGCCATGCGTGCGGAAGCGATGGCCCTGTGACTCGAGCTCGGCGCGCAGCTCGCGGTAGTTGTAGAGCTCGCCGTTCTGGACGACGACGACGGAGCCGTCCTCGTTCGTGAGCGGCTGGTCGCCGGTCTCGAGGTCGATGATCGAGAGCCGCCGCGCCGCGAGCCCGACGGGGCCGTCCAGCCAGGTGCCGTCCGAGTCGGGCCCTCGGTGGACGAGCGTCGCGCTCATCGCCGCGAGCCGGCCCGGGTCGGCGCCCTCGCGGGCCGCGATACCGCAGATCCCGCACATGGGGCGCCAGTCTACGTCCGGGATCCGACCAGCCCGCGGACGGACTGGCGCAGCACGCGCCAGGCGGTCGCTGCGACGATGCGGAGGTAGAGGCCGGCGGAGCGGTCGGCGATCCACTCGAGGTCGTGCGCGAGCTTCTCGCTCCACGACGGCTCGCGGCCCATCCGCGTCTGGGCGAAGCCCGTCAGGCCGGGCCGCACGACCAGCCGCTGCCAGTACATCGGGATCTCCTCGCAGAGCTCCTCGAAGAAGCGCGGGCCGGATCGGGCGCGGCCCGACGACGGACATGTCGCCGCGGAGCACGTTCCAGAGCTGCGGCACCTCGTCGAGCTGCGAGGCGCGGAGCCACCGGCCGACGCGCGTCACCTCCGTCGGAGTCCGCTCGTCGAGCTCGGCGCCGTAGTACGGGCCGAGGCGGCTCTCGGCGTCGGGCCGCAGCGTGCGGAACTTCCGCATCCGGAAGACGTGCCCGTACCGGCCGACCCGCTCGCCGCCGTAGAGCAGCGGCCGGCCGGACGTGGCGAGCACGACGACTGCGATCAGGAGCGCGATCGGGGAGCAGGAGCACCAGCGCGGTTCCCGCGATCGCGAGGTCGAGCACCCGCAGGGCGACGTCGACGCGGGGCCTGCGGCCGGTCTCCATCGCCAGCCTCGTGTAGCGCTCGGCCAGCGGCTCCTGCGGATCGGCGGCCATCGCCCGTCAGCTTGGCACGTCCTCCGCTGGATAAGCTGTGCTTATGGACACGCGCCAGCTCGCAGCGTTCTGCGAGGTCGTGGAGCGGCGGAGCTTCTCGCTCGCCGCCGAGCGCCTCGGCGTGACGCAGCCCGCCGTCAGCCTCCAGGTCCGGTCGCTCGAGAAGCGCCTCGGCACGAAGCTCCTCGACCGCTCGGGCCGCCGGGTCGAGCCGACAGAGGCAGGGCTCCGCCTCTACCGCGGCGCGCAGCGTCTGCTCGCGCTCGAGGAGCAGGTGCTCGAGGACGTCGGCGGCGAGGGCGAGGGAGCGCTCGCCGGCGAGCTGAAGCTCGGCGCCTCGACGGGGCCCGCCGCGATCGTCGTGCCGCTCCTCCTGGGCGAGTTCCAGCGGCGGAATCCGGGCGTCCACGTCTCGCTGACCGTCGGCGACACGCAGCGGATCGTGGACGAGGTCGCCGAGCGGCGGCTCGAGCTCGGCATCGTCGGCGCGGCTCGGCGCCATCGCGGCGTCCGCTTCGAGCCGTTCCTCCGGGACGAGATCGTGCTCGCCTGCCCACCCGGGCACCGTTTCGCCGGGAAGACCGTCCCGCTCGACGCACTGCGCGAGGAGCCCCTGATCGTGATGCAGGAGGGCGCGGGCGTGCGGCAGGTCGTCGAGGACGAGCTGCGGCGGGCCGGGATCCGCTACCGCGACCTCGACGTGCGGCTCGAGCTCGGACTGCAGGAGTCGGTGCGGAGCGCGGTGCAGGCGGGGTTCGGCGTCGCGTTCATCTCCCGCCGGGCCGTCGAGGGGGAGCTCGCGGCCGGGACGCTGACCGAGGCGCGCGTCGAGGGTCTCGACGTCTCGCGGGAGATCTCGCTCGTGCGCGGCGCGGGCCGCTCGGCCACGCGGGCCGCCGATGCGTTCGTCGCGTTCGCGCGGGAGCGCCTCGACTGACGCCGGTCCTCCGCTTCGGGGCGGGCGCGCTCGCCGACCTGGGCGATCTCGCCGCCGAGCTGGGCCTCGAGCGGCTGCTGCTCGTGACGACGGAGCGCGGAGCCGCATCGGCGCCGGGCCTCCCGGTGGTCGGCGTCTACGAGGGCGTCCGCTCCCATGTCCCGGTCGAGACCGTGCGCGAGGTGGCCTCGCTGGCAGCCGAGCTCGGCGCCGACGGTCTCGTCGGCCTCGGCGGCGGTAGTGCGATCGACACCTGCAAGGCCGTCGTCGCGGCGCAGGCGAGCCGAGACGACCTTGCAACAGTCTGTTGCAAGGTCCTCGCCGTGCCGACCACCTACGCCGGCGCGGAGTGGACGCCGTTCTTCGGCATGCTGCTCGCACCGGGCGAGAAGGGCGGCGGCGCCGACGAGCGCGCGCGGCCCGTCGGGGCGGTGTACGACCCGCTGCTGACGCTGGGGCTGCCGCTCGCCGACACCGTCGGGACGGCGATGAACGCGCTCGCACACTGCGCCGAGGCGCTCTACGTGCCCCGGCGGAGCGACCGCGGCGACCGCCACGCCGAGTGCGGCGCCACCGCGATCGCCTACGCGCTGCCGCTCGTCGCGGCGGAGCCGGGCTCGGTCTATGCGAGGACGCGCCTGCTCGAAGGCGCGATGCGGGCAGCGCTGGCGCTCGGGGAGACCGGGCTCGCGTTCGCCCATGCCCTCGCTCAGGCGCTCGGCGGCCGCTACGACCTGCCGCAGGGCCACATGAACGCGATCTGCCTCCCCGCCGCGCTCCGCTTCAACGAGCAAGTCGTTCCGGAGGCCGTCGGCGAAGCTGGCCGCCGCGCTGCACACCGAGGATGCGCCCGGGATGCTGGAGGAGCTGGCGGCGCTGGGCGGATTCCCACTGCGCCTACGGGACTACGGGATCCCGGAGGACGATCTTCCCGCTGTCGCCTCGGCCGTCGTCGCCCGCCCCGGCACGCGTGCCAATCCGCGTCCGGTGACCGACGCCGAGGCTCTGTCCGTCCTCCGCCAGGTGTGGTGACGACGCGCGGACGCCCGGCGTGGCTAGAGTCGATCGGAGAGCCATGCCGTCCGCCGTCGCCACCTTCGTCAACGACTCCTACGAGGCGGAGCCCTACGAGCAGGGCGAAGGGGCCGAGTTCGCGCGCGTCCACATCACCCGCACGTTCAGCGGCGAGCTCGAGGGGACGGCACGCGCCGAGCTCCTGACCGTCACGACGCCGGCAGGATCGGCGGCGTACGTGGCGCTCGACGCGATCGACGCTCGGCTCGCCGGGCGCACGGGCTCCTTCGTCCTGGAGCACCACGGCACGGTCTCCCCCGCCGGTGCCGACACCGCGGGCTCGATCGTCCCCGACTCGGCGACCGGCCAGCTCGAAGGGCTGCGGGGCACGGCACGGATCGACGTCGACGCCGACGGGACGCACCGGCTGCTGCTCGACTACGAGCTGCCGGGCTAGGTCGTCTCTGTGGCCGCCTGCTGGGCGGTGACGACGCGGCGCAGGCTGACGTAGCCGACGACCGCCGTCCCCTCCATCACCGGCAGGTGGCGGAACCCGTTGTCGAGCATGATCTGCGCGGCCTCGTCGGCCGGCAGGTCGGCGGTGATCGTGATCGGATCGGGCGTCATCCACTGGCGGACGCGCGCCTCGCTCGTGTGCACGCGCGCGGCCATCGCCTTCAGCAGGTCGCGCTCGGTCAGGATCCCGATCAGGCGCCCGAAGTCCTTGACGATCACGGCGCCCATGCTCTTGTCGACCATGCGCCGAGCCACCTCGCCGAGCGTGTCCTCGGGGGCGACGGTGATGAAGTCCTCGCGCATGACGTCCGCTATCCGCATGGAAGCGAATGCTACAGCGCCCATTGTGCAATAAGTCGTGCATAATGTGTGGCATTAGCCGAAGCCTGGTAGGCTGCGGACGTGGCCGACAGGCTCTCACTTCGACGTGCTCGTGGTCGGGAGCGGGGCCTCGGGCCTTGCTGCGGCCGTCTCCGCCGAACGCGCCGGCGCGCGCGTGGCGATTGCGACGAAGGGCTCCCTCCAGGCGTGCAACTCGGCCAAGGCGCAGGGCGGCATCCAGGCGGCGTTCGGCGAGGACGACTCGCCCGAGCAGCATGCGGCCGACGTCTTCAAGAGCTCGCACGACACGGCCGACCTGAGGCTCGTCGAGATCCTGACCGGCGACGCGCAGGGCGCGATCCACTGGCTCGAGGAGCTCGGCGTCGCGTTCACGCGCGAGAACGGCGGCTACCGCCTCGCCCGCTGCGGCGGCGCGACCGCGAAGCGCCTGCTCCAGGTCGGCGACCGCACCGGCCACGCGATCACGAAGGCGTCTGCGCGAGGCGTGCGAGGCCGGCAGCGGCACCGACGCTCGCCGAACAGCCCGCTCGCGAGCCTCGAGCCGGGTCGAGAACGGCTGGCGCGCGACGCTGCGGGCGAGCACGAGATCGAGGCCGGCGACCGTCGTCCTCGCCGCCGGCGGCCGCTGCTTCCGGGTCGCCGAGGAGCGCGGCGAGCTCTCGACGAACCATCCGAACGCGACCGGCGAGGTGACGCGGATCGCGCTCGACGCCGGCGCGGAGGCGCGCGACCTCGACGCGCTCCAGTACCACCCGAACGGCGGCGCCTGGCCCGCGACGATGCAGGGCTACTCGATCCCCGAGACGACCCGCGCGTACGGCGCAGTGCTCCTGAACGCCGACGGCGAGGAGTTCACCGACTCGCTCGGCCCGCGCGACGTCGTCAGCCAGGCGATCGTCGACGAGGTCGAGGCAGGCACGCGGCACGCAGACCGAGGACGGCCGCCCGGCCGTCTACCTCGACACGACGCGGATCTCCGAGGCCGACGCCGAGATCTCGCTCCCGTACATGCTGCGGCGCTACCGCGGCGCGGGCATCGACCCGCTGCGCGAGCGGATCCTCACCTACCCGGTCCTCCACTACCAGAACGGCGGGCTCGTGATCGACACCGACGCCGAGACGACGCTCGAGGGCGTCTACGCCTGCGGCGAGATCGCGGGCGGCACGCACGGGCGGAACCGCATGATGGGCAACTCGCTGCTGGAATGCGTGGTGTTCGGCCGCCGGGCCGGCCGCGCAGCCGCAGAGAAAGCGAAGGCATGACGACGATCATCGACACCGATCTGTACGGCGCCGTCGAGGACGCGGCGGCGCACCTCTACGTCTGGGCGCTGAAGGACATCCCGCAGGACCTCCGCGACGCGCTCGCCGCGGCGCGCGACCGCGAGACCTCCGTCCCGGGCCGCCGCGTGCTCGAGACGATCCACCGCAACGTCTCGATCGCGGACGACCAGAACAACCTCGTCTGCCAGGACACGGGGATCGCCGTCTACACCTGCCGCGTCGGCGAGCACTTCCCGCTCCACCCGACCAGCATCTACAAGGCGCTGAAGGCGGGCACCGAGCGCGCGACGATCGAGCATCCGCTCCGTTCGAACGCCGTCCACACGATCACGCGCGAGAACACCGGCCCGAACACCGGCTACCGCCTGCCGATCGTGCACTGGGAGTTCATCCCGGACTGGGACGGCCTCGACGTCAAGTGCGTGCCGAAGGGCTCGGGCTCGGAGAACATGAGCTTCCTCAAGATGTGCGTCCCCGCCGACGGCGTGAAGGGGATCAAGCAGTTCGTGCTCGAGTCGATCGTCGGCGCCGGCGGCAAGCCGTGCCCGCCCGGGATCGTCGGCGTCGGGATCGGCGGCTCGGCCGACTACGCGATGTACCTCGCCAAGGAGGCGATCGCCCGGCCGGTCGGCACGCGCAACCACGACCCGATCGTGGCGCAGCTCGAGGACGAGCTCTACGGCCTCCTGAACGAGACCGGGATCGGCCCGATGGGGCTCGGCGGCGACGTCACCGTCCTCCAGTGCCACATCGAGCACGCCGACACGCACATGACGCTGAACCCGGTGGCGGTCAACTACCAGTGCTGGGCCGCGCGCCGCGCGTCCGCGCACGTCGACGCCGAACGGCACCCTCGACTACGACCGGGAGTTCTAGATGGCCAGCCACGAGGTCACCTTCCCGATCACCGATCCGCAGGAGATCCTGAAGCTCCGCGCGGGCGACGAGGTCACCGTGCAGGGCCACATCATCGGCATCCGCGACCGGACGCAGATCCGCATCTTCGACGAGGGAGTCGAGCCGCCGATGGACCTGAAGGGCGCGTTCCTGCTCCACACCGCGCCGGGCGTCCGCAAGCTCGGCCCGGGCAAGTACGAGAAGGTCTGCATCGGCACGACGACGAGCGCCCGGATGGTGCGCTTCACCGAGCCGCTCGGCGACGCAGTACGGCGTCCGCGCGATCTGCGGCAAGGGCGGCTTCCCCGACGAGGCGATCGAGCCGATGCACCGGCTCGGGATGGTCTACTTCGCGATCGTCGGCGGCGCGGCCGCGCTCGAGACGACCCAGATCGAGGAGATCGAGGAGGTCGCCTGGGAGGAGCTGATGCCCGAGTGCCTCTGGAAGTTCCGCGTCAAGGACTTCGGCCCGCTCACGGTCGGGATCGACGCGCACGGCAACTCGCTCTACCACGACGTCCAGGACCGCGGCGAAGCTGAAGCTGGAGGAGCTCTATGCTCGTCTTTGAGCCCCACCACGGCCTGACCCACGTGATCGACAAGGGCCTCGGCCCGCGCGCGTGGGAGGACATCCTCGAGGTCGCGGGCGACCACATCTCGATCGTCAAGCTCGGCTGGGGCACCGCGGCGGTCACCGGCAACCTGGAGCGAAAGCTCGAGTGCTGCGCGACAAGCCGGTCGTGATCGGCGGCACCTACTTCGAGGTGCGTCTACGCCAAGGACAGGCTCGACGAGTACAAGTCGTGGCTGCAGAGCCTCGGGCTGACGCACGTCGAGATCTCGGACGGCACGGTCGAGATCCCGCGCGAGCGCAAGCTCGAGCTGATCGCCGAGTTCGCGCGCGACTTCACCGTCCTCTCCGAGGTCGGCTCCAAGGACTCGTCGGTCGAGTACACGGCGGACCAGTGGGTGCAGTGGCTCGCAGGAGGAGCTCGACGCGGGCGCCTGGAAGGTGATCACCGAGGCGCGCGAGGGCGGCACGGCCGGCATCTTCGACTCCTCGGGCGGCATGCGCACCGAGCTGATCGGCGAGATCGCACTGGCGGTCGGCCCCGCGAACGTCGTCTTCGAGGCCCCGACGAAGGCCGCGCAGGTGTGGTTCATCAAGCAGTTCGGGCCTTCGGTCAACCTCGGCAACATCCCGCCCGACGAAGTCATCCCGCTCGAGACGCTGCGGCTCGGCCTGCGCGGCGACACCCTGAAGGAGGTGCTCCTTGGCAACCAGCCTGCGCCTGCCGTCTGAGGCCGAGATCGAGGCGATGAGCGCCGAAGAGGTGCTTCGCTACTCGCTCGAGCACTTCCCGAGAGTCGCGCTCGCGTGCTCCTTCCAGAAGGAGGAGAGCGTGCTGCTCGACCTGCTCTTCGGCCTCGAGCCGAAGGCGCGGGTCTTCGGGATCGACACCCACTACCTCTTCCCGGAGACGTACGAGCTCTGGCGCGAGGTCGAGCAGCGGTACGACACGAAGGTCGAGGTGTTCGAGGGGCCGAGCGCCGAGGAGCTCGTCGCGACGCACGGCGAGAGCCTCTGGGAGCGCAAGCCGGACCTCTACCTCGCGGTCGCCAAGGTCGAGCCGCTGGTTCGCGCGCTCGGCGGCCTCGACTGCTGGATCACCGGCGTTCGCCGCGACCAGGCGCCGACGCGGGCGAACGCGCCGAAGCTCGGCTGGGACGCCGCGCACGAGCTGTGGAAGGCGAACCCGCTCGCCGACTGGAGCGGCGACGACTGCTGGGCCTACATCCGCGAGCGCGGGTTGCCCTACAACGCGCTGCACGACCGCGGCTACGAGTCGATCGGCGACACGCACTCGACGCTGCCGGGCGCCGGTCGCGAGGGCCGCTGGGCCGGTACCGACCGGATCGAGTGCGGCCTGCACACGCCGGAGAGCGCGTGAGCACGGTTCGGCCCTACGTCCGCCTCTCGCACCTCGACGCACTCGAGGCGGAGGCGATTCACATCATGCGCGAGGTCGCCGCGGAGCTCGAGCGGCCGGTGCTGCTCTTCTCGGGCGGCAAGGACTCGATCGTGCTGCTACGCCTCGCGGAGAAGGCCTTTCGGCCCGGCCGGTTCCCGTTCCCGGTCATGCACGTCGACACGGGCCACAACTTCCCGGAGGTGATCGAGTACCGGGACCGCCGCGTCGCGGAGCTCGGCGAGCGGCTCGTCGTCGCCTCCGTCCAGGAGTCGATCGACAAGGGACGGGTCGTCGACGAGACCGGCCCGCGCGCTTCGCGGAACCGCCTGCAGACGACGACGCTCCTCGACGCGATCGAGGAGCACCGCTTCGACGCGGCGATCGGCGGGGCGCGCCGCGACGAGGAGCGCGCCCGCGCGAAGGAGCGCATCTTCAGCTTCCGCGACGACTTCGGCCAGTGGAATCCGCGCGCGCAGCGGCCCGAGCTCTGGAACCTCTACAACGCGCGGGTCCGCCGCGGCGAGCACGTCCGCGTCTTCCCGATCTCGAACTGGACGGAGCTCGACGTCTGGCAGTACGTCGCGCGCGAGCAGCTCGAGCTGCCGCCGATCTACTTCGCCCACGAGCGCGAGGTGTTCAAGCGCGACGGGATGCTCTACGCGGTCTCCGAGTTCGTCGAGCGGCTGCCCGAGGAGGAGCCGTTCACGGCCTCGGTCCGCTTCCGCACGGTCGGCGACATGACCTGCACCGGCGGCGTGCTCTCCGACGCAGCCACGTTCGACACGGTCGTGGCCGAGATCGCCGCCACCCGCGTCAGCGAGCGCGGCGAGACGCGCGCCGACGACCGCGTGACCGAAGCAGCGATGGAGGACAGGAAACGCGTTGGCTACTTCTGAGTCCATGCTGCAGACCGAGCTGCTGCGGCTCGTCACGTGCGGCTCGGTCGACGACGGCAAGTCGACCCTGATCGGCCGGCTGCTCTTCGACACGAAGCAGATCCTCGTCGACCAGCTCGAGCACATCGAGACGACGAGCGAGCGCCGCGGCGACGGGTACGTCAACCTCGCGCTGCTCACCGACGGCCTGCGCGCCGAGCGCGAGCAGGGGATCACGATCGACGTCGCCTACCGCTCGTTCGTGACGCCGCGACGCCGTTTCCAGCTCGCCGACGCGCCCGGCCACGTCCAGTACACGCGGAACATGGTCACAGGCGCGTCCACCGCGGACGTGGCGGTGATCCTGCTCGACGCGCGGCGCGGCGTGGTCGAGCAGACGCGCCGGCACTCCTACATCGCCTCGATCCTCGGCATCCCGCACGTCGTCGTCGCCGTGAACAAGATGGATCTCGTCGACTTCTCGCAGGAGCGCTTCGAGGAGATCGTCGTCGAGCTCGCCAACCTCGCCGAACAGCTCGGCGTCGGCGACCTGCGCGCGATCCCGCTCTCTGCGCTGCGCGGCGACAACGTCGTCGAGGGCACGGACGCGATGCCGTGGTACGAGGGCCCGACCCTGCTCGAGCACCTGGAGACGATCGAGATCGCCGCCGACCGCGACCTCGACCACCGCCGCTTCCCCGTGCAGTGGGTGATCCGGCCGATGTCCGACGAGCACCACGACTACCGCGGGCTACGCGGGCCAGGTCGCGGGCGGGGTCTGGCAGGCGGGCGACGAGGTCGTCGTGCTCCCGTCCGGCCGGCGCTCGCGCGTCGAGGCGGTCGAGACGGCGGACGGCAGGCTCGAGGCGGCCGTTCCGGGGCTCTCGGTCACCGTGCGCCTCGAGGACGACGTCGACGTCGGCCGCGGCGACCTGCTCGCCGACCCGGACGTTCCGCCCACGGTTGCCCGCGAGCTGGAGGCCCGCGTCGCCTGGATGAGCGAGCGGCCGCTCGAGCCACGGGCGCGCCTGGCGATCAAGCACACCACCCGTACCGTCCGGGCGATCGCGGACGAGCTGCTCTCCGTCGTCGACATGACGTCGCTCGAGGAGCGGGAAGGCCCCGAGCGCATGGAGCTGAACGACATCGGGCGCGTCTCGCTCCGCCTCTCCGAGCCCCTCTGCGTCGACCCGTACGCCGAGAACCGTGCCACGGGCGCGTTCGTGCTCGTCGACGAGTCGACGAACGAGACCGTGGGCGCGGGCATGGTGCTCGAGGCCCGCGCTTGAATCTCCAGCTCTCCCTCGCCGGGCTCCTGATCGGCCTGCTCGTCGGCGTCACGGGAATGGGCGGTGGCTCGCTGATGACGCCGATGCTCGTGCTGGTCTTCGGCTTCAAGCCGACGGTCGCGATCGGCACCGACATCCTGCACGGCGCGATCTTCAAGAGCTTCGGCGCGGTCCGGCACCGCCAGTTCGGCCACGTCCACGCGCGGCTGACGCTCTGGATGCTGCTCGGCTCCGCCCCGGCGTCACTCGCTGGGCGTCGCGCTCTCGACCTGGCTCAAGCACCGCTACGGCGACGGCTTCGAAGACACGGCGCAGCAGATCCTCGGGTTGGCGCTCGTGATCGGCGGGCTCGCCTTCCTCGTCAAGGCGTTCCTGCGGTCGACGCGGGATCGATGCGCCGTTCATCCTGACCCGCCAGGACCGGGTGACCGCCCTCCTGCTCGGCCTCTCGGGCGGCTTCATCGTCGGGCTCACCTCGGTCGGCTCCGGCACGTTCTTCGGCCTCGTGATGCTGATCGCGTTCCCGCTCACGGCCGCCAAGATCGTCGGCACGGACATCTTCCACGCGGCCGCGCTCCTGTGGGTCGCCGGCGCCGGGCACCTCGTCGCGGGCAATGTCGACCTCGGTGCGACTGCCTGGCTGCTCGTCGGCTCGATCCCGGGCGTGCTGATCGGGAGCCAGATGACCCTGAAGCTGCCGGAGCGCGCGATGCGCGTCGCGCTCGCGCTCGTGCTCTTCCTCTCGGGCGTGAAGCTGCTCGAGCCGCCGGGGGCGAACGCGATCGTGGTCGTCGTCGCCGCGGCCGGGATTGTCGCCGGGATCGTCGCCGCGGTTCGCCGGCAGGTCCGGCCGGTCGCTGCGCCGGTCGCCGAGCGAATCGCCGACTGACGCCGCCGCGGCGCTGCGGAGACGGTTGCTCAGGCGGCGCGGCGCGGCGGCAGCGGGCACGCCACGAACGGGCGGCCCGTCAGCCGGTAGCCGAGCTTGTACGCCGTGCAGCCCGCGCAGAACCCCGTCACCGCAGCGAGCAGCGCGAGCACTGCGACGAGCCCGCCGAGCGCGGCGCCGAGCGTCTCCGCCCCGGCCAGGTACGCGAGCGACGCGGCCGCGAGCACCGCCAGGCCGACCATGTTCGCGAAGCGCGGCGGGCGCGCGTCCTCCAGCGGGCCCTCGCCGAATCGGGGCTGCAGCACCTCGAAGTAGAAGAGGCAGGGCAGGCACCAGCGGCGGCCGAGCGTGAGGCCGAGCGCGAGCTGGAGCGCGAGCAGCGTGAGCAGCCACCACGGCCCGACGGTGATCCCGACCAGTGCGACCAGCCCGACGACCGCCTGGTTCGTCCGCGGCCCACGGGCGTCGATCACGTCCGTGTCGCGGTAGGGATCGGCTGCGCGCTCCATGCTCAGGGAGTCTGCCTAGACTGACGCGCCGTGCGCCGCCTCGCCTCTCTGCTCGTCGTGCTGGCGCTGCTCGCCGCCACGGCGACCGCGTTTGCCGTCAGCGAGCGGCTGAAGCTGGAGAAGAGCCCGATCGCCGGGCCGGAGATCACGAAGGTCTTCTCGCCCGTCTGCGAGTGCGACTCCGCCGCGGCGACGATCGCCTTCGGCCTGCGCAAGGACGACCGGGTCTCGCTCTCGGTCGTGAACGCCGACAACGAGATCGTCCGCCGGCTCGGCCGACGACGTCGCCGCGTCGGGGCGGTTCGAGCGCCGCTGGGACGGTCGGGACGACGAGGGCCGGCTCGTGCCGGACGGGCTCTACAAGCCGCGGCTCCGGCTCGCGCACGGACGGCGCACGTTCATCCTGCCGAACCCGATGCGCGTCGACACGCGCCCGCCGACGATCACGCTCGTCGCGGCCAAGCCGCAGTTCTTCTCGCCGGACGGCGACGGCCGCAGCGACCGCGTCCGGCTCCTCTACCGCCTCAGCGAGCCCGCGAACGCGATCCTTCTCGCCAACGGCGCGCAGGCGGGACGCACCCGCTTCCGCCCGACCGAGGGGAAGCTCGACTGGTACGGCACGATCGGCGGCCGCAAGCAGCGGCCCGGGCTCTACCGGCTGCAGCTCTCCGCGGAGGACCCGGCCGGGAACCTGGCTGCGCGCACGAAGCCCGTCTTCGTCGAGCTGAGCTACATCGCGCTCGGACGATCGACCGTGCGCGCGAAGGCCCGAACGCGCTTCGGCGTGCGGGTGACGACGGATGCGAAGCGCTTCTCCTGGCGGTTCGCGGGCCGGCAGGGGAGCGGCGAGCCCGGGCTCCTGGTGCTCCGCGCGCCGAAGGCGGGCCGCTACACGCTCTTCGTCGAGGCGAACGGGCACGCCGACAAGGCCAGCGTCGTGGTCTCGCCGCGGCCGAACGCCCGCCGAACCGCTCGCTAACCTGAATCGATCGCTTCCGCGCGCCCACGCCCGCGCCGATCCCTCTCGCCGCCCGGTGAAGCGTCTTCGGCTCCTCATACTGCTCTCGTTCGCGTGTGCGCTGCTCGCCGTCCTCGGCGCCGCCGCGGGACGCGAGCTGTACGACCGCATCCAGATGCGTGACCTTCGCGGCTCGGCGGCGGAAGAGTTCCTGCCCGACGCCAATCCCGCCGACCAGCGGGACGCCCGGCCGTCGCGGGCGGCGCTGAAGCCGCCGGCGACGCCGAAGCCTCACGCCGAGCCGAAGTCGGTGCGCCGCACGCCAGGGCGCCTGGACGGCGTCGAGTGGTGGCCGACCTACGGCTACGACGACGCCCGCACCCACGTCTCGATCTCGTACGGCCTGCGGCCGCCGTTCCGCCAGGCGTGGCGCTTCCGCGCGGCGCACTACCTCGAGTTCCCGCCCGCGGTCGCCTACGGCCGCCTCTACGTGCCGAACCAGCGCGGCCGCTTCTTCGCGGTCAACGCCTCGACCGGGAAGATCATCTGGCAGAAGCGCTTCCGCCGCTGCATCGCCGCCTCGCCGGTCGTCAAGGACGGCGTCGTCTACCAGGCGCTGATGCACCGGCTGCCGTGCCCGAAGTGGGCGCGGAGCTCGCCGGGCTACCTCGTCGCGATGGACGCGCGGACGGGCCGTGAGCTCTGGTCGTTCCGCGCCGGCGTGATCGAGTCCTCGCCCGTGCTCGTCGACGGCCGCCTCTACTTCGGCTCCTGGGACCACCACCTCTACTGCGTCCGCGCGCGCGACGGGAAGCTCCTCTGGCGCTACCTCGCCGGCGCCGAGCTGAACAGCGCGCCGGCCTACGCGGGCGGGACGATCTACATCGGCTCCGACGGCGGCCGGCTCTACGCGATCGACGCTCGCACCGGCCGCCGGATGTGGAACAACTCCGGCTACTCGAGCCAGTACTTCTACGCCACGCCGACGGTCGCCTACGGCCGGGTCTACATCGGGAACACGGACGGGACCGTCTACGCGTTCGGCGCCGGGAGCGGGCGGCTGCTCTGGGCGCGGCGGGTCGGCACCTACGTCTACACCGCCGCGGCCGTCTGGAAGCGGCGCGTCCTCGTCGGCACCTACGACGGCCACGTGCTCGCGCTCGATGCCGCCACGGGAGACGTCCGCTGGCGCGTCTCGGCGCCCGCGGCCGTGCACGGCGCGCCGACGGTGCTCGACGGGCTCGTCTACTTCGCCAGCTGCGGCACGTGCGGCTCGCACGGCTCGCGCTACGCCAAGCGCGGCCCGTTCGAGACGTTCGCGCTCGACGCGCGGACCGGCCGCCAGGTCTGGTCGTTCCCCGACGGCCGCTACTCGCCGATCGTCGCCGACTCGAAGCGCGTGTACCTCGTCGGCTCGACCAGCGTCTACGCGCTCGTCGAGCGGGTGAAGCGCTCGCCGGCCGCGAGCACCGCGGCGACGACGAGGAAGACGAGCGGCCAGAGGAGGTAGCTGTTCTGCAGCACCCTGCTCAGCCAGAGCAGGACGAACAGCGAGATCGCGAGCCCGCCGGGTGCCTGCCACGTCGCGCGGGTGCGCGCGAGGCCGAGCAGGAGCCAGAGCGTCGTCGGCACCCAGAGCAGCAGGGCGAGGATCGCGAACGGGTAGTCGCCGTCACGCTCGACCGCGCCCGCGCCGACGAGTAGCCCGGCGAGGCCGTAGCCGATGATCCGGTAGGTGCCGGTGCCGTACGCGACCGTGTCGTCCCAGAGGGCATGCGGGTCGGCGACCGCGAAGGGCAGGAAGCCCGCCGCGACGACGGCCAGCGAGGACGACCGCGGCGCGTGAGATCCCCCGCCGCTGCATCCCGAGCGCGACGAGCAGGACGAGGTAGAACGGCACCGCCGCGAGCGCGAACTGCTTCAGCAGGAGCGCGCCGCCGAGCGCGGCCGCGCCGGCCGCGGGACGGCCGCGGAGCGCGAGCGCGAAGGCGAGGATCACGAGCGCGATGCTCGGCATGTCGGCGGTGCCGAACCAGGGTGCGCGGACGGCGAGCGGGTTCGCCGCGACCGCGGCCGCCCCGGCGAGCCGCCACACGAAAGGCGCCGGAAGCAGCAGCACGAAGGCCGCCGCGGCGAAGGTCATCAGGAGCACGAACAGCCGGTAGTCGTCGAGCGGCCGCGGCAGCAGACGCCAGGCGGCGGCGGTGAGCGGCGTCCCGGGGAAGTACGCGAAGTGGCTCAGAGCCACCTGCCGGTCCGGTGAGCCCTCGAAGCCTGCCGCCGGGTAGAAGCGCTCGAGGCCGGTGCCGTCGTAGTCCCGGCCGTAGGGCGTGTGCCCGTCCAGGATCAGGTCGCCGGCGAGCTCGATCTGGTAGGTCGAGTCGTTCGTGAACGTCCAGGGCTCCGTCGCGTCGCGGAGGCCGGCGGCCTGCAGCGCGGCCGGGGCGGTCAGGAGCCCGATCACCGCCGCCGTGACGGCGACCGCCGCCCAGCGCGGCCACGTCGGGGCACGCCAGGCGGTCAGCGCCGACACGGCGACGAGCAGGCCGGCGAAGAGCGCGGCACCACGCGGGACACCGAGGTCCCACTCGCGTCCGGCGGCGCGGGCGAACGGGCCAAGGATCCCGCGCGGCTCGACGTTGCCCGGGTCGAAGGGCCAGGCCTGCGAGCCGAGGTCGGGCACGACGACGATCGCGAGCACGCCGAGGACGGCGAGGAGCGCCAGCGCCTCTCCGCGCTCGAGCCTGCCTCTCATTGCGCCTCGACCAGCTCCGGGGCCGGCTCCGCCTCCGGCGGCGCAGCTACTTCCGCGGGCCGCGCGGCTGCGAGCGCGGCGCTCGCCACTCCGAGCGCGAGCCAGGTGACGGGATCCTCGAAGAAGCCGCTGTAGAAGAGCGAGTGGATCGTGAGCGCGAGCAGGACGGCGGCGAGTGCGAGGCCGACGGCGGCGTCGCGGCGCCACAGCGCCCACAGCGTCCGCGCCGCGCCGACGAGCAGGGCGAGGTAGATCGCCAGCCCGATCAGCCCGAGCTCCGCGGCGACCGTGAGCGGCGTCGTGTGCGAGACGAAGCTGTCGTCCGGACCGCCGCGCTTCGAGCGCTCTTCGCTGGCCGCGGGCTGCGAGCCGAGCCCGACCCCGGCGATCGGCCGGTCGCGGACGACGTCGAGCGTGACCTCGACCCGGCGCGAGCGATCGCTCGTCACGCGCCGGGCGGACTGGTCGCGGAGCTCCGCGGCGAGGAACGCGATGCCGCCCGCGACGAGCACCACGGCGATGCCGAGCGCGACGAGCCGGGCGGTCCGGTCGCCGGCAACGGCTGTGATCGCGAGCGCGACGGCGAAGAGCGAGACCATGCTCGACTGCGAGTAGGAGAAGTAGAGGCCTGCCCAGAGGAAGGCGATCAGCGCCACGCGCCGGGACGAGCGCCAGCCGTCGCAGCCAGAGCAGCACGAGCAAGATCGCGATCCCTGCGACGAGATGACGTCCGTAGAGGCTCGGGTCGCGGAAGAGCGAGGTGACGCGGAAGAACGAGCTGTAGGTGTTCGAGACCTCGAGCCGCGGCGAGAAGAACAGCACCTTCCCGGTCACTGCCTGCCAGAGCCCGACAGCCGAGAAGAGGCATGCGAGCGCGATGGCGATCACGGCGAGCGCCCGCGGCATCCAGCGCGGGAACGGCGCGCGTGCGGCCACCGCGAGCAGGACGGCGAACGGGTTGAGGAAGAAGAGGAGGACGTTCGTGGCGGTGGTCAGCTCCTGCGTCCAGAGCAGCGAGAGCGAGGCGAACGCGAGAAAGGCGGCCGCGGGCCAGGCGAGCCACCGCGGCAGCGGCGCCGGCTCGCAGCCCGCGGATCGCCCACCACGCCGACGCGAGCACCGCGGCGGTGAGCACGACGTAGAGCGGCAGCAGCCGCCCGAGCTCTCCGCTCTGCGCGACCGCGAACAGGAAGCGGTGGCTCCGGTCGATGTCGAGCGGCAGACGGAACGGCGCGGCGAGCAGCAGCGCCGGCAGGACGAGCGCCGGGCGGCAGGACGAGCGCGGCTGCGAGTGCTCCGACGGCCAGGAGCCCCGCGAGGCCGGCGGCGACCGTCGCCGCCGAGATGCTCCCGCCGAGCCCGCCCGAGAGCGAGAGCGCGAGCCCGAGCTGGGACAGGCCGAGCGCCGCGTAGCCGGCCAGCAGCAGGAAGCGGGTGCGGCCGGTGAGCACGAGGACGGCGCCGAGCGCCCCGAGGGCCGCCGCGCCGTGGGCGGTGAGAGCGTCGTCCATAGGCTGCCGAGTCGGCCAACACTAACGGCCGCGACCGTGATACGACTCCGCTCCGTGATCGAGAGCTGGCAGCGGGCGCTGGTGCTGGCGCCGCACACCGACGACGGCGAGCTCGGTTGCGGCGGCACGACCGCGCGCCTCGTCGAGGCGGGCTGCGACGTCCGCTACGTCGCGTTCTCGATCGCCACCCGCTCGCTCCCGCCCGGCTTCCCGCCCGACACGCTCGCCCGCGAGGTGCGCGAGGCGACGGCCGAGCTCGGGATCCCGGAGGAGAACCTGACCGTGCACGACTTCGACGTGCGCACGTTCCCCGAGCGGCGGCAGGAGATCCTCGAGCTGCTCGTCGAGCTGTGGGAGGAGTGGCAGCCCGACGTGGTCTTCCAGCCCTCGACCCACGACGTCCACCAGGATCACCAGACGGTCGCGCAGGAGGGCCTGCGAGCGTTCAAGCGCACGACCGTGCTCGGCTACGAGATCCCGTGGAACAACTTCGACTTCGCCTACGGGATGTACGTGGGGCTCGAGCAGCGGCATGTGGAGCGGAAGGTGGCGGCGCTCGAGCGCTACGCCTCGCAGCACCACCGCCGCTACGCGAACGGCGAGTACGTCTGGAACCTCGCGCGCGTCCACGGCGTGAACGTGAACCGCGAGCTGGCGGAGGTCTTCCAGGTCTACCGCGTCGTCGCCTGAGCAGCAGAACGATCAGAGCAGCTCGGCGATCAGCCGTCGCCGCGCGCGCGGCGCCGTCCGTCTCGACCGGGCGGTAGTCGACCTCGCGCCCGATCTCCTCGGCGATCGCCGCGGCGATCTCGGACGGGCCGTCGGTCTCGAAGTCCATGCAGCGCCCGGCGCCGTAGCGCTCGAGCCGGTGGCGCACGTGGAAGTTCTGCTCGAAGTGGTGGCGGAGCGGGAAGTACAGGAACGGCCGCCGGTTCGCCGTCAGCTCCATCGCCGTCGTCAGCCCGCCCTGGACGATCGCAAGGTCGCAGGCGGCGAGGTGGCGGTAGAGCTCGTGGACGTACGCGCGGATCTCGAGCCCGTCGTGCTGCGGCAGGCTCGCCGGGTCGATGCGCGGGCCGGCGACGACGACCATCCGCAGGTCCGGCACGCGCTCCTTCGCCTCCGGGAACGCGTCGATCACGCGTCGCAGCAGGTGCGCCCCGACGCCGGAGCCGCCGACGGTGACGATGCAGACGCGCTCGTCGTCGCGGTACCCGAGCTCGCCGCGGTCGCCCAGCTCGCGCGGGTCGAAGCCCGTCACGTAGCCGGCGAAGTCGTAGTGCTGCTCCGTCCAGTCGCGGATCAGCGGCAGCTCGGGGCCGAACGAGTCCGCGGACGATGTCGTCGGCGTTGCCGACGAAGACGGCGCGGTCGCGCACGCGCGGGAAGCGCGCGATGTGCTCGATCATCTCGGCGTTGTAGTCGGCGGTCACGAACGCCTCGCGCTCGCCGCCGTCGGCCATCGGCAGCCAGCCGACGAAGTCCGTCAGCCAGACGTACGCGGCGCGCTTCTGCTCCGGGTTCTCGTGCAGGTAGTAGTCGAGCTCCCACGCCTCGTCGCCGATCCAGAGGTCGTAGTCCTCGTCGCGCACGAGGTCGTGGAAGACCATGAAGTTCGCGAGCAGGATCTCGTCCATCCGCCGGATCGCCTGGAAGCAGTGCAGGTCGTGCTCGGCCGACTCGCTCTCGATGTGCGTCGACTCGTTCGCCAGGTGCGCGCTGGCGGGGTGGATGCGCTCGCCGCGCGCCTCGAGCACGGCGGTGACCGGGTGCTGCGCGAGCCAGTCGATCTCGAGGTCGGGGTGGAGCTGCCGCAGCTCGTCGGCGATCGCCGCGTCGCGCCGCGCGTGCCCGAGGCCGATCGGCGAGGAGACGTAGAGCGCGCGCTTGTCGCCGCGACTTGCCGCGCATCCAGCGCGCCGCCGGGCGGCGGGACGACGAAGTCGCGCAGCAGGAGGTTGACCTTGACCGGATCGCGCGCATGCGGGAGATGGCCCGACCCCTCGAGCACCACGAGCTCGCCGTCGGCCAGCTCCGCGAGCCGGACGCCGGATGCGCACGGGCGGACCGCGTCGTCGCTGCCGTGGATCACGAGCACCGGGCAGTCGACGCGGGCCAGAAGCTCGCGCACGCCCTCCTCGTCCTGGAGGCGTTGCGCAAGCTGGGTGGCGACCAGCGTCTCGGCATCCGTCTCCAGCCCCCAGCCGATCGCGTCCTCGCGCTGCTTCGTGGAGTGCGGCTCGGTGAAGCACTGCGAGAAGAAGAACTCGAGGAAGTCCTCGTAGTGCGTCGAGCCAGTAGTCGCGGTTCCACTTCCCCCAGCCTTCGTGGTCGTCGCGCGGCTCGACGAACTCGTGCGCAGCGCGGCTGCGCTCCACGACCGGTGCCAGCGGCAGGGCCGGGCGATGAACACCAGCTTCTCGACCCGCTCCGGGTGGCCCGCGGCGAGCAGCAGCGACCGTTCGGCGCCGCGGCGACAGCGACACCAGCACGGCGCGCTCGGTCGCGGTCGCGTCCAGCACCGCGAGCGCGTCGGCGGCGAACTCCTCCTCGCGGTAGGCCTCGGGCTCGGACGGGCGGTCCGATCGGCCGTTGCCGCGCCCGTCGAACGTGACCACGCGGCAATGCCGTGCGAGGTACGGGATCTGCATCTTCCAGTGGCGCGAGTGGATGATCGACCAGGTCGGCATGAGGAGGACGGTCGGCTCGCCCGACCCGTAGACCTCGTAGTGGATCCGGACGCCGTCGCGCTCGACGCTAGCCGGACTCGTCCGGGTAGCGCGCCCGCGTCTGCTCGTCCGGGCGGTGCGCTCAGCTCGACAGCCATCGGTCGATCCAGTCGAGGAGCTCCGCGTGGCCGGTCTCGATGCCGCCGAGGCGCTCGACCATCATCCCGAGGTTGAACGTCATCACGAGCGAGACGAGCGCTTCGAGCGGCATCCCGATCCCGAGCTCGCGGTGCGGCTCGGCGAAGGCCTCGGTGAGCACGGCGCGCCACTCGGCGTTCACCCTGGCGAGGCGCTCGCGCAGCCCGGGGTTGTTCCAGGCGAGCGCCTGCAGCTCGAGCCAGACCTTCTCGTAGGTCGCGTCCTCGCTCACGAGGTAGCGCATCGCCGTGCGCCACTTCTCGACGAAGGGCTCGTCGGCCGCGTAGAGCTCGCGCTGCCGCTCGAGCAGCCGCTCGGTGAACCGCTCGAGCGCGCGCACCAGGAGCGCTCTCGTTCGAGCCGAAGTAGTAGTGGACGAGCCCGTGGTTGACGCCCGCGGCCTCGGCCAGGCGGCGCGTCGTGATCCCCGCATGGCCGACCTCGACCAGCAGCCGCTCGGCGGCGTCGAGGAGGGCCTCCTCGGCCGCCGAGCGGGCAGTCGTCTTCTGGGCCGCGTCGCTCACGTGAGCCCCCAGAGCGCGTTCCCGGTCGACATGGCCACCCCGACCATCTTCTCACCGGCTCCGCAGCCGCGTCACCAGGCGGCCGAGCGTCGCGCGGCCGGCGAGCGCGAGCGCGGTCACCGTCGCCGCGCCGGCGGGTGCGAGCTGCAGCACCGTCTCCTCGAGGGGAACCCCCATGACGTGAGCCAGGATCACTGGAAGATCTCCGTCGTGCAGTCGCCACCCTGCAGGCGCACCTCGTGCGCCCGCGCGGGGCCGCCGGCACGGTCGTGGAAGTCGACGAAGAAGTCGTGGTCGAGCTCCATGCCGCCGTTGGGGTCGCACTCGATCCTGAGCAGCCACGACCGCATGCTCCGGGTAGAACTGGTTGTCCCAGGTCGAGTAGAGCGAGTTCGTCACGTAGAGGCGGCGCCCGTCGTACGAGAGCTGGAGCATGTTCGGACCGCCGCCCAGCTCGCGCCGGGCATCGCCCGGCTTCCCGATCACGCCGCCGAGCCACAGCCGGCCGGTGAGCTTCGGGTCGGCCGGGTCGGAGATGTCGTACTGCCGGACGTCGCCGTGCAGCCAGTTCGCGAGGTAGAGGAAGCGGTCGTCCATCGAGATGAGCAGGTCGGTGATCAGGCCCGGCACCGGGAACGGCCAGCCCTCGAGCTCCACGCCTTCGACCGCGATCACCTGGTCGGCTTTCCAGCCGCTGCCGTTGCGATGGAAGTGCCACATCGTGCTCGAAAGCGCGGCGCCGACGAATCCCTCGCTCGCGTCGGGGTCGTGGAGCCACCGCGCCTCGAGCGGGACGAGGCCGTTCTCGCCGAGGTCGACCGTCTGCTCGAGCCGTCGCTCGGCGAGGTTCCAGAAGTGGAGCCTGCTGCCGTAGCGGCCTGCCGCGACGTCCTCGATGTCGAAGCCCGGCTCGTAGGCGTTCGGCTCGCCGAACTCGGACGAGATGAGCGCGTTCTGCCGCGGCTGGTACCAGAAGTCGTAGTTGAACCGAGGCGTCTCGCCGCCGTTCTCCCAGCGGCCTTTCACCTCGAACGTCTTGGCATCGAGGACGGCGAAGCCGCCGGCGCCGTTGCCGTCGGCGTCGCCGAGCATCGAGATGACGACGTTGTCGCCCGGCATGCAATGCACGGTGTGCGGCCGCGTGTAGCCGGTCGCGCGAACGACCTCCTCCGGCTCGATCACCTTCTCGATCGTCGGCCGGCGTGGGTCGTCGGCCACGTTGACGATGTGGATCCGCGACGACCGGAAGCCCGGCACGATCAGGTGCGACCGGTCGGGTCCGTGACAGGCGGAGGAACAGCGGTTCCAGCCGAAGTGGTGGAGCTCGTCGCCCGGATTCGGCATCGGCAGCTCGTGGACGATCCGGCCGTCGTCGGCGTCGACGACGGCCAGGAAGTCCGGCGCGTCGACGCCGGTGCCCTCGTGCAGACAGGCGAGATACAGGAACTCCTCGCGCGGAGCCTGGATGGCCTCCTGCGGCGAACGATGGAGCGACGGAGAAGCGCTCTCGGACATCGTTGACCTCCTTGGGTCGCACGACTAAGACAAACGACTGAGTCATTTGACTAAAGCTGTCGCCTCTTGTCAAGAAACGCGCGGAATGTCGCAGCGGCGGTGAGCGTTTCAACAGGTGGACGCCTGCGCCTCCGGGCAGCGGGCGGGATCTGAGGGAAGGAGCACCGAGATGAGACAGCAGCCCGAGCTGCGGCTGACCACCGTCCGCTGCAGCACGTGCGAGACGACGTTTACGACCCGGACCACGCGGGAGTCCATCGTGGTCGACATCTGCTCGAACTGTCATCCGGCCTACACGGGCGAGGCCCGTGCGCCGCGGACGGTCGAGCGGATCGAGCGCTTCGAGCAGCGGCGCGCCCGGGCGCGCGTCGCAGCCTGACCGAACGAGAAGGGAGAACCACTGGAGACCAACTTCGACCTGGATGCCTTCCTCGAGGAGGCAGAGGACCGCGGCACCGTCGCGGCCGGCGAGCTGGAGCGGCTCGCCCACGAGCACGATCTCGACGAGGTCGCGCTTCGCGCTGCGCTGGAGGAGCGCGGTGTGGAGCTCGCCGACGACGTCGAGGCGACGGAGGAGCCCGAGTGGGCTGCTCCGGCGGCGACGGCCGCCACGACCACCGACTCGCTCCAGCTCTTCCTCAACGAGGCGGGCCGCTATCCGCTGCTCACGGCCGCCGAGGAGGTCGAGCTCGCCAAGGCGATCGAGCGCGGCGACAAGCGCGCCAAGGACCGGATGATCAACTCGAACCTGCGCCTGGTCGTCTCGATCGCCAAGCGCTACCAGGGCAGCGGGCTGCCCCTGCTCGACCTCGTCCAGGAGGGCGTGCTCGGGCTCAACCGCGCGGTCGAGAAGTTCGACTGGCGGCGCGGCTTCAAGTTCTCGACCTACGCGACGTGGTGGATCCGCCAGTCCTGCCAGCGCGCGGTCTCGAACCAGTCGCGGACGATCCGCGTGCCCACGCATGTGCACGAGCGCCGGCTCAAGCTCGCGCCGCGCGCGCCAGAAGCTCGAGGCCACCGGCGTCGAGGTCACGAGGGAGCAGCTCGTCGAGGCGACGGGGCTCTCGCGGGCGCACGTCGACGAGGCGCTCGACGCCGTCGAGGCGTCGGTGTCGCTCGACCAGCCGATCACCTCCGACGGGGACGGGACCTTCGGCAACCTGCTGCCCGACGACTCGGCGGTCGATCCGGCCGAGGAGGCCGGGCAGTCGTACCGCGACCAGGCGGTGCGGCGTGTCGTCGGTGAGCTGCCCGAGCGCGAGCGGCGCGTGCTCGAGCTGCGCTTCGGGCTCGACGGTGAGCCTCAGACCCTCGACGCGATCGGTGCCGAGCTCGGGCTCACGCGTGAGCGGGTCCGGCAGGTCGAGCGCCAGGCGCTCGAGGTGCTCGAGGAGCGGCTCGCCCCGCTCGTCGCCGACCTCGCCGACGCCGCGTAGACCACCCGCCCGGGCGGCGCGCGACTACGATCGCGCCGCGATGGCCTCGGAGCCGACAGCCGCCCGGGCGGCAGCCCCGGCCCGGCCGGCAGCCGCGGCGCTCGTCGCCGCGCTCCGGCCGCGGCAGTGGCTGAAGAACCTGCTCCTGTTCGCCGGGCTCGTCTTCGCGGCCGAGCTCGGCGACGCGAGTCTGTGGCTGCGCGCGACCGTCGCGTTCGCCGTCTACTGCGCCGCGTCGAGCGCGGCCTACCTGGTCAACGACGTCAGGGACGCCGACGCGGACCGGCGCCACCCGACGAAGCGCTTCCGACCCGTGGCGAGCGGCGAGCTCGAGCCGCGACAGGCGCTCGTCGCCGCAGCCGTACTGGCGACGGCCGCGTTTGCCGGCGCGGCTGCCCTCGGGCTGGGCTCGCTGCTCCTGCTCGTGCTCTTCGCAGGCCTGCAGCTCGCCTACTCGTCCGCGCTGAAGCACATCGTCCTCGTCGATGTGCTCACGATCGCCGCGCTCTTCGTCGTCCGGGCGGCGGCCGGAGCGCAGGCGATCGGGGTCCGGATCTCGGTCTGGCTGCTCGTGTGCACCGCCCTGCTCTCCCTGTTCCTGGCGCTGAACAAGCGTCGCGGCGAGCTCGCGGACGGCGCCGACGGCGAGAGCCGACGGGTGCTGCGCCGCTACGACGTGCGGCTGCTCGACCGGCTCGTCGTCCTGACCGGGCTCGTCACGCTGGCGGTCTACGTGGCCTACACGGTCACCGGGACGCGACCCGCGCTCTTCCCGATCACGATCGTCCCGGTCGCGTTCGGCCTCGGCCGCTACGTCTACCTCGTCCGACGCCACGACGCAGGGGAGGAGCCGGAGCGCGTGCTCGTCGGCGATCGACCGATTCTCGCGGCCACGCTCGTCTGGGCGGTGCTCGCGGCTCTCCTGCTCGCCCGCGGCTGACTGACGAGTCAATCGGCCGGCTCCGATTGATTCGTCAATCAATCCGGGGAAAGCCGATTGAATCGTCAGTCGAAATCCTGGCCGGAATAGAGGGGTTTGGAATTCGCACGGACTGTGGAATAGCTTCCACGGCTCGGAGGCACCGCACGGTTCGCACCGCCCAGCGATCTCCCGCACCGCCCGAGAGCGAGTCCTGGAATTTCCCTCGCAAGGAGGAACCGTGAAGGCAGGTCTTCTCCGGGTGGTGGCGCCTGCGGCGCTTGCCGTTGTCATCGCCCTCGCCGTGCATCCCGCCGGGCCGAATGCGGCCACCCCGACTCCGGTCGCTGCCGGCGGCTGGGTCGTCTTCAAGTTCCCGCAGCCGGCGCCCGTGTGCACCGGCGCCGGGTTCGCGGCGCCCTATTGGGATCAGCTCGACTGCGGCTTCGGCCGGGTGAAGCTGACCGGCGCATCGACGTCGGCCGTGGTCCAGGTCGAGTTCGTCGGCGAGAACGGCACGACGCTCGGCACCGACACCGCGACGGGTGACGGCACCGGCACCTGGGAGTTCAATGTCGCTCCCACGGCTGCCTGGACGCCAGGCAAGGTGACCGTCCAGGCGCGGGTCGACGGCACGCTCGCGCAGGGCACGACCGAGTTCTTCTTCCGCCAGCTCGGCGGCAGCGTCGCGGCGGACACGCGCGTCGGCGGCTACCGGCCCGGCGACTCGATTCCCGTCTCCGGCCGCCTCTACGAGCAGGACACGGTCGGCGTCGACACGCAGAAGAAGAACGTGCCGGGTCGCTACTCGCTTCGCGTCGTCACGTCGACGGGCGCGGTTCGCGGCCCGTACGGCCCCTTCACGGCCAACAAGGGCGGCGACGGCCTGATCAAGGAGACCCTGCCGCCGAGCGCGACAGCCGGCCTGACGGCCACGAAGGACACGAGCTACGAGACGACCGTCCGGGTCGAGGTCG
Organism: uncultured Gaiellaceae bacterium; assembly: GCA_963808915.1. Taxonomy (GTDB): domain Bacteria; phylum Actinomycetota; class Thermoleophilia; order Gaiellales; family Gaiellaceae; genus CAVTBT01. The sequence continues at coordinate 575,927 of CAWEHJ010000004.1, read as the reverse complement.
TCGAGCGCGACGTACACCGACCTCGTCACGGGCGCCTGGAAGACGACCCGCGAGGCGGCCGGCAACGTCACGCTCTCGGTGCCGCCTCCCGCCCTGGTGCTCGAGAACAGCTTCGTCTCGGCCGTCGGCTGGGTGAAGCCGGGCGAGACCTATCCGTTCCGCGTCTTCGTCAAGAACTACACGACTCGAGCCCGACGAGCGGCGCGTCGGTCACGATCCCGGCCGCCGGACGGCACGACCTTCACGGCGCGTCGACGCCGACGACCGGCTCGGGCACGGCGTCGATCGCCGGCGGCACGATCACCTGGAACGTCGGCATCGGTCCCGGCGCGGCACGGACGGCGGCCCGGCAATGAGGACGCTCGTCGTCGAGGCGAAGGCGAAGACGCTCGGCCAGGACCCGCAGATCGTCTGGAAGAACCTCTCCTCGACGGCGACGCTGACCTACACGGGCGGCCCGACGCGACGACGTCGCACGAGCCACGGCCCGAAGGTGATCCCGCCGACGGCGACCTACGACACCGCCCGCTACGGCGACCGGCCCGTTCCCGGTCGTCCCGGTCGACTACCTCGACCGCGAGCACGAGCGCCGACCACACCGGCGAGCGGCTCGCGCGACGATGATCAACTCGCCCGGACGTCGCCGGGCTCGACGTTCAACCTCTACCAGGAGATGTCGTACGGCCAGCTCTTCCCGCACGGCACCGTGCCCTCGGCCGGCATCGCGACCGCCGGCTGGGACGTCCACGGCAGCCCGGCTTCGCAGTTCACCGAGGCTCGCAGTCCGAGCCAGCACCTGCCACGGCGCCACGCTACGGCACGACGCTGCCGGACGCCGACCGGCACGCCGCTCTACGCCGAGCGGATCAACGACGGCTGGTACCAGCTGCCGGGCGACACCGACTACTACGGCGGCGACGCCAACGGCTCCGCGCTCATCGGCGCCGTGGCCGGCGTCGGCGCGCTGCAGGACATCGACTCCGCCTGCGGCCCGACCGGCAAGGCCGTCTACGACGCGGCGCAGATCGCCGACCCGGAGATCGACTACTCCGACTACGACACCGACAAGGACGGCGTCGTCGACTTCTTCATGATGGTCTTCGCCGGCCTCGGCGGCAACGGCGCCTCGCAGCTCGAACGGTCGCCGCCCTACGACAACATCTGGCCGCACTCGTCGAGCCTCGAGTTCTACTACACCGACCCGGACGACCGGCCTGCACGGGCTACATCTCCGACGACCAGCTCAAGGACCTCGAGGGCCGGCCGCTCTGCTACACCGACGCGCTCGCGGACGCAGATGACGACCGAGCGACGACCGCGTAGCCCGGTCTACGTGCGCGTCGGCCCGTACAACGTCAACCCCGAGACGGCGATCGACAAGGCGAGCGTGATCTCGCACGAGTACGGCCACTCGCTCGGCCTGCCCGACTTCTACTCGACCGGCAGCCGCGAGACCTACGGCGACTGGAACCTGATGGCGACCGACAAGTCGCAGAACATGGACGTCTTCGGCAAGCAGGAGCTCGGCTGGGTCGTGCCGCGCGTCCTCGAAGCCGGGCACGACGCACGGTCGACCGGCTGGCAGCGACACGAAGGCGAACACGCACCGGATCGACTGGCAGCACGCCGGACGGCACGCCGTACACGCTGAGCGGGCCGACGCGTGCAACAACGGCGAGGCGCTACGTCGCCAAGCTGCCCGGCGCGGCAGATCATCGACCCGGCGAAGGTCGCCGGGCGCTCGGGCGACGCACGTCTGGTGGTCGCGGCTCGGGCAACGACTTCGGCTGCGCGCCCGACGGGCGGGCACAACCTCGACATCGCCCTGCCCGAGCTCGCGACGCTGCCCGCCGGGACGCCGGTGACGCTGACGTTCAAGTCCCGCTGGGACATCGAGTGGGACTTCGACTACGGCTTCGTGCTCGACCTCGACCGACGGCGGCAAGACGCTACACGTCGCTCGCCGTCGGCAGAACGGCTACACGACGCCCGGCGAGCGTCGAACCCGAACGCAGAACGGCTGCCAGACGCAGTACGGCAACGGCCTCACCGGCACGAGCGGCTCCTACGCGGCGGGCACGCGCGGCCGACCGGACCGCGTCGCCGGCGACTACCCCGACGCGCGGCTTCCTCGACGACTCGTACGACCTCGTCGACGCTGCGCCGGGCAAGTCGACGCGTGCTCCGCTTCTCGTACGCGACCGACCCGGGCCTCGCCCGGCCGGGCTGGTTCATCGACGACCTCGACGGTCACGGCCGGCGACCACGGTGCTCTACTCGTCCGACTTCGAGTACGGGCGCCGACGACCCGCGCGTCTACAACGGCGGCTGCCAGGAGCGACCTCGGCGACCGCCGCACCGTGCACGGACGGCTGGCAGTACGTCGACGCGCCGGTCGAGGTCGCCGCGCCGACCACGCCTACTACCTGGAGCTGCGCGACCGCTCCGGCTTCGACTTCGACGGCCAGGGCGAGAACGACCGCGACGCCGATCGGCTTCCAGCCCGGGCTGCTCGCTCGTCTACACCGACGAGGCCCACGGCTACGGCAACGTCGGCGACCGACGACCCGCCGGCGCAGACGCCGCTCGACGCCGCGCCGCGAGCCGGGCGAGCGACGACGCCGAACCTCAACGACGCGGCGTTCACCGCGGCGGCCGGGCGCAACGCGTTCACGCGACACCGGCGCCGGGCACGTCGACAACTACGCCGGACCCGACGACCGGCGCCGACGGCAACTGGCACTTCGACTTCGGCTGCCTCGGCGTTCCACGTGCCGGCGATGACCGGCGACGACGTCGGCCCGGACGCGACACCGGGCGACCTGACCGGCGACGTCGCGTTCACGCTCGGCTCCGGCTGCGGCGCCTTCGACTACGGCTTCGGCGATCCAGGCCAACGGCAAGCCGACCGCGGTCGCGCAGGCGAAGCCGACGACGGCGAACGTCAGCCAGCGCGTCCGGTTCGACGGCAGCGGCTCGTACGACGACCGCGACACGCCGCAGACCTCACCTACGCCTGGGACTTCGACGGCAACGGCACGTGGGACGCGACCGGCAGCTCGGTCGCGCACAAGTACGCCGCGGCAGGGACGTTCGCCGCGAAGCTGCGCGTGACCGACACGGCGGGGCTCGTGGACGTCGCGACGATCGCGATCACCGTCCGGTAGTCGAGACGGCAGACGTGGGTGGGGAGCGGCTGCGGCAGCTCCCCACCCACCTATCTGGGCCTCGGCTCGAACCGGACCGTGGTCGGGCCCCGGGACATGCGCACGTCGATCCGCGCCGGCGCCTGGAGGACCGCGATCCGCAGCCGGGCGGGCCGGCCCGGACCGGCCGTGCCGCGGACGAGCGCGGTCATCGCACCGAGCTGGGGCGTGCTGCCGGCAGTGGCGAGGTGTGCGGCAACGATCTCGACCCGTGTGGGCTCGGACGCCTCGACGGTCACGTCGACCGCGCCGACGGCGGGGTCGTAGACGTCGTAGCTCGCACCGAGGTTCGCGCCGCCGCCGGGCAGGACGTTCTCCTCGACCGTCGCCAGCCGCAGCGGCGCCTCGACGCGGGTGAGCACGAAGCGGTCGTCGTGCGCCAGCTCCCGGCCCCGGATCCGGAAGCGCCGGTCGCTGAGCACGTACTCGGGCTCGGGCGAGACCGCGACCTCCCCGGTCGTCCAGGTGATCGTGCCGGCGCGCTGGGCGATCGGCGCAGGCTCGGCCAGGCCGAGGTCGACGGTGCCGCGCAGGCTGCGGTTCCGGAGCTCGGTCTCCCAGTAGGACAGCCAGCGGTCGTACGGCGTTCCCCGGGCCGACTCCGGCTGGTAGGCGGTCGTGTTCAGGTAGAGGACGTCTGCGCCGGAGCCGACGGCGTCGTCGATCCACTGCGTCGCGCCCACGGCCTTCGCGGCGCTGCCGCGGTCGTGGACCCGGTCGGCGGCCGCCCACGAACCGCCCGCGAGCAGCGAGGCCACGGCGACGGGAAGCGCGACCCGGAGCACGGCGGCGGGTGCGAGCAACGCGACGCCGGCGATCGCCGCGGCGGCGAGAGTCGCGAGCGCAAGGGCGGTCTGAGCGCCGCCGAGCCGGTCGAGCAGCAGCAGCCCGTACGCGTTCCCGAGGAAGGAGGCGCTGCCGAGGATCCGCTCGAGCGGCATCGTCGCTACGAGCGCCACCACGGCGAGCGCTGCAACCGCACCCGCGAGCCCCCGTCGCGGGGCGCCGCGCGCGAGCCAGACGGGGAGCGCGACGAGCAGGAGCGGCTCGGCATAGACGGCGTAGCGCTCCTTGATCCCGACCGGCTCCCACGCGGAGGCCGCCGCAGCGAGGGCGACGAGCCAGACGACGCTGGCCGCCGTGACGGCGAGGTAGGCCGACAACGCACCTCGTGGCTTCGAGCCAGGACGTCGATCCCGCGGTGCCGAGAGCAGCAGCGCGAACGCGAGCGCGGGCGCGACACCCGTGGCGAGCACCAGCGCGCCGGCGTTCGCGGCCGCGAAACGGAGGACGTCGCCGGCGTCGTACGTCGCCGAGGCGTGGCCCTCGTAGACGCCGAGCGTCGGCACCAGCGAGCCACCGCTCGCAACCCGCAGCCCCAGCCAGAGCCCCGCGAGCACGGCGAGACCGCCGAGTGTGGGCAGCCACGCGCGGACGCTTCGCCGCTCGGCGAGCGAGAAAGCCACGACCGCGGTCGCGAGGATCGGCAGCAGGAGCAGCCCCTGGAAGCGCGCGAGGGAGGCGAGCACGATCGAGCCGATCGCGAGCGCCTGGGCGCCTGGCGTCGGCGATTCGAGCGCCCGTGCCATCGCGAGCGCGGCGAGCACGAAGAGCGGTAGCGCGACCGTCTCGAGCATCAGCGTCCCGGTCAGCGCCAGCGTGGGCAGCAGCAGCGTGAGCCCGGCGGCCAGGAGCGCCCAGCGCCCGCCGCAGAGCCGCCGGGCCAGGAGCCAGACCGGCACGGCCGTGAGGCACATGCAGACGGAGCCCGCCACCTTCGCGAGCGCGTAGCCCGTCGAGGTCGAGCCGGGCAGCCAGGCCACTGCCGTTGCGATTGGGTAGACGACGCTGATCGGCAGCCCCTCGCCGCGGACGCGCAGCCAGTCGCCAGCGAGCAGATTCCGCGCCAGCTCGGCATGCAGCAGCTCGTCGATGAAGATCGAGGGAGCGCCGACCCGCAGGGCGACGGCCGCCCAGACGACCGCGGCAACGCCCACGAGGAGCGCGAGCGCGCGACCGGACGTCAAGCCGCGGGGTCGGGCGGCAGTCCCTGCGGGAGCGACCGGAAGGTGATGTGAACGGGCATCGTCCCGTCCGGCCGCTCCTCGGGCGGACGGCGGAGCGCGTCGACGAGGCGGATCACAGCCTCGCGCAGCTCGGCCACCTCGGCGGCCGTCGCCTCGATCCGCCAGTTGCCGATGTACGTTGCGTCGTCCCAGGCCTCGTCGAGCCGCTCGCGGACCTGGAGGAAGCGCTCGAGCGCCTGCTCGTCGCGCTCGAGGAAGACCGCCTTCAGCTGGGCGGCGGCGGCCTCGTACTCGTCGTCGCCGGTCCCGGACGCCGCGGCGACGATCACGATCTCCTCCGGCCGGCGCCACCAGCGCTCGCGGCCGCCGCCGCGCTCCAGGTCCTCCTCGACCATCCCGGCCCGCGCGAGCACGCGCAGGTGGTAGCTCGTCGCGCCCGACGACTCGCCGAGCGCCCGCCCGAGCTGCGACGCGGTCGCCGGCCCCTCCCGCAGCACCTCGAGCAGCCGGAGCCGGAGCGGGTGGGCGAGCGCACGGAGCTCGGGCGCGCCGAGGCCGCGCTCGATCCGAATCGGTGCAAAGGATCTTTGCAAAATGTCTTTGGAAGCTGCTAGCGTGGCGCCTCGTCAACCATACGCCCCGCCCCAGAAGGCGCGGGCGCAAGGGCAGCAGGAGGGGAGAGGATGACGCATTCGAGGAAGCGGAGCGTGGCTGCGCTCGTCGCGCTGGCGGTGCTCGCGACGCTCGCGGTCGCGGCGCTGGCCGCCGGTCGAGCCGACGGCTCCGCACGGGTGTCGATCGCGCAGAAGCTCGCCGCGCGCGACACGTACTGGAACCGGATCGCGCCGCTCGCACAGCCGGAGCTCCAGGCCGGCGACGAGGTCGTGGTCGGCGCCGACGGCAAGGTGCACGCCGCCGCTCAGGGAACCGCCAACGAGCGCCTGCAGGAGCGCCTGCGCAAGAACACCGGCGGCTTCCCACCGGCGGCGAAGCAACTCGCGGCGCTGGAGCAGCAGGCGGTCCGCACCGGCAAGAACCCGCGGCAGCTGAAGCAGGCGAAGGGGACGCAGGTGGCCAAGCTGCTCACCGTCCTCGTCGAGTTCGACCCGAATGCGCACGACGACTTCTCCGGCTGGCAGCGGCCGGTCGACATCAACGCCGACACGTCGGACCCGGCGACGGGCTGCGTCACGGAGCCTGCGGGCACGACGTACAGCGGCCCGGCCCACAACGCGATCGTCAACCCGGCGACGGCCGGGTCGGGTCACGACAACAACAACTTCTGGGTGCCGGACTTCTCGAGGCAGCACTACGAGCAGATGCTCTACTCGACGACGGGCCTGCAGCAGCGCGTGCGCCCCGAGCTGACTGGCCCCGACGGCAAGCCGGGCATCGACCTGCGCGGCCGGACGATGCGGAACATGTACCGCGAGATGTCCCGCGGCGCCTACGACATCACCGGTCAGGTGGTCGGCTGGGTGCGAGTGCCGCACTCGGAGGCCTGGTACACGGCGGATCCGTGCACCGGCGACCCGGCGTTCGACGTCGGCGGCGACGTCGGCCACCCAGACAACGAGCGCGGCGCGTCCCAGCTGGTCGTCGACGCGGTGAACGAGATCGCCGCGGAGCAGCCGGACTTCCCGTGGAGCGACTACGACATCGAGGACCAGGGCGACCGCGACGAGGACGGCGACCTCTTCGAGCCGGACGGCGTGATCGACCACTTCGTCATCGTCCACGCCGGCAGCGGCGAGGAGGGTGGCGGCGGCGCCCAGAGCACGTACTCGCTCTGGTCGCATTCGTCGGGTGTCGACTCGGGCACGGGCGGCTACGCGATCCCGGGAGCCGGCGGGATCAGGGTCTTCAACTACATCGCGCAGCCCGAGAACGGCGGCGTGGGCGTCTTCGCCCATGAGTACGGCCACGACCTCGGCCTCCCGGACCACTACGACACGAGCGGCGCGGCCGACTCCGACGTCGACTTCTGGGACCTGATGTCGAGCGGCTCGCACTCCGGCGAGCTCGTGCAGGCGCTGCCGACGTACATGGGCGCCTGGGACCGGTTCTTCCTCGGCTGGATCGACCCCGAGATCGTCGACGTGGGCTCGAACGCCCATGCCGTCCAGCTCGGCCAGGCGGCGTTGACGCCGCGCGGCACGAAGGACGCGATCCGGGTCAACCTGCCGCAGAAGTCGGTCACGCTCGCGACGCCGCACAGCGGCGGGCAGATGTGGTGGTCGAACAACGACCAGAGCTGGGCCGACGTGCGCCTCGCCCGCCGGCTGGACGTGCCGGCCGGAGACGACGTCCGCTTCTGGCTCTGGAACGACTACGTCACCGAAGAGGACTGGGACTTCGGCTTCGTCGAGGTCTCCACCGACGGCGGTTCGACGTGGTCGCAGCTCAAGGTCTACGACGAGGCCGGTGAGCTCGTCTCGACGGACGACGACTACGACGACCCACATGGCCGCCTGCACGACTACGGCGACCTGAAGTACGGCCTCACCGGCTCGTCGGACGGCTGGCGGCACGACTACGTCGATCTCGCCGCCTACGCGGGCTCGTCGATCGACCTCCGCCTCCGCTACGCGACCGACGCGGGCTTCGAGGAGCGCGGCTGGTTCGCCGACGACTTCGCACTCACCGTCGACGGGACGACGGCGTGGTCGGACGACGTCGAAGGCGGCGCCGACGGCTGGACCGCCGGGCCCGGCAGCTTCGCGGGCTCGAACGGCGCCGGCTGGATCATCCACAGCGGCACGTTCCACTACGACCACTACTACCTCGCCGAGTGGCGGAACTTCTCGGGCTTCGACAACGGGCTCCGCTACGCGTACGACACGAACTTCGCGCGCACGGACGCGAGCGGCGAGTGGAACGTCGAGAAGTTCGCCTACAACGCCCCGGGACTGCTCGTCTGGTACCGGGACCTCCAGTACGCGAACAACCACGTGACCGAGCCTGCCTTCAACGGCCCGAGCATCGGCTCGAAGGGTGCGCTCCTACTCGTCGACTCGCACTTCGACCCGCTGCGGCGGACCGGTGCGGCCGCGGCACACGACGGGAGCTCGACCGACAACCTGCAGTCGCGGCCGCAGAGCTCGAATGCCGCGTTCACGACCCAGGGCACCTATCCGCTCCGGGAGTGCATCGAGTTCCCGGCGGGATCGCTGACGCTGGAATGCACGCAGTTCGGCTCGCTGCCGGGCGTCTCCAGCTTCACCGACGCGAAGGGCTGGTACCCGGGGATCGAGATCACGGCTGCGGGTGCGCCGCGCTTCCGCGACAGCGACGCCTCGGTGGTCGTGCCGTCGAAGGGCCAGGCCTTCTACACGACGCGCGTCGTCGACCTGGCCGGGAACCCGTTCCCGGCGGCGTACGGGCTCGACCTCGGCGTCGGCTCGCTGCTCGGCAGCGGAGATCCGGACCAGGGGCCGGATCCAGACCATCCGACGGACGTCTCGAACGGCGTCTCCTTCTCGATCAAGCGCGTGGGTCAGGACAACACCTACGCGACCGTCTGGGTGCAGCCGGCGAGGCCGTAGCACCCGCACGCTCTCTGCCCCGAGACGACGAGAGGCCGCCCAGCCGGGCGGCCTCTCTCGTTTTCGGCTCCGGCGTGGCAGGCGCTAGGATTTAGGCATGCCTAAACTTTCCCGACGCAGGCTGCTCGCGGCCGCTGCCCCGATCGCCGCCGCGCCCGTGCTCGGGAAGCTCGTGCTGAACGGCGACCCAGCTGCGGCGGAGCGCGGGCTGCAGACGCACGAGCACGGCCACCACGCGATGGGGCACGCGGCGATGATCGGCGCCGAGGCGCCGGCCGTCGGCGGCGCGAACGACCTGGACGCGCTCCTGCATCCCCCGGTCGCGCTGCCGCACAGCCCGGGCCGCATCCGGGACTACACGTTGCACGCCGTCGACCGGCAGATCGAGGTCGCACCGGGTGTCTTCTTCGACGCGTGGACGTACAACGGCACCGTTCCCGGCCCCGTGATCCGGGCGACCGAGGGCGACACCTTGCGCGTCCGCTTCGTCAACGGCGGCTCCCACCCGCACACGATCCACTTCCACGGCATCCATCCGACGAACATGGACGGGGTGTTCGAGCCGGTCGACCCGGGCGACGAGTTCGTCTACGAGTTCGAGGCGAGGCCCGCCGGGCTCCACCTCTACCACTGCCACGCCACGCCGCTGAAGAAGCACATCCACAAGGGCCTCTACGGGGCGTTCGTCGTCGACCCGGTCGAGCCCCGGCCCCCGGCGCAGGAGGTCGTCCTCGTCATGAACGGCTTCGACACCGACGGCGACGGCGAGAACAACTTCTACACCGTCAACGGGCGCAGCTTCTACTACGCGAAGTATCCGATCGAGGTTCGCCGCTCCGAGCTCCTCCGCGTCTATCTCGTCAATCTGACCGAGTTCGACCTCGTCAACTCGTTCCACCTGCACGCGGGCTTCTTCCGCTACCAGGCGACGGGCACGGGCGACCACTGGGAGTACACGGACACCGTGATGCAGTGCCAGGGCCAGCGCGGCGTGCTCGAGATCGAGTTCGCCCACCCCGGCCAGTACATGTTCCACGCGCACCAGTCGGAGTTCACCGAGCTCGGGTGGATGGGCTTCTTCGACGTCGCCGACTGATGGAGGCGCGGGCGGCCAGGGCACCGCGGTCGCTCCGGTGGCGCCTGCTCGCGGTGGTGCCGATCGTGCTGCTGGCCGTCGCCGTCGGGGCGTTCGTGACCACTGGGTCGTCGGTCGTCGCGCTGCTCGGGGAGAATCCGCCGCAGGCCGACGAGTTCGACGTCCGTCGAGTGGAGTTCCATTCGGGCGAGATCCGGATCCGCGTCACGAACCCGCAGACGGACGACCTGACGATCGCGTCCGTGACCGTGGACGACGCCATCGTCCACTACACGCTCGACGGGCCGCGGACGCTCGATCGACTGCGCTCGAGCACGATCGTCGTGCCGTACGACTGGGTCGAGGGGGAGCCGATCTCGGTCGGTGTCACCAGCTCGAGCGGGATCCAGACCACCGAGGCCGTGGCGGCCGCGGTCGAGACACCGGGGCCGAGCGGGCCGGCCTTCGCCGGTTACGCGATCATCGGCTTCCTCGTCGGCGTGCTGCCGGTCGCGCTCGGGCTGCTCTGGCTGCCCTCGCTGCGCCGCGCCGACCCACGCTGGCTGGCCGCGTTCATGGCCCTGACGGGCGGACTGCTCTCCTTCCTCGGCGTCGAGGCGCTGTTCGAGGCCTTCGACCGCCAGGCCGTGCTGCCCGGCCAGCTCGGCGGACCTGGGCTCGTCCTGCTCGGGGTCGCGCTGAGCGCCCTCGGCATGACGTTCCTCTCCTCGCGGCTTTCACGTGGTGGGCGCGCGCTCGGCGGCATGGCGCTCGCGACGCTCGTGGCGGTCGGGATCGGGGTCCACAATCTCGGCGAGGGGCTCGCGATCGGCTCGTCGTTCGCGTTCGGCGAGCTCTCGCTCGGGACGTTCCTGGTCGTCGGCTTCATGATCCACAACGTGACCGAGGGGCTCGGGATCGCGGCGCCTGCCGCCGAGGATCGAGACGCCGTTCCGTCCCTCTCCAGGCTGGCGGTGCTGGCGGTCATCGCCGGCGGGCCGGCGATCCTCGGCGGCTGGCTCGGTGGCTTCGCCGCGAACGACGTCCTCGGCGTGCTGTTCTTCGCCGCGGCGGCCGGCGCAGCGCTCCAGGTCGTCGTCGAGGTGGGTCGGTTCGTGGCCCGCCGAGCGCCGGGCGGACTCACCTCCGGCTATGCGATCGGCGGTTTCCTGGCGGGTATCGTCGTCATGTATGCGACGGGCCTCCTCGCCGGCTAGCCCGTCCGGACGCGGCGCGGACGGAGCCGCGTCGAGCGAGCTGGAGGAGCTGACCCAGCTCTCGCGGGACCTCCATCTCGGCACCGGCGAACAGATTCTCCGCGGCGACCGGCGCTTCCGGCTGCTGCCGTTCCTCGGACCTGCCTTCATCGCGTGCGTTGCCTACATCGACCCGGGCAACTTCGCCACGAACATCGCCGGCGGCTCGCAGTTCGGCTACACGCTGGTCTGGGTGATCGTCGCCTCGAACCTGATGGCGATGCTGATCCAGATGCTCTCGGCGAAGCTCGGGATCGCCACCGGGCGCAACCTGCCGGAGGTCTGCCGCGAGCGCTTCTCCCGCCGCACCTCGATCCTGCTCTGGATCCAGGCGGAGGCGATCGCGATGGCGACCGACCTGGCCGAGTTCCTCGGCGCCGCGATCGGCTTCCACCTGCTGCTCGGCGTCGCCCTCTTCCCGGCCGCGGTGATCACGGGCGTCGCCGCCTTCGCGATCCTGGCCCTGCAGCGCTTCGGCTTCAGGCCGCTCGAGGCGGTGATCGCGGCGATCGTCGGCGTGATCGGGCTCTGCTACCTGGGCGAGCTCTTCCTCGCCGACCCGCCGCTCGGCACCGTCGGCCGGCACGCGATCACGCCCGATTTCGCCGGCACCGAGCTCGGTGCTGCTGGCCGTCGGCATCCTCGGCGCGACCGTGATGCCGCACGTGATCTACCTGCATTCCGCCCTGATGCAGAACCGGATCGTGCCGGGGAACGACGAGGAGGCGGTGCGGCTGTTCCGCTACACCCGCATCGACGTCGTGATCGCGATGACGATCGCGGGCCTGATCAACATGGCGATGCTGGTGATGGCCGCGAGCACCTTCTACGAGAGCGGTCTGCTCGACGTCGACTCGCTCGAGGGCGCGCACAAGACGCTCGAGCCGCTGCTCGGGGGCGCCTCGAGCACGCTCTTCGCGCTCGCCCTGCTCGGCTCCGGGCTCTCGAGCTCCGCGGTCGGGACGCTCGCCGGCCAGGTCGTGATGCAGGGGTTCATCAAGCGGCAGATCCCGATCTTCGTCCGGCGCGCGGTGACGATGCTGCCTGCATTCGTCGTGATCGGCATCGGCGTCGACCCCTCACGGACGCTGGTGATGAGCCAGGTCGTGCTCTCGTTCGGGATCCCCTTCGCGCTCGTGCCCCTGGTGATGTTCACGCGCCGGCGCGACGTGATGGGGGCGCTCGTGAACAAGAAGGCGACGACCGCGGCCGCGTGCGTCGTCGCCGCGCTGATCATCGCGCTGAACCTGTTCCTGCTCGCGCAGACCTTCGGGCTGATCTAGCGCGTCGCCCGCTACCGGAGCAACGGGACGAGCCGCCGCAGTCGCGCGCGCTCGGCCGGGAGGTAGAAGCCGTGCGAGCCCGAGGGCGACCGGGTAGACGAGCGAGAGCAGGAGCGCGAGCGCGAGTCCCACGTCGAGCAGCTTGCCGGCGACGACGAGAATCACCGCGGCACCGGCCGCGGTGGCGACCCGCCGCCACTGGTACGGCGTCGGGAAGACCCGCTGCGCGTAGCCGACCATGAGCACGAACATCAGCGTGTACGCGGCCACGGTCGCCACGGCCGCTCCCATCATCCCGTAGGGCGGGATCAGGATCAGGTTCAGCGCCACGTTGAGCACGGCGGCGGCGCCGGTGATCGCCCAGTTCAGCTGCGTCCGCTTCGCGCGGCCGACGCCGATCGCCATCACGATGTACGCCGCGTACGCGACCGTGCCGAACGCGAGCGGCGCGACGACGCGCGAGCCGCCGTAGAACTGCTCGGTCGTGAGCAGGCGCACGAGCCACGGCGAGAGCAGGCCGAGCCCGAGCGCGAGCCAGGAGGAGATCGACGACGAGGTAGGTGAGCACGAAGGCGTACGTCCGCTTGGCCTCGGCGTCGTCGGCGATCGAGTAGGCGAAGGCCGGCCACGCCGTGCGGAACGCCGTCAGCAGCAGCACCATCGCCGAGGCGATCCGGACGCCGATCTCGTACAGGCCGACCTCGTCCAGCCCGGCCAGGTGGACGAGGAAGAAGCGGTCGCCGAAGTTGACCGCGATCAGCGCCAGCGCCGCCGGCACGAGCGGCATCCCGAAGCGGTTCATCTCGCGGAGCAGCGGCCGCGAGAACCGCAGCCCGAGCTGCTCGCCGGTGCACGAGCAGGAGCGCGGCCGTGACGGCGAGCGTGCCGGTGAAGTTGCCGACGATCACGCCGAGCGCTCCCTGCTCCCAGACGACGACGAGCAGCACCGTGGCGCCGATCGTGATCGCGATGTTCGCGAGGCTCGCGAGCACGAACGCGGTCGAGCGCTCCTCGACGCGGAAGAGCGCGGTCTGCTGCTCGTAGACCATCTGCGCGAGCACGCCCGACGCGCCCGGCGCGGACGAGGTTCGGGTCGGTCGAGACCGAGCCCGTCGGCGATCGGGTGCGGCGAGGACGAGCGCCGAGCAGCGAGCCCGAGCAGCGCCCATCCCGAGCGTGAACCAGAAGCACGTCCGGACGACGAGCCGGCGACGAGCCCGATCGGCGGAGTCGAAGTAGAAGCGGAAGAACGCGCTCGAGATCCCGAGCCGCAGGATCGTGACGGCGACGGCGGAGAGAGCGACGACGAGGCCGACCGAGCCGAGGTCGGCCCGGTCGAGGTACCGCGTGTAGAGCGGGAGCAGGAAGACCGCGAGCACGCGCGAGACGAGCCCGCCGAGGCCGTAGATCGCCGAGTGGCGGCCGAGCCGGCGGAGCTGGAAGGCCAGGCTCATTAGAGACGAGCGTAGAGGTCGAGCAGGCGGTCGGTGACGCGCTCGAGGTCGTGCACGCGCTCGACGTAGGCGCGGCTCGCGGCGCCGAGGCGGCGCCGCTCGGCCGGGCCGGCGGCGACGAGCTCCTCGAGGCGCGCACGGAGGGTCTCGGCCGTGGCGTTCACGAGCGGGACGCGCGTGCCGAACGCCTCCTCCGTGCGCCGGACCGCCTCGTCGTGCAGGAAGGTGACGACCGGCTTGCCGAGCGCCATCGCCTCGATCGCGAAGACGCCGTACCAGCCGGCGTTGAGCTGGTCGACGACGATGTCCGCCTCGCGGTAGCGGCGCCTCGGCCTCCTCGTGGTGCAGGCCCTCGACGAGCTCGAGGTCGGCGTCGAGCCCCTCGCAGGCGGCGAGGACGTGCTCGGTCCCCTTGCGGCGGCGGCTCGACGGGGCGTGGACGATCAGCGGGCGTGCGCGATCCGAGGGCGGCGCGGGCTCGTTCGCGGCGAGGTCGATCCCGGGCGGGATCACCTCCGCCTCGCGGCACCCAGCGGACTCGCGTCGTAGCTGCCGACGACCTCGGCGTCGGCCCGCGCGGCCCAGTCGAGCTCGGCGCGCGCGCTTGCCGCGGATGTCCGAGCCGAGGTAGTGCATCACCGCCTTGCGCCGCGTCGCGTGGAGCAGTGCGAACTGGACCGACTTCGGCACGAGCGTCAGGCCGAAGTAGAAGTGGAAGACGTCCGCCCGGGGCAGCAGGCGGGCGAAGGCGCGCCACTGCGCGCCTGGCGCCGCGCGAGCGAGCGGCCGCCGAGGTCGAGGCTCTCGTCCGCCTCCGGGTGGAGGCGGTAGCGCTCGAAGACGACGAGCCGCGCGTCGACGCCGCGGCGCCGCAGCGCCTCGACGTTCGCCCACGGGATCCCGGCCGTGTTGACGGGGCAGTGGACGACGCGGAGCGGCCGGCCTTTCCCTGTCTGCGGCGAACGGGTGGGCATCGTCCGTCAGCGAATCGGTGCGAAATCGGCACAGACGCGCGCGCCGGGAGCCGATACCGTGCCCCGCCCCGTGGGTGGGTGGGGGGTGGTGGGTGGGCGGCGCGCGCGCGCCGGCCGCCCGGTCACGCGTCCCACTCGACCTGGTCGAAGTACCGCAGCGCCGTCCGGCCCGGCCGCACCCGCGACCGCAGCGCGGCCAGCTCCTCCGCCGAGATCTCCCCGAGCGCGTGCTTGACGCCGAGGTACGGCAGGTTCAGGTCGTCCTGGTAGACGATCGTCGAGATGCGCGGATTGATCTCGATCACGTGCTCGCCGACGAGCTGGATGTTGAAGAAGTGCTCGATCCCGAGCTCGGCGACGATCCGGTCGGCGAGCTCCATCAGGGCCGGATCCTCGAGCGTGACGAAGTACATCGCGAGCCCGGCCCGCATCGCCTCGCGTGTCTTCGGGTGGCCGAGCAGGACGCGCCGGCCGTCGGCGATCCCGTCGATCGTGCGCTCGCCGCCGGTCGCGAGCTCCATCACGAGCAGGTCCGGGCCGCCCTCGGCGGGCAGCAGCTCGACGGCCTCCTCCAGCCGCATCGCCACCGAGCCGGGCCGCTCGTGCAGGAGCTGGTGCGCGCGGTCGACGGTCGGGTCGAGGATGCGGAAGCCGCGCGAGCCGGACGAGAAGACCGGCTTGAAGCACACCGGTTGCTCGGGATAGCCCGAGCTCGCGAGCGGCCGCGCGCCACCTCGGCGGCCCCGTTCACGCGCCGGAACGCGGGCGCCGGCACACCGAGCCGGTGCAGCAGCTCGTAGGTCTCCGCCTTGTCGTTCGACCGCCTGATCGTGTCCGGGCGGCGAGACGAGCACCGGCACGGGGAACCGGTCGCGGTGCTCGGCCAGGCCCTCGAGGTCGAACGAGGACTGCGGCAGCACGACGTCCACGCCCTCGCGCTCGACCACCTCGAGGATCGCGTCCGCGAAGCCCGGGTCCGAGCCCGCCGGGACGAGGTGGAACGCGTCGCAGAGGTGCCGTCCGATCGAGCGCTCGGACATGTCCGTCCCGACGAGGCGGACGGCTCGCTCGCCGTTCTCGCGCAAGCCCCGCAGGAGCGCCGCGGTTCCGGGCGCGCCGGAGGCCGAGACGAGCACGGTGAGCGGCCGCGGGCTCACGAGAGCTTGCGGATCTCGTCGCCGGGCCGGACGACCCCCGCCTCGACCACGCGGGCGTTCGCGCCGCGGAGGCGCAGCGAGCGGCCCTCGGGCGAGTTGACGAAGTGCATCGCGTCGAGGCCGAACCGCTCGACGAACTTCTTGCAGCCCGTATGGGGCGACGCCGTCAGCTCGACCACCGCCTCGCCGACCGCCAGGCGCGTTCCAGGCGGGAGGTTCGCCTCGCTCAGGTCGAGGTCGACGTAGAGCTGGTCGCCGGCGAGCGACCAGCGCTCGCGCGTTCCGGCGACGAGATCGACGACCCTCGCGGACATGAGGGTGAGCTGCGCCAGTCGGATCCGGCGGCCGACCGTGGCTCCGTCCCAGGGCCCAGCGGTCGCCGACGAGCCCTGCCTCGAGGTCGAGCTCGCCTGCAGCGAGCGTCTCCCGCTCGCGCTCGGCGGGCCGGCGCACGACGAGCTCGAGCCGGCCGACCTCGGACGGCGCCTCACGGATGCGATCGAGCCCCGCCGCGAGCTCCTCGGGCGAACGGTGGCGGGCGGCGTCGGCGGTCACAGGTCGATCCTGTCGGCTCGGAGCTGCTCCACGCGCCGCTCGCGCTCGGCGTCGAGCATGGCGTGCATCGTCTCGGCCATTGTTTCGCCCGGATACGCCCAGATCTCGGGGTGCGTCAACAGCTGGAGCCACGGGAACGCGCCCGCGGCGAGCTCCTCGTGCGGGCAGCCGTGCCGCCACTGCTGGTTCGAGTCGGAGCGGTAGGTCTCGGGAGCGAACCACGGCGCCTGCATCACGTTGACGGCGCCCTCGACCGGCGCGGACATGTACTCCGGGTCGGGGTTGTGCCAGGCGACGACGGGGTCGAAGCGCCCGTCCAGCCGCGCGTTCGGCCACACGGCGTGCAGGCCGACCCGGTGCCCGAGCTCCCGCAGCCGCTCGATTGCAGCGCTCCCCTCCGAGGAGGCGAGGTTGTAGAAGACCGACTCGGTCAGGAGGAAGTAGGTCGCGGCAGCGCCCTCTACGGCCTCCAGCTCGGCCAGGCGTAGCGCCGCATCGAGCGAGAGATCGACGTCGTGGCGCAGGAACAGGTCGCCCTCGCGCGGCTCGGCGTCGAACGAAGCCCAGCGGTACCCGCCGGCCTTCGCCGCCTGCAGCAGCTCGCGGTAGTGCTCGAGGTCGAAGCCGCAGCTCACGCGCGCTCCAGCACCCAGTGGAACGTCGCCTCGCCCTCCGGCTCGCGGATCGAGACGACCTCATCGCGGACCCGCTCGAAGCCCGCCTCCGCGAGGAGCCGGCGGTTCGTCTCCGGCTCGAAGCCGGAGAAGTACGTCGGCGCACCGAGGAAGTCGCCCGTCCAGCCGGGCAGGTCGCTCGCGCCGAGCGAGGCGAGGAAGAGCCCGCCCGGCCGCAGCCAGCCGTGGATCCGGCCGAAGAGCCCGGCGAGCAGGTCGCGCGGGACGTGGTTGAACGCATAGAAGGCCGCGACCGCGTCGAGCGAGCGCGGCTCGAGCTCGAGTGTCGTCAGGTCGGCGTGGACGAACTCGGCCCCGGGCACGCGCACCCGCGCGCGCCGCAGCTGCTCGGCGGAGAGGTCGACACCGGTGAGCCGGAAGCGGGCTGCGAGGAGCGCGGTCTCGGCTGTCCCTCCGCCGCAGCCGAGCTCGACGACGTCCGCGCCGTCCGGCAGCCGCCGCGCGAGCTCGACGCACCACTCGGCGCGCGGGTCGTCGGTGATCTGCGCCTTCCAGGTCTCCCAGGTGTCGATCATCGCGTCGTAGCCGGCGGCGACGAGGACAGCGCGCGGGTCGCTCACTCGACCCCCACCTCCAGCAGCCGTGCGGCCGCCTCGGCCCGCGCGAGCGCTTCGACCGACGTGTCGGCGACGGCGATCACGTAGCCGCGCCGGTCGCCGTCCAGCCGGACCGGTCTGATCGTCTCGCCGACCTGCAGGTACGTGTCCGCCTGGACGACGCCCTCCGCCGCCAGCACCGGGTCGAGCGACCCGATCGACGACACCGTGCCGGTCGGCAGCGGGCCCGGCTGCGCCGTGAGGAAGCGGATCGCGAGCGGCTGGACGAACTGCGGCAGCGCGAGCTCGTCCGGCACCTGCTCGCCGAGCGCGAAGCGCAGAGCCGTCTCGACCAGGTCGACGCCGACCGCGTGCCGGACGAGGTCGGCCATCTGCCCGCCCGGGATCCGGGCGGCGACCTCGACGACGAGCACGGTGCCGTCGTCCTCGACGAGGAGCTGCGGGAAGGCAATCCCGTTCTCGAGGCCGAGCGCGTGGACGGCCGCGGCGGCGACCTCCTCTGCACGCTCGAGCACGTCCGCGTAGATCGAAGCGGGATAGACGTGGATCCAGCCGACGCCGAAACCGATCCCGGGCGGTCGCAGGCGGTCGGAGAGCGTCAGCACGTCGACCCGGCCGTCGCGGGCGATCGCGATCCCGTTCAGCTCGAGGGCGTCGTGGAAGCTCTCGACGATCATCTCGCCCTCGGCCGACTCGGCGAGCGCCGAGTGGAGGTGCGCGTCGAGGTCGTCCTGCGTCTCGAGCCTGAAGATGCCGCGCTGGCCGCCGGAGTCGGCTGGCTTCAGCACCGCGGGAAAGCCGACCGTCTCGCCGGCGGCACGGGCGCTGCCGTGATCCCGCGCCGCCGCGAAGCGCGGCTGCGGCACGCCCGCGTCGGCGAGCGCCCGCCGCATCGCGATCTTGTGCGTCAGCCGGTGTGCCGTCTCCGTGCCGATTCCGGGCAGGCCGAGCCGCTCGGCGACCGCTGCGACCACCGGCACTGCTCGGTCGGCCGACACGGTCAACACTCCCTCGACCTCGTGCCTCCGCCCGACCTCCGTCACCGCGTCGACGTCCGTGAAGTCGACGGCCTCGCCCACGTCTGCCTCCTGAAGCCCGAGCGCGTCCGGGTTCCGGTCGACCGCGACCACGCGGAGCCCGAGCTCCTTCGCCCGCAGGATCGCGCGGCGCTGGTGGCGCCCCGCGCCGACGAAGAGGACGGTCGGCACCGCTACGTCGGCCCGGAGCCGCCGAGGCCGGGCGGGAAGAGGAACGCGTGCCGGCTCCAGCGGTCGACCTCGCAGCCGTTTCGGCGCGCGAATGTCGTCGAGACCGCCCGGCCGTCGAACGTGCCGGTCACGGTCGCCGTCTCCGGCCCGCCGTAGAGCTCGGTGCATGCGGTGTCGGGCGGCGTCTCGGCGAACGGATCGTCGAGCGTTGCGAGCCGCGTCGCACGCCCGCTCCGGCTGCAGGAGCGTGCCGCCCGGCGGGTCGCAGGTCAGCGTCCGCACGACCGGCTTCGCGCCGATCGCACCGCGCGCCGTGATCGTGAGCGAGGTCGAGGGCTGCTGCGGCTCGGCGGTGGTGCTGCCGCACCCCTGCAGCGGGAAGGCGGCGACGGCGACGAGGACGAGCGAGCGCATGAGCCCGAATCGTAGGTAGCTAGGCTTCCGCGCGTGGCTCTGACCGGGAAGCGCATCCTCATCACGGGCGGGGCGGGCTTCATCGGCACCACCCTCGCCCGTCGGCTCGTCGAGCAGAACGAGATCGTCGCGTACGACAACCTCCACCGCGACGCGCTCGGCGGCACCGACCTCGCCGAGCACCCGAACTTCGCCTTCGTCCAGGGCGACGTGCTCGACCCCGACGGCCTGCGCGCGGCGGCGGCGGGCGTGACGCACATCGTCCACTGCGCCGGCATCGCGGGTGTGGACACCGTCATCCAGAGCCCCGTCCGCACGATGCGCGTGAACATGATCGGCACCTTCAACGCGCTCGAGGCCGGCCTCGCGACCCAGGACACGCTCGAGCGGATCGTCGACTTCTCGACCAGCGAGGTCTTCGGCACGCAGGCCTTCCGCGTCGCGGAGACGAGCGTCACCGTGACGGGCTCGGTCGGCGAGGCGCGCTGGACGTACGCGGTCTCGAAGCTCGCCGGCGAGCACATGTCGCACGCCTACCACGCCGAGCTCGGCCTGCCGACGACGACCGTCCGGCCCTTCAACGTCTACGGGCCCGGCCAGATCGGCGGCGGCGCGATCCGCGCGTTCATCGAGGCGGCGCTCGCCGGCCGCGACCTGACGATCCACGGCGACGGCTCGCAGATCCGGGCCTGGACGTACGTGGACGACATGGTCGAGGGTGCGCTGCTCACGCTCGAGCATCCGAACGCGGTCGGCGAGAGCTTCAACATCGGCAACCCGCGCTCGGCGGTGACGATCTACGACCTCGCGACGCGGATCAAGCGCCTGACCGGCTGCCACGGCGAGATCGTCTTCCAGCCGCTCCACTACCTCGACGTCGAGCTGCGGATCCCGAACGTGGACAAGGCGCGCGAGCTGCTCGGCTTCGACGCGACCGTCGAGCTCGACGACGGGCTCGAGCGGACGATCGCCTGGTACCGCGAGCGCGCCGCCGTGTCGGCGTGAGCGAGGAGAGACTTAGCAACAGTCTGTTGCAAAGTCCGATCCGGCTTGCGCGGCCGGACGTCGGTGAGGCGGAGCTGGCGGCGATCGGCGCGGTGCTCGAGACCGGGCACCTGACGATGGGGCCGCAGGTCGCGCGCTTCGAGGAGCTGCTGGCAGGCGCCTGCGAGACGGAGCACGCCGTCGCCGTCTCCTCCGGGACGGCCGCGCTCCATCTCGCCGTGCTCGCGCTCGGGCTCGGGCCCGGCGACGAGGTCGTCGTCCCCGCCTACACCTTCCCGGCGACGGCGAACGTCGTCGAGCTCGCCGGAGCCAAGGCCGTTCTCGCCGACGTCGACCCGGACACGTTCAACCTCGACCTCGCGCATCTCGACGCGGCGCTCTCGGCCCGGACGAAGGCCGTGCTGGCCGTCCATCTCTTCGGCCGGCCACTCGACTGGGAGGCGCTCGAGGCGGCTGTGCCCGAAGGCGTCGCCCTCGTCGAGGACGCAGCGGGTGCGCTCGGCGCGCGCTACCGCGGCCGGGCCTGCGGCTCGCTCGGCGCCATGGGCTGCCTCTCCTTCCACCCCCGCAAGGTCGTCACGACCGGCGAGGGGGGCGCGGTGACCACGAGCGACCCCGAGCTGGCCGAGCGCGTGCGCTCGCTCCGCCACCACGGCTGGAGCCCGTCGAACCGCTACGACGACCTGCCGCACGCCGGCTTCAACTACCGGATCCCGGACGTCCTCTGCGCCCTCGGCATCCCGCAGCTCGAACGGCTGGAGGAGCTGCTCGTCGCGCGCGAGCGCGTCGCGGCCGGCTACGAGGAGCGGCTGGCCGCGATCGTCGAGACCCCGGCCGCGGCCGAGGGCGACCGCCACGGCCTGCAGGCCTACGTCGTCCGGCTCGACCGCCGCGACGAGGCGCTCGCCGGCCTGCGCGAGCAGGGGATCGAGGCGCAGATCGGCACCTACGCCCTGCACCGCCTCTCGGCGTACCGCGACCAGGGCGAGTTCCCGGGCGCGGACGCCGCCTTCGAGCGGGCGCTGGCGCTGCCGTTCCACAGCCGGCTGACCGAGGACGAGCTCGACCGCGTCGCGACGGCTCTCGGCCGCTTCGCTTGACAACAAGAGCAAGTGAGTGAATACTCACTTCCCATGAGTACCACCACGACCCGCCAGACGGCCGAGGAGCGGCGGCCCGCCGTGCTCGATGCCGCCACGCACGAGTTCGCCGTCAAGGGCTACCACGGCGCCTCGACCGAGGACATCGCCCGTGCGGCCGGGATCTCGCAGCCCTACCTCTTCCGGCTCTTCGGCTCGAAGAAGGAGCTCTACCTCGGGGCGGTGCAGCGCTGCATCGACGAGATGTACGTCGCCTTCACCGCTGCCGCGAAGGGCCGGAGCGGCGAGGACGCGCTGCAGGCGATGGGCGAGGCGTACATGGCGATCACCCAGGATCAGGACCGATTGATGCTGATGCTGAAGACCTGGTCGTCCGACGATCCGGACTTCCGTCGCGTCAGCCGCACCGGCCTGGCGGAACCTCGTCGACCTCGCCGAGCAGTCCTCGCGCGAGTCCGCGGAGGTCGTCAGCCGCTTCTTCGCCAACGGGATGCTGATCACGATCCTGATGTCCATGGGCCTCGTCGAGGACCCCGAGCCGTGGTCGACGCGCCTGCTCGAGGCGTGCAAGGAAGGGATCCAGAAGTAGTGCCAACCCTTCCGACATGTGCGGGAAACCGTACTGCGCCGGCGCTCTTTTTTTGGCCTGATATGGAAGTAACGACTCACTACCGCTGAGAGGGAGATCGAGATGACACGCAGCACCACGCTCTGGACGTTCGCGATCACCTCGATCGCGCTCTTCATGGTCACGCTGGACAACCTGGTCGTGACCACGGCGATTCCGGTGATCCGGACCGACCTCGGCGCCTCGCTCTCGAGTCTCGAGTGGACGGTGAACGCCTACACGCTTTCCTTCGCCGTGCTGCTCCTCACCGGCGCGGCTCTCGGCGACCGCTTCGGGCGCCGGCGCGTCTTCGCGATCGGGGTCGGCATCTTCACGCTCGCCTCCGTCGCGGCCGCGCTGGCGCCGTCGGTCGAGGCGCTCAACGTCGCGCGGGCGGTGCAGGGGCTCGGCGGCGCGATCGTGCTGCCGCTGACGCTGACGATCCTCAGCGCGGCCGTCCCGCCCGAGAAGCGCGGGATCGCACTCGGCGCCTGGGGCGGCATCGCCGGCCTCGCCGTCGCCTTCGGCCCGCTCGTCGGCGGTGCCGTCGTCGAGGGGATCAACTGGCACTGGATCTTCTGGCTCAACGTTCCGATCGGCGTGCTGCTCGTCCCGCTCGCGCTGACGCGATTGAACGAGTCCTACGGCGCCTCGACCAGGCTCGACCTGCCCGGGCTCGGGCTCGTGAGCGGCGGCCTCTTCGGCATCGTGTGGGCCCTGATCCGCGGCAACGAGCAGGGCTGGGCGTCGCCCGAGATCCTCACCGCCTTCGCTGTCGGCGGACTGCTCATGGCCGCGTTCGTCGCCTGGGAGCTCCGGACCGAGCAGCCGATGCTGCCGCTCCGCTTCTTCCGCTCGGCGGCCTTCACGCTCTCGAACCTCGCCTCGCTCTTCATGTACTTCGGCATGTTCGGCTCGATCTTCCTGCTCTCGCAGTTCTTCCAGACCGTGCAGGGCTACTCGCCCTTCAGCTCCGGGCTGCGGATCCTGCCGTGGACGCTCGCGCCGATGTTCATCGCCCCGATCGCCGGTGCGCTCTCGGACCGGATCCCGCCCAAGCTGATCGTCGGCGTCGGCCTCTCGCTGCAGGCGTTCGCGCTCGCGTGGATCGGCCTCGTCTCGGAGCCCGACACGCCGTATTCGCAGCTCGTCGGGCCGTTCGTGATCGCCGGGATCGGGATGGCGCTGTTCTTCGCCCCGGTCGCCAACCTCGTCCTCTCGGCCGTGAAGCGGGACGAGGAGGGGATCGCCTCCGGGCGCCAACAACGCGATCCGCGAGCTCGGCGGTGTCTTCGGGGTCGCCGTGCTGGCCTCGGTGTTCGCCCGCCAAGGCGGCTACGAGAGCGGTCAGGCGTTCGTCGACGGGATGAACCCGGCGATCCTGATCGGCGCGGTCGCCGTCGGCCTCGGCGCGATCGCCGCCTTCGCCATCCCCGGCCGGGCCCGCGCGCAGGAGCAGCCGGTCGAGGAGTACGTGCCGCAGCTCGAGGCGGCCTAGCCGTCGCCGTTCACGCGGGCCGGGCGGGACCGAATCCGCCCGGCCCGTGCTGCGACACTCCGCTGCGTGGCAGCCGACCCGCCCGAGTGGCTCTCCTCGTGGTGCGTGCGCGAGCTCGGCGCCGCTCCGGTGGAACAGCTGCTCGCAGCGAGCGTGATGTCGGACGTCGCGGCGGTGCGGCTGGCGGACGGCCGCAGCGTCGTGGTCAAGGCGCGTCCCGACGAGAGAGGGCGGGCGATCACCTGCGTACGCGTCCAGCGAGCGCTGGCCGACAGCGGTTTCCCGTGCGCCCGCCCGCTGACCGACGCCACGCCGCTCGGGGATCTGATCGTGCATGCCGAGGAGTGGCGTCCGGGTGGCGAACTGACGCGCGGCGAGTCGCCCGCGCTGGCGCGACGGTCGGCGCAGCTGCTCGGTGAGCTGATGAACCGACTGGACTCCATCGTCGCATTCCCGCCGCTCCCCAACCCCGAATGGGTCCGCTGGGATCACGACGGGCCCGGCCTCTTCCCGGCGAATCCGCGACATGACGCGCGCGCGGCACGGATGACGCTCCCGGAGTACATCGGCAGCACTGCGACTCGGGCGCGGGAGCGCATCTGGCGCGGTGACCTACCGGCCGTGATCGGCCACGCCGACTGGGAGTCGCAGAACCTCCGCTGGAAGGGCGACGAGCCGTATGCGGTCCACGATTGGGACAGCCTTGCCTGGCTGCCCGAGGCGGCGATCGCAGGTGCGGCGGCCGGTGCGTTCGCCAGTGCCGAGACGCCCACGCTCGCCTCGATCGAGAGCTCGACCGCATTCCTCGCCGCCTACGAGCACGCCCGCGGGCGTGCCTTCGGCGACGACGAGCGCGAGATCGCCTGGGCGTCGAGCCTCTGGCCCGCGCTGCACAACGCCCGCGCCGAGGTCCTGTACGAACAGCCGCTCGTCGCCGCGGCGGCGCTCGAGCTGCAGGCGGAGTCGCGGCTCGCGCTCGCGGGCGCCTGAGCGCCTGCCGTGGGGCCGCTCAGCCCTTGTAGCCGATCACCACGCGCTCCGGCCGCGCCGCCAGCGCCGCCGTGCTCGCGAGGAAGAGCGCGGCGAGCCCGCAGACGATGGTCGCGCGGGCCGTGTCGGTCGCGCCTTCGCCGCCGAGGACGAGCCAGGCCAGCACGCAGAGCAGGACGCCGTTCCCGAGCCGCGCGCCCAGCCCGATCGCGACCTGCTCCTCCCGCGCTCCCTGCGCCTGGTGGAGGCGGCCGAGCATGACGCCGACGCCGACGAGCAGCGCTTCGAGCGGGAGCGCCAGCGCCGCGGGCGGTCGCAGCGCGACGACGAGCAGGACGTTCGCGGCGACGAGTGCGGCAGAGGCTTACGACGCAGGTCGCCGTCGAGCCGAAGCGGAGCAGGAGCGTCGGCTTGCCGTAGCACGCGTCTCCCGCCCGGTCGCGGTAGTCCTTGAGCAGGATCCGGGCGAGGAAGAGGACGGCCAGCGCCCCGGCGAGCCTCGCGTCGGAGGCGCCGAGCTCCTGGCCGGAGGCGAGCGCGCCGAGCGCGAACGGCACGGGCACGTAGGCGACTGCGAGCAGCAGCGGCGCCAGCCAGGTGCGGTAGGAGACGCGGAGCGGCGGCAGCGAGTAGGCGATGCCGACGGCGAGCGAGCCGCAGACGACGCCGACGGCCGCCCAGCCGATCGCTGCGGCTGCGAGCACCGCGGTCGCGCACGCGAGCAGGTGCAGCCGCCAGAGGTCGCGCTCGCGCGCCTCGCCCGGTCACGAGCGGCCGCGCCGGGTCGCCGGGGTGATTGATCCGATCGACGTCGGCGTCCGCGATGTCGTTCACCGACGTCGCCGCGACGTAGCTCCCCGCCAGTGCGAGCGCGGCCCAGAGCAGGTCGGGCGAGAAGGCCGGCAGGCCGTCGGGCCAGGCGGCGCCGAGCAGCATGAACGTCCACACCATCGCCGCGACGCGGCACCGGAGCAGTCGCAGCGAGAGCGAGGGCAGTGCGGTCATTTCGGCGTGATCACCTTCAGGGGCCAGACCGTCGTCAGCACGAGCACGTAGACGACCCAGAGCGCGTGGTAGAGCGCGAGGAACGCGAGCCCGATCCAGAAGACGCTGACGAGAACGGCCGCGTCGCCCACGACCTGCGCCCGCTCGGCTGTGCCGAGGAAGGTCTTCGCCGCCAGCCAGATCGCGATCCCAAGTGCCAGCGTCACGAGTGCGGAGACGCCGGTGCTGAACACGTAGCCGGCGTACTCGAGGCCGCCGAAGAGCATCAAGAGCGGCACGCCGCCGGTCGCGATCACGACGGCTGCGGCGACGACCGCAACGACGACGGCGCGGCGAACCTTCGCCGGTTGGCGGCCGAGTCGGAGTCGCCGCGAGATGCGGTAGACGAGGAACAGGACGGCCGCGTACACGAAGAAGAGGCCGCAGGCGATCGCGACCGCCGCGCTCGTGTCGCTGGGGTCGACATAGCCGTTCAGCTTCCCCTGGACGCTCGCCTCGTAGACCGATTGCGGGCCGAGCACGAACTTGACGAGGACGACCAGTGCGTTGTAACCGACCGCGAACAGCGCCACGGCCATCGGCAGCCCGAGGTCGCGCCGCAGGACGAGATAGAGCGCGCCCGTGGTCAGCAGGCCGACGAGGGCGCCGGTGGTCAGCAGCGTCGCCAGGCCGGGCACCTCGCCGCCGTCGCCGAGTCGCGGCACGACCGCGGCCGCGAGCGCCGCGATCCCGAACGCGGCCCCGATCTTCACCACAACGGACAGGCCCACGTCGGGCACCGTACGGCCACGGCAGGACGGCTAGGCTTCGGCTCCCGATGGCGCAGACCGACGTCCTCTCCGGGCTCTGACCCGGCGGCCGAGCACGACAGCGGCCCCGCGCCGCAGCTCTCGGTCGTCGTCACGGTGCTGAACGAGGCGGCGACGCTGGAGGAGCTCCTCCGCCGCACGATCGCCACGCTCGACGCCCTCGGCCGGCCGTTCGAGCTGATCGTCGTCGACGACGGCTCGACCGACGGGACGTTCGCGACGCTCGAGCGGCTCCACGCCGACGAGCCGCGCCTCCGCGCCGTGCGGTTCAAGCGCAGCTTCGGCCAGCACCCGGCGATGCACGCCGGCCTCGCGCGCGCACGCGGCGAGATCGTCGTCACGATGGACGGCGACCTGCAGAACCAGCCGGAGGACATCCCGCGCCTCGTCGAGGCGGTCGAGGCCGGCTACGACGTCGCCAGCGGCCGCCGCGCCGCGCGTCACGACTCGTGGGGCCGGACGTTGCCGAGCCGCCTGATCAACGGGATGCTCAGGCGCTTCACCGGGGTCGAGATCACCGACTTCGGCTGCGCGTTCAACGCCTACCGCCGCAGCGCGGTCACCCCGATGCTCGGCTCGATCGGCCGGCAGAAGTTCACGAAGGCGCTCGTCCTCTCCGGCGGCGCGTCCGTGACCGAGGTCGACGTCGAGCACGCGCCCCGCCGCGGCACCTCCCGCTATTCGCCGCTCCGGCTGACCCGGCTCGCCCTGCACGTCCTCGCCGGCTTCTGGCCGCAGCCGATCCAGTGGATCGGGGTCGCGCTCGGGATGCTCTGCACGCTGGCCGCGACCGGCCTCGGCGCGTACGCGATCTACTTCTGGATCGACCGGGGCAACTTCCCCGGCCCGCTGCTCGGCGGCGTCGCCGTGCTCTTCGTGCTCGGGATCCAGGGCTTCATCCTCGCGCTGGTCGGGGAGTATCTGGGCAGAATCCAGCGCGGCGTCGAGGGGCGCCCGCTCTACACCATCGACAAGGAGCTCTAGCGTGCGGCAGAAGCGCGTGCTCGGTCACCGGCGGGGCCGGGTTCATCTCGTCCAACCTGATCCGGCACCTGCTGGCGAACACGCGCGTGGGAGGTCGTCTCGCTCGACGCGCTCACCTACGCGGGCAACCTGGAGAACCTCGCGGACGTGATGAGCCACGAGCGGCTTTCGTTCGTGCACGGCGACATCCGCGACGCCGACCTCGTCCGGGAGATCGTGGCCGGGGTGGACGTGATCGTCAACGCCGCCGCCGAGTCGCACGTGGAGAAGTCGATCGAGGAGGGCGCGTCCGAGTTCGTGACCACGAACGTCGAGGGGACGCAGATCCTGCTCGACGCGATCCGCGAGACGCCGGTCGAGCGCTTCGTGCTCATCTCCTCGTCGGAGGTGTACGGCACCGCCGAGCGCGCGCCGATGGACGAGGAGCACGCACTGAACCCACGCTCGCCCTACGCGGCGACGAAGGCGGGCGGCGACCGGCTCGCGTACTCGTACTTCGTCACGTACGGGCTGCCGATCGTGATCGTGCGCCCGTTCAACAACTACGGGCCGCGCCAGCATCCGGAGAAGGTCGTGCCGCGCTTCGTCACGCAGGCACTCGCCGGCGAGCCGCTGACGGTGCACGGCGACGGGCACGCCAGCCGCGACTGGCTCTACGTCGACGACGACGCCGAGGCGATCGAGGCGATCGTGGCGGCGCCGATCGACGCCGTGGCCGGCGAGGTGCTGAACGTGGCGACGGGCGTCGACATCTCGGTCCGCGACCTCGCCCGGCTCGTGCTCGACATGGTCGGCTCCGACGCCGGGGTCGTCCACCTCGAGGAGCGGCTCGGCCAGGTCGACCGGCACATCGGCTCCGTCGACAAGATCGAGCGGCTGACCGGCTGGCGCGCGCGCACCGACTTCGAGACCGGCCTCGAGCGGACGGTCGCCTGGTACCGCGAGAACGAGGCCTGGTGGCGGTCGATCCTCGGGCGCACGGCGCACGTCTCCTCGTCCTAGGCGCCGGGCCGGCGCAGCTCGGGCTGCTGCGCGCGGCGCGCGCGGCGGGGCTCGAGACGGTGGTCGTCGACCGCGATCCGGCCGCGCCCGGATTCGAGCTCGCGTCGAAGCGGGCGATCGTCTCGACGGAGGACGAGCCCGGGGTGGAGCGGCTCGCCCGCGCGGAGGCGGTCGACGGGCTGATCTCGCCCGGGCGCGGACTGGCCCGTCGGCGTCGCGGCACGCGTCGCCGAGCGGCTGGGGTTGCCGCATCCGATCTCCGCAGCCACGGCCGTGTCGGCGACGAACAAGCAGCGGCAGCGGGCGGCGCTCGCCGCGGCCGGGGTGCCGCAGCCCGCGTCGCGCGTGCTCTCGGCGTGGGAGCAGGGCCTGGCGGTGCCGTGCGTCGTCAAGGCGCCGGACCGGCAGGGTCAGCGCGGGCTCGCGTTCGTACGCTCGGCGGACGAGCTGCCGGCGGCGATCGAGGAGGCGATCGCCGCGTCCCGGAACGGCTTCTGTCTGGTCGAGGAGTGGATCGACGGGCCGGAGATGACGGTGAACGCGTACTCGGTCGGCGGTGTCTTCACGCCGCTGACGGTGACCGACCGGCTCACGGCCGAGCCGCCGGCGTTCGGCGTCGCGCTCGCGCACGTCTGGCCGAGCGAGCACGACGTCTCCGGTGCCGTCGATTCGGCCGAGCGGGCAGTCGCCGCACTCGGGATCGAGGCGGGGCCGACGTACACGCAGGTCCGGCTCGGCCCGGACGGGCCGCGGGTGGTCGAGGTCGCAGCTCGCCTCGGCGGCGGCCACGACGCCGAGCTCTGTCTCGCCGCGCTCGGCGTCGACCTGAACGCGCTCGCGCTCGACGCCGCGCTGGGAGGCGGAGAGAGACTTAGCAACAGTCTGTTGCAAAGTCGTCCGCCGGTCGGCGGGGCCTGCGTCGTCTTCCTCGTCGCTCCCGAGGGCGAGCTCCGGGCCGTCGAGGGGGTCGGCGAGGCGCGCGCGGTCGAGGGCGTGCTCGAGGTGCACGTCTACCGGCGGCCCGGCCACGTCTTCGGGCCGCTGCGGCGAGGCTCCGACCGGGCGGGGGCGGTCCTGGCGACGGGAGCGAGCCGCGAGGAGGCGCTCGCGCGCGCCCACCGCGCGGCGGCGAGCGTACGCTTCCAGGTCGCATGAGCGCCCCATCGGGAACCCGCAGGATCGGCTTCCAGCCTCCGGCCGTCGGCGAGGAGGAGATCGCGGCGGTCGCCGAGGCGATCCGCTCCGGCTGGCTCACGACCGGCCCGCGCGCAGCCGAGCTCGAGGCGCGCATGCAGGCGTACCTCGAGGCCGAGCACGTTCTCGCCGTCGCCTCCGGCACCGCGGCGATGCACCTCTGCCTCGTCGCGCTCGGGATCGGCCCCGGCGACGAGGTGATCACGACCCCGATCACCTGGCCCGCGACCGCGAACGTGATCGTCCACGCGGGCGCGACACCGGTCTTCGTCGACGTCCGCGACGGCGACCTGAACATCGACCCGGAGCTCGCGGCAGCCGCCGTCGGAGAACGGACGAAGGCGATCCTGCCGGTCGACCTCGCCGGCCAGCCCTGCGACCTCGACCCTCTGCTCGAGCTCGGCGTGCCGGTGGTCGAGGACGCCGCCCACGCGACGGAGAGCCGCTACCGCGGCCGAAAGGTCGGCTCGATCGCCGCCGCGACCTGCTTCTCGCTCTACGCGACGAAGAACCTGGCCGCCGGCGAGGGCGGCCTGATCGCGACCGACAGCGACGAGCTCGCCGACGCGATCCGCGACCTGCGCCTGATGCGCCGCGGCGACGGCTCGCTCTACGACCTGACCGTCCCTGGCTACAAGGCGAACCTCAGCGACGTGCTCGCGGCGATCGCGCTCGTCCAGCTCGACAAGCTCGAGCGGCACGCCGAGATCCGAGCGCGCCAGTTCGCGCTCTACGACGAGGGCCTGGCCGACCTCGACGGGATCGAGCCGCTCTCGCGCGACGCCCGCGACACGCACGCACTCCACCTCTACGTCGTCCGCGTCGACGCCGACCGCTTCGGCTTGACCCGCGACGAGCTGCAGCGCGCGCTCGGGGAGCAGGGCGTCTCGACGAGCATCCACTTCCTGCCCGTGCACCGGCTCACCTGGTATCGCGAGCGCTTCCCGGAGCAGCCGCGGCTGCCGGTAGCCGAGCGTGCCGGCGACCAGGTGCTGAGCCTGCCGCTCTCGCCGGCACATCCGGACGAGGACATCGAGGCGGTCATCGAGGCGATCCACCGCGTGCGCGCGAGCGCATGAGACGGCTCGTCCGCGTCTCCGCGACGCTCGTCTTCACCGGCCTCGCGGTCGCCTACCTCGTCTGGAAGATCAACCTCGGCAAGACGCTCGACGTCCTCCGCGACGCCGACCCCGCCTGGTTCGCCCTCGCTGTCGCGATCATGGTGCTGACCGCGCTGCCGATGGCGCTCCGCTGGCAGTGGCTCCTCGCCGCACGCGGGATCCACGACTCGTTCGCGTGGCTGACGCGCTCCTACTTCGTCTCGTACACCGCGAGCCAGGTACTCCCGACTTCGATCGGCGGCGACGCCGTGCGGGTGCTGGAGATCTCCCGGCGGCACCCGGGCCGCGTCGGCGACCACACGGCGATCGTGCTGCTCGAACGCGGCCTCGGCGGCGCTGCCACCGTGCTTCTGGGGGCGATCGGCTTCCTGCTCGCGATCGGCCGCTACGAGATCGGCGCCTACCTCTGGCTCGAGGGGGCGTTCGTGTTCGGGACGCTCGTCCTGATCGCGCTCTTCTTCTCCCGTCGCGCCCGGCCGCTGATCTCCCGCGCCCGCCCCCTCCTGGCCCGGCTCCGGATCGAGCGGCCGCTGCGCGCGTTCTACGAGGGCGTGCACGCGTTTCGCGACCACGTCGGCCTCCTCGGCGGCGTGTTCGCCTTCACGCTCGCGATCCAGGCCGTTCGCGTGCTCGCGATCTGGGCCGCCGCGAAGGCGGTCGGGATCGACGAGTCGCCGCGGCTCTACTACGTGATGGGGCCGCTCTTCTTCCTCGTGCTTCTCGTCCCGTTCACGCTGAACGGCTTCGCGGTGCGGGAGGCGTTCTTCGTCAGCTTCCTCGGCGGCGTCGGCGTCGGGGCGGACGAGGCCTTTGCCGCCGGGTTCCTCTTCTTCCTCGTCACCGTCGCGATGGCGCTCCCGGGCGGCGCGATCCTCCTCTGGGAGGGCGTTCGCGGCGGGGCGCGGCCGCGGGTCGAGCATGGCTGACATCTCGGTGGTCGTCGTCACCTACGACGGCATGCCCTGGATCGAGCAGTGCCTGGACAGCGTGCGCGGCCTCGAGACGGTCGTGGTCGACCACGGCTCCGCCGACGGGACCGTCGCGTTCGTGCGCGAGCGCTTCCCCGAGGTGCGGCTCCTCGAGCAGGAGAACCTCGGTCTCGCCGCCGGCTGGAACCGGGGCCTGCGCGAGAGCTCGGGCGAGTGGTGCCTGATCCTGAACGCGGACGCATGGCTGACACCGGGGTCGGCGGAGCGGCTCGTCGAGTCTGCCGCGGCGAAGCCTCGCGCCGCGATCGTCGGGCCGCGGCTGCTCAACCCGGACGGCTCGCTGCAGCGCTCGGTCCGGGCGTTCCCGACGCTCTGGCGGCTCGCGACCGAGTACCTCTTCCTGCGCAAGCTCGCGCCGCGCTCGGGACTGCTGAACGGGTTCTACGCCGGCGGCTTCGACCACGACGAGCCGCGCCGCTGCGACTGGGTGATGGGCTCCTGCATGCTCGTGCGCCGCGCCGCCGTGGACGAGGTCGGGCCGCTCGACGAGTCGTTCTTCCTCTTCAGCGAGGAGACCGACTGGGCGAAGCGCTTCGCCGACGCCGGCTGGGAGGTCTGGTTCGACCCGGCCGCCGAATGCGTGCACGTCGGCGGCGCCTCGCACGGCGGCCGGCTCTTCCGGGAGAACGTGCGCGGCCATCTGCGCTTCCTCGCGAAGCATCGCGGCCGTGCCTACGCCGAGCGGGCGCGGCGGCTGCTGCGGCTCGCGCTGCGCGTGCGGGGCGCGGTCTTCCGCGGCGAGCGCGGCGCGCAGTACCGCGAGGTCGCGTCGTGGCTCGGCTCCGCGACCGTCCCCGAGCTGCTCGACCGGTGAGCGGCCTGTTCCTGCTGCTGCGGCTCGCCGTCGCGACCGCGATCGTGCTCGCGCCCGGCTGGGCGGTGGCGCGCGCGATCGGCCTCCGCGGCGTCTCGGTCACGCTCGCGTGGTCGCTGGCCCTGATCTTCGGCGCGCTGGCCGTCACCTTCGCGATCGGTGCCGGGCTCGGCGTGACGCTCGTCCTGCTGCTCGCGTCGGGGCTCGTCGCGGCGCCGTTCGCGATCCGCGCCCGGCCGGAGCGCGCGCCGAGCGGGCGCTGGAAGGTCGCGGCGGCCGGCGGGCTGCTCGGCCTGCTGCTCTGGCACGTCGCCGGCGCGGTCGGAGGCGACGGGCTCTTCCATCTCGCCCGGGTGCGCAAGCTGGTCGACTTCGGCGACCTCTCCCTGAAGGCGGTGGGCGAGTTCGCGGACGGCGGGCTGCATCCCGGCTACGCCTTCCCGCTCTGGCACGGCTTCCTCGCCCTGGTGGCGAAGGTGGCGCTCGTCGACCCGGGGGACGTCGTCCTCCACGAGCCGACCGTGCTGGTGCCGATCGCCGTGCTGGTGGCGTACGAGGCTGGGCTCGCGCTCTTCCGGGCCGTCGGGCCGGCGGTCGCGACCGCGATCGCGTCGGTCGCGCTCGCCACCCTTGCGCCGGGGCACGGCGGGGCGTACACGGCGTTGGCGCTGCCCGCCACCGCCTCGCGGCAGATCCTGGTGCCGGCGGCGCTCGCGCTGGCGATCGGGTACGTGGCCTCGCCGTCGCGTGCCGCGCTCGCGTCGACGGCCGCCGCCGGGCTCGCACTCGCGGTCGTCCACCCCACGTACGCCCTCTTCCTCTGGCTCCCGTTCGGCGGCTTCCTCGTCGTCCGCTGGCTCTGGACGCGCCAGGAGGCGCGGCGGATCGGGCTCGCGCTCGGCGCCCTCGTCGCGCCGGCAGGGCTGTACCTGCTCTGGCTCCTGCCCGTGGTGCGCGACACCGCCTCGCACTCGCCGGGGGCGGCCGAGACCGCCCGCGGGCTGCGCCAGTACGCCGGACAGCTCGACGTCCGCTCGGAGGATCTCTACTCGCTCGCGCCGCAGGTGTTCGGGCGGAGCGGGGCGGTCGCGGTGGCGGCGCTCCTCCTCGTGCCGCTCGCCGCGTTCGCGTCCCGTCGGCGCTGGGCCGCCTACGTCGTCGGCGGCTCGCTCGCGGTAATCGTCGTCTGCCTCGTGCCGTGGCTCTTCACGCCCTTCTCGGATGCCGTCTCGCTCTCGCAGTCCCGTCGGGCAGCGGGCTTCGTGCCGTTCGCGTTCGCCTTCGCGGGCGGGCTCGTGGTCGCCTCGGCGGTGCTTCGACGCTGGGCTCTGCCGGTCGCCTTCGCGGCGGGGCTGCTGCTGCAGCTCGCGTATCCGGGGGACTTCGACTACCGGCTGACGGACGGCGGGCCGGCGCTCGCGACCTGGGTCGCCGCCGTGGGCGGCGCGGTCGCGCTCGTCGTCGGCCTGCTGCGCCGCCACAAGCCGGGGCTGGAGGGCGGCCGGGTGGGGCTCGCCGCGGCGCTCTTCGTGCTGCCCGTCGCAGTGCACGCGCTTTGGAACTGGTCACCCTCAGACGCGCGCAGCAGCGGCCCGCTCACGCCCGGGATCGTCGCGGCCCTGCGGGACGAGGTGCCGAAGCGCGCGGTCGTCTACAGCGACCTCGAGTCGAGCTACCGGATCGCGGCTGCCGCGCCGGTCTACATCGCGGCCGCGCCGCCTGGACACGTCGCCGACACCGACGAGAACCGGCCCTATGCGCGGCGCGCCGACAACAGGCGCTTCTACCGCAGCGGCAACCTCGCGATCCCGCGCCGCTACGGGGCGACGTGGCTCGTCGTCGATCGCCGCCGATTCCGACTCCGACCCGCACTGCCGGTCGTCTACCGCGACGACCGCTTCACGCTCTACCGGCTCGACTGACGGCGCAGATCCGGC
This sequence comes from uncultured Gaiellaceae bacterium, assembly GCA_963808915.1. GTDB lineage: Bacteria > Actinomycetota > Thermoleophilia > Gaiellales > Gaiellaceae > CAVTBT01. The sequence goes on along the minus strand of CAWEHJ010000004.1, from coordinate 541,466 downwards.
ACAGAGCCGGCACAGACACGTGTGCTCGTCGGAGCTAGCGTGTTCTCAGGGGACACGGGGGTCCCCTTGGGGCCGGGTGGAGAGGCGTTACGCGCTCGCGAGCGAGAGCTTGGCCGGCGTCTCCGGCACGTCGACGACGGCCGCGTCGCGTCGCCGCTTCGCGCGGTAGAGCGCGCCGTCCGCACGAGCGACGGCGGCCTGCGGATCGAGGCTGCCGTCGAGCGCCGTGCCGCCGACCGACACCGTGAGCCGGATCTGCCGGAGCGACACGGACAGCGGCTCCGACCCCACGACCTCCCGCAGCCGTTCGGCGAAGCCGACGATCGCGTCGGTGTCCGCGAGGCCCGGCGCGAGCACGGCCAGCTCCTCGCCGCCCCAGCGGCAGACGACGTCGCCGCGGCGCAGGGCCCGGCGCAGCCGCTCGACGACCTCGATCAGGGCGCGGTCGCCGATCTGGTGGCCGTAGCGGTCGTTCACCGACTTGAAGTGGTCGACGTCGACGAGGAAGAGCCCCGCGGGAAGTGCGCCGCGAAGGATCCGCGAGTGCTCCGCCTGCAGCGCCTCCTCGAAGGCCAGCCGGTTCGGCGCACCGGTGAGGGGGTCGGTGAGCGCGGAGCCGAGGGCGGCGGACAGCTCGCGCTCGTGCCGCCGCCGCATCACCTGCAGCAGCCCGAGCCCGGCGAGGAGCGAGCCGATCGAGGCCAGGACGAGCCCGGGCGCTTCCGGATAGGCGCGGACGAGGAGCGCGAGGACGGGCACGGCGATCAGGCTCTCGGCGACCTCCGCGACGATGCCCTCCGCGAGCTGGTGACCGATGTCGGAGACGCCTCGGTCGAGGTAGACGAGTGCGCGGCCCGCGGTGCTGATCGCGAAGACGACTGCCACCGCCAGTGCCGTGACGAGCGTGGCCGAGCCCGGCGCCGAGTGCGGAAGGAGGCCGACGGCGCCTGCCGCGAAGCCCTGGATCGCGGAGAGGCCGGCATAGGTGAGCCGCTTGCGCCAGACGGCGTGCAGGTCGGCAGCACCGCAGAGGGCGCCCGCCATCAGGCCCACCATCGGCCCTCCGAGCAGCCCGGCAAGAACGAGGAGCGGCGCGGCGAAGGTGTAGGTGGTGCGACGGCCGACGGTGATCGCGACCTGCTCGGCGAGCACCACGGCGGCGAGCAGCGCGCCGATCTCGACCGGCCCGAGGGCGGTCGCCCAGCCGTGCGCGCCCGTCCAGGTCACCGCGAGCAGCAGTGCGGCACCCGAGAACCCGAGCGCAACCGTTCCACCACGCGCGCGCTCTACGGTCCGCTGACCCACCTCTGGATGATCGGCGGGAAGCGCGCACCGCGGCTCACCCGATCGGGGTAACCGCAGCCGGGAAGTACGATCACGCGCGCGTGAAGGTGCTGCTGGTGACGCTCTACTTCCCGCCCGCCGGCGGCGGGGGCGTGCAGCGACCGCTCAAGCTCGCGCAGTACCTGCCGGCGCTCGGGATCGAGACCCACGTGCTGGCGCCCGACGACCCGAAGTGGATCCACGTCGATCCCGAATTGCGCGTGCCGACTCAGGCGTGGGTGCACCGGGCGCGCTATCTCGGGCCGAAGGGCCGCAAGCCGGCGGAGGAGCTGCACGGCACGACCGGGCTCGTCCGCGCCGCGACGAAGGCGCGCCTCGCGTCCAGGCGCCTGCTCGTGCCCGACGAGAACGTGACCTGGAACCTGACCGCGATCCCGGCGGCGATCCGGATCGCGAGGGCGGAGAAGATCGACGCCGTGATCACGACGAGCCCGCCGGCCTCCGTCCACCTCGTCGGCGCGGCCGTGCAGAAGGCGACGGGCGCGCGCTGGCTGGCCGACCTGCGCGACTCGCTCGTCGCGCACCCGCACCGCCGCGCCGAGTCGTTCGCCGTCCGCGCGAAGGAGAAGGTCGACGAGCGCGTGGCGCGGCTGGTCGCCCACCGGGCGGACGCGATCTCGTGCGTCTCCGAGGCGATCGCCGAGGAGACCAGGAAGCTCGGCGCGCGCGGCCCCGTCGAGACGATCGCGAACGGCTGCGACTTCGACGACTTCGCCGGCCTCGAGTACCGGGCAGCCCCGCGCTTCCGGATCACGCACACCGGCTCGTTCTTCGGCAAGCGCGACCCGCGGCCGTTCCTGCAGGCGCTCGCCGACTCCGGGCTCGACATCGTCGCGCGCTTCGTCGGCGACTTCCGCTCCGCCGACCGCGAGTGGGCCGAGTCGCTCGGCCTCGGCGACCGGCTCGAGCTGATCCCCTACGCGCCGCGCGCCCGCGCGCTCGAGCTGCAGCGCGACTCCGAGGCGCTGCTCCTGCTGATCCCGGAGGCGGGCGGCCGCGGCAAGGGCGTGCTCTCCGGGAAGGTGTTCGAGTACCTCGCCGCAGAGCGGCCGATCCTCGCCGCCGTGCCGCCCGACGGCGCGGCTGCCGACCTGATCCGCGAGGCCGGCGCCGGCGTCGTCGCGGCCCCGGACGACCCCGCGGCGCTGCGCGAGGCGCTCGTCGAGCTGCACGGCCGCTTCACGAACGGCGGCCTGCCGGCGGTCGAGCTCCCCGCCGGCCTGCGCGACCGTCTCTCGCGCCGCGCGCGCGTCGAGGAGACCGCCGAGCTCCTGCGGACGATGGTCGGATGAGCCGCGGCGGCCGCTTCACCGACGTCCTCCTCTTCGCGACGGTGCTCACCGTCAGCTTCGCCAAGCTGCAGTGGAACGTCGCCGGCGCGCTCTCGCTCTCGGACGTCCTCACCGCCGTCTTCCTCGTCGCGTTCGCCGTGGAGCCGCTGGGAGCGCGGCGACAGCCGGCTGACGCGCGGCGCGGCGATCGCGCTGCTCTTCTTCGCCGCCTTCCTGCTCGTCTACCTGCTCGGGCTTCTTCAACCTCGAGACCCAGGAGGCGCTCGCGCAGTGGGCGAAGGGGATGGTCAAGTTCCTGCTCCACTTCCTCTTCCTCGTCGCCGCGCTCGCCTACCTGGCGCGGCGCAGCGAGCGGTTCTTCTGGGGCGCGCTGGCCGCGTTCTGCGGCGGTCTCTTCCTCAACGCCTGCTACGGCGTGCTGCAGCTCGGCGTCGCCGAGACGACCGGCTTCAACCTCGACCAGGCCTGGCTGCAGCCGCTGACCGGCGGCGCGAGCGCGATCAACGTCTACGGCGCCGTCGTCGGGCCAGGACGTCTACCGGCCGAACGGGCTGACCGGCGACCCGAACCACCTCGGGATCGAGCTCGCCGTCGCGCTGCTGATCCTGACGCCGATCTACCTGCGGCTCGAGCGCGGCCACCGGCTGCGGCTGCCGCTCGGCGCCGGCCTCGCGTTCCTGCTCCTCGTCGAGCTGGCGACCCTCTCGCGGAGCGGCCTGCTCGGGCTGATCTGCGGCTCGGTGGTGCTGGCGATCCCGTACCGGCACAAGCTCTCCTCGGCGGCGCTGCTCGTGCCGCTCGGCGCGCGTCACCGCCCTGATCCTCGCCGTCGTCGTCGACGCGGACGAACTTCTTCGAGGTCGTGCTCCGCTCGCGCGTGGACACGAGCGGCAAGGGCACCTCGACCCACTTCGCGGTCTACGACTTCGTGCCGCAGGTGCTCTCGAGCCACCCGCTCTTCGGGCTCGGGCTGAACAACTTCTCCGTCTACTACGAGTTCGTCACGGGACGGACGAACTTCGGGCCGCACTCCTTCTACGTCGCCCTGCTCGTCGAGACCGGCCTCATCGGCGCCCTGGTCTTCGGCGCCTTCCTCGTCCACCTCTTCCGGCGGGCGGGTCTGGCGCGGCGGATCGGGAAGGCGCTTGCGGCGGCGCGTGACCCGGTCGCCGCTCGCGTCCGGCCGCTCGGGTGGGGCCTGACCGCCGCGCTCGTCTCGACCCTCGCCTCGAACGTCTTCTACCTGACGATGTCCTTCTACTACTTCTTCGCGCTGGCGCTGCTCGTGCTGGCGGCGCCGATCGTGTTCGGGCGGCGGCTCGTCGCCGCGTGAAGGTCGTCGTGCTCACGACCTCGTACCCGCGGTGGGAGGGGGATCCGGCCGGGACCTTCGTCGCCGCCGGCGTGGCGGGGCTGCGCGAGGCGGGGATCGAGGTCGACGTCGTCTCGCCGGCCTCGTTCCGGCACTTCGGGATCGCGTACGGGCACGGCATCGCCGGCAACCTGCGCCGGGCGCCGTGGAAGCTGGCGCTGCTGCCGGCGTTCCTCGGCGCGTACGCGCGCGCGGCGCGGCGGGCCTCCCACGGCGCCGACCTCGTCCACGCGCACTGGCTGCCCTCGGGGCTGGCGGCGCTCGCGACGGGAAAGCCGTTCGTGGTGCAGCTCTGGGGCACGGATGTCGAGCTCGCGCGCCGCGCGCCCGCGGTGTTTCGGCCTGTGCTGCGGCGCGCGCGGCTCGTGATCTGTGCGTCGACCGCGCTGGCGGAGGCCGCGCGGGAGCTCGGCGCGAGTGACGTGCGCGTGATCCCGAGCCCCGTCTCGCTGCCCGAGGAGGTGGTCGAGCCGGAGGAGCCGCCGCACGTCCTCTTCGTCGGGCGGCTCTCGCCGGAGAAGGGCGCGCTCGAGCTCGCCGCGGCGACGGAGGGGCTGCCGCGCGTGATCGTCGGCGACGGCCCGCTCCGTGCGCAGATCCCGGACGCGCTCGGCTTCGTCCCGAGCACGGAGGTCGGCGGCTTCTACGAGCGCGCGGCGGTCGTGTGCGTCCCGTCGCTTCGCGAGGGCTACGGGATGGCGGCGCGCCGAGGCGATGGCGCACGGCAGACCGGTCGTCGCGAGCGCGACGGGCGGCCTGCTCGACCTCGTCGAGGACGGCGTCACCGGCCTGCTCGTCCCGCCCGGCGACGTGCCTGCGCTGCGAGCGGCGATCGAGCGCCTGCTCGGCGACGCCGGAGCTCCGGGCGCGGCTCGGCGCCGCCGCCCGCGAGCGTGCCCGCGAGCGGCTCTCGCCCGAGGCCGCGGCCCAGGCGACGCTCGCCGCCTACCGCGACGCGCTCAGTCGACCCGGCAGCGAAGCAGCGTCCTGAGCACGCGCAGCCCGTCGAGCGAGGTCGAGCTTCTTGCCCTCCTCGCGCGAGCGCGCCTGGTACGAGACCGGCACCTCGTAGATCCGCTCGCCGGAGCGGAGGACGCGCGCCGCGATCTCCGGCTCGATCGCGAAGCCCCGCTCGCGCAGCTTGAGCGAGCGGAAGAGCTCGGTCCGCATCGCCTTGTGGCAGGTCATCACGTCCGAGATCCAGCTGTTGTAGAGCACGTTCGTCGCCAGCGTGACCGCCTTGTTGCCCATCACGTACCAGAAGCTGAACGCGGAGTGGGACGTCCAGGCGCGGGTGCCGAAGACGACGTTCGCGCGGCCGTCGACGAGCGGCGTGCAGCACGTCCGACGAGGCTCGGCCGCCTCGTACTCGAGGTCGGCGTCGAGAATCGCCGCGAGCTCGCCCGGTCGCGGCACCGGAGCGCCGGTCCGGACGCGCCGCGCCCTTGCCGTGGTTCCGCTCGTGCAGCAGCACGCGCACGTTCGTCGCCCCACTCGCGGCCGGTCAGGAGCTCGCGCGTGCCGTCCGTCGAGCCGTCGTCGACGAGCACGAGCTGCCGCGACTCGACGGGCAGCTCGGTCTCGAGCGCGTCCGCGATCGCCGCCTCGACGGTCGCGCGCTCGTTGAAGACGGGCATCAGGATGGTCAGGGCTCGGCCACGCCGCACAGCCATGTCCGCGCCACACGCGCCCCTACACTGCCGCCGGTGCTCGCGCTGAAGGTTCTGTTCTGGTGCTCCTTAGGCGCGCTCGCCTGGACGCACGTCGGCTATCCAGCCGCAGCGGGGCTGGCTCGCGCCGCGGGCGCGACCGGCGCGTCGCCGCCGACAGACGCCGAGCCGAGCGTCACCGTGATCGTCGCCGCGCTACAACGAGGAGACCGTGATCGCGCGCCGCGTCGACGAACCTGCTGGCGCTCGACTACCCGTCGGACAGGCTCGAGCTCGTCGTCACCTCCGACGCCTCCAGCGACCGCACGGAGGAGCTCGCGGCCGCCGCCGGCGCGCGCGTGATCCGCAATCCGCGCGGCGGCAAGGTCGCGGCCCAGAACCGCGCGGTGCGCGAGACGACCGGTGAGCTCCTCGCCTTCTCCGACGCCAACGCGACCTGGGCGCCGGACGCGCTGCGCCAGCTCGTGCGCCCCTTCGCCGACCCCGAGGTCGCCTACGTCTGCGGCCGGCTGCGTGCTCGAGGACGCGCAGGGCGGCAACCGCGAAGGTCTCTACTGGCGCTACGAGCTCTGGCTCCGCGGGACAGCGAGTCGCGGCTCGGCTCCGTCACGGGCGGCAACGGCTCGATCTACGCCGTACGACGTGCGGACTACGTCGAGGTCGACGCCCGCTTCGGACACGACCTCGCGCTCCCGTACCTGCTGGTGCAGCGCGGGCGGCGCGCGGTCTACGAGCCGGCGGCGCAGGCGTTCGAGCAGCCGACGCCGACGAACGAGACCGAGTACCGGCGCAAGGTGCGGATGTTCGAGCACTGCTGGCTGATCACGCTCGCGCGGCTCGATGCTGCGGCGGCTGCCGCCGCTCTACTCGCTCCAGATCGTCAGCCACCGGCTGCTCCGCTACGGCAGCGGGCTGCTGCACCTGCTCCTCCTCGGCGACGAGCGTCGCGCTCGCTCGGGGAGGGGCCGCTCTACCTGGGTCGTGCTCGCGCGGCCAGCTGGCGCTGCTCGCCGGCGCGGCCGCCGGGGTCGGCGATCGCGCGCTACTACGTCCTCGTCACGCTGGGCGACGGTCGTCGCGCTCTGGAACTACCTGCGCCGCGGCGTGCCCGGCGACGTGGGACGCGGCGGAGGGCACGAGGTGAACCGCGGGGCTCGACGCGGTCGGTGCCGCGTTCGGCCTGGTGCTCGCGAGCCCGTTTCTCGCCGCGGCGGCGATCGCGATCAAGCTCGAGGACCGCGGCCCGGTGCTCTACCGGCAGACGCGGGTCGGCCGCGACGGGCCGACTTCGAGCTGCTGAAGCTGCGGACGATGGTCGTCGGCGCGGAGACACAGGGCGCGGGCTTCGCCGTCGACCGCGGCGACCGCGCGCATCACGCGCGTCGGGCGCGCTGCTCCGCGCCGCGTCTCGCTCGACGAGCTGCCGCAGCTCTGGAACGTCCTTCGCGGCGAGATGAGCCTGATCGGGCCGCGGCCGACGCTCCGCTACCAGGTCGAGCAGTACCCGCCGCGGCAGCGGCGGCGGCTCGAGGTCCGGCCGGGGCTCACCGGCTGGGCGCAGATCCACGGCCGCGCCTCGCTGCCGTGGGAGGATCGAATCGAGCTCGACGTCTGGTACGTGGAGCACCGCTCGCCTCGCGTCGACCTGAAGATCCTCGTGCGCACCCCCCTCGCGCTCTTCCGCGGCACGTACCGCGGTACGACGGGCGGGTGGCGCGCGCGGTGAGCTCGAGGCTGACGCGCGGCCTGACGAGGACGAGGCTGGGGCGGAGGCTGCTGGCCAGGGCGATCCTCGACGTGCCGGAGTTCGCGCTCGGCACGCTCGGCTGGTCGCTGGCGAGCGAGGCGCGCGTGCCCGCAGGAGACGAGCTTCCCGCGACCCTCGGCGAGTTCGAGCAGCTCGCCCCGCTCGTCCTCTCGAGCAACGCGGCGAACCGCGGCCTCGCCTCGATGCGGCTCGACGAGGCCGCGCACCTCTGGTCGGTCGGCCGCTCGGTCGGCGCGGCGACGATCGTCGAGATCGGCCGCGAGCGCGGTGGCAGCACCCTGCTTCTGGCCGCTGCGATGGCTCCGGGGCCGTCCTTCATTCGTACGACCCGCACACGAAGCTCGGCGGCGCCGGGCCGGATGCGCCGCTCGCGGCGCTGCTCGACCGCTACGGCCTCGCCGGCCGAGTCGAGCTGCACGTCGCCGACTCGCACACGGTCGAGCCGCCCGACGGCGAACTCGGGCTCGTGCTCGTCGACGGCGACCCGACGTACGCGGGCACGCGCCTCGACTACGAGCGGTTCTGCCTCCGCCTCCGTTCAGGCGGGCACGCTCTCTTCCACGACGCCGTGGCGCCAGGGCCGCGCCACGAGGCGCTCGCGCCGCTGTTGGTCGAGATCCAGCGTGAGGGCGAGCTCGACAGGCGGCCGGACGTCGGCACATTCGCGCACTTCACGCGCCGCGGCGCCTGATGCTCGGGGTCCCCGGCTCGCCAGGAGTCGTCGGCACCGCGCTGCTCGTGCTCGGGCTCGCGCTCGCCGCGGTCGGCTTCTGGCTTGCGCGCAGGCGCGGCCTCGTGCCGTTCGACCTCGCCGGTCGCGTCGCTGCCGCGGCCTTCGCGCTGACGCTCGGCGTCGGGCCGTTCGCGACGTGGCGCATCGTCGAGGACCTCCGCGTCACGACGGCGCTGGACTCGTACGAGCGGCGCGAGAGCGGCCCGATCCAGGCCTTCCTGCAGCCGTACCTGCTCGACGGCGTCGACGAGCTGATCCCGCGCGGGGCGACCTACGCCACCGCTGTCTCCGACGCGGTGCCCGTACGAGCCGGCGCGCGCCGCCTTCCCGGCCCTCGCGCTGCGTGAGCTCTTCCCGCGGCGGACCGTGGCCGACCCGGCCCGCGCCGAGTGGATCGTTGCCTGGGGGATCGACCCGCGGCGGCTCGCGCGGGTCGACCGGGTCGTCGTCGCCAGGAAGAAGTCGGGCGTCTACCCGGCCGTCTACGTGGCACGCGTGCGCTCGTGATCGTCGACCTGCTCGCGTTGCTCGCGACGAACGCCGCCTTCGCGGCGGCCGGGCTCGGTGTCAGCCGCGCCGTCGGCTGGTGGGACGACCGTCGCTCCTGGCTCGCCGCCCTGCCGCTCGCGTACCTCGTCGGCGTCGCCGCCTACGGCGTCGCGGCCCAGCTCCTGCTCGTACTGGGCTTCTCGCTCGCGGCGTGGCAGGTGCTGCTGCTCTGCGGCCTCCTCGCCGCGACGGGGCTCGCCGGCGGCGGCGCGCGGCCCCACCGCCTTCCGCCACGAACCTGGCTCGCCGCCCCGGCGCTTGCGATGCTGCTCCTGCTCGCGCTCGACCTCTGGTTCCAGCCGCTCTGGTCGTACGACTCGTGGGTCTTCTGGGTGCCGAAGGGGAAGGCTCTCGTCGACCTCGGCGGTCTCGATGCCTCCTGGTTCACGGGCGCCGACCTGATGAACCCCGACTACCCGCTGCTGCTGCCCGCGGTCGAGGCGGCCGGCTTCCGGATCGGCGGCTACGAGACCCAGGTGCTCGACCTGCAGGGGTGGCTGATGCTCGTGGCGCTCGTCGGCGTCGTCGCTCAGCTCGCGGCCGAGCGGAGCCGGACGCTCGCCACCTGGGCGGTGCTGACGATGCTCGTCTTCGCGCCCGCCACGATCGACCAGCTCGCGGAGTCGGAGGCGGACATCCCGCTCGGGGCGCTCTTCGCGGCAGCCGGCCTCTGCGGGTGGCTCTGGCTCGTCGGGCGCGACCGGGCGGCGCTCGCGCTCTCGGCCGTGCTCGGCGCGGGGGTCGCGGCGACGAAGGTCGAAGGGATCGCGTTCGTCGCCGGGCTGTTCGCCGTTCTCGCCGTGCTCGGCGCGCTGCACACGAGACGGGACGCGCTGCCGCCGATTGCCGCCGGGCTCGCCGCGTTCGCCCTCGGCGTCCTGCCGTGGCGGCTCTGGCTGGAGGCCCACGACATCGAGAACCAGGCGTCGGTCGGCCGAGTCACCGACGTCGGCACGCTCGCGGACGACGTCGGCCGCGTGCCAAGATCGCTCGCCGTCCTCGTCGGCGAGCTGCTCGACCCGCGCCGTTGGCTCCTGCTGCTCCCCTTCGCGGCCTTCGCCGTCGTGCTCGCGGCCCGCCGCGGCCGCCGCACCGAGGCCGTCTTCGCCGTGGCGGTCGTCGCGCTCGGCCTCGCCGGGCTCGCTCTCGCCTACTGGACGACGCCGTTCGACCTCCAGACGCACCTCGACCGCTCGGCGCGGCGCGTCGTCACCGGCCTCGTGCTCTTCGCGGCCGCGCTGACGCCGTTCCTGCTCGTCGACTCGCGTGATGCCGAGCGCAGGGACGACTACCCTCTCCGACCGTGACGGCCGTCCTCTTCACCTGCGCGGGACAGCGCGTCGACATCGTCGACGGCCTTCGCGCGCGCGGGGGCGACGACGGTCGCGGCCGACGTCGATCCGCTCGCGCCCGCCCTCTACCACGCCGACCGGCACGCGTTCGTCCCCCGCGTCGACGACCCGGGCTACGTCGACGCGCCTGCGCGAGCTGGTCGCCGAGCACGACGTGCGGCTGATCGTGCCGCTGACCGATCTCGACCACACGCTGCTCGCTGTCGAGCGCCGCAGGCTGGAGCCGGCGCTCGTGCTGCTCCCGGACGCCGAGACCTGTCGGCGCTGTCGGCGACAAGTACCTCGCGCACCTGCTTCTTCGAGGAGCGCGGCATCGCCGAGCCCGCCGAGCTGGCTTCCCGACGACGTGCCCGCCGACGCGCCGCTTCCCGCTGCTCGTGAAGGCGCGGCGAGGGCTTCGGCTCGCGGCACATCTACCGCGCCGCCGACCGCGCCGAGCTCGACTTCTTCCTCCGCTACACGCCGGTCGACTCGTTCGTGCAGGAGTGCTGCCGCGGGCGAGGAGTTCTCGATCGACGTCTTCTGCGACCTCGACGGGCGCTGCCTGAACGCGATCCCGCGCACGATGATCCAGTCGAAGGGCGGCGAGTCGATCAAGGGCACGACGATCAAGGACTGCCGAGCTGATCGAGCACGGCGTGCGGGTCGCGGAGACGATCGGGCATCGTCGGCCCCGCCAACATCCAGTGCTTCCGCGAGCCGGACGGCTCGCTCCCGGTCACGGACGTCAACCCGCGCTTCGGCGGCGCCTTCCCGCTCCCGCGCGCGGCCGGCAGCCGCTACCCGGAGCTCGCGATCGCGCTGGCGAACGGCGAGCGGCCCGAGCCGCAGGCTCGGCGACTTCCGCGAGGGGATCATGATGACGCGCTTCTTCTCGCACCTCGTGCTCGCCGCCCGGCGACGACGGTCGGCTCGAGCCGTTCGCGGAGGAGCTGCCCGAACCCGTGGCCCCAGAGAGCTAGCTGTGCGATACGCGGTCACCGGAGCAGCCGGGCTTCATCGGGTCGCACCTCGCAGAGGCCCTTGCCGCCGCGGGGCACGAGGTCGTCGGGCTCGACTGCTTCACCGACTACTACGACCCCGCGCTGAAGGAGGAGAACGCGCGCGGGCTCGACGTGCGGCGCATCGACCTCGCGGTCGACGAGCTCGACTTGGCCGGCTTCGACGGCGTCTTCCACCTCGCGGGGCAGCCAGGCGTGCGCAGCTTCGGCGACGTCTTCGACGTCTACGTCCGGCGGAACGTCCTCGCCGGGCAGCGCTCTTCGAGGCCGCCGCCAGGGACGGGGTCCGCGTGGTCTATCTCGTCGACGTCGTCGGTCTACGGCGAGGCCGAGACGCTACCCGACGCCCGAGGACACGCTGCCGCAGCCCCTCTCGCCGTACGGGATCACGAAGCTCGCCGCCGAGCACCTCGCTCGCGCGTACGCCCGGAGCTTCGGGCTCGACGTCGTCGTGCTCCGCTACTTCAACGCCTTCGGGCCCCGTCAGCGCCCCGACATGGCGTTCCCGCGGATCGCGGAAGCGCTGCTCCGCGGGACGGTCTTCGAGCTCTACGGCGACGGCAGTCAGAGTCGCGGCTTCACGTACGTCGCCGACGTGGTCGAGGCGACGCGCGGCGGCGATGGAGCGGGCGCCGGGCGGGGCGCTCTACAACGTCGGCGGCGGAGTGGAGGTCTCGATGCTGGAGGCGATCGCGGCGTTCGAGCAGCTCGCGGGCCGCAAGCTCGACGTCCGGGTCACGGAGGCCGTGCCGGGTGACCAGCGCCGGACGAAGGCCGACACCTCGCGGATCGAGGCGGAGCTCGGCTGGCGCCCGCAGTACGTCGTTCGAGGACGGAATCCGGGCCCAGTGGGAGTGGGCCGCTGCTAGGGTCGGCGCCCGATGACGGCGCAGCTCGACCGCCCTGACCTCGACCTCGACGCCGAGCGGGAGGTCGACCTCCGCTCCGCCTGGGACCGCATCGCCGCTCGCTGGTGGCTGCCGGTCGCGGGGCTCGTCGTCGGTGCGGTCGCCGGCATCCTGCTCTCGCTCTCCGGCGGCCAGGTCTGGCGCGCGGAGACGCTCGTCTACCTCGGCCAGCCGTTCACTCCCGCCGGCGGCGGCGCGATCCCCAACTCGATCGCGACCAACCCGCGGATCGTCGGCGAGGTCGTCCGCTCGGAGGCCGCGCTCCGCGCCGCCTCGCGCGCCAGCGGCATCCCCGTCTCGAAGCTCCGCGGCTCGATCTCGACCCAGGCGGTCGTCGCCACCGGCCAGGCGCGCGGGACGACGACCCTCTACCAGATCGCCGTCCAGGGGAGCGCGCCGCGCAAGGTCGAGCGCGCCGCCGACGCGCTGGCGAAGCGCGTCTCGGGCGTGGCCGGTGACTACGTCGAGGAGAAGATCACGACGCTGCAGGGCCAGATCGCCGCCGACGAGCGCGAGTTGGACGAGATCGACCGCCGCTTTGCGATCGCGACCCAGGAACAGAACCGGATCTTCAACTCGAAGACGCTCGGCGAGGTGGAGCGCCTGCTCGGGGTGACGAGCCTCAACTCGACGCTGGCGGCGCTCGAGCAGCGGCGGGGCACGCTGCAGGAGGACCTGCTCACCGCCCGCCAGCTCATGTCCCTCGCGACGAAGGTGGAGCAGAGCCGCATCGTCGAGCCGGCGGCGGCGGCGAAGACGACCGCGCGGAGCGGGCGCAACTCCGCTCTCGTCGGCGCGCTGATCGGCCTCCTACTCGGCGCGCTCGCCGCACTCCTGGCCGAGCCGTTCCTCGCCCGCAGGAACGCGCGCGCGGCGACGTAGCGAGGCGCATGGTCGACGGGAAGCGTGTGGCGGTGGTCGTGCCGGCTCACGACGAGGAGCATCTGATCGAGGAGACGCTGCGGGGAATCCCCGAGTTCGTCGACCGGATCTACGTCGTCGACGACGCCTCGGCGGACGCGACGGCCGAGCGGGCGCGCGCGCTCGGCGACCCGCGCGTCGAGGTGATCGCCCACGAGCGGAACGGCGGCGTCGGCGCGGCGATCGTGACGGGCTACCGGCGCGCGCTCGAGGAGGGCGCCGCGGCGACAGCCGTGATGGCCGGCGACAACCAGATGGATCCGGCCGAGCTGCTCGACCTCGTGCGGCCGGTGCTCGCAGGCGAGGTCGACTACGCGAAGGCGAACCGCCTGATCAGCGGCGAGGCGTGGACGCTCATCCCGCGCACCCGCTACCTCGGCAACGCGGTGCTGAGCATGCTGACGAAGATCGCCTCCGGCTACTGGCACGTCGCCGACTCGCAGGCCGGCTACACGGCGATCGGACACGACGCGCTCGCCCGGCTCGACCTCGACCGCGTCTACACCCGCTACGGCTTCCCCAACGACATGCTGGTGCACCTGAACGTCCGCAACGCCCGCGTCCGCGACATGCCGTCCCGCCCGATCTACGGCGTCGGCGAGCGCTCAGGGATCAAGATCCGCTCGGTCGTGCCGCGGATCTCGTGGCTCCTGATCAAGGGCTTCTTCTGGCGGCTGCGGGAGAAGTACGTGATCCGCGACTTCCACCCGCTCGTCTTCTTCTACGCGCTCGGCCTCCTGATGACGTCCGTCGGCTTCGTCCTCGGCACCGTCGAGGTCGTGCTGCGGCTCGCGGGGAACGCGATCACGACGCCGACGATCGTCCTCGTCGCGCTGCTCCTGATCTCGGGCAGCCAGTTCACCCTCTTCGCGATGTGGTTCGACATGGAGGCGAACAAGGACCTCAAGTAGCGGGTCGTACACTGGCCCGCGTGGACGCGGCTGCGCTCGAGGCGCTCGAGTTTCCGGCGATCGCGGGCCGGCTTGCGGCGGCCGCCGAGACGCCGCTCGGGATCGCGCTCGCGCACGAGCTCGTTCCGGCGGGCGACGTCGAGGAGGTGCTCCGCCGGCAGGCGTTGACTGCGGAGGCGATCGCGCTGCTCGACGAGGCCGAGGAGGTCGAGCTGCACGGCGTCGAGGACGTCCGCGAGGCCGCGACGCAGGCCGAGCGCGGCAGCACGCTCGACGCCGCCGCGCTGCACGCGGTCGCGCGGACCGTCTCGGTCGGGCTTGCAGCCCGCTCGGCGCTCGGCGCCAGGCGCGAGCCGTGCCGCTGCTCGCCGGTCTGCTCGAGCCGCTCGACACGTCGCTCGGCGGGATCGCGGACGCGATCGACCGTGCGATCGAGAAGGACGGCAGCGGCGTGCGCGACAACGCCTCGCCGAACCTGCGCCGGCTGCGGGCGGAGCTCCGCGGCGGACGGCACCGGATCGCCGAGGCTCTCCGCGAGCTGGCCCGCTCGAGCGCCGTCCGGACGCACCTGCAGGAGGACTTCGTGGTCGAGCGCGGCGGCCGGCCGGTGCTGGCGGTGCGCGCGAGCTCACGCGAGAGCGTGCCCGGGATCGTCCACGACGCCTCCAGCTCCGGACAGACGTTGTTCGTCGAGCCGCTCGCCTTCGTCGAGCGCAACAACCGCCTGGCGGAGGCCGCGAGCGCGGAGCGCGAGGAGGTGGCGCGCATCCTGGGCGAGCTCTCCGGGCTCGTCGGCGCGGCGTCGGAGCGGCTGACGGAGCTCGTCGAGGCCGTTGGCGCCGTCGACCTCGTCCAGGCGTGCGGGGCGCTCTCGCGCCGCTGGCGAGGCGCGCCGGTCGAGATCGCCGACGACGTCCGCCTCGTCGGCGCGCGGCACCCGCTGCTCGACCCCGCCGCCGCGGTCCCGATCGACCTCGACCTCGGCCGGCTGCGCGGGCTGGTCGTGAGCGGGCCGAACACGGGCGGCAAGACCGTGGCGCTGAAGACGCTCGGGCTCGCGGCGGTGCTGCACCAGTCCGGCCTGCGGCCGCCCGCGGACGAGGCGGCGCTGCCGGTCTTCGACCGTGTGCTCGCCGACATCGGCGACCGCCAGTCGATCGAGCTCAGCCTCTCGACCTTCTCCGGCCACGTGCGCACGCTCGTCGACGATCCTCGGGGCGGCGACGGACCGGCTCGCTCGTGCTCGTGGACGAGCTCGCGTCGGGCACCGACCCGGTCGAGGGCGCGGCGCTGGCGCAGGCGCTGCTCGCTCGCCTCGTCGAGCAGGCGCGGCTCACCCTCGTGACGACGCACTACCCGGAGCTGAAGGAGTGGGCGAGCGCGACCGACGGCGTCGCGAACGCCGGCACGGGCTTCGACCCCGAGACGCACGCTCCGCTGTACCGCCTCGCGCTCGACCGGCCCGGCACGTCGCACGCGCTGCAGATCGCCGAGCAGCTCGGTCTCGATCCCGCCGTCGTCGCCGACGCGCGCGCGCGCGGATCGCCCCCGAGCGCCGCCGGGTCGGCGAGCTCGTGGCCGAGGCCGAGGCCGCCGAGCAGGCCGCCGTGGCCGCCCGCGACGAGGCGGAGCGCCGGCTGGCCGAGGCCGAGTCCGCCCTGGAGCGGGTGCGCAAGCGCGAGTCGGAGCTCGAGCGGGAGGTCGATGCGGTGCGGGCCTCCGCCGCCGACGTCCGCGCGCGCGCGCTCGCGGAGGCGGAGCAGGATCTTGCCGCCGCCCGCGGGGAGCTGCAGGCCGTGCGGGACGAGATCAGGTCGGCCAGGCGTCGGGAGGGCGAGCGGGCACGCGCCGCCGCGACGAGCGGGCGCGAGGCACGGGCGGAGCGGGAGCGCGACCGGCGGCTCGGCGCCGCGTCCGAGCGCGCGACTCGGGCAGCCCGTGCGATCGGCGACCTCGACCGGCCGCTAGAGCCCGCAGGCCCACTCGCGGTGGGAGACGTCGTCGAGGCGCACGGGATCGGGTTCCGCGGCACGATCGCCGCGATCGACGGCGGCGAGGCGGAGGTGCTCGCGGCGAGCGGCGCCCGGATGCGGGTCGCCGTCGAGCGGCTGCGGCCCGACGCCCGTCGCGACACGACAGCCGCCACCGAGCCTGCGGTGACCGTCGTCGCGAGCGCCCGCGGCGATCTCTCCGACGAGCTGGACGTCCGTGGGCGGAGCGCGCAGGAGGCCCGGGAGGCCGTCCGCTCGTTCGTCGACGACGCGGCGCTCGCCGGCCTCACCTCCGTCCGGGTGATCCACGGCCGCGGCACCGGAGCGGTCCGCACTGCCGTGCGCGACGAGCTGCGCGGCCACTCGCTCGTCGAGCGGCACGAGACCGATTCCGCGGACGGCGCCACGGTCGTTCACCTCGCCGGCTGACCGTGCATGAGCGATGCCCGGGCCGCCGACGCGGCGGCCCGGGCAGCTCCCGCTCAGGACTCGCAGGCCGTGTTCGTCTCGCCGTTGGCGCACGAGTCGGGGCCGCGGCCGCCGTCGAGCGCGTCCGTGCCGTCGCCGCCGTCGAGCTTGTCGGCGCCGTTCCCACCCTTCAGTGAGTCGTCGCCGGTGAAGCTCTGCAGGTCGTCGTCGCCGTTGCCGCCGTTCAGCGTGTCGTTGCCCTGCCAGCCGTGGATCTCGTCGTTGCCCTGCTCGCCGTTCAGCGTGTTGTTGCCGAAGTCGCTGGCGTGGAGGACGTCGTTGCCCTGGCCACCGAGGACCGTGTCGTCGCCGGTGTTGCCCGCGCCGCAGCAACCGAGCACGCCGCCGTCGAGGAGGTCCTTCCCCTGCTGGCCCGCGACCTTGTCCGTGCCGTCGCCGCCCTGGATCGTGTCGTTGCCGGGTCCGCCGCAGAGCAGGTCGTCGCCCCCGAGGCCCGTGATCTGGTCGTTCCCAGCACCGGCGACGATCACGTCGTTGCCGGCGGTTCCGGTCAGGGTGTCGGCCCCCTGCGTGCCGGTGATCGTCGGGGCGAGGCCGAAGCACAGCCCCTTCGGCTTCGGCTTCCCGGCCGCACCTGCGACCGAGACACCAACTGCCACCAGGAGCAGGAGGAACGTGAGCTTCTTCATCGAGAATCCCCTCTCAAAGTCGTGACGGCGTTCGTTCCGAGAGTCGAAGCATGGCACGGCCCGCGCCGAGCGGACATGCCCCCTTCGGGTACTGACGCCCTGCCCGCCGTCCGAGCTGCCGGATCGCTGCTACCGTGCGGGCGTTATCGAGAGCGAGTACCGGTTTGCGCCAAGCGCCTTCCTTACGCGTTCGTGAGTAGTAAGGGAGGTGTTTTTTCATGGCAAACGGAACCGTTAAGTGGTTCAACGATGCGAAGGGGTATGGCTTCATCACCCCCGACGAGGGCTCGAAGGATGTCTTCGTCCATCACAGCAGCATCGCCGGCGACGGCTTCAAGTCGCTCGCCGAGGGCGCGCGCGTGCAGTTCGAGCAGCGCGACGGCGCGAAGGGCCCGGAGGCGACCAACGTCGCCCCGATCGCCTAGCGCGACCTGTTGAGCCCGCGGCCGCTCAGGCGGCCGCGGGCTCACATTGACACATCCGCGACGCCGCGCCAGGATCGCGTGACATGTCACCAAGCGAAGGGGGACGAATCCGCATGACCCCGCGCACACGCTCGCGCGCCGCCCTGGCCGCGCTCGCCTGCGGCCTCGTCGCCGGCGTGCTCGCCCTCGCCGACAGCCCGGCCGCCGCGCCGCCGCCGACGGCGGTCGAGAACCGCAGCGCCGACGGCCTCCTCGGGCTCGTCGGGATCGACCACGTCGGCATCACCGTGCCGGACATCGACGAGGCGATCGCCTGGTTCCACGACGTGATGGGCTGCGAGACGCCGCTGACGTTCGGGCCGTTCAGCGGGGTCGACGCCGTGCTCGACGTCGATCCGGCGGCCGTCGTCGAGCAGATCACGCACGTCCGCTGCGGCCGGAGCGCGAGCATCGAGCTCTTCCAGTACGACGCACCCGGGCAGCGCCTGGATCCGCCGCGCAACTCCGACTACGCCGGCTACCACATCGCGTTCTACGTCACGGATCTCGTCGCGGCTGCGGACTACCTCGAGGACAAGGGCGTCCGTCGCCTGCTCGGACCGCTGCCCGTCACCGAAGGCCCCGCCGCGGGCCAGACCATCAACTACTTCCAGGCGCCCTGGGGCACCTACATCGAGCTGATCAGCTACCCGGACGGGATGGCATACGAGGCCGACCCGAGCCGCCCGCTCTGGTCGCCGCAGCGCAACGGCCTCGACGCCGTCGTCACCGGCGTGCCGGGGCTGCTCGGCATCGACCACGTCGGCATCACCGTCCCGAACGTGGCCGACGCGGTCGCGTGGTTCGAGGACGTGCTCGGCTGCACCTCGCCGCTCGCGTTCGGACCGTTCAGCGGCGTCGGGGCGATCCTGGACGTCCATCCCGACGCGGTCGTGCAGCACATCCAGCACGTGCGCTGCGGCAACGGGCCGAGCGTCGAGCTCTTCCAGTACACCTCGCCGGACCAGGACACGGCCTTCC
Source organism: uncultured Gaiellaceae bacterium (assembly GCA_963808915.1). GTDB lineage: Bacteria > Actinomycetota > Thermoleophilia > Gaiellales > Gaiellaceae > CAVTBT01. Next base: position 523,091 of record CAWEHJ010000004.1, on the reverse strand, counting down.
GGAGGAACTCCGACGTCGGCGGCAAGCACCTCGCCTTCTACGTGCGCCACATCGACAAGGCCGTGCCGTACCTGCTCTCGAAGGGCGTCGAGAAACTGGCCGGCCCGCTCTCCGTGACGGGAGGGCCGGCGGCCGGGCAGACGATCAACTACTTCCGGACGCCGTTCGGGACGTACCTCGAGCTGATCAGCTACCCGCACGGCATGGCGTACGAGGCCACGGTCGAGACACCGCTCTGGGATCCGCGAGACAACCGGCCGTAGCGACTGATCGGGGCACGGCGGGCTAGGTTTCCTGCCGTGCCCCCGGTCTCCCGTCCGACAACGGCAGCGGCACGCGGCCACGCCCGCGAGGCCTACATCGACGCGCTCGCGCATGCCGGTGTCGGCATGGTCTGCGTGCTCGAACGGGACGGCCGGATCGCCATCTTCGACGAGGGCTGCGAGCGCGCGACCGGCTTCGCCGCCGAGGACGTCGTCGGGCGCGACGCCCGCGAGGTCGTCATCCCGCCGGACGAGCGCGAGCTGTTCACCGAGTTCCTCGCCACGGTCTGGCGGCTCGGGGTGTCGAGCCCGCAGGTCGGCCACTGGCTGACGAGTGAAGGCGAGCGGCGCCTGATCTCGTGGTCGAACCGGCCGATCCTGGACGAGAACGGCGAGATGACCCAGCTGTTCACGGTCGGGATCGACCTGACCGAGCGCGACCGGGCGAACGCGGAGCTGCGGGCGGTCCACGACGAGCTCGCGGAGCGGCTCTACGAGCTCGAGCAACTCGCGGCGGAGCAGTCCGGCCTCAGGCGCGTCGCGCTGCTCGTCGCGGGCGAGGCGACGCCGACGGTGCTCTTCGACGCCGCCGCGGGGGAGGTCGCTCGGCTGTTCGACGCCGAGACGGCCGCCGTCGTGCGCTTCGACGACGATGTGGCCGTCTTCGTCGGGCGCTTCGGCGGCCTCGGCGCGATCGTGAACGAGGTCGGGGCGAACGTCGCCCTCGACGCCGACTCGGCGGTCGCCCGCGTCTTCCACACCGGAGCGTCGGCCCGGATCGACACCTACGACGAGCTGGCCGGCGAGACGGCGACGGTGATGCGCGAGGCGGGCTACCGGTGCTCGGCCGCGGCGCCGGTCTCCTTCGGCGGCCGGCTCTGGGGCGCGCTCGTCGTCGCCGCCGGCTCGACCGAGTCGCTGCCGCCCGAGACGACCGAGCGGCGCCTGGAGGCGTTCGCCCAGCTCGTCTCGCTCGCGCTCGCCACCGCCGACGCGCGCGAGCAGCTGCATGCCTCGCGCAAGCGGCTCGTGCAGGTGGCCGACGAGGAGCGACGCCGGCTCGAGCGAGACCTCCACGACGGCGCACAGCAGCGGCTCGTCTCGATCGGCCAGCGGCTGCACCTGGCGAAGCGCTTCCTCGACGACCGGGAGGCGGCGCTCGAGCAGCTCGAGATCTCGGGCGTGGAGGTGACGAGCGCGATCGAAGACCTGCGCCGCCTCGCCAACGGGCTGCATCCGGCGATCCTCACCGAGGCCGGGCTACGGCCGGCGCTCGCGTCGCTCGGCCGGCGCTCGGCGCTGCCGGTCACCGTCGACGCCACGCCCGAGGAGCGCTTCCCGGCCGAGATCGAGATCGCCGCCTACTACCTCGTCAGCGAGGCGCTGACCAACTCGGCCAAGCATGCGGAGGCGAGCTGCGTCGACGTCCGCGTCGACGCCCGCGACGGCCGGCTCGTCGTCGAGGTCGCGGACGACGGCCGCGGCGGGGCGCGGCTGGAGGGCGGGTCCGGGCTGCGCGGGCTGAACGATCGCATGGAAGCGGTCGGCGGGACGCTCTCGATCACCAGCACGCCGAAAGGCACGACGCTTCGGGCCGAGCTGCCGCTCTAGCCCGTTACGAGCCGAAGGCCTGCCGGCGCGCGAGGTCAGCCTCGGGATCGACCAGGTGGCCGTCCCGCGACACGTACCCGCCCTTGCCGCCGACGACGAGGAGCACCAGTTCCTCTTCGTCGCTGACGTTCGTGACCTTCCGCGGCGTGGTCGACTCGACATGACAGAGGCCACCGGGGCCGAGCTCGCGGGACTCGCCCTCGACTTCGAAGCGCGCATGACCCCGGTGGACGAAGTAGAGCTCGTCCTGTTCGTCGTGGTAGTGGGCGAACCCGTCGTAGCCGGGCGGGTAGACGATCAGGTTGACGCCGAAGGCGGTCACGCCGAGGGCGCTTCGCACCTTCCGGAAGCCGGGGCCCTCACCGAGCTCGTCCAACGAGCCGAAGGCGTGTGCCACTCCATCCCTCCCTGGTCGGTCGCCCGCCGATGATGGCACGTCGGCGCCTCTCCGCGCCGCGAAGCCGCCCGGTCAAGCTTCTGTAAGGAACCCGGGCCACCGCCGCCCTTCGGGCTACGATCTCGACCGTGCCCACCTCGGTCGTCACCGGCGGCGCCGGCTTCCTCGGCTCACACCTCTGCGATGCGCTGCTGGCGGCGCGGTCACCGGGTCGTGTGCATCGACAACCTCGAGACGGGCTCGCTGCAGAACGTCGAGCACCACCGCGACGAGCGCTTCCTCTTCGTCAACCACGACATCACGGAGCACATCGAGCTCGAGGAGCCGATCGACTTCGTCTACCACCTCGCCAGCCCCGCGAGCCCGATCGACTACCTCCGCCTGCCGCTGCAGACGCTGAAGGTCGGCTCGTACGGGACGCACAACGCGCTCGGGCTCGCCAAGTTCAAGCGCTCGCGCTTCCTGCTCGCCTCGACGAGCGAGGTCTACGGCGACCCGCAGGTGCACCCGCAGCCCGAGACGTACTGGGGCCACGTGAACCCGATCGGGCCCCGCGGGGTCTACGACGAGGCGAAGCGGTACGCGGAGGCGATCACGATGGCCTACCACCGCCAGCAGGGCGTCGACACTGCGATCGTCCGGATCTTCAACACGTACGGCCCCCGCATGCGCCCGCACGACGGGCGCGCGATCCCGAACTTCCTCGACCAGGCCCTCGACGAGAAGCCGCTGACCATCTACGGCGACGGGTCGCAGACGCGGAGCTTCTGCTACGTGGACGACCTCGTGCGCGGCCTGATCCTGCTCGGCGAGTCGGGCGAGCACCTGCCGGTGAACATCGGCAACCCCGAGCGAGTACACGATCCGCGAGCTCGCCGAGGCGGTGATCAAGGCGACCGGCTCGAAGAGCCAGATCGTCTTCGAGGCGCTGCCGGTGGACGATCCGCAGGTGCGCCAGCCGGACATCACACGCGCGCGTCAGCTGCTCGGCTGGGAGCCCGAGGTCGGGCTCGACGAGGGGCTGCGGCGCACGATCGCGTCGCTGGGCCGGGAACCGGCGCTTGCCTAGGCTCGTCGGGGTCGTGGCGGCCGTGCTGGCGGCCGTCGTCCTCGCTGCGCCTCCGAGTGCATCGGCGTCGCGCTACATCCAGCTGGGGATCTTCGACGACACGCAGATCCTCCACGGAGCCACCGACGGCGTCTACAAGCAGCTGAACGCGCTCGGCGTCCAGGCGATTCGCGTCAACCTCTGGTGGGGCGGCCCGAACGGCTTCGGCGTGGCGAGGCGAAAGCCGGTCAATCCGACGAACCCGAACGACCCGGCCTACGACTGGGGCGTCTACGACCGGGCCGTGTTCTACGCGTCGCAGTACCGGATCAAGGTGGTCTTCTCGCTGCTCGGCACGCCGCCGTGGGCGAACGCCGCCAAGGGCTGGAACGTGGCGCCGACGAACGTGCTCGACCTGAAGCGCTTCGCGACCGCGGCCGCCCGCCGCTACGGCGGCAGCTGGAAGGGGCCGGACGGACGCGGGATCCCGGCCGTACGCAGCTGGCTCGCGTGGAACGAGCCGAACAACCCGATCTTCCTGAAGCCGCAGTACAAGAAGACCTCGACGGGCTGGCAGATCCAGAGCGGCAAGGACTACGCGAAGATGTGCAACGCGATCGTCGACGCGGTCCACGTCGTCACGATCGGCGCCTCGAAGGTCGCCTGCGGCGTCACCGGGCCGCGCGGCAACAACAACCCGAACTCCCCCCGCGCCTCCGTCTCGCCGCTCGCGTTCCTGCGCGCGATGAAGGCCGCCGGGGCGAGAGGCTTCGACGCGTATGCGCACCACCCGTACTACGGCCGGCCGTCCGAGACCCCGTCGACGCCACCGCCGCCTGGGATCCACGGCAACGCCGCCGACCGCGGTCACGCTCGGCAACTTCTCGCTCCTGACCCGTGAGGTGACGAGGCTCTACGGCAACAAACGGATCTGGATCACCGAGTACGGCTACCAGACGAATCCACCCGACCGGCTCTTCGGCGTCTCCTTCGCCAAGCAGGCCCTCTATCTCAAGCAGTCCTACGCGATCGCCAAGAAGAACCCACGGGTCGACATGTTCCTCTGGTTCCTGCTTCGCGACGAGGTGCGCTACGACGGCTGGCAGTCCGGCCTCCTGACGGCGTCCGGGCGGAAGAAGCCGTCCTACAACGCCTTCGCGAGCCTGCGAGGCTGACCTCGGACCCACGCGTCGCGCGTCCCGCCCGCGCCTCGCTCGTCTGGGCGGGCGTGCTCGCGGGTCTCGTCGCCGTTCGCCATCGGCGTCCCCCTCGCGGTCGAGATCCACGGTGGCTCGGCCCTGCCTCTGCTGCCGGCCGACCCCCAGACGACGCTGAACGGCGACGCGAACGGCTACTACGAGGCCGTCAGCAACGTGATCGACTCGTACGAGCACGTCGTCCGGCCGGACTGGGTGCCGATCCTGTTGTTCCTGGCCGCGGCGTGGGGCGGCGCCGCCGCGCTCGCGATCGCTCGACCGCGCCTTCGCTGGGTCGCGCTCCTCGCCGGAGCGGCAGCCCTGGTCGTGGTCGTGACGGCCGTCGTCCGCGACATCGCACCCCCGGGGCGCCGGTGATCGGCTGGCCGCTGCTCTGGACGGCCTCCCTCCTGCGCTTCCCGCGCTGGCACGAGCTCACGGTCGACGACGCGTATCCGTACGCACTCGGACTCTCGCTCGCGGCGAATGCCGTTGCCGTCGTCGCGACCGCGTACATCGGACGGTGGTCGACCAATCGACGGTCGGTCGGTCTCGTGGCCGCGGGACTCCTGGCGACGTGGCCGATTTGGGTGGGGATCATCGCGGGCGAGCAGGCCTGGGAGAACGGTCAGTGGTACGCCGACACCGGTCTCCTGCTCTACACCGAACCGCTCTCCACCGCGCTCGTCGCCGGTGGCGCGGCGCTGCTCGCACCGAACGTCTCCGAAGCGCGAGGTGCTGCCGCGGGAATCGCGATCGGCTACTCCGTCGTCGAGAAGCTGACGAACGGGCTCCTGGCCGCGGCGTGGCTGCCGCTCCTCGCAGTCCGACACGGAGTCCGTCGCGCAGTCCCGTATGCGCTGGGATGTCTCCTGTCGGCCCCGATCGTGGTGGCGTACTGGCCGAAGGGCTACGTCGCGATCTACGGAGGCGATGTCGCGCCGGTCGACAGGCCCTGGAGCCTCGATTACGTCCGGCTCAACTGGGAGCACTCGACGCTTTTCACGCCGGCGCTGCTCGTCCTGCTCGGCGTGCCCGCGGCGGTGGGCGTCCGGTTCGTTCGCGGCTGGTACGCCCGACTCGTGCTGGTGCTGCCGATCGTGCTGACCGCCGCGACGTACAGCGTGTACTACGTGACCTACCAGCACCCACGCTTCCTCTTCGTAACGCTGCCGTTCGTCTTCGTCCTCGTGGCGGCGGCCGTCGTCGTCGCCGTGACCGCCGCCTGGCAGCACGGAGCGGCGGCGGCAGGCCCCGGCGCACCGGACGGCCGCGGGACCTCGGAAGTAGCATGACGGCCGTGCCGATCGAGCCGCTCCGCGACTGGCCGGGGGAGGAGCGGCGCAACCCGCGCATGTCCTCGCCGACGTGGCTCGTCCGGCACGCGCTCGCCGCCTGGCTCGCCGCGGAGGCGGAGGCCGCCGCCGCGCGGCACGGCCGCTTCCGCGTCCTCGACGTCGGCTGCGGCCCGAAGCCGTACTACCCCTTCTTCGCCGAGTGGGCCGACGAGTACGTGGGTGTCGACGTGGTCGAGAACCCCGCCGCAGAGCTCCTGGGGCCCGTCGAAGCGCTGCCGGTGGAGGACGGCTCGTTCGAACTCGTCCTGTGCACGCAGGTGCTCGAGCACTGCGACGACCCGGCCAAGGCGGTGCGGGAGCTGCGGCGCGTCACGGCGCCCGGCGGTCGCGTGCTCGCCTCGACGCACGGCGTCCAGGTCTACCACCCCTCGCCCGAGGATCTCTGGCGCTGGACGCACGTCGGCCTGCGGCGGCTGTTCGAGCGCGAAGCGGACTGGGCGGCGGTCAGCGTCGCCCCGGCCGGCGGCACGGCCGGCTGCCTCGCGATGCTGCTCGGCACCTACCTCGAGATCGCCGGGAAGCGCGCACACGCGGCCGTTGCAGCCCGGCCGCCCGTCTGGCTCCTGAACACGGCCGGCCGCACGCTCGACAGGCGCGTGCGGATGCTGCACGACGTCGTCCCCGGCTCGCTGATCGCGAACTTCCACGTCGCAGCCGACGTCGTGGCAGCCTGATGCGCCTCTTCCGCCGCAACGCGCTCGGCGTCTACGGCGTCTACGCGGTCTCGATCGTCTCGGGGCTCGTCGTCACGCCGGTCGTGCTGCACGGGATCGGGGACGTCGAGTTCGGGATCTGGTCGTTCATCGGCTCGATCACGATCTACCTCTCGGTGCTCGACTTCGGCGTCGGGCCCTCGATCGTCCGCTTCGGCGCGCGGGCGCGTGGCGCGCGCGATCGGGAGGAGACGAGCCGGCTCGCGTCGGTCGGGCTGACGTTGTACGCGGCGATCGCGGTCGTGTCGATTCCCGCCGGGCTCGCGATCGCCTGGCTCGTGCCGGCGCTCGTCGACACACCCGACGACATCGTCTGGGAGGCGCGGCTCGCGACGCTGCTCGTGGTCGCCTCGCTCGTGGCGCGGTTTCCGCTCGGCCTCTTCTCGAACCTGCTCGTCGCGCAGCAGCGCTGGGACGTCCAGAACCTCGGCAACGCCATCTCGATCGCGCTTTACGCCGCCCTCGTCGTCGTGCTCGTGCCGCGCGGCGGCGGGCTGGTGCTGCTCGGCGCGCTGACGTTGCTCGCGACGCTCGTGCGGCTCGTGATCCCGCTCGGCTGGCTGCGCCGCGAGTTGCCCGGGCTCCAGCTCCGGCGCTCGTACGTGACGCGGGCCGGCGTCCGCGAGCTGACCTCGTTCAGCTCGAGCATGTTCCTGCTCCACGTCGCCAACAAGGTCGTCTTCTCGACCGACGTCGTCGTGGTCGGGATCGTGCTCGGGCCGGTCGCGGCGACTATCTACGCGATCCCGGCGAAGCTCTTCCAGCTCGCGTTCGGGCTCTCGAGCGCGGCCACGAACCTCCTCTTCCCGGCCTTCGCGGAGGAGGAGGGCGCCGGCCGTGAGGAGGCGCAGCGCCGCCTGCTGCTCGCCGGGCTGCGCGGCGGGTCGGCCGCGGCCGCGTTCCTCGCGCTGCCGCTCCTGCTGATGCCCGACCAGCTCGTGCACGCCTGGGTCGGCGACGGGTACTCCGACTCGACGTGGGTGCTCGTCGGGCTGGCGGCGGTCGTCTTCGTCCACCAGCCGCTGACACTCCTGACGCAGTACCTCAGTGCCCGCGCCCTCCAGCGCCCGCTCGCACGGCTCCTGATCGTGGCGGTGGCGGCGAACGTCGTCCTCTCGGTCGTGCTGGCGTGGGCGGTCGGCGCCTGGGGCGTCGCGGTCGCGACACTCGTCACGGACGTGGCCGCGCTCGTCTACGCGGTCGCCGTCCTGACCTCGCCCGCAGCCGGGATGCCGGTGCGCGCGCTGACGGCCGCGATCGCGAGGCCGTTCGTCCCGGCGGTCCCTGTCGCGGCGGTGGTGCTGCTGGGGATCGGTCGGCTCAGCGGCTGGGACACGCTCCTGACCCTGCTCCCCGTCGGAATCCTCTGGGCGGTCGTCGGCGGGCTGGCGATCGCGCGGTTCGGGCTCGCCGAGCCGGAGCGTCAGGCGCTCCGCCGCTGGCTGCCGGTCACCCGTCGCTCGTCGCCGGCGGCAGGAAGCGGTTGAGCACTTCGTCCTCGTAGCGACGCGCGAGGACGTCCCAGTCGCGTTCGCGGCCGACCCGGCCTGCCGTCTCGGCCAGCGCGAGACGCTCCTCGGCGTGCGTGGCGAGCCTTTCGACGGTCTCGGCGAACGCCCGCGGTGAGTCCCACGAGCACCCCCGCCCCGGTCTCGCGGAGCTCCTCCGTCACCTCGTAGTCGTACGAGACCGTCGGTACGCCGACACCCATGTACTCGGCGACCTTGACCGCCCGGATGCCCTGATCCTTCGTGCGGGGGTACAGGGCGATGTCGAACGCTGCGGCGTGGGCGAGCGCCTGCTCTCGTGGGAGCAGGCCGAAGAGCCGGATGTCGTCGCGTCCCAAGCAGCGTGCCCGCAGCGCCGCGCTCGGGCCGCCGATCAGCCAGAGCCTGGCGGCGGCGGCCCGCGCGTGGATCTCCTCCCAGAGCTCGAGCAGGTGCTCGACGTTGTAGAGGGCGTTCGCGGCATCGCGATCCTGTCGGTGAGCAGGAACGCCGCCATGTAGCCGACCACGACCGTGCCCTCTTCGCGCTGTGTGCGCGCTGCGGCGAGCAGCGGCTCGGTCAGCGAGGCGAGCGACACCCCTGCGGAATCACGATGTACGGCTTGTCGACGCCGAGCCCGCGATAGCGGCCCGCCGTCCGCTCGGCGGTGACGACGTAGGCGGCGAGGTTCGGGTGGCGCAGTTGTGACGCCTCGGCCTCGGTGAACGTCGGGTCGTCCACATCCGCGACGGACGGGCCTGCGAAGGACGGGATCTGGCTCGGGTCCCGGTGAAGAGCCCCTGGTACCGGCGCGAGCCGAGCCGCATCAGCACCGCGCGGTGGAGCGGCCGGCCCCAGCGGTAGGCGCGGTACTCGAGCCCGCGCGGGATCCGCCGGTCGGAGGCGACGAGCAGGTAGCGGTCGAGCCGGCGCAGGCGCGGTAGCAGCTCCGCGTACCGCGGGTTGTTGTGGCCCCGGAACCAGAGGCTGAGGAAGAAGAGCCGGTCGGGCGCGGGCGCGGGGCCGCGGACGAGGCGGCGAAGCGGCAGCGACTCCATCTAGCCCACAGCCTCGCGGTAGACGTCGATCGTCCGCTCGGTCATCCGCGCGACCGAGAACTCGGCCCGTGCCCTCGCGTAGCCCGGACTCTCCGAGCGCGCTCGCCCCTCTCGGGGTCCCGCAGCAGCGCACCGAGCGCGGCGGCGAAGGCGTCCACGTCTCCCGGCTCGACGAGCAGCCCTGTCTCACCGTCGGCGACGACCTCGGGCACGGCGCTCGCGCGGGTCGCCACGATCGGGAGCCGCGCCAGCATCGCCTCGAGCAGCACGATGCCGAAGCCTTCCCAGCGCGAGCTATGCACGAACACATCCGCGCGCTCGAGCCAGTCCCGGATCTCGACGCGCCCCGGCAGCAGCACCGTGTCGCCAAGGCCCAGGCTGGTCGCGAGCTTCCGGGTCTCGGCGTCGAGTGGGCCTGCGCCCAGGATCGCGAGCCGTGCGTCCGGCCGTTCCTCCCCCTGCCCTCGCGAAGGCCTGCAGTAGCAGGGCGTGGTCCTTCTGTGCGATGAGGCGCCCGACGGCGACCGCGAGTGCGACCCCGGGAAGCACGCCGGCGTCTGCGGGAGACGGTGCCGACCGGCCGGACGGCAACTCGTCCAGGCCGTAGTGGATGGTCACGAGCTTCCGTTCCGGCAGCCCGGCTGCCGCGAGGAACTCCCGGACCGCGTCGGAGATCGCGATCAGCCGGCTCGCGCGGCGGGCGAACGTGCGGTCGACGTAGCGGAATGGCCCGAGCAGGTACCGGTCGTCGTTGTGGCGCGTGGAGACGAACGGCACGCGGAGAACGGGAGGCGATCGACCGTAGACATCGCCGTGGACGAGGTGGGTGTGGATCAGGTCGGGCGCCTCGCGCGCGTGGCGCGGACGATGTCGCGCGCGAGCCGTGGACTGACGTCGAGCGAGCAGCGGACGACGGTGTTCGGCACCCCCACCTCGTCGAGTGCCCCGTAGAAGCGCGGCGCATCGGTGCCGTCGACCCCGAGCGAGAGCATGCGGGCGTCGATCCCGCGCTCGCGGAGCGCGGGCAGAAGCGTGAGCAGGTGGCGCTCCGAACCGCTGACACCGGTGATCTTGTGCAGATGGAGGACCTTCAACGCGACCGGCCTCGGCGGTAGACGGCCTCGAGGTCGTCGGCCATCCGCGCGAGCGAGAAGCGCGTGCGGACGTCGGCCGCGCCGAACGTGCCGAACCTCCCCGCGAGGTCCGGGTCGCGCGCCAGGCTCGAGAGCCCGTCGGCGAGCGCGCCGACCTCGCCGATTGGCGCGAGGAAGCCGCTCCGACCGTGCTCGACCACGGTTCGCGTTCCCCCCGCATCGGTGGCGACGACAGGCTTGCCGGCCGCGAGAGCCTCGATCGCGACGACTGGTGTGCCTTCGTTCTGCGAGGTGAGAAGGACTGCGTCGAAGGCCGCATACCAGGCCTGCATCTCCCGCTGGTACCCGACGAATCGGCAGTGCTCGGCGACGCCGAGCTCGCCGGCGAGGCGTTCGGCGCTGTCCCGCTCAGGCCCGTCGCCGACGAGGACGAGCACGGCGTCGACCCCGGCCGTCCGCGTCGCAGCGAGCGTGCGCACGAGGTCCTCCGGCCGCTTGATCGCGGTCAGTCGTCCGGCGAAGCCGATCGCGAAGACGCGGTCGCCGATCTCGAGCCGACGCCGCAGCTCGGCGCGCCGCCCCTCACCGCCGAGCCCGGAGAGCTCGAAGCCGTACGGGACCACCGTGAAGCGCGAAGCCGGGGCCACCCCGAACGCGACCAGATCGTCGCGCACCTCGTTGCTGACGGCGACAAGTGTCGCGGTCGTGCGGGCGAGCGACCGCTCGATCAGCCGGAAGATCCGTTCGCGTCGTGGGGAGAAATACCCGCTGAGGACGTGACCGTGGTAGGTGTGGACGACCGTGCCGGGTCGTGCCGACCCGGAGAGCAGGGCGGCGATCCGTCCGGTCGCGCCGGCCTTGGCCGTGTGCGTGTGGAGCACCTGCGGCCTGAGGCGTCGCAGCTCGCGCCGGATCGTCCGGATCGCGCGCGCGTCCGCGCGTGGCGACAACTCGCGTTGCAGGGCGGGCAGCGGGAGAACCGGCACATCGCGCTCGTCCGCGAGGTACTCCATCGAATCCTCCCCGGGTGCGAGCGTGCCGGCGATCACGACGACCTCGTGCCCGCGCCGGCGCTGCTCGGCGGCGAGCTCGATCACCGACAGTGCGGCGCCGCCGACGTTGAGCCGGGCGATCGCGTGGACGATGCGGAGCGGCTCGTCGCTCATCGCGCACGCTCGAGGAGGTTCGGTCCCGCTGCGGCCAGTCCGATCGCCAGCCAGAACAGCGTCGCCAGCGGCGTGCCGCCGAAGAACGCCGTCCCGGCGAGCGCCCCGATCGTTGCGAGGAGCCAGCACAGCGGTAGGTACGCCGTGCTCTCGTACGGCCCCGCGCGCGGCCAGTGCCTGGCAGTGGACACACCGGCGCGGAGCGCGACGATCCCGAGCACGAGGAGCAGGATGCCGCCGATGATCCCGAGCAGGTAGAGAACCTGGTCGTAGCCCTGCTGAGGGATGTACGTGCCGTCGGCCGGCGGGAAGTAGTTCGCGGGCTGGTCCGGATAGCGGTCGTGCGCGGCCGGGAGGTACCGGGCGTATTCGTCGGGTGGCAGCTCTCCGTACCAGCCGGTGCCGAAGACCGGATGGTCCAGGAAGACCCGGCCGCCCACGTAGACGAAGATCAACCGCGAGCTCCAGCTGCCGGCGGTCGAGCCCGACTCCGTGCTCTGCGTTCCGCCCAGCCATTCCCGCAGGAAGCCGAGGTTGTCGCTGCGGAGCGCCAGCGTGCCCGCCGTGATGCCGACGCAGACGAGCACGGTCAAGACGACGCCACGAGCTCGCAGCGACGCGCGCGCGCTCGCGATCAGCAGTACTGCACCTGCGACGAGGTAGAGACCGAGCAGCCCGGAGAACGAGGCGCCGAACGTGATCCCGACCGCGCCGAACACGCCCGCGAGCAGCGGGAGCCTGCCGAGCTCGCGTCGACCTGTCACGAGGGCGACGAGGCCGAATGCCAGCGCGAACGTCGAGAGCGTGGCGAGGTTGTGCTCGCCGAGGAACGACTCCTGCCGGCGGCCCGGGTCCTCGAGGCCCCCGAACGCGGCGATCGCGGCGGCTGCGACGGTCATGACCGTGATGACGACGATCACCGGGACGAGGCGTGCTGCCCGATCGATCAGCACCGCCGCCGCCAGAGCCAGCACGCCGAGCTCGACGAGCTTGCCGGCGGCCACGACCGCGGTGACGCCGTTCGGGAGCGAGGAGCCGAAGAGCCAGAGAGCGAACGCTCCTGCTGCCCCCAGGACGAGGAGGGAGCCGCGTACCGGCAGCCCGTTGCGGAGGATGACCCGGACGACGGCGACGAGCAACGCCAGCAGCAGGAGGTCCGCGGGAGTGATCGACAGCGTCGTCCCGGCGGCCCCGACGTCGATGCTCGGCTGATTCGGCGCACGGATCAGGCACACCGCCAGGGTCGCGAGAAAGAGGCCGTAGACGGGGTCCCGCGCCTCCTCCAGCCAGTCGAACCTCACGACGCGTGCTCCCGGCGTGCGCGGGAAAGCCGTTCCGCGAGGTCGACGATCGCTGCGGCCGCGAGCAGCGCGAGCACGAAGTCCCAGGGGACGCGGTAGCGCGTCGCCCCGACGAAGACCATCGCGATCAGCCACTGGTAGCCGAGCAGGAGGAGCGACAGAGCAGCGAACGCGCGCGGCACGCAGGTGAGCCCGAACGCCGCCAGGAGGTAGAGCGGCAGGACGTACACCGGCTCGAGCCAGTGGCGCACGGTGTTCAACCACGACGCGGCGCCCTCGCGGCGGTCGTCCTGCGACACCGCCGGGTTCCAGAGCATGAGCGTCGCCTGTCCGGCGAGCTTTGCCTTCTCGCCCGGGTGATGTCGCCAGAAGTCGAGCACCTTGTCGCGGTAGAAGGTTGCCTGGCGGCACTCGTCGACGCGCACGATGCGGCCGTGCCGCCGGTACTCGCGTCCCGCGTCCTGCGCGCTCGGTGGGAACCCCGACGGCAGAGGGACGTTGTCGATCCAGAGGCCAGCTCGGAGCGTCTCGAGCGTGCGCTCGTTGTTTGCCTCCCAGAGGCCGCGGGAGTCGGTGGTGAGCGCGAAGCAGCCCACCTGCACGTCGTTCCGCAGCAGCCACGGCACGAGCACGGCCACACAGCACGCGAGCGTCATGGCCAGCGTCGCCACCGCCGCCCAACTCGGCCGCCACTGCCAGAGCAGGAACGCGGCCAGTACGAGCGGGAGCAGCGTGAGCCGGACGTTTCCAAGGATCGCCAAGCCGAGCACCACGCCGAAGGCGGCGGAGAGGACGAGCGAGCGACGCGCTGCGAGCGCGAGGGTGAGCAGCATGATCGCCGCCGCGAGCAGGCCGTCGACGATCTCGCGGTTGACATGGACGTCGTGCCAGACGAGGTAGGGATGCACGGTCGTCAGGGCCGCGGCGACCAGCCCGGCCTCCGGCGACAGCCAGCGCCGCCCGAGCTCGTAGACGAGCAGCGCCGTCGCCACCGCCAGCAGGATCTGCGTGCCGCCGACGACCTCCCAGCTCCGGCCGACGGTGGCGTAGAGCGGGACCAGGACGAAGCTGTAGAGCGGCTGGGTGTACGCGGTCGGCAGGTCCGGGATGAAGCCGAACGTGCCGCTGTCGACGAAGGTGCGGGCGATGTCGTCGCTCTTCTCGCCGAAGGTGAAAGGCAGGAGGATGTCGTTCCTGTCCGCGACGAGTGCGACGACGCGCGGCACCGCGGCGAGGAGCGCGATCAGGAGATAGACGGGGCGTCTCTGCGCCGCGATTCGGTGGACGCGCCCGAGCCCGCGGCGTGTCCCGCCCGTCGTCACCCGCGCCAGTCTACGCGCGGCCAGAGCGCGCGTACACGACGAACGAGCCGACACGATGGGGTCGGTATCCGCGCCGCTCGAGCTCAGGGACGATCGGCACCGAGTCCACGGTCTGGCGGTAGAAGACGAAGCCGTGAGGAGCCCGGCGTACGCGCTGTCCGTACTCCGGCCGGCGAACCGGCCCGCCCTGGACAGGCGTCGCCTGCGCGCGATCTGGCGTCAGCCGGTCGAAGCTGCTCTCAGCGGCGATGATGCGCTCGCGGGTGTCGAAGTCGAGCCGGTACGACGTCCAGTAGTCGGCGTAGACGTGGTCGAGTTGTAGCCGGTCGAGCAGCGCGATCAATGGGCCGAGATCGCGCGGAACCCACTGGACGGTATGGCGCGGCCCGAGACCTTCCGCGTACGTCGTCGGGCGAGGGGTGCCGCGGAACCAGTCCTCCATCCGCCCGAGCGTCACCGCCGAGACGACGAGCGAGGCGGCGAGCACGGCGACCGCTCGTGTGTACGTGGTGGCGAACTGCGCGAGCAGGAGGGCGAGGATCGGCGTCAGCACGACGACGAATCGGGGTGTGCCGAGTGCGAGCGAGGTCTTCGGCGAGAGCACGTAGACCAGCGGGAAGGCGGCGGTGACGAGGTAGAGGATCGAGATCGGCTGCCGTCGCGTCTTGACCGCGGCGACGCAGAAGGCCGCGACGAGACCGGCGTACGCGAGATACGTGAGCGGCGCAGGCAGCAGCAGGTCGGCGGAGAACGGCGCTCTCAGGCCCACGATCATCGGCAGCACGGGCGAGGCGAGCAGCCGCAGGCTGTGCAGCTTGTCCCCGTAGTCGGGCTGGGCGAGCGACTCCCAGCCGTGGCCGGCGTTCCAGACGATCCAGGGCGCCGCCCCGATCAGCGCGAGGGGCAGCGCCGTCGTCACCTGACGGAGGCAGCGCGGCTGCTTCCAGATCGTCCACGCGACCACTCCCGCCGCGACCGGGACGATCTGCGGCGTCTGCCAGAACGCGAGGCCGAGCACGAGGCCGAGCAGCCCGACACGGACGCGGTCCGGCTGCTCGACCACGCGGAGCGCGAGCAGCAGCAGCAGCGCGCAGTAGACGACATTGCTCGCGTAGAAGCCCTGCTGGTGCGTGAGCACGTAGACGTCGAAGGCGGGCCAGACCCAGAAGACGAATGCGGCAACGGTCGCCGCGGGCTCGCCGATCGTCCTGCGGCCCACGCGCCAGACGAGCAGCGATGCCACGGCTCCGAGCAGGATGGGGACGGCGCGCAGCGCGAGCCAGCTGCTGCCCACGGCGAGGAAGACGGGGACCGTCAGCAGCACTTCCTGTGTCCCGCCGTAGGCCTGGCCCCAGTAGAAGGTGGTCAGCTCGCCGTGCAGCGCATGGCGGGCCATCAGCCCGACGACGGCCTCGTCGGCGTTGGGCGTCCCCGCCACGGAGCGATAGGCCCAGACGCGGAGCGCGATCCCGGCGAGCGCCGCAAGGCCGAGTGTCGCCGCCCAGACGAGCCGACGGTGGCCGATCCTCGTGAGCAGCGAGCCGGCCCGCACGCGGCGACTCTACGGGCGCCGGGCCCGGTCCAGCGCCGCCGGGCGCCGATCGCGTCACTCTAAGATGGCGCGGTGAGGCTGCCCGAACGCGTGACGGCTGCGGGTGGGCCGAAGATCGATTCGTCCCTGGTAGTCCGGTTCGGCGTCGCGGCGGCGCTGTTCCTCGCCGCGTGCGCGCTTGCGCGAGGCGGGTTCTTCAGCTCGGCCGACCCGGGCGACGTCGGCCGGTACCACGAGTTCGCGGAGCGGATCCTCGACGGTGAGCTGCCCTATCGCGACTTCTACATGGAGTACCCGCCCGGCGCGGTGCCCGCGTTCCTCGCGCCGTCCCTGCTCGGGTGGGGCGCCGGCTACAACCTCGCCTTCAAGCTCGTCGTCGGCCTCGTGGGGGTCGGGCTCGTCGCGGCGCTCGTCGCGGTGCTGGCCCGACTCGGCGTCGGCCGGGCCGCAGCGGCGGTCGCGCTGGGCGTCGTCGTCGTCACCCCCGTCGCGCTCGGAGCGGTCGTGCTCAACCGATACGACCTGTGGCCCGCGCTGATCGTGCTCCTCGCGCTGCTGGCGCTCCTGGCCGGGCGCGATCAGCTCGCGTTCGGGCTGCTGGCCGCCGGGTGTGCCGTCAAGGTCTACCCCGCGGTCCTGCTGCCGGTCGCCGCCATCCACGTCCTGCGAACTGCAGGGGCCCGCGCCCTCGTCCGAGCGCTCGCCGTCTTCGCCGTCGTCCTCGTCGTCGTCGCCGGCCCGCTCGCGCTGCTCGCGCCCGGGGGGTTCGGGTACAGCGTGAAGACGCAGCTCGTGCGCCAGCTCCAGCTCGAGAGTCTCGCGGCGTCGGCCCTCCTCGCTGCCGACAAGGCGGGCCTTTACGCCGCAAGCATCGTCCCTGGCAGCCCGGGGTCGATCGACCTGGCCGGAGGCTTGCCCGACGCGCTCGGGCTGGTGTCGAGCCTCCTGCTCGTGGCCGCGCTGGTCGCGGTTGCCCTCGCCTACTGGCGCGGGGCCGAGAGCGCGGAGTTGCTCGTACTCGGGTTCGGCGCCTCGGTTGCGGCGTTCGTCGCCTTCTCGAAGGTGATCTCGCCCCAGTTCCTCGTCTGGCTGGTGCCACTCGTGCCGCTCGTCGCAGGCCGGTTGCGACCGGTCGCAGCCGCACTGCTCGTCGCCATCCTCGTCGCCACGCAGGTGGAGGTGGTCTACGAGCATCCCCTTCGGGCCGGAGGCTGGCCGGTCTGGGTGCTACTCGGACGGAACCTGCTCCTCGTCGGACTCTTCGCGCTCCTGCTCCTGGCGCTCCGAGCCCATCGTCGACCCGCGATCGCGGCGAGCTGAGGCCGATCAACGTCCTGCTCCTCACCGGGATCTGGCCGCCCGACGTCGGCGGCCCGGCGACGCACGGGCCGGACCTCGCCCGCTTCCTGGTCGAGCGCGGCCATGCCGTACGGGCGCTGACGATGGGAGACGGCGAGCCGACCGACCGTCCCTGCCCCGTCGACGTGGTGTCGAGACAGCTGCCGTTCCCGGTGCGCTACGGGCTCATCGCCGCCCGCGGCGCACGTGCTGCGCGTGGCGCCGACGTCGTCTACGCGACGTCGACCTATGCAGCCGCGGCTGCCGCGGTCACGGCCGCCCGGCGGCCGCTGGTGGCGAAGCTCGTCTCCGACCCGGCCTACGAGCGCGCTCGCCGCTACGGGCTCTTCGCCGGCTCGCTCGAGGACTTCCAGGCCGGAGCGGGAGCGAAGGTCGAGGCGCTGAAGCGCGCGCGAACGGCTGCGCTCGGCCGTGCCAGGTCGATCGTCGTCCCGAGCGCCTATTTGGCGGAGATCGCGGCCGGCTGGGGGCTCGACCGCGGGCGGCTCGTCGTCCTGCCGAATCCGGCTCCGGCGGTCGACGGCCTCGTCCCGAAGTCGCTCCCTGCGGGCACGTTCGTCTTCGCCGGCCGCCTGACCGCTCAGAAGGGGTTGCGGACGGCGCTCGATGCGGTGGCGCAGGTGCCCGGGGCCTCGCTGGTCCTCGTCGGCGACGGGCCCGAGCGCGAGGAGCTCGAGCAGCGTGCCGCCGCGGCGGAGATCGACGGCCGCGTGCGGTTTCTCGGGGCCCGCCCGCGCGACGAGGTCGTCCGACTGCTCGCCGGTGCGCGCGCCGCGCTCCTCCCGAGCGACTGGGAGAACCTGCCGCATGCCGCGATCGAGGCGCTCGCCGTCGGCACGCCGGTCGTCGCGACGGCCGTCGGGGGTGTCCCGGAGGTCGTGCACGACGACGAGAACGGCCTGTTGGTGCCGGCGCGCGACGTCGAGCGACTCGCCGAGGCCATGCGCCGGATCCTCGAGGACGACGAGCTGCGCGACCGGCTCGCCTCGGCCTCGGCGGAGTCCGTCCGCCACCTCTCGCGCGACGTCGTCTACGGCCGTCTCGAGCAGCTGCTCGCCGAGGCCGCTGCGTGAGCGCCGGAACGCGCCCCCGCGTCCTCTTCGTCGGGCGGAACCGGCTGTCGCTCCCGCTGCCGGACTGGCTGGCGCCGAAGTGGGACGCGATCGACCGGGAGCTCGAGTTCCGCGTGCTCGGGACGGCACAGGACGGCGGCGACGTCGATGACGGCCGCTTCGCCCTGGACGCTCCGACGCGCGCGGCGGACGGTGTTCGCTTCTACCTCGGGTTGCCGCGCCGTGTGCGGAGCGAGCTGCGCAGGTTCCGGCCCGACGTGGTCGTCGCAGCGGATCCGTTCGTAGGAGCCGCGTCGCTGCTCGGTCGTGCGCTCTCGGGCCGTCGGCCTCCCGTGATCGTCGAGGTGCACGGCGACTGGCGGACGTTCGCACGACTGTACGGGTCACCGCTTCGGAAGCTGGTCGCGCGCCCCGCGGAGTGGCTGGCCCGCACGGGGCTTCGCCGGGCGGACGCCACCCGTGCGCTCTCTCCCTTCACGTCCTCGCTCGTCGAGGAGGTCCGCGGGGAACCCGCGACCCGGAGCTTTCCCACCTACAGCGACCTCTCGGCCTTCACGGCCAAGCCGCATGCACCGCTGCCGGAGCGGCCGACGGCGCTCTTCGTCGGCGCCCTCGAGCTCTACAAGAACGTGGACGGTCTGGCGGCCGCGTGGCGTACGGTCGCGGCCAGGGTTCCCGAAGCGCGTCTCGTCGTCGTCGGCAAGGGCGCGCGGCAGGAGCCGATCCGGGCACTCCTCCGCGACCTGCCTGGAAGCGTCGAGCACGTCCCCGAGCTGCCGCCTGCCGGCGTGGCACGGAGCCTCGACGAGGCGACGTTGCTCGTGCTTCCCTCCTGGCCCGAGGGTCTCGGCCGCGTCGTGATCGAGTCGTTCGCCCGGGGTCGAGGTGTCGTCGCGACCGATGCCGGCGGGATCCCGGACCTCGTCACCGATGGGGTGGAGGGACTGCTCCTGCCCCCTGGGGACACGAGTGCGCTCGTCGAGGCGCTCGTCACCGTGCTGACCGACCGCCGGCTCGCCGAACGGCTCGGCGAGGCCGCTGGCCGGCGCTACGAAGCGTGGCACTCGACCCCCGAGCGCTTCGCGGCCGAGCTGCGCGCGCTCGTGGACGACACGATCGCCGGGGCGCACTGAGCGTGCGCCTCGTCGTCGTCACGCAGGTCGTCGACGCCGACCACCCCGCACTCGCACAGACGGTCGACATCGTCGGCGCTCTCGCCGGGCGCTGTGAGCACGTGACCGTGATCTGCGACAGCGTCGGGCGCCATGACCTGCCGGCCAACGTCTCCTTCCGAACCTTCGCCTCCGGCTCGAAGGCGGGTCGCGGCCTGCGCTTCGAGCGGGCTCTCGCCGGCACGCTGCGGAGCCGCCCCGACGCCGTCCTCGTCCACATGGTCCCGACCTTCCTCGTCCTGGCCGCGCCGCTCGCCAGGCCGGCGCGCGTGCCGCTGCTCCTCTGGTACACGCACTGGCACGCCGGTCGGTCACTGCGGTTGGCGACACGGCTCGCCGACCGCGTGCTGAGCGTCGATCGCCGCTCGTTCCCGCTCGACACGCCCAAGGTCCGCGGGATCGGGCACGCCGTCGACGTCGAGCGCTTCCGGCCGCAGGCCCGCGAGAGTCTTCGTGGTTCGGAGCCACAAAGGCCGTCCGACGGGCCGCTGCGACTGCTCGCGCTGGGGCGATTCGCCCGCTGGAAGGGGTATGGCACCCTGCTCGACGGCTTCCGCCTCGCGCGCGAAGCCGGGCTCGAGGCAACTCTCGAGCTCCGCGGCCCGGTGCTCACCGACGACGAGCGGCGCCACCGCGCCGAGCTCGCCGAACGGGTGGCCGCCGACGAGTCGCTTGTCGGGAGCGTCACGCTGGCCCCGCCGGTCGCGCGGGACGAGATTCCTGGATTGCTCGCCGGAGTCGACCTCCTCGTCAGCGCCACGGAGCCCGTCGGGGCGGAGACACTCGACAAGGTCGTCTACGAGGCGGCGGCCTGCGCGGTGCCGGTGCTCGCCAGCAACACGGCGCTCGCCGAGTTCCTCGGCGGCCTGCCGCTCGAGCTGTGCTTCGCGGCGCGTGACCCCGAGGATCTCGCCCGCGCGCTCCTGGCCGTCGCGGCGGCCGGGCCGGAAGCGCGAGCGGCCGCGGGCGCGGAGCTGCGGCGACGTGTCGAGCGCTCGCACTCGCTCGACTCCTGGGCCGACGCGGTGATCGAATCCGTCCGTGAGCTGCGCCGATGACCGGGGTAGACTCGGCACGGTCGTGAGCACGAAACCGGTTGTCCCGGACCGGCCTCCAGCCCCGCCCGAGCCGCGGCAGCAACGCGACGACATCCGCGCCGCCCGGCCGGTCTTCCTGCAGCGCGGCTGGCGACGGGCCGTGACGCGGCGCGCGGCCAGCATCGCCGCGCTGGTGGCGCTCGACATCGGCGGCCTCGCGCTCGGCCTCTACCTCGCCCTCGTCCTGCGCGAGCTCGTCTACAACGGCACCGACGTCCTCTGGGCCCTGATCTGGGAGGGCCCGAAGGACTGGCTGCCGTTCCTCGCGCCGGTGACGGTGCTCGTCTTCTGGCAGGCGGGCCTCTATGCCCCGCGCGAGCAGCGGGCGGGCCGAGGCGGCATCTTCAAGTCGCTCGCCCTCGTCGCGCTGATCGTGCTCGCCTTCGGGATCGGGACGGACTACGAGTTCACGACCTACGGCGTGATCCCGACCGCGGCCGTCACGTGCGCGCTGACGATCGGCCTGCTCCGGACCGCGTACGACTCGCTCGCCGCCGAGCTGATGCGGGTGGCAGGCGTGCGGCGGCGGGTCGTGCTCGTCGGCGAGGGCGACTCGCTCGTCCGGCTGCACCGGACGCTCGGCGCCGCACGGGCGGGGATCGGCTACGACTTCGTCGGCGCCGTCTCCCGTGGGGAGATCCCGGGACTTGCCCAGCTCGGCGCGCCGGAGGACCTGGCCGAGGTGCTGAAGCGGGAGCAGCCCGACGAGCTCGTGATCGCCGAGGACGAGCTCGACGAGCGGACGATGCTCGAGCTGATCGAGACCGCGCACCGGTCGGGCGTCCGGGTGCGGATCGCGCCGACGACGACGGAGCTGCTCGTGCAGCGGGGCGAGTACGTGCCGGGCCAGGGCGCGCCGCTGTTCGAGCTCCGGCCGCCGGTGCTCACCGGCGCCGACTGGGCGCTCAAGCGCAGCTTCGACATCGTCGTCAGCGTGCTCGTTGCGCTCGTCGGCCTGCCGCTCTGGCTGCTCGTGGCGCTCGCGATCAAGCTCGACTCGCGCGGGCCGGTCTTCTACCTCGACCGCCGCGTTGGCGTGGGCGAGCGCGAGTTCGCGATGATGAAGTTCCGCACGATGGTCGCCGGCGCCGAGGGGCTCCAGCGGCAGCTCGAGGGGCGGAACGAGGCCGAGGGCGCGCTGTTCAAGATCCGCGACGACCCTCGCGTCACCCGCGTCGGCGCGATGCTCCGCCGGCTCTCGCTCGACGAGCTGCCGCAGGTGATCAACGTGCTCCGCGGCGAGATGAGCCTGGTCGGGCCGCGGCCGCTCCCCCTCCGCGACTACCGCATGCTCGAGGACTGGCACCGGCAGCGGTACAACGTCCTGCCAGGGATCACCGGCCTCTGGCAGATCTCGGGCCGCTCGAACCTCTCGTTCGACGACCTCGTACGGCTCGACTTCTACTACCTCGAGAACTGGTCGATCTGGCTCGACCTCACGATCCTCGTCAAGACCCTCCCGGCCGTGCTCGGCCGGCGCGGCGCGTATTGACGCCGGCGCCCTAACAGGGCCCTCATCCACCCTCCCTACACTGACCGGCGTGAAGGCGCCGAAGATCCTCGCCGTCGCGTCCGCGATCGACCTCGACTTCCGCTACGGCTGCACGCCCGCGTGGTGGCAGCTCTGGAAAGGGTTGTACGAAGCCGGAGCCGACCTCGTCGTCACGCCGTACCGCGGCCGGCCGGTGCTGAGCCCGTGGTGGCGGACGGCGCCGAACCCGACCTACCGCGAGGGCGAGAGCTACGCGACGCTGCGCGACGGGCTCGCGCGCCTCAAGGGCGACCGCTATCTCCGCCGAGCCGAGGAGTCGCCGGACGAGAGCGCCTTCGACAAGCTGACGCGAGAGACGATCTGGCGGCTCGTCACGCCGCGCTGGCAGAAGCACCTCGAGCGGCTCGTCGAGCGCGAGCGGCCGGACGCCGTGCTCGTCTTCACCGTGCCGATGGCGCACTTCCGCGGCATCCCGACCGCGCTGCGCGACCGCTTCGGCATCCCGGTCGTCTTCTACGACGGCGACGTGCCGATGAGCCTGCCGGAGTTCGGCGGCATGGACACGGGCTTCAACTACTACCACGGCGCCGACCCGTCCGAGTACGACCTCGTGATCTCGAACTCCGAGGGCGGGATCCCGCGACTGCTCGAGCTGGGCGCGCGTCGCGCGGAGGCCGTCTACTGGGCCGCCGACCCGGAGTTCTTCGCGCCGCAGCCGGTCGAGAAGGAGACGGACGTCTTCTTCTACGGCTACGGCGACAAGTTCCGGCGCGAGTGGATGCGCGAGCTCGTCGGCGAGCCGAGCCGCATCCTCCCCGAGGTCGACTTCTCGCTCGGCGGCCGCGACTTCCGTGGCGACATCGGCACCGCACGCATCATCGGCGACGTGCCGTTCAACGTCTTCGCCCGGGCGATCTCGGCCGCGCGCGTCAACCTCTACATCACGCGCCGCTCGCACGCGACGGTCGCCGGCTCCTCGACCTGCCGGCCGTTCGAGCTCGCGAGCGCGGGCGCGGCGATCGTCTCCAACCCGTACGAGGGGATCGAGCGCTGGTTCGAGCCGGGCAGCGAGCTGCTGGTCGTCGAGTCGGCCGAGGAGGCCGTCGGCGCCTACCGCGCGCTGCTCGACGATCCCGGCGAGGCCGAGGCGATGGGCCGCCGCGCGCGCGAGCGCGTCCTCGACGAGCACACGTACGCCCACCGCGCGCGCCAGGTGCTCGACCTGCTCGGCGTCGGCGTCCCGGCGGCAGCCCGTGGCTGAGGCGCGGCGGATCGCGATCGTCCCCGCACGCAACGAGGCAGGGCGCGATCGGCGGCGTGCTCGACGAGCTGCGCGCGTTCGACCCGGGCTCGACGTCGTGGTCGTGGACGACGGCTCGACCGACCGCACGGCCGCGATCGCGGCCGCGCCGTGGCGCGGCGGTCGTCAGGCTGCCGTTCAACCTCGGCATCGGCGGCGCCGTCCAGACCGGCTTCCAGTACGCGCTCGAGCACGGCTACGAGATCGCGGTCCGGCTCGACGGCGACGGCCAGCACGTCCCCGCCGAGCTGCCGAAGCTGCTCGGCCCGATCGAGACCGGGCGAGGCCGACATCGTCGTCGGCTCGCGCTTCGTCCGGGCGCGCGACGGCGAGTACCGGCCTCCGATCGCGCGCATGGCGGGGATCCGCTTCTTCGCGCGCATCGTCTCGCTGCTCGTCGGGCAGCGCGTCACCGACACGACCTCGGGCTTCCAGGCGCTGAACCGGAAGGGGATCGCGCTCTTCGCGGCCGACTACCCGCACGACTACCCGGAGGTCGAGGCGACCGTGATGGTGGTCAAGAACCGGCTGCGCCTCGTCGAGGTGCCGGTCGGATGCGCGAGCGCGAGCACGGGCGCTCGCCGATCAACGCGCTCCGCTCGATCTACTACATCGCTCAAGGTGACGCTCGCGCTCTTCGTCGGCATGTTCCGCCGCGGCGCTGGCGCCGGTCGAGGAATGACGCCGCTCCGCATCTCGATCGCGGCGACGATCGCGTCGCTCCTGCTGCTGCTCGTCGTCTTCGAGCTGATCCGCTCGCGGCGGCTGCGGGAGCGCTACGCGCTGCTCTGGCTCGCGACGGGCCTCGTCCTGCTCGTGCTCTCCGCGTGGCGCGGCGGGCTGAACACGATCGCCGGCTGGGTCGGCGTCGACGACGTACCCGCCCGCGGTGCTGTTCGCCGTCGCGGCGCTCTTCATCCTGCTCGTGCTGCTGCACTACTCGACGGTGATCTCGAAGCTCTCCGACCAGAACACGATCCTCGCGCAGCGCGTGGCGCTGCTCGAGGAGCGGCTGAGCGGCGTGACGCGCGCGCGCCCGGCGCGCGGCGACGCCCGGCACGAGCAGCGGGATCGCCGCGACGAGGAGCGCGAAGGCCGGCAGGGCGGGGACGAACGCGACGAAGAAGCGTGCCGTCGCCGACCGGCCGGTGCGGTGACGCGGCCTCGGCGAGGACGAAGGCCCCGAACCAGCCGCCGACGAGCGCCGCGACCAGGTCGAGCGAGCGCCGCGCGAGCCCGATCGCGCCGGCGAGCGGCAGCCACTGGAGGACGCGGTTCGACCAGGTGTACTCGCGGAGTGCAGGCCATGTTGCCGCTGAACGCGCTCCAGGAGACGATCGAGTCCGATGCCCGCGTCGCGGACGAGGAGGGTGACTAGCGCCCGCGACGACGACCGGGACGGCGAAGGCCAGCGAACGTGCGACGGCCGACGGGCGAACGGCACAGGCCAGGATCGGCGCCGACGACGAACAGCGCACGCGCTCGGCTCGACCACGATCGCGACCCCGGCTGCGACTCCGCCTGCAGCCCCGAGGATCGGGGCCGACTGGACGAGCGACGCGAGCACGAGTGCCGCCGCGACGGTCAGGAGGGCTGCAGGCCGCGAACCGGCCTCCGTCGCCGACGCCGACCGCCTGGACGAGAGCCGCGCTCGAGGTAGGTGTCCCGGTACCGCGGCAGGGCGTAGAGCCAGCCGGCGAGCGGCACGAGCACCAGCATCGCGCCGCACCAGAGCCGCGAGCAGCCGCCCGCCGAGCGCGAGCCCGAACGCGTAGGCCGCAAGGATCGCCGCGGGGAGCAGCACGGCCTGGTTCAGGACGAGAAGCCAACCTGGCGCGTCGGCCGTCGACGCCGGCCGTGCGGCGACGAGCGCGCTGCGACGAGCCAGCCGCCCGCGACGAGCGCGACGGGCGGCCACCAGCCCTCAGGCAGGCGCACGTGTCGAGCTGCGTCGAGCGGTACCAGGCGACCGTGCGCTCGAGCCCGTCCCGCAGCGCCGTGCGCGCCTCGAAGCCGAACAGCTCGCGGGCCCGCGAGGCGTCGAGCGCTGCGGCGCGGCTGGCCGTTCGGCATCGACGTGTCCCAGACGATCTCGCCCTCGAAGCCGGTCAGCTCGGCGACGAGCTCGGCGAGCTCGCGGATCGACGTCTCGACGCCCGTGCCGAGGTTCACCGGCTCGGCGCCGTCGTAGCGCTCGGCGGCCAGCACGCAGCCCCTCGACGCAGTCGTCGACGTAGAGGAACTCGCGGGTCGGCGAGCCGTCGCCCCAGAGCACGACCTCGTCGCCGCCCTCGAGCATCTTGCGGACGAGCGCCGGGATCACGTGCGAGGTCTCGAGGTCGAAGTTGTCGCGCGGCCCGTAGAGGTTCGCGGGCAGCAGGAAGATCGCGTCCAGGCCGTACTGCTCGCGGTAGGCCTGCGCGCCGACAGCACGGCCTTCTTCGCGACGCCGTAGGGCGCGTTCGTCTCCTCGGGATAGCCGTTCCAGAGCGTCCTCCTCGCGGAACGGCACCGGCGTGAGCTTCGGGTAGGAGCAGACGGTGCCGGCGATCACGAGCTTGCCGACCGCGTGCAGCCGCGACTGCTCGAGCACGTGCGCGCCCATGATCAGGTTCGCGTACCAGTAGCGGCCGGGATTCGCGCGGTTCGCGCCGATGCCGCCGACCTCGGCGGCGAGGTGGAAGACGAGCTCGGGCCGCGCGTCGGCGAAGAGCCGCGCGGTGTCGTCCATCGACGTCAGGTCGTAGTCGCGCCGGCGCGCCGCGACGACGTCGTGCCCGTCGGCCTCGAGCCGCTCGACGAGGTGGGAGCCGAGGAAGCCGCCGCCGCCGGTGACGAGGACGCGGCTCACTTCGCGACGGGCGAGCCGGCCGGGAGCCAGTCGACGCGGCCGAGCCAGCGGTCGCGGTGCTCGGCGTACCAGCGGATCGTGTGCAGCACGCCCTCCTCCCACGAGACCTTCGGCTGCCAGCCGGTCTCGCGCGTCAGCTTCTCGTGGCCGACGCGGAGCGCCATCACCTCGCTCGCGCCCGGGCCGGAAGCGCGCAGGCGTCGTCACGACCTCGCGGTCGCCGGGCCAGAAGCCGTGCTCCTCGCCGACGCGGAGGATCAGGTCGACCCAGTCGCGCATCGAGATGTTCTCGCCCTGCCCGTAGACGTAGACGTCGCCGGGGACGCCGTGCGCGGCGACGGTGAGGTGGCCGCGGACGCCGTCGGTGCAGAAGCAGAAGTCGCGCAGCGGCTCGAGCTGGCCGAGCTCGATCGTCGGGTCGCGTCAGCGCCTGCGTGATGATCGTGCCGGTGACGTAGCGCGGGTTCTGGCGCGGGCCGTAGTTGTTGAACATCCGCGTCACGACGCCCGGCACGCCGTACGCGTCGTGGTAGTTCATCGTCAGGAAGTCGGCGGCCACCTTCGCCGTCGCGTAGATCGACTTCGGGTTGATCGGCGAGCGCTCGTGCAGGATCAGGCCGCCGTCCGTCGTCGAAGTCGTGCTGGTCGGCGACGGACTCGCGCACGTTGCCGTACTCCTCCGACGTGCCGGCCGTGTCGAACTTCTCCAGCTCGAGCGCCGTGGTCGACGATCGACTGGAGCAGGTTGAGCGTGCCGACCGTGTTCGCCATCACCGTCTCGTACGGGCGGTGCCACGACTCGCCGACGTGCGCCTGCGCGCCGAGGTGGAAGACGTACGGCCGGTCGGTGGCCGTGTCGCGCAGCTCGCGCACGAGGTAGTCGACCGAGGTCTTGTCGGTCAGGTCGGCGAAGTGCACCTTCAGCCGCGTGCGCAGGTGCCCGATGTTGTTCAGCGCGCCGCTCGAGGTGGCGCGCACGAAGGCGTGGACGTTCGGCGCCGAGCTCGACGAGCGCGTCCGTCAGGTGCGAGCCCATGAAGCCGTCGGCGCCGGTGACGAGCACGGTGCGGCCCGCAGTAGACGTCGCCGAGCTCGGAGCGGAGCTCGTCGAGCGTCGGTGTCGGTCCAGACGGTGTCGGTCGGCATGGCGCGTACGCTTCGCGTCGGTGAGCAGCGACGCAGCGTAGCGCCTCGCCCCGCTCGGGCTCGCTCGGGAGCGGCGCCGTCACCGCCCTCGGCGCTCGCCGTCCAGACAGGGGCTCGCTGCCGTCGTCGGCGTCGTGATCGCGCGCGAGTTCGGCCGCGGCGCCGAGACCGACGGCTTCTTCGCCGCCTACGGCGTCTTCATCGTGCTCGCCGCTCGCCGCGAGCGCGCGTCGCGCGTCGTGCGTCCTGCCGCCGCTCGCCGCGCGCGCGGCGGAGCGGCGACGCTCGGCAGCGAGACGACCGCGTACGCGCTCGCGCTGACCGCGGTCGCCGCTGCCGCGCTCGCTGCGTCGCGATCGTCGCGCCCGCACGCCGTCGCGCGACGCTGCTCACCGGCGGCGACAGCGGCGCGGCCCGCGACACGGCCGCCGACGCGCTGCCGTGGCTCGTTGCCGGCCGCGGTCGCACAGCTCTACGCCGGGCTCGCCGCGAGCGCGCTCGCCGCGCTCGACGACTACGCCGACGGCGGCGCTCGGCTACGCGCGCGGGCAGCGTGCTCGGCCTCGCTCTTCATCCTCTGGCGCGTCGACGAGGACGGCATCGACGCCGTCGCCTGGGGGATGGCGCTCAACGGCGCCGTCGCGCTCGCGTGTCCCGGCGTCGCGCTCCTGCTCGAAGCGCGCCGCGAGTCGATGCCCGCGGCGGCCGCGCGTCCGGCTCCGAGATCTGCGGCCGACGCCTGGGCGAGCTCGCGCGCAGGCTCGCGCTGCCGCTCGCGCTGCAGGGCGCTCTACGTCGTCTGCCTCCCGTTCGCGGCCGGCGAGGGCGTCGGGCGCGGTCGACGAGCCTTCGGCTACGCGTATCTGATCGCGGCCGCCGTCGTCGCCGTGACGGCGTCGTCGCTCGCCCTCGTCTCGTCGGTGCCGCTGACGCGGAGCGGCCTCGACGCCCGACGCGCGTCGCGCCGCCACGTGGTCGTCGTCGGCCTGGCTCGCGCTCGCCGCCGTCGCGGCCGCCGCGGGCGTCTTCGCGCTGGCGGGCGAGCCGCTCGGTCGACGCGGTGCTCGGCAACGCCGTACGGCGGCGACGCGGGCGAGGAGCTGGGCGGCTCGTCGTCGCTCTCGCGCCCTGGATGGTCGCGTCACGGTCGGGTTCTCGGTCACGTTCCCGCTGCTCTTCGTCGCCGGGCGAGGGCGCCGGCTGCCGCTGCGTCGCCGTCGTCGTGCTCGCTCGTGCACGTGCCGCTGGCGTGGCTCGGCGACGCCGTGGCCGGTGTCTGCGGGCTCGCGCTGGCGCTGCGCCGTCGTCGACCGGCGTCGGGCTCGTCGCGGTGCTGCGGGCGCTCGGCGCGCTCGGCCGACGCTGAGCGGGCCTGGCCGTCGCGGCCGGGTCGTCGCGGCCTGCTCGCCGCTCGGCCCCTTCGGCGTGCGCCGGCTCGCTGATCCTGCTCCGCCGTGCGCGCCGCGGCAGCTGCGGGCTCGTGCTCTACGCGCTCCTGCTGGCGGTCTGGCGCGCCTCGGCGCGGCCTTCGCTCCGCCGTGGCGCTACCTGCGGGCGCTCTGCCGTGACCGACGCGCAGCGCTCGTGGTCGTCGGTGCGTGCTCACCTGGAACGGGCGTGACGACACGCTCGCCTGCCTCGACTCGCTGCGCGCGGTCGACGTACGAGCCGCTGCAGGTCGATCGTGGTCGACAACGGCTCGACGCGACGGCACCGCCGAGGCGGTCGCGGCCGCGCTTCCCGGCAGTCGAGGTCGTGCGCAGCGAGCCGTGAACCTCGGCTTCGCCGGCGGCAACAACCTCGGGCATCGAGCGCGCGCTCGACGCTCGGCGCCGACCACGTCGCTCGCTGCTGAACAACGACGTCGAGGTCGAGCCGGGGCCGTCGAGCGCGCTCGTCGACGCGGCCGGCGCGGCGCCGCCGACGCGGGCGCGCTGTACTCGAAGATCCTCTTCGCCGACCCGCCCGGCCTGATCTGGTTCGCCGGCGCCGCTTCGACCCGCGCCGCGGCTACAACGGCCGCCAGCGCGGCTACGGCCAGCCCGACGGCCGGCCTGGCACGTCGCTGCGTGCGAGACCGATCGCGCTGCGGCGCGGCGATGCTCGTCCCGCGGCCGGTGCTCGAGCGGGTCGGCCTGTTCGACGAGCGGCTCTTCCTCTACAGCGAGGACACGGACTGGTCGCTGCGCGCCCGCGAGGCCGGGCTATCGCCCTCTACGTCGTGCCCGGCGCGCGCGTCGTGCACCGCGTCTCCGCCGCGGCCGGGCGGCGAGAGCTCGCCGGCGACGCTCTACTACGGGCTGCGCAACACGCTCACGGTCTGCGAGCGCCACGCGCCGCTCGGGCCGCTCGGCACGTGGCGTCGCCGTCTCGTGCTGCTCGGCGCGCATGCTGGCGCAGGCGCTGCTCTCCGGAGGGCGGCGGAGAGAAGGTCTTCGCGCCGTCGTCGACGGTCTGGCGCGACGCGCGCGCGCGGGCGGCTCGGGCCGCGGCCGAGCGGAGCCGCACGTGACGGTGCCGCTGCGTCGCGATCCCGGCCTGTGGCTGCTCCTCCACCTGCGCCCGCCCGGCGACCGGCGCGGCGACGACGCGGCCGCTGCGCCGTGTGCGGCGCCGAGACGCGGTTCGTGCGCAACACCTGGGTCCTCTCGCACGAGCTCCGCCGCAGCGTGGCCGGAGTCGTTTCGTCGAGCGCGAGAGCATGCTCTGCGCGGAATGCGGCTGAGCCGCGCGTCCGACTGCTCGCCGAGGCGCTGTTGCGCCTCTACGCGGACGGCGCGACGTCGATCGCCGAGCTCGTCGAGGAGGACGGCTTCCGCTCCCTGCGCGTCGCCGAGATCAACGCCGCCGGGCGCATGCACGCCGTTCCTCGCCCGCTTCCCTCGCTCACGTACGTCGAGTACCCGGAGGAGGACATGCAGGCGCTCTCGTGGCCGGACGGGCGTTCGACCTCGTGCTCACCTCCGAGACGCTCGAGCACGTGCCGGATCCCGCATGCCGCGCCCGCGCGAGATCCGCCGCGTGCTGCGGCCCGGGGGGCGTCACGTGTTCACCGTGCCCGTCGACCCGCGGCTCGCAGCGACCGCGCTCGCGGCCGGGCTGCCGCCGCAACATCACGGTCGCGGCTGGCGGCCCGTTCGCGCTCGTGACGCGCAAGGCCGACCTGCTCGCCCACTGGGATTTCGGGCAGACGTGCCGCAGCTGCTGCGCGACGCCGGCTTCGAGCCGGAGACGCACTTCGACGGCGTCGAGGCCGTCTTCTGCGGGACGGCCGTGTGAGCCTGGAGCGGCACCGGCGTGACTGGGAGGCGCTCGCGGCGACTGATCCCCTCTGGGCGGTGCTCACGGATCCCGCGCGCAAGGGCGGCCGCTGGACACGCGAGGAGTTCCTGGCCACCGGGGAGGCGGAGATCGCCGAGGTGCTCGAACGCGCGGAACGGCTCGGCCGGCCGAGCCGGCGGCGACGCGCGCTCGACTTCGGCTGCGGCGCCGGCCGGCTCACCCGCGCGCTCGCGCTCCGCTTCGACGAGGCCGTCGGCGTCGACATCGCCACCGGCATGGTCGCGGCGGCGCGAGAGCTGAACGCGGACGTGCCCGCCGCCCGCTTCGAGGTGAACGAGCGACCCGATCTCTCGCGCTTCGAGACGGGCGCCTACGACCTCGTCTACACGAGCCTGGTGCTGCAGCACCTACCGGACCAGCGCGCGATCGAGGCGATGATCGCCGAGCTGCTGCGCTTGACCGCTCCGCGACGGGCTGCTCGCGTTCGGGCTGCCCGCCGAGCAGGCGCTGCTGAACCGGTTGCAGCTCAGCCGTCGCGCCTACGCGCTCCTGCGCGCTCTGCGCGTCCCGGACGCGACGATTCTGCGCCGGACGCCGTTCACGCCGATGCGGATGCACCGCCTGCCTGCGGAGCGGGTCGAGGCGCTCGTCGCGTCGCTCGGCGGAGAGCTCCTGGACCGCGAGCCGCAGCCGGGCTCGCCGGGCTCGCTCCGCTACT
Organism: uncultured Gaiellaceae bacterium; assembly: GCA_963808915.1. Classification (GTDB taxonomy): domain Bacteria; phylum Actinomycetota; class Thermoleophilia; order Gaiellales; family Gaiellaceae; genus CAVTBT01. Next base: position 492,035 of record CAWEHJ010000004.1, on the reverse strand, counting down.
GGGTCGCGCCCGCGAGCCGGTAGACCGACTCGTGCTCCCGGGCGCTGGCCGCCCAGGTGAACCGAGCCGCTCGCAGCAACCCGCGCTCGCGCAGCTCGGTCGCCGCGCTCGAGCGCCTCCAGCACGCCCGCGGCGATCGCGGCCGGGTCGTCCGGGTCGAAGAGGACGGCAGCGTCGCCGCAGACCTCGGGCAGCGAGCCCGCCCGCGAGGCGGCGACCGGACAGCCGCACGCCATCGCCTCGAGCGGCGGCTGGCCGAACCCCTCGTACCGGCTCGGGAAGACGAGCGCCGCCGCGCGCCGGTAGAGGCCGGCGAGCTCGTCGGGCGGGACGCGGCCGAGCCGCTCGACGCCGTCCGGCGCCCTTCCCTCGTAGCCGGTGAGGACGAGCCGCAGGTCGGGTCGCTCGCGCCGGATCAGCGGCAGCGCCTCGAACAGCCGGCCGTGGTTCTTGTGCGGCCAGCCCTTCGCCGGGTAGAGCAGGATCGGCTCGCGCTCCTCCTCGCCCGGCCGGAAGCGCTCGTGGTCGACGCCGTGCGCGACGACGTGGACTCGGGCCGCGTCCAGGCCGAGCCGCGCGACCGCGCGCTCGCGGACGAACTCGGTCGGGACGATCACCGCGTCGGCGCGCCTCGCCGCGCGGTCGTAGCCGAGCCTGCGGAAGGCCCGCTCGCCCCTGGAGAAGAGGGAGGGGAGGTCGCGGTGCTGGAGGTCGTGCAGCGTGATCACGACCGGCCCGGCCACGCGCGGCACCGGCACGGTCAGCGGGAAGTGGACGGGCCGCGTGCCGCGCAGGCGATCCTCGAGCGGGCCGGGTCGAAGCATCCCCAGCGTCATCGCCCGCAGCCGGCCGGCGATCGACCAGGACGCGCGATACTCGGGCACGACCTCGTGCGGCAGCCCACCGGCCGCGTCCGGGGCGATCGTGGGGAGGAGGACGCGGTACTCGAGCTCCCCGTGCAGCGCCAGCGCGCGCAGGAGCTCGCGGGCGTACACCTCGCTGCCGCCGACGGTGCCGGGCACGAGCGTCAGCAGCGAGATCCCGACCACGAGGGCGCGTACGCTACCGCGGTGGACGACGCCCCCACCCACGAGCCGGTCGACGTCGACGAGCTGGTCGCGCGGCTGCGCGACGAGGTGCGCCGATCCGGAGCCGATCCCGGTGGGCCCGGCGGCGGCGACCGTCTCGCCGCGCGGGCCGAGGCCGAGCGCGTCTGGCCCGTCTCGGCCGACCGGAATCTCCGGCTCAGGCCGGGCTGGCGGGGCGGCGTCGGCACGCCGGTGAAGGCCGTGCTGCGGAAGCTGATGCGCTGGTACGTCGAGCCGCTCGCCTACGACCAGCGCGCCTACAACGCCGCGCTCCTGCGGCTCGTGGACGACCAGGAGCGGCGGATCGCGAGCCTCGAGGCCGAGCTCGCCGCGCACCGCGGCGGCCCGACCGAGCAGTGACGGACGCGTTCGAGCTCCTCCGCTGCCCCACCTGCGCCTCCCGCCTCGAGGGCGAGGCGGAGCTCCGCTGCACGGGCTGCGGCCGGACGTATCCGGTCGAGGGCGGGATCCCGCGTCTGCTCGACGAGACCGCGCCGGGCGTCCGGGAGAAGCGGCTCGAGGCGGAGGGCTGGGCGGCGATCGCGCGCGACCAGGGCTGGTACGAGCCCGACGACGAGGTCGACGCGGTGCTCCCGTACGTGAACCGCGACCTCGGCTGGGACGACCTCACCTGGGGCGCGAACGAGCACTCCTTCGGGCTCCTGCTCGACGTCCTCCGGCCGGGGATGCGGGTGCTGGAGGTCGGCGCGGCCAAGTGCTGGGGCGCGCAGCACGTGATCCCGCGCGGCTGCGAGTACGTCGGCACGGACATCCTCGCCGACCCGAAGATCGGGCTCGGCCGCGGCGCGTTCTACGAGGAGCGCCTCGGCAGGCCGTTCCTGCGCGTGCAGGCCGACGGCGAGAGCCTGCCGTTCGCCCCCGGGCTCATTCGACGTCGCCTACTGCGTGGCGACGCTGCACCACGCGCTCGACCTCGGCGCGATGGTGCAGGAGCTGGCTCGCGTGACCCGTCCCGGGGGTCACGTGCTGGCGCTGAACGAGGGCACGCGCGCGGTGTGGCGCCGCGGCACCGCCCCGGACCAGGCGGAGGAGCTCACCTACGGGATCAACGAGCACGTGCACACGCTCTACGGCTACCTCTGGTCCTTCACCCGTGCGGGCCTCGTCGTACGCCGCGTCGAGCAGGCCGACGGCTACGAGGAGCTGGCGGGGCGGCGCATCGGCGGCACGCTGCTCAAGCTGCCGCTCGTCGGCCGCAGCGCCGCGACCTGGTTCACCCAGTCCTGCTACGGCTACCAGGGCGTCAGCCTCGTCGCGCGCAAGCTCGCGGCGCGGCGCTAACGCTTTCCGTACAGAGGCCGTTCGGGCACCGGGGTAGAATTGCCCGATGCCGGAGCGTCTCCTGAAAGTACCTGCACACGCCGCGTTTTCCGGCTCGCAGACCTGAGATGCGCATCGCCGTCTGCAGGCCGCAGGTGCCCTTCGCACACGGCGGCGCCGAGATCTTCACCGACACGCTCGCCGCAGAGCTCCGCGCCCGCGGCCACGAGGCGGACGTCGTCTCGGTCCCGTTCAAGTGGTATCCGGGTGCGCGCGTCCTGACGCAGGCGTTCCTCTGGCGGCTGCTCGACCTCGAGGAGGCCGACGGCCGGCCGATCGACGTCGTCGTGGCGACGAAGTTCCCCTCGTACCTCGTCCGCCATCGGGAGAAGCGAGTCTGGCTCGTCCACCAGTTCCGCCAGGCCTACGAGCTCGACGGCACCGAGCTGGGGCAGTTCTCCGATTCCGACGAGGACCGCGCGCTCCGGCGCAAGGTGCAGGCGCTCGACCGGGTCGCCCTCGGCGAGGCGACGCGGCTCTTCGCCACCTCCGGGAACGTCGCCGGGCGCCTCGAGCGCTCGACCGGCCTTCGCGCCGAGGTGCTGCCGCACCCGCCGCAGCAGCTCGACTACCGCACCGAGGCGTCGGAGGGGTTCGTCCTCTCGGCGAGCCGCCTCGACCGGGCGAAGCGGATCGACCTGCTGCTCGAGGCGGCGGCGTCGCAGCCGGCGCTCGAGGTCGTCGTCGTCGGCGACGGGGCCGACCGCGAGCGGCTGGAGGCGATCGCACGCGAGCGCGACCTGAACGGCCGGGTCCGCTTCGAGGGCCGGGTCAGCGCCGAGCGGCTCGCCGAGCTGTACGCGCGCTGCGGCGCCGTCTACTACGCACCGGTCGACGAGGACTTCGGCATGGGGCCGTACGAGTCGTTCCTCTCCGGCAAGCCGGTGATCACGACCACCGACGCGGGCGGGCCGCTCGACGTCGTCCACGACCGGGAGACCGGCCTCGTGGTCGCGCCCGAGGCGGCGGCGATCGGGGCCGCGGCCGCGTGGCTGCTCCAGCACCCCGACGAGGCGGCCGCCTTCGGCAGCCGCGGGAAGGCGCTCGCCGAGGAGGTCACCTGGGACCGCGCGATCGCGAGGCTGCTCTCGTGAGGGTCGCGTACTTCTCGCCGATGCCGCCGGAGGCGTCCGGGATCGCCGACTACTCGGCGCTCCTCCTCCCAGCGCTCGAGGAGCGACTCGACGTCACGGTCGTCAAGCGCGGCGCCAAGCGGCCGCCGCGCGGCTCGGACGTCTCGCTCTACCACGTCGGCAACGACCCGGCTGCGCACGGCTGGATCCTGGACGCGCTGCGGCGGACGCCCGGGGTCGTCGTGCTGCACGAGTTCGTCCTCCACCACCTCGTCTCGGGGGCGACGCTCGCCCGCAGGGACGTGAAGGGCTACCTCGACGCGCTCGAGCGCGACGGCGGCCTCGTCGCGCGCCTGCTCGGGCACGCCGTCGTCGAGCAGCGGATCCCGCCGCTCTGGGAGAGCCGCGCGCAGGACTTCCCGCTCGCGGGCGCCGTCCTCGACCACGCAACCGCGCTCGTCGTCCACTCGCACCACGTCGAGCGGCGGGCAAGCGAAGCCGGATACTCCGGGCCGGTTTCGGTGATCCCGCACCCCGCTTGGCCGGATCCGCAGGTTGCGCCCGCCGAAGTCGGCGGCAGCCCGCTCTTCGGCGCCTTCGGCAACATCAACGCCTCGAAGCGCGTGCCGCAGCTGCTCGCGGCGTTCGCGAAGGTGCGCCGGCGGCATCCCGAGGCACGGCTCCTGCTCGTGGGCGCGACCTCGCCGAACTTCGACCTGGAGAAGCGGCTGCAACGGCTCGGCCTCGACGCGGGCGGTGTCGTCCGCGAGGGGCGGGTCGACGAGCCGCGCCTGTGGTCGCTGATGGCCGCCTGCGACGTCTGCGTCAACCTGCGCGCGCCGACGATGGGCGAGACCTCGGGCACCGCGATCCGCGCCCTCACGCTCGGCAAGCCGCTTGTCGTCTCCGGCGTCGGCTGGTTCGCGGAGCTGCCCGACGACGTGGCGCTGAAGGCTCTGCCGGACGAGCACGAGGACGAGGCGCTCGAGGCCGCGCTCGAGCTGCTCGCCACCAGGCCGGACGTGCGCGAGTCGATGGGCGCGGCGGCTCGGGCCCTCGCACTCCGCGAGCACGACGTCGAGCGCGTGGCGGACCGCTACGCGGCCGCGCTCGAGCTCTCGCTCGGCGGCCAGGCGGTCGACGACGCCGTGCTCCGGGACGTGGCCGGCGCGGCCGCGGAGGTGGGGCTCGCCCCGGGCTCGCCGGAGGCGACGGAGCTGGCCCGGCGGCTCTCCGAGGTCGAGCTCGGTGGGTGACCGGCTGCGGGCCGTGCCCGCGTGGGCATGGCTCGCGGCGATCGTCGCGGTGTCGTTCGCGTTTCGTGCGCTGCTCGCGCGCTCGATCGTCGCCCCCTTCATCTTCGTCGACGAGCTCGTCTACTCGGAGCTGGCGAAGAACCTGGCCGACAGCGGTCAGCGGCTCGTCCGCGGCGCTCCGGCCACCGGGTACGGCGTGGTCTACCCGGCGCTGATCGCGCCGGCCTACCTGCTCTTCGACCGCGTGCCGGAGGCGTACACCGCGATCAAGACCATCAACTCCTTCTTGATGTCCCTGGCCGCCGTGCCCGCCTATCTGATCGCTCGAACAGCGCTGCCGAAGTGGTGGGCGCTGGGTGCCGCGTTGCTTGCCGTCTCGCTGCCGTCGCTGGTCTACACCGGCACCGTGATGACCGAGAACGCCTTCTATCCGATGTTCCTCCTCGCCTCGTTTGGAGTCGTCCGAGTGCTGGAGCGCCCGACCCTGGCCCGGCAACTCGTTGCGCTCCTGCTGCTCGTGCTCGCGCTCGCGACGCGGCTGCAGGCGATCGCGCTCCTGCCTGCGCTGCTGACCGCCCCGCTGCTGCTCGCACTGATGGAGCGCTCCCTCGAGCGCGTCCGCCGGCTCTGGCCCCTCTACTGCCTCGTCGGAGCCGGCGCCGTCGCCGTCGTCAGCCTCCAGACGTTGCGCGGCCGTTCGCTCAGCGAGCTCCTCGGCGCCTACTCGGTCGTCGGGAAGGGCGGCTACGACCTGCACAGCGTGCTCGACTTTCTGCTCTACCACTGGGCCGAGCTCGACCTCTACCTCGGCATCGTCCCGATCGCGGCGACGATCGTCCTCGCGGGGATCGCGCGCGACCTCGACCCGCCGCTGCAGCGGCTGCTCGCCGCGTCCCTCGCCATCTCGTTCTGGCTCGTGCTCGTCGTGTCGGTCTTCGCCTCCGAGTTCGCCGACCGGATCCAGGAACGGAACGCGTTCGTCGTCGCCCCGCTCTTCCTGATCCTGCTGCTGGCGTGGATCCAGCGCGGGGCGCGGCGTCCGCACCTGCTCTCGCCGGCCGCGGCCGGGGTGGCGGTGGCCGGGATCGCGGCGCTGCCCTTCGAGCGCTTCATCAACGAATCGGCGAAGTCGGACACGCTGATGCTGCTGCCGTGGTGGTCGGTGCAGGATGTGACCGGCATCGAGTGGGTTGCAGAGATCGCGATCGGCGCAGCGCTCGTGGTCGGGCTCGTCTTCGTCACCATCCCGCGGCGGTTCGCCCTCGTGCTGGTCGGGATCGTCGCCGTCTACTTCGCGGTCGCTCTGCGGCCGGTGTGGTGGGGTGCTCACGGCTTTCGCGTCGCTTCGGCAGGCGCGCTCTACCAGGGGATCCGGAACCCCGACCGCGACTGGATCGACGCCGCGGCCCCGGACGATGCCAAGGTCGGCATGGTCTGGTCGGGGCGCACCGACCGCTTCACCGTGAACCTGAACGAGTTCTTCAACCGCAGGCTCGGCTCGGTCTACGAGCTCAACGGCCCGACCCCGGGCGGCGAGGCGACCGAGGAGCACGTCTCGGTCGGTCCGAGGGGGATCATCCGACGGGACGACGGCTCGCCCCTCGACGACCCCCTGCTCGTGCTCGACTCGTCGATCGACCCGAACGGCCGGCGGCTGGCCTCCGATGACGGGTGGGGCCTGACCCTGTGGCGCGTGCAGCCGCCGCTCGTCTCCCTCGCCTCGACGACGGGGCTGTTTCCCGACGCGGTGGGCAGGGGCGCATGCGACCTGGACGCGAAAGCACTGCAACGGCGGGGTGCTGAGCGTGACGGTCTCCGGCGACGGTTCGCTCTTTCCCGAGCGTGAGACGACCGTGCATGCTCGCGTCGTTGGCGGCGCGGCGCGCTCGGTGACGTTCGGCCAGGAGCGGCCAGCGACGCTGGTGCTGCCGCTCGTTGGTCGCGGCGGCCGGTGCACGGTTCGTTTCAACGTTTCTCCCACCGCCGTTCCCGCTGGGGTGCTCGAGGAAGCACGGACACGCGGCGGCTCGGCACGCACATCGTCGGCTTCGTCTACCGCCCGCGACGCTCGTGAGGATCGCCTTCGACGTCAGCCCGCTTTCACATCCGCGTTCGGGCATCGGCAACTACCTGCTGGGCTCGCTCACCGGCCTGGTCGAGGCGACCGACGGAAGGCACGAGGTCGTCGCCTTCGCGCCGACGAGCCCGCGTGGCCGCACGGCGATTCGCGACGCCCTCGCCGGGCTGGACGTCGACGTGCGGCTCTGGCCCGTGTTGCCGTCCCATCTCGTCCGCACCGCCTGGAGCCGGCTCGGCCGCCCAGCCGTCGAGCGACTGCTCGGCACCGTCGACGTGCTCCACTTCAGCGACTGGATGTACCCGCCGCAGCGCGGCGGCGTCCGCGCGACCACGATCCACGACCTCGTGCCGCTCCGCTTCCCCGAGTGGACGACCGCACGGACGCGTTCGATGCACGGCGCCAAGTACGCGAACGCGGCGCGGACCTGCGACGTGATCTTCTGCAACTCGCGCTACACGGCCGACGACGTCCGCGAGCGGCTCGGAGTGGCGGCGGAGCGGCTGCGGGTCGCGCGGCCGGGCCTCGGCCGCGGCCTCTCGCCCGACGGGCCGAGGCGGGAGCTCGGCTCGCCGTACCTGCTCACCGTGGCGACGCTCGAGCCGAGGAAGAACCTCGGCACGCTGCTCGATGCCCACGCACTGCTCGAGGGCGGGCCTGCGCTCGCAGTCGCGGGCGGTGCGGGCTGGGGCGAGCAGCCCGAGCTCGAGCGGCCGGGCGTGACGGCGCTCGGCTTCGTGCCCGACAAGGAGTTGCCGGCGCTCTACCGCGGTGCCGCCGCGTTCGTCTTCCCCTCGCGCTTCGAGGGGTTCGGGATGCCGATCGTGGAGGCGATGGCGTGCGGCACGCCGGTGGTCGCCTCGGCGCACCCCTCGATGGACGAGGCGTGCGGGGACGCGGCCGTTCGCGTCGATCCCGACGATCCGGCGGCGATCGCGGCCGGGATCCGCCGGGCGCTGGCGGAGGCGGACGACCTACGCGCCCGCGGGCTCGCGCATGCGGCCCGGTTCTCCTGGCGGTCGGTCGGCGAGACCTTCCTCGCCGGGTACGAGGAGGCGCGCGCGCGGTGAGGGTCGCGCTCGACACGACGCCCCTCGCGCAGACGAGGGCCGGGACGGCTCGGCACGTCCTCGGCCTGCTCGGCGCGCTGCGCGGCCGCCCCGGGCTCGAGGTGAGCGAGCTCGCCTTCGGCGGCAGGGGGCGCGCCGCCACGCTCGCCCGCGACACGTGGTGGTACCTGGCCGGGCTGCCGCGGGCGGCCCGCGGCGCCGACGTCCTCCACTGCACGACCTTCCGCGGCCCGCTCCGCGCCCGCCGACCGGTCGTCGTCACGATCCACGACCTCGCCTTCCTGCGCCATCCGGAGACGTTTCCCGCCTGGCATCGCCTCTCGGGCCGGGCGCTGGCCGGGCCGGTCGCGCGCGCCGCGGACGCTGTCGTCGCCGTCTCCGAGTTCGCGCAGCGGGAGGCGGTCGAGCTGCTCCGCGTCCCCGCCGAGCGGATCCGCGTCGTGCCGAACGGCGTCGAGCAGGTCTTCTCGCCCGACGGGCCTGCAGCGGACGGCGACTACGTGCTCGCCGTCGGCACGCTCGAGCCGCGGAAGAACCTGGCCCGGGTCGCGGAGGCCGCGCGCCTCGTCGGCGTCGAGCTGCGGGTCGCGGGCGCCGAGGGCTGGGGCGGTGTCGACTGCCGGGTCGGCTCGGCTTCGTCCCGGACGAGCGGCTCGCCGAGCTCTACCGCGGCGCTCGCTGCCTCGTCTATCCGTCGCTGCACGAGGGCTTCGGGATCCCGGTGCTCGAAGCGATGGCGTGCGGCACGCCGGTCGTGACGAGCAGGGGCGACGCGCTCGAGCAGACGGCCGGCGGTGCCGCTGTGCTCGTCGACCCGCTCGACGCGGAGGCGATCGCGGCGGGAATCGCCGAGGCCGACCGACGCCGTGCCGAGCTGCGTCGCCGCGGGGCTCGCGCGGGCGGGGGAGTTCACCTGGGCGAGGTCGGCGGACCTGCTGGAGGCGCTGTGGCGCGAGCTGCGCGTGAGCCCGCTCGTCGTCGTCGACGCCGACGTGCTCGGCCGGCGCCGGACCGGGGACGAGACGTACGTCGCCAACCTCCTCCGCTGCCTGGCGCCGCTCGCCGCGGACGCCGGCGTTCGGCTGGCGGCGGTCACTCGGCACCCGGAGCTCGTGCCGGCAGGGATCGAGCCGTTCGCGCTCGAGACGCCCGTCCAGGAGGCGCGGCATGGCGTGGGCGCTGCCGCGGCTGCTCCGGCGGGTGGGCGCCGCGCTCGTGCACACGCAGTACGCCCTCCCGCTCCGCTCGCCCTGTCCCGCCGTCGTCACGATCCACGACCTCTCCTTCGAGGACCCGGCGCTGATGGGGCGGAAGGATCGGCTCGTCTTCCGGACGGTCGTGCCGCGCGCCGCGCGGCGGGCGGCCCGCGTGCTGACCGTCTCGGAGCGCTCGAAGCGCGACCTCGTCGGCCGCTACGGCGTGCCGCCGGAGACGGGTCGTCGTGACGCCGAACGGGGTCGGCCCGGACTTCGTGCCGGGCGACGGCTCGCGCGACTACGCGCTCGCGGTCGGCGCGATCCAGCCGCGGAAGCACCAGCTCGCCGCGCTCGAGGCGGCGCGGGCGGCCGGCCTGCCCCTCGTCGTCGTCGGGCCCGAGAAGGACGCGACGCTCGCAGCGGAGCTCCGAGCGCGGGGGCGCGCCGTGCGCGGCTACGTCGAGCGCGCCGAGCTCGTCCGGCTGCTGCAGGGCGCCGCCTGCCTCGTCCAGTCCTCGCGGCACGAGGGCTTCGGGCTGCCGGTGCTCGAGGCGATGGCCTGCGGCACGCCCGTCGTCGCAATCCGCGAGCCGGCGGTCGTCGAGGTCGCGGGCGACGCTGCCGTGATCGTCGACGAGGCCGATCTGGCCGACGGGATCCGCCGCGCGCTCGCCGAGCACGAGCGCCTGCGCGGCGCCGGCCTGGCCCGAGCCGCCGAGTTCAGCTGGGAGGCCGCCGCGGCGAGGACGCTGGAGGTCTACCGCGAGGTGCTGCGTGGGACATAGCAACAGACTGTTGCAAGGCCGGGTCTCGGCGGTCGTCGTCTCGCACGGTCACGCTGCCGAGCTCGAGCGGAGCCTGGCGGCGCTCGCCCCGCAGGTCGACGAGCTCGTCGTCGTGGCGAACCTGCCCGGGAGCGTCGGAGCGCTGCCCGAGGCTGCGCGCGTGCTCGAGAACCCGAGCCGCTGCCGCTCGCCGCCAACGTGAACCTCGGTGTGGCCGCGACGAGCCGCGAGTACGTGGTCTTCGCGAACCCCGACGCCGTCGCCGAGCCGGGGGCTGTCGCCGCGCTTGTCGCGTTCGCCGATGCGCATCCCCGCTGCGGGCTCGCGGGCCGATCCTGCGCTGGCCCGACGGGCGCTGGCAGCCGAGCGCTCGGCGCTACCCGACGGTCGGCGGCACGATCGTCAGGCGCACGCCGCTACGCCTCCTCTTCCCGCCGCTCGAGCACCAGCGGGCGCACTACGGCCTCGACACGGGCCCTCCCGGGGAGCCCATCGAGGCGGACTGGCTGCTCGGCGCATTCCTGCTCATGCGGCGGACGATGCTCGACGAGCTCGGCGGCTGGGATCCCGGCTTCCGCCACTACGGCGAGGACATCGACCTCGGCTATCGCGCGATGCGGGCCGGCTGGGAGCGCTGGCTCGTCCCGGAGGCCGTCGTCGTCCACGACTGGGCGCAGGTGGTCGACCGCCGCTTCCTGACCCGCCACACGCTCTGGCACCTACGCGGGATGGCCCGCTTCGTACGCAAGCACCCCGAACGCCTGACGGCGCTCGTAGAACGGCCGGCTAGTCGAAGCTCACCTGCGCGCCGAGCTGGCGCGCGTCGCCGAGCTGTGGGTCGAGCTCGTGCGGCGAGAACGTCGGCGTCACCTCGACCTCCGCGCGCCAGGGCCCGGGCGGTGCGCGGAAGAGGAAGACGGGCAGCTGCTCGCACGAGTTGAGGACGCCGCGGCCGATCTGGGTGACTCGCCGGATCACCGGATGACGGTCCGGCGTGACGCCGAGCGGCCGCGAGCTTCACCGTCACGCGGGCCGGTTTGTCCTTGCCGCACCAGCCGATCCGCGAGACCGTGATGCTCGCCAGACCGCGTTCGCCGGGCTCGACGTCGTACCGGTCGTAGGCCGCCTGCTCGCCCATCCAACCGTCGGGGCAGATCCCGTACACGGCCGAGCCGAGCCGGATCGGCCCGTGCAGCGGCTGGACGACGTAGTCGCCGACGACCCGGCGGTCGGGGTCGGGCCGGAGCGTCGACTCCGCTGTTGGCGACGATCCAGTCCGTCTCCGGCGAGGGTAGATCGTCCCGTCTGACTTCGCCAGCTCGCCCGTCAGGACTCTGCCCGGCCCGGGCGCCGATGCGTCGAGGCTCCACATCCGCTTCAGCGAGCGATTCCAGAATTCGAGCGACCAGAGCGCGTTCGCGTCGGTGATGCTCTGGCCGAGGAAGACGGCCCGCTTGCCACCGTCGGTGCGATCGAGCCAGTCGGCCGGCTTCGGTGCGCCCCGTCGAAGCGCGCCGTCAGCTCGTTCTCGCCGCGCGCGCCGTAGATCTCCGCCGAGGTCGTCCAGAGGAGCGTCGCGGCGATCAGGACGATCCCGAGCGGCCGTGCGACGCGACGCGTCGACGAGCTCAGCACGCCGAGCAGGATCGTGACCACGATCGCGACCGCGATCAGGACGTGCTCGAGCCGCGTTCGTCCCAGCGCAGGACGCGGTTGGCGAAGGTCAGCATCGAGAAGCCGTGCGCTTCGTAGTTCGGATACGAGAGCCCGAACGGTGTGTCGACGATCAGCCAGATCGCGAGCGCGCAGGCACCGACGAGCGCCCACAGCCGCGCGACGCGCCGGTCGAGGAGCCACGCCGTTCCGGCGAAGAGGATCGGCGTCAGGTAGACGACGTTCCGCTCCGGCACGAGGCTCGCGAACGTCGTCGAGAGGTAGGCGCCCTTGACCGCGGCGTAGACGGTGAAGGACGCGAGCGACGCGGCGGCCGTGATTGCGAAGCCCCGTTCGCCGTCGGTCAGCGTGCGGCCGCGGACAGAGGCGAGCGCCACGAGCGTGGCCAGGAACGGGACGAGTCCCAGTCCGAGCGCGAGGGCGCCGTTCGCCCAGAGCCCGAAGTCGACCATCCGACCCTTGTAGAAGGTCGTCGCGACATCCCACGACGTCGAGCGGCGGCTGACGAATGCGAGCCCGACGAGGACCGCGCCGAGCGCGAGCGTCGCCGCGCCGACCCAGTCGTCGGTCGTCCAGCCGGTGCGAAGCCGGCGGGCGCGCTCCGAGCGCCAGACCACGACCGCGCCGCCGAATGCGAGGACGACGAGGAGCACCGAGAGCTGCGTGCGCGCGAGCGGGCCGAGCAGGCAGGCCGCGGTCGCGACGGCGAGTCGCGGCCACGTCGGCCGTGCGAGCCAGCGGGCGATGAGGAAGAGCGCGAGGGTCGCGACGGGATACGCGAGCGGCTCGTCGACGAGGAACGGCGCATAGACGAGCGCCGGCGCCGCAGCCGTCCCGGCCGCGGCCGCGACCGAGAGCCATCGGCCGGCGACGAGTCGTGCGAGCCCGTAGGCGGGGAAGAGCGCGGCGGTCATGAGCAGCGCGCCGAGGGTCTTGATCGCCTCGTACGAGTCGGCGACGCTGCCGAGCCACCAGGCCGGGGCGGCGAGGTAGACGTACAGGCTCGGGAACGGCGCGGGCGCACCGTCGCGGTAGGTGGCCCTGCCGGTGTCGGCGACGGCGCGCGAGAGCTGCGTGAACTCGATTTCGTCCGTGAAGACCGTCGGTGTCAGGTGCCGCGATGCCTGCCACACGTGCAGGATCGCCAGCCCGACGTAGAGCAGCCCGAGGGCGAGCGCCACCTCGGGCGCCGAACGCCGCAGCGAGTCCCTCAACTGACGCGGGCCCCGGCGAGCGCCGTCGGGCCTGGCTCGGCGGTGCGGCGCAGGAAGCGGCACTCGAGTCCCGCCTCCTCGCACGCCGCGACGACCGGCTGCAGCCGCTCCGGCGGCGCGTCGGCGATCGTCACCACGACCTCGTCCGCCTGCGTCGCCGCGATCGCGGCCGCCGCCTCCTGGAGCGAGCCGGCCACGGTGACGCCGACGACCCGGCGCCGCCGCACGCCCGGGTTGTCGTCGAGGAAGCCGACCACGCGGTGACCGGGTGTCTCGCGCAGCTCGCGGGCGAAGCTGCGGCCCGACCGCCCTGCGCCGACGACCAGCACCCGGCGCTGCTCGCCGCCGCGGTGCTCGCGCCAGGTCAGGACGCGACCGGCCGCGATCCGCGAGCCGATCACGAGGACGGTCGTGAAGACTGCGTCGAGCAGGAAGACCTGCGGCGGGAAGGAGAAGATCGTCCCGCGCTGGAGCCGCACGATCGCGTATGCGCCGACGGCCGAGATCGCGCAGGCCACGGCGACCGAGACGAAGTCGTGCGCTCCTGCGAAGCGCCAGACGCGGCGGTACACGCCTGCGACGACGAAGCAGACGTAGCGGAGTGCGAGTACCACCGGCAGCGCGGCGACGAAGATGGCCCGCTGCTGGTTGTCGCCGAGCCCTTCGACGAAGAGCGCGTACGCGGTGAGGAACGAGAGACACATGAGCGCGAAGTCGAAGACCACCTCCGCGAGCCGCCGCGGCTCGAGCAGCGCCTGCACGATCGAGACCGTGTGCTGCCCGCCGCCCGTGCGCGCCTGCTCTTCGAGGTCGCCGAGGAAGCTCGCGAACTGGACCAGCAGGACGACCGAGACGAGCACGCCGACCACCGTCAGCGGGCCGTTGTTGACAAGGTTGTAGGCGAGTCCGGTCGCGCCGAGCGCGAGCGCGATCGCCGCGAGCACGGCGACGGCCCGGCCCTCCGAGAGGCCGTAGTACACGAGCCGGTGCGAGGTGTGGTCGCGGCCACCCTGGCTCACAGGACGCCGCTCGCGCGATCCGGAGGAGCGTCACGAACGCGGTGTCGAGGATCGGCATGGCGAGCACGAGCAGCGGCAGCACGGTCGTCGCGACGGTCGTCCCTGCGACCGTCCAGCTCGACGCGAGCCCGAGCGCGGCCAGCGTGAACCCGATCAGCCTGGCTGCCCGAGTCGCCCATGAACGCGAGTGCGTGGCCGTCCCTGCGGAGGTTGAACGGCAGGAAGCCGATACACGCGCAGCCGAGGCTCAGCGCCAGCACGAGCACGAGGTCGCTCGAGCCCTCCGTGGCGGCGTCGACTGCGAAGTAGAGGCACGCGACGGTGGCGAGCGTCGCAGCCAGGCCGTCCATGTTGTCGAGCAGGTTGAAGGCGTTCGTGATCCCGACGAGCCAGAGCAACGCGACGGGGACCGCGATCCAGTCCGAGCCGACGAGCTCGACCGTCAGCCCGCTCGCGACCGCGAGCGCGGCGGCGGTGACCTGCGCACCGAGCTTGGCGAGCGGGGGCAGGCGGCAGACGTCGTCGCCAGCCCAGCGGTGAAGAGCACGACGACTCCGAGCAGGATGCCGCCCAGCTGCCGGGTCGGCTCGATCGCGCCGACGGCGACCGCGAGGCCGACGCCGGCGAACAGCCCGGCGACGATGCCGACGCCCCCGAACGTGGGTGTGGTGCGATCGTGCCAGCGCTCGCCCGAGGGGACGGCGACGAGCCGGCTGCCGAGCCGGGTCTGGAGCAGGAGGAGCAGCGTCAGCGCCGCGACGGGCAGGGCCACGATCGTGACGGCCGCGCTCACGGTTTCAAGCGTAGTGAAGCCGTGTAAGGCTCGTGTTCGGAGACACAGGCGCCGCCTACACTAGATCGCGCCCGTGACGGTCTACCTCGACCTCTTCCGCTACCGCGAGCTGTTCGCGAGCCTCTTCCGGCGCGATCTGCGCGCGAAGTACAAGGGGTCGGTGCTCGGGCTGGCCTGGACGCTTGCCCACCCGCTCGTGCTGATGGCGGTCTACCTCGTCGTCTTCTCGGTGCTCTGGCGCGCGTCGATCGCCGCGTTCGACCACTACTGGCTCTTCCTGCTCTGCGGCCTGCCGGTCTGGGTCTTCTTCTCGACCTCGCTCGGGTCGGCCTCGCGGAGCCTGCTCGAGAACGCCAACCTGATCCGGAAGGTCCGCTTCCCGCGGCAGCTCGTGCCGCTCTCGATGGTGGCGACGCAGCTCGTCGCCTACGTCGTGATGCTCGCCGTTGTGCTCGTGCTCTGCCTCGTCTACCTGCCCGAGTCGCGCGACACGGCCTGGCTCGCGCTGCCGATGGCGCTGCTGGCGATTGCCCTCGTGGCCGGGATCTCGCTCGCCGTGGCCTCGGCGAACGCGGTCTACCGCGACGTCGAGCATCTGGTCACGGCGCTGCTCCTGCCCTGGTTCTTCCTCACGCCCGTGCTCTACGACCTCGACGGGATCCCCGGTGCAGACCAGCACCCCTGGCTCGTCGACCTGATCCACTGGGCGAACCCGATCACCCCCGCTGTGCTCGCCGTGCGCGACCCGCTCTTCTTCGGGCGGGCACCTGCCGGGGCAGACGTGATCTACGTCGTCGTCGCTTCGATCGCGGCGCTCGCGCTCGGCGCGCTCGTCTTCAGGCGGGTGGACGACCGGGTCGCGGTCGAAGTCTGACGACGGCGTGTCCCTCGTAGAGGCCGTCCTCCCCCGCCCAGGCGGGCAGGCCGTCGTGCGTGCCGGGGTCGAGCCCGGCGAGCAACGAGGGGAGGAGCAGCGGCGCTCCGAGCCGCGGGTTTCGGCCCGGGCCCGACCACGCGGCGAAGCGGCGCGCGAGCCGGCGGCGCTCGAGCAGGCCGCCCGCGGGCTCGAGCCGCGGCCCGACGGCACCCCAGCCCTCGGCGTGTGCGTCGAGCAGCCGGCGCGACCAGTCGGCCGCCGGTCGCGCGCCCGGGACGAGATGCGCCACGGCCTCGGCCTCGACGTCGACGAGCGGCTCCTCCTGCGCGGCGAGCGCGGCCCGTGTCTCCTCGTCCTCGCCGCCGTGCAGGACGACGCCGAGCCGCCGCTCCGGGAGCCGAGGCGACACGTCGACCGGGACCTCGAGCACGAACGACCCGGCCTCCGCGAACCAGAAGCGGTGCTCCTCGATCAGGTCGAATGCGAGCCGGTACGGGCCGGGAGGCCGCGGGCCGACGAGGTGCAGCTTCGCCTCGAGCGACTCACCGGGCCGGACCGGCTCCGCGAAGGCCGTGCGCTCGCCGTCCCAGACGATCGGGTTCCCGAGCGGGTCGAGCCAGTGCGTCGCGAGCTGCACGCCCTCGCGGCCGCGCGAGCGCCAGGTCGCGGAGCCCGCATTCTCGAGCAGCACCCGCGCGACGGCCGGCTCACCGGCCCGGACCGGCGGCACCCGGTACCCGCGCCAGCGGACGGCGAGAGGGCCGGCGGGGACGGGATGCTCGCCGACGCGCTCCACGGCGGCATCTAGTCTAGGCCGCATGGACGCGCCGCTCCTCGTCCGCGCCGCGCGGCGCGAGCAGACCGAGCGCACGCCGGTGTGGTTCATGCGCCAGGCGGGCCGCTCGCTGCCGGAGTACCGCGAGATCCGCAAGCGGCACACGCTCTTCGAGGTCTGCGAGCAGCCGGAGCTCTGCGCGGAGGTGACGCTGCAGCCCGTTCGCCGCCACGACGTCGACGCCGCCGTGATGTTCGCCGACATCATGCTGCCGGTGCTCTCGATGGGAGTCGAGGTCGAGCTGGTCGAGAACGTCGGCCCGGTCGTCCGCGAGCCGATCCGCTCCCGTGCCGACGTCGATCGCCTCGGGCCGGGCGAGCCCGACGCGCGGATCCTCGAGGCGGTGCGGATCGTGCGCCGCGAGCTGCGGCCCGACCAGGCCGTCGTCGGCTTCTGCGGCGGGCCGTTCACGGTCGCCGGCTATCTCGTCGAGGGGAAGCCGAGCCGGGACTTCACGACGCTGAAGGCGCTGATGTACCGCGAGCCCGAGACCTGGCACGCGTTGCTGGAGCGGCTCGCAGACGCCTTCGCGGCGTACGTCGCCGCGACGGTCGAAGCGGGTGCGGACGTGATCCAGCTCTTCGACTCCTGGGTCGGCGCGCTCTCCCCCGCGGACTACGAGGAGTACGTCGCGCCGTGGTCGGCGCGGATCCTCGCCGCCGTCGACGTGCCGACGATCCACTTCGGCACCGGGACAGCGACGCTGCTCCGCTCGATGGCGGCGGCAGGTGGCGACGTGATCGGGCTCGACTGGCGGATCCCGCTCGACCGCGGCTGGGCCGAGGTGGGGCACGACCGCGGCGTGCAGGGGAACCTCGATCCGGCCGTGCTGCACGGCCCGTGGGATCGGGTCGAGTCCGCGGCGCTCGACGTGCTCGAGCGGGCGGCCGGCCGGCCGGGCCACATCTTCAACCTCGGCCACGGGGTGCTGCCGCAGACCGACCCGGAGGTACTGACGCGCCTTGCAGCCTTCGTGCGCGAGCGGAGCGCGGCAGCGGTGGCGGCATGAGCGACGTCGCCGTCGTCCTGATGGCGTACGGCTCGCCCGATCGGCTCGCGGACGTGCCCGCGTACTACGCCGACATCCGCGGCGGGCGCCCGATCGCGGCCGAGCACCTCGAAGACCTCGTCGCCCGCTACCGCGCGCTCGGCATCGAGGACTCGAACCCGCTGAACGAGATCACCGAGCGGACCCGCGCCGCGCTCGAGGCCGAGCTCGGCCTGCCGGTCTTCACCGGGATGCGCCACTGGCAGCCTCGGATCGCCGAGGCGGTCGAGCAGGCACTCGCGACCGGCGCCCGGACGATCGTCGGGGTCGTGCTCGCACCGCACTACTCCTCGCTCTCGATCGAGAAGTACCGCGGCCTGTTCGCCGAGGCCGTCGGCGACCGCGCCGAGCTCCGCTTCGTCGAGCGCTGGGGCGACGAGCCCGGCTTCGTCGAGCTGCTGGCCGAGCGCGTGCGCGACGCGGGAGCGCACGTCGTCTTCACCGCCCATTCCCTGCCGGCCCGCATTCTCGACGAGGGCGATCCGTACCGCGATGAGCTGCTCGAGACCGGCCGGCTGGTCGCCGAGGCCGCAGGTGTCGAGGAGTGGAGCTTCAGCTTCCAGAGCGAGAGCCCGACCGGCGAGCCGTGGCTCGGGCCGGACATCCTCGACCACCTCGCCGACCTCCAGGGCCGGGGCGTGCGCGACGTGCTCGTCTGCCCCGTCGGGTTCGTCGCCGATCATCTCGAGATCCGCCAGGACATCGACATCGAGGCAGTGGAGCGGGCCGGTGAGCTCGGGCTTCGGCTCCGCCGGATCGAGATGCCGAATGACGACCCGGCGCTCGTCCGGGTGCTCGCCGGGATCGTCCGGCGCGAGGCCGCGCTGCCGGCGCCGGCATGAAGCCGGGTGCGATCGCGGTCGACGGCGTCTCCCGGCGCTTCGTCGTCCGTGCGCACGACGCCGGCTCGCTGAAGGAGCTCTTCGTCCGTCGCGGCCGCACGGGTGCGCGCGACGTCTGGGCGCTGCGAGACGTCTCGCTCGCCGTCGAGCCGGGCCAGGCCGTCGGCCTGATCGGACGCAACGGCTCCGGCAAGTCGACGCTGCTCCGCCTCGTCGCGGGGATCATCCGGCCGACCTCGGGCCGGGTCGAGGCGGGCGGCCGGGTCGGCTCGCTGCTCGAGCTCGGCGCGGGCTTCCATCCCGACTTCTCCGGCCGTGAGAACGTCTTTCTCAACGGCTCGATCTTCGGGCTCAAGCGACGCCAGATCCGCGAGCGCTTCGACGAGATCGTCGCCTTCGCCGAGCTCGAGGACGCGATCGACCGGCCGGTGCGGACGTACTCCTCCGGGATGTACATGCGGCTCGGCTTTGCGATCGCCGCGTTCCTCGACGCCGACACGCTGCTGCTCGACGAGGTCTTCGCAGTCGGCGACGAGGCTTTCCAGCGCAAGTGCTTCGGCCGCATCTTCGAGTTCAAGCAGCGCGGCGGCACGATCGTCTTCGTCTCGCACGACGCCTCGGCGGTCGAGCGGCTCTGCGAGCGGGCGGTGCTGCTCTCGCAGGGCGAGGTCGCCTACGACGGCCCGGTCCGGGAGGCGCTGACGCGCTACCGGCGTGCGCTCGCGGACGAGGTCGATCCCGCCGAGCGCGCCGCCGGCCTGCGCGAGTGGGGGAGCGGCGAGGCCGCGATCTCGGGTGCGCGCCTGCTCGGGCCCGAGGGCTCCGAGCGCGAGCAGTTCCTCGCCGGCGAGCCGCTCGTCCTGCGCGTCCGCGTCGAGACCCGGGACGGCGTCGCACCCCCGCTCCTGCAGGTCGAGCTGCGCGACGACGCCGGCACGCTCGTCGCGGGCGAGTCCGTCGACACGGCGGCGCTCGGCTGGAACGGAGGCTCGGGCGGCCGCGAGCTGCGCTGGGACGTGCCCGCGCTGCCGCTCGCCGAGGGACGGTTCCACCTCCGGCTCGGCCTGAGTGAGGCGTCGGGCGGCCGGCTCCTGCACTGGCTCGACGACGCGCTGACGTTCATCGTCTACCCGGGTGGAGACGAACGCGGGGTCGTGCGGGTGAGAGGAAGCTGGACCCTCGAGGAGAACAGAGAGCCGCGATGAGCTCCCGCTCCTGCCCCGACTGGCCCCAGCTGATGGAGATCGCGCCCGACCTCCAGTTCAAGCACTACACGGTGGCTGAGGCGCAGCTCCCGTTCGAGGCGCTCTCGCGAATCGCCAGCGTCTCGCTGTCCGATGTCGCGATCTGCTGCGACCTCGAGCACCACGTCTACTGGGCCGAGCACACGGAGCCCGATGTGGCCGTCGCGCTGCGCGAGACGCACTGGTTCGAGGTGCGCGAATGGGCCACCTCCGGCCCCGGCGCGACGAACGCCGCCTAGGAGGGCCCGCCCCGGCTCAGGACGGCCTCGAGCGCCTGCGTATTCAGCACCCGGCTGCGCGGTGCGCCACCGCGGCGTGCGGTCACGACCGAGAGCTCGATCAGCTCGAGGCCGCGGGTGGAGTGGGCGTCCGTCGAGCAGACGATCGAGACTCCGGCCGCCATCGCCTCGGCGACATGCGCGCCGGAGAGGTCGAGCCGGTCGGGGAGCCCGTTCACCTCCAGCGCCATCCCCGTCTCGAGGCAGACGGCGAAGACCTCGTCCAGGTCGAGCTCGTTCTCCGGCCTGTGCCCGAGGATGCGACCCTTCGGATGCGAGAGGCACCGGGCGGCCGGGTGGCGCATCGCCTCGGTCACCCGCTTCGTCAGCGCCTCCCGGGGATGGCGCTGCCCCGCGTGGAGTGAGATCTGCACCCACTCGAGCTCGGCGAGCACGTCGTCGGGAAGATCGAGCGAGCCGTCGGGCAGGATGTCGCACTCCGCCCCGCGGAGGACACGGAACGGCGCCAGTGCGTCGTTGGCCGCGGCGATCTCCTCCGCCTGGCGGCGCAGGTCGTCGGCGTCGAGCCCGGTGACGACACGCACCGCTTTCGTGTGGTCGCAGATGGCGATGTACTCGTGCCCGAGGGCCTTCGCCGCCTCGCCCATCTCGAGCACCGACGCGCGCCCGTCGGACCAGGTCGTGTGCATGTGCAGGTCGCCCCGGACGTCCTCGAGCCGGAGGAGGTTGTCCGGCACGGGCGGCGCGCCGACCTCGCGCAGCTCGGGCGGGACGAGTGTGAGCCCCAGCGCGGCGAAGAGAGCCTCCTCGTCCTCGGCCTCCGGTAGCTCGCCGAGCGACTCGAGCCACTCCGCCGAGCCGGTCGCGCGCACGAGCGCCGTGCCGGGCGGCCCGGCCACCACCTCGACTGGCAACCCTCCTGCGGTCGCCACCACCGCACGGTCCCCGTCATGCGAGAGCACGCTCACGACTGCCTCGCTCTCCTCGAGCCCGTCGAGCGAGGCGACGGCCACCGCGTGCCGCTCCGGCAGCTCGACTCCGCGGCGGGCGTCTCCCGCAGCGACGCCGCCGAGCGCGGCGGCCAGCTCCTCCAGTGCCGTCCGCGCGGCATTCAGCCCCACGACACGCGGCCCGCGCGCTCGCTCGGACGCGCGGCGGATCTTCGCGGGAGAGAGCGTCGTCTCCAGCTCCGCGACCTCCGCCAGCTCGCCCGTTTCGACCAGCTCCACGAGGCGTGCCTCGATCGAGCGCCCGATCCCGCGCAGCTCACGGGCGCGGCCCGCGCGAACGAGCGCCGCGACGTCCACCGGCGCCGAGCGGACGAGCCCCGCCGCCCGCCGGTAGGCGCGCACCGCGTAGCGGGTCGAGCCGGCGGCGTCGAGCAGCGTCGCGAGCCGGTCGAGCCGGTCGGCGATCGCCTCGTTGTCGAGCTTCGGAGTCACGTGGCTAGTCTCTTCCCCGTGCGCGCGATCGTCGTCCCCTACCGCGCGAACGGGAAGAGCCGCCTGCCAGAGCCCGTGCGCGCCGAGCTTGCGCTCGCGATGCTCGGCGACGTGCTGAGTGCCTGCGCCGGTGGGCCGACCACGCTCGTCTCGGACGATCCCGCCGCCGCCGCGCTCGCGGCCGAGCTGGGAATCGAGCGGCTCGACGACCCCGGCGAGGGCCAGGGCGGCGCGGTCGCTGCCGCGTTGGCGCGGCTCGAGGGCGCGGTGCTCGTCGTCAACGCGGACGTGCCTTGCGCCGTACCGACCGACATCCGGACGCTCGCCGGGGTGGCCGAGGCCGGCGCCGTCGGGCTCGTCGAGGCGGCCGACGGCACGACGAACGCGCTCGCCTTCCCCGACGCAGGGCAGTTCGCGCCCCTCTACGGGCCGGGAAGCGCCGACCGCTTCCGCGAGCACGCGCGCGCACAGGGACTGGACTGCGTCGGCGCGGCGATCCCGAACCTCGCGGACGACGTCGACACGCTCGATGACCTCCGCCGCGTCGGCCTGCGCGCCGGGCCGCGCACGCAGGCCGTTTTCGGCCGGCTGTGAACGTCGTCCTGCTCTCCGGCGGGGTCGGCGGCGCTCGCTTCGCGCGAGGGCTCGAGGCCGCGCTCGAGCCGGGAGAGTTGACGGTCGTCGGCAACGTCGGCGACGACGTCGAGGTGCTCGGCCTGCACGTCTCGCCGGACCTGGACTCGATCCTCTACGCCCTGGCCGGGCTGAACGACGAGGAGCGCGGTTGGGGCCGGGCCGGCGAGACCTGGCAGGCCCTCGAGAGCGCGGCGGCGTGGGGCGGCGAGGACTGGTTCCGGCTCGGGGACCTCGATCTCGGCCTGCACCTGGTGCGCACGCAGGCGATGCGGGAGGGTGAGCCGCTCTCGGCGGTGACTGCAGGGCTCGCCGCCGCCGCGGGGCTGCGTACGCGCCTCCTGCCGGCGACCGACGACCGGCTCCGGACCTGGCTCGAGACCCCTGCCGGCTCCTTCCCGTTCCAGGAGTGGTTCGTCGCGCGTGGCCACCGCGACGAGGTCGACGCGGTCCGGTTCGAAGGCTCCGACGAGGCGAGCGCCGCGCCGGGCGTGCTGGAGGCGCTTGCCGCGGCCGACGCGATCTTGATCGCCCCCAGCAACCCCTACGTCAGCATCGACCCGATCCTCGCCGTCGCGCCGATTCGCGCTGCGCTGCTCGCCCGCCGCGTCCCCTGCGTGGCCGTCAGCCCGATCGTCGGCGGCCGCGCGGTCAAGGGCCCGGCCGACCGTATGCTCCGCCGGATGGCGGGCGGCACCACTCCGGCCCATGTGGCGCAGAGCTACCAGGGCCTCGTCGACGCGCTGGTGATCGACGAGTCGGACGATGCCGACGCGGGCATTCGCACGGTCGTGACGCAGACCCTGATGACCGATCCGGCCGCCGCACGCCGGCTGGCCGAGACGACGCTCGGAGCGGCCGCATGAGGATCGCGATCGTCGGCGGCACCGGCGCGTTCGGGCTCGCGCTGGCGAAGCGGGCGGTCGCGGCCGGGGAGACCGTCGTGATCGGCTCGCGCGACGCGGAGCGCGCAGCCGCCGCGGCCGCCGAGTTGAGCGCCGAGGGCGCGACGAACGAGGACGCGGTCCGAGGCGCCGACCTCGTCGTGCTGGCGACGAAGGCCGAAGGAGCGCTCGACACCGCCCGGGCGCTGCGCGGGGCGATCGGCTCGACGCCGGTCCTCTGCGTCGCCTCCGAGCTCCGCTTCACGAAGGACGGCGTGCTCCCCTCGGACGAACGGACGTCGATCGCCGAGCGGTTGGCGGCCGAGCTCGACGCGCCGGTCGTCGCCGGCCTGCACTCCCTGGCAGCTGCGACCCTCGGCGGCGACGAGCCGCCGGAGGAAGACGTGCTGGTCTGCGGCGACGACGCCGACGCGAAGGCGCTCGCGCTCGAGCTCGCGGGCAAGGTCGCCGACGGCCGGGCGCTCGACGCCGGTCCCCTCGCGAGCGCCCGGGCGCTCGAAGGGCTGACTGCGGTGATCGTCAACCTGAACAAGCGCTACCGCGCGCACGCCGGCATCCGCGTCACCGGCATCAGGTGAAGATCGAGCTCCTGCCCCTCGAGGGCATCCCGGAGCTCGGGGACGGCGACGACCTCGCGGCGCTGCTCGCGGACGCGGCGGGCCGCGCCGGCGGCCTGCGCGACGCGGACGTCGTCGTCGTCGCGCAGAAGGCCGTGAGCAAAGTGGAGGGCAGGGTCGTCTCGCTCCAGGACGTGACGGCATCCGAGCGCGCCCGTGAGCTCGCCGGCGACCACGACCCGCGGCTGCTCGAGGTCGTTCTCGGCGAGAGCGTCCGCATCGTCCGCTCGCGCCCGCCCCTCCTGATCACCGAGACGCGGCACGGCTTCGTCTGCGCGTCGGCCGGGGTGGACGCCTCGAACGCCCGTGGGCCAGGCACGCTGATCCTGCTGCCGCTCGATCCCGATGCGAGCGCGGCAAGGCTCCGCGACGGCCTGCGCGAGCGGACCGGGGCAGACGTCGGCGTGATTGTCAGCGACTCCTTCGGCCGGCCGTGGCGCCAGGGCACGACCGATGTCGCGCTGGGAGTCGCGGGGCTGACGCCGTTGCTCGACCTCAGAGGCACCGTCGACGGCGCCGGCTACGAGCTCCAGTCGACGCAGATCGCGGTCGCGGACGAGCTCGCCGGCGCGGCCGAGCTCGTGCTCGGAAAGACCGCCGCCGTCCCCGCGGCGATCGTTCGCGGCGTCGATCTACGTGGCGCCGGCTCCGGCCAGGATCTCGTGATGCCTGCGGAACGCAACCTCTTCCCATGATTGCTCACGTTGGGGGTTGTCTCCACCCTGCGATCTCGGGTTAGATGCCGCGGGTGCGGACGCTTCCGATCCTGCTGGCGGCGCTGACCCTTGCGGCCGCGGGATGCGGCGGCGGCGGCGGCAGCGGCAGCAGCACCTCCGGCTCGACGCAGACGGGGGCGACGACCGGCCCGGTCACGACGAGCGGCGGCGCCTCGTCCGGCGATGCCGACGCCGGCAGCATCATCTGGGTCACCGAGGGCTGCAACAACTGCCACAAGCTCGGCGGCAACCCGGCCACCAGCATTCCCGGCCCGAACTTCGACGACAACCCGCCCGACCGGGCGACGATCCTCGAGGTGACGAAGAACGGCAAGGGGACGATGCCGGGCTTCGGCGACTCGCTCTCGCCACAGGACATCGAGAACGTCGCCGCCTACATCGAACAGGCCTCGGGCACATAGGACTCCGGCGATCGATGGAGTACAGTCGCCCCGTGCGCGTGCTCCCCGTGCTGCTCGTCCTCCTGACCCTTGCCGTGAGCGGCTGCGGCGGGGGCTCCGGCGGCGGCGCAGGCGGCGGGAGTGCAGCCGGCGGCGACACGAACGCATCGAGCCCCGCCGGCCAGGCGGACGCTCGCGCGGGCCACATCGTCTACATCGAGCAGGGCTGCAGCAACTGCCACGCACTCGCCGACACGCAGTCGGGCGAGATCGGCCGCGGCGGTGTCATCGGCCCCGATCTCGACGAGGTGAAGCCGAGCTTCGACCTGATCGTGGACCGCGTCACGAACGGCAAGGGCAAGATGCCGGCGTTCGACACCGCACTCACGCCGCTCGAGATCCGCAACGTGGCCGCGTACGTCTCGTCGGTCGCCGGTAAGTAAGCTAGCCCCCATGAAGTACGTGATCGCAGGGCAGGCGACCTCCGAGTCGCTCGGCCGCTTTGCCGCTTCGATGGCGGACGCGCTCGAGCGCGAAGGGTGGGATCGCGGCGACGACGTCTCCGACGCCGACCTCGTCTTGAACCTCGTCGATCCGGCCGCCCCGAAAGCCTTCCGACGACGTTCGAAGGGCACCTACTCGGCCACGCTCTACGAGCTACCCGAGGAGCCCGACGAGGTGCTGAAGGCGAGCTATCCGCTGCTCGTCCGCTCGCTCGCGAACATCGTGCTCCTGCGCGTGGAGGGCAAGGGCGTCTGGTTCACGACGATGGAGCGCGGCCACTACGGTGTCTCCGACGATCCGGACGAAACCGTCGCGCGGCTGCTGCCGCTGGCGCAGTCGAAGCTCGTGATCGACAACGACTTCCGCACCGACCTCGAGCCGGAGCTCTGGGACGGGGACGAGGTCACCGAGGACATCAAGGCGGCGGGAGCGCGCATGGGCGACCTCGACCTGCTGCCTGCGCCCTTCCCGATCGAGGAGCTCCTCGACGAGCGCGACCTTCGGCACGTGATGCGCCTCTACGGCGTGGGCGGGCTGTCGTACGGCAACCTTTCCGCGCGAAAGGACGACACCCGCTTCTGGATGAGCGCGAGCGGCGTCGACAAGTCCCGGCTCGAGACCCCGGGCCGCGACATCCTCCTCGTCACCGGCTACGACCCCAAGAACTCCAGGATGATCCTGAGCGTGCCGCCGGGCATCGAGCCGCGGCGGGTCTCGGTCGACGCGATCGAGCACTGGATGATCTACCGCGAGCACCCGGACGTCGGCGCGATCCTCCACGTCCACGCGTGGGTGGAGGGCATCGCCGCGACCGAGATCAACTACCCCTGCGGCACGCAGGAGCTCGCCGAGTCGGTCGCCGAGCTGATCGCCCGCGAGCCCGATCCCGCCCACGCGGTGATCGGCCTGCGGAACCACGGCATCACCGCGACCGGTGACAGCCTCACGGAGGTCCTCGATCGGATCGAGCCGCGGGTGCTGCGCCAGGTCCCGATGGCCTAGGCCAGCGCCTCGGCGACCAGCGCCGCGAGCCGCGCGCTCGTCGTCGGCGCGAACTTGAATCCGTGGCCGCTGCAGGCGGAGCCCACGATCACGCGGCCGTGTCGCTCGAGGGCGAAGCGGTCGTCAGGCCGGTTGGTGTACAAGCACGTCTCGACGCCGACGGGCTCGGCGTCGCCGTAGACCGCGCGGATCCATTCGGTTGCCTCCGCGGCGAGGTGCCTGGACGGCGTCCCCTCGTCGTCGGGATCGGTGACCGGCCCGACCTGGTGCAGCGCGCCCTTGATCCCGACCCCTGGCGCCGCGAGTGCGTACGCCATCCGCCCAGGCTCGAGCTCGGCCGCGAGCGGGGTCACCGGTCGCTCGCGCTCGGGTCGCACGTAGACGACGGTCTCGCGGGTCGGCACCGCGTCGAGCTCGATCCCCGCAGTGTCGAGCAGGCCCGGCGCCCAGGCGCCGGCGGTCACGACGACCGCCTCCGCCTCGAGCGGGCCGGCGCTCGTCTCGAGGCGCACGGCGTCGCCGCCGGGCTCGATCGCCGTCACGACCGTCTCCTCACGGATCTCGGCTCCCGCCGCCCGCGCGCCCGCGGCGAACGCGGCCACGCACCGATCGGCCAGGAGGATGCCGCCGTCAGGCTGGAACAGGGACGAGCCGCGCAGCGTCATCCCGAACCGTCCCGCGACCTCGGCCTCGGTCAGCCGCTCGAACGCGACCTCGCAAGCGGTCAGCGCTGCTTCGTTGCCGTCGGCGTGGGGTCCAGAGTCGAGCAGGCCCGTGGTGACGAGCAGCTCCTCGCCCGCCTCCCGTTCGAGCTCCCGCCAGAGCGCCAGCGCTTCCTGGGCGAGCCGCACGTCCTCCTCGTCGGGATACGAGAGTCGGAAGATCCGCGACCGGCCGTGGCTCGAGCCGCGGGTGTGCCCGAGCCGGAAACGCTCGAGCACGATCGTCTCCAGGCCGCGTTGCGCGAGCCCACGCGCCGCAGCGAGGCCAATGACGCCCGCGCCGACCACGACCACGGCCATGGCGCTCCCGTCAGCCCGAGTACGGGCCGTTGAAGATCACGAACAGCGCGAGCTGCTCGTAGGCGGTGAAGCGGTGGTCGGCTCCGGCCGGGACGAAGAGCGCCTCGCCCTCGCGGAGCGGCGTCCGCTCGCCCTCGACCTCGAGCACGCCCGAGCCCTCGAGCACGACGTAGACCTCGTCGTAGTCGTGTGGCTGCTGCCGGTCGGCCTCGGGCGCAACGAGCACGTAGACGCCGAGCTCGAGCCCGCTCGAGCGGTGCACGACCTCGTAGCCGCCGCCTGCGGTTCGCAGACGCTCGGCGGTCTCGGCGACCCCGACGGGCTCCACGGCGCGCAGCCTATCGAGCCGGCTCATCTCACCGGATCATCGGCAGACCCGCTCCGTTCCACCAACTCGATCCGGTTGCCGAACGGGTCGTCGACGTAGAAGCGGCGGCAGCCCGGCAGGTCGTCGTCCCAGCGCGGCTCGACGCCGGCGGCCGCGAGCCGCGCGGCGAGCTCGTCGAGCCCGCGGACGCGGAGGGCCGGGTGCGCCTTGCGGGCCGGCGAAAAGCCGCCCTCGACGCCGACGTGGAGCTGGTGCTCGCCGATCGCGAACCACACGCCGCCGCGAGCGCGGAGCGACTCGGGCTTCTCGAGCTCGGCGAGGCCGAGCAGGTCGCCGAAGAACCGCCGGGCATCGTCCTCGCAGCCGGACGACGCCGCGAGCTGGACGTGGTCGAGGCCGTCGATCGTCATCCCGACGACAACCTAGCCGCTCGAACGGCGGCAACCTGATGGCGCCAGGCCTTCCGGCTCCTCCTCCCTAGAAGGCGCCGATCGGCACGTGGTTCGCGCGCTCGATCCGGAGCACGTGACCGCGCGCGCAGCTGAGGCTGCCGTGATCTGCGTCGAGGCGGAGCGTCCCCGCCACCGTCGACGAGAGCCAGTTGTCAGCCCCGAGCTGCTGCTCGGCGCAGGCTTCGCACACCGCCGTGAACGCGGTCGCGCGCGGCGACACCCAGATCGTCTGCTCCATCATCCCGGCCGTTCTCCTCCTCCCCCGCTCGCTTACGACGCTCCCGCCAGGTCCGCGAACTTCGCGTACCGCTTCAGGAACGACAGCTTCACCATGTCGGTGGGCCCGTTCCGGTGCTTGGCGACGATCACCTCGGCCAGCCCCTGCTGGTCGGACTCCTCGCCGTTGTAGTACTCGTCGCGATAGACGAACGCGACGAGGTCGGCGTCCTGCTCGATCGACCCGGACTCGCGCAGGTCGGAGAGGATCGGCCGCTTGTCGTGGCGCTGCTCGACCGCGCGCGAGAGCTGCGAGAGGGCCAGGATCGGCACCTCGAGGTCGCGCGCCAGCACCTTCAGGTTGCGTGAGATCTGCGAGACCTCCTGCACCCGGTTCTCGGCGCTCGCGCCCGAGGTCATCAGCTGCAGGTAGTCGACGATGATCAGCGCGAGGCCCGGCTCGCGCGACTTGAGCCGGCGCGCCTTCGAGCGCAGCTCCATCATCGTGATCGAGCCGGTGTCGTCGACGTAGATCGGCGCCTTCATCAGCTTGTCGCAGGCGGCCGTCAGCCTCGGCCAGTCGTCGGCGGAGAGCTTGCCGGTGCGGAGGCGCTGGGACTCGACCTTGGCCTCGCTGCACATCATCCGCTGCGTCACCTCGGACTTCGACATCTCGAGCGTGAAGAGCGCGACAGGCAGCTCGTGCCGGACGGCGAGGTTCGTCGCCGAGCAGAGCGCGAGCGCCGACTTCCCCATCGACGGTCGCGCGGCCACGATGATCAGGTTGCCGGGCTGGAAGCCCGAGGTCAGCTTGTCGAGCTCGCGGAACCCGGTCGGGATCCCGGTCACGTCGGCGCCGGCCTCGTAGAGCTGCGTGATCCGCTCGAAGCTCTCCTTCAGCAGCTGCTCGATGTGCGAGAAGTCGCCTGTGACGCGCTGCTGCGCGAGCTCGAAGACGATCTGCTCCGCCTGGTCGACGAGGTCGATCGTGTCGCCGGGGCGCTCCTGGCCGAGCCGGGCGATCTCCTGGCCCGCGCGGACGAGGCCGCGCAGCGTCGCCATCTCGGCGACGATGCGGGCGTAATGCGCGGCGTTCGCGGTCGCCGGCACGAGCGCGGCGAGCTCGTGGATGCGCCCGCGGCCGCCGACCTGCTCGAGCTCGCCGCGACGTTCGAGCTCGTCGACGAGCGTGATCGCGTCGACCGGCTCGCCGCTTGCCGTACGAGCGCCAGCGCCGAGCGGTAGATCGTGCCATGGCTGCCGCGGTAGAAGTCGCCGGCATCGAGGATCTCTGAGACCGCCCCGATCGCGCCCGGGGAGAGGAGCATCGCCCCGAGGACCGACTCCTCGGCCTCGAGGTTCTGCGGGGGGACGGGAGCAGACGCGACCGGAGCGGCGCTCATGGGCTCCAATCAACACCGCCTGTCAAGCCGTGTTCCCTTCGGAAAAGCCCTGTCTGTGCAGGGGAAAAGAACACATGTTCGCATGCTATCCCCAGCGGTGGACGACTTGTCCCCAGCGGACCGAGGAAGTTGTTTCCAGGAAAAAGGCGCTACGAGCGAGAAGCGCACACGGCTCTCCACACCCCTGTGGAGAGCCGTGTGGAATCTTGCTACGAGCTCGGTGACGCTCTCGGCGCCGGGCTCCTCGCCCTCGCCGTCAGCCACTGCGGCGGCCTGCGAGGAAGGCTCGGCGGCCTCGTCGGCGTCCGGGGCCTCCTCGACGAGCTCCTCCTCGTCGGCTTCGGCAAGCTCGGCCGCCAGCGCCGCGTCGGCGGCTGCGGCCTCCGCCCGGGCGGCCTCGGCCTCGGCGGCCTCCGCCGCCTCCGCGGCCTCGAGCGCCGCGAGCTCCTCCTCGGGCGGCAGCTCGCCGCCCTCGGGCACGACCAGCGTCTTGACCTCGACCGTGACGTCCTCGAAGACCTGGATCGGGACGCTGAAGCGGCCGATGCGCTTGATCAGGTCGATCCCGATCTTGCGCCGGTCGACCCTGATCTTGCGGGTGCGCCAGAGCTCGTCCGCGATGTCGGTCGGCGTGACAGAGCCGAACAGCGAGCCCGTTGGGCCGGCCTTCACGTCGAAGCGGAGCACCGTCTGCGAGAGCACGTCCGCGATCTCGCGCGCCTGCTCGTGGGAGCGGGCCTCGTGTCGAGCGCGCTCGCCCTCGATCCGCCGGACCTCGGCCACCCGGCCGGGTGTCGCGGTCTCGGCGAGCTTGCGCGGGAGCAGGAAGTTGCGGGCGTAGCCGCGGGCGACGTTGACCACCTCGCCGCGGAGCCCGACCTTCTCGACGTCGGTGAGCAGGATGACTTCCATCGTCCTAGCCCGAGACGTAGGGCAGCAGCGCGATCTCGCGGGCCCGCTTGACGGCGACGGCGACCTGGCGCTGGTGGCGCCGGCACGCGCCGCTGATGCGGCGGTTGCGGATCTTGCCCTTCTCCGAGATGTAGCGCCGAAGCTGGTTCACGTTCTTGTAGTCCACTTCCTGCACCTTGTCCTTGCAGAAGTGACAGCTCTTCCGCCGCCCGGGGGCGACCGACGAGCTCGGACGCTTGCGCGTCTGGGTCTTCTGAGCCATGCGGATCCTCCCTAGAACGGAATGTCGTCGTCGGCCGCCGGTCGGCGTCGAGGTGAAGTCGTCGGCGGCCGCGTGGCGCCGGCCGGCACGAACTGCTGCCCGCCCTCGCCTTCGGTGCGGCTGCCGAGGAACTGGACGCTGTCGGCGACGACCTCGACGGCCTGCCGCTTCGTCCCGTCCTGCGCGTCCCACTCCCGCCACTCGAGCCGGCCCTGGACGCCGACCTGGCGGCCCTTGGCGAGGTACTGCGCGCAGTTCTCGCCCTGCTGGCCCCAGACGGTGACGTCGAAGTAGTTCGGCTTCTCGCCCCACTCGCCGGTCGCCGCGTCCTTGCGGCGCGTGTTCACCGCGATCCGCAGCGAACAGACGGCCATTCCGGACGACGTGTGCCGAAGCTCGGGGTCGCGGGTCAGGTTGCCGACGAGCACGACGCTGTTGATTGTTGCCACTGGTTACTCCTCCTCCTCTGCGGGCGCGGACTCGAGTCTCGACCGCATCCTCGCGCTCCGGGACGCCGACCGCTACGGGCTCGGGCGGACGGCGTGCCGATCTGGCTGCCCTCGATCCGACGCGTCGCGAGGTGCCGCATGACGCCGTCGTCGATCTTGAGGACGCGCGAGATCTCGTCCAGCGTCTCGGGCTCGCACGTCAGGTGGATCAGGTGGTAGACGCCGTCGGTCTTGTGGTCGATCTCGTACGCGAGCCGGCGCCGGCCCCAGGCGTCGTGCCCGTCCCAGGTGCCGCCGCCCTTCTCGGCGAGGCTCTTGATGCGCGCGACGACCTCCGCCTGGCGCTCCTCGGCGAGCTCGGGGTCCAGCATGAGCAGAATCTCGTAGTCGGTCACGTTCCCTCGACTCTCCTTCCTTCGGTCTTAGGCGGCCACGCCGGGAGGCGGCTCCGGGAACGGGAGACGCGAGGCGATGGCAGGAAGCTCCGGCAGGGTAGCATCGCCGCATGCGCAAGGGTCTCGCCTGGCTGGCCGGCGGTCTCGGCCTCGCCGCTCTGCTGCGGGCGCTGACAGGCCGGCGGCGCGCACCCGTGCCGGCTCCGGCGCCGCCCGATCCCGCGGCCGAGCTCCGCGCCGCAGTGGCCGAGTCGCGGCCGGAGGAGCCGGCGCCCGACGCGGAGCCGACCTCGCTCGAGGAGCGGCGCAGGAAGGTGCACGAGCGCGCCCAGGAGGCGATCGACTCGATGCACGAGCCTCCGCCGGTCGCCTGAGCGCCGGCGAGTCGTTCGACTGCCCCGTCCCGCGGCGACGGCATACTGGAGGCGATGGGGGAGCAGCCGGAGCGGCACGACCTCGAGCGGGAGCTGGCCTCGTCCCGCGACCTCGTGCACGAGCTCGAGGCGGAGCTCGCCGCGCTCCGCCCGCTGGCGTCCGACCTGCGGCGTGAGCTGACCGAGATCCGGACCGGCCTCGGCCAGACCGCCGAGCTCGACCCGGACGAATGGCAGGGCGCGAACGGGAGCAGGCCCGAGGCGCCGTTCGCCGGCATCGCGCCACCGCCTCCTCTGCCGCGTCCCGTGATGGTGCCGCGCCTGATCCTCGAGACCGCCTTCCTCATCGCCGTCGCCGCGATCGCCGCGCTGGCCGACCTCGACGCGGTGTGGATCGGAGCCGTGATGGCCGGTGCGTGGCTGCTCGTCGCGCTCTCCGAGTGGGCCGCGTTCGCGAAGCAGCGGCGCTGGCGCCTCGACGACGTCGCGCCGCCGCTCCCGGAGCCCGGCAGCCCGGCCTGGTACGTACCGCCGGTCGAGCAGACCGTCCTCCGCGGGCCCGACGCCGCCGAGTTCCACACGGTCGTCACGGCGCTGCCGGCCGAGGAGACCGGCGTGCAGCCGGCCGTCTCGATCGAGGACACGGTCGAGCCGCCGCGGCGCCGACGGCTGTGGCGCAGGCGCGGCGGCGACGCTCCCGGCGCCGGCGGCGACCCCTGGGAGGCGTAAGGGAGCACCCGGATGGGCATCGCAGTCGTTGGAGACGCGATGGCGCCGTACACCGTCCAGGATCGCCGGCGATCGTTCGACCGGCTCTACCGGCGCCACCGCGCCGAGATCTTCCGCGCTGCACTCCGCGCGACCGGTGACCGCTACGAGGCGGAGGAGGTGACGCAGACCGCGTTCCTCGACGCCTACCGGGCGTGGATCGGCGGCGACCTGCCGCGCGAGCCGCGCGCGTGGCTGTTCGCGATCGCCGAGAACACGCGCCGCCGCCGCTACAGCGCACGTGCGCGGCGCCCCGAGGAGGCAGCGCTCGCCGAGGTCGCGGACGAGCGGCTCGCGGCCGAGGGCCCTACCGTCCGTGAGATCCGCGCGGCCCTGTTCGAGCTGCCGGAGCGGCAGCGGGCGGTCGTCGTGCTGCGGGAGATCGGCGGCTTGTCGTACGCCGAGATCGGCGACGAGCTCGACCTCAGCGTCGCGGCGGTGCAGATGCTCCTCTTCCGTGCGCGCCGTGCCCTGCGCTCCCGCCTCGCGCCCAGCGCGCCGGTCGTGACCCTGCCGGGCTGGCTGACCGGGTGGGCGGACTGGCTCGGCGGCGGCGGAGTCGCCGGCCCCGCCGTTCGTGCCGCCGGGGCGGCAGGGGCGCTGGCGATCGGCCTCGTAGTCTCGGCCGGCGGCGCGCCGCGCGCTGCCGCCGCCGATCCTGGTGCGACCGCGTCGCCGCCGGCGAGCGTCGTCTCGCAGCGGGTGGGCCAACACCGGGCTCCGGCGGCGGCGAAGCAGCCGCGCGCGCCCTACGCCCGCATCGTCTCCGTCCAGCCGGCCGCGCCGGCCCGGACACGATCGACGCCGGTCGTGGGCAAGCCGCCTTCACCCGCAGCGAACCCGGCGAGCGCTCAGCCTGCACCCACTCCGCAGCCGGCGCCCGGCGCCGTCGAGTCGAGCCCGCTTCCGGCCCCCCGGGGCGCGCCGGTCGCACAGCCGGCCGTACCGAAGACGGTCTCGCTCCCGGCCGTCTCGACACCTGAGCTCGACCCTGGCGCAGCACTCGGCGACCTGGCGGCGCCGGTGACCGCCCTCGTCCCGGTCGAGCTACCGCCGGTCGAGCTGCCCTCGATCCCTGCGATCACTGTCGTGCCGCCGGCGACACTGCCGGTACCGCCGCTACCGCCGGTGCTTCCCGGCCTCGGCGGCTGATCAGATCCCGGCGGACCAGGCCAGCACGAGCAGGCCGACCGCGGCGGCGCCCGCGAGCGCGACGACCACGAGGTTCACGACCAGCGCGACCCCGAGCAGCCTGGGCGCGCGGCCCTGCTCGGGCGGCGGCTCGGCCTCGCCGACCGACGTCGACAGCGTCCGCACGATCAGCTGATTGAGGCTCATCCCCTGGCGCTCCGCCCGACGGGAGAGCTCGTCGTGCAACGGTGCCGGCATACGCAGCAGCAGGCGGCCGCTCCTGCTCGAGCCGGAGCGGGTGTCGGGCTTCGCCCCGTCGGAGTCGGCGGGGCGGCGGCGAGCGACCGACGCCATGCCGCCAGCGTAGCGCCGGACCCGCATGCTTACCAGGGCGCGTCGTGCTCGAGCCGCGCGCGCATCTTGTCGTTGGCGCCACGGAGCAGCCGCGAGACCTGCACCTGCGACACGCCGACCGCGTCGCCGACCTCCGCCTGGCTCAGGTCGAGGAAGTAGCGAAGCGCGACCACGCGACGCTCGCGCCCGTCCAGGCAGCGCGCGGCGGACGTGACGAGAGCGCGCGAGAGTGCAAGATCCTCCGCCCGCTCGTCGCAGGCGAGCTCGAGCACGGCTTCGTCGTCGGTGACCAGCGCGTCACCCGCCCGTTCGGCCCGGACGCGCCGCGGGACGCGGACGACCGACGAGCGATCGCGAAGGTGCCGGCGGATCTCCCCCTCGACACACCGGGCGACGTATGCCGTCAGTGTCGAGGCGCGCTCCGTCGGAACGCGGTCGACGGCGCTGACGAGAGCCAGCGACCCGACCTGGACGAGATCCTCGAAGCTCTCGCCGCGACCCGCGTAGCGGCGGGCGAGTCGCCGGACCAAGGGCAGATGGGACTCGATCGTCCGCTCGCGTCTTGCGTCGACACAGTTCCGCACCGCATTCTTGCTGCACATCGCCGCGGCGAGCGTAACATTTCCATCTCGAAAGCACCAGCTTTGTTCGCTGCATTTTCGTATGGACTACAGTCGGGATGGGTATTTCCCAGGTGGGATGATTGGGTCGAGTCGGGGGAAGCGGTCCTTGCGCTGCCGCGCATGCGCGGCAGCGTTCGGCACCACTGCGGCGATCGTGCTCGCCTTTCCGGGCGTCGCGAACGCCGACGACGGGGTCGAGCTGCCCGTGGACGTCGCTCAGGCGGCGGCCCTGGCGGTCGAGGCGCCCGTTGTTCTTCCTGCCCCGACCTCCGTCGACGAGGCCGTGCACGTCGCCGCAGCCGCGCTGGTCGCCGCCGAGGGGCCGCAGCAGTCGTCCCCGATCAGCGCCGGGGCGGACGCCGGTGCGGCGATATCGCAGGTGGTATCGACCGTCGGCGCGGAGACGATCTCCCCGGATCCGTCTCCGTCCGCCTCGGCGCCGGTCGCCTCCCAGGTGCCCGCAGCAGCGCCGGCCGCAACGCCCGCGCCGCCCGCAACCACGCCAACGGCCGCCCCGGTCGAGGGCGAGGAGCCGGCGTCCGCCGAGCCGTCAGCGGCGCCTGGGACGGCTCCGACACCCGATCCGGCGGTCGTGAGCACGCAGTATCAGAGTGGGAATTCCGGCAGTATCAATTCTCCCGCGAATTCGCCCGCACCGACTGCGCAACCGCCAATGCAATCGCCGTCCAATCTGGATCTGACCTGGACCTGGACGTGGACGTGGGATTGTGGTGGCGATTCACAGCAGGAGAGCTCGGTTGCCCCATCGAATCTCCCCGGAGACACGTGGCTCTGGGACTGGCGCTGGTCCTGTGCTGCTGACGCGGCGCCGTCGGCGTCGTGCGCCGGCTGCAACACGGCGTTCTCGATCAGAATCCTCAGCCCGGGTGACGACGGGCCCGTGACCCAGACGATCTCCACCATCGCGCAGAGCGTCGCGTCGAGCGTCGCGGAGACCGTTCATAGCGCGATCCAGGGCGTTCCGCCGCCACCGCCGGCGCCTCCGCTCAGCATCCCGATCGTGTCTCCGCTGTCGAGCCCGCCTGCTCCGCCGACGCCACTCGCGCCGGCGTTCGTCGAGCTCCTTCCGCTCAGCTCTGCCATCGACGTGAGCGGTATCGGGCCGGTATCGCCCTCCACCCGCGGCGCTGCGCCCGAGCCCGTCACGCTCCACCAGCCCCGGCCGGCGCACCGCCCGAGCGCGCCCCCGCACGCATCGCCCACGCCAGTCGTCCTCTTGTCCTTCGCAGCATCGCCTTCTGCGCCTGCGGCCGCACTGCCCGTGGCGCGCAGCACCGCCGGCCCGCAGCGGCGGCCGGAGGCGCGCCCGCCCGTACGAGGCAAGCCGCACCGGGTCCCCGCCCGCGTGCCGGCGCCCTTCGGGCCGGCCTCCCAGATGTCCGTCGCGTCGGCCACCTCCGGCACCGGCTCAGCCGGGGGAACTGGCCTCGCGATCCTCGTCGGTGCGCTCCTGCTGGGGACTCCGCCGCTGGCCCGTTGGCTCCGGGCCCTCCCGGCGAGTCGCCCGCGCGCGCCGGACTCGCGGAGGCGAGACCGCCCCGGGTAGCCGGGCTGCTTCTTCACGCCGTGCGCCGGGGCACTCCCGGCGCGATCAACGACGCAAGAGGAGAAGCGAATGCCCAGACGACTGCTTGTGCTCGTTGTCGGGATGCTGACGCTGCTGCTCGCTGCCGCGACCACGGCGACCGCTGCAGAAGTGCAGACGGCCGACCAGGACGCGACGAGCGCGCAAGGAGCGACGGCGACCTCGACGGCGACGCAAGTCCAACCGAGCAACACGAACATCTCCGTTCGGGTGCTCAGCCCCGGGAACGACGGCGCGGTCACCCAGACCAACGCCGCCGGCTCTGCGGCGCTGGCGACGAACGGGAACTCGACGACCCAGCTGGCGGGTCAGACGCAGCTCGGGCCCGGCGGGACCGGCATCCAGACTGCCGACCAGTCCGCCTCGAACACGCAGCTGGCGGGTGCGCTGTCCGCGGCGAGCCAGTACGGCGCGTCGAACGTCAACCTGCCGATTCGGGTCGGGAGCTCCGGCTCGGGCGGCGCGGTGACGCAGACGAACGCCGTCGGCTCATTGGCCGCGGCGGCGAACGGCAACAGCACGACCCAGGGTTCCGGCCAGACCCAGGCCGGGGCGGGCGGGTGCGGTTGTGCCGGCAGCTCGACCGGGATCCAGACGGCCGACCAGTCGGCGGCCAACACCCAGCTGGCCGGGTCGCACTCGACCGCGACCCAGGTCGCGCCGAAGAACGTCAACCTCGACATCCGCGTCGGCAGCTCCGGCTCGGGTGGCGCGGTGACTCAGACGAACGCCGTCGGCTCGCTCGCCGCGGCGACGAACGGGAACAGCACGACCCAGGGATCCGGTCAGAGCCAGACCGGCGCAGGGTCGGGCACCGGGATCCAGACCGCAGACCAGTCGGCCTCGAGCACGCAGGCCGCGGGTGCCGGATCGTCGGCGACCCAGGTCGCGCCGAAGAACGTGAACATCGGCGTCCGCGTCCTGAGCCCCGGTGACAACGGTGCGGTGACGCAGTCGAACGTCGTCGGCTCGGCCGCGATCGCGTCCAACGCGAACGAGACCAAGCAGCTGGACCTCCAGCACCAGACGGGCACGGGCACCTGCGGGTGCGCCGGCGCGTCAACGGGCGTCCAGACGGCGACGCAGTCTGCCGGCAGCGCGCAGGGCGCATTCGCCGGGTCGTCCGCGACCCAGCTCGGCGCCTCGAACGTGAACATGCCGATTCGCGTCGGCAGCTCCGGGAGCGACGGCAGCGTCAGCCAGACGAACGCCGTCCTCTCGACCGCAGTCGCGGCGAATCACAACGGGACGCTGCAGGCGGCCGGCCAGAGCCAGGTCGGCGGCGGCAGTGGCACCGGGATCCAGACGATCGACCAGAAGGCGCTGAACTTCCAGGGCGCCTCGGCCGGCTCTGCCGCCTACCAGCTCGGCGCGTCGAACACGAACGCTCCGATCCGCGTCGGCAGTCCCGGCGGCGGCGGCAGCGTCACGCAGGCGAACATCGCCGGCTCCGCTGCGATCGCCTCGAACGACAACGGCACCTTCCAGCTCGGCGGCCAGAGCCAGGCCGGCGGGCGGGAGTGCGGCTGTAACGACGGCACCGGCATCCAGACGCTCGAGCAGACGTCGCTGAGCGCTCAGGGTGCGCACGCCAACTCGGCCGCCGTCCAGGCGTTCCCCCACTCGCCGTGCGGCTGCGCGGCCGGCGGGAACACCAACAACCCGATCCGCGTCGGCAGCTACGGCAACGACGGCCGCGTCACGCAGGTGAATGCGGTCGGTTCGCTCGCCGCGGCGACCAACGACAACCACACCGGCCAGCTGGGCCTCCAGAGCCAGCAGGGCGGGAGTGGGATCGGGATCCAGACGATCGACCAGAAGGCGCTGAACTTCCAGGGCGCCTCGGCCGGCTCTGCCGCCTACCAGCTCGGCGCGTCGAACACGAACGCTCCGATCCGCGTCGGCAGCCCCGGCGGCGGCGGCAGCGTCACGCAGGCGAACATCGCCGGCTCCGCTGCGATCGCCTCGAACGACAACGGCACCTTCCAGCTCGGCGGCCAGAGCCAGGTCGGCGGTCGGGAGTGCGGGTGCGCAGACGGCATCGGTATCCAGGCCCTCGGCCAGCACGCGTCCAACTTCCAGGGCGCGCGCGCGGACTCGGTCGCGGTGCAGGCGTTCCCCCACTCGCCGTGCGGTTGCTCGGCGGGCGGGAACTCGAACAGCCCGATCCGCGTCGGCAGCTGGGGCGACGACGGCCGCGTCACGCAGGTGAATGCGGTCGGCTCGCTCGCCACGGCGACGAACCACAACAGCACCTTCCAGCTCGGCGCACAGTCGCAGCTGGGCGGGGCCGGGATCGGGATCCAGGCGCTCGGCCAGCAGGCGTGGAACGGCCAGGGTGCAGGCGCCTACTCCGCGGCGCTGCAGGCAGGAGCGAGCAACGAGAACAGCCCGCTCCGCGTCGGCAGCCCCGGCTCGGCCGGCTCGGTGACGCAGGCGAACATCGTCGGCTCCGCGGCGATCGCCTCCAACGCCAACTGGACGAAGCAGATCGGTGCGCAGTTCCAGCTCGGCAGCTCCCGCTGCGGGTGCGACGGGATCGGGATCCAGGCGCTCGGGCAGTCGGCACTCAGCCGTCAGCTCGGCTCGGCCGGGTCGCAGGCGATCCAGCTGGCACCGTCGAACGACAACAGCCCGACGTCGGTGTGGAGCTCCGGCGCGGGTGGGTCGGTCTTCCAGCTCAACGCGGCGGGCTCGCTCGCAGCCGCGCTGAATCGGAACCGCACCCATCAGCTGGCGCTGCAGTTCCAGCTGTGACGCACGAGCAGCCGGCCGGTCCGAAGGGGCCGGCCGGCCCGCTCACGTTGACATTGGCCACCGGCGAGGTACCTTCCCAGGCGAAGACGAGCAGGGGGGCTTGTCGATGAGAGGCTGTGGCACAGGGGAGCTCGGGGGGCTTTCTGCCCGACACGTCGCTGCGCTGCTTGCCGCGACGCTCGCCGGCCTCGCCCTCGTGGGGACCGTTGCCGCGGCCCCGCCGACTCCCGACCCGAGTCCTTCCGGCGGCGGCGGGGTCCGCCGCAGCCCGACGCGTACGGCGCCGCCCCTGCGCCCGCGCCCCCGGCCGTGCGTCGAAGCACCCAGACGACGCGCGTCACCGCCGCCGTCGGCCGCCCGACCATCGTCGCGACGTTGTCGACGCCCCCGGCGTCTGCACTCGTCCCACCCAAGGCGCCAACACGCACGCCCCGGGCCAAGGTCGCCAAGCCGCACGTGATCCCGACGACGACCCCTCGCCGCGCCGACGTACTCGCCCTCTCGCTGCCCCGCGTGCGGCCGGGCGACGTCGTGGCGCCCGCGACCGACCGACGTGCGCTCTTCCTCGCCGCGCTTGCGCTGGTCACGTTGGTGGCGGCGAGCGGAGGCTTCCTCGCCCTGGCATTCCGCTACCGCCGCGACCTGGGGCGTGCATGAGCGTCGGCCGGATCCTCACTGTCGCAGGCCTCCTGGCGACGCTCGTCGCCTCGTTGCCGGCGTCCGCTGTTGCCACGCCGCCGGCGATCACCGTCGTCGTCAGCTCGGGCACGGCCGGCAGCAACGGCTGGTGGGTCACGAACGTGAACGTGCAGTTCCAGCTCACCGGCACGTACGACTCGGTTACCGGCTGCGCGCCGGCCGCGCTCACGAGCGAGGGCACGCACCAACTGTCCTGCTCGGTCACCGGTGCCGAGGGCGGAGCCTCGATCAATCCGATCTTCAAGATCGACAAGACGCCCCCGAGCGTCACCGACGCCTCACCCAGCCGCGGGCCGGACGCGAACGGCTGGTACAACGCGCCGCTCTCCGTAGGGTTCAGCGGCTCGGACGGCGGCTCGGGCATCGCATCGTGTACGTCGGCGGGCTTCAGCGGCCCGGACACGAAGAGCACGGCCGTCGGCGGCAGCTGTACCGACAAGGCCGGCCTGACGGGCTCCGGCTCGTTCGCGCTCCGCTACGACGCGACCCCGCCCGCGGTGAACGTCGCCCCCGAGCGTCCGCCCGATGCGAACGGGTGGTACAACCGGCCGGTCAAGCTCGCGGTCGGCGGCAGCGACGACCTCTCAGGCCTCGCGAACTGCTCGTCGGCCACCTACAGCGGGCCGGACGCCCAGGCCGCGGCGCTCGCGGGAACCTGCCGGGACGCGGCCGGCAATGCAGCCTCGAAGGCGGTCGCGATCCGCTACGACTCCACCCCGCCGAAGCTCGGTGCGGTTCGGACGACGTTCGGCAACCAGGTCGTCACCCTTCGCTGGAGCGCGTCGGCCGACACGGCGTCCTTCGTCGTTCGTCGCAAGACCGGGGCGAAGGGCGCCGAGACGACTGTCTACAGAGGCTCCGGTCGCACCTTCACCGACCGCGGTCTGCGCAACGGGATGCGCTACCGCTACACGCTGCTCGGCGCCGACCAGGCCGGCAACACGACTGCGGTGCGGGCACTCGCGGTGCCGCGGGCCCTCTTCGCTCCGAGCGACGGCGCTCGGTTGCGGTCGCCGCCGCTGCTGCGCTGGGCGTCGGTGCCGCATGCCACCTACTACAACGTCCAGCTCTTCCGCGGCAAGCGCAAGGTGCTGAGCCTCTGGCCCGCGGCGACGAGCCTGCGCCTGCATGGCTCATGGACGTTCGACACGCGCCGGCTCCGGCTCGTGCCCGCGCTCTACCGGTGGTACGTCTTCCCCGGTTTCGGAGCGCGCAAGGCGAGCCGGTACGGGAAGCTGCTCGGCGGCAGCACGTTCCGAATCGTGCGCTGAAGGCGCGCCGGGAGCGCCACCCTGGCGACGCTCCCGGCGCGGGACAACGGAGGAACGAGCGCGCGTCCGCGGTGGCTGCCGTAGCCCTCGCCCCATCTTCGGGCAGCGAGGCGCGAACACGCGCTCACCTCCTG
The DNA here is from genome assembly GCA_963808915.1 of uncultured Gaiellaceae bacterium. Classification (GTDB taxonomy): domain Bacteria; phylum Actinomycetota; class Thermoleophilia; order Gaiellales; family Gaiellaceae; genus CAVTBT01. The sequence goes on along the minus strand of CAWEHJ010000004.1, from coordinate 450,988 downwards.
AGAGTCACCGGCGCCCCGGATCCTTTCGCGCCGAGGAACGCGGCGAGACCGGTGAGGGCCTCGTCGAGCCGGGAGGTGTCGCCCCACTCGCCGAGCACCTCCAGCGCCCGGGCCGCCCGGTCGAAGCGCGGCTCGACCCGGCCGACGAGCCGGTCGCCGGCCAGAATCGGCAGGACGTAGTAGCCGTACTCCCGCTTCGCCTGCGGGACGTACATCTCCAGCCGGTAGCGGAAGCCCCACAGCGCCTCGGCGCGGTCGCGGTCGTGCACGAGCCGGTCGAACGGCGAGAGCACCGTGACGCGATCGGGCACCGGCGCCGGGTCAGCCTCCGGGTGTGCGAGCCATTCGCCGCGGTGGAGCCGCACGCCGAGCGACCGGAACCGCTGCTCGGCCAGGAGCGCCTCCGCGTCGCGCAACGGCATCGTCTCCGTCTCGGGCAGCCAGCGCTCGGCGAGGTCCCAGAGCCGCTGGCCGTTGCGGCGGCCGACGACCGCCAGCTCCCCCCACAGGTGCAGAGTGCCGAGCATCAGGCCGACCTGGCGCGACCCGTACCAGCGGTGCCGCTCGCGAGGCCCGCCCGTGCGGTCCTCGAGCTCGCGGGAGAGGAGCGGCCCGCGCCGCCCGAGCTCGCGGCGGATGTAGCGGCGGAAGCCGGCGTGCTCCCGCACGAAGTCCCGCCGCCACCGCTCGGCCCCGGTGCGCTCGCTGCGCCGCTCTCGCCGCATGACGGCGCGGAGGGCGGGCAGTGTCTCGATCGGCCACAGGAACGCGTTCCACTCGAACAGCTTCCGCTCGCGCCAGAGCAGGCGATCGAGCTGCCCCGGGTCGAACGAGCCGAGCCGGCTCCAGAGCACGAGCACCTGCGCGGGCGCCACGGTCGCGATCGGGTCGAGCTGGAGGAACCCGAGCCGGCGGATCGTGGAGAGCACGCCGCGGGCGGAGCCGTCGAGCAGCTGTGCTCGCACCGCGATCCGCCGCGCGTCCTCGACTCCTACCCTCGTCTCCATCAGCGGAGCGGCCCCGGAGTCGAACCGAGCCAGCCGTGGGTTGCACGACCTCACCGGTTTTGAAGACCGGTTGGGCCACCGGGCCCGTGCCGCTCCGCCGCGAGCGTACCGGCGCTGACAGAATCGGCCCGTGCCGCACATCCGGCTGATCGAGGTCGACGAGGCGACGGGCGCTCTCGCGGAGGAGTACGAGGCGGCGGTCGGCCGGGCCGGCAAGGTCTTCAACATCGTCAAGGCGATGAGCCTCCGCCCGGGCGTGCTCCGGGCCTCGATGGCGCTCTACCGCGAGATCATGTTCGGGCCCTCCGGGCTCTCACGGCAGGAGCGCGAGCTGCTGGCCGTCGTCGTCTCGAACGCGAACGCCTGCGTCTACTGAACGCGGGCGCACGCCGACGACCTCCGTGCCGAGGGCGCAGCCGACTGGTCGATCCACGCGGCGCATGACTACCGCGACGCCGGCCTGCCGCCGCGCACCCGTGCGCTCTGCGACTTCGCCGTCGCCCTCACCGACGACCCTGCCGCGGTCGGCCCTGAGACGATCGAGCTGCTCCGGGCGGAGGGCCTCGACGACGAGACGATCCACGACGCGATCCAGGTGATCTCCTACTTCGCCTACATCAACCGGGTGGCCGACGGCGTCGGGATCGGGCCCGAGCCCGACTGGCCGGCCGAGGAGTAGGCTCGCCGCATGCGCGAGCCGGTCACCGTCGCCTGCGTCCAGGCCGAGCCGGCGATCCTCGACCGCGATGCGACGATCAAGAAGCTCGAGCGGCTGACTGGCGAGGCGGCCGCGGCGGGCGCGCAGCTCGTCGTCTTCCCGGAGACGTTCGTACCTGCCTACCCGACCTCCGTCTGGGCGAAGGAGCTCGCCGGCTGGTCGACGCCCGAGGCGAAGCAGGCCTTCGCGTGGCTCGCCCGCGAGTCGCTCGAGATCCCGGGGCCAGATGTCGACCGGATCGGCGCCGCGGCGAAGGAGCACGGCGTCTGGCTCGTCGTCGGCGTGAACGAGGCCGACGCCGAGCGGCCGGGCGCGACGCTCTACAACTCGCTCCTCACCTTCTCGCCCGCAGGCGAGCTCGCGCTCCACCACCGCAAGCTGGTGCCGACGAACCACGAGCGGCTCATCTGGGGCCAGGGCGACGGCCGCGGCCTGCGCGCGATCCCGACCCCGCTCGGCCGCCTCGGCGGGCTGATCTGCTGGGAGAACTACATGCCGCTCGCCCGCTTCGCGCTCTACGAGTCGGGCGTCGAGATCTACCTCGCGTCGACCGCCGACGACGGCGACGCGTGGCAGGCGACCCTCGTGCACATCGCCCGCGAGTCGCGCTCGTTCGTCGTCGCTCCGAGCCACTTCCAGCGTGCAAGCTCCTACCCGGACGGCTTCCCGCTCGCCTCCGCCTTCGAGGGCCTCGAGATCCTCGGTCGCGGCGGCAGCGCGGTGCTCGGCCCCGACGGCTCCTACCTGGCCGGCCCGCTCTACGACGAGGAGGGGATCCTCTACGCCGAGCTCGACCCGGAACGGCTGCTGGAGGAGCGGCAGCGCTTCGACCCGGCCGGCCACTACCACCGTCCCGACGTGCTCCGGCTCGAGGTCACGCCCTTGTAGACCGTCCCGGGACGCATTACGCTCGGAGCACGAAAACCGATCGCTGCGGCAACTGGAGGAACGATGCCCCAGGAGACCGCGCACGGCTCGACACAGGCGAAGAACGGCCACGGCAACGTGTCGTTCTCCGAGCTCGCCCGTGCCCACTACGACTGGGACCGCAAGACCCGAGAAGCAGGGCGCCGACCGGTTCCACGAGGCGCTCGACGCCTTCGAGCAGGAGGCCGGTGAGATCGTCGATGCCTACTGGTGCCGCAAGGACGCCTCGGCGGTCGCGCTGACGCTGCGCCGCCGGCCGCCGCGCGGCCGCCTCGCGCGGTTCCGCTCGGGCGAGCAGGACGACTACCGCCTCTTCCGGCTCTCCGACTGGGTCACGGTCGGGATCCGCGATCTCCCCGACCTGCTGCACGACTGCGACATCCTCGCGATCAAGGCGTCGAGTGGGCTCGAGGGGGTGCCGCGGGCGGTCGTGATGCAGTGGCTGATGGCCGTCGAGGCGCACGTCCTCGGCTTCGTCGAGCGGCACCGCGACAAGGAGCCGGAGCCACGCGAGCTGGCGGCCTTCGTCGAGCGCCAGCGGGCCGAGCTGCGCAGGATCGAGGCCTACTACCAGAGCGCGGGCGAGAAGCGCGCGCGCCTCCGCTACGTCGAGGGGATGCTCGGGATCGGCGTCCTGATCCTCGTGCTGCTCTCGATCGCGACCTGGGGGCTGCTCGCGCTCTTCGGCTTCGGCGACCTGCACGACGCGACGGCACGGGAGTTCTACGCCTCGGCGGCGGCCGGTGCGGTGGGGGCGGTGATCAGCGTGATGATGCGGATGAGCGGACGGGGCACATTCGCCATCGACCACGAGATCGGCAAGCTCGAGGTCCTGCTCGTCGGTGCGTACCGGCCGCTGATCGGAGCCGTCTCCGGTGTCGTCGTCTACTTCCTCGTCCAGACGCCGATGGTGCCGATCGACGACGCGATGGAGACGGTGCCGTTCTTTGCCGTGGTTGCATTCCTCGCCGGCTTCAGCGAGCGCTGGACCCGGATGATGCTGTCCGGAGCGATGCGGACGATCGCCGACGCGGGCGAGGAGGAGCAGACGGCGAAGGCCGCCGAGGAGGCGGGTGCGGCCGCGGAGGCGGCGTCGGCGCGGGCCTAGAAGTCAAGGATGCGAGCCGTTCGGCCGATACCTGCGCGATGCACCTGCGGCGTGCAGACGGCTTCACCCTGATCGAGCTCCTGGTCGTGCTCCTGGTCCTTCGCGATCCTGCTCGCGGTCTCGGCATGGCTTCGTACCTCGGCATGCGCCAGCGGGCGAGCGACGGCGCGGCGAAGTCCGACCTGCGCACGGCCCTCCCTTCGGTGTACGCCTACTCGACCGACACACGGCGGCTACAGCGGGATGACGATCACCGACCTGCAGCAGCTACGACAGCGGCCTGGGGCCGATCACGATCGCCGCGGCGGACGACGTCTCGTACTGCCTCTCCAGCACGAAGAACGGCCGGACCTGGTTCGGCGCAGGCCCGCCGCTCGAGCGTGTCGCAGACGACCTGCGCCTGAGCAGCCGCTCGCTCGCCCACCCGCTTCGTCACACCGTCGGCGTCCATCCGCTCGAGCAGGAGCTGCGCGTCGCGGCGGCCGACGCCCGCGAGGTCGCGGAAGCGGGCCAGCGTGATCCTGCCTGCGGCCTCGCACTCGCTCCGGACGAGCTCGAGCGCCGCCGCGTAGGCCCCCGCGCCGACGGCGTACCCGTCGCCCAGGCGGACGAGCCGTCCCGCCTGCTCGAGATAGCGGGCGAGGTCGGCGTCCTCGACCTTCGTCGCGGCCGGCCCGGCCTCGTCGAGCTGCCGCTCGAGCTCCGCCGCCTCGGCCTGCCGCGGCCCCAGCCCGGGCGCGGCGCCCGGGAGGTGGAGCCGCGAGCCTCGCCGCTCGAAGCCGAGCAGCGGCACGACGTCGCGTGCCCAGGGCTCGGACGGCGGCTCGACACCCGGATCGAGCGGGTCGGCGGCCGCGATCCGGGCCTCGAGCGACGCGCGCAGCTCGCCGAGCCACGCCGGACGAGAAGAGCCACTCGCCCGCGCGTTCGACGCCGTCGAGCTCGCCCTCGTGCAGCCGGCGCAGGTCGGCGGCGCGCTGGGGCGCATGGATGGTGGCGGCGAGATCGCCGCGCTCGATCCGCTCGAAGCGGGCCGCGTCGGCATGGCGAGGCGGCGCGGGGTCGAGCACGAGCCCGCCGCCGACCGTGGTGCCCGCGCGCAGGACGACCCGGTCGCCTCTCGCCGCGACCACCCGCCGCGAGAGCCGGAGCTGCGCCCACCGCTCGCCCGCCCGCGCCACCCGGGCCGGGCTCTCGGCGGTGCCGTGATGGACGGTGACCCGCATCCCGTCGGCGAGGGGCTCGAGCTCGTCGAGCACGACATCGAGCCGGTAGCTCGGACGGAAGGCCTCCGGCGCGACGAGCACGTCTCCGCGCTTCAGCCGCTGCCGCTCCAGCCCCGGCAGCGAGACCGCGACCCTCGCTCCGGCCTCGGCGCGCTCGACAGGTCGGTCGTGCACCTGCACCGAGCGGACGCGCGCCTCCACTCCCGCGCGGCTCCAGGCGCAGCACGTCGCCCTCGCCGATCGTCCCCGACCAGAGCGTCCCGGTTGCGACGGTGCCGATCCCGCGCAGGCTGAAGACGCGGTCGACCGGCAGGCGGGTCGGGCCGCCCACCTTGTGGTTCCGAACCACGAGGTCTGCGGCTCGCGGCGAGCGCCGCCCGCAGCTCGTCGAGGCCCGCGCCCGTCGACGCCGCTGACGGGGACGACCTCGGCTCCCGGGACGAGCTCGCGTGCCTCCTCGACCGCCAGCTCGAGCGTCTCGGCGTCGACGAGGTCGGCCTTCGTCACGGCGACGACACCCCGCTCGAGCCCGAGCAGCCGGAGCACCGCGAGGTGCTCGTGCGGTCTGCGGCCGCGCCCCCTCGCCCGCATCGACGACGAGGAGGAAGAGGTCGATCCCGGTCGCGCCGGCGACCATCGTCCGCACGAAACGCTCGTGCCCGGGGACGTCGACGACCGAGAGCCGGCGGCCGTCCGGGAGGTCGAGCGGCGCGTAGCCGAGGTCGATCGAGATCCCGCGCCGCTGCTCCTCGGGCAGCCGGTCGGTGTCCTTGCCGGTCAGCGCCCGGACGAGCGTCGTCTTGCCGTGGTCGATGTGCCCGGCCGTGCCGACCGTCAGCGCCACGTCAGGAGCGCCGTGCCTCGGCGACCGCCGCGGCGACCTCGTCGGCCTCGGCGTCGGTGAGGGTGCGGCAGTCGAGCAGTGTCCGCCCGTCGCGGACGACGGCGATCGACCGGCGGGTCGCCCGTCGCGGAGGGCAGCGGCGAGCGACTCCTCGACCGCGCAGGCATAGCTCGGCGAGCTCGGCGAGCGGCATCGCGCCGCCGCCGACGCGGGCGACCGTCTCCTCGACCTCGCCGCCGATCGCCGCCGCGAGCCGCTCCGCGCGGGCGCGCACGTCCTCGGCAGGCTCGCGCAGCATCCGCAGCACCGGGATCTCCCGGGCACGCTCCGGATCCAGATAGAGCGCGAGCGTCCCCTCGAGCGCGGCGAGCGTCAGCTTGTCGGCACGAAGCGCGCGCTGCAGCGGGTGACGCCGGAGCCGCTCGACCAGGTCGGCCCGCCCCGCGGCGATGCCCGCCTGCGCCCCGCCGAGCAGCTTGTCGCCCGAGAAGCAGACCAGGTCGGCGCCGGCCCGGAGCGAGGACGCCACGGCCGGCTCGCCCTCGAGGTCGGCCAGCGCGCCGGAGCCGAGGTCGTCGACGAGCGGGATCCCGTGGCCGCGCGCGACCTCGGCCAGCTCCGTGAGCCTCGGCTGCTCGGTGAAGCCCGACGATCCGGTAGTTCGACTGGTGGACGCGCAGGAGCAAGGCGGTCTCGGGGCCGATCGCGCGCTCGTAGTCCGCGGCGCGCGTGCGGTTCGTCGTACCGACCTCGACGAGCCGGGCGCCGGACCGGGCCAGGACGTCCGGGATGCGGAAGCCGTCGCCGATCTCGACGAGCTCGCCGCGCGAGACGACGACCTCCCGCCCCTCCGCGAGCGCCGCGACGGCGAGCAGGACGGCGGCGGCGTTGTTGTTGACGACGAGCGCCGCCTCGGCTCCCGTCGAGCCGGCGGAGAAGTGCGGCGAGATGGTCCTGGCGCGAGCCCCGCTGCCCCGTGGCGAGGTCGAGCTCGAGGTTCGAGTAGCCGGCGCCGACCGCCGCGACGCGCTCCAGCGCAGCCGCCGGCAACGGCGCGCGCCCGAGGTTCGTGTGCACGATCACGCCGGTGGCGTTCAGCACCCGGCGCAGGCTCGGCGCCCGGGCCGACTCGAGCCCGGCGAGCGCGCGCTCCGACGAGGTCGCCCGGGTCGCCGCCCGCGCGAATCTCCGCCGCGCCTCGCTCCAGGGCGGTACGGGCCGCCGCGACGGCGAGCTCCCGCGGCTGCGACGCGAGCCGCTCGTCCTGCAGCAGCCGGTCGACCGAGGGCAGACGTCGAAGAGCGCTCACGAGCCGGAGTGTAGGAGGCCGGAGATCCTGTTTGAAACGGATATCCGGGGGAACCCGGTGCTGCGTGGAAGCAACGGCTTGACCCTCGGGCCGAGCTCGAGGAGCGGCGCCGGCAGCTTCGTCGCGCTCGCCGCACACGAGCTGCGGGCGCCCGCGACCGTCGTCCACGGCATCGCCGCCACGCTCGAGGAGCGGGGCGGCGAGCTGGACGACGAGCAGCTCCGCCTCCTTCACCGCCTGCTCTTCGCGAAGACCGCGGGCCTCGTCCGGCTGATGGACCAGCTGCTCGACCTCTCGCGGCTGGACGGCGGCGCGGTGCGGCCCGATCGGACCCGTGTGCGGGTCCGCAAGCGGGTGCTGCGAGCTCGTCGAGTCGGTCGCAGGCGACCGCGCCGGCGAGATCGAGGTCGACGTCGCGCCGCGAGCTCGAGGCCTGCCTCGATCCCGACGCGCTCGACCGCGTCGTCGCGAACCTCGTCACGAACGCGCTCCGACACGGCAGCGCGCCGGTCCGGGTCTCGGCCGAGCAACCGGACCGCTTCTTCCGGCTCACGGTCGAGGACGAGGGCGAGGGCGTGCCGACCGAGCTTCCGGTCGAGCCTCTTCGACCGCTTCAGCCGCGATCTCCCGCCGCCGAGGGCGCGGGGCTCGGGCTCGCGATCGCGCAGCAGTACGCCGTCTCGCAGGGCGGCAGCATCGTCTACGAGGACCGGGCGAGCCGCACGGCGCGCGCTTCCGGGTGCGATCCCGGCGCCGCCGGTCGAGCCGTGAGATCGCTGCTCTAATACCTCGGTGTTCCGGCGAAGGGGTCTGCGCATCTCCGCAGTGCTCGCCGTCGCCGCGGTGGCAGGGCTCGCCGCGGCGCTCGGCGTCCGCTGGCTGCAGTACGACGGCCACGTCCTGCCGGGGGTCCGAGTTGCGGGCGTCGACGTCGGCGGGTCGTGACGCGGCCGGCTGCCCGCACGGCTCGTCAGCCGACAGGCTCGGAGAGCCGCCTCGACCGCCGTGTCGCGGTCCGGGTCGACGGCCGGGTCGTGCGCGTTCGGCCGTCGACCGCCCTCCGGCTCGACCCCGCGGCGACGACAGCGGCGGCACTCGAGGCCGGCCAGGACTCGTTCTGGCGTCACCTGCGGGCGCTGAGCGTCGTCGCCGTCCCGGCGAACGACGTCGAGCCCGTCGCTCCGACGTCGACGCCTACGGTGCGGCCGGCCCCGCCCGGAAGCTCGGCCGCACGCTGCCGAAGCCGCGTCAGGCCGGCGTGCGCATGGACGGTGTCGAGCCGGTCGTCGTCGCGTCGAAGGCGGGCGTGCGGATCGCGCGCCTGCCTTCCTGCGGCTGCTGCGGGCGAGCGCGCTCGGCGCCGGCGCGTCCCATGACGGCGCCCGCTGCAGCACTACGAGCCGCCGCTCCGCACGCCTGCGGCCGCCGAGGCAGCCGCCGACGGCGCGCGCGCTCGTCGCGGCACCGGTCGCACTCACGCACGCCGGCAAGCAGGTCGGGACGCTCGAGCGGCGCACGCTCGCGAAGCTGCTTCGCTTCCGCCCGCGCGGCACGCAGCTCGCGCTCGGGTTCGACCGCGGCCGGCTCGCCAGAGCCGTCCGTCCCGCACTCGGCCCGTGGCGCGTCCGAGCGACGAACGCCCGCTTCGTCGTCGACGGCGAGCGGGTCTCGATCGCAGCCCTCGCACGACGGCCTCGACGTCGACCCCTGGCGCTCCGCCGCAGCCGTCACGCGGAGCCGCTGCAGCGGACGGTTCGCGCAGCGCCGAGCTCGCGCTGCGGCAGCGTGCCGCCCGACCGGACGACCGAGGAGGCCCAGGCGCTCGGCATCCGCGAGCGCATCTCCAGCTTCACGACCGACATGGGCACGTCGTCGTCGAACCGCATCCACAACGTGCACCTGATGGCCGACTACATCGACGGCACGATCGTCAAGCCCGGGCGAGACCTTCTCGTTCAACGAGACCGTCGGCCCGCGCACGAGCGAGCGCGGCTTCCTCGAGGGCCAGATGATCATCGGCTCGCTGCTCGTGCCCTCGATCGGCGGCGGCGTCTGCCAGACGGCGACGACGCTCTTCAACAACGCGTTCGAGCTCGGCCTGCCGATCACCGAGCGCCACAACCACAGCTTCTACATCTCGCACTACCCGCTCGGCCGCGACGCCACGGTCTCGTGGGGCGGCCCCGACTTCGGCTTCGCGAACGACCTCGAAGCACGCGATCCTGATCAAGACGAGCTACACGGACTCGACCCTGACGTTCAGCTTCTACGGCACCAACCAGGGCCGCCGGGTCGTCGCGGCGACAGGCGCGAAGGTGAACTGGAAGCAGCCGACGATGAGCTACGCGCTCGACCCGTACGCGCCGTCGGGCTCGGTGCGCACGGTCGCGGGCTCGAACGAGGCGGGCTTCGACGTGACCGTCGACGCGCAAGGTCTTCGAGGGCTGCGAGGCTCGTGCGCAAGGACTCGTTCACGAGCAGCTACGTCGCCGTCGGCCCGACGACGATCTACGGCCCGGGCCGCTCGATCCCCGGCTCGTATTTCGTCCTGCCGAAGGTCTGAGGCGCCGCTACTGCGCGTCGGCCTTGCGTGGCTCGGCGGGGCTCGCAGCGTTGCGCTGCTCGTAGGCCTCGACGACGAGCCGCACCGCCTCGGCCGGCTCGTCGGTCAGGTGCAGCAGTCCGACGTCCTCGGGCGAGACGAGCCCGTCGCGCCAGCGGCTGCTCGCGCACCCAGTCCAGCATCTCCCGCCAGTACTCGCTGTCGACGAGCACGACCGGGAAGTGCAGCACCTTGCCGGTCTGGATCAGCGTCAGCGCCTCGTACATCTCGTCGAGCGTGCCGAAGCCGCCGGGCAAGATCACGAAGCCCTCGGCCGCCTTCACGAACATCGTCTTGCGCGCGTAGAAGTGCTTGAACGTCAGCGCGATGTCGCAGTACGGGTTCAGGCCCTGCTCGTGCGGGAGTTCGATGTTGAAGCCGACCGAGAGCCCGCCCGCCTCCTGGCAGCCGCGGTTCGCGGCCTCCATCACGCCCGGCCCGCCGCCGGTCACGACGGCGAAGCCGGCCTCCGCGAAGCGCCGTCCGGCCTCCTGCGCCAGGCGGTAGTGCGACGAGTCCTCGCCGACCCGCGCCGAGCCGAAGATCGAGACCGCAGGCCGGTCGATCCTGAGCACGGTCTGGAAGCCGGTCAGGAACTCGGAGGCGATCAGCGAGACGTCGGTGGCGATGTCCTCGTGCGTCCGCTCGAGCAGACGGCGGTCGTCGGTCACAGACGCGTCTGTGGGACGTGGGCCGCGAGCATGCCGACGACGAGCGCCAGTGCGAGCCCGCCGTAGAGCAGGGCGCCGACCATGCTCCGGCTCTTCGCCTGCGCGGGTGTGGAGGCACCGCCGCCGTGGCGGAGCACCTTCAGCGAACGCCAGATGTAGCCGCCGTCGAGCGGCCCGAAGGGAACGAGGTTGAAGAGGTTGAGGAAGAACCCCGTGTACGCGAGTGCGAAGAGAAAGCGTGAGTCCTGCGCCTCGGCGACGGCGTAGACCGCGAGCGCGCCGAGCGAGCCCGCGATCGGCCCCGCAATCGAGATCTTCAGGTCCCTCCACGGGTCGAAGCGGGTGTTCTTCATCGCCACGTACGCGCCGAGGAACGGGATGAACACCGGCAGCGACGGGTGCAGACCCTGGCGCCTCGCCTCGACGTAGTGGCCCAGCTCGTGCACGAGGATCAGGAGCACGAAGCCGATCGCGAACCGCCAGCCCCAGAGCAGCGCGTAGCCGCCGACCGAGATGAAGATGCCGAAGAACTTCAGGCCGGCGAAGCCGAACTTGACGATCAGGCCGAAGGCGATCGCGATGGGTGCCCAGATCGACTGCCCGACCTTCCGCCAGTCGGTGCCCCTCCCGGGTCGGCCGGTACTCCGGGTCAGGCTCCGGGAACGAGCGCGGCTCGTAGGGATCCTGTGCGCTCACGCCTCTGGCCGCCTTTCGCTCCCGCCCGGCAGAGCCGGGCTCCGCGAAAGGCTGACGCCGCTCGCGGCACGATCCGAGGCCGGGCGGCGCACGGCCGTACCGGGACGTACTGTCCGCGCGCCGCCCGGCGATGGCTCCCACCGCGAGCGGCGCCCCAGAGACGTGAGCAAGCTCACGGCAGCTCGATCCGGCGGCCGTCCGCCTCGAGCTGGGGCAGCGAGAAGATCAGGTCGACGTGGATCGACGCCTCGTTGTCGCCGCCGTAGCTGCCGGTGTTGCGGCCGATCGCGACGTGGGCGGTGCGCGCGGCCTTCTCGTCGAGCATCACGTGCCCGCGCGGCGCGACGGCCGAGTTGAGCCCGATCCCGAGCTCGGCGATCACGTCGGCGCCGTCGCCGGCCTCGCTCGACGAGGTCGCGCAGCAGCCCGGCCGCGCGTCCGCCCTCGATCGAGACCACGCGGCCGCGCTCGAAGCGAAGCGTCACGGGCGCGTCGACGAGCCCCTCGACCGTGTACGGCACGGTCAGGTCTGCGACGAGCACGCCGTCGGCGCCGTCGCGGTGCGGGGCGACGAAGACCTCGCCGCCGGGGAAGTTGGCGAAGTCGCCCGGCGCGAGCGGGGTCGCGTCCGTCAGCCACGGCCGGCCGGCGACCTGCAGGGTCAGATCGGTGCCGGCGCGCCCGCGGATCCGGATCGTCTCGCAGCCCTCGAGCTCGGCGATCAGCCGCCGGGCGGGCTCGGCGAGGTCGGGCACGGGCTGCGACAGCTCTCCGCGCAGCAGCTCGCCGTCGACGAGGCCGAGGTAGATCTCCCGGCCGCCGGCCTCGAGCACCGTCTCGCCGAGCTCGAAGCGCGCGGATGCCTCGGCGCCGAGCGGCCGCTCGGAGAGGAAGAGGCAGACGGACGATTCGCGCGCCGCCTCGAGCACGGCCGTGGGGGCCGTCCGCATCGGCCGCTTCGAAGCGGCCCAGAGCTCGAGCCGTGGCTCGGCGCCTGCGGTGCGGACGGTGTCGGCGAGCTGCGCGCCCTCCTCGACGAGCGGCTCGTCGACGAGCACGAGCACGCGCTCGTCCGGCCGCACCTGCGCCGCCTGGACGAGGTTCACGCACCAGCCCGGGTGGACGATCGGCTCGGTCGGCACGCGGCCATGCTAGCCGCGCCGCCGCCCTATGACCCCTGGCCGATCCACTCCTCGCCGCCCTCGTAGACCTCCTTCTTCCAGAGCGGGATCGACGTCTTCAGGGTCTCGATCGCCTCGCGGCAGGCGGCGAACGCCTCCGCCCGGTGCGGCGCGGAGGCGGCGATGACGACACTCGCCTCGCCGATCTCGACCCGGCCGGTCCGGTGGTGGATCGCGATCCCGGCAAGGCCGTGCCGCTCGCGGAGCTCGGCCGCGAGCCGCTCGAGCAGCTCGACGGCCATGTCCTCGTAGGCCTCGTACTCGAGATAGCGCACGGTCCGGTCGCGCGAGTGGACGCGGACGGTGCCCGTGAACGTGGCGATCGCGCCGGCCTCGTCGCGCGCCGCGGCACGGACTGCGTCGTCGAGGGAGAGCGGCTCGGCCGTCAGGCGGACGTCGTCGGCGCCGCCCGAGACGGGCGGGATCAGCGCCACCTCGTCCCCGTCCGCGAGCGGGCTCTCGCGGCGCACGTAGGCGCGGTTGACGGCGTAGAGAAGTCCCTGCGGCTCGTCCTCGCCGAGCCCGAGCGCGGCCCAGACGTCGCCGACGCTGGCCCCGGGGTCGAGCTCGACCTCGCGCCGGCCGGTGCCGGCGCGCTCGCGCAGCCCGGCGAAGAGCCTCACCGCCACCCGCATGCGGCCAGCGTACCCGCGCGTTGTCGCCCGCTCCCGTGTCATGTTACAAACCGCCGATGGCCGCGATCACGGGGCGGACGAACCTCAACCAGCAGGTCTACGACATGCTGCGGGACCGGATCCTCAACCGGCGTCCCGGACCGGGGAGCAAGCTCAGCCTGCACGAGCTCGCGACCGAGCTCGGCGTCTCGCGCAGCCCGGTCCACCACGCTCTGACCAGGCTCGTCACCGAGGGGCTGCTCACGGTCAGGTCGCGACGCGGCTACTACGTCTCGCCAGTGACGGCGCAGGCGCTCGTCGAGGGGTACGAGGTCCGACTCGCGCTCGAGCTGCACGCCGCCGGCGCGGTGGTCGGCCGGCTGGAGGAGGCCCAGAAGGCTCGCCTGCGGGAGCTGCTCGAGGCAACCACCGCCGCCGTCTCGCACGAGGAGTGGGATGCGGCCAACGCGGCCTTCCACGAGTACCAGGTCGACCTCGCCGGCAACGAGCTCCTCTCGCGCTTCTACCGGGAGCTCTCGGTCAACCTGATGATGCAGGTGATCCGCGGCGGCAGGCTCGAGGTCAGCGACGTGCTGGCGACCGAGCACCGGGCGATCGTCGCCGCGCTCGAGGCCGGCGACGGCGAGGCCGCGGAGATCGCGATCCGCGCCCACATCGCCACCGGCCGCCGGATCGCGCTCGACGCGATCGCCGCCGCCGGCGGAGTGCTCTAGCACCGCCGGACGTAGCATTCGGTCGTGGCCGCGACCGAGGACAGGCGGGAGACTGACTCGGGGATCGAGGTCAAGCCCGTCTATACCGCCGCCGACGCGCCGCGCCGGCTGGAAGGCCCGGGCGAGGAGCCGTTCACCCGCGGCCCGTACCCGGACATGTACCGCGGCCGGCCGTGGACGATCCGCCAGTACGCCGGCTTCGCCTCGGCCGAGGAGACGAATGTGCGCTTCCGCTACCTGCTCGAGCGCGGCCAGACGGGGCTCTCCGTCGCCTTCGACCTGCCGACCCAGCTCGGCTACGACTCCGACGACCCGCGTCGCAGCCGGCGAGGTCGGTCGCACGGGCGTCGCGATCGACTCGATCGCCGACATGGAGCTGCTCTTCGACGCGATCCCGCTCGGCGAGGTCTCGACCTCGATGACGATCAACGCCCCGGCCTCGCTGCTCCTGCTGCTCTACGAGCTCGTCGCCGAGGAGCAGGGCGTCGCCGGCGAGCGCCTGCGCGGCACGGTCCAGAACGACATTCTCAAGGAGTACGTCGCGCGCGGGAACTACATCTTCCCGCCGCGGCCCTCGATGCGGCTGACCACCGACCTCTTCGCCTACTGCGAGGAGCGGCTGCCGAGCTGGAACACGATCTCGATCTCCGGCTACCACATCCGCGAGGCGGGCTCGACGGCCGTGCAGGAGGTGGCCTTCACCCTCGCCAACGGGATCGCGTACGCGCAGGCGGCGGTCGACGCCGGCCTCTCGCCCGACGAGTTCGGCGCCCGGCTCTCGTTCTTCTTCAACGCGCACAACCACTTCTTCCAGGAGGTGGCGAAGTACCGCGCGGCCCGGCGCCTGTGGGCGCGGATCATGCGCGAGCGGTTCGGCGCGACGAACCCGAAGGCGCTCGCGCTCCGCTTCCACGCGCAGACGGGCGGTTCGACGCTGACCGCGCAACAGCCCGAGAACAACGTCGTCCGCGTCGCGGTACAGGCCCTCGCCGCCATCTGCGGCGGGGCGCAGTCGCTGCACACGAACTCGTTCGACGAGGCGCTGGCGCTGCCGTCCGAGCGCGCGGCGCGGATCGCGCTCCGGACGCAGCAGGTGCTCGCTCACGAGGCCGGCACGACCGACAGCGCCGACCCGCTCGGCGGCTCCTATTTCATCGAGGCGCTGACGGACGAGATCGAGGCCCGCGCCCAGGAGCTGATCGAGCGGGTGGACGAGCTCGGCGGCGCGGTCGCCGCGATCGAGGCGGGCTTCGTCCAGGAGCAGATCGAGGACGCGGCCTTCCGCTGGACGAGCGACATCGAGGCGGGGGAGCGCGTGATCGTCGGCGTCAACCGCTTCGCCGAGGCCGAGGGGCAGCACGTCGAGCTGCATCGCCTCGATCCGGCGGCCGAGCGGCGCCAGCTGGAGCGGACTGCGCGCGTGCGCGCGGAGCGGAATGCCGCCGACGCCGATGCTGCTCTCGCCGAGGTGCGGCGCGTCGCCGAGGGCGAGGGCAACCTGCTCGTGCCCATGCGGGCGGCGCTCCGCGCGCGCTGCACGGTCGGCGAGATCTGCGGCACGCTGCGGCAGCTCTGGGGCACCTACGACGCCCAGCGCGCCTAGCAGCCTGTGCCCACGATCGCCAGGATCTCGGTCGCGCCGGTCAAGAACACGCGGCTCTCACATCCGGACCACGTGACGCTCGGCCCGCACGGCGTGCTCGAGAACCGGCGATTCTTCCTCGTCGACGAGCACGGCGCGCGGCTGCGCACGTCGCAGACCGCCTGGCCGAACGTGATCAGCGCCCGCTACGACGCGGCGGCGGAGCTTCTCGCGCTCGCCTTCCCCGACGGCACGGAGGTCGAGGGCGACGCCCGTGCGAACGGCGAGCAGCTCGTCTGCCGCTCGGCCGGCGAGGAGATCGCGGCTCGGGTCGTCGAAGGGCCGTGGACGGAGCCGCTCTCCCGCCTGGGCGGCCGCCCGGTCCGGCTCGTGCGCCCCGACGAGCCCGGCGCGTCGTTGACGGAGCCGGTCACCCTCGTCTCGGACGGCTCCCTGGCTCGGCTCGCACAGCAAGCGGGCCTCGAGCGGATCGACGGGCGGCGTTTCCGCATGCTGTTCGAGCTCGCCGGCTGCGAGCCGCACGAGGAGGATGCCTGGGAAGGCCGCCGGCTCGAGGTCGGCGAGGTGCTGCTCGAGGTGGGAGCGCCCGTCGTGCGGTGCGCGGCCACGACCCGCGACCCGGACAGCGGCGTCCGCGACCTCGACACGCTCCGCCTGATCAAGTCGTACCGCGGGCAGCGCGAGCCGGACGGCGCGATCCTCTTCGGGGTCTACGCCCGCGTCCTCCGGCCCGGCACCGTGCGCGTGGGCGATGCGGTCCGGCTCGGCTGATGCGGATCCTGCTCGTCTCGCAGCTCTACCCGGGGCCGGACGATCCCGACCTGGGTGTCTTCGTGCAGGGACTCGAGCAGGCGCTCGCCGCGCGCGGGCACGAGCTCCGGCGCGTGGTCGTCGAAGGCCGAGGCGGTGGCAGGCGGCGGCACGTCGGGCTCGCAGGCAGGACGCTCTCCGCCGCGAGGAGCTTCCGGCCGGACGTCGTCTACGCGCACTTCCTCGTCCCGACCGGCCTCGTGGCCGCGCTCGCCGCGCCCCGGACGCCGCTCGTCGTCACCGCACATGGGCAGGACGTGGAGAACATCGGCTCGATCCCGGGCGTCCGCGCGGCGACGAGGATCGTCGTGCGGCGTGCGGCTGCGGTCGTCGCGGTCTCCCAGTGGCTGCGGGCGCGGCTGGAGCAGCGGCTCCCGGCCGCGCGCGGCAAGACCGAGGTGGTGAGCGCAGGCGTCGATCTCGCCCGCTTCCCCCTGCTCGACCGAGCCGACGGCGAGCGCCCCGCCTACCTCTGTATCGGCTCCCTCAGCGAGCGGAAGAACGTGGTCCGGCTCGCCGACGCGTTCGCCGCGCTCGGCGAGGGCAGCCTCACCTTCGTCGGCGACGGGCCGCTTCGCGCCGCGCTCGAGGGCCGGCCGGGCGTGCGCCTCGCCGGCGCGGTGCGGCAGGACGAGCTGCGCCCGTTTCTCGCCGCCGCGGACGTCGTCTGCCAGCCGAGCCTCGTCGAGCCGTTCGGGCTCGCCGCGCTCGAGGCGATGGCGTGCGGCCGCTCGGTCGTCGCCACGACCGTGGGTGGGCCGATCGAGTTCGTCCCGCCCGAGGCGGGGATCCTCGTCGACCCGACCGACACGGGCGCGATCGCCGACGCGATGCGCTCGGCGGCGGCGATGCCGTGCCCGAACCGGGCCGCGCGAGCCGCGGCGGCCGAGCACGACGTGGCGCTGCAGGCGGCGCGGGTCGAGGCGATCCTCGCCCGCGCCGCCGGTCTCGACTAGGCGGGCGTCACCTCGGGGACCTCCACCTCGACGACCTCCTCCGGCGGGTAGAGGAAGCCGTGGACGAGCGCGCCGAGCGCGCCGCCGGCGATCGGGCCGACGAGGTAGATCCAGAAGTTGCCCCACTCCCAACCCACGAGCGCCGGGCCGAACGAGCGGGCGGGGTTGACCGAGGCGCCGCTGAACGGGATCGCGGCCACGTGGATCGCGACGAGCGTGAGCGGGATCGCGACGAGGGCGCTGCCGCGGACGCGCTCGCTGCGCGTCGACTGGAGGATCACCGCGACGAAGATCGCCGTGAGCAGGATCTCGAGCCAGAGGCCCTCCCACGCCGTCGTCGAGGCGCCGGTGGCGGTCACGGTCGACGCGACGTCGGCGCGGCTGGAGGCGATCCAGACCGCCAGCGAAGCGGCCACCGCGCCGGCGAGCTGGGCGACCCAGTAGCCGACGAGATCGGCCGCGTCCAGGCGCTTCGACATGTACATCGCGAGCGTGACGGCCGGGTTGAAGTGGCCACCAGAGATCTCGCCGAACGCGTAGAGGCCGGCAAGCAGGGCGAGGCCGAAGCCGAGCGCGACGCCCACCTGGAGCGTCGCCTGCAGGTTGACCGCGGCCAGGATCGAGAGCGAGCCGACGAAGACGAGGGTGAAGGTGCCGAGCAGCTCGGCGAGAAGCGTCCGGTTGCGGTCCACAGCGTCTCCTTGGGACGAAGGGATTGGGCCGGTGGGAGTCTGACGAAACGACCGGTCAGCTGTCGTGCCGCTCGAGCCGCTCGAGGTCGGCGAGCCGCAGCTCGACGAGCGGCCGCACCGACTCCTCGAGCCCGGCTTCGCGCGCCACCGCGAGCGCCTGCTCGTAGCTCTCGCGGGCCTTCGCCGCCGACACGCCCTGCTTGAGCCGGTTGTCGCCGGTGACGAGCAGCTTCTGGATCCGTTCCCGCGGGCTCTGGTCAGCCACCGTTCGACCCTAGTAGATTGGTCGGGAATGGGGTCCGCCGCAAAGGTCGTGCGCGTGCTCGTCGCCGACGACCATCGTCTGTTCGCGGAGGCCCTCTCGGTGATCCTCGAGGGCGAGGCCGGGGTCGAGTGCGTCGGCGTGGCCGCCGACGGCTGCGAGGCGGTCGCCAAGGCCCGCGAGCTGGAGCCCGACGTCGTCCTGATGGACATCTCGATGCCGGTGCTCGACGGGATCGAGGCGACCAAGCGCCTGCGGAAGAAGCAGCCGGGCGTCGCCGTACTCGTGCTGACGGGGTCGAGTGCCGAGCAGGACGTCGCCCGCGCGCGGGCCGCCGGAGCCGTCGGCTACGTGACGAAGGACTCGATCGCGGCGAGCCTCGTGGACGCGATCCGCGAGGCCGCCGGCGCCTGAGGCGCTGCTACCCTTCCCGCCCCATGCTGCAGGTCGCCGCCGTCTTCCACGTGATCGTCTCGGCCTCCCTCATCGGCCTCGTGCTGATGCACTCCGGCCGCGACACCGGCTTCGGCGGGATGGGCTTCACGCCCGCCTCGCAGGGCGGAACGCACATCGTCGAGCGGAACCTGACGCGCCTGACGGTCGCCGTCGCGGTCGTCTTCTTCCTGAACACGATCCTGCTGTTCAGGCTGCTCGACTAGCCGCGGCTACAATGCCGCGGCGTTAGGTCACGCGCTGGTGGCGGAATTGGTAGACGCGCAAGGTTGAGGGCCTTGTGGCCGCAAGGTCGTGGAGGTTCAAGTCCTCTCCAGCGCATGTGGTGCGGGGGAACCCATGGTTCCCCCGCAGGCCCCTCCTTCTTCGCGCGCCTGTGGCGACCGCAAGTGGCCTGCGCCGGAGTGAATCCGGCTTCGGCGGTGGAGCGCGCGGCGGTGGCGACTGCTGGCTGGAGATCTTCAGACCAGAACTTCTTGACGCCGTCCGGGGAGGACGCTAGCCTCAGGTGGCGAACACACGTTCGTCACCGACCTTGGAGGCAGCAGTGCTCACCGACCGTCAACAGGAGATCTGGGGGTTCCTCGTCGAGTACGTCGACCGCCACGGCTACCCGCCGACGGTCCGCGAGATCGGCGAGGCCGTCGGCCTCGCGTCACCCTCGACCGTGCATGCCCACCTCGCGAATCTCGAGCGGGCCGGCCTGCTCAAGCGCGACCCGACGAAGCCCCGCGCCCTCGAGCTCGTCGGCCACCGGCGCTCGGCTCCGTCCGAGCGAGTCGAGCCCGGCCGCGGCATCCACTCGCTGCCGCTCCTCGGCCAGGTGGCGGCCGGCGGCCCGTTGCTCGCCGAGGAGAACATCGAGGAGTACGTCTCGATCCCCGAGCCGCTCGCCCGTGGCGGCGAGGAGTTCCTGCTCCGGGTCAAGGGCGACTCGATGGTGAACGCCGGCATCCTCGACGGCGACCTGCTCGTCGTCCGCCGGCAGCAGGACGCCCGGGACGGCGAGATCGTGGTCGCGCTCGCCGGCGAGGACGAATCGGCCGACGAGGCGACCGTCAAGACGTTCTACCGCGAGAACGGCCGCATCCGGCTGCAGCCCGAGAACGACGCGCTCGAGCCCATCTACGCCAGTCACGTCCGCGTGCTCGGCCGGGTGGTGGGAGTCCTGCGCACACTGGCATGAGCGCGACGCCCCTGCACCGGACCCTCGACCAGGAGCTGACGGCGCTCGTTCGCGGCGCGAGCCTCGAGTGCCCGATCTGCGGCGAGTTCGTCCTGCACGCCCACGGCAGCACGATCGCCTGCCCGGAGTGCGGCTCGAGCCTCGTCGACGGTCTCGACGCCGTGGTCGGCCTGCCCGCGCGGACGCAGCTGCCTGTCGGCTGAACTGGGCCAGGGCCGCGACAAAGACTGCCCGCGCGGGCATCTCGGCCTGCGCGGGCAGGCCAGTTCAGTCCCGTCGGGCTACACTTTTCGAGCAGGCCGGGTGACCGCGGGCCTCTCCGGAGGTCCGAGGAAAGTCCGGACACCGCAGGGCAGGACGCTGGGGAAATCCCAGGCGGCGAAAGCCGACGGAAAGTGGCACAGAAAGGAGACCGCCGGCGGAGCGTCTCGCGAGGCTCCGACCGGTAAGGGTGAAACGGTGGGGTAAGAGCCCACCAGCGACCGCGGTGACGCGGCGGCTCGCCAAACCCCGTCCGGTGCAAGACGAAGCAGATCCCGTTGACGCGGCCCGCAGAGGGATCGGGTACGTCGCTCGAGCCGTCGGGCAACCGCCGGCCTAGAGGGATGGTCACCCTCGACAGAATCCGGCTTACAGGCCTGCTACGGGAAAAGCCCTGGAGACGGGGCTTTTCCTATTTGACCCGTTTCCGTGGACTCGTCACTCTGGTCGATCGTCCTCAGAGGAGGCGTTCGAGCTTGTTCCAGAACAAGCTCCGGAAGCGCTCGTGCGAGCCCGAGGGCGGCTCGCCGGGGTGTGAGCGGGCGATGTCGGGCTCGAAGAGCCGCTCCTCGATCAGCGCTGCGGCCTCCGGGCTCCGCGCGATCATCATGATCTCCGAGTTGCGGTAGAGCGCCCAGGCGTCGAGATTCACGGTGCCGAAGCTGACGGTGTCGTCAGCGACGACGACCTTCGCGTGGACGACCGTGTCCGGGAGCTCCCACACCTCGACGCCCGCCCCGAGCAGCTCGGCGTAGCGGTGCTTCAGCGCAGCGGTCGCCTGCCCGTTGTTGGAGACCTTCGAGACGACGACCCTCACCTGCACCCCGCGCTGCGCGGCGGCAACGATCCGGTCGATCATGCCCGTGTCGGTGAGATAGGGGTTCATCACGTCGAGGCGCTCCCTGGCGCCGTCGATCTGCTCCCGGATCGCCTGCGAGGCGGCCACGTGCCCGCCCGGGATCACCTGGGCGAGCGCGATTGGCGTCGAGCCGGGGTCGGCCGGCTCCGGGAAGAACGACGACAGTTGGGGCGGAAGCGGCGCGCCGTGGCCGCGGAAGCTCGTCAGGAACGCCGCCTGCGCCTGTCGAACGACAGCGCCGGTGACCCGCACCATCACGTCATGGAAGCCGCCGTTCTCGAAATGGTCCTCGATGCCCGCACCACCCGTCCACGCAATCGCGCCGTCGATCACGTAGAGCTTGCGATGATCGGCCCGGCCGACCTCGTCCTGCCGCCAGTCGACCCGCTGGCCGTCGGGGTAGAGGCCGTCTCGGTCGAGCGGGAAGACGTCGTTGACGACGATCTGCGCTCCGGAGGCGGCGAGGCTCGTGAACATCGCCCGCGCCTGCTTGTACGGCCTGGAACCGAACCCGTCCACGATCACCCGGACCTCGACGCCTTCGGTCAGCTTCCGCTCCAGGAGTGCTGCCATCTTCATCCCGATCTCGCCCTCGCGCCAGCCGAACATCAGGATGTGCACGGTCGATTGCGCGCCCTCGACATCGGCGAAGATCCTCGGGAAGAAGTTCACGCCTTCCGCCCACGGCTCGATCGTCGCCGCGCTCGACCATGCGAACGGAAGCGCGGCGTCGCGCGGGCGTGCCGCACCTCGTGCCACGAACGCCTCCGTCGCAGCCTGAGCGCCTGCCGACGTGACCGCGTCGACGGGCGGCGGCCAGCTCGGACGCTGCCCGACCCCGAGCACCCTCCGGTACGCGAGCACGAAAAGCGCGGCGACTGCGCCCACCGCGAGTGGCAAGACCCTGTGCCTGCGCCCCGTCGTGCCCGCGCCGGGACTCACGGCCGTCCGTCCGCCGGTAACGAGGTGGGTACGGAGATCTCCGCCGCAGGCATCGACCGAGAGTGTCTCAGGTCGCGACCGGCATCGGCGACGAGTCGAGCGTTGCCGGCTTTTCTCTGGAGTCCAGTAACTGCGATGTCGCGATGCAGCAAAAACGGTTTCGCAACAGTAAACGGCTGAAACACGGTTGACTTCCGAAATTCTGCGCGCTAGGGTCGAAAACGTTTTCGGTAAGCAACGGAGAGGAACGCATGTCGACGATTCGGGAGGTCGCGAAGTTGAGCGGAGTCTCCGTCGCGACCGTCTCGCGCGTCTTCAACGGCTACGCCGACGTGCGGAAGGAGACCCGCCAGCGAGTCCTCGCCAACGCGCAGAAGCTCGACTACACGCCGAACGCGGCGGCGCGGACGCTGGTCAAGCGTCGCTCGCAGCTGATCGGAGTGATCCTCTTCACCGGTCACGAGCATCCGGACCTGCAGCACCCGTTCTTCCTCGAGGTTCTCGCCGGCCTCAAGCACTCGCTCGGCGATGCCGGCTACGACCTTCTCCTCTTCGCCCACGAGCAGCCGGTGGCCGGAGGCGGCCCCCACGCCTACGCTCGCCGTGCGCGGCACCACGGCGTCGACGGCGTGATCGTGCTCGCCGTCGACGACGCCGAGGAGCCGGAGCTGAAGAAGCTGATTGCCTCCGGGACACCGGTCGTCGCCGTCGACCTCGTGGTCGCCGACAGGCGCGCGAGCTACGTCGCCTCGGACAACGTCGGTGGCGCGCGGCTCGCCGTGAGCCACCTGCACGGTCTCGGCCACCGGCGCATCGCCGCGATCGGCGGGCTCGCCCACACCAAGCCGGCGGCCGACCGTCTGCTGGGCTACCGCGCAGAGCTGCAGGAGCTCGAGCTCGAGTGGCGGCCCGAATACGAGATCCAGGGTGACTTCTACTTCGAGACCGGCGAGTCAGCGATGCGCGAGCTTCTTGCCCTACCGGAGCCTCCGACCGCCGTCTTCGCCGCCTCGGACATGATGGCCGTGGGCGCGATCAAGGCGATCGAGGAAGCAGGGCTGCGCTGCCCCGAGGACATCGCGATCGTCGGCTTCGACGACATCCAGCTCGCCGAGCTCGTGAGTCCCGCGCTGACAACCATCCGCCAGGACAAGCGCGAGCTCGGCGTGGCCGCGGCCAGGTCCCTCGTGCAGCTGATCGACGACGCCGGAGCGACCCCGCACGTGTCCGTGCTGCCGGTCGAGCTCGTCATCCGCGAGTCGTCGGGTGCCGCCAAGGAGGTGCCATCGAGCTGAGCAGAGGTGCAGGAGCGCAGTGGACGGGCTCCGAGTTCGTCCCGACAACCGGTCCGTTCGCGGATCAACGAGAAGGAGACGGAAGATGGGGAGCAAGCGCAACAAGACGAAGCACCGGGCGTTCGCAGCCGCGCTCGTCGTCGCGGCGATCGCGACCGTCGGGTATGCCGCGACGACCGCGGCGGGCAAGAGCCAGGCCGACGTCACGCTGACGGTCAGCCTCTTCGGCGACTTCGGCTACCACGACCTCTACAAGAAGTACGAGGCGGCGCATCCGGGCGTCACGATCAAGGAGTCGATCCAGAGCTACGCCGTCCACCACTCGAACCTCGCCAAGAGCATCGCCACGAACGCCGGCGCCGCCGATGTCGAGGCGATCGAGGTCGGCTTCATCGCGCAGTTCAAGGCGCAGCCGCAGAACTTCGTCAACCTGCGCGACTACGGCGCGGGCGCGCTCAAGAGCCGCTGGCTGGCGTGGAAGTGGGCGCAGGGGCTCGGCAGCAAGGGTGAGATCGTCGGCCTCGGCACCGACGTCGGCAGCCTCGCGATCTGCTATCGCCGCGACCTCTTCCAGCAGGCCGGACTGCCGACGAACCGCGTCGACGTCTCGAAGCTGTGGCCGACCTGGGAGAAGTACATCGCGACCGGCAAGAGGTTCCAGGCGAAGGCGCCGAAGGGCGTCACGTTCTTCGACACCGGCAGCAACGTCTACAACGCGATGGTCGGCCAGATCAACCCGGCCTACTACGACCGCAGCGGCAACGTGATCGTCGCCGGCAACCCGGCCGTGAAGCGGGCCTGGAACCTGACGATGACCGGGATCGCCTTGGGCGAGTCGTCCGGCTTCGCCGCGTTCTCGAACGACTGGAACGTCGGCTACAAGAAGGGCAACTTCGCGACCGTCACCTGTCCCGCCTGGATGATGGGCTACATCCAGGGCCAGGCGCCCAAGACGAAGGGCAAGTGGGACGTCGCCGCCACGCCGGGCACCGGCGGCAACTGGGGCGGCTCGTACCTGGCCGTGCCGAAGCAGTCGAAGAACGCGGCCCAGGCAGCCGACCTGGTCAAGTTCCTGACCTCGCCCTCCTCGCAGACGTTCGTCTTCAAGCAGACCGGCAACCTGCCCAGCCAGCCGGCCCTGCTGAAGAGCGCGGTGGTCACGAACTTCAAGAACCCGTTCTTCAACAACGCCCCGGTCGGGAGGATCTTCGGGACCTCCGCGATGCGGCTCCTGCCGCAGGTGATCGGCCCGCACCAGGGTGACATCCAGAATGCCTCGACACAGGCGATCCAGCGGGTCGAGCAGAAGAAGCAGTCACCCGCGAAGTCCTGGTCGCAGTTCATGAAGGACGTCAAGGCGCTCTCCTAGCCACCAGTGCCACCGTGGGCCGGGCCGACCCTTCCCGGCCCGGCCCACGCGACGCCTGGGACGCGAGAGGATGAACGGGATCGAGATGGGCGACAAGGCGACAGCAGCACCGGCGGCGCCGACCCGGCGCCGCAGCGCGACGCGCAGCCTGCTGCGCCGCGCCGACAGCACGGTCTCGCCCTATCTCTACATCGCTCCGTTCTTCATCCTCTTCGCGATCTTCGGCCTCTTCCCGCTCGGCTACACGGCGTGGGTGTCGCTGACCGATCGCACGCTGCTGAACCCGGACGCGTCGTTCATCGGGCTCGACAACTACAGCGAACTCCTGCACGACTCCTACTTCTGGAACGCGATCGAGAACACGCTCGGCATCTGGGTGCTCTCGACGATCCCGCAGCTGCTGCTCGCGCTCGTGATCGCGCACGTGCTCAACCGCAGCCTGCGCGTCCGCACCTTCTTCCGGATGGGGATCCTGCTGCCGCAGGTGACGTCGCTCGTCGCCGTGGCGCTGATCTTCTCCCAGCTCTTCGGCTACCGGTACGGGCTGATCAACTACCTGCTCAACCAGGTCGGGATCGACAACATCAACTGGGAGGCCGGTCGGATCTCCTCCTGGGTCGCGCTCTCGACGATGGTGACCTGGCGCTGGGTCGGCTACAACGCCCTGCTCTACCTCGCGGCGATGCAGTCGATCCCGGACGACCTCTACGAGGCCTCTGCGGTCGACGGCGCCCGCACCTGGCGCCAGTTCTTCCACATCACGATCCCGATGCTGCGGCCGGTGATCATCTTCACGGTCATCATCTCGACGATCGGCGGGCTGCAGCTCTTCACCGAGCCGTACCTCTTCCAGCCCATCAAGGACGCCGCCACCGGCGGCTCGGGGCGCCAGTACCAGACCGTGGCGATGTACCTCTACGAGAAGGCGTTCGGCAGCTCGCAGTTCGAGTTCGGCTACGCCGCCGCGATCGCCTGGTGCATGTTCCTGCTGATCGCCGTCATCGCCGTCATCAACTTCCTGCTCGTGCGCAGGATCAGGTCGGCCGAGGTATGACCCTCGTCTTCCGTCCCCGGGCAGTGCAGCGGCGCATGGCGTCGAAGGCGCGCGACCACCGCCGCGCCGGCCCGTTCACGTACGTCGGCCTCCTGCTGCTGCTCTTCCTCTCGGCGTTTCCGCTCTACTGGTCGTTCGTCGTCTCATCGCACGACAACTCGGCGCTCGGCGCATACCCGCCGGTCCTGACCCCCGGGGGGAACTTCCGCGACAACGTCCACCGGCTCTTCACCGCCGACATCGTCAACGTCGACTTCTGGAGGGCGCTGATCAACTCGACGATCGTCGCCTCGGTCGTCACCGTCTCGGTCGTCTTCTTCAGTGCGCTCGCCGGCTTCGCCTTCGCGAAGCTCGACTTCCGCGGCCGCAAGGGCCTGCTGCTCGTCGTGGTCGCGACGACGATCGTCCCCGTCCAGCTCGGCGTGATCCCGCTCTACATCGAGATGAACCACTTCGGCTGGATCAACCACCTCCAGGCCGTGATCGCGCCGTTCCTCGTCACGGCGTTCGGGGTCTTCCTGATGCGCCAGTACATCGTCGGCTCGGTCCCGAACGAGCTGATCGACGCCGCGCGGGTCGACGGCTGCCACACGCTGCGTGTCTTCTGGAACGTCATCCTCCCGGCCGTACGGCCGATCGCGGCCGTGCTCGGGCTGCTGACGTTCATGAACACCTGGAACGAGTTCTTCTGGCCGCTGATCGTGCTCAGCCCGCACAACCCGACCGTCCAGGTGGCGGTGTCGACGATCTCGGCCGCGGCGTACGTGCCCGACTACGCGCTGATCATGACCGCCACGTTCATCTCGATCCTGCCGCTGCTCGTCGTCTTCCTCGTGCTCGGCAAGCAGATCATCGGCGGGATCATGCAGGGGGCGGTGAAGGGATGAGCTTCCCAGCCGACTTCGCCTGGGGCGCCGCCACGGCAGCCTTCCAGATCGAAGGCGCCACGACCGTCGACGGGCGCGGCGAGTCGATCTGGGACCGCTTCGCGAGCACGCCCGGCAAGGTGCGGAACGGCGACACGGGCGACCCGGCCTGCGAGCACTACTACCGCTGGCGCGAGGACCTCGACCTGATTGCCTCGCTCGGGATCCGTTCGTACCGCTTCTCGATCGCGTGGCCACGAATCCAGCCGAACGGGCGCGGGCCGGCGAACGCGAGCGGGATCGACTTCTACCGGCGGCTCGTCGAGGGACTGCTCGAGCGCGGGATCGCGCCGTTCGCGACCCTCTACCACTGGGACCTGCCGCAGGCGCTCGAGGACGAGGGCGGCTGGGCCTCGCGCGACGTGGTCGGCCGCTTCGCCGAGTACGCGGAGCTCGTCTTCGACGGCCTCGGCGACCTCGTCACGGACTGGACGACGCACAACGAGCCATGGGTGACCTCGTTCCTCGGCTACGCGCAGGGGACCAAGGCCCCCGGTGCGACGGACTGGGCGCGCGCGATCGCCGCCTCGCACCACGTCCTCCTCTCGCACGGCACGGTCGTAGCGCGCCTTCCGCGAGTCGGGCCGTCGCGGCCGGATCGGGATCACGCTCGACCTGACCGTCGTCGGGCCGGACGGCGACGGCGAGGACGACCGCGCCGCTGCGCGGCGGCTCGACGGCCACCACAACCGCTGGTTCCTCGACCCGCTCCTCCGCGGCTCGTACCCGGCCGACATGCTCGAGCTCTACGAGGAGCGCGTCGGCCCGCTCGACGCGATCAAGCCTGGAGATCTGGAGACGATCGCGGCGCCGATCGACTACCTCGGCGTCAACTTCTACCGGCCGAACCTCGCCGCGGCCGCCGACGACGGCTCAGTGCTCGGCCTGCGCGACGTTGCGATCGACGCCGCGACGACAGGGATGGGCTGGCCCGTCGTGCCGGAGGCGCTGACGACGCTGCTCGTCGCGGATCCAGCGCGACTACGGCGACATGCCGCTCCTGATCACCGAGAACGGCGCCGCGTACGAGGACCGCACCAACGGCGCCGACGTGGTCGAGGACCCGAGCCGCGTCGCGTACATCGAGAGCCACCTCGAGGCGGTCGAGCGGGCGATCGAGGCCGGCGTCGACGTGCGCGGCTACTTCGTCTGGTCGCTGCTCGACAACTTCGAGTGGGAGCACGGCTACTCCCAGCGCTTCGGGATCGTCTACGTCGACTTCGAGACGCAGCGGCGCATCCCGAAGCGAAGCGCGCTCTGGTATCGCGACCGCATCCTGCAGGCGACCAACGGGACGGGCTGAGATGGCGAGCATCGAGTTCGGCGAGCTGACGAAGGTCTTCGACGACGGCACCGTCGCCGTCGACGCGTTCAGCCTCGGGATCGAGGACGGCGAGTTCGTCGTCCTCGTCGGGCCGTCCGGCTCGGGCAAGACGACCGTACTGCGGATGACCGCGGGCCTCGAGCGGCCGACGAGCGGCGAGGTCCGGATCGCCGGCGAGGTCGTGAACCGGATCGACCCGCAGGACCGGAACATCGCGATGGTCTTCCAGAACTACGCGCTTTATCCGCACATGACCGTCTACGACAACATGTCGTTCGGGCTGCGGCTGCACGGGATGAAGAAGCGCGAGATCCGCGCCCGGGTCGAGCCTGCCGCCGAGATGCTCGGTCTCAGCGACCTGCTGAAGCGGAAGCCTGGGCAGCTCTCGGGCGGGCAGCGGCAGCGGGTCGCGATGGGCCGCGCGATCGTGCGCGAGCCCGACGCGTTCCTGATGGACGAGCCGCTTTCGAACCTCGACGCGAAGCTCCGCGTCGAGATGCGCGCCTACCTCGGCTTCCTGCACCAGCGACTTCGGACAACGACGCTCTACGTCACCCACGACCAGACCGAGGCGATCACGATGGGCGACCGAGTCGCAGTGATGCGCGGCGGCCGTCTCGAGCAGTGCGACGAGCCGCAGCGGCTCTACGACCGGCCGGCCAACCTCTTCGTCGCCTCCTTTATCGGCTCGCCCGCGATGAACCTGGTCCGCTCACGCCTGCGGGCCCAGGACGGTGAGCTCTCGGTCGACCTCGGCACGACGACGCTCCGGCTGCCGCCCTCCGTGCTGGAGCGTCGTCCCCACCTCGCCGAGCACGTCGGCCGGGAGCTCACCCTCGGCATCCGCCCGGAGGACTTCGAGGATGCCGCGTTCCTCCCGAGCGCGAACGGCTCGTGGCTCGACGTCGACATCTCCCTGGCGGAGCCGATGGGCGCCGAGGTGATCGCCTACTTCCCCGTACCGGCCGAGCAGCTCGCAGGCGCGAACGAGCACCTCGAGCTCGTTGCGCCTCTCCAGGCCGGAGCGGCGACCCTGACCGCGCGGCTGACGCCTCGCTCGGCCGCCCGCTCGGGCGAACGGATCCGGATCGCCGTCGACGTCGCACGCCTGCATTTCTTCGACGGTGAGACCGAGCAGGCGATCTGGTAGGCGGCGTACCCGCGAGCACACGGCGAGAGCTCGTTGTGTCAGCCTAGGGGCTCGTTGATCGGCGGGGCGATGAGTTTTGAGCCACGAGCCGGTCTCCACTGCAAATCGAGGAAGCGATGGAGGTCGACGGATGACGGAGAGCACGAGACCACCTGACAACACCCCGCAGGTCGACCCGACGTCGGATCGGCTCGCCGCACACGAGCGCCTGGCCACGGGCAGCCTCGCCCGCTGGGCCCGCGCCTGTGCGACACACCCCTGGCGTGTGATGGGGTCGTGGCTCGGCATCGTCGTCGTCCTGATCGCGCTCGTCGCGACGGTCGGCGGCTCGCTCCGCGACGAGTTCGAGATCCCCGGCTCCGACACCCAGAGGGCGACAGACCTGATCGAATCCGAGTTCGCGTCGGAGCAGGGCGGTGTCCTGAACGTCGTCTTCGCCGCCCCGGCCGGCGAGCGCCTCGATACGCCTGCACGCAAGGCGGCGATCGAGAAGGCGATCGCCCACCTGAAGTCGGCCGAGTTCAAGCCCACCGCGGATCGCGCCGGGCTGACGAGTGTGGGCGACCCGTTCAGCAAGGACACGTTCTCCGACGACGGCCGGGTCGCCTACGCCGAGGCGCAGTTCGACCAGACGATCGAGGACGCCGACCGCGCAGCCGTGGTCGCCGTCGAGGACGCCGCCCGGGAGGACGTCGCCGCGGCCGGCGTGATCGTCGAGTACAACGGCGAGGCGGAGTTCCCGCCGCTCGAGCAGGGGGTCTCCGAGCTGCTCGGGATCCTGGCGGCGCTGATCGTGCTGCTGATCGTCTTCCGCACCTTCGTTGCCGCGTTCATCCCGATCGTCCTCGCGATCGTCGCCCTCGCGACTGCCTTCCTGCTCCTGTTCATCCTGGCGGGTCTGACCGACATCAACACGGTCACGCCGATCCTCGTCTCGATGATCGGGCTCGGCGTGGGTATCGACTACTCGCTCTTCATCGTCACGCGCTTCCGACAGCTGCTCCACGAGGGCCTCTCGCCCCAGGATGCAGTCGCCGAGGCGGGTGCGTCGGCCGGCCGCGCGGTGCTGTTCGCGGGTCTCACCGTTGCGATCTCGGTCTCGGGCCTGGCGTTCTTCGGGCTCGACTTCGTGACCAAGCTCGGGATCGGAAGTGCGCTCGGCGTGCTCACGACGGTGCTGCTCGCGAACTCGTTCCTGCTCGCACTCCTGTCGCTGCTCGGGCACAAGGTCGACCGCCTGAAGGTGCCGTTCCTGCCGGCGATCGACGATTCGGAGTCGGCCCGCGAGCGGACGCTGATCGCCCGCTGGGGTCGCTTCGTGACCGCACGCGCCCGGTTCGTCTTCCCGATCGTGCTCCTGCTCGTGCTCGGCCTCGCAGCGACCTCGGCGCTCGTCCGCCTCGGCGCCGCCGACCAGGGGACGCAGCCCACGGCGCAGACCAGCCGCCGCGCCTACGACCTGCTCGCCGAGGGCTTCGGCCCGGGCTTCAACGGCCCGATCCCGATCGTCGTGGACGTGAACGACGACGCCGGCGCGCCGCAGCGGATCCACGACGACGTCACCGGACTGCCGGACGTCGCCTCGGTCGGCGAGCCGCAGCTGAACGACGAGAAGACCGTCGCGATCATCTTCGTCCGGCCGACCTCGGCACCGCAGGATGCTGCGACCGACACGCTGGTCGCCCGACTGCGGAGCGACGCCGTGCCGGAGGCGACCGCCGGCGGCGACGCGGTCGCGTACGTGTCCGGCCAGACGGCTGCCTTCAAGGACATCGGCGACCGGATCATGCAACGACTGCCGCTCTTCCTCCTCTACATCATCGGCGTCACGTTCATCGTGCTCGCGATGGCGTTCCGGTCGATCGTCGTCTCGCTGACGGCGGCGATCACGACGATCATGTCGGCGTTCGTCGGCTTCGGCGTGCTGACCCTCGTGGTGCAGGAGGGCCACCTGCTCGGGATCACCGGGCTCGACAAGACGGGGCCGATCGAGACGTTCGTGCCGCCGATCGCCTTCGCGATCCTGTTCGGCCTCTCGATGGACTACATGGTGTTCCTGATGAGCCGGATCCGAGAGGAGCACGTGCACGGGCTCCCCACGCGCGCCGCGGTGGAGCACGGCATCGCCGCGATCGGCCGGGTCGTCGTCGCCGCGGCACTGATCATGGGCACGGTCTTCGCCGCGTTCATCCTCAGCGCCGACCGGATCCCGAAGGAGTTCGGCCTGCTGCTGGCGGTGGCGATCCTCACCGATGCCCTGATCGTCAGGCTGACCCTCGTGCCGGCGTTCCTGACGCTGCTCGGGGAGAAGTCGTGGTACATCCCGCGCTGGCTCGACCGCCTGCTGCCGAACGTGACGATCGAGCCGCCGCACGACGGCGAGCCCGCCCCGCCCCGGGTCGAAGCGGCTCCGGAGCCCGCCGGGCCGCACTGACCGCCGGCAGGACTCGTCCCGGGCGGGGCGTACCGAGGAGCCGTGAGGCTCTTGCGCCCCGCCCGGATGCTCCTCGTGCCGGCGGCGCTCGTCGCGGCGGTCCTGGCGGCGGCAGCGTCCGCCGCCGACGAGCCGACCGCATTCGGCGTCGCGCAGAGCGGCAGCCTCAAGGTCGTCGCCGACGTCCTGCTCGACGTCCGCGGCGGCGAGATGAAGGGCGTCTGGCTGAACGACAGCCTGCCGTGCAGCAGGCGGCGAATCCTCGTCGTCCGCATGGACATCGACCTCGTCAGACCGTCGGGAACGACGTCACGCGTGCGCCGGTCGCGCTCCGGCGCAGTCGGCAACTGCGCCGAGGGCGGCCCGAACTTCGGCTTCGAGTTCCGCGCCCGCGCGCTCCGGCTCGGCTGCGCCGACGGGCGCTGGGCGCCGGGCCGCTACTCGATGACGACGCGCGTCACGGACACGGTGAGCGGCCTCCGCGCCAGCGCGAGCCTGTACCGCCAGGTCACGCGCCCCTGTTGATCTAGACCCGCAGGACGACCTCGAGCGCCGTACCGCGGCCCGGCCGGGAGCGAAGCGAGAAGCCGCCCTCGATCGACTCGGCGCGGCGACGCATGTTCTTCAGGCCCTGGCCGGCCGGAGCCTCGCCGCCCTCGAAGCCGGTCCCGTCGTCGTGCACGCGGACGACGCGCCGCCCGTCGCGCTCGCCGATCAACACGTCTGCATGGCGCGCGCCGGCGTGCTTGCGCACGTTGGCGAGCCCCTCCTGCACGATCCGGAACACCTCGATCTGCTCGTCGGGGGCGAGGTGGACATCGGGCTCGATCTCGAGATCGACGTCGAGCACGCCGTCGGCGGTGAGGAAGTCGACGTAGCGCTTGAGCGCGGCGTCGAAGGACGCCGTACCGCTCGCCGACGAGAGCGCGAGCACGGCGAACTTCGCCTCCTGCTGCGCCTCCTCGGCTGCGAGCTGGAGCTTCGGCAGCGTCACCTCGAGCGACGCGCCGCTGCCGAGCATGCTCACGTGGGTCGAGATCGCGAACAGGTACTGGGCCAGGCCGTCGTGGATCTCGCGCGCGACCCGCGCGCGCTCCTCGCTGACGGCGTGGCCGAACTCGGCCGCCCGGATCGCACGCCACACGGCGAACAGCAGCACGCCGTAGGCGACCACGCGCAGGAAGTCGCCCTGGAGCAGGAAGTCACTCGTCAACGATGGCGTCAGGACGTAGTGCAGGTCGGCGAAGACCAGCAGCGTCAGCGCGACCGCCAGCCAGCTGTCCATGCTGCGGCGCTCGCGCCGGAACCGGATCCCGAAGCCGACGGCGGCGATCAGGGCGAGAAGCGCCAGGAGCGCGAGCATGAGCGCCAGGGCCGGCGGCCGCTCGCCCGCGACGGGCTCGACGACCTCCAGCGAGCCGCCGTAGAGGTGCAGGACGGCCCAGCCGGTGCCGAGCGCCGTGACGAGCCCTGCGCCGGCGGCGACGAGGGAGCGCCGCCGCTCGACCACCCGGCCCGGAGCGAAGGCCGCGCCGGCGATCAGCACCGCGGCCGTCACGCGCGCGAGCAGGCCCGCCCAGGCCTCGATCGGGCCGAGTGCATGGCCGTCGAGCGCCGGCACGATCTCGAACGCGATCCCGCCGATCGCCGTGGCGGCGAAGCCCGCGCAGAGCAGCAGGTCGATCCGCTGTCCCTCGACCGAGAACCGCGTCCCGGCCAGCACGGCCACCGCGGCGGCGGCGAGCGCGACGACGGTCTCGAGCACGAGCCGCGCCTCGGGCAGCGCATATGCGCTCTGCAGCGACGGATTCGCGACGAAAAAGCCCGTCGCGGCGCCGAGCGCGAGCACGATGAAGGTCAGGCCGACGAGCCAGCTGGTGTAGGCGTCGCTGCGGGCAGGTTCCACCTCCCCCTCATCGGCAGCGCGGCTCGTGCCGATGAGTCACCTATGGCCGGACGCATCCTGCTCGTGGACGACCATCCCCTGACGCGGGAGGCTCTGTCCTCCCTGCTCACGCAGCACGAGTTCGACGTCGTCGGCGAGGCGTCCGACGGCAACGAGGCGATCGCGGAGGCCGAGCGCCTGCAGCCCGATCTCGTCCTGCTCGACCTGACGATGCCCGAGCTCGACGGCCTCGGTGCGCTCCCGCGGCTGCGCGAGGTCGCTCCCGACGCCGAGGTCGTGATCCTCACCGCATCCGGCACCGAGGAGAACCTGCTGGCCGCGATCCGCGCCGGCGCCGCCGGCTACCTGCTGAAGAGCGAGCCGCCCGGCCGGATCGTCGAGTTCCTGCGCGGGATCGCGAACGGCGAGGCCGCCCTCTCCGGCTCGGTGGCGCGACGGCTGCTCGACCAGGTTCGGGCGGGCGGGCGCCGCGGTGCCGTCCCGGACGGGATCGCACAGCGCCTCTCCGCGCGCGAGGTCGAGGTCCTGCTCCTGCTCGACGAGCACCTCTCGACGGACGACATCGCCAAGCGGCTCTTCATCTCGGAGCACACCGTGCGCTCGCACGTGAAGAGCCTGCTCCGGAAGCTCGGGGTCTCGTCGCGCCGCGAGGCGCTCGAGCAGCTGAACACCGCCGCCTGACCGCCGGTCAGCGGCGAGCACGATCACGGCCGAGACGAAGGCCCCGTCCCGCCGATCGGGTCACGCTCCGGCGGCGGCGAAGCCCGACAGCGCGGCGTCGACAAGGCCGCGCAACGTGCCCAGGTTGTAGCCGCCCTCGAGCACGGCCGCGAGCCGCGGCCCGAGCGTCGCGAGGCGACGCGCGACCTCGCGGAAGCCGTCGGCTGTGAGCTCCAGTGACGCGAGCGGGTCCTCGACGTGCGCGTCGAATCCGGCCGAGACGAGGACGAGCTCCGGCTCGAACGCGCGCACGGCCGGCTCGACGTCCTGCTCGAGGTGGGCGAGGAACTCCTCGTCTCCCGTTCCGGCCCGGAGCGGCACGTTCAGCGTCGTCTCGTCGCTCGTGCCAGGCCCGCCGGTACCGGGATAGAACGGCCACTGGTGCAGCGAGCAGGCAAGGACGGTGTCGTCGCCGCGGAAGATCGCCTCGGTCCCGTTGCCGTGGTGGACGTCGATGTCCACGATCGCGACGCGGGCCAGGCCGAGCTCCGTCTGCGCGTATCGTGCTGCGACCGCGACGTTGTTCACGAGGCAGAAGCCCATCGCGCGGTCGGCGAGCGCGTGGTGCCCCGGCGGCCGGACGAGAGCGAAGCCCCCTCGGTCGACCGCCTCGCAGGCGATCCCCGCGGCCAGCCGAGCCGCCTCCCAGCTCGTCTCGCCGGCCACCGTGTCCGCATCGAGCAGGCCGGTGCGATCGAGGCTCGCGAGGAGGTCCAGGTAGGCCGCGTCGTGAACGCGCGCGAGCTGCTCCGTGGTCGCATGGCGGTCGACCGTCTCGCCGTCGAGCAGGAGGAGCCGCTCGGGTCGTTCGGGATGGTCCCCGGTCGGATGCAGCCGGGCCAGCAGCCTGTTCGTCAGCGGTTGGACGTCGCCTCCAGCCGCCCTGCGAGCGCACCGAGGCCGAGCTCGCCGGCATGGGCCGCCGCGCGCGCCCAGTCCGGCTCGCCGTCGACGATTGCCGGCAGCGGCGCGCTCGCGTCGAGCGTGGCGATGTGCCGGTAGAGGCGGAGGTCGTCGGCCTGAGCCTCGAAGCGGCCCTCGGCGAGCATCGCCTCGAGCGACCCGTACTGGCCGAGCAGCGTCGCCGCGGTCTTCTCGCCCACGCCTCGAGCCCCGGGTATGCGGTCGGAGGGATCGCCCCGGAGCGCGATGAAGTCGGGAACCTGCTCGGGCTCGACGCCGTAGCGCTCCCGCACCTCGGCCGGGCCGATCCGCTCGATGTTGCTGATCCCGCGCAGCGGCTTCAGGATCGTCGTCCGCTCGCTCGCGAGCTGGAACGCGTCCCGGTCGGACGTCGCCACGAGCACCGGCCCGTCGGTCGACGCGACAGCCGCGGCGAGGAAGTCGTCGGCCTCGTAGCCGGCCGCCTTCGCGCAGACGAAGCCGAAGGAGCCCGCGAGGTCCGGCGCGAGATCGAGCTGCTCGAGCAGCGCGTCCTCGAATTCCCGCCCGGCCTGGTAGCCCGCGAACGCCTCGTTCCGGTAGGTCGGGTGGCCGAGCGAGTCCCAGCCGACGACGACCGCCCGCGGCCGCTCGGCCTCCCACAGCCCGGAGAGCATGTTCGCGAAGCCGACCAGGAGGTTTCCCGGCCGGCCGCCTGCGCGCCGGATCGAGGAGGGGAGCGCGTGGTAGGCGCGATGCGCGAAGGAATCGCCGTCGACGGCGAGCAGCGGTCTCACGAGACCGACGCCTCCAGCGCGTCGATCGCCAGCATCAGCCGGTCGGTCGCCTCCTGTGCGGCCTCGCGGACATCCCGGCCGCGGAGGTCGTCGATCGGCACCGGCGGTCCGTAGGCCACCCGCAGGCCGGCGAGCCTGGCGAGCCGGTCGGTGCCGGAGATCCCGGCCGGGACGAGCGGGACCCCGGCTTCCAGCGCGATCCGCGCCGCTCCCGTGCGCGCCCGCGCCTCGTGCCGCTTGCGCAGGCCCTTCAGCCGTCGCGTCCCTTCCGGGAACATGACCACGATGTGCCCCTCGCGGCAGAGGCGGACGGCCGTCTCGATCGCGGTCGTGTCCCGCTCGCCTCGCCGCACCGGAAAGGCGCCGCCGCCGCGAGCGATCCATCCGAGCGGCGGCCAGAAGAGCTCCGCCTTGGCCATGAAGCGGAGGAACCGGCCGGGGAAGAGCGGGATCCCGAGCGGCCACGGGTCGAAGCTCGAGTTGTGGTTGGCGGCGAGGACGAAGCCGCCGCGGGCCGGCAGATGCTCGATCCCGCGGGCGCGCAGGCGGTAGGCGAAGCGCAGGATCGGCCAGCTGAGGGCGGCAATCACGGCGTAGACGGCGCTCGGACGGGGCTGGGCGGCCAAAGCAGGGTTCAGTATCGCGGGAGCTAAGGTGTCGCGCGATGAAACGGCTTGTCATCGTGGAATCCCCCGCCAAGGCCAAGACGATCGCCGGTTACCTCGGCAGCGACTTCGTCGTCGAGTCCAGCATCGGGCACATCCGCGACCTTCCGGACCGCGCCGCCGACGTCCCCGAGGAGATCAAGGACAAGCCCTGGGGCCGGATGGCGGTCGACGTGGACAACGGCTTCGCGCCGTACTACGTCGTCGACGCGGACAAGAAGAAGGTCGTCGCGGATCTCAAGCGCAAGCTGAAGGACGCCGACGAGCTCCTGCTCGCGACCGACGAGGATCGCGAGGGCGAGGCGATCGCCTGGCATCTCTTCGAGGTGCTGAAGCCGAAGGTGCCCGTGAAGCGGATGGTCTTCCACGAGATCACGAAGGGCGCGATCGAGCGCGCGCTCACGGAGACGCGCGACATCGACGAGCGCCTCGTCGACGCCCAGGAGACGCGGCGGATCCTCGATCGCCTCTACGGCTACGAGGTCTCGCCGGTGCTCTGGAAGAAGGTGATGCGCGGTCTCTCGGCCGGGCGCGTCCAGTCCGTCGCCACGCGCCTCGTCGTCGAGCGCGAGCGGGCGCGGATGGCGTTCGTCGCCGCCGAGTACTGGGACGTCCTCGGCACCTTCGACCCCGGCACGTTCGAGGCGCGGCTCGTCGCGCTGGAGGGGAGGCGCGTCGCCACCGGCCGCGACTTCGGCCCCGACGGCGAGCTTCGCTCGACCGAGCTCGTCCGCCTCGACGAGTCGACGGCACGCGGGCTCGCCGACGCGCTCGACGGGGTGCCGTTCACGGTCCGGAGCGTCGAGCGCAAGCCGTACACGCGCCGGCCCGCGCCGCCGTTCATGACCTCGACGCTGCAGCAGGAGGCGAGCCGGAAGCTGCGCTTCGCCGCCCAGACGACGATGCGCGTCGCCCAGCGGCTCTACGAGCGGGGCTACATCACCTACATGCGCACCGACTCGACCACGCTCTCCGAGTCGGCCCTCACGGCCGCGCGCGACCAGGCTCGCCAGCTCTTCGGCGCCGACTCCGTCACGGCCGAGCCGCGCCGCTGGGACCGCAAGGTGAAGAACGCCCAGGAGGCGCACGAGGCGATCCGGCCGGCCGGGGACGCATTCCGGACTCCGGACGAGGTCGCCGGTGAGCTCAACCGCGACGAGCTCGCGCTCTACGACCTCGTCTGGCGCCGCACGCTCGCCTCGCAGATGGCAGACGCAAGAGGCGAGACGGTCTCGGTGCGGCTCGCCGGGACGTCCTCCGCGGGCCAGGACGCCGAGTTCGGCACCTCGGGCACCGTGATCACATTCCGTGGCTTCCTCGCCGCCTACGAGGAGGGCCGGGACGACGAGCGCGCCGCCGACGACGACGAGCGCCGCCTCCCGCCCCTCGCCGAAGGAGACGCGATCGAGGCAACGGCGCTCGACCCGGACGGCCACTCGACCTCGCCGCCCGCTCGCTACACCGAGGCAACGCTCGTGCGCGCGCTGGAGGAGCTCGGGATCGGCCGCCCGTCCACGTACGCGGCGATCATCGGCACGATCCAGGACCGCGGCTACGTCTTCAAGAAGGGCACGGCGCTCGTCCCCTCGTTCCTCGCGTTCGCCGTCGTGCAGCTGCTCGAGCAGCACTTCGCGCGTCTCGTCGACTACGACTTCACCGCCGGGCTCGAGGACGACCTCGACCGGATCGCCGACGGCGAGGAGGACCGCGCGCGCTGGCTCGGGCGCTTCTACTTCGGCGACGGCGAGGGAGAGGCGGGGCTGCAGAAGCTCGTCACCGACGACCTGGCCGGCATCGACGCCCGTGCGGTCAACTCGATCCCGATCCCTCGAACGGACATCGTCGTCCGCGTCGGGCGCTACGGGCCGTACCTCGAGCGCGGCGAGGACCGGGCGACGCTGCCCGACGACATCGTCCCGGACGAGCTGACGGTCGAACGCGCCGAGGAGCTCCTCTCGCGGCCGAGCGAGGGCAGGCCGCTCGGCACGCATCCGGACACCGGCAGGGAGCTCGTCGCGCGCGAAGGCCGCTACGGGCCGTACGTGACCGAGACGCTGCCAGAGGGCGTGGACGAGAAGCCGCGCACCGCATCGCTGTTCAAGTCGATGTCGCTCGACACGATCACCCTCGACGACGCACTGCGCCTGCTTTCGCTGCCGCGGACGCTCGCGGCGCCGGACGGCGAGGAGATCATGGTCGCGAACGGCCGCTACGGGCCCTACGTGAAGAAGGGCGCCGAGACGCGCTCGCTCGAGTCGGAGGAGCAGCTGCTGACGATCACGCCCGAGGAGGCGCTCACCGTGCTCGCCCAGCCCAAGCAGCGGCGGGGCCAGGGCGCCGCCAAGCCGCCGCTGAAGGAGCTCGGGCCGGACCCCGCGAGCGGCAAGCCGATGGTCGTCAAGGACGGCCGGTTCGGCCCCTATGTGACGGACGGCGAGACGAACGCCAGCCTGCGCCGCGGCGACGATCCGGAGAGCCTCACGGTCGATCGCGCGGTCGAGCTCCTGGCCGAGCGGCGCGCCCGCGGGCCGGCGAAGCCCAAGCGCCGCAGCCCCGCGAAACGACGTTCCTAACCGGTCGCTCCGCCGCGCCGTCTAAGCTTCGAGACGCTGCCATCGGCCGCTTCGCGAGTGCCTCCGGGGGAAACCGATATCCCGCCCCGAGCGGAATAGAGGAGAGCACGATCGCGTTGCTGGCTTGTGACAGGTCAGCTCCCTGATTCACCCTGGCAGACAGAGGAAAGAGACCGTAAGGTGCGTAAGTTTGTTGCTTGCCCTCCGATGCAGGATCGAAAGGACTGAAACAGCTCGTTGACGCAGAACCAGCTGACCGAACTCTTCGAATCCGACCAGGTCAAGGCCCTTGTCGAGCGCTCCGAGGAGCGCGGCTTCATCGAGCCCGCCGAGCTGGAGGCCTTCGCGGTCGAGCACGAGCTCAACGACGAGGAGGCCGAGGCGTTCACGCGCGAGCTCGAGACGCAGGGTCTCGAGGTGCGCCTGCCCGGCGCGAAGCCGGGTGCGGCCACCGCCACCGTCGAGAAGGCCGAGGCCGAAACCGAGGTGGAGGCCGAGGTCGAGCCGCAGTGGGAGGCGTCCGCAGTCTCCGGCGCCGCCGACAGCCTGCAGCTCTTCCTCGCCGACGTCGGCCGACACAAGCTGCTCACCGCCTCCGAGGAGGTCACGCTCGCGAAGCAGATCGAGCGCGGCGACCCCGTCGCGAAGCGGCGCATGATCGAGTCGAACCTCCGACTCGTCGTCTCGATCGCCAAGGGCTACCGCGGCCTCGGCGTCCCCTTCCTCGATCTGATCCAGGAGGGCACGCTCGGGCTCAACCGCGCCGTCGAGAAGTTCGACTGGCGCCGCGGGTTCAAGTTCTCCACGTACGCCACCTGGTGGATCCGCCAGTCGGTGCAGCGCGCCGTCGCCAACCACGCGCGCACGATCCGCGTCCCCGTCCACGTCGTCGAGCGCCAGCAGAAGCTGTCGCGCGCCGCACGCCGGCTCGAGGTCGAGCTCGGCCGCGAGGCGACGAAGGAGGAGCTCGCAGAGGCCACCGGCCTGCCGATCCAGCACGTCGACGAGGCGCTCGGCGCCGCCCATGCGTCCGTCTCGCTGAACCAGACGGTTGGCGCGGACGACGAGGGCGAGCTCGGCGACCTCTTCGCCGACCGCGAGGCGCCGGATCCGTTCGAGGAGGCCGAGGAGTCGTTGCGGCGCCAGGGCGTTCGCCGGGCACTCGACGCATTGCCGGAGCGCGAGCGGCGCATCCTCGAGCTTCGGTTCGGCTTCGAGGGCGAGCCCTGGACGCTCGAGGCGATCGGCAACGAGCTCGATCTGACGCGCGAGCGTGTCCGCCAGCTCGAGGGCCAGGCGCTCTCGCGGCTCGCCGCGCTGCGCGACCTCGCCTCGCTCGCCGCCTAGGCGACAGGTCTCACGCCAGGTCTAGGATCTCGGCCCGTGACCGAGATCCTCGCCTGCGCCCTCGCGGTCGCCCCGATCCACCGCGACCCCGACGCCGCCTCCGAGCAGGTGACGCAGGCGCTCCGCGGCGAGCCGCTGACGGTCGAGGAGCGCCGTGACGGCTGGGCGCGCGTGCGGACCGCGTACGACTATCCCGGCTGGGTCGCGGAGGCCGCGCTCGGCGGCGAGCCGACCGACTGGCCACCGGCCGTTCGCGGCGGCGAGCCGGTCGAGGAAGCGCGTGCCTACCTCGGCACGCCGTATCTGTGGGGCGGCATGAGCGAGCGGGGGATCGACTGCTCCGGCCTCGTCCACATGGCTCACCGCCGGCTCGGGCGGATCGTGCCGCGGGACGCCGACCAGCAGGAGGACGCCGCTGCCGAGATCACGGCAGGCGACGCGCGGCCCGGCGACCTCGTCACGTATGGCTCCGAGGAGGCCGACCGGGCAACGCACATCGCGTTCTGGCTCGGCGACGGCCGCATCCTCCACGCGACCGACCGGGACGACGGCCCGCACGCCGTCACGGCCGAGGACGAGCCCGCGGCCTACCGCGCTCGCCGCCGCCGGTTCGTCCGCCTGTGAGCCGGCTCGCCTGGGCCTGGGTCGACCCGGACAGCGGCGAGGAGGCACACGAGGACGGCGAGCGCGTCGTCCCCGCGGCTTCGACGATCAAGCTCTTCGTCGCGAGCGCCTTCTGGCGCTCGGCCCTCGATCCCGGCGAGCTCGTCGCGCATGTTCCGCCCGCCGGCAGCGCGGGCGTGTCGGAGTATCTCTCGGCCGAGTCGCGGCTCACGCTGGGCGATCTCGCGCTGCTGATGCTCGCGGTCTCCGACAACGGGGCCACGAACGTCCTGCTCGACCGGCTCGGCTTCGATGCGGTCAACGCGGAGATCGGCAGGCTCGGCCTCGAGCGGACGGTCGTCCGGCGGCCGATGATGACCAGCGGCCCCGAGAACGAGACCTGCGCGCTCGATCTCGCCCGCGGCCTGGCTCGGATCCTCGACGAGGCGCGCATCGCCGCCGCACTCGAGCTCGCGCTCGACAGCCAGCTCCGCTACCAC
The DNA here is from genome assembly GCA_963808915.1 of uncultured Gaiellaceae bacterium. GTDB lineage: Bacteria > Actinomycetota > Thermoleophilia > Gaiellales > Gaiellaceae > CAVTBT01. The sequence goes on along the minus strand of CAWEHJ010000004.1, from coordinate 409,782 downwards.
CTGCCGGCCGGTGTGCAGGTCGCCGCGAAGACCGGAGAGCTCGAGAGTGTGTTCAACGAAGTGGCCCTGCTCGACGACGGGGCGCGGCGGCTCGTGACCGCGGTCTGCTCGTCGCCGCCGGCCCGTCCGGACGAGGTCTCCGCCCGCGGAGCCGCGTTGTGGCACCGGCTTAACAACCGCGGAAGCTGACGCCCGTCTCAACCTATGGAAGAATCGCGCCCACCAAGGGTCCCCCGATGAGAGAGGTGTACGCAGTGCAACGAGGAAAGCTTTTGCGCCTGCTCGCCGCGTTCGTCCTTGTCACCGGTCTTGCGCTCGCCGCGAGCGCATGCGGCGGCGACGACGACGAGGCCAGCAGCGGAACCACGACCGGCGGCACGACCGGCGGGACGCTCGTGTTCGCGGGCGCCTCCGATCCGGTGGTGCTCGACGGGGCACTCGTCTCGGACGGTGAGTCGCTCCGCGTGATCACGCAGATCTTCGAGACGCTCGTGGCTCTGAAGCCGGGCACGACGGAGCCGGTCGGCGGCCTCGCCGAGAGCTGGGAGCCGGACACCGCGGGCACCGCGTGGACGTTCCACCTCCGCCAGGGCGTCAAGTTCCATGACGGCACCGACTTCAACGCGGCGGCGGTCTGCACGAACTTCGACCGCTGGTTCAACTTCAAAGGCCCGCTGCAGAACCCGAGCGCGTCGTACTACTGGCAGGTCGCCTTCGGCGGCTTCAAGACGTACGACCCGAAGAGCGGCGCGCCCGAGGACAGCCTCTACAAGAGCTGTGAGGCGAAGGACACGAACACCGTGATCCTGAACCTGACCAAGCCGTCGGCGACGATCATCCCGGCGCTGTCCCAGCAGTCGTTCTCGATCGCCAGCCCGAAGGCCCTGACCGACTACAAGGCCGATGCGGGCACCGTGGACGCGGACGGGATCTTCCATCCCTCGGGCACGTTCGGCACCGAGCACCCGATCGGGACCGGCCCGTTCAAGTTCGATTCGTGGACGCACAACGACAAGCTGACGATCGTCCGGAACGACACCTACTGGGGCGACAAGGCCAAGGTGGACAAGGTGATCTTCCGGCCGATCGCCGACAACGCAGCGCGCCTCCAGGCCCTGCAGACCGGCGAGATCCAGGGCTACGACCTGGTCGAGCCGCAGGACATCCCGACGATCCAGGGCGACTCGAGCCTGCAGATCCTCGACCGCCCCGCCTTCAACGTCGCGTACGTCGGCTTCAACGTCGGCCGCAAGCCGACCGACGACATCAAGGTGCGCGAGGCGCTCGCCTACGGCCTCGACCGCCAGGCGGTCGTGGACAGCTTCTACGGCGGGCGCGCCGAGGTGGCGAAGGAGTTCATGCCGCCGGAGGTCGTCGGCTATGCGGACGACGTCGCCACGTACACGTACGACCCGGCGAAGTCGAAGAAGATCCTCACCGACGCGGGCTACAAGCTGCCGCTGAAGATCGACTTCTGGTATCCGACGGACGTGTCGCGGCCGTACATGCCCGATCCGAAGCGCAACTTCGAGGCGTTCGCGGCCAGCCTGAACAAGTCCGGCTTCAAGGTGACGCCGCACAGCGCGCCGTGGAACCCGGACTATCTCGGGCGGGTGAACGGCGGCAACGCCGGCAACGCCGCGCTGATCGGGTGGACCGGCGACTACGGCGACGCCGACAACTTCGTCGGCACCTTCTTCCAGGCGCCGTCGAAGCAGTTCGGGACGACGGAGAAGCCGAACCCGAAGGTGAACAAGCTCCTGAACGACGCGGAGATCGAGACCGACGCGTCGAAGCGGGAGGACCTCTACAAGCAGGCGAACCGCGAGATCATGACCTGGCTGCCCGGGATGCCCTACGCGCATTCCAAGCCGGCTCTTGCCTTCGCGGCGAACATCAAGGGCTACATCCCGAGCCCGACGACGAATGAGCTCTTCTCGACCGTGACGATCGAGAAGTAGTTCGAGGACCAGGGTCGGCGGACGACAATGCTGCGTTTCGTCGTCCGCCGACTCCTGATTCTCGTTCCGATCCTCCTCGGCCTCTCGATCCTCGTCTTCCTCTGGATCAGGGCGCTACCCGGAAGCCCGGCGACCACGCTCCTCGGCGAGCGGGCCACCCCGGCGCAGATCGCCGCGATCAACGAGCAGTACGGGCTGAACAAGCCGATCCACGAGCAGTACTTCTCGTACCTCGGGCAGATCGTCCAGGGCCACTTCTCGAACTCGATCACGACGCGGAGGCCGGTGCTCGACGAGTTCTGGCAGCGCTTCCCGGCGACGGTCGAGCTCGCGATGGCCGCGCTGCTGTTCTCGACCCTGATCGGGATCCCACTCGGCTTCGTGGCGGCGAAGCGCTATGGGACCTGGATCGACCACACGAGCCTGGCCGCGTCCCTGCTCGGGATCTCGATCCCGATCTTCTTCCTCGCGATCATCCTCAAATACATCTTCGCGGTGCGGCTCGGCTGGCTGCCGTCGGTCGGGCGGATCTCGGTCCTGATCGACATCCCGCACCCGACCAACTTCTACCTCATCGACGCGCTGCTGGCGGGTGATCTCGCCGCCTTCTGGGACGTCGTCAAACACCTGATCCTGCCGGCGATCGCGCTCGGCTCGATCCCGCTCGCGATCGTGGCGCGCATCACGCGAGCGTCGGTGCTCGACGTCCAGAACGAGGACTACATCCGCACCGCGCGGGCCAAGGGCGTCAAGCCTGGCACCGTCGACCGGCGGCACATTCTGCGGAACGCGATGCTGCCGATCGTCACGATCATCGGCCTGCAGACCGGTCTCCTGCTCTCGGGTGCGGTGCTGACCGAGACGGTCTTCGCGTTTCCGGGCATCGGCACCTGGCTCGTCGACGCGATCAAGGCGCACAACTATCCCGTCCTGCAGGGCGGGATCCTCTTCATCGCCATCATCTTCGTGCTCGTCAACCTGCTCGTCGACGTCTCGTACGCATTCCTCAACCCGCGGATCCGGCTGAGCTGACGTGAGCGTCGCGCAGCTCGAAGCCAGGGAAGTCGCGCTCGAGGCGCCGAGCGGGCTGTGGCGCGATGCGTGGTCCCGGCTCCGGCGGAACCCGGGCGCGCTCGTGGGCTTCGGGCTGGTGACGATGTTCGTGGTCGTCGCGGTGTTCGCGCCGCTGATTGCGCCGTACGACCCGCGGGAGCAGGACCTCGCCGCGCTCGGCGGCACCTGCTGCCCCGGCCCCAGCGCCGAACACATCTTCGGGCTCGACGACCTCGGCCGCGACGAGTTCTCCCGGATCGTCTACGGCGCGCGCTACTCGCTGGTGATCGGGATCGTCTCGGTCGTGGTCGGCCTCTCGATCGGCCTCTTCTTCGGCGCGATCGCCGGCTACTTCGGCGGCTTCGCCGACAGCGCCGTGATGCGGCTGATGGACATCATGCTCGCCGTTCCCGGCCTGCTCCTCGCGATCGGGATCGTCGCGATGCTCGGCCCCGGGCTGTTCCAGATCATGATCGCGGTCGGCGTGACGCAGGTGCCGATCTTCGCCCGGCTGTTGCGCGGCTCGATCCTCGCCCAACGCGAGAACGACTTCGTGCTCGCCGCGCGTTCGGTCGGGGTGCCACGGCGCTCGATCCTCGCCTCGCACATCCTCCCGAACGCGATCTCGCCGGTGATCGTGCAGGGGACGCTGGCGATGGCGACCGCGATCATCGACGTGGCGGGCCTCGGCTTCCTCGGGCTCGGCCCGCAGGATCCGTCGACGCCGGAGTGGGGCACGATGCTGACCGGCACCGTGCGGTACCTCCAGACCGCGCCGCACCTGGCGATCATCCCGGGGGTCGCGATCGTGATCTCCGTGCTGGGCTTCAACCTGATCGGCGACGGCCTGCGCGAAGCCCTCGACCCCAAGCTCCGTGGACGGTAGACGCCCGCTCCTCGTGGTCGACGACCTCCGGGTCGAGTTCTGGACCGCCCGCGGCACGGTCTACGCGGTCAACGGGATCTCCTTCGACATCGCGCCGGGTGAGACGCTCGGCATCGTCGGCGAGTCGGGCTGCGGCAAGAGCGTCACCTCGCTCGCGCTGCTCGGGATCCTGTCGCGTGCCGCCCGCGTGCCGACCGGGACCGCGAGGTTCGACGGCCGCGACCTGCTCCAGCTGGACGACGCACAGCTGCGCGAGATCCGCGGCCGCGAGATCGCGATGATCTTCCAGGACCCGATGACGTCGATGAACCCGGTGCTGACCGTGGGCAGGCAGATCCGGGAGGCGCTCGAGGCGCACTTCGGGATGGATCGCTCGGATGCGGACAAGCGCGTGGGCGAGCTGCTCGACCAGGTCGGCATCCCGAGCGCGAAGCAGCGGTTGAAGGACTACCCGCACCAGTTCTCCGGCGGCATGCGCCAGCGGGCGATGATCGCGATGGCGCTGGCGTGCGAGCCGAAGGTGCTGATCGCGGACGAGCCGACGACCGCGCTGGACGTGACGATCCAGGCGCAGATCCTCGAGCTGCTCCGCTCGCTGGTCGCCGAGCGCGACACGGCGCTGATCATGATCACCCACGACCTGGGCGTCGTTGCCGGCATGTGCGAGCGCGTCAACGTGATGTATGCGGGCACGTTCGTCGAGACCGGCTCTGCCGAGCAGGTCTTCGCGCGGCCGCGGCATCCGTACACGCTCGGGCTCCTGCAGAGCGTGCCGCGGATCGACGCGGGGCGGAGGCAGGCGTTGCAGCCGATCGAGGGCGCTCCGCGCAACATGCTCAGCCCGCCGAGCTCGTGTCCGTTCGCGCCTCGCTGCCGCTACGAGGTCGAGCAGTCGTTGCAGGAGCTGCCGAGGCTCGAGGAGCTCGAGCCCGGGCATCGCGTCGCGTGCTTCAACCCCGTGCCGGCCGACGAGTGGCAGCGATCGCGCGCCGGGACGGCCGCGTGAGCGTTCGCGAGCCGCTGGTCGAAGTCGACGAGCTCAAGGTCTGGTTCCCGATCAGGAGCGGGGTCGTGCTCGACCGTCACGTCGGCGACGTCAAGGCCGTGGACGGCGTGTCGCTGTCGATCGGACGGGGCGAGACACTCGGCCTCGTCGGCGAGTCGGGCTGCGGCAAGTCGACGCTCGGCCGCGCGATCCTCCGCCTGTACGACCCGACCTCCGGCTCGATCCGCTTCGACGGCCGCGACATCACGCGCCTGCGTCAGGGGGAGCTGCGGCCGCTCCGGCGACGCATGCAGATGATCTTCCAGGACCCGTTCGCCTCGCTGAACCCACGGCACTCGGTCGGGCGGATGGTCGCCGAGCCGATGCGGGTGCACCACGTCGGCGAAAAGCGCACGCACGGCAGCCGGGTCCGCGAGCTGCTCGAGGTCGTCGGCCTGCCGCGTGATGCGGTCTCGCGCTACCCACACGAGTTCTCGGGCGGCCAGCGCCAGCGGATCGGCCTCGCCCGGGCGCTCGCGCTGAATCCGGACTTCATCGTCTGTGACGAGCCGGTGTCGGCGCTCGACGTCTCGATCCAGGCGCAGATCGTGAACCTGCTCGAGCAGCTGCAGGAGCAGTTCGACCTCACCTACCTCTTCATCGCCCATGACCTGGCGGTGGTGCGGCACATCTCGAACCGGATCATCGTCATGTACCTGGGCACGATCGTCGAGGTCTCGCCGGCGGACGACCTCTACGACAACCCGCTGCACCCGTACACGATCTCGCTGCTCTCGGCGATTCCGATCCCCGATCCGGTGATCGAGCGCGAACGCGAGACGATCCTGCTCCAGGGAGACCTGCCGAGCCCCGCGAACCCGCCCACCGCGTGCCGCTTCCACACCCGCTGCCCGTTCGTGCAGCCGACCCGCTGCGCCGACGAGGTGCCGGAGCTCCGCGAGCTGGCCGGCCACCAGGTCGCCTGCCACTGGGCAGAGCAGATCAAGGCCGGCGAGCTGCAGCCGAAGCGGATCGACCCGGTCTTCGAGCCCGCGCCGACCCGAATGGGGGACGTTCCCTCTGCCTAGGGCCGTTACGCGGGCCGTATCCCTGATTCGGGGTAGACGGACCAAACTAAAGCGAGCGGCGGGCCACGCCGATGTTGTTCGCGTGGATGCTGCAGAGCGCAAGGAGATCCTGAGCCGCTACATGGACCACAGCCGCCGCTTCGACCAGGCGGCTGCCAGGCGTGGAAGCACGCAGAACGGCGCAGTGATCCCGTTTGCCCCGCCGCTCCGCGAGCTGGAGCAGGAGCCCACCGGCCGCGAGATCGAGGTCTTGCAACTGGTCGCGGACGGGCTCGTGAACCGCGAGATCGGCCAGCGTCTCTTCCTCTCGGAGGAGACGGTCAAGTCACACGTGAGGCATCTGCTGGCGAAGCTTCAGGCGCGCAGCAGAGCCCACGCCGTAGCTGTTGGCTTCCGGCGTGGGCTCATCGCGTAGCGACTGCTGCTGCTCCGATCTTTCCCCAGTTCTCTCCACACCCTCTGTGGAAACCCCCCAATGGAGGGATGCAGATTAGTGCGGGAGAACTAAGGATTCGACGGCTTAGAGCGCTTTACCAGCCACGTGCCCCGCCGGCGCGGGACACAAGGCGAAGGACAGACTTGCGCATGAGGGTTAATCCTCCCATCGGGGACTGACGGCAGCCACCATCTTATGACCCAATCGGGGGATATGCAAGAGTCACTTAGATTCGCGCGGTTTCGACCGGGTTTGCTCGACTTGCGCCTGTACGGCTACACCTGCGTACTTTGGCTCGGGGCGGGCCTCATCTTTGGCCTTCTGGTCGCGTCGGGCGAGCGCGTAGAGAACGTCTGGCCACTGCTCGCTTTGGGATTGCTCGGCGCGGTGGCCGAACGTAGTCGCGTCCGTCTCAGCGCCAATCTCGAGCTGTCGATTTCGCTCCTCCCCAGTTTGTTTGCTGCCGTGACGTTTGGGCCGCTGGAGGCGATGCTCGTGGGGGCGGCTTCGCTGCTCGGGGATTTTCGGAAGCCGTATCTGAAGTGGGCCGTGTACACCCCGGTCGAAGCGATAACGGGCGCCGCGAGCGGCCTGGCCGCTGCGGCAACGGTCGGTCTCGTTGCAGGTGATCTACCAGGCATCGCCCTTGCTACGTGTGCCGCCGCAGTGGTTGCACTTGTGCTCGACACTACCTTCGCGTCGACCACAGTGGTCTTGCGGCGCACCGGGAAAGGGCTCGAACTCGCCCGGACACTCGCCCCAGTTATCGCACTATCGGTTCCCCTATACACGCCGATCGTTGCGCTGCTGTCGTACGCGTACGACCAGATTTCGCCGTGGACGCTGCCCCTGTTCCTCGTTCCAGCAATCGCCGCACAACGGCTGTTCGGTCTCTACCAGGATCAGCGGCGACTCGCCGATGACTTGACCGAGGTTAATGAGCGACTGGAGCGCGCGAACATCTCGTTTGCCACGGCCCTCGTGACGACGCTTGACGCCCGCGATCAGTACACCGCTGGTCACTCGGCTGCCGTCGCCGTGTACTCACGTGATATTGCGCGTCGGATGGCGCTCACTGAGGAAGAGCAGCAGAAGGCACATCTTTGTGGCCTCGTTCATGACATCGGCAAGATCGGGCTGCCTGCGGGCTTGCTCGAGAAGCCGGGTGCGCTGACGCTCGATGAGCGACGCCAAATGCAGGAACACTCAGCCATTGGCGAGCGCATCCTCGCGAAGGTCGAGGACTACGCGGAGATCGCACGAATCGTTCGCCACCACCACGAGCGAGTGGACGGGCATGGGTATCCAGACGGCCTCTCGGGTGATGATATTCCGGCGCTGTCGCGAATCATCGCTGTTGCTGATGCGTACAACGCTATGACGTCTAACCGACCGTACCGCGACGCAATGCCGAGCCGGGTAGCTCGGCTCAGACTCGCGCAGGCGGTGGACTCACAGTTCGATACGAGCGTGGTGGCGGCCTTCGAGGCGATACTTGCAAGTGCCGATGAGGAGTACCGTTCAGGTCGGCGCGGCGACTTCACGCTGAGCGCGAGAGAGGCATTCGGCCTTGAGCCGGGCCTCCGCGGTGTTGCTTAGCACCAGGGGAACTTTCAGGGCTGCTTGTCAAACTCGCCCCTCGTTACTTCTTGACCGGCCGGACGATCTTGCGGAAGCCGTCCATGAGATCCCTGCACTTCGGCACGGGGTTCTCCAAGCCCTTCGGCTCGGCTGTGGCCGGCTCCCCTACGGCTCGGCATGTGATGAGGTCTAGCGCTTGACCGTGATCAACTTCGGCCCGCTCAAAGTCCCAATGAATGCGTGTCGGACGCGCGCTCAGGGAAGGAGGACGTCATGCAAGACGTGCCGACACCGCCGACGCCCGAGCCGCCGCGGCCGCCCGACGAGCCGATCCCGCCGGAGCCGGTCCCCATACCGGATCCGCCGGATCCGTTCGACCCGCCGGTCTGAGCCCGGTCGCCCGAGGTCTGCGAGACTCCCGCCGTGCCGGCCACCGTCATCGTCGGCGCGCAGTGGGGCGACGAAGGCAAGGGCAAGATCGTCGACCTCCTCGCGCAGGACGCGGATCTCGTCTGCCGGTACCAGGGCGGGCCGAACGCAGGCCACACGATCGTCGTCGCGGGCGAGACGTACAAGATCCGCCAGATCCCGAGCGGCATCGTCGCCGGGAAGGCATGCGCGATCGGTGCTGGCTGCGTCGTCGACCCCGAGGTGCTGGTCGGCGAGCTCGACGAGCTGGAGGCCCGCGGGCACACCACCGCCGGGCTCGTGCACGTCTCCGGCAACGCGCACCTGATCATGCCCTGGCACGTCGCGCTCGACGGCGCACGCGAGCGTCGGCTCGGGCGGCTCCAGATCGGCACGACTCGGCGCGGGATCGGCCCCGCATATGCGGACAAGGCGACCCGGATTGGCATTCGCGTCCAGGACCTGCTCGACGCGAAGATCCTGCGCGAGAAGATCGAGCTCGCCGTCGCGGAGAAGAACGTCTGGCTCGAGCGCGTCTATGGCCTCGAGCCGTTCGACAGCGCGGCTGTCGTCGAGTCGTCGACCCGATTCGCGGAACGGCTCGCACCGTACGTCGCCGACACCTCCCTCCTCGTCGACCGGACGCTGCGCGAAGAGCGTGACGTCCTGTTCGAAGGGGCGCAGGGCACGTTGCTCGATCTCGACCACGGCACCTATCCGTTCGTGACCTCGTCCAGCCCGATCGCCGCCGGCGCCGCTGTCAGCTTCGGCATCGGCCCGAACCGCATCGACGAGGTCGTCGGTGTCGCGAAGGCGTATGTGACGCGCGTCGGCGAAGGGCCGTTTCCGAGCGAGATCGAGGGAGACGACCAGGAGCGCGTGCGTGAACTCGGGCGCGAGTTCGGCACCGTGACGGGCCGGGAGCGACGCTGCGGGTGGCTCGACCTGGTCGCGCTTCGCTTCGCCGTTCGCGTGAACGGAATCACGTCGCTGGCGCTGACCAAGCTCGACGTTCTCTCCACCTTCTCCGAGTTGCCGGTCTGCGTCCGCTACCAGCTGCCTGACGGCGCCGAGACGGACGACTTCCCGGCGCACCAATCGGACTTCCACCACTGCCGACCCGTCTGGGAGACGCTCCCCGGCTGGGAGTGCGAGCTCGACGGTGATCGCCTGCCCGAGGCGGCGCGCGCGTATGTCGGGTTCGTGGAGGAGGCGCTCGACGTCCCGGTCGGGCTCGTCGGCACCGGCGCGGGGCGCGAGTCCGTGCTCTCGCTTCGCTGATCAGCTGATCGACGAGCTCGGTGGCCTTCGCGCGAAGACGCACGTCCTGAAGCACGCCTAGACTCGGCCGCGTGAAGGTGCTCCTCGTCGGGTCGGGCGGGCGCGAGCATGCGCTCGCCTGGAAGCTCGCACAGGCACCCACGTTGGTTGAGTTGCACGCCGCGCCGGGAAATCCGGGAATCGCGCGCCACGGTCACTGTCACCCGGTACGGGCCGAAGACGGCGAGGCGCTGCTCGATCTCGCCCGCACGATTGGCACCGACCTCGTGATCGTCGGGCCGGAGGCGCCGCTCGTCGCGGGCGTTGCCGACGAGCTCCGCCATCGAGGAATCGCAGTGTTCGGCCCCGGGCGCTCGGCGGCGCGGATCGAGGGGTCGAAGACCTTCGCCAAGGACGTGATGCGTGCGGCGGGAGTGCGCACTGCTGCGACGCTGCTCGAGGCGCGTGCGCCGTGCGTGGTGAAGGCCGACGGGCTCGCAGCCGGCAAGGGCGTCTTCGTCTGCCGGACTGACGCCGAGCTGGAGGAGGGACTCGCCGCAGCAGCGGCTTTCGACGGGCCGCTCGTGATCGAGGAGCTGCTCGAGGGGCCGGAGGTGTCGCTGCTCGCATTATGCGACGGGACGCGTGCGCTTCCACTGGCACCTGCTCAGGACTTCAAGCGCGCCTACGACGGCGACGAGGGGCCGAACACGGGCGGCATGGGCTCCTATGGGCCGGTGCCCGGTCTCGACGACGACGAGGTGGAGCGCCTGCTCGACGAGGTGCACCGGCCCGTGCTCGAGGAGCTGGCGCGGCGCGGCACGCCCTTTGTCGGTCTGCTCTTCGCCGGGCTCATGTTGACGGCCGACGGGCCGACGGTGCTGGAGTTCAACTGCCGCTTCGGCGATCCCGAGACCCAGTCTGTGCTGCCGCTCGTCGACGGTGACCTGCTCCAGGCATGCGCAGCGGTGGCTCACGGCGATCTGGCCGGCGTCGAGCTCGGGCTTGCGCCCGGTGCCGCAGTCACCGTCGTCGTCGCAGCCGGCGGCTATCCCGAGTCCGGCGACCGCGGCAGCGAGATCGACGGGATCGAGGACGCGGAGGCAGGCGGCGCGCTCGTCTTCCACGCCGGGACGGCGCTGCAAGGCGGGCGTGTCCTGACCAACGGCGGTCGGGTGCTCGACGTCACCGCGATGGCTCCGACGCTCGTCGACGCGCGCGAGCAGGCCTACGCCGCGGTTGAGCGGATCTCGTTCCCGGGGGCGCGCTGGCGGACGGACATCGCGCTGGCGGCGAGCTCCGGCGCACCCGTCGGCTGACCGCTGCGGCGGGCCGCGGCGCCGGTTGGGCAAGTCGGCGCAGGCTCGACACGATGTTGGTGCGCTGCGTGACAGACGTGTGCGCAGTTCGTCGTTACGCTGAACGCGTGGGGTGGAGGCCGGCGGCCCGAGAGGCTTGGCCGTTTCGGGCGTGGGCGGAACAGCCGGTAGGGGCCGCCGGGGCCGCACCTAGAATGACCCGGTGATCGCTCGCTACTCGCGCCCGGCCATGAGCCGGGTCTGGTCGGAGGAGGCGAAGCTCGCGCGCTGGCTGGAGGTCGAGCTGGCCGCGCTCGACGGGTGGGCGCAGACCGGCGCCGTCCCCGCCGACGCCGTGGCGGTCATTCGCTCGCGGGCAACGCCGCCTGCGGCTGAACGGGTGGCCGAGCTCGAGGCGGTGACGAACCACGACGTCGCGGCGTTCGTCGACGCCGTCGCCGAGACGCTCGGCGCGGAGGGGCGCTGGTTCCACTACGGACTCACGTCGTCGGACGTCGTCGACACGGCGCTGTCGCTTCAGATCGGCGAGGCAGGCTCGCTCCTGCTCGACGGGCTCGACCGCGCGTTCGCCGCGGTGGTGGCGCGCGCGGAGGAACATCGCGACACGCTCACGATCGGACGGACGCACGGCGTGCATGCCGAGCCGACCACGTTCGGGCTGAAGCTCGCAGGCTGGGCGTTCGCGCTCGACCGCGACCGGGCTCGCGTCGAGCGGGCGCTCGAAGGCATACGCGTCGGCAAGCTCTCCGGCGCCGTCGGCCAGTACGCCGCAGTCGAGCCGGAGGTCGAGCGCGTCGCCTGCGAGCGGCTCGGGCTCGAGCCGGCGCCGACGCTCGACGCAGATCCTCCAGCGCGACCGGCACGCGGAGGTCGTCTCGGCGCTCGGGCTCCTGGCCGCTTCGCTCGAGCGGTTCGCGACGGAGATCCGCCATCTCGCCCGCACGGAGGTGCGCGAGGTGCAGGAGCCATTCGGCCGCGGCCAGAAAGGCTCTTCGGCGATGCCGCACAAGCGGAACCCGATCGTCGCCGAGAGGATCTGCGGGCTGGCGCGCGTCGTGCGCGGCCACGTCGTCACCGCGCTCGAGAACGTCGCGCTGTGGCACGAGCGCGACATCTCGCACTCGTCCGCCGAACGGGTCATCCTGCCCGACGCGTTCCTCGCGGTCGACTACATGCTCGACCGCTTCACCTGGCTGGTCGAAGGGCTCGTCGTCTTCCCGGAGCGGATGCGCGCCAACGTGGAGTCGAGCGGAGGCCTCTTCTTCAGCCAGCGCTTGCTTCTCGCGCTGGTCGAGGGAGGTCTGGCTCGCGACGACGCCTACCGCCTCGTCCAGCGGCACGCGCTCCGCGCGTGGGACGAGGGGCTCGATCTCCGCGAGCTGGCCCGGGCCGATCCGGAGCTCGCCAGCCGGCTCGATCTCGACGCCGTCTTCGATCTCGACGCGTACACGCGTCACGTCGATGTCGTCTTCGAGCGGCTTCGGGCCCTCGCGAGCCGTGCGGAGCCGGCGCATGCCTGAAGCGGCCGTCCACGTCGGGTCAGGCAAGGTCCGCGAGCTCTACGCGCTCGGCGACGACCGGCTGCTGCTCGTCGCCTCCGATCGCATCTCGACGTTCGACGTCGTGCTGCCGACGCCGATCCCCGACAAGGGGCGCGTGCTGACGGGGCTCTCGGCCTTCTGGTTCGCGCGCACGAGTCACCTCGTCCCCAACCACCTGCTCGCGCTGCGGCCGGACGGCCGGTCGCTCGAGTGCCGCCGGCTCGAGATGCTGCCCGTCGAGTTCGTCGTGCGTGGCTACCTCGCCGGCTCCGGCTGGCGCGACTACCTCGCTTCGGGAGAGACGTCGGGCCATCGCCTCCCGGCCTGGCCTGCGCGAGTCCGAGCCGTTGCCGGAGCCGATCGTGGCGCCGGCGACCAAGGCGCCGAGCGGGCACGACCTGAACATCCCCGAGGAGGAGGCCGCCGAGTTGTGCGGGCCGGAGCGCTATGCCGCGGCACGCGAGTCGGCACTCGCCCTCTACCGCTTCGCCGCCGAGCACGCGCTGGCCGCCGGGATCGTCGTCGCCGACACGAAGTTCGAGCTCGGCGTCGACGCCGACGGGACGGTCGTCCTCGGCGACGAGGCGCTGACGCCCGACTCGTCGCGCTTCTGGCCGGCCGACCGGTACGAGGCGGGCCGGCCGCAAGCGTCGTTCGACAAGCAGTTCGTCCGCGACTTCTGCGAGACGACGGGCTGGGACAAGACGGCGCCGGGGCCGGAGCTGCCGCAGGACGTCGTGGACGGTACGAGGGCTCGGTACGTCGAGGCGTTCGAGCGCCTGACCGGAATCGAGTTCGAGCGGTACCTCGAGCGCCCCGAGGTCGTGCTGTGAAGGCAACCGTGCTCGTCCGCCCGAAGGACGGCATCCTCGATCCGCAGGGGCAGGCGGTGAGCAGCTCGCTGCGCAAGCTCGGGTTCGACGTCGCCGAGGCGCGGGTCGGCCGGGTCGTCGATCTCGAGCTCGACACCACCGATCCGGTCGAGGCCCGCGCGGAGGTCGAGCGCATGTGTGCGGAGCTGCTCGCGAACCCGCTGATCGAGAGCGTCGAGATCGAGCTCGGGGCAGACCGATGAGTCCCCGGATCGCGGTCGTCGCCTTCCCCGGCTCGAACGACGTCGAGGACGCGACCCTCGCGCTCGAGACGCTCGGCGCAGACGCTCAGGTCGTCTGGCACGGCTCCGACGAGCTCCCGAACGATCTCGGCGCCGTGATTCTCCCCGGTGGCTTCTCGTACGGCGACTACCTGCGCTGCGGCGCGATCGCGCGGTTCTCGCCGGTGATGCGGGCGGTGCGCAGCTTCGTCGGCGAGGGTGGGCTCGTTCTCGGCATCTGCAACGGCTTCCAGGTCCTGTGCGAGGCGGGGCTCCTCCCTGGTGTCCTGCGACCGAACCGGCAGCTCGCGTTCGTCTGCCGTGACGTTCGCGTCCGCGTCGAGCGCATCGGGACGCCGTTCACCTCCCGCTGCGAGCCGGGCCAGGAGCTGACGATCCCGGTCAAGCACGGCGAGGGCAACTGGTACGCGCCGGCCGAGCTGGTCGAGCAGCTCGAGCGGAGCGGTCAGATCGCCCTGCGCTACACGGAGGACTGCAACGGCTCGGTCGCCGACGTCGCCGGCGTCACCAACGAGGCAGGAACCGTGCTCGGCCTGATGCCCCATCCCGAACATGCCGTCCAGCCGCTCCTCGGCTCGACCGACGGCGCGCTGATCCTCGGCTCGCTGGTCGACGCGGTTCGCGAACGCCTGCCGCTCGCCGTCTGACCGTCTAGCCCGAAGGCAAGAGCACCTCCTTCAGGCCGGGATGCTGCTCGAGCGCGGCACGGAGGCGCTCCACGTCGCGCGCCCGTAGCGTCACGGGGCCGCGTCTCGCAGTTCCGCCGGTCGCGTACGCGAAGCGCACGAGCCGCTCGCCCTTCGCACCCTCGAGCAGCTGGACGAGCGCGCCGAACTTGCGCCCGTTCGCGGTCTGCGATAGCTGCAGCTCCTCGAGCACGGTCGCCGCTCCCCACGGTGTGCTCGCTTTCGTCATGACGACGACGCTAGCGGGGCCGGGCGCACGTGTCTGTGCCGGGTTCGTGCCGGAACCGTCACGGCGGCTCGTTCGTTGTCTCTCCATGCCTCGCGCGATCTGGAGCGGCACGATCAGCTTCGGCCTGGTGAATGTGCCCGTCCGCATGTTCAGTGCCGTCTCCGAGCGCGACCTCCACTTCAACCTCCTGCACGAGCCGGACGACGGGCACATCGGCTACCAGAAGATCTGCAAGGCCGAGGACAAGCCGGTTCCGGACGACGAGATCGTGAAGGCGTTCGAGCTCGAGAAGGGCGAGTTCGTCGTCCTCTCCGACGAGGACTTCGAGGCGGTCGAGGCGGAGGCCGGCGCACGCACGATCGAGATCACGGACTTCGTCCCCTACGACGACATCGATCCGATCTACTTCGAGCGCACCTACTATCTCGGGGCCCAGGACGGCTCCGAGAAGGTCTACGCGCTGCTGCGGCAGGCGATGGAGCAGTCCGGGCTGGCCGCGGTCGCCCGCTTCGTGATGCGGGACAAGCAGCACCTCGGCGTCCTGCGGGTGCGCGAGGGGGCGATCACGCTCGAGCGGATGTACTTCGCCGACGAGATCCGGCCGGTCGACGACGTCGCTCCGGGGAAGGTCAAGGTGGACAAGCGGGAGCTCGAGATGGCCGCGTCGTTGATCGAGCAGTTCAGCGGCGAGTGGGAGCCGGAGCGCTACGAGGACGACTACCGCAATCGCCTCCTCGAGCGGATCCGCGCGAAGCGGAAGGGCAAGACGGTGACCCCGCCCGAGACCGAGCCCGAGGAGGAGCCCGCCGACCTGCTCGCGGCGCTGCGTGCGTCCGTCGAGTCGGCAAAGGGCTCACGCAACAAGCCCGCCACGGCGAAACGCCGGCGCTCCTCTCCGGCTCGCAAGCAGACCGGCCGCAAGCGGGCCGCTTCACGCCGCTCGTAGCCGTCGGAGGCATCCCTCGATCGAGGGAGTGCGGGGGCCGGAACGCCGCCGATGGAGACCGAATGGTCTCACTGCTGCGCCTGCTCGGCGGCGTCGGCCTCGCCGTGTTCGTCGGGCATACGCTCGTCTCAGCCGGGGACGGGCCGAACGTGCTCTTCGACGGCTGGCTCTACACCGGCCTGCAGGTGCTTGCCACCGCGACCCTGGTCGTCGGAGCGACACGGGCGCGCGGGCTCGAGCGGACCGGCTGGCTCGTGCTGGCCGGAGGGGTCGCCGCGTACACCGCAGGCGACCTCTACTACGCGCTGGCGCTCTCCGGCGACCCGAACCCGCCCTATCCGTCTCCGGCCGACCTCGGCTACGTCGCCTTCTATCCGGCCAGCTACGCCGGGCTCCTGCTGCTGCTCCGTGCTCGTACGAGCGGCCTCGCCCGGAGCATCTGGCTCGACGGTGCGATCGCCGCGGCCGGTGTCGCGGCCCTCGCCGTGGCCGTCCTCTTCGAATCGGTGCTGCACCTGACCGAAGGCTCGGCGGCTGGCGTCGCCATGAACCTCGTCTATCCGCTCGGCGACGCGACGCTGCTCGCAGCGGTCGTCGGCGTCCTCGTCCTCAACGGACGTCGACTCGACCGGACCTGGCTCCTGATCGGAGGCGCGCTCGCGGCGACGGCGATCGCCGACGCCATTTTCCTGATCCAGAGCGCGGCGGGAACCTACGTCGAGGGCGGCCCGCTCGACGGCCTCTGGCCGGCTTGCACGCTGCTGCTCGCCCAGGCGCCCTTCATCCGCGGGCGCGAACACCGGATCGAGCTCGAGGGCCGGCCGCTGCTCGTCGTGCCCGCGCTCTGCGGGGCGCTCGCGATCGGCGTCCTGGTCTACGACCACTACAACCGGATCAGCACCCTGGGCGTGCTGCTCGCCGCCACCACCCTCGGGCTCGTGCTCGCGCGGACGGCGCTCGCGTTCCGGACGAACGGCCGCCTGCTCGACCGCAGCCGCCGGGACTCGGTCACCGACGCCCTCACCGGGCTCGGCAACCGGCGGCGACTCCTGCGTGACCTCGACGACGCCTGTGCGTCCGTCGACCCGGTGCTGCTGATGATCTTCGACCTCGACGGGTTCAAGCTCTACAACGACACGTTCGGGCACCCAGCCGGTGACGCGCTGCTCAGGCGCCTCGGCGCACGGCTCGAGACGGCGGTCTCGGGCTGGGCCGCGACGTACCGTCTCGGCGGGGACGAGTTCTGCCTCCTCGGTGAGCCGGACGGCGACGCCGAGGCGGCGATCGACGCGGCGGCCCGCGCCCTCGTGGAGGAGGGCGAGGGCTTCCTCGTCACGAGCTCGTTCGGCGCCGTCTTCCTCCCCTCGGAAGCCGGCGATGCGTCCACGGCGCTGACCGTCGCCGACCAGCGGCTCTACGCGCAGAAGCGCGCGAAGCAGCAGCGCGGCCTGCCGCACGACGTCCTGCTCCAGGCCCTCTGGGAGTGCGAGCCGGAGCTGCAGGAGCACACGACGGACGTCGCCCAGCTGGCCCGCGCGCTCGGCGAGGAGCTCGGGCTCGACGAGGCAGCGCTCGAGCGCCTCGTCCAGGTCGCGCTGCTGCACGACGTCGGCAAGATCGCCGTCCCGGACTCGATCCTCCACAAGGCCGCGCCGCTCGACCGCGCCGAATGGACGTTCATCGAGCGGCACACGGTGATCGGCGAGCGGATCCTCAACGCCTCTCCCGCGCTGCGGGCCGTCGGGCGGATCGTGCGCGCGACCCACGAGCGCTGGGACGGCACGGGCTACCCCGACCGGTTGCGGGCCGAGCAGATCCCGCTCGAGGCTCGCATCGTCGCCGCCTGCGACGCCTACTCGGCGATGACGAGCGACCGCCCCTACCGCGCGGCCGTGCCCGTCGAGGCCGCGCTCGCGGAGCTCAGGCGCTGCTCGGGGTCGCAGTTCGACCCGGAGGTCGCGGCGGCCCTCTGCGCCGTCGCGCCGCTGGTCGCCGCCAGGCTCTCGTAGGAGCCACGTCGCGTGCGGCCGGCCCCGGTCGCACCGGCGCGCCGGCCGGGGACGACCACGATGTCGCCGCCGTGGACGATGTCGATGTTCGGGTCACGGACGAGCGCCGGGCAGAGTTCGGTCGCGAGTCGTCCTGGTCATCCGGGTCCGTCAGCGGCTGGAGCTTCGGGTCGCGGTGAAGGCTCACGCGCCGCTGCGGTCGATCAGCTCGATCCGGTAGCCGTCAGGGTCCTGGACGAAGCAGAGCAACGAGCCGCCCTCGCGCACGCGGTACGGCTCGCGCTCGGGCTCGATCCCCTGGCCCGCGAGCCGCTCGAGCGTCGCGGCCAGGTCGTCGACCGCGAGCGCGACGTGGCCGTAGCCGGTGCCGAGGTCGTAGGTGCGGCCGTCGTGGTTGAGGGTGAGCTCGAGCTCCTCCTCCTGGCCGGGCACCCCGAAGAAGTAGTTCGTCGCCTCTTTCTCGCCGTTCCGGACGATGTCCATGTCGCGGCGGAACTCGAGGCCGAGCGCCTCGTAGAAGGCGCGACTCCGCTCCGGGTCGGTGATGCGGTACATGGTGTGGAGGTAGCGCGTCATGCATCGATCCTACGGCCCGCGGTCTGCCGCCGCGCCGTTCCGGGCATGCTCACCGGGTGAGCGCCGTCAAGGAGTGGTCGGTCCGGTACCGAGCACACAACGGGCTGCCGCGGCCGGCGATCGTGCTCGTTCCCGCCGAGTACGGGCCGAACAGGCCGACGCCGGCGCTGCCGCTGGTGATCTCGCCGCACGGCCGCGGCGTCCGCCCGCTGCTGAACGCTCGGCTGTGGGGAGACCTTCCCGCCCAGGGCGGTTTCGTCGTGGTCTGCCCGGGTGGGATGGGCAGGCGGTTGCCGCTTCACTCCTGGGGCTACGGGCGCCAGATCGACGACCTCGCGCGGATGCCGTCGATCGTCCACGCGACCCTGCCCTGGCTGCGCGTCGACGAGCGGCGGGTCTACGCGCTCGGCGGCAGCATGGGCGGGCACGAGACCCTGCTCCTGCTCGGGCAGCACCCGCGGCTGCTGGCGGGGGCCGTCGCCTTCGACTCGGTCACGAACTTCCTCCGGCGCTACCGCGACTTCGGGCTCACCGCCGGCACCAGGGGCCTGCAGGTTCTGGCGCGGCTCGAGGTCGGAGGGACACCCGCGAGCAACCCCACCGGCTACGTCCTCCGAAGCCCGACGCACTGGCTCGACGAGATCGCGCGCTCGGGCGTCCCGCTCCAGCTCTGGTGGAGCCTTGCCGACGCGATCGTGGTCGACCAGGTGCACCAGTCCGCCTACTTCCACGACGAGCTGCGGCGCCGTCGTCCGCGTGCGGAGGTCTCGGCGGTGACGGGCTTCTGGCGCCACTCGGCGGAGATGCGGAGCGACACCCAGCTGCCGGATGCCGTTCGCTGGCTCGGGCTCCTGCCCGATCCGCGCTAGGCACTCCTAGGCCGCATCGCGCCACTCGGGCGAGGCGACCGTGGCGATCGCCGCCTCGGCCCAGGCGAGACGTGCTCGCGTCTCGCGCAGGCCCCAGTCGAGCGCGAGCCCGTACGACAGCTCGATGCGCGTGTCCTCCCGCGGCCCCGCGGCCACCTCCTCCAGTTCGGCGAGCAGCCCGCGCAGGTACTCGGCCTCGCGGCGAAGGTGCGCCTCGGCCTCTGCCGGCTCGAGCAGCCAGAGGAGGAAGACGCGGAGGAGCGGGTCGCTTCGCGTCCCCCGGCTCGGCTCCGTGTCGCGAAGCCAGTCGCGCAGCTCGCCTGCGCCGTCCGGTGTGATCGCGTATTCCTTGGCCCCGCGCGGCCCCGCGCCGACCTGCTCGATCAGCCCCGCATCGCGCAGGCGCGCCAGCTCGGGGTAGACCTGGCCGTGCACCGCGGGCCAGGCATAGCCGAGTGTGCGCTCGAAGTGCTTGACGAGGCGCCAGCCCGAGTGGGGCCGCTCGGCGAGGATTCCCAGGAGGGCGTAGCGCAGCGCCATCTGTCAATCTTGACATGTCATCGTCGTCACGTCAGCATGGCAGGCGATGCGGCCGACCCTCCTGCTCCTCGTCCTCGCCGCCGCCCTGGTGGCGCCGGCCGCCACCGCCACGACCTCGGCTCCCGCGCACGGCTGCGTCCGCGGCAACGAGGTCCGGTTCCGCACCGCGGACGGTGTCGGGCTCGTCGGCCACCGCTTCGGGGGTGCCCGTCCCGGCCTGAAGCCGGTGGTCGTGCTCGCCCACATGTCGAACGGCAGCCTCTGCGAGTGGGTGCCCGAAGCGCGGCGCCTCGCGGCGCGCGGGATCTTCGCCTTCGCCTTCGACTTCCGCGGGCACGGCCTCTCGCAGGGCGCGCAGCGCTACGGCCGGCTCGGGCTCGACGTCGCCGCCGCGGTGAAAGTCGTGCGCGGCCTCGGCGCCCGGCGCGTCGTCGTGGCCGGAGCGTCGCTCGGCGGGATCGCGGCCGTGGTCGGCGCCGCGACGACGAAGCCGCCGGTCGACGGCGTCGTGTCGATCTCGGGCCCCGCCGTGATCGCCGGCCGGATCGACGCGCGCCCGTTCGCTCCACGGCTGCAGGTGCCGGCACTCTTCCTCGCGTCGAAGGAGGACCAGAACGACCCGTATGACTTCGCCGCCGACGCGCAGCTTCTCTACGACGCCAGCGGCAGCGCGGCGAAGCGGCTCGTGCTCTTCGACGGCTCGCTCCACGGCGTCTTCCTCGTCGAGGGCTCGGCCCGCGTGCGCTCCCTGCTCGAGGCCTTCATCCGCGATCCTCGGGCAACAGCCCGAACCTGACGCCGTCGACCCACTCGCCGTGGCGCTCGTAGGCCCGGCGGCGCACGCCTTCGCGCACGAAGCCGATCCGCTCCGCGTGGGCGATCGCCCGCTCGTTGAAGCCGTAGATCTCGAGCTCGAGCCGGTGGAAGCCGAGCTCGCCGAAGAGGTGCGCGACGAGCAGGAGCGCCGCCTCGTCCGCCAGGCGCCGGCCGCGGAAGTCCGGGTGGACGGCCAGCCCACCGAGGTGAGCGATCCGGCTGCGCCGGTTGACGCGGTGGAAGGCCATCGTCCCCGCCCGCTCGCCGTCGACCTCGATCACGAAGCGGCCGCGCTCGAGCGGGTCGTCCTCGCCCTGGCGCAGCTCCTCGAGCAGCGCCGCCGGCTCCTTCGTGCCGGCGGCCGCGAGGAACGGCTCCACCTCCTCGTGCCGGAGCAGCTCCGACACGAACGGCACGTCCTCGGGCCTCGCACGCCGGATCGAGACGGTCATCGTGTCGCCCTCGCACGCCCGATCGCGCCGGTGCCGAGCGCCACGCCCGCGAGGACCAGCGCGAGGCCCGCCAGGGAGACCGCGGTCACCGCCTCGTCGAGGAAGACGGCGCCGTAGAGGAGCGCCATCGCCGGCACCAGGTAGGTGACGAGGATCGCCTTCGACGCCCCCGCACCGAGCACGAGCCCGAAGTAGAGGATGTACGCGAGCCCGGTGCCCAGCACTCCGAGCACGATGAGGGACGCAACCGGCTTCCAGCCCGGTGTCTCGTGCGGGAGCTGGAGGAGGCCGGCGGGGGCGGTCAGGACCGTGGCGGCGACCATCGTGCCGAACGACATCGTGATCGGCGGCAGCTGCGCGAGCCTGCGCCCGCCGAAGAGCGCACCCATCGCGTAGCAGGCGGCCGCCCCTGCGATCGCCAGCGCCGCGACGAGGTCGCCTCCCTCCTGCGCCCCGACGAGCAGCGCGACCCCGGCGAAGCCGACGAGCACGCCGGCGAGCCGCGCGCCGCTCGCGCGCTGGCTCGGGTCGTAGCGCATCGCGATCAGCACGGTGAAGATCGGCGCGGCCGCCTGGATCACGGCCGTCAGGCCGGAGTCGAGCCGCGTCTCGCCGAAGGAGAGGAGCCAGAACGGGATCGCGGAGTTGAGCGCGCCCATGATCGCCAGCGCGAGCCAGGCGCGCCGCAGTCCGACGAGCCCCGTCGTCGCGAGCGCGATCGGCAGCAGCGTCAGCGCCGCCAGCAGTACGCGCCCGAACACGAGGGTCGCCGGCTCGAAGTCGCGCACGGCGACCTTGATGAAGAGGAACGAGGCGCCCCAGATCGCCGCCAGCGCCAGCAGCATGACCAGGTGGCGCCGGCTCATGGCCGCAGACCCGGCGGGCATCGACGCGACCCTAGCCGGGCGGGAGGCCGTCATCGGAGGCCGCCGATACGATGGATGTCTGAGCCAGGTCGCCGAACAGCCGCTCCACCGCGCCCTCGGCCTCACCGACGGGGAGCTCGACCGGATCGTCGCCCTGCTCGGCCGCGAGCCGAATCACTTCGAGCTGGCCGTCTTCTCCCTCCTCTGGTCGGAGCATTGCGGCTACAAGCACTCGGCCCTCCTCCTGCGTCGACTCCCGTCGGAGGGAGAACGCGTACTGCAGGGTCCCGGTGAGAACGCCGGCGTACTCGATCTCGGCGACGGGCTCGCGGTCGCGTTCAAGGTCGAGAGCCACAACCATCCCTCGGCAGTCGAGCCGTTCCAGGGCGCCGCGACCGGGGTCGGCGGGATCCTGCGCGACATCTCGGCCATGGGAGCGAGGCCGGTGGCCCTGCTCGACGGGCTCCGTTTCGGAGCGCCGGATCACCACTTCTCGCGCGCGGTCGGCGGGATCGGCGCGTACGGCAACAGCGTCGGGGTGCCGACCGTCGGCGGCGAGGTCGTCTTCGATGCGTCGTACCGCGACAACGTCCTCGTCAACGCGATGTGCGTCGGTCTCCTTCCCGCCGAGCGGCTGACGCGCGCGAAGGCCGCGGGCGCGGGCAACCTCGTCGTGCTCTACGGCGCGACGACCGGCCGCGACGGGATCGGCGGCGCCTCGGTGCTCGCGAGCCAGGAGCTCGGCGAGGGCGCGGCCGAGAAGCGTCCTTCGGTGCAGGTCGGCGACCCGTTCACCGGCAAGAAGCTGATCGAGGTCTCGGTGGAGCTGGTCGAGCGCGGGCTCGTCCAGTCGCTGCAGGACTGCGGCGCCGCCGGGCTCGCCTCGTCCCTGTCGGAGATGGCCGCGGACCACGGGATCGACGTGCGACTCGACCGGGTCCCGCTCCGCGAGGAGGGGATGGAGCCGTGGGAGGTGATGATCTCCGAGTCGCAGGAGCGGATGGTCGCCGTGGTCGAGCCGGCGCACCTGGCCGCCGTCGAGGAGGTCTGCGAGCGCTGGGAGCTGGCGCACGCCGTGATCGGCGAGGTCACCGACAGCGGCGAGCTGCGCGCGCTCTGGGACGACGAGGTCGTCGGCTCGATCCCCGCCCGGCTGCTCACGGACGAATGCCCGCGCTACGTGGTCGCGCGCGAGCCCCGACGCGCGTCGCCCGAGCCCGCGGCGTTCGCGATCCCGCCCGTTGCCGAGGCGTTGCCCGAGCTCCTCTCCTCGCCGTCGCTGGCCTCGCGCGAGTTCGTCTACCGCCGCTACGACCAGCTCGTCGGCTCGCGCACGGTCCGTCGACCGGGGCTCGATGCGGCCGTCCTGCAGCTGCGGCCCTCGTTCCGCGGGCTCGCGCTCTCGCTCGATGGGCAGGGGCGGATCGCCCGCCTCGACCCGCGGACGGGCGGTGCGCTCGCCGTGCTCGAAGCAGCGCGCAACGTCGCCTGCGCGGGCGGCGAGCCGATCGGCGTCACCGACTGCCTCAACTTCGGCAACCCGGAGAAGCCGGAGATCGGCTGGGAGCTGGCGGAGGCGATCGAGGGGATGGCGCTCGCCTGCGAGACGCTCGGGGTGCCGGTCGTCTCCGGGAACGTCTCGCTCTACAACGACACGCACGGCCGCTCGATCCACCCGACGCCGGTCGTCGGCTGCGTCGGCCTGGTCGAGGACGTGCGCCGGGTGCCCGGTGCCTGGCGGGAGGGGGACGGGATCTACCTCGCGAAGGCGTCGCCACTCTCGCTCGCCGGCTCGGAGGCGCAGGCGCGCTGGGGCGAGGTCGGCGGAGAGCCGGCGGTGCTCGACCTCGAGGCCGAAGCGGCCCTGATCCGGCTCCTCTGGCAGACGGCGCAACGCTGCTCGCTCGTGCACGACGCCGCCGAGGGCGGGCTGGCGGTCGCGCTGGCGGAGGCGGCGATCCACTCCGGGCTCGGCGCGTCGCTCGAGCTCGACCCTGACGACGACGTCGCGCTGTTCGGCGAGGTCGGCGGCCAGGCGATCCTCGCGAGCGCCGAGCCGCTCGACGGCCTGCGGCGGCTCGGGACGGCAGGCGGCGACTCGATTCTCGGCTGCGCGGTGGCGGACCTCCGCACCGCATGGGAGTCTCTGGGCTGATGTGCGGCGTCTTCGGGATCCGGTCGGACGAGCGCGACGTCGCCCGGCTCGCCTACTTCGGCCTCTTCGCGCTGCAGCATCGCGGCCAGGAGTCGGCCGGGATCGCCGTCTCCGAGCGCGGCAACCTGACCACGGTGCGGGAGATGGGGCTCGTCGCGCAGGTCTTCGACGAGGAGACGCTCCAGTCGCTGCCCGGTGACGTGGCGATCGGGCATACCCGCTACTCGACCACCGGCGGCGCCTTCTGGACGAACGCGCAGCCGATCGTGCATCACGGCCGCGCACGCACGGTCGCGCTCGGCCACAACGGCAACCTGACGAACACCGCCGAGCTCCGTGACTACCTCGTCGCGCAGGGCGTCCGGCTCGGCTCGACCTCGGACACCGAGGCGATCGCCGCGCTGCTCGCGCACGACGAGCTCCCGCTGCTCGAGGCGGTCGCGGCGACGATGCAACGGCTGGAGGGCGCCTACTCGGTGGTCGCGATCGCCGACGGCACACTGGTCGCCTTCCGCGACCGGCACGGGATCCGCCCGCTCTCGCTCGGCCGGATCGGCGAGGACTGGGTCGTCGCATCGGAGACGTGCGCGCTCGACCTCGTCGGCGCCTCCACGGTGCGCGACGTCCGCCCGGGCGAGGCGGTCGCGATCGACGAGGACGGCCTCCGCTCCGCCCAGGCGGTCCCCGAGGGGCACGCCGCCCTCTGCATCTTCGAGCACGTCTACTTCGCCCGGCCCGACTCGACCCTCGCGGGCACCGAGGTGCACGGCGCGCGCGTCCGGATGGGCGAGCGCCTGGCGGCCGAGGCGCCCGCCGAGGCCGACCTCGTGATGCCGATCCCCGACTCGGGCACGCCCGCGGCGATCGGCTTCTCGAAGGCGTCCGGGATCCCGTTCAACGAGGGCCTGATCAAGAACCGCTACGTCGGCCGCACGTTCATCCAGCCGGACCAGGGCCTGCGCGAGCAGGGGATCAAGCTCAAGTTCAACCCGCTGGCCGAGATCGCCGGCCGCAGGCTCGTGATCGTCGACGACTCGATCGTGCGCGGGAACACGATGCGCCAGCTCGTGCAGATGCTGTTCGAGGGCGGCGCGGCGGAGGTGCACGTGCGGGTCTCGTCGCCGCCGGTCGTCTCGCCGTGCTTCTACGGGATCGACATGGCCGACGAGGACCAGCTCGCTGCCGCGCACCGCACGGCCGACGAGATGCGCGAGCACGTCGGCGCCACCTCGCTCCACTACCTCTCGCTGGACGGGATGCAGGCGGCGACGCGGCTGCCGGAGGGCTCGGTCTGCCGGGCCTGCTTCACGCGGAAGTACCCGACGGCCGTCCCCGCCGAAGGCGCGCGCGCCAAGCTGCGATTCGAGCACATCACCCGCTAGCGGGAGCGGCGTCTCACCCGGTAGGGGATCTCCGTCCGATGCCGAACGGACGATGAGAGACGCATGGAGTTCCAGATCGATTTGGCGATCGACGGGGGCTTCGTCTGGCGCGCGCTCGAGGCGGACGGCACCGAGCTGGCCGTCTCCCGGCCGCTTGCCAGCCGCCAGGCGTGCATGCGCGCGATCCTGGCCTTCAAGGTCGAGGCGTCGAGCGCCCCGACCTACGACCTCAGTGCACGGCCGGCGCTTCTGCCTCCAGCTCCCGCCAGCGCCGGTAGCGAACCGCCCGCCGCACCGCCCGCGGGTCGAGGCCTCGCTCGAGCAGCCGCTGCCGCGCCTCGCCTTCTTCGGCCAACCGCAGGAAGAGCCAGGCGAGCGCGACGAGGGTGACGACCCCGCCCTCCGCCATCATCACCGCACCCGCCAGCCCCTGATCCTCCGACGCGCCGACGCCCCACGGCGCGACGGCGTGGACGTACTCCGCGTAGAACGGCGAGCCCGACCAGAGGAAGACGTTCGCGATCACCGTCTCGACGAGGCGGACGGCGACGACGTAGGCGAGCTTCGCGCCGGTGCCGAACCACTCCGGCGCGGGCAGCGTCTCGAGCACCGGCAACCAGACGATGATCCCCGCGGCGAAGAATCCGGCGTGCTCGAAGGCGTGCACGAGGTCGTGCCGAACGGCGCCGTCGTAGAGCGCCGGCACGTGCCAGAAGACGAGCAGCGCCGCCCACAGCGGCAGCGCCACGAACGGGTTCGCGAGCACGCGCAGCCGCTCGACGACGCGGAAGGCCAGCACGGGCCTGAGCAACGGGCCCGTCAGCCCGGCGAGGAGGCAGAGCGGCGCAAGGTCGCCGATCAGGACGTGCTGGACCATGTGGACGGCGAAGAGATCCTCCTCGCCGATCACGGCGATCGGCGAGGCGAGGGCGAGCAGCAGCAGCGCGATCCCGGTCGCGAAGAGCACGATGCGGCGGCGTGGCACCGGCTGGCCGCGCCGCGCCAGCGTGCGTGCCCGCAGCCCGTAGGCCAGCGCGACGATCGCGAGCGGTGCGAGCTGCAGCGGGTCGAGCGTCCAGCTCGTCAGCGGCGACGGCTCCACGCGACCCTTACTAGCATCCTGCGCGCCCGTGCAGCTCTTCCACTATCACCTCGTGACGAGCAAGGTCCGCCAGGTCGAGGCCCGCTACGTGGGCAAGCTCGGCTTCGACCTCGTCGCGCGGCACGGGCGGATCGGCGAGGACCACCAGTCGTTCGAGCCGGGCATCTCGTGGGAGGAGCTGGACGGGCTCGGCTTCAAGCTCCGCCTGTCCGAGCTCGAGCGGGGCGGCGTGAACGTCGTCGTCCAGCCGGGCCAGTGGGAGCTGCCGCGGGTCGACCATCTCGGGCTCGCGCTCGACGAGGACGAGTTCGAGGACGTGCTGGCGCGTGCGATGGCGCAGGGGCTGCGCGTGCAGGCGCACGGCGGCCGGCGCACCTTCGTCGCCACGAACACCGGCTACCGGCTCGAGATTCACCCGCCGCGTGACTGGCTCGAGGACCTGCTCGAGGCCTGGTCGGACTTCGCGATCGGCGAGCTCCAGCTGCTCTCGGACGAGCCGGCGCCGAAAGCGGAGGCGCTGGCGGGGCTGCTCGACCTCGAGGCGCAGGAGGACGGCATGGTCGTCGAGGTCGGCTCGACGCGCGTCCGGTTTCTCCCGGGCGGCCCGGCCGGTCGGCCGGAGCTGCACGGCGAGCTGTTCCTCTAGGCCACGTCTCCTCGCCTTCAGAGCTCGATCTCGTGCCGATTGTGTGTCGGTTCGTCCACACACGCGGCCGCCCTGGCCATGCCCAGGGTCAGACCCTGGACGTGCCCCGCGGGGACGCGTGGCCGTGTGCCGAGAGTGAATCGATTCGTCCACAGGACGCTCGCCGGTCGCTGGCGTAGAGTCGTGCCGTGAGCGAGGGGGAGGCTCGGACGTATGCCGCTGCGGGGGTCTCGCTCGCAACCGCGGAGGGCGTGGTCGAGCGCCTCCGGGCCGCAGTCGAGTCGACCGGCGCGTCCGGCTTCGGCGCCTTCGCCGGCCTGCTGCCGCTCGACGAGCGCCGCCTGCTCGCGGCGTCGACGGACTCGATCGGGTCGAAGCCGATGGTCGCCCGGCCGCGCGGCGCACTGCGTGCCTGCGGCGCCGACATGGCCGCGCACTGCATCAACGACGTGATCACGACCGGCGCCGAACCGCTGATGCTGCTCGACTACGTCGCCGCGAACCGGATCGACCTCGACGAGGTCGCCGAGCTCGTCGAGGGCGCCGCCGAGGTCTGTCGCGCCGCAGGGGTCGCGCTCGTCGGCGGCGAGACGGCCGAGCTGCCGGGCGTCTACCGCGAGGGCGAGCTCGACTTCGCCGCCACCTGCGTCGGCGTCGTCGAGCGCGAGACGCTGATCGACGGCTCCCAGGTCCGGGCCGGCGACGCGGTGATCGGGCTCCCGTCCGCCGGTGTGCACGCGAACGGCTTCACGCTCGTCCGGCGGGTGCTGGAGGACGAGGACTACGACGGCCCGGATCTGCTTGCGCCGACCCGGCTCTACCTCGACGACGTGCGCCTGCTGCGGCCGCGGGCGAGGGCGTTCGCGCACGTGACGGGCGGCGGCATCGCCGGCAATCTCGCCCGCGTGCTGCCGGACGGGCTCGTCGCCGAGCTCGACTGGGAGGCGTGGGAGCGCCCGCCCGTCTTCGGCTGGCTCGCGCGCCACGTCGAGGAGGACGAGCTGCGCCGGGTCTTCAACCTCGGGATCGGCTACTGCGCTGTCGTCGCGCGGCCGGAGCCGGGGGAGCTCGTGATCGGCCGCATCGCCGCCGGATGATCGGGGTGCTCGTCAGCGGCGAGGGCACGAACCTGCAGGCGCTGCTCGACGCCGGGCTGCCGGTGGTGGCGGTGGCGTCGAACGTGCCGGACGCCTGGGCGCTCGAGCGCGCGCGCCGCGCCGCGGTCGTTGCGGCCGCGTTCCCGCTCGAGGACTACGCCGACCGGCCGGCCCGGGACGCGGCGATGGCCGCGTGGCTCGAGGAGCGCGGCGCCTCCTGGATCGTCTGCGCGGGCTACATGCACCTGCTCACGCCTGCGTTCCTCGACCGCTTCCCAGGCAGGATCGTCAACACCCACTCGGCGCCGTTGCCCGCGTTTCCGGGCGCGCACCCGATCGAGGACGTGCTCGCCGCGGGCGTGGCCGAAACGGCCGCCACCGTGCACTACGTCGACGAGGGCGTCGACACCGGCGCCGTGATCGCCGCCGAGCCAGTGCCCGTGCTGCCCGACGACACGCCCGCGACCCTCCGGGCGCGCGTCCAGGCAGTCGAGCACGATCTGCTGCCGCGCGTCGTCCGGGAGCTGACAGCCGCGTGAGGGCGCTCCTCTCCGTCTACGACAAGACCGGGCTCGGCGCCTTCGCGAAGGGATTGGCCGAGCTCGGCTTCGAGCTGGTCACGAGCGGCGGCACGGCGAGGTTCCTCGAGGACCAGGGGCTCGCCGTCACGCGCGTCGAGGACGTGACCGGGTTCCCCGAGGTGCTCGGCGGCCGGGTCAAGACGCTTCACCCCCGCATCCATGCGGCCATCCTCGCCCGGCGCGACCTGCCCGAGGACGCTGCGGCGCTCGCGGAGCACGAGCTCGAGCCCTTCGACGTCGTCTGCGTCAACCTCTATCCGTTCGAGGACGGCGTCTCGCGCCAGGGCGTCTCCGAGCAGGACGCCGTCGAGCTGATCGACGTCGGCGGGCCGTCGATGCTGCGGGCCGCGGCGAAGAACTTCGCGCACGTCGCCGCCGTCTGCCGCCCGTCCGACTACGAGGACGTCCTGGCCGAGCTCCGGGGTGCCGGCGAGGTCTCGCCCGAGACGCGACGGCGCCTCGCGACGCGTGCCTTCCAGACGAGCGCCGCCTACGACGCCGCGATCGCGGCGTGGTTCGCCGACGGGGACGCCGCCCGCTTCCCCGAGACAGCCGTGCTCGCGTTCGACAAGCAGCTCGACCTCTCCTACGGCGAGAACCCGCACCAGGCGGCCGCGTTCTACGCCGAGCGCGGCGCCCGCACCCACCTGCTGGCCCGCGTCGAGCAGCTCCACGGCAAGGAGCTGTCCTTCAACAACCTCAACGACCTGAACGCGGCGAGGCTGCTCCTGCGCGAGTTCACGGTGCCGGCCTGTGTGATCGTCAAGCACGCGAACCCATGCGGCGTCGCCCTGGCGGAGAGCGTCGAGGAGGCATACGAGCGGGCGCTCGCCGCCGACCCGGTCAGTGCGTACGGCGGCGTCGTTGTGCTGAACCGGCCCGTCAGCGCCACGCTCGGCGAGCGGCTGGCGGGGCAGTTCGTCGAGGTGCTCTTCGCCCCCGGCTACGACGCCGTCGCAGTCGAGGCGCTCGTCCGGAAGCCGGGCGTCCGGATCCTCAACGACATGGAGCGCCGCGTGCCGCCGGGGCCCGAGCTCGATCTCAAGCGCGTGGCCGGCGGGCTGCTCGTCCAGGAGCGCGACCGGGAGGTGGCCGACCGGACCGGGATGGAGGTCGTCTGCGGCGAGCTCGACGAGGCGGCCTGGGGCGACCTGCTCTTCGCCTGGCGCACGGTCAAGCACGTGACCTCGAACGCGATCGTGCTCGCAGGCGGGCTGCGAACGGTCGGGATCGGCGCAGGGCAGATGAGCCGGGTCGACTCGGTACGGATCGCGCTCGAGAAGGCGCGTGAGCACGGCCACTCGCTCGACGGCACCGCGCTCGCCTCCGACGCGTTCTTCCCCTTCGCCGACGGGCCTGCGCTGGCGCTCGAGGCGGGGGTGACGGCGATCGTCCAGCCGGGTGGCTCGAAGCGCGACGAGGAGGTGATCGCCGCGGTGCGGGATGCCGGCGCGGCGATGGTCTTCACCGGCAGGAGGCACTTCCGGCACTGAGCGACGTCGAGCTCCGCTGTCGGCGTTTGCCGTCCGACGCAGGTGGCTACTCGGCGTCCATGGGCTTCGACCAGTACCACGAGCCGCCGGAGGAGCTGTCGGCCGAGACGCGGACGTTCGCGCGGATGATCGCCTCGCTGACCGAGGAGGCGGAGGCGATCGGCTGGTACGAGCAGCGGCTCGCGGTCGAGTCGAACGAGCAGGCGAAGGCGATCATGGAGAACGCGCAGGAGGAGGAGTTCAAGCACTTCGGCATGGACCTCGAGTTCCTGCTCCGCCAGAAGCCGCGCTGGCGCGAGATCGCGCAGGGAATCCTCTTCCGCGAGGGCGACATCGTCGAGCGGGGCGAGACCGCCGAGCACGCCGACTAGCGCCCCGTCTAATCGAGCTCGTGCTGTGCGGTCTTGTTGAGCGCGTGGGCGAACGCGGCGAGCCTCGCCTGCTCGAGCTGGCCCCGTTCGGCGGCGAGCCGGTCCCGGACGTCGACGAGGACCGACGCCACGTCGGCACGCCCGGCCAGCTCGGCCCGCGCGCGCTCGAAGATGCAGCCGTCACCCGCGAGCCAGAAGGGGCACGAGTCGCCTTCGCACCGCACCTCCTCGCCGAGGAGCGTCGCGAGGCCACAGATCTGATCGTCGAACATGGAACGATCTTGTCTCGCGGGTCAGCACCTGCCGTCGTCAAGGTGCCGTAGTCCGGCTGCGGTCAAGTACGGATCAGGCGGCGCGTCGCCGCCGGTATGCCTTCGTCTTCGTCCGGTTGCCGCAGACGGACATCGCACACCAGTGGCTCGCCCGGTTGCGCGAGCGGTCGTAGAAGACCCAGTGGCACACGTCGCGGCGGCAGGCCTTCAGTCGCGCGAGCGAGCCGTCGGCCTGCGCGGTGAGGACGAGCGCGACGAGCCGGCCGAGCGCGCCGTCCACGCCCGGTGCTTCCGCGACCAGCTCTCCACCGCGGTCGGGCGTGAAGCGAGCGGCGAGCTGGCCCGCACGGGACGCGCGCTCGAGCGGCGCCACCGCCTCGGCCGCGACGACCACGCCGTTGTTCGCCAGCAGCAGCGCCCGCAGCGCCTCGCGCACCTCGAGCGCGACGCGCAGGTCGGCCGGGGTCGGGCTCAGCCCAGCGGCGGTGAGCCCGGCGCGGGCGAGCGCGTCCGCCAGGCGCGCGGGCGTCGAGAGCTCCTCGATCCCGTTCTCGATGTCGAGGGTGTTGACGAACGCCTGGATGGGTCGGAGTGCCTCCGGGGCCGGGATGCGGTCGCCGGGGTCCGGCAGCACGTCAGCGATGCCTGCGGCGGGAGAAGACGACCGCGGGAGCCGCGAGCAGGAGCAGCAGGATCGCCGCGACGGGAGCGAACAGCCAGCGGGTGTCGAGCCGCTGCGGCGGGTCGACGGCGGTGTTGCCGCGGGCGAGGTCGGTGTTGGCGAAGACCCGCGGCTTCTCGCCCGCCTTCGAGAAGATCGCCGTCGGTGCCAGGCCGTCGACGAGCCAGCGGCCCCCGACCTTGCGCAGGTCGACCGCGACCGTGACCGGCCCGAGCTGCTCGGCCCTCGCCGGCTGGAGGAAGACCTCGAGCGCGGCGTGGTTCCCGTCGACGAACTGGAGGTTCCAGCCACGGGTCGAGCCCGGGCGCGCCCGGTACGGGTAGACGGGGATGTCACCGCGCCGCCACTGGGCAAGAGTTAGCCCGTCGCGCAGCGCGGGTGTCGTCAGCCGGAAGGCCGCGGCGAGGTCGGTCCGGCCCATCGCCTCCTGGACGAATCGCTCGAGGGTCGTGCCGATCTGCCGGCGATCGGCCCGCGTCAGCACCACCGGCGTCGTGTGCTCGAGCAGCTGCGCCGGCTGATTGGAGAAGTGCTCCGGCTGGCGGACCGGGGAGCTCGGCAGCGAGCGCAGACCGATCCCCGCCGCGACGAGCGCCATGCCGACGAGCGTCAGGCGGACGAGCCGGCGGCGCATGCGCGGCGAGCGGAACAGCGGCAGCGACACCTGTGAATCCATGACACCAGTGTTGCAGATGCCAAATAGTGCCGTCAAGACTCCTGCCAGTGCCGTACGACGGTGACGGCGGTCTCATGACGTAGGCTGGCCGCCGTGCCGCGCGAGTACCCGACCGTCCTCGACCTGATCGGCCACACGCCGATCGTCCGGCTCGACCGCATCGGCCGCGACGTGGCGCCGCAGCTGCTCGCGAAGCTCGAGTATCTGAACCCCGGCGGCTCGAACAAGGACCGGATCGGCACCGCGATGATCGAGGCAGCGGAGCGCGACGGGCTGCTCCGGCCGGGCGGCACGATCGTCGAGCCCACCTCCGGCAACACCGGCGTCGGCCTCGCGATCGCGGCGGCCGCGAAGGGCTACCGCTGCATCTTCGTCATGCCGGACAAGATGAGCCAGGAGAAGATCTCGATGCTGCGGGCCTACGGCGCCGAGGTGATCATCACGCCGACGGCCGTCGAGCCCGACTCACCCGAGAGCTACTACTCCGTCTCGTCGCGCCTGGCCGAGGAGATCCCGGGCGGCTTCAAGCCCGACCAGTACGCGAACCTCTCGAACCCCGACGCGCACTACCGGACGACCGGGCCCGAGATCTGGGAGCAGACCGGCGGCGAGCTCGACGCGATCGTGATCTCCGTCGGCACCGGCGGCACGATCACCGGCGTCGGCCGCTACTTCAAGGAGCGCAACCCCGAGGTGCTGATCGTCGGCGCCGACCCGGAAGGCTCGGTCTTCACCGCCGACGAGGCGCACCCGATGCACCCCTACCTCGTCGAGGGGATCGGCAAGGACACGTGGCCGGCGACGCTCGACCCAAGCGTCGTCGACGAATGGATCCGCGTCTCCGACCGCGACTCCTTCGTGACCGCGCGGCGGCTCTCGCGTGAGGAGGGCCTGCTCGTCGGCGGCTCGGGCGGCTCGACGGTGTGGGCCGCGCTCGAGCTCGCGAAGCGCTTCGGGCCCGAGGCGCGGATCCTCACGGTGATCCCCGACAGCGGCCGCTCGTACCTGTCGAAGTTCTACGACGACAACTGGATGCTCCAGTACGGCTTCGTCGAGCGAAGCGCGCCGCCGCCGACGGTAGAGGCGGTGCTGCGCTTCAAGCAGGCCGACGTCTCGGCGCCCGAACTGCTCACCGTCGGCACGCATCAGAAGGTCGGCGCAGCGATCGACCTGATGCAGGAGCACGGCGTCTCGCAGCTGCTCGTGACGCGGGACGGGGCGGAGACACTGGCAGACATCGTCGGCTCGCTGAACGAGCGCGACCTGCTCGACGTCGTCTTCAAGAATTCGGACGCCCTCCACCAGGACGTCGTCAACTCGATGGCGCCGCCGCTCGCAGCGGTCGACGTGCGGACCTCGCTCGACGAGGTCTACGCGACGCTGACGGGGCGCACGACGGCGGTCGTCGTCTCGCGGGAGGGCAGGCCCGAAGGAGTGCTGACCCGCTCCGACCTGCTCGAGTACCTCGCGCACCGCCGCGGCGAGCTGGCTTAGGGTTTCGTCCGGCCGGGGACGCTACGGCGCATGGACGCCGACCCCCGCGATCCCCAGGACCCGCGCGCCGAGGACGAGACCGCCGTCGAGCGGACGGTCGTCGACCGCCGCGAGCCCGTCGAGGAGACACGCATCGTGCGCCGCCGCAAGCGGCCGCTGATCTGGCCGTGGCTGCTTCTGTTGCTGCTCGTCGTGCTGGTCGGGCTCGGCGCCCTCTGGTACTTCACCCGCGACACGTCCAAGCCGGTGCCGGACGTCGTCGGCTCGACGCTCGAAGTGGCGGTCTCGCGGCTCGAGGCGGACGGGTTCAAGACGGACATCACCCACGCGAACGCCGACCGCCCCGCCGGCGAGGTCTTCGAGCAGTCCCCGACCGGCGGAACGAAGGCGGACGACGGCTCGACCGTCCGGATCGGCGTCTCGGAGGGCCCGGCCACGGCCCAGGTGCCGAATGTCGTCGGCACGAAGGAGAGCGATGCCCGCTCGCAGCTCACCGCCGCCGGCTTCGAGGTCAACAGCGTCCAGGTCTTCTCCGACCAGCCCGAGGGCACGGTCGTCGCGCAGAACCCGAGCTCGGGCGAGGCCAGGAAGGGCTCGGCCGTGCGGATCAACGTCTCGAAGGGCAGCGGTGAGGTCACGGTTCCCGACCTCGTCGGTCAGACCGAGGCCGACGCGAAGGCGCAGCTGACCCAGCTGAACCTGCAGGCGAACGTCGTCAACGTGCCGTCGCCGGAGCCGAAGGGCACCGTCGTCGCTCAGAACCCGCTCTCGGGAACGACTGCCCGCGCGGACAGCCTCGTCCGGCTGAACGTCTCCGACGGGTCCGGCTAGCGCGCGACGGCCGCGCGGCGGCCGATGAAGCTGGCGGCGTGGCCGCGCTCGTTCGCCTCCTCGAGCTCGGCGTCGTCGAGCGCGCCGATCCGGCGCAGCAGCTCGAGCTCGTCGCGGAGATGCGTGCGCATCATCTCGGGACCGTCCGTCGCGATCGAGAACGCCACCCCCGCCGCCGTGAAGGCGCGGAACGTGTCGCGGACCGCCTCCTCGTTCGGCAGCGCCTTCGTGAGCAGGTTCGAGGTGGGGCAGATCTCGAGCACGACGCCGAGGTCGCGCAGCATCGCCTCCAGCTCGGCGTCGCCCGCCGCGAGGATGCCGTGGCCGATCCGGTCGGGACGCAGGTGCTCGAGCACCTCGCCGAGCTCCTCACGGCCCATGTCGCCGCCCTCCTCGCCGACGTGGATCGTGATCCCGAGACCCGCCTCGCGTGCCGCCTCGACCATCGGCGTGAGCTGCGTGTAGTCGTAGCGCCCGCCGCCGGGCCTCGGGCCGGCGATGTCGACGCCGACGACGCCACGGTCGGCCCAGCGGATCGCCTTCTCGACCACGATCTCGTTCAGGCGGGCGTCGAAGGTGCGATCCATCATCAGGATCAGCCCAGCGCGCACCTGCGGGTACTCGAGATTCGCCAGGTCGAGCCCGCGGACGGCGGCGAGGATGATGTGGTCGAGGTCGCGCTCGCCGCCGCGGTTCCGCTTCATCGGGTTGAAGCGCAGCTCGAGCGTCGTGATCCGCTGCGAGCGGTAGGCGCCGCCGATCGCGCCGTGCACCGAGCGCTCGACCGCGAGCGGGGAGGACTGGATCAGCTCCGTCCAGTGGTAGATCGCGTCGAGTGCGTCGAGGTTCTCGACCCCGCGCGGGTCGGAGACGGTGACGAGCGCCTCGAACTCCCAGTAGTCCTTGACCGGGAGCGCGATCCCCTGCTCGTGCGCGAGCGACCAGAGGATGTCGGAGGCGACCGACCCGCCGAGGTGGGTGTGCAGCTCGGCGAGGCCCCTGGTCCTGCATCCAGGCGAGTCTATGCGGCGGTCGGTGCCTGGTCCCGCGCCCACGCGCCGAGCAGACCGCGGTAGTGCTCGACGAAGTGCTCGTGCTCGTGCTGCGGGGAAGGTCGCGCGGACGGTGTCGACGAGCAGCGCGTCGAACTCGGGCGAGCCGACGAGCTCCAGCGTCGCCTCCTCCGCATGCGGGAGCGCCTCGTCGCAGAACGCCCGGTACTCGTCGATCGTGAAGTACTCCTCCGCGAGCGCCCGGTAGCGCCGCAGCTTCGCCTCGTAGGCCAGCGACGCGTCGTCGCCGGCGGCGAAGTAGTCGGTCGAGTCCTGGAACACGCGCATCCGCCGGCGCGTGATCGCGCAGAACGCCGACCAGCGGACGAGTGACCGGATCGCCCAGGGAAAGTAGTAGTGGAGGCTCGTCAGCGGCGACGTCCGGCGAGGCATTCGCGTAGTCGATCGGGTAGACCTCGCCGCCGCGCACGATCGTCTCGCAGGAGTTGAACTCCCAGCGGAAGAAGGCGTTGACGAGGAGCGAGATCGTGACCACCTCGAAGCCCGTCGCCTCGCTCGAGGAAGCCGTGCTGCACCTGGTACCGCGCATGCAGCGGCTGCGCGGGGTCGTAGGCCATCGACATCGTCTCCGGCCCGATCGAGAGCGAGCGGACGAAGACGTCGAAGGGCTCGACCGCGCGCTGGAGGTGCATCAGCCGCTCGCCCGAGGCGTCGTAGCGGGCATGCAGCTCGGCGTCGTCGCCGACGCGCGTCACGCCGACCCACTGGCCGCCGTCGAAGGGCTTCATGTAGAGCGGGTAGCCGACCCTGGCCCCGATCTCGCCCAGGTCGAAGGGCGCGTTGTAGCGCTCGGCGGTGGCGCGGAAGCGCTCGTTCTCCGGCGGCACCTTGTGCGGCACCATCCAGGTCTCGGGCACCTTCAGCCCGAGCCGCATCATCGCGCAGTAGGCCGAGTGCTTCTCCATCGACTGGAACGTGAAGGGGTTGTTGAGCAGGTAGACGTCGTCCATCAGCGCGATCTTCTTCAGCCACTCGCGCGGGCAGCGCGTACCACCAGGCGAGCCGGTCGATCACGCAGGCGTAGCGCGGCTTGGAGCGCAGGTCGAACGGCTCGTTCACGATCCGCTGGCTCGCCAGCTCGTACGTCTCGCCGCGCCAGCGGATCTTGCCGATCCGACCGAGCAGAAGCTCGAACGCGCGCGGCCAGTCGTCCTCGGTGCCGAGTAGGAGCCCGATTCGGTGGCGTTCCATCGTCGACCCCTACCCGCGGGCGCGCCGTCGCAGACGCGGCAGCTCTTCGCGGACGGCGATGCGCCACTCGTCCCAGTCGTGACCCCCCGGGTGGAGCGGGAACCGCACGTCCCAGCCGTTCGCCGCCAGCGCCATCGCGACGGCGACGTTGTTGGTCAGGTTCTGCTCTGCCAGGCCGCAGGTCATCGTCACCGGGATTCTCTCCGGCCGGCCGCGCGCGTGCAGCACGCGGTCGACGAATCGGTGCACGCGGTCGAAGCGGCGGAACTGCCGCTCGTACCGCTCGGTCTGCCGGTGGAAGAAGCTGCCGGACTGCAGCAGCAGGCCTGCGAAGAGCCCGGGTCGGGTCCAGTGGAGGTGCAGGAGCGCCAGCGCGCCCAGGCTCGAGCCGACGCCGAGAAGCGGCCCCTCCGGCTCGAGCATGCGGGCCGTCCGCGCCGCCCAGCGCGGGTTGCACGAGAAGTCCTCCTCGCGCCGCTCGGAGTGGACGAGGATCGCGTCGCGCCGGACGAGGATGCGCCGGCTGCGGTACTCCGGCCCGTCCAGCACGACGAGCCTCACGGCAGGCAGCGGCGGACGAAGTCTGCGAGGTCGGGGACGATCCGCGGGTCGATCGCGTGTGGCAGCGGTGCCTCGCGGTAGAGGACGTCCGCTCCGGCGGCCTCGAGCACGGTCCGCGCCTCGCGGCTCCACTGGACCTGGATCACGGGATCGAGCGAGCCGTGGGCGATCGCGACGGGGTAGCCCTCGAGCCGCTCGAAGGAGAGCTCGAAGCCCTCCACCCGCGGCATGAAGCCGGAGAGGCAGACGAGCCCGGCCGGACGGGGCCGGCCGGCTCCGAGCCCGAGCGCGTAGGTCATCGCCGCGCCCTGCGAGAAGCCGCCGAGGACGATCCGGCGCGGCTCGAACGGGAGCGCGTCGAGCCAGGCCGTCGCCTGGGCGAAGGTGGGCGCGAACGTCGCCGGGTCGGGCGTCGGGATCCCGCCGAGGCGGTACCAGTGCGCGCCGCCCGGCGGCAGCGAGAGCGGCCCGCGCGGCGTGTAGCCGTGCAGGCGCCGCTCCGGGTCGAGCGCGTCGAGGAGCGGGAAGAGATCGTGCTCGTCCGCGCCGCGGCCGTGCAGGAGGACGAGCGCTCCCTGCGCCTCGCCCGCCGCCGGCCGCTCGAGCGCGGTCAGCCCTTCTGCCACGTCTCGCGCGGGTTCGAGATCGGCGTCAGGATCGGCTCGACCTGGGCGCGCAGGTGCTCGAACGCGGGCGGCAGCACGAGCGACTCGCCGAGGTGCTCGAGGTCCTCGTCGGTGGCGAAGCCCGGGCCGAGGGTGGCGATCTCGAACAGCACGCCGCTCGGCTCGCGGAAGTAGATCGAGCGGAACCAGAAGCGGTCGATCACCGGCGTCGGCCGCAGCGCCTGCCTGCGCCGCGCGCTCGCGCCAGGCCTCGTGGTCGTCCATCGTCGACGACCAGGCGACGTGGTGCACGGTGCCCGCGCCGCCGACGCCGCGCTCGGTCGGAGAGGTCGTAGGCGTAGGTGCCGCCGCGCTGCTCGCCTCGCATCTCCCACTCGAGCGTCGCCGGTGCGCTCGAAAGCGAGCGCCCCCTCGAGCAACGCGCGGCTGCGCTCGGCGTCGTCGGTGTATGCGCGGACGCCGTCGAAGCCCTGCAGCGCCAGCTCGCGCGGGATCTCCGGGCTGGTCGGCGATCAGCGGCTCGTCGGCGGTCTCGACCACTGCCAGCTCGTGGCCGAGCCCCTCCGGGTCGGAGAAGCGAAGCGCGCCGTCGGCACGCGACACGGTCGCGCCGGCGGTGCCGAGCCGCTCGGCCCAGAAGTCGAGCGCCTCCTCGGAGCCGACCCGCCAGCGGATCCGGTGCACCATCCCGACGCCGGCCCGCCCGGGCCGCGGCGCCCGGATACTCGAAGAAGGTGATGTCGCTGCCCGGGCTGCCCTGCTCGTCCGCGTAGAAGAGGTGGTAGACGGTCGGGTCGTCCTGGTTGACGGTCTTCTTCACCAGCCGCAGCCCGAGCGTGCCGACGTAGAAGTCGACGTTCCGCGGGCGCGTCGCCGGTGATGCAGGTCACGTGGTGGATGCCTTCGAGCTTCATCTCGATCCTCCTCGCTGCCGAGTCGAATAGTTGCGGAGTCAAGCATACCGTCTCCGCGAGCACTCCTCGCCCGTTCGGGCATAGTCCCCCTGGTGAAGATCGGCATCGTCGTGCCGTTCTCCTGGTCGTTCTGGGGAGCTGTCGTGGAGCATGCGGAGTTGCAGGCCGCGGCGCTTCGCGAGCGCGGCCACGACGTGCGGCTGATCATGGGCAACGACCCGCCCGGCCAGTTCACGCGTGCACTGCACCCGCGCGTCGGCCGGCACGGCAACCCGCCGCCGGAGGTGATCCCGATCGGCCGCTCGGTGATCGTGCCCGCCAACGGCTCGCTGCCGAACATCGTCCTCAGCCCCGCGCGCCATCTTCCGCATCCGCCGCGTGCTCGAGCGCGAGCGTTCGACGTGCTCCACCTGCACGAGCCGATGACGCCCATCACGTGCACCGCCGTCCTGGCGCTCGCGACGTGCCCGCTCGTCGCCACGCACCACGCCTCGGGCGATCTCGCCTGGATGAAGCTCGCCACCCCGGTCTGGGGCTTCCTCGCGGAGCGGCTCGACGCACGCATCGCCGTCTCCGAGCGCGCGGCCGAGTCCGCGGCCCGGTGGCTGCCCGGCGAGTACGAGGTGATCCCGAACGGCGTCCTCGTGCCGGAGCACGCGGCCGCCGGCGACCGCGAGCATCGCGTCGTCTTCGCCGGCCGGCAGGAGCCGCGGAAGGGACTGCACGTCCTGCTCCGTGCCTGGCCGGAGATCCACCGTCGCACCGGCGCGCGGCTGACGCGTCGCCGGTGCCGATCCGCTCGCCGTGCGGCTGCTGCATGACCCGGCTGCGCGTGCGCGACGACGGCATCGACGTCGTCGGCTTCCTCACGCAGGAGGAGTTGACGCAGACGTTGCTCGCCGCCAAGGCGCTCGTCGCGCCCTCGATCGGCGGCGAGAGCTTCGGGATGGTGCTGACGCGCGCCTTCGCCTGCGCCACGCCGGTCGTCGCCTCGGAGATCCCCGGCTACCGTGAGGTGATGACGCCCGAGACGTCGGTGGCAGTGCCGCCCGAGGATCCGGCCGCCCTCGCCGCGGCGGTCGAGTCCCTGCTCGCGGACGAGCCGAGGCGGCAGGAGCTCGGCGTGGCGGCACGCGAGCTCGCGATCTCGCGAGTACGGCTGGCCGGACATCGCCGTCCGGCTCGAGGCCGTCTACGAGCGGGTGTCGGGCCGGCAGCCGGCCGCGGCCGCGGCGTGAGCCCCGTGCGGCTCCCGAACAGCCTCTGGTTCCGCTTCGGCTTCGTGCTCGCCTCGCTGGCGCTCGCGGCGCTGTTGCTGTGGTGGCGCGGCCCCGACTGGAACAGCGTCTACCACGCCTTCGACTTCGTCGCGTGGCGCTGGATCGTGGCCGCCTTCATGCTCAACCTCGTCTCGGTCCTGCTGCGCGCGTTCTCCTGGCGGCTGACGATCAGCCAGGCGCTCGATCGGCCACATCCACGCTTCAGCAACGTGCTCACCGCGTTCGGGATCGGCCTCTTCGCGAACGCCGTCCTGCCGGGGCGGATCGGCGAGCTCGCCCGCGTCGGCGTGCTGCGGCGGCATCTGCCGCGCACGGCCCCGGCACGAGCGCCACGCTCGTCGGCACGGTGCTTCGCCCACCGGCTCTTCGACGTCGTGCCCGCCCTGCTGCTCGTCGGCTACGTGCTCCTGACCGCGAAGATCCCGCACTGGGCCGTGACGAGCCTCGTGATCGTCTCGACCGTCGGCGTTGCCCTCTTCGGGTTCGCCGCTCGCCTCCGCGAAGAGCGAGCACCGCCCCGTCCTCGACGAGCTCGGGCCCGGTGCGGCGGCTCTGGACGATGGTCCGGCGGGGCCTGGCCGTGATGAAGGCGCCGGCCACGGCCTGTGCCGCGATCTTCTTCCAGTGCCTCGGCTGGCTGATGCAGCTCCTCGCCGTCTGGATCGCGATGCGGGCCTTCGACATCGACGCGCCGCTCCCGGCGGCGGGGCTCGTCCTGCTCCTGATGAACGTCGCGACGATCTTCCCGCTCTGGCCGGGCAACGTCGGGCTGCTGCAGGCCGCCGTCGCGCTCCCGCTCGTCCAGTACGGCGTCGCCTACTCGACCGGGTTCGCCTACGGCCTCGTCGCTGCAGGCGGTCGAGATGTCCGTCGGCGTCGAGCGCCGGCCTGCTCTCGCTCGCGCCCGAGGGCCTCTCCTTCGCGTCCCTGCGCGGCATGCCGGACGCGAGCACCGCGGGCCTGCCCGACCGCGAGGACGAGTCCGACGAGGACGCCGTCGAGTCCGCCGGAGCCGGCCCGTGCGCGCGCTGGCGTGTCCGGCTAGCTTCAAGGGCGCCCTGTCCGCGCCCGCGGCGGCCCGGGCGCTGGCCGAGGGGCTTCGAGCCGGCGGCCCGACGCGGACGAGCTGCCCGGTCGCCGACGGCGGAGAGGGGACTGCGGAGGTCCTGCGAGCCGCGCTCGGCGGCGAGTGGCGCGAGGCGTACGTCCACGATCCGCTCGGGCGGCCGCTCGTCGCCAGGTGGCTGCTGCTGCCGGACGGAACGGGCGTGGTCGAGGCCGCCGCGGCGATCGGCCTGCCGCTGCTCGATCCGGCCGAGCTCGAGCCGCTCCGTGGCGACGAGCCGCGGCTTCGGCGAGCTGATCGCGGCCGCCCTCGACGCCGGAGCCGACCTCGCTGCTCCTCTGCCTCGGCGGCAGCGCGACGGTCGACGGCGGCGCGGGCGCGAGGGAGGCGCTGGCGGGACATCACGCCATGGTGTTGCACGGTTCGAGCGCGCTCTGCGACGTCGCGACGCGGCTGGCCGACGCGGCGCGGCTGTTCGGGCCGCAGAAGGGCGCGTCCCCCGCCGACGTCGCCGAGCTCGAGCGGCGGCTCGGGGCCGACGAGGGAGTTACGGCCCTACGCCGAGCTGCCCGGCTCGGGCGCGGCCGGCGGGCTCGGAGCCGGGCTGGCGGCGCTCGGAGCAGAGCTCGTGCCGGGCGCGGAGCTACGTGCTGCGGGCGATCGGGCTTCCGGCAGCGGCTCGAAGGCGCGGCGCTTGCGGTGACCGGCGAGGGCGAGCTCGACGCGACGACCGCCGAGGGCAAGGCGCCGGCGGCCGTCGCGCGCGCGTGTGCCGAGGTGGGCGTTCGCTGCGTGCGTCGCCGCGGGCCGGATCAAGGCCGAGCTCCCCGATGTCGAGGCGCGTGAGCTGACCGGCGACCCGGCTGCGACCGCGGACGACCTGCGGGTGCTCGGCCGGGAGCTAGCCGGCGCGGTGCTCGGCCGCGCGTAGGCGCCCGGCGAGGCCCTCGAGCAGCGTCCAGAGCATGTCCGGGCTCGACTCGACGATCGGGCGGAAGCTCCAGATCGGGAGCATGTAGGCCGTGATGTCGCTCTTCGCCTTGATCGAGGCCGAACGCGGCTCGCGGTCGATCAGCGCGATCTCGCCGAACGAGTCGCCGGGGCCGAGCGATGCCGACCTCGCGGTCGCCGACCGACACGGCCGCCTCGCCGTCCTCGATCACGAAGAACGTCCGACCGCCCTCGCCCTCGGTCGCGATCGTGTCGCCGGCGGTGAACTGGCGCTTCGAGAACTCGTCGGCGAGTCGGGTCGAGGTGCTTGTCGTCCAGCTCGGCGAAGAGCGGGACGCGGCGGAGGAGATCGTTGGGTGCGGCCATGTCGCGGGGATTCTATGCGGCTGCGTCAGACGGACGCCACTCCAGGGCGCAGCGCGCCGAGTCGCGCGCTCACGACCGCGTCCGCGGCGGCCGCGCTCGGCTCGTGGCCCGGTGACGGCCGCGATGAACTCCTCGCGCTCCAGCGTGAGCAGCCGGACGTCCGTGGCGGCCGTCACCGTCGCCGTGCGCGGCACGTCCCTCAGCAGCGCGATCTCGCCGAAGAACGCCGCCCGGGCCGTGGCGGCTTGCCCTCGATCTCGACCTCGCCGTCCGCGATCACGTAGAAGCGGTCGCCCGGGTCGCCCTGGCGCAGGATCAGCGTGCCCGCGGGCAGGCGCACCTCGCCGAGCTGGGATGCGAGCCGCTCGAGCGTCTGCAGCGGCAGCGGCGCGAAGATCGGGATCGCGGCGAGCAGCACCCGTCGCGGCAGGCGCTTCCGCACCGGCGTCGATCCGCCGCAGCGCCACCCACGACAGCCCGACGAGCACCGGCAGGAGGGCGCCTGCGGCGAGCAGGGCGACGCGCAGGCCCACGAGCGAGATCAGGAGCGGCGCGAGCAGTGCGCCGATCCCGAGCGAGGCGAGCAGGACGCTCTCCATCGCCCCGAGCACGCGGCCGAGCACTTCGTCCGGGACCGCGCGCTGCAGCAGCGTGATCGCGCTCACGTCCACGACCGAGTTCCCGATCCCGACCACTGCGAGCGCGGCGAGCGCGACGGGCACTGACGGGAACGCCGCGACGAACGCGAACGGCAGGCCGTTGAGGACGAGCCCGAGCGCCAGGTCGGTCGCGAGCCGGCTCCGCATCGCCAGGCCGAGCGCGAGCAGTCCGCCGACGAAGCCGCCGAGCCCGCTCGCAGCGCTCAGCCAGCCGACGCCCGAGTTGCCGATGTCGAGCAGGTCGAGCGCGATCGCGACGGTGAACACGCTCGCGGCGCCTGCGACGAGCGTCTGCGCCGCGTACAGGCCCGAGAGGAGCCGGAGGTGTGGCTCGCCGACGATCGAGCGCCATCCCGGCCGTCACCTCGCGCAGGAACGACGGGCGGCCGTCGTCCGCGTGCTCCTCGCGCACCGGCCGCGCGGAGTGGACGCCGGCGACCAGGATGGCCGACCAGACGAAGCTGAGCGCGTTGACGATGAAGACGGTCTCCGGGTTGGTGAACGCGAGCAGCAGCCCGCCGATGGCCGGGCCGGCGAAGCTGCCGACGCTCTCGACCGTGCTCGCCACGACGTTCGCCGCGCTCAGCTCGCGCGGGTCGCGGACGAGCGACGGGAGCAGTGCGGCCTGGGCCGGCCGGAAGACGGTGCCGGCGATCGTGGCGACGACGATGATCGCGTAGACGGCCGCCGCCGGGCCGTCGACGGCGATCACGAGCCCGGCCGCGACCATCAGCACGGCGCGGAGGAGGTCGGACGCGATCATCACGCGCTCGCGCCGCATCCGGTCGGCGAGCGTCGAGAGCAGCGGCGCGGCGATCGCCGCCGGGATCAGCCGCAGGACGCCGATCAGGCCGACCGCGGCCGCTCCGCCCTGGTCGTAGGCGTAGACGCCGAGCGCGATGATGTACGACCAGTTGCCGAGCACGGAGCCCGCCCAGGCGAGCTGGACGCGCCTCAGTTCCCGCGTTCGGAAGACGTCGCCGAATGCGGCCGCCGCCGTCGAGATACGCTGCCGCAGGCCACCCACGGCGAGGAGCATGTCAGGGTGCATTGCAAAGCTTCAAGGGTGGAGGGAAGATTCCAGGCACGAACCCCGTCATGTACGTGACTGTCATGCAACCGGAGGGAGATCCACGAATGAGCGAGCTGCAGCGCGACGTCGATCGTGACATCGACCGCGACACCGACCGCTCGGGCGACCACCGTTCGGGCGAGGGCGAGCCGGACTTCGAGGGCCATCGCGACATCGGCCGCGACGTCGATCGCGACACCGACCGCGCGGGCGACGGCGGCGACCTGAACCTGAACCGCGACGTCGACCAGCGCAACATCGACTAGGGGAAGCGCGCACGGCCGCTTCGGCGGCCGCTCCCCGGGGACGAGGATGAGCCGGGCCTAGGCCCGGCTCATTGCCGTTCCAGCACCTCTGCGAGCGCCTCGAGCAGCCGGATCGAGCTCTGATCCTCGCGGCGCTCGAGCAGGCCGGCGATCTGGGCGACGAGCGCCGCCGGCCCCTCCTCGCCCGCGAGCGCAGTCTTCGCCCGACGTGCCCGGCGGAGCAGCGCGAGCGCCGCTGCGGCCTGCGAGGCGAAGAGCGAGAGCAGCTCCATGTCGGCCAGCGGGTCGCGCCGGCCCGCGGGTGGGTCGAGCACCTCGAGCACGCCGAGCGCCTCCTCCTCGTGCAGGAGCGGCACGGCCATAGATCCGGTTCGGCACGTACCCGGTCGACTCGGCGGCCGTGCGCGGTCGTGGCGCGCGTCCGCGCGGACGTCGTCGATCGACGAGCTGCTGCCGCGTGACGAGCACCCAGCCGGCGATGCCGGTGCTCGAGGGGAAGCGCTTCCCGACGAGCTCCTCCTCGCCCTCGCCGGACACGGCCTCGAAGACCAGCTCGTCGGCCTCCTCGTCG
Source organism: uncultured Gaiellaceae bacterium (assembly GCA_963808915.1). Lineage (GTDB taxonomy): Bacteria > Actinomycetota > Thermoleophilia > Gaiellales > Gaiellaceae > CAVTBT01. Next base: position 364,783 of record CAWEHJ010000004.1, on the reverse strand, counting down.
TAGAGGAAGATCGAGGACGGCCTGCGAGCCGAAGATCGCGCGCGCGACCTCGACGATCGACTGCCGAGCAGCGCCCGGTGCTCCTCCTCCGAGCCGAGCGCCCCGGCCGCGGCGGCGGCGAGCAGGCGGTCGTCGGTCATGCGTCACCTCCTGCGTTCGTCGCGGTTGCGTAGAGCACGCTCTTCAGCTGGAAGGGCGTCAGCTCGGGGTGCTTCGCGAGCACGAGCGCGGCGATGCCCGAGACGTGCGGCGCCGCGAAGCTGTTCCCGGAGCAGCGGAGCGTCGCCGCCGTCCGAGCCAGGCGACGTCGACGTCGACGCCGCGCGCGAACAGCTCGACGGGCGGGGACGGGTTCGCGTACCAGACGAGCGAGTCGGCGGCCTCGTGGCTGCCGACGGAGATCACCGACGAGAAGCGCCACGGGTAGCTCTCGACGGGCAGGTTGTGCGCGGACGCGACGAGCACCGTGCGCTGGAAGTACGCGCGTGTCGGCGAGATCGTGCAGCACCTCGGCGAAGCGCCGCTTCGTCGTCGACAGGCTCATGTTGACGACGTCGAAGTCCTGCTCGACGGCGTAGCGGAGGCCGGCGAGGATCAGCTCGCCGCTGCCGGTCATGCCCTCGCCGAGGACGCGGACGCTGTGCAGCTCGCAGTCGGGCGCGAGCGCGCGGACGATGCCCGCGCAGGCGGTGCCGTGGCCGCAGACGTCCCGTGCCTCGTCGGGCACTGCCTCCGGCTCGCCGTCGTCCGTGGCGACGATCGCGATCGAGCTCTGCGACCTCGCCGACGGACGGGTGGCTCGCCCTCGACGCCGCTGTCGAGGATGCAGACGCGGACGCCCGCGCCGGTCGAGCCGCCGAGCGCCCAGTCGCGGCTCGGCGCGCCCGGCCACGGCGCGGGAACGGCGAGCGCCCTGGCCGCGTCCGCGGGCAGGCTCCAGGCCGGGAGATGCGGGTCGCTCACGCCGAGGCCAGCGCCCGCTCGCGCGCGTCCTTCGCGCCGCCTCGACGAGCTGCGCGCAGCGAAGCGAGCGCTCGTCGCCCGGGGTCGTCCGGAGGTTGAGCTCGACGAGCCGTGCGGCGGCGACGACTGCGCCCTCGGCGAGCGCGGCCGCTGCGACGGCGTCCGTCCGGCTCGGCGCCGTCGCCGTGCTCGGCGGCGACCGCCGCGAGCTCCGCCACGTCGCGCGGCGGCCTCGGCGATCGCGAGCGGCAGCGCCGCCGCCCGGTCGAGCTTGCGCCGAGCGAGGCGTGATGGCCCTGGCCGGCGGCCGACTCGCGCAGCGCCTCGAGTGCCTCCGCATAGGCCTCGGCGTCGGCGAGCGCGAGCGGGACGAGGCGCGCGCGCAACGCCCGCGCCTGTGCGGCGGCCCCCGCGGCCCCTGGCCAGACGGTGGACGAACGCGCCGCCATCGCCGACGAGGCTCGCGGCCATGCGCGGCCACGATCGCCGCCGCCGGCCCCGCGGCCGGGATCGGCACCGGCTGCTCGAGGTCGTCGAGGAACTCGCCGAGCCGTTGCCCGAGCAAGGCCGAGGATCGTCGTTCACAGACCGAGTCTCGGGGAGCGCGCGAGCTACGAAGCGAGGTGCCGGCGCAGGCGGGCGACGACGGGCTCCGACGGCTCGACGCCCTCGAGCCGCAGCGCCGTCTCGAGATCGTCGATGAGCGCCTGCGCCGGAAGGCTGCGTCCGCCTCCGCCCGCGCAACGAGGCGGTCCGCCTCGGCCCGCATCCGCGGAAGCTCCTGCGCTGCCTGCACCCACCCACGGGGCGGGGTGGGAAGCGCGGCAAGCAGCTCCGCGAGACGCTCTTCGTCGTAGCCCGTCATCGTGCACACCTGCTCACTTGACGTGGCGAGTGCCTCGGATCTTCCCTCGACCTGATCACGCAGTCGCGAGAGGCAGCGGGAGATCCGGCTGGCGATCGTCCCGGGCGGCAGCGAGCAGCTCGTCCGCCGATCGTCCGGTAGCTCTCGTCGCGGCAGAAGAACCGGTCGAGGATCTCCTGGCAGTCGCCGCGAGAGCTGCGACGAGCGCCTCGCGGACGACGAGCGCCTCGTCGAGCTGCTCGAGCTCGTCGTCGGCCGCCTCCTCGAGCTGGCTCGACGATCTCCTCGCGCCCGCGACAGCGCGCAGCCGGTCGATGCAGCAGCGTGCCGCGTCAGCTGGCCGATCCAGGGCCGGAGCGCCTCGGGTCGCGCAGCGTGTCGAGCCGCTCGTAGACGCGCGCGAACACCTCCTGGAACACGTCCTCGGCCTCGTGGTGCGAGCAGCCGGAACGCCTGGACGTGATCGCGTAGACGTAGCGCGAGAAGCGCTCGACGAGCTCGTTCCAACGCCTCTCGTCGCCGGCGCGGCAGCGCCGCGACGAGCTCGGCGTCCGTTCTCGCACTCACATGGACATAGTCAAGCGCAGTCGTGCGGCGAGCGGTCTACTGCGTCGGCGCGGCGCAGCGCGGCGGGCGAGCTCCTCGACTCGGCCCTGGGCGGCGTCGAGCCGTTGCGACGCAGACGCGGTGCAGCTCCTCGCCGCGCTGCCACAGCTCGAGCGCCTCGTCGAGCCCGGTCTGACCCGCGCTCGAGCCGCTCGACGATCCCCTCGAGCTCCTGCAGCGCCTGCTCGAAGGTCGGCTCGAGCTCACGGGCGCACCTCCTCGACGCCTGGCGCCGAACCCGCCGACCGCGAGCTCGACGTCGACCCGGTCGCCGGGCGACAGGGCCGCTCGCGTCGGTGACGAGCGCGTCCCGCGCGCGCACGATCGCGTAGCCGCGCTCCAGCGTCGCGCGCGGCGAGAGAGCGCGCAGGCGGTCCGCCGGCACGGTCGAGCGACGGCCGCGTTGCCGCTCGAGGAGCAGCGCCGGCGCGCGCCGCAGCCGCTCGTGCACGAGCTCGAGCCGCTGCCGGTCGCGTCTCGACGAGCCGGCGCGCGCCGCGCTCGAGCCCTGCGTGCGCCCGCGCGAGCCGCTGCGTGCAGCTCGCCGATGTCGGGCACGACCAGGCGCGCGGCCGCCGTGGGCGTCGAGGCGCGCGCGTCGGCGACGAGGTCGCAGAGCGGTGTGTCCTGCTCGTGCCCGACCGCGGAGACGACCGGCACCGGGCAGGCCGCGATCGCGCGCACGACCGCCTCGTCGCTGAAGGGCAGGAGATCCTCGAAGCTGCCGCCGCCGCGCGCGACGACGACCACGTCGACCTCCGGCTCCGCGGCAGAGCGCTTGCAGCGCGGCGACGATCACGGCCGCGGCCGCATCGGCCCCTGGACGAGCGTCTCGGCGACGAGCGATGCCGGCCGGCGGGAACCGCTGCGAGATCGTGGTGACGAGGTCGCCGCGGGCCGCCGCGTCGCTGCCGGTCACGATCCCGATCCGGCGCGGGCAGCCTCGGCAGGGCGCGCTTGCGCTCGCGTGCGAACAGGCCCTCGGCCGCCAGCTGCCGCTTCAGCCGCTCGAGCGCGGCGAGGTGGGCGCCCTCGCCGAAGCGCTCGATCGAGAGCGCGCGGAAGCGGAGCTCGCCGCGCTCGCTGCGAGCAGCTCCGGCCGCCCGAAGACGTGCACGCGCTCGCCGTCCGCGAGCCCGAGGTCGAGCGCGTCGAACGTGCGGCGCGGCGATCGCGGCCGGCAGGCAGCTTCCGTCGGCCGGGTCCTTGAGGGTGAAGAACACGCTCGCCCAGCGCTCGTGCCGCCGCAGCTCGGTCACCTCGCCCTCGACCCACAGGCTCGGCAGGCGCGACGTCCAGTCGGCGACGCCGCGGTTGAACGCCGACACCGAGTAGACCTTCCGGTCGCCGTGGACGCGTCGCTTCGACCTTCATCCGGCCAGCGTAGACGGCGCGTACGCGGCGCGCCGCTGCCCGTCCGGGACGGCCCCTAGAGCAGGATCTCGGCGGCCGTCGGTCGGATCGCAGCCCTGGCGACGAGCTCGACGCGCCGTGTGCAGGTCGGCCTCGCTCGCCGCCAGCTTCTCCGCCAGCGGGAGCGGGTAGCCGGCCTCCATCAGCACGTGCAGCCGCCAGCTCTCCACCTTGGCCTGCTCGCTCTGCCCGTCGAGGATGCGCTCGGTCGTCTCCGCCATCGTCTGCCCCGGTTCGTGGTCGGTGAGACGAACCCTTCCGCGCGGTTGTTGGCAGTCACTGCGCGCGAAGCGCGGCGTGCGCGGCGACCTCGTCGAGCCGGCGCGCGAGCTCCTGCAGCCGGGCCTCGAGCACGCTGCGCTCCGACTCGGCCTCCGCGACCAGCGCGCCGAGCGTCCGCCTGCAGCTCCGCGTCGGCCTCGGAGAGCCGCTGCTGCAGCGACCGCGGCGAACTCGTCGCGCTGGCGCTCGAAGGTCGACTGCGCCTGGCGGAGGCGCGCTCGAGCTGGCGCGCGCGTCTCGTCGCGGCCTGGTTCAGCCGCTCGGCGAACAGCGCGTCGGCCTGGCGCGCGAAGCTCTCCACCGCGCGGTCGAGCTCGCGGGCGAGCCGGCCGCCGCCTCCTCGCGGGCCGCCTTGATCGCGACCTCGAACTGCTGCGCCGCCGCCTCGGCGTAGCGCGTCGTCTCGCGCGCGACGAGCCGCTCGAGCTGTTCGACCTGCCGCCGCTCGATGTCGCCGAACGACGCCTCGACGCGCGTCCGGGCCTCGGCCTCGGCCCGCTCGATCTGCTGCGTCAGCGACTGCCTCGCGCGCCCGCAGCCGCTCGGCGATCTCCTCGATCCCGCGGCGTCGCTCGACCGTGTGCGACTGCAGCTCGTCCAGCGCCTCCGAGACGGCCTGCTGCGCCGCCTGCTCCAGCTCCTCGCGGAGCCGCAGCACGGACGCGCGCTGCTCGTCGCTCGTCTCCACGAGCTGCGCCGCCTCCGCCTCGATCCGCGCCTCGGCCTCGGCGATCAGCGTCTCCTGCCGCTGGGCGAGCCTGCGGAGCTGGGACTCGAGGTGCCGCTGTCCTCGCTCGAGGTCGTCCTGCCAGGCGCGAATGCGGTCCTCGACACGCCGCTCCGCCTCCGACGAGCGCGGCCGCGAGCGCCTCGCCGGCCGCCCGCTCGCGCGAGCGCCACGTCGGCGCGACGCTCGTCGGCGATGCGCCGCTCCTCCTCGGCGAAGCAGCGAGAGCGAGTCCGCCCGCGTGCGCTGCAGCAGCGCCCGCAGCTCGGCCGCACTGCGCCTCGGCGTGCTCTCGCACGACCGCGGCGATCACCTCCGTCGCGTCCGCGAGCACCGCTTCGCTCGCCCGGGCCGCGCCCGCGGGCGCGCCACCACGCGAACGCCAGCGCGGCGGCCGCGAGCAAGGCGGCGAGCGCGACGCGACGAGGATCCAGACCATGCCCGGAGCTTAGATCCGCGCGACGACCAGAGCAGCCGCGAGGGCGACGGTGAACGCCGTCAACGCCCGCAGCGCCCACTCCGGCGCGGCGACGAGCGAGTCGGCGTCGAGCGGCTCGCGGCTGCCGTCGTCCAGCTCGAGCTCTCCGCTCACGCGGCGCACGTGCCGGCGGACGTGACGCGCCTGCGTCGAGAGCCGCCGCTGGGCGAGCGAGAGGAGCACGGCGGCCGCCGCCGCGAGCACGGCCTCCGGCTCGACCGACCCCGTCTGCGCGAAGGCGGCGGTCAACACCGGAAAGGCGCCCCAGGCGAGCCCGAACCAGAGATCGGTGTGCAGTCCCGCGAGCTCGAGGTTGTAGGCGACGACGAGGAAGGCGCCGACGGCGACGAAGGCGAGCAGCCAGAGCGAGAAGCCGACCGCGACGGCGATCCCGATCGCGCAGGCCCCGCCGAGGCCGACGATTGCGAGCGCGATCAGCACCCGATCGGGGATGCGCGTCCGGAGCGGGCGGCCGTTCAGCTCGTCGAGCGCGTGCGCGGCGACGCCCATTGCGAGCGAGGAACGCGAGCGCCGTCAGCCCGAGCCGGGGCCACGAGCTCGACCGGGACGAGGCAGGCGCCGAGCACGACGTAGCTCAGGTGCCAGGCCGTGTAGGGCAGGTGCAGGAGGGTGACGTAGTCGCGGGCGCCCCCCGGCTCGAGCGCGTAGAACGCCCGCCTCACGCCGTGCCGGCCCGCCGGCCCCAGACGACGAGGCCGCCGCCGAGGCTGAGGCGCCGTGCCCGCAGCTCCTCGACCCCGGCGTCACGCCAGAGCTCGAGCTGGGCAGGCAGCGGCCAGCGCCGGTGGAAGTCGCGGATCGAGCCGTTGAGGAAGCGGCCGACCTCGTGCCAGCCCGGCGAGAGCAGCCGACCCGCGAGGGGCAGGCCGATCCGGGTCCACAGCTCCCAGGCCGGCCGCGCGGCGCCACGCGGCAGCCCGAACTCGAGCGAGGCGATCGTGCCGCCCGGCCGGACGACGCGCGCGAGCTCCCGGAGCACGGCGGCCGGATCGTCGACGTAGCGCAGCAGGTACGTGAACGTGAGGGCGTCGAACTCCGCGTCGGAGAACGGCAGCGACTCGGCCGAGCCCGCGACGAGCGTCGCCCTTCCGGCCAGCCGCTCGTCGGGCCACGGCGAGCATCCCCTCGCTCTGGTCGAGGCCGGTGACGTCGCAGCCGCGGGCGAGCAACTCGGCCGCAACGGCGCCGGTGCCGGTCGCCACGTCGAGCACCCGCGAGCCCGCGGGCACGCGCGAGACGAGGAACCGACGCCAGCGCGGATCCTGGCCGAAGGAGAGGACGGTCGCCGTGCGGTCGTAGGTCGGGCCGAGGGGCGCGAAGAGGTCGAGCGCATGCTGCCGCCGGGCCGACACGCCCGTATTCTGGCCGCCGTGAGCCTGGCGGAGGAGCTGGAGGCGGCCGCGGCTGCAGCAGCGGCACTCGCCGAGGACGGCGAGGCGGTCGCTGCGGTGCTGCCCGCCGAGCCGCAGCCGGGCGCGCGCGTCTACCTCGTCGCGTTCGAGCAGGCGGAAGGGCGCACCTGGCTCGCACTCGACCGCGACCTCGCCCCCGTGCGCGACCGCGTCCGGGTCCGCGACGCCGTCTCGATCAGCGGTCTCTGCGAGATCGCGGCCGAGACCGCGGGCGGCGGCGACCTCGACGAGCTCCGCTCGCGCCTCGTCGCCGTGCGGATCACCGAGGCGCCGGCCGGGATCGAGGAGGCCGAGGGGGCGGTGACCGAGCTCGAGCGGGCGATCGGCGTCCCGCCGCAGCTCGCCACGCCCGAGCGGCTGGACGCGATCGGCGCCGCCGCGCGGGCGCTCGAGCTCGCGCTCGACCCGACCTCCGCCTCGCCCTTCGCCGAGGCGATGAAGGCTGCACTGCCGTCGGTCGAGGAGCTGGCCCGGGAGGTCGAGGCCACCTACCGGCTGGAACTCACCTAGCCGGTACCCTCCGAGGATGGAAGGCAGTGGCTTCTTCCCCTTCGGCGGCGGCGATCCCGACGAGCTGATGCGCGGACTGCGCGAGTTCGCCGAGCAACAGGCCGAGCACGTCCAGGAGGCGCAGCGCGAGCAGTTCGCCACGCTGACGCTGAACACGGCGGTCGAGCTCACGGGTGCCGCGCTCAAGCGCATCCAGGTCGCCGGCTCCGCCGACGAGCAGGCGATCGCCCTCCGCGACGCGATGCGCGTCCTCTTCCCGGAAGCAGTCGCACTCGTCTCCGCAGCCCGCCAGGGCTTCATGCGCGAGAGCTAGAGCCCGTCCGTACAATCGCCGCGCCGTGAGGGTCTTCGACCGCGCGCTCGTCCGCCTGCTCCCGGCCGTGCCGCGGCCCGTCGTGCGCCGGCTCTCCGCCCCGTACATCGCCGGGCCGACGCTCGCCGATGCGCGGCGCACGGTCGCGAGTCTGAACGCCGCCGGGAAGCTCGCCACCGTCGACGTGCTCGGGGAGGAGATCACGCGTCCGCAGGAGGCCGAGGCGATCGCGCAGGCCTACCTCGACGTGCTCGCCGCGATCGAGACCGACGGGCTCGACTCGAACGTCTCCGTCAAGCTGACCGGGCTCGGCCTCAAGCTCGACCCGGGCCTCTGCCGCGACAACCTCGAGGCGGTCGTGCGCGACGCGGCGGCACGCGACTCCTTCGTGCGCATCGACATGGAGGACTCGAGCACGACCGACGAGACGCTCCGGATCTACCGCGAGCTGCGCGAGGTCGGGCTGGACAACCTGGGTGTCGTCCTCCAGGCGTGCCTGCGCAGAACGGTTGCCGACGTCCGCGCCCTCTCCGACCTGCAGCCGAACGTGCGCATCTGCAAGGGGATCTACGTCGAGCCGGCCGGGATCGCGTTCCAGGAGTTCGAAGCGATCCGCGCCAACTACGTGGCGGCGCTCGACGCCCTGCTGGCGGCCGGGTGCTACGTCGGGATCGCGACTCACGACGAGTGGCTCGTGCGACGCTCGCTCGAGCGGGTCGACGGCCTCGAGCCGGAGGAGTACGAGCTGCAGATGCTGCTCGGCGTCCGCGAGCGGCGCGCATCCGAGCTCGTCGCGGCCGGTCACCGGCTGCGTGTCTACGTCCCGTTCGGGCAGCGCTGGTACGAGTACTCGCTCCGCCGGCTGCAGGAGAACCCGAAGCTCGCCGGCTACGCCGCGGGCGACCTGCTGAACCGCTTCGTCCCCGGGCGGTAGCTACGCGGGTGGCGCAGGCCCGACGTCGTCGTCCTCGACGATCGTCGTCCGCCGGACGGGCCGCTCGACGACGACCTCGCGCGGGGCGTCGCGCTCGACGACGACGTCGCGCGGACCGTCGGCGACAGAGGTGCGACGGCGCCGGACGGGCGACCAGCGCTCGAAGAAGAGGAGGCTGAGAAGCACCGCGAGGAGGCCGACGACCATCAGGATCACGCCGACGGCGTTGACGTCGATGCCCTCCGCGTCGGCCGTGACGGCCCACGTCAGGACTGCTCCCACCGCGATCAGGACGATGCCGATTCCGATGCCCATGCTGCCCCTGTACCACCGGACCGGGCCGGCTAACCCTCCGTAGACTGTCGCCGTGGCCGACGCGCACGAGTTGCGGATCAACGTGCCCGACGACGTCCAGCCGGGCGTCTACGCGAACGGGGCCATGGTCTGGCACAGCCCGTACGAGTTCACGATCGACTTCTTCTCGACCCAGCCGTCTCCGCAGGACGAGCCGGGGGTCGTGCCCTGCCTCGTCACCTCGCGCGTGAAGATCCCGCCGACGGTGATCTTCGACCTGCTCAAGGCGCTGAACGAGAACATGACCCGGTACGAGGGCCAGTTCGGCGAGATCCGCCGCGTCGAGCCGCTCGCCCCGCCGCCGCCGGCGGCCTAGGCCGGCCTCGCCGCGACGACGAGCAGCTGGCCCGGCGCACGGCTCGCCTGCGGTCGGAGCGGAGGAAACTCCGGCAGCTCCTGCAGCAGCCGCAGGACGAGGCCGGCGGAGATCAGCGCGGTCACGACCTGGCCGAGCCGCGGCCCGGCGCCCTCCGCGAAGTAGTCGCCCCGCCAGCGCATCACCTCGTCCAGGCATGCGAGCACCGGATGGCCGGCGTGGAGGATCAGCTCACCTCCGGGACGCAGCGCGGTTGCGATCCCGGCCGCCCAGTCGTCGAGGTCGCCCGCGCCGGCGAGCGAGCGCTCCGACGCGAAGACGAGGTCGCTCCGTCCCCGCTGCAGCGCCGCGGGCAGGCGCTCGGCGTCGCCGAGGAGCCACGGCAATTCCGGGTCGAGCCGGTGAGCCGCCTCGAGCGCCTCGGGGTCGATGTCCGCGCCCGTGACGAGTGCCCCGAGCGCGGCGAGCTCGACCGTTGCCTCGCCGGTGCCGCAGCCGAGGTGCAGGACGCGCTGGCCGGCGAGGTCGTGCAGCCGCTCGCGCAGTGCGGGCGGGAAGCCGGGGCCGGTGCTCATTCGGCCGGCAGCGACCAGCCGCCGTCGACGACGACGGTCTGGCCCCGGATCATCTCTGCCTCGGGCGAGCAGAGGAACGTGACCACACCGGCCATGTCCTCGGCGCTCACGAGCCGGCCGGCGGCGTTGCGGGCACCGAGCTCGAGCATCGTCTCCCGGTTCGGGAAGTGCTCGAGCGCGCCGGTGTCGACGACGCCGCCGCTGACGGCGTTGACACGGATCCCGCGCGGGCCGAGCTCGATCGCGAGGTAGCGGACGAGCGACTCGAGCGCCGCCTTGGAGGTGCCGACGAGCGCGTAGTTCTCCAGCACGCGGCTCGAGCCGAGGCTCGAGACGCCGACGATCGAGGAGCCGGACGGCATCGACGGCGCCGCGACCCGGGCGAGCGAGAGCAGTGCCCTGGCGTTGGCGGCGTGGGTCCAGTCCCAGTGCTTGTCCTCGGTCTCGAGGGCCGGCCGGATCACCCCCGTCGCGGCGTTGTGCACCAGCGCGTCGAGCGGGCCGAGCGTCGCGACCTCCTTCGCCACGCGCTCCGAGGCGACGTTGCCGCGGACGAGCACCGGCTCCGCGCCCAGCGCCCGCAGCTCGTCGGCCGTCTGCTCGGCCGCGGCGTCGGAGCGGAGGTAGCCGATCGCCACCCGGGTCGCTCCCAGCGTCGCGAAGCGGAGGGCGATCGCCTTCCCGATCCCCCTCGAGCCGCCGGTGACGAGCACCGAGGCGCCCTCGAAGCTCATGGCCGTCGTGGGAGCGGGGTGTCCGCGGGGGCCGTGCTCGGGATCTGCTTCCAGCCGGGGCGCGAGCGTGGCTCGCGCGGGCCGGCGTCGGCCTTCGACGAGGCATGCCCGAGCCGGTCGAGCAGCTCGATCTGCTCCTCGCCGTGTCGCCGCACGGGATGATCGGCGGCGAGGTCCTGGATCAGCTCGCGCACGCGAGCGCGAAGCTGGTAGGCGAAGTGCGGCGTGGCCGGCCCGACGAGGGCGTCGAGATCGTCGATGGTCGGCTCGGCCATGGCGGCGCGGAGCCTACCGGGTAGCGTCGGGCGGGTGCGCAGGCCGCGGACCGTCGAGCTGATGCTGCTGGCCGTCGTCGTCCTCTGGGCCCTCAACCTCACGGTCACGCGCTACGTCCTCACCCACGGCTTCGAGCCGCTGGCGTACGCGACCGTGCGCTACGGGCTGGCCACCCTCGTCTTCGTCGGCCTGACGCTGGTGACCGAGCGGTCGCTCCGGGTCGCCCGCCGCGATTGGCTGCTCGTGCTGGTCGCGGCCCTCACGCTCTGGCTGAACCAGCTCGCCTTCGTCTACGCGCTCGAGGGGACGACTGCCTCCACGATCGGGCTGATCCTCGGCGCGACGCCGATCTTCGCGGCGCTCCTCGGGCTCGGCCTGGGCACCGAGCGGCCGGGTGCACGGTTCTGGCTCGGCGCCGCGGTCTCCTTCGGCGGCGTCGGCCTGGTCGCCGCCGGCTCGGGCCACATCGCGGGCGGCTCGAAGGGGATCGCGCTGGGCGTCGCCACGGCGGCCTCCTGGGCGGCGTACTCGGTCGCGATCACGCCGTTGATGAGCCGCTACTCGCCGTACCGGATCAGCGCGCTCGTGCTCGCCCTCGGCTGGATCATGATCGCGATCACCGGCTCGTCGACGGTCGCCGGCCAGGATTTCTCCGTCGGCTGGTGGGTGTGGGTGCTGCTCGTCTTCGCCACGCTCGGGCCGCTCGTGACGACGAACGTGCTCTGGTTCCGGTCGCTCGACCGGATCGGCCCGGCCCGGGCGACCCTCGCCGCCAACCTGCAGCCGTTCGTCGCCGCCGTCTTCGCGCTCGTGCTCCTGTCCGAGTCGATGAGCGTGCTCCAGGTCGCGGGCGGCGCCCTGATCGGGGTCGGCATCCTGCTCGCCCGGCGGCGCCGCGCCGTACCGGTTCCGGTCGAGTAGGCGTTTCCTGAGGGAGCGGGGGTGGGACCCTCGGTAGAGGACAACGGACGAAGGAGGACGACGCGTATGGACGCGTGGGTCTGGATCGTGATCGCGATCGTCGGCGTGGTCGTCATCGCGGCAATCGCCGCGGCGATGGCGCGGAAGCGGCGTTCGGAGCAGTTGCAGGAACGGTTCGGCCCCGAGTACGGACGGACGGTGGAGGACACCGGCGACCGTCGGGAGGCCGAGCGTGAGCTGCGGGAGCGCGAGAAGGAGCACGAGGAGCTGGACCTCCAGCCGCTCTCCGAGGCGGCCAGGAGCAGGTACGCCGCCGAGTGGCAGCGGGTGCAGGCGCAGTTCGTCGACGACCCGGAGGGCGCGGTTCGTGCCGGCGACCGGCTCGTCCAGCAGGCGATGGGCGAGCGCGGCTACCCGGTCGACGACGGCGACTTCGAGTCGAGGGCGTCGACGCTCTCGGTCGAGCACGGCGACGTCGTGCAGGACTTCCGCCAGGGCCACGAGCTCTGGCAGCGCTACGACGACGGCCAGGGGTCGACGGAGGATCTCCGCCAGGCGATGGTGCACTACCGCTCCCTCTTCGAGCGGCTGCTCGAGGGCGAGCCCGTCGAGGAGGCGAGCCGGCGATGAGCGAGGACGAGCAGAGCCGCGACGAGGGAAGCGACCCGCACGGACGGCTGGGCACGGCCGACCTCGTGCGGGAGGCTGACAGCGTCGACGCCCGCGCCGACGCCACCGGCGAGCGCGAGCCGCTCTTCGCCGGGGACGACGCCGAGCGCTTCCGCGGCCGCTGGCAGGAGATCCAGGCCGCGTTCGTGGACGAGCCGCAAACCGCGGTGAAGGACGCCGACGGCCTCGTCGCGGAGCTGATGCAGCGGCTGGCCGAGACCTTCTCCGAGGAGCGGTCGCGGCTCGAGAAGCAGTGGGGCGGAGACGGGGAAGTCTCGACCGAGGAGCTGCGCGTGGCGCTGCAGCGCTACCGGTCGTTCTTCGACAGGCTCCTCGCCGCCTAGAACGCCTAGTGGTCACTGGGCATGTCCCGGGGTCAGACCCTGGGACATGCCGTTCGTGCCGCTCGGCTGCGGGCGCTAGCATCCCGCCGATGGCCGAGCAGGACTTCATGCCGCTCGACGGCTGGGACCACGTCGAGCTCTGGGTCGGGAACGCGAAGCAGGCGGCGTACTACTACGAGCGCGCCTTCGGCTTCACCCGCACGGCCTACGCGGGGCCTGAGACCGGCGTCCGCGACCGCGCCAGCTACGTGCTGGAGCAGGGCGAGATCAGGCTCGTGCTGACGAGCGGCGCTGCGGCGCGACTCCGAGATCGGCGAGCTTCGTCCACGTGCACGGCGACGGCGTCAAGGACATCTCGCTCCGCGTCCCCGACGCGACCGAGGCCTACCGCCAGGCCGTCCAGCGCGGCGCGCGCGGCATCGTCGAGCCGCACTGGTCGAGGACGACTTCGGCCGGGTGATCTCGCATCGATCGCCACCTACGGCGACGTCGTCCACACCTTCGTCGACCGCGGCGAGTACGAGGGCGCCTACCTGCCCGGCTTCGTCTCGGTCGAGTCGGCGAACGGCGCGCCCGGCGGCGTCGGCCTCCTCGCCGTCGACCACATCGTCGGCAACGTCGAGCTCGGCCGCATGGACCACTGGGTCGCGTTCTACGAGCGCGTCTTCGGGATGACCGAGATGCTCCACTTCTCCGACGACGACATCTCAGACCGAGTACTCGGCGCTGATGTCGCAAGGTGATGACGGACGGCGAGCGGGAAGATCAAGTTCCCGATCAACGAGCCGGCCGAGGGCAAGCGCAAGAGCCAGATCGAGGAGTACCTCGAGTTCAACCACGGCCCCGGCTCCAGCACGTCGCGCTGGCAGCGTCGAACATCGTCGAGCACGGTCGGGGCGCTGCAGGAGCGCGGCGTGCCGTTCCTGATCACGCCCGAGGCCTACTACGACGAGATCGCCCGATCGCGTCGGCGAGATCGACGAGTACTGCGACGACCTGCGGCGGCTCCGGATCCTCGCCGACCGCGACGACGACGGCTACCTGCTGCAGATCTTCACGAAGACCGCGCAGGACCGGCCGACGCTCTTCTTCGAGGTGATCGAGCGCCACGGCGCGCGCGGCTTCGGCGAGGGCAACTTCAAGGCGCTGTTCGAGGCGATCGAGCGCGAGCAGGCCCTGCGCGGCAACCTCTAGCACGCGTCATTCCGGGCGTGACGCGCCCTCGATGCAGCGCGGTGCGCCAGCGCGAGGCGCTGCGGGAGACCGGCCACCGGCCGTGGGCGCTGCCGCGCGGGCGTGGCTCGTCGCGCAGACCTGGGAGGACTCGCTCTTCGCGCACTGGCGCGCCGCTGCGGACGCCGTGCAGGCGCTCCTGCCCGCGGGCTCCAGGTCGACGAGCTACGACGGCTGCGGCCTGGCTCGGCGTCCACGCCTTCCGCGTCGAGTGCCTGCGGCTGCACGGGACGCTGCCCGTGCCGTGGGTCTCGCGCTTCCCGCCAGCTCAACGTCCGCACGTATGTGACGGCCGGGCGGCAGCCGGGGCTCTGGTTCTTCAGCCTCGACACGCCGAGCACGCTCGCCGCCGAGACGGCCAAGCTCGTCTACCGGCTGCCCTGGCAGCACGTGCCGGCTCGAGCTCGAGCGAGCGGTCGGGCCGCCTCGAGGTACTCGGCCGCGCGCAGCCGACGGCCGGGCGTTCACGGCGCGGACGTCCGCGCGCGGCGCCCCGGACCCGGCGCAGCCGGACTCGCTCGAGCACTTCCTCTTCGAGCGCTACTGCCTCTACGCGCGGGACGGCGGGCGGCTGCAGCGCGCCGAGCTGCACCATCGGCCGTGGCTGCTCCAGCCGGCGATCGGCGCGTCGACCTGAACACGATGGCGACCGCTCGGGCTCCAGCTCGGCGCAGGAGCCGCCCGCTGCTGCACGTCGCGCGGCTGCAGGACGTCCTCGCCTGGGCGCTGGAGGACGTCGAATGAGCCCGCAGCGGCGGACCGCGCTCGTGCTCCGTGGGCGCGGCGGCGGCCCTGATCGCGATCAAGCTCGCCGCCGGCCTGCGCGAGCGGCTCGCTCGGCCTCGTCTCGGAGGCGCTGCACTCCGGCACAGACCTCGTCGCCGCGCTGCTGACCTTCTTCGCCCTCGGGCGTCTCCGGTCCGCCCCGCCGACGCCGCGCACCAGTACGGCCACGGCAAGGCCGAGCATCTCGCCGCGCTGGCCGAGGCGGCGCTTCCTCGCCCTCGTCAGCGTCGTCGTCGCCGGGCTTGCGGTCGCCCGTCTCGTCGGCTGGGTCGACCTCGAGGTCGAGGCGGCCTGGTGGACGTTCGGTGCTGCGGCCGCTCGTCCTGGCGATCGACGCCGACGCGGACGCTCGTCTCGCTCCGGACGGCCAGGCGGTACCAGAGCGCGGCGCTGCGCTCGAACGCGCTCCACTTCGCCAGCGACTTCGCGGGCACGCTCGCCGTGCTCGCCGGGCTCGCCGCCGCCGCTGCGGGCTGGCAGCACGGCGACTCGCTGGCCGCGCTCTTCGTCGCCGTGCTCGTGCTCGCGGCGGCGGCCGGCTGATGCGCACCAACATCGACGTCCTCATGGACCGCTCGCCGGCCGCGGCCGAAGCCGCCGCCCGGGCCGCGATCGACGCCGTCGAGCCGCCGATCGACCTGCGCCGGCTGCGCATCCGTCAGGCGTCCGGCCGCCACTTCGCCGACGTCGTGATCCGCGTCTCCCCCGGCGCGGCGATCGGCCAGGGCCACGCCGCCGCCGACCGCGTCGAGGACGCGATCAGGGACGTCCTACCCGAGAGCGACGTCGTCGTCCACGTCGAGCCGAGCGAGGACGCCGCGCTCCGCGAGCGGGCGCTCGCCGCGGCGCTTGGTGTGCCGCGCGTACGAGAGGTGCACAACCTGACCGTGTTGGACGTGGCCGGAACGACCGAGGTGTCGCTGCACCTGAAACTGCCGGGTGACCTGCCCCTGGACGAGGCACACGGAGTGGCGGAGGCCGTGGAGCGCTCGATCCTCGCCGCGGTGCCCGAGATCGCCGACGTCCACACCCATATCGAGCCGCTGCCCGAGGACGGCGTCGGCGAGGAGGTCGAGGCGGACGCCGCCACGGTCGATGCGATCGTCCGCGAGGCGACCGGCTTCCCCGCACGCGCGCTCCGCTTCCTCCACACCGACGCCGGGCTCGTCGTCCGGCTGACGCTGGCGATGGACTCGGACGACTCCCTCGCGGCCGTCCACGAGCAGGCGAGCCTGATCGAGCAGCGGATCCACGAGGCGCTGCCCGAGGTCGCCGACGTCGTCGTCCACACCGAGCCGTGAGGCTCTGCATGTTCCACCCGAGCAGGCAGCCGCTCGAGCGCGGCTGGCCGGGCCGGATCGACGGCGACCGCGTCGTGCAGCTGGCGGCGCAGACGCTGCAGTCGTTCCTCCTCGGCGGCGGCGCCGCGCGCGAGCATGCCGAGTACCCGCTCGACGAGGTGACGCTGCTCGCGCCGGTGCTCCACCCGCCGGCGGTGCGTGTCTTCGAGTCGGACCGCGAGTTCGCCTTCGCCAACCCGGCTGCGATTCTTTCGCCCGGCGCGCAGGTCCGCGCCGGCCCGAAGGCGCCGAGAGGTTCGAGGCGTTCGTGCGACCGACCGCCGTGATCGGGGCCGAGGGTGCGTCGGGAGGCTGGACGATCCTCGGCGAGCTGCGCGCCCCGGACCTCGAGCCGCCGAAGGACCGCGACTTCGCCCTGTTCCTCGGCCCCGTGGGTCGAGACCGAGCCCGACCTGCCCGGCTTCGACTGGGAGGCCGCGCTCGCTCACGCCGCCGCGAACACGGTGCTCCGGGCCGGCGACCTCGTCGCGGCCCCCGCGGTCCAGCGTACGCTGCTCGAGGTCGGCCCCTTCGAGCTCGCCGTCGACGGGCTCGGCACGCTCGCCGGTCGCCTCGCGTAGCGACACCGCCTGCGCGAGACTCCGCCCGTGCTCGAGCTGCCCCCCGAGGAGATGCGCCGGCTCGGCTACCGGGCGATCGACCGGCTGGTCGAGCACCTCGAAGGGCTCGACGACCTGCCGCCGATCCGCCTGCCCGGCCCCGGGGATCTCGCCTTCGCCGGGGAGCCCTGCCCGGACGAGCCCTCAGATCCGACCGAGGCTCTCGACGCCCTCTTCGACGAGGTGCTCGCGTTCGGGATGCAGTCGACCCATCCGCGGATGTTCGCGCGGATCGGCAGCCCATCGACGTACGTCGGCGCGCTCGCCCAGCTCGCCTCGACGGGCGTCAACGCCTTCTCGGCGAGCTGGCTGAGCGGTTCCGGTGCAACCGCCGTCGAGCTGACCGTGCTCGACTGGATGCGGGGCTGGCTCGGGCTCCCCGCCGGGGCCGAGGGGATCCTCGTCAGCGGCGGCTCCCTCGGGAATCTGACGGCGCTGGCCGCGGCGGCCGCCGACCGCCGGCCGGACCGGGCGCGGGCGACGGCGTACGTCTCGGACCAGACGCACGCAACCGTCGAGCGCGCGTGGCGCGTGCTCGGCTTCGACCCGGCTCACCTCCGCGTCCTGCCGGCCGACGAGCACCAACGCCTGCCCGCTCCGGCTGTGCGTGCGGCGGTCGCTGCCGACCGCGAGCTCGGGCTCGAGCCGTTCCTGCTGGTTGCGACGGCGGGCACGACCAGCACGGGCGCGGTCGACCCGCTCCCCGAGCTGGCCGACCTCGCCGCGGCGGAGGCGGTGTGGCTGCACGTCGACGGGGCCTACGGCGCGTTCGGCATCCTGGCCGAGACCGGCCGACGTGCCCTCGAGGGGATCGATCGCGCCGATTCGGTCACGCTCGATCCGCACAAGTGGCTCTTCCAGCCGTACGAGGTCGGCGCCGTGCTCGTCCGGCGGCCGGGGCTGCTCGAGTCGGCGTTCTCGCTCGACGGCGCGTACCTGCGCGACCACCAAGCCGGCGACGTGCAGCTACGGAATCGCGGCCTCGAGCTGAGCCGGAGCGCGCGCGGGGTGCGGATCTGGCTTTCGCTCCGGGTCTTCGGCCTGGCTGCGTTCCGCGAGGCGGTCGCCCACGGGATCGCGCTCGCCGAGCACGCCGAGTCGTTCCTGCGCGCGCGCCCGGGCTGGGAGGTGGTCTCGCCGGCCCAGCTCGGCGATCGTCTGCTTCCGCCCCGAGGAAGGGGATGTGGACGCGATCGTCGCGCGCGCCGTGACCGACGGCTATGCGGCGCCGAGCTCGACGGTGGTCGACGGCCGGGTCGCGCTCCGGCTCTGCACGATCAACCCGCGGACGACCTTCGCCGAGATCGAGCAGACGATCCTCCGCTTCGAGGAGCTCCGCTGAAGCCGCCGTCCGCCCCGCACCTGCCGGCCGAGTGCGACCCGATCGAGCTGTCGGCGGCCACGCTGCGCGGCCTGCGCGCAGGCCCGGGCGTGGCGACCGGCTCCGCGCTGGCCGGTGCGACGGCGCACGACCTGCGGCTCGACGAGGTGCGGCTCGTGGACGTCGAGCTCGACGAGGCAGTCGCGCCCGGGCTGCGACTGCTCGACGTCGCCGTCGAGCGGGGGAGCTGGGCGAACCTGCGTGCGCCGGAGGCTCAGCTGACCCGAGTTGAGGCGACCGGGCTGCGCGCGACAGGACTCGAGCTCGCCGAGGCCGAGCTCCGCCACGTCGCCTTCCGCGACTGCCGGCTCGACCTGGCCGGCTTCCGCTTCGCGACGCTCGAGCAGGTGAGCTTCGTCGACTGCCGGCTCGACGAGGCGGACTTCCACGGAGCCACGCTGACCTCGGTCCGCTTCGAGCGCTGCCGCCTCGGTGGTGCCTCGTTCGAGGCGGCGACCTTCACGGACGGCGAGCTGCGTGGGTGCGAGCTCGACGACCTGCGCGGCGCCGACCGGCTGCGCGGCGTCCGCATGCCGTGGCCGGACGTGGTCGCGATCGCCGGCCTGCTTGCGACCGCCGCCGGGATCGAGATCGTGACGGACGACTAGCCGCGCGCGCGGCGGGCCTCGGCGACGCGGGCCCGCTCGTAGGAGAGCCGGAAGAGCTCGATCGCGGCGTCGATGTCCTCCTCCGCGCGGATGGGAAAGCTGACCCAGCCTCCCGGCGCGAACCGGTGCGGCTCGGCGCGGCCGGTCTCGATCAACATCGCGGCGATCCGCTTGGGGAACGGCAGGTCGACGAGCCGGTCGCCGTGCAGGTGCCCGAGCTCCCGCTGCCCGAGCCGCAGCTCGCGGCCGCCGAAGCGGTGCTCGTGTGCGGTGACGCCCTCCCACGCCGTCACGGCCGCCTCGATGCGTGCGCCGATATCCTCCACGCATGCCGTTCTACCAGCGCCTCGGCGACGTCCCGCGCAAGCGCCACGTCCAGTTCCGCGACAACGGCACGCTCCTGACCGAGGAGGTCATGGGCATGGAGGGCTTCACCGGGATGGAGTCGATCCTCTACCACCTCCAGTCGCCCTGCCGTGTGATGGAGGTCGGCGACTTCGAGCCGATCAAGCGGGACGAGTGGGTGCCCGACACGCACCAGCACCGCCTCTTCGACACGAAGGGGATCGACGCCGAGGGCGACGAGATCACGGGCCGGCGGCTCCTGATGTGGAACAGCGACGTCGAGATCTCGATCTGCCGGCCCTCCGAGCGGATGGAGACCTTCTTCCGAAACGGCGAGCGCGACGAGTGCATCTTCGTCCACGAGGGCTCCGGCACGCTGGAGACGATCTTCGGCGAGCTGGCCTACTCACCCGGCGACTACGTCGTGATCCCGCGCGGCACGACCTATCGCTTCGTCGCCGCCGACGAGCAGCGCCACCTCGTCTTCGAGTCGCCCGGCCTGATCGAGATCCCGCGCCGCTACCGGAACCAGTACGGCCAGATCCTCGAGGGCGCCCCGTACTACCACCGCGACATCCACCCTCCGGCCGCCCTGAACACGCACCGCGACAAGGGCGAGTTCCCGATCCGCGTGCGGGTCCGGGACGGCTACCAGACGTACGTCGTCGACTACCACCCCTTCGACGTCGTCGGCTGGGACGGCTACCTCTACCCGTGGACGTTCTCGATCCACGACTTCGAGCCGATCACGGGCCGGATCCACCAGCCGCCGCCCTCGCACCAGACCTTCCAGGGCCAGAACTTCGTCATCTGCTCCTTCTGCCCGCGCAAGCTCGACTTCGACCCGCAGGCGGTGCCGATCCCGTACCACCACTCGAACCTGCAGAGCGAGGAGATGATCTATTACGTCTCCGGCAACTTCGGCTCCCGCAAGGGCGTCGACGTCGGCTCGATCACGCTGCATCCCTCCGGCCTGCCCCACGGCCCGCAGCCGGGCCTGGCGGAGAAGTCGATCGGCGTCCACGAGACCCACGAGCTGGCCGTGATGTGCGACACCTTCCACCCGCTTCGCCTCACCGGCCTCTCGCGCGACCTCGACAACGGCACCTACGCGATGTCGTGGTACGAGCCCGCCGCCGGGGACGTGAGCGAGGCCGGGCTCACGTCGCACCTCTGAGACTCGTCCTCGACTGGGACGGCACGATCACCGTCCGCGACTCGCTCGTCGAGGTGATCCACCGCTTCGGCGACCCGGCGCTGCTCGCCGAGCTCGAGCCGCGCGTCGGCCGGGACCTGACCCTGCACGAGGAGATCGGGCTCGAGTTCGCCGCGCTCACCGCGCCGCTCGACGAGGTGGTCGCCTGGGTGGTCGAGCACGTCGAGGTGCGCGACGGGCTGCGCGAGCTGGCCGAGCGGCACCGGCCGACCGTGATCTCCGCCGGCTTCCACGAGCTGATCGAGCCCGTGCTGGCACGCGAGGGCGTCGCACTCGAAGTGCTGGCGAACCGGGTCGAGGCGGGCCCCGCGGGCTGGCGGGTGCGCTGGCGCGACGAGGCCGTCTGCGCCAGCTGCGGCGAGCCCTGCAAGCGTGCGGCGCTCGCCGGCGGGCCGTACGTCTACGTCGGGGACGGCTACTCCGACCGCTGCGCCGCGCTCGCGGCCGAGCGCGTCTTCGCCCGCGACGGGCTCGCGCGCTACCTGTCCGAGCGGGCGGTGCCGTTCGAGCCGTTCGCGTCGTTGCGGGACGTCGACGGTGCGTTGCCGTTCAGCGACGCCGTCGAGCCGCCCAGCCGCAGTCTCGGCCGGAAGACGTAGTTCGGCAGCTCCAGGCCGGGCTCGGCGATCAGCGAGACGAGCGCGCGGACGGCTGTCTCGGCGATCTCGTCGATCGGCTGCTCGACCGTGGTCAGCGCCGGCTCGGTCCACTCCGCCGCCTCGATCCCGTCGAAGCCGACGACCGAGAGGTCGTCCGGGACGTCGACACCGTGGGCCTCCGCCTCGCGCAGCACGCCGATCGCCATCAGGTCGCTCGAGCAGATGATCCCGGTCGGCGGGCCGCCGGCGGCGTCGGCCAGGGCGCGGAACGCCTGCCGGCCGCCCTCGACGCCGAACTCGCAGTAGACGACGAGGCCGTCGGGCTCCAGACCGGCGGCGCGCAGCGCGGCGACGTGGCCCTCGGCCTTCTCGCGTGTCGGGCTGGCGTGCTCCTCGCCGGCCGCGAAGCCGATCCGGCGATGGCCGAGCTCGAGCAGGTGCTCGGTCGCGATCCGGCCCGCGGCCCGCTCGTCGACGCCGACCGCGGTGACGTCGAGCTGCTCCGACCCGCCGTTGACGAAGACGATCCGCGCGCCCTCGTCGAGCAGGCGGCGGTAGTGGCCGTGGTCCGAGCGGAGGTCGGTCACCTCGCTCGAGATGAAGATCATCCCGTCGACGCGGCGCTCCAGCAGCATGTGCACGTAGTCCGCCTCGCGGAACGCGGAGCCGGAGGTGTTGCAGAGGATCGTGGCGAGCCCGGCGTCGGAGGCGCGCCGCTCCATCGCCTCGGCCAGCGCGGGGAAGATCGGGTTCGACAGCTCGGGCACGAGCAGGCCGATCGCGCCGGTCGCGTCCTCGCGCCCGCGCGGCACGTAGAGGAGCTCGCGCATCGCGCGCTCGACCCGCTCACGGGTCTCCGCGCGCACGACATCCGAGCCGCTCGCCACCCGCGAGGCGGTGGCGAGGCTGACTCCTGCGTGGTGGGCTACGTCTCTGAGGCTGGCCATCGTGTCAGTGCGCTGAAAACGAGTTGCAGACCTTACACCGTTTGTTAGCGGTGTCGACGTCTTGACATTGTCGAATTCCACTCTTACAGTAGCCGCGGCGTTTCACAAGTCTGAAACAGCTTTCCGACGTTGCGGGCACGAGAGCCCGCGTCCTCCTGGAGGGGAGAAGCATGCAGATCCTGAGCAAGCGCAGCACCCGCGTGGTCATGGGCCTCGCCCTGCTGACGTTCGTGGCCCTGATGGCCGCGACCACCGTCAGCGCGGCACGGTCCGCGACCACCGTCACCATCTGGGTCGACGCGGACCGCAAGCCCGCCGTCGACAAGGTCGCAGCCGCCTGGGGGGCGAGCCGCGGCGTCACCGTCAACGTCGTCCAGAAGCAGTTCGGCGACATCCGCACCGACCTCTCGAAGGTCCAGGCCGACTCGGCTCCCGACGTGATCGTCGGCGCCCACGACTGGACCGGCGAGCTGGCGGCCAACGGCCTCCTGCTGCCGCTGAGCCCGCGCAAGGCGATCCGGGACAAGTTCCCGAGCTACACGCTCGACGCGTTCTCGTACGGCACCGCCGTCAAGCGGCTCTACGGCGCCCCGGTGGCCGTCGAGAACATCGGCCTGATCACGAACACGAAGCTCGCCAAGGTGCCCGCGACGTTCGCGGCGCTGCAGAAGTCGGCTCTCGCGTTCAAGGCCAAGAAGAAGGGCAACCTCGCCATCGCCGTCCAGCAGGGCGCGAACGGCGACGCGTACCACATGTACCCGTTCTTCTCGGGTCTCTGCGGCTACGTGTTCGGCAAGAACAAGGCCGGCAACCTCGACCCGTCCGACATCGGCCTCAACAACGCGAGGTTCCTCGTCAACGCGAAGCAGATCGACAGCTGGAACAAGGTCGGCCTGATCAACGCCAAGGTCGACGACGCCGCTGCGCGCACCGCCTTCCTCAAGGGCCAGGCCGCGTTCTGGATCACCGGCCCGTGGAACATCGACACGATCAAGAAGGCCGGGATCAAGTTCACGGTCAGCCAGGTGCCGGCGAACAACTGCAAGTCGGTGCCGTTCCTCGGCGTGCAGGGCTTCATGGTGACGAAGTTCGCCCAGACCCACGGCGTCGAGACGGCGGCGAAGGATCTGGTCGGCAACTACATGATGGGCGCGGCCTCGCAGGCGGCTCTCGCCGCGGCGAACGGCCGCTATCCGGCGA
This sequence comes from uncultured Gaiellaceae bacterium, assembly GCA_963808915.1. GTDB lineage: Bacteria > Actinomycetota > Thermoleophilia > Gaiellales > Gaiellaceae > CAVTBT01. Next base: position 341,795 of record CAWEHJ010000004.1, on the reverse strand, counting down.
ACATCGACGCGGCCAAGACCGTGACGAACGCCAGCCTGAAGCAGTTCGGCAGCGCCAGCAAGGGCGGCGTGCCGATGCCGAACATCCCGCAGATGGCGAGCGTCTGGTCCGACCTCGGCGCCGCGTGGGTGAAGTCGACGAAGGGCTCGGGCGCCACGAGGGCCCGCGTCGCCTTCGTGACCGCGGCCCGCAACATCGCGAACAAGATCGGCTAGTTCCACCAGCACGTGAGCGTGGGCGCCCGTAATCCGGGCGCCCACGCTCGACGCCTCTCCGCTGCCGTGACGACCATCCACACCGCGTGAGCAGCACCGCCGGCCCGCAGGCGCCTCCCCCGGCGCACGTGAAGTGGTCGTGGCCGACGAAGCTCATCTCGACGTTCTCCGGCACGGTCGGCTTCGGGGTCAAGATCGGCTTCCTCGCGGTGGTGAACGGGGTCGCCGTCTGGGCCGCGACGATCCTCGCCAGCGACGAGCGCTGGGTCGCGCTCCTGGTACTCGTGGCCGCGACGGCCGGGATCGACTACGTCTACCTCGGCAGCCGCGCCTACCCGCTCAAGTTCCTGGTCCCGGGGACGGTGTTCCTGCTCGCCTTCCAGGTGGCGCCGATCGTCTACAACGTCAACGTCGCCTTCACCAACTGGTCGACCGGGCACATCACCTCGAAGCACGAGGCGATCAAGGGGATCCAGATCAACTCGCTCTCGGAGTCGCCGGACGGCGGCTCCTACGTGATGGCGCCCGCCCGCGACGAGAACGGCGAGCTCGTCCTGCTGCTGCTCGACGACGCGACCGGCAAGGGCTACGTCGGCACGAGCGAGGGGCTCGAGGCCAACCCCGGGGTGCAGCCGAACGAGGAGGGCCTGATCACCGAGGCGCCGCCGGGTTACACGCATCGTGCCGCCCGCCGAGCTGCTCAGCCTCGACCAGGAGCTCGCCGCCTTCACCGTGCCGGTCGGCGGGAACAAGGCGATCCGGGCCGAGGGGCTCGAGACCGCGATCGTGCTCGAGCCGACCGCTGCGCTACGACGCGGCGACGGACACCTTCACGCGGATCAGCGACGGCCTCGTCTTCACCGACAACGGCCAGGGCTCGTTCGCCGCGGAGAACGGCGAGGAGCTCGAGCCGGGCTGGAAGACCCACGTCGGCCTCGCCAACTTCAAGCGGCTCGTCACCGACCCGCTCGTCCGCGACCCGTTCATCCGCGTCTTCTTCTGGACGATCATCTTCGCCACGCTCTGCGTCTTCTTCTCGTTCGCGCTCGGCCTCTTCCTCGCGATCGCGCTCGACAAGCCGGAACTTCGCTTCCGCCGCACGTACCGCTCGCTGCTCGTCATCCCGTACGCCGTCCCGGGCTTCCTCTCGCTGCTCGTCTGGGCCGGGCTCCTGAACGACGACTTCGGCGTCGTGAACAAGCTCCTGGACACGAGCATCCCCTGGCTCTTCGACCCGACCTGGGCCAAGGTCTCGGTGCATCCTCGTCAGCGTCTGGCTGACGTTCCCGTACTTCTTCCTCGTCTCGATGGGGGCGCTGCAGTCGATCCCGGGCGAGCTGGTCGAGGCGGCGCGCGTCGACGGGGCCGGGCCGCTGGCAGATCTTCCGCAAGGTGACGCTGCCCGCTGCTGCTCGTCGCCGTCGCGCCGCTCCTGATCGCCTCGTTCGCGTTCAACTTCAACAACTTCAACAACATCTACCTGCTGACCGGTGGTGGTCCGCCCGCGGAGGACAGCTCCGTCGCGGGCGCGCACGGACATCCTGATCAGCTACACGTACAAGCTCGCCTTCGAGGCCGGCAAGGGGACGACTACGGTCTCGCCAGCGCCGTCTCGATCCTGATCTTCTTCATCGTCGCGGCGATCTCAGGCGTCTCGTTCTGGCGCTCGAAGAGTCCTGGAGAACCTCGCATGAGCACTGCTCGAGCACGCCGACGCCGCGCACCGCAGCGGCGCCGCGCGCGCCGCGGAGCGCCGCCGCCGACGGCCGAAGCCGTTGCGGAACTGGTGGCGGCACCTCGATCGGGCTGATCGCGATCGTCTTCGCGCTCTTCCCGGTCGCGTACATCATCTCGGCGGCGTTCAGCGTCGACGGCACGCTCAGCGGCGCGTCGCTGATCCCGCGCGACGTCACGCTCGACAACTTCCGCACGATCCTCTCCGGCAACGTGACGGTCGCCGGCGCCGTCGAACGAGGTGCCCTACGTCCGCTGGTACGCGAACACCGCTTCTCGTCGCCAGCGCGACGGCGTTCTTCACCGTGCTGCTCGGCGCGCTCGCCGCCTACGCCTTCAGCCGCTTCCGCTTCCAGCGGCCGCCGGATCGGGATGCTGACGCTGCTGCTGATCCAGATGTTCCCGCAGCTGCTCGCGGTCGTCGCGATCTACCTGATCGTGCTCAACGCCGGCGACGTCTTCCCGCTGCATCGGGCCTCAACTCGTTCACGGCGCTGATCCTCGTCTACCTGGGCGGCGCGATGGGCGTGAACGCGTGGCTGCTGAAGGGCTTCTTCGACACGATCCCGGCGGAGCTCGACGAGTCGGCGCGGGTCGACGGGGCCACCCCCGCGCAGGTCTTCTGGGGCGTCGTGCTGCCGCTCGCCGCCCCGGTGCTGGCCGTCGTCGGGCTGTTCTCGTTCGTCGGCACGATCAACGAGTACGTGATCGTCAGCCGCTGATGCAGACGCGCGACCACTTCACGCTGCCCGTCGGGATGCGGGCGTTCATCGACAAGCAGTACTCGGAGCAGTGGGGCGTCTTCTCGGCGGGCGTGCTGCTGGCGGCGATCCCGGCCGTGCTCCTCTTCGCGTTCCTGCAGCGGTTCATCGTCTCCGGCCTGACGCAGGGCTCGGTGAAGGGATGAGCCTGGCGGAGCGCGGCGCTCGTCGGCACCGGCCTCGCCGAGCCGCACCACGACGGCTCGGACGCCTACGTGCTCGAGCGGCCGGACGAGCTCGGCGGCGAGGCGGTCGTCCGCCTGCGCGTGCCGCGCGGCGCCGCCGACGAGGTCGCGCTCCGCTACGTCCGCGACGGCGAGCCGCGCGGCGTCCGCGCCGAGATCGACGAGGAGACCGAGCACGAGATCTGGTGGCGCGCGCCGCTTCCCGGTCTGGAACCCCGTCGACGTCGTACCGCTGGGTGCTCGCCGGCGGCGAGACCGGCTACGGCTGGGTGAACGGCGCCGGGCTCGTCGGCGGCGACGTCGCCGACGCGGACGACTTCGTGCTCTCGCTCGCCCCGGCCGGGCCCGACTGGCACCTGCGAGTCGGTCGTCTACGAGATCTTCCCGGACCGGTTCGCCTCGACCGGGCTGCGGCGTCGAGCGCGCCCGAGTGGGCGATCCGGCGCGCGTGGGACGAGCCGCCGACCGGCCGCGGGCCGGCGACACCGCACGAGCTCTACGGCGGCGACCTGTACGGCGTCGAGCAGCACCTCGACCACGTCGAGCGGCTCGGCGCGAACGTCGTCTACCTGACGCCGTTCTTCCCGGCCGGCAGCACGCATCGCTACGACGCCTGGTCTTCGACCGCGTCGACCCGCTGCTCGGCGGCGACGAGGCGCTGCCGCGCTGACGGCGCCGCGCACGCGCGCGGCCTGCGGGTCGTCGGCGACCTGACGCTGAACCACTGCGGCTCGCGGCCACGACTGGTTCCAGGCGCGCGCTCGCCGACCCGGCCGCGCCGGAGCGCGAGCTCTTCTACTTCGACGACTCGCTGCCGAACGGCTACGAGTCGTGGCTCGGCATCCGCAGCCTGCCGAAGCTCAACTGGTCGTCGCGCGGAGCTCCGCGCGCGGATGGCCGGGGTCGTCCGCCGCTGGCTCGAGCCGCCCTACGAGCTCGACGGCTGGCGCGTCGACGTGGCGCAACATGGCCGGCCGCTTCCGCGACGTCGACCTCGACCGCCGCCGTCGCCACCGAGGCGCGCGCGGCCGTCGAGGCCGCCCGGCCCGACGGCCTCCTCATCGCCGAGCACGGCCACGACTTCCGCTTCGACCTGCGCGGGCGACGGCTGGCACGGGACGATGAACTACGCCGGCTTCCTGCGGCCCGTCTAGCACGTGGCTGCGCGGCGACGACCTGCCCGAGGACCTCCGTCGCGCCTTCTGGGGCGTCCCGGTCGGCCTGCCGAGCCTCCCCGGCGACGCAGCGGTCGCGACGATGCGGACCTTCCGCGCCGGCGTGCCCTGGACGAGCGTGCTCCACTCCTGGACGCTGCTCGACAGCCACGACACCGCCCGCTTCCGCACGGTCGCCGGCTCGCGCGAGCGCCAGCTCGTCGGCGTCGGGCTGCAGATGACGACCCCGGGCGTGCCGATGGTCTGCGCCGGCGACGAGCTCGGCCTCGAGGGCGACTGGGGCGAGGACGGCCGCCGGCACGATGCCGTGGGCCGCGCCCGAGACCTGGGACGCCGCGCTGCTCGACGACTACCGCGAGCTCGATCGGGCTGCGCCGCTCGAGCGAGGCGCTCGCGCGCGGCGGCATCCGCTACGCCCACGTCGGCGACGGACGCGATCGCCTACCTGCGCGAGTCGCCGGGCGAGCGCCTGCTCTGCCTCGCGAGCCGCGCCGACCACGAGCCGGTCCGCCTGCCGCTCGCGCTGCTCGGCTGCACCGAGCTCGAGACCGCTCTACGGCGCCGACGCGCACCTGCGCGGCGGCGAGGCCGTGCTCCCGGCCGACGGCCCCGCCTTCCGCATCTGGAGACTGACGTGACGCGAGACGAGGAGAGGAACTGCCAGTGGCTGAGGTGCGTCTTCGACGACGTCGACAAGGTCTACGACAACGGCGTCCAGGCCGTCGACGACCTCTCGCTCGACATCCACGACGGCGAGTTCCTCGTGCTCGTCGGCCCGTCGGGCTGCGGCAAGACGACCGCGCTGCGCATGGTCGCCGGGCTGGAGGAGATCTCCGACGGCACGGTCTCGATCGGCGGCCGCGTCGTCAACGACCTGACGCCGAAGGAGCGCGACATCGCGATGGTCTTCCAGAACTACGCGCTCTACCCGCACCTGAGCGTGGCCGAGAACATCGCCTTCGGCCTGCGCCTGCGCAAGGAGCCGAAGGACGACGATCGACGAGCGCGTCGCCTGGGCGGCGAAGATGCTCGACCTGACGCCGTACCTCGAGCGGCGGCCGAAGGAGCTCTCCGGCGGCCAGCGGCAGCGGGTGGCGATGGGCCGGGCGATCGTCCGCCAGCCGCAGGTGTTCCTGATGGACGAGCCGCTCTCGAACCTCGACGCGAAGCTGCGCGTCCAGATGCGCGCCGACATCGCGAAGCTCCAGCGCGACCTCGGCACGACGACGATCTACGTCACCCACGACCAGGTCGAGGCGATGACGATGGGCGACCGCGTCGCGGTGATGAGCCAGGGCGTGCTGCAGCAGGTCGACACGCCGCAGCGGCTCTACGACCACCCGGCCAACCTCTTCGTCGCCGGCTTCATCGGCACGCCGCCGATGAACCTGCTCGAGGCGACGCTCGTCTCGCGCAGAACGGCGACGGTCGCGCTCTCGCTCGGCGGCCAGCGGCTCCCGCTCTCCGACGAGGCGCTGCCGCGCTACCCCGGCGCGCGCGGCCACGAGCGGCCGAGCGGTCGTGCGTCGGCGTTCGGAGCCGACGACCTGCACCCGGCGCGCGAGCCGGCCCGAGCTGCCGTCGCTCCCGGCGCAGCTCGAGCTGATCGAGGCGCTCGGCTCCGAGTCGATCGCGTACTTCCGCGTCGACGCGCTGGCGGTCAAGCGCGGGCGCCGGCGGCGATCGAGGACGCGGTCGAAGGCGGAGGCGAGACGCGAGGCCGAGGGCGTGACCGCGACCCGGCCGAACCTCGTCGCCTCGTTCGCCGCGCGCGAGGCGCTCGGCGCTCAAGCTCGACGACGACTGCCGGTGGCGATCGACGTCGCGCAGGCTGCACCTCTTCGACGCCGAGTCGGGTGAGCCGCTCACGTAGCGCGCTCGCCGTCGGGGTCGTCGCGGCGGTCGCTGCTCGCCGTCGCGGCGGCCGCCGGCGCGGCTCGCCGCGCCTCCGGCGCCGCCGACGGGAGCGGCGCTCACGGCGCTCGCCGAAGCCGCCGGTCCGGACGTCGATCGCCTCGCGAGCGCATCTACTTCGTGATGACCGACCGCTACGCGAACGGCGATCCGGCGAACGACCGCGGCGGCCTGACCGGCTCGCGCGCGGTCACCGGCTTCGACCCGACCGACACCGGCTGGTACCACGGCGGCGACCTGCGCGGGCCTGACCGGCGACTGCACCGATCCGCGCCGGGCCTGGCGCGGATCAAGGAGCTCGGGTTCACCGCGATCTGGGTCACGCCGCCGTTCGGCCAGCAGACCGTGCAGGGCTACGAGCGCCGCCTACCACGGCTACTGGATCCAGGACTTCACGACGGTCGACCGCCACCTCGGCACCGAGGCGGACTTCGCCGCGTTCGTCGACTGCGCGCACCGGCTCGGGCTGCGCGTCTACCTCGACGTCGTCGTCAACCACACCGCCGACGTGATCTCGCCGTCAGGCGGCTCCTCCTGGGTCGGGCCCGACGAGATGCCCTACCGTGACTGCCGCGGCCGCGTCTTCAGCCCGGCGCGCTTCACGGGCGCCCGCCCGTTCCCCTGCCTGCGAGCGGCGACGATGCCGCAGGCCGCCGTTCGTGCTCGCCGGCGACCGAACCGCGAAGAAGCCCGGCTGGCTGAACGACCCGCGGCGCTACCACAACCGCGGCGACGTCAACTTCGGCTCGTGCAGCCAGCTCTGCTACGAGCAGGGCGAGATCTTCGGGCTCGACGACCTCTTCACCGAGCAGGCGGCGGTCGTGAACGGGCTCGCGAGCGTCTACGCGAGCTGGGTCACGCGCTTCAAGGTGGACGGCTTCCGGATCGACACGGCAAGGCACGTCGACCGCGCGTTCTTCGGTCGCTGGGTGCCGAAGATCCGGGCCGCCGCGCGCGCAGCGGGAGTGAAGGACTTCGAGCTCTTCGGCGAGGTCTTCGTGCCGGACGCCGTCGAGGTCTCCGGCTACGTCCGCGACCGCGGCCTGCCGAACGCGCTCGACTTCCCGCTCCAGGACGCGCTCGTCCGCTTCGCGGGCGGTGACGCACCGGCGCGGGGAATCGCCGCCCGGCTCGGCGACGACGACTACTTCCGCACGGCGAACGGGCTCGCGCCGAGCCCGCCGACCTTCCTCGGCAACCACGACATGGGACGGGCGGCACAGCAGATCTCGTCACATGCGCCGGGCGCTTCGGCGACCGAGCTGCTCCGGCGCGACCTGCTCGGCCACGACCTGCTCTACCTCCTCCGCGGCGCGCCCGTGGTGCTCTACGGCGACGAGGTCGGGATGATCGGCTCGGGCGGCGACAAGGCGGCACGCGAGGACATGTTCAAGACGGACGTGTCGGAGTGGCGGACCGAGCCGCGGGTCGGCTCGCCGCCGATCGGCACCGGGTCGTCGTTCGACGTCGTCGCGCATCCGGTCGCCGAACGGCTGAAGACGCTGTCGGCGCTGCGCGCTGCGCAGCCGGCGCTCGCGGTCGGGCCTTCGACCGTGCGGCTCTCGTCCGGGCGGCTGCTCGTCGTCTCGCGCTTCGACGCTGCGACCCGGCACGAGTACCTGACGGTGTTCAACGGCGCTGCGACGGCCGCTTCGGCGACCGTCCCGACGGCGACCCCGTCGTCCGCCTGGACGGCGCTCCTCGGCTCCGCCGGCACTGCGTCGAGCGGCGCCGACGGCAGGCTGGCCCTCTCGCTGGCGCCGCTCTCGACGGCGGTGCTCCGGGCAGACGCCGCCGTTCCCGCCTCCGCGCCGCCCGTACCGGTGCTGAAGGTCGGCCCAGACGACCTGACCGAGCTCGTGCGCCTCTCGGCGACGGCCGGAGCGGCGCCGCTCTCCGTGTCGTTCGCGGTCCGGCGGGGCGCGGGCGCGTGGCGCCTGCTCGCCGCCGACGACTCGCCGCCGTACCGGGCGTTCCTGGAACCCGCGCGCTACCGCCGCGGCGAGCGGGTGTCCCTCGTTGCGATCGCCCGGAGTCTCGACGGCCGCGTCGCCGTCTCCAAGGTCGTGTCCGCCCGGGTGAGGCCGCGTTGAGGCGCAGGCGCCCGCGTCGTAGGATGGCGGCGATGCGCAGGCTCATCGCCCTCGCCGCGCTCACGGGGTTGCTGGTCACCTTGCCCTCGGCGCTCGCCTCGCACACGCCCGGGCCCTCGGCCGTGACGATCGCCGGCGTCCTGCAGTCCGAGCTCGGCTGCTCCGGCGACTGGCAGCCCGACTGCGCCGCGACGCACCTGACCTACGACGCCGCCGACGACGTCTGGCAGGGCACGTTCGCCGTCCCGGCCGGCGAGCTAGGAGTACAAGGCCGCCGCTCAACGACGCCTGGGACGAGAACTACGGCCTCCACGCCGCAGCCGAACGGCGACGAACATCCCGCTCAACCTCGGCCGGCCCGGCGACCGTCAAGTTCTACTACGACCACGAGACGCACTGGGTCACCGACAACGTCAGCTCGGTCATCGCGGTCGCGCCCGGCAGCTTCCAGTCGCGAGCTCGGCTGCCCCGGCGACTGGCAGCCCGACTGCCTGCGCTCGTGGCTCGCAGGACCCCGACGGCGACGGCACCTACACGTTCGAGACGACCGCGCTCCCGGCCGGGCAGCTACGAGGCCAAGGTCGCGATCAACGAGAGCTGGGACGAGAACTACGGCCAGGGCGGCGTGCCGGACGGCGCCGAACATCCCGTTCACCGTGCCCGGCGAACGGCGCGAAGGTCACCTTCACGCTACGTCGCCGTCGACCCACGTCCTGACGATCCTGCGCCGGCCACGGCCACGACAACAACGTCGAGTGGGACGGCCTGCGCCACGACTCGCGCGACACGCTCTACCGGACGCCCGGCGGCGCGGTCGCCGGCCGGCACGCCGGTCACGCTCCGCTTCCGCACGTTCCACGACGACGTCACCGGCGTCAGCGTGCGCGTCTTCGACGTCGAACGCGGCGGCGCAGCAGGTCGTGCGCGATGAGCCGTCGCCGCGGCCGACGTCTCGTGCTACCAGGCCGGCCTCGCCGCCGAGACGCTGCGACTTCTGGCAGGTCGACGCTGCCGAACGCCGCGCCGGACAACCTCTGGTACCGCTTCATCGTCACCGACGGCACCGACACCGACTACTACGCCGACGACACGGCCGCCCTCGACGGCGGCCTCGGCGCGCCGACCGACGACGCCGTCGACCAGAGCTGGGCGCTGATGCGTCTACGTGCCCGGCTTCACGGCCCCGGCCTGGGCGAAGGACGCGGTGATCTACCAGATCTTCCCCGACCGCTTCCGCAACGGCCGCAACGGACAACGACCCGAAGACCGGCGACGTCCGCTACGACGACCCGGTCGCTCAAGCTGCCGTGGGGCGACCATGCCCGAGGGCTACTGCCGCAACTACGCCGACGCGCGACGCCAACTGCCCGTGGCGCTTCGACACGACGCCGCCCGACTGACAGCCCGACCAAGGAGCAGCCGCGCGGCCGCGACTACTATCGGCGGCGACCTCAAGGGCGTCGACCAGCAGCTCGACTACCTCGCCGTCGCTCGGCGTCAACGCGATCTACTTCAACCCGATCTTCGACGCCGGCTCGAACCACGGCTACGACACGCAGGACTACACGAAGATCGACCCGTACTTCGGCACGCAGAAGGACTTCGACAACCTCGTCAAGCACGCGCAGGCGCGCGGGATCCGGATGATCCTCGACGGCGTGTTCAACCACATGTCGTCGGACAGCCCGCTCTTCGACCGCTACCACCACTACGCGACGGTCGGCGCCTGCGAGTCGACGAGCTCGCCCTATCGCTCGTGGTTCGTCTTCACGACGTCGGCGCCGGGCAACGGCACCTGCGCCGGCGCGACCGGCGCCGACGTCGGCGACCTACGACGGCTGGTTCGGCTTCGACTCGATCCCGGTGCTGCAGCAAGACGCAGGCCGGCGGTCCAGGCGTACTTCCTGACCGGCCCGGACAGCGTCGCGAAGCGCTGGCTCAAGGCCGGCGCGTCGCGGCTGGCGGCTCGACGTGCTCGGGCGACCCGTCGTTCCCGAACGGCTACTGGGAGTCGTTCCGCGCGGTCGTCAAGGCGGCCGACCCCGACGCGCTGACGATCAGCGAGACGTGGCAGAAGGACTCGACGCTGCTGCGGATGCTCCGCGGCGACCGGCTCGACACGACGATGAACTACCGGCTCCGCGACGCGGTCCTCGGGCTGCTCGCGCCGCAGGCCGTTCGACCCGAAGGGCTTCGCCGACAGCGGCCACCAGATCGCGCCGTCGCGAGTTCGCCGACCGGCTCGCGTCGATCCGCGAGGACTACCCGGACGCGGCCTACTACTCGCTGATGAACCTGCTCGACAGCCACGACACCGAGCGCCTGCTCTGGACGCTGACGCCCGGGCGCCGAGACGACGGCCGGCAAGGAGCAGAACGCCGCCAACGTGGCCGCGGGCAAGCAGCGCGCTGCGGCTCGCGTCGCTGATCCAGTTCACCGTGCCCGGCGCGCCGACGGTCTACTACGGCGACGAGGTCGGGATGACCGGCGACGACGATCCGGACGACCGGCGCACCTACCCGTGGGCCGACCTGGGCGGCTCCCCCGACACGGCGCTGCTGCGCCCACTACACGGCGCTCGCCGCGCTCCGCGCACGGTCACGCCGCGCTGACGCGACGGCGACTTCCGGGTCCTGCTCGCCGACGACGCGGCGCAGACGGTCGCGCTACGGCCGGCAAGACCGGCGACGCAGGCGCGCGATCGTCGCCGCTCAACCGCGGCGACGTCGACGCGCACGCTGCACGATCCCGGTCGCCGGCTACCTGCCCGACGGGCACGCTGCTCGATCGCGCTACGGCGTCGGCGGCGCGGCGACCGGCTCCGTCGCGGTCGGCGACGGTGCGTCGACGTGACGCTCGCCGCCGCTCGGCGCGGCCTCGTGCTCGCGACCGGCAAGCCGTCGACCTCGACGCCGCCGCCGGCGCCCGACCGGCCTGCACGTCACCGGCGAGGGCGACGGCCAGGTCTCGCTCGCCTGGAGCGCCGTCGCGGGCGCGGCCGGCTACGACGTCTACCGCAGCCCGCTCTCGGGCGGCGGCTGGGTCAAGGCGAACGCGCGCCCGGTCGACGGGCACGTCGCTTCACGGACACCGGCCTCGCGCAACGCGCAGACCGCGTACTACGTCGTCCGCGCGCTCGACGCGGCCGGCAACGAGAGCGGCCCTCGAACGAGGTCAGCGGCGCTGCCGCACCTGCACGATCGGCTGGGCCAACCTCCAGTGGCCGCCGACGCATGACCCACACGATCAGCGCGGTCAACCGCACGGACAACGTCTACGGCCAGGTCTGGATCGACGGCGTGACGAGCCAGCCCGGCGCGACGCCCGAGCCTGCGTCGCGCAGCTCGGCTTCGGCCCGGACGGCTCCGACCCGGCCGGCAACGCGCGCCTGGACGTGGGTCGACGCCGCCTTCAACACCGACGCCGGCAACAACGACGAGTTCGTCGCGTAGCCTGCTGCCCGAGGCGACGGGCACGTTCGACTACGCCTACCGCTACACGACGACCGAACGGCCGCGACTGGGTCTACGCCGACCTCGACGGGATCGGCAACGGCTACAGCGCCCGCCCAGGCGGGCGAGCCTGACGGTCAACGCCGAGCGGCGACACGACGCGCGCCCGCGGTGCCGGCCGGCCTGCACGTCGTCGTCGGCCTCGCCGGCCGGCGATCGAGCTCGGCCTGGGACGCCGTCGCCGGCGACCCGACGCTGTACGGCTACGAGGTGCGGCGCGGCGACACGGCCGGCGGCCCGTACACGACGCTCGCGCTCGTCACCGGCGACCGAGCTACACGGACACCGACGTCGCCGAGGGCGCAGACCTACTTCTACGTCGTCCGCGCGGTCGACACGTCCTTCAACCGCTCGGGCGACTCGGACGAGGTGCAGGCGACGGCCGAGCTCCGGACGGTGCACGCTGACGTTCAACGTCACGGTGCCCGCGCCGCACCGACGCGACCGGCCGGTCCGTCTACATCGCCGGCTTCCTCGACCGCCTCGACGGCGGCCTGCCGCAGTGGGACCCGGGCGGCGTCGTGCTGACGCGAGTCGACGCGACCCACTGGACGATCACGTTCACCGGCAAGGAAGGCGACCCAGCTCGAGTACAAGTACGCGCTCGGCGTCGTGGGACTTCGTCGAGAAGGACGGCGCGCTGCGGCGAGATCGGCAACCGGCAGCTGACGCTGAGCTACGGCGCGACGGGCACGCAGACCGTGAACGACACCGTGCCGCAACTGGCGCAACGTCGCGCCCTGCGGCAACTGAGCCGGACGGGCTAGAAGAGCCCGACCGTGCGGCCGTCGTCGTCGACGTCGATCGCATGCGCGGCGGGCGCGGCGCCGAGGCCGGGCATCGTCTGCATGTCGCCGCAGAGTGCGACCACCCAGCCCGCGCCGGTGTAGGCGCGCAGGTCGCGGACCGTGAGCGTGAACCCGGTCGGCGTCGCGCCGAGCGCGGGGTCGTGCGAGACGGACAGGTGCGTCTTCGCCATGCAGACCGGCAGCTCGCCCAGCCCTTGCCGCTCGAGCTGCGCCAGCTTTGTGCGCGCCGGCGGCAGGAAGTCGACGCCCGCGGCGCCGTAGAGCGCCGCGATCTTGCGGATCTTCTCGTCGAGGGCGTCGCCGTCCTCGTAGGCGAAGCGGAAGTCGACGGGCCGCTCGAGCGCCGCGAGCACCGCGCGGCCGAGCGCGGCCGCGCCCTCGCCGCCGCGCTCGAAGGCGTCGCAGATCTCGGCCGCGGTCGCGCCCGCCTCGAGCGCCGCGTCGCGTGCCCGCTCCGCGTCGCCGGGGCCGTCGTCGGGGCGCTTGTTGATCGCGACGACAGGCTCGATCCCGAACGAGCGCACGATCGACAGGTGCCGCTCGAGATTCTCCGGGCCGTGCAGCTCGAACGTGGCGGCGGTCGCGACGAGCACGACCGCCGCCGGCACGAGGCCGCCCGCGCGGCACACGATGTCGAAGAGCTTCTCCATCCCCATGTCGGAGCCGAAGCCGCTCTCGGTGACGACGACCTTGCCGAGCTTGAGCGCGACGCGGTCGGCGACGAGCGAGTTGTTGCCCGAGGCGATGTTGCCGAACGGCCCGCAGTGGACGAGCGCCGGCTGGCCCTCGAGCGTCTGGACGAGGTTCGGGTGCAGCGCGTCCTTGAGCAGGACGGTCATCGCACCGGCGGCGTCGAGCTGCTCGGCCGTGACCGGCTCGCCGTCGACGGTCGTCCCGACCGTGATCTCGCCGAGGCGGTGGCGCAGGTCGGGCAGGTCGCGGGCGATCGACATCACCGCCATCACCTCGGACGCGGCCGTGATGTCGAACCCGGTCTCGCGTGGCAGCCCGTTCGTGCGGCCGCCGAGCCCGGTGACGACGTGGCGCAGCGAGCGGTCGTTCATGTCGAGGCACCGCCGCCAGGTGATCGAGTGCGGGTCGATCCCGAGCTCGTTGCCGTGGTGGAGGTGCGCGTCGAGCAGAGCTGCGAGCAGGTTGTTCGCTGCGGTGATCGCGTGCAGGTCGCCGGTGAAGTGGAGGTTCAGGTCCTCCATCGGGACGATCTGCGCGTAGCCGCCGCCGGCCGCGCCGCCCTTGATCCCGAAGACCGGCCCGAGCGACGCCTCGCGGATGCAGAGCACCGGGTCGGCGCCGAGCAGGCCGAGCCCCTGCGTGAGCCCGACCGCCGTCGTCGTCTTGCCCTCGCCCTTCGGTGTCGGCGTGATCGCCGTGACGCAGACGAGCTTCCCGTCCGGCCGGTCGGCGAGCCGATCGAGCACGCCGAGGTCGACCTTGCCCTTGTGGCGGCCGTACGGGTGCAGCTCGTCAGGCTCCAGACCGAGCCCGGCCGCGATCTCTTCGATCGGCCGCATCGTCGCGGCCTGTGCGATCTCCAGGCTCGTCACCGCTGCGCAGGTTGGCGATTCCGCGCGCGCCGCGCAACTACTGTCGGTCGCATGGCGCTGGTGGCGATCCCGCAGCCGTACGACTTCGACCTCTCGACGGAGCGGTTCCGCGCCTTCGGCCAGGACCTGGCCTGCCGCTGGCACGAGGGCGCCCTGCACCGGATCCTGCGCGGGCGTGAGGTGCGGATCGCCGCGGCGCCCGGCGGCGTTGAGGTCGATCCGCACGATGCCGGGATCGGGGCCGAGGTGCGGCTGCTGCTCGGGATCCCGTTCGACCTCGCGGCCTTCGCCGCCTGGGCGGCGCGTGAGGACGCGACCCTGGCGGAGGTCGTCACCCGCCTGCGCGGCTTCCGGCCGCCGCTCCAGCCCGACCCGTGGGAGGCGCTCGTCACGTCGATCACGGCGCAGCAGGTCTCGCTCCACGCTGCGTTCGCGATCCGCGGCCGGCTCGTCGAGCGCTACGGCGTCCGCTACGAGCACGCCTGGGCGTTCCCGAGCCGGGAGACCCTCGCCGAGGCGCGGGAGGAGGAGATCGTCGCCGGCGGCTTCTCGCGCCGGAAGGCGGAGTACCTCGTCGCGCTGGCACGCTCCGACCTCGACCTGGCGGGTCTGGCGGCGCTTCCGGACGACGAGGTGCGCGCGACGATCACGGCGCAGCGCGGGCTCGGCGAGTGGACGGCCGACTGGTTCCTCGCCCGTCACCTGGCCCGCCCGCACGCGTGGCCGGCGGGCGACCTCGCGTTACGCAAGGCGGTCTCCGTCCTCTACGGTGACGGCCGCGGGCTCACGACCGAGGAGGTGCGACGGATGGGCGAGCGCTTCGCCCCGTTCCAGAATCTGACCGCCCACTACGTCCTGCTCGCCGGGCGGACGCCGTGAGGATCCGCCGCGCAACCGAGGCGGATCTGCCCGTGCTCGAGCGGTTCTGGCGGGCCTTCCTCGCCGAGATCCCGGAGCCCGAGCACATCGTCGTCGACCCGGTGGCAGAGGTGGCCGAGATCGCGGAGACCGTGCGCGACGAGACCGCGCTCGTCGCCGAGGACGATGCCGGCGAGGTCCTCGGCTACGCGCTCGCCAGGCGTCACGAAGGCCGGGTCGCGCGGCTGACGGATCTCTACGTCGCCCCGCAGGCTCGCCGGCGCGGGGTGGCGGAGGCGCTCGTCCGCGAGGTCGTGGACGTGTACCGAGGCGACGGCGCGGAGTACCTCCAGCTCGAGGTCGTGCCCTCGAACGCGCCGGCGAGATCGGTCTACGCGCGCTGGGGCTTCCGCGAGACCCAGCTCGAGCTCGTGGCGCCGATCGACACGCTCGCGCAACGTCTCGCCGCGCCCGACGACGGCACGTCGTTCGGCTCGATCCACGTCCAGACCGACGACGCCGGAGCCGTCGAACGGGCCGTGCGCCAGTTCGTGCCGCGCCTGCCGGGACGCTCGCGCGGCTCGATCGTCTCGGCGCCGCGGAACGGCTGGGTCACGGTCTACGACGACGTCTGCGACCGCGACCCGGCGATGCTGCGGCGGCTCGCCCGCGAGCTCTCCGACCGGATGGGCGCGGTCGTGCTCGCCCTCGGGGTCGAGCGGGAGCTGGTCGCCAGGCTGATCCTGCTCGACCGCGGCGGCGTCGTCGACGAGTACCTCTCCGTGCCCGAGATCGACGGACCGCTCCCGCCCGGCGACGTGATCGCGCTCGCGGCCAACCCGACCGTGATCGCGCGGCTGACCGGAGCCGACCCGGCCCGCGTGCGGGCGGTTGCGCGGACGGCGTCGTCACCGGCGGAGCTGCCGCCGGCGCGGGACCTGCTGACGTCCCTCGCCGGTGCCGTCGGCGTCGAGGGCGCCGAACACGGCTGGAGCGACGCGCCCGAGCTCGACGGCGCCGTGCGCGTGGATCGAGCCTGACGTGGACGTGAGCCGAGACGAGGTCGCCGCCCGGCTCGGGGATCCGGCGCTGACGATCCTCGACGTCCGCACGCCGGCCGAGTTCTCGGGCGAGGTCGCGCCGCCGTGCGACCCGCGTCGCGGCCACATCCCAGGCGCGCGCAACCTCGACGTGGCCGAGCTGATGGGGATGGCGCCGGAGGAGATGCAGGAGCGCCTCGACCTGCCGCCGGGGTCGGAGATCGTCGCGTACTGCCACTCGGGCGGCCGCTCGGCGATCGCCTGCTCCCTCCTCCGCGCGGCCGGCTACGAGTCGCGGAACTACGTCGGCTCGTGGCACGAGTGGTCGAGCGACGACACGCTCCCGATCGAGACGGGCCCGAGCTAGGGGCGGAGAGGACTTAGCAACAGACTGTTGCTAAGTCCTCCGCGCGGCCTCGCGGAGGAACGCGGTGCAGAACGCGCGGCCGAGGCGGTTCCAGCCGCCGATGCGCTCCTGGGTCGCGGCGCGAAGGGCGGCGACGTCGTCGACGTCGTCCGGGTCCTCGCCGATCCAGCGCTCGATCTGAGCGCCCGTCACCTCGGGATGGAACTGGACGCACCACGCCGACTCGCCCAGCCGGTACGCCTGCGCGAGCCCTCGGCCGCGCGCGAGCTCGGTCGCAGCGGGAAGCTCCCACGTGTAGTGGTGCCACTGGAATGCCTCGAGCCGCGGCGGCAGCGAGGAGAGGACCGGATCCGCGAGCCCGGCCTCCGTCAGCTCGACCTCGTGCCATCCGACCTCCTTCTCGGGCGCGCGTACGACCCGGCCGCCCGCAGCGCGGGCGACGAGCTGCGCGCCGAGGCAGACGCCGAGGAGCGGCATGCCCGCCTCGAGCTCCCGGCCGATGAACGCGAGCTCGGGCAGCAGCCACGGATGCAGCTCCTCCTGGTCGGCGTGCATGCCGCCGCCGAGCACGATCGTGGCGTCGTGCCCGTCGGGGCGGGCGTCGGGCGTGACGGGCACCGACCACTCGGTCAGCTCGTGCCCGGCCGCCCGCACCGCCTCGGCGAAGACCCCGGTGCCGACGGACGGCCCGTGCGTGACCGCGAGCACGCGCATCGCACGACCCTAGCGCCGCAGTCGCCGGCGCTGGACGAGCGCGCGAATCCACGAGCTGGCGAGCCCGCCGAGCGCCGCCAACCACGCGAGCTCGGCGAGCGCGGCTCCGGCTGGTCCCGGGGCCGCCAGCGCCGCCAGACCGCAGGCGAGTGAGACGACGAGCGTGACGGTGATGATTCCGATCCACGCGTTTCGGAAGGGCAGCCGCCTGATGTACGTCCACGGGAGCGCGCGCATCACCTTGACGTTGGCGAGTAGTCCGAACGTCGTCCGCAGTGCGCGGAAGACCCGGACCCAGATGAAGATCACGAGCGGCATCAGTCGCCTCGGATGCCCAGCGCGACGATCGCCAGGACTGCGGCGATCCACTGCAGGTGCACGAGCGTCGTGTACACGAGCTCGTCGATCCGGCTCCGCGCGTCGGCATCGCGCGGGTCGAAGCGAAGGAGCGCGCCGGCATCCACGAATGCCGGCGCGATCCGCCCGCCCGCCTCCTGCGCGACGACGAGATTGAGCTGGGCCGCGCGGTTGTGCGGCTCGAGCTCGAGTGCGCGGCGGTACCACCCCTCCGCCTTGCGCCAGTTGGCATGCCCGAGCTCGACGTTTCCTGCGGCGACGTACCCGACGACCGACGTCGGGTCGATCTCCATCGCGCGCTCGGCGGCTGCGAGCGCCTGCTTCCGCTTACGCGGGCGCCGCGCCAGCGCATCCGCGTGCACCCCGTGAGCAGGGGCCCACCAGGGCGCGAGCGCAGCCACTTGCTCGGCGTGGTACAGCGCCTGCTTGCCGCGCTCGAGATCGAGACTCGCCGAGGCCGCGAGGTAGTGCGCGTCGGGATCTTCCGGAGCCGCCTCGATCAGGCGCCCCGCGGTCTCGTAGGCGGCAGCCGGGTCGACCTCGAGCTGGGATCGCGCCAGCGCCTCGAGCAGCTGCGGGTCGTGCGGATCGGACGCGAGCGCCGTCTGGAGGAGCGCGATCGCGTCGTGCGGCCGCCCTGCCTCGTTCAGCGCTTCGGCGCGCAGGACGACGTCGCCGGTGTCGCTCAGACGAGCTTCCTCCGCTTGAGATAGTCGCGCAGGTCGTCGTACGTGCCGTCGGTGTTGGCGAACATGACGACGTTCCGCGCTGCCTCGAGCCATGGCCCGGTCGAGGGTCGAACCTCGGCGAGGGCTGCCTCCAGGTCCCGCATCTCGATCAGCCGACGCTCGCCCGTCCGGACCGCATCCGCGAGGGCGCGCTCAGCAGCAGCCTCGCAGACGTGTGCGAGATCGGCGCCCGAGTAGCCGTCGGTTGCCCGCGCCAGCTTGCCCGCGTCCACGTTCGCAACCGGGCGGTCGCGGAGGTGGGTCTTGAAGATCGCCTCGCGTGCCGGCTCGTCGGGCGGGAGCACCAGCACCATCCGGTCGAATCGCCCCGGCCGGCGCAGGGCGGTGTCGACGTCCCACGGGTGGTTCGTCGCTGCGAGCACGAACACGCCCTCGTTGTCGCTTTCGACGCCGTCGAGCTCGGCGAGAAGCTGGTTCACGGTCGTCCGCATCGCGTTGTTGTGCAGCTGCGAGCGGCGCTGGCCGAGCGCGTCCAGTTCGTCGACGAAGAGGACGCACGGCGCGTTCCGGCGGGCAAGCTGGAACAGCTCGTGCAGGTTCTGCTCGCTGCGCCCGACCCACATGTCGAGCACGTCGTGAATCGAGAGCGAGATCAACCCGGCTCCGAGCTCGCCGGCCAGTGCGCGGGCGATGAACGACTTGCCGCAACCTGGCGGGCCGTAGAGCAGGAGACCGCCACGAAGGCTCTTGCCGTAGAGGCGCCGGAGCTCCGGGTTCCGCAGCGGCCCGAGGAATGCGAGCTCGAGGCGCTCCTTCACGTCCGCAAGACCTCCGACGTCGTCCAGTCGGACCTGGACCCGCTCGACCTCCCAGGCATCGGCAGTCGTCTCCTCGGCGTCACCCTCGACGAACATCGGCGGCGCGACATCGCCGAGCAGCTCTTCGGCCTCGTCCCAGTCGAAGCCCGAGCTCGAGCCGTCGGCCGGCGACGGTCGGGGCGGGACCGATGCGTCCGGGACAGCCATCGCGCGCGCCATCATCGTCCGGGCGCGAGTGGAGGACGGGTCACGCTCGAGGACGGCGGCAAGGTGCGGGACGGCCTCGTCCGCTAGGCCGCCAGCGAGCAGTAGCTCCGCGAGATGGAGCCGGAGCGCTGGGTCGCCCGGGTTCGCCTCGACGGCGCGCCGGAGGCTCTGGAGCAGGTCATCGTCAGCCACGTGCGGACCCTATCGGCGGCTCCGGCGACTGTCGTGAGCGAGTCAGAACAGTGTGGGTTCCCGCGGCGGCGGCTCGACCCCGCCCGTTGCCGCCACGCCCGCCTCGTCGAGCAGCTGCCGGAAGATCGCCGCCGCGCGCGGCGCCTGGTCGTCGCGGTTGACGTTGAACATCGCGTAGACCTCCTCGGCCTCCTGCGCCAGCCGCCCGACGGGCGCGACCCACTCCCCGAGCTCCTCCGGCGAGTAGACCCAGTCGAAGCGCTGCCAGGACTTCGTCGCGTCGCGCTTGTTCCACGTCTGCCAGTTCCGCCCGTGGAAGCGGACGTAGGCGACCGGGCCCGTTGCGGCCGCGACCGGCGGCATCACGTTCGAGGCGCGCGTCCGCGGCGAGTCGGTCGACACGAACGAGAGGCCGTTGTCCTCGAGCCAGGCGAGCGTGCCGGCGCGCTCGTCGTCCTCCAGCCACGACCGGTGCCGGAACTCGACGAGCGGCACGAGTGGCCGCAGCAGCTCGGCGACGCGCGGGATCTCGGCCATCGCCTCGGCGGTCTTCTTCACGCGTGGATGATGCTGGAGCAGGACGCCCCGGGCCTTCCCGGACTCGACGAGCGGCGCGACGGAGGAAAGGAACGCCGCGGCGGCCTCCTCTGCTCCGCCCACCGGCTCGCGATGCCGCGTCAGCTCGCCGCTCGCCTTCAGGTGGAAGACGAAGCCGTCAGGCGTCCGCGTGGCCCACTTCTCGGTCACCGCCGGATCGGGCAGGTGGTAGAAGGGCGAGTCCGCCTCGACCGTGTCGAAGCGCTCCGCGTAGTGACGGAGCCGCTTCTCGGCCGTCGAGACGCCGCGCGGGTACCAGGTCTTGACGAGCCCCTCGTCGGCCCACGAGCAGATGCCGATGCGCACGGTCGCCGCCACGGCGCGACGATAGAGGACGAGCCCGGCTCAGCCGAGCGTCGGCACGGTGACCTCGACGTCGCTCACCGAGAGCCGCGCCGAGTCCGGCATCGGCACGTCGAGGTACTGCGCGTTCGACGTCGAGAGCGTCACCTCGAGGCTCGAGCCCTTCGGCACTGCCGTCACCTGGTCGATCAGACGAATCGTGTACGTCCGCTTCCCCGGGGTCGTCGGCACGCCGCCGCTCGAGACGACGATCCGGCCGCCGGACGGGGTGTGGGCGGTCATCTGCGCCACGATCCGCGACCAGCCGCCGCGTGCATCGGCGGTCACGCGCACGACCGGCGCACCGAACACCTCCGTCGCCGAGTCGAGCGCGGGGTTGCGGATGATCGCCGAGTTGTCGGGGGTGATCGTGTCGTTCAGGGTGCCGCGGTAGACGATCGAGCCCGTCGCCGGCAGCTTCGCGAAGGCGCGGGTGCTCGCCCTGCCCTGGTTCGCCAGCACGATCGGCCGGCGCTTCTCGATCCCGTTCCGGGCACCGCGGAGGAAACGGTCGAACCACTGGCGTCCCTGCGCGGCCATCGCGATCGAGTCGGCGGCGGGGAACGCCGACGGCGCGTGGCCGAGGTTGCCGATCCAGAGCCGGCGCGGCCCCTTCAGGCCGGAGTAGAGCTGCTTGGCCTGGTCGAGGCCGAAGGTGAAGTCGCGGCGGCCCTGCATCAGGAACACGGGCGTCCGCTTCCCGCGCAGCCGAGAGAGGCTCGAGCGCTGCGCCGCCCACGCGCGTACTGCGGCGAGGTTCGTCCCCGCGATCGCGTCGGCCCGGACCTGGCCGACCGTGGGGTCGAGCCGAGCCGCGGGGATCCCGTCCAGGAGCGAGGCGATCGTCCCCGACTTGGCGAGCCCCTGCGGCAACAGCGCACTGCCGAGATCGCTCCACGCCTCCGCCACCTCGACGGCCGCCCACGGCACGCCCGCAGCGAGCGAGTTGAGCACCGTGCCGCCGCCGTAGCTGATCCCGAACGCGCCGATCCGGTTGTCGCGGACGTCCGGTCGCGCGGCCAGCCAGCGGAAGACGGCGCGCGCGTCGGCGACCTCGTTCGGCCCGGCGATCCCGGCGAGCCCCGTGCTCTGACCGTGGCCGCGCGCGTCGAAGGTGAGCACGGCGTACTGCTCGCCGGTGAAGCCGGCGAACTGCGCGATCCCGCTCATCGAGGCGCGGCTGCCGCCGAAGCCGTGCAGCAGCACGATCGCCGGCCAGCCTGCCGCGGGCGCCTTCGCCGAGGGAAGGAAGAGCGTGGCCGCGAGCGCGGTGCCGTCGGCGGAGGCGATCGTCACGTCCTGGCGGGTCGAGGCCTGGGCCGGCGCGGCGAGAGCCAGCGCGGCGACAGCGACGATCAGGCCTCGGCGCACGACCGGCACGGTAGCCGGACCGACGGCAGCCCTACAATCCGCCGGGTGGACGGGCGGCCGATCGGCGTCTTCGACTCGGGCATGGGCGGGCTGACCGTCCTGCACGAGTGCCTGGTCACCCTCCCGCACGAGGACTTCGTCTACCTCGGCGACGGGGCACGGCTCCCGTACGGCCCACGGCCGCTCGCGGAGGTGCGCGTCTTCGCGCGCGAGATCGCCCGTTTCCTGGCTGCCGAGGACGTGAAGCTGATCCTCGTCGCCTGCAACACGGCCACCTCGGCCGCGCTGCCCGACCTGCAGGGCGAGCTCGACGTGCCGGTGGTCGGCGTGATCACCCCCGAGGCGCACGCGGCCGTCCAGGCGACGCGGAACCGGAGAATCGGCCTGCTCGCGACGCAGGCAACGGTCACCTCGGGCCGCTACGAGCGCCTCGTCCGGACGCTCGACGCAGGGGCCGAGCTCGTCGCCGTCGCCTGCCCCCGGCTCGTGCCGCTGATCGAGGGCGACGACCCGTTCGGCGAGGCGACCGTCGCCGCCGTCCGCGACTACGCGGCGCCGCTCAAGGCCGCCGGAGTCGACACCGTGATCCTCGGCTGCACGCACTACCCGCTGATCCGCCCGATCCTGCAGCGCGTCTTCGGGCGCGACGTGACGCTCGTCTTCTCGGCCGAGGAGACGGCGCGCGAGGTGGCGGAGACGCTGGCGCGGAAGGGGATCGAGCACGACCCCGGCCGCGAGGGCTCCTACCGCTTCCTCACGACCGGCGACCCGACACACTTCCGCACGATGGGGCAGCGCTTCCTCCAACTCCCGATCGGCGAGGTCGAGCACGTCGAGCTGGCCGCGCTCGCGGCGGCGGCGGCGTGACGCGCGCCGACGGGCGGCAGCCCGACCAGCTGCGCCCGCTCGAGGTGCTGCCCGACTGGCTCGAGCAGCCGCACGGCGCCGTCCTCTACTCGCAGGGCTCGACCAAGGTGCTCTGCACCGCGACGGTCGAGGAGAGCGTCCCGCGCTGGCTGCAGCGGAGCGGCCGCGGCTGGATGACGGCCGAGTACTCGCTCCTGCCCGCCTCGACCGGCGAGCGGACGCAGCGGGAGGCCTCGCGCGGCAAGCAGGGCGGGCGGACGGTCGAGATCCAGCGGCTGATCGGCCGCGCGCTGCGGGGCGTCTGCGACTTCGAGGCGCTGGGGGAGCGGACGCTGTGGCTCGACTGCGACGTCCTCCAGGCGGACGGCGGCACGCGCTGCGCGGCGATCACGGGCTCGTGGATCGCGGCAGCACGCGCGCTCGACCGCTTCGGCCTCTCGAAGGCGCTGCCCGGCTCGGTCGCGGCGGTCTCGGTCGGCGTCGTCGACGGCGTGCCGCTGCTCGACCTCGACTACTCCGAGGACTCACGCGCCGACACGGACATGAACGTCGTCATGACCGGTGACGGCCAGCTCGTCGAGGTGCAGGCGACCGCCGAGCGCGACCCGTTCTCCCGCGAGGCGCTCGACCAGCTGCTCGACCTCGCGGCCGTCGGGATCGAACGGCTCGGTGAGGCCCAGCGCGAGGCCGCCGAGGCGCCCCGTGCTGCCTGACCTCGATCTCTGGGAGGGCGTCGTCAGGCTGTTCGCCGCTGCCGCACTCGCGGGGCTGATCGGGCTCGAGCGGGAGAGCGCGGAGCAGGAAGCCGGCCTGCGGACGCACATCCTCGTCTCGGTCGGCTCGTGCCTGTTCATGATCGTCGGGATCTACGCCTGGCATCCGTTCGACCTCAGCCAGGAGAACGGCGCGGTCGTCGACCCGTCGCGCGTGGCGAGCTACGTCGTCGCGGGCGTGGGCTTCCTCGGCGGCGGCGCGATCATCCGCCAGGGCTTCAACGTCCGCGGGCTGACCACCGCCGCCTCGATCTGGGTTGTTGCTGCGATCGGCATCGCTGTGGGCGCCGGCATGTATTCGTTCGCGGTCGCGACGACCGGTGTCGTGATCCTCAGCCTCTGGCCGCTGAAGAAGGTGGCGAACCAGTTCGGCCTGCGGGCCGGGGCGACGCGGCAGCTGACGCTCGCGCTCGAGGCAGGTGGCGACGTGGCGCCGGTCCTCGCGCAGCTGCGGGCCCACGAGCTGCAGGTGAACTCGCTCCGGATCGACGACGAGGGCGAGCGGCGGCAGGTCGAGGTGGTCGTCGCCGGGCGCAGGCGTGACGCGACCGAGATCGCGCAGGAGCTCGCCGACCTGGAGCACGTCGTCTCGGTGCAGTGGGCCGGCTGAAGGCGCGGCTCGCCTCCGGGAACGCGCACAAGCTGGAGGAGCTGCGGCGGCTGCTTCCGAGCTGGGAGCTCGAGGCGCTCGCGCTCGACTATCCGCCCGAGGACGGCCGGACCTACGAGGAGAACGCCCGGATCAAGGCCCGCTTCGCCCGCATCCACGCGCCGGCGGACGAGTGGGTGCTCGCGGACGACTCAGGGGTCGAGGCGGACGCGCTCGAGGGGCCGGCCGGGGATCCACTCCGCGCGCTGGTCGGGCGCCTGGGTCGAGACGATGCTCGCCGAGCTCGCCGGCTCGGACGGCCGCGGCGGCCGCTACGTCTGCGTGCTCGTCGCGATCTCACCGGACGGGGAAGAGGTTGTCACCCGCGGCGAGCTCGCAGGCTCGTTCTCGCTCGAGCCGAGGGGGACGGAGGGCTTCGGCTACGACCCGATCTTCGTCCCGGCCGGCGAGACCCGCACGGTCGCGGAGCTCGGCGACGCCTGGAAGGCCGAGCACTCCCACCGCGCCCGCGCAGCGCGCGCTCTGGCGGCACGCGTCGCGCGGGTGGCGCCGAGCTAGTTGGCCGGAGGCGGGCCGGGAGGGCCGAGGATCTGCATCCCGTTGCGGGCGGCGATCGGGAGTAGCCGCGCCAGGTCCGGGGGAGCCTCGAGCGGCGGCGGCAGCACCCGCTCCGTCGCAGGTTCGCCCGCCTCGTTCAGGAAGCCCTCGAAGTGGAAGGGCTGGAAGCCGATCAGCGCCTTGGCTCCTTCTGTCTCGGCGATGAACGTGTGCGGGATTCCCTTGGGGCCGAACGCGAATGCGCCGGCCGGGAGCGACAGACGCCGATCGCCGACGTAGACGGTGAACTCCCCCTCGAGCACGTAGAACCATTCGTCCTCGTCCGGGTGGACGTGCCAGGGCGAGCCCTCGCCGGCGCGGACGGTGACCTCGATCAAGCCGTACTCGCCGTTCGTGGCGGCGCCGCTGATCTTGACGATCTCGAGCATCCCCAGCAGCCAGTGCGCCTCCCCCTCGTCCTTGCCGAGCAGGTAGCCGGCACGCTCTGCAGCAACAGCGGTCATCGGGCATCGCTCCTTCCGTCCAAGCTGGTATGATGAGCAACTGTCGATGAGTAAACAGTTGCAGAGCGGACTATCTCATGGGGGAGAAACGCTGTCAAGCCCGTCCTCCGAGCGCCTGCGTGCCTGGCGGCTCTACTTCGAGAGCGCGCTCGCACTTGTCGACGTGCTCGACGCCGAGCTCGAGCGCGACGTCGGAATCCCGCTGCGCTGGTACGACGTCCTCGTTCATCTCGAGGAGACGCCCGACGGTCTGCGCATGAACGAGCTCGCCGAGCGGATCCTCTACAGCAAGAGCGGCTTCACACGGGTCGTCGACCGAATGGAAGCGGCCGGCCTCGTCCGCCGCGTCCGCCCTGAGAACGACCGCCGCTCGATTCTCGTCGTGCTCACGGACGAAGGCCGCAGCACGACGGAGCAAGCTCGACGCCACCACCGGCACGCGATCGAACACCACTTCTCCCGCCATCTCGCCGACACCGACATCAAGGCGCTGACTCGCGGGCTCGAGAAGGTCAGCGCCCACGCCCGCCCCCTTCGCCCGGGGCGCATCCGAGGCTGAGCACTCGAACGGCGGTGCCGGAAGGGCGTGGCGCGAGTGGATTGGGCGACGATGGAGGGCGGGCTGCTAGCCCGAAGCCGGCTCCGCTGCGCTGCTCGACACCAGCTCCGCGAACGCGGTCTCGTCGCGGATCGGGTCGAAGTCGGAGTCCTCGGCGGCGAGCGAGCGGAACGGCTCGTTCTGGGCGATCGCGAGCCGGAGGTGCTTGATCGCGTCCTCGGTCCGCCCGGCGAGGCTCTCGCAGCATGCGAGGTTGTAGAGCGGTCCTGCGTACTCGGGATGGGCTTCGATCAACTCGCGTCCCCGATCGGCGGCCTCGGCGTACTGGCCTGACTCGTAGAGGTGGTGGAGCGGCATCCAGAGCTCCCCGCCCTGGGGCTTGTACGCCTCCCCCGGCGTTCCGCCGAGCGCGACGATCGTCGTTCCCGGCTCCTCGGCGAACGCCGTCCGTTTGACCTGGGGCGGTGCGAAGACGAATGTGCCCGCGGGTGCCTCCACCCGCTCGCCGTCGAGCTCGAACCTCGCGCGGCCCCGCTGGACGAGGTAGAGCTCCTCCTGCAAGTCGTGTTCCTGTGACTCGTCGTGCTCGTTGATGAGCCGGTCGCCCACCTCAGCAGCCGTGAACGCATTGACGCCGAAGGACGTGATGCCGAAGTGGAACCGGACGGGCCGCCACGGACAGCGGCCGTCGGTGATCTCGTCGATCTCGTCGATGCTCGCTACCGCGTAGCCGCTCATTCGGCGCCTCCTGCAGGTCGGGTGGGGACACGCAAGCGGCGCAGCCTAACGAGGTCGATCAAGCCCAGGGGTATCCGTCGTGCTGGGGGAGGTCGTCGAGGATCTCGTGCCACGGAGCCTTCGAACCGACGAACATGTGCGCGGTCGGCTTGAGCGCGGGCTCGTCGACGAGCGATCCATACGGAACCCGGACGTACGCGCCGTCACGAACGGTCCAGTAGAGAAGCGACAGGCACGCTCCGCAGCGCAGCTCGTGCACGGCGTCGGCATCGCCGACCACCAGCAACGAACCCGCACCTTCGGTCACCCGTAGCTTCGCGCGCTCGATCTCGCCCCAGGGCAGGAACGCCGAGCCTGTCGTCGCTCGGCAGTTCGAGCAGTGGCAGTTGAACGCGGCGACGAACTCGTCCGAGACCTCGTAGGCGACGGCAGTGCACGCGCAGCGCCCTCTCAGCACGACGCCACTCGTCAGTCGTCGAGGGGTTTCCCGATCAGCCAGTGATGACCGTCGGGATCCGCCACGCGTCCTTGCCGAAAGCCGTAGGGCTGATCGCCGACCGGGAAGATCTCGCTCGCCCCGGCACCGATCGCCTGAGCTGCGGTGGCATCCGGGTCGTCGACGATGAGGTTGATGCGCACCGTCGTCCCGTCGAGGGACGTCGGGCTCAGGTTGAACGCCTCCGGGTTCTCGTCGACGACGAAGAACCGCAGCCCGTCGATCGCCAGCTCGGCGACCACATGCCCGGTCGGCGCGGTGAAGCGCGCTTGCTCGACGGCGTCAAGAGCACGGCGATAGAAGTCGATCGCCGAGATCGCGTTCTTGACCGTCAGCATCGGTGTCAGCGACGACGCGGCCATCGCTCCGAGCCTAACAACGCCTGGCCAGGCGATCCTTGGTGCGCCTGCGTGCTCACGCCAGGCCGGCCACGTCCTCCTCGCGGCGCGTGTGGCCGCGGGCCAGCCACCAGTTCACCTCGGCACCGAACACGATCACGTTGGCCATCACGTAGAGCCAGACGAGCAGTAGCGCGCCGGTGCCGAGCGCCTGCAGCGCGACGACCTCCTTCGTGAAGCGGAGGAAGAGCGGCAGCAGCTGGAACGTCAGCTGCAGCGCGAGGGCCGCGACGAGCGCGCCCGGGACGACCTCTCGCGTGCTCAGGGTGGCGTTCGTCAGCCGCTGGTAGGCCGTGGCGCAGAAGAGGAAGGCCGCGGCGGTGGAGATCGCGAGCGAGAGCGTCCACGCGACGACGGAGTTCGCGATCACGCCGCCGGCATACCGCTCGAGCAGCACCCGGCCGACGGTGCCGACGGCGAGCCCGACGAAGAGCACCACGAGCGAGGCGCCCATGTAGACGACCGCGAGTGCCTTCCCGTGCAGGAAGGAGCGGTTCGGCCGGCCGTAGACGATGTTGAACGCCGACTCGAGCACGCTGAAGAAGGAGAGCGAGCTCCAGGCCAGGGTGATCCCGCCGACGATCCCGAGCGTCCGCCAGTTCTCGCTGCACCGCGTCGACGGCCCGAACGATCTGGTCGACCGAGCTCGCCGGGAAGAGCCGCTGCAGCTCGGTGACGAGATAGCTCGACTCGTCCGGCCGCCCGCCGATCGCGAGCAGCGCGAGTGCGATGAAGGTCAGCGGCAGGAAGGAGAGCAGCGCGAAGTAGGCGATCATCGCCGCGAGGTGCGTGCCGCGGTCGGCGAAGAACTTCCGGAAGAGGTCGGCGAGCGGCTCGAGCACGACGGCAGTATGAGCTTTGGTAGCGTCGGCGCCCGTGGACGCGGCCGAGGCGATCGCCGATCTGCTCGAGCTGTCCTCGCAGGTGGAGGCGGCCGTCCTCTTCGGCGCGGACGGGTCGGTCGAGGCCTCGTCGTTCGCGGACGAGGGAGGCGGGACGGCGCTCGCGCGCCGCGCGCTCGACCTGCTCGCGGCTGCGGGCGGCCTCCGCGCCGGCGCACAGGCGGTGACCCGCCTCGAGGCGTCCTTCGCCGACGGCGGCCTCGTCGTCGTCCGCGACGGCGAGCGGCTCGCGGCTGCGACGACCGTCGCCGCGCCACCCTCGGCGCTCGTCCTCTACGACCTCCGCACCGCGCTCCGCGCCTCGGCGGCGCCGCCCGCCGAAGCCGCGGCGGCCGCGGAAGGCGAAGGCTCCGACCGATGCGTAGGCTGCTCGTCCTCGCCGTCGCACTCGCCGCCCTCGCCGCGCTCGTCCACCGGCGCAGGCGGCCGGCAGAACGGGTGACGATCGGCTACGAGGACGGCTCGTCGCTGACGCTCGAAGCGGGCACCGCGGACGGCGACCGGCTGCTCGAGCTGGCGCGGCCGGCGCTCGCGCGATGACCGACGAGGAGCTCGGGAAGCAGCTCGTCGAGCACGCGCTGCTCGAGGGCGACTTCGTGCTCCGCTCCGGCAAGCGCTCCCGCTGGTACCTCGACAAGTACCGCTTCGAGACGGTGCCGGAGCTGCTCGCACCCCTCGGCGAACGCATCGCGGCGGCTGCCAGGGTCTGCGAGCCGGAGGCCGAGCGGTTGGCCGGGCCGGCCCTCGGAGCGGTCGCGTTGGCCGCTTCGGCATCGCTGGCGTCCGGTCTGCCCTTCATCATCGTCCGTGGTGAAGCCAAGTCCTATGGCACCGGGAACCGCATCGAGGGGGCATTCAGAGCCGGCGAGCTCGTCTGCCTGGTCGAGGACGTCGTCACGTCCGGCGGTGCGCTCGAAGAGTCGGTGGCAGCGCTGCGGGACGCCGGTCTCTCCGTCCGGAACGCCGTCTGCGTGCTCGACCGGGAGGAGGGCGGCTCGGACGCGCTCGCCCGGCTCGGCGTGCGCCTGCGGCCCCTGTTCCGCGCCTCGGAGCTGCTCGACGGGCAAAAAGTGCAGCAAAACCGCATGGTTGAGCCAAAACGATCAGGCTGGTAGGGTCTCCGCGGCCCTCGCACAGGCAATCGACAGGAGGAGAGGCAAGTGACGAAGCAGGAGTTCGTGGACGCTGTCGCGACGAAAGCAGGCATCTCGCGGCGCGACGCAAGCAGCGCGGTCGACGCCGTGCTCGACACGATCACCTCGACGCTGAAGGGCGGCGACGCGGTGACGTTCACCGGATTCGGGAAGTTCTCGACGGCTCACCGCGCCGCGCGCGAAGGCGTCAACCCCCGCAATCCGAGCCAGAAGGTGCACATCCCGGCTGCGACCGTGCCGAAGTTCTCGGCCGGCAGCCAGCTCAAGGCCGCCGTCAAGGGCGGCTAGCGCACCCGGGCCGATCCTCCGGGCGGAAAGGGCCCCAGACGGGCCCTTTCCGCCCAGGTCGACTTTCGCTCGCCCACCCCGGTTGTGGGCGAACACCTGTTCGTGTAGAACCCCGGTGTGCAGCTTGCGTTCGACGCCGCCGACCGTCTCGTCGACCTCGTCGAGGAGCGACGTGGTCCCGTTGCGGCGGAGGATGCGGCCCGCCATCTCTACGCACTGAGGCAGCTCCCCGGCGGGGTGGCGCGCGAGCTGCTCGCGGACGTCGTCGAGGGCGACGCGCGGCTCGCGTGGCGCGGCACCTCGGTCGGGCTGGCCGACCCGCCCGGGGCCGACGTCGCCCTCGAGGCGGCGACCTACGTCGTCTTCGACCTGGAGACCACCGGGCTCAGGCCGGGCAGCGCCCGGATCTGCGAGCTCGGAGCCGTGCGGGTCCGCGAGCTCGAGCTCGAGGAGCGGTTGCAGAGCCTGGTCGACCCGCGCGTGCCGCTGCCGGGTGCGATCGCGGCGCTGACCGGGATCGAGCCGCGGGCGCTCCGCGGTGCGCCGCGCGTCGAGCACGTCGTGCGGCGGTTCCTCGACTTCGCCGGCGACGCGGTGCTGGTCGCGCACAACGCTCGCTTCGACCTCGGCTTCCTCGACGTCGAGGTGGAGCGGCTGACGGGGCGGCGCGTCGCCGCGCCGGTCGTGGACACGGTATGGCTCGCCCGCCGGCTCCTCGAGGGCCGGACCCGGCGCGTCGGGCTCGCCGCGCTCGCGCAGTTCTTCGGCACCTCGGCCCGGCCGTGCCATCGCGCGCTGCCGGACGCCGAGGCGACCGCCGAGGCCCTGCTCCACCTGATCGGCCTCGCGCAGGAGCGCGGCGCGCGGACGGTCGCCGACCTCGTCGACCTCTCGGCGCCGCGGGCGCGGCGGCTCCACGCGAAGCGCTCGCTCGCCGCGGGCGCGCCGCAACGGCCGGGCGTCTACCTCTTCCGCGACCGGAACGACCAGGTGCTCTACGTCGGCCGGGCCCGCGACCTCCGCGCCCGGCTGCGCTCCTACTTCCGCGGCGAGCGCCAGCGGCCGGCGGTCGAGGCGGCGCTCGGAGCACTGGAGCGCGTCGAATGGCGCGTGCTCGGCTCCGAGCTCGAGGCGGCGCTCGAGGAGCTGCGGCTGATCCGCGAGCTCAGGCCTGCGGCGAATGCCCGCGGCGGCCGCGCCGACCGCTGGACGTACCTCCGCCGGCGCGGCACCGAATGGGTCGCCGGCGCGCAGCCCTCCCCGCACGGACCGATCGCCGGCCGGCGGCTCGCCCAGCGCGCCGCGCGGGCGCTCGGCGACTGGGAGGGCGACGATCCGGCCGAGGCGCTCCCGCTCCTGCGCGCCCGGATGCGGAAGCTGGCGTCGGCGCAGCGCTTCGAGGACGCCGCGCGGCTGCGGGACCGCGTCGAGGCGCTCGAGGCGGTGGCGAGACGGCTCGCCGAGCTGCGGCGGCTGCGCTCGCTGCGTGCGTGTCTCGTCGTCCCCGCGGCCGAGGAGGGCTTCGTCCGCGCCCACTTCGTCGCAGGAGGCCGGATCGCGGCCGTCCGCACGCTGCCGCGCGGGGCGGCAGGACGGCTCGAGGCCGAGGCGGGCCTTGCCGCCGCGGCGGCAGCCGACGAGCCCTCGCTCGCCGCGGACGACGCCGAGGAGCTGCTCCTCCTCGCGTCCTTCCTCCGCCGCCCGCCGGCGGAGCTCCGGGTCGTGCCGCTCAGCGGTGACCGGATCCTCGCCGCCTGAGCTGCCCTCGTCGCTCTGAGCAACGAGGTCGGTCGGCCGCCGACTGCGCCGCTAGCCTTGTGGCGATGGCGCAGGAGCTCCAGGCCGGCGTGGGGGCGACGACTGCCGCCTTTGCCGACCGCCTGGCGGACGCCGTCGAGCGCAAGCGGACGCAGCTGGTCGTCGGGCTCGACCCGCGGGTCGACCTGCTCCCGGTCGAGCTGCGCGGCGAGGCGCCGGCCCTGGCCGTCGAGCGCTTCTGCCACGGGATCGTCGACGCGGTCGCCCCGTACGTCGTCGCCGTCAAGCCGCAGCTCGCCTTCTTCGAGGCGCTCGGCTCCGACGGCATGCGCGCGCTCGAGGACGCCTGCCGCTACGCCCGCGAGGCGGGCCTGCTCGTGATCGCGGACGGCAAGCGCGGCGACATCGGCTCCACCGCGCGGGCCTACGCCGCCGCCTATCTCGAGCCCCGCGCCGACGGGCATCCGCTCGCCGACGCGCTGACGGTCAACCCGTACCTGGGCGAGGACGGGATCGAGCCGTTCCTGCAGGCCGTCCGCCTGCACGGCGCCGGTGTCTTCGTGCTCGTACGCACGTCCAACCCGGGTGCCGCCGACATCCAGGATCTCGTCCTCTCCGACGGGACGACGCTCTGGCAGCACGTGGCGAAGCTCGTGGCGGAGTGGGGGGAGCCGCTCGTCGGCGAGCGCGGACTCTCGAGCGTCGGGGCCGTGCTCGGCGCGACCCTGCCGAGGGCCGTCGGCGAGGCGCGGCGCACGATGCCCCAGGCCGTCTTCCTGCTGCCGGGGGTCGGCGCCCAGGGGGCGACGCCGGCCGACGTGGCCCGCGCCTTCACCTCCGGCCCGGCCAGTGCGCTCGTGAATGCCTCACGCTCGGTGATCTACGCCTACCGGTCCTCGGACGTCGACTGGCGCGACGCCGCCGGCGCGGAGGCCGCCAGGCTTGCCCGCGAGATCTGGCGCGCCGCCGGCTGGTAGCGGTGCGGCCGGCCGTCGCACGCTTCGCCGCGCCGGTCGCGTTCCTCGCGGCGGCGACGGTGGCGATCCTGCTGATTCGCTCCGGGATCGCGGACGAGCCGTCCGCTGCCCCGACGCAACCGACCGCCACGAGACCGGCGACGACGCCCTCGCGACCGGCGACGACCGCTCGCACCTCGACGGCCACGTCGACTGCCGGGCAGGAGCACTACGCCGTCCGCGCCGGCGACACCCTCGGCACGATCGCGGACAGTCACGACACGACCGTCGAGGCCCTACTCGGGCTGAACCCGGGGATCGACCCGACCGGCCTCCAGGTCGGTCAGCAGATCCGCGTGAAGTAGCATGCCGCGCGGCGTGAGACGCTTCGCCCTCGTTCTCGCCGTCGCCGCTGCCTCGCTGGCGGCCGCGACGGCCGCCGCTGCCCCGCCGCCCGTGGATGCCTCGGCCTACCTGGTCGTCAACGGCGCAACCGGGGAGGTGCTCGCGTCCCGCGACGCCGACGAGCGCCTGCCGATGGCGAGCATCACGAAGCTGATGACCGTGCTGGTCGCGCTCGAGCACGCACGCCCCGACGACGTCGTCACCGTCGACCGGGTCGCCGCCGCAGTGGGCGAGTCTTCGATCAACCTGCGCGCCGGCGAGCGCCTGACCGTGCGCGACCTCGTCACCGCAGCGCTCGTCCAGAGCGCCAACGACGCCGCCACGGCGCTCGCGGCCGGGGTCGCGGGCGGCTCCGTCGAGCGCTTCGTCGGCTGGATGAACGCGAAGGCCGAGGCGCTCGGCCTGCGGGAGACCCACTTCGCGAACCCGAGCGGGCTCGACGCCGCCGGTCACGTCTCGAGCGCCCGCGACCTGACCCGGCTGGCGCGGACCGCGATGACGATCCCGCTCATTCGCGCCACCGTGCGCCTGCGCACCGCCTCGATCGGCGGCGGCCGCGAGCTCTCGACCTGGAACGACCTGCTCGCGGACTTCCCCGGGACCTTCGGCGTCAAGACCGGCCACACGGGGCGGGCGGGCTGGTCGGAGGTCGCCGCCGCCCGTCGGAACGGCGTCACCGTCTATGCGACCATCCTCGGCGGCCCGAGCCGCTCGGAGCGGAACGACGACCTGGAGGAGCTCCTCGCCTGGGGGGCTGCCCGCTACCGGTCGGTCCGGGTGGTCGACCGGGCGAGGATCTACGCGACGGCCCGCACGGGCTACGGCCGGCCGGCCGTCCACGTCGTCGCGCCGCGCAGCCGGATCCGCCTCGTCCGCGTCGACCGGCCGCTGCGCGAGGTCGTCGTCGCCCCGACGTCGGTCTCGCTCCCGGTTCAGCGCGGCTCGCGGCTCGGCGAGGTGCGCGTCTACGCAGGCGCGAGGCTCCTCGCCCGCTCGCCGCTCGTCGCCGCGACGACCGTCTCCGAGCCCGGCACCCTCGGCAAGACCCGCTGGTACGCGGGCCGTACGCTCCACCACCTCTGGGACACGGTGACGCCGTGATCGTGACCGTGACGATGAACGCGGCGCTCGATCGCACGCTGACCGTGCCGAACTTCCACCGCGACCAGCGCCACCGCTCGAGCTCGGTGCTGACGCTCGCGGGCGGCAAGGGGATCAACGTGGCCAGGGCCCTGAAGCGGCTCGACGTGCCGGTCGTCGCCACCGGCCTCGCCGGCGGCCGGACGGGCACCCGGATCGTGGAGGAGCTGACGGCGGAGGCGATCCTGAACGACTTCGTCCGGATCAAGGAGGAGTCGCGCACCTCGACCGCGGTCGTCGACCCGACCGACTCGACCTACACCGAGATCAACGAGTGGGGGCCGCGGGTCTCGCCGGGCGAGCTCGACACCCTGCTCGAGAAGCTGCAGTACCTCTCGCGTGGCGCCGACTTCGTCGTCTTCGCCGGCTCGCTGCCGCGCGGAGTGGACGAAGGCTTCTACGCCGAGGCGACCCGGGAGCTCAACCGGCGGGGCGTCTCCGTCGTGCTCGACACCGAGGCCGCGCCGCTCCGGCTCGGCACCGAGGCCGAGCCGGAGCTCGTCTCGCCGAACCAGGGCGAGGCCGAGGGGCTCGTCGGCCAGGAGTTCGAGGACGACGACGACTTCCTGATGGCGCTCGACGCGATCGCCGACATGGGCGCGCGGAACGTCCACATCACGACCGAGACGGGCTGCTTCGCGCTCCTGCGCGAGGACCGCCGGGTGCGGCGCTTCCGGGCCATCGCACCGCTGCTCGAGCCGGTCTCTGCTGTCGGTGCGGGAGACGCGCTGCTCGCGCAGTACCTCGCCGCACGCCTCGAGCGCCGGCCGGTCGAGGAGTCCCTGCGCCTCGCGGTCGCCGCCGGCGCCGCCTCGATCCTGGAGGTCGGCGCCGGCCGCTTCGCGCCGCGCGAGGCCGCGAGGCTCGCACCCGCGGTGCGGGTGGACGAGCTCGCAGCCGTCACGCCGTCCTGACCGGGCGTCAGGCGGAAGGAGTCGTGGTCGAGCCGTGCTCGACCGTGCCGCGGAACGCACCGGTCTCGGTGCCGCGCGACTCGATGAACTCCTTGAAGCGCTCCAGGTCGCCCTTGACCTGGCGGTCGTCCGAGCCGATCGCGCTGCCGAGCTTCTCCATCATCCCCTCGGGCTCGAAGTCCAGCTGCACCATCACCTTCGTCCGGTTGTCGGCGAGCCGATGGAAGGTGACGACGCCGGCGTTCTGCTTGCCGTCGACAGCCTTCCAGGCCACGCGCTCGTCCGGGATCTGCTCGGTGATCTCGGCCTTCCACTCCTCGCGCTTGCCGCCGATCTCGGCCGTCCAGAGCAGGTGGGTGTCGTCGATCTGCTGCACGCTCTCGACGCCCTCCATGAACTCCGGGAACTCCTCGAACTGGGTCCACTGGTCGTAGGCGGTGCGGACTGGGACGTCGACCTCGATCGACTGCTCGATCTTCGAGCTCATGCTGGTTCCTCTCTTTCGCGTCTAGGTTCTGTCCTAGTCATGGTCCCCGGGTCCTGGGGCGGGAAACCTCGTCGGGGGCCGCTGCTAGGATCGCCACCTGGACTGGGAGCTCGATCGGGACGCGAAATTCGGCAAGGAGGGCCTGACCTTCGACGACGTCCTCCTGCTCCCGTCCGAGTCGTCGGTGCTGCCGAACGACGTGCGCACCGCCACGCGCCTCACCCGCACGATCGTGATCGAGATCCCGATCGTCTCCGCGGCGATGGACACCGTCACCGAGGCCAGGCTCGCGATCGCCCTCGCGCGCGAGGGCGGGATCGGGATCGTGCACCGCAACCTCTCGATCGAGGATCAGGTCGCCGAGGTCGACAAGGTCAAGCGCTCCGAGTCCGGGATGATCGTCGAGCCCGTCACGCTCCGGCCCGACGCGCTCGTCTCCGACGCGCTGGCGCTGATGGCCCGCTACAAGGTCTCGGGGATCCCGATCACCGACGAGGCCGATGTCCTGGTCGGCATCCTCACGAACCGCGACCTGCGCTACGGCGCCGACGCCGGCCACGCCGTCTCGGCGGTGATGACGAGCCGCGACCTCGTCACCGCGCCGGTCGGCACGACCCTCGACGAGGCGGACGCGATCCTGCACCGGCACCGGATCGAGAAGCTGCCGATCGTCGACGCGGACGGCCGGCTCAGGGGCCTGATCACGGTCAAGGACATCCGGAAGCGGATCGAGTACCCGCTGGCGACGAAGGACGAGCAGGGCCGGCTGCGGGTCGGCGCTGCCGTCGGGGTCGGCACGGATGCGTTCGAGCGGGCGGGCGCGCTCGTCGCCGCGGAGGTCGACGTGCTCGTGGTCGACACCGCGCACGGCCACTCCGCCGGCGTGCTCGAGATGGTGCGCCGGATCAAGGATGCGTACGAGATCGAGGTGATCGCGGGCAACATCGCCACCGGCGACGCGGCCGAGGCGCTGATCGAGGCGGGCGCGGATGCGGTCAAGACGGGCGTCGGGCCCGGCTCGATCTGCACCACCCGTGTGGTCGCCGGTGTCGGCGTGCCGCAGGTGACCGCGGTCTACGACGTCGCAGAGGCCGCGGCGCGACACGGCGTGCCCGTCGTCGCGGACGGCGGCCTCACGTCGAGCGGCGACGTGGCGAAGGCGATCGCGGCCGGGGCGGACACGGTCATGCTCGGCTCGATGCTGGCGGGCACGGACGAGTCGCCGGGCGACGTGATCGTCGGCCAGGGCGAGCGCTTCAAGTCGTACCGCGGCATGGGCTCGCTCGGCGCGATGAAGGCCCGCTCGTTCTCCAAGGACCGCTACTTCCAGGGCGACGTCGAGGACGTCGACAAGCTCGTCCCGGAGGGGATCGAGGGGCGTGTCCCGTACAAGGGCCCGCTCGCGCCGATCGTCTACCAGCTGGTCGGCGGCCTGCGCCAGGCGATGGGCTACTGCGGCGCCGAGACGATCGAGGCGATGCAGCACGAGACCCGGTTCGTCCGCATCACCGGCGCCGGCCTGCGCGAGAGCCACCCGCATCACGTCACGATCACGAAGGACTCCCCGAACTACCGGCGCCCGTGACGAGCGCCGAGGTGATCCAGCTCCGCGAGCCCGTGCAGGAGGAGCGCCCGGTGCTCGTGCTCGACTTCGGCGGCCAGTACAGCCAGCTGATCGCGCGGCGGGTGCGCGAGGCCCGCGTCTACAGCGAGCTCGTCGGCCACCACCTGAGCGCCGAGGAGGTTCGGGCGCGGAACCCGGTCGCGCTGATCCTCTCCGGCGGGCCTGCCTCGGTCTACTCCGACGGCGCGCCGCAGCTGGATCCGCGGATCCTCGAGCTCGGCGTGCCGACGCTCGGCATCTGCTACGGGATGCAGCTGATGGCCCGGGACCTCGGCGGCGAGGTCGAGTCGAACGACGTCTCCGAGTACGGCAAGGCGGAGATGCGCTTCGAGGAGTCGGCGCTCTTCGGCGACCTGCCCGACGAGCAGACCGTCTGGATGAGCCACCGCGACTCGGTCGTCGCCGCGCCGACCGGCGCGCGGGTGACGGCGTCGTCGGCGTCGACGCCGATCGCGGCGTTCGAGGATCCGGGCCGCGGCCTCTACGGCGTCCAGTTCCACCCCGAGGTCGTGCACACGCCCTACGGGCAGGAGATCCTGAAGAACTTCCTCCACGGCATCGTCGGCGCGCCGCCCACCTGGACGGCCGCGGCCGTGATCGAGGAGCAGGTCGAGCGGATCCGGGCCCAGGTCGGCTCGGAGCGCGTGATCTGCGGGCTCTCGGGCGGGGTCGACTCGGCGGTCGCGGCGCTGCTCGTGCACAAGGCGGTCGGCGACCAGCTCACGTGCGTCTTCGTCGACCACGGGCTGCTGCGCGCGAACGAGGCGCCGCAGGTGGTCGAGACCTTCGGCGGTCACTTCCACGTCCCGCTCGTGCACGTGGAGGCGCAGGAGCGGTTCCTCACGCGCCTCGCCGGTGTGACCGACCCGGAGGAGAAGCGGAAGATCGTGGGCGAGGAGTTCATCCGCGTCTTCGAGGAGGAGGCCGGCAAGCTCGGCGACGTCCGCTTCCTCGTCCAGGGCACGCTCTACTCGGACGTGATCGAGTCGGGCGGCTCCGAGGACGGTGTCGCCGCCAAGATCAAGTCGCACCACAACGTCGGTGGCCTGCCCGCGGACATGCGGATGGAGCTGGTCGAGCCGTTGCGGCTGCTCTTCAAGGACGAGGTCCGGCGCGTCGGCGAGGAGCTCGGCCTGCCGGAGCGGATGGTCTGGCGCCAGCCGTTCCCGGGCCCGGGCCTGGCGATCCGGATCATCGGCGACGTCACCGCGGAGCGGCTCGAGATGCTGCGGCAGGCGGACTCGGTGCTGCAGGAGGAGATCCGTCGCGCCGGGCTCTACCGCGAGCTCTGGCAGAGCTTCGCCGTGCTGCCGGCGATCCGCTCGGTCGGCGTGCAGGGGGACGAGCGGACGTACGCGTACCCGATCGTGATCCGCGCGGTCACCTCCGAGGACGCGATGACCGCGGACTGGGCTCGGCTGCCCTACGACGTGCTGGAGACGATCTCGAGCCGGATGGTGAACGAGATCCCGGGCGTCAACCGGGTCGCGCTCGACATCTCGTCGAAGCCGCCGTCCACGATCGAGTGGGAGTAGCCGGCCGCAGGTGAGAGACCTGCTCGACTACCGCGCCGAGTTCCCGATCCTCGAGCGGACGACCTACCTGATCAACCACTCGCTCGGCGCCATGCCGCGCCGGGTCGAGGAGCGCCTCGCCGAGTACGCGCGCACGTGGCGCGAGCGCGGCGTGCGCGCCTGGGGCGAGGGGTGGTGGGAGCTGCCGATGACCGTCGGCGACCAGATCGGTCGGATCGTCGGCGCGCCCGCGGGCTCGACGGTGATGCATCAGAACGTCGCAATCGCCGAGGCGGTCGTCCTCTCCTGCTTCCGCCCGACGACGGAGCGGAACCGGATCGTCTACGAGCGCGGCAACTTCCCGAGCGTCCGCTACCTCTACCAGTCGCGCGACGATCTCGAGGTTGTCGTGCGCGAGGACGACGGCGGCATCCTCGAGGCGATCGACGAGCGGACGCTGCTCGTCCCGATCAGCCACGTCCTCTTCAAGTCGGGCGAGATCCAGGACGTCGAGCCGATCGTGCGCCGCGCGCACGAGGTCGGCGCGCACGTCGTGCTCGACGCCTACCAGTCCGCGGGCGTCGTCCCGCTCGACGTGACGGCGCTCGAGGTCGACTTCGCGGTCGGCGGCTCCGTCAAGTGGCTGCTCGGCGGCCCGGGCAACGGGTGGCTCTACGTCCGGCCCGACCTCGCCGAGGAGCTCGAGCCGACCGTGACCGGCTGGCAGGCGCACGAGCAGCCGTTCGCCTTCGAGGAGGAGATGCGGTACGCGAGCGGCACGGCTCGCTTCCTCACCGGCACCCCGAACGTGCCCGCCCACTACGCGGGAACGGCCGGCTACGACCTCGTCGAGGAGGTCGGCGTCGAGCGGATCCGCGAGAGCTCTCTGCGGCAGACAGGGCTCCTGATCGAGCTGGCGGACGAGGCCGGCTTCGAGGTGCGGAGCCCGCGCGACCCGGCGCGCCGGGGCGGCACCGTCACCGTGCACGTGCCGGAGTTCCCGGCCGTCCACAAGGAACTGGGCGACCGCGGCGTCATCTGCGACTTCCGGCCCGACGCGGGCATCCGGCTCGGGCCGCACTTCTTCACGAGCGACGACGAGCTCCGGACGGCGATCGCCGAGATCGCCGACATCGTCGGGTCGGGCGCGTACCGCAGGCACGCCGGCACGGTCGCGCGCCACTGACGACTAGCCTGTGCCGGGTGGCCGAGCACCGCATCGAGCAGCTGACCGAGGCTCAGCGCGCCGCCCTCGAGGCGGAGCTGGCCGAGCTCGAGGGCCCGAAGCGGACGGCCGCGGTGCTCGCGATCAAGACGGCACGCGAGTTCGGCGACCTCTCCGAGAACTTCGAGTACCACGCGGCCAAGAACGAGCAGGGCTTGCTCGAGCACCGGATCCGGCAGCTCCGCACCCGCCTCGCGCAGGCGGTCACGGTCGAGGCGCAGGACAACGGCCTGGTCGGCGTCGGCACCCGCGTCGAGATCGAGGACGAGTCCGGCGAGCGGATGGAGGTCGAGATCTCGAGCGTCGGCGGTGTCTCGCCCGACTCGCCGCTCGGCTCCGCGCTGATGGGCAAGAAGGTCGGCGACGCGGTGGACGTGCAGGCGCCGCGTGGTGCCTGGCGCGCGACCGTGCGCGCCGTTCGTCCCGTCTAGACCGAGGTTCGCGCCATCCAGCCGAGCGGGGCGACGAGCGCCGCGAAGGCGAAGGCGATCAGCAGGAGTGCGAGTGACGAGGACATGGCGGCAGTCTTGGCGCGGGAGCGTCCGGTTTCGTCGGCCTTGCGCTCGATCCTCCATCCTCCGCCCGGACGACGGCGCCTACCCCAGCAGGGCGAGCAGGCGCTCGGCCGCGGCAGGCGCGCGCGGCTCGTCCTCGTGCCGGAAGTACGCGAAGACCTCGACGTCCGCGGCGACGAGCGGCCGGATCCGGGCGGCGATCGAGCCGAGCTCCGCCTCGCTCCACGGCGGCTCGCGGAAGCGCAGGTAGCGCCAGGGGGCCTGGGCCTCCCAGTCGTCGACCCGCACGGCGGGCGCGACGTCGACGCCCTCCCAGGACGGGTCGCGCAGGTCGAGCGCGAGCCGGAGGCCCGGGTCGAGGGAGCCGAGCAGCAGCGTGAGCATGCCGTCGTCGCGCGGGGTCTCGACGACGAGGCGGACCGGCCCGAGCCGATCCCCGAGCAGCGCGACGCGCTCCTGGAAGACGTCGAGCCGGCGCAGCGCCGAGCCGGGCATCTTGACCGCGAACGTGAACCCGTCGGGCACCGTCTGCGCCCAGCGCACGAACTGCTCCTCGGCAGGCAGCCGGTACCCCGTGACGTTGAGCTCGACCGACGGCAGCCGCTCGGAGTACAGGCCGCAGGAACTCCTCCGGCCGGGCCTCCGCGGGGTAGAAGTCGGGCCGCCAGGAGGGGTACGAGAAGCCGGAGGTTCCGACCTGCGCCCCTGCTACGGTCACTCGCGTGGCGGTCATGGCCGAAGGCATAGCAGCGGACACGATCGAGGTCCTCGACCACGGCTTCGTCCGGCTCGACGGCGCGATGGCCGACGACCTCTCGGTGGTGAACGCGGCCCGGGTCAGCTTCGCCCGGCGCAAGGACACGATGGACGACTCGGACGGCGGGCCTGATCCGCTTCCTGATGCGCGAGCGGCACGGGACGCCGTTCGAGCACAACAGCTTCCGCTTCCACGTCCGCTGCCCGATCTTCGTCGCTCGCGAGTGGTTCCGGCACCGCGTCGGCTCGTTCAACGAGTTCTCGATGCGCTACGCCCGGGCGACCGACGACTTCTACCTCCCCGCTCCGGAGGACGTCCGCAGCAGGTCGGCAAGCCCGGCGCCTACTCGTTCGAGCCGGTCGAGCCGGAGCTCGCCGAGCAGGCGCGGGCGGCGCTGCAGGACGTCTACGAACAGGCCTTCGCCACCTACGAGCGCCTCGTCGAGGCGGGCGTGGCCCGGGAGCTCGCCCGCTGCGCGCTGCCCGTCGGCGCCTACACCGAGTTCTTCTGGACGGTGAACGCCCGGGCGCTGATGAATTTCGTCTCGCTGCGGGCGGCCGAGGCCGCGCAGCGGGAGATCCGCCGCTACGCCGAGGCGGTCGAGCACCTTCCTCGCCGAGCGCATGCCGGTCACCCACGCGGCGTTCGTCGCGAACGACCGCACTGCGCCCTAGCGCAGCTAGGCCTTGCGGCCGGTCAGCGCGGCCGCGACCCCGAGCCCGACCATGCACGCCGCCGGAGCGTAGCGCTGCGCCCGCAGCAGCCCGCCGGCGCGCTGCAGCCAGCCCGCGGCGGAGCCCGCCGCCAGCCCCCAGCCGCTGTCGCAGACGAGCGCGATCGCGACGAACATCAGCCCGAGCACGGTCACCTGCAGCGCGACGGCGCCGGCATCCGGGTCGACGAACTGGGGCAGGAAGGCGAGAAAGAACAGCGCCGTCTTCGGGTTGAGCACGTTGACGATCGCGCCCTGCCAGAAGATTCGGCGCAGCGAGCGCTCCGGGAGTCCGGCGGCCGCCTCGGGCGGCTCGTCGCGCGCCAGCAGCCGTCGCAGCCCGAGCACGATCAGATAGGCCGCGCCCGCGTACTTGACGACGGTGAACGCGGTCGCGGAGGAGACGATCAATGCGGAGAGCCCGACAGCCGCAGCCGTGACGTGCACGAGCCCGCCGGCGGAGATCCCGAGTGCGGACACGACTCCCGCCGAGGCGCCCGCGGTCGATCCCCTGGGCGACGATGTAGAGGACGGCCGGCCCGGGCACGACGATCAGGGCGAGCGCAGCCGCGGCGAAGAGCAGGAGGGTGGAGCCGTCGGGCACGACGGCGAGCCTAGACCGTCTGCAGGATCGGCCGGTTCGAGCCGCGGCGGGTCACGACCCAGCCGTCGAACTCCTTCAGGCGGTAGGGCGCGTTCAGCGAGACGACGGTCCGGCCGTCGTTCGAGACCGCGAACGCGCCGCACGGGCTCGCGAGCTTGCCGTCCCGCGTCAGCCAGAGCTCGTACTCCTCGCCCGCCGGCAGCGAGGGCAGGCCCTGGACGGTCATCCGCATCGGCCAGTTGCCCGCCTCGTCCTGCGGCAGGATCGCGAGTGAGGCGCGTGCGTCGCCGCCCGTCATCTCGATCACCCGCTCGGGCGCGGCGGAGGAGGTACCCGAGTCGCCGAGGAAGAAGCCCGGCGCCGAACGCCGCCGCGGCGAGCGCGGCGGCGAGCACGGCCGCCACGGCGAGCCTGCGGCGGCTCGGGCGGTGCAGCTCGACCACCGCGGCGGCAGTCGCCGGTGCCGCGAGGTCCGGCGTCAGCTCGGGCGGAGGCCCTGCTGCGAGCAGCGCCTCGTGCACCCGGAGGAGACGCTCGCGCGCCTCCGGCTCGAGGTCGCCGCCGACCAGCTCGTCGAAGTCGGGGCCGGGCCGCTCGCTCATCGCAGCTCATCCTCGAGGACGTCCGCGAGCCGGGCGAGGGCGGTGCGCGTGCGGGTCTTGACGGTGCCGAGCGGCAGCGAGAGGAACTCGGCGATCTCGCTCTGCGACAGGCCGCTGTAGTAGGCGAGCTCGATCACCGGCCGCTCGTGGTCGGCAGCCCCTCGAGCGCACGGTGCACGCGCCAGGCGAGCCACGACGCCTCGGCGCGCTCGGGCGGGCCTGGGTCGGGCGACGGCGTCTCGGCTGCCTCCGCCGCGGGCTCGGGCGTGCGGCGGAGCCCGTCGACGATCGCGTTCCGGGCCACGGTGTAGAGCCACGGCGCGCCGGCACCGCGTTCCGGCCGGTAGCTGCGCGCCGAGCGCCAGACGGCGGCGAACGCCTCCTGCGTCGCGTCCTCGGCGCGGCCGCGGTCGCCGATGCCGCCGCAGCGCGAGCCCGAGCACGGGCCGCGCGTAGCGCCGGTACAGCTCCTCGAAGGCGCCGCGATCGCCGCCCGCGATGCGGACGATCAGGTCGCCGTCGCTCGTCACTCCGTTGCCCACGACGGGCATGGTGGCGGCTCGCGGCCGGAACGGCAACACGGACAGTGCAGGCGCGGCGCGTCACGTCAGGGCTACGGTTCGCGGTGTCCACCGGATTGCGGGAGTCTTCGTCTGCGCAGGAAACACTGCGTCTGCGCATCTTCCCGGATGAGCCCACGAAAGGACTGACCGTGAAGAAGACCGTGCTCGTCGCCGCCGCCCTGGTGTCCGCGCTCGCCCTCGCCGGCGCCGCATCGACGCAGACCGTCGGCGTGTCGGTGACGAAGAACGTCTCGATCACGAAGAACCTGTTCACGCCGAGCTCGCTCTCGCTCGCCGTCGGCGACGCCGTGACGTGGAAGAACGACGACACGTCGCCGCACGCGGTCGCCTCGCCGAAGGCCGGCATCGCGCAGCAGACGCTCGCACCGG
The DNA here is from genome assembly GCA_963808915.1 of uncultured Gaiellaceae bacterium. Classification (GTDB taxonomy): domain Bacteria; phylum Actinomycetota; class Thermoleophilia; order Gaiellales; family Gaiellaceae; genus CAVTBT01. Next base: position 298,268 of record CAWEHJ010000004.1, on the reverse strand, counting down.
GAGCGACCTACACGTTCACGTTCACGAAGACCGGCACCTTCCAGATCACCGATCCGCTCGCGCAGAAGCGCAACACGAAGATGACGGTGACGGTCGGAGCCCCGCCGGTCACGGTGACACTGGCCGCGGCGAAGCCGCTCGTCGTCTACGGCAACCGGGTGACCCTCGGCGGCACCGTCTCCACACTGCAGGCGAACGAGCAGGTGACGATCCTCGCCAAGCCTTGCGGCGCAGCCGCCGCGACGAAGCTGACCACGGTCGCGACGCTGGCCGGCGGCGCGTTCGCGACGCTCGTCAAGCCGCTCAAGAACACGCTCTACTCGGTGCAGGTGAAGACGGCGACGAGCGCCGGCGTGACGGTGCTGGCGAAGCCGCGCCTGACGTTGACGAAGCCTGCACGCGGCCGCTACGCGCTCGTCGTGCGCGGCGCGATCTCGTTCTCCGGGCGCGCCGTGGTGCTGCAGCGCTGGAACGCGACGCTGAAGCGGTGGGTCACCGTCAAGTCGGCCCTGCTCGTGCGAGGGCCCGCGGCGACGGCGCCGACGATCATCTCGAAGGCGAGCTTCCGCGCGACCGTCGCGCCGCGGACCCGTCTCCGCGCCTCGATCAGCCAGTTCCAGGCCGGCAGCTGCTACCGGCCGAGTCTCTCGAACGTCGTGCTCGCCTAGCGCTAACGCGCCGCGGCGAACCGCTTGCCGACCGCCTCCCAGTTGACGACGTTCCACCACGCGGCGAGGTAGTCGGGCCGGCGGTTCTGGTAGTTGAGGTAGTAGGCGTGCTCCCAGACGTCGATGCCGAGGAGCGGCACGTCGCTGTCGATCACCGGGCTGTCCTGGTTCGGCGTCGAGCGCACGGCGAGGCCGGTGCCGTCCCAGACGAGCCAGGTCCAGCCGCTGCCGAAGCGCTTGACGCCCGCGTCGTTCACCTGCTCCTTCAGCGCGTCGGCGCCGCCGAAGACGTCGTCGATCGCCGCGCCGAGCTCGCCGTCGGGCGAGCCGCCGCCGTCGGGGCTCATCGTCTCCCAGAAGAGCGTGTGGTTCGCGTGGCCGCCGGCGTTGTTGCGGACGGCCGTGCGGATCGCCTCGGGCATCGCGTCCAGGCTGGCCAGCACCGTGCTCGACCGAGGTGTCCGCCCACTCGGTGCCGTCGAGCGCCTTGTTCGCGTTGTCGACGTATGCCTGGTGGTGCTTGTCGTGGTGGATCCGCATCGTCTGCTCGTCGATGTGCGGCTCGAGCGCGGCGTAGTCGTAGGGCAGGTCGGGCAGCGTGAAGGCCATCGGTCGTTCCTCCTCGGGTTCTGGATCCTCGACAGCGATTATGCTGCCGCGCGTCCCGTCGAGCCCTGAGGAGTCGCCGATGTCGAACTACGAGGAGATCAAGCCCCGCGAGCTGAAGCCGAGCCTGCTCGAGCTCGACGGGATCTCCAGGGTGTCCGTCGAGGCGCACTACAAGCTCTACCAGGGCTACGTGAACAAGCGGAACGAGATCCTCGGCAAGCTCGGCTCGGTCGATCTTGCGGCTGCGAACCAGGTCTACTCAGACGTCAGAGCGCTGAAGGTCGACCTCTCGTTCGCGATCGGCGGGATCAAGAATCACGAGATCTACTTCGAGCACCTCGGCGGCACCGGCGGCAACCCGACGGGCGCGGTCGCACAGCTGATCGCCCGCGACTTCGGCTCTGCCGAGGCGTGGAGCGCCGATCTGAAGGCGACGGGCATGGCCGGCCGCGGTTGGGCCTGGACGGCGTACGACTGGGACGAGGGCCGCCTGTTCAACTACATCGGCGACGCGCAGAACACCTTCCCGGTCTGGAACGCCACCCCGCTCGTTGCGCTCGACGTCTACGAGCACGCGTACTTCCTCGACTTCCAGACCGATCGCGGCGCCTACATCGACGCGTTCATGCAGAACCTCGACTGGGGCGTCGTGAACGACTGGGTCTCGCGCTACGCGATCCCGCTCAAGTAGGCACGGGCGGGCCTGCCGACCATGGTCGACGCGCTCGTCGTAGTCGGCGGCTACCTGCTCGGCTCGATGCCGTTCGGCTACTGGGTCGTCCGGCTCCTCCGCGGCGAGGACGTGCGCGAGCAGGGGAGCGGGAACATCGGCGCGACGAACGTCTGGCGGACGTACGGCCGTCGCTACGGCATCCCGGTGATGCTGCTCGACGTCGCGAAGGGGTTCGTGCCGGCGCTGGTCGGGGTGATCGTCTCCGGTGACCTCGTCGGTGTCCTCGCCGGCGGCGCGGCGATGGTCGGGCACTGGCGGCCGCTCTTCCTCGGCTTCCGCCGCGGCGGCAAGACGGTCGCGACCGCCGGTGGCGTGATCTGGGCGGTTGCGCCGCTGGTCGCCCTCGTCGCGGCGGGCGTCTGGCTCGTCCTCTTCTTCGGCATCCGCTACGCGTCCGTCGCGTCGATGGGCGCCGCGTTCTCGCTGCCGCTCCTTGCCTGGCTGTTCGGCGAGCCCTGGCCGGTGATCGTCTTCGGCGCCCTGGCCGCGGTCGCGGTGCTGCTCCTGCATCGCGCTAACATCAGTCGCCTGAGGTCGGGGACTGAGAGCAGGGTCACGTTCCGCCGGGCGGCACGGGCCTGAAGCGGCTAGCGCTCGTGGCGGCCCTGGCCGCGCTCGCCCTCGGAGGTTGGTCGGCACCTGCCGGTGCGGCGCCGTGGTGCGGCACGACGGCCGCCACGGACCGGGCCCAGGTCGTCGCCGGGCCCTTCGTCCACGTCGTCTACGCGATCCCGAGCGACGGCGCCGACCACACGGACGTCTTGGCCCCGCAGATCGCCGACGACGTGGCGCAGATCGAGGCCTGGTGGGCGTCGCAGGACCCGACGCGCGTCCCACGCTTCGACCTGACGACGTTCTCCTGCGGCCTCCAGCCCGACCTGACCCTCGTCCGGCTGCCGCAGGCCGGCTCACAGCTCGCGCCCGTCGCGGGTCGGGCTGCCTCGATCGCGGTCGGCCTGACGGCCGCCGGGCTCGGGTCGTCCTTCGGCAAGTACCTCGTCTACTACGACGGTCCGGCCGACGAGCCCAATCTCTGCGGCGAGGCGGGCGGGCGCGCGGAGAGCGGCCCGGACTACGCCTTCGTCTACGCGACCAGCTGCGACGGGGTCCCGACCGCGGCGATCGCCGCCCACGAGTTCCTCCACTCGCTGAGCGCGCTGCCCGACGGCGCGCCGCACGCGTGCTCGGCGGACGACGACGGGCATCCGTGCGACTCGACCGATGACGTCCTCTACCCGTTCGCGTCGGGCGAGCCGCTCGCGCAGCTCGTGCTCGATGTCGGCCACGACGACTACTACGCGCACTCGGGCAGCTGGTTCGACGTGCAGGACTCCTCCTGGCTCAAGCACGTCGGCGACCAGGTCGTGCTGACGGTGGCCGTGCGCGGCGCCGGCAAGGTCGTCTCCTTCCAGCCGGGACCCGACTGCACCGCGACGTGCTCGGTCGAATGGGACCGGGGCACGAAGGTCGTGCTGGAGGCGGTTCCCGCCAAAGGGATGCGGCTCGTGCGCTGGGGCGGAGCGTGCCGCGGCGCGGGCGAGTGCGTGGCCGCCCTCACCGCTCCGGCTTCGGTCACGGCGCTGTTCGCGACCGCGAGGTTCAGGCTCTCCGTCAGCGTCGCCGGCAAGGGGCTCGTCCGCTCGACCCCGCGGGGGCTTGCCTGCCGGTCGCGCTGCGCGGCGTCCTTCACCTCGTTCAAGGGCGTCCGGCTGGCAGCGACGCCGGCCAAGGGCTGGCGGTTCGCGCGCTGGAGCGGCGCGTGCACCGGCAGTCGGCCGACCTGCAGCGTGCCGATGACGAAGGCCGCGGCGGCCCGCGCGGTCTTCGCCCGCAAGCTGCTCCTAGCGGGCGCTCGCGAGCCAGTCGGCGAGGCTCGTGTGGCGTGCGGGCGGCGCGCCCGCCAGCTCGCCGCGCAGTTCGCCGATCGTGCCGTACCGCTCGGCCACCACGTCGTGGGCGTGGATCGTCTCCATGTTCAGCTGGCGCGAGAGGACGAAGTCGTCGTCGGCGAAGCCCGGGTTCGCGTCGAGGACGTCGCGGAGCGCGAAGCGGACGGAGTCCTCGACGAATCGGGGCCGCAGGTGCGCATGCTCGACGACGAACAGCTCGTCGGGGCGCTTCAGCAGCTCGTAGACCGGCGCACTCATCGAGCGCTCGACCACGCCGACGAGCTCCTCGGCGTCGAGCTCCTGCTCGGTGCCGACGTAGAGCGTGCCGCGGCCGCGCTGGTTGTGGGTCGCGAGCGGGACGAGCTCCAGGATCCGCTCGACGTCCGTCTCCGCGAACCCGGCCTCGAGCAGCCGTTCGGTCGCGCTGCCGCGCACCAGGCCCTGCGCGCACGGGCACGCGTTGATCCCCTGGGCCTCGACGCCGACGATGCGGCGCGACCCGGTCTCGCCTGCAGCGGCGATGCCGACGAGCGTCACCATCTCCTGCGTCGCCAGGCCGGTCACGGGCGTCCGGCGACGGATCGGCCACCGTGCGGCGATCCGCACCTCGGCCCGGAGCGCGCTCTGGCGCTCGACGATGTGTCGGGCGATGTGCTCGGCGAGCTCCTCGACCAGCAGGGCCTCGCCGATCACGACCTCGTCGATCGCCTCGTCGAAGAGCTCGGGGAAGCGGGACATGTGGACGCCCTTCTGGCCGCCGGCGAGGTCGACGGTGCACTCGATCTCCGCCGCCATCACGGTTTCCGCGGTGCCGCGGCGGATCCGGATCGCCTTGTCGACGCCGGTCACGCCCGCCCGCGTCAGGGCGAGCGGCACGTCCGGCGCGGCCGCCTGGAGATCCTCCACGAGCCGTGCCCGATCCGGCATGGCGGCTACGCTAGCACCCGCGTGGCGGCCCCCGATCCCACCTTCGCCCGGCTGGTCTCGCTCGCGTGCCACGACCTCCGGACGCCGCTCGCGACGGTGCAGGGATTCGCGAAGACACTCGTGCGGATGGAGCTCGCGCCCGAGCAGCGCGAGCGCTACCTCGGCATGATCGACGCCGCCTCGGAGGAGCTCGCCGAGCTGACCGACAGGCTCTCGCTCGCGGCTCGGATCGAGGGCGGGCGCTACGAGCCGGTGCCCCGCGAGGTCGACTCGCTCGAGCTGGCGCAGTCCGCGGACGACCGGGCCACCGGCGCCGGCGCCGCGGTCCGGGTCGATCCTGACGCCGTCGCCCGCGGCCTCCACGACCTGATCCGAGCCGCCGAGCGTCACGGCGATGTGCAGGCATCGATCCTGGTCGACGGCCCGCGGGTCGAGATCGGGCCGGTCGACGAGGCGACGGCACCGGTAGTGCTCGGTCAGGACCAGAAGGACCTCGGCGCGGCAGTCGCGGTCCGGCTCGTCCGCACGCTCGGTGGCGAGGTCGCCGTCATCGAGCAGCACGCTCGTCGTCACCCTCCCGCAGTAGGCCCGGGCGACGGCTAGCGCAGCAGGCGCGAGAGCCGGCGGTCCTTCAAGACCCGCCCGCCGGTCTGACACGACGGGCAGTAGTAGACCGTGTGCTCCTCGTAGTCGACTCGGGCGATCGGCGTGCCGCACTGCGGGCACGGCTCGCCGAGCCGGTTGTGGACGAGATAGACGGCCTTGTCGCCCTTGCCCTGCTCCCGGAGCTCCAGCGCCCGTTCGAGGTCGGTGTGGATCGCGGCGGCGAGGCGCTCCACCTCGACGTCGGTGAGCTCGGTCGAGACCTTGAACGGCGAGAGGCGGGCGCGGAGCAGGATCTCGTTCGCGTGCGCGCGGCCGATCCCCGTCAGGGCACGCTGGTCGCGGAGCAGCGCGTGCAGCCGCCGGCTCTCGCTGCGGAGGACGCCGCCGAGCGCCTCGGCGTCGAGGTCGAGCGCGTCCGGGCCGAGGTGCGCGAGCTCGGCCTCGAGCGCCTCCGGGCGAAGCAGCCAGACGCCCGCACGCTTCTTCTTGCCCGCCTCGGTGAGGATCAGCCGAGCGCCGCCCGCGAAGTCGAGCCGGAACGCCGGGGTCTTCGGCCCCTTCGCGCCAGGCTCGAGATAGCGGAGGCGGCCCGCGCTCATCAGGTGGACGCGGAGCACGAGCTCGCCGTCGTCCGTCGGGAAGAGCAGGTTCTTGCCCCGGCGCCGCGCCCCGGCGAAGCGCCGGCCCTCGAGCTCCCGGAGCGGCGGGTCGATCGTCTTCACGGTCGCGACGTGGCCAGGCCCGGCCCGCTCGATCGGCGCCGCCGCGACGGGGCCGTCGAGCGCGCGCACCCAGGCTTCGACCTCGGGCAACTCGGGCACGCCGCCAGCCTAGATGTCGGCGGCGAATGACAGGCGGCGCGGCGGCGGGTAGTGCGACCCTCGTCCCCCACCGCCGCGCCGACCGGCCCGGCCCCCGTCGGAAAGGGGTAACGACGGTCGCCAAGCCGCTCTGCGCCGTCCCCTGGCGCGTGTCAGGACAATCCTCCCCCTCCGGCTGCGCCGTGTGCACTGAACGAACGTCCAGTTCGGCATGGACCGGAGACCAGGACGCCTCTAGGGTCCGTGCGGTGAAACCGCTCACCGTGGTCGCGACCAGAGACGGCGTCGTCGAGGCGCGTCATCGCGTCCACGCGGTCGCCGTGCGCGGCGGCGAGGTCGTTCTGGAGGTCGGCGATCCGTCGCTCGTCTGCTTCCTGCGCTCGTCGGCCAAGCCGCTGCAGGCGCTGCCCGTCGTTCGCGCCCGGCCCGACCTGGGCGAGGAGGAGATCGCGATCGCCTGCGCCTCGCACCTCGCGCGCCCGGAGCAGCTCGCGGCTGTCCGGAGCCTGCTCGCGAAGGCGCGGGCCGGCGAGGACGAGCTCGAGTGCGGACCAGACCCGACCCCGATCGAGCACAACTGCTCGGGCAAGCACGCCGGCATGCTCGCCCTCTGCCGGGCGCACGGCTGGTCGAGCGCCGGCTACTCGCACGCGGGCCACCCGGTGCAGGAGGCGTGCCTGCAGGTCGTCGCCGAGGCCGCGGAGGTCGACCCGGCCGAGATCCCCACCGCGGTCGACGGCTGCGGCGTCGACACCTTCGCGCTGCCGCTGGAGCGGATGGCGCTCGCGTTCGCCAACCTGCCCGCGCTCGACGCCGGTGAGCGGGTCGCGAGCGCGATGCGCGCCTACCCCGACCACATCCGCGGCCCGCTGGCCGCCGACTCGATGCTGATGCGGCACGCGCCGGGCTGGACGGCGAAGGGCGGCGCCGAGGGGCTGCTCTGCGCGGTCGGCCCCGACGGCGTCGGGCTGGCGCTCAAGGTCGAGGACGGGACGACGCGCGCGGTCAGGCCGGCCCTCCGTCTTCTGCTCGGACAACTCGGCACGGAGGTCCCCGAGCTGGCTCCGGTGCCTGTCCTGACAAGCCATGGCGACCGGGTAGGAGAGCTGGTCCCCGAGTCGTAAAGGAAGTGTTACCCAAGTGTCGCGACACGGGTGTAACATCCGCGTCCTGATGGTCAGAGCCGGCGCCCGAGGGTCGGCTCTTTGCATGTAGATAGCCGGTCCTTCTTGTCCCCCCAACGAGAAAGCGGAGGTCCATGCTCACCGTCGACATCTCTCTCCCCGAGGTCGAAGAACTACAGAAGCTGGTGGAGCAGGGACAGGAGAAGGGGTTCCTGACCTATGACGAGATCGTCGCGGGGCTCGAGGAGGTCGAGCTCACGAAGGAGCAGATCGAGGACTTCTACACCTTCCTGATCGACCACTCGGTCGAGCTGGTCGAGGGCGAGAACCACAAGTCGCCGCCGCACGAGCAGCCTGCGCTCGCCGAGGAGGACACCAAGGCCGCGCCCAAGCTCGACCTGACCGTCGAGCCCTCGCTCGACTCGCTGCGGCTCTACCTGCGCGAGATCGGCAAGGTGCCGCTGCTCACCGCCGACCAGGAGATCTACCTCGCGAAGCGGATCGAGCGCGGAGACATGTCCGCGAAGACCCAGATGATCGAGGCCAACCTCCGCCTGGTCGTCTCGATCGCGAAGGGCTATCTCGGCCGCGGGCTCTCCTTTCTCGACCTGATCCAGGAGGGGTCGCTCGGCCTGATCCGCGCGGTGGAGAAGTTCGACTACCGCAAGGGCTTCAAGTTCTCGACCTACGCCACCTGGTGGATCCGCCAGGCGGTCACGCGCGCGATCGCCGACAAGGCGCGCACGATCAGGATCCCGGTGCACATGGTCGAGAAGCTGAACAAGGTCGTCCACATCGAGCGCCAGCTCGTCCAGCGGCTCGGCCGCGAGCCGCGGCCCGGAGGAGATCGCCGAGGAGCTCGAGATGGAGACCGACGAGGTGCGCGAGATCCTGCGCATGGCGCAGCTACCCGTGTCCCTCGAGAAGCCGATCGGCGAGGAGGAGGACAGCTCGCTCGGCGACTTCGTCCCGGACGAGCAGGCCGAGTCGCCGTTCGACACCGCCTCGCTCAGCCTGCGCCGCGAGGACGTCGAGCTGGCGCTGTCGGCGCTGCCCGAGCGCGAGCGGAAGGTGATCGAGCTCCGCTTCGGCCTCTCGGGCGAGCAGCCGTGCACGCTCGAGGAGGTCGGCCGCGCCTTCGGGGTCACCCGCGAGCGGATCCGGCAGATCGAGAACAACACGCTGAAGAAGCTGGAGCACCTGCCCGAGGCGCAACCGCTCAAGGACTGCGTCTAGGCCTAGGACGTTGCTTGCTCGGCGCGGCCGAGCGGCACGAACAGGCGGCAGTGCGGGCACTTGAAGCCGTGGTCGGCGGTGTGCCCACCCGCGAGGAGCGGCGCAGTGAACTGCTTGCTGCAGTGCGGACAAACCACCTCGGTGCCGCCTGACTGGGTCTCGGCGGACATGACGGCACGGTAGCGAACCGCGGCCGGGGCCGTCCCGAACCTCGTCTACCATCCTCGGCTTCATGCGCCGGACGGTCTTCCTCCTCGCGCTCCTCGCCGTGCTCGCACTGCCGTCGGCCGGCGGCTCGACCGGTGGCCGGAGCGCGCTCGTCGTCGGTGACTCGCTCGCCGTCGGCACAGAGCCGTACCTGCCCGGTCTCCTGCCCGGGTGGCAGCTCCGGCAGATCGCCCATGTCGGCGTCACGACGGCGAGCGGTGTGGCCCGCGTGCAGGCGTTCGGCCCGCTGCCCCGCTACCTGGTGCTGAGCCTCGGCACGAACGACGACCCGCGTGCCGTCGAGCGGTTCCGGACCGCGATCCGCACGGTGCTGGCCACGGCCGGAACGAGCCGCTGCGTCGTCTGGCCGAACATCGTCCGGCCACGCACGCTCGGCTCGACCTACGCCGGCCTGAACCGCGCGCTCGCCGAGGAGGCAGCGGCCGACCGCCGGCTCCGGATCGTCGACTGGCGCGGCCTGACGCGCGTCCATCCGGGCTGGCTCCGCGCCGACGGCGTGCACGCGACGCTCGCGGGCTACCGGGGACGGGCCATCGCGATCGCGCGCGCCCTCGCCGCCTGCACGTAGCCTGGGGGCGTGGAGAGAGCGATGCCCGACCCGCTGCTGATCTCGTACAACTCCTCCTACTGGTGATCGTACGACCACGCCTCCCGTGTGGCGGCCGAGGTGTCGAAGGCCCGCGGCCCGCGCGGGCTCCGTGGCGAGCGTGGCGGGCTCGTTCGCCGGCTGCTTCGGCGCGGTCGTTCTTAGGCGACTCTCAGACTCGTATGCTGTGCTCTGACGCGCGGGTCGCTTCGGGCGGGCGGGGCTCGCGACACCCGACAGCGAGAGAAGGAGCCGAGCCGTGGCCGAGATCGAGCCGGACGCCGTCGCACCCGAGCCGACCGAGGTGCACGAGCGCCTCGAGGCCGCGCTCTTCGAGATCCGCCGGATCATCGCCGGCCAGGACGCGATGCTCGAGCGCGTCCTCGTCTGCCTGATCGCGGGCGGGCACCTGCTGATCGAGGGCGTCCCGGGCCTCGCCAAGACCCTGACCGTGAAGACGACGGCGAGCGTGCTCGGCGGCTCGTTCCACCGTGTCCAGTTCACGCCCGACCTCGTCCCGGCCGACCTCGTCGGCACGCGGATCTACCGGCCCGACACGGGCACGTTCGACACCGAGATCGGCCCGGTCTTCTGCAACTTCCTGCTCGCGGACGAGATCAACCGCGCGCCCGCGAAGGTGCAGTCGGCGCTGCTCGAGGTGATGCAGGAGCACCAGGTCACGATCGGCCGCGAGACGCACGCCGTGCCCGCGCCCTTCCTCGTGATGGCGACCCAGAATCCGATCGAGTCGGAGGGCACGTATCCCCTCCCGGAGGCCCAGGTCGACCGCTTCATGCTCAAGATCCTCGTCGACTACCCCGGGCACGACGAGGAGCTGACCGTCGTGCAGCGCTCGCTCGCGCCGCCGCCCGAGCTGCGCCAGGCCCTGACACTCGACGACCTGATCGCCGTCCAGCGGGCCGCGCTCGGCGTCTATGTCGACCCTGCGGTGATCAGCTACTCGGTCGACCTCGCTACCGCCACCCGTGACCCCGTCGGTCACGGCCTCCCCGACCTCGCCGGCTACGTCGCCTACGGCGCGAGCCCGCGCGGGCCGATCAGCCTCGTCGCCGCCTCGCGGGCGCTCGCGCTGATCCGCGGCCGCGACTACGTCGTCGCCGAGGACCTGGCGGCGCTCGTCAAGGACGCGCTGCGCCACCGGCTCGTGCTCACCTACCAGGCGCTCGCCGAGGACGTCACGCCGGACGCCATCCTGGAGGAGGTCGTGGCCGCGGTGCCCGAGCCACAGGTCGACCTCGGGCGGGCGAGCGTGGCGTGAGCTCGCTCGAGGCGCTGGCGGGCGCGAGAACTGCAGCCCGGCCCGGGCCAGGGCCGCTGCCGGATGCACTCCTGCGCGCGCTCGACCTGACGATCGGCCGCCGGGTCGAGGGCATGCTCGCCGGCGACCACCGCTCCAGCCGGCTCGGGGCAGGCAGCGAGCTGGCCCAGGTCCGTCCCTACGAGCCCGGCGACGACGTGCGCCGGATGGACTGGAACGTGACCGCCCGAACCCGCATCCCGCACGTGCGCGTCGATCTCGCCGAGCGGGTCCTGACGACGTGGCTCGTGCTCGACGTCTCGCCCTCGATGACGTTCGGCACGGCCGACCGACGCAAGGCGGACGTGGCCGAGGGCGTCGCGCTCGCGCTCGGGCACGTGGCGACCCGGCGCGGGAACCGGCTCGGCGTCGTCACGTTCGGCGATGCCCGGCCGCAGACGCTCGCGCCGCGGCAGGGCCGCTCGGGCCTCCTCGGCCTGCTGACCGCGCTGCGGAGCGCGGATGCCGACGACGCGAGCCCGAGCCCGACGTCCTTCGCCGAGGCTTTCGGCCGGACCTCGGCGGCCGCCCGTCAGCGTGCGTTCGTCGCGGTCGTCTCCGACTTCCGCGGCCCGCTCCGACTGGCGCCGCCCGCTGCTGGAGCTCGCCGGACGCCACGACGTGGTCGCCGTCGAGATCCGCGACCCGCGCGAGCAGGAGCTGCCGAACGTCGGCGAGCTCTGGCTCGTCGACCCGGAGACGGGCCGGCGGCTGCGCGTCGACACGCGCAGCGAGCGCCTGCGGCGACGCTTCGCGGACGCTGCCGCCGGGGAGCGCGCCGCGCTCGCGCGCACGTTCTCGTCCATCGGCGTCCGCCACGTCGTGCTCTCGACCTCCGGTGACTGGCTGCGGGTGCTCGTGCCGTTCCTGCGCGGCGGGAGGGCCGCGCCGGTGAGCTTCGAGTCGCCGCTCGCGCTGCTCGCGCTGCTCGCCGTGCCGCTCGCCGTCGTCGGCTACGTCGCTGCTCGACGCGCAGGCGCGGTCGGCAGGCCGCGCGCTTCGCGACGCCCGCGCTCTTCCCGAACGTCGTCGCCCGGGCGCCGGGACGCCTTCGCCACCTGCCCGTCGCGGCGCTGCTGCTCGCCGTCACGGCCGTGCTCGTCGGGGTCGCGCGGCCGCACGCCACGGTGTCCGTGCCGCGCGAGGAGGCGACGGTCGATGCTCGCGCTCGACGTCTCGCGCTCGATGACGGCGACCGACGTGCAGCCGACGCCGGCTCGCGGCCGCCCAGGCCGCCGCGCCGCCGCTTCCTGGCCGCGCGTCCCGGACACGTTCCGCGTCGGCGTCGTCGCCTTCGCCGACCGGGCCAACGTCGTCGCGCCGCCGACCGACGACCGCCACGTCGTCCAGCAGGCCCTCGGCCCAGAGCGCGGCGGGGAGGGAACGGCGCTCGGCGAGGCGATCGCGCTCGTCGCTCCGCGCGGCGCGCCAGGTTCCGCGGCGCGGAGGACGGCGCCCAGCCGCCGCCCGCCTCGTGCTCGCTCATCTCCGACGGCGCCCAGACGCAGGGGCGACTGACGCCGCCGCAGGCAGCCCAGCAGGCGCGCGAAGGCCGCGGCGTCCCCGTCTACACGATCAGCCTCGGCACGCCGAACGGCGTCGTCAAGCGGACGCTCACCGGCGGCTTCACGGAGACGCGTGCGCGTGCCGCCGGATCCTGCACGCGCTGCGCCAGGTGGCGGCGACGAGCGGCGGCGAGTTCTTCGCCGCCGCCGACGACCAGCGGCTGAACCGCGTCTACGAGGAGCTCGGCTCGCGGCTCGGCTCGCGCGAAGAAGGACGCCGAGATCACGGTCGCGTTCGCCGGCGTCGGTCTCGCGCTGCTGCTCGCTCGCGGGCGCGCTGTCCACCGCGCTGTTCCGGAGGCTGCCATGAGACGCGCGCTGCTCCTCGTCCGCTCGTCGCTGCCGCATGTCGCGGGCTCTCGGCGCCGGGCGCCGCCCGGCGACGAACGAGTGCGACGGACTCGACGTCTGCATCAGCGTGCCCGGCCCGTGGGTCGCCGTGGCCGGGTCGCCCGCCGGCCTGAAGACGGTCGAGTACCAGCTCGCCTGCCCGCGCGGCAGCATCGCGGGCGGCCTCGACGCGGTCGTGCCCGACGCCGCGCTCGGCGTGCGCTTCCTCGGCACGCTCGGCAGCCCGGTCAACCCGGGCATCACGACCGGGCGCGCGCGTGGTCTTCGTCGCCTGGCGGGCGAGGCGCGCGCCGGCGGTGTTCCGGCCCGATCCTCGGCTGCATCCCGAGCTCCGGCGGCGGCGGGCGCGGCACGACCGCCGTCGCGCCCCGCGAAGGGGAAGCCGCCGGTCCGGCTGCGTCCGGACGGTGCGCGCTGCGCTGACCGGCGCGGCGACGCCTCGTGGTCGCCTGCCGTTCCGGCGAGCGGCTCGTCGGCTCGTCGCACGCAGTCGCCTTTCGAGGCAGGCGTGCGGCCGGCGCGTCCGCGAGCTGAGCGGTGTCTCGGTCGTCGCGGCGTCGAGCGGGGCGGCAACGTCGATCGTTCGCGTCCGGCGCGGAATCGCGCTGCCGAGCAGCACGCGCGCCGAGGTGCAGGTGCACGCGATCTGCGCGAAGGGGCCTGCATGACCTTCCTGTGGCCGCTGGCGCTCCTGTCACTGCTCGTCGTCCCGCTCGCCCTCGCGGCCTACGTCTGGTGGCAGCGGCGCCCGTCGCGGTATGCGCTCGCCTACTCGAACCTCGACGTGCTCGCGAGCGTGGTCGACCGCACCGGCTCGTGGCGCCGCTGGATGCCGCCGGCGCTCTTCCTGCTGGCGCTCGCCGCGGCCGCGCGTCGCGCTCGCCCGCCCGCAGGTGAACGTGACCGTGCAGCGCGAGCAGGCGACGGTGGTGCTGGCGATCGACAGCTCGGGCTCGATGCTCGCCGACGACGTCAAGCCGACGAGGCTCGAGGCCGCCAAGTCGGCGGTCGGCGAGTTCCTCGACCAGATGCCGCCGAAGTACCGCGTCGGGATGGTCACGTTCGCCGGCGACGTGCAGGTCGATCGCGCCGCCGACCACTGACCACGACGCTCGTGCCGCAGCTCGCTCGACTTCCTCGTCCCGCTCCGCGGCACCGCGATCGGCGACGCCGTGGCGCGCGCGGCCGAGGTCGCGCGCGACGCGGTCGGGCCGCGGAGCGAGCGCGACCTCGCGGCGGTCGTCACCGCCGCGGCGCCGAAGAGCGGCCCCTCCTCGCCCGCGGCAGTGCTGCTCCTCTCCGACGGCTACCAGACGGCCGGCCTGCTCCAGCCGCTCGAGGGCGCCGCCCGGGCGAAGGAGCTCGGCATCCCCGTCTACTCGATCGCGCTCGGCACCGACGCCGGCGTGCTCGACTTCGGCCTCGGCGAGCGGCAGATCCCCGTGCCGCCGGACCGCGAGACGCTGCGCATGATCGCCGAGCAGACCGGCGGCAAGTTCTACGACGCCCCGAGCGCCGAGGCGCTCAGCGCCGCCTATGCCGACCTGGGCTCGCTGCTGCAGAGCGAGCCGGGGAAGGACGAGGCGACCTACGCGTTCCTCGCTGCGGCCGCGCTGTTCGCCGCTCGCCGCATCGGGCCTCTCGCTGCTCTGGTTCAGCCGGATCCCGTAGCGGAGGCTAGTTCCGGATCGTGAACGGCAGCGCCGCGCGCGCCGAGTTGCCCGACTCGTCGGACGCCTCGACCTGGAGCCGATAGAGCCCGTCCCGGAGCAGCTTCGTGCTCCAGGCGCGGGCGAGGTAGAAGCGGTAGCGCCCCGGCTTGTTCGGGTGGTTCTGCCGTGTACCCGGGGCGTAGATCGAGTCGAAGAGCTCGCGCGCGATCAGGCTCTTGCGGAAGTCGACCGGGGTGTGCCACGGGCGGACGACCTTCGCGCCGCGCAGCACGCGCCAGCGCAGGGCGCCCGGCGTGACGGGCATGTGCGCCCAGGGAGGCGGCACAGCCAGCGGCGGCACGTCGTGCGCCTCGACGATCACGTCGACGGCACCGTGGACGAGAAGCGGCGAGAGCTGCTTGCGCGCCGCGGAAGAACTCGATCCCGGTGATTCGCGGCGAGCTCGGATCGCGCCAGGGCGTCAGCGCGCCCGGGCGAAGCGGGTCCCGGTAGCGCTTGCGGTACGTCTCGGCGAAGTGGAGGTGGCCCCAGGGGGCCTCGACGCGCCCGACCGGCTGGTGCCTCCGCACGAACGCGTGGTGGCGCACCGACGGGACCACATGCCAGTAGCCGAACGTGCGCCCGCCCGCGGCGGCGACGGCGAGGGAGCGACCGCCCTCGAGATGGACGGTGCCGTCCATCACGGCGTAGACGAGAGCACCGTCCCGCGCCGCGATGTCGATCCCGAAATGGAAGGTCTTCGAGCCGCCCGAGATGCGCGGGTCGTTGAAGTACGCCCGCACGGGATGCGCGCGATCGAAGGGCTTGAGCGGCCAGCCGTAGGGCGGAAGCGGCACGGCCGCCGGACCGTACCAGCCCACGTGGCCGCGTAAGGACCGGCGGCGCGACGACACCAACCTCTCGAACAACCACTTCGAGGAGGGAATCGCATGCCGTACGGGTCCTGGATCAACGACTTCCCGACCGGGTTCTTCCTGGTCGTCCACATCGCCGCCTTCGCGCTCGGCGCAGGGTTCGCCTGGCTCGCCTTCAAGCGCGACCAGAGCCTGCTCGCGACGGCGTTCTCGCTCTTCGCCGCAGCCGAGCTCGTCTACATGACCTATCACCTCGACTGGACCGTCTTCCTCTTCGCGCACACGATCGCCGAGGTGCTCGATCTGGCCGCGTTCGTGCTCGTGTTCGCGGCCGCGGTCTACTCGACCGTGCGCCGGCCGGCGCTCGAGCCGACCCGGTGATGCGTCGCGGCCGGTCCATCCTCCTGCCGGCCTTCGGGCTCGCCGCCGGCCTCGCGCTGGCGGCGGGCTGCGGCGGCGGCAGCACGGAGACCGCGGAGGCGGTGGCGACGACAGAGGTGACGATGGCGAAGAGCTACCGCTTCGAGCCAGAGCGGATCCGCGTCGCCGCCGGGGCGACGGTGACGTGGACGAACGACGACAACTTCACGCACACCGTCCGCGTCGACGGGGAGGACGACCACAAGGTCGACCGCGGCGACAGCGTCTCGATCCGGTTCGACCGCCCCGGCACCTACCACTACGTCTGCACGCTGCACCGCCAGGACATGGACGGCGAGGTGATCGTCGAGTGACCCGCGCCGATGTCGAGAGAGATCTGCTGATCGTCGTCTGCGCGATCAGCGCCGGCATCCACGCAGCCCTCGCACCGGAGCATTTCCGGGAGGCGGCTGCGACGGGAACCGGCTTCGTCGCCGCGACCGTCCTGCTCGGCGTGCTGGCCGTCGCGCTCACCCGCCGGCCGGCGAGCCGCGCGGCCACGCTGGCCGCCGCCGCAGTGCTCGCCGGGCTGATCGCGAGCTACGCGCTGGCGACCACGTCCGGTGTGCCGCTCCTGCAGCCGGAGCCCGAGGCCGTGGACGGGCTCGCGCTCTTCACGAAGGCCGTCGAGCTCCTCGGCCTCCTCGCCGCGGCGCACCTGCTCGCGCCGGTCCGTCCGGCGCTCGTCCTGCACCTCCCTCGCACGAAAGGAACCCGCGCATGACCACTCGCACCGTCCGCCCGATCCCACTCGCCCTCTCGCTTCTGATCGCCCTCTTCAGCGCGCTCGCGACACTCGCCGTCGCCGGCGGCCACGATGCGCACGCCCACGGGAACGCGACCGCGCACACCTCGGAGACAGCACATGTCTCTGGGGCGGTCACCGGCAAGGAACTCGCGCTTCGCACGGATATGCGCAAGCTCTGGGAGGACCACATCACCTGGACGCGGCTGGCGATCATCAGCCTCACGACCGGGTCGCCCGATACGAAGGCCACCGTCGCGCGGCTGCTGCGAAACCAGGTCGACATCGGCAACGCCGTGAAGCCGTTCTACGGCACGGCGGCCGGCAACGGGCTCACGCGCCTCCTGCGGCAGCACATCCTGATCGCGGCCGACGTGATCGCCGCCGCGAAGGCAGGCGACTCCGCGAAGCTCGCCGACGCGCAGGCGCGCTGGCTCGCGAATGCGGACGCCGTCGCCGGCGTGCTGGCGAGCGTCAACCCACGCCACTGGCCGCTCGCGGCGATGAAGGCGGAGATGCACCGGCATCTCGCCCTGACGACCCAGGAGGTCGTCGCTCGGCTGCAGGGCCGCTGGGCGGCCGACGTCACCGCCTACGACCGGGTCCACCACCACATCCTCCACATGTCGGATCTGCTCTCCGGCGGGCTCGTCGCCCAGTTCCCCGACCGCTTCCGCTAGCCGCTCCTGCAAGCCATCGCCGCATGACCGTCGCAACCGCCCGTATCGTCGTCCCGATGGAGAGAAGCCTCGCTCCCGCGGCGGCCCCCAGGCTCGCCCTCGACGAGGAGTCTCGCGCCTGGCTGCGCGAGCTCCGCGCCGAGGGGGCCGCGCGCGAGGCAGCGGTGGCGCGGCTGCACGGGCTGCTCCTCCGCGCGGCCAGGTTCGAGGTCGCGCGGCGCCGTCCGGCGATGCGCAGCCTGCGCGGCGACGAGCTCGACGACATCGCGATGGAGGCGGCGGACGACGCGCTGATGAGCGTGCTGCGGCGCCTGGACGACTTCCGCGGCACGAGCCGGTTCACGACCTGGGCGTACAAGTTCGCGCTGCTCGAGGCCGCGGTGAGGTTGCGCAAGCGCGAGTGGCAGGGTCGTGAGCTGCCGCTCGAGCCCGAGGGTTGGGACGCGTTCGCCAGCTCAGCCCTCGGCCCGGGCGCCTCGGCCGAGCAGGCCGAGCTCCTCACCGTCGTCCGTCGTGCGATCGACGAGATCCTGACGCCGCACCAGCGCTCGGTGCTCGTCGCACTCGCCCTCGACGGGGTGCCGATCGACGTCCTCGCCGAGCGGCTCGAGACGACGCGCGGCGCCCTCTACAAGTCCCTGCACGACGCGCGGCGGAAGCTGCGCGGACACCTCGCCGAGCGCGGACTGGCGCTCGACGACCGGCTCGAGGAGAGGAACTCATGAACCGACCCGACCCGAAGCAGGCGCTCGAGCGGCTGCTCGGCCCGGCCGAACCGGAGGTCGGCTGCGACGAGTGCTTCGACCAGCTCGATCGTTATGTCGAGCTCGAGCTGGCCGGCCGGGACGCCGACGCGGCCGTCCCCGGACTTCGTGCCCATCTCGCCGGCTGTCCCGCCTGTCGCGAGGAGCACGAGAGCCTGCTCGCGCTCGTCTCCGGCGAGCGCTCGGCGGAGCCGCGGCTAGACCTACGGCCCGGCGCGCTCCTCGAAACGCCGGGTCACCAGATCGCCTGCGGTCAGCACGTGCTCGACCATCAGGCGCCGGGCCTCGGCCGCGTCGTGACCCCTGATCGCCGCCAGGATCGACTCGTGCTGCGAGACGTTCGCCTCGAGCAGGCCCGTGTTCTCGCCGAGGGCGATCCAGGTCAGGTCGCGGGGGAACCGCTGGTGCAGATCGGCCAGCGTCGCCGTCAGCCGCCGGTTGCCGGCCGCCTCCTGGATCGCGAGATGGAACGAGTCGTTGGCGCGGTTCCAGTTGTCGTGGGGATCGGCCGGCGGCGGCTCGCCTGGCGAGCTGCGCTTGCGCCACCGCAGCAGGGAGGCGACCGAGCGCCGGAAGAGCTCCTGCGCCTCGGTCAGCCGCCGCAGCTCTTCGCCGAGGATCCGGGACGCGGCGAGCGACGCCGCGAGTCCCTCGAGCTCGGCCCGCACCTCGTACGCCTCGCGCACGTCGCGTGTGCTCGGCATGCGGACGAGCGCGCCGCGCTGCGGCCGGACCTCGACGAGCCCGCCGGCCTGCAGCTTCCGCAGCGCCTCCCGGACCGGCGTCCTGCTGACCCCGAACTCGGCGGCGAGCGACTCCTGCCTGAGCCAGGTGCCTGTCGGGATCTCGCCGCTCAGCACACGCCCCTGGAGCGTCGCGGCGAGCTCGTCGACCAGTGCCCTGCCGTTGTCGGTCACGCGCGGAGCCCGTCGCGGACGAGTCGCGCCCCGACCAGCGCCAGGAACACGGCGAAGACGAGCCGGAGCGTGGAGGCAGGCAGAGCCAGCGCGAGGAGCGCGCCGCCCAGAGCGCCGACAGCGCCGACGACGCCGAAGCGAAGGGAGACGCCGAGGTCGCCGACGCCGCGCCGGCGCAGCTCGAGGCTCGCCACGATCGCGGTCGGCAGGACGACGACGAGCGACGTCGCCTCGGCGGCGTGCTGGGAGAGCCCGATCGCGAGCGTCAGGAACGGCACCATCAGGATCCCGCCGCCGACGCCGAGCAACCCGGCCGCGACACCGGTGCCGAGGCCGAAGGCCACGAGACCGATCAGAACCGCGACGGTGATCACGCCCGGACTCCCATCGTGACGGCGACGGCGAGCAGGAAGCAGCCGAAGACGAGCTTCAGGGGCCGCTCCCCGATCCGCACCAGCAACCCGGCGCCGAGCCGCGCGCCCAGGATCGCGCCCGCGGCCAGCGCTGCGGCCTCGACCCAGTGCACCTCGCCCGCGATCCCGAACGTGAGGATCCCGGCGACGCTGATCGGGATGATCGCGCCGAGCGAAGCCGCGTGCGCGTCCCGTTGCCGGTAGCCGGCCCAGAGCACGAGGAGCGGGACCATGATCACGCCGCCGCCCACGCCGAGCAGGCCGGAGAGCAGTCCGCCGCTCACCCCGATCGCGACGAGTTGTGGGTCGAGCAGCCGTCGCCCCTGCTCCGTCGAGGACGCCGCCGGCGTGGCCGGAGCCTGCACGAAGGGCTCGGTCATCCCGTGCGACGATAGCACCGTTTGGATCCATTTGACCAGGAATCGGATCCAATCTAGAGTTCAGCGTTCCCTCTCCACCCACGGGGGACGGCATCGATCCCGCTAGCAGGGAGCAGAGACATGAGAAGGAATCGCGCAGTCCGCGCGCTGGGCCTGGGAGTAGCGATCACGGCCCTCGCGCTCGTCGTCGCGGTGGCCGCCGGCGCCCGCGCCACGGCCACGCCGCAGCTCAAGAACGGGGGAACGCTGACGATCGCGCTGGCCGAGGAGCCGGACGCGCTCGACCCGACGCTGGCGCGCACGTTCGTCGGCCGGATCGTCTTCCTGCACATGTGCGAGAAGCTCTACGACCTTGACGCGAAGCTCCACATCGTCCCGCAGCTCGCGTCCGGCCTGCCTCAGGTCTCGAAGGACAAGCTGACCTACACGATCAAGCTGCGGACCGGGATCAAGTTCAACGACGGCACCGCCTTCAACGCCGCCGCCGTGAAGAAGACCCTCGAGCGCCATCAGACGCTGAAGGGCTCGACGCGGGCCAGCGAGATCTCCCCGATCGCATCGGTCGCGACGTCCGGCGCGAGCACCGTCGTGCTGCACCTGAAGACGCCGTTCTCGCCGCTGACGGCGCAGCTCGCCGACCGCGCCGGGATGATCCTGTCGCCGAAGGCGATCGACGACCTCGGCGACAAGTTCGCGACCAAGCCGACCTGCGTCGGCCCGTTCAAGTTCGTCAGCCGGGTCGCGGGCGACCGGATCACGCTGGCGAAGTCCTCCGACTACTACGGCAAGTCGAAGGTGCACCTGGGCCAGATCGTCTTCAAGATCCTCACCGACCCGAACGCGCGGACCCAGAACCTCCGCGCCGGCGACAGCCAGGTGCTCGACCGGATCCAGTCCACCGACGTGCCGACGCTCCAGAAGACGTCATCCGTCAGCGTGATCAAGACGCCGACGATCGGCTACCAGGGGCTGACGCTCAACATCGGGAACAAGAACGGCCTGCTGAAGCCGTACTCGAACGTGGGCACGCCGCTCGCGAAGTACCAGAACCTGCGCACGGCGTTCGACCTCGCGATCGACCGGACGACGCTCAACAGCGTCGTCTTCAACGGCCTCAACCTGCCCGACTGCTACCCGATCTCGCCGGTCAGCCCGTGGTACGTGACCACGAAGGGGCTGACGTGCAACCTGCACGCGAACGTGGCGACGGCGAAGAAGCTCGTCGACGCGACGAAGGTGCAGACACCGATCAAGGTCGAGCTGACGATCGGCACCGACCCGGTCGCGGCGAGGCTCGGCCAGGTGATCCAGGCGATGGAGAAGCAGGTCGGCTTCGACGTGCAGCTGAAGCCGATGGAGTTCGTCTCCTCGCTGAACGCGGCCGACGCGGGCAAGTTCGACACGTTCGCGATCGGCTGGTCGGGCCGCGTCGACCCGGACGGGAACATCTACGGCTTCGTGTCGACGCCAGGGACGGTGAACGACGCGGGCTACTCGAATGCAAAGCTCGACTACATCCTCAACAGCGCCCGCAAGTCGGTGACCCAGAAGTCGCGGACGACGCTGTACGCCGCCGCGATGAAGATCATCC
Source organism: uncultured Gaiellaceae bacterium (assembly GCA_963808915.1). GTDB lineage: Bacteria > Actinomycetota > Thermoleophilia > Gaiellales > Gaiellaceae > CAVTBT01. The sequence continues at coordinate 277,170 of CAWEHJ010000004.1, read as the reverse complement.
ACTCCCAGCGGCCGCTGATCTACCTCTACCACCCGGTCAACTACTACGGCGTCTCGAAGAAGGTCTCCGGCGTCAGGGTCTTCGGCGACGGACTGATCCGCGCCTACAACGCCGGCTACACGAGCTAGGAATCGACGGTCATGGGCGGCTTCCTCCTGCGCAAGGTCGGAGCCGCCCTGATCGTCATCGTGCTGGCGAGCATGCTCGTCTTCCTCGGGATTCGGGCGCTGCCAGGGGATCCGGCGCTCGCGCTGGGCGCCGAGAACCGGGACCCGGAGGTGATCGCGGCGATCCGGCACGACTACGGGCTCGACGAGCCGCTGGTCGTCCAGTACCTCCGCTGGATGAGCCATGTCGTGCGGGGCGACCTCGGCACCGACCAGCGTGGGCTGTCCGTCGCGCACACGATCGTGACGCGGCTGCCGATCACGCTCGAGCTCGCCGGGCTGGCGGTCATCTTCGGGTCGATGCTCGGGATCTCGGCGGGCGTGATCGCGGCCGTGAGGCGCGGCAAGACCGAGGACTACGTCGCCACGACCGGCGCCCTGGTCGGGCTTTCGATCCCGCACTTCTGGCTCGGCCTGATGATGATCATCGTCTTCGCGGTCGAGCTCGAGTGGCTGCCCGCCGGCGGCTACGTGCCGTTCCGGGACGATCCAATCGGCAACCTCGAGCACATGATCATGCCGGTGATCGTGCTCGGCACCGGGCTGTCCGCCGTGATCATGCGGCAGATGCGCTCGTCGATGCTCGACTCCCTCGGCGCCGACTACATCCGCACGGCCCGCGCCAAGGGGCTGCCCGAGCGCTCGGTCGTCGGCGTGCACGCGCTGCGGAACAGCCTGATCACGGTGACGACGATCATCGGCCTCCAGCTCGGCGCGCTCATCTCCGGCGCGGTGATCACCGAGCAGATCTTCGGCATCGCCGGCTTCGGCCGGCTGACGATCGACGCGGTCAACCAGCGCGACTACGCGATGATCCAGGGGGTCGTGCTCGTCGCGGCCACCGGGTACGTCGTCGTCAACCTGCTCGTCGACTTCGTCTACTCGCTGCTGAATCCGCGGATCAGGATCGTGGCGAAGCCCGCATGAGTGCCGTCGACCTCGCCGCCTCCGACGCCCTCTCGCCCCGCGCCCGGCGCCGCCGGCTGCTGCGGCGGCGGCTCGCGCGCCGGCCGTTCGCGATCGTGGGCTTCGTCGTCGCGGCGATCTTCGTGCTCGCGGCGATCTTCGCGCCGCTGATCGCCCCGTATTCGCCCTCGGAGGTCGACTTCGACGCGATTCTGACCAAGCCCTCGTGGGACCACCTGCTCGGCACGGACGAGCTGGGTCGCGACATCTTCTCGCGCCTCATCTGGGGCGCGCGCGCGTCGATCCAGGCCGGCGTGCTGGCCACCGCTCTGGCCATGGCGATCGGCGTGCCGATCGGGCTCGTCGCCGGCTACTACCGCGGCTGGATCGACCCGGTCATCTCCCGGCTCACGGACGTCGTGCTCGCGTTTCCGTTCCTGATCCTCGCGGTCGGGCTGGCGGCGATCCTCGGCCCGTCGCTGCTCAACGCGACGATCGCCCTCGGCGTCGGCGCCGCGCCGGTGTTCGTCCGGGTGGCGCGCGGCGAGACGTTGGGGCTGCGGGAGGAGGACTACGTCCGCGCCGCTGTCGCGAACGGCGCCCGTGATACGACGGTCATCTTCCGCCACATCGTCCCGAACATGACCTCGACGCTGCTCGTCCAGGCGACGGTGACGATCCCGGCCGCGATCATCGGCGAGGCGGTGCTCTCGTTCCTCGGCCTCGGCGTGCAGCCGCCGACGCCGTCGTGGGGCGTGATGCTCGCGGACGCCCAGAGCTACCTCTCGCAGGCGCCGTGGCTCGCTGTCTACCCGGGTCTGGCGATCTTCCTCTGCTCGCTCTCGTTCAACCTGCTCGGCGACGGCCTGCGCGACGTCCTCGACCCGCGGACGACCCGCTGATGCCGGACCCGCTGCTGGACGTCCAGGACCTGTCCGTGCGCTTCGAGACGGACGACGGCACCTCGCACGCGGTCGACCGCTTCTCGTTCGCGCTCGGCGAGCGGGAGGTGCTCGGGATCGTCGGCGAGTCCGGCTGTGGCAAGTCCGTGACGATGATGTCGCTGCTGCGGCTGCTGCCGGAGACGGCCGTCGTCACGGGCAGCGCCGTCTTCGCCGGGACCGACCTGCTCGCCGCCTCCTCGTCCCAGCTGGGCCGGATCCGCGGCCGCGAGATCTCCTTCGTCTTCCAGGAGCCGATGACCTCGCTCAACCCGTCGTTCACGGTCGGCAAGCAGATCGGCGAGGTGCTGCGGCACCACCTCGGCGCCTCGCGGAAGGACGCGCACGCACGGGCGATCGAGCTGCTCGACCTCGTCCGCATCCCCGCGCCCGCGCGCCGGGTGAGCGAGTACCCGCATCAGCTCTCGGGCGGGATGCGCCAGCGGGTGATGATCGCGATCGCGCTCGCCTGCGACCCGAAGATCCTGATCGCCGACGAGCCGACGACGGCGCTCGACGTCACGATCCAGGCGGGCATCCTCGACCTGATGCGCGATATCCGCGACCGGCTCGGGACTGCGATCGTCCTGATCACGCACAACCTCGGCGTCGTCGCCGACATCGCCGACCGCGTCATCGTCATGTACGCGGGCCGCAAGGCGGAGGAGGCGCTCGTACACGAGCTCTACGCGCACCCGCAGCACCCGTACACGATCGGGTTGCTCGGCGCGATCCCCCGGCGCGGGGTCGAGCGGCTGCAGGAGATCCCGGGACTCGTGCCGCGGCTGTCGGACCCGCTGCCGTACTGCGCGTTCGCCGAGCGCTGCCCGCGCGCCGACGAGCAGTCGCGCTCGTCCGTGCCCGAGCTGCGGGAGGTGCGGCCCGATCACCTCGTCGCGTGCTTCCATCCGGGGAGCGGATGAGCGACGCGCCGGTGCTCGAGGTGGAGGGGCTCGTGAAGCACTTCAGCGCGGGCTCGCAGCTGCTGGGCGGCAGCGGCATCGTCCACGCCGTCGACGGCGTCTCGCTGCGGATCGGCGCGGGTGAGATGTTCGGCCTGGTCGGCGAGTCGGGGAGCGGCAAGTCGACCGTCGCCAACTGCGTCGCGCGGCTCGTCGAACCGACCGCCGGCACGATCCGGATCCGCGGCACCGACGTGACCCACATCTCGCGGCGCGCGATGCGGCCGCTGCGGCGCGAGGTGCACATGGTCTTCCAGGACCCGTACTCGTCGCTGAACCCGCGGATGACGACCGGCGCGATCGTCGGCGAGCCGCTCCGCCTGCACAGGATCGCGAAGCGCCGCGACCTCGACCGGCACGTCGTCCAGCTCTTCGATCAGGTCGGGCTGCGTGCCGGAGCTACGCCACCGCTACCCGCACGAGCTCTCGGGCGGGCAGCGGCAGCGGATCGGGCTCGCGCGGGCGCTCTCGGTGCGGCCGTCGCTCTTGATCGCGGACGAGCCCGTCTCGGCGCTCGACGTCTCCGTGCAGGCGGCGATCCTCAACCTGCTGCGCGACCTCCAGCGCGACCTCGGGTTCTCGTGCCTCTTCATCACGCACGACCTGGCCACGGTCGAGTTCCTCTGCGACCGGGTCGCGGTGATGTACCTCGGCAAGCTCGTCGAGGAGGCGCCGACCGAGGAGCTCTTCGCGGCGCCGCGGCACCCGTACACGCAGGCGCTCCTCTCGGCCGCGGTCACGCCGGATCCCGTCGAGCAGCGCTCGCGCACGCGGATCGTGCTCGAGGGCGACGTGCCGAGCCCGCTCGCCCCGCCCTCCGGCTGCCGTTTTCGGACGCGCTGCCCGCTCGCCGCCGCGCTCGGCGCCGCAGTCGGTGGAGGAGGAGCCCGAGCTGCGAATCGTCGCGCCGGGCCACTCGGTGGCGTGCCATCTCGTCGGAGCCGGGGGCGAGGCGCCGACGCCGCTCGACCTGGCGGCGGAGCGCGCATGACGTTCACGACCCGGCCGGAGCTCCAGGGCACGTTCGGGATGGTCGCGTCGACCCACTGGCTCGCGACCGCCGCCGGGATGGCCGTGCTCGAGCGCGGCGGCAACGCCTTCGACGCCGCCGTGGCGACCGGCTTCACGCTCCAGGTCGTCGAGCCGCATCTGAACGGCCCGGGCGGCGACCTGCCCGCGATCTTCTGGTCGGCCGAGCGCGGCGAGGCCCTCGTCCTGTGTGCACAGGGCGTCTCGCCGGCCGCGGCGACGATCGAGCGCTACCGGGCGGAAGGACATGTCCTCGTGCCCGGCACCGGCCTGCTCGCCGCGTGCGTGCCGGGCGCCTTCGGCGGCTGGCTCTCGCTCCTGGGCGAGTTCGGCACCTGGCGGCTCGCCGACGTGCTCGAGTTCGCGATCGGCTACGCCGATTCGGGCTACCCCGTCGTGCCCGGGATCTCGCGCACGATCGTCGCGGTCGAGGAGCTGCTCCGCGGCTGGCCGGGCTCGGCGGCGCTCTACCTGCCTGTTCCCGAGCCCGGGTCGCTCTTCCGGAATCCGGCTCTCGCAGCCACATACCGCCGACTCGTGGAGGAGTCGAGCGGCGGCTCGCGCGAGCAGGAGCTGGAGCGGGCGCGCTCGCTTTTCTACGACGGCTTCGTCGCCGAGACGATCGACCGCTTCTCGGCGGCGAACGGCGGCCTCCTGACCGGCGGCGACCTGGCCGCGTGGCGCGCGAGCCTCGAGCCGCCGGCCACCTTCGACTTCCGTGGCCTCACGGTCTGCAAGACGCAGCCGTGGGGGCAGGGGCCCGTCTTCCTGCAGCAACTCGCGCTGCTCGACGGCTTCCCGCTCGAGGAGCTGTCCGACGCCGAGTACGTCCATACCGTCGTCGAGTGCGCGAAGCTCGCGTTCGCCGACCGGGAGGCGTTCTACGGCGACTCGCCGGCGGCAGACGTCCCGCTCGAGCAGCTGCTGTCGCGCTCGTACAACGACGAGCGCCGCCGGCTCGTCGGCGGCGAGGCCTCGGGCGAGCTCAGGCCGGGCGGCGGCCGGCTGCCGCAAGCCGTCGGAGCCGCGGTGGAGTCGGTGGCGGGGGCAGGCGAGCCGACCCGCGGCGACACCGTCCACCTCGACATCGCGGACCGCTTCGGCAACGTCGTCTCCGCGACGCCGAGTGGCGGCTGGCTGCAGAGCTCGCCGGTCCTTCCCGAGCTCGGCTGGCCGCTCGGGACGCGCGCGCAGATGTTCTGGCTCGAGGAGGGGCTCCCCGCCTCGCTCGCACCCGGGACGCGGCCGCGGACGACGCTCTCGCCCTCGCTCGCGCTCCGGGACGGCGAGCCCTACCTCGCCTTCGGCACCCCCGGCGGCGACCAGCAGGACCAGTGGTCGCTGCACGTCTTCCTGCGCCATGTCGTCTTCGGCGACGACCTGCAGGCGGCGATCGACGCGCCGTGCTTCCACTCCGACCATTTCCCCTCGTCGTTCTTCCCGCGTCAGGCACGGCCCCGCTCGCTCTCGCTCGAGAGCCGCTGGGGTGAGGAGGTCGCGGCCGAGCTCGGCCGTCGCGGGCACGAGCTCGAGGTGACGGAGCCGTGGTCGCTCGGCCGCGTCAGCGCGGTCGCGCGCGACCCTGACGGCACGCTGCGGGCGGGCGCGAACGCGCGCGGCATGCAGGGCTACGCCGCCGGGCGATGAGTTCCGGCGGCCCGAGCCGTCGGTAGAACGACGGAACGAGCCCGCGACGACTGGAGACGACGAGATGCAGAAGCTCACCCCATGGCTGTGGTTCGACACCGAGGCCGAGGAGGCGGCGGCGTTCTACACGTCGGTCTTCCCGAACTCGAAGGTCGGCGCCGTCACCCGGTACGGCTCCGCCGGCCCGCGGGCCGAAGGAATGGTGATGACCGTCGAGTTCGAGCTCGACGGGCAGGCGTTCGGCGCCCTGAACGGCGGCCCCGACTTCACCTTCAACGAAGCAATCTCGTTCCAGGTCGACTGTGCGGACCAGGAGGAGGTCGACCGGTACTGGCGCACCCTCTCCGAGGGCGGCGAGGAGGGGCCGTGCGGCTGGCTCAAGGACCGCTACGGCGTCTCCTGGCAGATCGTGCCGCGTCGGCTGACGGAGCTGCTCAGCGATTCCGACGCCGAGAAGGCCCAGCGCGTGATGGCCGCGATGCTGCAGATGGGCAAGATCGAGCTCGACGAGCTCGAGCGCGCGGCTGCGGCCTGAGCCCGAGGGGCGGCGGCGCGCCGGTCGAGCCGCCGCCCCGACCTCGTCTGGGCCGGTCACCGCCGTGGGAGGATGCCGCGATGACCCTGGACGAGCTCGAGCCGCACCATCTCGCCGACCCCGGACTCGCCGACGCAGGGGAGCGCGTCGTCGCGTGGGCCCGGGCGAACATGCCGGTGCTCGCCGCCATCCGGGAGGAGTTCGAGCGAGAGCGGCCGCTCGCGGGCCGCCGGATCGGGATGTGCCTCCATGTCGAGTCGAAGACGGCGGTCCTGATCGAGGTCCTGCGGGCGGGCGGCGCCGAGATCGTCCTCACCGGAAGCCCGTCGACCACCGACGATCGGGTCGCGGCCGCGCTCGCGCGCGACCCGGGCATCCGGGTCTACGCCCTCAAGGCGGACACGTTCGCCGACCACCTGGCACACGCCGACCGCGTCCTGCGCAGCGATCCCGACCTGCTCCTCGACAACGGCGCAGACCTGATCGCGACGACGGTCGAACGCGGCGGCGGCCGGGTCGTCGCGGCGACGGAGGAGACGACGAGCGGCCGCAACCGGCTCGTCGGCGAGCTGGAGGGACGCGTGCCGTTCCCGGTCGTCGTGATCAACGACAGCCCGATCAAGCTGCTGTTCGAGAACGAGCACGGGATCGGGCCTGCCGTCGTCGACGGGTTCATGCGGGCCACGAACAGCCTGATCGCCGGCACGACCTGCGCCGTCGTCGGCTACGGCTCCTGCGGCCGGAGCCTCGCCCGGACGCTGCGGGCGCTCGATGCCTCGGTCACCGTCGTCGAGCTCGATCCCGTGCGCGCCCTCGAGGCGGCATTCGACGGCATGCGCGTGGCGCCACTCGGCAGCGCGCTTCGGGAGGCCGACAGCGTCTTCACGGTCACCGGCCGCCCGGGCGTCGTGACCGCCGATGCCTTCGCCCACCTTCGCGACGGGACGATGCTCGCCAACGTCGGCCACTTCGGCACCGAGATCGACGTGCCGGCACTCGAGCAGGAGGCGGTCTCGCGGGTCGAGCTGCGCGACCACGTCGACGAGTACGTCCTCGCCGACGGTCGCCGGATCCGGGTGCTGGCCGGGGGAGAGATGCTGAACCTGACCGCTGCGAACGGGCACCAGATCCAGATCATGGATCTCGGCTTCGCGCTCCAGGCTCACTCGATGCGGCTCCTCGCCCGCGACCCGTCCGCGTTCGTGCCCGGCTACAACGCCGTCCCCGTCGAGGTCGACCGCGCGGTGGCGGAGGGCGGTCTGCGGGCGCTCTCGACGGTCGAGCGTTAGCGCCCAGGGAACCTTTCCGGATCCACCGACGTAGACCAATGATGAGGCCGAGAGCCAACGTCAAGGCGACCGCGGTCGCCGCCGCGCTCGCCGGAGCCATCGTCTCCGGGGTAGCGGTCGCCGAGGCAGGATCCGGCGCCTCGGCGCAGATGCCGCAGTCGCCCGCTTGTCCGAGTGCGTCCGGGGCGGCGGTCGTCCAGACGGTGTCGATGCCCGGGCGCCCCGGATTCCTGCTGCTGGAGAAGAGCACCCTCTGGGTTGCGATCGCCGCGGCGCGCCCGGGCGGTCGCGGCGCGATCGTCCGGGTCGACGCGCGTTCGGGCCGGGTGCAGCGAACGCTCCGCCTCCCGATCAACCCCTACCAGCTGGCCTTCGGCTTCGGCTCCCTGTGGGTGACCGGCGAGACCAGCGATCGTCGCTATCAGGACCGTCTGCTCCGGATCGATCCGGCCACCGGCCGTATCGTGCATGCGATTCGCGGCCCGCGGACGCTCGGCTCCAAGCTCGCGACCACGTCGGACGCCGTCTGGATCGGCGGTGCGGATGTCTTCCCGCGCGGTCATTCGGAGCTGGCGGGAGTGAGGTTCGTCTACAAGGTCGATCCCAGTCGGAACGCCGTCGTCCGCGGCGGTCGAGCTGCCCGAGCAGGCGACGGTGATCGACTTGCGCGGCGACGGACGGTCGCTGTGGTCCGTCGGTTGGTGGGGCGTCGTCAAGCTCTCGGCCGACGGCCGTGTCCTGTTCGCGCGACGCATCGACGGCGCCGGGTGGTCACTGGCGCTGACGCCCGGAACGGCTTGGGTCTCGCAACCATGGTTCGGCAGCCGCCCCGTTCGTCGACAGAACCGCCCGGCGCAGCGACTGCTTCGGATCGCGACCTCCGGTGCACCCCGAGTCTCGGTGGTCGAGCTGGAGACGCAGCCGGGCTACGTCTCCGCCGACGCCGAGGGTGTCTGGATCACGGCGAACGGTGGACTCGCGCGCATCGATGCAGGAGAGAACCCGCCGACGCTGACGAAGGCGCCGGTGGCCTTCAGCCCCAACCACCACGTGCCGTTCGCCGGCGGGCTGTGGGCCTCGGACCTCCGCGCGAACCGGCTCCACAGGGTCTGCTGACTCAGGTGTAGCGCCAGGCCGCTGCGTTCGGCGCGTCGAGCTTGTCCGGTCATCGCTGCCGCGGGCTCCTCTCGTCCAGATACTGGAGGAGCTCGTGCGCAGCGAGCTCGATCTCCTTGTGCCGCCACTCGGCGGCCCGGTAGTGGCAGGCGATCAAGCCCATCCGGTGCACCCGCCGGAAGTCGCCGTACACGAACGCGTGGCGCGCCTTCGTCTCGTCGGCGGCGCCCTCGGTCAGGCCGAGGTGCCAGAGCGCGTAGTCCGCAAATTCATGCGTCTTCAGGAACGCGTTCTGCTGGCGGGCGCGCGGCTGCACGTCCTGCCAGCGCGACCGGAGAACGTACTGGTGGGCGTCGATCAGCTGCTTCGCGTGGTCGACCGCGTCCTTGTTCAGTGCGTAGGAGGCGATCCGCTGATTCTGACCTAGCGCCCCGGCCGTCGAGCGGTTGAAGGCGCGGTCGGGCCGGCCGCGTTCACGTCCCGCCGACGAGCCGACCACCGGCGGAATCATCCCCAGTGGATGATGCCGGACTACGCTTCGCGGAAGATGATCGCAGAGCATCGAAGTCCTGACGGCCCGTGTTCCACCGTCCGATTGCTTTCGCGAACACGTAGCTTGAGCGCTGTCCCCGAGAAGGAGAGGTCATGGCAGTCGGTCCCGTCGACGTCTACATCATTGGTTTTCCGGGCAACAAGTTCACCGGGCAGATCGCCCCGGCGATCTTGGATCTCGTGGAGAACGGAACGATTCGCGTGCTCGATCTGCTCTTCGTGATGAAGGATGCAGACGGGGTCATGACGACGCTCAAGGCTTCCGACATCGACGAGGATGGCGCGGGTTTCCTCTCGGTCGACATCGCGCAGCCGGGAGCGTTGGGGCCCGAGGACGCCGAGGAAGTCAGCGACGACCTTCCCGCCGACAGCTCGGCCCTCCTGATCGCGTTCGAGAACCTCTGGGTCGGGAAAGTGGTCGACGCCCTGCGGGCTGCGGACGCCGTGTTGATCGACTCGATCCGGATCCCGGTCGACGTCGTGGAAGCGTTCGAGGCAACAACCTAACCCCGCCCCTTCGAGATCGAGAGGTAGCGATATGGGACTTCTACGTATGGCAACCCGCACCGCCGTCGTCGCGGGAACCGCCACCGCCGTGTCCGGGCGCGTGCACCGCCGTCAGTCCGCCAGATGGGAGCAGGAGGAGGCGGCAGCAGGCCGCGCAGCAGCCGGTGCAGTATCAGCAGGCGCCGCCGGAGCCGGAGGACGACTCGGCCGCAAAGCTCCAGGATCTGGCGCAGCTGCACACGCAGGGCGTGCTCACCGATGAGGAGTTCGCGGCCGCCAAGGCCAAGATCCTCGGAATCTGACCGGAACTCACGGACATGTGAGCCAGGTCGAGGCGTACACGCGGCTGGCAGGGGTCTACGACGAGATCGTCATCGACCCCTGCCATGGCCAGTGGGCCTCGTTCCTCCACGAGCTCTGGAGCGCCGACCCGGAGGGCGTCGGCTCCGTGCTCGATCTCTGCTGCGGCACCGGCCTCCTCGCCGGCGAGCTGGTCGCACGGGGCTACCGGGTCGTCGGCGTCGACGCATCCGACGCGATGCTGGCTCTCGCTCGCGAGCGCCTCGGCCCCGAGGTGGCGTTGACCCGGACGACGCTCCCCGATCTGGCGGTCGAAGGCGTCTTCGACGCGGCGGTCTGCACGTTCGACGGCTTCAACTACCTGGCACCGGACGAGTTGCGGCTGACGATGGGCGCGGTGGCCAGGTGCCTTCGGCCGGCGGGTTGGCTCGTCTTCGACCTCCACACCGACGCGATGATGAACTTCACCGTCGCGAACCCCACGGTCGCGGGTCGATCCGTTGGGAACGACTTCGTGATCAGCAGCGTCGTGGATCCCGGCGCGCGCACGTGCGACACCAGGATCGAGCTCACCCGACCCCGTGAAGGGAACCCCTTCAGCGAGCAGCACCGCCAGTACTTCCACGCGGATCCGAGGTCCGAACCTCCCTCCGAGCAGCGGGCTTCGAGGTGACCGCGGTCGAGGAGGAGTACACGCACGAGCCGGCGGACGCCTCGACCTTGCGTGCGACGTGGACTGCGCGGCGGCAGTCGCCGTGACCTGGGAAGCCGCAAGATCCCGGGAGATACAAGCCCTCTGACGGACTCGAACCGTCGACCCCCTCCTTACCATGGAGGTGCTCTACCAACTGAGCTAAGAGGGCAAGGCGCCCAGTCTAGCCGCGGCTCGGGGCGGGAGACGCGGCGGGCGCGATGCGATGGAGGGGAGAGGATTCGAACCTCTGAAGGCTGAGCCAGCGGGTTTACAGCCCGCCCCCTTTGGCCACTCGGGAACCCCTCCCGGAGCGGGGTAGTGTAGCCGCGTGCGCCGCTACGACGCCCTCGTGCTCGGCGCCGGGCCGGCGGGCTCGGCGACCGCGATCCGGCTCGCGCGGGGCGGTGCGAGCGTGCTGCTCCTCGACCGCCAACGCTTCCCGCGCGACAAGCCGTGCGGCGGCGGGCTGACCGGCCGGGCGCTTCGCCATGCGCCGTGCGACGTCTCCGCCGCGGTCGAGGCCGATGTCGTGGGCTTCGCGGTCCGGCTTCGCTACCGGAAGCGCTTCGAGCGGCGAAACGGGGTGCCGCTCATCCGGATGACGCAGCGGCGGCGGCTCGATGCCTTCCTCGCCGAGCAGGCGGTGGCTGCGGGCGCCGATTTTCGAGACGGGGTCACGGCCGGAACCCTGACGGTGGGACCGGACGGCGTGGTGGCGACCATCGGCCGCGACCGTGTCCGGGCGGATGTGCTCGTCGGAGCGGACGGCGCGAACGGCACCACCGCTCGTCTCGCGGGCATTGCGCTCGACGTTCATCGCGGCGTCGCACTCGAGGGTAACGCGTCCTACGCTGACTTCGATCTGGCCCCGGCCCGCGATCTCGCGCTGGTCGAGCTCGGTGTCGTACCGGGCGGCTACGGCTGGCTCTTCCCGAAGGGCGACCACGTCAACGTCGGCGTCGGGGGCTGGGCGGGAGAAGGCCCCCGGATCCGCGAGCACCTGGCGCGGCTGTGCGAGGCGTACGGCCTCGCGCCCGAACACCTCGTCGGGGTCCGCGGCCACCGGCTGCCGATGCGGCGCGTGGGCTCGCCGGCCGCGGCGGGCCGAACGCTGCTCGTGGGCGACGCCGCGGGGCTCGTCGATCCGCTCTCCGGCGACGGGATCTACGAGGCGTTCGTCTCGTCCGAGCTCGCGGCCGAAACGATCCTGTCCGCCGAAGGCACGGCCCAGGGTCTGACCCCGTACGAGGCCCGTCTCGCCGCCGCGCTCGACCCTCACGCAACCGCCTCGTGGAGCGCGAAGGTGGCGCTCGACCGCTTCCCGCGGACGACGTTCGCCGTCGCCCGGATCCCCCGGGTCTGGCGCGTGGTCGAGGGACTGCTCCAGGGTGAGGTGGCGCACCCGCACGACGCCCGCGGGCTCGCCAGGCCGCCGCTCCGGCTCCTCGCCCGCCTCGCCCGCAGCGCCGGCGACCCGGTTCCGTCGGTCCCCGACGCCTGAGAACCTCCTAAAGCCTTGCGCCCCCCGTGCCGATGTGGGTCGTGAGCCGCATGGACCTGAACACGCTCCTCCTTCACGCGATCGAGCTCGGCGCCAGCGACGTCCACCTCAAGGTGGGCCAGCCGCCGATCCTCCGCCACGACGGCGATCTCTCGCCCATGGACGGGATCGCGACGCTCGAGGAGAACCACCTCGAAGGCATCCTCGACATCGTCACGCGTTCGAATCCCGCGCGGCGTTCCCACTTCGACGAGACCGGCGACCTCGACATCTCCTACTCGATCTCGGGGCGCAGGTTCCGCGTCAACGGCTTCCGCCAGCGCGGCTCGATCTCGTTCGCCTTCCGGATCATCCCCGCAGAGGTGCCGAACTTCGATCAGCTCGGGCTGCCGCCGGGCGTGGCGCGGCTCGCGAACGAACATCGCGGACTGGTGCTCGTCACCGGCGCGACCGGCTCGGGCAAGACGACGACGCTCGCCGCGATGCTCGGCCACATCAACGGCTCGCGCCGGCAGCACATCGTCACGATCGAGGACCCGATCGAGATCCTGCATCCCGACCAGGGCTGCATCGTGAACCAGCGCGAGGTCGGGCTCGACACCCAGTCGTTCCAGCAGGCGCTCCGCCGCGTGCTCCGGCAGGACCCGGACGTGATCCTGATCGGCGAGCTTCGCGACACCGAGACGGCGCTCACCGCGATCCAGGCCGCCGAATCCGGCCATCTCGTCTTCGCCACGCTCCACACCGTCGACGCCGCCGAGACGCTCGGCCGCATGATCGAGTTCTTCCCGGCCGAGAAGCAGCAGCAGATCCGCTCGATCCTCGCCGGCGTGCTCCGCGGCGTGATCAGCCAGCGGCTCCTGCCGGCCATCGACGGCGGACGCGTCGCGGCCGTCGAGGTGATGGTCTCGAACGCGCGTGTCGCCGACCTGATCCGCGAGGCGCGCTCCGACGAGATCGAGGACGCGATCGCCGCCGGCGAGTTCTACGAGATGCAGACCTTCATGCAGGCGCTGATCGAGCTCGTGCTCGGTGGGCGCGTGGACGAGGACATCGCGGCCAACGCCGCCACGAACCGGCACGACTTCCTCGTCGCGCTCGACGCCGCGAAGAAGAACAAGGCGGCCGAGGAGCGCGAGGCGGCGCAGGCCGCGCGGTCCGAGGCCTCCGAGAACGGCAGCGGGCCTGCCCCCGAGCCGCTCGGCGTCTCGCTTCGCTAGCTGTCCCTCCCCCGTCCGGGGGTGGCGGTTGCGCCGCAGTCCGCCGATGACGAGTACGTGACCCTCCGCTCTGCCGTGCCCTCGCTCCGCGACCGCGTCCCCCGGCTTCTCCGAGGAGAGCGGGGCATCACGCTGATCGAGCTGATGACGTCGATGGCGATCATGTCGATCATCCTCGCGTCGCTGGCGACGGTGTTCGTCTCCGGCTCGAACGCGGAGATCGACCTGAGAAACCGCTTCGCGGCGCAGACGGACGCGCGGCTCGCGCTCGACAAGCTGCGGCGGGAGGTGCACAACTCATGCAGCGCCTCTGTGAGCTCGCCGGTCGGAACCGCGTACGCGGTGGTGACGCTCTACTCGGAGGACGCCGCCGCCGGCTACACGTGCACGAACGCGGCGACCTGGTGCGCCGTCGGCAGCGGATCGCGCTACGCCATCTACCGCAAGGCCGGGACGACGTGCAACGCGACCGGCTCGGTGCGCTGGGCCGACTACCTGACCTCCAACGCGATCTTCTCGCTGGTCTCGCCGAGTGCCGGGACGCTGCCGAAGGTGGGCGTCGACCTGCCGATCGACACCAAGCCCGCCGATACGTCTCGACGCTACCGGCTGCAGGACTCGATCGCCGTCCGGAACTACCTGAGGAGCTGAGATGAGCCTTCGCTCGACCATCGCAGGCAGGCTGCGCGAAGAGCGCGGCATGGCGCTCGTCATGGCGATCGGCATCAGCTTCGTGCTCGCGATCCTCGGCGCGTCCGTGATCCTCTTCACCACGTCGAACGAGCGGCACTCCAAGCGGCAGAACGCGACCGTGACGCTGTACGACATCGCGCAGGCGGGCATCGACAACGCCGCGTCGCAACTGGGCGCCGTCCAACAGGCGGACAGCCAGGACGCGCGTCTGCACACGGGCGACTTCTTCACGAACATGGCCGCGGCAGCCAAGACCGCGACCATCGACGCTGGCACTGTGACGTGGTCCGGCGTGCTGACCGACTCGACGCCGCCCTACTACACGTGGCGGCTCACGGCGGTCGCGACGATGCCGAACCCGACGGCCCCCGGCCAGTCGCTGACCCGGACGCTGAGCGCCGACCTGCCGCTCGTGCCGAACGTCTCCCAGGTCCCCAACACGGACGCCTGGCGGTATGTCTACTCGCGCTCGAACGACGGCGACCCGAACACCTGCGACCAGACGATCCAGAACAACCCGGGCATCACGTCGTCGTTCTACGTCAGCGGCGACCTGTGCCTGGACAACAGCTCGAACGTCTACGGGCCTGCGACGCCAGGCGTCGACCCGAACGTCGACGTGATCGTCAAGGGCCGCGCCTACCTCAATCATCCGTCGACCAGCCTGGGCACCGTCGGGAGGCCGCTCTCGACGATCGAGGTCGACGGCGGCTGCAAGTACCGCAGCAACCCGCTGCACGCGCCGCCGACGCCCTGCACCTCGGTCGACAGCGTCTGGCCGAACTCGACGTCGACGGGCGCAGCTGTGACAGCCCCGGTCGCCGACTACACGACGTGGTGGGACAACGCCAGCCCGAGTCCCAACAGGCCGTGCCAGCAGACGTCCGGCACGCCGCCGAACTTCGGCACGGCGGGTGCGGGCCCGACGATGAGCGGCGGTGCCGCCGGCGTGGCCGACATCACGCCCGCGTACAGCTACACGTGCAAGCAGCGCGACTCGAACGGGGAGCTGAGCTGGAACAACGCGACGAAGGTGCTCACGGTCAACGGCACGGTCTGGATCGACGCCGCCATCGACTTCTCCAGCGATGGCGTGATCCGCTATTCGGGCTTCGGGGCGATCTACGCGACCGGTTCCGTCCGCTTCCGGCAGACGGTCATGTGCTCGCAGATCAACGCGGCCGGGACCGGCTGCGACTCGGCCTGGACCGACGCGCAGACGAACGTGCTCGTCTTCGTCGCCAAGGGCACCGGCACGCCGGCGACGACGGGTGCCGGCGTCACGCTCGAGCAGTCGTCCGCGTTCCAGGGCGCCCTCTACGCAGCCGGGAACATGACCTTCGAGAACAACACCTGGATCCAGGGGCCGATGATCGCCGAGCGCGAGGTGATCAACAACTCCATGTTCTTCCACTTCATCCCGACGTTCGTGAACGTGCCGTTCGGCGCACCCGGGACTCCGATCGTCAAGTACAACCTCGGGCCTGTTCGCCACTACGTCGGGTAGGCCCTCAAGCATCGTCGTACGCGCGCCGATAGAGGTCGCGTGAACGCCGCGCTCGCAGCCGTGCTCGTCGGCCCAGGCCTCGCCGTCGGCAGCTTCCTCAACGTCGTTGCCTCGCGGCTGCCGCTCCGGCGGCCGCTCTCGAAGCCGCGCTCGGCCTGCATGAGCTGCGGCACCGAGATCCGGCCCTACGACAACCTGCCACTCGTCTCGTATGCGATCCTCCGCGGTCGCTGCCGCTCGTGCGGCGAGCGGATCCCGGTGCGCTATCCCATCGTCGAAGCCACGACCGCCGCGCTCGTCGTCGCGTGCGGGCTCCGCTTCGGCCTCACGGCCGATGCGGTCGTCGCCGCCTTCTTCTGCGCCGTGCTCGTCGTGCTCTCCGCGATCGACCTCGAGCGGCGCCTGATCCCGAATCGGATCGTGCTGCCCGCGACGGCGGTGGTGCTGATCGCCCAGACGCTGCTTCATCCGAGTCTCGAGTGGACGATCGCCGCGCTCGCCGCCGCGGTCTTCCTCTTCCTGCCGCTGCTGGTGTATCCGGCGGGGATGGGGATGGGTGACGTCAAGCTCGCGCTGCTGCTCGGCGCGATGCTCGGTCGCAACGTCGCGGTCGCGCTGATGATCGGCCTGGTCTCGGGGATGCTGCCCGCGATCTTCCTGTTCGCCACCCAGGGCATGGCGGCACGGAAGAAGGCGATCCCCTTCGGGCCGTTCCTGGCCCTGGGCGGCGTGATCGCGCTGTTCGCGGGCGGCGAGCTGCTCGACTGGTACCTCGACCTGATGGGGTAGGCCAACCGGGCCACGACCTTGGGTCAGACCCTGGGACATGGCTCGCCTGCGGCTAACGCCGCACGGCGTTTTTGCCGATACCTCGTTCGAGGGACATGAGCTTCGACCCCAAGACCTTTCTGCGGACCGTGACGCTCACCGGCGACGGTACGAAGGCGCCCGTGGCCGGCGGCGTCGGCCCGTCAGCGGCCGACGCGCCCGGGCTGAACACGGTGGCAGAGCTCGTCGCCGACCTGCTCTCGGCCACCGAGTTGCTCGCAGCCGACCGGCTGGCGGCGGCGAGAGGCCGCGCCGGCGCCGGATCGTTCGCGCAGGCACTGATCGACGAGGGCCACGCGAAGCCGGAGGGCATCGCTCGCGCGCTCGCCCGCCGCCGAGGACTGCCCATCGTCGACCTCGCCGAGACGAGAGTCTCGCCGGACGCGCTCGGCATGATCGAGCTCCGTGTGCTAAAGCGGGTCGTCGCGGTGCCCTTCGCCATCCAGGGCGACCGGCTGCAGGTCGCGGTCGCCGATCCGGAGGACATCCACGGCATCGACGAGCTCCGCCTCGCCACGCGGCACACGATCGAGGTGCACGTCGCGAGCCGCGAGGACATCCTCGCCGAGCTCGAGCGCCTGACCCGCAACAGCGAGGTGCTGGAGACACAGTCCGTCCTCGACGAGCTCGAGGTGGTCTCCGATGAAACTGCGGACGACCTGGAGGTCGACGACGGCGTCTCGGATGCGCCGCTCGTGCGACTCGTCAACTCCATCATCATGCAGGCCGCCACCGACGGCGCCAGCGACATCCACTTCGAGCCCCAGGAGGACGCGCTCGTCGTGCGGACACGCATCGACGGCGTGCTCGGGGAGGTGCAGCGCATCCCGAGACGGATGGCGAACGGCGTCACCACCCGGCTCAAGGTGATCTCGAAGCTCGACATCGCAGAGCGACGCCGGCCGCAGGACGGCCGCATCTCCCTGAACGCCGCGTCGGTCGGCCGCATGCTCGACATCCGCGTCGCCGTATTGCCGACGGTCGAGGGCGAGCAGGTCGTCATGCGTCTGATCGACAAGTCGCGGAAGACCCCGACTCTCGAGGCGCTCGGGCTGTCGGAGGCGATGCGTGACCGGATCGCGGAGATCATCGCCAAGCCGACCGGGGCGTTGCTCGTGACGGGCCCGACCGGTTCGGGTAAGTCGACCACCCTCTATGCCGCGCTGGCGCAGATCAACCGACCCGAGATCAAGGCGATCACGGTCGAGGACCCGGTCGAGTACAGGCTCGCCGGGATCAACCAGGTGCAGATCAACACCAAGGCGGGCCTGACGTTCGCCTCGGCGCTGCGTTCGATCCTGCGGTCCGACCCCGACGTCGTGATGGTCGGCGAGATCCGGGATGGCGAGACCGCCAAGATCGCGATCGAGGCCGCGCTGACCGGGCACTTCGTGCTCTCGACCCTGCACACGAATGACGCACCGGGTGCCCTGACGCGACTGAACGAGATGGGTGTCGAGCCGTTCCTGACGGGATCCGCGGTCTCTGCCGTGCTGGCGCAGCGGCTTGCGCGCAAGCTGTGCGCCAACTGTTGCGAGATGTATGTGCCGTCGTACGAAGACATGGTCGCAGCGCGCATCTCGCCGGACGTCGCGGCCTCCAAGGAGGGAATGGTCTTCTACCGCAAGGTCGGCTGCCCGCGGTGCGGACGGTCGGGGTACAAGGGAAGGATCGGCGTCTTCCAGCTGCTTGTGATGGACGACGAGCTCGAGGGCCTCGCGGCCTCGAACGCATCTCGCGACGAGATCCACCGCTCGGCCGCGGCCGGCGGCATGCGCACGCTCTGGGACGACGGCTTGGCCAAGGTCGCGGCCGGCCTGACCTCCCTGGAGGAGCTCGCGCGGGTCGTGTCGCTCTAGGACAGGGCCCAGGGTCTGACCCCCGAACACGGCCTGGCCCTGCGTGTGCGAACTAGCCACGACTCAGGGTCTGACCCTCGGTTGCGCGGTCGCAGGCCCGGAGTTCGACGGCGGACTGAGCACGCTGTCTTCGTCTCGTGCACGGCGCTCCCAGAGGCCACCGCCCCGCGGACTCGTCCGAGAATGGCGACTTTCGCGACCCAGCCGGTGGCGCTAGCGTCGGTCTAGTGCCCCGACCGCTTCGCCTGCAGTACCCGCGCGGCTACTACCACGTCTACGCGCGTGGTGTCGACGGCCGGCGGATCTTCGAAGACCTGCTGGATCATCTCGGCTACGACCGTGGCCTCGAGGACACCGAGGAGCGCCACGGCTGGCGGGTGCACTGCGTCGTGCACATGCCGAACCATGTCCATCTGATCGTCGAGGTCGGTCAGCCCGGTCTGTCACGAGGCGTGCAGCTGCTGCACGGAAAACACGCTCAGCGCTACAACCTCCGCCACGGGCGTGTCGGGCATCTGTTCCAGAGCCGCTTCGGCGCGACGCCGATCCGCGACGAAGGGCAGCTTCGTCGCACGATCCTCTACCTCCTCTGGAATCCCGTCCGCGCCGGTCTCGTTACGCGCCCGCAGGACTGGCGCTGGACGTGGACGCGCTACCCGATCTGGAAGGCCGGCGGAGCTGCTACCCAACCGAGCAGTCGAGATACTCGAGCGCCAGGAGCGCCTCGTCGACGAAACGCATCGCCTGATCGCGCGAGGCGAAGCGGTAGGGACGGCGAAGCACCGAGCCGCGGGCCGCCGACTCCACCGGATGCACCTCGGCCTCGATCGTCAGACCGAGTGAGCCAGGTGTCTGCAGACCGCGGAGGATGACCACCGGGCGACCGGCACGATGCGCGCGATAGGTGAAGAGCTCGTGCGGTTGGGCGACCGGCGACGAGGCCGGCGCGCTCACCGTGCTCCGGCGTTCTGCGCGGCCTGGGCGACGGTCGTCGTGTCTGCGAAGCCGTCGAACCGAAGGACGATCGTGCCGGGACGCTTGAAGACGAGCACCGACGGGTCGGAGATCGGCCCGGCGAGCTTAGTGAGGGCCTTGGCCTTCCGCTCCTCGAGGACGTTCAGCACGACGAAGCCGGCACCGACCTCGTGTGCGCCGGCGCGAGCCTCTGCGAGCGCCTGCTTGTCGCCCGCGTTCGGCGCCCAGACGGCTGCGACGACGACGCGGTCGCGCCGGAGGGCCCGGGCGAGGTTCGCCGGAAGGCCGGGGTTGAGCACGATCTTCGGCTTCGCGGGTGCGGTCTTCGCCGGGTGGACGGCAGGCTTCGAGTGCACGCCGGTCGCCGGCTTGGCCGATGTATGGGCGGGAGTGGCGACCGTCGCGTCCGTGCTGCCGGACGTGCCGCCGCGGGTCAGCATGAACACGGCGAGGCCGAGCGCGGCGATGATGCCGAGCGCGAGGACGAGGCGGGTCTGCAGGGGGGCGGCGAAGCTCACGGCCCTTCTATCGGCAGGCGTCATGGCGACCTTTAGCTCCTTCGGCGAGAGATGTGAAAGGTTGGCTGAAACGGCATGTGGTGGGCCCTGGACGACCGAGGGGCGCGGTCTCCCGCGCCCCTCGGCGATCCACTGAACCCGTTGTGACTAGGTGCAGGTGTTGGTGATGGTGCCGCCGGGGCCGGTGACCGAAGCGGTGCACGCGCCCTGCGTGTTGGACAGCGTGTAGGCGGTGGCCGACGTGCCCGTGACGGTCGAGGGTGGCGAGGCCCTGGTCGATCGCCTTCAGGGCGGTCGAGGTCCATGCCGACGTACGTGCCGTTGTCCGAGTAGTACGCCTCGGCCGCCGGGATCGCCGAGCGGACGTTGGCGTTCGACGCCTGCTTCTCGGCGCGCTTCTTGAAGCCGAGGTAGGACGGGACGGCGATCGCCAGCAGGATGCCGATGATCACCAGCACGACCAGGAGCTCGATGAGCGTGAAGCCGCTCTCCTCGCTCTTGACGCGCTTGACAGCTTGTTCAGGAAGTACATGTAGTGCTCCTTCCGAGGGGAGGGTGGGGAATGGAACGAACCGACGGGCGTGGTATCGGCGCTTGCGGTCGAACGGCCTCAGACCCGAATGGGTGATTCCGTGGGGGACGGCATCCCTCACGGCGGGGGATTCGCCCTCGCGCGCGTGCGCGCGCGTGCGAGGAGAGATAGGCGTCGAGCGACGGTCGCCGCCGGGCGGAGTGCGTCCGGGCCGAGGCCGGCGTCTCTGGACAACCCGCGCGGGCAGACACGTCCCAGGGTCTGACCCTGAACCGCGCCCGACGGAGACATGTCCTAGGGTCTGACCCTGCTGGATCCAGGCTGCCGCGCCACTCCGAACCGGCCTCTTGGCGCTCCGCCGAGCACCTCCCCACAAAAAGCTCAAGCTCCGCTGGGCGGCTGCCGATAGCAGGCCCCGTGGAGCAGAACACGCCGCCTCTCACTCCTCTCTCGATCGACGTCCTCCTCGAGCGCGTCGTCGAGATGCGGGCATCCGACCTCCATCTCACGACGGGGTCGCACCCGGCCGTCCGCGTGCACGGGCACATCGAGCTGCTCACCGACTTCCCCGAGATCGACAGCGAGATGGCCCGGCAGCTGATCTACCGCATCACGACGACCGAGCAGCAGAAGCAGCTCGAGCTCAATCGCCAGCTGGACTTCGCGCACGGCGTCCGCGGCCTCGCCCGCTTCCGTGTCAACGCGTACTACCAGCGGGAGAGCATGGCCGCCGCGTTCCGCCTGATCCCGACGGAGATCAAGTCCGTCGAGGAGCTCGGGCTGCCCGCGACGCTCCACGAGCTCACCACGAAGCCGCGCGGCCTCGTGCTCGTCACCGGCCCGACCGGCTCCGGCAAGTCGACCACGCTCGCGTCCTTGATCGACGAGATCAACACGACGCGCACGGATCACATCATCACGATCGAGGATCCGATCGAGTTCCTGCACCGCCACAAGAGCTGCATCGTCAACCAGCGCGAGATCGGCCAGGACGCGACCGGCTTCGCCGACGCGCTCCGCGGCGCTCTCCGCCAGGACCCCGACGTGATCCTCGTCGGCGAGATGCGCGACCTCGAGACGATCGCGACCGCGCTGACCGCGGCCGAGACCGGCCACCTCGTGTTCGCGACGCTGCACACGCAGAGCGCGCCGAGCACGATCGACCGCATCATCGACGTCTTCCCGGCCGCGCAGCAGGACCAGGTTCGCATGCAGCTCGCCAACTCGCTCCAGGGCATCGTCACCCAGACGCTGATGCCGACCTCCGACGGCAACGGCCGCGTCGCAGCGCTCGAGATCCTCCTCCTCGACGACGCGATCAGGAACCTGATCCGCCAGGGGAAGATCGAGCAGGTCTACTCGTACATGCAGACCGGCGCACGCCGCGGCATGCAGACGATGGAGCAGTCGCTCACCGATCTCGTGCAGCGCCGCCTCGTCTCCGTGCACGAGGCGATCGGCCGGTCGAGCCGGCCCGAGGCGCTGCTCACCGCGCTCGAGCGTGCCGGGGTCGCGATTCCCGCCGTCGCCGACGGTGCCTCCTCGCACGCGGCGTCCGCGACTCTCCGGGTGGCGGCGTCATGAGCGAGCGCCTCTACCGCATCGGGCCCTTCGGCGGCGTCGCGCTGCCCGAGACCTACGAGCTCGAGACCGGCTTCGCCGACTTCGACCACCCCGGCGCCGAGATCATCCAGCTGCCGCGTCGCCGCAACCTCTTCGGCTTCGCGCGGGCCTTCGTCGAGGCGCCGCCGCTGCCGGAGGCGCCTGCGGAGCCGCGCTTCCGCACGAAGATCACGTTCCGCCGCGTCTGGCCGGGCGAGCGCACGGAGACGGTCGAGGCCGTTCCCGCCGCCGAGCCGACCTGGCGCACGGAGCTTCGCTTCCGCCGGGCCGTCGAGACGGTCGAGGCCGTCGAGCCGGTCGAGCCGAACACGGTGCAGGTCCTCGCCGCCGAGATCCATGACGAGGAGCCCGTCGCCGACGAGCCCGCCACCACCCACGAGGAGCCCGAGATTTCCATGCCGTCGAGCATCGACCCCGCCCAGGCTGCGGTCGAGGAGCCGGCCGCCGCGGAAGCGGAGCCCGACGCCCGAGATCGTCGTCGAGCCCGAGATCGTCATCCCCGACCCGGAGGCGGAGACCGTGGTCGCCGTCGCCGAGGAGCCCGCGGACGACGAGCCCGAGCAGAAGTCCCGCAAGCGCACGCCGCGCGCCCCGAAGGAGCGCAAGCAGAGGCGCGGCGGCGGCTCGACCAAGGGCCAGCGCCTCGTCGGCCTGAAGATCGGCGCCTCGCAGCTCGCTGCCGCCGTCGTCCTCAACGACGAGGTGCCCGAGGTGCAGCAGCTCGCGCGCACGCCGTTCGAATCCGGCCTGATCGTCGACGGCGAGGTCCGCGACGAGGATGCGCTCGCGGCCGCGCTGAAGTCCTTCTTCGCCGAGGCCAGCCTGCCGACCCGCGGCGTTCGCATCGGGCTCGCCTCGAACCGCATCGGCGTCCGCACGCTCGAGATCTCCGGTGTCGCCGACGATGGCGCAGTTCGACAACGCCGTCCGCTTCAAGGCGCACGAGGTGCTGCCGATCGCGATGAACGAGTCCGTCCTCGACTACCGCGTGCTTTCCGAGCGCGCCGGCGAGAGCGGCGAGGTGATCCGGCGCATCCTGCTGGTCGTCGCCCCGCGCGAGCAGGTCGACCCGTACGTGTCCGCCGCCCGCAAGGCCGGCATCAAGCTGCACGGGATCGACCTCGAGGCATTCGCGCTCCTGCGGGCCTTCGTCGAGCCCCACTCGGCGGACGCAGGCCCGGAGCAGGCTGCGATCGTCGTCGTGTCGATCGGCCACGAGTCGACGACACTCGTCGTCTCGGGCGCCGGCGTCTGCGAGTTCACGCGGGTGTTCGGCTGGGGCGGTGCCTCGCTCGATGCAGCGATCGCCGCCGCGTGCTCGATCAGCGCGGTCGAGGCGAATGCGATCAAGACGCAGCTCTCCCTGAGCGGCGACCTGCCTGCCGGGATCGACGCGGCGGTGGCCGGACGCGCGCTGGAGGCGGTTCGCACCGAGCTGACCCTCTTCGCCCGCGAGTTCGTCTCCTCGCTTCAGTTCTACCAGAAGCAGCAGGATTCCCTGGGTATCGGGGAGGTCGTCGTCACCGGCGGCACGACCCACCTCGGCGGGCTCACCGACTCGCTCCACACGCTCGTCGGCGTCCCGGTCCGCAACGGGGATCCGCTCGCCCGCGTCGTAGTCGCCCGCGGTGTCGCCGCCGACCCGACGATCGCCGACACGCTCGGCTCGCTCTCGGTCGCGATCGGCCTCGGGATCGAGGACGATCCGATCCGCGCGATCAACCTCCTGCCTGCCGACGCGCAGACCGGCACGCGCCGTCGCCCGGGCAAGACTCAGATCCTCGTCCCGGCCGCGATCGCCGTCCCGGTCGTCGCGCTCGCCGCGATGTTCCTGCCGGCGCACTCGGCGGTCGGCAGCAAGCAGACCGAGCTCGACGCGCTGCAGGCTGAGCTCTCGACGCTTCCGGCGCCCACCGCGGCCGGGATCGATCAGGGCGTCAAGGGCGAGCAGGCGCGCCGCGCCGCCGTCGTCGCCGACGTGCTCTCGAAGCGGGCGAGCTGGGATCGCGTGCTCCGCGACGTCTCGCTCGTGCTGCCCAAGGACGTCTGGCTGAACAACGTCCAGGGCACCGTGCCCACGCCGCTCAGCACACCGGTCGACATCGCCGCGGCGACCTCGACCGCCAAGCCCGCCCCGACGGCCCTCGCAACGGTCCCGGCCGGCATCCGGATCGTCGGGCGCACCTACTCGCAGGCCGGCGTCGCACGCATGCTGGCCCGCGTCGCCACCGTCCCGACGCTGGGCAACGTGTCGCTCACGCGCAGCGGCCTGGTCAAGGCCGGCGACCGCAATGTCATCGAGTTCGAGATCGCCGCCAGCCTGCGCGGCCCAGGGGAGGCGTCGTGACCGCGAAGCTGAAGGAACCCAAGTTCGCCGTCGGCGCAGCGCTTGCCGCCGGCCTGATCGTCGCACTCGCCGGCTGGATGCTGCTCGTCTCGCCGGCCCGTTCGAAGTCCGCCACGCTGCAGACGACGATCGACTCCACGCAGGCCGAGATCTCGGTTCGCCGTGCGGCGATCGCCGCCAAGCCGAGGATCGACGTCGGCGTCCGCGCCAGCGATCTCTACCGGCTGACCAAGGCGGTGCCCGGCCGGACCGACATGCCCGGCGTGGTGCTCGAGCTGAATCGCCTCGCTCGTGAGAGCGGCGTCACCTTCGACTCGATCACACCGTCCCAGGTCATCCCGGCCCAGGGCTACAACGTTCAACCGCTGAACGTCCTGGTGAGCGGCCAGTTCACCGCGGTCAACGCCTTCCTGCACAAGCTCCGCAAGCAGGTGACGGTCCGCAAGGGCAAGCTCGACGCTCGCGGCCGGCTGTTCGCGATCGACACGGTCGCGATCGCCGAGAACCCCGACAAGAAGTTCCCGACCGTCCAGGCGACGGTCACCCTCGACGCGTTCGTCTACGCCGGGGGCTCGGCGCCCGGCGGCGCCGGCACTCCCGGCTCGACTCCTTCGACCGGCACGACCTCCCCGAGCGGGGCCGTGGCCGCGGGAGCGACGTCGTAATGGCCAAGAAGAAGCAGGACGCTCGCGCGGCACGCGAGCGCAAGCAGAAGATCATCCTCGTCGTCGGCGGCGTGCTCCTCCTCGGGCTCGCCGTGATCCAGGGGCCGAAGCTGATGAAGCAGCTGAAGGGTCCGGCAACCGCACCGGTTGCCGCCGCCTCGCCGTCGGCGGGCGCAGCAGCGCCCGGCGCGACGACCGAGACGCCCGCAGCTGGAACGCCCGCGGCCGGCCCGACCTCGGTCGGTGCCCCCACTGCGACCACCGTGCGCGCGCCGAAGAGCGCGACCGCAGAGCTCGCCGGCGTCGTGATCGTTCCCGAGCAGCCCGTCCGGGCCGGCGACGGCCAGCTCCAGTCGTTCGGCCGTTTCGAGACGAAGGATCCGTTCTCGCAGCAGGTCAGCACGGAGCCGAAGCTGCCCACTCCGGCCGAGGTCGCGGGGATCCCCCTGAACCCGGTCAAGCCGGCCAGGTCCGGTGCGAGCGGCGCCAGCGGCGTCGCCAACGCTCCCGGAACGGCCGGCGCCGGCGCAGTCGGCTCCAGCGTCGCCCCTGGCGTCGTGACGTCTCCGACGATGGCGATGCTGCGGGTGAACGGCAAGCTGATGAACGTCGATCTGAAGGGCCGCTTCCCGAAGTCCGACAAGGCCTTCGTCCTGCGCTCCCTCAAGCTCAGCCCCGGTCGCGCGACGATCGCCGTCGCAGACGGCTCCTTCGCCCGCAACCAGGCGACCCTGACGCTCAGGGCCGGCCACGGCGTCACCCTCATCAACACGGCGACCGGCGTGCGCTACGTCGTCAAGCTGCTCTTCGTCGGCAACGATCCCGCCTCGGTCGCCGTCTTCTCGGCGAAGTGATCGCGCGGCTTCGTCGGGAGGAGGCGGGCTTCGGGCTCATCGAGCTGGTGTTCGCCATGGCGATCCTGAACATCGTCATCCTCGCGCTGTTCGGCGCCTTCAACGCCGGCTCGCTGGCCGTCCAGCGCGCGGCGCGGGTGTCGACCTCGGAGACGCTCGCCGACAAGCAGCTCGAGCTCTACCGGGGACAGGTCTACAGCTCGATCGGGCTCTCGTCGAGCCTGATCAGCAGCGCAGCGACCGACGCAACCCACACAGGTGACGCGGCCTGGGTCGCTTCGGGCAGCCAGCTCGCCTACGCGAGCTGCACCACGGGCGTGCCCGAGTGCCAGCCGGTGCAGGCGAGCGTGACGGGCCCGGACGGGCGCGCGTACCGCATCGACACCTACGTCCGCCAGCTCTCCTCCGGAGCCGGCGGGCCGACGAACGGTCGCGACGTCAAGCGCGTGACGGTGGTCGTCCGTCTCATCAGCACCGGTCGCGTGCTCACCCGGCTCTCGACCACCTTCGACAAGTCGACCGGGTGCATCTCACCCAACCCGTGTTGATCTCAAGCCCTGCGACCGATTTGCCGATGAGCTGACCGATGCCGTCCTTCTCCTACACCGCGATCAACGCCCAGGGCATGCAGCTCACGGGCGAGATCCAGGCGACTGACCTCTCTGGCGCGCGCGAGGCGCTGCGCGGCAACGGCCTGCTCGCCCAGATGCTCGAAGAGCTGAAGTCGGGCGGCACCGCCAACGCGACGAACATGTTCGGTCGGCCGAAGAAGATCAAGCCGAAGTCGCTGCAGATCTTCTCGCGCCAGTTCGCGACGATGATCGAGGCCGGCCTGTCCGTCGTCCAGTCGCTCGTCATCCTCGGCGAGCAGACCGACGACGAGAACCTCGCCGGCGTGATCGACGACGTCCGCGAGCGGGTCGAGGGCGGCGCCCTGCTCTCCGAGGCCATGGAGGAGCACCCCCACGTCTTCAACCGCCTCTACGTCTCGATGGTCGAGGCCGGCGAGGCCGCCGGCGCCCTCGAGACGGTGCTCGACCGGGTCGCGACACAGATCGAGAAGGAGACGAAGATCAAGCGGCGCGTCAAGGGCGCGATGATCTACCCGACGGTCGTGCTCACGTTCGCGACGCTCGTCCTGATGGGGATGCTGATGTTCCTCGTCCCGATCTTCGTCAAGATCTTCGACCAGCTCGGCGGTGACCTGCCGACGCTGACCCTCTACGTGCTCAAGATGTCGAACGGGCTGAAGCACCCCTGGTTCAGCTTCCTGCCGGTGCCGGGGATCGTCTTCGTCTTCACGATCGGGATCGGCGGCTTCATGGCCTTCCGACGCTGGAAGAAGACCGAGACCGGCCGCGCCGCCTGGGATCGCTTCAAGCTGCGCATCCCGATGCAGATCGGCGGCGTCGTCCGCAAGGTCGCGATGGCGCGCTTCTCCAGGACGCTCTCGACCCTGATCGCCTCTGGCGTGGACATCATGAAGGCGCTCGAGATCACGAGCCAGACGGCCGGGAACTGGGTCGTCGAGACGGCGCTGCTCGACGCGCGCAAGCAGGTGCAGGAAGGCGCTGCGATCGCCCAGCCGCTGATCGACCATCCGGTGTTCCCGCCGATGGTCGGGCAGATGGTGAAGATCGGCGAGGAGACTGGTGAGCTCGAGAAGATGCTCACGAAGGTCGCGGACTTCTACGAGGACGAGGTCGACGCCTCGATCCAGGCCCTGACCTCGATCATCGAGCCGTTGATGATGATCGGCGTGGGCATGATGGTCGGCGTGGTCATCATCTCGATGTACCTGCCGATGTTCAAGATGCTCAGCCTCGTCCAGTAGCGGCGGCGGCGACCACGCTCGCCATCGCCTTCGGCGAGGCGCCGACGAGGAACGCGACGTCGAGGCGCTGCGCGTCGCCCGCGGCAGCGAGTTCGAGCTCGTCGCCGAGGTCGAGCGGCTCGCGATAGTCCAGGCGCGCACTGAGCGGCAGGCGTGGATCCGGGCCGCGGCCGCGGCAGAGCAGGTCCTCGACCGCCTGCCAGTGGACGGCGTTGTTCACATGGCCGTGCAGGTCGACGTCCGCCACACGAAGCGGCCACGGCGAACGCCGGCTCTCCTCGGGCGGTCCGGGCAGATCGGTGCGCGTCGAGACCCGGCGGCCGTCCGTCGCCTCGGCGTAGAGGCCGAAGCCCTCGATCCGGGCAGGTTGCTGGTCGGGGCCGAGATGGATCCAGACGCTGTCGACCTCGATCTGGCCACCGCGGTCGCCGGTCAGCGACCAGCGCCTTCCGGCCGCGACCGCGGCGAGCCCGCTGCACCATGTGACGAGCTCGACCTCGCGGTCCTCGAGCGGCGGCACGACCACGTCGACCCGGATCCGACGGACGAACCAGAGGTGGTCCGGCAGCCCCCAACCGGTCTCGTCGACGTCCTCGATCGCGACGTCCTGCAGGAAGCGGGCGACCGCGTCGAGCCGGAGGCGCCCGCGCGAGTCCCGGTCCGCAAGCCGGATGCGGCGGCGGGCCGCGAACGTGCGGCCGCGCTTCGGGATCGGCACGAGCTCGAGCATGCCGAAAGTCTCGCGGACGGCGGCCGTCCGCCGTCATAGGCTCCGTGCGTGACCTGCGAGGCCTGCGGACGGGAGAACGCCGACGACGCACGCTTCTGCGACGGTTGCGGCGCGCGGCTCGAGGCGTTCCACGCCGATCTAGCGAGGAAGGTCGTGACCGTCGTCTTCACCGACGTCGTCGGCTCGACGGCCCTCGGCGAGCGCCTCGACCCGGAGGCTCTCCGCAGCGTCATGTTGCGCTACTTCGAGGCCGTCCAGTCGACGCTCGAGCGCCACGGGGGCACCGTCGAGAAGTTCATCGGCGACGCCGTCATGGCCGTCTTCGGCGTTCCGGCCGTCCGCGAGGACGACGCGCTCCGGGCAGTCCGAGCGGCGTTCGAGACGACCCAGGCGCTGGACCGCCTCAACCTCGCGCTCGAGGCCGGGCACGGCATCCGCATCGTCACGCGCACCGGGGTGAACAGCGGCGACGTCGTCGTCGGCGGGGGCACGGGCGACCAGAAGCTGGCGACCGGCGACGCCGTCAACGTCGCGGCGCGGCTTGAGCAGGCGGCCGGGCCCGGCGAGGTGCTACTTGGCGCGAGAACGTACGAGGCGGTCCGGGACTTCGTCGCCGCGGAGCCCGTGGCGCCGGTGGAAGCCAAGGGCAAAGCGGCGCCCGTCGAGGCGTGGCGCCTCGTCGGCCTCCGCCCGGACGTTCCCGCGTTCGCGCGGCCGATCGCAGGCCCGTTCGTCGGCCGCTCGGGCGAGCTCGAGGAGCTGAGGGCGGCCTTCGCGACGGCAGTCCGCGAGCGCACCTGCGTCAGCGCGACGGTGGTCGGACCGCCGGGAATCGGCAAATCGCGCCTCGCACGCGAGCTCGTCGCCTCGGTCGCGGGCGACGCGCGTGTCCTCGTCGGAAGATGCGTCGCGTATGGGGAGGGCCGCACGTACCTGCCGCTCGCGGACGTCGTCCGGCAGGTCGCCGGCGACGAGCCGGAGGATGCGCTCGCACAGCTGCTCGCGGGGATGGAGCGCGGCGATGCCGCCGCCCGGCTCGTGGCGGGCGCGGTCGGCGGCACGGCGGGTGCCGGCCCGCCGGACGAGACCGCCTGGGCGTTCCGCCGCCTCTTCGAGACGCTCGCCGGGACGCGGCCGCTCGTGGTCGTCGTCGACGACGTCCACTGGGCCGAGCCGACGCTGCTCGACCTGCTCGAGTACGTCGCCGCCTTCTCGACGGGCGTACCGATCCTGCTCCTGCACCTCGCCCGGCCCGATCTCTTCGACGCACGGCCCTCGTGGGCAGCGCCGCGGCGGCACGCCTCGCTGCATCCGCTCGCGCCGCTCGACGCGGACGACGCCACCGCACTCGTCGGCGCCCTGCCGGGCGCGCGCGAGCTTCCGCGCGAGCTCCATGACCGGATCGTCTCCACTGCCGACGGCAACCCACTTTTCGTCGAGCAGATGCTGGCGATGCTCGCCGACGACCCAGACGCTGCGGAGGAGGCCGTCCCGCCGTCGATCCACGCGCTCCTCGCTGCGCGCCTCGACCGGCTCGAGCCCGACGAGCTGTCCGTCGTGCAGCGCGGCGCCGTCGAGGGCAGGCTGTTCCACCGCGGCGCCGTCGAGGCGCTCCTGCCACGGGGCGACGGTGTGCGCGTCGGGGCGACGCTGCTCTCGCTCGCGCGCAAGGAGCTCGTCCGCCCCGACCGCTCGCTGTACGAGGGCGACGACGCCTTCCGCTTCAGTCACGTGCTGATCCGCGACGTTGCGTACTCGTCGCTGCCGAAGGAGTCGAGGGCCGATCTCCACCTGCGCCTGGCGGATTGGCTCGAGGAACGCGCGGGTGGGAACCTCGCGGGCCACGAGGAGCTGGTCGGCTACCACCACGAGCAGGCCCACCGCAACGCCGCCGAGCTCGGGCGTCTCGACGACAGCGCGCGCTCCGCCGCGGCGAAGGGCGCGCGGCTGCTCGCGGGCGCCGGCCGACGCCGGCTGGGGCTCGGCGATTCGGCCGCGGCCGCCTCGCTCCTCCGGCGCGCCGCCGCGCTGCTCGAGCACGAGCCGCGGGAGCGGGTGCTCCTGCTCCCCGACCTCGGCCGCGGGCTCCGCGAGCGGGGCGCGCTCGAGGAGGCAGATGCCGTCCTCGCAGAGGCGATCGAGGAGGCTCGGGCCGCGGATGACGAGCCCACGGAGCTGCGCGCTGCCATGCAGCGGGCGCAGGTCGCCTGGATGCGGGCGATGCTCGACCCCGACGAGGTGCGCGCCCTCGCGACCCGCGCCCTCTCCGCCTTCGAACGGATCGGCAGCGATGCCGATCTGGCAGACGCGTGGCAGCTGATGGGCCTGGGGGAGCTCCAGGGGGGAGACCGCGGCGCACAGCTCGCTGCGCTGCAGCACGCCCGCCGGCACGCGATCGCCTCCGGCGACCTCCGCCGACAGATCGACGCGTGGAACGAGGTCGGCGGCTCGATGCTCTTCGGCCGCACGCCGGTCGACGAGGTCCTCACCTTCCTCGACGACGAGCTCGCCTGGGCGCGCGAGCACGACATCCCCGCCGTCGAGGCCGACGCCCTGCTCGGCGGCCCGTATCTCCTCTCGCGCCTCGGCCGGTTCGACGAGGGTCGCGAGCGGTGCGAGCGGTCGAAGGCGATCTGCCGCGAGCTCGGGCTCGCGTACGGGCTCTCGGAGGCGCACGCCGCCGGGGCGGAGCTGGAGGAGCTCGCGGGCCGGCTCGACGTGGCCGAGCGCGAGTTGCGCGACGCGATCGCGGTCGTCGAGTCGATCGGCGCCGAGCGGTATGCCGCCCTCTATCGCAGCAGGCTCGCGCACGTCCTGCTCGAGACGGGCATGCAGGCGGGCGCCGAGGAGGCCCTCGAGGCGGCGCGCGTCCTCTACGGCACCTCCCCGAGGTGGTTGAGCGCCCGCGCGCGGCTGCTCGCTCGGCAGGGTTCTCCGGACGAGGCGGTCCGCCTTGCGCGCGAGGCCGCGGCGGGGACGGCGGTCGACGACCTGACAGCGCGGGCGCGCGAGCTGACCGCGCTCGCGGAGGTGCTGCGGGCGCAGAGCGACGAGGCGGGAGCCGTCGCGGCGCTCGAGGAGGCGGCCGCGCTGCACGACGAGAAGGGGAACCTCGTCCCGGCCGAGCGGTGTCGCGCGTTGCTCGGCGGGATCGGCGCGCAACCTCGGCCCTGACCGCCGGCGCGACGTCGCCCCGCGAAGGTGTAGCCCCCGATCTGCGCGGAGACATCCTCACGAGCACGCGAGACTGGAGCGGAGATGACGAATGTCACGATCAAGAACCTGAAGTCGGACGTCGAGGACTCGGCGCCGAAGTTCGGCATGGCACCCGCGGTCGAGGCGCATTTCGCGCGCGACGACATCGACGCGGAGGTGTTCGGCCTCAGCTACCAGCGGCTCGCGCCGAACGCCCGCATGCCGTTCGGGCACAAGCACGCGCAGCAGGAGGAGGTCTACGTCGTCGTCGGCGGCAGCGGGCGCGTCAAGGTCGAGGATGACATCCACGATGTGGCGCAATGGGACGCGGTGCGGGTCGGCCCGGACACGATGCGCAACTTCGAGGCCGGTCCGGACGGACTCGAGCTGATCGCGTTCGGCGGGCCGAGCAACGGCAACAAGGACGCGGACATGGTTCAGGGCTGGTGGAGCGAGTCGGAGTAGCGGTTACGCTCGGC
Organism: uncultured Gaiellaceae bacterium; assembly: GCA_963808915.1. Taxonomy (GTDB): domain Bacteria; phylum Actinomycetota; class Thermoleophilia; order Gaiellales; family Gaiellaceae; genus CAVTBT01. The sequence goes on along the minus strand of CAWEHJ010000004.1, from coordinate 245,165 downwards.
GGGTGCCTCGTCCCCGCCGGACACTGCTGTGGGCGTCTGCGGCGCTCGCCCTTTCGCTGACGCTCGCGGGGTGCGGCGGATCGGATGAAGCGGCCGAGACGACGCCTGCGCCGGCGCCGACCGCATCGACGCCGTTCGACTACGACGCGTCGCGCCCCCTCGCCGTGCGCGACGCGGGCCGGGCGAACAAGAACTATCCAGTCGTGCTCCGCGACATCTCGTTCGCGAGCCCGGGAGGACGAGTGCAGGGCTTCCTCGCACTGCCGCCCGGAAAGCCGCGGCGGCCGGGCGTCGTCTACGTGCACGGCTCCGGCGGGGATCGCGGCCAGCTGCTCGTGCAGGCGATGTGGCTCGCCGGCCGTGGCTCCGTGACGCTCGCGATCACGGCCCCGTCGTCCACGGCCGCGCAGGGCACGTCCCAGGGTCTGACCCCGGTACAGGGCCTCCGCAGACAGCGGGATCTCGCCGTCCGCGACGTCGTCGCCGTGCGGCGCGCGGTCGACCTGCTCCGAAGCAGGCCCGAGGTCGACCCGTCACGGCTCGGCTACGTCGGCTGGAGCGCGGGCGCCAGGACGGGGGCGCTGCTCGCCGGCGTCGAACGGCGGATCGGCGCGTTCGTCCTCATGTCAGGCGGGGCGGCACCGGTCTCCGTCTATGCCTCGCAGGCACCCGTCGCGCTACGGGACGACGTTCGCCGCCTCCTCGGCCCCGTCGACCCCCTCCGTGCGATCGCGCGGGCGAGGCCGGGCAGCCTCCTCCTCCAGGACGGGAGACAGGACGCCGTCGTCCCGCGCGCCGCCCTCGAGGATCTGGCGGCCGCCACCCCTGACGGCACCGACATCCGCTGGTACGACGCCGGCCACGAACTCGACACGAAGGCGTACCGCGACCAGCTCGACTGGCTCGCTCGGAAGCTCGCGATCCACGGCCGCGTCCGCGGCGCCCTGACCGGGCCGTAAAGAGGTTCCGCAGCCCGTCCGTCGTACGGGGACGGCGGGATGCGCGACCGGCCCTACACGCTCTACCGCACCTCCCGGGTCTCGCCGGCTGCGCGGCTCGCGGCCCTCGGCTCCCTCGTGGTGCTCGCCCTCGGCCCGATCGCGGTGACTGCATTCGCGCTCGGCGGCCGCGGTGCGGCACCGGCGGAGCCGAAACCGCTCTCGCACGCGGTTCCGCAGCGACCGCCGCCGCCGGTCGTCTCGATCGCCGCCGTCGGCGACATCGCGCTCGGGCATGCCGGGTCGCCTCTCGCCGACGCGAGCGCGCTCTTCGCTCATGTTCGCCCGCTCCTCCGGGCAGACCTCGTCACCGGCAACCTCGAGACGGCCTTGAGCGACCGTCCGGCTGCGAAATGCGGCGAGGCCCACGACGGCTGCTACGCATTCCGCGCGCCGCCCGCGTTCGCCCGCGCCCTCCGCTCCAGTGGCTTCACGCTTCTCAACCTCGCGAACAACCACACTCGCGATGCCGGCGACGTGGGTTTGGCCGACACGACCGCTGCGCTCGACGCCGCCGGCCTGGCGCACACCGGCGCGCCCGGGCAGATCGCCGTCGTCCGCGCGCGCGGGGTGCGGATCGCCGTTGTCGGCTTCGCCCCCTATCCGTGGGCAGCCGACCTGCTCGACGTGGCCGGCGCACAACAGCTCGTCCGCGCCGCGGCCGCTCGAGCCGACGTCGTCGTCGTCCAGATGCACGCGGGTGCAGAGGGAACCGCCTATCGCCACCTCGCAGGCGGCGGCGAGACCTACCTCGGCGAGCGCCGCGGTGACCCGATCGCGTTCGCGCACGCCGTGGTGGACGCGGGAGCCGACCTCGTCGTCGGCCACGGCCCGCATCTCCTCCGGGCGGCCGAGTGGTACCGCGGCCGCCTGATCGCGTACAGCCTCGGCAACTTCGCCTCCTACCGGAACTTCGCGCTCGACGGCCCGCTCGGCGAGAGCGCTGTGCTGCGAGTCCGCCTCCACGCCGACGGAACCTGGGCCGGCGGACGGCTGGCCCCGATCAGGCTCGTCGGGACGGGGACGCCGACGCCGGACCCGCAACGGGCTGCGCTCGCTTCGGTCCGCAACCTCTCCAAGACCGATCTCGGCGCTCGCGCCGCCCTGCTGCGGGGAAGCGGCGCGCTCAGCGCACCGCGGCCGGCAGCCTCGTCGTCGCGGTGATCGCCTGCCGGAGGACGCCTCCGGCGGGCCGCGAGGCGACCGAGAAGACCGGCACCGGGCGCCCGCCCACCCAAGAGACCGAGACGTAGTCGCCGAGCATCCGGCCCTGGCCGGTGTTCGCGATCCAGCCGAGCGGCATCGCCTCCGCGGTCAGGCGCTGGCGCGCGCGCCACGTCCGGCCGCCGTCGCGCGAGACGATCGTCCACGCCTCGATCCCGGGGCACTCCTCGACGATGCAGCCGGCCTGTCGCGGCCAGGAGTGGTAGACGACGGCGACGCGTGCCGAAGCGCCCGAGGTCCCCGGCTGCACCGCGAGCCCGGGGACGAAGTGCTCCTCGTCGAGCTCGAGCGGCCCGACCGGAATGCGGCGTGGAGCCTCCCAGGCGATTCCGTCGGCAGAGCGGGAGAGGACGATGTCGGTGCCGACGCAATCCGGACGGAAGCGGCAGTCGGCCCAGGCGACGTAGACCGTTCCCGCCGCGTCGCCGTCCGCCGTGACGAGGAGCGGCGCGCGGACGCCGTTGAACTCGACCCCCGAGACGCGGGCCAGCGCCGACCCCGGGCCGAAGCTCTCGCCGCCGTCGTCGGAGACGACCGCCGCGATCTCGTCCGCGTCGAAGGCGGTGAACAGGTTCATCACCGTCAGCGCGATCACGAGCCGCCCGTCCGGGCGGACGACCGGGAACGCGCCGTTCGGGAAGCGCCCGAGCGCCGCGATCGAGTCGGGTGCGACCGGCGCCGACCAGGTCCGGCCGCCGTCGAGCGAGCGGCGGATGGCGATCCGGCCGCCGGCCGTCTCCAGGTAGACGAGGTAGCACCGCCCGCGGAACGGGCTGACGGCGCCGCCGTCGCAGACGAGCCACTCCTTGTCGTACGACTCGCCGGGGGAGCCCGCCGCGACGACCGGCGGCGACCAGCGGACGCCGTCCGGTGAGCGGCTGACGAGCAGCGCGATCTCCTCGCCCACCAGCCCGAGCGTCCCGATCAGCCACGTGCGGTGCGCCGGGTCGAAGGCAACGACCGGGTCGCTCGCCCGGTCGTAGCGGCCCGGCACGGCCGCGTCCGTCGAGAGGCCCGGGAGGATCCCGGATCGCCACGACCTGCCCGCGTCCGTCGAGGTCGCCCAGCCGATCAGCGAGGCACCGCCGCTGTCGTAGCGCCCGGTCTGGAAGGCGGTCACGATCGTCCGCCCGGCAGCGAAGCTGTCCGGCTCGACCTGCGTCTCGTGCTGGGCGCCGAACGAGCTGGAGGTGTCGCGAGCCAGCCGCACGCTCAGCGTCTCGCAGTCCGCGGCGACCGTGTCGAGCAGGTCGGCGGTGACGACGTCGAAGCCCGGGCCACAGCGGACCGCATCGCGCGCGAGGTCGTACTGCACGGCGACCCGGTCTGCGCCCGCGCCGGCCCACACGACGTCGGCGCCAGCGCCGCCGTGGAGGAAGTCGTCGCCGCCGCGGCCGTCGATCACGTCGGCGCGTGGCGTGCCCAGGAGGCGGTCGGGCCCGGGTGTGCCGCGTACGTTCGCTCCGGCCGCCGCGCCGGCGCCCGCGGGCAGCGTGACGAGCGTGAGGAGGAGGATGCGGAGGGCGGTCCCGGTCGTCGTCCGAGCCTACGCCGCACACCTCGCCGGGTCGAGCACGGTGCTGCTTTCTCTAGGCTTCCGCGGGTGAGCGGCCCCGCCGCCGAGATCGTCTTCGATCGCGTGACGAAGCGGTACCCGGGTCGCGGGGAGCCTGCCGTCCGCGAGCTGTCGCTCGTCGTCCCCGCCGGCGAGATCTGCTGCCTCGTCGGCCCTTCCGGCGGCGGCAAGACCACGGCGATGAAGCTGGTCAACCGCCTGATCGACATCACCGAGGGCGACATCACGATCGGCGGCACGAGCGTCCGCTCGCTCGACCGGACGGAGCTGCGCCGCGGGATCGGCTACGTGATCCAGCAGGTCGGGCTCTTCCCGCACATGACCGTGGCCGACAACGTCGCGACCGTGCCGCGTCTGCTCGGCTGGCCGAAGGCGCGCATCCGCGAGCGGAGCGACGAGCTGCTCGACCTCGTCGACCTCCCCGCCGTCGACTACCGCGACCGCTTCCCCGCGCAGCTCTCGGGCGGGGAGCGCCAGCGCGTCGGCCTCGCGCGTGCGCTCGCCGCCGACCCGCCGGTGATGCTGATGGACGAGCCGTTCGGCGCCCTCGACCCGATCACGCGCGCCCGGCTGCAGCAGGAGCTGCTGCGGATCCAGCACGAGCTGCACAAGACGATCATCTTCGTCACCCACGACATCGACGAGGCGATCCTGCTCGGCGACCGGATCGCGATCCTCCGCGAGGGCGGGGTGCTCGCCCAGTACGACACGCCCGAGGGCCTGCTCTCGCACCCGGTCGACGACTTCGTCACGCGCTTCGTCGGCGCGGACCGCGGCTTGAAGCTGCTTGCCCTCCGGCGGCTCGACGAGCTGCCACTCGGTCCGCTCGACGGCGCCACCGGTCCCGCCGCTCCAGGCTCGACGACCCTCCGCGACGCCCTCTCGCTGCTGCTGACCGAGCGCGCGCGCATGCTCGTCGTCACCGACGACGAGGGACGACCCAGAGGCACGATCACCCTCGACGCGCTGGCGGAGCTGGAGGCATGAGCGCCGGAGTCACGCTCGCACAGGGGCCCGGCCCCGTGATCCCGGACTTCGGCGAGGGAAGCAGCTGCGTGACCGAGAACCGGCTCTTCTGCCCCGACTGGGTGCGCGACAACTGGGGCGACGTGATCCAGCCGGCCCTCCTCGACCACGTGAAGCTGACCGTGATCGCTGTGGGCATCGGCTTCGTCCTCTCCTTCGCCGCGGCGCTCCTCACCCACCGCTATCGCCGACTCGAACGACCGGTGGGAGTGTTCTCCGCGGCGCTCTACACGATCCCGAGCCTCGCCCTCTTCCAGCTCCTCGTCCCGGTCACGGGGCTGACGGTCACGACGGTCGAGGTCGCGCTCGTCGGCTACACCCTCCTCATTCTCTACCGCAACATCCTCGCCGGACTGCGCAGCGCGCCACCCGATGTCCTCGAGGCGGCGCGCGGGATGGGGCTGACGCGCAGGCAGACGCTCTTCCGCGTCGAGCTCCCCCTCGCGGTGCCCGCGACGATCGCCGGGCTCCGTGTCGCCGTCGTCTCCACGATCGCGCTCGCGACCGTGGCGGCGTTCGTGATCCCGGAGGGCCTCGGCCGGCCGATCTTTCTCGCGCTCCGCGAGGACTTCAAGACGGAGATCATCGTCGCCGGCGGGCTCGCCGTGCTGCTCGCCCTTGCCGCCGACGGCGCGCTCGTCCTGCTCGAGCGCACAGTGACACCGTGGGCTCGCGCGCGGAGGGCGACATGATCCTCGCGCGGCTGGGGGTGTTCGGCGACGCGGTCTCCTTCATCGTCGACGAGCGTTCGCTGATCCTGCAGAAGACCTGGGAGCACATCGAGTTGTCGGTGGTCGCGGTCGCGATCTCGATCGTCCTGGCGCTGCCGCTCGGCGTCTTCCTCGGTCATCTCCATCGCGGCTCGTTCGTCGCGATCAACCTCGCGAACGTCGGCCGCGCCCTGCCGAGCCTGGCAGTGATCGCGATCGGGATCGCGTTCCTGGGCGTCGGCTTCGCCAACGTGACGGTGGCGCTGGTCGTGCTCGGCATCCCGCCGATCCTCACGAACGCCTACGTGGCCCTCGACGGGGTGGAGGAGGAGGCGGTCGAGGCTGCACGCGGCATGGGGATGACGAGCTGGCAGGTGATCCGCCGCGTCGAGTTCCCGCTCGCGCTGCCGCTGATCTTCGCCGGAATCCGCACGGCGACGGTCTTCGTCGTCGCCACCGCGACGATCGCGGCGATCGCGGGCGGCGGCGGTCTCGGCGACATCATCGTCAACCAGGCCACCTACCGGATCGAGGGCGTCGTCGGGGCGGCGATCTGCGTCTCGCTGCTCGCCCTTGCTGCCGACACGGTGCTCGGACTCGTGCAGCGTCTGCTCACCCCGGCGGGACTACGCGCGCCGACACGGACGTTCGAACCGGATGTCGTGACAGGCGTCTCACGTCTATAGGGTCCGGCCCCGGACCATTCCGACCACCTCCGGAAGGGAGGCAGAGCGTGATCCGCAAGCACAATCGCCGCGCTGCAAAGGCGGCTTTCACGATCGCACTGGGTGTCGCGATCATCCTCGGTGGAGCCGCCGCGGCGCCGGCCGCGCACAGCAAGGCCGCCGCCACGCCGATCATCATCGGCACGAAGGACTTCCCCGAGCAGTTCCTCCTCGGCCAGCTCTACAAGCAGGCACTCGAGGCCAAGGGCTTCAAGATCTCCTACAAGGAGAACATCGGCTCCACCGAGCTGATCGACAAGTCGCTCCGGAGCGGCAAGGTGACGTTCTATCCCGAGTACACCGGGATCATGTTGAGCGTCACGTTCCACAAGACGACGCTGCCGAAGACCGCACTCGGCACGTACGCACTCGCGAAGCGGCTGTACGGCGCGCGCGGGCAGACGCTCCTCAGGCAGACGCCGTTCCAGGATCGTGACGGGATCGCGGTGCTGCGGACGACGGCGACGAAGTACGGGGTGAAGACGGTCGGCGACCTGAAGAAGGTGCCGAACCTGACGCTCGCCGGCTTCCCGACCTTCGAGTCCCGCTGGGCGACGAGCCTCAAGAAGCTATACGGCGTCTCCTTCGACTTCACGCCGCTCGCCGGTATCAGCGCCTACACGCTCTTGAACCAGAAGAAGGTGCTCGCCGCGGCGATCTTCACGACCGATCCGCAGCTGATCTCGACGAAGTACGTCGTGCTGCGCGAGCCGCGGAACATGTTCGGGTTCCAGTTCGTCGCGCCCGTCCTGAGCAAGAAGCTCGTCGCCGAGAACGGCACGCGCTTCACGGCGACGGTGAACAAGGTGTCGTCGCTGCTCACGCTCCGCGCGATGATCGCGATGAACAAGGCCGTTGCCATCGACAAGAAGTCCGCCGCCAGGGTCGCGGCGTCCTTCCTCAAGGCCAACGGCCTGAAGTAGTCCCGCTACGCCGCGGCTGCTGCGACGCCCACGCCGGGCTCGTGGCAGTCGCGGCAGCGTGCCTCGTACTGCTCCGCCGCGCCGATCACGACGGTGTCGCCGGAGTACGGCGCCGGCAGGCCGTCGACGAGCCGCTGCGTCGTCGTCGCCGGTCCGCCGCAGCGGTGGCAGACGGCCTGCAGCTTGTCGACGAACTCGGCATGCGCCAGCAGAAGGGGCATCGGCCCGAACGGCTCGCGCCGGAAGTCCTGGTCGAGCCCTGCCGCCACGACGCGCGCGCCGGCCTGGGCGAGGGCCAGCGCCGCAGGCACGACCGACCGCTCGAAGAACTGGACCTCGTCGATCCCGACCACTTCGAACCCCTGCGCGCGGGCGACGAGCTCGGCGACAGAGCCGACCGGGACACCGCGCATCCGCACGCCCGCGTGGCTGACCACGTCGACCGCGTCGAAGCGGTCGTCGACCCGCGGCTTGAAGATGACGACGCGCTGGCCGGCGATCTCCGCGCGGCGCAGCCGGCGGATCATCTCCTCGCTCTTGCCGCTGAACATCGGCCCGCAGACGACCTCGAGCCAACCGCCCTGACGTGGTGGGACACGGATCACGATCCGGCATCCTAGGAGCGCGATCGGCGGTCACCGATCGCCTCCTGCCTGCTGCTAGACTCCCACCCCGCGCGGCGGCGTAGCTCAGTTGGTTAGAGCAGCGGAATCATAATCCGCGTGTCGCAGGTTCGAGTCCTGCCGCCGCTACTCGCACCCGCAGTCACCCGTCCACCCGACACAGCGAAAGTTCTCAGCCCATGGCAGCCGGAGTCAGAGTCGCGATCACGCTCGCCTGCACGGAGTGCAAGCGACGCAACTACCAGTCGCAGAAGTCGAAGCGGAACACGCCCGACCGCGTCGAGTTCAAGAAGTACTGCCGCTGGTGCGCATCGCACACGATGCACCGGGAGACCCGCTAGGCCATGGCGAGGGAGACCCGCAGACAGCGCCGCGACGCGCGCCGTGAGGCCGGGCTCGACTCGGCCCCCGCGCAGCGCGCGGCGCGTTCGCGCATCGGCGGCACGCCGGTCGCGGCCGACGGCCCGATCGAGGTCCAGGCCGAGCCGTACGGCAGGCGGCGCCGCGGCACGTTCATCCGCGAGTCGTACGCCGAGCTGCGCAAGGTCGAGTGGCCGAACCGCTCCCAGGTGATCCAGGGCACGGTCGTCGTGATCATCGCCTGCGCAATCGTGGGCGCGTACCTCTGGGGCGCCGACCAGATCCTCCGCCGACTCGTCCAAAACGTCTTCATCGGGTGAGCTGACACATGTTCCAGTGGTACGTGATCAACACCTATTCCGGGCACGAGAACAAGGTGAAGGCCAACCTCGAGCACCGGATCGTCTCGATGAACCAGGCACCGCGCTTCCGGCGCGTCGTCGTCCCGACCGAGCAGGTGATCGAGACCAAGGACGGTCAGAAGGTGCAGATCGAGAAGCGCGTCCTGCCCGGTTACGTGCTCGTGAACATGGACCTGAACGACGAGGCCTGGTCGGTCGTGAAGAACACGCCCGGTGTGACGGGGTTCGTCGGCGCGGGCGCGAAGCCCGTGCCGCTGGCGCAGGCCGAGGTCGACCGGATCCTCCACACCGGTGCGATCGCCGGCGCTCCGGCGCAGAAGGCGATGGTCCAGTTCTCGCTCGGCGAGTCCGTCAAGGTCACGTCGGGCCCGCTCTCGGACTTCGACGGCGAGATCGTCGACGTCAACGCCGACGCGCAGAAGCTCAAGGTGCTCGTGGACATCTTCGAGCGCCAGGTGCCCGTCGAGCTCGGGTTCGACCAAGTGAAGAAGATCGACTGAGGAAGCGATGGCGAAGAAGGTCCTGACACTCATCAAGCTCCAGATCCCCGGCGGGCAGGCCAACCCGGCGCCGCCGGTCGGGCCGGCCCTCGGCCAGCACGGCGTCAACATCATGGAGTTCTGCAAGGCGTTCAACGCGCAGACCGCGCAGGAGAACGGCCGCATCACGCCCGTGGAGATCACGGTCTTCGAGGACCGTTCCTTCACCTTCATCACCAAGACGCCGCCGGCGGCCGTCCTGATCAAGGAGGCGCTCAACCTCGCCTCGGGCTCGGCCGAGCCGAACCGCGTCAAGGTCGGGCGGCTCTCGAAGGCGCAGCTCCGTTCGATCGCCGAGACGAAGATGCCCGACCTGAACGCGCGCGACGTCGACCAGGCGATGCTCGTGATCGCCGGCACGGCGCGCTCGATGGGCGTGGAGGTGGAGAGGTAATGGCTGCACACGGCAAGCGGTATCGCAACTTCCGCGCGCAGATCGACCGCGAGCGGCTCTACACGCCCGCCGAGGCCGTCCGGCTGCTCAAGGACGCGCCGGCGACGAAGTTCGACGAGACGGTCGAGGTCCACTTCCGGCTCGGGCTCAACGTCCGTCACGCCGACCAGCAGCTCCGCGGCACGCTGATGCTGCCGAACGGCACCGGTCGCGAGATGCGGGTCGCCGTCTTCGCCGAGGGCGACAAGGCCCGGGAGGCGGAGGAGGCCGGCGCGGACGTCGTCGGCTCGGCCGACCTGGCGGCGAAGATCGAGGGCGGCTTCACGGAGTTCGACGTCGCCATCGCCACGCCCGACCAGATGGGCAACGTCGGCAAGCTCGGCCGCATCCTCGGCCCGCGCGGCCTGATGCCGAACCCCAAGACCGGCACGGTGACGTTCGACGTCGCCAAGGCCGTCTCGGACGCGAAGGCCGGCAAGCTCGAGTACCGCACCGACCGCGGCGCGAACGTCCACGTCGCGATCGGCAAGCGGAGCTTCGACGAGCGCGCGCTGGTCGAGAACTACGCCGCGCTCGTGGAGGAGATCGTCCGGGCGAGGCCCGCGGCCGCGAAGGGCCGCTACATCAGGGGCATCACGCTGACGAGCACGATGGGGCCGGGCCTGAAGGTCGACCCCGCGAAGGTGCGCGGCATCGTCGAGGAGCTCGAGGAGGAGCGCGAAGCGGTACCCGCGTAAACACGCCCGTCGCCAGAGACAGCCGGCGGCGTAGCCCGCCCGTCCGCCGAAGGCGGACCGGGGGAGGGGGTCTGGGGGAACCGGAGGTTCACCCAGCGCCCGATCGCTACGCGGAGGACCGGCCGAGGCGCGTTCGGACGAGCAGGTGCCTGCACCTCTTCTTCGAGCCCGCCTGTGTGCGGGCTCGATCTACGAAACGAGGAGGTGAGAGGTGCACAAGGACGAGAAGGAACAGGTCGTCGCCGAGCTGACGGAGCGGCTCCGCACGTCCGAGACGCTCATCGTCGCCGACTACCGCGGCCTGACGAACAAGCAGATCGAGGATCTGCGGACGAAGCTGCTCCAGGCCGGGGCGCGGTTCGCGGTCGTGAAGAACACGCTCACGCGGCGCGCGGCGGAGGCCGCCGGCGCGGACGCGCTGCTCGCGCTGCTCGAAGGGCCGACGGCGATCGCGTTCCTCGAGACCGGCGGCGACCCCGTCGCGGTCGCGAAGGCGCTCGGCGACGCAGCACGCGACACCAAGGTGCTCGCGCTGCGGGGCGGCGTGATGCAAGGCGCCACGCTCTCGGCCGGACCAGCTCGAGGAGCTCGCCAAGCTGCCGCCGCGTCGACGTGCTCCGCGGCCAGGTGCTCGGCGCGGTGACCGCGCCGCTGACGCAGATCGTCGGGCTGTTCGCGGCCCCGATCCGCGATCTGGTCGGGCTGATCGACGCTCGGATCGCACAGCTCGAAGAGAGCGGCGACAGCTCGGCGGCGAGGCGCAGGCTCCGGTCCCCGCCGAGGCGGCACCCGCCGAGGACACGTCGGCAGAGGCCGAGCCGCCCGAGGAGGAGGCCGCCGACGCACCCGTCGCTGCGCCAGACACGGAAGACACTCCCGAGGAGGACGCGTCTGCCGACGCCTCGGACACGGACACGGAAGAGGAGGAGCAGGACTGATGGCTACGGATACCGCGAAGGTGCTCGACACGCTCGGCAAGATGACCGTGCTCGAGCTCGTCGAGCTGAAGAAGGCGATCGAGGAGGAGTGGGGCGTCACCGCCGCCGCTCCGGTCGCGGTCGCCGCGGCCGGCGGCGCGCCGGCGGCCGGCGACGGTGCCGAGGCCGAGGAGCAGACGGCGTTCGACGTCGTGCTCACCGCCGCGGGCGACAAGAAGATCCAGGTGATCAAGGTCGTGCGCGCGATCACCGGGCTCGGCCTGAAGGAGGCGAAGGACCTCGTCGACGGCGCCCCCGGCGCCGTCAAGGAGGGCGTCGCCAAGGACGAGGCCGACACGATCAAGGCGCCAGCTCGAAGAGGCCGGCGCTTCGGTCGAAGTCAAATAGCGCCACCGCTGATCGACATGTTCGGCCGGAGGCCGTCCCGTCGGGGGCGGCCTCCGGCCGTTTTCCCTCGCGGGAGGAGTGCAGGCGCCGGCTCGAAGCGCCGTTACGAGAGACATGAAGCTGAAGGCACTCCTCGTGGCCGTCTTCGTCGCGGGCCTGGCCGTCTCGGTGGCCGTGGCCGCGCCGGCGGAGAAGGGCAAGGGACGAAACGGCACGACCGCCGCCGAGACGAGCACGACCGGCGGCGACACCGGCACGACCACCACCGGCGAGACCGGTCACAAGGGCAAGAAGAAGGGCCACGGCAAGAGGGAATGCCGGCCGAACCGCGCAGCCGTGCTGGTCGGCGACTTCGCCGGCGCCGGCGACGCGTCCTTCGCCATGGCGGTGAAGGGCGGCAACCGGGTCGGCAGGAAGCTGGCCGGCAAGCAGGTCACCGTCTCCGTCGGCGACGGGACGAAGTTCCGGCGGAGCGGGAAGGCCAAGCTGGCCGACCTGAAGGCCGGCGACCTGCTGCTCGTGCAGGGCCGCGCGTGCAAGCTCGACGCCGTGGCGCTGACGCTCGTCGCGAAGCAGGTCGTCGTCCTCTCCCCCTCGGATGACGACGGACGACGAGGACACGGACGAGGGCACCACGTCGACCTCGACGACCACCGAGCCGACGACCGACTACCTCCTGACCCGGAGTCCTGAGCAGGTAGCGGAGGGCGCTCTTGCGCCCTCCGCTACACTGAGCCCAACCCCGGCGCCCCGCCGCTTGTCCGCTTGCGGTGAGAGGTGCCGTTTCAGCTACCCTCCGGGGTTGCGCCACGTTTCGCCCGTCTCACCCTGCCCATCTGTAGATCTGCACGCCGTTAAGGGAGGCTGTCGCGTTTGAGCAGCACTGCTGTCGCGCCGCGCGCGCGTAAGAGCTTTTCACGCCTGAAGCACGTCCTCGACCTCCCCAACCTGATCGACATCCAGAAGGCCTCGTTCGACTGGTTCAAGTCGGAGGGCCTCCGCGAGACGATCGACGACATCTCGCCGATCGAGGACTACACCGGCACGCTCGCCGTCGAGTTCGGCGAGTTCGAGTTCGGCGATCCCCAGTTCACCATCCAGGAGTGCCGCGAGAAGGACCTGACGTATCAGGCCCCGCTCTCGATGACCGTCCGCTTCGTCAACAAGGAGACGGGCGAGATCCGCGAGCAGCGGGTCTTCATGGGCGACTTCCCGATGATGACCGAGCGGGGACGTTCATCATCAACGGCACCGAGCGCGTGATCGTGACGCAGCTCGTGCGGTCCCCGGGCGCGTACCTGATGGAGCCGAAGGACGCGACGAAGCAGGTCTTCACCGCGAACCTGATGCCGTCGCGCGGCTCGTGGCTCGAGCTCGAGATCGACAAGAAGGGCATCGTGTACGCCCGCATCGACCGCAAGCGGAAGCTGCCGATCACGACGCTGCTGCGGGCGCTGCCGGCGGAGGACCCGACGACCGGGTTCGAGCTCGACACGAGCTCGAACGAGAAGATCCTCGAGCTGTTCGGCAACTCGCTCTTCATCCAGAACACGCTCGACAAGGACGCCTCCACGCGCGAGGAGGAGGCGCTGATCGAGGTCTTCAAGAAGCAGCGGCCGGGCGAGCCGCCGACGCTCGACAACGCGCGCAACCTGCTGCGGGCGCTCTTCTTCGACCCCAAGCGCTACGACCTGACGAAGGTCGGCCGCTACAAGCTGAACCAGCGGCTCGGCGTCGGCGTGCCCGACGACGTGCGCGTGCTCACGACCGAGGACATCCTCGCGCTCGTGCGCCGGCTCGTCGACCTGCCGACCCGGCTCGGCGTCGACCCGGAGTCGAAGGACTTCGCGGCCGAGGCGATCCAGCTGAACCGCGACCCGATCCGCGGCGAGCTCGACGAGTACGAGCACTTCGGCAACCGCCGGCTGCGCACGACCGGCGAGCTGATCCAGGAGGCGTTCCGCGTCGGCCTCTACCGCATGGAGCGCGTCGTCCGCGAGCGGATGACGACCGAGGACGTCGACACGATCACGCCGCAGACGATCATCAACATCCGGCCGGTCGTGGCGGCGCTGAAGGAGTTCTTCGGCTCCTCGCAGCTCTCGCAGTTCATGGACCAGACGAACTCGCTCGCCGGGCTGACGCACCGGCGGCGGCTCTCGGCGCTCGGCGCCGGCGGCCTCACCCGGGAGCGCGCGCCGATCGAGGTGCGCGACGTGCACCCGACGCACTACGGGCGGATGTGCCCGATCGAGACGCCCGAGGGCCCGAACATCGGCCTGATCGGGCTCGCTGGCCTCGATGGCGACCGTGAGCGAGTTCGGCTTCATCCAGACGCCGTACCGCGTCGTCAAGAGCGGCAAGGTGACCGACGAGATCATCTACCTCGACGCCGCCGAGGAGGCCCAGTTCACGATCGCCCAGGCCTCCGAGCCGGTCGACGAGAAGACGGGCAAGTTCCTGCACGACCAGGTGCTCTGCCGCTCGAGCGAGGGCGAGGCCGTGATGGCCGCGCCCGAAGGAGATCGAGTACATGGACGTCGCGCCGGCGCAGATCGTGTCGGTGGCGACCGCGCTGATCCCGTTCCTCGAGCACAACGACGCGAACCGCGCGCTGATGGGCGCGAACATGCAGCGGCAGGCGGTGCCGCTGATGATCCCGCAGGCGCCGCTCGTCGGCACCGGGCATCGAGTACCGCGCCGCGATCGACACCGGCGACGTCGTGCTCGCCCGCGGCGCGACGGCGCGGTCGTCGACGTCGACGCCGAGCACATCGTCGTCGAGGGCCGGGGCACCCGCGACGAGTACCCGCTGACGAAGTTCATGCGCTCGAACCAGGGCACCCTGATCCACCAGAAGCCGATCGTGAAGCTCGGCGACAAGGTGAAGAAGGGCCAGGTGATCGCGGACGGCAGTCTCGACCGACGGCGGCGAGCTCGCGCTCGGCGCCAACCTGCTCGTCGCGTTCATGCCGTTCGAGGGCTACAACTTCGAGGACGCGATCGTGCTCTCCGAGCGCCTCGTCAAGGACGACGTGCTCAGCTCGATCCACATCCACGAGTACGAGATCGACGCGCGCTCGACGAAGCTCGGCGACGAGGAGATCACGCGCGACATCCCGAACCGCTCGGAGGAGTCGCTCGCGAACCTCGACGACCGCGGCGTCGTCCGCATCGGCGCCGAGGTCGGCTCGGGCGACCTGCTCGTCGGCAAGGTGACGCCGAAGGGCGAGACCGAGCTGACGGCCGAGGAGAAGCTGATCCGCGCGATCTTCAAGGAGAAGGCGCGCGAGGTCCGCGACACCTCGCTCAAGGTGCCCGCACGGCGAGGGCGGCAAGGTGATCGGCGTCAAGACGTTCTCCCGCGACAACGGCGACGACCTGTCGCCCGGCGTGAACGAGCTCGTCCGCGTCTACGTGGCGAAGAAGCGCAAGATCGCGGAGGGCGACAAGCTCGCCGGCCGCCACGGGAACAAGGGCGTGATCTCGAAGATCGTCCCCGAGGAGGACATGCCGTTCCTCGAGGACGGGCGTCCCGTGGACGTCGTGCTCAACCCGCTCGGCGTGCCGAGCCGGATGAACATCGGCCAGATCCTCGAGACGCACCTCGGCTGGGCAGCCGCGCACGGCGTCTTCTCCGAGGAGACGAACGGCTCGCAGCGTCAACCCGCGGGCGCCGATCAACGCGCCGAACCCGGTGCCGGTGGCCACGCCGGTCTTCGACGGCGCCAGCGAGGCGGACGTCGACGACGCGCTCGTCGACGTGGGCGAAGCAGAACCCCGACTCGCCGATCAAGATCAAGGTCGACGAATCGCCCCGACGGGCCGCAGGGCCTCCGGCAAGGTGCGCCTCTTCAACGGCAAGACGGGCGCGCCGTTCGAGCAGAAGGTCACCGTCGGCTTCATGTACATCCTCAAGCTGCTCCACCTCGTGGACGACAAGATCCACGCGCCGCTCGACCGGCCCGTACTCCCTCGTCACCCAGCAGCCGCTCGGCGGCAAGGCCCAGTTCGGCGGCCAGCGCTTCGGCGAGATGGAGGTCTGGGCGCTCGAGGCCTACGGCGCCGCCTACACGCTGCAGGAGATGCTCACGATCAAGTCCGACGACACGATCGGGCGCGTCAAGGCCTACGAGGCGATCGTCAAGGGCGAGAACATCGCCGAGCCGTCGATCCCCGAGTCCTTCAAGGTGCTGCTCAAGGAGATGCAGTCGCTCGCGCTCGACGTGCACGTGCTCTCGGACGAGGGCCGTGAGGTCGAGGTGCGCGAGGAGGACGACGAGCTGCTGCGCGCCGCGGAGGAGCTCGGCATCGACCTCTCGCCCGGGCAACCTGCGCGCCGCGGCGCGCCAGCCCACGGCCGAGGAGGTCGAGGAGGGCCAGGAGCGCGTCGACCAGGACGGCGAGCTGCTGCTCGCCGCCGACGAGGAGCTCGACGACCTCGCCGACGTGCAGCTGACGCCCAACGAGGAGGCGGCGGAAGAGGCCCAGGAGCAGGCCGGGCCCGCTCGCCGAGGAAGTCGCCGACCTCGAGCTCGAGGACTAGAGGACGACCAACCAGCTATTGCCCTCTCCGTGTCAGCGGAGAGGGCGACGAAGGAAAGAGGCGCTAGCACTTGATCGACATCAACGACTTCGACGCGATCCGCATCGGCCTCGCGTCCAGCAAGCAGATCCGTGACTGGTCGTCCGGCGAGGTCACCAAGCCGGAGACCATCAACTACCGCACGCTCAAGCCCGAGCGTGACGGCCTCTTCTGCGAGCGCATCTTCGGTCCGACGAAGGACTGGGAGTGCTACTGCGGCAAGTACAAGCGCGTCCGCTACAAGGGCATCATCTGCGAGCGCTGCGGCGTCGAGGTGACGCGCCAGAAGGTGCGGCGCGAGCGCATGGGCCACATCGACCTGGCCGCGCCCGTCTCGCACATCTGGTTCTTCAAGGGCGTCCCGAGCCGCATCGGCTACCTGCTCGACATCGCTCCGCGCGAGCTCGAGAAGGTGCTCTACTTCGCCGCCTCGATCGTCACGGGCGTCGACGTCGAGAAGCGTGCCGCCGACCTGAACGACCTGGAGGACAAGGTCAAGGCGAGTCGGAGCGGATCTACGTCGACCGTGACGAGGCGCTGGCCGCGCTCGAGGGCCGACTCAAGCGCCGTCGCGACCACTTCGCCAAGGGCTCGACGACGGACTTCGACGAGGACGACGACTTCTGGGGCCGCGGCCTCGCCAACTGGGCCGAGGAGCAGGGCCTGCCGACGCTCGAGGAGGTGCGCGTGCTCGGCCGGCAAGATCCTCGTCAAGCTCGCCGGGCTCGATCACGACCGAGGACTCGAAGAAGATCGCGCGAGCTCGTCCGCCAGACGGCGACCCGCGACGACCGCAAGCTCGCCCCGCGCGAGCTCGAGCAGGTCGCGAACGCCGCACAGCAGATCTTCGAGGCGCTCGACCCGCTCCGCGCCGAGATCGACAAGGCCTCGGGCTCGAAGAAGGGCGCGCTGACGAAGCGCCTGCACAAGATCACCGATGCCCTGCTCGCCGGCGAGGAGCTGGCCGGGGACGACGCCGAGCTCGTCGCGTCCGTCGACGCGAAGAACCTCGAGAAGGCGCGCGAGGTCGGCAACGGCCTGCTCAAGGACGTCCTCGCAGACGGCCGAGCCGGGCATGGACCCGGCCCAGGTCCGCGAGCTCGCGTACGACCTCTGCCTCGTTCCCGGGCGCGCGCAAGGACGACCTCGACGTCGTCGCGCAGTGGGCGCAGAAGGTGCGCGAGATGTACCTCGACATCGAGTCGAGGCGCGAGGACACGCGCGAGGCCGCGGTCGAGTCGGTCCGCCGGCTCGAGCGGACGTGGGAGCTCTTCCGCGAGCTCGAGCCGAAGAAGATCGAGGTCGACGAGCAGCTGTTCCGCGAGCTGAAGGACCGCTTCGGCTCGCCGTACGGCTTCGGCGTCTACTTCCGCGGCGGCATGGGGGCGGAGGCGATCCGCGACCTGCTCCGCGACCTCGACCTGACCGAGGAGGCGCGCAGCCTCCGCGACACGATCAAGACCTCGAAGGGCCAGAAGCAGCAGCGCGCGATCAAGCGGCTCAAGGTCGTCAACGCGTTCATCACGTCGGAGAACAAGCCCGACTGGATGGTGCTCGAGGCCGTTCCGGTGATCCCGCCGGAGCTGCGCCCGATGGTGCAGCTCGACGGTGGCCGCTTCGCCACGAGCGACCTGAACGACCTCTACCGCCGCGTGATCAACCGGAACAACCGCCTCAAGCGGCTGCTCGACCTCGGCGCGCCGGAGATCATCGTCAACAACGAGAAGCGGATGCTGCAGGAGGCCGTCGACGCGCTGTTCGACAACGGCCGCCGCGGCCGCGCCGTGACGGGGCCGGGCAACCGCCCGCTGAAGTCGCTCTCCGACATGCTCAAGGGCAAGCAGGGCCGGTTCCGCCAGAACCTGCTCGGCAAGCGCGTCGACTACTCGGGCCGCTCGGTGATCGTCTCCGGGCCGTACCTGAAGCTGCACCAGTGCGGGCTGCCGAAGCTGATGGCGCTCGAGCTCTTCAAGCCGTTCATCATGAGCCGGCTCGTCGAGCGGAAGTCCGTCCAGAACATCAAGGCGGCGAAGAAGTACGTCGAGTCGATGACGCCCGAGGTCTGGGACGTCCTCGAGGAGGTGATCGCCGAGCACCCGGTGCTGCTGAACCGCGCGCCGACGCTCCACCGCCTCGGCATCCAGGCGTTCGAGCCCGTGCTCGTCGAGGGCAAGGCGATCCAGGTCCACCCGCTCGTCTGCCACGCCTTCAACGCCGACTTCGACGGCGACCAGATGGCCGTTCACCTGCCGCTCTCCGCGGAGGCGCAGGCCGAGGCGCGCATCCTGATGCTCTCCTCGAACAACATCCTCTCGCCGGCGCACGGACGGCCGCTCGCGACGCCGACGCAGGACATGGTGCTCGGGTCGTACTACCTCACCTACTGCATCCACGACCTCGTCGGCAAGACGGCCGCCGAGGTGGCGAAGGAGCTGAAGCTCGACGGCCTGAAGCGCTTCCGCAGCGAGGAGGAGGTCGAGTTCTCGATCGACTCCAAGCAGGTCGGCCTGCAGCAGCCCGTCGAGTTCCAGTGGGGCGACGAGCTGATCGTGACGACCCCGGGTCGCGTGATCCTGAACAGCGAGATCGACCGCGCGCTCCAGGAGGCGGTGCTCGGCAAGGAGGTCGGCCGCGACTTCCTGAACAAGACGCTCTCGAAGCGGGAGCTCGACGCGTTCATCGCCGAGCTCGTCGACCGCTACGGCGCGCACGCGGTGGCGACCGTGCTCGACACGGTCAAGACCCTCGCGTTCCGCTATGCGACCGGCGCCGGGATCACGATCTCGAAGAACGACATCGTGATCCCGCCGACGAAGGAGGCGATGCTCGAGAAGTACGAGGATCGCGTCACCGGCGTGGAGGCCCAGTACGAGCGCGGCCTGATCACGGAGGGCGAGCGCAAGGAGCAGATCGTCGAGATCTGGACGGAGGCCACGGACGAGGTCGCGGGCGCGATGCGCGACAACCTCCACGAGCTGAACCCGATCTTCATGATGGCCAACTCCGGCGCCCGCGGCTCGTTCAACCAGCTCCGCCAGCTCGCCGGCATGCGCGGCCTGATGGCGAATCCGAAGGGCGAGATCATCGAGCGCCCGATCAAGGCCAACTTCATGGAGGGCCTGTCGGTGCTCGAGTACTTCATCTCGACGCACGGCGCCCGCAAGGGCCTCGCCGACACGGCGCTCCGCACGGCCGACTCGGGCTACCTGACCCGCCGGCTCGTGGACGTCTCCCAGGACGTGATCATCCGCGAGGAGGACTGCGGCACCGAGGACCACGTGCTCCTGCCGCTCCGGACGGCCGACGGCCTGAACACGAGCGTCGCCGGCCGGATCATGGCCACGGACGTGTTCAAGCCCCTGAAGGACGGCAAGCCGGGCAAGACGCTGCTCGCCAAGAAGGGCGCCGAGGTCACGCTCCCGCTGCTGCGGGACGTCGAGGAGGCGCTCGAGGAGGCGTCCGTCGGCTTCATGGTCCCCGTCCGCTCGGTGCTGAAGTGCCGCGCCGACACGGGCGTGTGCCGTGCCTGCTACGGCACGTTCCTCGCCACGGGCGAGCTCTGCGAGATCGGCGACGCGGTCGGGATCATCGCCGCGCAGTCGATCGGCGAGCCGGGCACCCAGCTGACGATGCGCACCTTCCACACCGGCGGTGTGGCGGGCGCGGACATCACGCACGGCCTCCCGCGCGTCGTCGAGATCTTCGAGGCGCGGAACCCGAAGGGCGCTGCGCAGCTCGCCGAGGTGGCGGGTCGCATCGAGATCGAGGAGGAGGCCGGCCGCGGCCCGAAGGTCACGGTCGTGCCGGACGCCCTCGACGAGAGCGGCGAGCCGATCCCGGCCAAGGAGTACCAGCTGCCGCGCCGCACGCGGATGCTCGTCGTCCACGGCCAGGCGGTCGAGGCCGGCGACCCGCTGCACGAGGGCTCGCTCAACCCCGCCGAGCTGCTGATGCTGAAGGGCTCGACGGCGACGGAGCTCTACCTCGTCGGCGAGGTGCAGAAGGTCTACCGCTCCCAGGGCGTGGACATCCACGACAAGCACATCGAGCTGATCGTCCGCCAGATGCTGAAGAAGGTCCGTGTCGACAACGCGGGCGACGCCGAGCTCCTGCCCGGCCAGCTCGCCGACCGGATCGTGGTCGAGCGTGAGAACGTCAGGGTGAAGAAGGCGAAGGGGGAGCAGGCGACGCACGAGCCGCTCATCCTCGGGATCACGAAGGCGTCGCTTGCGACGGAGTCGTTCCTCTCCGCCGCGTCCTTCCAGGAGACGACGAAGGTGCTCACCGACGCCTCGATCGAGGGCAAGGTCGACCACCTGCTCGGGCTGAAGGAGAACGTGATCATCGGCAAGCTGATCCCGGCCGCGACGGGTCTCCGGCGCTACCGCGGGATCGACATCACGCCCTCCGAGGCGGTGCCGATGTCCGTCTACACCCGGCCCGAGACCGAGGCCGAGCTCCTGGCCGCGCTGGAGGAGATCGGCGACGGCGACGGGATCGACCTCGACGCTCTCGGGCTGACGTTCGGCGGCGAGCCGGGCGCGGAAGAGACGACGTCGCACGACGCCGGCGAGGCGGAGGAGATTCCCGAGGTGGACTCTCCGCTCGACGAGTCGTAGCGGGCTCTCACCGCAAGCTGACGGAAGGGGCGGCCGGGTGCCGCCCCTTCCGCGTTCTCGGGCGGGTCACTTACCGGCGTTGCCCGGGGCAGAGCGTGGGAGGGTCGCCGGCGGCGGGGGCGGCGCCTCGTTCGGCCCGGCGACCGCGACGGTGCCCTTGCCCGCGCTCTTCGCCCGGTAGAGGGCCTCGTCGGCTCGCTCGAAGAAGGACACCGCATCGTCCTCGGCCCTGAGCCCGGCGACGCCCGCCGAGAGTGCGAGCGTCCCGGCCTGGCCGGCCGGCCGCTTCGCCATCGCGAGCCCGAGACGCCGGTAGAGCCCCTCGCCGTCGTCGACGGTCGACTCCGGAAGGATGATCGCGAACTCGTCGCCGCCCACCCGGCAGGCCACGTCTGCCGAGCGCACGACGTCGCGGACGCGCTCGGCGGCCTCCGCCAGCACCGCGTCGCCCGCAAGGTGGCCGATCCGGTCGTTGATCGCCTTGAAGTCGTCGAGGTCGAGCACCGCGAGGGCGAGCGGGCGGTCGTAGCGATGCGCTCTCGCCACCTCCCGCGCGAGCGTCTCGTGGAAGTACCGCCGGTTGTGCAGCCCGGTCAGGGCGTCCATGTCCGCGAGCTGCCTCGCCTCGCGGAACCGGCGGGCGTTGTCCACGGCCGGCCCGGCGCTCGCGGCCAGCGTCTCGAGCTCCGTCAGCACCTCGTCGTTCAGATCGTGCCCCGCCCGCGCGTAGACGGCCAGGAACCCGAGCGGCTCACCGTCCGTCTCCAGCGGCACGGCCAGCCCCGACCGGAGACCGCCCTCGCGCTCGTAGACGTACGAGACCCGGATCGCCCGGGCACGGCTGCCGTCGGGCGGCGTCGCGATCGTGGCGCGCTCGGTGTCGAGCGCGTCGACGCCGAGTGCCGCCACTACCTGTTCGCCGCCCGGGCCGCGCACGGAGATCACCGCCGCGTCGACACCGTGGATCGTGGTCGCCGCCTCGAGCGTCCGCGTCAGCACCTCGTCCAGGTCGATCGAGCCGGAGAGCTCGCCGAGCGCGCGCGCCGCGCCGTCCCTCGGCCCGGGCCCGTTCGAGCGCCGCGCTCAGATCGCCGGTCAGCTGCTCCATCCGCTCGTTGACGTCGGCGAGCGCCGCCGCGAGGTCGGGTTCGACGCGGTCGTGGCTTCGCCCTCGCAGCCACGCCACGAGCAGGAGGAGGAGTGCGGCGCCGGCGGCGCCGAGGGCGAGGTAGGAAGTCATGGCCGCAAGAGGTTTCGGTAGGTCTCACTCACTGTAATCACCTTTCGGCACTTCGGCTATGGCCCGAAAGCGCGATCCGGCGCCTCGTTTGACGCTCCCGCGCAGGCTTCGCTACCATCCCCCGGCCTGGTTGGCTGGGCGCGTTCGCCCGGCCAGCCTTTTGTCGTGTCCGAACCTCAGCAGGGAGCAATGCCGACCGTCAACCAACTCGTGCGGAAGGGGCGCCAGGCCCCGAAGGCGAAGACGAAGACCCCCGCGCTCCGCGGTGCGCCGCAGAAGCGCGGCGTCTGCACGCGCGTGTACACGACGACGCCGAAGAAGCCGAACTCCGCGCTGCGCAAGGTCGCGCGCGTCCGGCTCACGAACGGCATGGAGGTCGGCGCCTACATTCCCGGCGAGGGGCACAACCTGCAGGAGCACTCGGTCGTCCTGATCCGCGGCGGCCGCGTCAAGGACCTGCCTGGCTTCCGGTACAAGGTGATCCGCGGCGGCCTCGACACCTCCGGTGTCGCCGACCGCAAGCAGGCGCGCTCCAAGTACGGCGCGAAGCGGGGCTCGTAGTGCCGCGCCGCGCAGAGATCACCCCGAGGGTCGTCGAGGGCGACGCCGTCTACGGCTCGCGCCTCGTCCAGCAGCTGATCAACCGGATGATGCTGGACGGGAAGAAGTCGATCGCGGAGAAGCTCGTCTACGACGCGCTCGCGCTCGTCTCCGAGCGGAGCGGCAAGCCGCCGGTCGAGGTGCTCGAGCAGGCGATCAAGACCGTGACGCCGGTGCTCGAGGTCCGCTCGCGCCGCGTCGGCGGTGCCAACTACCAGGTTCCGATCGAGGTGCCGCAGCGCCGCGCGCGCACGCTCGCGATCCGCTGGATCGTGCAGTTCTCGCGCGAGCGGCGGGAGAAGGGCATGCACCAGAAGCTGGCCGGCGAGATCCTCGACGCGCTCAACCAGCAGGGCGGCGCGTTCAAGCGCAAGGACGACATGTACCGGATGGCGCAGGCCAACAAGGCCTTCGCGCACTACCGCTGGTAAAGGACGGGATGAGCACCACAGCCACACGAATCGCGCTGGACCGGGTCCGCAACATCGGGATCATGGCGCACATCGACGCCGGCAAGACGACGACGACGGAGCGGATCCTCTACTACACCGGCCGCACCCACAAGATGGGCGAGGTGCACGAGGGCGCCGCGACGATGGACTGGATGGCCCAGGAGCAGGAGCGGGGCATCACGATCACGTCGGCGGCGACCACGGCGGAGTGGCGCGACCATCGCATCAACATCATCGATACGCCCGGGCACGTGGACTTTACCGTCGAGGTGGAGCGGAGCCTGCGTGTGCTCGACGGCGCGATCGCCGTCTTCGACTCGGTCGCCGGTGTCCAGCCGCAATCCGAGACCGTCTGGCGCCAGGCCGACCGCTACAGCGTCCCGCGCATCGCGTTCATCAACAAGATGGACCGCACCGGCGCGGACTTCTTCAAGTCCGTCCAGTCGATGCGGGACCGCCTGGGAGCGAACCCGGTTCCGATCCAGCTGCCGATCGGGCAGGAGGAGCACCATCGCGGCGTTGTCGACCTCGTCGAGATGAAGGCGATCGTCTACGCCGACGAGCTGGGCCAGAAGTTCGACGTCGTCGAGATCCCGGCCGAGCTGAAGGAGCAGGCCGAGGAGTACCACCACCTCCTGATCGACGCGATCGCCGAGCACGACGACGAGCTGACCGAGGCCTACCTCGACGACGAGGCCAGCGTCACGCCCGAGATGATCCGCCGCGCCCTCCGCGCCGGCACGCTCGCCGACGCGCTCACGCCTGTGCTGCTCGGCTCCGCCTTCAAGAACAAGGGCGTGCAGCCGCTGCTCGACGGCGTGATCGACTACCTGCCGAGCCCGCTCGACGTGCCCCCGGTGCAGGGGCTCGACCCGAAGACCCAGTCCGAGCAGACGCGCGAGGCCACGATGGAGGCGCCGTTCTCCGCGCTCGTCTTCAAGGTCATGACCGACCCGTACGTCGGCAAGCTCACCTACTTCCGGGTCTACTCGGGCTCGCTCAAGGCGGGCGACCGGGTCCTGAACACGACGAACGGCAAGACCGAGCGGATCGGCCGCATCCTCCAGATGCACGCGAACCACCGCGAGGAGCGCGAGGAGATCGGCGCGGGCGAGATCGCAGCCGGCGTCGGGATCAAGCAGTCGACGACCGGCGACACGCTGGCGATCGAGTCGGCGCCGATCGTGCTCGAGTCGATGACCTTCCCCGCCCCGGTGATCTCGGTCGCGATCGAGCCGAAGACGAAGGGCGACCAGGACAAGCTGTCACAGGGCCTGCAGCGCCTCGCCGAGGAGGATCCCACCTTCCGCGTCGCGAGCGACGAGGAGACCGGCCAGACGCTGATCTCCGGCATGGGCGAGCTCCATCTCGAGATCATCGTCGACCGCCTCCTGCGCGAGTTCAAGGTCGACGCGAACGTCGGCCGGCCGCAGGTCGCGTACCGCGAGACGATCGCGAAAGCCGGCCGAGAAGGTGCAGGGCAAGTTCGTCCGCCAGACCGGCGGCTCGGGCCAGTACGGCGACGCCGTGATCAACCTGCTCCCGCAGGAGCCCGGTGTCGGCTACGAGTTCGAGGACAAGATCGTCGGCGGCAAGATCCCGAAGGAGTACATCAAGCCGATCGACGAGGGGATCCAGGAGGCCATGAACTCCGGCATCCTGGCCGGGTACCCGGTCGTGGACGTCAAGGTGCAGCTGATCGACGGCTCGTACCACGACGTCGACTCGAGCGAGCGGGCCTTCAAGATCGCAGGCTCGATCGCCTTCAAGGAGGCGATGAAGCGAGCCAAGCCGAAGCTGCTCGAGCCGGTCATGGCCGTGGAGGTCACGACCCCCGAGGAGTACCTCGGCGACGTGATGGGCAACCTCAACGGCCGTCGTGGCCGCATCGAGTCGATGAACCCGGTCGGCAACGGCCAGGTGATCGCGGCAATCGTGCCGCTCTCGGAGATGTTCGGGTACGCGACCGACCTGCGCTCGATGACGCAGGGTCGCGCCGAGTTCACGATGCAGTTCGAGCGCTACGAGGACGTGCCCCAGTCAATCGCGAGCGACATCGTCGACTCGCAGGGAAGCTCGTAAAGGAGACCGGAGGACAGAATGGCGAAGCAGAAGTTCGAGCGCACCAAGCCGCACCTCAACGTCGGCACGATCGGTCACATCGACCACGGCAAGACCACGCTCACCGCAGCGATCACGAAGGTGCTCGCCGAGGCGAGCGGCGGCGAGGCGGTCGCGTTCGAGGACATCGACAAGGCTCCCGAGGAGCGGCAGCGCGGGATCACGATCAACACCGCGCACGTCGAGTACGAGACGGCCAACCGTCACTACGCCCACGTCGACTGCCCCGGTCACGCCGACTACATCAAGAACATGATCACGGGCGCCGCGCAGATGGACGGCGCGATCCTCGTGGTCTCGGCCGCCGACGGCCCGATGCCGCAGACGCGCGAGCACATCCTGCTCGCCCGCCAGGTCGAGGTGCCGTACATCGTCGTCGCACTGAACAAGGCGGACATGGTCGACGACCCCGAGCTGCTCGAGCTCGTCGAGATGGAGGTGCGCGAGCTCCTCTCCTCGTACGAGTTCCCCGGCGACGACATCCCGGTGATCCAGGTCTCGGCGCTGAAGGCGCTCGAGGGCGACCCGGAGTGGACGCCGAAGATCCTGGAGCTGATGGAGGCGGTCGACTCCTACATCCCGGAGCCGGAGCGCGACGTCGACAAGGCCTTCCTGATGCCGATCGAGGACGTCATGACGATTCCCGGCCGCGGCACCGTGGTCACGGGCCGCGTCGAGGCCGGCGCGATCAAGGTCGGCGACGAGATCGAGATCGTCGGCATCCACGAGAAGGTCGCGAAGACGGTCATCACCGGCGTCGAGATGTTCCACAAGACGCTCGACGCGGCGCAGGCCGGCGACAACGCGGGTGCGCTGCTCCGCGGGATCAAGCGCGAGGAGGTCGAGCGCGGCCAGGTGCTCGCGAAGCCCGGCTCGATCACGCCGCACACGCAGTTCAAGGCCGAGGTCTACGTGCTCTCGAAGGAGGAGGGCGGTCGTCACACGCCGTTCTTCAACGGCTACCGGCCCCAGTTCTACTTCCGCACGACGGACGTGACGGGCTCGATCAAGCTCCCGGAGGGCCAGGAGATGGTCATGCCGGGCGACAACACCAACATGGAGATCGAGCTGATCCAGCCGATCGCCATGGATCAGGGCCTGCGCTTCGCCATCCGCGAGGGCGGCCGCACCGTGGGTGCGGGCGTCGTCACCGAGATCCAGAAGTAGGGAAGGAACCGTGGCGCAGCAGAAGATCCGCATCCGGCTGAAGGGCTACGACCACCAGCAGCTGGACCGTTCCGCGTCGCAGATCGTGGAGACGGCCCAGCGCACCGGTGCGACGATCACCGGCCCCGTGCCCCTGCCCACCGAGAAGAACGTGTACTGCGTGATCCGGAGCCCGTTCAAGGACAAGGACTCGCGCGAGCACTTCGAGGTGCGCACGCACAAGCGGCTGATCGACATCCACAGCCCCACGCCGAAGACGGTGGACTCGCTGATGCGACTCGACCTGCCCGCCGGCGTCGACATCGAGATCAAGCTCTGATGAAGGGCATCCTCGGACGCAAGCTGGGAATGACCCAGGTCTTCGACCCGGAGACGGGCGGCGTGACGGCCGTCACCGTGGTCGAGGCCGGGCCGTGCCCGGTGGTGCAGGTGAAGACCTCCGAGACGGACGGCTACGACGCCGTCCAGCTTGCGTTCGAGCCCGTCGCCGACCGCAAGATCTCGAAGGGCGAGCGCGGCCACCTCGCGAAGGCCGACGTCGCCGCGCACCGGCACCTCGTCGAGTTCCGCGGCACCTCCGAGCTGGTCGTCGGCGAGACCGTCACCGTCGAGGCCTTCGAGCCCGGTGAGCAGGTCAAGGTTGCGGGCGTCTCGGTCGGCAAGGGCTTCCAGGGCACGATCAAGCGACACAACTTCGCGCGCGGGCCGGTCTCGCACGGCTCGCACAACGTGCGCAAGCCGGGCTCGATCGGTGCCTCGGCCACTCCCTCCCGCGTCTTCAAGGGGCAGAAGATGGCCGGCCGCATGGGCGGGGAGCGCGTGACGCAGACCGGGCTCGTCGTCCACGAGGTGGACGCCGAGCGGAACCTCCTGCTGCTGAAGGGCTCGATTCCGGGCCCGAAGAGCGGGCTCGTCGAGATCAGGGTGGCGTAGGCATGGCAGCCCCGAAAGCACCGGTGCTCGGCGGCGACAAGGCCGCCAAGGACGTCACGCTCGAGGCCGAGATCTTCGGCGCCGAGGTCCGGCCGCACCTCGTGCACGAGACCGTGCGCGCCGAGCTGAACGCCCGCAGGGCCGGCACGCGCGGGGCGAAGTCCCGCGGCCTCGTGGCCGGCGGCCGGGCGAAGCCGTGGCGCCAGAAGGGCACGGGCCGCGCCCGCGCCGGCACGACCCGCGCGCCCCAGTTCACGGGCGGCGGCGTCGCCTTCCCGCCCGTGATGCGCAGCTTCGAGGTCAAGGTCAACCGGAAGGCCAGGCGCGCGGCCCTCCGCGGCGCGCTTTCGAACCACGCCGCCAACGGCACGCTCGCGATCCTCGACGCAGGCTCGTTCACCGAGCCGTCGACGAAGGCGGCCCGGGCGCTCGTCGAGGGCTGGGGCAAGGACACGCCGGTTCTCGTCGTGGCGACCGAGGAGGAGGAGACGCTGATCAAGTCCTTCCGCAACCTGCCGCGCCTGCTCGTCACCGTCCCGTCCGAGCTCGAGGTCGCGTCCGTCGTCTGGGCGCGCTCGGTGCTGATCACGGAGGCGGCCCTGCCGCTCGTCCAGGGGAGGGCGGCGTAGATGTCATTGCATCCGAACGAGATCCTGCTCGCGCCGGTGGTCTCCGAGAAGAGCTACGCGCAGATCGCCGACCGCAAGTACACGTTCCGCGTGCACAAGGACGCGCACAAGACGCAGATCCGTCAGGCCGTCGAGGAGCTGTTCGAGGTCAAGGTGATGGCGGTGAAGGTGATCAAGGTGCAGCCGAAGCCGAAGCGCCGCGGCCTGATCAAGGGCACGCGCCCCGGCTGGAAGAAGGCCGTCGTGCAGCTGCGCGAGGGCCAGACGATCGAGATCTTCGGGGGTGCTCAGGTCTGATGCCGGTCCGCAAGTTCAAGCCCGACGAGCCCCGGCCGCCGCTTCATGTCGGTCTCCACGTTCGAGGAGATCACGAAGTCGAAGCCGGAGAAGAGCCTGACCGAGCCGCTGACGAAGAAGGGCGGCCGGAACAACAACGGCCGCATCACGACGCGCCACCAGGGCGGCGGCCACAAGCGCCGCTACCGCGTGATCGACTTCAAGCGGACGAAAGACGGCGTGCCCGCGACCGTGGCCGCGATCGAGTACGACCCGAACCGGTCTGCCCGGATCGCGCTGCTCCACTACGCCGACGGCGCCAAGGCCTACATCCTCGCCCCCGCCCGGCTCACCGTCGGCGCGAAGGTCGAATCCGGCCCCGCTGCGGACATCAAGCCCGGGCAATGCCCTGCCGCTCGAGAACATCCCGACCGGCACGCTCGTGCACAACGTCGAGCTCAAGCCGGGCCAGGGCGGCAAGATGGCGCGCTCGGCCGGCTCGGGGATCCAGCTCGTCGCGAAGGACGCCGGCTACGCCGTCCTGCGCGCTCCCGTCCGGCGAGATGCGCCGCGTGCCGCTCGCGTGCCGCGCGACCGTCGGGCAGGTCGGGAACTCCGACCACGAGAACCAGTCCGGCGGCAAGGCCGGACGGAGCCGCTGGCTGGGCAAGCGCCCGTCCGTGCGCGGCTCGGCGATGAACCCCGTCGACCACCCGCACGGCGGCGGCGAGGGCAAGTCGAAGGGCGGCCGGCACCCGGTCACCCCGTGGGGCGTGCCGACGCTCGGCAAGCGCACGCGCAACAAGCACAAGGACTCGAACAAGCTGATCGTTCGCGGCCGCCGCCGCGGGAAGGACACGCGCAGGTGAGTAGATCTTCCAAGAAGGGGCCCTTCGTCGAGGAGCGGCTCCTGAGCCGGATCGAGGCCATGAACGCCGTGAACGAGAAGCGGATGGTGCGCACCTGGTCGCGCACGTCCACGATCTTCCCGGAGATGGTCGGGCACACGATCGCCGTCCACGACGGCCGCAAGCACGTGCCGGTCTTCGTCAGCGAGCAGATGGTCGGGCACAAGCTCGGCGAGTTCGCGCCGACCCGGACGTTCCGCGGCCACGCGGGCGACCGCCAGACGCAGGTGAAGAAGCGCTGATGGCGGCGACCGCAGCAGCCCGGACGCCGTCGTCCGCGCGCAGGCGAAGTAGGTGCGCGCTCTCGGCGCGCAAGGCGCGCGTCGTGCTCGAGCACATCCGCGGCCGCACGGTGCCCGAGGCGCGGACCGTGCTCGCGTTCACCCCGCGCGCCGCCGCGATGCGAGATCGAGAAGGTGCTCGCGCTCGGCCGTCGCGAACGCCGAGGCGAACCACGGCGTCCTCGACGCGACGAGCTCGTGATCCTCCAGGCCTACGCCGACGAGGGCCCGACGCTCAAGCGCTGGAAGGCGCGCGCCCGCGGCCGGGTGAACCGGATCCGCAAGCGCACCTGTCACATCACGATCGAGCTGGCCGCGGTCGATCGGCGCCAGCGCGCCGCCCCAGGCAGGCGGAGACGACCGTCGCGGCGACGGAGACCCCCGCGGAGGCGAAGCCGAAGGCGTCGCGCCGCAAGAAGACTGAGGAGGCGGTGGCCTGATGGGCCAGAAGGTGCATCCCGGCGGGCTCCGCGTCGGCGTCATCCACGACTGGAAGTCCAACTGGTACGTGGGCAAGAAGGAGTTCGCCGACCTACATCGGCGAGGACGTGAAGATCCGCGAGCACATCCTGCGGAAGCTCTCGCCACGCCGGGCTCTCGGACATCCTGATCCGCAAGGACAAGCAGCGGATCACCGTGGACATCTACACCGCGCGCCCGGGGATCGTGATCGGCAAGTCGGGCGTCGAGGTCGACGCGCTCCGTAAGGAGCTGCACGCGATCACCCAGAAGAACGTCCACATCAACATCAACGAGATCAAGCGTCCCGAGCTCGACGCGAAGCTGGTCGCCCAGTCGATCGCCGAGCAGCTGCAGAACCGGGTCAGCTTCCGCCGCGCGATGAAGCGCTCGCTCGCCTCGGCCATGCGCTCGGGCGCGCAGGGGATCAAGATCACCTGCGGCGGCCGCCTCGGCGGCTCCGAGATGGGACGCCGCGAGGCGTACTCCGAGGGTCGCGTGCCGCTGCACACGATCCGCGCCGACATCGACTACGGCTTCGCCGAGGCGAAGACGACCTACGGCCGGATCGGCGTCAAGGTCTGGATCAACAAGGGCGAGATCATGCCCGAGGGCTACGAGGGCGTGCAGACCGGCAAGGACACGCGTCTCGGCGACCAGGATCAGGCGCGCCGGCGCCGTGGCGGAGCCGCGGAGGGCCTCGGCGCCTCGCGCGAGAGCGGCCGCGGCCGCAGCCAGGACCGCGAGGGTCTCGGCCCCGTGCAGAAGCGGCGCCGCCCAGGTGGGCCCGGTCGTCCCGGCGGCGGCCCCGGCAAGCCGGGCGGACGCCCGAGCGGCGGCGGTGGGGGAGCAGGCGGCGAGCGCCGCTTCGGCTCGCGCCCGCCGCGCGCGCAGCAGAACAAGCCGAAGCAGCAGGACAACGTCGAGCGTCCGCGCACCGACGAGCAGGCGACCTCGGCCGAGGGGCGCGAGCAGCCGCCCGTGCAGCCCGACGTGCCGACGACGCCGGCTCCGGTGGCCGACGCGCCCGAGTCGACGACGCCGAAGGCAGAGGTCGAGGAGACCACGAAGCCCGACGACTCCGGGAGTGACGCGTAGTGCTCCTGCCGAAGAAGCGCAAGTTCCGCAAGGACCACCGCGGCCACCGCCGCGGCCTGTCGAAGGGCCAGACGGAGGTGCACTTCGGCGAGTTCGGGATCAAGGCCCTCGAGAACGGCTGGGTCACCAACCGCCAGATCGAGGCGGCCCGGATCGCGATGACGCGCAAGATCAAGCGCGGCGGCAAGGTCTGGATCAACGTCTTCCCGGACAAGCCGGTGACGCAGAAGCCCGCCGAGACCCGGATGGGCTCGGGCAAGGGCTCCCCGGAGCACTGGGTCTGCGTGGTCAAGCCGGGCCGCGTGATGTTCGAGCTCGCCGGCGTGCCCGAGCCGCTCGCCAAGGAGGCGCTGCGGCTCGCGAGCCAGAAGCTGCCGGTGAAGACGAAGTTCGTCAAGCGGGAGGCAGATCTCTTTGAAAGCTAGGCAGCTTCGGGACATGACCGACGAAGAGCTCGATGTCACGCTCGGGGAGCGCCGCAAGGAGCTGTTCAACCTGCGGTTCCAGTCGGCGACGGGCGCGCTCGAGAACAGCGCGCGCCTGCGTTCCGCCAAGCGTGAGATCGCCCGCATCCTGACCGTGCGCCACGAGCGCGAGCTGGGGAAGAGGTAGATGGCTGACAAGAAGAAGAAGACCGTGAAGGACGAGCCGCAGGTCGACGAGACCGCCGTCGAGGCGGAGGAGACGCCCGTGGAGGAGGCCGTCGCGGCCGCCGGGCCGGACGCCGAGGACGCCGAGGCGACCGCCGCCGAGCCGGAGGACGCCCCGGCCGAGGAGCCGGCGACCGAGGTGCTCGCCGCCGACGAGCCGGCAGCCGAGGAGGCTCCGGCCGACGAGCCCGCAGCCGAGCCGGTCGTCGAGGAGGAGCCCGCCGCCGAGCCGGTGGCGGAGGCCCCTGCCGACGAGCCGGCCGACGAGCCTGCCGAGGAGGCGCCCGTCGAGTCCGAGCCTGTCGCCGAAGCCCCGGTCGAGGAGCCTGTCGCTGCGGACGCCGCGGCCGAAGAGGCCACCGCCGAGGAGCCTGCCGAGGCAGCGCCCGCGGCCGAGGAGGTCGCGCCCGCGCCGCAGTCCGGCCCGAAGCTGAAGAAGAAGCGCCTGCCGCGCTCGCAGCGTCCGGTCAAGACGCGCCCGCGGCGCGACAAGCCGACGGAGCGGAAGCCGATCGTCCGGCTCGAGAAGCCCGAGCACGATCGCGGTCGCAGGCAGGAGCGCCAGGGCACGGTCGTCTCGGACGCGATGGACAAGACGATCGTGGTCAAGGTGCGACACGATCAAGGCGCATCCGCGCTACAAGAAGGTCGTCCGCCGCTCGGCGAAGTTCCACGCGCACGACGAGCAGAACCAGGCGAAGGCAGGCGACATCGTCCGCATCGTCGAGACGCGCCCGCTCTCGAAGACGAAGCGCTGGCGCCTCGCCGAAGTCGTGGAGGCTGCGAAGTGATCCAGCAGGAAAGCCGTCTTCGCGTCGCGGACAACACCGGCGCCCGCGAGCTGCTCTGCATCCGCGTGATGGGCGGCTCGCACCGGCGCTACGCACGCGTCGGCGACGTGATCGTTGCTACCGTGAAGACCGCGACTCCGCAGGGCTCGGTCAAGAAGGGCGAGGTGGTGAAAGCCGTCATCGTCCGGACGAAGAAGCCCTACGGTCGCGACGACGGCACGCTGATCGGCTTCGACGAGAACGCCGCCGTCATCATCGACAACCAGAACAACCCGCGCGGGACGCGCATCTTCGGGCCGGTCGCCCGCGAGCTGCGCGAGAAGAACTTCATGAAGATCGTCAGCCTCGCACCCGAGGTGCTCTGAGAGATATGGCAACCAAGATGAAGATCAAGAAGGGGGATCTCGTGCAGATCCTCACCGGCAAGGACCGCGGCAAGCAGGGCCGCGTTCTCGAGTCGCGCCCGCGCGAGCGCCGGGTCGTCGTCGAGAACCTGAACGTGGTCAAGCGTCACATGCGGCCGCGTCCGATCCGCGACGCCTCCCGCATGGGCGGCCAGCAGATCGCCCCGGGCGGGATCATCGACCGCCCTGCGCCGCTGCCCGTCTCGAACGTGATGGTCGTCTGCCCGGTCTGCAAGCTGCCGACCCGCGTCGGGATCCGGGAGAAAGAGGTCAAGGGCGAGATCGTCCGCGTGCGGGTCTGCAAGCGCGACGGCTGCGGCGAGGAGATCGACAGGTGAGCGCCGTCGAGACCTACAAACCGCGCCTGAAGGATCTCTACGAGAGCGGGCTCCGCGCCCAGCTCAAGGAGGAGCTCGGCCGCAGCTCGGTCATGGACGTCCCGCGCGTCTCGAAGATCACCCTGAACATGGGTGTCGGCGACGCGAAGACGGACGCCAAGGCGCTCGACTCCGCGATCGAGGAGCTCTCGACGATCGCCGGCCAGCGCGCCCAGGTCCGCACCGCACGGAAGTCGATCGCAAGCTTCAAGCTGCGCGAGGGCATGGCCGTCGGGGCGAAGGTGACCCTTCGCGGCGCCTACATGTACGAGTTCCTCGACCGGCTCGTCTCGATCGCGCTGCCGCGCATCCGCGACTTCCGCGGCCTCAGCCCGGACTCGTTCGACGGGCGCGGCAACTACTCGATCGGCATCCGCGAGCAGATCATCTTTCCGGAGATCGACTACGACAGCGTCCCCGCGATCCGGGGCCTGGACGTCGCCATCACCACCACGGCGAAGACGGACGAGGAGGCGCTGGCGCTGTTGCGCGGCCTCGGGCTCCCCTTCGCGACCGAGAGAAGGGACAGCTAGTGGCAAAGACGTCTCTCCGCGTCAAGCAGAGTCGTCCGCAGCGGTTCAAGGTGCGGGAGTACACGCGCTGCCAGCGGTGCGGCCGTCCGCGTGCGGTCTTCCGCAAGTTCGGCCTGTGCCGCATCTGCCTGCGCGAGCTCGCGCACCAGGGCGCGATCCCCGGCATGACGAAGTCGAGCTGGTAGGAGGACGACGTGCTGACCGACCCGATCGCCGACATGCTCACGCGCATCCGCAACGCCAACAAGGCGATGCACGACAGCTGCTCGATGCCGACCTCCCGGATGAAGGAGGAGATCGCCCGCGTCCTCCGCGACGAGGGCTACATCAAGGACTTCCGCGTCGAGCAGGTCGAGGGGCTGCCGTACAGGACGCTCGTCGTCGAGCTCAAGTTCGGCCGCAACCGCAAGCGGATCCTCACCGACGTCAAGCGCGTCTCGAAGCCCGGCCGGCGCGTCTACGCGCAGAAGGACCGGCTGCCGAAGGTCCTCGGCGGGCTCGGCACCGCCATCCTGTCCACCTCCGGCGGCCTGATCACGGGCCGCCAGGCCGCCGAGAAGGGCGTGGGCGGCGAGGTCGTCGCGTTCGTCTGGTAACCGCATGAGCAGAATCGGAAGACAGCCAATCGAGGTGCCCGCCGGCGTGAACGTCGCGTTGTCCCCGGGCGGTCGCGTGCAGGTGAACGGCCCGCTGGGCGAGCTCTCCCAGCAGGTGCCGGCCCGGATGCAGATCGAGCAGAGCGAGGGCGAGATCCTCGTCAAGCGCCCGACCGAGCGCGGCGACGACCGTGCGCTGCACGGGCTCACGCGCACGCTGATCGCCAACATGGTCGAGGGCGTCACGAAGGGCTTCGAGAAGCACCTGGAGATCCAGGGCGTCGGCTACCGCGCCTCGCTTCGCGGCACCGATCTCGAGCTGAACGTCGGCTACTCGCATCCGGTCGTGAAGAAGGCGCCGGCGGGGATCACGTTCGAGGTGCCCGTGCCGACGCAGATCGTGGTCAAGGGCACGGACAAGCAGTCCGTCGGCCAGGTCGCGGCCGACATCCGCAAGGTGCGCCCGCCGGAGCCGTACAAGGGCAAGGGCATCCGCTATCGCGACGAGTTCGTCCGCAGGAAGGTCGGCAAGAGGGCATGAGCACGCTGACGAAGCGCGAGGCGCGCCAGCGCCGCCACCGCCGTATCCGCGGCAAGGTCGCCGGCACCGCCGAGCGCCCCCGCCTGGCCGTCTTCCGCTCGAACCGCGGCATCTTCGCCCAGCTGATCGACGACGAGGGCGGGCGCACGCTCGCCGCCGCGAGCTGGCTCAACCTGGCCAAGACCTTCAAGGGCTCGAAGACCGAGCAGGCGGCCGAGGTCGGGAAGGCACTCGCCAAGGCCGCGAAGTCCGCCGGCGTCGAGACCTGCGTCTTCGACCGCGGCGGCTACCTGTACCACGGACGCGTCAAGGCGCTCGCCGACGGCGCGCGCGAGGGAGGACTCACGTTTTGAGCAGCTTGGACGTCGCAGAGAGCAGAGAGCTCAAGGAGCGCGTGATCGAGATCAACCGCGTCGCCAAGGTGGTCAAGGGCGGCCGGAGGTTCTCCTTCACGGCGCTCGTCGTGATCGGCGACGAGGTCGACCGCGTCGGCGTCGGCTACGGCAAGGCGCGGGAGGTCCCGCTCGCGATCTCGAAGGCCGTCGACGACGCGAAGAAGAACCTCTTCACCGTGCCGAAGCACGGCACGACGATCACGCACGAGATCCTCGGCCGCTTCGACGCCGCCAGGGTCTTCCTGCGCCCCGCCTCGGAGGGAACCGGCGTGATCGCAGGCGGCGGCGTGCGCGCGGTGCTCGAGCTCGCCGGGATCCGGGACGTGCTCGCGAAGAGCCTCGGCACGACGAACCCGATCAACATGGCCAAGGCGACGGTCGCCGGGCTCAAGTCGCTGCGCCGGCCCGAGGACGTGGCGCGCGACCGCGGCAAGACGATCAGCGAGGTGCTGCCCTGGCGCGCTCCGCAGGCCGAGCCCGAGGTCACCGTCGAGGCGGAAATCGACCCGGCCTCGTACACGCCGACTGCGGCGGCCGCGACCGAGCCGGAGGCGGAGTCGACCGCGGCGGAGCCGACCGCTCCCACAGAGACGGCTGCTCCCGCGGAGGAGACGCCCGAGTGAGCGCCCTCAAGGTCACTCAGGTCCGCTCGGGCATCGGCCAGTCGAAGAAGCACAACGGCACGCTCCGCGCGCTCGGACTGGGCAAGATCGGCCGCACCGCCGAGCACACGGAGTCGCCGCAGCTCGCCGGTATGCTGCGGAAGGTCGCCCACCTCGTGAAGGTGGAGAGCGCCTAGCCATGGCCGACGAGCTGAACCTCTCGAACCTCAAGCCCGCCCAGGCGCGCAAGGACCGCAAGCGCGTGGGCCGCGGCCTGGGCTCGGGCAAGGGCCGCTACTCCGGCCGCGGGATCAAGGGCCAGAAGTCGCGCGCGGGCTCGCACAAGATGCCCGCCGGCTTCGAGGGCGGCCAGATGCCGATCGACATGCGGCTCGGCAAGCTCCGCGGCAACACCTCCGCGGACGCGATGCCGATCGGGCCGTTCCGGACCTACAGCCAGCCCGTCAACCTCCGCGACCTCGAGACGCGCTTCGAGGCCGGTGCCGAGGTGACGCTCGAGGCGCTGAAGGAAGCGGGGCTGATCGCGACCCTGCGCAAGGACGTCAAGGTGCTCGGCAGCGGGGAGCTGACCAAGAAGCTGACCGTCACCGCCCATCGCTTCTCCGCCTCCGCGCGCGAGAAGATCGAGGCTGCAGGCGGCACCGCGACCGCGCTCGTCCAGCCGAAGCCGCCGAAGAAAGCGAAGAAGGCGCGGCCGAAGGTCGCGGACGAGGTGCCGGACGAGACGACCGAGGCGTCCGCGGAGCCGGCAGCCGCCGACGAGCCCGCCGGCGAGCCCGACAGCGACGGGCCTGCCGAGGAGCCGGCCGAGGCCTAGCGCGTGCTGTCCTGGCTCGCCAACGCCTGGCGCGTGCCCGAGCTGCGGCGGCGCCTGCTCTTCACGGCCTTCATCCTCGCGATCTACCGGCTCGGCTCCTGGATGCCCGCGCCGGGGGTCAACTCCGACACGATCAAGGACTACTTCTCGAGCCGGGGTGGCAGCGTCCTCGGCCTGCTGAACCTGTTCTCGGGCGGCGCGCTCTCGCAGTTCTCGCTGTTCGCGCTCGGGATCATGCCGTACGTCACGGCCTCGATCATCCTCCAGCTGATGACCGTGGTGATCCCGCGGCTCACCGAGCTGCAGAAGGAGGGCGAGTCCGGCTACGCCAAGATCAACCAGTACACGCGCTACCTGACCGTCGTGCTCGCCGCCGCGCAGGCGCTCGGCTACGCGATCCTCTTCCAGCGACAGAACGTGCTCGACGCGAACACGGGCCGCCTGACGCTGATCGTGATCACCCTCACCGCCGGCACGGTGCTGCTGATGTGGATGGGCGAGCTGATCACGAAGCGCGGGATCGGCAACGGCATCTCGCTCCTGATCTTCGCCTCGATCCTGACGAGCCTGCCGCTCGGCGTCAGCGCCTGGTGGAACGGCGGCGCGATGGAGCGGCTGTTCTTCCCGATCGTCGCGGTCGGGATCATCGTCGCGGTCGTCTTCGTGCAGGAGGGCCAGCGGAAGATCCCGGTGCAGTACGCCAAGCGAATGGTGGGACGCCGGATGACCTCCGGCCAGTCGACCTACATGCCGCTCCGCGTGAACATGGCCGGCGTGATCCCGGTCATCTTCGCGGCCGCCGTGATGGCGTTCCCGCCGACGATGGCGCAGTACTTCCCGGGCACGCAGAACTTCATCAACGCGCACTTCGCGCCGGGCGACCTGACCTACCTCACGCTCGAGGCGGCGCTGATCATCATCTTCACCTACTTCTACACGGCGGTGCAGTTCAACCCGGTCGACCAGGCCGACAACCTGCGCAAGTACGGCGGCTACATCCCGGGCATCCGCCCCGGGCCGCCGACCGCGCAGTACCTCGACCGCGTCCTGACGCGCCTGACGCTGCCCGGTGCGCTCTACCTCGCCGTGATCGCGGTGCTGCCGAGCCTCTTCATCCGCTACGGCGGCTTCTCGCAGGCGACCTCCCGCGCGCTGGGCGGCACGTCCGTGCTGATCGCGGTCGGCGTCGCGCTCGACACGATGCGGCAGATGGAGTCGCAGATGATGATGCGCTCCTACGAGGGCTTCCTCCGCTAGTGAACCTGCTGCTGCTCGGCCCGCAGGGGTCGGGGAAGGGGACGCAGGCGGCGCGGATCGAGGCCGTCTACGGCATCCCCCACATCTCGACCGGCGACATGTTCCGCAGCGCCATCGCGAGCGACTCGGACCTTGGACGCGAGGTCGAGCCGATCCTCGCCAGCGGCTCGCTCGTCCCCGACGACCTCACGATCGCGATCATCGAGGCACGCCTCGCCGAGGACGACTCGCAGGAGGGCTTCGTGCTCGACGGCTTCCCGCGCACGCTCGTTCAGGCGGAGGCGTTCGACGCGCTGCTCTCGGCGATCGGGCGCGACCTCGACGCTGTGCTCTTCTTCGAGCTTCCCGACGACGTCGCGCGCGAGCGTGCACTCGGCCGCGCCCGCCAGGAGGGCCGCGCCGACGACACGCCCGAGGTGATCGACCGGCGACTCGCGATCTACCACCAGGACACAGAGCCCGTCGTCGAGCGCTACCGCACGACCGGCAAGCTCGTGCCGCTGCACGCTGCGCGGCCCGTGGAGCAGGTGTTCGCCGAGATCCAGGCCGCGCTCGACCAGGTGGCCGCCCGGTGATCATTCGCAAGAGCGCGGGCGAGATCGAGCGGATGGCCGCGGCCGGGCAGCTCGTCGCCGACACGATCACGCACGTCTCCGAGCACCTCGAGCCGGGCGTCACCACCGCGGAGCTCGACCGGATCGCGGAGGCGTTCATCCGCGGCCGTGACGGGATCCCGACCTCGATGGGCTACAAGGGCTACCCGGCGGCAATCTGCATCTCGCCGAACGAGGTGGTCGTCCACGGGATCCCGGGCCGCTACGTGGTCAAGGAAGGCGACGTCGTCACGATCGACGTCGGCGTCACGCTCGACGGCATGATCGCCGACAGCGCGCACACCTTCGGCGTCGGGGAGCTCGAACCCGAGGCGAGGCGGCTGCTCGAGGTCGCCTGGCGCGCCCGTGGTGCAGGGATCGAGCAGGCGCGGGCCGGCAACCGCATCGGCGACATCTCCCACGCCGTCCAGCTCGTGGTCGAGGAGGCCGGGTTCTCGGTCGTCCGCGCCCTCGTCGGACACGGCGTCGGCCGTCACTACCACGAGGACCCGCACGTGCCGAACTTCGGCGAGCCGGGTCGCGGGCCGCTGCTCGCAGAGGGGATGACGATCGCGATCGAGCCGATGATCACCGCCGGCGGCCCGAACGTCGTGATCGCCGCCGACGAATGGACGATCTCGACCGCCGACGGGTCCCTCTCCGCCCACTTCGAGCACACCGTCGCGATCGGGCCCGACGAGCCTCGGATCCTGACCGCGCGGGCCGCGGATCGGGAATTCGCGGGTTTGCTACCATAGCCATCCGCTGCGGCGCAGCCTGCTGCGCTGTGGAGTTCTTGTCACGACAATCCGCGACCGAACGGCGCGGCTTCAGCGCGAGGCGAATTGGCAGTCAAGGAAGAGAAGATCGAGGTGGAAGGCGAGGTCGTCGAGGCGCTCCCGAGCACGATGTTCCGGGTGCAGGTCGAGAACATGCCGAACACCGTTCTGGCCACCATCTCCGGAAAGATGCGGAAGCACTACATCCGGATCCTGCCCGGCGACAAGGTCAAGGTCGAGCTCTCTCCCTACGACCTCACGCGCGGCCGCATCACCTACCGCCACCGCTAGGAGCGTTGTGAAAGTCCGTCCGTCCGTCAAGCCCATGTGTGAGCGCTGCCGCGTGATCAAGCGGCACGGGCGCACCATGGTGATCTGCACCAATCCCCGGCACAAGCAACGGCAGGGCTAGGAGACCAGATTTGGCACGCATCGCCGGCGTCAACCTTCCGAACCAGAAGCGGCTCGAGATCGGGTTGACCTACATCTTCGGGATCGGCCAGCCGACCGCGCAGAAGATCTGCGTGGAGCTCGGCCTCGACCCGAACGAGAAGGTCAAGGACCTCACCGACGACGAGGTGAACAAGCTCCGCGCGTACATCGACAGCGACCTCCAGGTCGAGGGCGACCTGCGCCGCGAGCGCTCGCAGGCGATCAAGCGCCTGTCCGAGATCGGCAGCTACCGGGGCATCCGCCATCGGCGCGGACTGCCCGTCAACGGGCAGCGGACCAAGACGAACGCGCGCACCCGCAAGGGCCCGAAGAAGACGGTCGGTAGAGGGAAGAAGGCGAAGTAAGTGGCTCCTCCCCGGAAAGCAGCGGCCCGCGGCCGCACGCGCCGCCGCGTGCGCAAGAACATCGCGATCGGCCAGGCGCACATCAAGACGTCGTTCAACAACACGATCGTCGCCCTGACCGACAAGGAGGGCAACGTGATCGCGTGGGAGTCGGCCGGATCGGCGGGCTTCAAGGGCTCGCGCAAGTCGACGCCGTTCGCCGCGCAGGTCACCGCCGACTCGTGCGCCCGCAAGGGCATGGAGCACGGGCTGCAGAAGGTCGAGGTCTTCGTCAAGGGCCCCGGCTCCGGACGTGAGACGGCGATCCGCTCGCTCCAGGCGGCCGGCCTCGAGATCCTCGGCGTCAAGGACGTGACCCCGCAGGCCCACAACGGCGTGCGGCCGCGCAAGCGGAGGCGGGTCTAGTGGCACGCGACCTCGGACCCAAGTGCCGCGTCTGCCGCCGCGAGGGGATGAAGCTCTTCCTCAAGGGTGAGCGCTGCCTGACCGAGAAGTGCTCGGTCGAGCGTCGCAGCTATCCGCCGGGCGAGCACGGCCGCGGCCGGATCAAGCAGAGCGAGTACCTGCTCCAGCTGCGCGAGAAGCAGAAGGCGCGCCGCTACTACGGGCTGCTCGAGAAGCAGTTCCGCAACTACTACGAGAAGGCCACGCGCGGCACCGGCAACGCCGGCGAGAACCTGCTGCGCATGCTCGAGACGCGGCTCGACAACGTCGTCTACCGCCTCGGCTTCGCCGGCTCGCGCGCCCAGGCGCGCCAGCTCGTGCGGCATGGCCACTTCCAGGTCAACGGCCGCCGGGTCAACATCCCGAGCTTCGGCGTGCGGCCCAACGACATCATCACGATGAAGGCGTCGAGCCCGGCCGAGCCGGTCATCCGCGACGCCACCGACCTGACCGCGTCCGTTGCGCCGTGGCTCCAGGCCGACCACGAGGGCCTCACCGGCAAGGTGCTGAAGTGGCCCGAGCGCACGGAGATCGACACCCCCGTGCAGGAATCCCTGATCGTCGAGCTCTACTCCAAGTAGCTCGACTTCTCCCCGGAAGGAAAGGATCGATTTGGCAACTCGTACCAGCCTGATGGAGTTCCAGATCCCGCGCATCGTCCACGAGGAAGTGAACGAGGATCGCGGAATCTTCGTGATCGAGCCGCTCGACCGCGGCTTCGGTTACACGTTCGGGAACTCGCTGCGCCGCGTGCTGCTCTCGTCGCTCGAGGGCGCCGCCGTGACCGCCGTCAAGATCGAAGGCGTCTCGCACGAGTTCACGACGCTGCCGGGCGTCCGCGAGGACGTCACGGACATCATCCTCAACCTGAAGAGCCTGATCTGCCGCCTGCACGGCGAGTCGCCCGAGGTCGAGGTGCACGTCGTCAAGAAGGGCGAGGGCGTCGTCACCGCCGCCGACATCGAGGCGCCGGCCGATCTCGAGATCCTCAACCCGGGGCTCGAGCTCGCGCACCTCTCGTCGAAGGGCAAGCTCGAGATGACGCTGACGATCGGCCGCGGTCGCGGCTACGTCCCGGCCGAGGGCAACCGCGGCCCGGAGACGACGATCGGCGTGATCCCGATCGACTCGATCTTCTCGCCCGTACGCCGCGTCGCGTATGACGTCGAGGCTGCTCGCGTCGGTCAGCGCACCGACTACGACAAGCTTCGGCTCGACGTGACCACCGACGGCTCGATCGAGCCGCGGGACGCGATCGGGATGGCCGCCGAGATCCTGATCCGGCAGCTCGCGATCTTCACCGACCTCGACCGGATCGAGGGCTTCGGGCAGGCAGCCGAGGAGGCCGCCACCGAGGCGCCGGCCGCGCACGGGATGGAGAACTTCCCGATCGAGGAGCTCGAGCTCGGCGTCCGCTCGTACAACTGCCTGAAGCGCGTCGGCATCGAGACCATCGGCGACCTCGTGTCGAAGTCGGAGAACGAGCTGGCCTCGATCCCGAACTTCGGTCGCAAGTCGATCGAGGAGGTCAAGGAGACGCTCGCCACCCACGGCCTCAACCTGCGGGGCGAGGAGTAAGGAGTGCGGCACCAGCGCGCAGGCAAGAAGCTCGGCCGGGACTCGGCGCATCGCAAGGCGCTGTACTCGAACCTCGCCGGCGCGCTGATCGAGCACGGGCGGATCCAGACGACCGAGGCGAAGGCCAAGGCCGTCAAGCCCTTCGCGGAGAAGATGATCACGCTCGGCAAGCGCGGCGACCTCGCAGCACGGAGGCACGCGCTCGCCGAGCTTCGCTCGCAGGACGTCGTCCACCGGCTCTTCGCCGACGTCGCGCCCCGCTTCGCGGAGCGGCCCGGCGGCTACACCCGGATCGTCAAGCTCGGCCCGAGGCAGGGCGATGCGGCGTCGATGGTGTACCTCGAGCTCGTCGACTTCGATCCCGCCGCCTCGCCCGCTTAATCGCCCGTAGCTTCTAGGCTCTCGCGATGGCGCTCGTCGTCGCGATCCTGCTTGCCGTGTTCGTCCTCGAGCCTCCCTGGGGAGTCGCGGCGGTCGGGGCTGGTGCGGCGGTCGAGCTGGCCGAGTCGGCGCTGCTGATCCGCTGGTCGCGGCGACGCCGTTCCACCGTCGGCGTCGAGGC
Organism: uncultured Gaiellaceae bacterium; assembly: GCA_963808915.1. Classification (GTDB taxonomy): domain Bacteria; phylum Actinomycetota; class Thermoleophilia; order Gaiellales; family Gaiellaceae; genus CAVTBT01. The sequence continues at coordinate 202,538 of CAWEHJ010000004.1, read as the reverse complement.
GCTCGTCGGGGAGGAGGCGGTCGTCGTCGACGGCGTGTACGTCCGGGTGAGCGGGGAGCTCTGGCGAGCCCGTGACCTCGAGGGGCGCGAGCCGGGCGAGATCGTCCGGGTGCGGGCTGTCGACGGGCTCGAGCTGGACGTCGGATGAAGCTCCGGCTGGGTCTCGAGTACGACGGCACGGCCTTTCGCGGCTGGGCCCGCCAGCCCGGCGAGCGAACGGTCGAAGGCGTGCTCCGCGAGGCGCTCGACGCGACCTTCTCGCGCTGGGAGGGGCTGGCGGTCGCGGGGCGGACCGACACCGGCGTTCACGCCACCGGACAGGTGGCGAGCCTCGACGCCGAGGGCGGGCCACCGGTGGCGAGGGTCGCCGAGGCCCTCAACGCCGCGCTGCCGGTCGACGTCGCCGTGGCCTCGGCCGCCGAGGCCGCACCGGACTTCCATGCCCGGTTCTCGGCCACGTCGCGGTCCTATCGCTACCGCTTGCTCGTACGGCGGGAGCGCTCGCCGTTGGAGGTGCGTCGCGCGCTCTGGTGGCCGCGGCCGCTCGACGAGGCGTCCCTCGCTGCGTCGGCAGCGAAGCTCGTCGGCGCGCACGACTTCCGCGCGTTCACGCCGAGCGAGACCCAGCACGAGGTCTTCCTCCGGACCGTCCAGGCGGCAAGCTGGGAGCGGCGTGGCGAATGGCTGGACTTCACGATCACGGCCGACAGCTTCCTGCGCCGGATGGTGCGAACGCTCGTCGGGACGATGCTCGAGCGCACACCAGAGGAGGTCGAACGCCTGCTCGCCGGCCGCCCGCGCGCAGAAGCGGGGTCGACCGCCCCGCCGTGGGGCCTGTACCTCGAGCACGTGACCTACTGAGCCGCGACCCGGGGTCAGACCCTAGGACCTGGCTGCCGCCGACAGGTGCCACGGAGATCCCGCGCGCCGCCGCTACGATCGGCGCGATGCGGTTCCGCGTCGTCCTCTTCGATCTCGACGGCACGCTCATCGACTCGGGCGGGATCATCCTCGCCTCGATGCGCCACGCCACGCAGGCGGTGCTGAACCGCGAGATCGAGGACGAGATCCTGATGGCGACCGTCGGCGGCGCCGGGCTCGTCGAGCAGATGCGGCTCCTCGATCCACAGCGAGTCGACGAGCTCGTGCGCGTCTATCGCGAGCACAACGAACCGCTCCACGACACGCTCGAAGCCTGCCCCGGGATCCTCGACGTGCTCCCGAGGCTGCGGCAGGAGGGGCGGCGGCTCGGCATCGTCACGGCCAAGCGCCGTGAGACCGTCGGGTTGGCATTCGCCACCCTGCCCGAGCTCGAGCCGCTCTTCGACGTCGTCGTCGGCGCCGAGGACACCGAGCGTCACAAGCCCGACCCGGACCCGCTGCTCTTCGCCCTCGAGCGCCTCGGGGCCGAGGCGGCCGAGGCGGCCTACGTCGGCGACTCGCCGTTCGACCTCCGCGCCGCCCGGGCCGGCGGCATGCACGCCGTCGGCGTCACGTGGGGCGGCATCCACCCCGCAGAAAGGCTGAGCGCCGAGGAGCCCGACGCCCTCGTCTCGAGCGCCGAGGAGCTGCTCGATGTCCTCTGACGCCGCGGCCCGCGCCGAGCAGCTGCGCCGCGAGCTCGAGCACCACCTCTACCGCTACCACGTCCTCGACGAGCCCGAGATCCCGGACGCCGAGTACGACCGAATCTTCGACGAGCTCGTCCGGCTCGAAGAGGAGCACCCCGACCTGCGCGATCCCACCTCGCCGACACAGCGGGTGGGCGCGCCGCCCTCGGATCGGTTCGTCAAGGTCCGCCACCTGCGCCCGATGGGCTCGCTGGAGAAGGTGACGACCGACGAGGCCCTGGCGAAGTGGGAGGAGGACGCGCGCAAGCGGCTCGGCAGGGACGAGCCCGTCGCCTGGATCACCGAGCCGAAGATCGACGGGCTCGCGATCAACCTGACTTACGAGAACGGGGTCTTCGTCCGCGGAGCGACGCGCGGGGACGGCGTGCAGGGCGAGGACGTGACCGTCAACCTGCGCACGATCTCCTCGATCCCGCTGCGGATGCGCGGCGACGACCTACCCGAGCTGCTGGAGGTGCGGGGCGAGGTCTACATGCCGCTCTCCGGCTTCAACACGCTCAACGAGCGGCTCGCCGCGGAGGGGAAGAAGACGGCCCCGAACCCGCGGAACGCCGCCGCCGGCTCGCTCCGCCAGAAGGACCCGTCGATCACCGCGCAGCGGCCGCTGTCGGTCTGGGTCTACGGCGTCGGCGAGCGCGGCGACCTCGAGCTGGAGACGCAGTGGGAGATGCTCGCCTGGCTGCGCGACCACGGCTTCCGCACGAACCCGTTCGCGGAGCGGCACGAGTCGGTGGAAGCGGTCGGCCGCGCGTGCGCCGCGTGGGAGACCCGGCGGGTCGAGCTCGACTACGAGATCGACGGGATCGTGATCAAGGTCGACTCGCTCGACCAGCAGCGCCGGCTCGGCGCGCTGCACGAGCGCCCGCGCTGGGCACGCGCGTTCAAGTGGGCGCCGATGACGGCGCAGACGCGGCTCAAGCGCATCCACATCCGGGTCGGCCGAACGGGGAATCTCAATCCCTGGGCGCAGCTGGAGCCGGTCGAGGTCGGCGGGGTCACCGTCTCCCAGGCGACGCTTCACAACGAGGACGACATCAACCGCAAGGACATCCGCGAGGGCGACGACGTGATCGTGCAGCGCGCCGGCGACGTGATCCCGCAGGTGGTCGGCCCGGTCCTGCCGCACCGGAGAGGGACGAAGGCGTTCCGGATGCCAGAGTCGTGCCCGCTCTGCGGCACGGCCGTGGTCAAGCCCGAGGGCGAGGTGATGCACCGCTGCCCGAACCGCCGCTGCCCGTCCCGTGGGATCGAGACGCTGAACAACTGGGTCATGGCGGCCGCCGACATCGAGGGTGTCGGCGAGCTGATGGTCCGGCGGCTCTGGAACGAGGGCATCGTCACCTCGATCCCCGACCTCTACCGGCTCGAGAAGGAGCAGTTGCTCGAGCTCGAAGGCTTCGCCGAGATCTCGGCGACGAACGCCGTCGACGCGATCCAGGCCTCCAAGGCCACGCCGTTCTCGCGGGTGCTCTTCGGCCTCAACATCCCGCAGACCGGCTTCGTCACGGCGCAGAGCCTCGCTCGCCACTTCGGCGACGTCGAGCGCCTGCTCGAGGCGAGCCAGGAGGAGATCGAGGAGGTCGACGGGATCGGGCCCGACCGCGCCGAGGCGATCGCCGAGTGGTTCGCCGACGAGGAGAATCGGGCGCTCGTGGCGGAGCTGCGCGCGCTCGGCCTCGTCTTCGAGGCGGGCGAGGCGGAGCGTGTGGTCGAAGGGCCGTTGACGGGCTCGACCTATGCGATCACCGGAACGCTCGAGGCGTGGACGCGTGACGAGGCCGCGGCGGCGCTCGAGGCGCTCGGCGCCAAAGTCGCGAACTCGGTCTCGGCGAAGACGACCGGGCTCGTCGTCGGCGAGGGGCCGGGTGCGTCGAAGCTCGCGCAGGCGCGAAAGGCCGACGTCCCGGTCCTGTCCGAGGCCGATCTGCGCGAGCTGCTCGCGGACGCGCCCGCCGATCCCGGGCCGTCGCGGAGCGCTCCGCTCCGCCGCCGGCGCTGAGCGGCCCTACGCGCCGGCGAGCGCGATCGCGAACCGATCCTGGGCGCGTCGCGCCCAGAAGGACGACACCGGCGCGCCGTTCTGCACGACGGCAAATGCGTACCGCCCACGCACGAAGCCCGAGAGCGCGGACGCCCGGTTCGTCGTCCCCGTCTTCGCGATCACGCGGCCCCGAGCGGGCAGCGACTCCAGCCGGTTCCGGAGCGTCCCGTCGACGCCGGCGACCGCGAGCGAGGCAAGGAAGGCGTCGCGAATCGACGGGTCGGCGTTCCCGGCGAGCAGGATCGCGACGAGCGACTCCGGTGTCGCCCGGTCGAGTCGCGAGAGCCCGGAGCCGTCCGCGAGTCGCACGCCGCCGAGGGGGACGCCCGCCTCCGCGAGCGCGCCGGCGACGACCGTGGCGCCCGCCGACGTCGTGCCCGCGTGGCCCAGCGCGGCGCCGAGCTGCTTCAGCAGCATCTCCGCGACGAAGTTGTCGCTGTCCCGGCCCATCTCGCGCACGATTGCCGCGAGCGGCTCGGAGAGATCCTCCGCGAGAGGTGTGCGCGGTCGGCGGCGTCACGAGCGTCCGGCGCGAGCGCTTCGCCACGTCGACGCCCGCCGCGAGCAGCGCCTCGCGCAGGCGACGCGACGCCGACCGCGCCGGGTCGATCGCCGTTCGCGAGCCGTCCCAGCCCCGGTCGGCGATCAGCGCCGAGAGCGGCGCGCACTCGTCGATGAAGTAGGACGCCTTCCAGCCCGGGCCGGTGCGGGCCGTGTCGTAGTCGCTCTCGTCCGTCAGCACCGCGCCCGTGACGCGCCTGATCCCCGACGAGCGGACGTCGCGGGCCAGCGCGGCCAGGTCGTCGCCGTCGAGCGTCGGATCGCCGTGGCCCTTGAGGACGAGGTCGCCGCGCCAGGTCGCGGTGGCCTCGTCGAGGGTGCCCAGGCCGAGCACCTCGGTGCGGAAACGGTACGTCGGCCCCAGGAGCTCGAGCGCCGCGTACGCGACCGCGAGCTTCTCGTTCGAGGCCGGGAGCAACGACAGCCCTTCGTTGCGGGCGAAGACGACCTCGCCTGTGGTCAGGTCGACGGCGAGCGCCCCGGTCCGGCGCTGGTCGACATGGGGCACCTGCAACGCCTTCGCCAGGCGCGCGGCGAGGGGCGGCGGCGCGGTGCGTGAGGCTCCGGCCGTCCCTGCGGCCGCGAGCGCCAGCAGCAGCGCCGCTGGGACGAGCACGGCCAGAAGATGAGCCGTCCGGCCCATGTCACGGCGGCGGGCGCCCTCGATAATTCGTGACGGCTGCCGACCATGACGACTGTGAACGACGACATCCGGACCCTGCTGGAGGGTCCACCCGCGCCGACGCTCGACTCCCTCGAGGAGCCGTTGACGACGGGCTACGCGCACGCGCTCGGACTCGAGGGCGACCGGCTGCGGGTGGAGCGCCGCCTGCGGGAGCTGCTGCGGGCGCCCGGCCCGCGCACGGGCGACCGGAACCGGCGGATCGCCGAGCTCGCCGCCGACCTCGCCGACGCCGATCGCGAGCTCGAGCGACTCCGTGCGCTGCTCGCCACGCTGCGGAAGCACGTGCAGCCGCGTACCGCCGCGCGTCGCTAGACGATCCCGCTGCGGACGGCGAAGACGGCCGCCTGGATGCGGTTGTCGATCTGCAGCTTCATCAGGATGTTCGAGATGTGGTTCTTCACCGTCTTGGGGCTGATGTGGAGCTCGCCGGCGATCACCGCGTTGTCCTTGCCGTTCGCGATCAGCTTCAGGACCTGGATCTCGCGGTCCGACAGCTCGGCCCTGATCGTCGCCGCCGCCTCGGACGACGGGGTCGTGCCGCGGACGCGCTCGAGCACCTTGCCGGCGATGTGGGGCGAGATGAGCGACTCGCCGACCGCCGCGGCGCGGATCCCGACCATCAGGTCCTGGATCGACGCGTCCTTGAGCAGGTAGCCGCACGCACCCGCGACGATCGCGTCCATCACGTCCGAGTCCTGGTCGGAGATCGTCAGGACGACGACCCGGGTGAGCGGCGCCTCGCGGCCGATGTGCCGCGTCGCCTCGACGCCGTTCATGCCGGGCATGTTCAGGTCCATCACGACGACCTCGGGTGCGATCTCGCGCACGAGCCGGACCGCGTCCTGGCCGCTCCCGGCCTCGCCGACGATCTCGACGCCCTGCTCCTCGAGCAGGCTGCGCAGGCCCGTGCGGAAGAGGTCGTGGTCGTCGACGAGCAGCACGCGGAGGCCGTGCTCGTCATGCTCCTGGGCGTTGCTGACGGCTTCGCTCACGACGGCGCTCCTCGGCGGCGGGTCAGAGGGCGCGAAGTCTAGCCGGAGCACCGGTTACAGCAGGGTGATCGTGACCGTCTGCCGCCCCCACGCCTGCGCCTGGGCCAGCGTGGGGAACCAGAGGTCGATCAGCGCGCCCTTGACGGCCGTGCCGACGTCCGCTGCGACAGCCGTGCCGTAGCCGGGGACGAACATTCGCGTGCCGAGCGGGATCACGCTCGGATCGACGGCGACGACGCCGTGACCGACGGGCAAGCCCGCTGGCGGTGTGACCGGGCAGGCTGTAGGCGACCGTGTCGACGGTGAGCGTGCGCACGCCGCGCACCGCCGGCGCGGGCTCCGATGTGGCGGTCACGGGAGCCGTCAGCGGCGACGAGTCGACCGGATGGGTGCTCGACGGAGCCAGGGACGCCGAGCGGCGCTGGGCGGCCGCCGCCTGACGTTGCGCCACGGCGGCGCGGGCGGCGCCGGCTTGCCTGGCGAGCTCGGCGAGGTACGCGCGCTTTCGCGCCAGGGCCGTTTCGAGCGAGGCGGCGTGCGCGCGGGCCTCAGCCTCGAGGGATGCGAGCCGCGTCGCCTGGAGGCCGAGCGTCCGCGAGCGTGCCGAGACGGCCCGGCGTGCGGCCCGGGCCTGGTCGCGAATCGTCCGGCTCTGGCGCGCCGTGCGCTGGAGCGAGTCCAGGCCTGCGCATCGCCTCGTCGAGCGAGCCGGCGCCGAGCAGGATCGCGAGCGGGTCGGTGTCGCCTGCCTCGTACAGCGCCCGCACAAGGTTGGCGAGGCTCGTCTGCGACGCGCGCATGGCGGCGGTTGCCGAGCGCAGTCCGAGGCGCGCCGAGGCCTGCTCCGCCTCCAGGTCGGCTCGTCGGCGGTCGAGCGAGGCGATCGTCGAGCGAGCGCTCGCCAACTCCGACTCGAGCCCGTAGAGCTCGAGCACGGGCGACGCCGAGGGTGCAGTGGGCGACACGACCTGCGAGCCGCCGGCCGCACTCGACAGGCCCGTCACGCAGAGTCCCGCACACAGGGCGAGGAGCGGCGCAACCGCGCTTCGCGTTCCCTTCCGCACGAGGTCGGGGACCGTAGCAGAGCACCAGTTTGTGCGTCCCGCGACCGGAGGCGGAAATCCCTGCTTTCCGCTCGGTTCCCCTTTGCGAGCGTCCTGAGGGGCTGCTAGGGTGCCGACCTTGTGACGTAGGCCGACGCCCGGGAGGGGCGTTCGGTTGGTCGTTCGGGGAGCCTGAAAAATTCAGCTGAGACAAAATGCGGCGGCACTCTTGCTTGCGATCACGGCGATTTTCCTGGCCGTGGGGAGCGCATCCGCCGACCCGACACAGATTCAGTCGAAGCAAGCCCAGGCCCAGGACGTCCTGGCGCAGATCGGCCTCATCGACAGCCAGCTCGAGCAGGCTGTGGAGCGCTACAACCTCGCCAACGTCGAGCTCGGACGGATCAACACCGAGCTGACGTCGAACGCGCGCCACCTCGTGCTTGCGCGAGGCAGTCTCAAGAACGCCCAGATCCACCTGTCGAAGCGGCTCCGTGCGCTCTACGTCAACGGCAGCGAATCCACGACCGGTCTCGACGTCCTGCTCGGCGCGAAGAGCCTGGACGATCTGCTGAACAGGCTCGAGGCGATCGACCGCGTCGGCACCCAGGACGCGCAGGTGGTGCGCGACGTGCGCACGTTCAAGGCCGAGGTGCTGGCGCGGAAAGCGCGCTTGACGAAGGCGCGCGCCCGTCAGAGCACGGTGGTCGCGTCGCGCGCAGAGGAGCGCCGCTCGATCCAGGGCCAGCTGGCGAGCCGTCAGCGCATGCTCGCCTCGATCAAGACGGAGATCGCGCAGATGCGGGCGGCCGAAGCAGCGCCGGCAGGAGCAGCTCGCCGCCCAGGCCCGGGCCCGGCTTTCGCAGCAGAGAACGCTCGCGGCGCAGAACCAGGCCGACGCGCCCGTGGCTCCGTTCTCGACCGGCGACGCGTCGTCGCCCGAGGTCGCTCCGTCCGAGGCGATCGCCGCCGCACCCTCGTCGCAGTACGGAGGAGCCGCGGGGGTCGCGATGCAGTTCCTCGGCGTCCCGTATCGTCTGGGGCGGTGCCAGCCCGTCGGGCTTCGACTGCTCCGGGCTCGTCATGTACGCCTTCGCCCAGGTCGGCGTCTCGCTGCCGCACCACGCCGCCTCCCAGTACGGGATGGGCGTCCCCGTCTCGCGCGACGCGCTCCAGACCGGCGACCTCGTCTTCTTCAACGGCCTGAGCCATGTGGGCATCTACATCGGGGGCGGCCAGTTCGTCCACGCGCCGCACACCGGCGACGTGGTCAAGATCTCGAGCCTCTCGGACTCGTGGTACGCGTCGACCTGGGTCGGCGGTCGGCGGATCCTCTAGCCCGAGTAGAGCTGCTCGATCGCGTCGGCGAAGTGCTCCTGCACGACGCGGCGCTTCAGCTTCAGCGTCGGCGTCACCTCGCCCTCGTCCATCGAGAAGTCGCGCGGCAGGATCACGAAGCGCTTCACCTGCTCGTAGCGCGAGCGCTCGGCGTTCACGCCGTCGACGACTCCCTGGATCAGCTCGCGGACGCGCGGGTCGGCGGCGAGCGCGGCGGGCCCGGTCGCGTCGACCCCCTGCGTCGCCGCCCACTTCTCCAGCTCCGGCTCGTCGAGTGTGACGAGCGCGGTCACGTAGGGCCTGCGGTCGCCGACGACGAGTGCCTGTGAGACCCAGCGTGAGGTCTTGAGGTCGTTCTCGAGGTTCTGCGGCGCGACGTTCTTGCCGCCCGCGGTGATCAGGATGTCCTTCTTCCGGTCCGTGATGTGGATGAAGCCGTCCTCGTCGATCTCGGCGATGTCGCCCGTCAACAGCCAGCCATCGGGCGTCAGCACCTCGGCGGTCGCCTCCGGGTTGCGGAAGTAGCCCTGGAAGATCGTGTCGCTCCGGGCCAGGAGCTCGCCGTCGTCGGCGAGCTTCACCTCGAAGCCCGGCAGCGCGGGGCCGACCGTGCCGAACCGGTACCGGTCGGGCCGGTTGGTCGAGATCGCGGTCGTGCTCTCGGTCAGGCCGTAGCCCTCCAGGATCAGGATGTCGATCGAGTGGAAGAACTCCGAGATCTCCGGCGCGAGCGGCGCACCGCCCGAGATCGCCGTGCGCAGGCGACCGCCGAGCCGTTGCTTGATCTTCGAGTAGACGAGGCGGTCGGCGATCCGGTGCCTGAACGCCAGCCCGGCCGGCACGGGTTTCCCCGCCTGGCGCAACCGGCTCACGTCGCGGCCCACGGCGAGCGCCCAGTCGACCAGCCTGCGCTTGAGGCCCGATGCCTCGTCGAACTTGGCCACGATGCCGGTGTAGACCTTCTCGTAGACGCGCGGGACACTCGGGAAGACCGTCGGCCGCACCGCGGTCAGCGCCTCCGCCGCCTGGAGCGGATCGGGGAGGAACGCGATCGTGTAGCCGCAGTACGGGCCGGAGAGCGACATCAGCCGGCCGAAGTTGTGCGCGATCGGCAGGTAGAGCAGCATCGTGTCGCCCTCGACGGTGAAGCGGTCGAGCTCGTCGACGACGGTGACCATCGCGTATTCGTTCCGGTGGCTGATCATGCAACCCTTCGGCGGTCCCGTCGTGCCCGACGTGTAGATGACCGTGAAGAGGTCGTCCTCCTCGACGCCGTCGAGCGCATCGCGAAGCGCATCGGGATGGCGAGTCGCGTAGGCACGCCCACGGGTGGCGAGCCCGGTGAGATCGGCGAAGGTGAGCGCGTGCTCGAGGTGCGGCAGCTCGTTCCGGTGCTCGGCCACCTTCGCGAGCTGCGCGTCGTCCTCGCACAGCACGCCCACTGACTCGGAGTGCTCGAGGATGAACGCCGCGTCGCGAGGGGCGCTGTTCGCGTAGATCGGTACGCCGACCGCGCCGATCTGGGCCAGAGCCAGGTCGAAGAGCGTCCACTCGAGCGTGGTCTGCGCGAGGATCGCGAACATGTCGCCCTTGCGCACGCCGAGCGCCAGGAGCCCCGTCGAGTAGTCGTCGACCTGCTCAGCAGCGTCGACCCAGCTCACCTCGCGCCAGCCGCTCTCCTCCTGGGTGAGGTAGGCGGCGTTCGTCCGGCCCTTCGCGATTGCCTCGCGCCACAGCCTTGCCACCGTGCGCCGCTCTCCGAACGGCGTCGCGGACACGCTCAGCGGCGCGGTCTCGGTCATAGGCCCTATCGTAGTGACCGCCGGGTGGGAGGGAATCGCTGCTGCGGGGAGAATCGAGGCGGTCCCTCTAGAATCTGGAGACCAATGCGCACGACCTGGAACGGCTCACTCAGCTTCGGCCTCGTCTCGATCCCCGTCGGGCTCGCCCCGGCGACGAAGCCGGCTGCGCGCCAGTCGGACGTCAGCTTCCGGCTCCTGCACCGCGAGTGCGGCACGCCGATCAAGCAGAAGCGCTGGTGCACCGTGCACGACCGCGAGGTCGGGCCCGACGAGATCGTCAAGGGCTGGGAGGTTGCGAAGGGTCAGTTCGTGCTCGTCGAGGACGCCGACCTCGAGGCGCTGGAGCGCACCGACGACTCGCGCTCGATCGAGATCACCCAGTTCGTCCGCCTCGAAGAGGTCGACCCGATCTACTTCGACCGCACGTATTTCCTCGTGCCGGGCCAGGCACCCGCGCAGCGGCGGCCGTACGCGCTGCTGCTGGAGGCGATGAAGGAGACCGGCGTGGCCGCGCTCGGCAGGTTCGTGCGCTCGGGCCGGGAGTCGCTCTGCCTCGTCCGCGCACGCGGCGACGCCCTCGCGCTCGAGACGCTCTTCCTCGCCGAGGACGTCTACTCGCAGGCGGAGATCGACGAGGCGGTCGCGGACGTCGACGTGAAGGAGCAGGAGCTCCAGCTGGCGCGCCAGGTGATCGAGAGCCTCGAGGCGCCGTTCGAGTCGACGGCACTCGTCAGCGAGTACCGCCGCGACCTGCGTGCGCTGCTCGAGGCGAAGCTCGGCGGCGAGGAGATCTCGGTGCCCGAGCCGGTCGCCGAGGATGCGCCGGTGATCGACCTGATGGAGGCGCTGCGTGCGAGCGTTGCCGCTGCCTCGGGTGGCGGGAAGGACGAGAAGGGCTCGAAGGCTGCTGCGCGGCCGCGCAAGCGGGCTGCGGCCGCGCGCAAGTCCTGACGGCGATCCTCAGTGGGGCTGAGGGATCGCCCCGACGGCCTCGAGCTGGGCCTGGAACAGCGTCTTGTCGATCTTGCCCTGATAGATCGGGACGCCTTCCTCGATGCAGAGCCTGATGATCTCCTGGCGGTCGATCCCGAGCTCCTTCGAGAGCTCGTCGGGCGTCAGGTGGTTGGGCATTCGAACCTCCTCCGACCAACAAAAAAGCCCGCTCGCGGAAATCGCCGAGCCGGGCTGGCAGGTCGTTCGCTTGTCGATGCGGGATTCAATGGGCCCGCTCCCGAGTCTCGCTCATCTCTCTCCGGAGAATACCCTCGGGCGATGACGTCGGCAACGAGGCTCGACGGACTGGTCGAGAAGCGGGCTGCAGAGCTGCGCGTGTACGCCGGCGGCACAGGTCGGACCGTGGTGCTGCTGCACGGGCTCGGCGGCTCGGCGGCGAACTGGGGCGCCGTGGCCGGCGGGCTGGTCGGCTCGTGCAAGGTCGTGGCGCTCGATCTTCCCGGCCACGGCGGCTCGCCGGCGCCACCCACGGGAGCATCCGTCGGGTGGTTCGCGGACGCAGTCGCGGCGGCGCTCGCGGCGGCAGGAGTCGAGCGGGCGCTCGTCGCCGGCCATTCGTTCGGCGGGCACGTCGCCCTACGGCTCGCCTCGCGCCATCCGGAGCTCGTCGCCGGCCTGCTGCTGGTCTCCCCCTCGGGGATCCGCACGGGGGCTCGCAGCGTGCGGCTCACGGTCGCGGCGACGACCTTCGTGCGGCCGGGCCGAGTCGTCGCTCCGTTCCGGCACCGCTGGTCGTCACGGCCCTGGTTCCGCCGCGCCGTCTTCAGGCCCTGGCTCGTGGCCGACGCGACGGCGCTCTCGGCGGACGCCGCGCGCGGCTTCCTCGACGGGCCACAGGAGCACGTCGACACTCGGGTGGCCGGTCGCGCGATGGTCGCCGACGACCCGCGGGCGGAGCTCGACCACGTGCGCTGCCCGACGCTGATCCTCTGGGGCGCCCGCGACCCGCAGCTGCCCGTGGACGACGCCTTCGAGTACGCACGCCGGCTGGGCGCGCCCGTGCGGGTGATCGCCGACTGCGGGCACCTCGCGATCGGCGAGCGGCCGGACGCCGTCCTAGACGGGATTCGGGATCTCGACGTACTCGTGCGCGACGCCGAAGCGCTCGGCCAGCACCGCGCCTAGCGCCTGCACGCCGAACCGCTCCGTCGCGTGGTGCCCGGCGGCGACCAGGTGGATGCCGAGCTCGCGTGCTGCGTGCAGGTTCGGCTCCTCCGCCTCGCCGGTGAGCAGGGCGTCGTAGCCGGCGTGCGCGGCCGCGATCAGCTCGTACCCACCGCCGCCCGTCGAGATCGCGAGCCGCTCGACGACCTCCGGACCGCCGGTGAGGACGAGGGGCTCGCGCTCGACGACTCCGGCAATCCTCACGGCGAGCCCTTCGATGCCGACCGGTTCGCGCAGCCGGCCGCCGACTCCGACGCCCGCGAAGGGCGAGTCGACGTCGACGCCGAGCCGTGCCGCGAGCTGCGCGCTGTTGCCGACCTCCGGATGCGCGTCGAGCGCCAGGTGGTACGCGACGAGGCTCAGGTCGGCACGGAAGAGCGCCTCGAGCCGCCCGCGCAGACGACGGTCGACGACGAGCGGCTCGTTCCGCCAGAAGAGGCCGTGGTGGACGAGCACCAGCTGCGCCCCGAGCCCGGCCGCGCGCTCGAAGAGCTCGCGCGACGAGGAGACGCCGGAGACGATCCGCGAGACCTCGTCCGCGCCCGCCACCTGGAGGCCGGGAGGCCCGAATTCCGGCCATTTTTCGACCTCGAGCAGCTCGTTCGCGTAGCCGACGATCTCGTCCCGGGTCGCCACGGAGGCCGCTACTCTATGTCCGCCTCGGGGTGTGGCGCAGCCTGGTAGCGCGCTCCGTTCGGGTCGGAGAGGCCCCCAGTTCAAATCTGGGCACCCCGATCAGACGCGGGGGAACCCATGGTTCCCCGCGGGCCCCCTCCTTCTTGCCGTGCCGGTGGCACGCGGCTGTGGGCCTCCGCCGGAGTGAATCCCGCTCCGGCCGCGGTCCGCTCGACAGCGACGACCGGCTCGCAGATAAGCCGAGTGGGCGCGGATATCCTCGGCCGATGGTGACCGCGGTGCTCTTCGACGTCGACTTCACGCTCTTCCGGCCCGGTCCGGAGCTCGGGCCGGACGGCTACACGCGGCTCGGCGGCAGGCACGGCCTCACGCTCGACCCGGGCCGCTACGACGACGCGCGGTTCGCCGCCCTCGACGAGCTGCAGCGCCACCCGGAGCTCGAGCACGACGAGGAGCTCTGGCTCCGCTTCACCGAGCAGGTCGTCCGCGGGCATGGGCGGCGAGGCCGACGGCGCCCGCGCGTGCGCGGCCGAGATGGTCGCCGCGTGGGAACGGCACGAGAACTTCAGCCTCTACGACGACGTGCCGCCCACGTTCGCCGAGCTGCGCCGGCACGGGCTGCGGCTCGGCCTCGTCTCGAACGGGCAGCGCGACCTCGGAGCCTTCGTCTCGCACCACGGGCTCGACGTCGACGTCGCGGTCGGCTCCGCCGCGTTCGGCCGCACGAAGCCGCACCCGTCGATCTTCCTCGCCGCGCTCGAGCCGCTCGGCGCCGAGCCGGAGCACGCCGCGATGGTCGGCGACTCCTACGCGGACGACATCGAGGGCGCTCGCTCGCTCGGCATGCAGGCGTTCCTGCTCGACCGCGACGGGCGGTACGAGGGCGAGCCCGGCCGCCTCGGCGACCTCCGCGAGCTGCCGGCGGCCCTCGGCCTCTCGGGCTAGAAACCCAGCTCGCGGCGCCAGGCCGCCGTGTGCTCGCCGGGCGCCGGGGCACGGCCCGCAGCAGCGGGGAGCGAGAACTCCGCCGCGGCCTCCTCGATCGTCGCCACGGGGCCGAGGCAGACGTCCTCGCCGTCGGCGAGCTCGAGCCATTCAGCGAGCGTTCGCCGGCCGAAGCGCTCGGCCAGCTCGGCCGCCAGCGCCTCCTGGTCTTCGTCGTAGTGGCGCCCGGCGAGATCGGGCCGGTCGAGCAGCGCGCAGAGCCGGGCGAAGAAGACGGGCTCGAGCGCCGCGACGGTCAGCCAGCGATCGTCTGCGGTCGCGTACATCCGGTAGCAGGCGAGGCCGCCGGTGAGCAGGCGGGGCACCGGCTCGCCGCCGAGCCGGTGCGAGACGAGCCGGTGCGCGCCGTGCGCCATCGAGACGACGACGTGGCGCCCGCGGCCGTCGCGGCCTCTCGCCACGAGCGCGGCCAGGACGGCGTTGACGGCCGCGAGCGCGCCGGCGGCGAGGTCGGCCGACTGCACCGGCGGCGGCCCGGGGGCGGTGTCGGCGAGCGCGCCGGCCCAGCCGAGGTAGTTGAGATCGTGACCCGCCCGCTGCGCGTGCCGCCCCTCGACGCCGAAGCCGGTGATCGAGCAGTAGACGACGGTCTCGGGCAGCGCCGCCGGTCCGACCCCGAGCCGCTCGGCCACACCGGGCCGGAACCCCTCGAGCACGACGTCGGCGCGCGAGAGCAGCGCCAGGGCGAAGTCCCGCTCCGTCTTCAGGTCGCAGGTCACGGATTCCTTGCCGCGGGAGAGCGCCTCGTCCCAGGCGGGGGCGGTCGATCGCATCGGGTCGCCGTCGGGCCCCTCGAGCCGCACGACCCGGGCGCCGAGGTCGAGCAGCTCTCGGCCCGCGTACCCGCCCGGCAGCAGGCGGGTCAGCTCGACGACGAGCACTCCCTCGAGCGGTTGCACCGCGGGCGACCGTATCACTAGGATCTGGCGGCCTTGACTGACCGGTCAATCGATGCGGCGGAGGGCAACGGCGCGGTCGGTGCGGATCGACGTGCCCGGATCCTCGAGGCGGCCGTCAAGGTCTTCGCCAGGCGGGGCTACCACGCGGCGCGCGTCGGGGACATCGCCGAGGAGGCGGGCGTCGCGCACGGCCTGCTCTACCACTACTTCCCCTCGAAGGAGGACGTGCTGCGCACGATCTTCCGCGAATCGTGGAGCCTGCTGATCGCGGCGCTGCACGGGATCGAGGCGTCGGGCGAGCCCGCGCCGGAGCAGCTACGGAAGATTGCGGCCGTCCTGCTGCGTTCGTGGCGTCGCGACCCCGACCTCGTCCGTGTGCTCGTGCGCGAGGTCGCGCGCAGCCCGCATCTCTCCGAGCAGGTCGACGAGGTGCGCGAGGTGTTCCTCGTGATCCAGCGCGTGATCGAACGAGGGCAGGCCGAGGGCGCCTTCCGCGCCGACCTCGACCCGCGCCTGGCGAGCTGGATCGTGTACGGAAGCCTCGAAGAGGTCTTGACGGGCTGGGTGCTGGGACAGCTGCCCGACGGGGACGAGGAGGTCGCACGTGCCGAGCGAACGGTCATCGACGTCGTCTGCGGCGGTCTCGCCCGCGACGGCGCCCGCGCGCCCGCCTGAGCCGGGCGCCCGCCGCACGATCTGGACGCTCGGGCTCGGGGCGTTCGGGCTCGCCTTCTCGCTGACCACCACCGCGGCGTACCTGCCGCCGCTGCTCGGTGAGTTCACCGGCTCGACGACGCTGATCGCGCTCGTCCTCGCCGCCGAGGGCGCGTTCGCGCTGACGCTGCCGCTCGTGATCGGGCCGTGGAGCGACACGTTCCACACGCCGCTCGGCCGGCGGCGGCCGTTCATGCTCGTCGCGCTCGGGCCGATCGGCTTCTGCCTCGCGCTGATGGGCTTCATGCCGAGCCTGTGGACGACCGCGCTCCTCGTCTTCGCGTTCTTCTTCGCCTACTACGTCTACGAGCCGCCCTACCGCGGGCTCTACCCCGACCTACTGCCCGAGAGGTTGTTCGGGCGCGCACAAGGGATCCAGCACCTCTTGCGCGGCGCCGCGCTCGGGATCGCGCTGATCGGCGGCGGCGCGCTCTTCCACGTCTGGCACCCGTTTCCGTTCCTCGTCGCCGCGGTGGTCGTCACGGCTGCGTGCACGGCGCCGGTCGTGCTCCTGCGCGAGGACGGCGGCCACGGCCGCGTCTTCGAAGGCGTCGGCGCCTACCTGCGGCACAGCTGGCGCGTGCTGCAGCGCGAGCCGGAGGTACGGCGGTTTCTCGTCGTCAACACCGCCCTGGAGGGGACGTTCGCCGGAGCCCGCACATTCGTCGTCCTCTACATCACCGTCGGGCTCGGCCAGCCGCTCGGGACGTCGACGGCGGTGCTCGCGGCCGTCGCGGGCGGCTACATCGTCGCCGCGCTCGTCTCCGGCCCGGTCGGAGACCGGCTCGGACTCGCGCGGGTGATGCTCGTCTGCTCGCTCGTCTACGGCGCCGGCCTGCTCGGGGGCGGGCTCGCGCAGCAGTGGCACGTCTGGTACCTGCCGCTCGTCTTCGTCGTCTCGATCGCGGGGGGCGCGGTGATGACGCTCGCCTGGGGTCTGCTCTTCAAGCTGATGCCCGCCCAGGACCGCGGCGCGGTCTCCGGGCTCGCGACCTGGACGAAGGGGGTCGGTCTCCTCTTCGGTCCGCTCGCCGCCGGTGCGGCGATCGACATCCTCGCGCCGTACCTCGGCGCGACCGAGGGCTACCAGGTGCTGTGGCCGATCCTGGGCGTGCCGATCCTGCTCGTCTCGCCGATCATCGCCTCGCTGATCCGCGGCCGAGTCAGCGGCAGACGGGCGCGCCGCGCCGCAGGAGGCCGAGGCCCCACACCTCGGTGCCGACGACGTAGATCGCGTTGACGGCGGTGCGTGAGTCGATGGTCAACGCGTAGTAGCCGTCGCAGGTCACCCGCGTCAGCGGGCCGTAGGTCGCCGTGGCCGCGGTCGCGCTCTCGCCGACCCGCACGCCCTCGGCCGTGTGCCAGGCGCCTGGGCCCCAGAGCGTGAAGACCGCGCTGACGCGGCCCTTCGTCAGCTCGACACCGGCGCCCTCGGGCCGGAACGCGAACAGGTTGAAGTAGAGCGTCGGTCGCTTGCAGCTCCGGCAGCGGCCGTAGGCGCGGCCCCAGGCGCGCCTCGAGCTGCGGCACCGTCATGCCGAGCCGCACACCGCCGAGGCTTCGGCCGAGGACGAGCTCGCCGGCGCCCGGCGGGCCGGCCGGCGCGGGAGCGGCTGCGGCTGCGGCGATTGCGGCGACCGCCGCGATGATCGACACTCGAAGGCGCATGGCGCGGAGAACCGTAGACGACCTGCTCACGGCCGCCCGCGGCCGCATCGCGAGATACGAGCCCGCCGAGGCGCTCGAGGCGCAGGGGCATGGCGCACTCCTCGTCGACATCCGCTCCGACGGCGAGCGGGCCAGGGACGGCGTCGTTCCCGGCTCGCTGCACGTTCCCCGGACGGTGCTCGAGTGGCGCCTCGACCCGGCGAGCCCGTGGCGGAGCGAGCACGTGGACGGCCTCGAGACGGAGGTGATCCTGCTCTGCGCCCACGGCTACTCGTCGAGCCTCGCGGCCGCGACGCTCGTCGAGCTCGGCTTCGAGCGGGCCGGCGACGTCGCCGGCGGCTTCGAGGCCTGGGCCGCGGCAGGGCTCCCGGTCGTCGAGGCGCCGCCGGCCGCGGAGGGACTACCGGGAAGCGCCGGCCCCGCCTAGCGGAACGCGCTCTCGCCCGTCAGCGCCTGGCCGACGACGAGCGTGTGCACCTCGTGCGTGCCCTCGTACGTGAGCACCGACTCGAGGTTGTTCATGTGCCGGATCACGGGGTACTCGAGCGTGACGCCGTTCGCGCCGAGGATCGTGCGGGCCGTGCGGCAGACCTCGAGCGCACCGCGGACGTTGCCCATCTTGCCCATGCTCACGTGCTCGGGCCTGAGCGTGCCGTTGTCCTTCATCCGGCCGACGTGCAGCGCGACGAGGGCGCCTCGGTTCAGCTCGAGCGCCATCTCGGCGAGCTTCTGCTGGGTCAGCTGGTAGGCCGCGATCGGCTTGCCGAAGACGATCCGCTCCTTCGAGTAGTCGAGCGCGGACTCGAAGCACGCACGCGCGGCGCCGACCGCGCCCCAGACGATCCCGTAACGCGCTTCGTTCAGGCACGAGAGCGGGCCGCGGAGCGTGCGCACCTCGGGGAAGACGTTCTCGTCGGGGACGCGCACGTCCTGCAGCACGAGCTCGGACGTGACCGACGCGCGGAGCGAGATCTTCTTGTGGATCTCCGGCGCGGTGAAGCCTGGCATGCCCCGCTCGACGAGGAAGCCGCGGATCTCGTCGTCGTCCGTTCGCGCCCAGACGATCGCGACGTCGGCGATCGTCCCGTTCGTGATCCACATCTTGGCGCCGTTGAGGATCCAGTCCGAGCCGTCGCGGCGCGCGTGCGTGCGCATCGAGCCCGGGTCGGAGCCCGCGTCCGGTTCCGTCAGGCCGAAGCAGCCGATCGCCTCGCCCGCGTGCATCGCCGGCAGCCAGCGCTCCTTCTGCTCCTCGGAGCCCCAGCGCCAGATCGCATACATCGCGAGCGAGCCCTGCACGGAGACCGCGCTGCGGACGCCCGCGTCGCCGGCCTCGAGCTCGAGGCACGTCAGCCCGTAGGCGACGGAGCTCGCGCCCGGGAGGCCGTAGCCCTCGAGGTGCATCCCGAAGAGCCCGAGCTTCGCGAGCTCGGCCATCAGCTCCCGCGGCAGGATCCCCTGCTCGAACCAGTCGCCGATCTCAGGGAGGACGCGGTCGCGGACGAACTGGCGGACGGTGTCGCGGATCGCACGCTCCTCGTCGTCGAGGAGGGCGTCGAGAGCGAGGTAGTCGAGCGGGTCGATCGCGGCGGGCTTCTGCGGTGTGACGGTCATGGCGCGAGGGTAGCTGACCTCAGAAGCCGAGCCCGACCTGGTCGAAGAACCAGCGCGCGCTCGTCCACCAGACGCCGATCAGCACCGCGAAGAGCAGGCCTCCGGCGACGGGCAGCGTCGGGCCCGGGAAGCGCCGCAGCCGCACGATCGTCACCTTCGCCGCGTAGGCGCCGAAGAACGCGCTGCCGAGCAGCGAGTGCCACAGGACACGGTCGGTGCCGTGCTGGAAGCCGAGCTTGAAGATGCAGTGGTAGGCGACGGGCAGCGTCGCGACGAAGGCGAGCCGGCCCGACCAGCGATGGGCGGGGTTGACCCACGCCGGCTTCGACCAGGGCAGCTTGCGGAAGATCCAGGCGGCGGTGAAGAGCTGGAAGAGCGCGAGCGCGACGGCGGCCGTCGCCAGCCAGGCCTTCATGTGGATCGGGTCGCTGAAGACGAGGTCGAAGTAGCCCTTCGAGCGCGGGTCGTGGTCGGCGAGCAGGCCGGCGGTCAGCGAGACGACCGCGAAGAGCACGATCGGCACCGCCAGCCAGCGGGCCGGACGCTTGCCGGTCGTGTGCGCCCCCGCGACGGCGGCGTCGCTCATCGACTGATCGAATCACGGTGCCGGAGCCGCCACAAGAGCGGAGTTAGCAACACAGTGTTGCTAAGTCGGTTCTTCGACGGTCACGGTGGTCGCGCGCTCGACGATCCGGCCGCTCGGCGGGACGGCCTTCACGAGCAGGTGGTGCTCGCCGGCGCCGTCCGGGGCCGTGTCCCAGCCGAGCGTGAACGGACGCCGCAGGTCGGAGCCGCGGAGGACGCCGTCGATCCAGAACTCGACCCGTGCCGGTGTGCCGGTGACGTCGGTGCGCCAGAGCACGAAACCGGAGAGCGTGGCGCCGTTCTGAAGCGATCCGCCCGTCACGCGCAGAACCGGCGGCCTGCGCGTGGGCTTCGGACGGGCGCGCCTCGCCGGATGGTTGCTCACCACGACGACGAGGCGGCGCCGCGCCTCGCGGCCGTCGACCGAGCGCGCGAGGAGCGTGAGCACATGCTTGCCGTCGCGGCGCCGGCGCGAGTCCCAGCGGAAGCGGAACGGTGCCCTGCGGTCGACGGCGAGCCGGTCGCCGTCGACCCGAGCGACGACGGACTCGGCCTTCGCCCCCCAGACGCGCGCCCGCAGGGACACGACTCCGCGAGCCTTGCCCCAGTGTCTGGCACCGGCGGTCGTCAGGTCGAAGACGTGGTTGCGGACGACGACGTGGCGGCGGCTGACGTCGTGCCGCGTCCCGTTCCCATAGGCGCGCAGCTCGAGGACGTGGGCGCCGTTGCCGAGCATGGTCGTGTTCAGTCCCCGCCCGCCCGCGAAGGCGAACGGAGCCCGGGCATCCGTCCAGACGCACGCGGCCGTCGACGGCGAACTCGACGCGCCGCACGCCGCCGGCCGTCTCGGCCCGCCACCGGACGATCCCGCGCAGCGTGCCCGGTGCGAGGCGTGCCTCGACCCGCAACGTCGCCTGGCCGGCCGCGAAGTGGCGGACGAGGCGCAGGTACTCGCGCCAGTTCCAGTACCGCCCCGGATCGCTGTGGTGGCTGGCGCCGCCGAGCCCGCCGCGCGGGCCGGGCACCTGCGCGTGGCCGATCAGGTGCGCGCGGTCGATCGGCAGCAGCGAGCGCCGCGCGAGGTACGCGGCCAGGCGCGCCGAGGCCCGGTACTGCGCCTCCGTGAAGCCCGCCGGGTCGTCCGTCCAGCCCTCGTGCTCGATCCCGACCGACTCGGCGTTGACGTGCCAGTTGCCGGCGTGCCACGCGATGTCGGAGAGGTGGACGAGCTGCACGATCCGGCCCGAGCGGGAGACGATGAAGTGCGAGGAGGCGTGCGCCCGCCTGTTCCGCAGCCAGCGCACGGAGCCCCAGAAGCTGCCCTCGGTGACGTGGACGACGATGCAGCGGATCGCACCCGCGCCTCGATGCGACTTCGTGTAGTTCCCCTCGCCCTTGAGCCAGGTGACCGGCGGCCGTCGGAGCGGCTCCGCGGCGTGCGCGCGCGGCGCGAGCCCACCGCCGAGTGCGGCCGCGGCGGCGAGCACGAGCGGAAACAGGAGGCGGCAGATGCGGTGCATGCGTGACCGGTCGCCGCGTGTCGTCACCGGCGGTGGAAGACCTTGTA
Organism: uncultured Gaiellaceae bacterium; assembly: GCA_963808915.1. Taxonomy (GTDB): domain Bacteria; phylum Actinomycetota; class Thermoleophilia; order Gaiellales; family Gaiellaceae; genus CAVTBT01. Next base: position 181,579 of record CAWEHJ010000004.1, on the reverse strand, counting down.
GCGGAGAGATCGGCAGATGTCGACCGTCCTTGACGGTTCTCGAACATGCCGCCTACGATGGCGGTTGACTGACTGGTCAATCGAAGTGGAGGCGAGGGCCGGTGGCGACCATCGAGCACGGAGTGGGGACGGGTGTCTCGTTCGCCCTCACCGACGAGCAGCGCGAGCTGCGCGCGCTGGCGCGCGAGTTCGCGGCGAAGGAGATCCGGCCGAAGGCGGCCGAGTACGACGAGCACGCGACGCATCCCGCGGACGTGATCGCCAAGGCGCACGCGCTCGGCCTGATGAACCTGCACGTACCGGCCTCGCTCGGCGGCCTCGAGCTCACGGCGTTCGACGGGATGCTCGTCGGGGAGGAGCTGAACTGGGGCTGCTCGGGGATCGGCACCTCGATCGGCGCCAACGGCCTCGGCGCCGCGCCCGTGCTGATCGCCGGCACCGACGAGCAGAAGGAGCAGTGGCTGACGCCGCTCCTCGACGCGCCCCTCCTCTGCTCCTTCGGGCTGAGCGAGCCGGACGCCGGCTCCGACGTCGCCCGGATGAAGACGACCGCGGTGCGGCGCGGCGACGAGTACGTCCTCAATGGCTCGAAGACGTTCATCACGAACGCGGGCCATGCGGCCTGGACGGTCGTCTTCGCCAAGACCGATCCGGACCAGGGCCACCGCGGGATCTCGGCGTTCGTCGTGCCGATGGACACGCCGGGCGTGACGATCGAGAAGCACCTCGACAAGATGGGCCAGCGCTCGACCGACACCTCGGCGTTCGCCCTGGTCGACGTCGTCGTCCCGGCGGCCAACCGGCTGGGCGAGGAGGGCGAGGGCTTCAAGATCGCGATGAAGACGCTCGACTTCACACGGCCGGGTACCGCCGCCGGCGCCGTCGGGGTCGCCCAGGCCGCCTACGAGCTGGCCGTCGAGTACGCGAAGGAGCGCGTCACGTTCGACGTTCCGATCGCGATGCACCAGGCGATCAGCTTCATGATCGCCGACATGGCGACCGAGATCGAGGCGTCGCGCCTGCTCGTCTGGCAGTCGGCGTGGCTGCACGACCGCGGCGAGCGCGCGACCCTGCAGTCCTCGTTCGCCAAGCGCTTCTCCGCCGACACGGCGATGAAGGTGACGACCGACGCGGTGCAGGTGTTCGGCGGCTACGGCTACATCAAGGAGTACCCGGTCGAGAAGCTGATGCGCGACGCGAAGCTGTTCCAGATCTACGAGGGCACCTCGCAGATCCAGCGGCTGGTGATCGCGAAGGAGATCTTCCTGCCGCGGGGGGACTAGGCGTGGCGCTCGAGATCGACCTCTCGGGCCGGGTCGCACTCGTCACCGGCGGCTCGCGCGGGCTCGGCCGCGCGGACGCGCTCACGCTGGCGCGAGCCGGTGCGGACGTGGCGATCGCCGACCTGCTCGTCGAGTCCGAGACCGACTCCGACGAGACCGATCGCTACGGCGTGCTGGCGACGGTCGCCCGCACGCAGGGGATGGTGCACACCGAGTCGACCGCGGAGGAGATCCGCGCGCTCGGCCGCCGCGCGCTCGCCCTCCGCTGCGACGTGACCGACCGCGCGCAGGTGGACGCAACCGTGGCGCGGGTGGTCGAGGAGCTCGGCTCCGTCGACATCCTCGTCAACAACGCCGCCACGCTCGACCACGTCGGCCAGTTCCCCGACCAGCAGGTCGACCTGTGGGAGCGCGACCTGCGCGTCAATCTGACGGGCTCGTTCAACTGCGCACAGGCCGTGTGGCCGCACATGAAGGAGCGAGGCTGGGGCAGGATCGTGAACATGGCCTCGGTCGCGGGGACGCTCGGTGGCTTCGGCCAGGCGAGCTACTCGACGACGAAGGCCGGGGTGCTCGGCCTGACGCGGACGCTGGCGATGGAGGGCGGACGCCACGGGATCACCTGCAACGCGATCGTCCCGGGCGTGATCGGCACCGAGGCCTTCCACCTGGCGAACGCCGCGATGAACGAGCGGATCGTCAACCGCACGGTGCTGAAGCGCCCGGGCGAGCCGCAGGACGTCGCCAACGCGATCGCCTTCCTCTGCTCGGACCTGGCCGGGTACGTCACCGGCGTAGAGCTCAACGTCTCCGGTGGCGTCGAGCTGTTCGTCTTCTAGGAGGGCTTGGCGGAACGTCGCTCGACACAGCCGCGCGTTTCGTCAAGCCCTCCTTGCAACGGTACGGAAAACCGCACTGGGGACGGCAGGTCGCTCGGCTACACTGCCGCCTCGCCGTGCGAGCTGATTCCGCCGCCCTCCGCTTCCGCACGCGCCGGGTGTCCCCGGCGCGTCTCGCGCTGAGGTGGCTGCTCGTCCTCGCCGGGGCCCTCGTGATCGGAGCGGCGCTCGTCGGGCTCGTCTTCGCCGGCTCGCCCGAACGTCTCGCGGAAGGCGTGACGGTCGCGGGCGTCGACGTCGGTGGCATGACCACGGAGAAGGCGGTCAAGCTCCTGCAGGAGCGCGCCGGCAAGCTCGAGGACGAGCCGGTCGTCTTCACGGCGGGGCCGGACCGGTTCCCGATCAAGCCGTCGCAGCTCGGCGTCGAGGCCGACTGGCGGGCAGCAGTCGCCGCCGCCCGCAACGAGGGCGAGGGCTTCGGGCCCGTGCGCGGCTTTCGCCGCCTGCACGTCCGCGTCTTCGGCTCGGAGGTGCAGCCGCCTGTCAGCGTCTACAACGCCGCGCTCGACTTCAAGCTCGGTCAGCTCGCGAAGGCGATCGACCGCGACCACGTCGAGGCCGCGCTCGTCCGCAAGGGCCTGAACATCGTGGTCGTGCCGGGGCAGAGCGGGCGGCATCTCGAGCATGCCGCCGGCGGCCCGCTGATCGTCCGCGCGCTCGCCTCCCTGCGTCGCGGCATGCCGGTCGCCCTGCCGGTCACCGTCGACCCTGCCGCCGTCACGGCTCAGCAGCTCGCCCCGGTCGCCGCCCAGGCACGTGCCGCCCTGTCCGCGCCCGTCAGGCTCGCGTACGGCGAGACCCGCTGGCGGATTCCGCGCTGGCGGATCGCCGAGCTGCTCTCGCTGCCGGGCTCCGGGGCGAAGAAGCTGGCGATCGCGGGGCACGGCGCGGAGCGGTATTTCAACCGGCTCTCGAAGGCCGTCGGCCGCGAGCCGACCGACGCCGGCTTCGCCGTCACGAACGGCGGCATCCGCGTGGTGCCCGCGAAGGACGGGCTCGAGGTCGACGTGCCCCGCACGGCGAAGGCGATCCTCGCCGCAGCCGTGTCGACCGAGAGGCGGACGGCGAAGCTGGCCGTCGCGGTCTCGCATCCGGCGCGCTCGACGGACGACGCGAAGGGCATGGGCATCACCGGCGTCGTCTCCAGCTACACGACGACGTACGGCGGCACGCCCGGACGGCTCCACAACGTCCAGCTCGTGGCGCAGCTGATCGACGGCGCGCTGATCGCGCCGGGCTCGCAGTTCTCGTTCAACGGGACGACGGGCGAGCGCACGGCTGACAAGGGCTTCGAGGAAGCGCCCGTGATCATCAACGGCGAGCTGCAGAACGGGCTCGGCGGCGGGATCTGCCAGGTCTCCACGACCGTCTTCAACGCCGCGTTCGACGCGGGCCTGCAGATCGACCAGCGCACGAACCACGCGCTCTACATCAGCCACTACCCGACCGGGCGAGATGCGACGGTCAACTACCCCGACCTCGATCTCAAGATCACGAACGACACGCGCCACTGGCTCCTGCTCCGGACGTTCGTCGGCTCGGGCTCGCTGACCGTGAACTTCTACGGCACGCCGCAGAGCCGGCGCGTCGAGAGCGAGACCGCCGATCTCGTCACGACCGGCCCGGTGCCGGTGAAGAAGGTCGACGATCCCTCGCTGTTCAAGGGCGAGTCCGCCGTCGACATCGTCGGCTCCCCGCCACGCGCGACGAGCGTCCATCGCAAGGTCTACCTCGAGAACGGCACGCTCCTGCACGACGACACGTGGAGCTCGCGCTACGTCGGTGAGCCGACCGTGATCCGCGTCGGGTCGAAGGCGAAGCCGAAGCCGCCGCCTCCGACCACGACGACCGGCACGACGACCGGCACCACGACCGGCACGACGACGACGCACGACCACGACGACGCCGACGACGCCGACCGGCACGACCCCGACGACGCCCTAACCCTCGGCGCGCGCCACGGCCGCCGCGAACGTGGCCGGGACCCGGATCGGCCGCCGCGAGCCGGCGTCGACCGTTGCGTGGGCCGTCCAGGCGTCGGCGACCACCTCGCCGTCACGCTCGAAGACGTACTCGTAGCGGAAGCGCGCGCCGCGGACGTCGACGCAGCGGGCCCAGACGCGGAGCCGGTCGTCGAAGTAGGCGGCGAGGAGGTAGCGCACGTGCACCTCGGTCGTCAGCGCCTCGATCCCCTGCGCCCGGATCGAGCTGTAGCCGCCGGCGTGCTCGGCCAGCCAGGCGACGCGGGCGACCTCGCACCAGACGAGGAACGAGGCGTGATGCGCGATTCCCTGTGCGTCCGTCTCGGCGAAGCGGACGGAGACGTCGGTCGAGAACCCGTAGCCCTCCATCGGGCAAGCCTACGATTGCCGCGTGGAGCCCGTCGCAGCGCTCGCCAGAGCTCGTCCGCACGCGGCAGCCCTGCGTCGTGCTGACCGGTGCGGGCGTGAGCACGGAGAGCGGGATCCCCGACTTCCGCTCCCGTACCGGGATCTGGGCCGACGTCGATCCGTTCGAGGTGGCGTCCCTCGAGGCGTTCCGCCGCGATCCGGAGCGCGTCTGGGACTTCTACGCGACCCGCTTCGAGACGCTGCTCGCAGCCGAGCCGAACGCGGCGCACCTGGCAATCGCCGAGCTCGAGCGGCGTGGGCTCGTGCAGGCGGTGATCACCCAGAACATCGACACGCTGCACGAGCGGGCCGGGAGCGTCGACGTCGCCGAGGTGCACGGTTCGATCCGGCGAGCGGTCTGCCTCCGCTGTCCCGGGTCGGAGCTCCTCGCCGGCGTGCTCGCGCAGCTCGAGGTTCGGCGGGCGCCGCTCTGCCCGGCCTGCGGCGCGATCCTGAAGCCCGACGTCGTCCTCTTCGGCGAGCTGCTCCCCGCCACCGCGATCGACCGTGCGACGACGCTCGCCCGCGCAGCCGGCCTCCTGCTCGTCGTCGGCTCCTCGCTCGAGGTCTGGCCGGTGGCAGGTCTGCCGCTCGAGGCGCCCGCCTTCGCGATCGTGAACCGCGGCCCGACCGCGCTCGACGAGCAGGCTGCGCTCGTCGTCGACGGCGGAGCAGGCGAGACGCTGACCGCGCTGCTGGAGCTGATCTAGGCGGCGGCGCGGCGCAGCGGGCGCTCGTCCAGGACGCGCCGGCAGTCGGCGCAGACCGTCCGCTCGACCTCGTAGGGCACGCCCGCGCGCTGGCGCAGCGCATGGGTCACGAGAGCCCGATGGCGGTGAAGCCGCTTGATCCGCATGTCACGCATCACACTAGTGAGTCCGTTCGAAGTCGCCACCCCTGAAGGGTGACGTTGTCGTCAACGAACTGAGACGATCCGGTGACGTCGTTGTTTGAGCAGCCCCCGAACGCGTGATAGAAGGGGAGCATGCCTCCCGCCCCGCAGAAGGATCTGCTCTCGCGCCTGGCCGACGCCGGCGAGGACGCGATCAGCCGCCTCTCGGAGATTCCCGGCGCCTCCCGCTTCATGGACTCGGCGAACAACCTCCGGGTGCGGGTCGACGAGCTGCAGAAGCGCATGCGAGGGCTGGACGATCTCGAGCAGCGGGTCGAGAAGCTCGAGCGACAGGTCGCCGGGCTCACGAAGACGGCGAAGCCGAAGGCCGCGCGGCCCGCTGCTTCTTCGACTTCTTCGAAGAAGCCACCGGCTTCTTCGTCCTAGGCTCGAGCGCGTACACCCGCGTCGAGCCGACGAGGTAGACGCGCGACGCGTCGGCGACGATCGGCGAGTAGTGGCCGTCGGCGAACGACCACACCTGCCGCCCGTTTCTCGCGTCGAGCGCATAGGTCGCCCTTGGCCCCTTCTCTGCTCTGCGAGTGCCCTTCTGCCCGCAGGTGCCGCACGTGGCGAAGTAGACGAGCCCGTCCATCACCGTCGGCGCGCCGTGCACGGAGCCCTTCGTGTCGTGGCGCCAGACGACGTCTCCCGTCGCCGCGTCGAGCGCGAGGAAGAAGCCGTCGTAGGTGCCGACGAAGACCTTGCGCTTCCAGACCGCCGCTGCCGTGTAGACGTAGGAGCCGACCGGCCGCGCCCAGAGCAGGCGGCCGGTCGTCGCGCCGAAGGCGTACACCGTTCCGTCCGTGTTGCCGACGTACACGCGGCCGTAGGCGACCGTCGGCGTCGCGTAGAACTCCTCCCGTCCGCGCAGGAAGCGCTTGAACGAGCGGGCGCGCCAGCGGAGCTTGCCGGTCTTCGCGTCGACGGCGTAGACGCTGCCCTTGACCGAGCCGACGAAGAGCGTGCCGCCCGAGTAGGCGGGAGCGGCGTTCAGCTCGCCGTCGGCGCGGAACGTCCAGCGCACCTTCGGCTTCGGGCCGGTGACGTCGAGGGCGTAGAGGCGGTGGTCCCACGAGCCGAAGTAGAGCGTCCCGTCGCGGAGGACCGGCGAGCTCTCGCTCGGCGGGCCGCGGTAGCGCCAGAGGATCTTGCCGCCGGCGACGCGGATCGCCGCGACGAAGCCCTTCTTCCTCCGGTCGCCGTAGGTGCAGGGGCCGGGGACGAACGGCTGGTACCAGACGCCGCCGCCGACGGCAGGTGACGCCGCCGAGCAGTAGCCCTTGAAGAACTTCCGCCACTTGACCTGCCCCGACTTGGCGTCGACCGAGAAGAGCCGGCCGCGGAGCTGCGGGATCAGGACGCGCCCGTACGCGACGGCCGGCGGGAACTCGATGTAGTAGCCGGTGCGGACCATCCAGCGCGTCCGGAACGGCGGCCGGTGCGCATAGGGGGAATCGTGCGAGCGCGCGTCGTCGTGGCCGTAGGTCGGCCACGGCTCGACATCTGCGACCGGCTTGCGGCCGGGCTTCGCCGGCGCGGTGGTCGTCGCGCCGGGCTCGTCGGTCGTGACGAACTCGTCCGTCGACGAGCCGCGGATCGTCTTGCCGCCCTCGCCGCGCTTGGAGAGCACGAAGCCGCCGGCCGCGAGCAGAGCCGCGAGCAGCAGGGCAACGCCGAGGATCAACCATCTCCGCATCGGTGCATCGTGCCCGAGCCGCTAGGCGGGCACGCGCAGGCGAAGCGCGCGCGGCACGACCTCGAAGCGGATCGGCGTCGTTCCCGGCTGCTCGCCGTCGAGCTCGACCGGCAGCGGCTCGTCCGCCTCGATGCTCGCAGTGCGGCCCCGCAGCAGCTCCGCCTTCGGGTGCGGGAGGTGCGTGCCGCGGAAGAGCTTCGGCACGTTGGCGACGAGGTCGCGCTTCGTCAGGTCGCCGAGCAGGAGGACGTCGAAGAGGCCATCGTCCGGCTCGGCGTCGGGGCAGATCTTCATCCCGCCGCCGAAGTAGCGGCCGTTCGCGACGACGACGTCCTGCATCGAGCCCTCGCGCACCTCGCCGTCGACGGTGACGCGGACCTGCGAGTTCTGCCAGCGCGAGAACACCTTGAACAGCGCGAGCAGGTACGAGGCCTTGCCGCCGAGCGCCTTCGTGGTCTCGTTCGCCCGCTTGGCCACGGCGCCGCTCATGCCGGCCGAGGCGACGTTCGCGAACCATGTCTCCGCCTCGGAGCCGTCCCAGGCCCGGAAGGTGGCGCGGCCGGCGTCGATCTGCGCGCACCCTGCCGTGCAGAGCGACTTCGACCGCCGCCTCCAGCTTGCGCGGGATCTCGTAGGTGCGGACGAAGTCCCAGCCGGTGCCCCGCGCGATCACTGCCAGCTCGACGTCGTCGCGCCCGGCGACGCCGTTCGCGACCTCGTTCACCGTGCCGTCGCCGCCGACGACGACGAGCAGCTTCGCGCCGCCCTCGACGGCCCCGCGCGCCAGCTCGCCCAGCTGTCCGGGCCGCTCGGAGAAGAGCGTGTCGCCCTGCAGGCCGAGCGCGGCGGCGCGGTGCGCGAGCTCGGGCCAGCGCCGCCCTGTGGCCCCGTTCTGCGAGGCCGGGTTGACGAGGAAGACGGTCTCGCCGCTAATGGGGAGACGTGGCGGTCGCCAGTGCGACGCGCGTCATCCGATCGACGGCGGCGCGCAGCTCGTCGTCGGAGATCCGCTTGAACTCGCCCTCGACGACGATGTCGCTCACCGTGAGCAGGCAGCCGGCCTGGACGCCCCGGAGGGCGCCGACCGTGAACAGGGCCGCCGCCTCCATCTCGACCGCGAGCACGCCCCGCTTCGACCAGCGCTCGTACTGGCCCTCGTCCGGGTTGTAGAAGAGGTCGCTCGAGACGATCGGGCCGACGTGCATCGGCTGCTCCATCTCCTTGGCGACGTGGACGGCGCCGTGGATCAGCTCCCAGCTCGCGGTCGGGCAGTGCGGCTCGTTCGCGACGAGGTGCATCGCCGTCGAGTCCGCGGGCACCGCCGAGATCGCCACGATCAGGTCGCCGAGCGCGTGGCTCGGCTGCAACCCGCCGCAGGTGCCGACGCGAAGGAGCTTCTTCACGCCGAGCTGGACGAGCTCCTCGAAGACGATCGTCGCGCCCGGGCAGCCCATCCCCGTTCCCTGCACGGAGATCGGCTTGCCCTCCCAGGTGCCCGTGTAGCCGAGCAGGCCGCGCTCGCTGTTGACGCGGCGCGAGTCCTCGAAGTACGTCTCGGCGATGTACTGCGCCCGCAGCGGGTCGCCGGGGAGGAGGACGGCCTCCGCGTAGTCGCCCGGGTCGGCTCTGAGGTGGATCGGCACGGCGGCAACCCTATCGGCCAAGATGGCGCGCGTGGCGCACCTGGTCGAGCCGACCCGAGAGCAGATCCTGGCCTTCTGCGCGGAGGATCCGGTCGAGCGCGTCTTCCTCGAGGACGTCGCACGCCGGGGCCTCGGCCGGTTCGCCGGGCTGCTGGACGGCGGCGGCCTCGTCGCCCTCTGCCATCTCGGCGCGAACCTCGTCCCGTCCGGGCGCGGCTGCGGCGCCTTCGCGTCGGCGGCCAGCCGCTCGGCCGCCCGGATGCTGATCGGCGAGGCGGCCGCGGTGACCGAGCTGTGGGAGTCCGCCCGCAGGAAGCTGCCGCCGCGCGAGGCAGGACCGGCCCGGCCAGCCCGTCTTCGTGATCGACGAGCCGCCGAACCCGGGCGGCACCGCTCTCCGCAAGGCGAAGCTCTCCGACCTCGAGCTGCTCGTGCCGGCATGCGCGGCCGCACACGCCGAGGAGCTCGGCATCGACCCGCTCCGGCGCGATCCCGACGGCTTCCGCTGGCGGACGAGGGCGCAGATCGAGGAGGGCCGCTCGTGGCTGTGGGAGGAGGACGGCGTGATCCGCTTCAAGGCCGAGGCCTCGGCCTGGACGCCCAGTGCGGTGCAGCTGCAGCAGGTCTGGACCGACCCGCCCGCCCGCGGCCGCGACTACGCGACGCGCGCGCTCGCCGACCTCGTCCGGCTGCTCCTGCAGCGCACACCCGCCGTCTGCCTCTTCGTGCGCGCGGAGAACGAGGCCGCGATCGGGCTCTACCGCAAGATCGGCATGCGGCACACGATCGACTATCGAAGCGTGCTGCTGTAGGCAGCATGCTTCTGTCCGCGAAGCGGACCAGTGGAAGGGGTCTGGGGAAACCGGGAGGTTTCCCCAGCTGAGATCGCAGCGACGAGCTACGTCACGGTCCGGCCGACCCCCAGCTCGGCCCCGAGCCGCGTCACGATCCCGGGCAGCTCGCGGACGTCGGCCTCCTGCGTGCGGAAGTTGACGAAGCAGGCGCGCAGGTAGTAGTGGCCGTCGATGATCGCGTTCGACACGAACGCCTCGCCGCCGGCCTGGATCCGCTCGAGCAGCTCCTCGTTGAGCGCGTCGAGCTCGTCCTCCGAGGCACCGTCGGGCCGGTAGCGAAAGGTCGTGATGCTGAGGCTCTGCGTGCGGGCCTCGAGCTCCGGATCCGCGTCCGCGAGCTCGTGGAGGAGCCGGGCGAGCCGGCAGTCCTCGCCGATCATCTCGACGTAGCCCGTGCGACCGGCCTGGCGGAGCGCGAGCCAGACCTTGAGCGCCCGGAACCCGCGCGAGTTCTGCGGCCCGAGCTCGTAGAAGTTCAGCTGGCCCTCGGGCAGGTGGTAGTAGGGCGGCCGGTAGGCGAACGCGTCGAGCAGCGCCTGTGGGTCGCGGACGAGTGTGCAGCCGGCCTCGACCGGGACGTAGAGCCACTTGTGCGGGTCGATCGCGACCGAGTCGGCCAGCGCGATCCCTTCGCGGAGATCGGCGGGCGAGTCGGGGAGGCAGGCCGCGAAGCCGCCGTAGGCACCGTCGACGTGGAACCACAGCCCCTCCTCGCGGCAGATCGCCGCCAGCTCGCGCAGCGGGTCGACGGCGCCGGTCGAGACGGAGCCGCCGGTGCCGACGACGAGAAACGGCTGCGCGCCGGCGGCCCGGTCGGCGGCGATCGCCTCGCGGAGTGCGCGCGCGTCGAGCCGTTGCTCCGCGTCGGTCGAGATCCAGCGGAGCTGGTCGCGCCCGATCCCGAACAGGTCGGCCGCCTTGTGCGCCCACGTGTGGGTCTCGGCCGAGCAGTACGCGGTCAGCCGGCCCGTGCCGGTCCCCTCGGCGGCGACGTCCCAGGACGCCTTCGCGCGCCGCGCGGCGACGAAGCCGACGAAGTTGGCCATGTTCCCGCCGCTGACGAGCAGTCCGCCCGCGTCGGGCGGATACCCGATCAGCTCGGCGAGCCAGGCAACGGTCTGACGCTCGATCTCGGCGGCCATCGGGCCGAGCGGCCAGCCGCCGACGTTCGGGTTCACCGCTGCCGCGAGCAGGTCGGCGAGTGCGCCGATCGGCGCCTGCGAGCCGCAGACGTAGCCCCAGAAGCGCGGGTGCCCGATGTGGGTCGAGTGCCCGAGCATCAGGTCGCGCGCCTCGCGGACGAGCTCGGCCGCGGCCGTTCCCTCCTCGGGGAGGCCGCCGCCGCCGAGCGCCGCCTGGACGTCGGCCGGGGTCTCGCCGGTGGCGACCGGCAGCTCGCTCGGGCTCTCCAGCGCCTCGAAGAGCGCCGCCAGGTCGTCGACGAGCTCGTGGCCGATCCGGCGGAACTCGTCGGCGCCCAGAGCGAGCGGCGCGTTCCGACCGGCTGCCATCGACGCACTCTAGCCTTCGGCGCGTGGAGCACCTGATCGTCGCGCGGCACGCCGAGGCCGAGTCGAACGTCGGCGAGACCGTCAGCGGCGTCGCGCCCGGAGGCGCGCTGACGGAGGCCGGCGTCGAGCAGGCGCGCGCGCTCGGCCGGGTGCTCGCGGCCGAGCGGATCGACCTCGTCGCCGTGACGGAGTTCCGGCGCACGCAGCAGACCGCCGACCTCGCGCTCGCCGGACGCGACCTGCCGCGCCTCGTCGTCCCGGAGCTGAACGAGGTCGACTTCGGCCGCTTCGAGGGCGGCCTGCTCGCCGAGTACCGGGCGTGGGCGTGGGCTGCGCCCGCCGACGAGCTCTGCCCGGGCGGTGTCGAGAGCCGCGGCCACGCGGCCGCGCGCTACGCCCGCGGCTTCGAGCTCCTGCTCGCGCGGCCGGAGGAGACGGTCCTCGCGATCTCGCACGCGGTTCCGATCCGCTACCTGCTCGACGCGGAGCGGGGGCGGCCGCCGTCGCCCCGCGTGGAGACGGTCGGGCACGCCGAGGCGATCAGGCTCGACGCCGCCGCGGTCGGGCGTGCCGCCGAACGGCTTCGCGACTGGTCGGCTTCACCCAGCTTCGCCTGACCAGCACAATGGACCTCGATGCTCGAGCGCATCGAGAGCAAGATTCGCGAGCACGACCTGATCCCGCCGGGCGCCGAGGTCACGTGCCTCGTCTCGGGGGGCGCGGACTCGACCTGCCTCTGGCACGCGCTGAGCGCGCTCGGCTACCGGGTTCGCGCGGTGCACGTCCACCACGGCGTCCGCGGCGCCGAGGCGGACGAGGACGCAGGCCACTGCCGTGAGCTCCTGGGCGCCGAGGTGCTCGAGCTCGTCACTCCTGGCTCAGAGCCACAGGGCTCCTCCGAGGCGGCGCTGCGAGAGCTGCGCTACCGGGCCACCGAGGGTCGCGGGCTGCGCGCGACCGGGCACACGGCCTCCGACCAGGTCGAGTCCGTCCTGCTCGGCCTCGTCGCCTCCGGGTCGCCTCAGCGGATCAAGCCGAGGCGCGAGGACGGCGTCGTCCGGCCGTTGCTCGGGATCTGGCGCGAGGAGGCCGAGGCGTACTGTGCGAAGCACGGCCTGCCGGTGCGCGAGGACACGACCAACGCCGCCACGAAGCGCGGCCTGATCCGCAGCGAGATCCTGCCCGCCCTGGAACGGCTCGACCCGCGCGCCCGCACGAGCCTGCTCGCGCTCGCCGCCGAGCGCCCGCGGCTGCCCCGCGGCCTCGAGGAGTCGCTCGCCGCGCTACTCGCCGGCCGGGACGGGACGAGAGCCGCCGACCTCGGCGGGGGCCTGCGTGCGGTCCGCGAGTACGACACGCTGCGGCTGGAGGGAGCGGTGGAGTGGGGCCCGTGGCGGCTCGAGTCGGACGCCGACGGGCTCGAGGTCCGCGGCCGGCGGCCGGGGGATCGGCTCGCGGGACGGCGCAAGAAGGTGCAGGATCTGTTCGTGGACGCCAAGGTGCCGAGGGCGGAGCGCGACGGTTGGCCGCTCGTCGTGCGCGGCGAGGAGGTCGTCGCCGTGCCCGGGATCGCGGAGGCGCCGGGCTGGGAAGGGGCAGTGCGAGCGACGAGGAGGGAGAGCGGGTGAGCGAGCAGACAGCGGACAGCGGGCTCGAGTCGGGTGTCAGCGAGATCCTGATCGACTCGGAAACGCTGCAGGCCAGGATCCGGGAGCTCGGCGAGGAGCTGTCGAGCGACTACGAGGGCCGCGACCTGTTGCTGGTCGGCGTGCTCAAGGGCGCAGTCTTCTTCATGGCCGACCTGATGCGCGAGCTGACGGTCACGTGCGAGATCGACTTCATGGCGATCTCGAGCTATGGCGCCCAGACCGACTCGTCGGGCGTGGTGCGGATCCTCAAGGACCTCGACATCAACATCGCCGGCCGTGACGTGCTCGTCGTCGAGGACATCATCGACTCGGGCCTCACCCTCTCGTACCTGATGCGCAACCTGCAGGCCCGTAAGCCGCGCTCCCTCGAGATCTGTGCGCTGCTGACGAAACCGGAGCGGCGCGAGATCGACGTCCCCGTCCGCTACGTCGGCTTCGAGATCCCGAACAAGTTCGTGATCGGCTACGGGCTCGACTTCGGCGAGCGCTACCGGAACCTGCCGTACGTGGCCGTTCTCCACCCGGATCTGATCCCGGAATAAGCCCTGCACAGCCCGGCCCGCGGGGTCGGTGGCGAGGGATGAGGCTGCTACCCTCCGTCGCAGCGTGAACAGGTTTTTCCGCAGCGCTCTCTTTCCCCTGATCGTGATCGTGCTGCTCGTCTACCTGGCGAGCCAGACGCTGATCCCGAAACGCGCGAACGAGAAGAAGGTCACGCTCTCGCAGCTGATCCAGCAGGTGGACTCGGGCAACGTGAACGAGGTGCTGTTCACGCCGACCAAGCGGCAGATCAACGCCACGCTGGCGACCGGCCAGAAGGTGAAGGTCAACTACGCGAGCGACCAGGCGCAGTTCAGCTTCCAGCAGAAGCTGCAGGAACAGAACATCAAGTTCGACTCGAAGGGGACCGGCACGTCGGCCTGGTGGACGATCCTCACCTCGCTGCTGCCGTTCGTGCTCCTGTTCGGCTTCTGGATCTTCCTGATGAACCAGGTCCAGGGCGGCGGCTCGAAGGTGATGAGCTTCGGCAAGTCGCGAGCGAAGCGGATGACTCCGGACTCGCCCAAGATCGGCTTCAAGGACGTGGCCGGCGTGGACGAGGCCGTCGAGGAGCTGCACGAGATCAAGGAGTTCCTCGAGAACCCGAAGAAGTTCCAGGCGCTCGGGGCGCGGATCCCGAAGGGCGTCCTGCTCTACGGGCCTCCCGGCACCGGCAAGACGCTGCTCGCGCGCGCCGTCGCCGGCGAGGCGGGCGTGCCGTTCTTCTCCATCTCCGGCTCGGACTTCGTCGAGATGTTCGTCGGCGTCGGCGCCTCGCGCGTCCGCGACCTCTTCGAGCAGGCGAAGCAGGCGAGCCCCTGCATCATCTTCATCGACGAGATCGACGCCGTCGGCCGCCATCGCGGCGCCGGCCTCGGCGGCGGCCACGACGAGCGCGAGCAGACCCTGAACCAGCTCCTCGTCGAGATGGACGGCTTCGAGGCGAAGGACAACGTGATCCTGATCGCCGCCACGAACCGGCCCGACATCCTCGACCCTGCGCTGCTCCGCCCCGGCCGCTTCGACCGGCAGATCGTCGTCGACCGGCCCGACCGGAACGGCCGCCGCAAGATCCTCGAGGTGCACTCGAAGGGCAAGCCGCTCGCGTCCGAGATCGACCTCGACACGCTCGCCGCCGGCACGCCGGGCTTCACCGGCGCCGACCTCTCGAACCTGATCAACGAGGCGGCCCTCCTCGCCGCCCGCCGCGGCAAGAAGACGATCCAGCAGGAGGAGCTCGAGGAGGGGATCATGCGCGTGATCGCCGGCCCCGAGAAGAAGGCGCGGCTGCTCTCCGAGAAGGAGCGCAAGATCACGGCCTACCACGAGATGGGCCATGCGCTCGTCGGCCACTACCTCGAGAACACGAACCCCGTCCACAAGATCACGATCGTCTCGCGCGGGCAGGCGCTCGGCCTGACGATCTCGCTGCCGACCGAGGATCGCTACCTGACGACGAAGTCGGCGCTGATGGACGACCTGGCGATGACGCTCGGCGGCCGGGCGGCGGAGGAGCTCGTCTTCCACGAGGTCACCACGGGCGCGGCCAACGACCTGGAGAAGGTGACGGCGACCTCGAAGGCGATGATCATGCGCTTCGGGATGAGCGAGAAGCTCGGCCCGCGCGTGCTCGGCCGCAACCACGACCAGCCGTTCCTGGGTCGCGAGATGGGCAACGAGCCCGACTACTCGGACGAGATCGCCCGCGAGATCGACGACGAGATCCGCAGGGTGATCGAGGAGGCGCACGACACCGCGCACCGCGTGCTGCGCGAGCACATGGACGTGCTGCACAAGCTCTCGGCGATCCTGATCGAGCGGGAGACGATCGACAAGGATCAGTTCGAGCGGCTGCTCGCCGGCGAGGACCCGGACACGGTCTTCCCCGAGCCGGAGCCGGTCGAGCCGGAGGCGCCCGTGGAGGACAAGGAGCGCAAGCCGGTCCCGAAGCCGCAGCCGCGGCCTCTCCCCGGCGCTGCGATGCAGCCCCCGGAGCCGGATCCGGCCGCGTAGCGGCCTGTCCGCGAAGCGGACCAGTGGAAGGGGTCTGGGGAGGCCGCGTAGCGGCCTGTCCGCGAAGCGGACCAGTGGAAGGGGTCTGGGAAACCGGGAGGTTTCCCCGGCAGAGATCGCAAGCCCCAGAGCTCGCAAGCATCGCCTCTAGCCGGAACTCAGCGCGGCTGTGACCGCTCGCGCGCCCCCAGCAACGCCACCGCGACCGCCCCCACAGCAGCCACGGCGCCGACCGTCTCGATCACGAGCCCGCTCGTCTGCGCGATGTCGACGACCGCGAGGAGCAGCGCGCCGACGGCGTACGCGCCGAGCGCGAGCAGCAGCACGAAGGCGAGCCGCCGCAGGTAGGAGCCGGCCTCCGGCGCGATGCGGGCGCGCAGCTCGAGCGACCACCAGGCGAGCTCGGCGGCGAGCAACAGCGCCGCGGCGACGATCGGCACGTGCCGGTCGAGCGGTGCCGACTCGACCGTCAACGCTGCGCCGTACGTGCCGGCGACCACGGCGAGGCCCGCGGTCATCGCCGCGGGCAGGCGCGACGCGAGCCCGACGACGAGCAGGGCGAGGCCGAACAGCCCGACGCCGAGCGCCGCCCAGGCGACGCGGGGTTCGCTCCGCCACGCCCACGGTCGTCCAGCCGGCGAGCCCGGCCGTCACCGCGACCGAGCCGGCGGCCGTCGCTAGCACGCGAGCGACGCGGGCGCGGCGCCTCGATGCGCTCACCCCCTCCAGTGCGGCGGCGAGGGGCGTCTCGTCGTCCCAGCGGGCGACGGCGACGCCGAGGCGCTGGTAGCGGGCGCGGAGCGCGGCGCGCCGGAGCAGCCAGAGGCGGTGCGCGAGCCGGTCGAGGTCGCCCTCGCCCGGTTTCGACGAACGGCTCGGGAGAGACCTCGACGATCGCGAGGTCGAAGCCGCGGGCGCGCAGGTCGAGCAGCGCCGTGACCGAGCGCGTGTCCAGGAGCGGCGTGATCGCGACGACGAGGGCCTGCGGCGAGAGCACGCGCGCCGGGATCACGCTCACGTCCTTCCAGGCGTAGTTGAGCTCGACGTCGGTCTCCAGCAGCGCGTCGATCAGGCGCCAGCGCTGCGTCACGCCCATGTTCGGCGCGAGCCAGCGCAGGATCCCGCCGAACGTGACGAGGCCGACCCGGTCGCGGCGTTCGAGGTACTTCGTCGCGAGCGTCACGGTCGCCCGCACCGCGTCGTCGAGCGTGCCGCGTCCGCCGGCACGGGCCTCGGCGAAGCTGTCGAGGAAGAGCAGGACGTCCGTGTTCCGCTCGGGATGGAAGTCGTTCACGATCAGCGTCGAGCGACGCGCGCTCGCACGCCAGTTGACCGAGCGGAGCCGGTCGCCGGGCACGAATGCGCGGGTGTCGGCGAACTCGAGCCCGTCGCCTTTCTCGCGCGCGACCTCGTTCCCCGCGATAGACCTGCGTCCTGATCGGCCTGAGCATCGAGCGCACGAGCTCGGGTCGCGGGTAGACGCGCAGGTGCGCGGGCCGGTCGACGCGCCACTCGGTCACGACGAGTCCGAACCGGTCGCTCGCCCGCAGACGCAGCTCGCCGAGCGCGGTGGGAGCCCCAGCGGGCGCAACGGATCGTCAGCTCGACCTCGCGCTCCTCGTCGGGGCGCAGCGTGACCGCGGCCGGGTTCTCGTCCTCGGCCGACTCCAGCCCGTCGGGCAGCACGAGCACGAGCTCCAGCCGGTCGAGAGCGTGCGCGGAGCGGAGGCTGAGCATGGGCGGTGACCTCGTCGCCCTCGACGGCGCGGTCCCGCTCCAGCTCCAGGGCAGACCCGCACCTCCGGCGGCCGCTCCAGCCGCAGGCCGGTGACGACGAGCGCGACGAACGGCGCGGCCAGGATCGCGAGCTCGGGCGCGGCGGACGGCGAGCGCGGCGAGCAGGCCGAGCGCGGCGAGCGCGGCCGAGCCGTGCAGGCGCGCCGAGCCGGAGCTCGTCACGCCGACGCGGGCGCGGAAGCGGCGCAGGCGCCGCGTCGTCCGCGCGCGGCGTCGGCACGGTCTCGAGCACCGTCCGGACGACATCCTCACCGGAGAGGCGCTGGACCCAGAGCTCGGGCCGGAGCATCATCCGGTGTGCGAGCGCGGGCACCGCGACCGCCTTCACGTCGTCGGGCGTGACGAAGTCGCGGCCGGCCAGGGCGGCGCGGCAGCGCGAGAGCTTCAGCAGCGCGAGCTGACCCGCGCGGGCTCGCGCCGACGGCCGCGCTGCGCTCTCCCGCGTCGCCGTTCAACGATCTCGACGATGTAGCGGCCGACCGACTGGCCGACGTGGACGCCCTCCATCGCGCGCTGGAGCGCGAGCAGCGTCTCGCGATCGACGATCGGGCCGAGCTCGGCCTCGTCGGTGCGCGCGCTCCAGCCGGCTGCGCGAGCACCTGCCACTCCTCGTCCGTGCTGCGGGTAGCCGAACCCGATCCGGAGCAGGAAGCGGTCGAGCTGCGCCTCGGGCAGCGGGTACGTGCCCTCGTACTCGATCGGGTTCTGCGTCGCGAGGACGAGGAACGGCGGCTCGAAGACAGTGGGTGACGCCGTCGATCGTCACCTGGCGCTCCTGCATCGCCTCGAGCAGCGCCGCCTGCGTCTTCGGTGGGGCGCGGTTGATCTCGTCGGCGAGCAGGAGGTTGGTGAAGATCGGGCCGGAGCGGAACTCGAAGTCGCCGTCGCGCTGGTTCCAGATCGATGAGCCGGTCACGTCCGAGGGCATCAGGTCGGGCGTGAACTGGACGCGGGAGAAGTCCATGCTCATCGTCCGCGCGAACGAGCGTGCTGCGAGCGTCTTCGCCAGGCCCGGGTAGTCCTCGATCAGGACGTGGCCGTCGGCGAGCAGGCCGAGCAGGACGAGCTCGAGCTGCGTCCCGCTTGCCGACGACCGCACGCTCGACCTCGTCGAGGATCGCCGCGCACGTGGTGCGGACCTCGGCGAGCTGCATCTAGAGCGCCTCCAGCGACTCGACGACGGCCCGGAGCCGGACGGCGTCGAGGCCGCGGGCGACGCGGTCCTCGGGTGGCTCGCGGTCGCGGCGGACGAGCTGCCATGTCTCCTCGCCGAGCGCGGCGCGGGCTCGCTCGGGCTCCCGGTCGAGCGTGATCCCGCGCCGCACGGCGAGCAGGCCGGCCGCGGTCTCGCGGAGCGTCGGCCGCAGGCGGTAGTGCAGGTCGTACGAGCTCGACGCGCCGAGCGTCACCTCGCGCTCGAGCCTGGCGAGCTCGGGCAGCCGCTCCTCCGTCGCGGGCGGGCCGCTCGAGCGCCTCCTCGAGCGCCGACTTGACGGGCAGCGGATACCGGCGCGCGCAGCGAGGCGAGGACGGTCGAGCAGCGCGATCCCGCACATCACGAGCAGCCAGACGTGGGTCGCGAGCGGAGGCCGGCCCGGGCGCGAGCGTCGCCACGATCCCGAGCGCGATCGTCGGCAGGATGAAGGCCTCGATCAGGCGGACGACGATGCGTCTCACGTCGTCGCCGCCCGCTCGCGCGCCTCGGCAAGGGCGGCCGCCCGCTCGGCGAGCTCGCGCTCGCGAGCCTCGCGCAGCTCGTCCCTCGTCGTCTGCAACGCGTCGATCGCCTCCTCCTTCATCCCGGTCCACCTCGTGCTGTGAGAACTTGGCCCGCTCGAAGAGCGCCGTCAAGCGGCGCGATCAGGCGGTGAGAGACTTCGAGCTGCCCGAGGATCCGCTGCAGGTACTCCGCCGGGGCCTCCGCCGGCCGCCGCGGCAGGCCGAATGCGGCGAGCGTCCGCTCCAGTCGCGCGTAGGCGGCGATCACCGCCTTGCGCGGGTCGCGCTCGGCGCGCAGGTCGTCGAGCGTCTCGGCGAGCGCGTCCTCGAGCGCCTCGGCCACGTCGGCGTGCGAGAACGGGTCGAGCTCGCGCCGCCGAGCCCGCGCGGCGAACGTGAACGCCACGATTCGCCGCTCCGGCGAGGCCGAGCACCACGAGCACGGGGATCGTCGCGAAGCTCGGCTCGTAGCCGTTGTCCTCCGGCAGCGGCTTCGGCTGCGCGGATCCCGGAGTTCCCGTCGCCGGGTCGCGTCGCGCCGTTGTCCCGCCTCCCTCGGCGAGCCGCAGCCCGACACCGAGCACGCCGAGCAGCAACGCGACGATCACGAGCGAGCGGATCCGCCCCTCGCGCCTCAGTCGCGCGCGCTCCTGCGGCGAGTCCTTCCGCAGCACCAGCAGCCAGATGAAGAGCACCGCGCCGCAGCACCATGAGGACGAGGTAGAGGCTGACGAGCGTGTCGAGCAGCAGGTGCGAGGGCCGTCTCGTACCCGCCGAGCCGAGCGAGGTGTCGCCGCCCGCGGCAACCGCGACGAGCCCGAGCATGCAGACGACGACGAGCAGCGTGACGAGCGCCGGCCCGACCCGCCGGGGCTGCTCGGCGGCTCGCTAGTGTCCACGATCGGTGAGACGTCCAGCGCTCGAGGAACGTTTGCGCCGCCCGAGCGTGATGGGGATCGTCAACGTCACGCCCGACAGCTTCTCCGACGGCGGGGAGACGCTGCAGCCAGAGGTCGCGGAGTCAGCGGCCAGGCGCATGCTCGACGAGGGGGCGGCGATCGTCGACGTCGGCGGCGAGTCGACGCGTCCAGGCTCGGAGGGCGTCTCCGCTGGACGAGGAGCTGCGGCGGGTGGTGCCCGTCCTCGAGCGCCTGCAGGGGCTGCCCGTCTCGGTCGACACCGCGAAGGCCGAGGTGGCCCGGCGCGCGCTCGAGCTCGGCGTCGAGCTCGTCAACGACGTGACGGCGCTGCGCGGAGACCCGGAGCTCGCCGGCGTCGTCGCGGACGGCGACGCGCTACCTCTGCCTGATGCACATGCTCGGCGACTCCGCGCACGATGCAGGTCGATCCTCGGTACGACGACGTCGCCGGCGAGGTCGCGGCGTTCCTCGAGGAGCGGCTCGCGTTCGCGGTCGCGCACGGGATCCCAGAGGAGCGGATCTGCCTCGACCCCGGCTTCGGCTTCGGCAAGACGCCGGCGCAGAACCTGGAGCTGCTGCGGCGGCTCGACGTGCTGACCGCGCTCGGCCGGCCCGTGCTGGTCGGGATCTCGCGCAAGAGCACGCTCGGCAAGCTGCTCGGCGACCCGGAGCGCGGCGACGGGAACGGCGGCGGCCTCGGTCGGCGCCGCGGTCGCGGCCTTCGAGCGCGGCGCCTCGATCTTCCGCGTGCACGACGTCCGCGAGCACGTCGAGGCGCTCACCGTCGCGGCGGCGGTGGCGGCGGGATGAGGATCGAGCTGCGCGGGATCGAGCTGCACGGCTACCACGGCGTGCTCGACGACGAGCGGCGCGACGGCCAGCGCTTCCTCTTCGACGTCGAGCTCGAGGTCGGCGAGGAGGCGGCGGCGAGCGACCGGATCGAGGACGCGGTCGACTACCGCGACGTCGCTGCAGCGGTGCGCGAGGTATCCGACGCAGCGCGCGCACCGGCTGCTCGAGTCGCTCGCGGCCGCGGTTGCCGACGAGCTGCTCGCGCGCTTCCCCGCCAGGAGCGTCTCGCGTGCGCGTGCGCAAGCCCGACGTCCGGCTCGACCCGCCGGTCGAGGTCGCCGCCGTCTCGGTCGAGCGCCACCGGGCGTGAGCGAGGCGTACGTCGGCCTCGGCGCGAACCTGGGCGAGCGCGAGGCGACGATCCGGGAGGCACTGCGGCTGCTGGGCGAGCAGCAAGGGAATCCGCGTGCTCGCCGTCTCGTCGCTGCGGGAGACGGATCCCGTCGGCGTCCTCGACCAGCCGCGGTTCCTGAACGGCGCCGCGCGGCTCCAGACCGAGCTCGCACCCCGCGCCCTGCTCGACTCCCTCCTCGACGTCGAGCGGGCCCTGGGGCGCGAGCGCGCCGAGCGCTGGGGCCCGCGCACGATCGACCTCGACCTGCTCCTGTACGACCGCCTCGTGCTGGACGAGCCGGGGCTGACGCTGCCGCACCCGCGCCTGCACGAGCGCCGCTTCGCGCTCGAGCCGCTGGCCGAGCTGGCTCCGGGCCTCGAGCTCCCGGGCCGCGGCAGCGTGGAATCGCTGCTCGCACGGCTAGACTGACCCGCATGAGTCCCACCTCGACGAGCTCGACGAGTTCGAGGCCAAGCTCGAGCTGGAGTTGAAGCGCGAGTACACGGCCGTCTTCGGGCTCTTCCGCTACTGCATCCTCACCCAGGACGCGACGTACCTCTGCAACAAGCTCGACCTCAAGGTCGTGCCGCAGGCGAGCTACCCGTTCTTCCACATCACGATGGAGGACGTCTGGGTCTGGGACAAGAACCGGCCGACGCGGATCATCCCGCGGGCCGAGGTCTACACCTCGAGCGACGTCACGGTCGAGGAGCTCCGGGGCGAGGGCGACGAGCCCAAGCTGACCGCCGAGGCGCTGGCCGAGCGGATCGGCGAGCCGCTTTCCTCGGACGACGACGCCGCCTGATCCCCCGACCGGGTCTAGTAGCAACCCGCACGTAGGCGTACGCTCCGGGCGGGTCGCCGATGAGCCGTCAAGACGCCGCCCCAGCCGCATTCGTCCCCGAGGATCGCCAACCGGGCGTCCTCGCGCGGCTCTTCGCGCATGTGCCGACGCCGGTCCTCGTCGCGATCGTCGGCACGCTCGTGACCGCGCTCTTGATCCCGGCCTTCACGCGCCAGTGGCAGGACCGGCAGAAGGCGCGCGAGCTGAAGGCGCTCGTCGTCGCGCGGATCAACGGCGCGACCGCGGACGCCGTGATCAACAGCGCCTTCATCGCCGCGAACCGGCTGCCGTCGAGCTCCAGCGGCGGGTTCGACCAGGAGGCGTTCAACCGGCTCGACCTGAAGTGGCGCCAGGACGGCGCGGCGATCGAGGCGCAGCTGCGCGCCTACTTCCCGGCGAGCCTCGTCACGGCGTGGCTCGCCTACCAGGAGCTCGTGCTCAACACCTATTTCCTGCTCACCGACCGCACGTTCCTGCGGCCCGAGACGCTCACCCGCATCCGTGCGCTCGGCGTTGGACGCGAGAACCTCGACCCGCTCGCCCGCCCGTGGACCGGGACTGGCCCGCAGCGAACCGCCTACTACTGGGTCTACCGGGCCGTCCTCGGCGCCCGCACGCCGATCCTCGACGCCGTGATGAGCGCCGAGCCGGAGGGCTTCAGCACCACCACCGGCGACATCATGCGCGACCTCGTGCCCTTGGCCTGAGCCGATCTTCTACGCTCGCGCGATGCTCCTCGCGGTCGACGTCGGCAACACGCAGACCGTGCTCGGCCTCTTCGACGGGGCCGAGCTGACCGAGCACTGGCGTCTCGCCACCGAGCGCGAGCGGACTGGCGACGAGCTCGGGGTGCTGCTGAACGGCCTGCTCGACGAGGACGCCGTCGACGGCATCTGCCTCGCCTCGACGGTGCCGACGCTGATCCGGGAATGGCAGCGGCTCGCCGAGCGCTGGCTCGAGGCGCCGCTCCTCGTCGTCGGCCCGGGGACGAAGACGGGGATCCCGATCCGCTACGACGACCCGCGCGAGGTCGGGCCGGACCGGATCGTCAACGCGGTCGCCGCGCGTGAGCGCCACGGCGCGCCCTGCATCGTCGTCGACTTCGGCACGTCGACGAACTTCGACGTCGTCTCGGCCGATGGCGCCTACGTCGGCGGCGTGCTCGCGCCGGGCGTCGAGATCTCGATGGACGCGCTCTTCGCCCGCGCCGCCCGGCTCGTCAAGGTCGACTTCACGGCGCCGGCCACGGTGATCGGCAAGACGACGGTCGGCGGCCTGCAGTCCGGCCTCGTCTACGGCTTCGCCGGCCAGGTGGACGGGATCGTGGCGGCGATCCGCGGCGAGCTCGACGCTCCGGACGCGACGGTGGTGGCGACGGGCGGGCTGGCCGATCTGATCGCCCCGCACTCGCGGACGATCTCGAAGGTCGACCCGTTCCTGACGCTCGAGGGGCTCAGGCTCGTCTGGGCGCTGAACCCCGCCTGATCGAGCGCTAGCCGCCGCCGTAGAGCGAGATGGGGAGGTCGAGCAGGACCTCGTCGCCGCCCGGGAGCTCGTCCTCGAGCCGCTCGATCAGCGGCAGGGCTCCCGGGGCGGCGGCGATCAACCGCCGCTCCACCTCCTCGGTCGAGTCGAGGACGACGAGCTCCTGCTTGAACGGCCGCGGGAAGCGCCCGCGGCCGAGGTACCAGCCGTAGAACTTCTTCAGGAAGCTGGACGCCCGCCGCTCGCCCAGCTCGCGCACCGTCTCGCGGATGAAGAGCACGAGCTCGGCCACGACCTCCTCCCGCGTGGGCTCGCCGCCGTCGCCGTCGACGATCTCCCGCAGCGCCCACGGGTTGCCCTGGGCGCCGCGACCGACCATCACCGCGGCCGCGCCGGTCGTCGCCAGCACGGCCTGCGCCCGGGCCCGCGAGGTGATGTCGCCGCTCGCGATCACCGGGACGTCCACGAGCGAGACGAGCTCGGCGGTCAGCGAGTGGTCGGCGGTGCCGGTGTACATCTGCTTCGCCGAGCGCGGATGCAGGGTGAGCGTCCGCGCGCCCGCATCGACGAGCCGGGGGCCGACGTCGAGGCACGTCCGGGAGCCGTTCTCGAGCCCTCGCCGCATCTTGACGCTGACCGGTAGGTCGATCGCGTCGGCCACGGCCGCCACGATCCGGCAGGCGCGGTCGGGGTCGTCGAGCAGCGTCGCGCCCGCGCCGGTCTTCGTCACCTTGCGCACCGGGCAGCCGAAGTTGATGTCGACGAGGTCGGCGCCGGCCGCGGCGACCATCCGCGCCGCCTCGGCCATCGTGCGCGGCTCCGAGCCGAAGATCTGGATCGCGAGCGGATGCTCGTCGGCGGCGACGCGCAGGTAGCCGAGCGTGCGCTCGTTGCGGTGCTCGATCCCGGCGCAGCTGACCATCTCCGAGCAGACGAGACCGGCGCCGAAGCGCCGCCCCTGCCGCCGGAACGCCTGCACGCTGACGCCCGCCATGGGCGCCAGGACAAGGCGCGTCGGGATCGAAACAGGCCCGATGTGCCAGGTCTCACGAAGGTCGATCGACATGCCCGGACGATGGTATCGGCGACCCTTGCGGGTGTCCGTGGCCGCGTGTACCATGCCGTCCCCGGCGGCGCCCTTTGCGCCGTCATTCCTCGTTTTCAGGCCGTAGGAGGCCATACCGTGAAGGACGTGCTCCTCACTCCCGAGGGCTACGAGAAGCTGAAGCAGGAGATCGAGCATCTGCGCGGCAACAAGCGCCGCGAGGTGGCCGATCGCATCCGCGTCGCGCGCGAGTTCGGCGACATCGCCGAGAACGCCGAGTACGACGACGCCAAGAACGAGCAGGCGATGCTCGAGCACAAGATCGCCCAGCTGGAGGAGCGTCTGCTCAACGCCAGGGTGATCGACACCGGCGAGGTCGACACGAGCGTCGTCTCGATCGGGTCGGTCGTGCGGCTCCGCGACGTCGACGCCAAGGCGACGTTCGAGTACTACATCGTGGGGTCGGCCGAGGCGAATCCCGCGGAGCAGAAGCTCTCGAACGAGTCGCCCGTGGGCAAGGCGATCATGGGGCGCAAGAAGGGCGAGACCGTCGAGGTCGCTGCCCCGCGCGGCGCCCTGAAGTTCAAGATCCTCGACATCAAGGCTGCGTAGGCCGGCCCGTCGCGGCGGCAGCGCCGTCCGGGCGACGGCGTAGCGTCGGCGCATGGATTCGGACATCCCCTCGGCACCGCCTGCGCCCGCCCGCGGCCCGGTCGGGAACACCCGCTCGATCGGCCTCTCGATCCTCTGGGCGATCCTGACCCTCGGGATCTACACGCTCGTCTGGACCTACCGGACGCAGGACGAGATCAAGCGCTACTCGGGCAACGGGGTCGGCGGCGTCCTCGGGCTCGTGATCTACATCGTGATCAGCCCCGTGACCTGGTTCGTCGTCCCGTCCGAGGTGCGGTACATGTACGAGGACCTGGACGGCGGCAAGAGCCCGGTGCAAGGGGTCACCGGGCTCTGGATCCTGCTGCCGATCGTCGGCTTGTTCGTCTGGTTCATCAAGGTGCAGGGCGCGCTCAACCGGTACTGGGAGTCGAAGGGCGCCGCCGCGGCCTAACCGGGAGTCCGGGCGAACCACGAGCCGCCTGTCGACCGGACCATCACGATCGGATCCGTGCAGCCGGCGGGCAGGGCGACGGTCTCGCGGACGAACGCGTCGCCGTCGAGGGAGAGCGGCACGGCTGCGGTGTCGACGAGCGAGCCGTCGGCGCAGACGACGGTCGCCTTCACGAGCGCGATTCCGCCCCGGGTGCCTGCGAGCGGCGTGCCGGGCGCGAAGAGGAGCCCGTGGACGACGACCTTGACCTCGCCGGTCACGTCGACCTTCGCCATCGTGCCGTCGGCGACGACCCAGGGAAGGCCTGCGCCCGCGACGCCACGCACGGTCGGCTTGGTCACAGGGACGCCTTCGAGTGCCGTGTTCTCCAGCAGCTTCGGCGCTGCCGAGCTGCTCGCGACGAGGGTGAGCGCCACAGCGGCGAGGGCGGTGAGAACGGTCAGGATGCGGGTCATGGGCACCTCCGTGTCGGAAAGGGGCGTGTGAGCGACCTACGAGGCTCGGCGGGTGTCGGTTTGCCGCCCGTCGGGCCGCTCGGGCCGGAAAGGCTCGCCGAGGCGGGCGCGCTGCTCGCGCGCGCCTTCGCGGCCGACCCGCTCTGGGTGTGGCTTCTCCCCTCGGCGGAGAGCCGCGCGCGGCACCTGCCGGGGCTGTTCGAGCGCGCGCTCGCCGACCTGCGCGGTGCCCGGCTCGAGGGGGCCGGCGTCCGCTCCTCGGCCTGGCGACGTGGCTCCCGCCCGGCTCGGAAGACTCGGCTCCGTCACTTCGCGGCCTCGCCGCCGCGCTGGCGAGGCTCCGCGGCGGCTTTCCACGGCTCGTTCGCTATGCCCGCGAGGCGGCCCTGGTCGAGGCGGAGGTCGGCGCAGCCCGCTCGTGGCGGCTCGGCGGGATCGGCGTCGAGCCGGAGGAGCAGGGCCACGGCTACGGTTCCGCCCTGCTCCGGCACGGCCTCGAGCGCGCGGACGCCGCCGGGCGGCCCGTCGTCCTGCTGACGAGCAACCCGGCGAACGTCCCTTTCTACGATCGACATGGCTTCGCCGTCGCCGTCGAGCGCCGCCTCCCCGCGGCAGGCCCGCCCGCCTGGGCGATGGTGCGGCCGGCTAGCGGGTGACCTGGAAGACGACGTCGAGCAGTCCGCCCGCGGCCTCCGTCGTCAGGATCTGCCCCCCGACGCCTGCGTAGCGGCCGGTGCCGCCCGTGATCGCCGTCCGGACGGACCGAGCCTCGTTCCGCGCGTTCGACGATCGTGCAGCAGCCCGATCACGATCGTGCGCGCGATCCGGTGGCGGCGCGACCACGATCCTCAGCGAGGGCGCCGAGATCGACCGCGTCGTCAGGCCGCCGCTCGACCTCGTTCGCTGAGCCCGCGCGGCTCGGTAGCCTCCCGCGGATGCAGCAGGCGCCGAAGCGCTTTCCAGACCGCGTCGAGATCGCGGCCGCCGTTGCCGAGGCGGAAGCGGTCGAGGCGGGAACCGAGGCCGAATCGAGCCGCCGCGTCGCGGGCAGGGTGATGGCCCGCCGCGACATGGGGAAGCTCGTCTTCCTCGACCTCGTCGACCGCAGCGGCCGGATCCAGCTCTTCTGCTCGGGTGAGGCCGCCGCCGCGGGCGCGAACTCGAGCCTCGGTGACATCGTCGGCGCCGAGGGGCGGCCGGGCAAGACGCGCCGCGGCGAGCCGTCGCTCTTCGTCTCGAGCCTCGAGCTGCTGTCGCGGAACCGCAGCCCGCTGCCGGACACCTTCCACGGGCTGACCGACGTCGAGGTGCGCTACCGGAAGCGCTACCTCGACCTGCTGATGAACGAGGAGACGCGCGGGGACTTCCTCGTCCGCGCCCGGATCGTCGCCGCGATCCGCCGCGCGCTCGACGAGGACGGCTTCGTCGAGGTCGAGACGCCCGTGCTGCAGCCGCGCTACGGCGGTGCGTTCGCGCGCGCCGTTCGTGACCCACCACAACGAGCTCGACGCCGACCTCTACCTCCGGATCGCAACGGAGCTCTACCTCAAGCGGCTGATCGTCGGCGGGCTGGAGCGTGTCTACGAGCTCGGCAAGGACTTCCGCAACGAGAGCGTCTCGTACAAGCACCAGCCCGAGTTCACGATGGTCGAGTGGTACGAAGCCTACGCCGACTACCGCGACACGATGGCCCGGATCGAGACGCTCGTCGAGCGGGTCGCCCTCGAGGTGCTCGGCCGCACGACCGTCCGGTTCCGGGACCAGGAGGTCGACCTGAAGGCGCCCTGGCGGCGCCTGCGGTTCGTCGACGCGCTCGAGGAGCACGGGCTCTGGACGCGTGACGCGGCCGACCTACGCGCCCGGCTCGACGAGCGCGGGGTGGACACGAAGGCCGACCGGGACTGGGCGCAGCTCGTCGACCACGCGTTCAGCCACTACGTCGAGCCGGGCCTGGTCGAGCCGACGATCGTGCACGACTACCCGATCGAGATCTCGCCCTTCGCGCGGCTGACGGACGACGACGAGACCCTCACCGAGCGGTTCGAGTACTTCGCGGGCGGGATGGAGCTCGGCAACGCGTTCTCCGAGATCAACGACGCCGAGGAGCAGCGCGCGCGTTTCGAGGGGCAGTCGCAGGCGGTCGAGGGCGAGCGCGAGGATCCCGACTACCTGGAGGCGCTCTCCTACGGGATGCCGCCGACCGGTGGGCTCGGCCTCGGGATCGACCGGCTCACGATGCTGCTCACCGGCCGCGACACGATCCGCGACGTGATCCTCTTCCCGGCGCTTCGCGCAGCGGAGCGGCGCGAAGCGCCTGTCAGCGAAGCTGACCAGGGGAAGGGGGCTGGGGGAACCGGGCGGTTCCCCCAGCAGAGCTAGACCGCTCCGCTTACCTCCGACGTCGCCCGCAGCTCCGCGAGCACGTCGGCCAGGATCTCGTCGAGCGAGCGCGTCGGCTCCCAGCCGATCGCATCGCTTGATCTTCCCGATCGCCGGCATGCGGTGGAGCATGTCCTCGATCCCCTCCGAGTAGACCTCCTCGTAGGGCACCGGCACGAGCTCGGACGAGGAGCCGGTGAGCGCGAGCACGCGCTGTGCGAGCTCGCCGATCGAGATCCGCTCCTGCGAGCCGACGTTGTAGATCTCGCCCGAGGCGCCGCGTGTCCATCAGCCCCTTCAGCGCGCGGATCGTGTCGGAGACGTGGCAGAAGCAGCGCGTCTGCGTCCCGTCGCCGTGGATCTCGAGCGGCGGCCGGCGACGGCATTCGCTGACGAAGCTCGGCACGACCATCCCGTACTGGCCGCTCTGGCGCGGCCCGACGGTGTTGAAGAGGCGGGCGATCACGCAGTCCAGCCCGCGCTCGTGGTGGTGGGCGAGCGCGAGGAACTCGTCCATCGCCTTCGAGTCGGCGTAGGCCCACCGGCGCTGCGTCGTCGGCCCGTAGATCCGTCGTGCGTCCTCTGCGAGCGGCACCTCCTCGCGGTGGTCGCCGTAGACCTCGGACGTGGAGGCGATCAGCACGCGCTTGCCGAAGCGGTTGCAGTGGTCGAGCACGACCTCGGTCCCCTGGACGTTCGTCACGAGCGTGCGCACCGGCTGCTCGACGATCAGGCGCACGCCGACCGCGGCGGCGAGGTGGTAGACGACGTCACAGCTTGTGCACGAGCTCGTTCACGACCGCCGGGGAGAGCACCGACTCGACGACGAGGTGGAAGTCGGTCCGCTCGCGCAGGTGCTCGACGTTTCCGAGCGACCCGGTCGAGAGGTCGTCGAGCGCCCAGACCTCCCAGCCCTCCTCGAGCAGGAGCTCGGCGAGGTGCGAGCCGATGAAGCCCGCCCCGCCCGTGATCAGCGCCTTGTCCGCCACGGTCGGCAAGCCTAGAGGACATCGTGCATAGGGCGTGAAGACTCCGCCAATGGGCCGACCGGCCGATGCCCCGCCCGGGGCAGTGGGCTACGATGGCCGTACCTTCGACTCGACGCGAGGTCATCAGGGCCGGGCGCCGAAGAACTTTCAGGAAAGGAGGGTCGAGGGAGTTGTTCGAGCGATTCACAGAACGAGCCCGACAGGTCGTCGTCCTCGCACAGGACGAGGCGCGCGCCCTCAAGCACAACTACATCGGCACCGAGCACATCCTTCTCGGTCTGCTGCGCGAAGAGGAAGGCCTTGCGGCTCGTGTGCTCGAGTCCCTCGACATCACGGTGGAAGAGGTGCGCGCGCAGGTCGCCCGCATCGTCGGCCAGGGCGACGAGGTCACCACCGGCCAGATCCCGTTCACGCCGCGCGCCAAGAAGGTGCTCGAGCTCGCGCTGCGCGAGGCGCTCTGCCTCGGCCACAACTACATCGGCACCGAGCACATCCTGCTCGGCCTCGTGCGCGAGAACGAGGGCGTTGCGGCCCGGATCCTGCTCGACTTCGACGCGGACGCGGAGAAGATCCGCAACGAGATCATCCGCATGCTCTCCGGCCCCGGCCGGCGCCAGCAGGGCGCGGGTGCGCCCGGCGGCGAGAAGGCGAAGAGCTCGAAGCTGCTCGACCAGTTCGGCCGCAACCTGACGAAGGCAGGCGACCGAGGGCAAGCTCGACCCCGTGGTCGGCCGCCAGACCGAGATCGAGCGCGTGATGCAGATCCTCTCGCGCCGCCAGAAGAACAACCCGGTGCTGATCGGCGAGCCGGGCGTCGGCAAGACCGCCGTCGTCGAGGGGCTCGCCTCCCGCATCTCGACCGAACCAGGTGCCCGAGCTCCTGAAGAGCAAGCAGATCTACACGCTCGACCTGGCCGCGCTCGTGGCGGGCTCGAAGTACCGCGGCGAGTTCGAGGAGCGCCTGAAGAAGGTGATGAAGGAGATCACCCAGCGCGGCGACATCATCCTGTTCATCGACGAGCTCCACAACCTCGTCGGCGCCGGCGCGGCCGAGGGCGCGATCGACGCTGCCTCGATCCTGAAGCCGGCGCTCGCCCGCGGCGAGCTGCAGACGATCGGGGCGACCACGCTCGACGAGTACCGCAAGTACCTCGAGCGCGACGCGGCGCTCGAGCGGCGCTTCCAGCAGGTGCGCGTGGACGAGCCGTCGATCGACGACACCGTCCAGATCCTGCGCGGGCTCCGCGACCGGTACGAGGCGCACCACCGCTGCAAGATCTCCGACGACGCGCTGGCGGCCGCCGCCTCGCTCGCCGACCGCTACATCCAGGACCGTCACCTTCCCGACAAGGCGATCGACCTGATCGACGAGGCCGGCTCACGGCTCCGGATCCGGACGATGTCCGCCCCGCCGCGGTACCGCGAGCTCGAGGACGAGATCGAGAGCGTGCGCACCGACAAGGAGGCCGCGATCGAGGCGCAGGAGTTCGAGAAGGCCGCCTCGCTGCGCGACAAGGAGCGGAAGCTGACGCAGAAGAAGCGCGAGCTCGAGGAGAGCTGGCGGAACGAGGAGAACGAGGAGCAGCCCGAGGTCGGCGAGGACGAGATCGCCGACATCGTCTCGATGTGGACGGGCATCCCGGTCTTCAAGCTGACCGAGGCCGAGTCGCAGAAGCTGATCCGCATGGAGGACGAGCTGCACAAGCGCGTGATCGGCCAGCACCAGGCGATCGTCGCCGTCTCGAAGGCGATCCGCCGCGCCCGCGCGGGGATCAAGGACCCGAAGCGGCCGACCGGCTCGTTCATCTTCCTCGGCCCCTCGGGCGTCGGGAAGACGGAGCTGGCGCGGACGCTTGCCGAGTTCCTCTTCGGCGACGAGGACGCGATGATCCAGGTCGACATGTCGGAGTACATGGAGAAGCACTCCGTGTCCCGGCTCGTCGGCTCGCCACCCGGCTACGTCGGCTACGACGAGGGCGGCCAGCTCACCGAGGCCGTCCGCCGGAAGCCGTACTCCGTGCTCCTCCTCGACGAGATCGAGAAGGCCCACCCGGACGTGTTCAACATCCTGCTCCAGATCCTGGAGGACGGGAAGCTGACCGACGCGCAGGGGCGCAAGGTCGACTTCCGGAACACGATCGTGATCATGACGTCGAACATCGGCGCCGCGCAGATCTCGAAGAACCAGTCGCTCGGCTTCACCGTCGGCGACGAGAGCGGCCTCAGCTACGACGACATGAAGGGCCGCGTCATGAGCGAGCTGAAGAAGGTCTTCCGGCCCGAGCTGCTGAACCGGATCGACGAGATCATCGTCTTCCACAAGCTCGAGAAGGACGAGATCCTGCGGATCGTCGACCTGATGATGAAGCGGCTGCGCGACCAGATCGGCGTGCACGAGGTCGCGATCGAGCTGACCGACGACGCGAAGGAGCTGCTCGTCGAGCACGGCTTCGACCCGGCGATGGGAGCACGGCCGCTGCGCCGCGCGATCCAGCGCTTCATCGAGGACCCGCTCGCGGACTTCGTGCTCGGCCGCGAGCTCAACCCGGGCGCGACGATCGTCGTCGACCGGCGCGAGTTCGAGGGCGAGCTCGAGGAGGGCGAGTCCGCGGTCGACATCCGGATCGTCGAGGGCGAGGCGCCCGTCGCCGAGAAGGTGACGGTGCCGCCCGAGGAACCGGCCGAGCCGGAGGAGCACTCCGAGGAGGAGTAGGACCGAGAGGCCGCCGCGAGGCGGCCTCTCTCGTCTCTCGGCCGGAGCGGCGGTAGGCTCGGCGCGTGGAGATCCGCCACGCGAAGCCGTCGGACTACGGGCGCGTGATCGGCCGGGTCAACGTCTGGTGGGGCGGGCGGGAGATGGCGCCGATGCTGCCGAAGCTGTTCTTCCTCCACTTCGAGGGGACGAGCTTCGTCGCCGAGCGCGAGGACGGCGAGCTGACCGGCTTCCTCGTCGGCTTCCTCTCGCAGACGGATCCGGCCGAGGCGTACGTGCATTTCCTCGGCGTCGCACCCGAGGAGCGCGGCTCCGGCCTCGGCCGGAGGCTGTACGAGCGCTTCTTCGAGACGGCGCGGCAGGAGGGACGCACGCTCGTGCGCTGCGTCACCTCGCCGGCGAACGAGGCTTCGGTCGAGTTCCATCGCGCGCTCGGCTTCGAGGTCGAGCGCGTCGCGCGCGACTACGACGGTCCCGGCGAGGACCGCGTCGTGCTCACGCGGTCCCTCTAGAACGAGGACGGGCGGCCCGGAGGCCGCCCGTCGGTGTGCTTCAGGCCGTCGGCTCGCTCGACGACGGCGGCGCGTCGGCCGGCGGCGGCGACGCGGCCGGAGGCGCGGGCGGTCGGCGCCGAGGGCGCCGGGGGCGGTGTGGGCGCCGGGGGCGGCGTGGGCGCTGTCGGCTCGGCGGGCGCGCTCGGCGTCGCCGACGCCGTCGGGCCCGGGCGCATCGAGGTCGCCTCGGACTTCAACGTCTCGACGCCGCCGGACTCCTGCACCTGGAGCCAGGCCCCGACTGCGAGCAGCGCGGCCAGGATCACGCCGAGGTAGGACCAGATGGTCGAATAGTCGTCGGCGAGATTCTTGATCAGCGCGAAGATGAAGATCAGGACCGCGAGCGTCGCGCCGGTCATCGCCGAGGAGACGGGCAGCGGAATGTCGACCGCTGCGAGCCGTGCGACCAGCCAGGCGACCAGGATGATCGTGAGCAGCCCGACCGCGACGCCCAGGAACCCGTGCCAGCCGCTCGCCTTCACCGAGGCCGCCTCGACGCCGAGGATCGACACGGTCACCTTCTGCCAAGGCAGGAACGTGTCGATCAGCAGCAACACGCCCGCCACGAGCATGATCTGCATCCCGCGCCCGAGCGCGTTGAATCTGTCCATGCGGCCAGTCCTTTCAGAGGGGTGGTCGGCTTCCTGTTCAACCGGGACTCTGAAAGGCCTGCCTGCAAGATGCAAGCCGTCTCGGCACGAATCCGGTGCGGAGTCGGCACGGGTGCCGTCGGGAGCCGAGGCTACGCTCGTCTCGTGGCCCGAATCGTCGTCCAGCACGTCTGCTCCGAGTGCGGCACGACCACGGGCCGCTGGCTCGGCCGCTGCCCCGGCTGCGGCGGCTTCGGCACGCTCGTCGAGGAGCTGACGGGGCGCGCGACGGAACGCTCGAAGGGCGCCGCCAGGCCGATCCTGAAGCTCTCCGAGGTGCTCGCCGAGGAGGCGGAGCGGATCCCGACGGGCGTTCCGGAGCTCGACCGCGTTCTCGGCGGCGGCCTCGTGCCCGCGTCGCTCGTCCTCGTCGGCGGCGAGCCGGGCGTCGGCAAGTCGACGTTGCTGCTGAGCGCGCTCGGGGCGATCGCGGGCGGCGGCAGGCGCGCGCTGCTCGTCACCGGCGAGGAGTCCGTGGCACAGGTGAAGCTTCGCGCCGGCCGCCTCGGTGGCACCGACGGCGTCGAGATCCTTGCCGAGACCGAGCTCGACGCCGTCTGCGCGACGCTCGAGCGGGAGCGCCCGGCGGTCTGCGTGATCGACTCCGTGCAGACCCTCTACTCCGCCGACCTCGGCTCGGCGCCCGGCTCGGTCGGCCAGGTGCGCGAGGCCGCGGGGCGGTTGCTTCGCGTGGCGAAGGAATCGGGCGTCGCGACGATCCTGGTCGGTCACGTGACGAAGGACGGCGCCGTCGCCGGGCCGCGGGTGCTGGAGCACCTCGTCGACTGCGTGCTGCAGTTCGAGGGCGACCGCTACCACGCCCACCGCATCCTGCGCGCGGTCAAGAACCGCTTCGGCTCGACGAACGAGCTCGGCGTCTTCGAGATGACCGGGGCCGGGCTCGTCGGCGTCCCGGACCCGTCCGAGCTCTTCGGCCGGATCGAGGCCGGCGAGGTGGGGGCGGCGGTCGCGTGTGCGCTCGAGGGGACGCGGCCGCTGCTGCTCGAGATCCAGGCGCTCGTCTCGCCAACCGACCTCGCCATGCCGCGCCGCGTCGCGACCGGCGTCGACCCGAAGCGCCTGGCGATGATCGTCGCCGTGCTCTCGCGGCACGCAGGTGTGGCGCTCGGCGCGGCCGACGTCTTCGTCAACGTCGCCGGCGGCGTGCGGATCGACGAGCCGGGCGCCGACCTCGCCGTCGCGCTGGCGATCGCGTCCGCGGCGCGCGGCCGGCCGGTGCGCGAGGGCATCGCCGCCTTCGGCGAGATCGGCCTCACGGGGCGCCTCCGTCCGGCGGCACAGTCCGAGCGCCGGCTCGAGGAGTGCGCCAAGCTCGGGATCGCGGCGGCGCTGGCGCCGTTCGGCACGAAGCAGCGTGGCAAACTCCGCGTCGAGGAGGCGGAGACGCTCAGGGACGCGCTCCGAACAGGGCTGGATGCCGGACGACAGGAAGCCGATACGACGGATTGACGACGACCCGCGCCGTGAGCACCGGCTGCTCGAGGCCGTCGGCCGGGTCGCTCCCGGGACCGAGCTCCGCCAGGGAATCGACGACATCATCCGCTCGCACGAGGGCGCGCTGATCGTCGTCGGCCCGCCCGAGCAGCTCTCCTTCCTCTACTCCGGCGGCATCCGGCTCGACCAGCCGTTCAGTCCGCAGCTCCTCTTCGAGCTGGCGAAGATGGACGGCGCGATCATCGTCAACGAGGCGATCACCCGGCTCGCCTACGCGAACGTCCAGCTGATGCCCGACCCGACGATCCCGTCGGCAGAGACGGGCACGCGGCACCGGACGGCCGAGCGCGTCGCCAAGCAGACGGGCGCGCTCGTCGTCTCGATCTCGCAGCAGCGGGAGACCGTGACGCTGTTCGCAGGCCAGGGTCGCTACCAGCTCGACCCGATCGCGACCGTGCTCGCGAAGACGAACCAGGCCCTCGCTGCGCTGGAGACCTATCGCCTCCGCCTCGAGCAGGTGCTGACCCGGCTCACCGCTCTCGAGTTCCAGAGCGCCGTGATGCTCGACGACGTCCTCGTCGTGCTCCAGCGCGCCGAGATGACGACGCGGATGGTCGAGGAGATCGAACGGGACTGCGTCGAGCTCGGCGCCGAGGGCCGCCTGATCCGGATGCAGCTCGACGAGACGATCGGCGAGGTACCCGGCGAGAAGGCGGCGGTCGTGAGCGACTACCACGCGAGCGACGAGCCCGCGGAGGCCCTGCGCGCGCTCGAGCGCCTCGCCGCGCTCTCGTATCAGGGACTGCTCGAGGTCGAGGTCCTGGGGGACGTGCTCGGCTACCCACGGGTCAATCCCGCTCGACCACGTCGTCCAGCCCCGCGGCTACCGGGCGCTGTCCCACATCCCGCGGCTGCCTCCGAACGTGATCAAGCGCGTCGTCGGCGGCCTGGACGGGCTCGAGTCGATCGTCCGGGCGACCGAGCGCGAGCTCGAGGCCGTCGACGGCGTCGGCTCGGTGCGGGCGCGGGAGATCCGCGAGGGGCTCCGCCGGCTGCAGGAGCACAACCTCGTCGACCGCTACCTCAACCTCTAGCCCGACGCCACCGGCCGCACTTGGCTCCCGCCGGGCGAAGCCCGGCTCCGCCAAGCGCTCGCGACGCTCCGGTGACGTCGGGGCGGGCGAAAAAGCCCTGCTCGTAGCGGGAATCGTGGAAAAACAAGCGATTTCCAGGGATTTCCGCTATACTGCCTCGGTTCGCCGGCCAGTCTTCTCGAAGCCGGCGCTTTTTCATGAGACGGGCGATTTGACCACATGGGGAGGTCGGGCTTGTTCGACGTCGGCGACAAGGTGGTGTACCCGCACCACGGTGCAGGGACGGTCATCAAGAAGGAAAAGCGCGAGGTGTCTGGGGGAGACGCGCGAGTACCTGACGATTCAGATCCTGCACAACGACATGACCGTGCAGGTTCCCTGCGACAGCGCCGACCGCGTCGGCCTGCGGTCGATCATCGACGAGGAGACGGTCGTCCTCGTCCAGAAGGCGCTCACAGGCGGCTCCACGGAGATGCCGAAGAACTGGAACCGCCGCTTCAAGCACAACCGGGACAAGATGAAGACCGGTGACATCTTCGAGCTCGCCGAGGTCGTGCGGAACCTCGCACTCCGCGACCACGAGAAGGGTCTCTCGACCGGCGAGAAGCAGATGTTCGTCAAGGCGAAGAAGATCCTCGCCTCCGAGCTGATGTACGCGAAGGGGCTCGACGAGGACGCGACCGCCGAGTGGCTCGAGGACGTCCTCGCGGAGACCGAGGGCGGCGGCAAGGTCGCGAAGAAGACCTCGAAGGCCAAGGCGGCCACGGCCGCGGCGTAGTGAGCGTTCCGGCGGCGCCGGAAGCTCCAGGTCCTGAATGAGCGTTTGGGCGCTCCTCGTCGCCGCAGGCACAGGGGAGCGCCTCGGCGCGGACCGGCCGAAGGCGTTCGCGAACCTCGGCGGGCGGCCGTTGCTGGCCGAGAGCCTCGAGCGGCTCGAGGGCTCAGGGTGGGTGGATGCGATCGTCGTCGCCGCGCCCCCGGGCTGGGAGGAGCCGGTGATCCTGCTCGCCGAGGAGCTCGTCGCGTCGAAGGTGGTCTCGGTCGTCCCAGGGGGCGCGACCCGCGCGGAGTCGGTTCGCTCGGCGATGGCCGAGGTTCCTCCGGACGCCGTCGCGGTGCTCGTGCACGACTGCGCGAGGCCGTTCGTCGACGACGACGTGATCGGACGCGTGCTGGCGCCGCTCGCCGAAGGCGCCGACGGCGTCGTGCCGGCGCTGCCGATCGGCGACACCGTGAAGCGCGTCAACGGGGGCGTCGTCGAGGAGACGATCGCCCGGCACGGGCTCGTCGCCGCCCAGACGCCGCAGGCGTTTCCCGCGGAGACGCTGCGTCGGGCGCTCGCCGGCGACGCAGCCGGAGCGACAGACTGCGCCTCGCTCGTGGAGCGAGCCGGTGGACGGGTGCACGTGGTCGACGGAGATTCCCGTCTGCTGAAGGTGACGACGAAGGCCGACCTCGAGCTCGCGACGACATGGCTCTGAAGGCCGTCTTCTTCGACGTCGGCGAGACGCTCGTCGACGAGGAGGGCTACTGGGGGAGGGTCGCGAGGCTGCTCGGTGTGCCGAGGCACGTGGTGCTGGCCGGTCTCGGGGCGACGATCGCCCGCGGCGAGCCGCACGCGCGTCTCTACGAGTACCTCGGCGTCGAGCGGCCCGACGCGGTCGACGAGGTCGTCTACGGGCGCGGCGAGCTGTATCCCGATGCCGTGCCGTGCCTCGCGCACCTCCACGCGGACGGCTACGTCGTGGGCGTTGCAGGCAACCAGACCGTGGCGCTCGAGCGCTGGGCCCGCGACGAGCAGCTACCGGTCGACGTGATCGGATCGTCGGCGGGCTGGGGCGTCTCGAAGCCGTCGCCGGCGTTCTTCGAGCGGGTGGTCGCAGAGGCCGGCTGCGACCCCGAAGAGGTCGCCTACGTCGGCGACCGGGTCGACAACGACGTCGTGCCGGCGGCCGAGGCCGGGCTGGTGGCGGTTCACGTCCGCCGAGGTCCGTGGGGCTACCTGCAGCGCGGCGCCGAACGGGCGCAGATCCGGGTCGACTCGCTGGCAGAGCTGCCAGAGGCGTTGAAGCGTGCCTGATCTCCGGATCGGGCTCGGCGTCGACGCCCACGCGTTCGCCGACGGCGTCCCGCTGGTGCTCGGAGGCGTTCACTTCGAGCACTCCCGCGGGCTTGCGGGCCACTCGGACGGCGACGTGGTCGCGCACGCCCTGACCGACGCGCTCCTCGGCGCGGCGGGCCTGGCGGACATCGGCTCGCTGTTCCCGTCGGACGACGAGCGCTGGCGCGGCGCCGACTCCCTCGGCCTGCTCCGGATCGCCTATGCGCAGGTGCGCGAGGCCGGGTGGGTGCTGGTCAATGCGGACTGCATCCTCGTCGGCGAGGAGCCCCGCATCGCTGCGCAACGGGAGCAGATGGCGGCCCGGCTCGCCGAGGCGATGTCGGTGCCTCCCGATCGGGTGTCCGTCCGCGCGACCACCACCGACGGGCTGGGATTCGCCGGTCGCGGCGAAGGGCTCGCCGCGCAGGCCGTAGCGCTCGTGAGCCGCTGAGATGGAGCTCGTCCGCTACGCCGATCGCCCTGACCTGCGCGAGCGGCGCCTGAACGAGCTGTCGCGGCCGACGTTTCCCGAGTACATGCACCACAACGAGTCCGGCGGGCTGTACTGGGACAGGCTCTACGACGACTTCCCGGACTTCCAGGTCGTCCTGCTCGACGGCGACGAGCTGGCCGCCGAGGCGCACGCCGTGCCGATGCCCTGGGACGGCACGCTCGCCGACCTGCCGTCGGGGTGGGACGAAGGCTTCGCCCGTGGGATGACGTCGGACCGGCCCGCGACCGCGCTGATGGCGCTGGCGATCAGCGTCTCGCCCGAGCGGCAGGGGCAGCGGCTCTCGAGCCGCATGATCGACGCGTTCAGGGACAACGCCCGCGCCGCCGGCCTCTCCTCGGTGCTCGCACCCGTGCGGCCGACGTTGAAGGAGCGCTACCCGCTGACCCCGATCGAGGAGTACCAGGGGTGGCGCCGTGACGACGGCTCCCATTTCGACCCGTGGATCCGCCTGCACGAGCGGGTGGGCGGCGAGATCATCGCGCCGGCTCCCCACTCGATGCTGATGCGGGCGCCGGCCGACGACTGGGAGGAGTGGACGGGAATGCGCTTTCCGGTTGACGGCGAGTACGTGTTCCCGGGGGCGCT
The DNA here is from genome assembly GCA_963808915.1 of uncultured Gaiellaceae bacterium. Lineage (GTDB taxonomy): Bacteria > Actinomycetota > Thermoleophilia > Gaiellales > Gaiellaceae > CAVTBT01. The sequence continues at coordinate 142,655 of CAWEHJ010000004.1, read as the reverse complement.
CGCCACGCTCGCTGGTCGAGGACGGGATCGGCACGCACGTCGAGCCGAACGTCTGGCTCCTGCACCGCCTCTAGCCGGGCAGCGCGACGAGATCGCCGTCGACCCGGACGAGGCCGTCGCGCGCGAGCGACTCGACGGCCTCCGCGTCCAGCTCCGCGAGCGGCCGCGGCTCGCCGGCGACGAGACGCAACGCCGCCGCCCGGCGCTGGCGGAACGAGCCCTCGAAGCGCGACTGCCGCCGGAGGGGCTCGTAGCGAAGCCCGCGCGACGGGCACTCGGCGGCCAGCGGACACTCGCCGCAGCGGGGCACGCGCGCGAGACAGACGCGCGCGCCGAGGTCCATCAGCGCCTGCCCGCATGCGGCCGGGAACCCGTGGCCGGTCCGCTCCTGGACGCGGCGGACGTTCGTGTCGACCGGCAGAACCGCTTCACCCCACGCGAAGTTGCGGACGGCGGCCGCCGTGTACGGGCCTACCCCCGGCAGCTCGGTCAGGTCGGCCGGCCAGCCCTCCGCCGCGATCCGCTGTGCCGCCCGGTGCAACGAGAGCGCCCGCCGGTTGTACCCCATGCCCTGCCACTCCCTGATCACGTCCGCGGGCGACGCTGCTGCGAGCGCCGCTGCGGTCGGCCAGCGCTCGAGCCAGCGCTCGAACCGCGGCGCGACGCGTGCTGCCTGCGTCTGCTGCAGCATCACCTCGGAGACGAGGATCGCGTACGGGTCGCGGGTTCGGCGCCAGGGCAGGTCGCGCTTGGTCCGCTCGTACCATCGAAGCAGCAGCTCGTCCACGGGCCGATCGTAGGCGACTCACGCCGACCGTCTTGACACCCCGCGCTCCGGGTGCCATGAATCGCTGGCTTGCTGCGGCCACGACGGTTGCGCTCGAGACCTGAGAGGAAGGCGATGACGACCGCGACCACCCCTGACCTGGAACCGGCGGCGACCGAGGCCTTCGCGGCGCGTATCCGGGGCTCCGTTCTGCGGCCTGGTGACGACGGCTACGACGACGCCCGTCGGATCTGGAACGGCCTGATCGACCGCCGGCCGGCGTTGATCGCCCGGTGCAGCGGCACGGCCGACGTGATCGACGCCGTCAACTTCGCGCGCGAGCAGGGCACGCTGCTGTCGATCAAAGCCGGCGGCCACAACGTCGCCGGCAACGCCGTCAACGACGGCGGCGTCGTGATCGACCTCTCCGGCATGCGGGGCGTTCACGTCGACGACTCGACCGGCCGGGTGCGAGCCCAGGGAGGCGCGACCTGGGGCGACGTCGACCGCGAGACGCAGCTCTTCGGGCTCGCGATCCCCGGTGGGGTCGTGTCGACGACCGGAATCGCCGGCCTGACGCTCCATGGCGGCGCCGGGCACCTGCGGCGTAAGCACGGGCTCTCGATCGACAACCTGCTCTCGGTCGACATCGTCACCGCGGACGGGCAGCTGCGGCGCGCGAGCGCCAGCGAGAACGAGGACCTCTTCTGGGCGGTGCGCGGCGCGGGCAGCAACTTCGGTGTGGTCACGTCGTTCGAGTTCCAGGCGCACCCCGTCGGGCCGGAGGTGATGGTCGGCGCCATCTTCTACCCGCAGGACGCGGCGAGAGCGATCCTCGCGGCTTGGCGCGACTTCATGGCGGGGGCGCCGGACGAGCTGAGCTCGGTTGCGATCTGCTGGAGCATCCCGCCGGGCGAGCCGTTCCCGCCCGCGCTGCACGGTGCACCGGTCGTGGTCGTCGCCGGCGCCTACGCCGGCCCGGTCTCCGAGGGCGAGGCCGTCGTGCAGCCGCTGCGCGAACTGGCCGAGCCTCTGCTCGACCTCAGCGGCCCCTGGCCGTGGGTCGGCTTGCAGAGCGGCTTCGACGCGCTCTTCCCGAAGGGAGGCTTCTATCACTGGAAGTCGCGGGCGCTGGCAGAGCTGACGGACGACGCGATCGAGGAGATCGCCGACTACGCGGGCCGCCGCCCGTCGCCGCTCACGGACCTGATCGTCTGGCACAACGGCGGCGCGATGGGGCGGGTCGGCGAGTCGGACACGGCGTACGGAGGCCGCGACGCCTCGTGGCTCGTGACCGGCGAGGTGAGCTGGACCGACCCGGCGCAGTCCGACGAGGCGATCGCCTGGGGCCGCGAGTTCTGGGCCGCGATGGGCAAGCACTCGACCGGCGGGCTCTACCTCAACTTCCCCGGCTTCGCCGAGGAGAAGGAGGAGCTCGTCAAGGCCGGCTACGGCGCCAACTACCCGCGACTCGCGGAGCTGAAGGCGAAGTACGACCCGAGCAACCTCTTCCGCATGAACCTCAACATCACGCCGGCCGGGTAGGGCCGCGATGAGCCTCGACGCCGTCCCCGCCGAGCTGCAGCAGACCGACAAGTGGGACTTCTCCGGCCTGCGCGCGCTCTTCGTCAACTGCACGCTGAAGCCCTCGCCCGAGGTCTCGAACACACAAGGGCTGATCGACCTCTCGGCCGAGATCATGGGACGGAACGGCGTCACGGTCGACCGGTTCCGCGCCGTCGACCACGACCTCGCCGTGGGCGTGTACCCGGACATGCGCGAGCACGGCGCGGCGAGCGACGAGTGGCCCGAGCTGTACGAGCGCGTCCAGGCGGCGCACATCCTCGTCGTCTGCTCGCCGATCTGGCTGGGCGAGAAGTCGTCGGTCTGCACGCGCCTGATCGAGCGGCTCTACGGCAACTCGTCGCAGCTCAACGAGCAGGGCCAGTACGCCTACTACGGGAAGGTCGGCGGCTGCCTGATCACCGGCAACGAGGACGGGATCAAGCACTGCTCGATGAACATCCTCTACTCGCTCCAGCACCTCGGCTACACGATCCCGCCGCAGGCCGACGCCGGCTGGATCGGCGAGGCCGGCCCTGGCCCGTCGTACCTCGACCCCGGCTCGGGCGGGCCGGAGAACGACTTCACGAACCGGAACACGACCTTCATGACCTGGAACCTGATGCACGTCGCCCGGCTTCTGCGGGAGGCGGGCGGAATGCCGGCGCACGGCAACCAGCGCTCGCTCTGGGACGCCGGGTGTCGCTTCGACTTCCCGAACCCGGAGCACCGCTGAGCGCGTGCGCCTGCGCGATGGGGCACCCGAGGACGCGGAGGTCGCGGCCGCGATCCAGGAACGGGCGTCCACCACCGCGTTCGCCCACATCTTCCCGCCCGAGCGCTACCCGTTCCCGCGGGCCGAGATCCGGGAGCGCTGGTCGTCGCTCCTGACCGGCGAGCATCGCGTGCTCGTCGCCGAGCGGGAGGCCGGGGCTGTCGGGGTCGCAGCGATCCGCTCCGGCTGGCTCGACGGCCTCTACGTGGTGCCGGAGTGTTGGGGCTCGGCAGTCGCCACACGGCTTCACGATGCTGCGCTCGACCATTGCCGCTCGCTCGGCGACGACGAGTGCAGGCTCTGGGTGCTGGAGGAGAACGCCCGCGCGCGCCGCTTCTACGAGCGCCGCGGCTGGGAGCTCGACGGCACCACGCGCGTCGTCCCCTTCCCGCCCAACCCGCTCGACGTCGGCTACAGGATCCGGCTCTAGACTCGGTCTCATGATCCGCACCCGTTTCGCACCCAGCCCGACGGGCTCGCTGCACCTCGGCGGCGCGCTCTCCGCGCTCGCCAACCGACGCCGCGGCGACTGGATGCTGCTCCGGATCGACGACACCGACGCGTCGCGCGAGGTGCCCGGCGCGCTCGAGGCAGTCGTCGAGGATCTCGCGTGGCTCGGGATCGCCTGGGACGAAGGGCCGCTGCGCCAGAGCAGCCGCGCGGAACGGCATCGCGAGGCTGCGGCCGGGATCGAGGGCGGTGTGCGCGACGCCGACGGCGCCCTCCTCTTCGGCGACCGCACGCTCCTGCGCGCCGACGGGACGCCGACCTACCAGCTCGCGAGCGTCGTCGACGACCTCGATTTCGAGATCACCCACGTCGTCCGGGGCGGCGACCACCGTGACAACGAGCCGTTCCAGCGCTCGCTCTTCGCGGCGCTCGGCAGCCGACCCGCCCGAGTTCGTCCACCACGGGCTGCTGCTCGGGCCGGAGGGCCACAAGCTGTCGAAGCGCGAGAATCCGGAGACGACCATCGCAGCGCTGCGCGCGGCCGGCTATCCGGCAGAGGCCGTTCGCGCCTACCTCGACGAGCTCGGCGAACCGCGGCACGACGTCCACCTCGACCTGCGCAGGCTGCGGCGGCTCTCGACCAACGCGCTCGGAGCGCTCTCGGACCAGGAGCTCGCCGGTCGGATCGACGCACCCGTCGAGGTCGTGCCGGCCCTACGCGGCGCTCGTGACCTGGAGGAGGCGCGCCGGTTCGCCCGCGCGATCCTCGAGCCCGAGCCGGTCCGCCTCGAGGCTGCCGCCCGTCCGACCCTCGAGCGCTTCGCCGAGCTCCGCACCGGTGCGAACGGCAGCCTGGACGAGGACTCGGCGAAGGAGATCCTCCGCGAGCTGAAGGCGGTCGGCGGCGACCTGAAGTCGCTCCGGCTCGCCCTGACCGGCGTGGCGAAGGGGCCCGAGCTGTGGACGGTGATCGCCGCGCTGCCGGCCGACGAGGCGCTGAGGCGGGCCGATGCGGCTCTATAGCACCATGGAACGCGCGCTCGTCGACGTCCCCGCCGAAGGGCGGATCGGGATGTACGTCTGCGGCCCGACCGTCTATCAGCGCGCGCACATCGGGAACGCGCGGCCCTATGTGGTCGGCAGCTGGGTCGCGCGCTGGCTGCGGCTGCGTGGCCGCGAGGTGACGCTCGTCCACAACATCACCGACGTCAACGACAAGATCTACGACGCCGCTCCCGGCGCGAGCGCGGCGCGGGCGGCCGAGGCGACCGAGTGGTACCTCGAGGACGTCGGTCGCTTCGAGCTCGACGCCGTCGACAGCTACCCGAAGGTGACCGAGACGATGGACGAGATCGTCGCGTTCATCGCCGAGCTCGTCGAGCGCGGCTACGCCTACGAGGTCGAGGGCGACGTCTACTTCCGCGTCGGGCGCTGGCCGGAGTACGGCCGGCTCTCGGGCCAGCGGCCGGACCAGATGGAGCACGAGGACGAGAACCCGCGCAAGGAGGACCCGCGCGACTTCGCGCTCTGGAAGGCGAACAAGCCGGCCGAGGACACCTGGTGGGAGTCGCCGTGGGGTCGGGGGAGGCCAGGCTGGCACATCGAGTGCTCGGCGATGGCGGAGCTCCTGCTCGGCCCGACGTTCGCGATCCACGGCGGCGGGCTCGACCTCGTCTTCCCGCACCACGAGAACGAGCTGGCGCAGTCGCGCGCGCGCGGGCACGGCTTCGCCCAGATCTGGATGCACAACGGGATGCTCCGCTTCACCGGCGAGAAGATGTCCAAGTCGCTCGGCAACGTGGAGACGATCCAGGACGCGCTCGACCGCTGGGGCCGCGAGACGCTCCTCGTCTTCTTCCTCACCGCCCACTGGCGCAAGCCGATCGACTACTCGGAGGAGACGCTCGAGGCCGCGGCGGCGCGCACGGAACGGCTGCGCGAGACCCTAAGAGGCGAGTCCCGGCCGGCGGGCGAAGGTGAATGGGAGCGTTTTGCCGCCGCGCTGGACGACGACTTCAACACGCCCGAGGCGCTCGCGATCCTGCACGAGTGGCGGGACCACGAGCTGGTCCGGCGGGGTCTCGACGTCTTCGGGCTGGCGACGCTCGCCGCCGGCCAGGAGGCACCCCCGGAGATCGTCGAGCTCGCCGAGCGCCGCCAGCGTGCCCGGGCCGAGCGCGACTTCGACGAGGCCGACCGGCTGCGGACCGAGCTCGAGGCCGCCGGCTGGGAGGCTCGCGACGAGTCCGGCGGCTACCGGCTCGTGCCGCTCGCGTGACGCGGGAGCAGGTCTACGGCAGGCGCGCCGTCCGCGAGGCGCTGCGCGGCCGCCGCGAGGTGCTCGAGCTCTGGGCGAGCGAGCGGGCGGCGGCGGCCGAGCCCTGGCTGCACGAAGGGCCGCGGCTGCAGGTGAAGCCGGACCGCGAGCTGAGCGAGGCCGCCGGCACCCGCGACCACCAGGGCGTCCTCGCCTGGTGCGAGCCCTATCCGTACGCCGATGCCTACGAGCTCGTCGCCGGCGAGCGCCCGCTGGTGGTCGCGCTCGACCAGGTGACCGACCCCCGCAACCTCGGCGCGGTCGCCCGCAGCGCGGAGGGTGCCGGCGCGACCGGGATCGTCGTGCCGGCGCACGGCTCGGCCCGCGTCACGCCTGCGGTCTGCCGCTCCTCCGCCGGCGCCGTCGAGCATCTGCCGATCGCCGTCGTGACGAACCTCGCCCGCTGGCTGAACGAGGTGAAGGGGCCGCAGCTCTGGGTCTATGCCGCGGCGGCGACGGGCGAGCAGGAGCTCTGGCAGTCGGACTTCGCGGACGGCACCGTGCTCGTTTTCGGCGCCGAGGGCAAGGGCGTCCGCCCGCTGGTCCGCCGGGCTTGCGACGGCGCGATCGCGATCCCGCTCGCCGGACGGGTCGAGTCGCTGAACGTCAGCGTCGCTGCCGCGCTCCTGCTCTACGAGGCCGCCAGGCAGCGTCGTGCCTGAGCCGACGCTCTACCTCTTCGACGGCCACAACCTCCTGCACGCGGGGGACTTCGCCGACGAGCGGGAGCTCGAGGACGCGCTCGCGAGCTTCGTCGCGCTGCAGGGAGCCAGAGGCGTCCTCGTCTTCGACGGCGTGGGCGCCGACCGCGACCTCGGCCCGCTGGCCGTCCGCTTCGCACCACACGCGGATGCACTGCTCGAGCGTCTCGCGGCGGAGCACCGCCAGGTCGAGCGGGTCTGCCTCGTCTCGTCGGATGCCGCCGTTCGCGGCACGTCGGGACAGGAGGTCCGAAAGGTCAGCTCACGGACATTCCTGCTCGACCTGGCACCCGTGCTGCACGACGAAGGCAGGCCGTCGCAGCTGCGTGACCGCCTCGATCCCGAGACGCGCGAGCGGCTCGAGCGACTGCGCCGCGGCCACTAGTCCCGACCCGAACACCTGTTCTGATCAAACACGGTCCCGTGCAAACGGGTTGTACGTTGCGCGTCATGGTGCTATCTTCCGCCTCAACTTCAGGGTGAGACTTGTTCGACAGGCCGTGGTGAGTCGAACCGGAAACACCCGCAAATCAAGGGGAGACCCCATGTCCGTCCGCCACGCTACCGCAGTCCAGACACCGCAGAAGGCTCAACGTGAGCTTGAGGATCTCCAGTTGGTGATGAAGGCGCGGAACGGCAGCCAGCAGGCGCTCGACGCGCTGATGCGCCGCTACACGGGCTTCGTCCGGCTCAAGTCCAGCTCGTACTTCCTGGCCGGCGGCGAGTCCGACGACCTGATCCAGGAGGGCATGATCGGTCTGTACAAGGCGGTGCGTGACTTCCGCGCGGACAAGGAGACGTCGTTTCGCAGCTTCGCCGAGCTCTGCGTGACGCGGCAGATCATCACGGCGATCAAGACCGCGACCCGCTTCAAGCACTCCCCGCTCAACACCTACGTCTCGTTCAGCCACACCCCCGCCGGCCAGGAGTCCGAGGGCGAGTGCACGCTCGGCGACGCCCTCCCCGGTCCGGGCGTGAACGACCCGTCCGTGTGCGTGATCTCGACCGAGGAGCTGCAGAGTCTCGTCGGCTGCCTCGGCAGCAGCCTGTCCTCGCTCGAGTCGGATGCGCTCCGCCTCTACCTCGAGGGCTTCTCCTACGAGGGCATGGCCGAGGAGCTCGGCTGCGACACGAAGACGATCGACAACGCCCTCCAGCGTGTGAAGCGGAAGATCCTGGCGCACCAGCAGACGCGCCAGGTGCTCGCGTAGACCTCGCCGGATCGGGCACCCTGGAAGGGTGCTGCGCTACACGGCCGCCAGGATCCTCTGGACGATCCCGACGCTGCTCGTTGTCATGACGCTGCTGTTCTTCATGCTGCGGGCGATCGGCGGCAGCCCCTTCCGCCACGGCCCGTTTCTCGGGCTGACGAGCGCGGTCTGGGTCAAATACGGCGATCCTCAGCCGGGTGCGATCTCGACCAACATGACCCGGAAGTACGGGCTCGACCGGCCGTGGTGGCGCCAGTACCTCTACTACCTGGAGGGGATCGGTCGGCTCGACCTCGGCCCCTCGTTCACGTTCAAGGACCGCACAGTGAACGAGATCGTCCGGGAGCAGGGCCCCGTGTCGCTCGAGCTCGGCGGCCTCGCCATCCTCTGGGCGATCGCGATCGGGGTGCCCGTCGGGGTGCTCTGCGCGCTGCGGCCGAACTCGTGGTTCGACGTGACGGCGAGGCTGCTCACGGGCGTCGGCGTCGCCTTGCCTGCGTTCCTGGTCGCCACGATGCTGATCTACGTCCTGTCGGTGCGGCTCGACTGGCTGCCGACGAGCGGGTGGGGCACGAGCTGGCGCCAGGCGGTGCTGCCGTCGCTGACCCTTGCATTGCTCCCCGCGGCCTGGATCGCGCGGCTGCTGCGGGCTTCGATGCTGGAGACACTCGAGGCTGACTTCATCCGCGCCGCGAGGGCGCGGGGCCTCCTCCGCCGGCGGATCGTGCTCGTACACGCGCTCCGCAATGCAGCCGTCCCGGCGGTGATGGCGGCGGCGCCGCTCCTCGGTCTGCTCTTGACCGGATCCTTCGTCATCGAGGCCGTGTTCGGCATCCCCGGGATCGGCCGCTACTTCGTCGCTGCCGTCGGCGCGCGCGACTACCCGGTGGTGATGGGGCTGACGCTCCTGCTGACGGTCGTGATCGTGCTCGCGAACCTCGCGGCCGACCTCGCTCACGCTGCTCTCGACCCGCGCACCCGCGAGGCCCGAAGTTAATCGGGTAGCTCGAGGACGAGCTCGTCGAGGTAGCACCAGGCCCAGGACTCGCCCGGCTCGATCGAGCGGATCAGCGGATGCCCGCTCGCCCGGAAGTGAGCCGTCGCGTGCCGTCCGGGCGAGTTGTCGCAGCACGCGACCTTGCCGCAGGCGAAGCAGAGGCGGAGGTGCACCCACGACAGGCCCGAGCGCAGGCAGTCCTCGCAGACGTGCTCGGCCGGCTCGGTCACGCGAATGGTGTCGAGATGCGAGCAGGACCCGGGCATCCGCTCACGGTAGCGACGCGGACGCTTGACGAGCCGCCCGCGCGGTGGCATCGTCGGCAGGCTGCGGCATCCGTCAACCAGGAGGTTCGATTGGATGCTTGGGGGATGACCGGTTCGGCCGGGGGCGTTCATGGCCACGGCTGACGTCGACCGCCTCTCGCTCCGCGCGGGGTTCGTCTTCGCCGGAGTCGTCGAGCGGACGGGCGCGACGACGATCGACCTCGTCGAGCCGGCCAAGGACACCGCCGTCGTCCGGGTCGAGCAGGTGCTGCGCAAGCCGGCGGACTTCGGGCAGCGCAAGGGATCGAAGGTCACGGTCAAGCTCGGATCGCCGGCCAGGAAGGGCCAGCGGGCGGTTTTCTTCACCGTGGGCTGGATCTCCGGCAAGGGGCTCGCGGTTCAGGAGCTCGGCCGCCAGCCCGCCTCGGACGTGGCCGCCACGAAGAAGCGAATGGAGGAGGTCGTGCAGCGGCAGGAGCTCGCCGAGTTGCGGAAACGAGTGGGCGCCGCGACCGCCGTCGTCGTCGGCAAGGTCGTGGAGACCGGCCCGGTGGGCAAGCGCGACCTTCCACCCGCGAGCGAGCACGACCCGATGTGGCGTACGGCGTTCGTCGTGGTCGAGCGGGTCGAGAAGGGCGACGCGAAGGAGGGTCAGCGCCTGGAGATCGCGTACGCCTCGAGCCGGGACGTGATGTGGTTCCGGGCGCCCAAGCCGGCGCAGGGTGAGCAGGCGGTCTTCCTCGTGCACCGGCGGAAGCTCGACGAGCTCGACGTCGCCATGCTGGCGATCGTGGAGCCGCTCGACCTGCAGCCCGTGGAGGAGCTCGACCGGATCCGGAGCGTGATCAGCCGGAAGTAGGGATCGTCAAGCGACTGCGGCAGAGGAGGAAGAGAGCGTGCCACTCGTCGTCGTCAACATGATCCCGAACGACCGGAGCGGGGAGCAGAACCAGGACAGCGAGCCGAACATCACGGTCGACCCGCTCAACCCGCAGCGGATTGCGGGGTCGGCGTTCACTCCCAACCTCGCGTCGAACCCGAACGCGCCGATCTACGTCTCGACCGACGGCGGCACGACATGGTCGCTCGCGTCGATCGTGCCGAGCTCGGACTCGCTCGTCGGCACCGGGGACATCACGATCCGGATCGCCGCGTCGGGCACGCTCTACGCCGGGATCCTGCGGCGGCCCTCCGCCACGCTGCGGCTGAACATCCTCCGCACGCCCAACTTCACCTCGGGCGCCGCGATGACCGTGCTCGTCGACCGTCAGCCGCCTGCCGGACGTCCCGATCAGCCCTGGGTCGAGGCGAGGACGGGGCTCGCCGGCCCGGGAGCAGGGCTCGACCATGTCTACGTCGGCAGCAACGACCGGCCGGGCCCCACCGGCGCACCGGTCGGCCGCACCGCGACCGTCGACCGCTCGCTCGACGGCGTCGGCGCGGCGACCCCGCCGCCGGCGAACTTCACGATCAACCGCGTCGAGACCCGGGCGACGGCCTGGTTCGGCTCGACGCCGGCGCAGGACGCGCCGCCGGTGCGCCCCGCGGCCCATCCCGACGGGACCGTCTACGCAGCCCTCTGCGCCCCGCGCTCGACCACCGGCTCGAGCACGCTCGTCTGCGACATCGTGGTCGTGCGGGATGACAACTGGGCGAGCGGCGCGACGCCGTTCGGCAACCTCACGGACGCGAGCGACGGCGCCGCGGGCCGGCTCGTCCGCACCGGCCGCAACGTGCCGTGGTTCACGTTCATCGGCCAGGAGCGGCTCGGCCCGAACATCGCGATCGCCGTCGACCCGCGGAACAGTTCGACCGTCTACCTCGCGTGGGCGGATCTGACAGCGGGCTCGAGCACCACGTTGCACGTGATCCGCTCGACCAACCGCGGCGTCGACTGGTCGACGAGCGACCTGCGCACGATCACGAACGCGACGAATGTCGGCCTGGCGATCAACAGCCGGGGCAAGGTCGGGCTCCTCTATCAGCAGCTGACCGGCACGGGGGCCTCCCAGCGCTGGGTCACGCACCTGGAGCTGACCACGAACGACTGGGCAACGGCGGCGACCGACTTCACGCTTGGCGACCGTCCCCTCGGGCGCGCCGGCAGCGATCTTCGACCCCTACATCGGCGACTACGCGAACCTCGTCGCCGTCGGGAAGGACTTCTACGGGATCTTCTCGGCGAACAACACGCCGAACAACGCCAACTTCCCGAACGGCGTCACCTACCAGCGGAACGCGAACTTCGGCACGCAGACGCTCTTCGCCACGAACGGGACGACCGTGGTGCCGGCCTCGATCGACCCCTTCTTCGTCCGGCACACGGAGGTCGTGGCCCACTCCGACTTCTACGTGCGCGACTGGACGGACAGCCCGACGAGCGGCGACAACGGCGCCGAGCCCTCGACGCATCCGGCCTTCTACCTGACCAGCGACGTCTGGAACCGGCGGCACAAGACGCCCGGCGGCTTCAACGCGAACGACCAGCCGCAGAACGAGTACCCGAAGATGGGGCCGGCGAACGCGGGCCGCAACTACGGCTTCTGCCGCGTCCGTCGGAACGCGGGCGGCGCCGCGGCGACGGTGACGGCGCACTTCCTGGTCTCTCCGTTCGGCACGGGGAGCCCGTACCAGAACGCAGGCACGGATCCGGACCTCAGCCTCTCGTTCGCCTCGGGCGACCTCGTCCAGACGCCGGCGCAGGGCTACGAGTGGCACATCGGTCCGACGATGACCGACCACCTCTGCTTCGCGGTCGAGATCACCGGGCCGGCCGACCCGATCGCCCCGCCCAGCCTGCTCGGCCACACCCCAGGCTGGCCGACGACCGACCTGATGGTGCTGAACGACAACAACAAGGCGCAGCGCAACATGTGGCCGCCCGCGTCGAGTGGCTCGGGCGACGCGACGTACTACGCGCTGGTGCGGAACGGGGCCACGTTCCGGCGCGACCTCGTGCTCGCCTACCGAGCCGACCCGCGCGTGCTGAAGCAGCTGGGCAAGGTCGCGGTCTCGGCCGTCGGCGAGCGCGGGACGAAGCGCGCCGGCGAGGGGCGCCTCGTCCTGGCGGGCATGGAGCCCGGCGAGCGGCGGTGGGTCACGGTCACGATCGCGTCGCGGCCGGGCACCGGCCAGACGCCGCTGCCGATCCTGTTCGACGAGGTGGTGGGCAACGCCGTCGTGAACGGCTTCGCGATCGCGCCGGTGCCTTCGCCGCTCGGCACGGCGATCCGCTCGAACCTCGAGTTGCACGCCTTCCGCTTCCTGCGGCTCGCGACGGCGTTCGGCATCACGGAGGGCAAGAGCCAGAGTGCGGATGCGCGCAAGCTCCTGGGGCAGAAGCGGATCACGGCCGCCGCGTACGTCGGCTTCCTGCGCGGGCACCTGCAGGGCATGGGCGCCTGCGCCGCCGACCTGATCGCGAAGGCAGGCTCGGACCCGTTCGGGCTGAAGGCTGCGCTCAAGCGGGTCGACCAGGCGGTCGCTGCGGGCTCGGCCGACAGCGCCGTGCCCGCGCATGCGACGTTCCTCGGCGCACTCGACGCCTTCCTGACGATGCTGCAGCTCGAGGGCGGCGACCCCGCCTGCGTGCTGCACAACGTCGAGTGGCAGCGCGAGCTCTACCTCGACGTCCGTGAGCTCGCGGGGCTCGAGGTCGCGAAGACGGTGGTGAAGGCGTCGAACGAGTTCGCGCGTGGGTTCGACGGGCGCAAGCTCTCGCCCGACGACTTCCCGCGCCACGTCAAGGGCGTGCTGCCCGCCCTGCGCGAGACGGCGACGGCGCTGCCGAAGCTCCGGCTCGAGCGGGCGCTCGACGAGCTCGAGGGCAGTCTCGGCTCGGCGGCCGGCGCACAGCGCGCCCATCGCGAGGTCCTGCTGAGCCTGAACCGGCTCAGGTCATCGGAAGACGGAGGTGGGAGATGAGCGAGCTCCTCGGCGTCGTCCTCGGCGTGGCAATCGGCATCGGCGTCTCGGGCGTCCGCTCGCGGCGACTCCGCGCGCTGCTGGCCGTCCCGGCGGTGCTGCTCGCGGGCGTGGTCACGAGCGCGGTCAACGGCGAGCTCGGCACCGGACTGTGGGCGGTGTTCGTCTCGTTCGACACGCTGCTTGCCGCGCTCGGCGTCAGCCTCGGCATCGCTCTCGGTCGCCTGGGCCTCGCCTCGCGGCTCTACCATGCGGATGCGCCGGAGTAGCTCAGCTGGTAGAGCAACTGCCTTGTAAGCAGTAGGCCGTGGGTTCGAGTCCCGCCTCCGGCTTCAACGCGACCGACACGCGGCCGCCGGTAGCAGCCGGTTCGTCGGGCTTGCCCGCAGGTTGTGTCGTGCTGGGTGGGGAGGCATCCTTGATCGAGTGGCGAGCGACGGCGATCGCAGCAACGTGAAACTGGCGATCGTGAGCGTGCTTGCGACCGCCGCCGTCGGGGTCGTGGCCTCATTGACGACGTTGGCGGTCTCGCGCGACGAGCGCGCCACCGCGCATGCGAACCGAATCTACGAACGGCGGGCGGCGACGTACGTTGCGGCGATCGACACGCTCGAGAGACACATGACGGTGCTCGCGAACCTCGACGTGGCTCGAATCCACAGCACGAGAGGCTTCGCCTGGGAAGACGTACGTGTCAACGACGAGACCGATCGGGCGCGGATCCGCTCGCGGCTGCTCGCGTTCGGGTCGCCCAAGGTGATCGCCGCGTTCGAGGACGTCGGCGACCTCGATCGGGACGCATTCGCATGGGTGCTCGGCGAGACACCGATCCACGCCGACAAGGCTGCGGAGAACCCGCCCGGCCAGACCGATCTCGATGTCTGGAAGTCCGAGACCGGGCAGTCGATCGAGGATCTACGCGACGGTCTCACCGAGTTCGAAGCACAGCTGAACCGTGAGCTGACTTCCTGAAGGGCCACGTCGTGGTCGTGATCGCGAGCCGGAACGAGTGCGGCCGGGGACTGGCCCCGGCCGCAGCAGTTCGGTGATCGTGTGTCGGATTACGCGGCCTGCGGCAGCGGCTCCGCCTCGGGCGCGACCTCGCGGTCGTGCTCGAGCCTCGGCAGCCACTCGAGCCACTTCGGCAGGTACCAGTTCCAGTCGCCGAGCAGCTTCATCGTCGCGGGGAGCAGCACGCCCCGGACGATCGTGGCGTCGATCAGCACCGCGGCCGCAAGGCCGAGGCCCATCTCCTTCATGTCGATCAGCGGCAGGATCGCGAAGACGCCGAACGCGGCGACCATCACGACGGCCGCGCTGGTGACGACTCCAGCCGTCGTCTTGATCCCGTGCGCGATAGCCGCATCGGTGTCGAGCCCGCGGTCGTAGCCCTCGCGGATCCGGCTCAGGATGAAGACGTGGTAGTCCATCGAGAGGCCGAAGAGAATGACGAAGAGGAACATCGGCAGCCACGGCGTGATGCCGCCGTTGGAGTCGAAGTTGAGCAGGCCCTCGCCCCAGCCCCACTGGAAGACGGCGACGAGCAGCCCGTAGGCGGCGCCGACCGAGAGCAGGTTGAGGACGATTGCCTTGATCGCGATCGCGATCGAGCGGAACGAGACGAGCAGCAGCGCGAACGCGAAGAGGAGGACGAAGGCGAAGACGAGCGGTGCCGTCTTCTTCATCCCGTCGCTCCAGTCCTGATCGGCTGCGGTGGTGCCCGTGACGGCGTACTCGACGCCGCCGAGCTTGCCGACCGTCTGCGGCAGCAGCCGGTCGCGCAGGGTTGCGAGCGCCGCCTTCGACGTCTTGTCGGAGCCGGTGCCTGCCAGCGGGATCGAGACGGTCGCGACCGTGTTGTCGGGGCTCGTGTCGATCTCGATCGGGTCGTTCATCTGGCCGCTCGCGAGCGCCTCGTGCTTGAGGCCGGCGATCGCGTGCTGCACCTCGGTCGTGCGGACGTCCTTGGCCTTGACGGCGACGATCGCCGGATCGGGGCCGCCGGGGAACGCGGCGACGACTGCCTTGTAGGGCTCGATCGCGGGGATCGCGATGTCGTCGACACCGGTGGTGACGGTCTTCATGCTCAGTGCCGGGATCGTGAGGGCGACGAGCACGGCGGTGGCGGCGACGGCCGAGATCACGGGCCGGCGCAGGACGCGGTCGAGGACCCAGCCCCAGACGCGGGCCTCGCCGTTGCCGCGGAGCCGGTGGACGAACGGCACGCGGCCCTTCTCCACCCGGTCGCCGAGCTTCGAGAGCAGGGCGGGGAGCACCGTGAGGGAGCCGATCATCGCGACCGCGACGACCATCATCGTGGCGATCGAGAAGGACATGAACGTCTTGTCGCCGGAGAGGAACATGCCGGCCATGGCGATCAGGACGGTCGTGCCCGAGATCAGCACGGCCCGGCCAGACGTGGCCGCCGCGGCCTCGAGCGCCGCGGTCTCGCTGCGGCCGGCGGCGCGCTCCTCGCGCTCCCGGCGGAGGTAGAAGAGCGAGTAGTCGACTCCGACGGCGAGCCCGATCAGGAGGATGACCTCCGAGACGGACTCGTCCATCGGGACGATGTGGCTCGGGAGCGCCACGAGGAACGTCGTCGCCATGACAGCCGTGATCGCGAGCAGCAGCGGCACGAGTGCGGCCACGGCCGACCCGAACACGAGCAGCAGGATCAGGAGCGTCAGCGGGATCGAGATCATCCCGGCGGTCTTCAGCATGCCGTTGAACGCGTCGTCGACGGCCTTGCCGGTGCTGGCGCTGCCGGACTCGTCGATCGTGAAGGCGGTGTGACGCGCCTGCACGCCGTCGACGGCCTGCTCGATCGTGGCGATGTAGCCGATCGCCGTGTCGTAGTCGCCCGCCGGCGTGAACTGGACGAGGGCGGAGTGGCGGTCCTTCGAGATCTGGTCGCCGTGCGCGGGATCGAGCGGCGAGCGGATGTCCGAGACCTTCGACTGGCGGCCGAGCGTGTCGGTCACGTCCTGGATCGCCGCGCGGAAGGCGGGCGAGGACGGGGTCAGCGTCTTCGACTGCACGAGCACGTACTCGAGCTGCTCGTCCGTGTCGAAGCCGCCCTGTTCGATCAGCTGGTCGGCGCGGTGGGCCTCGCCGACGTTGGTGTCGTTGTCGTCGAGGTAGACGGTGCCGGCGCCGCCGCCGATCACGATCGCGGCGACGACGAACGCGAGCCAGCCGAAGATGGCGATCTTGCGGTGGCGCGCGCTCCAGCGACCCATGCGGGCCGCGAGGTTCGTACTGCGCTTGAGCGGTGACATTGCTGTGGGTCTCCTTGATCGCGGGGGGAACGATCTGAGACTCGCGCCTGGTCGGCTCCCGCGGTAGGCGGTGTCCAGGTGTCTGCGGGTGCGGAGAGCCGCACCCGGCCGAGGGCGTCAGCCGCGGAGGAAGGTGAGGACGGCCAGCACGCGCCGGTGGTCCTCGGAGGTGGCGGGCAGGCCGAGCTTCGTGAAGATGCTCGTCACGTGCTTCTCGACCGCACGGAGCGTGACGAACATCCGCTCCGCGATCGCCTGGTTGGAGCGGCCCTCCGCCATCAGCTCGAGCACCTCGCGCTCGCGCGGCGAGAGCTCGTCCAGCGGGTCGCGCTGGCGCCGCCGGCCGACGAGCTGGCTGACCACGGCCGGGTCGAGCGCGGAGCCGCCCTCCGCGACCCGGCGCACCGCTGCGGCGAACTCCTCCACGTCCGAGACGCGGTCCTTGAGCAGGTAGCCCACGCCCTCGGCGCTCTCGGAGAGGAGCTCCATCGCATACGCCGGCTCGATGTACTGCGAGAGCACGAGCACGCCGGTGTCCGGGAAGCGCTCCCGGATCTCCTTCGCCGCCCGGAGCCCCTCGTCCGTCTGCGTCGGCGGCATGCGGATGTCGACCACCGCGACCGTGGGCTTGTGCATCGCGACGTGACGGAGGAGGTCCTCGGCCGTGCCTGACTGCGCCACGACCTCGAACCCCGCCTCCTCGAGCAGGCGAGCGATCCCCTCGCGGAGCAGCACCGAGTCGTCGGCGAGGACTACGTGCATCCCGTGCCCCAGCCCGCCGAGGGTGTTGCGGAGCGGCGGGAAGTCGCGCGGCAGGTCGTCGGCGAGCAGCTGCCGGATCGGCTCGGGCTCCGGTAGCCCCTCGAGGCGGTGGACGCCGAGATCGAGCGTGCGCGCATCGGGCACGAGGGTAGCCGTCTCGCTCGAAACCAACACCTGCCCGCCGTGGCCGGCGGACGCGATCCGCGCCGCGCGGTGCACGTCGAGTCCCGTGTAGCCCTCGTCGTCGAGCAGGGCACGGCCGGCGTGCACGCCCATGCGCACGCGCACACGCAGCCCGTCCGGCCAGTCGTGACCCGCGAGCGCGCGCTGCGCGACGAGGGCCGACTCGATCGCACCGCGCGGGTCGACGAAGACCGCGAAGAGCTCGTCGCCGCGCGCCTCGACCTCGTGGCCGCCTCCGGCCGTGACGGCCTCGCGCACGAGCCGGCGCGTGTCGGAGAGCAGACGCGGCCAGTGCTCGGCGGCTTCCCGGACGAGCCGGGTCGAGCCCTCGACGTCGGTGAAGAGGAACGTCACCTCGCCGCTCGGCAGGCCGGCGGTCACGGCGCGATCGTGCTGGGACGGAGCAGGCGCACCTGCCGAGTCTACGAAGGCGGGAGCGCGCGGGCGAGGAAGGCCGTCAGCCGGCGCTCGTAGGCGCGCGGGCGCTCGCGCAGGCCGTGCGTGTGCGCGACGGACGGGAGCTCCCAGAGCTCGGTCCGGGGCGCAGCGCGGTGGTACGCGCGGTTCATCGTCCGCTCGACGCCTGCCTCGCTGGCGATCAGCAGCACCGGGCGCGGGGCGATCGCCGGGACGAGCTCTTGCAACGGCGGCGGTTGGTGGTTCCCGGTCAGGACGCGCATCGTCGCGTACAGCAGGCCGTAGTACGGGACGGCCTGCAGTCCGTCGACGCCCTCGAGCTGGCGCGTCTCGGCGAGGTTCCGCGCGATCGCGCCATCGGAGACGACGGCTGCGATGCGCGGATCGTGGGCGGCAGCCTGCAGCACCGCCTCGGCACCCGTCGAGATCCCGAGTGCGCCGATCCGGCCCGGGTCGACGTCCTGCCGATGGGAGAGCCAGGTCACGGCCGCCTCGACGTCGGGCTCCCATGTCCAGCCCATCGCGTCATGCTCACCTTCGCTCTCGCCGTTGCCGCGGGCGTCGTAGAGCAGCACGCCGTAGCCGTGGTGGGCGAGCACGAGTGCGTGCGGGACCGAGCCGACGCGCGTCCCGCCGCCGCCGTGGGCGACGACGACAGCGGCACCGTTTCGGGACGGGATGTACCAGGCGGCGAGGGCGAGTCCGTCGCGCGTGTGCAGCGTCACGGCCTCGTGGGCGAGGGGAAGGGCGCCGGCCGGAACGTGCTCGCGCGGCGCCTGGGTGAGCCAGACGGCGCCCGCGACGGGCGTGACGGCGAAGACGAGGAGGACGACGACGGCCGCGGCGCTGAGCAGGCGCCGGCCCCAGCGCCAGGTGCGCGAGGCGGCGCGCGGCCGCTCGCGTGCAGCGAGGACGGCGCCGGCCAGGAGGACGAGCGCGAGCAGCGCGAACGGCACCACGAAGAGGTCGTCGTGGTGCGCGTACGCGGCGAAGCCGGAGACGACTGCGAAGACGAGGCCGAGTGCTGCCCGAACCTCTCGTGCGACCGCTCTACGCATAGACGGGAGTGCGGAGGCCGGCGGCATACTCGACGCCGCGGTGGGCGGCATAGGCGTAGGGATGCTCGAAGGCGTCGAGCGCCTCGGCGGCGGAGACCACGAGCTCGAACAGGTCGCCCGAGCGGGCGTCGTCGACGACGAGCACGAGCCGGTCGGCGGCCGTGTGCCAGAAGAGGCCGACCTCGACGCCGTCGTTGGCGCGGTGGGCCAGTTCCCTGTAGGCGTGCGGTGCGGCGTTCATGGCGTCCTCCTGGGTGGTGTTCATGGAGGGCACACTCCCACCGCGGCGGGGCGGGTTCCGTCCGGCGTGCAGGTGTCCGTTGGTGCGGTAGGCCCTACTTGGCGAGGGCGGGCTCGCGCACGGGGATCTCGGCGACGATCCGGGTCCCGCCGCCGGCCGGGCTCTCGACGCGAAGCGTGCCGTCGAGCGCCGCGACGCGGTCGACCAGGCCCCGCAGGCCCGATCCGGCCGTCGCGTCGGCGCCGCCGACCCCGTCGTCGGCGACCTCGACCGAGACCACGCCGTTGCCGTTCGCGATCCGCACCGCGGCAGAGTCAGCCCGCGCGTACTTCGCCACGTTCGCCAGCGCCTCCGAGACGACGTAGTACGCGGCCGCCTCGACCGCCGGCGGCAGCCGATCCTCGAGCACATCGAATTCGACGGGCACCGGGCAACGCCCGACGAGCGCCTCCACCGCCGCGTTGAGCCCGCGGTCGGTGAGCACGGCGGGGTGGATGCCGCGGGCGAGCTCGCGCAGCTCGTCGATCGCGAGCGCCAGCTCGTCGCGGGCGCCGGCGAGCAGCGCCCCGGCGCCCACTGCATCGCCGGCGAGCTTCGTCTCCGCGAGCCGGAGTGAGAGCGAGAGGGAGACGAGCCGTTGCTGAGCGCCGTCGTGCAGGTTCCGCTCCAGGCGTCGCCGCGCCGCGTCGCCCGCCTCGAGGATGCGGGCACGGGAGGCCCGGATCTCCTCCTCCTGCCCTCGGCGCTCGGTCACGTCCACGCCGCTGATCAGGACGAGGTCGCCGGCGCGCGGATGCCAGATCGGCGTCGCGGACCAGGCGACCACGATCAGCTCGCCGTCACTTCGGAGCCAGCGATTCTCGACGTCCGTGCGCTCGACGCCGTTTGCGGCCGCGGCGATCGCCATCCGGGTCTGGAAGTCGTCGTCGGGATGGACGAGCTCGAGGAAGCTGCGGCCCGCGTACTCCTCAGGCGTTCTGCGCAGTGTCTCGCGGGCGGCGAGGTTGACGCCGTCCGACATGACCAGCCCCTCACGATCCGTCAGCACGAGCATGCTCGGCACGGTGTCGCCGACCTTGTCGAGGAAGTCGCGTTCGCCCTGGAGCTCCGCCTCGCGTTCCTTGCGCTCGGTGATGTCGACGAAGAGCGCCATGTGGCTGACAACGGCACCTGCCGAGTCGCGGACCGGGGCGGCCGAGATCGAGACGTCGACCGGCGTCCCGTCCTTCCGCCGCCGGGTCGTCTCGAAGCCGGAGTACACCTTGCCGGCGCGGACGTCCTCGACCAGCTGCCGGAACTCGTCGGACTCCTCGGGGCCGACGAACGGCACGACCCCGCCGATCGCCTCCTCCTTCGTCCAGCCGTAGAGCTGCTCGGCGGCCGGATTCCAGGCGAGGACCCGGTCGTGCAGGTCGACCTCGACCACCGCGGTCGGGGACGACTCGATTGCAGCGCGGAGCCGTTCGTCGCTGGCGCGGAGCTCGTGCTCCTGCCGCTTGCGCGCGGTGATGTCGACGATCAGGACCATCTGGCCGACCACCTCGCCGACCGCGTCCCGGATCGGCGCCGACGAGATCTCGACGTCGACCAACGTGCCGTCCTTGCGGCGGCGCTGCGTCTCGTGGCCGGTGTAGGACTGGCCGGCGCGGACAGCCGCGGCGAGCAGCTCGTACTCCGGCAGCCGCTCCTCGGGGATCAGCGGCGGGGGCTGCGACCGGGCTTCCGCCGCCGTCCAGCCGAAGATCCGCTCGGCGGCCGGGTTCCAGGTGCGGATCATCGAGTCGAGCCCCAGCTCGATGATCGCCACCGGCGACGATTCGATCGCTGCGCGCAGCCGCTCCTCGCTCGACTGCAGCAGCTGCTCCTTCCTCCGGCGCTCCGTGATGTCGGCGTAGATGGCCATGTGGCTGACGATCGCCCCGCTCGGGTCGTGCACCGGTGAGCCCGAGATGGAGACGTCGATCGGCAAGCCGTCCTTCCGGCACCGGACCGTCTCGTGGCCGATGAACGTCTCGCCCGCGTTGAGACGGGCGTCCAGCTCGTCGGACTCGGGCAGCAACTCCGTCGGGACGAGGGGGACGGGCTTGCCGATCATCTCGGCCTCCGTCCAGCCGAAGATCCGCTCGGCGGCCGGATTCCACGTGAGGACGTGCCCGTCGAGGTCGGCCTCGACGATCGCGACCGGCGTCGACTCGATTGCGGCGCTCAGCCGCTCCTCCTTCTCCCGCAGCTCGAGCTCCTGTCGCTTGCGCTCGGTGATGTCGAGCCCACCCGCGATCACGCCGAGGGTCCGGCCCGTCTCGTCCACGAGCGGCGCGGTCGACCACGCGATCACGAGCTTCGTCCCGTGGGCGTTCGTGAACGCGTTCTCGTACTCGGTCGGCGCGAACTCGGGCGCCGCGTCGCGGAAGCGCTGCTGCAGCTCCTCGCGGTCGCCCGGGTCGATGAAGACCTCCCAGAAGAAGCGGCCGCGGATCTGCTCGGGATCGTCGAGACCGCTGGCCCGCTCGACCGCGCGGTTGAAGTTGCCGATGCGGCCACTCGTGTCGACGTTGACCAGCAGGCTCGGGGCAGTGTCGACGATGGTCTCGAGGAAGCGGTACTGGGCGCGCGCCTCCGCCTGGAGCCGCTCGTTCTGGAGCCAGAGGCCGGCGCCGGTCGCGACGGCCTCGACGAGCTCCGGCTCGTCGAGCAGCATCGGGTCGTGGACGAGGGCGGCGATCGGCGTGCCGTCCCGCTCGACGATGCGCGCCGAGCGGCCGGGATCGTCCGTTCGGACCGGCTCGCCCTCACTGTCGACGTATCGCTCCTGGCTCGGGACCCAGTAGCCGACCTCGAGCGTGGGGTCGTGGAGTGCCTGCGCGAGCGCATCGCGGAGCGCCGCGCCTTCGCCGAGCGACATCAGCAGCTCTCCGGCCGCCGAGCGCGCGAGTCGGCTCCGCAGGACGCCGAAGAGGAATGCAAGCGGGACGGCGGCGAAGGCGGCGAGGGCTGCGAACTGGAACGGCCGGGCGACGCGCTCCGAGAAGGTCTCGACGACCCCGCCGACGAGGAGCAGGACGAGCGTGCCGCCGCTCGTCAGCAGCACGCCGCCGAGTGCACGCCTGAGCGCCGGGCTCGCGGCCCGCCAGCGCCGGACCAGCACGACGAGAGCCGGGACGATCACCCCGATCACGCCGAGCGTCCCGAGGAACCCGATCACGCTTGCGGCCCGATCGCTGTGCCAGATCGCGACCGTGCTCTGTGGGCACGCAACATCGGAGGCGCAGAAGGTGTCGGTGCCGTCGACGAGGAGGAGCGCGGCAGCCTCGGCCACCACCAGCACGAGCACCGACGCGACGAGCCACGCGTGCCTGCGGCTCTCGAGGCGACCGGTCGGGTGGGCGAGGATCAGCCAGGCGAACGCGGCCCAGGCGACGCTGTTGACGAGGAAGCCGATCGTGAAGACCCACTCGTCGTTCGAGAACGTGAGCGCGCCGAGGAGGAAGAGGTAGCCGGTCGCTGCCATCAGCACGCCGGTGCGGTTGTCCGGTCGCCGCCAGGTTGCGATCAGGCCGGTTGTGATGAACGAGATCGTCGCGGTCAGCGCGATCGCCGCGGTGGCAGCCTCGTTCTGAACGTGCTTGCTCGCGACGATCAGCCAGAGGGCGCCGACGGTGAGGAGGAGCCCGGCGACCCAGAGCCCGAGCAGGGCGGCGATGCGCCCGCTCACTCGACGAGCGCCGCCAGGGCCTCCCCCGAGAGCTCGGCCTTCGCGATGAAGCCCCGGGCCCCGCTGCGCGAGATCAGCTCGCCGTAGTCGTCGGCGTCGCGGCTCGAGACGAGCACGATCTGAGGGTTGTAGCCGTTCCTCGCCAGGCAGTCCCTGCAGATCTCGAAGCCGTCGGTGTCCGGCAGCTGCACGTCGAGCAGCACGACGTCGGGATGCAGGCGCTCGATCGCCACGACCCCGGATTCACCGTCCTGCGCCTCGCCGACGACCTCGAAACCCTCCGCCTCGAGGATCGCCCGCGCCGAGGCTCGAAAGCTCGGGTGGTCGTCGACGATCAGGACGGTTGTCATGCCCGCATCGTGGCAGAGGAACGGGCTCGGCGGCGTACGGTTCCCCGCACCTCGGCCGGAGGCCGACCGACGGTCACGCCGGCACCGCCGGAGCCGGCTCGCGCGCCTGCAGAGCCTGCCGCGCCTTGACGGCGAGCCAGAGCTCCATTCGCTGCGCGGGGTCGTCGGGATGACGCCCCGTCTCCCGGCGGAGGCGCTCCATGCGGTATCGCAGCGTGTGCCGGTGGATCCCGAGGTGCTCGGCGGCGTCGCTCCAGCGACAGCCGGCGTCGAGGAGGGCTGCGAGCGACTCGACGAGCCCGGCGTTCGCCGCCGCGGGGCCGAGCACGCGGTGGACGAACGCCTCGAGCGAGGCGCTCGGCAGGCCGAGCAGGAGCTCGAGCGAGCCGAGATCGCGGTAGGAGGCGACCGGTCCGACCCCCGCGTCGAGCGCCGCTCTCGCCTCGAGCAGGCTGCGGCCGAGCATGCGTCCCGCAGAAGGCCGGCCGACGCCCACCCGCGTCCCGGGTGCGGCCTCGGCCACCGCGGCGGCGGCGGCGAGCGCCTCCCCTTCGTCGTCGGTGACGAGCAGGAAGGAGGCGCGGTCGCGGCGCGCCGCAGACAGGTACCCGGCCTCGTGGGCGTCGAGCGCGGAGGCGACGGCGAGCCGCGTCGCCTCGACGGAGACGCCGTCCGGACCGATCGCGAGCAGGGCGGCGTGCGTGCGTTCGGGCTCGAGTCCGAACGCGGCCATCCGCCGGGCGAGCTCGCGGTCGTCGAGACGGTCGTGCTCGAGATCGTCGAGCAGGTCGCCGGCGAGCCGGAGCTCGGCCGAGGAGACCGCCCGCCGGCGCGACATCTCGAGCGCCAGCGCCGTCTGTCCGTGGTGGAGCACGAGCCGGTCCTCCTCGGTGAAGCCGCCGTTCGTCTTCGCCGCCCGGAGCGTGGCCGTGTCCGCAGCGGCCACGACCGGAAGCTCGAGCGCGTCCTCGAACGAGAGCCGCCGCGCTCCGTGCCGCTCGGCGACGACACGGCCGGCCTCGTCGACGAGCGCGAGCGAGCAGCCGACGTGATCGCAGAGCACGGCGAGCAGGGTCTGCACGCCGCCGCCGTCGAGCACGGCTCGCGCGAGTCGCTCGTGCACCGCAAGCGCGCGGTTGACACGCTCGAGCTCCTCGTTCGCGAGCTGGCTGGCGACCGCTTTCGTCAGCGCGATGAACGGCACCTCGTAGGGCACGGTGAGGACCGGGAAGCCGAGGCGGTCGGCTTCTGCGACGAGCGCCGCCGGCGGGGTCGCGAAGCCGAAGCCGGTGCCGAAGGCGAGCCCGGCGAGCCGGTGTGAGGCCAGGCGGCGGACGTAGTCGCGCTGCGTCCGGGCGACGCCGCCGATCCCGAGCCCGGTCGTGATCAGGAGCTCGCCGCCCTCGAGCCACGGCGTCGGGTCGGCGAGCTCCGAGACGTGGAGCCAGCGCACCTCGTTGCCGAGACCCTCGGCGCCCGCCGCAACGCTGAGCGAGAGCTCGGGCAGCGCGGTGATGTCACGGACGGTGAGCATTGGACGCGGGGGCCAAGACGCTACTCCCGCTCTCCGGTCGGGACAAGGGTTCGGCACCGGGATCTTCGCCACCGTGTCCAACCCGCGGGCGGGGCCGTCGCCCCGCGGGCCATTGATCGCGCGAGGCGCGCTGGGAGAGAATCGCCGCGGTGTCCCTCTCCGAGCAGACGGTCTCCGCGCGCGTGATCGCCGAGCGCGAGCGATATGTCGCGCGCGGGGTGTCGATGCCGCGGCTCGTTGTCGGACGGGCGGACGGCTCTCGGATCGAGGACCTCGACGGCCGCAGCTTCGTCGACTTCGCCGGCGGGATCGGCTGCCAGAACCTCGGTCACGGCTACGGCCCGCTCGTAGCCGCAATCCACGAGCAGGTCGACCGCTTCCTGCACCAGTGCTTCATGGTCGGCACCTACGAGCCGTACGTCGAGGTGTGCCGCCGGCTCGCGGCGCTGTCGCCGTGCCGTGGCTCTGAGCAGAAGTCGCTGCTCGTCAACTCGGGCGCCGAGGCGGTCGAGAACGCCGTCAAGATCGCGCGTGCCGCAACCGGGCGCGCCGGCGTGGTCGTCTTCGACAACGCGTTCCACGGCCGGACGCTGCTGACGATGACGATGACCGACAAGGTCGTGTACCGGAAGGGCTTCGGCCCGTTCGCGCCCGAGGTCTACCGTGCGCCGGCTCCGTATCCGTACCGCGGCATCTCGAGCGACGACTCGATCGCGGGGCTGGAGCGCGTCCTCCGGGCGCAGGTCGACCCGGCCTCGGTCGCGTGTGTCGTCCTCGAGCCGGTCCAGGGCGAGGGAGGCTTCATCCCGATGCCGCCGGACTTTCCCGCGCGCCTGCGCGAGCTGTGCGACCGGCACGGGATCCTCTGGGTCGACGACGAGGTCCAGTCCGGCACCGGCCGGACCGGACGCGTCTGGGCGGTCGAGCACTACGGCGGCGCCGAGCCGGACCTCCTCGTCTCGGGCAAGTCGCTCGGCGGCGGCCTGCCGCTGGCGGCGGTCACCGGCCGGACCGAGCTGATGGACGCCGTCCATCCCGGCGGTGTCGGCGGCACGTTCGGCGGCAACCCCGTCGCCTGCGCCGCAGCGGCCGTCGTGCTCGACACGGTGGCCGAGCCCGAGTTCCAGGCGAAGGCGCTGGCCCTGGGCGAAAGGCTCCGAGCCCGGCTCGACGACCTCGCGACTCGGGTGCCGGGAATCGGCGAGGTGCGCGGCCTCGGGCCGATGCTGGCCCTCGAGCTGGAGGAGCGGACGCCCGAGCGCGCGGCGGCGGCCGTCGCGTACGCGTACGACCACGGCCTTCTGCTCCTCTCCTGCGGGCTCGACGGCAACGTGGTCCGGCTGCTGCCGCCGCTGACGATCGCGGATGACGACCTCGACCTGGGCCTCGCCGTGCTCGAGGAGGCGCTTGCAGGCGACGGCTGAGCGGGAGCCGACGGCTGCGGAGCTCGACGTCAGGCTCGTCGGCCTGCGCAAGCGCTTCGGCGACGTCGCGGCGGTCGACGGCGTCGACCTCGAGATCCGCCGCGGCGAGTTCTTCACGATGCTCGGGCCGTCCGGCTCGGGCAAGACGACGACGCTGCGCGTGATCGCGGGCTTCGAGCGGCCGGACGAGGGGCGGGTCGAGCTCGGCGGCGTCGACGTCTCCCGGAAGCCGCCCTTCGAGCGCGACGTCAACACC
This sequence comes from uncultured Gaiellaceae bacterium, assembly GCA_963808915.1. Taxonomy (GTDB): domain Bacteria; phylum Actinomycetota; class Thermoleophilia; order Gaiellales; family Gaiellaceae; genus CAVTBT01. The sequence goes on along the minus strand of CAWEHJ010000004.1, from coordinate 116,470 downwards.
GTCTTCCAGGACTACGCGCTCTTCCCGCACATGACCGTCGCGCAGAACGTCGAGTACGGCCTGCGGGTGCGGCGGGTGGGCCGTGCAGAGCGGCGGCGGCGGGCCGACGAGGCACTCGACGTCGTCCAGCTGGCCGGCTACGGCCAGCGCCGGCCCGGCCAGCTCTCGGGCGGGCAGCGGCAGCGCGTCGCCCTTGCCCGCGCGATCGTGAACAACCCGAGCGTCCTCCTGCTCGACGAGCCACTCGGCGCGCTCGACCTGAAGCTGCGACAGCAGCTGCAGATCGAGCTGAAGCAGCTCCAGCAGGAGCTCGGGATCACGTTCGTCTACGTCACCCACGACCAGGAGGAGGCGCTCGCGATGAGCGACCGGATCGCGGTCTTCAACCGCGGCCGGATCGAGCAGGTCGGAGCGCCTGCGGACGTCTACGAGCATCCGGCCACCGAGTTCGTCGCCGCGTTCATCGGCACCTCGAACGTGATCGAGCGCGACGGGCGGAACTTCACGGTGCGCCCGGAGAAGATCCGGCTCCTCGCCGGCGACGAGACCGAGGGTGAGCCCGGCCAGGTGCGCGCGGCCGTCTACCTGGGTCCGATCACCCGCTACGTCGTCGCGCTCGACCGCGGTGGGGAGCTGTCGGTGATCCAGCAGAACCTCGAGACGTCCTCGCGGGACGTGCACGAGATGGAGGGAAAGCGCGTCCGGCTCGCCTGGCGACCGGAGGCGGAGTTCGCAATCAAGGAGGAGAAGGAAGCGTGAAACGGATCCGTTTCGTCCACGTAGCGTTCGCCGCCGTCGCAGTCGCACTCACCGTGCCGGCGTCGGGCGTGTCGAAGGCCACCGCACTACCGACCGCGGTCGGGCCCGGCGAGGGCAAGCTGACGCTCGTCGCCTGGGCCGGCTATACCGAGAAGCAGTGGGTGACCCCGTTCGAGAAGAACACGGGCTGCAAGGTGTCGGTCAAGTACGCCAACACGTCGAACGACATGTTCAACCTGATGACGTCCGGCGGCGGCGGCCAGTACGACATGGTCTCGGCGTCGGGTGACGCGAGCCTGCGGCTGATCTACTCCGGTGCGGTCGCGGAGACGAACAACAACCTGATCCCCGGCTACAAGAACTTCTTCGGCGCCTTCCGCTCGCCGGCCAGCAGCACCGTCGCCGGCAAGCACTACGGCATCTCGGTCCAGTTCGGCCCGAACATCCTGCTCTACAACCCGAAGAAGGTGACGAAGCCGACGACCTGGGCGACGGTCTACAGCACGAAGTACAAGGGCCAGATCACGATCCCGGACAACCCGATCCAGATCGCGGATGCGGCGCTGTACCTCTCGAAGACGAAGCCCGCGCTCGGGATCAAGGATCCGTACGAGCTGACGAAGGCCCAGCTCGCCGCGGCGGTCAAGCTGCTGAAGCAGCAGCGTCCGCTCGTGAAGAAGTACTGGGCGACCGCCGCCGACCAGATCGACCTGTTCAAGAACGGCGGCTCGACGATCGGCGCCTCCTGGCCGTACCAGTACAGCCAGCTGAAGGCCGCGAAGGCTCCGGTCGCGTTCACCACGCCGAAGGAGGGCGTGACGGGCTGGCTCGACACGTGGATGCTCTCGTCCAAGGCGAAGCATCCGAACTGCTCGTACAAGTGGATGCAGTGGATCACCTCGCCGAAGGTGCAGGCGCAGCAGGCCACCTTCTACGGCGAGACGCCGGTGAACAAGAAGGCGTGCGCGATCATGAACACGATCTCGAAGGGCTCCTGCACCCAGCTCTACGCGAATGCTCCCGAGTCCTACTACCGTTCGATCAAGTTCTGGAAGACGCCCGTGAAGGAGTGCGGCAACGGCCAGAAGAACTGCATGGACCTGAAGGCCTGGACGACGGCCTGGACGCAGATCAAGGGCTAGCGAGGCCGCGTGGCGGCTGACCCCGCACGCATCGCGGAGGGCTCCCGTCCGGGAGCCCTCCGTCTGCTCTCCCGGCTCGCCTGGCGGCAGCCCGTGGCTGAAGGGCGTCGGGCAGATCTCGCTGCCCGTCGCTGCATTCCTCCTCGTCTACGTCGCCGCGCTCGTCGCGCTGCTGATCCAGAGCTTCTGGACGACCGACTCCTTCACCGGGAAGCTCGTCCACGACTGGAGCCTCGACAACTTCCGCGCGCTCCGCGATGCGCCGTATCCCGCGGATCGTGCTGCGGACGCTCGCGATCGCGTCGGCGGTGACGGTCACCTGCGCGGTGCTCGCGCTGCCGTACGCGTACTTCCTCGTCCGCGTCGCTTCGCGCCGGCTGCGGCTGGCGCTCCTCGTCGCGACCGTGCTGCCGCTCTGGGTCAGCTACCTCGTCCGCGTCTACTCGTGGCGGCTGATCCTGAACCCGGACGGCGCGCTCAACTGGGCGCTGAACGGCCTCGGGCTGCCCGACCAGAACATCGCGTACACGAACTGGGCGATGTGGCTCGTCTTCACCTACATCTGGCTCCCGTTCATGATCCTGCCCGTCTACGCGGCGCTCGAGCGGATCCCCGGCTCGCTGCTCGAGGCCTCCGGCGACCTCGGCGCCCGCGGCTGGACGACCTTCCGCCGGGTGACGCTCCCACTCGCAATCCCCGGGCTCGCGGCCGGCTCGATCTTCACCTTCTCGCTCACGCTCGGCGACTACATCGCGCCGTCGCTCGTCGGCGGCCCGGGCTCGCAGCTGATCGGGAACGTCGTCTTCGACAACATCGGCCTCGCCAACAACGCTCCCTTCGCGGCCGCGTTCGCGTGCGTGCCGCTCGCGATCATGGCCGTCTACCTCGCCGTGATGAAACGCCTCGGCGCGTTCGAGTCGCTGTAGTGGAGACCCGCGCCACCCGGGTCGGACTCTGGGCGTGGGCGCTGCTCGTCTTCGCGTTCCTCTGGATCCCGCTCGGGATCATGGTCGTCTACGCCTTCAACTCCTCGAACGTGCAGAGCTGGCCGATCGCGGGCTTCTCGACGAAGTGGATCTCGGCCGCGTGGCACGACGAGGAGGTGCGCACCGCGCTCGGCCTGTCGCTGAAGGCGGCGCTGCTGGCGACCGCGATCGCGCTCGTGCTCGGCTCGCTCGCGGCGTTCGGGCTCGCGCGCGCGCGCTTCTTCGGCCGCGACTCGGTCTCGTTCCTCTTCGTGCTGCCGATCGCGCTGCCGGGGATCATCACCGGGCTGGCGCTGAACTCGTTCTTCGTCCTCTGGGGGATCGACTTCACGCTCTGGACGATCGTCGTCGGGCACGCGACCTTCTGTGTGGTCGTCGTCTACAACAACGTGCTCGCGCGCCTCCGGCGGACGTCCGGCTCGTACTTCGAGGCCTCGGCCGACCTCGGCGCGAACGGCTTCCAGACGTTCCGCTACGTGACGCTGCCCTCGGTCGGGACCGCGCTCGTCGCCGGCGGACTGCTTGCATTCGCGCTCTCGTGGGACGAGATCGTCGTCACGTACTTCACCGCCGGGGCGCAGAACACGCTGCCGCTCCTCCTCTACGGCTTCGTCCGCCAGGGGACGAAGCTGCCGATCGTGAACGCGGTCGCGCTGTTCGTGATCGTCGTCAGCATCATTCCGGTCGCGCTCGCACAGCGGCTGACGAGCGACCCCGGCGCCGGCCGGTCGTGAAGGCGGCGCTCGTCGCGGCGCCTCGCCGTCACTGGCGACGCTCGCGGCCGGCTGCGGCGGAAATGGCGAGCGCCAGACGCGTGCTCAGCCTGGTCGTCGGCCCCGGCTACGTCGAGAACGGCTCGGGCGACCCGAAGGCGGACTGGGTGACGCCGTTCGAGCGGGCCACCGGCTGCAAGGTGCGCACCCGGGTCGCGCTGACGACCGACGAGCTGGTGGCGCTGGTCGAGTCGGGGCGCTACGACGGCGCCGCCGGGTCTGAGCGACGCGGTCGTGCGGCTCGCGGCGGCAGGAGCGATCGCCCCCGTCGAGCCCCGGCCGGAGGTGCCCGAGTCGTTGCGTGCCGCGCCCGCGCTCCGCTGGAACGGGCGCCTCTACGGGGTGCCGCAGGGCCGTGGCGCGAACCTGTTGATGTCGCGGACCGACGTCGTGCGACCTGCGCCGACGGACTGGGGCGTCGTCTTCGACGCGCGCTCGCCGTACAGCGGCACGTGACCGCGTACGACGGGCCGATCGACGATCGCCGACGCGGCGCTCCATCTGCGCTCCACCCGGCCGGAGCTCGGCATCCGCGACCCCTACGAGCTCGACGACGCGCAGTTCGCGGCCGCGCTCGGGCTTCTGCGGCGGCAGCGGCTGGCGATCGGCAACTACTGGTGGGACTACGTGCGCGAGCAGTCCTCCTTCGCGTCCGGCGACTTCGTGGTCGGGACGACGTGGCGCTTCGTCGCCGACCTGCTCGCCGCCGACGGCGTGCCGGTGCGGGTCGTCCTGCCACGCGAGGGCTCGACGGGCTGGGTCGACGCCTGGATGGTCGCCTCCAAGGCGCGCAATTCGGACTGCATGGCGCGCTGGCTCGACTGGATGCTGACGCCAAAGGTGAACGCCGAGGTGGCCGAGTGGCTCGGCGAGGCGCCGGCGAACCCGGCCGCCTGCGCGCAGACTGCCGACGAACGCTGGTGCTCCCGCTACCACGCCCGCGACGAGCGCTGGTTCTCCCGCGTCTCGTACTGGCGAACGCCGCAGCGAAACTGCGGCGACGCCCGCGGCGAGGTCTGCAAGGACTGGCACGACTGGGTCGAGGCCTGGGAGGACGTCAGCGACTAGGCGGACGGGCCAGAATGGCCACGTGCGCGTCTCTGCCAAGGTCGATTACGCCCTGCGGGCCTGCCTGGAGCTCGCCGCGGCGCCGCCCGGGCCGGTCAAGGGCGAGCGGGTCGCGACCGCGCAGTCGATCCCGGCCAAGTTCCTCGAGAACATCCTGCTCGATCTGCGCCAGGCCGGGCTGGTCTCGAGCCGGCGCGGCGCGGAGGGCGGCTACTGGCTGGCGAAGCCGGCGGAGGAGATCAGCGTCGCCGACGTGATCCGCGCGGTCGAGGGCCCGATCGCCAGCGTCCGCGGGGAGCGGCCCGACGGCCTCGCCTACGAGGGCGTCGCGGCGCCGCTCAAGGACGTCTGGCTCGAGCTTCGCACCGCGATGCGCGGCGTGCTCGAGGAGACGAGCCTCGCCGATCTCGTCGCCCGAGCGGCGACGCCGCGAGCCCCCGCGTAGCCGCCCGCTTCGTCAGTTCTTCATCCGGAACGCGACGTCGCACTTCGCAACGGAGGTCCGCCGGCCGGGAGTGTCGCCGGCAGGCATCGCGTTCAGCGCCTCGTCGCCCTTCCGGTAGTCGTCCTCGTTGTCGAAGAAGAGGATCACGGTCGAGGTCTCTGCCTCGGCGTCGTGGAGCACGACGAACTCCGTCGCCGGGATGTCCTCGGGCTGCTCCTGGCCCTCCATGTCCCGGCGCATCTGCTCCATCCGGTCCTTGTCGACTCCCTCGAACGTCACGACTCGTGCCAGCGCCATCAGTTGCCTCCTTGTCGGTTGCGGCAAGCCTACGCCGCTCCAGGATCAGGCGAAGACACGCTCGCGACTCGGCAGCGCATAGACGATCTGCCCTTCCGCGAGCTCGAGCTCCTCGACCTGGTCTCGCGTCAGCTGAGCCGACGAGCGGGGCGCCGTCGCCGGTCTCGAGCTCGACCCGCACCTCGAAGCCGAGGTGGACGATCCGCAGCACCTTCGCCTCGACGGCGCCGTCGGCGGGCAGCTGACGGAGATCGAGGTCGTGGGGACGGAGCCAGCGGTCGCCGAGCCGCGTTGCGGGGCCGACGAAGCCCATCACGAACTCGGTCGCGGGCTGTTCGTAGAGGTCGCGCGGGCCGCCGACCTGCTCGATCCGGCCGCGGTGGACGACCGCGATCTGGTCGGCGACGGCCATCGCCTCCTCCTGGTCGTGCGTGACGAAGATCGTCGTCACGTGCACCTCGTCGTGCAGGCGGCGGAGCCACTCGCGCAGCTCGGCCCGAACGCGGGCGTCCAGCGCGCCGAACGGCTCGTCGAGCAGGAGCACGCGCGGCTCGACGGCAAGCGCGCGCGCCAGCGCCATCCGCTGTCGCTGCCCGCCGGAGAGCTGGGCCGGGATACCGGTGCCCGAACGCCTCCAGCTGGACGAGGCCGAGCAGCTCGTCGACGCGCTCGCGGATCTCGGCGCGCGGCCGCTTGCGCACCTTCAGGCCGAAGGCGATGTTCTCGCGCACCGTCATGTGCTTGAACGCGGCGTAGTGCTGGAAGACGAAGCCGACGTCTCGCTGCTGCGGTCTGACGCTCGTGGCGTCGTCGCCGTCGATCAGGATCTCGCCCGCATCGGGCCGCTCGAGCCCGGCGATGATCCGGAGCAGCGTCGACTTGCCGGAGCCGCTGGGGCCGAGGAGCGCGGTCAGCGAGCCGCCCTCGACCTCGAGCGAGACGTCGTCGAGGGCCTGGAAGTCGCCGAAGCTCTTGCTCGACGTTGCGGACGACGATCGACATCAGACTGTCTCCTCCTTGGGTCGGATCAGGGTCAGGGCGACGAGCACGAGCACGGCGACGAGGGCGAGCACGATCGAGATCGCGTACGCGCCGGCGACGTCGAACGACTGCCAGCGCTCCTCGACGCGGAGGGTGGCGGTCTCCGTCTCGCCCTGGAGGCGACCGGAGACGACGGCGACCGCGCCGTACTCGCCGAGGCAGCGCGCGGCCGTGAGCACGACGCCGTAGATCACCGCCCAGCGGATCGCGGGCAGCGTGATCCGCCAGAACGTCTGCCAGCCGGAGGCGCCGAGCGTGCGCGCCGCCTGCTCCTGCTCGTCGCCGATCTCGCGCAGGGTCGGCACCACCTCGCGGGCGACGAACGGCAGCGAGACGAAGATCGTCGCGATCACCATCGCCGGCAGCGCGAAGAGCACCTCGATCCCGTGCTCTGTCGAGCCAGCCGCCGAGCCAGCCGTCCTCGCCGTAGAGCAGGAAGAGCGAGAGCCCGACGACGACCGGCGAGAGCGCGAGCGGCAGGTCGACGAACGCGTTCACCAGGCCCTTGCCCGGGAAACGCTGGCGCACGATCGCGAGGGCGCAGATCGACGCCGAAGACCGTGTTCGCCGGCACGGCGATCGCGGCGATGATCAGCGTCAGCTTGAAGGCGTGCAGCGTCTCGGGGGTCGAGATCGCGTCCCAGGCGGCGCCGAAGCCGTGCTCGAACGTGCGGTAGAAGACGATCGCGAGCGGCCCGACGAGCACGACGAGCAGGTAGACGAGCGCGACGCCGCGGAGCCCGAGCCTACGCACGCTCGTGCCTCGTGGCGAAGTGGCGGATCGCCGCCGATCGCGAGCAGCAGCGCGAACGAGATCACGAGCAGCACGACCGCCACCGCGGCCGCGCCGGCCTGGTCGCCGCTCTCGATCCGGCCGAAGATGAAGACCGACGAGACCTCGGTCTTGAACGGGAGGTTGCCGGTGATGATCACGAGCGAGCCGAACTCGCCGACCGCCTTCGCGAACGCGAGCGCGACCCCGGACAGGATCCCGGGGAGGATGTTCGGGAAGACGACGCGCCGGAAGGTGTGCAGCTCGGAGGCGCCGAGCGAGCGCGGCCGCCTCCTCCATCTCGCGGTCGAGCTCGAGCAGGACCGGCTGCACCGTGCGGACGACGAACGGCAAGCGTGACGAACAGCAGCGCGAGCACGATCGCCGACGCGCGAGAAGGCGATGTTGATGCCGATCGGCGACTGCGGGCCGTAGAGCGCGAGCAGGGTCAGGCCGGCGACGATCGTCGGCAGCGCGAACGGCAGGTCGATCAGCGCGTTCACGACGCGACTTGCCGCGGAAGTCGTCGCGGACGAGGACCCAGGCGGTGACGGTGCCCATCACGGCATTGAGGAGCGCGGCCGCAACCGACGCGCCGAGCGTCAGCTTCAGCGCGGCGACCGACTGCGGGCTCGAGACGACCTCCCAGAAGCCCTGTGCTCCGTCCTTCGTCGACTCCCAGACGAGGGCGGCGATCGGCAGCGCGACGAGGATCGTCAGGTAGCTCGTGACAACGCCGAGGGAGAGGGCGGTCGACGCCCTCTCCCTCGGTCCCCGCTGATCCGCGCGCGAGGCGCGCGAGCTGCGACGGCGCTAGCCGGTGGCACCGCCGACCTGGCGCTCGATGCGGGCGAGGATGCCCGTTCTTCGGGTCGAAGAAGCGCTTCTGCACCTTCGGCCAGCCGCCGAGGCCGAGCTGCTCGATCGTGAAGAGGCCGGGCCGGGCCGGGAACTTCGTCGTGAACTCGCGCCGCGACGGCCTTGTTCACCGGCCGGTAGCCGTTCTCGGCGAAGACCCGCTGCGCCTCGGGCGTGCGCAGGTAGCGCAGGAACGCGGTCGCCTCGCGCCTTGTGCTCGCTCGTCTTCGTGACGGCGATCGGGTTCTCGATCAGGATCGTCGAGCGCGGGATGCGGAACTGGAGGTTCTGGCCCTTCGACTGCGCGAACAACGCCTCGTTCTCGTAGGCGAGCATCACGTCGCCCTTGCCGCTGGTGAACGTCTGCAGCGACTCGCGAGCGCTCTTGTCCTGCGCGACGACGTTCCTGAACAGCTTGAGCAGGCTGGCCTGCGCCTGGGCTGTCGGTCTTGCCCTGCTTCCGCCACGCGCCGTAGGCGGCCATGATGTTCCAGCGCGCGCCGCCCGAGGTGAACGGGTTCGGCGTGACGATCTCGACGCCCGGCTTGAGCAGGTCGTTCCAGCCGAAGATCTTCTTCGGGTTGCCGTCGCGGACGACGAAGACCACGACCGAGTTCGTCACCATGCCGCGGTAGCTCTGGCGGCTCCACTTGGCGTCGACGAGCCCGGCCTTGACGAGCTCGTCCATGTCCGGAGCGAGGGAGAGGGCGACGATGTCGGCCTTGAGGCCGGCCTTGACGGCGCGGGTCTGCTCGCCCGAGGCGCCGTACGACTGGCTGAAGTCGACGTCCTTGCCGGCCGTCGTCTTGCCGAAGGCGAGGTCAGCGGCGCCGTAGGCCTCGCGCGGGGTCGAGTACGCGACGAGCGAGAGGCGGGTCCCGGACGTCCGGTCGGCCGCTGCGAGCGCCGTCGACACCGAGGCCAGGAGGCCGGCGACCGCGACGAGCGCGAGGATGGGCAAACGGTTCCGCATGCTGGTAGCTCCCTTTGTCTACAGATTTACTGTGAGATAAGAGAGCGTGATGGTACGCATAAGAGAACACCTCATGCAAATCGAACCGTCGCCAACGGGACGGAGCCCCGCACTGGCGGGGCTCCGAGGGGGACGGGGGATGGAGGCGGGCTAGTAGCCGGAGCTGCCGCTCGACGAGTTGGAGCTCGAAGTCGACACGCCGTCGGGCGTGGCCACGTGCCACTCGAATGACTTGCCGTCGAACGAGTCGGCGAGGCCGTTGCCCGTGACGGACCCCGTCTCGGGATCCTCGGCGAAGCGGTAGAGCGGCCGGCCGTCCAGCGTCACCTGGCGCGCGCCGTCCGGACGCTTCACCACGCCGAGCATGCCCATCACGTCGGAGCCGGCGGTCGGTGCCTTCGCACCGTGCACAGTGAGGGGATCCCAGATCGTCGTGCACGAGCCGGTGCAGGCGATCGTGCCGTTCGACTCCTGGTCGGCGGCGTAGAGCGCGGCTCCGCGGGCGTCGACGAGCACGTCCCCGACGCCGTTCACGCCGTCGACGGCGACGGTGCTGGCGGAGCCCGAGGCTCCCTGCGGCGCCGCAGCGCCGGAGTCGCCGCTGCCGCCGCAGGCACTGACCAGGAGCGTTGCGGCGGCCGCAAGTGCGGCGAGCAATGAGGTGGTTCTGATCCTGTTCATACCTCTGGGTACCGCGGCGAGGCGCGATCCGGATTGCGTTCGGGCGCAGTCCCAACAGGGCGATAACAATCGGCCGCGTCGGAGCTTCAGGCCTGTGCGAGCGCGTGCTCGAGGTCGGCCCAGAGCGCATCCGCGTCCTCGAGGCCGACGGAGAGGCGAAGCAGGCCGGCCGGGCAGCGGTCGCCCTCCCAGCGGTGGCGGCCCTCGAGCTTCGAGACCGTGCCGCCGAGGCTCGTCGCGTTCACGATCGTCCGCGTCGCCGTCTCGACGCGCCGGGCCGCGTCGGCGTCGGCCACGTCGAACGAGACCAGCCCGCCGAAGCCGGGGTAGCGCACGACGTGAACCGCCGCGTGGCCTCGCAGGCGCTCGGCGAGGATCGCTGCGGTCGCGCTCTGGCGCTCGACACGGACGGCGAGCGTCTTCAGCCCGCGGCCGAGGAGCGCAGCCGTGTCGGCCGGGGCCACGGCACCCGTCGCCGAGCGCAGGCGGCGCAGACGGTCGTAGAGATCGTCGTCGCGCACGACCGCCACCCCGGCGAGGACGTCGTCGTGGCCGGCGAGGTACTTCGTCGCGCTGTGCAGCGCGACGTCGCACCCGTGCTCGAGCGGCCGCAGCGCGAGCGGCGTCGCGACGGTCGAGTCGACGACGACCGGCGCGGGATGAGCGGCCGCCGCGTCGAGGTCGGGCATCGTCAGCATCGGGTTCGCCGGCGCCTCGAGCCAGACGAGATCGGCCTCTGCAGGCGGTGAACCCGTCTGGTCGAACTCGACGACCCGCACGCCCCACGGCTCGAGCAGCCGGAAGAGGACGCCGGTGCCGTAGTACGAGCCCTCAGCGAGCGCGACGAGCCCACCCGGGCGCGCCAGCGTCAGCAGCACGGTCGTGACCGCCGACATCCCGGACGGGAAGAGCAGCGCACGCCCGCCGTCGAGCCGGCCGAGCTCCTCCTCGACGGCCTCGCCGGTCGGGTGGCCGGCGCGGGCGTACGACCAGCGTCCGGGCTCGCCGTCCTCGTAGGGCCAGACCGTGCTGCGGTCGATCGGATCCACGGCGGGAGCCTACGCCGGTCGTCGTCCGCTCCTGCAATGCTCGGGCGGACATGGCCGAGCGTCTGACCCACCGGATCGAGATCGAAGGCGTCGAGCGCGAGCTGCCCCTGTTCGAGGTGGCACCGGGGCTCTCGATCGCCGATCTTCAACCTCCTCGGCGACACCGAGGTCGTCGAGGCGTCCGCCCGCGGGCTCGCCCGCGCACTCGCGGATGCCGGCGCCGAGGTGCTCGTCACGGCCGAGACGAAGAGCGTGCCGCTGGTCTACGAGCTCGCGCGCCAGCTCGACAAGCCGTGGGTCGTGCTCCGCAAGCAGTACAAGGCGTACATGGGCGAGACGATCAGTGCGGAGACGGTCTCGATCACGACCGGGCATCCGCAGACGCTGCACCTCGACGAGAAGGACCGCGCGCTGGTTGCAGGCAAGCGGGTCGTGCTCGTGGACGACGTGATCTCGACCGGCAGCACGCTGGAAGGGATGCGGTCGGTGGTGCTCGCCGCCGGGGGCGAGGTCGTCGCCGAGGCGGCCGTGTTCACCGAGGGCGCCGAGCCCGACACCGAGGGGATCGTCGCACTCGGCCACCTGCCGCTCTTCCCGAGCTAGCCCGACTGCTCGCGCGCGGCCTCGACGAGCTTCGCAGGTGCGACCTCGGCGTAGGCGTCCTCGACGATCCCCGCCAGCTCCTCGTCCTCGAAGTCGTGATCGAGCCGCAGCCCGAGCCACCCGCGATGGCCGACGTAGGGCGGGACGAAGAACCGGTCCGCGTCCCCGGCGACGAGCATCCCCTGCATGCCCTCGGGTGCCGCGCACCAGATCGCGAACCGCCCGTCGCCGTGGTGGTTCTCGAGCACCATCAGGAACGGGCGCTTTCCCCGGACGAAGAACGTGGGCGCGCCGTGGCTCGGGCGCTCGCTCGTCTCGGGCAGGGCGAGGCAGAGCTCGCGGATCCGGGCCAGCGTCCGCCCGCGCTCGGCTGCGTCCACCACGCCCCGATGGTCGCATAGGCTCCGCGCGATGGCGAAGGCCGAGCGCAGGACGCACGAGACGACCGCCGACAAGCTCGAGTGGCTGCGCGAGCTGCGCGAGTCGTCGCTGCACGCGGGAAGCGAGAAGGCGATCGCCCGCCAGCGCGAGCGCGGCAAGCTGCTCGCCCGCGAGCGCCTCGAGCGCCTGCTCGACCCGGGCACGTTCGTCGAGCTCGACCGCTACGTGCGCCACCGCAACCCGGAGTTCGACTCGATGGCGAACCGGCCCTACGGCGATGCCGTCGTCACCGGGCGCGGCGAGATCTTCGGCCGCACGGTCTTCGTCTTCTCGCAGGACTTCACCGTCTTCGGCGGCTCGCTCTCCGAGGTGTTCGCCGAGAAGGTCTGCAAGGTGATGGACCTGGCGGTCAAGTACGGCTGCCCGGTGATCGGGATCAACGACTCGGGCGGGGCGCGGATCCAGGAGGGCGTCGTCTCGCTCGCCGGGTACGCGGAGATCTTCTGGCGGAACGTGCAGGCCTCGGGCGTCGTGCCGCAGCTCTCGCTCGTGATGGGCCCCTGCGCGGGCGGCGCGGTCTACTCGCCGGCGATCACCGATTTCGTGCTGATGGTCGAGGAGACCTCGTACATGTTCATCACGGGGCCCGACGTCGTGAAGACGGTGACGGGCGAGGAGGTGTCGTTCGAGGAGCTCGGCGGCGCGGCCGCCCACGCGACGAAGTCGGGCGTCGCGCACTTCACCTCGCCCGACGAGGAGGCGTGTCTCGACGACGCCCGGCTGCTCCTCTCGTACCTGCCGCAGAACAACCTGGAGTCGGCGCCGTGGGCCGCGCCGGCCGACCCCGTCGACCGCGAGGACGAGGCGCTCGACACCCTGATCCCGGACAGCCCGAACAAGCCCTACGACATGAAGGCCGTGATCGCCAAGATCGTCGACGACGGCCTCTTCATGGAGGTGCAGCCGGGGCACGCCGAGAACGTCGTCTGCGGCTTCGCGCGGCTCGGCGGGCACTCGATCGGCGTCGTCGGGAACCAGCCGGCGGCACTCGCGGGCGTGCTCGACATCGACGCCTCCGTCAAGGCCGCGCGCTTCGTGCGCACCTGCGACGCCTTCAACGTCCCGCTCGTCACGTTCGTCGACGTGCCGGGATTCCTGCCGGGGACCGAGCAGGAATGGGGCGGGATCATCCGTCACGGCGCCAAGCTGCTCTACGCCTACGCCGAGGCGACCGTGCCGAAGCTGACGGTGATCACGCGCAAGGCCTACGGCGGTGCCTACGACGTCATGAGCTCCAAGCACATCCGTGCCGACTTCAACGTCGCATGGCCGACCGCCGAGGTCGCGGTGATGGGGCCGGAAGGCGCCGTCAACATCGTCTTCCGCGGCGAGCTCGAGGACGCCGACGATCCCGACGCACGCCGCGCAGAGCTGATCGCCGACTACAAGGAGCGCTTCGCCAACCCGTACCACGCGGCCGAGCGGGGCTACGTCGACGACGTGATCGAGCCGCGCCGCACGCGGCCGGTGCTCGTGCGCGCGCTCGAGGTGGCGCTGACGAAGCGCGAGCCGACGCCGAAGCGCAAGCACGGCAACATCCCGCTTTGACCGGCAGTGGGTTCCGCTTTGCGGAACATGGAACCGCCTTGCGGCGGTTCCTTCCACGCGAAGATCCCTGAAGGGGGAACCTGCGGTTCCCTGCGACCCTCCCTCGTCCTCTAAACGGCTTCGGCCGCGGCTGCTGCGTCGTCGAGGCGGCGGAGCTCGCGGAAGTCCCTCACCGAGAGCGCGCCGACGAGGCCCACGGTCATCAGCAGCGCTGCGCCGACCAGCGTCGCGCCCACGCCGATCGCATCCGACAGCGGCCCCGCGGCGACCGAGCCGAGCGGGAACGCGACGAGCGAGATCATCCAGCCCAGCGAGTCGACTCGCGAGAGGTACGCGGCGGGGACGTGCTGCTGCTCCATCGTCGCCCAGAACGTGTTCACGAGCACGATCGCGACGGTCACCAGCGCGGAGCCGAGGATCAGCGGCCCCAGCGGCAGCGGGACGGCCAGGGCGAGCAGCACCGTGGGCGTCACGAATGAGAACAGGTAGGCGACGAAGAGCGGCCGCGCCGGGCGGAACCGCAGCACGAGCACCCCACCTGCGATCCCGCCGATCGCCGCCGCGGTCATCGCGATCCCCCAGTCGCGGGCGCCGTCGAAGTGGCGTTCGTAGACGACCGGCCCGAGCACGAAGTACGCGGCGAAGGCGAGGTTGAAGACGAGGTCGCAGGCGAGCCCGGCCACGATCCAGCGCCGCTCGCGCACGACTCGCAGTCCGTCGATCGCCTCGGCGAGAATGCTCTTCCGCTCGCCTCGCTCGACGGTCCGCGGCAGCCGCATCGCAGCGAGGCAGAGGAAGCTGGCGACGAAGCTCGCCGCGTCGACGGCGAAGACGATCCCGAAGCCGAGCGTCGCGACCACGAGCCCGGAGACGACCGGGCCGAAGACTTCGATCCCGCTGCGGGCGAGGCCGAGCAGCGCGTTGGCCTCCTGCAGCCGTTGGCGGCTGACGAGTCGAGGCACGAGACCGGTCGAGGCGGGCTGGAAGAACGCACCGGCGGCGCCGAAGACCGCCGAGCCGACGGCAAGCTGCCACACCTGGATCGAGTCGGTGAAGAACGCGACCGCGATCAGCGCCTGCACGGCAGCGCGGACGACGTCCGAGGCCATCATCACGAGCTGGCGCGGCAGCCGGTCCGACCACACACCGCCCGCGACCAGGAAGACGACCCGGGCGGCCGACGAGCTGCCGAGGACGAGACCGAGGTCGGTCGCGTCACCGAGGTCGAGCACCGCGAAGGTGAGCGCGACCGGGACGATCGCGTCGCCGATCCCCGACAGCGTTCGGCCGAAGAAGAGCAGCCGGAACGGCCGCTCGCGCAGCGGGCCGAGACCGGCGGCGGCAAGGCGCATGCTCGAATTCTTAGCCCGCGTTCAGGCGACGGCGCTACGTTGCTGCGCATGGACGACGGCACGCGCCTCACCCGCAGGCAGTCGCTGGCCAAGGCCGGTGGGCTGGCCGCGCTGCTGACGGCAGGCGGCTGGAAGCTCGCCGGCGAGGGCGACGCCGACGCGGCCGTCGGCCCTGCCGCCGTGGCGTCGGGCGCGGTCGCCTGCGTGCTCGCGCCCGAGCAGACGGAAGGGCCGTACTACGTCTCGGGCGCGAAGGTGCGGCGGACGATCACCGAGGGCCGGCCGGGGGTGCCGCTGACCCTGCGGCTCCGCGTCGTCGACGCCTCGAGCTGCAAGCCGATCCGGAACGCGGCCGTGGACGTCTGGCACGCGGACGCGCTCGGGAACTACTCCGGTGTCGGCGCCCAGGTCGGCAAGACGTTCATGCGCGGCGTCCAGAAGACCGATGCCAACGGGCTGGCGCTGTTCCGGACCGTGTATCCCGGCTGGTACCAGGGCCGGACCGTGCACATCCACGTGATGGTGCACATCGGCGGCAACGTCGTGCACACCGGCCAGCTCTACTTCTCGGACACGGTCACCGACGCCGTCTACAAGCGTGCGCCCTACAGCCGGCGGCCGGGCCGCGACGTCCGCAACGCCGCCGATGCGATCTACCGCGAACGGCGGCCGCCGCTCGCAGCTCGTGCTCCGGCGGCAGGAGACGGGGGCATACGTCGGCGCGATCACGATGGGAGTTCACCGCTCCTAGTCGTGTAACGTCTAGGCGATGCCTAGGCAGAACTACTCCGTCGCCGAGGCCGCACGGGCACTCGGCGTCAGCATCGACACCGTCCGGCGCTGGGACCGCGCGGGCAAGCTGCACGTCGAGCGCGACGGCGCGAACCGGCGCGTCGTCCCGGCCGCGGAGGTGGAGCGGCTCCGCGGCGCCTCCGGCGACGAGACGATCTCCGCCCGGAACCGGTTCAGAGGCGTGGTCCGATCCGTCGAGGTCGACGGCCTGCTCGCCCGGATCGAGATCGACGTGACAGAGCCGGCGCGGGTCGTCGCGATCATCACGAGCGAGTCGGCCGACCAGCTCGGCCTCGAGCCGGGGATGAGCGCCGCCGCGGTCGTCAAGTCCACCTCCGTGATGGTGGAGCGGTGAGACGGCTTTCGAAGCTCCTCGCCCTCGTCGCAGCGCCGGCGCTCGTGGTGGGACTGGCGGCCGGCGTCGCCGAGGGCGAGGACCCACCCACCGTCTATGCCGCGGCGTCCTTGACGGAGGTCGCTGCCGCGGATCGGTGTGGACGCACGCTTCCAGTTCGCCGGCTCGAACCAGCTCGCGATCCAGATCCGCCAGGGCGCCCCCGCCGACGTCTTCGCCTCCGCGAGCCCGGTCTACACGCAGGCGCTCTACCGCGAAGGCCTGATCGAGCGCCCCCGCGCCTTCGCGACGAACACGCTCGTGCTCGCCGTGCCGCGCTCGAACCCGGCGAAGCTCCGGACGGTCGGCGACCTCGCGCGTCGCTCGCAGCTGCGGCTCGTCGTCGCCGGGCCGAAGGTGCCGATCGGCCTCTACACGCGCGAGGTGCTGAAGCGGCTCGGGCTGCTGCAGGTCCTGCGGAAGACCGTCAGCCAGGAGACCGACGTGAAGGGGATCGTCGGCAAGCTCGCTCTCGGCGAGGCCGATGCGGGGTTCGTCTACGCGACCGACGTGAAGGCTGCTTCCGGGCGTCTGACCACGATCGCGATCCCGATGCGGGGGCAGCCCTCGGTGCGCTACGAGGTGGCGGTCGTCACCCGGACGAAGCACCTCGGCCCCGCCTGGTCGTTCGTGGCCGACGTGCTCGGCCCGCAGGGCAGGCGCGAGCTGGCGCGCGCCGGCTTCGGACTGCCGCAGCCGTGAACCGCCTCTTCGGGCCGGCGCTCGTCGCGGCGACGGCGCTTGCCCTCTCGTTCCTGCTCCTGCCGATCGTGGCGATCTTCTTCCGCATCCCGCTCGCCCATCTGCTCGACGGGATGCGGAGCGAGGCGGCGAAGGACGCGCTCGTCGTCACGCTGAAGACGAACGCGGTCGCGAACGTGCTGATCCTCCTGGTCGGCACACCGGCCGCGTACCTGATCGCCTCGCGCCGCTTCACGGGCCGCGCCGTCGCGATCACGCTCGTCGAGCTGCCGCTCGTGCTGCCGCCTGCCGTGGCCGGGATCGGCCTGCTCGCGGCGTTCGGCCGCTTCGGCCTGCTCGGCGGCGAGCTGGACGCGCTCGGGATCGAGGTCGGCTTCACGCAGCTGGCGGTCGTCCTGGCGGTGACCTTCGTCGCGAGCCCGTTCTACATTCGGGCCGCGATCGCCGCCTTCGAGGCGGTGGACGACGACCTCGTCGCCGCCGCACGCACGCTCGGCGCGAGCCCGGCCCGCAGCTTCGCCCGGGTCGCGCTGCCGCTGGCGGCCGGCGGGCTCGGCGCCGGCTGGGCGCTCTCCTTCGCCCGCGGCCTCGGCGAGTTCGGAGCGACGATCATGTTCGCCGGCTCGTTGCAGGGCGTGACGCAGACGCTCTCGCTCGCCGTGTACGAGCAGTTCGACGTCGACTTCGACACCGCCCTCGCGATCGGTGCCGAGCTCGTCGTGGTCAGCGCTGCCGTCCTCCTCGCCGTCAAGCTGGTGCCTGCATGGAGACGCTCGAGCTCCGGCTCGACCACGCTCTTCGCTCCTCACGCCCTCGAGCTAGACCTCGAGGTCGGGCGCGAGACGCTCGCGCTCGTCGGGCCGTCCGGCGCCGGGAAGACGAGCGTGCTGCGCGCCGTGGCCGGGCTGCTGCGCCCGGACCGCGGCCGGATCGCGCTCGGCGGTGAGGCGTGGCTCGACACCGAGCGCGCGGATCGACCTGCCGCCCGAGCGCCGCTCGGTCGGGCTCGTCTTCCAGGAGTACGCGCTCTTCCCGCATCTGAGCGTGCGGGCCAACGTGGCCTTCGGCGGGCGCGGCCGGGTGGACGAGCTGCTCGAGCGCTTCCGGATCTCGGCGCTCGCCGGCGCACGGCCCGACGAGCTCTCGGGCGGCGAGCGGCAGCGCGTCGCCCTCGCGCGCGCGCTCGCCCGCGACCCGCGCGTGCTGCTGCTCGACGAGCCGCTGTCCGCGCTCGATGCCCACACCCGCTCGAGCGTGCGTGCCGAGCTGCGCGAGCTACTACGGGAGCTCGGCCTGCCGACGATCCTCGTCACGCACGACTTCGAGGACGCCGCCGCCCTGGCCGACCGCGTCGGCGTGCTCGTCGAGGGCCACGTCCTCCAGATTGCCTCTCCCGCCGATCTCCTCGCCGCGCCGGCCGATGCGTTCGTGGCGAGCTTCACCGGCGCCAACCTGCTCCCCGGCACGGCGGCGCCAGGTCCGGATGGCCTGACGGCGGTGACGCTCGACGGCGGCGGGCTCGCCTACACCGCAGATGCCGGCGAGGGCCGCGTCTCGCTCGCCGTCTACCCGTGGGAGGTCTCTGTCGCGCGCGCGGAGACCGGCGACTCGGCGGTGAACCACATCCGCGCCCCGGTCGCCTCGCTCGTCCGGCTCGGGAACCGGGTCCGGGTCCGCGTCGGGCCGCTCACCGCCGAGATCACCGCCGCCTCGGCCGACCGGCTCGGCCTGCGCGAGGGCGAGGTCGCCGTCGCCTCGTTCAAGGCGACCGGCGCGCGGCTGCTGCCGACCCGTTAGCGCTCGAGCCCGGCTTCGGCGAGCGGCCGCCGGCCCCAGGCGAAGCCGTGCTGCCGCCAGCCGTCGAGCGGCTCGAGCGCCACGCCGTACCGCGACGAGTGGATCATCCAGCCGTTGCCGAGGTAGAGGCCCATGTGGTCGACCTGCGCTGGCTTCGACTTCGCCCCGCGCGCGCCGAAGAAGAGGACGTCGGCCGGCTGGAGGTCGGCGAACGAGATCCGCTGGCCCTTCGGCACCTCGCCGCTCATCTGATAGGTCGTCCGGCCCCGGAGCACGTTCGGCAGCGTGGCCGCGCCGGCGTACGGCGTCAGCTTGACGACGCGCCAGACGAAGCCGGAGCAGTCGAAGCCCGTCTCGGTCCCGCCCCAGACGTACGGCCGGCCGATCAGGCCGACCGCGGTCGAGAGGACACGTCGCTGCCAGTCGCCGAGCGTGGGGAGCGCGAAGACGCGCGAGAGCTCGTCGACCCGTTCGGTCTCCCAGTCGGAGAGCTCGAGCATGCGTGCCGCCGAGAACGCTGTCTCCGCGCGGGTGACCGGGTCGTCCGGCTGCAGCTCGAGGTCGTCCGTCCCCGCCGGGTGGTTGAACCGGAGGCCGAGCAGCCGTGCCACCGACTCGGTGCCGAAGCGCTTCGGCGGGCTCAGCCCGGCAGCGCGGGCGCCGCGGAAGAATCGGTAGGCGGCGTCCTGCAGGCCGAGCGCGCGAACGAGCCTGGCGTCGAGGCCGGCCACGGTCACTGTGGCCGGCGGAGCCTCCGGCAGCGCCTCGGGGCGCAGGCCGGCGACGAGCTCCTCCAGCTCGGCTCCCGTGAGGTCGTCGTCGGGCCGGAATCGCTTCGCGTCGGCGCCCATCAGGCCGGCCTTCGCCACGCGCACGATCTGCGGCTGCGCCCAGGAGGCCTTCGCCTTCGGCTGGGCGGCGGTCGCCGGCGCGGCGAGCGCGAGCACGGCGAGGCAGGCAGTGAGAAGTCGCCGCATGCCTCTGTCGTCGGCCCTCGGCCGGAGAACCTTTACCCTCGGGCGGGTGGAGCTCGAGATCAGGCCGGAGCCGACGGACGACGAGCGCGCGGCGATCGCCGCGGCGGTCGCCGCCGTCCGACGAGGGTCATCCCGCCTACGGCAGCGGCTGGCGCGAGGCCGGCCTGCGCGAGTCGGCCGGCGTGGACGACGACGAACGGCCGTAACCGACGCGCCGCCGCCGCCGTTGTCTCCCACATGTGTACTCGCTGTGGAGACCACCCGACCCGTTCCGACGAGGAGGAGTTCTGTCCCATCTGCGTGATCTCGATCAAGGTCGAGGTCGCGCGCGGGATGCAGCAGCTGGCCGAGTACCTGCGCGGCTGGGCTGCCTTCTCGGACTGGTGCGCGTCACACCAGGCCGCCCGGCTCTAGCCTCGTTAGGCCGGCTTGCCGCGCAGCACCCCCGGTGCGCTGCGCGCGTAGTCGAGCCCCGAGATCCAGGTCAGAAGCAACGCGACGAGCAGCGCCCACCAGGCGACGGAGTCGTCGAAGGCGCCGGCAGCCGCGAGCCCGCCGAGCCCGGCGGCGACGGACTGCGCCCACGTCTTCAGCTTGCCGAGGTCGCGGGCGGGCATCACGATGCCGCGCTCGATCGCCGCCAGGCGCAGGCCCGAGACGATGAACTCCCGCGCCACGATCCCGGCGACCATCCAGGCAGGCGCGACGCCCTCCTCGATCAGCATCACCAGCACGGCGAGGACGAGGATCTTGTCGGCGATCGGGTCGAGCAGCGAGCCGAGCGACGAGGTCTGGTTCCGGCGCCGCGCGAGCCAGCCGTCGACCTGGTCGGTCGCCATCGCGACGAGGAAGACGGCCGTCGCCCACGCCTCGTTGTTCGGAAAGTCCCAGGCGAAGAGCACGACGACGACCGGCACCGAGAGCGCCCGCGCGACGGTCAGCTGGTCGGGAAGCGTCAAGGTTCCGGGAGAATACGCGGCTCATGCCGCCCTTCTCCAAGGTGCTCGTCGCAAACCGCGGCGAGATCGCCGTCCGCATCTTCCGCACGCTGCGCGAGCTCGGGCTCGGTGCGGTCGCCGTCTACTCGGAGGCGGACGCAGCGGCGCAGCACGTCGCCGACGCCGACGAGGCCTTCCTGCTCGGCCCGGGGCCGGCCGGCGAGAGCTACCTGCCGGGTCGACCGCATCCTCGAGGCGGCCGAGCGGACGGGCGCCGACGCCGTGCATCCCGGCTACGGCTTCCTGGCCGAGAACGCCGGCTTCGCCCGCGCCGTCGAGGAGGCCGGGCTGACGTGGATCGGCCCGCCGCCGGCCGCGATCGAGCTGATGGGCTCGAAGACCGCGGCGCGGCAGGCGATGCGCGCGGCCGGTGTGCCGATCATCCCCGGCACGACCGAGCCCGTCTCCGACCCGGCGGAGATCGCGCGCCTCGCCGACGAGATCGGCTACCCGCTGATCCTCAAGGCCGCCGCCGGCGGTGGCGGCAAGGGCATGAAGATCGTCCGCGAGCCGGGCGAGATCGAGCGCGCGCTCGAGTCGGCGCAGCGCGAAGGGCGAGAAGTACTTCGCCGACTCCGCGGTCTACGTCGAGCGCTACCTCGAGGATCCGCGCCACGTCGAGGTGCAGGTGCTCGCCGACGCGCACGGCAACGTCGTCCACCTCGGCGAGCGCGACTGCACGATCCAGCGGCGGCACCAGAAGCTCGTCGAGGAGACGCCTTCGCCCGCAGTCGACGCGGACCTGCGCGCCCGGATCGGCGCGATCGCCGTCGACGCGGCGCGCGCCGCCGGCTACCGGAGCGCCGGGACGATCGAGGGCCTGCTGACCGCAGGCGGCGAGTACTTCTTCATGGAGATGAACACGCGCATCCAGGTCGAGCACACGGTGACCGAGATGGCGACGGGGCTCGACCTCGTGCGCGAGCAGGTGCTGATCGCGGCCGGCGAGCCGCTGGCCTTCGCCCAGGAGGACGTTCGCATCTCCGGCCACGCGATCGAGTGCCGGATCAACGCCGAGGACGTCTCGCACGGCTTCCTGCCCGCGCCCGGCCGGATCACCGCCTACCGCGAGCCGTCGGGCCCGGGCGTGCGGGTCGACTCCGGCGTCCGGGCCGGCGACGAGATCTCGGGCCTCTACGACCCGATGATCGCCAAGCTGATCGTGCACGGCGTCGACCGCGAGCACGCCCGGCGGCGGATGCTGCGGGCGCTCGAGGAGTTCGTCGATCGAGGGGCCGCCGACGCTGCTCGGCTTCCACCGCGCGCTGCTCGAGCATCCGTGCTTCGTCGAGGGCACGACCTGCCACGGCGTCGTCGAGTCCGAGGCGCTGGCGGAGCGGGCGGCCGAGCTCGACGTCGAACGGCCCGGTGTGGGCGCGGCGCAGAACGGTGCCGGCCGCCACGCGCTCGCAGGCGGTCGCGGTCGAGCTCGACGGCCGCCGTTTCGAGGTGCAGGTCCGCGTTCCCGAGGCGCCGTGGGCCGAGCTCGCCCGCGACGCCGGGCCGAACGGCGGTCCGCCTCGGCCGGGCTCGGCGGCGGCGCCGTCGTCAGCCCGATGCAGGGCACGGTGCTCAAGGTCGAGGTCGCGGAGGGCGACGCGGTCGAGCCCGGCCAGGTGCTCTGCGTCGTCGAGGCGATGAAGATGGAGAACGAGATCGCGGCGCACGCGGCCGGCGTCGTGCGCCGGCTCGGGGTTGCGCCCGGCGACCCGGTCACCTCGGGCCAGGTGATCTGCGTCCTCGAGGCCGAGTGACCGTCGCCCCGCGGCGCGAGTTCTGCGCCGAGGTCTCGCGGGCCGACGGTGAGCCGCTCGCGGCGACCGCGAGCCGCGTCGACCGCTGGCTGCTCGTCGAGTACCGCGGGCTCTGGGCCCCGAGCGCCGTCGACGGCAGCATCGCTCTCGCCCGAGGTGAAGCGCGCGCTCGTCGCGTGGCGCAGGTCGGTTCCGCGCTCGCGGGTGCTCCTCGTCCGCCGGCCGGAGCGGCGCGGCACGGACGGCCTGCTCGCGTTCCGCGCCGACTCGCCTGAGGCCGGCGGCCGCGTTCGCTGCATCGAGCTGGCGGGCCACGACGACCTCGGCGACGTCGACCTCGACGACCGCAGGCGTCGCCCGTCGACCAGCCGCTGCTGCTCGTCTGCACGCACGGCAAGCACGACCGCTGCTGCGCGAGGTACGGCCGGCCGCTCTACGAGGCACTCAGCGAGCAGGTCGAGGAGGGCTGGGTCTGGCAGTTCTCGCACGTCGGCGGCGACCGCTTCGCGGGCAACGTCGTCGTGCTGCCCGCGGGCGTCTACCTCGGCCGCGTCGAGCCCGGCGACGCCTGGGAGTCGGTCGAGGCGAGCTCCTCGCCGGGCGCGTCCCGCTCGACCGCTACCGCGGCCGCTCGTGCCACTCGTTCCCGGTGCAGGCGGCCGAGCGCGCGATCCGGGAGGCGACGGGCCTGCTCGGGCTCGACGACCTGCGGCTGGCCGCGACCGATCCCGAGGGAGGCGGCTGGCGCGTCCGCTTCGAGGCGCGGCGGACCGGTGAGGTCTGGAGGTCGCGATCGAGCGGCGCGACGGGGCGCTCACGCACCTGACGTGCTCTGCGCCCGGGCTCAGCCGCCCGCGGCAGTACGCCGCAGGAAGCCCTCCCGCACGAGTCGCCTGACCAGCACGAGCCTGCCCTCGTCGTCGAGCGAGCCGGGCAGCTCGGCGGGCGTCCAGCCGTCCTCCGCCTCGAGCACGAACTCGAGCTCGTCGCGCAGCCGCTCGGGGAACCGGAGCCGCTTGCCCTCGAAGACGAGCGTCGTCCCCTCGAGGTCGGCGAGCACCGTCTCGCGCCGCCGCAGCGGCGTCTCGACGGTGAGCGACCGCAAGGCCCGCAGCTCGTCGAGCTGGCCGTCCAGCACCGCCCGGCGCGAGTGGACGAGCCTGGCCGCGCGCGGGCGCGAACCAGCTCGGGCTCGAGCCGCTCGGCCAGCAGGTCGAGCAGCCCCTCCGGCTCCTCGTCGATCGAGCGGCGGTAGGGCAGCTCGGACTCGAGCTCGTCGAGGGCGTCCCGCACGGCCTCGAGCCAGGGCCGGACGTTGATCCCGACGGTGATGTGGAGCGAGTCGGTGTCGGTCGTGAGCGCCTGGTGGAGCCAGCCGCGCGGCAGGTAGAGCGTGTCGCCGGGCCTTGCGACGACGTCGAGCACCGGGTCCCCGGGGTCGCCCATGGAGGCCGAGTAGCGCTGGTGCTTGAGCGGCAGCTCGAGCACGGGCTCGTAGACCAGCCAGCGCTTCTCGCCCGAGACCTGGAGCGTGATCACCTCGTGCGTGTCGTGGTGGACCGGGAGGCCCTGCGAGTCCCGTGGCGTGTAGTACGCGTTCGCCTGGGCGGCGTGCCCGAACGTCGCCTCGAGGTCGCGGCAGAACCGCGCGAGCGGCAGCCAGGAGTGGTGGAGCGCCTGCAGCACGATCGTCGCGCCGCGGTCGAACTCGTCCAGCACGCGGTCGACCTTCGCGGTGCCTCCGAACGGCTCCGGCCGCCACGAGAGGTCGGTCGTGTAGCCGGACACGGTCTCGCCGGCCTTGACGAGCCGGAAGGACGGCGTCCGGATCGCCGTCTCGGTGACGAGCCGCTCGACGTCCCGCACGGCCAGGAGATCGTCGAAGCGACCTGCCTCGTCGCGAGGGACGGCGAGCGGCTGCCGTTCCCAGTGCTCCAGGCGGAAGCGCTCGGGCTCGACGGGCTCGATCGCCCGCCGGAGCGCCCAGCCCGCAGACGTCCTACGCGTCGTCCGTGTCGGCGTCGCCGTCGGAGCCGTCGCTGTCGGAGCTGTCGGTGGTGTCCCCGTCCTCGTCGCCGCCGTCGGCGTCGCCGGGGGTGTCCTCCTCGAGGCCCGAGCCGAGGATCTCGTCGTCCTTCAAGGTCGTGCTCTCGGTGTCCATCCGAGCTCCTCTCGTCGCGGTGAGCGCCGGACCCTACAGGCTGCGCTGGTATGCCCTGAAGGCCCACGTCGCGAACGCGCCGGTGGCGGCCGAGAACGCGAGCAGCAGCACGAGGTAGATGCCGACATCGCCCCAGTCGGTGTCGGGCAGAACCGGCTCGCGGGCGGCGCGAGCGGCCCACTCGACCGGGTTCGCCAGCGAGAGGCCGCGCATCCAGCCGGGGATCAGCGCGCTCGCGATCAGGATCGAGGAGAAGAAGAGCAGCGGCAGCCCGATGAAGTTGGCGACCGCGATCATCGTCGCCTCCTTCCGCGTCAGCAGCGCGATCCCGGTCGAGATCCCGGAGAAGCCGGCGGCCACGAACGCGCCCGTGAGCGTGATCACGACCCAGCCGGTGGGGCCGCCGTTCGTCGCGCCGAGCGCCAGCGCGACGAGGAGCACGATCAGCCCCTGGATCGCGGACTGGATCGCGTTCCGGACGACGTGCGAGAAGACGAGCGCGCTGCGGCGGGCCGGGGTGGCGAGGAAGCGCTCGAGCACGCCCCGGTCGAGGTCCTGCAGCATCCCCATCCCCGACCAGATGCCGGAGAAGAAGGCGGTCATGATCACGATCCCGGGCGCCAGGAAGTCGACGTAGTCGAGCCCCTCGAAGCCGGGAAGGTCGACGATCCGGCGGAAGAGCTGGCTGTAGAGCAGGAGCCAGAACATCGGCTGCACGAGCATCAGCACGAGCCAGATCGGCTCGCGCATCAGGTTCCGCAGCTGGCGGCCCATCATGTACCACGTCTGGCTCAGGCCGACCGTCACGCGCGACCCTGCTCGTCCTCGGAGCGGAAGTCGCGGCCGGTGTAGTGGAGGTAGACGTCGTCGAGCGACGGCCGGGCGACGGTGACCGCCGCGACGGGGACGCCGCCGCTCTCGAGCGCGGAGAGGATCGTCGGCACCGCCGCCGCGCCGTGGTCGACCCGTGCGCGCAGGAACCGGCCGTCGAGCATCACCTCGTGCACGTCGCCGAGGCGCTCGACGATGCCGAGCGCGCCGTCGACGGCCCCGTCGGCGAGCTCGACGGTGACGGCCTCGCCGCGAAGCTGCCGCTTCAGCTCGTCCGGCCTGCCCTCGACGACGAGGCGGCCGCGGCTGACGATGCCGACACGCTCGGCGAGCCGGTCGGCCTCCTCCAGGTAGTGCGTCGTGAGCAGGATCGTCAGCTTCTCCTCGCCGGCGACGCGTTCGAGCTCCTCCCACATCGCCGCCCGGGCCTCGGGGTCGAGGCCTGTCGTCGGCTCGTCGAGGAACAGCACCTGCGGCCGGTGGACGAGGCCGAGCGCGACGTCGAGCCGCCGCCGCTGCCCGCCCGACATCGTCCGGGCGAGCGCGTCGCGCTTCTCGCCGAGGGTGAAGCGCTCGATCAGCTCGTTCACGCGCGAATCGAGCTCGCCGCCGCCGAGCCCCTGCACGCGGCCCTGCAGGAGCAGGTTCTCGCGCGGGGTGGCCTCGGGATCGACCCCCTGGTGCTGCGCGACGTAGCCGATCGCGCTGCGCACCCGGCCAGCTTCGCGCACGACGTCGTGGCCGGCGACGGTCGCCGATCCCGCGTCGGGCTTGGTCAGCGTGACGAGGATCCGGACGGTGGTCGACTTGCCGGCGCCGTTCGGGCCGAGGAGGCCGTAGACCTCGCCTTCGCGGACCGAGAAACGGATCCCGTCGAGCGCCCGCACGGTCTTGCCGTAGGTCTTCTCGAGGCCGTCGACGACGATCGCGTCCACCGGTCCGAGCGTAGCGATAGGGTCGCCGGCGTGAGGTTCGGCTACCCGTACAAGGCGACCTTCTCGATCGTCGCCGCCGATCCGGCCGCGGGCGAGGTCGGGTGCGCGGTGCAGTCGAAGTACTTCGCCGTCGGCGCCGTCGTGCCCTGGGCGAAGGCAGGTGTCGGCGCCGTCGCGACCCAGGCGGCCGGAGTGGCCGCGTACGGCCCCGCGGTGCTCGCGCTCCTCGAAGCTGGCCGCGATCCCGAGACTGCTCTGCAGGAGGCCCTCGCTGCCGACGACGAGCGCGAGACCCGCCAGCTGGGCGTCGTCACCGCCGACGGCCGCGCCGCCTCGTTCACCGGCTCGGAGTGCAACGACTGGGCGGGGCACGAGACCGGCGACGGCTTCGCCGTGCAGGGGAACATCCTCGCCGGCGCCGAGGTCGCGGCCGGGATGGCCCGCGCCTTCCGTGAGACCGTCGGCACGCTCGCCGAGCGGCTCGTCGCCTCGCTCGAGGCCGGCCAGGCGGCTGGCGGCGACAAGCGCGGGCAGCAGTCGGCCGCGGTGGTCGTCGAGCGGGTCGGCGCCCGCGACGAGGGACGCGAGGGCGTCGACCGGGTCACCGACCTCCGCGTGGACGACCATCCCGAGCCGATCGCCGAGCTCCGCCGCCTGCTCGAGATCCATCTGCGCTGGCAGGTGCTGAGCCGCGCCTCCGCCCACCACCGGCAGGGCGCCTACGAGGAGGGCGTACGAATCCTCGCCGCCGGGCTCGAGCGGCACGGGGAGGACGCGACGATCCTGTACGACCTGGCCTGCTACGAGGCACTCGCCGGCCGCCGCGACGACGCGCTCGCGCACCTGCGCCGCTCGATCGAGCTCGAGCCTTCCTACAGCGCGATGGCCGCCGGTGACGGCGACTTCGCCGCGCTCGCCGACGACGAGGAGTTCAGCACGCTCGTTCCCTGACCGCGGGGCCGCAGGCGCTGCGTGTGGTCGGTGATCCAGATCACCCGGTCCTCGAGGCCCGTCGGCGGCTTGCCCATCGCAACGAACGCACCGAAGACGACGCGCGCCCACGATCCGCCCGGCAGGGCGCCCTTCGCCGAGAGCGTGCCGCGCCAGCTCTCCCCCGGCTCGAGCACGCCGGGAAGCCGCGGTTGGATCGTCTCTGCCTGGCGCACCGCCGGCAGCTCGCCGGCGGCGTTGAGCCGGTCGAGCTCGCGGTGGTCGCCGGTCGGCAGGATCATCAGGCCGAACGAGCTGTCGATCGACGTCGAGCCCGAGGCGACCGCGAAGCGGACGGGCGAGTGGTTCTCGATCTGCACGGACGCGGTCCAGCCGCGCTCCTCGACCCAGAGCGACTCGACGCGGAAGACCAGCGAGGCCCCGGGCTTGCCATAGACCTCCTTCCAGCCGAGCGTCGCCTGTTGCGGCGGCGCGGGTGTCGCCTCCTGGATCCCGACCTCCGAGGCCGTGCCGCACCCGGCCACGAGCACGGCGACGAGCAGGAACAACGGCGCGCGACGCATCCGGCCATGCTCGCACAACGCTGCCGGTACACTCGCCCGCGCCTTGGACCTCTACGAGCATCAGGGGAAAGAGCTCTTCGCTCGGTACGGCATCCCGGTCTCCGAGGGCCGGCTGGCGACGAGCCCCTCCGAGGCCCGGCAGGCGGCCGTCGACCTCGGCGGCCCGGTCGTGGTCAAGGCGCAGGTGCTGACCGGCGGCCGCGGCAAGGCAGGCGGGATCAAGCTGGCCGCCGACCCGCTCGAGGCCGAGCAGCGCGCGAAGGAGATCCTCGGGCTCGACATCCGCGGCCACGTCGTCCGCAAGGTCTGGGTCGAGCGCGCCTCCGAGATCGCGAAGGAGTACTACCTCTCGATCACCTTCGACCGGAGCGCGAAGCAGCCGCTGTTCATGTTCACGACGCAGGGCGGGGTCGACATCGAGCAGGTCGCCGAGGAGAGCCCCGACGCGCTGCAGCGGCTCCACGTCGACCCGCTCGAGGGCTTCCAGCCGTACCAGGCGCGGCGGCTCGTCTACGGGGCCGGGGTCGAGGATCCCAACGAGCAGAAGCAGATCGCCGCGATCGTCGGGAAGCTCTACGACGCCTTCGTCGGCAGCGACGCGATGCTCTGCGAGATCAACCCGCTCATCGTCACGCCCGCCGGCGAGGTGAAGGCGCTCGACTCGAAGTTCACCGTCGACGACAACGCGCTCTACCGGCACCCGGACGTGGCCGGGATGCGCGACATCTCGGCGGCCGACCCGCTCGAGGCCCTCGCACGCGAGAAGGGCGTCACGTACGTCAAGCTCGACGGCGACGTCGGCGTGCTCGGCAACGGCGCCGGCCTGACGATGTCCACAGTCGACGTGGTCGCGTTCGTCGGCGGCCGGGCGGCGAACTTCTGCGACCTCGGCGGCGGCGGCGACGCGCAGGGCGTGGTCGACGCGCTCGAGGTGATCACCCGCGACCCGCAGGTGACGGCGATCTTCTTCAACATCTTCGGCGGGATCACGCGCTGCGACGAGGTCGCGCGCGGGATCCTGCAGGCGCTCGAGCAGATGACGATCGACCAGCCGATGGTCGTCCGGCTCGACGGCACGAACGCCGAGGAGGGCCGCGCGATCCTCGCCGAGTCGGCGCCGCCGAACCTTCACGTCGAGCCGACGATGCTCGACGCGGCCAGGCGCGCAGTGGAGCTGGCAGCGTGACGGACGTCTGGTCGGACCGGGCGGATCTGTACGTCGACTCGGACGCGCATCGGCAGGGCGACGACCTCGACCTGCTCGTCTCGTGGGCGGAGGGCGCGCGGACCGCGCTCGACGTCGCCACCGGCGGCGGCCACGTGGCGCGGCGGCTGCGCGAGGCCGGGCTCGAGGTCGTCACCTGCGACCCGGCTCCGGGCATGCACCCCGACGTGATCTGCCGCGCCGAGGACGTGCCGTTCGCCGACGGCGAGTTTCGACCTCGTCGCGTGTCGGACGGCGGCGCACCACTTCGCCGACGTCGCCCGCGCCGTGCGCGAGATGGCGCGGGTCGCGCGGATCGCGTCCTGATCGTCGACACGCTGAACATGGGCGAGGACGCCGAGCAGGCCGAGGCGCTGCGCGACCCGACCCACGTCCGCAACTACACGGAGGCAGGAGTGGCGCGGCTTCGTCGAGGGCGCGGGCCTGCGGCTCGAGGAGCAGCGCGTGACCCGGAACACCTTCGACTTCGCCGCCTGGCTCCGCCGCACCGGCTGCGAGGGCGAGGAGGCGGGTCGCGTCCGCGAGCTCTGGGGCGACCGCGTCGCCGACGGCCGGCTGACGCTCGACAAGCTCTGCCTCAAGGCGGTGCAGCTCCTAGATGGCGATCGTCGTCGACACCGACACGCGGCTCGTCGTGCAGGGCCTGACCGGCAGCGAGGGCCGCTTCCACGGCCTGCGGAACCGCGCCTACGGCACGAACGTCGTCGCGGGCGTCACACCGGGCAAGGGCGGCCAGGACGTCGAGGGGATCCCGGTCTTCGACACCGTCGCGGCCGCCGTGACCGAGGCCGGCGCGAACACGACGCTGATCTTCGTCCCCGCCCGGTTCGCCGCCGACGCCGTCTACGAGGCGGTCGACGCCGGCATCGGCACGGTGATCTGCATCACCGAGCACATCCCGGCGCACGAGATGCTGCGCCTCTACACCTACGTCCGCGGCAAGGGCGTGACGATGGTCGGCCCGAACTGCCCGGGCGCGCTCTCGCCGGGGAAGGCGAACGCGGGGATCATCCCGGCGGAGATCTTCCGCGAGGGCTCGATCGGGCTCGTCTCCCGCTCGGGCACGCTCACCTACCAGATCGGCCACGAGATGACGCAGCTCGGGCTCGGCAACTCGACGATCGTCGGCATCGGCGGCGACCCGGTCGTCGGCTCGTCCTTCATCGACATGCTCGAGCGGTTCGAGGCCGACCCGGAGACGGAGTACGTCGTCATGGTCGGCGAGATCGGCGGCGACGAGGAGGAGCGTGCGGCCGAGTACATCGAACGGTCGATGTCGAAGCCGGTCGTGTCCTACATCGCCGGCTTCACCGCCCCGCCGGGCAAGACGATGGGCCACGCGGGCGCGATCATCTCCGGCTCGTCCGGCACCGCCGAGGGCAAGAAGGCAGCTCTCGAGGCGAAGGGCATCCGGGTCGGCACGACGCCGACCGAGACGGCCCAGCTCGTCGCCGAGCTCGCGCGCGCCTAGAGCGCGTCGTCGAGCCCCTCGGCGGAGGCGCGCGGCTTCTCCCAGACCGAGACGTGCTTCGTGCTCTCGCTCGTGAACGGCTCGCGCTTCCAGCCGCCCCAGCGCTCGCGGAGCCGCAGCCCGGCGAGCTGCGCCATCAGGTCGAGCTCCGCCGGCCACACGTAGCGAAACGGGATCGAGCGGGCTTCGAGCCGGTCGTCGACGACCCAGTAGTGGTGCGAAATCAGCCCCTGGTTCGCGACGTCGAACTCGTCGAAGCCGAGCCTTGTCGGCTCGACCCTGAACGGGCGCACGGTCTCGCCGGGCGGCAGGCGCTGCAGGCTCGGGACGCCGACCTCGATCACGAAGCAGCCGCCCGGCTCGAGGTGCGAAGCGGCGTTCCGGAAGCAGGTGACCTGCTCGTCCTGCGTGGTCAGGTTCTGGATCGTGTTGTAGACGAGGTAGGCGAGCGAGAACGTCCCTTCGACGGTCGTCGTCGCGAAGTCGCCGACGGTGACCTCGATCTGCTCCGCGCCGGGCTTCGCGCGTAGCCGTTCGACCATCGCCTCCGACAGGTCGATGCCGCGGACGCGGATGCCGCTTCGGGCGAGCGGCAGCGCGATCCGGCCGGTCCCGATCCCCAGCTCGAGCGCGGCCCCGGTCCCCGCGAGCCCGGCGAGGAACTCGACGGTCGGGTCGACGACGGCGGGGTCGAACATCTCGGCGGACGACTCGTCGTACCGCGCCGCCACGGGCTCGCCGAAGTAGTCCTCGGGCACGGCGACACTCTGCCAAAGACCGCGTGGCCCACAGCCGTCAAGATGGCGCCGTGGAGCGAACGGCGAGAGACGCGGTCACGCCCTTCACGACGAAGGACGGCTCGACGATCCGCGAGCTGATGCACGCAGCGAACCAGAGCCTTGCCGAGGCGACGCTCACGGCCGGCCAGGCGACCGAGCGGCACTACCACGCTCGGAGCGAGGAGCTGTACTCGTTCCTGGAGGGCGGCGGTCGGCTGGAGCTCGACGGCGAGGAGACGCGACGTGGCGCGCCGGCGACACGGTCCTGATCCCTCCCGGCGCGCGGCACACGATCACCGCCGGGCCGGAAGGGGCCAGGTTCCTCTGCTGTTGTGCCCCCGCCTACTCGCACGAGGACACGTATTTCGACTAGGTGCCTGCCGGCTAGATCTTGCGGCGGGGGCGCACCGGGCCCCACTTCGAGTTCCGGCGGCGCGACTGGTAGACGAGCTTCGGCGCGGCCTCGCGCATGCCCGTCTCGGCCCATGTCTCGCCGTGGCCGGAGAGCCGCGCGACGCGGCTGACGTCGCCCTGCTGCTCGGGCAGCACGAGCGTGACGCCGATGCCTGCGCGACCGGCGCGGCCCGTGCGGCCGACGCGATGCGTGTAGCCCTTGCCGTCCTCGGGCGGATCGAAGTTGACGACGTGCGTGATCGCGTCGAGGTCGAGCCCGCGGGCGGCGACGTCGGTGGCGACGAGCGTGGTCACGTCGCCGGTCTCGAAGCGCCGCAGTGCCTTCTCGCGGGCGCGCTGGTTCAGGTCGCCGTGCATCGCGACCGCGTTGACCTCGTGGCGCGCGAGCTTCGCGGCCAGGCGGTCGGCACCTCGCTTCGTCCGCACGAAGACGAGCGTCTGCCCGGGCTCCTCCCGGAGCAGGGAGACGAGCGTCTCGACCTTCGAGTCGGCGGTGACGGGCACGAACCGGTGCTCGACCTCGCCTTCCCGGCGGTCGGCGGGGAGATCGCCCTCGAAGTGGGCGGCGCCCGTGGTGTAGCTGCGGGCGAGCTCGCCGACCTCGCCGTCGAGCGTGGCCGAGAAGAACATCGTCTGGCGGTTCTCCGGCACGCGGCGGACGAGCTTGTCGACCTGCGGCTTGAAGCCCATGTCGAGCATCCGGTCGGCCTCGTCGAGGACGAGGATGCGGACGGCTTCGAGCGAGACCATGCGGCGGTCGACGAGATCCTGCAGCCGGCCCGGGGTGGCGACGAGCACGTGCGCGTTGGCGGCGCGTGCGCCCTGGCCCTTCAGCGGCACGCCGCCGTAGGCGATCGCGACCGTGAGGCCGTGGGCCGGCGCCAGCCATTCGAGCTGCTCGGTCACCTGGACCGCGAGCTCGCGGGTCGGGACGAGGATCAGCGCGGCGGGGCGCTTCGCGCTCGAGTCGAGCCGCTGCACGATCGGCACTGCGAACGCGAGCGTCTTGCCCGAGCCGGTGGGGGACTTCGCCAGGATGTCCGTGCCCGCGAGTGCGGGCGGCACGACCATCGCCTGGATCGGAAAGGGGTTGTCGATGCCTCTGGACTCGAGGCTTTCGACGAGCTCTGCGCTCACGCCGAGCGCACGGAAGGATGGTGTCACTGGTGGATCGACTCCTCTGTTCGGGTCGAGACCTGCTGCCCGGAAGGAAGCCGATCTCACGGGACGACACGGTGCCGTCCGTTCCCACAAGGTAGCAGGAGCCCCGGCTAGGCTCCGGAAATGGCCCCGATCTCGTTCGCCCGCGGGGCTCCGGCCCCCGAATGCCTCGATCCGGGGCTGATCGCGGACTGCGCGCGTGCCGCGCTCGAGCGGGACGGCACGGCGATCCTCTCCTACGGCTCCGGTGGCGGCTACGGGCCGCTCCGCGAGCTGCTCGGCGAGCGGCACGGGGTGGCGGCCGGCCGGGTGGCGATCACGTCGGGCGGGCTGCAGGGCTTCGTCTTCTACGCGGCCGAGCAGCTCGCGCGCCGGCCCGGTCGTGTGCTCGTCGAGGGCCCGACCTACGACCGGCCGCTGAAGATCCTCGCGCGGGAAGGCGCCGAGGTGGTCGCGCTGGCGATGGACGACGAGGGCCTCGATCCCGACGCGCTCGAGCGGGAGCTCGGCCGGGGCGGCGACGTCTCGTTCCTCTACACGATCCCGACGTTCCAGAACCCGAGCGGCCGGACGCTCTCGCTGGAACGCCGACGCCGCATCGTCGAGCTCGCGCAGGCCAACGACCTGCCGCTGCTCGAGGACGACCCGTACGGCCTCGTCCGCTACGAGGGCGAGGCGCCGCCGAGCCTGCACGAGCTCGAAGGAGGGCGGCTCGTTACATACACCTCCTCCTTCTCGAAGACCGTCGCCCCCGGTGTCCGCGTCGGCTGGTTCGTGCTGCCCGAGGAGGTGGCGGCAGGCTTCGAGGAGCGCGCCGTCTCGACGTACATCTCGCCACCGCTTCTGACGCAGGCCGCCGTCCACGAGCTGATCGCGCGCGGCGCCTACGAGCCGAACCTGGCCCGGATCGTCGGTCTTCTGCGGTCGCGCCGCGACGCGATGCTCGGCGCCCTTCGGGCCGGGCTCGGCGGGACCGGATCGCGCTGGAGCGAGCCCGAGGGCGGCTACTTCGTCTGGCTCGACCTGCCCGACGGCACCGATGCCGCGGCGCTGCTGGAGCGCGCGACGGACGCGGGAGTCACCTTCGTCCGCGGCCGCGACTTCTTCCCCGACGGATCGGCCGGCACCTCGTCGGCTCGGCTCGCCTTCAGCTACGAGTCGCCGGAGCGGGTCACCGAGGGCGTTGCCTTGCTCGCCGACCTCCTGCGGTAGAGCTGAGAGAGCAGCAGGCCGGCGACGACGCCGATCGCCAGCGAGAGCAGGATCACCCAGATCAGGCCGGTCGTGGCGTCGAAGAAGAGGAACTTGACCGAGACGCGGTCGTTGTTCGCGGCCACGAAGTAGAGGACGTAGGCAACCAGCAGCCCCAGCCCGCCGAGGACGAGCCAGAGCTTCGGCTGGTAGCTCTCGTCCAGCTTGTGCGTTCCCTCACGGCGCCGCATGGCGGCGCTAAGCGTACGCGGCGATCTGGGCGGTCGTCAGCACCGGCTCCGTCCGCGGCACGAGGCGCGGCTGGCGCGGCGGATTCAGTACGCCGTTCGCGGCGAGCCGGAAGGTCGGACACGGTGTCTCTCCCGGTAGCGCGCACAAACCTGCGCGACGGAAGTAGCAGTCATTACACGTTGCTCTACGTCTTTTGCTCATTCTCCCCGGTGCTCCAGCTCGGCGTGCCCTCTGAGGAGGCCATTGTTGCCGCGGTCCGACGCCACTTCAAGGCCTGTCGTTCACGAAACGGTTGCAATTTCCGGCCCTTTCGAACCCGCCGAAAATGGCTGCAAACTATGTCTTTCGCGGTAAGGTTGCCAGCGCCCGCAACGCCTGTTGAAAGCTTTCCACAGGGATGATGCGCAGCCCATCCGCCGTGCTCCGCGCCTCACGGGCGTTGTCCCCAGCCGGGACGAGGAGAACATCAACACCCGCGCGCCGCGCTCCGATCGTCTTCTGGGCCGCACCGCCGATCGGGGCGACGGTGCCGTCGAGCTCGAGCTCGCCGGTCGCTGCGACCTTGTAGCCGCGGTCGACGTTTCGCCCCAGCTCCTCCATCACGTCGAGCGCGAACGCGAGCCCGGCCGAGGGGCCGCCGACGTCGCCGAGGTCGATCTTGACCTTGACCGGAAGACGGATCGTCGCCGACTGCGAGACGCCGATGCCGATCACGGGCCGGTTGTGGTCGGTCGGGGACGGGACCGTGTCGACCGTGACGCGCCGCGTCGTCGCGCCCTCCCGCAGTCCGAGGGTGACGGGGGCACCGGGCTTGCGAGTGCCGACGATGCGCCGGAGGTCGCCGGGCGTCCGCACGGCCTTCCCGTCCGCGCTGACGATCACGTCGCTCGGCTTCAGCTTGCCGGTCGCAGGCACGTCGGCGGCGACGACGTCGACGATCACACCGTTCGGGTTCGCCTTGACGTCGTAGCCGAGCTGCTTCAGCGCGACGGCTGCGGCGACCTGCTCCGACCGGTCCATCTGGCGCAGCGCCACGCGTGTCCGGTCGGCGTCCGTGGAGCCCGGCGGGATGATCGCATCGTGCGGCAGCAGGGCGGTCCCGTCCGGCCGGAGCGGCGGGAAGAGGCGCTCGAGCACCGATGCCCGGCGGACGAGCACGTCGACGTAGTAGATACCGCCGGGCCCGCCGGGCTTCTCCCCCTGCACGCTCACCTTCTCGGCGAGCGGCTTCGCGCGGTCGGGCATGATCATGTAGTCGGAGGTGCGGACGAACCAGAGCGCCCCGACGACCACCAGCAGTGCGACGCCCAGCACCGTCAGGACGAGCGGAAGGCGCCGCACCTAGAGCAACCCGCGCGTGAGGCCGCCGTCCACGGGGACGACCGTCGCCGTCACGTACGCGGCCCGGTCGGAGGCGAGGAAGGCCACGACCTCGCCCACCTCCCGCGGCTCGCCGATCCGGCGCAGCGGGATGCCCTCGAGGTCGGCCTCGCTCGGGCCGGCGTCGCCGTAGACCTCACGCAGCCGGTCGGTCGCGATGCGGCCGGGCGCGATCGCGTTGACCGTCACGCCGTCCGGTCCGAGCTCGCGCGCGAGCGTCTTCAGCCAGCCGATCAGCCCGGGCCGCACGGCGTTCGAGAGCGCGAGGCTCGGGATCGGCTCGCGGACCGAGCTCGACGTGATCGCGACGATCCGGCCGTGCCCGCCGGACCGGAGGTGGTCGTGGCAGAGGGCGACGAGGCGTACCGCCGAGGTGAAGAGGAGTTCGACGGCCGCCTCGAGCGACTCGGGCGTGACGTCGACTGCGGACGACCGCGGCGGGCCGCCGCCGTTGAGGACGAGCACGTCGATCCCGCCGAAGGCCTCGAGCGTCTTCTCGACGAGGGTCGCCAGATGTGCCGGGTTCGTCAGGTCGCCGCGCACCGCGAGCGCGCCGAGCCGGTCGGCCTCGCGCTCGAGCAGGTCGCGCCGGCGCGCGAACATGGCGACGTTCGCACCCTCCGCGACGAGCGCCTCGGCGATCGCGAGCCCCATCCCGGACGAGGCGCCGCAGACGATCGCCGTGCGTCCGCGGAGGCCGAGCTCCACCGACTACCCCTGGGTCAGGACGCCGACGACGTCACGGACCGCCGCCGCCGACTCGTCGAGCCAGCCGCGCTCCTGCTCGGTCAGCTCGAGCTCGACGATCTCCTCGATCCCGGCGGCGCCGACCTTCGTCGGCACGCCCATGTAGAGGCCGTCGATCCCGTACTCGCCCTCGAGGTAGGCGGTGCACGGGAGCACGCGCTTCTCGTCCAGCAGCACCGCGTCGACCATCTGCGCGAGCGCAGCGCCGGGCGCGTACCAGGCCGAGGTGCCGAGCAGCTGCACGATCTCGCCGCCGCCCACCCGGGTGCGCTGCACCATCTCGTCGATCCGGTCCTGCGAGACGAGCTTCGTCAGCGGCACGCCGCCGACCGTCGTCGCGGAGACGACCGGCACCATCTGGTCGCCGTGACCGCCGAGCACGAGCGTGCCGACGTCCTTCACCGACGCGCCGGTCTCCCACGAGATGAAGGTCTTGAAGCGGGCGGCGTCGAGGATGCCGGCCTGGCCGAACACACGCTCCTTGGCGAACCCCGACACGTGCTTCGCGACGTGGCACATCGCGTCCAGCGGGTTCGAGATCACGATGATGATCGCGTCGGGCGAGTGGGCGATCGCCTGCTCGGTGACCGAGGCGATGATCTTCTCGTTCGTCTGGACGAGGTCGTCGCGGCTCATCCCCGGCGAGCGGGGGAGCCCGGCGGTGATCGCCACCACGTCCGAGCCGGCGGTCTCCTCGTAGCCGTTCGAGCCGGTGACGGCCGTCTCGTAGCCGAGGACGGCGCCAGCCTGGTCGATGTCGAGCGCCTTGCCCTGCGGCAGGTTCTCCTTGATGTCGACGAGCACGACGTCGGCGTAGTCGCGCCGCGCGAGCTCCTGGGCGCAGGTGGCGCCGACGTTGCCGGCACCGACCACCGTGACCTTCTTCCTCACTGGCTCAGCCTCCGAGCTTCTCGATGATCGCGTCCGCGACCTGCGAGGTGCCCACCGCCGTGGGTCCTCGCGGGTCGGCTTCATGTCGTAGGTGACGCTGGCGCCCTCGGCGATCACGTCCGCGATCGCGCGCTCCATGCGCTCGGCTGCGTCGGTCTCGCCGAGGTGGCGGAGCATCAGCATCCCGGAGAGCATCATCGCCATCGGGTTGACCTTGTTCTGGCCCGCGTACTTCGGGCGCCGAGCCGTGCGTGGGCTCGAAGACCGCCGACTCGCGGCCGAAGTTCGCGCCCGGTGCGAGGCCGAGGCCGCCGATCAGGCCGGCGCAGAGGTCGGAGACGATGTCGCCGTAGAGATTCGGCAGCACGAGGACGTCGTACTCCTCGGGCCGCTGGACGAGCTGCATCGAGAGGTTGTCGACGATGCGGTCGTCGAACTCGATGTCCGTGTTCTCCTCCGCGACGTCGCGGGCGACATGGAGGTAGAGGCCGTCGGTGAACTTCATGATGTTCGCCTTGTGTACGGCCGTGACCTTGCGCCGGTTGTTGGCGCGGGCGTAGTCGAACGCGAACTGCACGATCTGGCGCGCCCCGGTCTCCGAGATCGGCTTGATCGAGATGCCGGAGTC
Source organism: uncultured Gaiellaceae bacterium (assembly GCA_963808915.1). GTDB lineage: Bacteria > Actinomycetota > Thermoleophilia > Gaiellales > Gaiellaceae > CAVTBT01. Next base: position 78,688 of record CAWEHJ010000004.1, on the reverse strand, counting down.
GCGGCGGATCTTGTCGTAGCCGTGGTCGGCGAGCCAGGTGAGGAGCTCGTCCGCGTCCTCGGTGCCCTCCTCGAACTCGACGCCCGCGTAGAGGTCCTCGGTGTTCTCGCGGACGACGATCAGGTCGACGTCGTCGTAGCGCGAGCGCACGCCTGCATAGGTCTTGCACGGCCGCACCTGGGCGTAGAGGTCGAGCGACTTGCGGAGCCCGACGTTGACCGAGCGGAAGCCGCCGCCGACCGGCGTCGTGATCGGCCCCTTCAGCGCAGTGCCGTTCGCCCGGATCGACTCGAGGACGTGCTCGGGCAGCGGATTGCCGTCGTTCTGGTCCATCACGTCCGTGCCGGCGTGCTGCACGTCCCAGTCGAACTCGACGCCCGTCCCCTCGAGCACGCGACGGGTCGCCTCGGCCAGCTCGGGGCCCGTGCCGTCGCCGGGAATCAGGGTCACTCGGTGCGCCACGGCGGCGGACTCTACCGACCGTTCGGCGCGCCCCGTTGCGGGTAATGTCCGGGCCGATGGCGACCCCCAAGAAGTCCGTTGCGCTCTCCGGTGTCTCCGTCGCCGAGACGAGCATCTGCTCGATCGACCCCGACGAGGGCGTGCTCATGTACCGCGGCTTCGACATCACCGAGCTCGCGGAGCACGCGACCTACGAGGAGGTCGCGTTCCTGCTGCTCGAGGGCGACCTGCCGTCGAGCGACGAGCTGAGTGCGTTCGACGCCGAGCTCGCCGCTGCACGCGAGCTGCCCCGGGCCGTGACGACGATCGTCGACGGCAACGCGATGGACGCCTCGCCGATGGAGACGCTGCGCACGGCCGTGTCGGCCCTCTCGTTCTCCGACCCGGCCGAGGCCGCGGTCGACGCCGCGAACGAGCGGCGGAAGGCCGTCGCGCTGACCTCGCAGCTGCCGACGATCGTGGCGCGTTACGAGCGTCGCCGCCGCGGCCAGCCGGCCGTCCCGCCCGACCCGTCGCTGGGCTACGCCGAGAACTTCCTCGCGATGCTCCGCGGCGAGACCCCGACCGCCGAGCAGGCGCGCGCGTTCGAGGTCGCGATGATCCTCCACGCCGAGCACGAGATGAACGCGTCGACCTTCACCGCGCGGGTCGTGGCCGGCACGAACGCCGACATGCACTCTGCGATCGTCGCCGCGATCTGCGCGCTGAAGGGCCCCCTGCACGGGGGCGCCAACGTGGCCTCGATGGCGATGCTCGCCGGCTTCGGTTCGATCGACCGGGTCGCCGACGGCGTGAGCGCGAGACTCGCGGCGAAACAGCCGCTCTACGGCTTCGGCCATCCGCTCTACCGGGCGATGGACCCGCGCGCGCCGATCCTGCGGCGCCTCTCGGAGCAGTTCAGCGGCGACGAGGAGCCGAGCTACCTCGCAGCTCGCGCGGGCCACCGAGCGCGAGGCGCTGGCCCAGAAGGGCCTGTGGCCGAACGTCGACCTCTACTCGGGCGTCCTCTACCACGCGCTCGGGATCCCGACCGACCTGTTCATCCCGCTCTTCGAGATGGCGCGCGTCGTCGGCCAGGCCGCGCACGTGCTGGAGCAGCACGCGGGCGGGAAGATCATCAGGCCGAGTGCCGACTACGTCGGCGAGCCGCGCCGCGACTACCCCGTCGGCACGCCCTCCGGCTCCGCGCGATGAGCGACTTCAAGCCTGGGCTCGAAGGCGTCGTCGCGGTCGAGACGGAGATCGCCGAGCCCGACCGCGAGGGCGGCGCGCTCCGCTACCGCGGCGTCGACATCGAGGAGCTCGTCGGCACCGTCCCCTTCGAGCGCGTGTGGGGCCTGCTCGTCGACGAGGCGCCGGAGCCCGGCCTGCCGCCCGCCGAGGAGTTCCGCGCCGAGCAACCTCACGGGCGACACGCCCGCCGACCTGCAGGCCCAGACGGCCTGGCTCTCCGGCACCTGGGGCCTGAAGAAGCTGATCGACGTCTCCGACGACGAGGCGAAGGAGGATCTGCGCCGCGTCTCGGCGACGATGTTCTCGATCGCTGCACAGTCGGCCAGGCTCGCAGACGGCGGGTCGACCCCGGTGCCGCGCGCGACGGTCGAAGCCGGCGCCGTCGCCGCCGAGCGGTTCCTGCTCGAGTGGCGCGGCGAGGCCGATCCCAGGCACGTCACGGCGCTCGACACCTACTGGATCTGCACCGCCGAGCACGGTCTCAACGCCTCGACCTTCACCGCCAGGATCACGGCTTCGACCGGCGCGGACTGCGGCGCCTGCCTCTCCTCGGCCGTCGGCGCGCTGTCCGGGCCGCTGCACGGCGGCGCTCCGGCGCGCGTGCTGCCGATGCTCGACGCCGCCGCCCAGGCCTCGAGCATCGACGAGTACGTCACCGGCCTGCTCGACCGGCGCGAGCGGTTGATGGGCTTCGGGCACAGGGTCTACCGCGCCGAGGATCCGCGCGCGCGGCTGCTCAAGGGCACCGCGAAGGAGCTCGGCTCGCCGCGCTACGACGTTGCGGACGAGCTCGAGCGCGTGGCGCTCGCCGCGCTCCGGGAGCGGTCGCCCGACCGCGTGCTGGCCACCAACGTCGAGTTCTGGTCGGCGGTCGTCCTCGACGTCGCCGACATCCCGCCGCCGCTCGCGCCCGGCGATGTTCGCCCTCTCGCGCACCGCCGGCTGGTCGGCGCACATCCTCGAGCAGAAGCGCGAGTCGCGGCTGATCCGACCCTCCGGCGCGCTACGTCGGCCCCGGCCCGCGGTCGCTGTCGGCGCTGACCTCGTGACGCTCTCCGAGGCCGCCGAGCGGGCGGACGCGCTGGCGGTCGCCGGCGACGAGCGGGCGCTCGCGACGCTGCGGGCCGAATGGGACGGCGAGGTCGAGCACGCCGCGCGCAGCAGCGACTACCGCGTCCGGGCCCAGGCCTATCGCGCGATCGCGCAGTTCCGCTTCCGGCAGAAGCTCGAGCTGCTGCGCCGCGGACTGGAGGACGAGTCGCCGGCAGCTCGCGGCTCGGCGCTGATCGCGCTCGAAGGGCTCTCGCGCCAGCACCCGGGCGACGTGAACGCGATGCGGGCGCTGCTGCACGAGCTGGCCGCGCGCGACCCCAACGTCGCGGTTCGCAGGCTCGCGATCGTCTGCCTGAAGAACGGCTCGCCGCGCCCGGACACGATCCAGCTCCTGCGGGGGATCGCCGACGGCGACGACGAGGATCGCGACGTCGCGAAGACTGCGGCCGTCGTCGCAGCGGCATTGAAGAAGCGCTCCGACACCCGCTGACCGTGCCGCTCGTCGGGATCATCATGGGGTCGCAGTCGGACTGGGAGACGATGCGGCACACGGCGGAGACGCTCGACGCGCTCGGCGTGGAGCACGAGACGAAGGTCGTGTCGGCCCACCGCACGCCCGACCTGCTCTTCGAGTACGCCTCGGCGGCCGAGGGCCGCGGCCTCGAAGTGATCGTCGCCGGCGCCGGCGGAGCGGCTCACCTGCCCGGGATGGCTGCCGCGAAGACGGCGCTGCCCGTGCTCGGCGTGCCCGTCGAGTCGAAGGCGCTCAAGGGCGTCGACTCGCTGCTCTCGATCGTCCAGATGCCCGCGGGCGTGCCGGTGGGGACGCTCGCGATCGGCCGTGCCGGGGCGGTCAACGCCGCGCTGCTCGCAGCGGCGATCGTCGCCAGGGGTCGCCCGGAGCTGGCCGAGCGCCTGCGGGCCTGGCGCCGCGAGCAGACGGACGCCGTGCTCGCCGCGCCGGAACCGACCTAGCAACACCGTGTTGCGACGTCCGATCTCCCGAGTGGGTGCCGCGTGACCCTCGTCGCCTGCATCGGCGGCGGGCAGCTCGGGCGGATGCTCGGTCTCGCCGGGATCCCGCTCGGGCTCGACTTCCGCTTCCTCGACCCGTCGCCGGACGCGCCGGCGCAGGCCGTCGGCGAGCTGCTCGTCGGGGCCTACGACGACGACCTGGCGCTGCGGCGGCTCGCGAGCGGCGCCGACGTCGTCACCTTCGAGTTCGAGAACGTCCCCGCCGAGGCGGCTCGCGGCGTCGGCACGGTGCCGGACGCCCGTGCGCTCGCACCGACGCAGGACCGGCTGGAGGAGAAGGAGCTCTTCCGCGGGCTCGGCATCCCGACGCCGGAGTTCCGCTTTCCGCAGCTGCCGGCGCTCGCGAAGACACGCCGGCTGGGCTACGACGGGAAGGGCCAGCGCCTGCTCACGAGCCTCGACGACCTGGGCGAGGACGAGATCGCCGAAGAGGTGATCCCGTTTCGCCGCGAGCTCTCGATCCTGACCGCCCGCTCGCGCGCAGGAGAGACGGTGTTCTACCCGCTCGTCGAGAACGTCCACCGCGACGGCATCCTCCGGCTCTCGCGCGCGCCGGCGCACGACGCGCCCGAGGCCGAGGCCCGCGACTACGCCTCGCGCCTGCTCGACGCGCTCGGCTACGTCGGCGTGCTCGCGCTCGAGCTCTTCCAGCTCGAGGACGGCCGGCTGTTCGCGAACGAGGTCGCCCCGCGCGTGCACAACTCGGGTCACTGGACGATCGAGGGCGCCCGGACGAGTCAGTTCGAGAACCACCTCCGCGCGATTCTCGGCCTGCCGCTGGGCTCGACCGAGACGCCCGAGGCGGTCGCGATGGTCAACCTGATCGGCGAGCTACCGCAGCTCGAGCGGCTGCTGCGGGTCCCGGGCGCGCACGTGCACCTCTACGGGAAGGCGCCGCGCGCCGGGCGGAAGCTGGGGCATGTCACGCTCGTGGGCGAGGCCGCGGCAGCAGCGGCCGACCTACTCGACCAGAGCTAGTGCTCGCGGCAGATGCGGCCGTCGATCCTCCGGCCGCAGGAGGGGCAGCGCCGCTTGCGCTGCTTCAGCTCGAGCGCGTGCTTCTTGACGCCGGCGAACGCCATCGTCCAGCCGAGAGCCATGACAAGTGCCGACAATGTGACCGCATCAAGCTTCATCCGAGTCCGTCCTGGTCGCCGGGTCCCGCCGCCGCGCATGGGGGTGTGCGCGGAAGTACAACTCGCGACGCCGTTGATCGGTTACGTGGGTGTAGAGCTCCGTCGTACCAAGATCGGCATGTCCGAGCATTTCCTGAACGCTGCGAAGATCGGCGCCGCCTTCGAGCAGGTGCGTGGCGAACGAGTGGCGGAGCAGATGCGGGTGGACGCGGGTCGGCTCGAGGCCCGCACGCTCGGCGAGCCGGCGGAGGACGAGGAACGCCCCGGCCCTCGTGAGGGCGCCGCCACGGGCATTGAGGAAGAGGTCCGGCCGATGCCGGCGGTCGAGATGCGGTCGACCGAGCGCGAGGTAGCGGCGAACGGCGTCGGCTGCCGGCCGGCCGAGGGGCACGAGTCGTTCCTTGCCGCCCTTGCCGACGACGCGGACGAGCCGGTCGTCGAGGTCGACCGAAGCGCGCTCGAGCCCCAGCGCCTCCGAGATCCGGAGCCCGGCGCCGTAGAGGAGCTCGACGAGCGCGCGGTCGCGCATCGCCCGCGGCGTCACGCCCCGGGCCGCCTCGACGAGCCGCTCGGCCTCCGACGCGGAGAGCGTGCGCGGCAGCCGCCGCGGGCGGCGCGGCGACTCGAGCCCGGCGGCCGGGTTGTCGCTCCGGAGCCCCAGGAGCTGCTGGTGCTTGCAGAACGCCCGCAGGGCCGCCGTCCGCCGCGCGATCGTGGAGGGCGCGAGCCCGTCCGCGCGCAGCGACGCCTGCCAGTGCTCGAGCTCCGCGGCGGTCACGTCGCCGACGCCGCGGCCGAGCCAGGTCGCCAGGGCGGTCAGGTCGCGCCGGTACGCGTCGACCGTCCGCGGCGAGCGCCGGGCGGCCAGGAGGAGCAGGAAGCGCTCGGCCTCAGGATCGGGGATGGCTGTGGTCATAGACCTTCCGTAGGCGCTTGCCGTCGACGTGGCTGTAGATCTGGGTGGTCGAGAGCGAGGAGTGGCCGAGCAGCTCCTGGATCGTCCGCAGGTCGGCGCCGCCTTCCAGGAGGTGGGTCGCGAAGGCGTGCCGGAGCCGATGCGGATGCGGCAGCAGGCGCCGCAGCGTGCTCGTGTCGAGCCGGCGGCCGCGCACCGAGAGGAAGAGCGCGTCGCACGCGCCGCGTGCCAGCGCGGGGCGGCCGTCCCGGAGATAGCGCCCGACGATGTAGGCCGCCTCCTCGCCGACCGGCACCAGCCGCTCCTTGCCGCCCTTGCCGCGAACGTGGACGGCCTCGCGGTCGAGGTCGACGTCGGCGAGGTCGAGCCCGACGGCCTCGGCGCTGCGCAGCCCGCACGAGTAGACGAGCTCCACGAGCGCGCGGTTTCGGAGCGCGAGCGGCTCGCCGCCGTCCAGTCCGTCGACGATCGAGTCGACCTCGGCGGCCTTGGGCGCGTCGGGCAGCCGGCGCGGGTGTCTCGGGCCGAGGGCGAGCTCGGGAACACGTTCGGCGCCGAGTGCGCTGCGGAGGAAGGACCGGACGGCGGCGAGGCGCCGGGCGACGCTCGCCGGGGCAAGGCCGCTGCGCGCCCGCCCCAGGTCGGTCGCGTAGTCGGCGAGCACGCGCACGTCCACGTCGCCGAGTCGCAGGCTTCGGTCATCGAGCCAGTCGGTGAAGTGGCGGACGTCGCGCCCGTAGGCGCGGCGCGTCGCGTCGCTCAGGCGGGGGCTCTGCAGGAACCGCCTGACGGCGGCGTCGGTGCTCTCCATCGGCCTCGCTGGCTTTCCCCGACGCGCGGCCGCTTCCTGCCCGCGTAGCATCGTGCGCATGGTCGTCGCGCTCGCAACCGGGGCCGAGGCGCGCCTCACCGGAGCGGTCGGGGAGCGTGCGGTCGTCTGCGCCAACGGCGGCACGGCTCGCGAGCTGCCAGGCACCTGGAGCGCCTCCGTCGAGTGGCTCGTCCGGCGCCTCGCGCCCCGTTTCCCCCGCCTGGGCTTCCTCGAGCTCCGCTACCGGACGAAGTCCTGGCGGCGGTTCGAGAGTTGCGTCGAGGACGGCGAGGCTGCGCTCGCGGAGGCGAAGGAACGCGGGGCGAGCGAGGTGCTGCTGCTCGGCTTCTCGATGGGTGGCGCGGTCTCGGTCCGGATCGCCGGCGACGAGGCGGTGACGACCGTCGTCGGGCTCGCGCCGTGGCTGCCGTCGCAGCTGGCGCTCGAGCCGCTGCAGGGAAGGCGGCTCTCGATCGTGCACGGCTCGCTCGACTCGCCGTTCCCGGGGGTGCCGGGCGTGCGCCCGGCCATGTCGTCGGCCGCGGCCGACCGCGCCCGGGCGCTCGGCGTCGAGGTCGAGCGGCGCACCGTTCCGGGGGCGTTGCATGCAATCGCGCTCCGCTCCCCGGGCGGCGGTCTCGTACCGATGCCGAGGGCCGGTCGCTGGGCCGAGCTCGTCGGCGCCGAGCTGGAGCGGTTCTGCGCCTAGGCCTGTACGGCGTCGTCCACGCGGTCGTGCGGACGCTCGCGCGGCTGCTCTACCGGCTGCGGATCGAGGGCTCGGTTCCGGCCGGTCCGGCGATCCTGGCCGCCAACCACGAGTCCGTCATCGATCCGTTCCTGCTCGGGCTCGTGACGAGGCGCCCGGTCCGCTTCTTCGCCAAGAAGGAGCTCTGGCGCTTCCGGCCCGTCGGGGCGGCGATCGAGGCGATGGGCGGCCTGCCGGTCGACCGCGGCCGCGGCGACCGCGACGCGATGGCCGCGCTCGTCGAGTTGATCCGCAGCGGCGAGCTGATCGGGATCTTCCCGGAGGGCGTCGTCCGCGAGACCGACACCTGGCACCGCGGGGCGGCCAAGCTCGCGCTGGCCACGGGCGCCCCGCTCGTCCCGATCCTGATCGACGGCAGCGGACGCGCGCTCTCCCGCGGGAAGGTCGGGCTGCCGCGGATCCGCCTCGTCGTCGGCGAGCCGATCCCGGTCGAGCCGGCGAAGTCGACGATCGCGGCGTCGAAGGACCTGACCGAGAGGCTGCGGCTGGCGGTCGAGGCGCTGCGCGAGCGACACTAGGGCGGTGCTCGCGGGGCTCGCAGCGTTCGTCGCCGTCGGCGCGGTCGTGATCGTCACGCCCGGCCAGGACACGGCGCTGACCATCCGCAACACGCTGCTCGGCGGTCGCCGGACGGGCGTCTTCACCGCGCTCGGCGTCTCCGGTGGCCAGGCGGTCTGGGCGCTCGCCACGAGCGCCGGTCTGGCGGCGCTGATCGCGGCCTCCGAGCCGGCCTTCGTCGCGCTCAAGCTCGCCGGCGCGGCGTACCTCGTCTGGCTGGGCCTCCAGGGGCTGCGGGCGGCCTGGCGCGGGGTCTCCTCCCGGCGGCGCGAGCGCGACGCGAGCGGCCCCTCGGACTGGACGGCGTTCCGCCAGGGCGCGACGAGCAACCTCGGCAATCCGAAGATGGCCTTCTTCTTCACCAGCCTGCTGCCGCAGTTCGCGGGCTCGTTCACCGGCCTTCTCGCGCTCGGAGTGACCTTCGCGGCGCTGACGCTCGCCTGGTTGAGCGCCTACGCGCTCGTGGTCGCGCGCGCCGGCGACGCACTGCGGCGTCCCGCCGTACGGAGGATCCTCGACGCCGTCACCGGCGCGGTCCTCCTCGCGCTCGGCCTGCGGCTGGCGACCGAGCGGCGATGATCGTGCGGCGCGCGGGTGCCGACGACGCCGCCGCTGTCGCGGCGACCTTCACCGCCGCGTTCGCGCAGCTGACGTACCTGCCGAAGCTGCACACGCCCGAGGAGGACATGGCGTTCTTCGCCCGCCAGGTCGAGGAGCACGAGGTGTGGCTCGTCGAGGACGACGGCCGTGTCCTCGGCTTTGCCGCGCTCTCCGACGACCTGCTCGAGCACATCTACGTCCACCCCGACGCGCAGGGTCGCGGTCTCGGTAGTGCGCTGCTCGACACGGCCAAGCGACCGCCGCCCCGACGGTTTCGCGCTCTGGGTCTTCCAGCAGAACGACGGCGCGCGCCGCTTCTACGAGCGCCATGGGCTCCGGCTCGTGCGCGAGACGGACGGCTCGGGGAACGAGGAGCGCACGCCCGACGCGCTGTACGAGTGGCGCCCGTCCGGCGCCCGCGCGGCCCGGTAGCCCGTACGTACCCTTGACCGCGGTGCCACGAGGACGCGGACGGCCCTTCGACCGCGGCGAGCCGCCCGAGCGGCCCGCCGATCCCGCTGTGCGCCGGGCCAACTTCCGGCGGATCCTTCACCTGTTCCGCCCGTACCGGGCGCGCCTCGGCGCCGTCTCGGGCCTGATCGTCGTCTCGGCGATCCTCGGCGCGACGAGCCCGTTCCTGCTCCGCGAGGTCTTCGACGTCGCGATCCCGGACAAGCGCGAGGGCCTGCTCAGCGTGCTCGTCCTCGGCATGATCGGGATCGCCGTCGTGACGGGCGCGCTCGGAGTCGTCCAGACGCTCCTCTCGAACCAGGTCGGCCAGCACGTGATGCACGACCTGCGCGCCGCCGTCTACCGGCACCTGCAGCGGCTCTCACTCGCCTTCTTCACCCGGACGCGGACGGGCGAAGTGCAGAGCCGGATCTCGAACGACATCGGCGGCGTCGAGGACGTGCTCACCTCGACCGCGACCTCGGTCGCCTCGAACGCGACCACGGTGATCGCCACGGTCGTCGCGATGTTCCTGCTCGACTGGCGACTGGCGGCCTTCTCGCTCGCGCTGCTGCCGGTGTTCGTCTGGCTGACGAGACGGGTCGGCGAGCAGCGGCGGAAGATCAGCGCCACGCGACAGGAGTCGATGGCCGCGATCTCGAGCCTCGTCCAGGAGTCGCTCTCGGTCTCCGGGATCCTGCTCGGGAAGACGATGGGCCGCTCGGCGGAGCTCGCGGGCCGCTTCGAGGACGAGTCGCAGCGGCTCGCCGAGCTCGAGGTGCGGGCGCGGATGGCGGGGCGCTGGATGATGGCCTCGATCCAGACGACCTTCACCGTGATGCCGGCGCTCGTCTACTGGTTCGGCGGGCTTGCGGTCGCGCGGGGCTCGGACGCGATCACGCTGGGCACCCTCGTCGCGTTCACGACCCTGCAGGCGCGCCTGTTCTTCCCGATCGGCTCGCTGCTCGGCGTCTCGGTCGACGTGCAGAGCTCGCTCGCTCTCTTCGACCGCGTGTTCGAGTACCTCGACCAGACGGTCGACATCGAGGAGGGCACGCGCGAGCTGCCGCACCCGCTCGCCGGCGCCGTCGCGCTCGAGGACGTCTGGTTCCGCTACGACGAGGCGGCCTGGACGCTGCAGGGCGTCTCGTTCGACGTGCCGCCGGGCACGACGACGGCGCTCGTCGGCGAGACGGGGTCCGGGAAGACGACCGTCGGCTACCTCGTCGCCCGGCTCTACGACGCCACCAACGGCCGGGTGGCGATCGACGGGGTGGATGTCCGCGACCTCACCTTCGACGCGCTCGCCGAGGCCGTCGGTGTCGTCTCCCAGGAGACGTACCTCTTCCACGCGACCGTGCGCGAGAACCTCCGCTTCGCCAAGCCGGACGCGTCCGACGAGGAGATCGAGGAGGCCGCGGCGGCCGCGCAGATCCACGAGCTGATCTCGACCCTGCCCGAGGGTTACGACACCGTCGTCGGCGAGCGCGGCTACCGCTTCTCGGGCGGCGAGAAGCAGCGGATCGCGATCGCCAGGACGATCCTGCGCAACCCGCCGATCCTCGTGCTCGACGAGGCGACGTCCTCGCTGGACACCCAGACCGAGCGGCTCGTGCAGGAGGCGCTCGAGCAGCTGGCGGCGGGGAGGACGACGATCGCGATCGCGCACCGGCTCTCGACGATCCGCGACGCCGACCAGATCGTCGTGCTCGACCAGGGTCAGGTCGCCGAGGTCGGCACACACGAGGAGCTGCTCGCCCGCGGCGGCCGCTATGCAGCGCTGCTCGCACGCGACGCCGACGAGCTCGTCGTCTAGCCCCTGAGCGCCTCCAGTAGCAGGTCCGGCGGCAGCGCGTGAACCGTGTTCCCGCCGCGGCCGGTCATCGTCTCCGCGGCGAGGAGCGCGTTCAGGATCGCCTCCTCGGTCGCGTCGATCACCGCCTCGAACAGCGGGTTCAGGTCGTCGTGCGAGAGCATCCTCACCTCGTAGACGAGCTGCCGCCGCTCGCCCTTCTCCGCCGACAGGCCGCGGTTCCCGGTCGCGAAGCAGACGACGAAGTCCCCGGACGAGTGCTCGCCCATCCCGCCGGTCCGGCCGATCCCGAGCGCGGCGCGTTGCGCGAGCCGGTCGCACTGGCCCGGCAGGAGCGGAGCATCGGTCGCGACGACGACGATGATCGAGCCCGCGCCCTCGCCGCCGCCCTCGGCCGGCAGCGCGACGACATCTGCGCCGATCCGCTCGCCCACGGCGACACCGTTCACCCGGAGCCTCGGCCGCCTGCCGTGGTTCGCCTGTACGAGCACGCCGACCGTGAAGCCGCCGTCCTCGTCCGCCACGACGCGCGAAGAGGTGCCGATCCCGCCCTTGAACCCGTGGCAGATCATGCCCGTGCCGCCACCGACTGCCCCCTCGGCGACCGGCCCGCCCGTCGCCGAGCGCAGCGCCGCGTGGACGTGCTCGGCCCGGATGTGCTGGCCGTTGATGTCGTTGAGGAAGCCGTCGTAGGTCTCGCCGACCACCGGCAGCGACCAGCGCCCGAGCTCGGGCGGGCCGGCCGAGACGATCGCGTCGCGGACGACGCCGACGGAGTGCGTGTTCGTGATCCCGATCGGGGTCGTCAGCATCCCGGACTCGCGGAGCCACTCGAGCCCCGTCACCTCGCCGTTGCCGTTCAGGCGATGGCAGCCGGCGAAGACCGGATCGTTGCCGGGGTCGCCCTCGTGCGGGAGGACGACCGTGACGCCCGTTCGCACGTCGGCTCCCTCGACGAGGGTGGTGTGACCGACGCCCACCCCGGCGACGTCCGTGATCGCGCCGACGGCGCCCGGAGCGAGGCGGCCGATCTCGATTCCCAGCTCCCGCGCACGCATGCGCGAGACGCTAACGCCTAGCCGCTCCCGTAGCCGTCGCTGCTGGAGTCGTCGTTCGAGTCGTCACCCGTCGTCGTCCCGCCGCTCGCTCCCGACCCACCGCGGACGACGATCTTGCCCTCCATGCCCCGTGCCCGGTGACCGTCGATCGGGCAGTACATCTCGTACGTCCCCGGCTTCAGGTCGACCGTCAGCTCGGCGCGGTCGCCGGTGGAAATCGTCTCCGTCTCCTCTTCGACGCCGTTGCCCTCGATCTCCAGCGCGTGCGAGCTCGGCCCGTTGTTGACCACGCTCAGCGTGACCGTGCCCCCTTCGCGCGGTGACAGGGTGGCTGGGTCGATCTTGAAGTCGCTCAGCGTGACGGGGATCGCTCCCGACCCGGATCCCGAGCCGGACGAGTCGCTACTCGAGTCGTCGCCGCTTCCACACCCGGCGAGGAGCACGGCGGCACCGAGTCCGATCAAGGCGCTTCTTCGCATGCTTCTCCTTACGGTCAGCTCATTGTGGCGGTTTCCGTAGCATGTACGCGCCGCGGCCCGTACCGGGTGCGCAAGGCGACGATACCGTGCGGAAGGAGGAGCTCCGATAGCGACGACGACTGAGCCTCGCGCGCGCGTGGACCTCTCCGAGCACGGCATCCACGCCGCGGCCGACGTCTACCGAAATCCGGCGACGTCGCAGCTCTACACGCACGCGCTCGCGCGCCGCGAGGGACGGCTGGCCGAGGGTGGGCCGCTCGTCGTCGACACCGGCGTGCACACGGGCCGTTCGCCGAAGGACAAGTTCCTCGTCCGCGAGCCGGGCTCCGAGGAGCGGATCTGGTGGGGTGACGTCAACGCCGAGATCTCGGAGGAGCACTTCGACGGGCTGCGGGACAAGGTGGCCGCCTACCTCGGCGAGCGCGAGACGCTCTACGTCGTCGACGCCTTCGCGGGAGCGGATCCGGCCCACCAGATCGCCGTGCGGGTGATCACCGACCGGCCGTACCACGCGCTCTTCGCGAAGACGATGTTCATCGAGCCGACCGAGGAGGAGCTCGCTTCCTTCGAGCCGCAGGCGCTCGTCCTGCACGCGCCGGACCTCGAAGCCGACCCGGCCACGGACGGCACCCGCAGCGGCACGTTCGTCGTCCTGCATCCCGGCCGGACCGAGGTCCTCGTCGGCGGGACCTTCTACGCGGGCGAGATCAAGAAGTCGATCTTCACCGTCATGAACGACCGGCTGCCGCTCGAGGGCGTCCTGCCGATGCACTGCTCGGCGAACGTCGGGCCCGGACGGCGACGTCGCGATCTTCTTCGGCCTCTCCGGCACGGGCAAGACGACGCTGTCGGCCGATCCGGAGCGCCACCTGATCGGCGACGACGAGCACGGCTGGGGCGACGCGGGTGTCTTCAACTTCGAGGGCGGCTGCTACGCGAAGGTGATCCGCCTCTCCGCCGCGGCCGAGCCGCAGATCTTCCGCACGACGCATACCTTCGGGACGATCCTCGAGAACGTCATCATGGACGAGCGGGGAGTGCTCGACCTCGACGACGCCTCGCGCACGGAGAACACCCGTGCCGCCTACGACCTGGAGCAGATCGACAACGCGCTGCCCGAGAAGCGCGCGGGCCACCCACGCTCGGTGATCTTCCTCACAGCGGACGCGTTCGGGATCCTGCCGCCGATCGCGCGGCTCTCGCGCGACCAGGCGCTCTTCTACTTCCTCTCCGGCTTCACGGCCAAGCTCGCCGGGACCGAGATCGGCGTCCAGGAGCCGCAGCCGACCTTCTCCGCCTGCTTCGGCGCGCCCTTCCTGCCGCAGCCGCCGGTGGTCTACGCGCGGATGCTCGGCGAAGAAGCTCGACGAGCACGGCGCGCCCGTGTGGCTCGTCAACACGGGCTGGACGGGCGGCCCGTACGGCGAGGGCTCGCGCATGCCGATCGCGGCGACGCGTGCACTCCTCACCGCCGCGCTCTCCGGCGAGCTCGCGCACGCGGAGTTCCGCGAGGACCCGATCTTCGGCTTCCAGGTCCCGGTCGCCGTGTCGTCCGTCGACGCGACCCTGCTCGATCCGCGCTCGACCTGGCACGACCCCGAGGCCTACGACCGCAAGGCCCGCGAGCTGGCGCGGATGTTCCGCGACAACATCGCGAAGTTCGACGTCTCCGAGCCCGTCTCGGCCGCCGGACCGCGCGTCTGAGCGTGACGCATCGCCCGGGACGGATCGGGTAGCGTCAAAGCGGTGTCCGAGTTCCAGTACGACGTGCTCGTGATCGGTGCCGGCTGCGCCGGCATGCGCGCAGCCATCGAGGCACACGACGCGGGAGCGAGCACGGCGATGCTGTCGAAGCTCCACCCGACCCGCAGTCATTCCGGCGCCGCCGAGGGCGGGATCAACGCCGCACTCGGCAACTCCGGCGACGACTCGCCCGAGAGCCACGCCTTCGACACCGTCAAGGGCTCCGACTACCTCGGCGACCAGGACGCGATCGAGGAGTTCACGCGCGAGGCGCCCGGCGACATCTACCAGCTCGAGCACTGGGGAGCCGTCTTCTCGCGAAACGACGAGGGGAAGCTCGCGCAGCGTCCGTTCGGCGCCGCCGGCTCGCCGCGGACGGTGTTCTCCGCCGACATCACGGGCCACGTCCTGATTCACGTGCTCTACGAGCAGGTGATGAAGCGGATGGAGCTCGGCAACCTGAAGGTCTACGAGGAGTTCTTCGCCTGGCGGCTCGTCGAGTCGGACGGCCGCTGCCAGGGCGTGATCGCCTGGGATCTCCTGAACGGCGGCCTGCACCTGATCACCGCCAAGACGGTGATCCTGGCCACGGGGGGGATGGGCCGGCTCTACCGCACGACCACGAACGCGTACGCCTGCACCGGCGACGGCCCGGCGCTGGCGCTGAAGGTCGGCGTGCCGCTGAAGGACATGGAGTTCATGCAGTTCCACCCGACGACCCTCTTCCCGACGGGGATCCTGCTGACCGAAGGCTGCCGCGGGGAGGGGGCGTACCTGATCAACAAGGACGGCGAGCGCTTCATGAAGCGCTACGCGCCGAACGCGATGGAGCTCGCCTCGCGCGATGTCGTCTCCCGCTCCGAGCAGACCGAGATCGACGAGGGCCGCGGCGTCAACGGCTCGATCTTCCTCGACATGCGCCACCTGGGCCCGGACCGGATCATCGAACGGCTGCCGGGATCGCGTGAGCTCTCGATGACCTTCGCAGGCCTCGACCCGATCTACGACCCGATCCCCGTCCGGCCGGGCGCCCACTACCACATGGGCGGCGTCGAGACCGACAACTGGGGCGCGACCGAGCTCGAGGGCCTCTACGCCGCCGGTGAGACCGCGTGCGTCTCGGTGCATGGGGCGAACAGGCTCGGCGGCAACTCCCTGATGGAGACGATCACCTACGGCCGTCGCTCGGGCCGCGCGGCCGCCGAGTGGGCGCTCTCGCACACGACGCTGACGCTGACCGAGAGCCCGCTGCGCGACGCCGAGCGCGAGCTGAAGGGGCTGCTCGCCGTCGACAAGGGCGAGCGCCCGTGGCAGATCAGGGAGGAGCTTGGCACCTCGATGCTCGAGAACTTCGGCGTCTTCCGCCGCGAGGGGCAGATGCTCGACCAGATCGAGATCATCGACGGGCTGCGCGAGCGCTACGCGAAGGGCGTCGTCGTCGAGGACAAGGGTGACGTCTTCAACACCGACCTGACGCAGGCGATCGAGCTCGGCTACATGCTCGAGGTCGCCGCGTGCATGCTCCAGGCGGGTGTCGCCCGCAAGGAGAGCCGCGGCGCGCACGCCCGGCCGCACGACTACCCCGCCCGGGACGACGAGAACTTCCTCAAGCACTCGATCTCGCGCTGGAACCCGGACGGCGACGCGCCGGTGCTGTCGTACAAGCCGGTGCGGATGACCCGCTGGGAGCCGATGGAGAGGACGTACTGAGTGCAGGTCGGTCTGAAGATCTGGCGCTTCGACGCGAAGAGCGGTGACCGCGCCCTGAGGGAGTACGAGCTCGACGCACCCGACGAGGCGACGCTCCTCGACTGCCTCGACATCGTCAAGGAGCAGCAGGACGGGACGCTGGCCTATCGCAAGAGCTGCCGGATGATGATCTGCGGCTCCTGCGGCATGCGCATGGACGGCGGCGCCGTGCTCGCCTGCAAGACACGCATGTACGACATCGCCCAGTCCGGCCACGTGCCGGTGATCTCGGCGATGGGCAACCTGCCGATCGTCAAGGACCTCGTCGTCGACATGGATCCGTTCTGGGGCAAGCTGCGCTCGGTCGAGCCGTGGCTGCAGCCCGGCTACGCCGATCCGGGCGAGACCGAGCACGTCGTCTCGCAGCGGCAGATGAACCCGATCCACAAGGAGTCCCTCTGCATCCAGTGCGGCTGCTGCGTCTCCGAGTGCAACTCGATGGAGTCCGACCCCGACTTCCTCGGGCCGGCCGCGCTCGCCAAGGGGATGCGCTTCGTCGGCGACCCGCGCGACGCCGCGACGGCCGAGCGGCTCGACAAGCTCAGCGCCGAGCACGGGATCTGGGACTGCACCCGCTGCTACTTCTGCAACCAGCGCTGCCCGAAGGGCGTCGACCCGCGCGACGCGATCGCGAAGCTCGGCGCCGAGGCGATGAAGCACGGGATCGACGAGGACATGGGCGCGAAGCACGCGAACTGGTTCGTCACCTCGGCCAAGACGACGGGCTGGCTGCGCGAGACCGAGCTCGTGCCGAAGACCCAGGGAATCGTCGCCTCCGTCAAGCAGATCAAGTTCGCGATGGGGCTGCTCAAGCACGGCAAGGTGCCGCCGCCGGTGCCGCCGCACGTCGCCGAGGGCGTGGGCGAGTCGCGCGCCCTCTTCGACCTCGTCAAGACACAGGGCCGCGACGGCGCGGCGGGGATCGTGCAGGGCGAGCGGGCACTGTCTCGGCTCGAGCACGCGCACGGCGGCGAGGAGCGCGACCCGTACGGCGAGGGGTCGTTCCCGGCCCCGTACCTTCCCGGCGAGAACGGAGACGGCGAGTGAAGAAGGTCGCGTACTACAAGGGCTGCCTCGCCTCGCTCTCGGCGAAGGAGCTCGACATCTCGACCCGTGCGCTCGCGCCGAAGGTCGGGCTGGAGCTCGTCGAGCTGGAGGCGGTCACGTGCTGCGGCGCCGGCGACATCCACGAGGCCGAGCCCGACTACTACCTGCACCTGAACGCGCGGATCCTCGCCTACGCCGAGGCGACCGGCGCCGACGTGCTGATGACCGTCTGCAACGTCTGCACGCTCAACCTGCGCCAGGCGAACCACCAGCTGCAGGGCGACGAGGCGCTGCGGGAGCGCGTCTCGGCGAACCTGAAGTCGGTCGGCGTGCCGCCCTACAACGGCACCGTCGACGTCAGGCACTTCCTCTGGATGGTGGCCGAGGGCGAGGGCTACGAGCTCTTGAAGGCGACCGCGCATCGAGGCCTGAAGGGGCTGAAGATCGCCCCGTTCTACGGCTGCCAGATCCTCCGGCCCTCCAAGCTGCTCGGCTTCGAGGATCCCGACCGGCCGTGGTCGCTCGAGAAGATCATCGAGGCCTGCGGCGGCGACGCCGTCGACTACCCGGCCAAGGTCAAGTGCTGCGGCTTCCCGATCATCCAGGCGCGCGAAGAGACCGCGCTGCACGAGCTGATCCAGCCGATCGAGCAGGCGAAGGAGGCGGGCGCCGACGCGATCGTGACGCCCTGCCCGCTCTGCCACCTCTCGCTCGACGCCTGGCAGTCGAAGCTACTGGCCACCACCGGCAAGGACTTCCAGATGCCGATCCTGCACCTCTCGCAGCTGATCGGAGTCGCAGCCGGCTTCGAGGAGTCGGAGCTGAAGTTCAAGCGGCACGTCGTGTCGGTCGGGCCGGTGCTCGAGAAGCTCGAAGCCTGAGCCCGCTCGCAGCGCTCGGCGCCGTTGCGGCGGCGGGACTCGGCTACGGCTGGTTCGAGGCGGGCTGGGTCCGCCTGCGCGTGCTCGAGGTCGAGTTGCCGGGCCTGCCGGCGGAGCTCGACGGCCTGCGGGTCGCGCACCTCTCCGACTTCCACCTCGGTGTGCCCTCGCGCGGTCGGCATGCCGTCGAGCGGGCGGTCGACTGGGTCGAGGAGCGCCGGCCCGATCTCGTCTGCCTCACGGGCGACCTGCTCTCACGTGCCGGCGGGGAACCGTTGCTCCGCTCACTCGTCGAGCGCCTGCCGGGCGCCTTCGTCGTGCTCGGGAACCACGATCTCGCCGAGAGCCGCGATCCGTTCTCGCAGGCGATCGAGCTCGAGGCGCTCGAGGGCGCGACGCTTCTCGCAGACGACAGCCGGACGGTCGAGCTGCGCGGCCGGCGCGTGCAGGTCGCGGGCGTCGACCCGCGCTCGTACGCGCGACGTCGGGCACGGGCGGAGCGGCTGGTCGACGACTCCGCCGATCTCCGGCTGCTCCTCTGCCACTTCCCGGGGATCGCGCGGCGGCTGCCCGACGGCGCCTTCGACCTGGTCCTCGCCGGCCACCTCCACGGCGGCCAGATCTGCCTGCCGTACCCCGGCGGCAAGGTGCTGCTCGCGCATCCACGCGCGCGCGAGCGCGAGGGGCTGTACCGGTACGGGGAGACCGCGCTGCACGTCTCTGCCGGACTCGGCACGACGTTCGTCCCGTTCCGCTACTTCGCCCGCCCGGAGGCGACGGAGCTCGTGCTGCGCCGCGCCGCCTAGAATCGAGGCGTGGAGGGGCACGCAGTGATCTCGCCGGAGATCCTCGCCAGGTACGCGGCCGACGCGGCGTGCGAGGTCGACGGGGTGCGCGGGCTCGTCGAGAGCGCGCTGCACCGCCACAAGGGCGTCCGGATCGAGGACGGGGACGGTGGCGTGGCCGTCGAGCTCCATCTCGCCGTCGACTGGGGGTCGAACGTGCCCGAGCTCGGGGCGGAGACGCAGCGACGGGTTGGCGACTACCTGCTGCGGATGGCCGACGTGCGGCCGCTGCGGGTCGACGTGATCGTCGACGAGATCGCGGCGCCGGGCAGCTAGTGGCGAGCCGCGTCGACGGTCTGACCGGAGCGACGCTCGAGCACGCGCCGACCGTCTGTCACGAGTGCGTCTGGTGGCAGTCCCGCGGGACGCGAGCACCCGACAAGTCCCGCTGGATCGAGCGGGCCGAGGACGACTGGGGCGCGTGGGGGGTGCTCTACCGCGACGACGACGGCCGGACGCTCGGGTCGATGCAGTACGGCCCGGCCGTGCTGTTCCCTCGTGCCGCCGACCTGCCGGCGGGGCCGCCGTCGGACGACGCCGTGCTCGTCACCTGCGCCTACCTCGTCGAGCGGGCGGCACCGTGGGTCGAGCAGTCGCTCTTCCTGGCGGCGATCGGCGAGGCTCGTGACAAGGGCGCGCGCGCGCTCGAGGCGTTCGCCTACCGCTACCCCGAGGGCGAGTCGGCCTACGAGCGCTTCCTCGTCCACAGGACCGTCTTCCCGCGCGACTTCCTCGGCGACTTCGGCTTCCACACGGTGCGCGCCCAGGGGAACGTCGAGCTCGCGCGTCTGGAGCTCGGCGGGCTCCAGCCCGTGTTCGAGGGGCGGAGGGCGAGCGTCCTCCGGCGCGTGAAGGAGGCGTTCCTCCCCGAGCCGGTGCCCGTTCCGCCGCGCCCCTAGCGGCAGCGTCCGGTGCCGGCGTCCGTGAACGTCGAGCCGGCGACCGGCACGAACGTCCACGAGTAGTCCGTCGCGCGCAGCGTGAGGCGCAGCACCCCGAACGTCCTGTCGTTCACGACCGCGCTGCCAGGACGGCGGATCAGGACGGGGTAGTGGCTCCTCCCGCCGGTGCCGACGACGAACGAGCGGATGCCGCCGATCGGCGCGAAGCGCTCGTAGTGGTGGTCGTGCCCCGCGAGGACGACGTCGGCGCGGGCGCGGACGAGGTCGTTCCAGAGCGTCGCCATCGTCGAGTCGGAACCGTGCAGGCCCGAGCTCCAGCGCGGGTGGTGCCAGTAGGCGACCGTGCAGACGGCCTGGTTGGCGGCCAGGTCGCGTCGGAGCCAGAGCTCCTGCGGCGAGCCGGCCCCGCAGCCGCCCGCCTGCGAACAGTTCGAGTTGAGCACGACCACGTGCCAGGCACCGAGCCGGTAGCTGTACCAGCCGCGCCGCGGCAGCCGGAACGTCGAGATCGCCGCGTCCGCGTTCCCGGTGCCGTACTCGTGGTTGCCGAGCGCGGCCCGCGTCCGCGGCAGGAACCGGCCGAAGACGGGGAGGTAGCAGCGGCGGAACTCGTCGGCGGTGCCCCGCTCGTACACCGAGTCGCCGAGCACGGCGACCGTGCCCGGGATCCTCGCGACGACCGCCGCGACCGCGCTGTCGGTCTGCACCTTGCAGTCGGCCGCATCCCCGAAGGCGATCAGCGTCGCCGGCCGCGGCTGCGCCGCGGTGGCGGCCGACGGCGAGAGGAGCAGCGTGAGCGCGGTGGCGACGGCCGCCAGCATCGGCGGCGATCCTAGCCGGAGGAGCGGCCGCCCCGGATCCCGAGGGCGTCTTCCCGGGCGCCGCAGACGTGTAGGCGTTACGCGGCGATCGCGCGCTGCTCGAGCAGCAGCTCGGCGATCTGGATCGCGTTCAGCGCCGCGCCCTTGCGGAGGTTGTCGCTGGCGAGGAAGAGCACCAGGCCGTCGGCGGAGGTCGGGTCGCGGCGGATCCGGCCGACCAGCACGTCGTCGCCGCCGGCCGCCTTGCCCGGAGTGGGGAAGTCCTCGAGCCGGATTCCCGGGGCCGCCGCCGAGGATGCTCGTCGCCTGCTCCGCGCTCAGCGGCTCCTCCGTCTCGACCCAGATCGACTCGGCGTGACCGACGAGCACGGGCACGCGGACACAGGTGGCGCTGATCGGCAGGTCCGGCAACTCGAGGATCTTGCGCGTCTCGTCGCGGAGCTTCGCCTCCTCGTCGAACTCGACGCCGTCGAAGTCCCAGTCCATGCGCAGGTCGTGCTCGTCCGGCCGCTCGGCGCGCAGCCGCTCCATCGCCTGGGCGCCTGCTCCGGAGACGGACTGGTAGGTCGAGACGCGGATGTGCGTGAGCCCGGCAGCGTCGTGCAGCGGCTTGAGCGCGCATGTGAGCGGGATCGCGCAGCAGTTCGGGTTGGCGACGATCCCGTCGTGCTCGTGCGCTCGTTCGCCGTTCACCTCCGGAACGACGAGCGGCACGCCGTCGGCCAGCCGGTACGCGGAGGACTTGTCCACGACCACCGCGCCGCCCCGGACTGCGTGGGGCACGAGCTCGCGGCTCGCTCCCGTTCCGACGGAGAAGAGGCACAGGTCGAGCCCGCCGGCAGCGAGCGCCTCCGGTGTCGCCTCCTCGACGACCAGGCCGTCCAGCGCACGGCCGGCCGAGCGAGCCGACGCGAACACCCGCACGTGCTCGTACCCGCGCTCGCGCAAGAGCTGCAGCGTGATCGTGCCGACCGCTCCGGTGGCGCCGACGACGCCGATGCGAGACTGTGCTGACATCGCGAAAAGTCTAGGCGAGCGATCCGAGGTCGGCCCTGCGGGCTCCGAAAAAGCCCATAAAAAAGGGCCGAACCGACGAACCCGAAAGCCCGTCGGCTCAGCTAGGGAGAACGTATTGGCTCGGCACTCGGCGTGCAAGTGCCCGTCCCGACGGATTCTCGCAAAGAGCGGGTTTTTTCTTGGGCGCCCTAGAGCTCGCGCCGGCCGGTCAGCGCCCTGCCCAGGGTGACCTCGTCGGCGTACTCGAGATCGCCGCCGACGGGCAGCCCGCTCGCCAGCCGGGTCACGCGCACGCGGTCGCGGAGACGCTCGGCGACGTAGGCCGCGGTCGCCTCGCCGGTCATGTTCGGATTCGTCGCGAGCACGACCTCCTCGATCCCGCCCTGCTCGACGCGCCGGATCAGGTCACCGAGCCGGAGGTCCTCCGGCTCGACGCCGTCCAGCGGCGAGAGCGAGCCACCCAGCACGTGGTAGAGCCCGCGATATTCGTGCGTCCGCTCGAGCGAGAGCACGTCGACGGGCTGCTCGACCACGCACACGACGGTTCGGTCGCGTCGCGCGTCGTTGCAGATCGAGCAGAGCTCCTCCTCCGTCAGGTTGCCGCACTCGCGGCAGAAGCCGACCCGCTCCTTCACGTCCTGGATCGCCGTCGAGAGCGCGAGCGCGTCCTCCTTCCGCGTCGAGAGGAGGTGGAACGCGAGCCGCTGCGCCGTCCGCGTGCCGATCCCGGGCAGGCGCGTCAGCTGAGCGACGAGGTTGTCGACGGCCGGGCTGAGCATGGCCGCAGCGTAGTCGTCCGCTTCGGACTACATCCCTGGCAGACCGAGGCCGGACAACCCGGGCGGCAGGATCCCCTTCACCTTCGACTCGACGAGCGCCTGCGCCGAGCGGAGCGCCTCGTTCGTCGCCGCCATCACCATGTCCGCGAGCAGGTCCGGATCGTCGGGGTCGATTGCGGCCGGGTCGATCACGACGGCGACGACCTCGCCGGCGCCATTCGCCTTGACGGTCACCATCCCGCCCCCGGCGGATGCCTCGACGACCTCGTCGCGGGCCTCTTCCTGGAGCTGCGCCATCTGCTCCTGCATCTGCTGGGCCTGTTGCATCAGCTTGTTGATGTCCACTACGGCTCCTCTATCTCTCGCGCGTCGAAGGTGTCCTTGAACATGGAGATCAGCGCCTCCTCGGAGAGCGTCTCCTCTTCTCCCGCCTCCGACTCCTCCGGTTCGCCGAGCGCGGTCGCAACGGCCAGCCGGCGACCGGTGACCTCGTAGAGCGCCTCGCGGACGATCGACAGGTTCTTGGGCTCCTCCATCTGCCGGCGGTGGAAGTCGGCCGAGGAGGCGAACTCGAGGGTCACCGTGTCGTCGTCGAGGCCGGCGGGGTGCGCCTGCTGCAGCAGCGCCTGGACGTGGATCGGCACCGCGGGGACGACGCTTCGGCGCCAGGCGTCCTGGAGGCGCTCGAGCTCGAGCGGGGGAGCGTCGGCGGGGTCGGGCTGCGGCGGGTCGGGCTGCGCGAGCTCTGGCGGGGGAACCTCCCGGTTCCCCCGCGCCCCCTCCACTGGTCCGCTGGCGCGGACAGGCCGCTTTCGCGGCCTCCTCCAGCCGCTCGACGCGGAAGGCGAGCGTCTCGCTGCGCCAGGTCGGCCTGCGGCCGCGTCACCTTGACGAGCGCGAGCTCGAGCGGGAGCCGCGGGTCGCCGCCCTGGCGCATGTCGTCCACGGCGACGGCGAGCAGGTCGACGAGCCGGAGCACGGTCGCCTG
The DNA here is from genome assembly GCA_963808915.1 of uncultured Gaiellaceae bacterium. GTDB lineage: Bacteria > Actinomycetota > Thermoleophilia > Gaiellales > Gaiellaceae > CAVTBT01. Next base: position 55,543 of record CAWEHJ010000004.1, on the reverse strand, counting down.
CGGCAGCTGGTTCGCCTGCTCGCGCAGCCGGTCGCGCGTCTCCTCGGTCACCGGCAGCGACTCGGGCACGTGGCCGACGTGCTGGACGAGCAGGAGGTGGCGGAGATGCTCGAGCAGGTCGGTGACGAGCCGGCCGAGATCCTGCCCCTGCTCGGCGAGCTCCTCGATGAAGACGAGCGCGCCGGCGGTGTCGCGGTCGACCACCGTGTCGCAGAGCCGGAAGAGCGAGTCCTCCTCCACTGCGCCGAGCAGCTGCAGCACCGACTGGACGCTCACCTGCTTCTCGGTCGCCGCCGAGAGCTGGTCGAGGATCGATTCGGCGTCGCGGAACGAGCCGCGCGCGCCGCGGGCGATCAGCGCGAGGGCGGCGTCGGGCGCCTCGATCGCCTCGCCGTCGGCGACCTTGCGCAGCACCTTGACGAGGTCCGGCAGGCGCGGCCGCTGGAACATGAACGTCTGGCAGCGCGAGCGGACGGTCGGCAGCACCTTCGCCAGGTCGGTCGTGCAGAAGACGAAAAGCAGATGCGGGGGCGGCTCCTCGATCAGCTTCAGCAGCGCGTTCCAGGCCGCGTCGGTGAGCTGGTGCGCCTCGTCGAGGATGTAGACCTTGAAGCGGCCCTCGGCGGGCTGGAGCACGACGCGCTCGCGGATCTCGCGGATGTCGTCGATCCCGCGCTGCGAGGCGGCGTCCATCTCGATCACGTCCATCGAGGTGCCGCCCGCGATCGAGGTGCAGGCGTGGCACGTCCCGTCCGGTGTCGCTGTCGGGCCCTGCGCGCAGTTGAGCGACTTGGCCAGAATCCGGGCCATCGACGTCTTCCCGGTCCCGCGCGGTCCGGCGAAGAGATAGGCCTGGCGCACCTGGTCGTGCGCGATCGCGTTTCGCAGCGTGCGGACGACCGCCTCCTGCCCCACGACCTCGTCGAAGTCCTGCGGGCGGTACTTGCGGTAGAGCGCGGTCACTCCGTCGATCCTAGAGGGTGGAGGTGCCCGGTCGCGCGCTCCGTCTTCGAACCAACCTCACCGGAGGTGTCTGCGTCGCCGGCTCGGATCGGGCGTGACCGCGGCACCTGGGAGGAGATCCTTAGCGCTGCTTCCTTCCGGACCTGACGCGGTTCGGATGCTCCCAGTGCGCGGGACCCGATCTGTCAACACCACGTGCGCAGATCCAATCCCGACGAAGCCGCCCTCGGACGGCGTTCGGCCCCGCATGGAGCGGATGTCGGGTTCAGGGAACCGCTAACTCCCCACCTAGCGCGACCGGGCGGCCGCAGCGTAGCACCGCGCCTGGTGCTAGAGCTCGCGGCGCAGGACCGACTCGACGGCTGCGAGCGCGACCCGCGTCTCGGCGAGCGCCGGCTCGCGAGTCGTCAGGCGCTGGAGGCCGAGTCCGGGGATCAGGAGCGGCTGGAGCAGACGCCCCGCGGGATGCTGGACGGCCTGCCAGAGCTCCATGGTCAGCGCCAGCGAGAGCACCGCGACGATCGCCGGTGCCCAGGGCGCCGGCGAGAACGGCCAGACGGCGTCGATGACCGCGGTCACGGGAAGGGCGAGGGCCGCGAAGTTCGTGCCGCAGCGGGGCGAGAAGCGCGTGGGTCGCGCTTCCCCGCGCCACGTCGAGGCCAGCCGGCGCTCCTCGACCGCCGCGATCGCGCGGTGCTCCGCGCCGTGCAGGCGAAGCGTCCGGCCGCGCATGATCCAGCCGACGAGGGCGATCGAGATCGCGATCCCGGCGACGAGCCCGATCGTGTCGGGAAGCGCCCAGAACAGGAACGGCGCCGCGACCGCGGCCAGCAGGAAGAGGCGCTCGCGTTTCCCGGCGACTCCCTGGCCCTTGACGAGCGGCGTCATCGACGCCGCGATCCGGAGCAGTCCGCGGACGAGCGGCACGTGCGCGGCTCGGGAGCGACGGGCCGGCATCTCGCCCTCGAAGACCCGGCCGTCGACGCGGGCGAAGGCCCAATGGCGCTCGCTGACGATGACGACGCCGTTCGGTCGCGCCATGCCGCCGAGGCGGGGAAGACTCGTGGCTTCGTCCGCCCGCGCGAGCAGGTCCGGCGCGTAGTCGGGCTGCATCAACCCAGAGTGCACGAGGCGCGACCCCGCGGCAAGGGGCCGGTCGGCCCAAATCGGCAGGTCGGAGGTCCCGTCCGGCAGCTGCGGTCGAGTAGTGGGGAGAGCGCACCCGCAACCATTTCGGGCGGATTACCGTTGTGTTGCGGACACCGACGGAGGAGAACGCAATGAGCTTGCTCTGGATCATCCTCATCATCGTCCTCGTGCTTGCGCTGCTCGGCTTTTTCGGCCGCGGCCGCTTCTAAGGCGCACGAGGCCAGTTCGCTCGGAGGGCCGGCGGAAGCCGGCTCTCGTGCGTTCGGGGCCCGAACCGCGGAGCGACGGCCGGCGAACTACCCGGACAAAACTCCGACGAAAGGGACTCTCGAATGCGTTCCAAGCTCATCGTGTCGCTCTTCGGCGCCACCGCTCTCGCAGTCGTCGTCGCGGTCGCGGCGTTCGCGACCAACGGCAGCACCCAGATGTCACATCCGGCCGGGATGCACATGCACGCGCAGACCTCCGCCGCCCTGACGAAGTCCGATTTGCGCGTGCTGCTCGACAAGCAGCTCGGCGAGCACGCCGTGCTGGCGATGAACGCCACGAACCTCGGCGTCAAGGGCTCGCCCGCGTTCGCGGCGGCCGCGAAGGCGCTCGACCGAAACTCCGTCGCGCTCTCGAAGTCGATCGCGTCCGTCTACGGAGCGAAGGCTGGCGAGGTCTTCCTCAACGGGCCGTTCATGTGGCGCGCCCACATCAAGTTCTTCGTCGACTACACGGTCGCCACCGCAAAGAAGAACAAGGCGGCCAAGGCGAAGGCCGTCGCCAACCTGCAGACCTACACCGTCAAGTTCGGCGACTTCCTCGCCGGTGCAACCGGCCTGCCGAAGCTGGCGGTTCGCAACGACCTGCTCGGCCACGTGCTCGAGCTCAAGGGCCAGCTCGACGCCTATGCGGCGGGCAACTACGGCCTGGCGGCCACGAAGTACCACTCCGCCTACGAGCACATGTTCATGACCGGCGACCTGCTCGCCGGCGCGATCGCGAAGCAGAAGAACCTCAGCTAACCGTCTGCCAGGGAGCGAGGGGGTCCGGCTCCGGGCCTCCTCGCACCGATCAGGTCGGCGACACGTTCGACGAAGACGTGGACGCGGTCGGGCTCGAGGGTGTCGATGCCCTTCCGCGCCTCGAGCGCCTCGGCGACAAGCTCCCGCGGCTCGAGCCTTTCGAGCGCCCAGCGGCCCGCATTGCCTTTCGTCGACCAGACGTCCTCGCGGACGAAGCGATACGCGCGGCACGCGTTCAGCACCGCGTCGTCGCCGCGGCCGACCCCGCGACCATGCCAGTGGAGCGAGTCCGCGACCAGCGGCACGAGCACGTCTCGGGGGATGTCGGCGAAGACGGTCGCCGCCGGTGGGCCGTGGAGTGCGACGCCGTGACGGGCGAGGATGCTCCGGTCGATCGCGAACCAGTGGCTCTCTCCGTCGACAGGAGCAAGCTCGGCGCGGGTAGAGATGTCGCCGCCGGTGTTCAGGTTCAGCTCGAAGCCGGGAGCCGTGGTCGGCGCCGACGTGACCGAGAGCGGGTAGAGGACGAGCTCGAGCCGGCGCGCCGGGCAGGGCAGCCGCCGGTGGTCGAGCGCGGCGGCGAGGTCCTTCTTGAGAGGCGGAGCCACATGTCCGCGTGCGACGACGGCGACGTCGAGGTCGCTGCGACCGTGCTCGTACGCCGCGAGCGCGAGGGAGCCGCCGGCGTAGACGCCGACGAGCTCGCTGCCGAGCAGCCTCCGCAGCTCGGCGACCAGCGCGACGAGGTAGGCGGCGACCTGCGGCGGGAGGCCGGTTGCGGACGGGTGGAGTAGCGGCACCGCCGGCTCGCGGTCGGTCCGGAGCAGCTCGACCAGCGAAGGCGGCGTGATCAGCTCCGCGCGCTGCCCGGTGGGTCGCGGTGTCCGTTCCGCGTAGCCGGACGGCGTCCAGCGCAGCAGCTCGCTGCCGAGGACGAGCCAAGCAGCGCCGTCGCGCAGCACGAAAGCACCGTCGGGCAGGTCGTCGAGCGCCGTCTCGTGGAGCCGCCGTTCGCCCGAGCCGGGCTGGCGCCGTTCAGCCTCGAGCTGGAGGTCGATCGCATCCGCTCCGACCTGCCCGGGGTGAAGTCGCCGCCAGAGCTCGGTGAGCCGGTCGTAGTCCGCGCGGCGGCAGAGCGCGCAGGGCCGGTGCCCGGCCGCGAGCGCCGTCGCCTCGTCGAGGAAGAAGAGCTCGGTGAACTTCCCCGGCTGCAGCAGCGGCCCGCGGTGCCAGCCCTTGAACTCGAGCCGGCAGGCGATCCAGCGCCTGGTCGGGTGGCGAGGGCGGATCCGCCCGGCCGCGTCGTGGATGCAGCCGCGATTCCCGTAGACGAGCCCGCGTGCCGGAACGGCGATCAGCTCGCCGAGCGGCGTGACCCGGTTCTGCAGCGGCATCCTCGCCCGAGCCTAGCCTCGTGCCGCCAGCAAGGCGTAGGCTTCTCGGCCTACTACTGACTGGAGGAGCGCCATGCACGCAGTCGTCGTACGCGTCTCGATCAGCGACCCGGAGGCCGCTCAGAAGGCCTTGACCGAGATGGTCGTGCCACGCGTCTCGCAGGCGCCCGGCTTCATTGCCGGCTATTGGACCCGCTCTGACGACGGAGGCAACGGGCAGTCGATGATCCTGTTCGAGTCGGAGGACGCAGCTCGAGCCGCGGTAGAAGGAATCCGCACGAACGTTCCTGACGCGGTGACGCTCGAAAGCGCCGAGGTGCGAGAGGTCGTCGCGAACGCTTAGCGAGCGGCGCGAGCGAGTCCCTCGAATCACGCATCGCCTCTCACGTCCGATCAGCGGCACACGTGACCCGCGCAACCATGCGGATTCGCCGTGGCTGCGCGGGTCGCGATGGGCGCACCTGGGATCGAACCAGGGACCTCTCGCGTGTGAAGCGAGCGCTCTCCCGCTGAGCTATGCGCCCGGGAGCGGCCTACTTTAGCCGCTTCCGTGGCCGTTCCCATTGACCCGGTCGTCGTCGTCTGCCAGCATCGCGAACGGGGGGAAATCGACGGAAGGGGAGAAGCATGAGGCTACGTCGTGTGGCCGCGTTCGCCGCGGTCGCATCTGCGGTGACGTTGCTGTCGGCCCAGGCCGCGTTCGCACACTCGTGTGCGAACGTCAGCCGCGCGCCGGCTGCTTGTGGCATGACCTGCTCGGCGCCGGTGATCGAGGGCAACTGGGTCTGGCTGCCGTCGATCGGCGTGCCGGTCCCGGCCTGGGGGATGGACAAGCCCGGTAACGCGGGCGGGTCGCTGCTCGATCAGAGCGCCTGGTGCACCGGTCAAGGCAACGCGCAGGACGCGCGGCAGACCGACCACGGCATCCAGTCGGGCTGCGAGTAGGAACGCCGAGAGGCCGTGGCGGGCCATGTGGCCCGCCACGGCCTCAGCGCAGCTGCCACTCGTCGGCGCGAAGCAGCGGCACAGCCGTGCCACCGGGCCCGATCCCATCCACCTCCACCTCCGGGCCGCCGATCATGAAGTCCGTGTGCACGACCGACTCGTTGTAGCCACGCGCCTGGAGCTGCTCGGGCGTCAGCGACTCGTGGCCGTTGATCGTCGAAAGCGAGCCGCCGCCGTAGGCGATATGGCAGGTCGCGTTCTCGTCGAAGAGCGTGTTGAGGAAGACGAGGCCGGTGCGGCCGACGCGCGACTCGCCGTCGACGAGCGCCACCTCGCCGAGGAACGCCGCGCCCGCGTCGGTCGAGATCTGGCCGCGCACGACGTCCGCGCCCGTCGTGGCGTCGACGGAGACCGCGCGGCCGCCGGCGAACGTGAGCTCGAGATCGCGGACGATCGTGCCGGCGACCGCAAGCGGCAGCGTCGCGCGCACCTTCCCCTCGGTCCGGAGGCGATGCGGCGTGGTGTAGACCTCCTCCGTCGGCATGTTGACGACGTGGCGCCGGCCGCGGGTCGTCTCCTCGCTGGCGGTGTGCCAGTGACCGCCCTCGATCAGCCCGACGGTCAGATCGGTGCCGGGCCCGCGGAAGCGCAGCGAGTCGAAGCCGCGCTCGTTCAGGAGCGTGACGCGCTCGACGAGCCGGTCGATGTGCGCCTGCCAGGCGGCGACGGGGTCGGGCTCGTCGAGCCTGGTCGCCGCCGCGACGGCGTCCCACAGCCGCTCCACGTCGGGCTCGCCGAAGACCGTTCGCGCCCAGCCCTCGTTGGGGAAGGCGACGATCGACCAGTTGACGATCCGCTCGTTCTGCGCCTTGAGCAGCAGCTCCGAGAGCCCGCGCATGCGGGATCTCGCAACGAGCCGTCCGTCGAGGTCGGCGAAGAGCTCAGGGTCGGGGTCGCCGAGAATCTGGATCACAGCGCCTCCGTTCGCATTGAAGTGCTGCGCGAGCGAGAGGAACCAGGGCGGCGTCCAGTCGAGCAGCTCCTCGGGTGCATGCTGGATCTGCGCGCGCCGGACGTGCTGGTCGCGGTAGTCGGTGACGACGTGCCGCGCGCCGTTCGCATAGGCGACCCGGGCCATCGCGCGGACGAGCGGAGCGTGCTCGGGGAACGCGAGGATCCAGACGTCCTGGCCCTCGCCGACGTTCGCTCCGACCTCGATTGCGAGGCGCGCGTACGCCTCGAGCCGCTCGTCCCCACTCACCAGCGGAGAGCCTAAACCACCCTGCGGCGTACGCCAGATGACCGCACCGGACACGTCCGTCGAGCGGGCCTGAGAGCCGTGGTAGCGTCCCGCCGATGTTGCTGGGGCTGACAGGCGGCGACACCGTGCTGGTGATCGTGGCGGGGATCTTCATCGTCTGCGCGCTGCTCGCGTCGATGGTGATCCCCCGCTATCGGCCCGACTTCCCGGGCGAGAGCATGGGGTGGTTCACCTTTGGCGCGGTGATCCTGTTCGCAGCCATGCTGACCTCCGTCGTGCTCGCGACCGGCGGCGAGGAGGGCGAGCACGAGGGCGCCGTCGCCACCGAGACCCAGCCCGGCGAGACGACCGCGCCGGCTACGACCGGTGAGTCCACACCGGCGACGACCGAGGAGACGACGACCGCGCCGACCGAGACCGCGCCGACCACCACCGGTGGGGAGGCCGGAGGCAACGCGACCGCCGGCAAGGCCGTCTTCCTCTCCGCCGGGTGTACCGGGTGTCACACGCTGCGGGCCGCCGGCTCGAACGGCAACGTCGGGCCGAACCTCGACGATGTCAAGCCGAGCGCGGACAAGGTCGTCGAGCGCGTGAGCGAGGGCAAGGGGGTCATGCCCTCCTTCAAGGGCCAGCTCAGCGACGAGCAGATCCAGGACGTCGCCGCCTTCGTGTCGACGAGCACGCGCGGCGAATGAGCGTTCTGTAAAGACCTGCCGTTCGGCGTTGCCTGCGGTCTCCAGCCGGGCACCTCTGCTCCTGAAACGCCCAGCGAAAGGGGACTATGACCATGCGAAAGATGATGATGATGCTCGTCGTTGTTGCGACGGCGGGCCTTGTACTGGCGGGTGTCGCGAGTGCGGCCACCGCCACGCTGTTCGGCTCGGCGACGGTCGAGGGCGACCACGTCAAGATCGTCTCCGACACCTCCGTCCCGGCCACGCCCGCCGACGATTTCGGCGGCGTCAAGTTCACCGGTACCGGCGTGACCGACTTCAACTCGCTCGCGACGCTGCAGGCCGAGTTCAACGTCACCGACGACGCCTGCAAGGGCGGCTCGCCGCGCTACGAGATCGACTTCGCGGGGACGGACAACAACCTGTTCGTCTACCTCGGGACGCTGACGGCCGGAGACTTCGTCTGCGCGCCGAACACGTGGATCGACAGCGGCAACCTGATCGGGTCGCTCGACACGCGCTTCGACACGTCGAAGTTCGCCGGCGGCACGTTCTACGACACGTACGCGCACGCCAAGACGCTGCTCGGCTCGATGGCGATCGACGAGATCCGCTTCGTCGTCGACGGCGGTTGGTCGTTCGATCCGGGCGACAAGGAGCAGACCGTGCTCCTGCGCAAGGCCACGATCAACGCCAACGTGTTCACCTGGGGCCAGGTCACTCCTCCGACCGGTCTGAACCCGGCCTGGACGTGCAAGACGTTCAAGGCGCAGCACCCGACCGAGTTCGCGGCGATGTTCGGCACCGCTCCGAACGCGTTCGGCAAGTGCGTCTCGCACTTCGCCCGGACCCGCACGCTCGCCGTCGCCTCGGCGAAGGTCGCCTGCAAGTCGGTCAAGGGCGCCAAGGCGAAGTCGAAGTGCGTCGCCTCGAAGTCCAAGGCCAAGTACAACGCCCATGCTCGCTCGCTGACGGCGGCCACGGTCGCCTGCACGGCCGAGAAGACCGCCAATGCGGCGGCCTTCACGACGAAGTACGGCAAGGGCAAGACCCACCAGAACGCCTACGCAAACTGCGTCCGGCTGAAGACGCGCCAGTAACGCTCTCCAGTACCGCGCTCGCTCGAGAGGCCCCGGAGACGGGGCCTCTCTTCTTCTTCAGCCGAGATCCTCGCCCCACGAGACCTTGCGGGCGCGCCGATAGCGCTCCCGGTCCCGCTTCGACACCGTCACGGGCGCGACCCCGTCGTCCATGCAGAGCTCGAGGAGCACGTGCCCGGGCCGCACCTGCGGGTGGCGGAGCACGCGCGCTCTTGCCCGCTCGACGGGGGCGCGCATCATGGCGACGTAGGACAGCTTCTCGTCCTCGTGCCCAAGCTCGGCCGCCTTCGCCTGCCTGTGCGCAGAGCTCCTCGGTAGGCGGACCGCGAAGTGGCACCAGTCCTCGGTCGCAGCGAGCGGGCAGCCGCGCTCGTGCGGGCACGGCGCGGCGAGCGCAGCGCCAAGCCCGAGCAGCCGGTCGCGCGCGGCGAGGATGCGGCGGTAGCCGGAGGGTGTCCCGGGCTCGACCACGACGAGCGCTTCGGCCGCAGCCCAGGCGCGGTCGACGGTTGTCTCGAGCTCTGCCTCGCTCAGCTCTGCGAGCACGTAGCCCAGGGTGACGAGGTCGAAGCGCCCGCTCGGGATCGCCGGGGGCAGGCTGCCGTCGATCCAGACCGCGTCCCTGATCGAGGCGTGGCCGGACGCGGCTGCGAGGGCACGGCCGAGCTCGGCCATGCGCGGCTCCGCCTCGACGGCGGTAAGGGTGGCCAGCGTCGGCCAGACGTCGGCGGCCGCCCACAGCGCCGTGCCTGGCCCCGCCCCGAGGTCGAGCTGACGCTCGGGAGCGAACGACGGGCAGCGCGCGGCGAGTTCCCCGAGCGCGATCCTCATCGCCGCGTAGGTGGCCGGCAGGCGTGCGGCGGCGTATGCGGCGACCTCGTCCACTGTTCGTGCGACGGGGCCGCGGGGAGCCGCTTCGTCGCGGTAGCGGGCCGACAGCTCGGCGCTGGCCCTTGCCGACGGCGGGTCGAGCTCGGCGAGCGCGCGCCCGAGTGCCGGAGGTAGCGCCGCGGTCAGCATCGCCGGAGTCTCGCAGCGCGGGGCGACCCGCAGGTCGCCCCGCGCTCACCAACGGAGAGGGCGGGATTTGAACCCGCGACACGCCTTTCGACGCGTACGCGATTTCCAGTCGCGCTCCTTCGGCCGCTCGGACACCTCTCCGGGCCGCGTAAGCCTAGCCGCGCCTCGTTTTCGTGCAGACTGCTCTCGGGTACCTGTTCGCCATGCGCTCCTGGACCTCACTTGTCGCTGCCGGGGCGGCCCTCGCGGCCGGCATCGGTCTGGGGCTCTACGTGCTGCAGCGTCAGCGGCGACCGCTTGCCCTGCCCGCGCCGAGCGACGTCCCGCTCGACCCGGTCGCCGAGGAGCCGATCTCGCGAGAGACCCGTTTCGACGAGGAGATCCACGAGGAGGAGCGCCGCCGGCACGAGGCAGCGGAGCGACTGCGCGCCGACCCGTTCAACGACCGGCTGAACGGCGGCGACCTCGAGCCCTGAAATGCGAAGCGCCCGCTTCTGAATGCCGCAGAAACGGGCGCCGCAGGTGCCGATCTGAGGGGGAGAACCGGCTCGCGAAGACTGCCCGATCCCCACTGGGGTGCCATGCCTCCGAAGGGGGATTTTCGTGGTGGAGGCTGCGGTACCATGGCCGTCCTCGCGGAGAAGTGGCCGAGTGGCTGAAGGCGGCGCCCTGCTAAGGCGTTATGGGGGTAGAAACCTCCATCGAGGGTTCGAATCCCTCCTTCTCCGCCTCACGTCCTCGGGCGGCGCCGCCTGCCGGCCGGCAGAGCCGGCCTCTGGCGCCGCCTCGCTCCGCTCCGCGCACGCGGCTCTCCGGGTCTGTGCTGACGCACTATCCCCTCCGGCCGCGCACGCGGAGCGAAGCGCCGAGAACGCGAGGCGCGGAGCGGGAGATGACGGTTACCCTGATGCGTCGCACGGAGGGGTGGCAGAGCGGTCGAATGCGGCGGTCTCGAAAACCGTTATCCGTCGTAAGGCGGATCGAGAGTTCAAATCTCTCCCCCTCCGCTCGGTTAGGTGACAGGGAACCCGCTCGGTGAGCGGGTTCCCGTCTATGCGAGTTGCCGCTTGAGGCCCTTGAGCTTGAACGCGAGGAACAGCTCCGTGATCCCGCGGGACAGCGCGATCACGCCGACGTAGACGACCAGCAGGATCGCCTGGTCGCGGAAGCTGCCCGCGACCCAGAAGGCCACCAGAATCTCGATGATCCCGACGACCAGCTGCAGCCACCACAGCTCGAACTGCGACTTGGCGACGAACGCGACCGTCAGGTCGAAGATCCCCTTGAAGAGCAGAAGGAAGCCCATCAGGGCCGCGATCGTCGCGAACGCATTGTGCGGGTGGATGAACGCCCAGAAGCCGGCGAGGACGAACAGCACCCCCAGAATCGCGTGCACGATCTTCCAGCCGGTCGTCGAAACGGTCATCTGCAGGAACTCGTTCACGGCCGCCGCGAAGGCAACGCAGCCGAAAAGGATCGAGACCGCGTACACCGTCGTGAAGTCCCACTGGAAGACCAGCAGGGCGAAGACGAGCCACGCGATGCCGGTCACGAGGAAGAGCCACCAGCGTCTCGACGCCTCCTCGAGCACTTCGCGCTCGTCGAACATCATGTCCACCGTTGTCATCGCATCCTCCGCTCGCTGTGACGACCCCGCGGGGCTGGTTCTGCGGGCCCGTGCAGATTCCTACGTGCGGCGTCTAGGCGCTCGCCTCGGCGTGGAGCGCGTGGCCGTCGCAATCAGTCGTGCACGCGGGCGATCAGCTCGGCGCGCCGGAGCACCTTGACCTCGGTCCCGGCGAGGCGGACGTCGAAGCCCGCCTCCTTGGGAAAGAGCACCTTGTCGCCCGGCTCGAGCCCCGCCGCCTCGGGACCGACCGCGGTGACGATGCCGGTCGCGCACTCCGTCACGCTCGAGGCCGGCAGGATCAGGCCGCCCCGCGTCTCGGTCTCCTCGTCGGACGGATGCACGACGAGATAGTCGTCGAGCGGCTCGATCGAGAGGTCGATGCGCTGCGGGTCCTGCACCACGCTCAGAGCCTGCCTGCAGCCACGATCCGCTGCAAGAACTGCTGGGTGCGCGGCTCGCGCGGGTCGCTGAAGATCTCCGCCGGCGGGCCTTGCTCGAGGATCACGCCCTCGTCGAGGAAGCAGACGCGGTCGGCGATGTCGCGCGCGAACCCCATCTCGTGGGTGGCGATCAGCATCGTCATCCCGCCCTCCGCCAGCTCGCGGATCACACCGAGCACCTCCGCGACGAGCTCCGGGTCGAGGGCGCTCGTGACCTCGTCGAGCAGCATCAGGCGAGGCTTCATCGCCAGTGCACGGACGATCGCGACGCGCTGCTGCTGGCCGCCCGAGAGGCGGTCGGGATACTCGCGCGCCTTGTCGGCGAGGCCGAAGCGGGACAGCAGCTCGAGCGCCTCCGCCTCGGCGTCCCGCCTCGGCAGACCGAGCGCCTGACGCGGGGCCAGCGTCACGTTCCGCAGCACGCTCATGTGCGGGAACAGGTTGTAGGCCTGGAAGACGATTCCGATCCCGCGCCGGATCCGGTTGACGTCGACGCCGCGGCGCGTGATCTCCTCACCCGCGACGACGATCCGGCCCGCGTCGACCGGCTCGAGCAGGTTGATGCAGCGGAGCAGCGTCGACTTCCCCGAGCCGGACGCGCCGATCAGGCAGACGACATCGTGCTCGGCGACTGTGAGATCGATCCCGCGCAGCACCTCGAGCTTGCCGAAGCGCTTGTGCAGCCCCTCGACCACGAGGGCCTCGCTCATCGGGACGCCAGCTGCCGCCGCCGGTCGCGGGCGACGAGCCAGTCCGTGAAGCGGGCCAGCGGGATCGTGATCGCCACGAACAGCACCGCCGCCGCGAGGTACGGCGTGTAGTTGAAGGTCGCAGCCGCGTCGATCTGCGACTGGTTGAAGGCCTCGATCGCGCCGAGGGTTCCCACGAGCGCCGTGTCCTTCTGCAGCCCGATGAAGTCGTTCAGGAGCGGTGGGATCACGCGCCGCACGGCCTGGGGCAGCACGACATGCCGGAGCGACTGTCCGTGCGAGAGGCCAAGCGAGCGGGCGGCGGCGTCCTGGCTCGGATGCACGGACTCGATCCCAGCGCGATAGACCTCGGAGACGTAGGCCGTGTAGACGAGCACGAGCGAGACGATCCCCCAGAACGTGACCGACGTCGGCACGCCGACGGCCAGTGCGGGCGCGCCGAAGCCGAGCAGCGCGATCACGAGGATCGTCGGCACGCCGCGGAAGAAGTCGGCGTAGACGATCGCCAGCACGCGGAGGGGGAAGAACGCCGGCCCGGGGAGGCTCCGCAGCACGGCGAGGAGCAGTGCGAAGACGAGGATGAACGCCTCGGCGATCAGGAAGATCTTGACGTTGAGCTTGAACGCGGCCGCGATCTCCGGGAACGAGTCCTTGAAGACGTCCCAGTTGAAGAAGGTCGTCTTCACCTCCTCCCAGCCGGGGCTGCGGGTGATCACGAGCGCGACGAGCGCGATGAAGACGACCGTCGAGACGACTGCGACGGCGGCGGCCCGTCCGGGGCCGCCGCCGCGCAGCTCGAGGATCCGCGAGCGGCGCTCGTCCAGGGCGCTACGTGAGGTTCGGCGCGCCGGTCGCCTTGCGCAGCCAGACCCGCTCGAGCGTCTTCAGCGTGCCGTTCGTCTTCAGGCGGGCGATCGCCTTGTTGACGCAGCCGACGAGCGGATTGCCCTTCTGGAACAGCGCCCCGAAATGCTCGCCGCCGGGCACGCGAGGCAGCTGCCCGAGCACCTTCCCGTTCGGGACCTGGACCGCGGTGACGATGAACGCGGTCGGCAGGTCGACGACGAGCCCGTCGATCTGGCCGTTCTTGAGCGCCGTGATCGCGCCGATGTTCTGCGGGAAGGCCGACGCCTGACGCGTGGGCTTGATCCGGTTCTGGATGTACTGGTAGCTCGTCGTGCCGATCTGCGCGCCGAGCTTGTACTTCTTCAGGCCGGCCATCGACCGGACGTTCGCGATCGGCGTGCCCTTGCGCACGACAACCGACTGGCGCACGTCGTAGTACGAGCTGCTGAACGTGGCCGCCTTCGCACGGGCTGCCGAGTACGAGATCTGGTTGACGTCGAAGTCGAACGACTTCCGGCCGGGCGCGGTCGCCTTCAGGAAGGGCGCGTAGACCCACTTGACCTGGTCACGCGTAAAGCCGAGTTGCCGCGCGACCGCGTACGCGAACGCGGACTCGTAGCCCTTGCCGCTACGGGGGTCACTGACCTTCCACGGCGACTTCTGGTCGCCGCCGAACCAGGGCGGGTAGGCGGGGTTGTCGGTGGCGACGGTGAGCGTGTTCGCCGTGACGAGGTGCAGCGAGCCGCGGGCGCAGCCCGGGATCGTCGACGCCGTCGTCGGTGCGCTGCGACCACCGGTCGCGGAGGCGGCGAGGACGAGCGCGGGCACGAGCGCCACGAGGAGAAGCAGAAGCTTTCGCATGTCGAGGACCCTCCGTGAAAGGCGGAAACCGGCCGAGCGGCGAGCGTACCACCTGGGTAGCGTTGTCCCGATGGCGTCGCCGGCGATCGAGCTGGAGGTCGGGGAACGGCTCGTCCGGGTCTCCAATCCGGACAAGGTGCTCTTCCCGGCGCGGGGCGAGACGAAGCTGGATCTCGTCCGCTACTACCTCTCCGTCGGCGAGGGGATCGTGCGCGCATTACACGAGCGGCCGACGCAGCTCCGTCGCTTCCCGGACGGCGTCGAGGGCGAGGCGATCTACCAGAAACGCGTGCCGGAGAAGCGGCCGGACTGGATCGAGGTCGCCCGCGTCACGTTTCCCTCGGGGCGGCACGCCGACGAGCTCTGCGTGACCGAGATCGCGCAGGTCGCCTGGGCGGCCAACCTGGCGGTGGTCGACTTCCATCCCTGGCCGTCGCGGCGACGCGACACCGAGCATCCGGACGAGCTCCGGATCGACGTCGACCCGCAGCCCGGCACGACCTTCGCCGACGGCAAGCGGGTGGCGGCGCTCGTGCGCGAGGTGCTGGACGAGCTGGGCTACACGGGCTGGCCGAAGACCTCCGGGAACCGCGGCATCCACATCGCCTGCCGGATCGAGCCGAACTGGGAGTTCCCGGTCGTCCGGCGCGCGGCCCTTGCGTTCGCGCGCGAGGTCGAGCGGCGCCTGCCCGACCTCGTCACGACGGCCTGGTGGAAGGAGGAGCGAGGCGAGCGGGTCTTCATCGACTACAACCAGAACGCGCGCGACCGGACGATCGCCTCGGCGTACTCCGTGCGCGGCCGGGCGGACGCGACAGTCTCGGCGCCCGTGACCTGGGAGGAGCTCCCCGAGGTCGAGACGGAGGACTTCACGCTCGCGACGATGCCGGCGCGCTTCGCCGAGCTCGGCGACCTGCACGAGGGAATCGACGACGCGGTCTGCGACCTGCGGCTCCTGCTCGAGTGGGTCGAGCGCGAGGAGGAGGAGGGGGTCGGCGAAGCGCCCTACCCGCCGAACTTCCCCAAGATGCCTGGCGAGCCGAAACGCGTGCAGCCCTCACGTGCTCGCAAGCCTGTCAAGGACCCTTGACATTCGCCTCCTGTCAAGTTAGCTTTACATGTAAAGCAAACTTGACATCGATGAGGCGCGATGAGAAACGACATCCGAGAGCTGAGGACCGAACGAGGCCTGTCGCAGGGCGAGCTGGCGCAGTCGCTGGACGTCTCGCGGCAGACGATCATCTCGATCGAGAAGGGGCGGTACGTGCCGTCCCTGCCACTGGCCCTCGCCCTCGCCCGGTTCTTCGGCAAGCCCGTCGAGGAGGTGTTCCATGCTGAGCACTAACCGCTGGCCCTGGTGGTCCCTACCGGTCTTCTCCGCGCTGCTGGGCGTCGGCTTCCTGGTTGCGTTCTGGATCGGCGACAACCCGCGGCAGGGGGTCGAGTCGATGCTGATCCTGTTCGGCGTCGGCGCGATCTTCCTCGTTGGCGGCCGCAGCGAGACGATCCGCGGGCTCCGCGGCGACGGGCGCGACGAGTACTGGCGCACGCTCGACCTCACAGCGACGGCGCTGTGCGGGATCGTGCTGATCTCGGTCGTGATCGGGATGTGCTTCTGGGAGTGGGCGCACGGCCGTGACGGCACCCCGTACTCGCAGCTCGGTGCCGTCGCCGGCGTCGCCTACCTGCTCGCGCTGATCGGACTCCGCCTGCGCAGCTGATCCTTGACAGGTGATCGCGGCAGGCGTGGAATGGCCACGCCCCCCACCTGACGTCCGAGGAGGCTCCAATGGCGACCGTCGACGACCGCACCGGCACGCGTGAATCCGTCCCGTTCCGCATCCGCACCGCGGACGGCGACACCGTCGAGCTCTCGTACTCGTCGCCGCGCCAGGCCGAGACACACGACGAGCAGGCCGTGCTCGACACCCTGCCGTGGTTCGAGTCCGGCAAGCCGCTGCGGAACTGGATGCTGCACGAGATCGACTTCTACGACGAGGTCGAGCAGATCTGGGGCCGGCGCTGGGGCGCCGAGGGGATCGGGACGCTGCGCGAGGTGCTCGTCTCGCGCCCGACGGAGAACGAGATCCGCGACGAGTACGCGAAGGAGTGGCAGTACTACTACTCGTCACGCGCGGGCAACGCCGACCTCGGCCGGCTCCAGGCCCAGTTCGACGAGTACTACGCCGTCCTCGCCGACCACGGCGTCCGCGTCAACTTCATCGAGGCTCCGGTCCCGGCGATCGGCGCGTACGGCTACCTGAAGAACCTCGTCACGCTCGCGGGCGGCGGGCTGGTCGTGCGCGGCGGCGCGATCGTCCACCGGATGGGCCTCGGCTCGTGGCAGCGCGGCCGCGAGGTGATCTGGTCGAAGGTGCTGACGGCGCTGCAGGTGCCGATCTACCTCACCATCCACGGCAAGGGCGTCGGCGAGCCGGGCGCCGGCCGCTGGCTCGACGCGAAGACCTTCGTCTTCAACGAGAGCGTCGTCGCGAACGAAGAGGGGCTGAGGCAGATCGAGTTCGTCCTGAACGGGCTCGGGATCGAGCTGATCACGACGCACAGCCCGGGCTGGGTCGAGACGATCAACGACGGCAACTGGGGCACGTCGCATGCGGACATGTTCCTGATGGTTCCGGACCACCGCGTCGCCGTGCTCGCGCCGCAGCTCGTCAACTACGGCTTCGTCCGCTACCTGATGCGCGAGGACTGGAAGGTGATCGAGGTGCCGCCGGAGGAGTACTGGGACCTCGCCTGCAACGCTGTCACGCTCGCGCCCGGGAAGGTCGTGATGAACGCCGGCTCGCCGAAGGTGGTCGCCGAGCTCGAGCGCCACGGGGTCGAGGTGCGTGCAGGTCGACTTCTCCGAGAGCCACAACTTCGCGATCGCGGGGCTGCACTGTGCGACGCTCGAGCTGGTGCGCGACCAGGACGACGAGTGATCCGAGCTGCCCTCGTCGCCGCGCTCGCGTTCGCGCGTCGCCGTCGGCGCCGCCGCCGGCGCGGAGAAGCCGCCGACCGATCTGGTTGCGGCCGGTGCGACGGCGATCAGCGTCAAGGGCGACTGGCTCGCCGCCGGCGCGGGCGGGGTGTGGCTGTCGGGGCAGCGCGACCTGATTCGCCTCGACCCTGCGACGGGCCGCGTCGTCAAGCGGATCCCCGTGCCGCAGGGGCCGTGCGAGGCGAGCGACGTCGGCTTCGGCGCCGTCTGGACGGCCACCTGCCGTCAACCCGGGCTGACGCGGATCGACCCCGCCACGAACCGGGTCTCCGGCCACGTCGCGCTCGCGGTGCCGTTGGCGCTCGACGGCGAGGGCAGCATCGGAGCCGGTGCAGGCGCGGTCTGGCTCGTGCTCGACGGCGGCTCGTGCGACGGCTGCCGGCTCGCGCGCGTCGACCCGCACACGCTGAAGGTCCTGCGGCGGATCCCTGTCCGCGCCGGGGCCTCGAGCGTCCGGGTCGGCTACGGCGCCGTCTGGGTCGTCAACCCCGACGCGAGCATCGTGCAGAAGGTGAGCCCGCGCCTGAATCGCGTCGTGTCGACGACCAAGGTCGGGCCCGGCCCGCGGTTCTTCGCGGTCGGCGAGGGTGGCGTCTGGACGCTGAACCAGGGTGACGGCTCCGTGACGCGGCTCGATCCGGCGACAGGTGCGCGCCGCGCCACGATCCGGGCGCAGGTCGCCGGCGAGGGCGGAGACATGACGGCCGGCGGCGGCTGGGTCTGGGCGCGGGGCAACGGCTATCTACTGACGCGCATCGACCCGCGCACGAACCGCGTTGTCGAGCGCTACGGGCCGTCGTCGGGCAGCGGTGCCGCGATCGTCGGCTTCGGCGCGGTCTGGATCTCGGCGCACGACGTCTCGACCGTCTGGCGCCTGCCGCTCTCGAAGGTCTAGTCCTTCTCGAGCACGACGACGTAGCGGCCGCCGGACGCGTCGACGTAGCGAGCGGCGTGCCAGCCGGTGCCGGCGACGATCTCCTCCAGCTCGGCCTTCGAGAGGAAGAGCCAGTCGAACCACGAGCTCGCGAGCCGCCGGTAGCGGACGCGGAACCGCACCTGCCCGGGCAGGTCGTCCGCGGCGGGCGTTGCGCTCGAAGTAGGCAAGGTGGTCGGGGTCGTCGCTCGTGCGCGACATCCAGCTCGGCGCCGAGGATCCGGCCGCGAGGCGTCGTGACGCCGTGGAGCTGCCGGAGGATCCGACGGGCCTTCGTGCGGCTGCCGAGCAGGCCGAGGTTGTTCCCGTAGAGGACGACGTGTCGAAGGCACCGAGCGAGCCCTCGACGTCCTCGAGCGCAAGCACGCGGGCGTCCCGGACGCCGCGGCGGCGCGCCGCCTCGACCGCCAGCGGCGAGACGTCGATCGCGACCACCTCCCGGCCGCGGCGCTGGAGCTCGAGCGCCACGCGCCCGGACCCGCAGCCGACGTCGAGCGCCCGGCCGCGACAGAACCGCATCGCGCCCCGTTCGTGCGGCTCCCAGCGCCGGAACGGCGCCTCGTAGAAGCCGCCGCGGCCCTCCTGGAAGACGTACCCGTCGTCGCGCTCGACGACGACGACGCCGCCCGGACGCCCTTCGACCTCGTCGAGGAGCGCGCGCCCGAAGGCGTCGTCGCCGGTCACGCCAGCAGCTTCTCGACCGTCAGCGCGTTCGGGTCGCGCGGCGGCGACAGCTCGCGCCACGTGCAGTCGGCCGGATCCTTGTCGTCGCGGAAGCGGAGCAGCTTGGTGCCGTGGCGGAGCCGGTGGCCCTGCACCTTGTCGTAGCGCACCTCGACGACCAGCTTCGGGTGCAGCGGCGTCTCCTCCAGCTCGCCCGTGCCCCAGCGGTTCGGCTCCGAGAAGCGGCGCTCCGAGGCCTCGTCGAGGAGCGGCGTCACGAGCGCGGCGATCTCGTCGTGCTTGGTCGCGGCGATCGCGGCCGAGCCGACGTAGTGCAGCTCGCCGCCCTCGCCGTAGAGGCCGAGCAGCAGCGTGGCGAGCTTCGACGGCCGCGCCTTCCAGCGGACGCCGACGACGACGCAGTCGGCCGTCCGGTGGGCCTTCACCTTCAGCACCGCCTCGCGCGAGCCAGGGCGGTAGGGCTCGTCGAGCCGCTTGGCGATCACGCCGTCGAGCCCGGCCGACTCGAGCGCGTCGAGCCACGCGGCCGCCTCGTCGACGTCGGCCGTGCAGGGCGAGAGGCGGAGAGGCCCTTGCGGCTCGGGGCCACAACGTCGCTCCAGCTCGGCGCGGCGCTCCGCGAGGGGGCGGCGCCAGACCTCGTCGCCGTCCCAGAGGAGCACGTCGAAGGCGACGAACTCGGCCGGGATCTCGGCGGCGAGCCTGTTGACGCGGCTCTCCGCCGGGTGGAGGCGCGTCTGCATCGCGTCGAAGTCGAGCGCGCCGTCGCTGGACGATCACGATCTCGCCGTCGAGCGCGGAGTGCGGCGGCAACAGCTCGCCGAGCGGCCGAGCTCCGGGAAGTAGCGGAGCAGCGGCCGCTCCTTGCGGCTCCAGAGCGCCAGCTCGCCGCCGTCGTTCTCGAGCACGCCGCGGAAGCCGTCCCACTTCGGCTCGTACTGCCACTCGTCGCCCTCGGGCAGCTCGCGGACGAGCTTCGCCTCCATCGGCGGGAAGGGGACGTTTGCGCCCGGCACGGGTTGGAACCTATCGGGACGTGAAGGCGCTCGACGGCACGTGGGAGGTCGCGGCGGGTCAGCGGGCCTGCTGCCGCCGATGGTCGGCAGTGCACAAGCGCATCGACGGCTCGAGCGGCGAGACGGCGCTCGGGCCGTTGCCGGGCGTCCCGTTCGACGTCGTCGGCACCGAGCTTCGCTACCGCCGTCCCTTCACCGCGATCGTCGACCGGCTCGAGCCCGACGCCACCGGTTGGGCCGGCCGGACGCTCGTACGCGGCCGCGAGATCGGGCGCTTCCGGCTCGTGCGGCGCGGCCCTGTCGTTCGGTAGCTAGCGGAGCCAGGGCGCGAGGAACGTCTCGATCTCGCGGCAGCCGCGTGGCTTCTCCAGCCGTGCGTGCACGGTGCGGCCCTCGACGACGACGAGGGTCGGCACGTCCTCGACCTTGAAGCGCCGGAACATGTCCGGGCGCTCCTGCTCGTCGACGACGTAGAGCTTGAACGTGCCGTGGTTGTGCCGGCGCTGCAGCACCTGGGCGAGGAAGCCCTCGACCCGGCGGCAGCGGCCGGAGACGGCAGACGTGAAGAAGACGAGCCTCGGTTTCGCGGTGCGCTTCCGAGGCGTCGAGGTGGTTGACGGCGCGCTCGACACCCGAAGGCGATGCCCGCGGCACGCGGTTCGCTAACTATGCTCGCTCGATGAAACGTGTTGCCGTCACGGGGCTTGGTGCGGTGACGCCGCTCGGGCTCGACGCGCCCTCCACCTGGGCTGCGGCGAAGGCGGGCACGAGTGGCGTCGGCTTCATCGAGACGTTCGACGCGAGTGGGTTCCCGGTGCGGATCGCCGGCGAGGTGAAGGGCTTCGACCCGACGTCGGTCGCTTCGCCGAAGGACGCGCGCAAGCTCGACCGGAACGTGCTGCTCGCGCTCGGCGCCGCGCAGGAGGCGTGGGCCGACGCTGCCGTGAACGGCGTCGATCCGGAGCGAATCGGGATCCTCGTCGGCTCGGCGATCGGCGGCCTGCCCGGGATCGCGGAGCAGCACCAGATCCTGCTCGAGCGCGGCGCCGACCGCGTCTCGCCGTTCTTCATCCCGTCCGTGCTCGTCGACACGGCGAGCGGGCAGCTCGCGATCTCGCTCGGGATCAAGGGCCCGAACTACGCGCCGGTCTCCGCCTGCGCGACGGGCTCGCACGCGGTCGGCGAGGCGGCCGAGCTGATCAAGCGCGGCGACGCCGACGTCGTGCTCGCCGGCGGCACGGAGTCGTGCATCCACCCGCTGATCCTCGCGGGCTTCTGCGCGATGCGCGGGCTCGTCGCCGAGGAGGAAGACCCGACGAAGGCGTCCCGGCCGTTCGACGCGACTCGCGCCGGCTTCGTCATGTCGGAGGGCGCCTGCATCCTCGTGCTCGAGGACCTGGAGGCGGCGCAGGCGCGTGGCGCCCGCGTCTACGCGGAGGTGCTCTCCTACGGCGCGTCGAACGACGCGCACCACCTCGCGCAGCCCGAGCCCGAGGCGACCGGGGTGGCGAACATGATGCGGGCGGCGATCAAGCGCGGCGGCGTCGAGCCCGAGCAGGTCGGCTACGTCAACGCGCACGGCACGTCGACGCCGCTCGGCGACGCCGCCGAGACCCGCGCCGTCAAGCAGGTCTTCGGCGACCACGCCTACCGCCTCGCGATCTCGTCGACGAAGTCGATGACCGGCCACATGTTCGGCGCGGCGGGCGCGGTCGAGTCGATGTTCTGCGCGCTCGCGCTCCACGAGCAGGTGCTGCCGCCGACGATCAACTACCGCAATCCGGATCCCGAGTGCGACCTCGACTACGTGCCGAACGAGGCGCGGCCGGTCGACGGGCTCGAAGTCGCGATCTCGAACGCGATGGGCCTCGGCGGCCACAACGGCTGCGTCCTGCTCGGGCGCGTCGCCTGATCAGTCGATCACGAGATCGCAGCAGCTGTGAGCTCGGCGACGGTGGGCACCACCACGTCGGCGAGCTCCAGCGCCTCTGCGGGCGGTGGGTAGTGCGGGTTCGGAATCGCGACGACGCGCATCCCGGCCGCCCTGGCCGCACGCAGGCCGTTCGCCGAGTCCTCGACGGCGGCGCAGCGCTCGGGTGCCACACCGAGCCGCCGCGCCGCCTCGAGGAAGACGTCAGGCGCCGGCTTCCCGGCCGCGACCTCCTCGGACGAGACGGTCACGGCGAACAGCTCCCGCACCCGGGCGCTGTCGAGGAACGCCTCGATCAGCGGTCGGTTGGACGAGGATGCAAGGCCGAGCGGCCACTCCGCGGCCAGGCGGCGCACGGCGTCGAGCGCACCGGGGAGCAGCGGCAGGTGCTCGCGGTAGCGCTCGAGCATCCGGCGCACGACCTCGGCGTTGATCTCGGCCGGCGGCTCGGCCAGTCCGACCTCGTCGTGCATGTAGCGCGACCATTCCGGCGAGCTCATGCCCATCATGTCCCGCTGCGCCGATTCGCTCCAGCGGCCGCCGCGCTCCCGGGCGAGCTGCTCGCGCACCTCGTCCCAGACCTGTTCCGAGTCGAGGAGGACGCCGTCGAGGTCGAAGACGACGGCCTCGATCATGCAGGCCGGTAGGCGCCGTCGAGCCGGATCAGAGGGGCGGTCGCCGAGCCGGTCAGCGCCTCCGTCACCTCGCCCGCGAAGAACGTGTGCGTGCCCGCGTCCACCTCCGAGCGGAGCGCGCAGCGGAGCCAGCCGACGGCGCCCGCCAGCAGCGGCGCTCCCTCGCCGGGCTCGAGCTCGACGCCGGCCCACATCGCGATCGGGGGCACGCCGCGGGAGAAGTGCTGCGCGACGCCTTCCTGCCCGCCTGCGAGCAGTGAGACGGCGAAGCCTCCCGCCTCCCGCAGCAGCTCGTGCAGCGCCGCCTGCTTCGCGACCGAGACGCCGACGAGCGGCGGGTCGAGCGAGAGCGCGACGAGCGAGCCCACGGTCAGGCCGACGCGCTGCCCGCCGGCGTCGACCGTGACGACGACGACGCCCGACGGGAAGCGGCGCATGACCGCGCGGAGATCCTCGCCGGGCACGGCGAGGATCCTACGCGGGGGAGGTCCTCAGACGGCTCTGCAGAGAGGCTCGCGGGCGCTCGAGTAGAGCGACTTCTGCTCGGCGTGCAGCTCGAGGTCGAGCGACTGGTCGTACGCGCCGAGCGGCGAGTCCTCCCAGTAGATGTCCGGCGTGACGCCCGGGCCGATGATCGTGGCGCGGTAGCGCTGGCCCTTGCCGACCGGCCGGCGGCCGTGGGAGTAGAAGCCGTAGCAGAAGAGCCCGGTGCCCTTGTGGGTCAGGAAGCTGTTCTCGCGCTTCCAGCCGGAGCCGTAGGCCGAGTCGAGGGTGTCGACGTAGAGGTTCCGGCCGAAGGTGTCGAGCGGCTCGCCCGACGGCTTCGACTTGAAGCCGAAGACCGGCTTGCCCAGGTAGGTGAACGAGCCGAAGAGGTGGTCGAAGCTGCGGTAGGCCCAGTTCAGCTTCACGTCGAGCTCGGCGATCGGGCCGCTCCAGTGGGACAGCCGAAGCTCCCAGACGGACTGCTTCGCGCTCGGCGCGAGCCCGTAGTTGGGGAGCATGCGCTGCCACGACTGCACCGCCCAGTAGCTCCCGTCGGCCGCCTTGCAGGCGGTGACGAGCCAGTGCAGCTCGGGCCCGTCATAGGGCCGGCACGCGTTCGAGAGGGTCTTGTAGACATCCCGGCGCTTCGTGCCCCAGCCGCCGGAGTAGTCGAGCTTGAACTCGAGCTGCTTCCGGGCGGTGGTGGGTGCGAGCGCGTTCATCGCGCCGGAGGCCAGCACGTTCCACTGCTTGCCGCGGGCCCGGTAGCTGAGGAGCGCGTTGCCCTTGCCGTCGACCTTGAGCACGACGTTGTTCGCGTTCCGGTCGATCAGCTCCGACGCCGACGCCGTGGCGGGGAGCAGGGTGACGCACGCGACGAGCGCGCACAGGAAAGCAAGACGGAGCCGCACCGATGAACCTCCAGGAAGGTCGAAGACAGGCCGCATGAGGTTCTGATCGGCTTTCGCGAGCCGTTCGTGGAGGCACCGACCGAGGGATTCGCGTCCGCGTAGGCTCGACCCGTGGCCGAGTGGAGCGCCGAGGTGGTTGTCGACGAGCCGTTCGCGCGGCGGCTCCTCGGCTCGCAGTTCCCGCAGCTCGCGCTCGACTCGCTGCTGCTGCTCGGGGAGGGCTGGGACAACACCGTCTGGCTCGTCGACGGCAGCTGGGTCTTCCGCTTCCCCCGGCGACAGCAGGCAGTGCCCGGGATCGAGCGGCAGCTGGCGGTGCTGCCTCGGCTCGCGCCACACCTGCCGCTGGCGGTTCCGGTGCCGGTCTTCGCCGGCGTGCCCGCCGACGGCTTCCCATGGCGCTTCAGCGGCCACGAGCTGCTCCCCGGTCGCGAGCCCGCCGAGGCTGAGGCGAGCGACGCCGACCGGGCGGGCTGGGCCGGTCCTCTCGGGGAGTTCCTGCGGGCGCTGCACTCGCCCGAGCTGCTCGGGCTGGAGGGGGTCGACGCGCTCCCGGTCGACCCGATGGGTCGGGCGGACATGGCCTTCCGGGTCGGCCGGACGCGCGAGCGCTTCGAGGAGCTGGCGGAGCTGGAGCTCTGGGCTCCTTCCGCCGACGTCACGCGCATGCTTGCCGAGGCCGAGGGCCTGCCGGCTCCGGCCGGGCTCGCCGTCGCCCACGGCGACCTCCACCTGCGGCACGTGCTGGTCTCGGGCGACCGCCCGACCGCAGTGATCGACTGGGACGATCTCTGCCGCGGCGACCCGGCGATCGACCTCGTTCCGCTCTGGTGCCTGCTGCCGCCGCGGGCGCGGCCCGACTTCCTCGCCGCCTACGGTCACGCGAGCGAGGCACAGCTGCTGCGGGCGCGCATCCTCTCGGTCTTCCTCTGCGGCACGCTCGCCGTCTACGGCCGCCGCGAGGGCCTGCCGGCGCTCGAGCGCGAGGCGCTCGCGAGCCTGGAGCGCACCATCGCGGACTGAGCTTCGCCAAGATGCCCCTGTGTACGTGCACCTGACACGTGTCCGCAGGACCGACCGGACGATCGGCGACCCGGCCATCCTCGCCGAGGAGATGCTCGCCTGGCTGCAGCAGATCGAGGGCTTCGAGGGGCTGATGATGCTCTCCGAGGAGGAGACCGTCGTCGGCCTCTCCTTCTGGCAGAGCCGGGAGGTCGCCGAGCGGCACCAGGCCGCTCGGATGGAGTTCATCCGGCGGATGACGTCGGTCGTCAACGTCGAGATCGAGGACACGCAGGGCTACGAGTTGACCTTCGCGAGCCTCGGCGAGGCGCTCACCGAGGTCCGCTCGCCGGCCGGGTAGCGGCCGCTCGCCGCCGCGTGGGTCGACGGACGCGCCGGAGTGGGATAGAACGCGCTCATGCCGACCGCAGAGCACGTGTACAGCTACCTCGCGCCCTCCGCTGTCCGTGAGAAGGACGGCCGCGCGGAGGTCAGCCTCGCGACCTCCGGCGGTCGGGCGCCGCATCCGTACTTCTTCACGCGGCTTCCTGGCGCGGCCGCGGCAGACGGCCCAGGCGCTGCTCGTCGTCGCCGAGGTGGCGCGGACGCGCTACTACGAGCCGCCGAACATGGTCGCGACGCGGATCGCCTTCGCCGACCCCGTGGTGACGTCGAATCTCGACCGGCTGCGCTTCGAGTCGTTCTCGGCCTGTGCCGGCGTGTACGCGCGGCTCGACCTCGAGCCCGGCGTGCTGGACGGCCGGCCGCGAGCGTGGGGCACGACGAACGTCGACTTCAACCCGCCGATGCGCGCCGCACTGGCGCGCGTGCACGACGACGAGGCGATGCTGATGCACGTCGGGCACGACGAGGTCCGCGTGGAGACGCTGGCCGGCTCGGCGGTCGAGCGGAAGGTGCCCCTTCCCGACCGGTGGCTGAAGGGCTTCGCCGAGGTGCAGGTTGCGAGCGCCCACATGGTCCTGCGCCACGAGCTCCCGGCCGTCGAGGCGAGGCGCTTCCTGCAGAGCCTGCCGCGGACGCGCTCGCGTTCGGTCGCCTGGGCGGCGCCGGCGGGCCGCGGCCTGCGGCTCTCGTCGCGGCCGGACGATGCGGCGGTCTGTCTCGCGGGTCCCGAGCGGCTCCGGCTCCTGGAGCGGCTGCTGCCGTTCGCGACGGCCCTCCGCGCCTACGGCCCGCTGCCGGCGGACGACCGTGGCGCCGAGCCGAGCGTCTGGGAGCTCGAGCTCGACGGTGCCCGCATCGTCTTCGGGCTGTCGCCCGAGCTCTTCCGCGGTTTCTCCGGCGAGGGCGGCGTCCTCGCCGACCTCGCGGCCGCCGACGAGGACGTCGTCGACGAGGTCGCCGAGACGCTGCACGGCGAGCCCTTCATCGACGTCGAGGCGGTTGCACAGGCGACCCGTGTCGAGCGGACCAGCGTGCAGACGGCGCTCGGTGCGCTCGGAGCCGCCGGCCGCGTCGGCTACGACCTTGCCCTGAGCGCCTACTTCCACCGCGAGCTGCCGTACGACCGTGGCGTGCTCGAGCAGCTGCATCCCCGGTTGCTCGGCGCGCGCCAACTCGTCGAGCAGGGAGCGGTCGAGCTGGCAGACGACGGTGTCGCGACGGTGCGCAGCGGCGACGTCGACTACGTCGTCCGCCTCGAGGACGGTGTCGCGCGGTGTACCTGCGCCTGGTTCGCGAAGCACCGCGGCGAGCGCGGTCCGTGCAAGCACGTGCTCGCCGTCGAGCACGCCCGCCGCGCGGCGCGCGTGGCGTGAGCATCTTCGAGCGGCTGACCGGTGGCCGCGACCCGGCGCGCGTGCGCGACGAGATGATCTCGCTCAAGGAGCCCGAGCGCCGCAAGCGCGCGAAGGCGGCCGGACGCGAGTTCTCGACGTTCGCCTGGCGCGGCAGTCGGGACCGGCCCTCGAGACGATGGCGCTCCGCGGCGATCGCGTGGGTCGGCACGGCGACCGCACGCAAGATCGTCGCGGACTTCTGGCGGATCGGGTTCGAGCTCCAGAACCATCCGGGGCTCGCGGACGACATCTACGCCGTGCTGGCCGCACGCGGCCGCGCCTTCTTCGAGACCGTGGCGCGCGGACTTCTGCGCAGCGAGACAGCGTGGGGGAGCTGGCCCCTCGTTCGGCGTGCGGTGCGCGAGGGGCTGATCGAGCCGCCCGAGGGCGACGAGTACGTCCGCGGTCTCGTCGTCGGCGTCTCGCCGCCCGGCTCGCAAGCGGAGGAGCTGGAGTCCGCGTATTCCGGGCTGCTCGCCGATCCGGGCCTGCTCGAACGCGAGGTCTGGCAGCTCTTCGAGGTCGACGCGGCCGGCGAGCTGGCGAACGCGAACACGTGGGAGCCACGGGAGGCGGGCAAGCCGTGGGAGGGGACGCGCGGCGACAACCGCTGGCTCTATGCCTTCACCCGGCTCGCCGAGACGGGACAGCTCGACCGGCAGCGCCTGCTCGACGCCTCGCTGGACGCGCTCATGCGCGACTTCCGTGCCTCCAGCGTCGGCTGGTATGCCAGGCTCCACGAGGAGCTTGCGCCAACGCGCGACGAGCGGCTGGTGCGGCTCGACCGGTATCTCGCCCTTGTCACGAGCCCCGCACCCGCGGTCGTGAAGGAGGGGCTCGCGGCGCTGCGGGAGGTCGAGGATGCCGTCGACGCGGAGGCGTTCGCGCGCGTAGCCTCGACACCGTTCTCGCAGCGGCAGAAGAACCTCTCGACGGAGACCCTGTCGCTGATCGCGCGACTGTGCAAGCGCGACCCCGAGGGCCGCCGCGTGCTCCTCGTGGCCGCGGCGCACGCGCTGGGCCACGAGCGGGCAGACGTCCAGGAGCGGGCGCTCAAGCTGCTCGAGCAGCACGCCGCGGACGTGCCGCGTGAGTCGCTGCTCGCGTACGTCGAGGCGGTGTCGCCCACGCTGCGGCCGCGCGTCGAGGCGCTCACGGGCCTCGTCGTCTCCGACGAGCGGGCTCCCGAGCCCGAGCTCCGGCCGCCGGCGCAGCCGCGGCCCACGCTCGAGCTCGTGCGCGAGCTGCGCGCGGAGCTCGTCCCCGTCGGCTCGGTCGACGAGTTGATCGAGCTCGCGGCGATGCTCCTCGAGGGCAGGGGCGACGGCGACGACTGCGAGCGCTTCCTCGACGGCGTCTCACGCCTGTGCGACGAGCGGCCGGCCGGGTTCGAGCGCCGGACCGCCGGTCTCGCCAAGCAGGCCGTCGACACCGGGGAGTGGATGGCGGAGGCGAGCGGGGTCGAGCTGATCAGGCGCCTCGTACGGGCGTGGACGCGGCAGGCGCGGCCACGGTCGGTCGCATCACCGCCTCGCTCCGTCCTCGCCTTCCTGGCCGGCCGCACCGCCGAGGTCTCCGCGCGCGCCGCCCG
The DNA here is from genome assembly GCA_963808915.1 of uncultured Gaiellaceae bacterium. Lineage (GTDB taxonomy): Bacteria > Actinomycetota > Thermoleophilia > Gaiellales > Gaiellaceae > CAVTBT01. The sequence goes on along the minus strand of CAWEHJ010000004.1, from coordinate 27,551 downwards.
TGGCGTCGCTCGGCCGCTGCTGGCGACCCCGACGCACGCCGGCGGCTGGATCGATCCGGCGGTGCTCGACGACCGCGAGGGGGCGACGGCGACGGGCAGGTTCTCGAACCGGCCCGAGCCGCTCGACCGGCTGCAAGCCCGCGTCCGCGCCTTCCCGGAGCTACCGCCCGTCGCGTACGAGCACACAGTGCGAACGCTGTCCCGGTGGGGGCGGACCGAGCGTAGGCTCGACATCGTCGCCGCGGAGCCGCCGGCCGCCGGGTTGGCCGAGCTCGGAGTCCTCGTGGCGGGCGGCGGCGCGATCGAGGACGACAACGCCGTGTGGTATTCGACAGCCACCGGCTGGGCGGGCGTCGACGCACTCGGCGTCCGCTGGGCTCTGACGGTCCTCCCATCCCTGCCCGAGGTCTCCTTCGCGGGCGCCGCGAAGGGCGCGGTCGCAGCCCGCGATTCGGCCGTCTACAACCATCCCGATGTCGTCCTCGCAGCCGCGCTCGACCCGGGCGTGCCCTTGGGCCGCACGGCCTGGCTCGCCGTCGCCGCGTGCCTCGTCGCGAAGTCGCCGGAGCTCCAGCGTGTCGGAGCCGACCTACTCGTCCAGTCGGTCGAGGACGGCCGCTTCGACGCCACGGCGCTCGGCGAGCACCTCGCCTGGCTCCTCGACGAAGAGCTCGCGAAGGCCACGAGGCTCGAGACGCCGTTCCGCGACACGGCGCGCGTCTCACCGCTCCACGCAGCGCAGGCGGTCCGCACGGTCGAGAGCGTCCTCGGGCGCCTGACGACGAGTCCGCACGGTCTGCACGCGCTGCTCGAGGTCGCGGTCGACAGCGCGACCTCGAGCGGCCGGCGCGTCGAGGACGAGCGCGCCCGGGCGGCACTCGAGCGCATCGCCGCCGCCGCCTCGTCGTCCGCGAAGGTCGGCAAGCTCGCCCGCAAGCTGCTGGCGGGCTAGCGCAGCTCAGCCGCCGCTGATCGCCGTGATCACGTCGACACGCGAGCGCGGCTCGAGAGCCGTCTCGAGCCCGGCGCGCTCGCGGTCGACGTAGACGTGGATGTGCGGCCGCAGACCGTTGCCCGGCTCGCAGACCCGGTCGCGAAAGCCGGGCCAGCGCTCGTCGAGCTGGTCGAGCACCTCGGCGACCGTGGTGGCCTCGAGGTCGAGCCGGCGGGGCATGCCGGGGAAGAGCGGCGGCAGCGTCGATGGAATGTGCAGCTCGGCCACGGCTAGTCGAGGACCGCCACTTCGACCGACGCGATTCCCGGCAGGTAGCTCGCGATCTCGCTCCAGCTGTCGCCTTCGTCGACGCTCGCGAACAGCTGCCCCGTGCTCGTGCCGAAGTAGATGCCCGGCTCGTCGTACGGGTCGATCGCCATGCCTTCGCGCAGCACCCCGACGTAGGCCTCGTGCTGCGGCAGCCCGTTGTCGAGCCGCTGCCAGCTCGAGCCCGCATCGCGCGTCCGCCACACGGCCGATTTGCCTTCGGGCATGACCCGCCCGTGTCCGGGGTCGAGCGGGATCACGTAGAACGTGTCGCGATCGTGCGGGTGCGCGCCGGCGGCGAAGCCGAACTCGGTCGGGAGCCCCTCGCTGATCTCCGTCCAGGTGAGCGCGCCGTCATCGCTGCGATGCATGCCGACGTGGTTCTGCTGGTAGAGGCGGTCGCTGTCCTGCGGCGACCTGACGAGCTTGTGCACGCAGTACCCGACGTCGGGGTCCTCGAGCGGCCAGTCGGCCCGCAGCCCCTTGTTGCGCGGCGTCCAGGACTCTCCGTCGTCGGTCGTCTCGAAGATGCCGATGCCCTGCACGATCGCGAAGTACCGCGCCGCGTCGTCCGGGTGCGTGAGGATCGCCGGCACGCCGAGGTGGCCCGGGGGCTGGTTCGCCGGGTCGTTCCAGGACTCTCTCCCCGGCTGGCCTTCGAGCGAGGCTCAGGAGCGTCCACGTCTGGCCCCCGTCGCGGCTCTCGAACACGCCGGGCATCTCCGCGCCGGCGAAGAGGCGGCCGTTCGACGCGGTCAGGCCGGACACCTTGGAGACCTTGAGCTCCGGCTTGTCGACGTAGTTGAGCCCCTCGCTCGACTGCTCCCAGGTCTCACCGAGATCCGGGCTTCGCCAGACGCTCGCGCCGTGCCACTCACTCGCCGCGGCCGCGTAGATCGTCCCGCTGCCCGGGTCGTGGATCGCGTGGTAGATCGGCCACCCCTCGCAGAACGGGCCGCGCAGCTTCCAGTCGCGGCGACCCTCGTCGCTCTCGAGCAGGAAGCAGCCCTTGCGGGTACCGACGATCAGAACGGTCTTCGACATCGATGTCTCCTCCGGTCGCGACGACGCACGTGCAGTCTCACCCCTCTAGACGCTACAAGCGTGCAGAACTCATCGGTGCGACGAACGGCAGCGACCGAGATCGACACCCGGGTCGCCGGCGTGAACGTCGGCGCGGCGGTCAGGGGCGGCGGCGTGTCCTCGCTGCTACGGGCTCAGCAGACTCGGCCGCAAGGACGAAGGTGCGCATCAGCTGCACTGCCTCGCCGGTTCCGCAGCCTTGACGCCGGACGAGCGACTGCCAGGTGCGGAACTCGAGCGCGTGGCCGATCGCCTGACGCAGCCGGCCTCTCGATGCGCCGCGCGTCGCCCAGGCCTCGAGGAGCAGGTCGCGGATCTCCTCGAGGTAGCGAACGCGATAGGTGTTCAGCTCGGCGACGAGCGGCATCACGGCGGCGTCGCGCTGCACGTTCTCGAGCAGCTGCTCGAGGCGCTCGTAGTAGCCGTAGAGATCATGCAGTGCCGCTTCCAGGCGTTCGCTCGGATCGGAGATCGAGCGCCAGGCGGAGGGATCCGGCGGCGGCGTGGTCGCGCGCACGTGCCCGGAGCACGCCTCCAGGAGCGAGCGGGCATCGGGGAAGTGCGCGTACACCGTCGGGCGGGTCACACCTGCCCGGGCCGCGATCGCGCTCACCGTCGTCCCGGACGGACCGAGCAGCGTGTGCAGCTCGACCGCGGCCACGACGATCCGTCGCCGCGTTTCCTGCTGGCGCTCGGCCCGCTGCTTCAGCTCGTAGGTTCTCGGCGTCGACATTTCGCTTGACATCACTGTAGACGATCTCTAGGCTAGCACCGATCGATTGACAGTAACGTAAACCGAAAGGAGATGACCATGCTGGACGCAAGAACCGTGAGCGTGAAGGTCGTAGGCCCCGACGATGCGAACGAGGGATTCCTCGGCAGCATCGGCGTGCGGTTCATGATCGACGGGGCGGAGGCGGGCGAGCGCTTCTCGCTCGTCGAGCATGCGATGACGCCGCGCGCGCTCGCCGCGCCGCTGCACGTGCACACCCGCGAGGACGAGTACAGCTTCGTCCTCGAGGGACGCATGGGCGCCCTGCTCGGCGACGACGTCGTCGAGGCCGGACCGGGCGATCTGGTCTTCAAGCCGCGCAACCAGTGGCACACGTTCTGGAACGCCGGCGACGAGCCGTGCCGGATCCTCGAGGTCATCTCGCCCGCCGGCTTCGAGCGCTTCTTCCAGGAGCTCTCCGATCTGGGCGGTGCGATCAAGGCCGATCCGGACGAGCTGACCGCGCTCGGCGCGCGGTACGGCCTCTCCTTCCAGCTCGCGAGCGTTCCGGAGCTCCTCGAGCGGTTCGGCCTGCAGATCGGCGAGCCGCTCTCCGGCGGCTGGAGGCCGTGAAGGAGGTCCGGCTCAGAGCAGACGCGTCAAGTCCTGCCGACCCTCGGGTTCGCAGGGCTTGCCGCGTCCGCCTCGCACGTCCCGTCGTGCGGTTTGATTGACTCAGGTCGATGCTGCGCGGAGGCTGTTGGTGTGGCGCCGTCCGGTACCAGGTGCCGGACGAGTTCCTGTACGCGTGGAACTGCCACTGCTCGCGCTGCCGCGCCTCGACAGGCTCGGCGTTCAAGTCGCTTGCCGGGATCGAGCGCGAGAAGCTCGTGATTACCGAAGGGGCGGATTCGCTCCTCGTCCACGGCGACGACCTCCTCAATGACACGCGCTGTGCGACGTGCGGCTCGTTCCTGTTCTCGGTCGTCCGTGACGGGGCCTACGTGCACGTCGGCATGGGGTCGCTCGTCGACACGCCGAGCATCCGGCCGACCGCGCACATCTTCGCCGGGTCGAAGGCGCCCTGGTTCGAGATCACCGACGAGCTGCCCCAGTTCGAGGAGTACGCCGGCTAGCCGTCTCAGTCGAGGCCGGCGACGGCATACAGCGGCCACCCGCCGAGGCCCTTCAGCTCTCTGACGCCGCGCGCGTCGAAGGCGATGCCCGAGCCGGCGACGAGGTCCTTGACGGTGCCCGAGACGAGGACTTCGCCGACCCCCGCGTGAGCGGCGACGCGCGCACCGACGGCCACGGACAGCCCGGCGAGCTTGCCGTCGACGACGTCGCACTCGCCCGTGTGCACGCCGACGCGAATGTCGAGGCCGATCGAGCCGACGGCGTCCCTGATCGCGCAGGCGCAGCGGATCGCCCGCGCCGGCCCGTCGAACCCGGACGCGAAGAAGCCGTCGCCTGCCGTGTCGATGGTCTCACCCCGGAAGCGCGCGAGCTCGCGGCGGATGAGCGCGTTGTGCTTCGCGAGCAGCGACGCCCAGTCGCCGCCCGAGGTCATCGCCGTCGCGGTCGAGTCGACGAGATCGGTGAACAGGACGGTCGCGAGCACGCGGCGCCGCTCCACGGCCCGTTGCTCCCATGCGTCGACGACGAACTCTGCGATCTCGCCGTACGGGAGCCAGTCGAAGCGCCCGACCTCCAGCACGCGGCTGCCGGCGATCTGGGCGGCCATGAAGCGTGCGATCTCTGCTGCGGACGTGTCCGCCTCGTCGTCCATGTCGGCGGTGCGGTGCACGATCAACGTCGGCGCCTGGATCGTCGTGAGCGCGCTGCGCACGTCGACGTCCATGTTCATGCGCCGCAACGCGAGCAGCCCGCCCGGGCTGACCGTGAGACGCGTCGCGCGCGTCCGTTCGAGCACGGCCGGGTCGGACGGCGACAGACCGAGGCGTGCTGCGAACGCCCGCTCGAGATCCGCGCTGCTCTGCAGCTCGGCGAGCCAGGCCTGCGTCGCGGCCTCGTACTGCTCGCGCGTCGGCGCCCACGGAAAGTCCGGAGCGCGGACGAACCGGGGCTTGCCCTGGAACAGCACGAGCGAGAAGACCCGTTCCGGATAGGTCGCCGCGAACAGGATCGCGAGCGCGGCGCCGTCCACGTGGCCGAGCAGCGCGGCACGCTCGACGCCGACGGCGTCCATCACGGCGCGCACGTCGTCCATCCGCTCCTCGAGCGAGGGGACGCCGCTGACCCGGTCGGACGCTCCCGTGCCGCGCTTGTCGAAGCGGATCACCCGCATGCGCTCCGTCAGCTCGTCGAACCCGGACCCGATCGCGTGGTCGTGGAACTCCACCGACGGGAAATCGAGGCCGCTTGCGAACACGAGGTCGAACGGCCCCTCACCGAAGACGCGGTACGCGACGTGGACGTCGCCGCTCCGTGCGTAGCGAGTGTCCGAGCTCTCCACGCGTGAAGTCGTAGCAGGTCGCCTCATTCAGGCCCCGGGCGCACTCGCGGCTTCGCCGCGTAGACTCGACCGATGTCTGCGTCACCGGCCGCAGGGATGCCTGAGAGCGGCCGCCCGGCGGACGGACAGGGCTCGCGCCACCTCTACGTCATCTTCTCCGGCCTCGTACTGGTGATGCTGCTTGCGGCGCTGGACAGCACGATCGTCTCGACCGCGCTCCCGACGATCGTGGGAGAGCTGGGCGGGTTCGAGCACATCAGCTGGGTCGTGACGGCGTACCTGCTAGCGCAGACGATCGTGACGCCGCTGTACGGGAAGCTCGGCGATCAGTACGGCCGCAAGATCGTGCTGCAGGTCGGATTGGTGGTGTTCCTGATCGGCTCGATCCTGTGCGGGATCGCGCAGAACATGCCCGAGCTGATCGCGTTCAGGGCGGTGCAGGGGCTCGGGGGCGGCGGTCTGATGGTGTCGGCGCAGGCGACGATCGGAGACGTGGTCCCGCCGCGCGACCGGGGGCGCTACCAGGGCATCTTCGGCGCGGTCTTCGGCCTCTCCAGCGTCGCGGGCCCGCTGATCGGCGGCTTCTTCACGACCCATCTCTCTTGGCGCTGGATCTTCTTCATCAACATCCCACTCGGGATCGCGGCGTTCGTCGTGCTCGCGGTGACGCTGCCGTCGGTCGCCGAACGCGTGCGTCACACGATCGACTACCTCGGGACCGGCCTGCTGGCAGCAGGGCTGAGCGCGATCGTGCTCCTGACCACGCTCGGCGGCAACACCTACGCGTGGGGCTCGGCGCAGATCGTCGGGCTCGGCGTCTTCGGCGCTGCCTCCCTCGTCGGCTTCGTCCTTGCCGAGAGACGCGCCGCCGAGCCGGTGCTCCCGCTGGGGCTCTTCCGCAACAGCGTCTTCACGACGACGAGCCTGGTCGGGCTGATCATCGGATTCGCCCTGTTCGGCTCGATCACCTACCTGCCGCTCTTCCTCCAGGTCGTGAACGGTGCCAGCCCAACTGCATCTGGGCTCCAGTTGCTGCCCGTGATGGGCGGCTTGCTGATCGCCTCGGTCGGATCGGGCCAGCTGATCACGCGCAGCGGACGCTACAAGGCCTTCCCGATCGTCGGTACCGCGGTGACCGTGATCGGGCTCTACCTGCTCTCGCTGATGGACGCCGACACGAGCGTCGCGACCGCCTCGGCCTACATGTTCGTGCTCGGCCTCGGTCTCGGCCTGGTGATGCAGGTGCTCGTGCTCGCGGTCCAGAACGCCGTCCCCTACAGCGAGCTCGGCGTCGCGACCTCGGGCGCGACCCTGTTCCGCTCGATCGGGGGCTCCTTCGGCGCGTCCGTGCTCGGGGCGGTCTTCGCGGCCCAGTTGACTCACAACCTGACACAGGCGTTTCCCGGGCAGGCGAGCCCTGGTGGCGGGCACTTCGACCCGTCCTCGCTCGCGCAACTTCCCCCGGCCGTCCACGACGCCTACGTGCACGCATTCACCGACTCGCTCAACGTCGTCTTCCTCGTCGCGGCAGCGATCGGCGTCGCGGCGTTCGCGCTCACCTGGTTCATCAAGGAGCTGCCGCTGCGCGACACCGTCGCGACCGCGAGCGTCGGAGAGGCGTTCGCGGTCCCGAAGGACACCGATCCGCTTGCCGAGCTCGCCCGCGAGCTCAGCATCCTCACCCGCCGCGAACAGGCAAACCGCATCCTCGAGCGCCTCGCGGCACGGGCCGGTGTAGACCTGGAACCGGCCGAGATCTGGCTGCTCGGACGCTTCAACCGCGACCCCGGCCTCGACGTCCACGCGCTCGCCGACGCCTATTCGATCGACCCGCTCCGGCTCGACAACGCACAGCGCGCGCTCGTCGACGCTGCTCTGATCGAGGGCGGCGGCACGCTCACCGAAAGCGGCAAGCAGACACTCGGCACGCTCATCAACTGCGGACGCGACCGACTCGACGAGCTCTCCGACGGCTGGCAGCCGGAGCAGCATCCTGAGCTACGCGAGCTGATCGAGGGCCTCGCTCGCCAGTTCATCGACACCCCGGTAAGCCCAGGAGCGCCACGCCCGTCGATCCCGTGATGAACCAAGCGGCGGGGGTGGGATTCGAACCCACGGACGAGTTGCCCCGTCAGCGGTTTTCAAGACCGCGCCGTTCGGCCGCTCCGGCACCCCGCCGCGGGCAAGCGTAACGACGCCTGCACCCCGCACGGCAGGAGTGGGGTAAACCGAACCGGCTTCCGCAGACGCCGGGCGTAGATTCGAGCCATGAGCGTTGCGATTGCCAGCAGGACGTACAGAGGCCCGATCGAGGTCGCCGGAGCCGTCGCGCTCTACGCCTTCTACGAGGTCGTGCGCGGCGTGGGCGGCGAGGACTTCTCCGCTGCTCGCGTCCACACGCAGGACATCGTCGGCCTCGAGCGCTCGCTCGGCGTCTACTGGGAGCACGGCGTGCAGACCGCGTCGCTCGGCGTTCCCGGCCTCGGCACGCTGCTCGGCTTCCTCTACCTCGCGCTGCACCTCGTCGGCACCGGCGCCTTCCTCGTCTGGGTCCACCGCCGCCGCAACCGGGCCTTCGCGCTGGTGCGGACGACGATCGTGCTCGCCACCGCGATCGCGCTCGCCGGCTACGTCCTCTATCCCGCCGCGCCGCCGCGCCTGGCCAACCTCGGCTTCGACGACGCCGTCAGCTCGCACACGAAGCTGAACCTGAGCTCGGACGTGCTCGGCGCCCTGTACAACCCGATCGCCGCTGTCCCCAGCCTCCATTTCGGCTACGCCCTGATCGTCGGCGCCGGGATGGCCTGGCTCGCCAGGCGCCGCTGGGTCAAGCTCGTCGGCGCCGCGTACCCCCTCGCGATGCTCTACATCATCGTCGCAACCGGCAATCACTTCCTCTTCGACGCTGTCGCCGGCGGAGCAGTGGTGGTTGTCGCCTGGCTCGCCGCGCGGGCCGTGGTCGGGCCCGCGCGGAGCTTCGGTAGGTTCCGCGAGTGGCCCTCGTCGTGCAGAAGTTCGGCGGCACCTCGGTCGCCGATCCCGACCGGCTGAAGTCGGTCGCGCGGCGCCTTGTCGCCGCCCACGAGGACGGCAACCGCGTCGTCGGCGTCCTCTCGGCGATGGGCCAGTCGACGGACGAGCTGATCGAGCTCGCCCACGCCGTGTCCCCCGAGCCGGACGTGCGGGAGCTGGACATGCTCGTCTCGGTCGGCGAGCGCATCTCGTGCGCGCTGGCGGCCATGGCGATCATCGACCTGGGGCACCGCGCGATCTCGCTCACCGGCTCGCAGGCGGGGATCGTGACCGATACCCAGCACGGCCAGGCCAAGATCCTCGAGGTGCGGGCCCGCCGGATCCACGAGGCGCTCGACTCCGGCTCGATCGTCCTGGTCGCGGGCTTCCAGGGCGTCTCGACCGCGTTCGAGGTGACGACCCTCGGCCGCGGCGGCTCCGACGCGACCGCCGTCGCGCTCGCCGCCTCGCTCGACGCGGACGTGTGCGAGATCTACACCGACGTCGACGGGGTCTTCACCGCCGACCCGCGCATCGTCGGCGAGGCCCGCAAGCTCGCCGAGGTCGGTCACGAGGAGATGCTCGAGCTCGCGGCCGGCGGGGCCAGGGTACTGATGCTCCGCTCGGTCGAGTTCGCCCGCAACCACGGCGTCCGGATCCACGTACGCTCCTCGTTCACGGGCGAGGAGGGCACCTGGATCCGCCCGCAGGAGGAGCTGATGGAGCAGCCGATCATCTCGGGCATCGCGCACGACACCTCGGAGTCGGAGGTGACGATCATGTCCGTCCCGGACAAGCCCGGGATCGCCGCGCGGGTCTTCCGCGCGCTCGCCGACGAGGCCGTCAACGTCGACATGATCGTCCAGAACGTCGGCGCCGACGGCACCACGGACATCTCGTTCACCGTGCCGAAGTCCGACCTCGTTCGGGCCGAGTCGCTGCTCGAGCGCGTCGCCGCCGACATCGGCGCCGAGGGCGTCCAGCACGATCCGAACATCGCCAAGATCTCGTTGGTCGGCGCAGGGATGAAGACGCATCCGGGCGTGGCGGCGGACATGTTCGACGCGCTCGCGGAGGCGGGAATCAACATCGGGATCATCTCGACCTCGTCGATCCGGATCTCATGCGTCGTCCCCGCCGCGGACGTCGAGCGCGCCGTCCAGGCGGTGCACGAGCGCTTCAAGTTGCACGAGCCGGCGGTCGTCGCCGGCGACGGCTAGCGCGCGGGCGGCCGGGCGAGCATGGGCCTGCCCGGCCGCCAGGGCTCCGCTCAGGCGGTCTGGTGCTGCTTGGCGCCTTCCTTGGCCAGGCGCTTGCCGATCGTCTGCAGCTTCTCGAGCGCCTTCTGCTCCTGCTGGAGGTTCTGCTTGAGCAGGGTGACGACATCGCTCTCGCCCATCGCCTCGGCCATCGCGACGAGTCCTTCGTACGCCGCGATCTCGTAATGCTCGGTGCGGGCGCCGGCGCCGGTGAGGAATGAGTCGAGGACGTCCTGCGAGGGCGACTCCTGGGAGACGAAGTCGTCGTGCTCCTTCTTCAGCCCCTCGATTCCAGGGCACTTCTCGGCGGTCGCCTTCTCACCGAGCGCCTCGAACGCCTGCTCGATGTTCTTCACGTGCTGCCTGGTCTCCTCGAGATGCTGCTCGAAGCCCGTTCTGAGCTCGTCGTCCGAGGCCTCCTCCTGCAGCTTCGGGAGCGTGCTCACGAGCGTGCGCTCCGCGTAGAGGATGTCGCCGAGCTCATGCAGGAACAGCTCGCGCGGATCGCTCATCTGGCCGGCCATCTTGACCCCCTCGTCGTGGTGGACTGAACGTGCTGTCTCTCCCCGCGAGAAGGTCGGTGAAACGACCCGAGCCGAGCGTCAGCCCGAAACGCGCTCGGGAGCCCCGAACGGGCGCAGCGCGTCCGGAACCTCGCCCTGGAGATTCTCCAGGATCGCGAGCGCCATCCGGTCGACCACGGCGGTGCCGTTCAGGGTGTGGACCGGCTCGGGGCCGTGCTCGCCGCGACGGCGGATCCCGAGCCGGCGCGCCTGGAAGTCGGTCGTGTTCGAGATCGACGCGGTCTCGCGATAGCGCTCCTGGCTCGGGAACCAGATCTCGATGTCGTACGTCTTCGCCGACGCCGACGACATGTCGCCTGCCGGCAGGATCACGACGCGGTAGGGCAGGCCGAGCTCGGTCACGAGCTCCTCGGTGTTGGCGAGCAGCAGCTCGTGCTCGTCCCACGAATCCTCGGCCCGCACGAACGAGAACTGCTCCACCTTGTTGAACTGATGCACCCGGATCATCCCGCGCGTGTCGCGACCCGCGGCGCCGGCCTCGCGCCGGAAGCAGGGCGAGAAGGCGACGTAGCGGAGCGGCAGCTCCTCGACGATCTCGCCGGCGTGCAGGCTGGCGAGCGGGATCTCGGCGGTGCCGGCGAGATAGAGGCCGTCGGCCTCGAGCTCGTAGACGTTCGCCTCGTCGGACGGGAACGCGCCCGTGCCGACGAGTGCCTCCTCGCGGACGAGCACCGGCGGCAGGATCGTGACGAAGCCCTTCGCGGCGAGGCGGTCGAGCGCGAAGCGGTAGAGCGCGAGGGCGAGCCTGGCCGTGTCGCCCGCCCAGTAGCCGAAGCGCGCGCCGGACATCCGCGCGGCCCGTTCCAGCTCGAAGCGGCCCACCTCGGTGTGCTCCTTCGGGGCCTCCAGCTCAGGCGGCGTGCCGACGCGACGCACCTCGACCACGTCGTCCTCGGTCGAGCCGTCCGGCACGTCGTCGCTCGGGCGGTTCGGCACCCGCAGCGCCACCTGGTCGCGCTCGGCCTCGGCGGCGGCGAGGGCCTCCTCCGCAGCCCGCAGCTCCTCCTTGACGCCCTGGAGCTCCTCCAGCTGCTCGGGCGACGGCTTGCCCTTCACCTTCGTGCGGCCGCGAAGCTCGTCGACCCGCGGCACCAGCGCACGCCAGCGCTCGTCGGCAGCGAGGAGCGCGTCGAAGCTCTCGGCGGCTCCCTTGCGGGCGAGCGCCGCGCGCCAGGCTTCCGGATCGTTGCGGGCGGCCTTGAGGTCGATCATGCCGCGGAGTCTAGGAGCGCTTCGATCACCTGAGCGACCCCTTCCTCGCGCGGGCCCGGGATCACCCAGTCGGCGCGCGCCTTCAGCTCGTCGTCGGCGTTGTCGACCGCGACCGCGTAGCCGGCCCAGTCGAGCAGTTCGCGGTCGTTCTCGCCGTCGCCGAAGGCGACCGTCTGGGCGGCGGTGAAGCCGAGGTGCTCGGCGAGGAAGGCCATGCCGCTGCCTTTCGAGACCTCGGGGCTCGCGAGCTCGAGGAAGTACGGCAGCGACTTGGCGACGAAGAGTCGGCCGTCGAACTGCGCCAGCAGCTCGGGCTTGAGGGCGTCCAGCGCCGCGGGCTCGTCGACGACGACGAGCTTCGTCGGCGGTCGGTCGAGCCAGGCGAGCAGGTCGCCGACGATGTGCAGCGGCAGGTGCTGGAAGTCCGCGTACGAGCGAGCGCCGGGCGTCTCGGCGGCGACGTAGAGGTCGTCGTCGACGTAGCAGTTGAGCGCGAAGCCGCGTGCCTGCACCGCCTCGATCGCCTCGCGGGCCGGCTCGAGCGGGATCGGGACGTGGCGGAGGAAGCGGCCGCTTGCCGGCTCGGCGACGACAGCACCCTGGTAGCAGACGACCGGCTCGTCGAGGTCCGCCTGCTCGAGGTAGGGCCGGACCGAGCGGAACATGCGCCCGGTCACGACGGTGACGTGGAGCCCGGCGGCGCGCGCCGCCCGCAGTGCGGCGATCGTGCGCGGGCGCAGCTCGCCGTCCTCGGCGATCAGCGTGCGGTCGAGGTCACAGGCGAGCGCCTCGACGTCGTGCGGGAAGTCGTCCGGGAGCCGGATCAGGAACCGGCGACGGACGAGACGTACGCCGCGACGTCTGCGATCTGCTTCTCGGACAGCTGATCCTTGAACGACGGCATCACGCCCTGGCCGTTCGTGACGCGCTGGGTCACCAGCGAGGCGTCGGGTTTGGCGTCGTCGAGGTTCGGGCCGACGTTGCCGTTCGTGCCGGCGTCGGCGAGCGTGTGGCAGCCGCCGCAGCCCGCGCTGGCGAACACGGTCTTGCCGGCGGTCGCATCCCCCTCGACGGTCGACGTCTGCTCCTGCGTCGTGGTCTCCTGCGACAGCGTCCCCTCGACCGTGTTCGGCGTCGGCGTGGCCTCCTCGCCACCACCGCAACCGGCGGCGATCACGGCGAGGACGAGTGCCAGTGCGAGTGCGAGCAGGGCGGTTCGGCGCATGGTGTGGACCCTAACCAATCGCCCGACGGTCACGCAGCAGGTGGGATCTCCGCTCGCCCGACGGAGAGCAGGAGCCGCATCCGGGCCACATTGGTGGGCGCGGACCAGTAGCGCACGGACAGCGCGGTGCCGTCGCTTCGCACGGCGTCGACCACGCCGCTCCCGCCACCGGCCCCGTAGGCGGCGCGGAAGCAGGCCTGCGGGTCGGTGTCCGGGACGAAGTCGGAGACGGTGAGTGCGAGCAGGTCGTCGCGTTCGTAGCCGAGCAGCGTGCAGGCCTGCTGGTTGGCGGCGATACAGCGTCCGTCCTCGTCCGAGATCAGGATCGCGAGGTCGGCGGCGTCGACGGCCTCACCCAGGAGGCTCGCCTGCACCAGCGGGTTGGCGATCTGCGCGGACGTCCGGGCCTCGCGGCTGGCGCTCACGTGTCCTCTCGATTGCGTCGACGGAACCCGGTCAGGGTTGCCGTTCGAGCATACGGTGGGGCTCGTAGGCGCACAAGCGCGACGGCGCAGGCGGCACCGGCCGCCACGACGTCGGAGGGCGTGTCGTTGACGAGCAGCGAGACCGCCAGCGCGACCAGGAAGGCGTCGAGCACCGGCTCGCCTCGCTTCGTCACCGTCCAGCCGAGTACGGCGAGCCCCGCGATCACGACCACCAGTGCTCCCTTCGCGTCCCACGTCCGCTCGACCGAGCGCCGGAGGCGGTCGCCGAGATCTCCCGCCAGCGCACCCGGCCCGTCGCCGACGGCACTCGTGACGTGGCTCGAGCCGCCGGTCGCGGCGTCGAGCCCGACGAGCACGATTCCCGCGAGGACGGCGACGGTCACGAGCAGCGCTGCGTTGCGCCAGGTCAGCGCTCGCCCGGTGAGACGCAGTCCGAGGACCCCGTAGCCGGCGAGCAGCACGATCAGCCCGCCGCCGTCGGCGCCGAAGCGGTTCCCGGCCACGGCGACGATCGCGACGCCCGCGGCGACGAGGCCGAGCCTGCGCCCGAGGAGCGCCGCGCCGAGCAGCGCGGGAAGGAGGAAGAACGTCTCGATCAGGTTGTCGATCCCGTAGAAGCGGCTCACCTGCGACGGCCCGAGCGGCGAGAGCGCCACGGAGTCGGGGTCGAGGCCGAGCGCAGCGAGGTACACCGCCAGGAGCGCGAGGCACGCCGGCCCGAGCGGCAGCGCGACGGCCGCCAGCGCAGCGGCAAGCGCGAGCGCGGGGGAGAGCCAGAGGTTGAGCGCCAGCGCGAGCAGGACGGCGCGAGGCGCGAGACGGGGCCGGACGACCGCGAGCGCGATCACCACCGCGACCACGAGCACGGTCAGCGGCAGCCGGATGTCGTCGTTCCGGTCGATTCGACGATCGAGCCGTTCGACCACGGCGACGGGGTCGTTCTCCGCCTGCCACCCGAGCCGATTCTCGACGACGTCGTCGAGGGTGACGAGGCCGTCGAGCCGCGTCGACTTCGACGTCAGGACACCGTGGAAGCCCGCGCCGACGACCGCGATCCGGTAGCGGCCCTGCTCGCCGGTGCGGCCGGGCGCGGGCTCCTCGAGGTAGACGACCGGCGGGCCGGGCGGGCCGATCCGGACCCGCGCCAGGGCTGGGCCGCCCGGCGGCAGCGGCGTGACCTTCGAGCCCTCCACCCGGCGGAGGAGCTCGAACGACAGGTCGCGGCCGTGAAGCGGCCCGGGCACGTAGAGGCCGACGGCACCACGAGCGGCGTAGGGCTCCAGCGGCAGCTCCCCGACGACGCGAATCTCGGCGCCGGCGGGCGCGGCGGCCACGAGTGCCACGGCTAGGATGAGGAGGACGATCCGCACCACGGAAGGAGTCTGAACGAATGAAGCGCAAGGCCTACGGACGCGACGCCGGGCTCACCGCCCGCATGCTCCTCACCACCGGCCTGCTGGGCCTGCTCTACGTCGTCTTCGCGGTCGTGCTCTTCGAGGTGCTGAACGCCGGCCTCGTCGTGATGGTCGTGATCGTCGGCGGCCTGGCGCTGGTGCAGTTCTTCACCTCCGACAGGCTGGCCCTGGCCGCGTCCGGGGCGAAGATCGTCGAGCGCGAGCAGGCGCCCGCGCTGCACGACATGATCGAGCGCCTCTGCGCGATGGCCGACCTGCCCAAGCCGCGGATCGCCGTGATCGACACCGACGTCCCGAACGCATTCGCCACCGGGCGCAGCCCGAAGCGCGCGGCTGTCGCCGTCACCACCGGCCTCTGGGAGCGGCTCGAGCCGGAAGAGGCCGAGGGCGTGCTCGCGCACGAGCTCTCGCACATCGCCAACCGGGACGTGCTCGTGATGACGCTCGCCAGCTTCTTCGCCATGCTCGCGGGGATGCTCGCCCGCTTCGGCATGTACGGCGGCATGTTCAGCGGTGGGCGGCGCGACAACGACGGCGGCGTTCCGGTCTGGCTGATCGTGCTGGCCGTGTCCATAGTCACCTACGTGCTCAGCTTCCTGCTCATCCGCGCGATCTCGCGCTACCGCGAGTACACGGCCGATCGTGGGGCGGCGCTGATCACCGGCGCGCCCGAGCACCTGATGAGCGCCCTGCAGAAGATCACCGGCGAGATGATGCGGATCCCGCAGCGCGACCTGCGCCAGGTCGAGGCGATGAACGCCTTCTTCATCATCCCGACCAACGTCGGCCGGAAGGTCTCGGAGCTGTTCGCCACGCACCCGTCGACCGAGAAGCGCCTGGCCCGCCTCGCCGAGATCGCGCGCGAGATGGGCCGCCCGGTCTCGTAACCGGGTGGGCCTGCGCGACATCCTCTCCGGGCGCAAGCAGCTCAAGCAGGCCGCGCCCGATCGGCTCTTCGCGCTCTCGACGGCGCGCGTCACGCTCGAGGTCGAGCTCGGCCTGAAGAGCGCCGGTGCAGCCGCCGTCTGCTTCAAGCCCCTCTCGGCCGGCGAGTTCGTGCGGGCCGAGAACGAGATGCAAGAGCTGCTCGACGTGGCCGCGCGCGACTCGGCCTCCAAGGTCGGACGCCAGGAGGACACGTTCGGCTACGAGTGGATCACCGTCCGCGACGACGAGCTCGAGGATCTCGTCACGACCGTCCACCTGATCACGTCCGAGCTGATCTCGCGTGGCTTCGGCGAGCAGCTGCTCGCGTCGATGTTCCGCTTCGACGGCGAGGCGAACCCCGTCTACTGGATCTACGCCTACAAGCGCGGCGCCTTCTATCCGTTCGTGCCGACGGGCGAGCAGGAGCGCGACAACGCGCGGGAGCTGGAGCTGAAGGCGAAGCTCGAGGGCGAGCTGCCGATCGAGCCCGACATCTCGCGCTGGTTCGGGCTGTACGGCGCCCCCGTCTAGCGCTCCTAGTACGGCTCGCGCTCGAACGCGGCGGCGAGCGCCTCGCGGCCGCCGGCGACGTGGTCGCCGTGGCCGACCAGCACGTGCTCGACGGGCAGGTCGAGCCACGCCCGCAGGAACGGGAGCCAGCGCTCCCGGAAGTCGCGTTCGTCGTCCTCGCCCTGGAACACCCACCAGACGCGCAGCTCGCCGGCGACCGAGATCAGCGCGTCGCCGACGGCGAGCGCGTTGTGCGACGGGAGCCAGAGCGGCGAGGCGCCGTCGCACGGCTCCAGCACCTGCGCGCCGCCGGGAAGCTCTTCGTCCGGGCGGGGGCCGTCGACGAGCCGCGCGCCGTAGCGCGCCGCCACGACGTCCGCGCTCCGGCGGTGGTACGGCGTCGTGAGCAGGACGACGACCGGGCGGCCGCGGCGCGCGACGTCCTCGTCGAGGTGCGACCAGAACCGGCTCTCGTCCTCGCCGGCCGGCAGCTGCGGGTCGAGCACCAGCGTCGCATCGTCCGCCTCGACGTAGTAGCCGGCGACCTTCGGCTCCCAGCCCTCGCCGGGACGCCATTCCGGATGCTCGGCCGTCCAGCGCCAGAGCCCGGGCGCGAGCTCCTCGACCTGCACGCCCGGCCTAGACGGGCAGGTCGGGAATGAGCCCGTGCTCGCCGACGAGCGCCCGCGTCTCCTCGAGCGAGAGGTCGCTCGGCGGCACGATCAGGTCGGAGGCGCTCAGGTCCTCGTCCGGAAGGCGCTCGCCGCGCTCGCGGACCAGGCGCCACATGTCGTCGAGCCGCGCGTCCAGCTCGACCTCGTTGCCCGCCTCGAGCGCCGCGACCGCGCGCTCGTCGAGCGCGTTCAGGTCGCCGAGCAGCGACTCCTCGATCCGGTACTGCCCCTCGCCCATCAGCCGCGCGATCACTGTCCGAGCTCCTTCTGCGGCTCGCCGGCGCCGACCTCGGCCTTCAGCCGCGCCAGGTCGGCGTCCACCTGCGACTTCGAGGTGAGCGACTCGAGCTCCCGGTCGAGGGCCGTCTTGTCGGAGGTGACGTCCTCGAGCGTGCCGGACTCGATCAGCTCGTCCATCGCCGAGGCACGCGCCTGCATCTGCTCGGTCTTGTCCTTCGCGCGCTGGATCGCGAGCCCCGTGTCGGCCATCTGCTCGCCGATCCCGGTCGCCGCCTCGCCGATCCGCACCTGCGCCTCTGCCGCGGAGTACTCGGCCTTGATCACTTCCTTGTGCG
This sequence comes from uncultured Gaiellaceae bacterium, assembly GCA_963808915.1. Lineage (GTDB taxonomy): Bacteria > Actinomycetota > Thermoleophilia > Gaiellales > Gaiellaceae > CAVTBT01. Next base: position 10,180 of record CAWEHJ010000004.1, on the reverse strand, counting down.
AGCGGAAGGCCTCGATCTTGGCGGAGAGCTGCCGCTCGGAGCCGACGAGCTTCTCCTGCTGCGCCTCGAGCTGTGCGACCTGCTGGTCGAGCCCCTGGAGCTGCGACTGCACGGCCGACTTGCGCTCGAGCGCGGCGCGCGCGAGATCCTCACGGTTCTGGGCGACCGCCTCGCGGGCCTGGCCCTCGAGCTTGACGATGCTCTGCTCGAGCTGCGTCGTCTGGAGCTGGAGCCGCTTCTTCGAGGTGACGACGTCGGCGATGCCGCGCTTCACGTTCTGCAGGAGCTCGAGCTGCTTCTCGTAGGAGTAGTCGAGCGTCTCGCCCGGATCCTCTGCGTGATCGAGCAGCTTCGAGAACTTCGCCTGGATCACCGTCGAGGCGCGTTGCATCAGACCGGCCATTCGTCCTCCTCGTCCCTGGGTTCGCAAGTAGCCTACCGCCGTGCTGGTCGAACGAAGCATGCATCCCCGCTACCTCTCGAACGCCTACGTCGTGGCGGCCGAGGCCGGTGGGACGGCCATGTTCGTCGACAGCGGAGCGCCGCTCGAGCCGCTGCTCGCCGCCGTCGAGCGGGACGGCCTGGACGTGACGCATCTCCTCCGCACGCATGCCCACGCCGACCACGTCGAGCACGAGGACGAGCTCGTCGAGCGGTTCGGGCTCGAGGTCGTGACCGGGGCGGCGGAGAGCGGCGACCTGCGCGTGCAGGCACTGCCCACGCCGGGCCACTCGGACGACGGCGTCTCGTTCCTCGTCAACGACCTGCTGCTCTTCTCCGGCGACACGCTCTTCCGCGACGCGGTCGGCGGCGGCCCCGCGGCGGAGATGCGGCGCTCGGTGATGGACGTCCTGATGACGCTCCCGCCCGAGGTTCGCGTCCTGCCGGGCCATACCGACGAGACGACGATCGGGCGCGAATGGGAGGAGAACCCGTTCGTCCGCGTCTGGCGCGGGGTCGAGCCCGAGGTGGGCGAGGACGTGCGCGTCGCCGGCGACGACGCGACGCTCGTCGTCTGGTCGCCGGACTACGACGGCAAGGGGAAGGCGCTCGTCCGCTTCGCCGACGGCTCCGAGGCGATCGTCGGCGGCTCGCGCGTGGAGCGGGGCGGATGAGCTTCGTCGTCTCCCAGCCGATTGACGACTACGCCGAGGCGCACACGACGCCGCCCGTCGAGCTGCTGGCCGAGCTGGCCGCGGAGACGAAGGCGACGCTCGAGTGCCCGCAGATGCTCACCGGCCCGGTCGAGGGGCGGTTCCTCGAGCTGCTCGTCTTCGCAACGGGCGCCCGGCGCGTGCTGGAGATCGGCACGTACAGCGGCTATTCGGCCCTCTCGATGGCGGCCGGGCTGCCGGAGGGCGGCCACATCGACACGTGCGAGCTCGAGCAGAAGCACGCCGACGTCGCGAACCGGTACATCGGGCGGAGCCCCTTCGCCGACCGGATCACCGTCCACGTCGGCCCTGCGATCGAGACCGTCTCGCGGCTGGACGGGCCGTTCGACCTCGTCTTCGTCGACGCGGACAAGGTCGGCTACGACGCCTACTACGAGGCCGTGTTGCCGAAGCTCGCGCCGAGCGGGCTGATCGTCTTCGACAACATGCTCCAGAACGGGCGCGTCGTCGAGGATCCCGATTCGGGGGACAACACCCGCGCGATCGTCGCGCTGAACGACAAGCTCCGGGCCGATCCGCGCGTGACCAGCGTGCTGCTGACCGTGCGGGACGGGGTCACGCTCGTCCGCAAAGCCGGCTGACCTCCGCCTTCGGACACGTCCGAAAGGGACGGTACGCTCGGCGCCCTGATGCGCCTGCTCGTCGCCCGCTGCGAGGTCGTCTACACCGGCCGCCTGACCGCCTTTCTCCCGGAGTCCACCCGGCTGCTGCTGCTGAAGGCGGACGGCTCCGTGCTCGTCCACGCCGACGCCGGCGGCTACAAGCCGCTGAACTGGATGACGCCGCCGACGGTGATCGAGGAGGAGCCCGGGCGGCTCGTCGTGCGCAAGCGCGCCGGCCGCAGCGAGGACCGGCTGGAGATCCGGCTCGTCGAGGTGCTGAGCGACGTCGAGCACGACATGGGTGAGGCGGCCGCGCTGGAGAAGGACGGCGTCGAGGCGCACCTGCAGGTCGAGCTCGCGGGCCGGCCGGAGGCGCTCGCAGAGGGGCTGCGGCTCGTCCGCCGCGAGTGGCCGACCGATGTCGGCCCCGTCGACCTGATGTGCCGTGACGCCGACGACGGGTGGGTCGCCGTCGAGATCAAGCGGGTCGCCACGATCGAGGCAGTCGAGCAGCTGACACGCTACCTCGACTTCATCCGCCGCGACCCGGCGAAGGCCGAGTGCCGCGGGATCCTCGCCGCGCAGTCCGTGAAGCCGCAGGCCCTCACGCTCGCCGAGTCGCGCGGCTTCGACTGCGTCGAGGTCGACCTGGACGAGCTGCGCGGGCTGCGCGAGCCCGAGCTGACGCTCTTCGCCGGCTAGGCGGGCCTCGCGAAGCGAACCGCGTGCGCGCCGGCGCCGGCTGCGGCGAAGCGCACGAGCCGGTCTCCCTCCTCGCGCAGCTCGGTCCGCGCGCCGCGCGGCAGCGCCTCGAACGGCTCGAGTAGGAGGGTCGCCTTCGCCTTCGTCTCCTCGATCCGCCAGCGGCCGGCGACGGCGCCGTCGACGAGGAACGTCGCCACCGAATGCGGCGTCTTCGTGTCGAACACGAGCGGCCGGAAGCGCTCGGGCAGGACCTGCGTCCGGCGGGCGTGCACGAGGAGCGTCGCGTCCCAGGTCGGCAGGAAGCGGACGGGCGCCGGTGTCTCCTCGTCGGGGAGCGGCGCGCGCGGCAGGTCGAGCAGGGCGGCGCCGTCCTCTGCATCCAGGATCCGCAGCGGCAGCCGCTCCGCCGAGGGCCGTAGGGTTGCCGGCTTCACGCCCGCCCAGTCGGCCGCCTCCGCGAGCGTCGCCGGGCCGAAGGCGGCGAGATAGCGCCGCAGCAGGTGGTCGAGCGCATCCGCCTCGGAGATCGATGGCGGGCCGAGCACGCTCTCCGCGGTGGCGAAGAGGTCGGCGCGGCGGCGCTCCCACGTGCCCGAAGGCGGCATTCGCAGCAGGTCGAGGTCGACGCCGTTCCAGGCGACGGTGCCGCCGACGAGCGGGACGAGCTCGTCGCGCCGGCGCGGCCCGTCGGCCAGTGCCTTACGGGCGACCCTGGTCGCGCGGTGGAGGTCGAGATCGCCCAGCACCCGCGCGTGGCCGCGCAGCCACTGCTCGCGCCGGTCGCGCCTGATCGCCTCGGCGAAGGGCCAGTAGTCCGCTCGGGAGACGATGTGGATCGTGCCGCGGAGCAGCGTCGCCTGGACGACGCGACGCCTGCTCGAGCGCGCGTGTCAGGTCGGCAAGCGCGAAGCCGTCGAGCCGCGACCAGAGCCCGATGTACGCCGACGGCGCGTACTGCGCCTGGAGCCCGCCGATCCGCTCGACCGCGCGGACGAGCGGCGTGCGGCGCCGCTCGAGCAGCAGTTGCCGCGCGAGCAACGCGCGGTTCAGCCGGCGCTGCGTCAGTTCCATCGCACCTTGCGGGCCTCCGCCTGAGGCTCGTGCCAGGCGAGCAGCGCCGCCGCCTCCGCCTCGACCTCGCGCCTCGTTGCCCGCGGCAACGGCGCGAACGCCTCCAGGCGCAGCGTCGCCGCCGCGCTTGCCCGCTCGACCGTCCAGATCCCGGCGACGAACCCGTCGGCGAGGAAGACCTGATCGCCGGCCAGGCCGATCTTCCGGTCCGCGAGCTCGTCCGGGAGGATCCGCGCCCGGCGCTCGTAGCCGAGGATCGCGTTGTCCCAGCGCCCGAGGAAGCGGGGCGGCGCCGGACTCCCGCCCGCCGGCAGGGGCAGTCGCGACAGGTCGAGCAGCTCCCTGCCTTCCTCGTCGCGGAACCGGCGCAGGCGCGGCTCGAGCGCGTCGAGCGCGGGCGCGACGTCCTTCACGCGCAGGCCGGAGAAGCGGAGCAGGTCGGCGCGTGACGCAGGCCCGAAGCCGGCGAGGTAGCGCTGGACGAGCAGCGGCGCGGCGGCCCCCTCGTCTCCGAGCGGCGAGCCGAGCCAGCGCTCCGCCTCGGCCAGCGGCGTGCGGCCGTGGTGGCGCCACGTGCCGGCGGGAGGACGATGCGCGAGCGGCACGAGCGGCCCGAAGCGCCTGCTGAAGGCCTCGCCCAGCTCGCGGTTCAGGTCGGTGTACGTGCGGTCGCCGTCCGCGAGCGCGGCGCGGGCTGCCGCCTCCGTCTCCGCCACATCGCCGCCCTGGCGCTCGAGCTCCTCGCGCCGGCGCGCTCGCCAGAGCGGCGCGAGCGCAAGGTAGTCGCGCCGGCTGAGCATGTGGATCGTCCCCCGCATCAGCGTCGAGCGGACCACCGCGCGCCGCTCGAGCGCACGGGTCAGCGCCGCGTGCCGGAAGTCGCAGACGCGGGACCAGAGCGCCACGTAGGGCGCTGTCGACCACTGCGCCTGAAGTGCGCAGACCCGCTCGATCGCGGCCGGCACGCCGAGCGCGTGCCGTTCGAGCAGCAGCTGGCGGGCCAAGGTCGCGCGATTGAGCTCGCGCAGCGACAGCACCCGCTCGCTCACGGCAGTACGGCCGCCTTCAGGTAGTCGCGCGGCGGATCGGCCAGCAGCCCGGCGACGCCGTCCAGGCCGACGCGGTGCGTCACGAGCCGCTCCCACGGATGGGCGCCGCTGGCGAGGAAGGCGAGCGCGGCGCGAACGTGGCGCGGCGCATGGTGAAACGCGCCGCGGATCGTCAGCTGCTCGTAGTGGAGCCGGCCGGCGTCGACCGCGACCTCGGTTCCGGCAGGCAGGCCGCCGAAGAGGACGACGGTGCCGCCCGGGCGCACGAGTTGCACCGCCAGCCGCCACGCCTCGGCGGTGCCTGCGGCCTCGATCACGACATCCGCGCCGTCACCGTCGCCGAGCTCGGCGCCGAAGGCGGGCGCCAGGTCGCGCCGCTCCGGCCTGCCGCCGACACCGATCGGCCGGCCGCCGGCATCCGCGACGCAGGCGCAGAGCATCATGCCGATCGGCCCGAGGCCGACCACGGCGACGGAGTCGCCGGCCCTGACGGCCGCGACCTCGACGCCGTGCAGGCAGCAGGCGAGCGGCTCGACCATCGCGGCGACATGCCCGGGCAGCGAGTCGGGGACCGGCAGCAGGTTCACGCGGGCGATCCGCTCCGGGATCAGCACGTACTCCGCGTACGCGCCGTTCAGGAGCGGGAACAGCGACTCGCAGAGCGTCTCCTCGCCGCGCCTACAAGCGGCGCATTCGCCGCAGGGCGCCGAGTTCGCGGCGACGACCCGCCGACCGGTGGCGACATCGACGCCGCAGAGCTCGTGCCCGAACGGGCTCGGCGGCGGTCCGAGCAGGACCGGATGGCCGCGGCGGAAGGCCTTCAGGTCGGTGCCGTCGGTCAGCGCGACCTCGACCTGGACGAGCACCTCGCCCGGGCCGGGCTCGGGCCGCGGCACGTCCTCGAGGCGGACGTCGCCCGGGCCGTGGAAGCGGAGCGCCTTCACGGCGTGAAGACGACCTTGAGCGCCTGACGGGAGCGGTGGAGCTCGAGCCCCTCCGCGAAGCGGTCGAGCGGCAGCACCGTCGGCGCCGGGAGGTCGAGCTCCGGCAGCACTCGGACGGCCTCGCGCATGTGGGCAGGCGTCGCCGAGCGGCTGCCGACGACGGTCAGCTCCCGCCGGTAGATCGGGTCGGCCGGGAGCACGCCCGCGTCGGCGAAGGCGAGGAGGGTCCCGCCCGGCTCGAGCGCGGCGAGCGCGTGCTGCGCGCCGCCCGGCGCGCAGAGGACGACGGCGCCGACGAGCCCGTCCGGCTCGCGGAGCGTCCTCGCCGGGTCGGCGTCGACGGCGAAGACGTCGTCCCCCCGCGCGGCCAGCACGGCCGCGAAGAGCCGACCGACGAAGCCGTGCCCGACGATCAGGACGCGCCCGCGGGGCACGCGCTCGGAGCCGCGGAGCACGCAGGCGAGCGGCTCGACGGCCGTCCAGTCCGCGTCGTCGCCGTGCTCGGGCAGCTCGACCCAGTCGGCAGCTCTGGCCCGCTCCGCGAAGCCGCCGGGCACGATCGTCTCCGTCGCGAACCGCTCGCACGTCGATTCGTGTCCGGAGCGACAGCGCTCGCACTCGCCGCACGGCAGGTGGTGGACGAGCGCCACCCGCGCGCCCGCGGCGGTCTCCGCGACGACCTCGTGCCCGAGCACGCGTCCCTCGTGCCCCGCTCGCATCTTCTCCAGATCGGAGCCGCAGAGGCCGCACGCCAGCACCCGCACGAGCTCGCCGTCACCTTCGGGCTCGGAGATCTCGGCCAGGTCGGGACGGCCGCCGGGGCCGAGGACGACGGCGCGCACGGCTCTATCCTAGGTCTGAGGCACGCCCTGCGAGGCGCTACACTTTCAGCCGCCCGGGGCTATAGCTCAGTTGGGAGAGCGCCTGGATCGCACCCAGGAGGTCGGCGGTTCGAGCCCGCCTAGCTCCATGACTATGATCCCTGCGAGCCTCTCGCGCGCGACTGTGATTTCTCGATCCGTTCCGCATCTGTGTGCGCCGCACGGTCGCTGCCTTTCCACGCTCAGCTGCCCGTGTTCGGCTGTTGACCTAAGGACGCTTCTCAATCACCGTATTCGGCTTGATCAAGCCGTTCCTAGCAGGTGCTGTCCGATAGCCGCCTAGGCACTCCTCTGACGATGGACCATTTCTGATCGAGCCCGAATCCTGGTGGCGGCCGCAAGCGGCAGAAGCAAGCTCGCCTCGAGCAGAACGTGTCCTGGAAGCGGCACGTCGAGGATGGACCGAGACCGGAGCCGGAGCAGATCGTCCAGGCAGAGAGTCGCGCAGATCATCAAGCAGGCACTCAACGACGTTCACGCTGAAGTCTCGACATCTAGCCGGGAAGCTCATCTGTTGCGCCAGAAGCAATTCAACGCGGCGCGATGGGAAATCTCCAAGATCATTCAGAGCAAATGCTCCACCTGCGGCGGCGATCGCGGATCCGGTTTGTGCCGAGTGCGAAAGCACGGGATATCACTACCCGGTTGGGATCCGCCTGCGCGCGATCGACAGCTGGCTCGCGATGATCGAGCGAGAGGAACGGCTGTTTCCGTCGGATCCGAGCGCAGGTCGAGACCCTCGACACCCCCGATGGATGGACGAAGGAGATGCTCGAGGACTTCCTCACAATTAGTTCCGATCCCAGGTTGGCGGAGGCGTACCTTGAACCGACCGACGTGCGCTCCCCGGAGCGGATCCGTGACAAGGAAGCGATCGACCGGGAAACCGCCGATGGCTCGAGCGGACAAAGCCGTCATGGATTCGGCTCCGGCGTCCGCGATCGAACGCGACCAGCGGCGCCGATCCGGTACAGGTGGCCGAGGACTACGCCGCTGGGAACGTCGTGACGGTTGATTCCTCGGAACCCGAGCCCTACCACGGGTATCCGGACGGCCGGATGAGGGATACGCCATCCCAGTCGTCCTGAAGAGACCTTGATCCTGGCTCATAACCCGGAGGTCGCAGGTTCAAATCCTGCCCCCGCTACTCAGAAAAGCCCCGGAAACGGGGCTTTTTCGTTTTCAGGACAAGCGGCGCTCAGAGCCTGCCGCAAGCGTTTCGCAAGCGGCTGGCGAGCTAGAATCGTCGCCATCGCCGTCTTGTGCGTCACGGCACTACGTGCGACGATGGGGCGCGTCACGCCAGGAGCCGCCTCTGCCTGGCCCCTCACCAACGAAGGAGCTCAGGCTGCCTCTGGCGTTGCGATTCCGGGTGTTCGCAGTGCTCGTCGGGCTCACGATCCTGGTGGGGGCGGCGGCCTCGGCGTCTATCGCCGGATCGCAGGTTGCGTCCGGCACGCTCAACCTGCACGCGGCACTGAGGCTCGTCTCGATTGTCGGTGAGTGCCCGTCCGGCGTTTCCGCGAGCGTGTGCTCACAACGCACCAGCACCGGCCCCTACGCGGGGTTGGGAGAGGTGGCTGGGACGTACACATTCCTGCTGGATCAAGGCTCGCCCTCGTGCCCCGAGGGCTTGTCTCGGGCGCGTACCTACCCGGTTCGGTTCGCGATTGCGAACAAAGGCGAGATCCATTTTCAGCTCGCCGCCGGGGCGGAATGCATGAACGAGGCGAAAGCACAGGCGCAGACCTTCACCGTCACGGGCGGCACCGGCATCTACGCGGGTGCATCGGGCACCGGCACCGTCACGCGTCAGCTCGGGGCGACGTCCGCCGGAGGGGAGACGTGGACAGGCACGCTCACCGTGCCGGGCCTCGAATTCGACCTCACACGTCCGACATTGGCGGGAGCGACCAACAAGACGGTGCGAGCCAGGAAGGGTGCGAAGTCGGCCCGGGTCGCATTCAGGGTCACCGCACAGGACGACCGAGATGGCACGTTGCGGGTCGCCTGCACACGGAGGTCAGGAACCCTCTTCAAGATCGGCAAGACGCGTGTGACCTGCTCCTCGATCGACCGCAGCGCCAACACTGCGAAGGCGTCGTTCACGGTCACCGTCAGGCCGACGACGTAAGCCTGGGAACGGCTGAGCGGCTCGGCGGCTGTCCTGACGGGTCAGAGAACGCCGACTCGCCAGTGATGAGCATCGAGCGCGATCCAGCCGGGCGTGCGACGCGTCCGGGCGGGACTCACGTGTCCTGCGCCGCATCCCAGCCGCCGCCCGGCGGCTGCGCGCGTCCCCCTTCCCGGCGACGGCCGACTACGCCGACTGAACGGGGCGGTCGGCAGCCGACGCCTCGCCCCAGGCTTGGCTACCACCGCCAATCTCCTGGTACCTGCTCCACGTCTGCCGCACCAAGGCGTAGAACAGGAACTTTGTGATGCCGCGCAAACCGCTGTGCTCAAACGTGCGGCGTGACCACCGGCAAGTCCGTGAGACAGCCCTCGCCGAGCGGACGTCCGTTGCGGCGGGCTCGCGGGTCTCGGTAAGTGTTCCTAGCTGCTCGCGGGCTTCAGCCCACTCCGGAGCCACTGCTGAAAAGCCGCGCGGATCTCCTCGCGTTGGGCATCGTCAAGAGCATGTGTGTCGACGGAGAACACCCCGCCCGGGATGCCGATCGGCGCGCTCACGCGCAATCGATGCGGCGGGTTTGCGTTCGCGGAGATCTCGTCGAAGGACTGGATCTCTGCCATCGATCCACCTTGCGGTGCCGCCAGATACTCGATCTGGAGTTCATTCGCACCCGTCATCCGGCAGAGGATCACGGAGCCACTTGTCAACGACATGAGCGCCGAGGGCGAATCGCTTTCGCCGTCGAGTGTGCCGATCACGACTGCCGTGCCCCGCAGACGCTCCTCGAGCAACGCCTGAGCACCGTGCGCCACGCCACGAGGAAAGGGTGACGCTTCGTTACGCGCGTTGAGGTAGGCGAGGATCGTCTGAGCGACCACCGAGTCATCCATGAATGAAGTCAGCGTAGAGACTTTCATCGGCCGCTCGAGGTGGGTAGCGGGTGACGTGCGGGTCGAGCCGTTGCCGCGATCGGCGGTTCAAGCGGCTTCACCCGGAGGCGTACGCCGCGCGGGAGGCGCGGAAGGTGGAGCGGGGCAGGGCTCGTCGGGAGAGCCGGCCGAGGCGTGATGTGGCTAGGTGGCTGGTTGGCGGCGAGCGACTATCGCGAGCACGATGAATCCGAGCGCGGCCAATGGCACGACGATCGTCCAGAACAGCGCGATGGCACCGGCGATTGCGCCCAGCGCGGCGAGCACGATCGAGAGCGTCGACCAACGCGATACGACGAACAGCCCGGCGAGCAGAAGCACGCCGCCGCCGATCATGAACACCAGCCAGAAGGCGAGGTCGCTGTTGTCGCCGTCGCCGACGTCGACGATCCAACCGATGAACCCGGCTGTGATGTAGACGGCGGCGAGGAGCACACCGACGAGAAGGGCGGCTTGGAGGATCGCTTCTCGCCGCATCGGCCCGACCATAAGGGATCGGGTGGCACCAAACAACGAGGCGCCGATGAGCCGGCTAGTCGACCCGGTGGCGGTGCTCGAAGTCGGGGACGAGCCTATGTCGCTTCGGCTGCGCGCGCCACGCTTCGCGGAGCGACTGCCGATGGAAGACCCCAGCCGGGTGAAACGGAACTGCGGCACGGCCCCGCCGCACACGATGTCAATCCCGGTCTT
>CAWEHJ010000003.1:0-543961 GCA_963808915.1 uncultured Gaiellaceae bacterium | reverse complement strand
GCCGCGACCTGCGTATTCTGGCCCTCACGATCGTGCCCGTTCTGCGGCGGCGGGGGGCGTACTGATGGCGACGGACGAGGCCTGCGTTGCCTGCGGTTGTGCCGGCATGGAGCCCTGGATCTCGGTACGCCGAGCTGACCGGCGGGCGACGGCGCCTCTCTACCACCTGGATCGCTGCCGGTCGTGCGGTACGGCTGTGACGGTCGGTCGCTCCCGAGGTGACGCAACTGGGCTGTATCGCGGCGGCGCCTACGCCCAGCCGCCCGCTGTCGTCGACGTGCTGCTCGAGCCGCTGCGCCGCCTCGGGCAGGCTGCAGTCCTTCGCGCGCTCGGCCCACTTGCGCCTGGAGCGCGGGTGATCGAGATCGGATCGGGTGACGGCCGGCTTCTACGCCAGCTGGCCAAACAGGACTGCACAGTAGTGGGACTCGAGCCGTACGCACGGCAGGGGCACGCAGGGCTCGACGTTCGCGACACGGCGATCGAGGCGTTCGGCCCCCCCACGGAGGGTGCCGACGTCATCGTCCTCTGGCACGTGCTCGAGCACCTCGACGACCCCGAACTCGGCTTGCGCCGCGCGGTCGAGGCGCTCGGCTGCCGCGGTCGGATCGTCGTCTCGGTGCCGAATCTCAGCAGCCTTCAGGCACGCATCGGCGGGCGATGTTGGTTCCATCTCGACGTGCCGCGCCACGCAGTCCACTTCACCCGCCGAGGGCTCGTCAGGTTGATCGGGCGCTGTGGGCTCAGGGTGACGCGTATCGGCAACCTCGTCCTCGACCAGAACCTTCTCGGCGCTACCCAGACACTCCTGAACCGCCTCACGCGCGAGCAAAACGTGGCGTTTCGTACGGTCAAGCGCGACCTCGCCGGCGTCCCGACGCGCGACCTGGTCGTGAGCGCTGCGGCGTTCGTCCCGGCGGCGGTCGCAGGCTCGCTCCTCGAGACAGCCGCGATGGCCGCCGGGCTCGGCGGCTCGGTCGTCGTCCACGCGGAGCGGCCCGCGGCGTGATTGCGACTGTGATCGTGCCGAGCTGGAACGGCGCTCAGCGGCTACAACGGCTGCTTCCGTCGCTCGGCGCCGACTCCGAGGTGGTGGTCGTCGACAACGGTTCGACCGACGGGACGGCCGACCTGCTTGCGCGTCGGTTTCCTCAAGTGGAGATTATCCGCCTCCCGCATAACCAAGGCTTCTCGAAAGCCGTCAACCGTGCGGCCGCGGTCGCTACGTCGGACGCGATCGTGCTGGTCAACGACGACTGCGTGTGCGAGCAGGGCTTCGCCGAGCGACTTGCGGGCGCCCTCGACCCGGCGCGCGGCGTGCCGATGGCCGCCGGCGTTCTGCTCGAGGCTCATGATCCGACGGTCATCGACAGCGCGGGTGTCGAACTCGACGACACTCTGCTCGTGTTCGACTACCTGAACGGCCAGCCGGTCGAGGTCCTCGACCGCGCCGTGGCCGATCCGCTCGGCCCGTCAGGCTCGGCGGCAGCGTTCGACCGTTCTGCATTCATCGACTGCGGCGGCTTCGACGAGCGGCTGTTCGCCTACTGGGAGGACGTCGACCTCATCCTCCGGCTCCGAGTCGCCGGCGGGCGATGCGTGCTCGTGCCGAACGCACGAGCGATCCACTCGCACTCGGCGACGCTCGGTCCCGGGTCGGCCCGCAAGAACTACCTGACCGGCTTCGGACGTGGCTACGTGCTCCGTAAGTGGGGAGTCCTCGCGGGCGCGCGCGGGGCCGTCGCGCTTGCGCGCGAGGCGGGGATCTGCGCCGCCCAACTCGCAGTCGACCGCACGCCCGCCGGGATCCGCGGCCGAATAGCGGGCTGGCATGCCGCGGGCAGCACGCAGCCCCATCCTTTCCCGGCGGCGGCAGTCGGCTCGTCGCGCCGCTCGATCGCGCGAGAATTTCGACGGCGCGCGAGCCGGCGGCGCCGCCTGCGGCGGGGAACGACGACTCCATGACGGGCCTCCTCGACGTGGCCGTCGTCTCGCACCGGTGCGGTGATCTGCTCCGGCGCTGCCTGACGAGCATCGAGGAGCACGCTCCGGCGGGGACGACGACTTGGGTCGTCGACAACGCCTCGAACGATGGCACGGTCGAACTCGTACAGGAGCGGTTCCCGGCCGTCCGCCTGATCGCGAACGACCGTAACGTCGGCTTCGCCGCGGCCACGAACGCGGCGATCCGCGAAGGGACCGCGCCGTACGTGCTCGCCCTGAACCCCGACGCGGAGCTGAGGGCCGGGACGCTCGACGTCCTCCTGGAGCTCATGCGCGAACGGCCCGAGGTAGGCATCGCGGGCTGCCGCCTCGAGCGTCCAGACGGGAGCTTCGACCACGCCTCACGGCGGTCGTTTCCAACCGTCCTCGCGGCGCTCTCCCATCTAAGCGGGATCGGCAGGCGCGCAGCGGGCGGCCCGCTCGCGCAGTACCGGGCGCCGGGTATCGAACGCGGGCCTGTCGATGCCGTCAACGGAGCGTTCATGCTGCTTCGCCGCAGCGCGCTCGAGGAGGTCGGGCTCTTCGACGAGCGCTATTGGATGTACATGGAGGACATGGACCTGTCGTACCGCTTCAAGGAGGCTGGGTGGACGACGTGGTACGAGCCGAGCGTCACGGCCCTGCATGTGAAGCATGGAACGAGCGGCCAGGTGCGAGGCGTCGCGCTGACGGTCGCCTTCTACCGGGGTATGGCGCGGTTCGTCGTTGCGCATCCGGCGACTGTCCCGAATCCCGCGACACGGATCGTCGTGCTGGTCGGGATCACCTGCGTCGGCGCGTTGGCGACGTCCCGGGCTGCCGCCCGCTCGGTGGTTGAGGCGGCTCGCCGGCACCGCCACACCGACACGACCGCGTCGCCGGCAGGCGACGTCGTTCGGAAGGTGAGGGCGTGACCAGAGCACTCACCGCCACTCGGGTCGTTTGAGTCCGCCGCCAGGTGGAAACGTGCCTCGGGTGGCACGCCCCCGCCCGGAAGCAGGAGGTTCCCCCGTGTCCGAGCCCGCTCCCGTCGTCTCCTTCGACCGCTCGAGCCCGGTGTACGCCTACTGGCTCGCGAACTGCGAAGGCTTTCGCGTGCGCGCCGGAGGTCGGCGCGGCGTCGTCGAGGAGGTCGAGCTCGGGCCGACCGGGCACGTTGCCCGGCTCGTGGTCGGCTTCGGGCTCGGGCGGCGGAGCGTCGTCACGCCGGACGTCGTCGAGTCGGTCATCCCGGCGAAAGAGGTCATCGTCCTGAGGGTCGAGGAACGGGAGCCCTCGCCGTCGCGGCTGGCGCCGGTTGTGTACGCGTCCGGACGAGCGGCATCGACGACCTTGCACACGTCCGCGAAAGGGTCCCGGGCTGCGTGGGTTTCGGTGGGTCGGGCGTCGACGGCTGCACGCCGCGAGACGGATCGGTTCGTGAACTGGTCGACGCCGCAGCTCGAGCTGGGCGCGCGCCGGGCGTCCATCGCCTTCGACGTGGCGGCCGCCTGGCTCGTCGGCACGGTCTACGGGCTCGTGTGCTCGGCGCGTGCGATCGTCGCGCCGGCCGCGCGGGCGGGCGCGACGAAGGTCGCCTCGCGGGGCCGCGAGCTGGTCGCGCTGCGCAGCGGCGGCAGGGAGTCCGACTCGGAGTCGCCCCCGGGCGAGCCGGACGAGCGCGACCGCGCCGCCTAGTCGCCGGCTAGAGCGGGCGGTTGAAGGTGTCGCAGGCGCCGGGGTCGGCGGCCTTGTAGCCCGTCGTGAACCACTTCTTGCGCTGCGCCGACGAGCCGTGGGTCCAGGTCTCCGGGTTGACCTGGCCCTGCGTGCTGGACTGGATCCGGTCGTCGCCGACCGCCTGGGCGGCGTCGATCGCCTGCGCGATGTCGGCCTCCGTCACCTGCTCGAGGATCCCGGTCTTGACGGCGTTCGCCGCCCAGACGCCGCCGTAGCAGTCCGCCTGCAGCTCGGAGCGGACGGCCGCGCTCTCCGGGCCCTGCCGGTCGCCCTGCACCTTGTCGAGCACGCCGGTCAGATCCTGGATGTGGTGGCCGTACTCGTGCCCGAGCACGTAGGCCTGGGCGAACGGGCCGCCCTCGGCTCCGAAGCGTGACTTCAGGTCGTCGAAGAAGCCGAGATCGATGTAGACCCGCTTGTCGGGCGGGCAGTAGAACGGCCCGACGTCGCTCGTCGCCTGACCACAGCCCGTCGACACGACCCCGTCGAAGAGCACGGTCGGCGCGTTGGTGTAGGTCGCGCCGCGACGCTCGAGCTCGCCGGTCCAGTACGCCTGGATCGAGTTGACGATGCCGACGATCCGGCAGTCCTCGCTCTCGTTCGCTGCGGCGCCGGTCTTGCAGTCGGCCAGCGCCTCGTTGCTCGGCACGCCCTGGTTGACGGGGACGCCGACGAGGTCGCCGAGCCCGCCGCTGTTGCCGCCGTTGAGCAGCGTGACGAGCAGGAAGATGACCACTCCGGCAACGCCCAGGCCGCCTCCCCCGAGTGCGACGTTGCCGCCTGTCGAGCGTCCGCGAACGTCCTGCACCTGCGAGGGGTCGAGGGATGCGCCTTTGCGGAATCTCACGTGAGCCTCATAGCCAATGGGCCCAAACGGCACACGTCAGGCGTCAGCGCGCGTCGCGGCCACCGCCGCGCGGGCTTCGAGCTCGTACGGGTTCGAGCGATAGCCGTGCCTGAGGTAGCTGAGCGGCATCCGAAGCGGCCGGTGCTGTTGCTGCCAGACGTGACAGAGCTCGTGCGCGATCAGGTCGTCCGACGACTCGCGCCGGCGCAGGAGGATCGTCCGGATCAGGCAGTAGCCGTCGAAGCGGCGCACGAACGGGAGCCGGAAGAACCAGGGCGCGACGACCACGCGGACGCGGGCGATCCGCACGGGCGTGGGGTAGAGGTCGAGCCGGTCGAGCCGCGCCTTCGCCCGGGCGAGGGCGGCGGCGTGCTCCGGGCTCACGCAGCCGTCGAGGGCGCCAGGACGAGGTAGACGCCGTCGGCGACGGCTTCGTGCGAGTAGACGTAGACGTGCGGCCTCGTCAGCCGGTCGACGTTCGCCTGGTCGGCCTGCGAGGGCGTACCCGGCGCGAGTGGCGCCACGGTGGGCAGCGTCCGGGTCAGCGGCGTCTTCAGCGCGTCGGCGACGTCGTCCCGGCGGAGGAAGAGCGCGCCCGACGACTGCTGCTGCTGGCTGGCCGTCCCGGTCGTCGTGGTGGGCGGCGGGGGCGGTAGGAAGACGACGACGGAGTCGACGTCCTTGACGTACTTGAACGTGTAGAGCGAGAGCTCGAGCGCCTCGCGGCGGAGGAGCTGGAGCCGGTTCGCGGAGGGGGTGCCGACCGAGATCGAGCAGTTGTCGCCCGCGCCGCAGAGGCGGTACGCGATCGCGGTGTGGCCGTCGTAGACGTCGTAGTCGCCTTCCTCCCGCTGGCCGCGCGACGTGTCGGGCTGGACGGCGATCGCCGTGACGGCGATGTCGCCCTGTCCGGGAACCGTCACCTGCGGCGGCCCGGCGACCGCGAAGACGAGCTGCCGGCCGCTGTCGCGGTAGCCGCGCGTGACCACGTCGGCGATCTGGCGCACCTTCGCCACGCGGCTTCCGTCGGGCTCGAAGCTCGCCCACTTGGTCGGGGGCGGCGCGTCGCGCGAGGCCAGCACGACTGCCGCCCCGACGGCACCGCCGACGACCGCGGCGAGCACGAAGTAGATCGCGGCGAACCGGTACCGGTACGCACCGCGCCGGGCGCGTTCGGAGCGGCTCTCGATGTTGGCAGGCGGAGCCATCGAGCGCGGCGCCTCAACCGCCACGGACTCGGACGGAGTTACATCCTGGGCCACGCCGACTCCTCGTTGAGATCGACCTCCGGCACTTCGAGCTCGACCGAGTCGAGCAACCGCACGACCTCGTCACCGTACATCTCCTTGCGGTCCATCAGCACATCCGCGACGCGCTCCACGCCGATGCGGTTGGAGTCGACGAGGTGGTACGCCTTGATGAAGGCCTGGCCGAGGATCTGCGCGGCCATGACGCGCTTGAACGGATCCCCGAGCACGCTGCCGATCGGGTCCTCCGACATCGGCCCGCCGCCGGAGGTGCGGTTCATGATCTGCGTTCCGATCACCTCGAAGCGCTTGAGCACCCGCTCGCGCGCCTGCTTCTCGTTCTCGTCGTCGAGCGGCGCGACGTTCACCGGCTCCGGCGCCATCGCCGCGGCGCCGACCATCTGCGCGGCCTGGTGCGTCGCGGACTGCACGTCGCCGCCGACGCCGTTCGTGTTCTCGCCGTAGAAGACGTACTCGGCGGCCATCGCGCCGAGGCCCCAGATCAGCTCGGCCATCTCCTCGGAGCGGAAGCTGAACATGCGCTCCTCGAGCGCGCGCGCCTGGTGGTGGCCGCCCGAGCCGCCGCGGCGGCGGATCGAGAGCCGGGTCGACTGGAGGTTCTGCGCATAGACGTGCGCGGCGACGGCGTGACCCGCCTCGTGGATCGCGGTCGAGCGCGCCTCGGAGGCGACGTGATCGATCTTCAGCGCCGTGCCCGACTCGATCGTGGTGATCGCCTCGACGAGGTCGTCCCACTCGAAGTGCTCGCGCAGGTCGTGGTGGGCGAGGGTCAGCGCCATCGAGCAGACCTGGTCGATCATCGCCGGCGAGTAGCCGCCGGTGATGCGCGCGATCTCGTCGCGCCGCTCGGGCGTGTCGAGCTCGGCGTCGTGCCCGACCTTGTCCATGTAGAGGTCGAAGATGTCCTTGCGGTCCTCGACGGTCGGCGTGCGGAACCAGACGTGGCGGCCCATGCGCCCCGGGCGGAGGAGCGCCGGGTCGAGCCGGTTCATCGGCACGTTCGTCGCCCCGATGAAGTAGATCTGGTCGCCGCGCGGGCGCGGGGCGGGCAGTCGCAGCGGGATCTTGCCGACCCGGCGTGGGACGACGTACGACGCGTCGAGCACCGTGTTGAACTTGCTCGTGACCACGCGGCGCATGAAGGGCGGGTTGTCGATTCCGTCCATCACGACGAGCAGCTGGTTGAGCGCGAGCGAGCCGCCGCCCATGCCGCCCATCCCGGGGAACATGAAGTTCTGCACGCCGAGCAGCCGCGCGTAGAGCCCGCTCGGTGCGACCGCGCGGGTCTCTCGCTGGTCGAAGAGCCAGTCGCGCCATTCCTGTGTCTCGAGTACGAGGTCGCCGGACGGGTTGAGCGCGCCCCAGGGCCCGTAGAAACGCGGTGACTTCGGATGGATGACCTCTGAGCTGGAGCCCATGCCGGGGTTCAGCGCCTGCCGGCGCATGCCAACCGCGTCGATCTCGTCGATGAAGACGATGCAGGTGCCGCCCCACTTCCGCGCCAGCCGCTTCGCCTTGCGCGCCAGGTAACGGACGAGGATCGCGTCGACCCCGATGAACGTCGAGGCGAAGCCGGAGCCGGGGATCGAGACGAACGGCGAGTTGAAGCCGGTCGCGATCGCCTTCGCGAGCATCGTCTTGCCGGTGCCGGGGGCGCCGAAGAAGAGCAGGCCGCGCTCGCGCTTGCCCCCCGCGCGCTCGAACGCCTCGCCGGACTGCCAGAGGCTGACGACGCGCCGCACCTCCTCCTTCGCCTCCGCCTGACCGCGGACGTCTTCGAGCTTGACGCCCCACTGCGCGTCGCCGGGCTCGAAGCCGCGGATCTGGCTGATGCCCATCAGGAGCATCGGGCCCATCAGGATCGCGAAGTTCGAGATGAAGAGGAAGAAGACGAAGATCACCTGGGTCCACAGCGCCGACGTCCCGAGCGCGGAGCCGAGCCCGCTGAAGAGGTCGCCGACCGTGCCCCACCAGGAGCCGCCGCGGAAGAGCCACGCAATCGTGATCAGGATGACGCCCCAGATCGTCACTTTGAGCCAGAAGCGCCAGAACCAGGTCCGGCGGCGCGCGACCACGTCCTCCTCCCGCAGCTGGGCGCTGTCCGAGCCGAAGAGGCTGGGCCACGGGATCGTGCGGCGGAAGAGCAGGTCGACGAAGCCGCGGAACGCGATCACGAGGGCGAACGCGGCGAGCAGCGCTTTCCACCAGGGCCAGCCGTTCTGCTCGTGGAACCAGATGTAGGTGGGGATCGCGGTCAGCACCGCGACCGCCGTGGCCGCGCGTGTCAGCCGCCGCCACTGGTCCGCCAGCTCGCCCGTATGCGCGGGCTGGGCCGTGGCCAGAGGGGGTCCGGGCAGCTCTGCGGTTGCCATCGTTTGAGTATGGACGAAGGGTCGAACGTCCTGATGTTGCTGCCCGGTTAAGTACGCATGAAGGCTGCCTGCGGATGTGTCGAGGCCCGGCGCGGGCGCTTCGCTACGGTGGCGCGATGACAACAGCCACGATGCACACCAGCGAGGGCCCGATCCAGATCGAGCTCTTCCCCGAGGAAGCCCCCAAGACGGTCGAGAACTTCACCAAGCTCGCGGGCGAGGGGTTCTACGACGGCGTCACGTTCCACCGCGTGATCCCCGACTTCATGATCCAGGGCGGCGATCCGACCGGCACCGGCTCGGGCGGCCCCGGCTACACCTTCGAGGACGAGTTCAACGACCACAAGATCGTCAAGGGCGCGCTCGCGATGGCGAACGCCGGCCCGAACACGAACGGGAGCCAGTTCTTCATCGTCACGGCCGAGGAGTGCTCGTGGCTGGACGGCAAGCACACCGTCTTCGGCCGTGTCGTCGAGGGGCAGGACGTCGTCGACCGGATCTCGGCCGCCGAGCGCGACGGGCGCGACAAGCCGAAGACGCCGATCACGATCGAGCGGATCGAGCTGCCGGACTGACGTCTGGCGGGCGCGCGCCGCGCCGCTACGGGTGGTACTGCTGGTCGAACGACACCACGGTGTCGATCTTCACGGTGATCCAGAACCCGGTCGTGATCGGCTCGAAGAGCGGCCGCGGCAGCGGGTTCTTTCCGGCGACGAGGTCAGCAAGCTGGGCGACCGTGATCGGCGCGCTCGTCGGGCTCGACTTCAGCACGGTGACGCGGGCGTTCGCGGGGACCTTGTACGTGAACTGGCGGGGGCCCTCGTCGACGACGTAGTTGTCGTTCGGCACCGGCTCGCCCGGAGGAACGGCTCCGTCCTCGGCGGCGGCGACGTTCGCCGTCTCCCCCGTCAGCAGCATCGCCGGGTCGAAGCGCAGCCGGTAGCCGCTGCCGTCTTGCTCGAGCGACTTGACGTGGCCGAAGAGCACCGTGGTGCCAGGTGCCCCGACCCCGCGCTTCGCCGTGCTGTCCACGGTGACCGTGTGTGTCACCGTCTGCGTCACCGTCTCGGTGCCGCCGCAACCCGCGGCCAGACAGGCCGTCGAGATGACTCCGGCGAGGAGCCGCCGCTTCACGCGTCGAGTGTACGCCCCTCGCTCTCCGGCTCCGGCTCCGGCTCCGGCTCGAGCACGGTGCGCTCGTCGGGCACGGTCCGCAGGACCTCGTCGACGTAGCGGTCGACCGCGGGCAGCAGGCCGACATCCTTGCCCTCCTGCTGCGAGATGAACCAGCGGTGCTCGAGCAGCTCGTGGAAGACCTCGGCGGCCTCGCGCTTCGTCCAGAGCTCGGGCGGGATCGCAGCGACGGCCGGCTCGAAGACGTCGACCAGCCAGCGCGCCGCGGCGACGCTCGTGGGCAGCGGTCGCCCTGCCTCCTCCTCGAGGTGCGCGCGGTAGCGGGCGAGGTCGTTCAGCAGCCGGCGCGCCTGGTTCTCCTGCGCGCGCAGGCCGGTCATCTCGAGCAGGCGCCGCCGGTGGTGCCCCGGCTCGACCACGCGTGGGTGGAGCTTGAGCCGGTAGCCGTCCGGCCCGCCGATCACCTCGAGCTCCTCGACGTCGAAGCCGAGCTCGTTCAGCCGGTGCAGCCGTTCGTCGATCCGGTAGCGCTCGTCGGGGCCGAACACCTCCTCGTGGACGAGCTCGGTCCAGAGACCCTCGTACCGGGTGACGAGCTCGTCGGCCGTGTCCTCCGGCGGCCGGCCCAGCTCGAGCCCGAGCTCGGCCTCGACGTCGAGCAGCTCGCCGACGAGGTTCTCTCGCGCGATCTCGAGATCGTGGGAGCGCTGGCCGTCCGAGAGGGTCGGGTGCAGCTCGCCGGTCTCGGCGTCGACCAGGTATGCGGTCAACGCCCCCGCGTCGCGGCGGAAGAGCGTGTTCGAGAGGGAGCAGTCGCCCCAGAAGAAGCCGGCGAGGTGCAGGCGGACGAGGAGCTCGGCACCCGCGTCGAGCAGGCGATGGCGAAGGTCTTCGACGCCGCCGCGCGCGAAGAGCGTGCGGAACGGGAGCGAGAACTCGAGGTGCCGGGTGATCAGCACCGCCTCCAGGTCGTCGCCGCGCTCCGCGACCACTCCGACCGGCTCCACCACGGGCATCGCCCGCTCCTCGAGCGCGCGCAGCAGGCGGTACTCGCGCCAGGCGATCGGCGCCGGCAGCTCCTTCAGCGCGTAGAGCGCGCCGTCGTACTCGACGAAGCGCACGACGTGCCGGCTGATCCCCCGCTGGACGTCGACGAGGCGCTCGCTCGTCCACTCCTCGAGCGGCGTCCCCCACGGCAGGTCGAGGAAGCTCGGGTGGCCCGTCCGGGCGACGAGCTGCAGGCGGGGCGCGGAGCTCATGCTTCGGGAAGCGCCTCAGCGCCGCGTGATCCGGCCGCCTGCGAACTCGCCGTGATCGTGGACGTTGTCGGTCAGCCGGTTGTCCTCGAGCTCCGCGTCGCCGTGGAAGTGCGCCTGGATCGCGTAGCCGTCGCGCATCGCGTCGTCCGTCGTCGGGTCGGGGCCGGTGCCCGAGACCGTGTTGTGCTCGATCTCGCACATCGAGTAGTCGCCGCAGAAGATGCCGACGCCGCTCGCGCCCTCGACGGTGTTGCGGTCGACCATGCCCATCGACATCTCGGTGACGGCGATGCCGCGGGACGTCGTCGCCCGCACGTCGTTGTCGTGCACCCGCAGGTGCGACGAGTGCGAGACGATCCCCTCCCAGGCGCCCACGATGCGGCAGCCGTCCACGAGGCTGGGTGCTCGGTGCGCGCTGAACGAGATGTCGATGCCCTGCGAGTAGTGGCCGCGCGAGACGATCTCGCAGTCGCGAATGGCGACGCTGCTGCGGCGGACGTGGATCCCGTCCATCAGCGAGCGCACGACCCGGACGTTCTCGATCCGGACGTCCTCGGCGTCGTCGACGTCGATCCCGTTCTCGCCGCCCACGACCGTCACGTTGCGCACGGTCACCTCGTCGGCCCGGATCACGATGCCGCCGCGCACGATCGCGCCGTCCTCTCCGACCAGCCGCTGCCGGTGGTCGAGCACGAGCGGGCCTTCGTGGACGCCGGCCGGCAGCCGGACGAGCGGCGGCAACGTCGCCCAGGCGATCCCGAGTGCGCCTGCGAGCGCGACCGAAGCGGCCGCCCCGAGCGCGAGCCCGGCGCGCCCGAGCTCGCCGCCGTCGTCCGCGTAGGGCAGACGCAGCAGCGGCAGGACGGCATGGCCGGTCAGCTGCGCCACGATCCAGGCCGCGGCGAAGAACCACAGCGCCTGCTCGAGCGGCGCGCCGATCCCGAGCAGCCGGACGGCGGCCATCGTCAGCCCGAGCTCGAGCGCGCCGACCGGCAGTGCGACCCAGCCAGGCTGATACGGCAGCAGGCGGTGGAGGACGAGCACGTCGAGCGCGAGCCCGACGCCGATCATCACCCCGGCCAGCTCCAGCGGCCACCAGGACGGCAGGGCGAGCGCCCACGCGCAGGCGGCGAGGAACGGCAGCAGCGCACCGGCGAGCCTCGACTCGAGTCGGCCTCTCAGCGTGAAGGACACGCCCGCACCCTGCGCGCGAACTGTCGCGCCGCGTACTTCATGCCGACGAGCGTGTCCGCCGCCGGGTAGGCCCACTGGCCGGGCGCTCCGGCCACCGCCAGCGTGCGGCCGGAGTCCGTCAGCCCGGGCACCGTCGAGTCGGACGCAAGCACGAGCCAGCGCCCCTCCGTCTCGAGGCCGTGGTCCTCGACGAGCCGGCGCAGCAGCGGATCGTGCTCGAAGCCGCGGAGGAAGCCGGTCGCGCAGACGACCTGTTCCTCGCCGTCGAGCGAGTCCGCGACGCGGAAGCGACCCTCCGCGGTTGCGCGCTCGAGCGGCTCGTCCCAGTCACGGCCCGGCGGGTAGGACGGCGCCGCGAGTGCGCCGAGCAGCTCGGCGCGGTCGCGCGGCGTCGTGGCGTGGAAGCCGGCCAGGCCGCGCTTGCTGAAGAGGACGCGCGGGACGTTGAGCGGGCGCCGCTCGGGCGCCCGGCGCCGGACCGAGACGACCTCGGCCCCGGCGGCGAGAGCGTTCAGCCACTCAGTCGCGGCCGCCATCCCCGCGCCGACGACGGCGACCCGGCCTCCGTACTCGTGCGGCTCGTACGCGTGGACGGCCCGTGGATCGTCCGCGAGCTCGGGCGGCACGGCGAGGCCGGGGTGGCCGGGGGCGAGCAGGACGTGACGGAAGGTTCCGTGGTCGTCCAGCTCGAACCCTCCGGTGGCGGCGCGCACCCGCTCGACTCGCCGGAGCAGGACGCTCTCGTCCCAGCCCGTGTGGGCGCGCAGCTCGTCGACGTGCCGGAGGAAGACCTCGACGGTGGGCCGGTAGCGGTCGGTCAGCGTTCGTGCCAGCGGTGCCAGCGAGCCCAGCCGCACCGCTTCACGCGGCGCGAGGCCTGGGAACGAGGTCGGGTAGCAGTGCCCGTCGCTCTCCGAGCGCATCTGCCGCTGCCGAATCGCGGCCGCCTTGCGGCGCCACGCAGCCGCGGGATCCGCCTCCGTGGCGAAGACGGCAATCTCGCCGGGCTCGAGGCCGGCGTGGCGCAGCGTGGCATGCGCGACGAAGCCGCCGAGCCCACCGCCGACGATCGCCACGCGGCCGTTCATGTCGACAGTCTTACTTGACGGAGCCGGCGAGCAGGCCCTCGACGAAGTAGCGCTGGAAGGCGAAGAACACGGCGAGCGGGATGATCAGCGAGATGAACGTCGCCGGCGCGATCAGCTCGATGTTGGTGCTGAACGCGCGGAGCTGCGAGAAGATCGCGACCGTGACCGGCTGGGTGTCCCGCGCGAGCGTGAGCGCCACGAGCAGGTCGTTCCACGTCCACAGGAACTGGAAGATCGCCAGCGACGCGAGCGCCGGCATGCCGAGCGGGAGGATGAGGCGCAGGAAGATGCGCACCTCGGAGGCTCCGTCGATGCGCGCCGCCTCCATCAGGTCCTTCGGGATCCCGATGAAGAAGTTGCGGAGCAGGAAGATCGCGAACGGCAGCCCGAACGCCGTGTGGAAGAGGATGAGGCCCAGCACCGAGTCGAAGAGGCCGGCCTTGTCGTAGAGGCTGAAGATCGGGATCAGCGCCATCTGCAGCGGCACGACGAGGAGCGCGATCACGAGGATGAAGAACCAGTCGCGGCCCGGGAAGTCGAGCCAGGCGAAGGCATAGCCCGCCATCGCGCCGATGAAGAGCGGCAGGATCGTGCCGCCGATGGCGATCTCGAGGGTCGTGATCAGCGACTTCGTGATCGTGTCGTTCTCGAAGATCGCCTGGTAGTTGTCGAACGTCGCCTTGCTCGGAGTCGAGAAGAGCTGCCACCACCCTTCGGAGAGCAGGTTCTCGGGCGAGAGCAGCGAGGTGAGCATCAGGCCGAGGGTGGGCACGAGCCAGAGCAGCCCCAGCAGCACCAGGACGACGTGGACCGGCGTCGTCGAGACGAGGCGGACGATCCGGCTGGCACGCGACTCACGTGCAACCGGCACGCCGACGTCGATCGCGGCCTCGGTCATCTAGACCTCCCTCCGGAAGCGGCGGATGTTGAGCAGCAGGATCGGGACGACCAGCAGGAAGATGAAGACGGCGATCGCGGAGCCGACGCCGAAGTCGTTGGCGCCGCCGAAGCTCGTCCGCCACATCGCGAGCGCGAGCACGTTGGCGTCGTCCTGCACGGACCCGGGGGCCACGGCGACCACGATGTCGAACACCTTCAGGACGTTGATCAGCATCGTGATGAAGACGACCGTCAGCACCGGCGCGAGCAGCGGCACGGTGACGCGGCGGAAGACCTGCCACTCGGTGCCGCCGTCCGTGCGGGCGGCCTCGAGCACGTCGCGCGGGATCGCGGCGAGACCCGCGCCGATCACGACCATGGCGAAGCCGGCCCAGATCCAGATGTAGGCGATGATGATCGAGGGCGTGATCAGCTTCTCGCCCAGCCAGGCGACGCCCTCGAACGGCTCGGCGAAGGTGTCCGGCCCGACTGCGACCTGGTAGCTGCCGGCCTCCACGTCCTCGAATCTGAACGTTCCGTTCGGCTCGGAGGTCGTCGACTCGACCGACTTGCCGTCCTGGCGCAGCTCGACGGTGACCCCGGGCAGGCCCAGCTCTTCCTGCTCGACCTCGCCGGGGGTTCCGCCGCCGGGCTTGAAGTCCCGCCAGACGACGCCCGTGATCCCGCCCTGCAGCGGTTCGGGCTTGACGGCCTGCACCGCGTCCTCCGGCACCTCCTCCGTCGCGATCCGCGTCAGGCCGAGCGCGGCGACCCCGCCGGGCTCGCACTGCCTGCTTCTGCTCGATGCCGCCGCTCGAGGTCTGCGTCAGCGCATCCGTCGAGGGCGCAGCCGCGGAGAGCACGCCCGGCTCGCTGACGACTTCCTGCGCTGCCCGGATGCCGGCGTTGACGGCGCCCAGGTCGGGATCCTTGACGTACATGATCCGCCAGGTGATCCCGGCGGCGAACGCCGAGATCGCCATCGGCATGAAGACCGCCGTCTTGAACGCCACCGACCAGCGCACGCGCTCGGTGAGCACGGCGAAGAGCAGCCCGAGCACGGTGACGAGCGCCGGTACGACCGCCACCCAGATGGCGTTGTTCTTGATCGCCTGCACCAGCGTGTCGGTCGTGAAGAGATCGCCGTAGTTGTCGAACCAGACGAACTCGTTGCCGTCGGCGTCGAAGAAGCTGCGGATGATCGTTCGGATCGTCGGATAGACGATCCAGATGCCGAGGAAGAAGGCGGCAGGTGCGAGGAACCCGGCCGCCAGCGCGTGTTTGCGCCAGCGGCCGGGCTCCGCGAAGTCGGGCGCGGGCTGCGCCGGAGGAGAGGCGCTGATGGAGCCCGAGCTCATGTGGCTACTTGTAGGCCTTCGCCGCCGCCGCCTCCATCTGCTGCGCGATGCCGTCGACGTCGCTCGGGTTCTTGATGAAGTCCTGGAACAGCTTCCACAGGCCCTGGCCGACCGTCGAGCCGAACGACGACGGCTGCAGGTCGGACAGGTCGAAGCGGAGGTTCTGCGACGAGGTCATCGCCTCCGACGTCTCACGCAGGAGCGGATCCGGATAGCTCGCGCCCGGGACGTTCTTGTTCGGCGTCGCGAAGCCGCCGCGCTTGACCCAGATCTCGGCCGATTCCGGCGACACGAGGTACTGGAGGAACGCCTTGACCGCCGGCGTCTCGCGGAACGCGATGATCAGGTTGCCCTTCGTCACGACCGAATCGGGCGAGTCGTTGACCGAGGGGAACTTGAAGAAGTTGTAGCCCGTCTCGGGCTTCAAGGTCGTCTTGACGACGCCGGGGACGAAGTCGGCCTCGATCACCATCGACGCCTTCGGCGTCGCGGCGAAGACGTTGCTGACGGAGGTCGGGAAGTCCGTCTGCAGCGCGCCCGTCGTACCGCCTGCGATGTTGTCCCCGTCCGAATAGACCTTCGCCATCTCGGTCAGGGCTTCCTTGACCGACGGATCGGTCCACTTGATCTCGTGGCGCGACAGCTGGTCGTACTTCTCGGGCCCCGCCGTCCGCATGTAGATGTTCTCGAACAGGTCGGTGAGCGTCCAGCCGTCCGCGCCTGCGATCGAGTAGGCCGGCAGGCCGGACGCCTTGATCGTGCCCGCGTCCTTCGTGAGGTCCTCCCACGTCGCCGGCGGCTCGATTCCCGCGTCGTCGAAGGCCTTGACGTTGTACCAGACCGTCGAGGAGTTGTTCGCCTTCCAGAGCAGGCCGTAGAACGCGCCTGCCACGGTGCCGGTGTCGACCACGGACTGGCCGAAGTTGGCGACGACCTCGTCCTTGGCGGAGTCGAGCGGCTTGAGCTTGCCCGCCTTTGCGAACTGCGACAGCAGGCCCACCTGTGCGATCGCTGCGAGGTCCGGCGGGTTGCCTCCCTGGACGGCGGTGGAGAGCACGGTCGGCAGGTTGTCGCCGACCGGGTTGTACTTGACCGTCACGTCCGGCTGAATCTTCTTGAAGCCGTCGATGACCGCCTGGAACGACTTCTGTTCCTCGCCGACCCAGATGCCCATCACGGACACCGAGCCCGAGACCTTCTCGGCTCCCGTTGTGCCGGCGGTCGTCCCGGCACCTTCTTCGTCGTCTCCGCCGCAGCCTGCGGCGACAAGAACGAGAGTCAGTGTTGCCAGAAGCGCAAGCACGCGCCAGGGATGCCTCTTCATGTGCCCGATCCTTTCGTCTCGTCGTAGATGCCAAGCCCGGTCTGGGGGTCGAAGAAGTGGAGCGCGCGCGTGTCGACCGCGACCTCGAGCTTCTCGTTCAGACGCACGCGCGACCGGGCGCCGAAGCGGCCGACCATCGTGGCGCCGTGTTCGGAATTACGCTCGGCGAGACCTTCGGTGCCGGCGTCGCGGGCGAGCTCCCGAACGTCCTCGGTCGTTGCCGCGGCCGCGTCGACGCGGAAGTGGACCATGATCTCTGCGCCGAGCGCCTCGGTCAGCGTCACCTCGCCGTGCAGCCGCTGGTCGCCGTGGTCGTCGCCGGCGAGCGCTGCGTCCTCGAGGTCCTCGGGCCTGATGCCGAGGATCACGTCGCGCCCCCCGAACTTCTGCAGCGCGGGCCGCGCGTTCGTCGTCTCGCCCGTCAGGACGATCTCCTGGCTGCCTGCGATCGCGACGAGGTCGCCGTTCCGTTGCTCGAGCTTCGCCTCCAGCAGGTTCATCGCCGGACTGCCGATGAAGCCGCCGACGAAGAGATTGACGGGCTGGTCGTAGAGCTCCTGCGGTGCGGCCACTTGCTGCAGTTCGCCCTTGCGCATCACCGCGACGCGGTCGCCCATCGTCATCGCCTCGACCTGGTCGTGGGTGACGTAGATCGTCGTCGTCTCGAGGTCGTGCTGCAGCTGCGCGATCTCGGCGCGCATCTGCACGCGGAGCTTGGCGTCGAGGTTCGAGAGCGGCTCGTCCATCAGGAACGCCGCCGGCTCGCGCACGATCGCGCGTCCCATCGCGACGCGTTGCCGCTGGCCGCCGGACAGCGCGCGCGGCTTGCGGTCCAGGAAGTCCTCCAGGCCGAGCAGCTGCGCGGCCTTCTGCACCCGCTCGTCGATCACTTTCTTGTCGACCTTCTTCAGCTTGAGGCCGAACGCGATGTTGTCGTAGACCGTCAGGTGCGGGTAGAGCGCGTAGCTCTGGAAGACCATCGCGATGTCGCGGTCGCGCGAGGGCACATGGTTCACGATCCGCTCGCCGATCCTGAGCGAGCCCTCCGAGATGTCCTCGAGCCCGGCGACCATGCGGAGCGCGGTTGTCTTGCCGCACCCTGAAGGCCCGACGAGCACCATGAACTCGCCGTCGGTGACGTCGAGATTCAGGTCATTGACCGCCCTGGTGCCGTCCGGATAGATCTTGCTGACCCCGTCGAACGTCACCTCTGCCACGTGCCCCTCCTTTCCAGAGGGCGCGAGTCTATAACCACTCTCCCGAGCGGCACGCAGCTCCACGGTGTGACCGGCGGCGCCGTTACCCTCACGCGATGCGACTCGAGGGCAAGCGGGCGATCGTGACAGGTGCGTCGAGCGGGATCGGCGCAGCGATTGCACGGGCACTCCGCGCCGAGGGCGCTCGTGTCGCAGGCGGCGCGCGGCGCGTCGACGCCGTCGAGGCGGACGTCGCCCTCGCGCTCGACGTCACCGATCCGGCGAGCTGCGAAGCCTTCGTCGCAGAGGCCGTCGAGGTCCTCGGCGGCCTCGACATCGTGGTCAACAACGCTGGCCTCGCGCTCGGGCGCGACCCTGTCGACGAGTCGACCGAGGCCGACGAGGAGCAGGTGCTGGAGACGAACGTGCACGGGCTGATGCGGATGACCCGGCTCTGCCTCGGGCACTTCGGCGACGGCGGTCACATCGTCAACCTCGGCTCGGTCGCCGGGATCTGGGCCTACCCGAACGGCTCCACGTACGTCGCATCGAAATTCGCCGTCCACGGCTACACGCGCGCGCTGCGGGAAGATCTCGCCGGCCGGCCGATCAGGGTCACGAACGTCGCGCCCGGACTGGTCGAGACCGACTTCTCGAAGGTGCGCTTCCGCGGCGACGAGCAGAAGGCGGCCGCCGTCTACGGCGACGTCGCGCTCGGCGGCCCGCTCCGCCCCGAGGACATCGCCGACTGCGTCGTCTTCGCCCTGACCCGGCCGCCCAACGTGAACGTCGACGAGATCGTCGTGATGGCTCTCGCCCAGACCTCCGGAGCGCGAATCATCAGGGAGTCGTGACGCTCACCATCCTCGAGGGCTCGACCTTCTGCATCTGCGACGACATCGGCGACCTCGACGGCAAGACGTCGGGGCTGTTCGCCGACGACACGCGGTTCCTCTCGCGGCTCGAGCTGCGCGTGAACGGCGAGCGGCCGCTGCTGCTCTCCTCCGGCAAGGTCGAGTACTTCTCCGCGGCGTTCTTCCTCCGGAACCCGCTCGCCGGCGGGCTCGGCCAGGACGTGCTCTCGATCGTGCGCGAGCGGTTCGTCGGCGAGGGCATGCAGGACCACGTCGCGATTCGCAACGAGAGCTCGGATCCCGTCACCTTCGACCTCCAGCTCGAGGTCGCGACCGACTTCGCCGACATCATCGCGGTCAAGGAGCACGACTTCGCGCTCGGCGACCCGCTCCACGCCCGGCCGCTGCCGCCGCCCGCGGGCGTGCGCTGGGACGCGGCGGACAACCAGCTCGTGCTCGAGGAGAACGGGACGGGGAGCGCCCGGACGCAGGTGATCCTCTCCGAGCCCGGCGAGACCGACGGCTCGAAGGTGCGGTACGAGATCACGCTCGAGCCGCGCGAGCGCTGGGCGCTCCGCGTCGACGTCTCGCCCTCGCTCTCCGGCGAGCAGACCGAGCCGATCGTCGTCGAGCGCCGCTTCGGCTCCGAGCGGCAGCACGTCCGCGACTCGCTCGCCGCGTGGCGCCTGGCGGTGCCGCAGCTCCGGACGAGTCACGACCCGCTCCGCCACTGCTTCGGCCAGTCGGTCGCCGACCTCGCCTCGCTCCGCATGCGCGGCGACGGCGGCATCGGCGCCATGCCCGCGGCGGGCATGCCCTGGTTCATGACCGTCTTCGGGCGCGACACGCTGATCACGTGCCTGCAGACGATGGTGCTCGGGCCCGAGCTCGCGGTCTCCGCGCTCGACACGCTGGCCGCGCTGCAGGCGACCGAGGACGATGCCTCGATCGACGCCGAGCCCGGCAAGATCGTCCACGAGCTGCGGCGAGGACGCGCGGCCGAGACATGGTTCCCCCGCTACTACGGCACCGCCGACGCGACCCCGCTCTTCCTCGTGCTCCTCTCCGAGGTGTGGCGCTGGACGGGTGACTCGGCGCTCGTGCAGCGGCTGCGTCCGGCCGCGACCGCGGCCCTCGAGTGGTGCGATCGCTGGGGCGACCACGACGGCGACGGCTTCGTCGAGTACCACCGCCGCAACGACCGCGGGCTCGCGAACCAGTCCTGGAAGGACTCGGGCGACTCGCAGCGCTTCCACGACGGGACGCTCGCCGCCTCGCCGATCGCTCCGGCCGAGGTGCAGGGGTACGTCTACGACGCCAAGCTCCGCCTCGCCGAGCTCGCGCGCGAGGTCTGGCGCGACCGTCCGCTCGCGGAACGGCTCGAGCGCGAGGCGGGCGAGCTGCGGGCGCGTTTCGACACGGCGTTCTGGGTGCCGGACCGGGGTGGCTTCTACGCGCTCGCCCTCGACGCGGAGAAGCGGCCCGTCGACTCGCTCTGCTCCAACATCGGCCACCTGCTCTGGAGCGGCATCGTCCTGCCCGAGCGGGTGGATGCGGTGGTCGACAGCCTGATGGGCGACGCGCTCTGGTCGGGCTGGGGCGTGCGGACGATGTCGACCGACGACGCGGGCTTCAACCCGCTCAGCTACCACAACGGCACGGTCTGGCCCCACGACACGTCGCTCGCGGCCTGGGGGCTCGCCCGCGCCGGCCGCTGGACGGAGACGCGCCGGATCATCCACACGCTCCTCGAGGCGGCGAGTTGGTTCGGCTGGTCGCTCCCCGAGGTCTTCGCGGGTTACCCTCGCTCGGACACGCCGTTCCCAATCGCTTATCCGACCGCAGCCCGCCCGCAGGCCTGGGCCGCCGGCACTCCCGTGCTGCTGCTGCGGCTGCTGCTCGGGCTGGAGCCCGACCCGGCGCGGAACGCGTTGCGGACCGTCGCGCCGGGCGCGCTGCCGAGCTGGGCCGGCTCGCTCTCACTCTCGGGCGTTCGCGCCTTCGGCCGGGCCTGGGATGTCCATGTCGAGGACGGCCTCGTGCGCGTCGAGGAGGGCTGACAGCCGGTGCGGGTCGCCGTCCTCAGCCCGGTCTGGTTCCCGGTCCCGCCCTCCGGCTACGGAGGGATCGAGTGGATCGTCTCGCTGCTCGCGGACGGGTTGGCCGACGCCGGTCACGACGTGACGCTCTTCGCCTCGGGCGACTCGCGCACGCGTGCAAAGCTCGCAGCCGTCTTCCCGACTGCGCCGAGCGAGCGGATCGGGCAGACGTTCTGGGAGCTCCAGCACGCGCTGCATTGCTTCTCGCGCCAGCAGGACTTCGATGTGATCCACGACCACACGGGCCTGCTCGGCCTGGCGATCGGCGGGCTGCTCGAGACGCCGCTCGTCCACACCGTGCACGGCCCGCTGACCGGCGAGCCGGGCGTGCTGTACGAGCGCGTCGTCGCGATGGCGCCCCGGGCGCATCTCGTCTCGCTCTCGATGAACCAGCGCCTGCCCAAGCCGGACCTGCCGTGGGTGGCGAACGTGCCGAACGCGCTCGACCTCTCCGTGTATCCGTATCGCCGTGAGCGTGGCGACTACCTGCTCTTCCTCGGCCGGATGAGTCCGGACAAGGGCGCCCACCGGGCCGTGGCGATCGCGCTGGAGGCCGGGTTGCCGCTGAAGATCGCCGGCAAGAACGCGGAGCCGGCGGAGCAGGAGTATTTCGACTCGCTCGTACGGCCGCACCTCGGCGGCGGGATCGAGTACGTCGGCGAGGTCACGCACGGCGAGAAGGTCGAGCTGCTCCAGCACGCTCGCGCGACGCTGTTCCCGATCGAGTGGGAGGAGCCGTTCGGGCTCGTGATGATCGAGTCGATGGCCTGCGGCACGCCGGTGATCGCGACCAGCTGGGGCGCGGTGCCGGAGGTGATCGACAACGGCCGCACGGGGATCGTCGTCGACGACTGGCGGCACACGGCCGATGCGCTCGAGGCCGCCGATGCGCTCAACTCGGAGGTCCTCCGCGAGGAGGTCGTGCGGCGGTTCTCGCCCGAGCGGATGGTTGCGGACTACGTCGCCGCGTACGACGCCGTGCTCTCCGGCTGAGCGAGAGCTGAGGTGAGGCTGCGCTCGCGCCACGACGGCGAGATCCTGCGGCTGGCCGTGCCCGCGCTCGGCTCGCTCGCGGCGGAGCCGCTCTACGTGCTCGTGGACACCGCGATCGTCGGGCACCTCGGCCGCCCGCAGCTCGCCGCTCTCGGGATTGCCGCGACCCTGCTCTCCGGTCTGTTCGGGATCTTCAACTTCCTCCAGTACGGGACGACGGCGCAGGTGGCGCGCGCCCGTGGAGCAGGCGCGGAGGGGATGGCGGCGCGGCTCGGCGTGCAGGCGCTCTGGCTCTCGCTCGCCTTCGGCGCCTTGGTGGCGGCGCTCGTGACCGCCTTCGCAGAGCCGCTCACCGCGGCGATGGGCGGGGAGGGGGCGACCGCGGACTACGCCGTCACGTACCTGCAGATCGCGGCGCTCGGTCTGCCGGCGGCGTTCCTCGGCCTCGGTGCGCCCGGCTATCTGCGGGGCGTCTCGGACCTGCGCACGCCGCTCCTGGTGGTCGTGGCCGGCAACGTGCTCAACCTCGTGCTCGAGCTGCTGTTCGTGTACGGCTTCGACTGGGGGATCCGCGGCTCGGCGTGGGGGACGGTGATCGCGCAGGTCGCGATGGGAGTGGCGTTCGTGGTCGTCGTCCTGCGGCGGGTCGGCGGCGTGGAGGTGCGGCCGTCGCTCGCGCTCGCGCGCCGACTGCTCTCTGTGGGCCGCTGGATCTTCGTCCGCACGACTGCTCTGATGAGCTCGTTCGTGCTGGCGGGCGCGGTTGCCGCGCGGGTCGGGGTCGCCGCACTGGCCGCGCACCAGATTGCCTTCCAGCTCTGGATCTTCCTCGCCCTCGTGCTCGACGCGGTGGCGATCGCGGGTCAGATCATCGTCGGGCGCGAGCTCGGCGCGGCGCGCCCGGAGGAGGCGTACGACGCGAGCGCGCGGATGATCTGGCTCTCGGTCGCGCTCGGGCTCGTCTTCTCCGCTGTCCTCCTGGCTGGGGTGACGGTGATCCCGCAGGCGTTCACCAGTGACGCGAGCGTCCTCTCGGAGGCCCACGACCTCTGGCCGCTCTTTGCGCTGACGCTGCCGTTCAGCGGCGCCGTCTTCGCCCTCGACGGGATCCTGATCGGCGCCGGCGACGGGCCGTATCTCGCGGGCTCGATGATGGCGGCGTTCGCGAGCTGCGCCGTAGTGCTCGCGGCCGTGCTCGCGCTCGACGGCGGCATCCGCAGCGTCTGGCTGGCGATCGTCGTGCTGGTGGCTGTCCGCCTCGCGACGATGCTCGCCCGCTTCCGCCGCCGCCGCTGGCTCGTGACGGGGTGGGCGTAGCGCGCGGGCGAGAAGCTGGGCGAGGGGCGAGCGAAAGACGGACTTAGCAACACTGTGTTGCTAAGTCAGTTCTCAGCGTTCCTCGTCGAGCAGCCGATTCAGCGTCAGCTTCGGCGTCTGGCTCGTCGCCACCTCGAAGAGGATTCGCCCCGCGCTCGGCTTCAACTTCCGTTCGCGGTGCTCGTGCACGAGCTCACGCGTTCGCTGGTAACTCGGCCTCGTCATGCCGAGCAGGTCGGCGATCGCGCCCAGTCGTCGATGGGTATCGGCGATCGGCCGACCGCGCCGATCGAGTCGCTCGAGCGCGAAGAGCAAGGCAGGATGGATCCGCGGCGCCGCCGAGGGCATGCCGTCGAGTCTGCGACCAGGCGACGCACGAAACTGGGGCGAGAGCGCGCCAAAAGAGACTTAGCAACACTGTGTTGCTAAGTCTCTTCGGAGCGGATCCAGTTCGCGACCACGTACTCCTCGCGGAAGCCGGCGCGGAGGATGTTGCGATACGAGTTCGAGGGGAGGCCGGGCCGCTGCTCGCCGGTCTCGGTCACGACGAGCTCACAGCCTGACTCCCGCGCCCGGTCGAGCCGCGCCGCGAGGAGACTCGACTGGGCGCCCTTCCCCCGGTGCTCCGGGAGGGTCGCGGCGAAGCCGAGATACGCGGCGCCCTCGCCGATCCAGACCGCCGCGGCGCCCGCCGGCGCATCCCCCTCCAGCGCGAGGAAGGCCGTCCAGCCCGGAGCCCTGGCACCGGAGACCAGGAACTGCTCGGCCGGTTCCGGCAGGCCGTAGCCCATGCGCACCAGCCGGGCGAAGTCCTCGGCGCGCCGCTCGTCGTCGACCTCGACGACCCGCAACGAGCTGCCGACCTCGGGCGGCGCGAGCCCGCCGGGACGCGTGAACTGCATCCAGCCCCAGCCCGGCTCGAAGCCGCGGGCGCGGAGCCAGTCGTCCAGCTCGACCGGCTGCGCCGAGGTGAGCGCGAGACGTAGAACCGCGTCCCCTCGAGCGCGGCGATCCCAGCGTCGAGCGCCGCCTCGGTCGCCGGCTCCTCGTCGCCGAGCCCGACGAGCCGGTTGACCATCGGCGACTCCGCGGCGCCGTCGACCCGCAGCACGGCGACGCCGCGGTCAAGACGCGTGCCGTAGGCCGCGGCGTACGCCTCCAGCCCGACCCGCTCGGGCCTCACGCCGCAGCGGCCTCCCGCCGCTTCCGCCAGTAGCGCTCCAGCCCGAGATAGGACGGGACCCAGGGACTGTGGGAGGAGTAGTAGTCGACGTCGCCCTCGCCGTCGGCGGCGAGCTCGACCTCTGCCGAGGCGACGAACTGCTCGACGGGCACGCCCGACTCGACCCGCTCCGACCAGCGGTCGAGGCGGCTCCGCAGCTGCGCGACGTGCTCGGCGACGTCGTCGAAGAAGCCGAAGTGCGGCAGCGCCAGCCGCGCCGGCTCCCGCCCCTCGAGCTCGTCGAGCGTGCGGTGCCAGCCGTCGAGGTCGATGTCCGGCGGCGGCGCGTAGGGCACGACGTGGTGCCCGGGCTCGATCCGCACGCCGGCTGCATCGCCCGGGATACGCGGTCCCGTCCGGCGCCGACGAAGCAGACCTGGTGCGAGGCGTGCCCGGGAGCCGGGAAGCAGGCGAGGCCGGCCGCCGAGTCGCCGAGCACGTCCACGTTCTCCTCCGGCACCGGCACGATCTCGCCCCAGAGCGCGTCGAACGCCTCGCCGTAGAGCCGCCGCGCGCTCACCTCGAGCCGGCTCGGGTCGACGATGTGCGGCGCGCCGATCGCCGAGACGTGCACGCGCAGCTCGGGATTCCGGCGCCACGAGCACGCCCGCAGCGCCCGCGTGGTCGAGGTGGATGTGCGTCAGCAGCAGGTGGCGGAGGTCGCCGACCGAGCGGCCGTGCTCGCGCAGGCGGTGCTCGAGGACGTGCGCTGTGCTCGCCGGGCCGCAGTCGACGAGCGCCCAGCCGTCGTCCGTCCGGAGCAGGAACGCGCCGATCGCCTTCCGGACGCCGATGTGCTCGAGGTCGAGGAGCGCAGCCGTCACGCGTGCGCGGCCGGCGCGGCGACGAGCGCAGCTTCGAGATCCGCGATCAGGTCGTCCGCGGACTCGATCCCGACCGACAGCCGCACGAGGTTCCTCGGCGCGGCGAAGGGCGCCCTCGGCGGTCGAGGCGTGCGTCATCCGCGCGGGATGCTCGATCAGGCTCTCGACCCCGCCGAGGCTCTCGGCCAGCGTCCAGACCTTCGTGCGCGCGACCAGGTCGACCGCCTCGTCCTCGGTCTCGACGAGGAACGAGATCATCCCGCCGAAGTCGCGCATCTGCCGTGGCGGCGAGCTCGTGTCCCGGGTGGCCGGGCAGGCCGGGGTAGAGCACGCGCTCGACCCGCGGCTGCTCCTCGAGGAACGCGGCGACGGCGCGGGCGTTCTCGCAGTGGCGCTGCATGCGGATCGCAAGCGTCTTCACCCCGCGCAGCACCAGCCACGCGTCGAACGGCGCCCGGCACGGCGCCGAGCGACTTCTGCAGGAAGCGCAGCCGCTCGGAGATCGTGGGGTCGTTCGTCGCGGCGAAGCCGCCGACGACGTCCGAGTGGCCGCCGATGTACTTCGTCGTCGAGTGGACGACGATGTCGGCGCCGAGCGTCAGCGGCTGCTGCAGGTAGGGCGTGGCGAAGGTGTTGTCGACCACGAGCAGCGCGCCGGCGGCGTGGGCGGCAGTCGGCGACCGCGCGGATGTCGACGATGTTCAGCAGCGGGTTCGTCGGCGTCTCGATCCAGACGAGCCGTGTCTGCTCGTCGATCGCGGCGGCCAGCTCGTCGGGCGACGACGAACGCGAACTCGTAGCCCTTCGGCTCGTAGACCTGGGAGAACATCCGGTAGGTGCCGCCGTAGACGTCGTTGACGGTGCACCGTGGATCGCCGGGCGAGAGCGAGGTGCATGATCGTCGTCGTCGCGCCGATCCCGGACGAGAAGGCGTGGCCGTGCGTCGGCCCCCTCGAGGCTCGCGAGGCAGGTCTCGAGCGCCGTGCGCGTCGGATTGCCGGTGCGCGAGTAGTCGTAGCCCTTGTGGACGCCGACCTCCTCCTGCACGTAGGTCGACGTGAGGTAGATCGGCGTCATCACCGCGCCGGTGGTCGGGTCGGGCTCCTGGCCGGCGTGGATCGCGCGCGTCTCGAAGTCCATGCGGGCCATGGTAAACGCGGCCTACCCGGGCAGGACGACCTCGGTGGCGCCGAGGAATCGAGCCAGCGCCTCGAGCGGCTCGTCGAGCCTCAGCGTCCGGCCCGGCTCGGGGTGGACCGCGTTCACGACCAGGCGTCCGCTCGCGCGGTCGAAGAGCGGGTCGATCCGGCCGACGAGCTCGTCGCCGTCGAGCACCGGCAGGACGAAGTAGCCGTAGCGCCGTTTCGCCTTCGGCACGTAGATCTCGAGCCGGAAGTCGAAGTCCCAGAGCGCGAGCGCGCGCTCGCGGTCGCGGATCAGCTGGTCGAACGGGGAGAGCAGCGTGACGCGCGGCTCCCAGCCGCCGTCGGCGAGGGCGTCGGGATGCGCGTACCACTCACCGCCGACGCCCTCGATCTCGACGCGCTCGAGCTCGCCGCGCTCGGCCAGCTCACGGGCGGCGCGCCGCTGCCACGAGGTGGGGCGCGAGACGCCGGCCGCCCGCGACTGGATCAGCACCAGGCCGCGCAGCCCCTCCCACGGCTCGAGCCGCTCGACGGTCGGCGAGCTGCGGCAGGACGCGCTCGGCGAGATCCCACACCCGCTCGCCGCCCTCGCGCGCCGAGACGAGGATGTCGCCCCGGCCCCAGAGGAACTCGAGCAGCATCGAGAGGTTCTTGCCGTCGTTCCAGCCGCCCGTCTGCCACGGCACGAGGGCGCGGTCGTCGAGGTCGCGGGAGAGCAGCGGCCCGCGGCGGCGCAACTCGGCGAGCACGTAGCGCTCGAACTCGACGTTGGCCTCGAGCCAGTCGCGGATCTTCGTCGCGCGCTTCGGCCCGAGCCGTTCCGGCGACGGGAACGACCGCATCCGCGCCGCGTGCACGGCCAGGTCGCGCACCGGGTAGACGAAGGCGGAGTGCTCGAACAGGAGCCGTTCCTCCCAGAGCAGCCGGTCGAGCTCCTTCCGGTCGAACGGCCCGAGCCGGCTCCAGAGCACGAGCAGGTGGGAGCGCTCGACCGCGCTCGTCGGGTCGAGCTGCAGGTCGCCGAGCCACTCGGCGGCCTCGAGCACCGAGCTCGGCCCGCCCGCGAGCCCGGCC
Source organism: uncultured Gaiellaceae bacterium (assembly GCA_963808915.1). Lineage (GTDB taxonomy): Bacteria > Actinomycetota > Thermoleophilia > Gaiellales > Gaiellaceae > CAVTBT01. The sequence continues at coordinate 516,812 of CAWEHJ010000003.1, read as the reverse complement.
GCACGGACCGCGACCCGCCGCGCCTCCTCCCGCGTGAGCGTCCTCATCGCACGACCCGCTCCAGCCCGATCGCGCGCGCCAGCTTGGCCAGCGCGCGGTCGAAGGCGTCGTCGAGCGCGCCCGACTCGCGGACGCCGGTCTCCCGGTGGAACGACTTGACGACGAGCGCGCCGTCGCGCCGCTCCGACTTCAGATCGGCGCGCCCGACGATCCGGTCGCGCCAGAGGAGCGGCAGCACGTAGTAGCCGTAGCGGCGCTCGTGCTGCTGCTTGTAGACCTCGATCAGATGGTCGAAGCCGAGGATCCGGCGCGCGAACGGCCGGTCCCAGAGCAGGTTGTCGAAGGGGGAGAGCAGCACGGCGGCCGACGACGCGGACCGGTCGAGCTCCGTTCCGGCCTCGACGAGAACCGGTGCGCCGCCGTCGTCGACCTCGAGCCGCTCGAGCGCGCCGTCCGCGACGAGCGTGTCGACCACCGGCCGGATCCCCTTCACGCCGCCGCGGAGGCGCCAGTGCTCGACGACGCCCGACTCGGTCAGGACGCCGCGGGCGCGGACGGCCGCGAGCGCCATCGCCTGCAGCCGCTCGCTCTCCGGCGGCGGCGTCGTCTCGAGCACGCGCTTCGGCACGACGCGCTCGGCGAGGTCGTAGAGGCGCTGGAACGACTGCCGGTCGGCGATCACGAGGTCGCCGTGGTTCCAGAGCGCCTCGAGCACGCGCTTGGCCGGCTTCCAGTCCCACATCCCGCCGCCGGTCGCGCCGTCGAAGTGGCGCGAGCCGAGCGGGCCGCGCTCCCGGATCTCCTCGAGCACGTGCTCGACGACGTCCGGATGCTCGGCGAGCACGTTGCCGTACCAGCCCCGGCCGCCGTCCTCCATCGACGCGCGGCAGAGCGGCCACCACTCGATCGGGAGCAGACAGGCCTCGTGGGCCCAGTACTCGAACAGCCGACCGGCGCGCAGAAGCGCCGGGACGGAGCCACGCGGATAGGCGCCGACGCGGGAGGAGAGCGCGATTCGATGGCTCCGCTCGACGACGGAGATCGAGTCGAGCTGGACGCAGCTCAGCCGCCGGACCGCCGCCTCGACCTCGGCACGCGTGCCGCGACGCGTCCGCGACGCGTAGCCTTGGGCGTCGATCGCCAGCCGGCGGACCGCCGCCGCACGCACCACCGTCCGCTCCCGCCGCCCTGCCATGCACCCTGTTCTACCGTGACGACACTCGACTTCGTCCGCACAGCGTTGCCGCCGCCGCCCGCCCGGGTGCTCGAGGTCGGCTGCGGCCAGACGGGCGAGCTGGCTTCCGCGCTCGCGGTCGCGGGCTTCGAGCTGGTCGCGATCGACCCGATGGCCCCGCCGGGCGACATCTTCAGACGGCTGCTGCTGGACGACCTCGACGTCTCCGACGGGCCGTTCGACGGGATCGTCGCCGTCCGCTCGCTGCACCACATCCGCGACCTCGACGCGGCGGTCGGGCGGCTCGCGGCGCTGCTCGGCCGCGACGGCGTGCTCGTCGTCGAGGAGTTCGCCTGGGATCTGGCCGACGATGCGACGCTCGACTGGTTCCTCGAGCAGCTGCGCGCTGCGGGAGCCAAGGCGCCGGAGTCGCTCGAGGCGCTGCGGCGCGACTGGCACGCCGAGCACCTCGGCCTGCACGGCGACGAGGCCCTGCTCGCGGCGCTCGGCTCGCGCTTCGAGGCGCGGTCGTTCGAGCGTGTGCCGGCGCTCTACCGCGAGCTCGGCGGCGCCGCGGCGCATGCGCTCGAGAGCGCCCTGATCGAGGCCGGGACGATCCAGGCGATCGGCTTCCGCTGGGTCGGGACGCTCGCCGCCTAGTCGGGCGTCGAGCCGCCGAGGATCGCCGCCAGCCGGGACGCGTCGATGTTCCCGCCGGAGACGATGCACACGATCCGGCGCCCAGGAACTCGCCCCGACAGCGCCGCTGCGAGCCCGAGCGCACCGGCGCCCTCGGCGATCACGCGCACCCGCTCGGCGAGCAGCCGCACCGCGGCCGCCGCCTCGTCGAGCGGGACCGCGTGCGCGCCGGCGAGCAGCGGCGCCGCGAGCTCCCACATCCGCGGCAGCACGCTCCCCGCGCCGGCGCCGTCGACGAAGCTCGGCACGTAGTCCGTCGTCGCGAGCTCGCCGGCCGCGAAGGTGGAGACGATCGCCGCGCCCGTCTCCGGGACGACGACGTGCACGTCCGCCTGGTGGCCGAGCCCGCGGAGCGCGCTCGCGATTCCGGTCACGAGGCCGCCGCCGCCGAACGGCACGAGCAGCGTGTCGAACTCGGGCAGGTCCTCGGCCAGCTCGAGGCCGATCGTCCCGTTCCCGGCCATCACCGGGTCGTCCTGCACGGGGTGGACGAACAGCCCCTCGGCGTCGTCGAAGCGCGACTCGACGATCGCCTGCCACCAGCGCTCGTGCGTCACCTTCACGGCGGTGCCGCCGAGGCGGGCGATCGCATCCAGCTTCGTCTGCGGCGCGTGCTCGGGGACGACGATCGTCGCCGGCACGCCGAGCTCCCGCGCTGCCCAGGCAACGCCCTGCGCCATGTTCCCCGCGCTCGCCGTCACGACGCCGTGAGCCGTCGCCTCGCGCGGCGCCAGCCGGATCGCGTTGACCGCGCCGCGGATCTTGAACGAGCCGATCGGCTGCAGGTTCTCGAGCTTGAGCCAGATCTCGGCGGGCGCGTCGTCGAGCGGGAGGCGGACGAGCGGCGTCCTGATCGCGGCGCCCTTGATCCGCTCGCGGGCGGCCTCGATGTCGGCGAGCGGGATCACGCGTCGGAGCGTAACGGCAGGATCCCGGTGTGCTGGCCCAACTCGTCACCGCGCTCGTGCTCGCCGCGCCGTGCGCCGAACGCTCCGCTGCCGACCGGCGTCGAGGCGACGGCGCGGGACCTCGCCGGCTCGACCCGTGCGCTCGACGCGGCGATCGCCGACTGGCGCGCCGAGGGCACCGCGCGGCCGCCGCGGGAGCTCCGGCTCTGGGCGCTCCACCAACAGCGCCTCTATCTGAGGCTCGGGCTCGTACGCGGCGCGTTCTCGACTGCCGTCGTCGCCCGGCTACCGGCGGACCTCCGCGCCGACGCCCGCGAGATCGTCGCCGCGAGACGGGCGCTCGCCCGCCTGACGCCGCCGACGACGCTGCCGCTGTCGGCCTTCCGCACCGGCCCGGCCGAGCCCGCCGACCGCCTGCTCGCCCACTACCGCGAGGCGGAGCGGCGCTTCGGCGTGCCGTGGCACGTCCTGGCGGCGGTCAACTTCGTCGAGACGGCGTTCGGCAAGGTGCGCAGCCGCAGCACCGCGGGGGCGCAGGGGCCGATGCAGTTCCTGCCCGCGACCTGGCGCGCCTACGGCCTCGGCGGCGACGTGCACGATCCCCACGACGCGATCCTCGGTGCGGCGAACATGCTGCGCGCGAACGGCGCTCCCGGCGACCTCCGCCGAGCGCTCTTCGCCTACAACCACTCGACCCGCTACGTCACCGCCGTGCTCGCGTACGCGAGGGTGATGCGCCACAAGCGGGCCGCGTACTACGGCTTCCACGCCTGGCAGGTCTTCGTCCGGACGCCTGCCGGCTACCGCCGCCTGACCGATCCCTAGAAGTCGACCTCGACGCCCGCGCCGACCTCGCGCGCCTTGCGGACGACGAGCTCCGCGGCGGCGAGGTCCTCGACGCCGAGGCCGAGCGACTTGAAGACGGTCAGCTCGTCGTCGCTCGTCCGGCCCGGATGCGCGCCGATCAGCACCTCCCCCAGCTCGGCGGCGATGTGATCGAGGCCGACCGCGCCCTCCTGCACCGCGAGCAGCAGGTCGCCGCCCTCGTTCTCCGCCGACTCCCGTCGGTCGACGACGAGCGTCGCGGCGGCGATCGTCTCGGCGTCGAGCTCGCGGGCCGTCGGGACCGACGAGCCGACGGCGTTCACGTGGGCGCCCGGGGCGAGCCACTCGCGGCGGACGATCGGCTCACGCGAGGTCGTGCAGGTGCAGACGACGTCGGCGCCGTCGAGCTGGCCCTCGGGGCTCGGGTCGTCGCGCCGGCTCCAGACGCGGATCTGGGCGTCCGGCAACACGCACTGCATCGCCTCGACGTGCGAGCGCGACTGCACGCCTGCGCCGAGGATCGTGACGACGCGCGCGTCCTTCCGCGCCAGCGCCCGGGTCGCGACCGCCGACACGGCGGCAGTCCGGATCTCGGTGATCGGCGAGGCGTTGAGCAGCGCGACGAGCTCGCCCGTCTCGCCGTCGTGCAGCAGCACGGCGCCCTGGTGCGCGTCGAGCCCGCGCTCGGCCGGGTTCCCGGGCGTGACGACGATCTCCTTGAGCGAATACATCGACGGAGCCGCGGTCCGGTGCGCCGGCATCAGCCCGAGCATGTTCGCCGCGCCGGGCGGCCGGAAGACGGGCCGCAGCGGCTGGTACAGCTCGCCGCGCGCCAGGCCGGCGAGCGTCGCCTCCATCGCCTCGATGCACTCGCTCATCGTCAGCAGCGCACGCACGTCGCCGTCGGAGAGGACGAGAACACTCATGCGAACAATCCTGTCAGCTCGTCGCGCTCGGACTCGCTCAAGGCGTGCTCGAGCGCTTCCTCGCACCGGCGCCAGATGCTCCGGTCGCCGCGGCCCGACGACCACCGAGGTCACGTCGGGATGTGCGAGCACCCAGGCCAGCGCGAGCCCGGCGGGGGAGACGCCTCGGTCGGCCGCCACCGCCTCCAACGCCTCGAGCGAGTCGAAGACGGCGTCGGTGCGCAGGCGCTCGTACGGCCCCGGCCGCTGCGTCATCCGCGAGCCTGCGGGCGGCTCCTCGCCGCGGCGGTACTTGCCCGTCAGCCAGCCGCCCTCGAGCGGCCCGAACGCCTCGTAGCCGAGCCCGTGCTCGCGCACGACGGGGAAGACGTCGTCCTCGTCCTCGCGGGAGAGGAGCGAGTAGCCGTTCTGCACGAGCTCGTACCGCGTCAGCCCCTCGATCGTCGAGAGCTCGAGCGACTCCGCCAGCTGCTCGCCGCTGAAGTTCGAGGCGCCGACCGCGCCGACCTTGCCCGCCCGGACGAGCTCGTCGAAGGCGCGGAGGGTCTCCTCGACGGGCGTCTCGGTGTCGAACTCGTGCGCGAGGTAGAGCGGGACGCGCTCGAGCCCGAGCCGCTCGAGGCTCGTGTCGATCTGGCGGAGGATCCGGGCGCGCGAGAGGCCGTGGTCCTCGCCCGCGTCCATCGGGTTGTAGGTCTTCGTCGTCACGACGAGCCGGTCGCGGACGTCGGCGCCCTTCGTGGCGAGCCAGGCGCCGATCGCGGTCTCGCTGCGGCCGCCGCCGTACGCGTCGGCGGTGTCGAAGGCGGTGATGCCGAGCTCCCAGGCGGCGTCCATGATCGCGAGCGCCTCCTCCTGCGACTCGCCCGAGCCGAAGAGCTCCGGCGCCGAGCCGATCCCGCCGAAGTTGCCGCAGCCGAGGACGACCCTCGTCACGCGGATGCCGCTGCCGCCGAGCTCGCGTTCTTCCATCGGGCGATCCTACGGCGTAGATTTCCGTGGGTCGTGCTGCGGATCCTCAAGGTGGCTCGCCGTCCTGCTCGCCGTCGCGTTCGGCGCGAGCGCGGTGGCGCTTGCCGTCGAGAGCCCGCAGAAGCAGGACGACGAGCAGGCCGAGAAGAGCGAGAAGGCCGAGCAGCCGGAGCAGGTCGCCACGGTCACGGGAGTCCTCACCGCCGACGGCAAGGGCTTCAAGGTCGCGGGCCGTGAGCTGGGCCTGGGCCCGCCGTGGTGGCGGGAGTCCGGCAAGGCCGCCGACTTCGACGGCGACGGCACGGTCGAGACGGTCGCCGCCGAGCTCGGGTCCCTGACGGGGAAGAGCGTCACCGTCACGGGCGAGGCGGAGGACGCGAGCGAGCTCGGCGTCCGCACGATCGCCGGCAAGGTCTTCCGCGAGCAGGGCCGGCCGCCCTGGGCCGGCGGGCCGAAGCACGCCGACAAGGCGGCGTGCAAGGCGAAGGCCCGCCAGGCGAAGGCCGCCGCGAAGGCGAAGGGCAAGAGCGCGGAGCACGGCCCGCCGCCGTGGGCGAAGGCCCGCGGCCGCTGCTCGTAGCGTCCCGACCGACCGCCTGAAGCCTCAAGTCTCAGGTCGAGATCGAGACTCGGCGCCCGGTGGCGGCGCGCCGCACCGGCAACGGTCTAGCCCATCCCGGCCGAAGGGCTAGGTTTGGCCTCCGGCCCGTTGACCTTTCGTCGTTTCCGCGCGACGTTGTCAGTGCAAACCGAAAGGTTTCGCACGAATCTGGGGAGATTCGGGACGAGGGTGGGACGCTGCGGCCAGTGCCTTGCTCGCGCTCGAACTCCCACCGGGAGTCGAATGACAGCAGCGGCAAGGGGAGGGTCTACAGCATGAGTTCCGACCAGCGGGGCGGGCGTCGAGTGCGCCCGAAGTCGAACGTCCACCGGAATCTCAAGGTCGGGCTGGCACTGCTGGCCCTGTTCGTCGTGGGCGCGATGTCCGCCGGCGCTCTCGCCGAAGGCGGAGCTTTCTCTGCGCTCGGAGCCCTGACCGGCTCCTCGAGCGAGGAGACGACCACCTCCGACTCGACCGCGACCGACACGACGGCGACGACCGACACGACGTCGACCGAGACGCTCCCCGAGACGACGAGCTCTGCCCCGGCTCCCGTCTGGCCCCGTACATCGTCAAGTTCGCCCGCGGCACCACCGCTGCTGCCGCCGAGGCGACCCTCGCCGCTCACAACGCGACGATCGACTCCCGCATCGCCGCCCTGCGCATGTACTCCGTGCAGCTGGCCGCCGACGACGCCGCCGCCCTCGCCGCCGACACGAACGTCACCCGCGTCGAGGAAGACCAGCCGCGCGACGCCGCCGCCACGCCGAACGACACGAACTACGGCGCAGCAGTGGGCGCTGCCGCGCATCGGCTGGGATCAGGTCTACGGCTCCGTCTCGCCGACCGGCACCGCGACGGTCGCCATCCTCGACACCGGCGTCGACGCGTCGACGCCGATCTCGACGGCAACGTCGTCGCCGGCACCTCGATCCTCGACGGCTCCGACGGCCGGACGCGACCCGAACGGCCACGGCACCTCGATGGCGGGCATCGTCGCCGCCGAGACGAACAACGGCGCCGGCATCGCCGGCGTCGGCTACGCCGGCGTCAAGGTCATGCCCGTCACGGTGCTCGACGCGGACGGCGACCGGCCAGGACAGCGACGTCATCGAGGGCGTCGTCTACGCGGCCGACCACGGCGCGGACGTGATCCTGATGTCGTTCTCGAACCCGGGCTACTCGACGTCGCTGCAGGAGGCGATCGACTACGCCTGGTCGACAGGGCGTCGTGCTCGTCGCGGCGACCGGCAACGACGGCTCGACCGACGCCGACCTTCCCGGCGGGCGACCGCGGCGTCGTCGGCGTCTCGAGCACCGACTCGATCGACGTCCTCGCCGCGCCTCGCAACTACGGCGCCGACGCGTTCCTCGCCGCGCCGGGCGAGGACATCGCGACGCGTCAACGGCTACGCGTCAGCGGCACGTCGGCGTCGGCGGCGATCGTCGCCGGCGCCGCGGCGCTGCTGCAAGGCGTCGTCGGTCGGCGCCTCGAACGGCGTCATCGTCTCGCGCCTCGCGCGGAACGCCGACGCCGGCGGGCACGACCGCGCAGACCGGCAACGGCCGGCTGAACCTGGCGCGCGCGATCGCGGACACGTCGACGCGACTCGATCCAGCCCGCGGGCGCCGCGCCGGTCGGCGGCGGCGGCCCGTTCGTCGGGCCGTACGTCATCGCGGCGGCGAATCCTGACGCTCCCGTCACTCCGAACGGCGACTCGGGACCGTCGATCGTCAATTCGCGGCGCGACGATCAGCGCGTCGCTCACGGCGGCCAGCAGCAACAGACAACGCGAACAACCGCGTCGGCTCGATCGGCTGGCGAATCGCGACGACGGCGCCTGGCACCGTCGACACTGCGTCGACGTCGCCGACGTTCAGCAACCGCGACGCTGACGCGGACGTTCAACATCACCGCTCCGGCAGCCAACGGGATCTACAACGCGTACTTCATCGGCTACATCGGACGACACCTGCACGGCGGAACGCAACGACACACGCTGACGATGACCGAACGGCGTCGTCGTTGGCGTGCCGAGCTGCGGCGGCAACATCATCTGCATCGACGGCAACCTGGCCGACTGGGACGCGCTGACGACGTCGCCGTCCTACGCGGACAACCACGGACGCGGGCGGCGGCTCCGGCGACATCACCGCGATCCGCATCACCGCGGGCAACGGCAACCTCTACGTCCGCTGGGACGAGACGCTCACGCGCAACAAGAACCATGATCGCGAGCGACGGCTTCTCGATCACCGTCGACGCCGACCGCGACGGCACGTCCGGACTCACAGCGGCTGGGTCATGTTCGACTCCTCGGGCGTTGCCGACGGTCCAGGTGGAGCGGCCGTTCGGCACGTTCACGACGGTCGGCGCCGCGCAGCAGAGCTGCAACTTCGTCGCCGTGCAGCAACGGCGGCGCGGCGTCGATCGAGGCCTCGTTCCCGCTGAGCGCCTTCAACGCGACGGCGCGCATCATCGGCCTCCAGACCGAGACGCGCGCCAGCGCGAGCACGAACTCGAGCGTCAAGGACTGCGTGCCCGGCACCGGCGCCGGCTCTGCAACGGCTTCTTCAACCTCGACACCGACACCGGCACGACGACGGTCGACGCCGGCCACGCGACGACGACGACGCTGACCTGCCCCGAGACCGTCCGCAACCTGAACCAGTCGACCAGCACCTGCACGGTCACGGTCCACGACACCGGCTTCGACACCGAACAACGCGTCGCCGTGACGGTCGCCCACCCGACCGGCACCGTGAACTTCTCGGTCAGCGGCGGCACCGGCACGTTCACGCCCGCCGTCGTGCACGCTCGCCGCTGCGGCCGCAGCCGCCGACAGCACCTGCACGGTGACCTACACGCCGACCGCGCTCGGCACCGGCACGCACACGCTCAAGGCGACGTACGCCGGCGACACGGCGCCGATCCAGTTCGCCAGCAGCTTCGGCACCGACACGGTCGCGATCAACTCGCCGCCAACGGACATCGCGCTGTCGCCGAGCTCCGTCGCCGAGAACCAGCCTGTCGGCCACGACGGTCGGCACTCTACCACGACCGACCCCGACGCGGGCAACACCTTCACCTACACGCTGGTGAGCGGCACGGGCAGCACCGACAACGGCTCGTTCACGATCGTCGGCGACCTTGTGAAGACGGCGGCGAGTTCGACTTCGAGACGAAGAGCAGCTACTCGATCCGCGTCCGCACGACGGACCAGGGCGGCCTGTCCTTCGAGAAGGCGTTCACGATCACGGTCACCAACGTCAACGAAGCGCCGATGATCACCAGCAACGGTGGCGGCGCAACCGCGTCGATCAACGTTGCCGAGAACACGACGGCCGTGACCACGGTCACTGCGCACCGATCCCGACGCGGCCACGACGCTGACGTACAGCATCAGCGGCGGCGCCGATGCAGACCAAGTTCTCGATCAACCCGAGCACCGGCGTGCTGACGTTCGTCGCCGCGCCCGACTTCGAGATACACGACCGACGCGATCACGACAACGTCTACGAGGTGACCGTCCGCGCCGAGCGACGGCAGCCTCGCCGACACCCAGGCGATCAGCGTCAGCGTGACGAACGTCAACGACAACGCGGCTCCGGCCTGCGCGACCCCGCAGAGCGGTTCGACCAACGAGGACACGGCGCTGAACAGCAGCGTGCTGTGCACGGACTCGATCCGCCGACGCTGACGTACAGCCAGGTGACCGGCGCCGGCGCACGGCACGCTGACGCTGAACGCCAACGGCACGTTCACCTACACGCCGGCGGCGAACTACAACGGCCCGGACAGCTTCACCTACAAGGCGAACGACGGCACGGCGGACTCGAACGTCGCGACGGTCACGATCACGGTCGACCGCGGTCAACGACGCGCCGGTCGCGATCGACGACACGGCGACGACGAACGAGGACACGGCGCTGAGCGTCGCCGGCGGCGTCCTGGCGCAACGACACCGACGTCGACGGCGACGCGCTGACGCGTCACGCGGTCGTCACCGGCGCCGACGCACGGCACGCTGACGCTCGACGCCGACGGCGCGTCACCTACACGCCGGCGGCGAACTACAACGGCCCGGACAGCTTCACCTACAAGGTCGAGCGACGGCACGGCGGACTCGAACGTCGCGACGGTCACGTCGACGGTCACCGCGGTCAACGACGCGCCGGTGGCGGAACGACGACTCGCGGCGACGACCGAGGACACGCCGCTGACATCGCCGGTCGACGTCCTGGCGAACGACACCGACGTCGACGGCGACGACGCTGACGGTGCCGCGCGGTCAGCCGGCCGAGCGCACGGCACGCTGACGCTCAACGCCGACGGCACGTGCACCTACACGCCGGCCGCGAACTACAACGGCCCGACAGCTTCACCTACAAGGCGAACGACGGCACGGCGGACTCGCGACGTGGCGACGGTCACGATCACGGTCACGCGGTCAACGACGCGCCGGTGGCGGGCGACCGACACGCGTACGACGACCGAGGACACGCCGCGTCGACGATCAGCGTCCTGAGCGAACGACACGACGTCGACGGCGACAGCGCTGACGCTACGCCATCGTCGCGCGCACGCGGCGCACGGCACGGCGTCGGTCGACCCGGACGGCGACCTGCACCTACACGCCGGCGCCGAACTACAACGGCGCCGACAGCTTCACCTACAAGGCGAACGACGGCACGCGTCGACTCGAACGTCGCGACGGTCACGATCACCGTCACCGCGGTCAACGACGCGCCGGTCGGCCAGAACGGATCGACGACGACCGACGAGGACACGCCGGTCGCGATCACCGCTGACTGGCACCGACGCCGACGGCGACGACGCTGACCTACACGATCGTCGGCCCAGCCCGCCCACGGCACGCTGAGCGGCACCGGCCCGGCGCTGACCTACACGCCGGCGGCGAACTACAACGGGCCCGACAGCTTCACCTTCAAGGCGAACGACGGCACCGCGACAGCGAACACCGCGACGGTCCGTCACGGTCACGCCGGTCAACGACGACCCGGTCGCGGAACGACGACGGCGACGGTCGCGGAGGACAGCGGCGCGAACGCGATCGACGTGCTGGCCAACGACAGCACGACGCCGGACACGGGCGAGACGCTGACGGTCACGGCGGTGACGCACGGGCGCAATGGCATCGGTGACGATCACGGCGGCGGCACGGCGTCAGCTACACGCCGGCGGCGAACTTCATCGGCACCGACACCTTCACCTACACGATCAGGACGGCAACGGCGGCACGCGACCGGCGACGGTCACGTCACGGTGACGAACGTCAACGACGCCCGGACGCGGTCGAACGACATCGGCGACGGTGGCGGAGGACAGCGGCGCGAACGCGATCGACGTCCTGGCCAACGACACGATCGCGCCGGACACGGGCGAGACGCTGACGGTGACGGCGGTGACGCAGGGACGCAACGGCACGGTGGCGATCACCGGCGGCGGCACGGTGCAGCTACACGCCGGCCGCGAACTACAACGGCACCGACGCTTCACCTACACGGTCTCGGACGGCAACGGCGGCACGGCGACGGCGACCGTCACGTGACGGTCACGACGTGAACGACGCCCCGGTTGCGGTGAACGACGACGCGCGACGGTGGCCGAGGACAGCGGCGCCAACGCGATCGACGTGCTGGCCAACGACACGGATCGCGCCGGACACCGGCGAGACGCTGACGGTCACGGCGGTGACGCAGCGGCACGCACGGCACGGTGACGCATCACCGGCGGCGGCACTGGCGTCAGCTACACGCCGGCCGCGAACTTCAACGGCACCGACACCTTCACCTACACGATCTGGACGGCAACGGCGGCACGGACACGGCGACGGTGACCGTGACGGTCACGCCGTGAACGACGCGCCGGACGCGGTCGAACGATGCGGCGACGGTGGCCGAGGACAGCGGCGCGAACGCGATCGACGTGCTGGCCAACGACACCGATCGCGCCGGACACGGGCGAGACGCTGACGGTCACGGCGGTGACGCAGCGGGCGCACGGCACGGTGGCGATCACCGGCGGCGGCACGGCGTGAGCTACACGCCGGCCGCGAACTTCTACGGCACCGACACGTTCACCTACACGATCTCGGACGGCAACGGCGGCACGGACACGGCGACGGTCGACGGTGACGGTCACGCACGTGAACGACGCCCCGACGGCGAACGACGACACGCGCCACGGTGGCCGAGGACAGCGGCGCCAACGCGATCGACGTGCTGGCCAACGACACCGATCGCGCCGGACACGGGCGAGACGCTGACGGTCACCGCGGTGACGCAGCGGCGCCCACGGCACGGTGACGATCACCGGCGGCGGCACCGCGTGACGCTACACGCCCGCGGCGAACTTCAACGGCACCGACGACGTTCACGCTACACGATCTCCGACGGCAACGGCGGCACCGCCACCGCGACGGTCACGCGTCACCGTCACCGCGGTGAACGACGCGCCGGTCGCGAACGACGACGCGAGTCGACGGAGGACACGCCGCCGGCTCACCGCTCGGACCTGCTGGCCAACGACACGCGATCTCGACGGCGACACGCTGACCGTCACTGCGGTGACGGCCGGCCGCCGCTGGCACCGTGACGCTCACCGCCGGCACGGTGACCTACACGCCCGGCCGCAACTACAACGGCACCGCGGCGTTCACCTACACGATCTCCGACGGCAACGGCGGCACCGCGACGGCGACCGTCAACGTCACGGTCACGCCGTCAACGACCCGCCCGTGAACAGCGCCCCCGAACGGCGACCACGCCGGAGGACACGTCGCTGACGTTCTCCGCGCTCGGCGGCAATCCGATCAGCACGAGCGACGTCGACGCCGGCAGCGATGCCGTCCAGGTGAGCCTCGGCGTTGCTCACGGCACCCTGACCCTCGGCACGACGTCCGGTCTCTCCTTCGGCTCTGGCAGCAACGGCTCCGGCGCGATGACGTTCACCGGGACGCTCACCGCGGTCAACGCGGCGCTCGACGGGCTCGTCTACGCCCCGGCCCTGAACTACTACGGCCCCGAGTCGCTGACGATCACGACGAACGACCTCGGGCACAACCCCGGCCCGGCCATGCTCTCCGACACGGACGTCGTCGCGATCACCGTCACTCCGGTGAACGACGCGCCGGTGGCGGTGGACGATTCGGCGTCGACGGCTGAGGACACGTTCGTGGACATCGAGGTGTCGGCGAACGACACCGATGTCGATAACGGCAACGCCGCTCTGAAGGTGGCGGGGGTTCGATCGACAACGTGACGGGTGGCACGGCGGTGTTGCAGCCGGACGGCCGGACGGTGCGGTTCACGCCGGCGCTGAATGCGAACGACGGCAACACGCCCGAGTTCAGCTTCACCTACAAGGCGAACGACGGCGCGCTGTCGTCGGCGAACGAGGCGAAGGTGACGATCCACGGTCACGGCGGTCAACGACGCGCCGGTGGCGGTGGACGATTCGGCGACGACGGCTGAGGACACGTTCGTGGACATCGAGGTGTCGGCGAACGACACCGATGTCGATAACGGCAACGCCGCTCTGAAGGTGGCGGCGGGCTCGATCGACGACGTGACGGGCGGCACGGCGGTGCTGCAGCCGGACGGCCGCACGGTCCGGTTCACGCCGGCCCTCAACGCCAACAACGGCAACACGGCCGAGTTCAGCTTCACCTACAAGGCGCAGCGACGGCACGCTCACTCGGCCAACGAGGCCAAGGTCACGATCTACGGTGACGGCGGTCAACGACGCGCCGGTGGCGGTGGACGATTCGGCGACGACGGAGGAGGACACGTTCGTCGACATCGAGGTGTCGGCGAACGACACCGATGTCGATAACGGCAACGCGGCGCTCTGCGGTGGCGGCGGGCTCGATCGACGACGTCACGGGCGGCACGGCGGTGTTGCGGCCGGACGGCCGCACGGTCCGGTTCACGCCGGCCCTCAACGCCAACAACGGCAACACGGCCGAGTTCAGCTTCACCTACAAGGCCAGCGACGGCACGCTCACCTCGGCCAACAAGGCCAAGGCCACGATCCGGTGACGGCGGTCAACGACGCGCCGGTGAACACGGTGCCGACCGCTCAGTCGACCGACGAGGACACCGCGCTGACGTTCGGCGCGGCGGGCTCGAATGCGCTCTCGGTCTCGGACGTCGACGCTGCGCCGGACGCTGCGTCGGTCCGCGTCCGCGTCGACCACGGCACGCTGACCGTCCTCAACGGCGGTGGCGTGACGTTCGACGTCGCGAAGCCGAACGGCACCGCAGACGTGCGCTTCACCGGGACGCTCACCGCGGTCAACGCGGCCCTTCAGGGTCTTCGCTACGACTCGGCGGCGAACTACAACGGCGGCGACACGCTGGCCATGACCTCCGACGACCTCGGCCACAACGGCACCGGCGGCGCACTGACCGATACGGACACCGTCGCAATCACGGTCGACCCGGTCAACGACAAGCCGACCGCGGAGGACGTGACCGACTCGATGCTCGAGGACGGCACGCCGCTGCAGATCGACCTGAAGCCGCACGTCTCCGACATCGAGACCGCCGACCCGGCGAACCTGACGTACACGGTTTCCAACCCGCTGGCCTCCGAGGGCACGCGCTCGGTCACAAACGGGGTGGTCACGTTCACGCCTGCGCCTGACTTCTACGGCCCTGTGACGCTGACCTACTCGGTCACCGACCGCGGCGACCCGGACGACTGCTCGGCACCCGACCCGTGCGACGGGCCGGAGACGAGCTCGGTTCAGACGATCACGATCACGGTGAAGCCGGTCAACGACGCGCCCTCGTTCACGAAGGGCGGGAATCAGACGGTGCTCGAGGATGCGGGTCCGCAGACGGTAAGTCCGTGGGCGACTGGCATCTCGGCTGGGCCAGCGAACGAGAGCTCGCAGACGGTCTCGTTCCTGATCGACAGCAACTCGAACCCGTCGCTGTTCTCGGCGGTCCGTCGGTCAGCCCGACCGGCGTGCTGACCTACACGCCCGCGGCGAACGCCAACGGCTTGGCCACCATCGTGCTGCACGCGCACGACAACGGCGGCATCGACGACGGTGGCGTCAACGACAGCCCGACGCAGTCGTTCACGATCGACGTGACAGCTGTCAACGACGCTCCGTCGTTCACCAAGGGCGACGACAAGTCGGTCGCCGAGGACTCGGGCGCGCCGAGCTACGCAGGCTGGGCGACCGGGATCTCGGCTGGCCCCTCCGACGAGCCGGCGCCAGACCGTGAACTTCATCGTCACGAACGGCAACAACGCGCTGTTCTCGGTGCAGCCGGCGGTGGCTGCGAACGGCACGTTGACGTTCACGCCGGCGCCGGACAAGAACGGCTCGGCGACCGTCTACGTGAAGCTCCACGACAACGGCGGAATGGCGAATGGCGGTGTCGACACCAGCGCGACGCAGGCGTTCACGATCACCGTCGACCCCGTGAATGACAAGCCGATGCATCCAACGGGTCGTCACGATCGACGAGGACAGCGGGCCGGCGACGGTCGACCTGGCCTCCCTCGTCGCCGGACGTCGAGACGACCGATGCCGAATCTCATCTACTCGATCACCAACCCACGGCTGCCCAGGGAACGTCTGGGCGGTAGCGGCGGCTCCGGACGTTCACGCCCGGCGCGCGAACTTCAACGGCACGGTCGACCCTGACGTTCTCGGTCACCGACCGCGGCGATCCCGACAACTGCAGTTCCGCGCCGTGCGACGCGGCGAAGACCAGCGACAACGCGACGTTCACGATCACCGTGAACGCCGTCAACGACCCGCCGGTCAACACCGTGCCGTCCGCGCAGTCGACGGACGAGGACACGGCAAAGACGTTCGGCGGGTTCAACGCCGTCTCTGTCGCCGACCTCGATGCCAATGGCCAGCTCGTGCGCGTCACGCTGACTGCGACGCACGGCACGCTCACGCTCGAGGGCTTCGTGCCGCTCGTCCGGCGTGCCCGGCCTGACGTTCTCGGCCGGCGACGGCGGCGACGACGCGACGATGACGTTCGATGGGACGCTTGCCGACGTCAACGCCGCCCTCGACGGCATGAGCTACCAGCCCGCGCCGAACTACAACGGGCCGGCCCAGCTGACGATCACGACGAATGATCTCGGCCACACCGGCTCGCCAGGGCCGCTCTCCGACACGGACAGCGTCTCGATCACGGTGAATCCGGTCAACGACAAGCCGACTGCGGCTGAACGATTCGAAGTCGGTGAACGAGGACTCGTCGGTCCTCGTCGATCTCGGCACGTTGGTCTCGGATGTCGAGACGCTGAACGCGAACCTGACATACACGATTGTGTCCGGGCCGTCGCATGGTGGTCTGACGGGCTTCCGGCAGCTCGCGCACGTATGCGCCGGCTGCGAACTACAACGGGCCGGACAGCTTCACCTACAAGGTGACCGATCGCGGCGATCCTGATCCGTGCTCGGGCCCGGCGCCGGCCTGTTCGGCGGCGCTCGAGTCTGAGATCAAGACGGTCTCGATCACGGTGAATCCGGTCAACGACAAGCCGACTGCGGTGAACGATTCGAAGTCGGTGAACGAGGACTCGTCGGTCCTCGTCGATCTCGGCACGTTGGTCTCGGATGTCGAGACGCTGAACGCGAACCTGACATACACGATTGTGTCCGGGCCGTCGCATGGCGGTTCTGACGGGCTCCGGCAGCTCGCGCACGTATGCGCCGGCTGCGAACTACAACGGGCCGGACAGCTTCACCTACAAGGTGACCGATCGCGGCGATCCTGATCCGTGCTCGGGCCCGGCGCCGGCCTGCTCGGCGGCGCTCGACTCGTACACCAGGACGGTTTCGATCACCGTCAACCCCGTCAACGATAAGCCATCGGCGTCGGCAACCCCGACGAGCCTCACGATGGATGAGGACGATTCGGGCACGAACGTCGACGTCTCCGGCTCGGATCTCGAGACCGGCGCGACGGGCTTGACGTTCACCATCACGCAGGCCCCGGCTCACGGCACCCTGAAGCAGGGCGTCACGGCACTCAGCACGAGCTCGACGTTCACGGGTAGCCCGAAGACGCTCACCTACAAGCCGGACGCGAACTTCAACGGTTCCGACTCGTTCACGTTCAAGGTCACCGACACCGGCGACCCGATCGGCTGCTCGCCTGTCGGCGTCGGCTGCTCGGCGAAGCTCGACTCGGACGCGGTCACCGTGCCGATCACGGTGCGGCCGGTGAATGACAAGCCGATCGCGACTGACGGTTCGGCGACGCTAAACGAGGACGCGTCCGCTGTGGTGGATCTCGGCGCCCTTGTGAGCGACGTCGAGACCGGCGATTCGGCCCTCGTCTACTCGATCGTGTCTGGGCCTTCGCACGGTGGCCTTACCGGCGCCGGGCAGTCGAAGACGTACACGCCTGCTGCCGAACTACAACGGGCCGGACAGCTTCACCTACAAGGTGACCGATCGCGGCGATCCTGATCCGTGCTCGGGCCCGGCGCCGGCCTGTTCGGCGGCGCTCGAGTCTGAGATCAAGACGGTCTCGATCACGGTGAATCCGGTCAACGACAAGCCGACTGCGGTGAACGATTCGAAGTCGGTGAACGAGGACTCGTCGGTCCTCGTCGATCTCGGCACGTTGGTCTCGGATGTCGAGACGCTGAACGCGGAACCTGACATACACGATTGTGTCCGGGCCGTCGCATGGTGGTTTGACGGGCTCCGGCAGCTCGCGCACGTACTGCGCCGGCTGCGAACTACAACGGGCCGGACAGCTTCACCTACAAGGTGACCGATCGCGGCGATCCTGATCCGTGCTCGGCCCGGCGCCGGCCTGTTCGGCGGCGCTCGACTCGTACACCAGGACGGTTTCGATCACCGTCAACCCCGTCAACGATAAGCCATCGGCGTCGGCAACCCCGGCCAGCCCCTCGACGAACGAGGACACGCCGAAGACCGTGACTCTCAGCGGGGCCGACGTGGAGACGGCCGCCGCGAGCCTGGCGTTCACGATCACGCAGGCGCCGGCGAACGGCACGCTGACTCCGGCGCGACGACGCTCAGCAACGGGAGCATCCTGAGCGGCAGTCCGAAGGATGTCGTCTACACGCCCGCCTCGAACTTCAACGGTTCCGACTCGTTCAAGTTCAAGGTGACGGACACCGGCGATCCAACTGGATGCTCGGGCGGCGCGCCGGCGTGCTCCGCTGCTCTCGACTCGGACGTGGTGACCGTGCCGATCACCGTGTCGCCGTCAACGACGCGCCGACGCTTGCGAACGACGGCCCGGCAGTCCCGCGTCACCAATCGCTCCAGTACAGCGACCCGATCACCGCGGTGAAGTTCACCGCACAGGACCTCGATACGGCCGGCGGAGCCTCATCAAGAAGACCGTCCAGTGGAAATTCGGTAGCGGCGCGTACGCGCGGGCCTGCCGAACGGGCTCACGCTGGACCCGACGTGACGACACCCGGCACTCCGTCAGCCGCGAACCCCGGGAAGCAGGAGTGGACGCTGTCCGGGAAGATGCTGGTCGCGCCTGGCACCTACACGATCAGGGTCGTCGCGAACGACGGCGCTCTTGACTCCAACGAGTCGCTGACGATGATCACCGTCACGCAGGAGAACGCGGCCGCGACGTACACCGGCCCGTCGCTCACCTGGGCGGCGACGACGTCGTCAACGACGGCCACGATCCGCTTCGCGCCACGGTCCGTGACATCACTGCGGCGCTGGGCGATCCTCTGTACGACGCCTACCCGGGTGAAATCCTGAAGGCGACCTTGAGGTTCGTGGATCGTGAAAACGCGAACGCGCCGATCTGCACGCTGCCCCGCTCGCGCTTGTCGATGCATCGACGCGAAGACGGCGACCGGGACGTGCAACTGGACTGTGCCTGTAGGCAGCCAGGGCGCCGACCAGAGGATGATCGGCATCGTCGTCGAGAACTGGTACACGCGGAACAGCTCCGACGACAACACCATCGTCGGGCTGGGCTCTCCCGCTGACGACCCAGTTCATCACCGGTGGCGGCTATCTCGTGCTGAACAACCAGATCGGCGGGCAGCTACGAAGGCACCGTCGGCTCGAAGAACGAACTTCGGGTTCAACGTGAAGTACAACAGCAAGGGCACGAACCTCCAGGGCCGGTCAACTGATCATCCGGAAGGACGGACGGCTCTACCAGGTGAAGGCCAACAGCTTCACGAGCCTGGCGTGAGCTACTGCAAGGTCGGAACCGGTGGAGTGCTCACGTTGGCGCAGCGCCGCAGCACCGGCTGCACGTACAACGCGTCGGCGACGTGTCCGATCAAGGCGACGTTCTCGGCCGAAGCGAACATGCAGGACGTCACAAACCCGATCGGCAACGATCTCGCTCGGCGGGAACGCGACGATCCAGCTCGACATGACGGACTACGGCGAGCCGGGGTCGAACGGGCCGGCAGGTCCTGATTTGATGGGCATTACCGTCTGGGCGAAGGACGGAGCACTTCTGGTACTCGAGCCGCTGGGACGGCACGAAGACAGTGCCGCAGCTCCAGGACGGCGGCAACATCGTCGTCTCACTTATCTCGCCAGTCAGCGGTCACGAGGGGAGCGCGAGACCGCTTCCCTCATCTCGTCCGGGCCCGCCCTCGTCTGGGGGCCCGACCCCGCGGTCGGCCGCGGACCTACCCGGTCGGCCAGTCGTCGTCGGCTCTCGCCGCCGCGCACACTGAAGTCATGCGCATCCGGATCGACGACCCACAGCGCCCGCGACGCAGCTCGCCGCCGCCCTCGGCGACGCGGGCTGCGAGACGCGCTCGATCGGCCAGAGCCTCGAGATCGACCACGCCGAGGCGCCGGCCGACCCGCTCGAGCTTCGCTTCTTCCTACGAGCCTGGCTTGCGCGGAACCCGGACGCCGGGCTCGAGCTGATCGGCTAGCGGGCGCTCGTAGCGGCCGACGAGGCCCCGTTCGAGCGAGGCGCGCGCGGCCTCGGTGCGGTTCGAGACCCCGAGCTTGCGATAGATGTTGGTCAGGTGGAACTTCACCGTCTGCTGCGAGAGCCAGAGCTCGCGGCCGATCTCCGCGTTGGACAGGCCGCGCGCCATGCGCGCCAGCACGTCGCGCTCCTTCGGGGTCAGGCCGGCTGCCGGGGCCGGCTCGTCCTGCTCCTCGCTCCGGCCGAGCGTCCGGTACACGGTGCCCGCGACCGCCTGGCGGATCGCGCCGGGCAGGTCGGCCGGGTCGATCTGCTTCAGCACGAACGCGCTCGCGCCGCGGCGGAGCGCCTCCTGGATCAGTTCCGGGTCGTCGCTGCCGGAGAGCATCACGACCTTCACCTCCGGAAAGCGCTCGCGCAGCCGATCGAGCACGGCCAGGCCGTCCATGTCCGGCATGCGGAAGTCGAGCAGCACGACGTCGGGGCTCAGCTGCCCCACGAGCGGGACGACCTTGCGGCCCTCGCTCGTCTCGGCCACGAGCTCGATCCCGTCCGCGTCGGACAGTGCCATGCGCAGTGCATCGAGCATCAGCCGGTGGTCGTCCGCCACCAGGACCTTCAGCCGCTTCATCCCCACATCTCTCGTCATGCCGCAGTCGCCCCCTCCCAGCAGGCACCCACCTACCTGCCCGATCGGCCAGGCTCGCTAACGCAGGAACCCCGAAAGACAGGCCGAACGGCTCATTGACACTGGGATCGCGTACGGCCATGGTGGTCGTGGGAGCAAATCGGAGGGGGCACGTGGACGCAAAAGGCTCAAAAGCGCTGGTGGAACGGCTTGCCCGAGAGGGTCGCTACTCGAGCCCCACGGGCGCGTCGGTCGAGGAGGTCGTCGACTCGGCCGTCCTCGTGCCGGAGCCCGCGGAGCCCGACGACGCCGCTCCTGGCCCCGCCGAGCGCGCCGCCTAGCCCCGGAGCCCGCTGATAGAACGGGCCGGGTGCGCTACCGCCGCCTCGGCTCCAGCGACCTGACCGTCTCCGAGATCGGCCTCGGCTCCTGGCTGACCTACTCGGGCGGTGTCTCCCGCGAGCAGGCCGTGGCCTGCGTCGACCGGGCGTTCGACGTCGGGATCACGTTCATCGACACCGCGAACGTCTACGGGCGGGGCGCCGCGGAGGAGCTGCTCGGCGACGTCCTCTCCTCCCGACCGCGCGACTCCTACGTCCTCGCGACCAAGGTGCACGGCGCGATGTCGAGCACCGACCGCGGCCTCTCGCGCGAGCAGATCCACAAGCAGATCGACGCCTCGCTGCGGCGGCTTCGCACCGACTTCGTCGACCTCTACCAGTGCCACCGCTACGACCCCGACACGCCGCTCGAGGAGACGATGGAGGCGCTGACCGAGGTCGTCCGGGCCGGCAAGGCGCGGTACCTCGGCTTCAGCGAGTGGACACCCGACCAGATCCGGGCGGCGCTCGCGCTGCCGGATGTGGAGCGGTTCGTCTCCAGCCAGCCCGAGTACTCGCTGCTGCAGCGGCGGATCGAGCAGGAGGTGATCCCGCTCTGCGAGGCCGAGGGGATCTCGCAGGTCGTCTGGTCGCCGCTCGGACAGGGAGCCCTGACGGGGAAGTACAAGCCCGGCGAGGCGCCGCCGGCGGACTCGCGGGCCGCGTCCTCCTCGATGGGGAGCTTCGTCGGGCGGTTCCTGCGCGACGACGTGCTCGAGGCGGTGCAACGGCTGGGCGTGATCGCGGAGCGCCTGGGGCTGACGACCGCGCAGCTCGCGCTCGCCTGGGTGCTGCGGCAGCCGAACGTCGCCTCGGCGATCGTCGGCGCGTCCCGGCCGGAGCAGGTGGAGCAGAACGCCGCCGCCTCGGGCGTCGACCTGGACGAGGCGACGCTGGAGGAGATCGAGCTGCTCTTCTCCGGGGTCGCTGTTCGCGGCGTCTAGCCGTCGGGCCCGGACCAGTCGAACGGGAAGTGCTTGCTCGAGCGGCCGTCCCACTCCCACTTGAAGCCGAAGCCGTCGACATGGTTCACCGTCGCCGTGCCCCAGGTCGCCACCTGGCCCGGCCCGACCTCGGAGCCGGGCGCGTTGTGCAGCTGCACCCGTGTGCCCTCGGCGGTCGTGGGGCCGGTCAGGGCCTCCGCCTTTCCGGACGCTTTGCCGGGAACCTCGACCGACCAGGAGGCGAGGTCGTCGGCGATCTCGAAGCTGATCGGCGCCCACTCCATCCCGCGGACCTCGCCGATCATCTGTCCGAACTGTCCCGGCCAGCCGCCGGCCTGCCCGCCGAAGATCATCTGGAGCGCTTCACGCTGGCCGTTTTCGGCCCGCTCGTCCATGTACATGCCGACCGTGACCTTCGTGTCGCCGGCCCAGACGTTGCCCTCGAAGGCGCCGAGCCCGACGACGTTCAGGTCGTCGAGCCGGACGTCGCCGTAGGTGCCCTCGCGAATGTGCCAGGCGAGGATTCCCTCGCATTCGCCTTCCGTCGGCGCCTGCGCGAACGTGCAGGGACACGGGACGGTGCAGTTGCAGACGTCGAACCAGTCGCCGCTCACGTGCCACCGTGGGATGTCGGGCATGTGTGCCTCCTCTCGAACCTCTTACGCCGATCCGGCGTAGTCGAACTCCGCGACGGCCGTGTAGCGCGACTCGTAGTCGAGCTCGATGCCGTCGGCGACGCGCAGGCGCTTGGACGAGCCGAAGTCGCCGCGCTTGAAGATCAGACCCTCGGGCAGCACGGCACCGGGGCGCACCTCGGCGCCGCTGACCGGGTTGCGGATCGGCCCGCTCTCGATCTCGAGCACGTCGCCCGCCCGGACGGTCCATTCGACCCCGTCGCCGTCGATCTCATAGGCGGCGGCGACCGGCCCGTGCAGCGTCGGCCACGTCCACGCGAGGATCCCCCACGGGCCGCCGTGCCCGCCCGCAACGAGCGTCTCGATCGCCGCGCGCTGCTCGTCGCTCGCGGTCTCGTCGACGATCAGCACTCCCTCGCCGTTGCCCTCGTGGATCGCGCCGGGCCACTTGACGAAGAGCGAGAACGTCAGCCCGTCGAGGGCGACGCCGTCGAACGAGCCCGACCGGACCTGCCAGACCCAGCCGCCTTCGCAGAAGCCGTTGCTCGGCAGGGCGTTGAAGTTGCACGGACAGCCGTAGTCGCAGTTGCAGGCGACGTAGACGTTGCCCTGGAGCTGCCAGGTCTCGCTCATCCTGCTCCCATCTGCATCTGGTCGGTGGGCATCGAGCCGGACGGGTCCGTCAGGCCCGGCACCGAGTCGGGGGCAATCGCAATCCAGAGGCCGAGTGCGACGAGCGCCAGCGCCACCGCTCGAGCCACCGCCTCGCCGTGCGGCACGACCTTCTCGGCGAAGATCACTGCGGCGACCACGGTCATCCAGAGCAGGCTCATCACGCCGACGGCGAAGAGCACGAGCATCAGCCCGGCGCAGCAGCCGACGCAGTAGGCGGCATGCACCGCGCCCATCCGGACGGCGCCGGTCGGGCCGTCGCGCCAGCCGGTGAAGAGGAAGTGGAGCGGGCTGCGGCAGTGGCGGAGGCAGACGCGCTTGAGCGGGGTCAGCTGGTAGAGCCCGGCCGCCGCGACCGCCCCTCCGGCCACGTACGGGCCGGCGCTCGTCCAGGCCAGCCGGCCGTCCTCGACCGCGGCGACCAGGCGGTAGGCGCCGTAGGCCGCGAGCCCGTATCCCGTCCAGACGAGGACGTAGGACGCGAGAAAGAGCGTCGTGTGGATCAGGCCGGCGCGGTGCCCGAGCTTCCGTGCGTTCATCCGTGCCACGAGCTGAGCGACGGGCGCGACCGCCGGCAGCATCATCGCCGCCATCATCGTCACCCAGACGCCGAGGTACCAGGGCAGCGCGCCGAGCGCGGTGCCAGGCCCGTCGTCCATCCCGTCCATCCGTGCGAACGTGACGAGCCACGCGACGAGTGCGACCGCGATGACGCCGGCCACCACGACGGTGGCGTACCGCCGCTCAGCGCGCGCGGGCGGGCCAGGGACGGCCTGCGCTACGCCGTCCATGCGAAAGGCGCCGAGTGGCCGTTCTTGCCCGTCGTGTCGAGCTCGATCCCGAAGGCCTTGATCGCGCCGCGCTTCGTCTGCGCGAGCGCGAGCGTGGAACCCGCCGGGTGCCCGATGCCGTTCAGCGTCATCACGGAACCGTCCTCGGCACCGGCGAAGTCCTCGATCTCCAGGTCGATCCCGTCACCGGCGCGGAACGAGTGGCTGCGGCCCTTGTCGGCGAAGCTGATCGACATCGACTCGACACCCAGCAGCTCGCCGACGAGCGGGGCGAACATGCCGGCCGGGCCGCCCTGCTCACCCGAGAAGACCGAGACGAGCCGGTCGCGCTGCTCGTCGCTCCGCTCGTCGTCGAGGACGAGCCCGACGCGCCAGTTCCCGTCGGTCATCTGCTTGGGCGTGTCGGCGATCATCGCGACCGTCGAGCCGCTGACGTCGACGCCGTCCACCTCGCCGCTCTCGACGTGGAAGGCCAGCACTACGACGCAGCGGTCGTACGTTGCGGGGAGGAGCAGGTTGCTCGCGCCGCACGGGCATGCGACGTCGCAGGAGCAACTCTCCATATAGGTGCCTTCGAGCCGGTACGCCATCGAGCCCCCTCGTCGTCGGTGTCAACCCGATTAGGCCACCGGCGCGGCCGGGAGTCAAATCCCTACCGGCTCGCGAATCGAGCGAGCAACTCGCGGGCGTACACGTCCTCCCAGCGCTCCTCCGAGCCGGACGCCGTGTACTGACGGTCGAGCTCGACGAATGCGTGCACGAGGTGGCTGCGAACCGGTTCCGTCCCGAGCAGCTCGGGCAGCTCGGAGTGGTCGAGCAGCCAGGACGCGTACCACGAGGCCCAATCCGGGTCGTCGCCATCGGTGATCCGGTAGACGACGTGGTGGGTCTCGGCCGCCTCGTGCAGGAGGTCGGCCAGCGTCTCGGGCGTCTCCGCCATCGGCTGTGAAGCATCGCACAGTGCGAACATCGTCTGCACAGATCGCTCACGAGTTGTGGTTAGCGTCCCGGGCATGCGCCGACTCCTGCTCGTCCTGACGCTTCTCGCGGCCGTCGCGGCGGTCCCCGCCTCGGCCTCGTCGAAGCCCGTCGTGCCGGTGTTCATCCAGCAGCTCGCGCTGAAGAAGGCGGGCACCGTCGCCTACGCGCCGACGCGCGTCCCCTTCGGCTACCGCTACACGGGCTACACGTGGCTTCCCGGCAGCCGGCAGCTCACCTTCCGCTTCGACGACCGTCGCTACCCGCGGAACGGGAAGCACCTGCTGCGCTTCACGGCCGAGCCGTTCGCCGGCACGCTGGCGTCCTGCGCCGACGGCAAGCAGAAGACGCTCCAGCTCGACGGGAACAAGGTCTACTGGGACAACGCGGTCGCCTGGCGCTGCGTCCGCGGTGCCGACGGGAAGCTCGTGAAGCTGACCGCGTCCGGCCCGAAGCTGCCGGACGTCGCGCTCGGCATCGTCGTGGCGTCGGGCAAGCGCATCGCCCGGGCGTAACGCAGTGGCCGCGACGGCCGTTGCCTCCACGTAGTCCGAAAGGAGGCCACATGCCGGGCAAGAGCGCCCACGTCAAGAACGAGAAGCAGTACGAGGCCCTGAAGGACAAGGGCATGTCGAAGGAGCGCGCGGCGAGGATCGCGAACTCGCCGGACGCGTCGAAGCACGGTGGCGAGCACTCGCACGACGGTCATTCCCGCAGCAGCTCGTCGCAGGGCGGCACGACCGCCCAGAAGAAGGCAGCCGGCCGCAAGGGCGGCCGAGCGACGGCCCGCAAGCACTGAACGAGCGGCAGGGTCGGGCGGCGGCGCACACCACCGCCCGACCCTGAACCGCCTCAGTGCGCCGCCGCGACCGGGTGGTTCGAGCGGATCAACCCGCTCGGGTCGTACGTCGCCTTCACCCGGCGCAGGCGGTGCTCGACGTGCTCGGGGTAGAGCCGCCGGCCGGCCGCGAGGCGCTCGGTGAAGTTGAAGTAGACCGTCCCGGCGTCCCAGGGCCGCAGGGCGGCGAAGACGAGGTCGAGGTGACGCTCGACCGCCGCCTTGCCCTCCGGGTCGCCGGCGATCCCGACCGCGAAGACTGCGAAGGCCGCGTCGAGCGCCGACAGCGCGCCGTTCGCCGGCGCGGGCGTGCCCAGCGCGCCGCCGAGGTGGCGGATCTCGACCGAGAGCAGCGGCGATCCCGACCCGGGGCCGACGACGCCGACGATCGCGTCGACGGTCTCCTCGGTCAGCTCGCCGAGCAGCATTCCGTCGGCCGCTCCGGGCACGGGGTGCTCGGGATCCATGTGCAGCTGCTGCAGTGTCTGGACGGGCCGGATCGCGAACGTGTCCATCACGGGCCCGAGCTCGCGGAGCGGCCGAAGCAGCTCGGCGCCCACGGCCTGGTCGCCGATCACCGTCGCCTCGACGAGCGCGAACGCGTTGCCGCGCAGCGGCTCGGGCACGTCCGGGAAGGGCGGGAACTGCATGATCCGGCCGATCGACGTGACCTCCTCCGGCACCGTCTCGACCCACTGCCGCCACGCGTTCAGCACCTCGCTCGAGCGCTCGATCGGGAAGAAGAGCACGCCCGCGTAGACCTCGGCGATCGGGTAGAGGGCGAACTCGATCGCGGTCACGAGGGCGAAGTTGCCGCCGCCGCCGCGCATCGCCCAGAAGAGATCGGGATCGTCCTCGGCCGTCGCGCGGAGCATGCGGCCGTCGGAGGTGACCGCCTCGATCGCGGTGACGCTGTTGGTTGCGAACCCGTGCTTCCGGCCGAGCCAGCCCATCCCGCCGCCGAGCGTGTAGCCGACGACGCCGACGTCCGGCGACGAGCCGGCGAGCGCGGCGAGACCGTGCTCGGCAGCCGCGGCCGTGACCTCCAGCCAGAGCACGCCGGCTTCGGCGCGCGCGATCCGCGCGACCGGGTCGATCGAGACCCCGCGCATGCGGTGCGTCTTGATCAGGATCGTGTCCTCGACCGAGCCGAGCGCGCTCGCGCCGTGACCCGTGCCCTGCGCGGCGACCTGAAGCCCGTGGTCGCGGGCGAACCCGACCGCGGCGACGACGTCGTCGGCGCTCTCCGCCTGGACGACCGCGGCGGGGCGCTGGTCGACGGCGAGGTTCCACGCCAGCCGCGCCTCGTCCCAGTCGGCGTCGCCGGGGACGGAGACGGATCCGGCCACGCGTGCGCGCAGCGGCTCGATGTCGAGCGGCTCGCGCTCGAGCGTGTGCAGGACGTTCGTCACGTCGACCCTCCTTGGCTGATTGGCATGCCTTCAGCCTGAAGGCGAGCGGGTGTGCGGTCGTCGGCCGTAAGGCCCGACCTGCTCGTCTCGCGGGAGGATCGGCGCGGCCTTCGCCGTCGGCCGAGCGGACGATGCGGTAAACCGAACCCGGGCGTACGATCGCGGTGGTGGCGCGGACGGACGCAGACGGGGCAGCGACGCCGTCGCCGGCGGAGCTGGCCGCGCGGGCCGAGGAGCTGGAGCGCGAGCGCGAGCTGCTGAACGCGATCGCCAACTATGCGCCTAGCCTGCTCTGCCTGATCGACCCCGACGGCACAGTCCGGCCGGCAGCCACGAACAAGGCGTTCGAGCAGACGCTCGGCTACCCGCCGGAGGAGACGGGCGGCGTCCTGTTCTGGGAGCGGTACGTGCCGCCCGAGGACGCGGCTGCGACGCGCGAGGCGATCGAGGAGGTGGTCGCAGGCGGGACGGGGGAGGAGCACGAGGGTCGCTGGGTGACCCGCGACGGCGAGGTCGTCGACGTCCTCTGGTCGTGCACGTCGCTGCCGATGATCGAGAGCGGCCCGCTCTTCCTCGTCTCGGGCACCGACATCACCGAGCGCAAGCAGCAGGAGGAGGAGGTGCGAACGTCGCGCGCGCGGATCGTCGCCGCCGCGGACGACGCCCGGCGCCGGCTGGAGCGGAATCTGCACGACGGTGCGCAGCAGCGGCTGATGGCGCTGCTGCTCTCGCTCCGGCTCGCGCGGACGCGGGCAGGGGACGATCCCGAGCTCGCGCGGCTGCTCGACACCGCGGTGGACGAGCTCGCCGCCGCGGTCAAGGAGCTCCGCGAGCTGGCCCGCGGGATCCATCCCGAGGTGCTCACGCGCCGCGGGCTGGCGGCTGCGCTGCGGATGATGGCGGCCAGGATGCCGCTGCCCGTCGAGCTCGACGTCCCGGCCGACCGGCAGCCCGAGCACGTCGAGGCCGCGGTCTACTACGTCGTCTCCGAGTCGCTCACGAACGTCGTCCGCTACTCGGGCGCATCGCGGGCGACCGTCCGGGTGCGCGCCGTCGGCGGGCTGCTCGAGGTCGAGGTCGCCGACGACGGCGCGGGCGGGGCCGATCCCGCGGCCGGCACCGGGCTGCGCGGCCTGGCCGACCGCGTCGCGGCGCTCGACGGCACGCTCAGCGTCGAGAGCCCGCCCGGCGCGGGAACGTGCATCCGGGCGGAATTGCCCCTGGACTCATGACGGCGGCGTGCCCTGCCGATATTCGGAGCAGATGAGCAACGACACCGAACGCGAGCTCGAGGAACTGCTCCAGGAGCTGGAGCAGGAGGAGCACGCCGTCTCGCTGCGGAGACGGCGGCTGCACGACCGCCTGGCGCTGTACCCGGACTACGGCGGCGGCGACCTCGAGGCGCAGGAGCACGAGCTCTCGGCGCGCCGGCGCGATCTGCACGCCCGCATCGACGCACTCCGCGCGAAGCGCTCCGAAGCCCGCGCCGCCGAGTAGCTCCTAGATCAGGCCCGTGGCGCGGCAGGTCTCGCCCGTGCGGGTTGCGCGGACGACGATCGAATCCGTCCCGAACCAGTCGGGCACCGAGCGGCGGATGCGGAGCGCGCCGCCGCCGAGCGGCGCCCGCACGGCAACGCGCGTGACGAGGCGGCGCTCGTGCAGGACGACGATCGTCCAGCGGGCGCCGCGACGCCCCGAGCGAAGCTCGAGCTCGACGCCGATTCGCCCGTCCTCGCGCTGCAGCCGGAGCTGGCCCGTGCTCGGCCCCGCGCATCGCACCCGGACCCGCACGTCGTCGTCGCCGCCGGCCGCGCGGGCGGCCCCGCAGAGGACGCACGAGGCGACGAGCGCCAGGAGGAGGAGCCGGGTCACGTCCCGATCGTGCCAAGGGCCGGGCCGGGGCCGCAATCGGACGTCGGTCCTACGACCGGTCGCGCGTCAGGCCGTTCCGCTCGGCCCAGAGCGCGGCCTGCGTCCGGTCGGTGACGCCCAGGCGGCGAAAGACGTTCGTCAGATGCGCCTTGACGGTCTTCTCGCTGATCTCGAGCCGGCGGGCGATCAGCTTGTTCGGGAGACCCTCCACGACCATCAGGAGCACCTCGCGCTCGCGCCCGGAGAGCTCGTCCGCCGGCGAGGTCTCGGTCCGCGCGCTGAGCAGCGCGCGGGCGGCCTTCGGGTCGAGCGGCACATCTCCGCGCGCGGCGGCGCGCACCGCGCGCTCGAGCTCGTCCGGTTCGGCGTCCTTGAGCAGGTAGCCCGCCGCGCCTGCGTCGAGCGCACGCAGGATCCGCTCCCGGTCGGAGAAGGACGTCAGCACGACCACGGCCGTCTCCGGTTGTGCCGCCTTGATCCGACGGGTCGCCTCGATCCCGTCGAGCAGCGGCAGCTCGAGATCCATCAGGACGACGTCGGGCCGAGTCTCGGCGCAGAGGGTGACGGCCTCCTCGCCGTTCGTCGCCGCGCCGACCAGCTCCACCTCGGCGAACGCGGAGACGAGCTGCGCCAGGCCGCTCCGCACGACAGCGTGGTCGTCCGCGATCAGGAGGCGGATCACGCGGGCACCTCGAGGACGAACCGGGTTCCCTCGCCGGGAACCGAGTGAACGTCGAGCCTGCCGCCGAGCCCGGCCGCCAGCTCGTCGAGGAGCGACAGCCCGACGTGTCCCTCCGCCCGCCTGCGCTCCCGCTCGGTAGCGGCGAAGCCCCTTCCGTCGTCGACGATCTCCAGGCGCACGAGGCCAGCCTCCCCCGTGACGCGGACCGACACACGGGTCGCCGCCGCGTGTCGCTCGACGTTCCGGATCGCCTCGCTCGCCGCCCGGAAGACGAGCAGCTCCGCCTCGGTCGTCAGCTGCAGCTCGTCGGGCAGCTCGAGCGTCGTCTCCACCCCGCGGGCGCGCAGTCCGGCCAGCGCGTCGGTGAGGGCTGCCTCCAGACCGGCCGACTGCAGGTTCGGCGGGTGGATCTCGACGAGGAGAGCCCGCAGCCGCCGGATCGCCTCCCGGCTCTGCGACGCCGAGGAGCGCAGCGTCTCGGCCAGCTGCGGCGACGCCTCGGCCTCGGCCGTGTCGGCGGCTGCGTTCAGGCCGTAGGCCAGCCCCGCCAGATCCTGCACGACGCCGTCGTGCAGCTCGGCCGCGATCCGGCGGCGCTCTCCGGCGGATGCCTCGACCGCCTTGAGGAGCAGCGACTCGCGCTCGAGCTGGGAGCGGCGGAGGTTGCGCTCGAGGCGCCACGCCAGCGGGACCTGGACGAGCCAGAGCAGGAGGAGCCCGGCAAGGACGACCGCGGCGAACGGCAGCCAGATCTCGCGCCCGCTCGTCACCAGCGAGCTCGAGCGCTCGTAGGCCTCGAAGAGCAGCGGCGTTCCGTTCGGCGTGCGCACGCGTGAATAGACCTCGTACAGGTTGCCCTGGCCCCGCTCGAAGCGGTTCTCCGGCTCCCCGAGGTCGCTCAGCTCCGCGTGCGCGGCACCGGTCTGCAGCGTCTCGTTCTCGTCCGCTCCGAGCCGGTACGTGGCGCCGATCAGCCGTGGCTCGTCGGAATAGACGATCCGACCGGCGCGCGTCCACACCTTCACGCGCACCACCCGGTCGCTCAGCACGCGCTCCTGCACGAGCCGGTCGAGGCGCGCCAGCGCCGCGGGGTCGCCGGTCAGCAGGGTGTCCGTGAGCTCCGGCTCGACGATTCCCTGGCCGGCGAGCACGGCGAACTCGCGGGCGTCGCGGACGGCCTGCCGATGGCCCAGCTCCCGGAGCACGAGCACGCTGCCGACGACCACGACTGCGACCGCGGCCAGCCCCGCCAGCACGAAGCGAAGCACCGCGCCCACGCCGCCGAGTATGGCCGTGCCGTACGACCATCGTCCACTTGCGACCCGGACCGCGCCGTTGCGAGCCTGCGAACGAGCAATCGAGACGAGGAGTGGACGATGAGCAAGCGCATGATGATCGGGACCGGGTGTGCGGTCGCTGCCGCGGCGGCACTCGGGCTGGCACCGACGGCGGGCGCCAAGGACGGCGACGTCCGGGTCGCCGGCACGTGCTCGAAGGCGAGCACGTCGAAGCTGAAGCTGAGCCGTGAGGACGGAGGCCGGATCGAAGTCGAGTTCGAGGTCGATCAGAACCGCGTCGGCCGCACCTGGAGCGTCGTGCTGCGCCACAACGGTGTCGTCGTGCGGCGGCTCGTCAAGGTGACCCGCGCGCCGAGCGGCTCGTTCGAGGCCCGCGCGCTGCTGGGGAATCGGGCAGGCGCCGACCGGATCGCCGCCTCGGCGACGAGCCGGACCGGCGAGCTCTGCCGGGCCAGCGCCTCGCTCTAGGCCGCGGCCGCGACGGCCGTGGCCGTGGGGGAGACGAGCTCCCAGCAGGCGGGAATCGTCTGCCGGCCGAGGAGCAGGCGGTGAGCCTCCTCGGCCGTGCGCGGCACCGCGTCGGCGGTTTCCCAGACGCTCAGCGTCATCAGCTCGACGCCGCCCGCGACGTCTCGGCGGAGCAACTCCGCCGAGACGTTGCCGGGCATCGTGGCGAACTGCGCAACGGTGACGTCCCGCAGGTGGGCGGCGACCTCGTCGGCGAAGTCGGCGGCAGCGAAGCCACGCCAGAGACGAGCGGTCATCGACTCTTCTCCTCAGTCAGTAGCAAAGTAAAACTGACTATGGCAGAGTCGGTTGCATTCTGCAACTATGTGCGGGTGGATACCGACGTGAGGGACTTCCCACGCGACGCCTGTTCGGTCGCCTCGACGCTGGAGACGATCGGCGAGCGCTGGACGATGCACGTGCTCCGTGAAGCGTTCATGGGCGTGAGGCGCTTCGAGGACTTCCGCCGCAACATCGGCGTCGCGCGGAACATCCTCAGCGATCGCCTCGCCACCCTGGTCGAGGCGGAGATCCTGCGCCGCGAGCGCTACAGCGAGCATCCGCCTCGCTACGAGTACCGGCTGACGCGGAAGGGTGTCGACCTCTACGGCGTCCTCGTCGAGCTGATGAAGTGGGGCAACCGCTGGGCGCCGAACCCGGACGGCCCGGCGGTCGTCCTGCGGCACCGAGGCTGCGGCGCCGTGATCGAGCCGGTGCAGGCGTGCCCCGACTGCGGCGAGCCGGTGCAGGCCTGGGACCTCGAGGCGCTGCCCGGCCCGGCCATGACCGGCCGGGCCGAGCCAGACGCCGCCTGAGGCTCAGCTCTTCGCGATCGCGAAGAGCAGGAACTGCGTGAACTGCGCGGCGGCGAAGTTGTTGTCGCTGACGAGCACGAGCGACTGCCGGCCGTCGGGCAGCTTCGGGCCGAGCGTCATCCCCTCGACGTTGTCGAGCGGGATCCCGAGCGTGTCGAGGTCGAGCAGCAGCGTCTTCTCGACCGGACGGATCGAGTCGAGCCGGCCCGCCAGGCTGTCGGCGCCGTTCACGTTCGTCGCGCCCGCGACCTTGACGCTGTAGAGCTTGATCGTGTTCCCCGTGTCCGGCGCGCCGACGGAGAACGAGCGCTCCATCGCGAGCAGGTGCTCGTTGTTCAGCGGCAGCAGCTCGACGAGACCGTTGACGGCGAAGTTCGTCGCCGGCACGGGCGGCTCGGCGATCGTGTCCGTCCAGTAGAGGTACTGGCGGTCGAGCTTGCCGGTCTGCAGGTTGTAGCGAAGGAGCCGCGAGGGGCTGCGGGCGGTGAGGCTCGCGGCCGGGCCATCCTGCACGAGGGCGTCCTCGGTGCCGGTGAAGAGGAAGCGGCCGTTCGGTGGCACGCCCGCACTCTCGAAGCCGAGGTTCAGCCGGACGCCGCGCGTTCCGCCCGCGTTCGGCAGGAACGGCGACGGCACGGCGAGCGAGCCGAGCTGTGTCCCGTCGAGCGAGAAGCGCCTCACCCACGGGTCGATCAGCCTGTTCGCGAAGCCCTCGGACGTGACCACGAGCTGGCCCGCCTTCGTCAGCACCAGGCCCTCGGGGTCGACGGTCTGCGGCGCGAACGGCTGGCCGTCGGGTCCCTTCAGCGTCGTGACGGCCGTGAACGCGACGTCGCCGGTCGCGAGCTGTCCGTCGGATACGTCCACGCGGGCGGTGTAGAAGCGCACCCCGGTCTGGTCGTCCGAGAGCACGTAGTAGACGCCGCGCTTCGCGTCGTAGCTGATCGACGACAGGCCGCCGACCGAGGTGCCCTGGAAGGTCGTCCCGGTCGGGACGATCGCCTGGCCGAGGAACTGGAGCCCGGGCACCTTCGATTTCGCGCCGGCCGGTCCGGCCGAGCCTGCCACGACGACCACGAGCGCCGCGAGCGCGAGCGCCGTCCATTTCCTGAGCATGAGCCGACCTCCCCTTTCGTTCGAGTCCGGCTCAGGCGTTACCCGCCAGCCCGGCGGCAAACCTCAGGAACGTGGGCGACCTTCGTCGTAGCGCGGCAGGCCGTCGTCCGGAATCGGCTCCCACGAGGCGGCGTAGGCGACGAACTGGCGGTGCTCGGGTCGGATGCCCGGGTCGGCGTCGAACGTGCCGAGCCTGACGCCGATGATCTCCGGGTCGACCGGGCTCTGGCTCCACAACGCGCCGCCGCAGGCGGAGCAGAAGGCTTTCGGGAAGCCGCCGTCGCCGGGATTCCAGGCGCGAACCAGATCCTCGCCGGCCACGATCCGGAAGGAGCCGGGCGCCACCCGCGCCTGCGCCGAGGCAGCGGTTCCCGTGCGGCGCTGGCAGCGCGTGCAGTGGCAGTAGCTCGCCGACAGCAGCGGCTCGGAGATCTCGTAGCGGACGCCGCCGCAGAGGCAGCCGCCGGTGAGCGGCAGCTCCGTCATCGGCCCTTCCTCTGCTGCCGCTGCCGCCACTGGTGCAGCACCTTCGACTTCGTCGCCGACTTCGGCAGCGTCGGCGGCGGGACGGGGTCGCGCTCGGCGAGCCAGCGGGCCGCCTCGTCGTCGGGGTCGAGCCCCGTCAGGCGCTCCTGCTCGGCTCGCTTCCGCACGCGCTCCTCGGGTGGACGTTTCGCCGCCATTCCGGGGAAGCGTAAGCGGTCGCAAGCTACCCTGCCTCGCCGTGCCTTCAACCGCCACCGCCCGCCGCGAGGACCTCCGCAACGTCGCCATCGTCGCCCACGTCGACCACGGCAAGACGACGCTCGTCGACGCCATGCTCTGGCAGTCGGGCTCCTTCCGCGAGAACCAGGACGTGGCCGACCGGGTGATGGACTCGATGGACCTCGAGCGCGAGAAGGGGATCACGATCCTCGCCAAGAACACGGCCGTTCACCTCGGCGGCACGAAGCTGAACATCGTCGACACGCCCGGCCACGCGGACTTCGGCGGCGAGGTCGAGCGCGGCCTGACGATGGTGGACGGCGTGCTGCTGCTCGTCGACGCGAGCGAGGGGCCGCTGCCGCAGACCCGCTTCGTCCTCCGCAAGGCGCTCGAGGCGCGGCTGCCGGTCGTGCTGGTCGTGAACAAGGTCGACCGGCCGGATGCGCGCGCCGAGGAGGTCGTGAACGAGGTCTACGAGCTCTTCCTCGACCTCGACGCCGACGAGACGCAGATCGAGTTCCCGATCGTCTACGCGAATGCGCGTGCGGGTCGGGCGGGGCTGGGCGCGGACGACCTCGCCGACGACCTGAAGCCGCTCTTCGACGTGTTGCTCGAGACGGTGCCGCCGCCGTCCTACGACCCGGACCATCCGCTGCAGGCGCTCGTCACGAACCTCGACGCGTCGCCGTACGTCGGCCGGCTCGCGCTCTGCCGCGTGCGGCACGGCACGCTGCGCAAGGGGCAGCGGGTGGCGTGGTGCCGCGCCGACGGGACGATCGAGCCCGCCAAGATCACCGAGCTCTTCGTCACCGAGGCCCTCGACCGCGTGCCGACCGAGGAGGCCGGCCCGGGCGAGATCGTCGCCGTCGCCGGGCTGCCCGAGGTCACGATCGGCGAGACGCTCGCCGACGCCGACGACCCGAGGCCGCTGCCGGTGAGCGCCGTCGACGAGCCGTCCCTCTCGATCACGCTCGGGATCAACACCTCCCCGCTCGCGGGGCTCGAGGGCGAGAAGGTGACCGCGAGCATGATCAAGGCCCGGCTCGAGCAGGAGCTGGTCGGCAACGTCTCGCTGCGGATCCTGCCGACGGAGCGGCCCGAGGTCTGGGAGGTCCAGGGCCGCGGTGAGCTGCAGCTCGCAGTGCTCGTCGAGATCATGCGCCGCGAGGGCTTCGAGCTCACCGTCGGCAAGCCCGAGGTGCTGACGAGGCAGGTCGAGGGCAAGCGGCACGAGCCGGTCGAGCGCGTGGCGATCGACGCGCCCGAGGACTACATCGGCGTCGTGACGCAGCTGCTCGCGCTGCGCAAGGGGCGCATGCAGCAGATGGTCAACCACGGCACCGGCTGGGCGCGGATGGAGTACCTCGTGCCGGCCCGGGGCCTGATCGGCTTCCGGACGGAGTTCCTCACCGAGACGCGCGGAGCCGGGATCATGCACCACGTGTTCGAGCGCTACGAGCCCTGGCACGGCGAGCTGCGCACGCGTCCCTCGGGCAGCCTGGTCGCCGACCGGCGCGGGCCGACGACCGCGTTCGCGCTCTCGAACCTGCAGGAGCGCGGGACGCTGTTCGTCGCACCCGGCGTCGACGTGTACGAGGGGATGGTCGTGGGCGAGAACGCGCGCAGCGAGGACATGGACGTGAACGCGTGCAAGGAGAAGAAGCTGACGAACATGCGGGCGTCGAGCTCCGACGAGCTCGTCCGCCTGATCCCGCCGCGGCCGCTCTCGCTCGAGCAGGCGCTCGAGTTCATCCGCGACGACGAGTGCGTCGAGGTGACACCGCAGAGCATCCGGCTGCGCAAGGTCGAGCTCTCGGCGACCAAGCGGCAGTCGCTCTCCTCGCGCGCGAAGCGCGAGCGCGAGACCGCTCAGGTCTGATGCGCCGCCTCCTGCTCGGGCTCGCGGTCGGGCTCGCGCTGGCGGACTCGTCCGTCGTCACGCTCGCGCTCCCCGAGGTGCTGGCCCGCTTCGACGTCGGCCTGACGACGGTCGCGTGGGTGCTGACGTCCTACAACCTCGTGCTCGCGCTGCTCGCCGTACCGGCCGCGTACGTGTCCCGCCGGCGGCCGCGCGAGGCGCTGTTCGCGGGCGCTCTGCTCTTCTCCGCGGCCTCGCTCGCCTGCGGGCTCGCGCCCACGTTCGGCGTGTTGATCGCCGCCCGTTGCGTCCAGGCCGCCGGTGGGGCGCTCGTCGTCACGGCCGCGCTCGACCTGCTCACCCAGGCGAGTGGCGGCGACGAGCGGCGAGCGGCGCGCGTCTGGGTCGCAGCCGGCGTGACCGGTGCGGCGCTCGGCCCGGCGGTCGGCGGGATCCTGACGGAGGCGTTCGGCTGGCGGTCGATCTTCCTCGTCCAGGTGCCGCTCGCGCTCCTGCCGATCGCCGCCCTCCGGGGCCTGGCGGCGCGGCCGCTGCGGGCTCCGGCCGGGCGGCCGCACGTGAGCGCCAACACGGCCCTGCTGTTGCTCTCGGGCGGGCTCGTCGCGGCGCTGTTCCTGCTCGTGCTCCTGCTCGTGGACGGTTGGGGGATGTCGCCGGCGGTCGCCGGGATCGTCGTCACGGTGCTGCCGCTGGCCGCGATCGCCGTGCCGCGGCTCATGCCCGCCTCGGTGGGGCGCACCATGCGGGCCGCGAGCGGTGTCGTGCTGGTAGCAGGTGGGCTCGCGGCGCTCGCGCTCCTGCCGCACGCAGGCTGGGGCTGGACGATCGCGCCGCAGCTCCTCGTCGGAGCGGGGATCGGCCTCGCGCTCACGGCGCTGACCGAACGAGCGGTGGCCGGTCGCGCCGCCCAGGTCGTCCACGGCGGCTGGACGCTGGCTGCTCGCCATGCCGGCGTCGTGCTCGGTCTGCTCCTGCTCGCGCCCGTCCTCACGTCGGCACTCGACCGGAACGAGCAGGAGGCCGAGCGCGCCGGTGCGGCGGCGGTGCTCGACAGCCGGATCCCCGCGCTCGACAAGCTCCGGCTCGCCCAGGACGTGATCGACCAGGTCGATCGGGCGGAGGGCGAGCTGCCGGACGTCGAAGCGGCCTTCGCGAGCCGGCCGGACACGCCCGCGTACGAGTCGCTGCAGTCGGCGCTGCAGGATCAGCTCGACCGTGCCGTGACGAATGCGTTCTCGCGGCCGTTCCTGCTCGCCGCCCTGCTCGCGCTGGCGGCGCTCGTCCCGATCGGACGGGGGCGGGGAGAGCCGCTGTGAGGAGAGCCGCGCCGTTGCTGGTCTCCGTCGGGGCGGTCGCGGCCCTCCTCGTCACCTACCTCGCGCTCGGCGGTGGCTCCTACAAGCCGACTCCGGTCGCCGATCCATGCGCCTCGCGGGAGTGGCGCGACCCGGGCGACCTCCAGGCGGTGCTCGAGCAGATCGCGCTCTCCGGCCTCGACGGCGCCGCCTGCAAGCTGGGCGTCTCGCGAGAGGAGCTCGTGCTCGCACTCCGGGACGACGCGTCGCTCGACTCGTTCGCGGCGGCGCACGACATCTCGCGGGTGGACGCCGAGGCGGCGGTCCGCGACGGGCTGCTGCGCGCGGTCGACGACGCGAAGCAGGCGGGGGCGCTCTCGGGCCTCGTCGCCTCGGTCGTGCGCCGGACGGTGGAGAGCATCCCGCCGCAGCTCGTCCTCGAGACGCTCCAGCGGCTCCGCGGCTTCGTCCCGTAGAGCGCGGGCGCCGGCCCCGGTCTGCAGCCGTCGAGCTTGGACCTTCCGCACGAACCGGCACCCGCAGAGGGATCCTGCCACGCTTGCTCGGCGGTCGCTTCGTGGATTTTCCGCACGATTCGACACGGCCACGGTGGCGGCCGTAGCCTTCCTCGTGTGCTGCGCGACTGGATCAGCGGCTACGAGCGCGCGTGGAGCTCGAACGACCCGGAGGACATCGGGGCGCTCTTCACCGACGACGCGCGCTATCTGACGGAGCCGTTCGCCGAGCCCTGGAGCGGGAGGGAGGCGATCGTCGCCGGCTGGCTCGAGCACCGGGACGAGCCCGGCGCGGCGACGTTCGAGTGGCAGCCGCTCCTCGAGACGCCGGAGCTCTCGATCGTCACCGGCACGACTGCGTACCGTGAGCCGCCCCGGATCTACGACAACCTCTGGGTGATCCGGTTCGCAGCCGACGGTCGCTGCCGCGAGTTCGTCGAGTGGTACATGCAGCGACCCGGCGACGCCTGACCTGGATCACTGGTCCCGCCACATCCGTTCGCCGGCGCCGATCCGGACGTCGAGCCTGTTCGCGGGCGGTGCGAGCGGGCAGGCCCAGCGAGGGCTGTAGACGCACGACGGGTTGTAGGCGAAGTTGAAGTCGAGGATCAGCTCGCCGTCCCGCTCGCCGAGGTCGGCCCCCTTGACCGTGTCGAGGAGGTAGCGGCCGCCGCCGTAGGTCTCGCCGCCGTTCGTTCCGTCGCCGAACGAGAGAAAGAGCCCGCCGCCGTAGGCATCAAGCCAGTACGTCTCGAGCGTGCGCGCTCCGCCGTCGAGCTCGAGCTCCACGGTGGCGAAGCGGCGGAAGCGGATCAGCTCGCCCCGGCTCACCGGCAGCTCGTCGACTCGCTCGGGCGAGGCAATCACCGGTGCGGTCAGCCGGAGGCGAGGGTCGTAGTCGAAGTAGTCGAGTCCGGAGAAGCGTGCGCGGCTCTCCGGCTCGAGCGGCGACTGCGGGTGCGTGCGGTAGAGCCGGTCGCGCGTCTCGCGCCAGAGCAGCCAGGCTCGCTCCGGCTCCGGCTCGTCCCGAACCGCGGCGTAAAGAGCGAAGACCCGGCGCTTCCAGTCGAGCAGCTCCAGGGTCTCGCCGACGCTCACGTGGCTCCGTGCCACTCCGGCTGCGACTCGCCCGCCCACTCGACGAGCACGCGCTCGAGCTCGGCGAGCGGCACCGGATCCGCCGCCGCGAGCTCCTCCGGCGAGGTGATCGACGCCCAGAGCGAGGCGTAGGGTGCAATCCCGGCGCCCATCGCGGCCGCGAGCGGCTCGCGAGCCTCGCTCCACGCGCCGAGCTCAACCGCGAACTCGAGCTCCCCGGTCCGCGCCCAGCCACCGGCCTCCATCGACTCGACGACCTCGGCGCCGTTCGGCAAGCTCGCGGCGAAGGTGACCCCGGCCGGCGGCGCGGGTCTCGGCGCCGTGCCGGCCGCTCGCATCGCCTGCTCGGCGAAGGCGCGGATCGCGCCCGTCCCCTCGGCGGGATCGGCATGGATGGGCCTCACCACGCCGCGGCCTTGCGACTCCTGGACGACCAGGAACGGTGTGCCGCCCAGCGAGCCGAGCGTCCGTTCGTGCAGGTCGTTGCCGACGATGCCGAGGAGCGGTACGCCTGCCGCCCAGATCCGACCGTGGCTCTCGGAGATCAGCTCGTCGTCGACGCGCAGGCGCAGGCCCGGGACGTAGGTGTGCGAGAGGAAGCCGTCGACGCCGCCGCGGGCGTGGTAGCCCACCTGCAGCATCGCCTCGACGCCGTGCCCGGCCAGGTCGAAGACGTTCCACGTCTCGAGTCGCGCACCCGGCGGGAGTGCGCCCGCGTCGACGTTCGTCGGATTGCCGCTGCCGTGGTTGTCGAGGACGATCACCTCGCGCGCGCCGCCCGCGAGCAGGCCCTCGGCGGCCGCCGCGACGTCGGCGTTCACCGCCGGCTTGCCCGTGTCCCAGTAGGAGGTCGAGCAGGCGAGGCACTCGCGCATGTCTGTGATCTGCGAGATCCCTTCCATGTCGACGCTCAACACGACGCGCATCTACCCAAACCCCCTCGTTGCGGACCCGGAAGGCCCTATCGTGGCACGACGTTGCGACACGGACTCCGCATGAGAATCGGCGGCACCGCGAGGCGGGACCTCGTCCGGTTCCTGGACAGCTACGCGAGCCTGCTCGTCCTGCTGCTGGCGAACTTCTTCCTGCTCGAGCTCGTCGACGACCCGCGCTGGGGCGCGATCGGCAGCACGCTGCTCGCCGCGGCGGCGCTCATCGTCGCGATCAGCGATCCGGAGGCGGGCCACCACGTCAACAAGCGGCAGGCGGTGAGCATCGTCGCGTGCGTCGCGCTCGCCCCGATCGTGCTGATCTTCAACTCGGCCGAGGTGCTCGCTCTGACCTACCTGCTGCCCGTCGGCCTGCTCGTGACGGCGACGCTGCCGGTCACGTTGAGCCGGGTGCTCCAGCATCGACGGATCACCCACGAGACCGTGCTCGGTGCGCTTTGCTCGTACGTGCTCGTCGGACTGCTGTTCGCGTTCTGCTACCTGGCGGTGGACTCGGTGCGCGACGCGCCCTTCTTCTCGCAGCCAGGCGAGCACGGCCAGTCGGAGTTCCTCTACTTCAGCTTCGTCTCGCTGACGACGCTCGGCTTCGGCGACCTCTCGCCGACCGTCGGCCTGCCGCAGGCGCTGACCGTGCTCGAGGCGCTGCTCGGCCAGGTCTTCCTCGTCACGCTCGTCGCCCGGCTCGTCACGCTCTGGGTCCGCCAGAGCGTCGACGAGTCCAGTAGCGGATGAAGTAGACCGGGACGGCGACCCCGAGCAGCAGGAAGGTGGCGACGCCCCAGGCCGTCGCGTGCCGGCTGCCGTGCTTCGTCGCGTGGGCGAAGATGGCCATCGAGGCGCCGGCCGCCACGACGAGCCCGATCAGGAACGTGAGGGTGTCCGGCTCGGTCAGCGGGCGCTGATGTAGTCGGTGAGGAGCCGGATGTGCGCGCTCTGCTCCTTCGACTGGAACTTGACGAGGTCGCCGATCGAGACGACGCCGACGACGGCGCTCTCCTCGGTCAGCACGGGCAGGTGGCGGATCCGGCGCTCGGTCATCACCGCCATGCACTCCTCGATGCTCGTCTCGGGAGTCACGTAGACGAGCGGCGCGGTCATGATCTCGCCGACCGTCGTCTCGCGCTCGGTTCGTCCCTCGAGCGCCACACGCCGCAGGTAGTCGCGCTCGGTGACGATCCCCTTCAGCGCATCGCCGTCGAAGACGAGGAGCGAGCCGACGTTCGCCTCCACCATGCGCTGGATCGCGTCGAAGACGGTGGCAGAGGCCTCGATCTTGAGAACCTCGCCGCCCTTGCCCTCGAGGATGTCCGAGACGGTGCTCACGGCAGGGACAGCCTGACAGATCTCGTTCCCGCCGGCCGGCCGCGCGAGCCGTGCCGGATCTAGTAGACATTGCGGAAGCGAACGAGGAGGAGCACATGGCTCTGGCACTAGGCGACGAGGCACCCGACTTCGAGGCGGAGACCACAGAGGGCACGATCCGTTTCCACGACTGGATCGGCGACGGCTGGGCGGTGCTGTTCTCGCACCCGAAGGACTTCACCCCGGTCTGCACGACCGAGCTCGGCTACATGGCCAAGATCAAGCCGGAGTTCGACCGGCGCGGCGTGAAGATCATCGGGCTCTCGGTCGACCCGACCGAACGGCACTCCGACTGGGCGAAGGACATCGAGGAGACCCAGGGCCACGCGCCCAACTACCCGATCATCGGCGACGCCGACTACAACGTCGCGAAGGCGTATGGGATGCTGCCCGCAGACGTCTCCGGCGACGCTGCGGCGCGCACGCCGGCCGACAACCAGACCGTGCGCAACGTCTTCGTGGTCGGCCCGGACAAGAAGATCAAGCTGATCCTGATCTATCCGATGACGACCGGCCGGAACTTCGACGAGGTGCTGCGCGTGATCGACTCGCTGCAGCTGACGGCGAAGCACAAGGTCGCGACGCCGGTCAACTGGCAGCAGGGCGACGACGTGATCATCGCCGGCTCCGTCTCGGACGACGAGGCGAAGGAGACCTATCCGGACGGCTGGGAGTCCCCGCGGCCCTACATCCGGATCGTGCCGCAGCCGCGCTGAGCCTGACGCGAGCGGGCAAGCTCCCCGGCTTGCCCGCTGCCCCGTCCGCAATGCTCAGCTTCGGTGCAGGTTCACCACGCGCCAGCTCCCGAGGCCGGGCCGGACGAAGAAGCCGTCGCGCATGCCCCGACCCTGGCGGTGGAGCGGCTGCGTCATGAACCAGACGAACGCGAGGACGACGCAGCCGACGAACCAGAGGCCTACGGCGAGTGGCACGCTCGGTGCGCCCACGAACAGCCAGGCGATCATCGCGGCGCTCCAGACCAGAAGGGCCCAGGTCGTCTTGCGCCAGTGCAGGAAATTCTTCATGCCGGTCACCTCTCGCTCGGGGAATGCAGAACCGCCGGAGAGCCTGCGGACAGGCCCTCCGGCGGGGTCTTCGGTCGTTACGCGACCGCGATGCCGTTCTGGTGAGCGACGACCTTGCCGGTCGTGATCTTCGGCGCGTTCGGAAGGGCGGACTCGAGGCCCGACGACTTCACCCACGCGGCGGCGAGGGTTGTCGCCTCGTCGATCTGTGCCGGGTTCTTGAAGAGGCCGACCGAGCTGAAGACGCCGTTGCCGGCCTCGATCAGGTAGTAGCCCGTGAAGCCCTCGAGCTTGCG
This sequence comes from uncultured Gaiellaceae bacterium, assembly GCA_963808915.1. Taxonomy (GTDB): domain Bacteria; phylum Actinomycetota; class Thermoleophilia; order Gaiellales; family Gaiellaceae; genus CAVTBT01. The sequence goes on along the minus strand of CAWEHJ010000003.1, from coordinate 474,091 downwards.
CAGCTCGGGGACGAGGCTCTCCTCGACCTTGCGCGTCAGCTCGTCGGTCCGGTTCGTGTCGACGCCTTCGTAGCGGCGGATGGTGGCATGCATGTGATGCTCCTTCGCTCTTTCGCTCAGGACAGGGTGGCTCGGTCGAGCTCCCTGCTGCGCGGGGCCAAACGGAACAGCTGAAGAGGAAGGTGCGAGTGCCTCGGCGGCTTCAACGCTCAACCAGACGCAGGGCCAGTGTAGCCGCGATCGCTTGCAGCTGCGCCAATTTGCTCTAGAACGAGGCTGGTGCGGCGGTTGCGTGCGTGCCTGAACCGGCGCCGAGGGCCTAGCCGGGCGGCCCGGGAAGCGCACCGACCTGCTGCAGCACCCGCACGATGTCCGTGACCGACCAGTACTCGACGATCTTCCCGTCGCGGACGCGGTGGATCGCGATCCCGTCCGTCTCCACCGCGTTGTTCGTCGCCGGGATGCCGAGGAGCTCTCCCGCGTGGACGCCCCGGGCCGAGATGTAGCTGACGACGAGATCCCCCTCCGCGACCTGCAGCGTGATCTCGTGGGTCCCGGGAGTCGCGATCCGGAAGATCTCCGCGGCCTGTTTCATCCCCTCGCGGTCGAGGCTGACGCCCGGCAGCGGCGGGTTGTTCGCGACGAAGTCCTCTGCGACGTACTCGTCGAGGATGCTCCAGTCGCTCGTGTCATTGGCGTCGATCGCCTGCACGTAGCGACGGATCAGATCCTTGTTCTCGTCGAGTGACACGCTGTCGCCTCCTGCTCGGCCGTGGAGCCCGACCCTACCGTCGGCGCGCTACGTTCAGGGTCGACGGCACGAGGAGACGTTTGGGCACCTGGGGCACCGGCCTGTACGCGAACGACGAGACGGCAGACCTGCGCGACGACTTCAAGCAGGTCGTGCGCGCGCCGTGGGACGGCGAACGGCTGGTCGCGTGGGCGGCCGCGTCGTACTCGGACGCCATCGACGTGCGGCTCGCGCTCGCCGACCTGTTCTGGCGCTATGGCATCGATCACAGGCCGACGACCGACGCGGCGCTCGCGATCGTCGAGCACGGCGCCGACCTGGCCGAGAAGCGCGACCTCGGCATGGGCGAGCGGGACCTCGGCCGGCGAGCGAAGGCCCTCGACGCCCTGGCGGTCAGATGGCGCAGCCCGAATCCCAGGCCCTGGTCGCGAAAGCTGCTCGCCGAGCCGGAGCCGTTCGTGCTCGAGGCGGGTGACTGCCTCGTCTACCCGACCTCGAAGGGCCAGTCGCGCAACCCGTACGTCGGCCCGGGGGCCGCGTGGTATCGCTGGGAGCCAGACGGGTGGGGAGCGGCGGTCGTGCTGGGGCAGCACCATCGCTTCGACTGGTTCGCGCGCTACCTCGTCGCGGTGCTCCGCAGCGATTCGACGAGACCAGCCGAGGCGACCGAGTTCGCGGGCCTCTCGATCCTGAACAGCATCGCGTTCTCGAACCCCCCGAGGAGGCGCGTGCACGTCGTCAGCACGAGCAAGCTGCACCTCGGCCGGATGTGCGTCGAGTTCGTCGGCCGATTACCGGTCGACGCGGAGGCCGTTCGCGCCGACTTCGAGCTGCTCTTCGCACGCGACGGCACCGATTTCGCGAACGACGCGTGGACGCACGCGCCCCGTGGCGAGGCGCTCAGCGTCGCCGATCCGATCGCCCGGTACCTGTCCGGCGGCCACTAGGCGACGGCGATCGTCGCCAGCAGCTCCGTTGCCTGGCGGACCTCTGCGAGCGCGCCTTTCTTCCCTGCGACGTCGATCGCCTCCCGCAGCGCGGTCGTCGCCTCGGCGTCCCGCCCGAACTACACCCGGCGCCGCGGCGTCTCCGCACGCCGCGCGTCGTGGTGGCTGGCGAGCAGGAGCAACAGCGTGTGCAACGTCTCGCGCTGCTCGGCGTCGAGCGGCTCGAAGAACTCCTTCTCGAAGCTCTTCACGATCGAGCGGAACCGCGCCAGCGCCTCCTTGCCGTCGGGGGTGAGGCTGACGAGATGGCGGCGGCGGTCGGCGGGGTCGCGCTTGCGCTGGACCAGGCCGTGCTCCTCGAGCTCGTCGAGCAGCCCGACGAGGTGGCTGCGGTCGTAGCCGAGCGCGTCCGCGATGTCCCCCTGGGTCTCCGGCGCGCCCTCCTCCAGCACCGAGAGTACGGCGTGATGCTGGGGATTGAGCCCGGTCGACTCGAAGGCACCGTGCGCACGGTCCTTGATCGCGAAGCCCAGCCGCTTGAGCAGGAAGGAGGTGCTCGAGAGCAGCTGCTTCGGAGGCCCGACCTGGGTGCGGGCGGTCTCCTTGGGCGAATGGGTGGTGGTCATGGAATAAGTGTAGCTCGCCCTAGCGTTGCCTCATGCTATCGTGGTGATAACAAACGATCCAGGGAGTAGATAGATGACTTTGCTGTGATCGCCAGGGAACTCCTCGAGGAGGCAGCGTGATGCAGAACTCCGGACACGACATCGTCCTCACCCGTGACGTCGACGACCTCCTGCTCGACGTGCGGGGGCTTGCCCTCGTCCGTGAGCTCCTCGCCGAGCGGGGCGCGACGAGGGCCGAGCTCGACGCCCACACCGACGAGCTCGAGCGCCGCCGCCGGCGGCTGGCAGCGATGATCAAGGGCAACATGCCCGTCTCCGACCCCGACGACGGCGGACTCGGGGCGGCAGCCTGAACCGTCTACGACCCAGGAGGACGCTCGTCATGGACTGGAAGCTGGAGCTGGTCTCGATCCCCGTCACCGACGTCGATCGTGCGAAGGCGTTCTACGTCGACCGGGCGGGGTTCACCGCGGACCACGACCACGCCGTCAGCGACGAGCTCCGGTTCGTCCAGCTCACCCCGACCGGGTCGAGCTGTTCGATCGCGCTCGGCGTCGGCGTCACCGACTCGCCGCCCGGCTCGGCGAACGTCCAGCTCGTCGTCGCTGACATCCAGGCCGCGCGGGCCGAGCTCGTCGAGCGCGGGGCGGAGGTGAGCGAGGTGGAGGAGTTCCCGTGGGGCTCGTTCGTCTTCTTCAGCGATCCCGACGGCAACCGCTGGTCGGTGCAGCAGCTGCCGCCCCGGGACTAGCCGCGCGCGAGGAACCGCTCGAACGGCCGAGCCAGTTTCGGCAGTTCGAGTCGTTCGCGCGCACTGCCGAGGTTGACACCGTCGCGCCCAGCGCGAAGGATCGACACGTCCAGTTCACGCTTCGAATCGAGCCGCTGGTCCGGACGCGAGAGCTCGCGGCAACGGACTCCTTCGCGACCGGGCTCGCTGCGGGCAGCTCGGAAAGGAGTTCCCGATGCCCGACCCGATTCAGCCCTGGCCGGTCGTACGCCGAGGCGACGACATCTTCCCCGTTCGCACGCTGCAGCAGCTCCTGCGCGCGCGGAGCCACCACGTTGCGGTCGACGGCAACTTCGGCCCGGCCACCGAGGCTGCGGTCAAGGCGTTCCAGCAGAGCGCGGGCCTCACGGCCGACGGCGTGGTCGGCCCGCAGACCTGGCCCAAGCTCGTCGTGCAGGTCAAGAAGGGCTCAAGCGGCGACGCGGTCCGCGGCGTGCAGGAGGTGATCAAGTTCCACGACCAGTCCGGCGGGGAGGCGCCGCCGGTGCAGATCGACGGCATCTTCGGCCCGCGGACGGACAAGTGGGTCCGGGGCTTCCAGACCGCGGTCGGCACGGCCTCCGACGGCATCGTCGGCCCGATCACCTGGCGCGCTCTCGTCAGCGGGATGCTGTCCGGCTAGATCGGCTCCTCCTACGGCACGTCGACCGTCGGCTGCAACAGCGGGCACATGAACCCGTACCGTGCCGACGACTGGAACGACCCGGCGTCGGCCGTCGGGCTGCCGAACCACTCACTCCGCACCGGTGCCTTCACCTTCTTCCCCGTCAGGCCGCCGCTGTCGATCCGGAGCACGTCCACGCCGCGGTACGCATCGGCGGTGTAGACGATCTCGCCGTTCGGGTCGGTCGGCGACCAGTAGGCCGCCCACGTCGCCCCCGCGGCCGGGATGTAGTAGCCGACCTGCGTGATCTGGGTCGGCGTGCGGTAGTCGAGGAAGCGCACGCCCTGCTCGTACCAGCCGACCGCGGCGATGCCGTCCTTCGCGTCGAACCAGTGCGACGAGCAGTTGACCGTGACGGGCGCCTTCGAGTCGACGGCACCGCCGGTGAACATCCCGTTCAGCTCGGTCTCCCAGGTGCCGAGCGGCGTGATCGCGCCCTTGCTCAGCCGCGAGAGATCCCACGTCTCGAACTTGCCCTGGCCGCGGCAGCCGCCCGGCGGCACCTCGTCCGTGTCGATGTAGTCCTCCTCGGTGACGAGGAGCGTCTTCCCGCGCCGCTGCGAGTTGTGGAGGATGAAGTCGTTGTAGGGCGAGGGGTTGCGCCCGGCCTCGCCGGTGGTGCCGACGAGTTGCGGCGCCAGCGGGTTCGCGGTCAGCTTGTAGCCGGCCGCGCCGCCGCCACCGACATTCCAGACGGTGCCGGTGCTGTCGAGCTCGGTGTCGTGCGAGACGTTGAAGGCGTCGCTCGCCGCCGCAGCCGACGCGAACTTGCCGAGCGACCTCGGTGCGGCGGGGATGGTGAGGTCGACGACCTCCACGTGGTCGCCACCGTCGACCCAGGCCTGCGAGCAGTCGGGCTTGACGAAGTTCGCGATGTGGCCCGAGCCGCGGCCGCTCCCGGTGAGACCGAGCGGCAGCACGGCGCTCACGATCGGGGCCGTCCGGTTGGCGATGCTGACCACGTACATGATCGAACCGAGGTCCTTCGCCTCGCGGTCGTTGACCACGATCAGCGTGTCGCCGCAGAGATCGACGTCCTCGTTCTCGAAGTGGGGGAGCGGCAGCGCGCCGACGAGCTGCGGCGAGTCGGCTGTGGCGATGTCGAGCACGGTGATCCCGCCCCAGCCGCTGACGTAGGCGTAGTGATCCTTGAAGTTCATCCCGGCTGCGGTGCCGGGAATGTGCGCGACGAGGTGCACGTTGCTCGACGCCGCGAGCGGCGGCTCGAGCGGAACGCCTTCTCCAGCAGCCGGCATCACGCTCAGCATGGCCGCGAGCGCCAGCAGCGCGAGCAGCGATAGGAGGGACGTGGTTCGTCTGCCGCAGATCTTCATCGGATCCCCCTTCGTCAACACGTCGCGCGCCGGGCGAGGCGCACAACGTCACCGCGTACCCGCTTGTCCGGTTCTTGAACTTGCCCAGGCGTCCGTTGACGGTTCCAGGCGAATGCTGCAGGGCGGGGGCTTCGCCTGGGTCGGGCGGATCGGGCAGATGCCGGCGCCGACGCCCGGTCTGGTCCGCAAAGGTCGTCCCGTAGCTACGAGCCTTCGACGATCCGCGCGCAAGCGGCCATGCCGCCCTGCACGAAATCGCCGGAGTTGTTGTTGTAGCACTGGATATCGGCGACCCTCAGACCGGTCGAGTACTGCAGGACGTGGAAGTAGAGGCTCAGGCTCAGGCCGGGATAGTCGAACGAGCAATCGACCTCACCGGGATCGCCGTAGCACCCGTCCGACCCCGGGGGAACCGGCGTCACCGGCTCGATCGGCATCACGGTCAGTGCGCGCCGGGCGCTGGCGCTGATCAGCTTCGTGTCGACGCCTTCGAGCCTGTCTTCCTGCCACGCGTCGAACACGCTCAGCGCCGCGTCCCGTTCGGCGGAGAGTGCGGGGCGCGCGGGCGCGTCGGGGCCTGTTAGTGCGAGGACCGCGCCCGTGGCGGCCGCGCCGGCCGCGGCGAGCGCGGCGACCGCCCAGACGAGCGGATGGCGGTACCACGGCCTGTGTGACGGCCCGTCCCTGGACGCGCTCGCGACGGGGATCGCCTCGGCGGGAGGCCATTCGACCGGCTCCAGAGTCGAGCCGGCGGCGGTCGGGCTCGACCGGGCCACGACGATCTGCCCCTCGACTCCGAACGCCCACTTGTGCGGCCGCTGGCGCGGCGAGGAGTCGAGGACGCGTCCGTAGATGTAGTCGTAGAGCTCGTCGAGCGTGACGTTCCCGTCGCCGTTCAGGTCTGCGTTGCCCGTCCTCAATCCGTCGACCAGCACCCGGGTGAAGACGGAGTTGACGCTCTCGCCCTCCACGCGCCCGTCTTCGAAGGCGTGCTGGAGCGCGTCGGAGGCGGTGATCACGACTCTGCCTCGCCCTTCGAAACGCTCGCCCGTGCCGATGCTGCCTCCGGCTTTGATTCCCCGCGCGAATGCACCGCTGTTGCAGCAATCCAGCATCAGCACCTGGCGGCGCGAGCGGCATTCGCCCATCAAGTCGTTGACGAAGTCGGCCGAGACGGCCGTCGAGCGTGGGCGATCGACGCGAGTATCGGTCGTCGCGAAGTAGAGCCGCGCGCTCTCGTCGAGGATGCCGTGACAGGAGAAATAGAGGAGGACGAGATCCTCGCGGCGGCGGCCGTCGAAGAACGCTTCGATCTCCTGCATCACCTTCGGTGCGGGCTCGTCGGTGAGGGTCGTGACCTCGAAGTCGCCGATCGCCGGTACCGCCAGGACGGACGCGAGCGACCGGGCGTCGTGACCCGGCGCCTCGAGCTGCGTCAGCGTGGGGTCCGAGTAGCGCGAGCTGGCGACGACCAGCGCGAAGCGGCCGTTAGCCACCGGCGGACTCCGCTGCCGTCTGGCGCGCGAGCCAGTCCTCGATCACGCGCCGCTGTTCTCCGGTCGATACTCCGGTCAGGACGAGCTCGTCGCCGCCGATCCTCACGCTGAGGGAACCGCCGCGCTGGCGCACGAGCCAGGTATGCGCCGTCTTGATCACCGCTGACAGCGCGCCGCTCGTGACGGCCGAGACGATGAGCGTGCCCCACTCGACGACATCGCCGGACTTCGCCCCTGGCGGGTGCGTCCCGCCGCGCAAGAGCTGCACGGACGTGTCGTCGAGATGGTCGAGATCCTGGCGGAGCCGCAGGGCCAGCTCGGCGAGCTCGCCCTGGTCCGCATTCGGGCCGGCGTCGACGCGAACGACCAGCTGAATGGGTGCGGCGCCCATCGTGGTGACCTCCGGCGGGGCCTTGATGGTAACGCCGTCGCAGTGGAACGTGGAATTCGCGACGAGCCGCCTGTGTGGCACGGCGGGGGTCAGTCGACGTCGGCGCGAGCGTAGCGCCAGGTGGCCGCAAGCCAGCCGGCGACGGCGACTCCCGCGAGCACGACGAACCCGGCCGCCGCTGGGCCTGCGTCTCGTCCCACGTCCACGTCGGGGGCGATGCCGAGGACGGCGGCCGCCCAGCCCGAGACCGTGAACCGGGCCGCGCCCTCGGCGGCGTGGGCGACGACGTTCTCCCAGATGACGACGAACGCGAGGCCCCACCACACGGACCGTCGGAACCAGAGCCCGGCTGCGACGAACAGTCCGGCATAGGCCAGAGCCGCGAACGTCGCGGCGAGGAACGCGGCGGGAGCGACCTTGCCGGCTCCGGCGACGAGGGCCGAGGCCGTCAGCGGCAGGGCGGTGAGCGGCAGCACGATCGAGACCGTGGCGAGTACCGCGGCGGCGGGGAGCTGCCAGCGCGGCACCGGCTTCAGGCGCAGGTACGCGAGCAGCCGGTCCTCGACGAGATCGCCGAGCGCGGACGTGCCGAGCCACAGCGTTGCGAGCGGGACGAGGACGCCGAGGCCGTACCCCCCGACGGTGTCCGCTGCCGCCTGGGCAGGGTCGTCGTCCCAGCGGGCGAACAGGCCGATCAGGAGGGCGAGGGCGCCGAGCGCGCCGATCCCGAGCAGCCGCGGCAGCGTCACCTGCGTCCGCAGCAGGAGCCGGTACAGCGCGGCGAGCGAGACGAGCGTGGCCGGCCGGGCGGGGCCGGTGGCCGTCGCGATCGGTGCGACGCTCACCGTTGCACCACGTACCTGAAGACACCTTCGAGATCGGCGTCGAGCGGGCGCACCTCGAACAGCCGTGCGCCGTTGTCCCGGGCCGCGGGTGCCAGCTTCCGCGCGAGCGCCCGCGCGTCGGTGGTGTCGAGCTCGAGTACACCGTCGGCGCCGTCGAGCCGGACGCCGATCGCCGTCCCCGCGGCGAGGAGCGCGGAGCCCAGCTCGCGCGGGCGGTCGGTGCGCACGAGGATCCGCATCGGACGGTCGTCCATCAGCGCCCGCAGTTCGTGGAAGTCGCCGGCAGCGGCGAGCCGTCCCTGCGACATGACGAGCACCTGCGAGCCGAGCCGCTCGACCTCGTCGAGCACGTGGCTGGACACGATCACGCAGCGGCCCTCGGCGCCGAGGCGGCGGAACAGCGTCACCAGCTCCGCACGCTGACGCGGGTCGAGGCCCGTGAGCGGCTCGTCGAGGATCACGATCGCCGGGTCGTGCACGATCGCCTGCGCCACCTTCACGCGCTGGCGCATCCCCTTCGAGTACGTCGGCAGCCGCCGCCGGTCGGACGGGTCGAGCCCCACGACCTCGAGGGCGGCGGTCGCGGCCGCCTCCGGGTCGGGCAGCCCCTGCAGCCTGGCAGAGAGGGTGACGAACTCCCGCGCCGAGAGCGGCTCGAAGACGCTCTCCTGCTGCGGCACGAGGCCGATCTGCCGCGTCACCCCGGTGTCGAGGCGCGGGTCGCGGCCGAGGACGCTGACGCGACCCTTGGACGGACGCGCCAGCCCGCAGAGCATGCGGAACATCGTCGACTTGCCCGCCCCATTCGGGCCGAGTAGCGCCGTCACGCCCGGGCCGATGTCGAAGCTGACGTCGGAGACCGCGACGAGCGGGCCGAACCACTTCGAGACGCCGTCGGCGACGACACGAGGCTCGGTCGGGCTCATCGGAACGCCTCGATCCGGCGGTAGCGCACCCAGCAGACGAGCGCGCCGGCGACGACCGCCGCGCCCAGACCGGCCGCGACCACCCAGGTCGAGAGGTTGCCGATCGGCCCCGGGTCGTCGGCCTGCTCGCCGAAGATCCGGTAGGCGAGCTCGGCAGCGACGATCGGGAAGCTGAGCAGGTCGAGGGCGTCCGGCGCGCCGCCGCTCTCGATCGCCGCCCGCACCACGCTCAGCGGGACGAACAGGAGCAGGATCACGCCGACCGCCGCGGCCGCCCGCCGCGTGGTCAGGCTGGAGACGGCCAGCGCGAGGCTCGCGTAGAGGAGCGCCGTCGTGATGCCCGTCGCGAGGATGCGCAGCAGCAGGCCGGGCGTCTCGGCGGCGGACGGCCCGAAGCCGGCGACGACGAACGCCGCGAGCATGAAGAGGAGCGGGCCCGTCGTGATCAGCAGCATCACCGTCACGACCCCGGCAGCCTTGCCGAGGAGGTAGCGGTTCCGGTCGAGCGGTCCCGCCAGGTAGAGGCCGAGCATGCCCGTGCGCCGGTCCGGGCAGAGCGCCTCGGGAGCGACGAGCGCGGCGAAGAGCGCGAGCGCGCTCCCGATGATGAAGGTGTAGTCGCCGTAGCTGATCAGGTCGTTCTCGACGATCGCGTTCGCGAGCACGGCGAAGGCGACGGACGCCAGCGCGGGGAGGAAGGCGATCGCAAGGGTGATCGCCGGCAGCACCTTGTGGCGGGCTCCACGGCCCAGCCCGAGGACGCGGCGCACCGTGAAGACGGCCAGCGTCAGGATCGCCCGCGCCGGCCGCTCGCGCGGGCCGTCGTAGGAGCGGTAGCCGAGGTCGAAGAGCTGCGCGTCGGGGCCGGTGGTCACGAGCCCGCCTCGAGGTAGACGTCCTCGAGCGTCCGCCCGCGCGGCCCGAGGCGGCGGAGGCCAAGCCCGAGGTCGGCGACCGCGTCGCGGACGGCGTCGTGCACCCCGTCCTCGGCGCCGAGGAGCAGCAGGCCGTCCTTGCGGCCGACCGAGAAGCCGCGGCGCTCGAGCTCCGTCGCCAGCTCGTCCGCCCGCGCGTCCACCTCGACGATCAGCCCGGCCGGCCCTTGCCGAACGTCCGCGAGCGTGCCGGCGTGCACGACCTCGCCGCCTTCGACGATCACGACCGCGTCGCAGATCCGCTCGACCTCCTCGAGGTGGTGCGACGAGACGACGATGTGCATGCCGAACTCGGTCCCGATCCGCCGGATCAGTGCGAGCATCTCCGTCCGCTGCATCGGGTCGAGCCCGTCGGTCGGCTCGTCGAGGAGGACGAGCTCGGGATCGTGGACGATCGCGCCGGCGAGCTTCACCCGCTGGCGTTGCCCGGTCGACATCGTCCCGACCGGGCGAAAGCGCTCTTCGCCGAGGCCGACCAGCCAGAGCGCGTCGTTTGCGCGCTGCACGGCCGCGCGGTGCGGGAGCAGGTGCATCTCCGCGAGGTGGCGGACGAGGTCGGTGGCCGAGAGCTCCGCGGGAAGGTCGTGGTGCTCGGGCGCGTAGCCGATGCGCGCCCGCACCTCGATCCCGGCTGTCGCCGGGTCCCGGCCCAGCACGGTCAGCTCGCCGGCATCGCGGGCGCGGAGCCCGAGCGCGAGCGAGATGAACGTCGTCTTGCCGGCACCGTTCGAGCCGAGCAGGCCGGTGATCCCGGGACCGATCTCGACGTCGAGTCCCGCGAGGGCGACCGTGCGGTCGAAACGCTTCACGACACCGCGCGCCGAGACGACGCTGAGCGCGGCAGGCGCCTCAGGCGGGTTCGGGAGCGCGCTCGTCACCTGCGGTGAGGCTACTCCCTGCGAGGATGCCGTCGATGAGCGGCGGCGAGCGACCGGCCGGCGGCCTGACGCAGTACTACACGGCCACGAGCCTCGACGGCTTCATCGCCGACTCCGAGCACTCGCTCGAGTGGCTGTTCACCCGGCGCCAAGAGCCGGACGGGCCGGGGAACTACCGCGACTTCATCGCCGGGGTCGGCGCGATCGCGATGGGGTCGACGACCTACGAGTGGATCCTGGAGCACGAGTTCGCGGGCACGGAGCCCGCGGAGTGGCGCTGGCCGTACGAGGTCCCTGGCTGGGTGTTCTCGAGCCGCGAGCTGCCGGTGGTTCCGGGCGCCGCGCTCGAGTTCGTGCGCGGCGACGTCGTGCCGGTGCACGCGGCGATGATGCGGGCGGCCGCCGGTCGCAACGTCTGGATCGTGGGCGGCGGCGACCTCGCCGGCCAGTTCGCCGACGCGGGCCTGCTCGACGAGGTCATCGTCTCGATCGCGCCCGTCACGCTTGGCGCAGGCGCGCCGCTCCTGCCCCGCCGGCTCGAGCTCCGGGTCGAGGAGATCGGGCGCAACGTCGACCTGACGAGCATCCGGCTCTCGGTCGTGCGCTAGCCCGCCGAGGGTCCCGCGCGCCGACGCAGCACCGCGTCGATGCGCGCGAAGCCGCTCTTCGCTCCTTCCTCGACGCCGTACTGCATCGTCGTGTCGCGCTCCTCGGCCGTCTCGAAGCGCATCGTCTGCGTCAGCTTCGTCCGGTCGCCGAGGTCCTCGAACTCAAGCGTCTGCAGGTGGTTCTGGAAGGTCTGCACGAGCCGCTCGGGCTCGTCGACTTCGCGGAACTCGCCCTCGACGAGGCCATAGGCGGTGCGGAAGCGGTAGGTGCCGCCGGGACGGACGTCCATCTCCTCGACGACCGTGCCGTCGCCCCACCATTCGGGGATCAGCTCCGGGTCGGTCCAGACGGAGAAGACGTGCGCGCGTGGCGCGTCGAAGATCCGCTCGACGCGGATCTCGAGCTCGCTCGGCGTGGTGACGGTGGTGGCGTTCATCGCCTCAGCTCACGGCCTTCTTCACGAGCGTGGCGATCTTCTTCTCGTCGGCTGGAGTCAACTCCATCAGCGCGAACGAGGACGGCCACATCGTGCCGGCGTCGATGTTCGCCAGATCGCTGAAGCCGAAGGTCGCGTACCTCGACTTGAACTTCGCCGCGTCCTGGAAGTAGCAGACGACCTTGCCGTCCTTGTTCGCCCACGCGGGCATCCCGTACCAGGTCTTCGGGAGGAGGGTCGGCGCGGCGGTCGTGACGATCTCGTGGATCCGCTTGGCCATCTCGCGGTCCTTCCCCTTCATCTGGGCGACCTTTGCGAGCAGGATCTTCTCCCCGTCCTCCTTGTTCTTCTCCGCCTTCAGCTCGGCGGCGCGCTCCTTCATCGCGGCCTTCTCGGCGGCGCTGAATCCCGTGGACTTCTTCTCAGCCATCAGCGTGCTCCTTTCGTTCGTTCGACGACTTGGGCGAATCGGTCGAGCCGCTGCAGCCACGTGCTGATGCCCTCGAAGGCGTAGGGCGCGAGCATGCACCTGCGGACGCGGCCGATCTTCTCGGTGGTCACGAGCTGCGCCTCCTCGAGCAGCCGGATGTGCTTCTTCATCCCGGTCAGCGACATGCCGAAGGGCTCGGCGAGCTCGCTGATCGTCGCACTACCCGAGCCGAGTCGTTCGAGGACGGCGCGGCGGTTCGGGTCGGCGAGGGCTGCGAAGGCGCGGTCGACGGTCGCTGAATACTGAACCATAGGGTTCACTATAGAGGGTTGTGCGCTGCGGTGCAACGGCGACCAGGCGATACGACTAGGTTTCGAGCCGCCGATGAGGACGACGACGGGCCGGGTGACGTTGTGCGCGATGCTGCTCGTGCTTGCGGCGTGCGTCGCCGCGAGCTCCGTTCAGGCCTCGACCGGTGTCCAGTACGGGATCCAGGACGACACGTGGCTGGAGTTCGGCCCGGGAAAGCTCAATCAGCGGCTGGCGACGTTCAAGCGGCTCGGCGTGCCGATCGTCCGCTTCACGCTGCGCTGGAACGAGATCGCCCGGCACCGGCCGAAGAATGCGACCTCGCCCCGTGATCCCGCCTACGACTGGCGCCGGCCGGACCGGGTACTGCTGCGGCCTCCGCCGGTACGGCATGACCCCCGTCGTCACGCTCGTCGGGACGCCGACATGGGCGAACGGCGGGCGCACGCCGAACTTCGCGCCGCCCCACCCCCGGGACTTCCGCCGCTTCGCGACCGCGGCCGCGCGTCACTACCCGTGGATCCGCTACTGGCTGATCTGGAACGAGCCGAACAAGCGCCTCTGGCTCAGGCCGACGACGGTGCCGATCTACGTCCAGCATCTGCTCAACCCCGGCTACGAGGCGATCCACGCCGTGCTGCCGCACGCCCGCGTCGGCGGCGGCGTGACCGGGCCTCGTGGCGCGGCGGGGGGTGTCGCACCGACGACCTGGGTTCGCGGCATGGCCCGCGCGCACGCGAAGCTCGACGCCTACGCCCACCACCCGTACCCCGCGTCGCCGTCCGAGACGCCGTCCAGCGGCGGCTGCAAGAACTGCCCGTGGATCACGATGGCGACGATCAGGAAGCTCCTGATCCTGGTCAAGCGCTCCTGGGGGTCGAAGCCGGTCTGGTTGACCGAGTACGGCTACCAGACCAGGCCGCCGGACACGTTTCTGGGCGTGCCCCTCAAGCGGCAGTCGACGATGCTCAGCCTCGCCGCGATGCGCGCGTGGAGGCTGCCGCGGGTGACGATGCTGATCCAGTACCTCTACCGCGACGAGGTCAAGCTCAGCCGCTTCCAGAGCGGTCTCGTGTTCGCGGACGACCGCTGGAAGCCCTCGCTGCAGGGGTTCAAGCTGCCCTTCGCGCAGATGGGACGACACGGGCTCCAGGCGGTCGTCTGGGGTCAGATCCGGGGCGTGAAGCCTGGTCGGAAGACGTACCAGCTGCAGGTGCTCCGCAAGAACGTCTGGAAGCCGGTCGGGCACGCCCGGCTGACGAACGACCACGGCGTCTTCATCCGGACGATCCGCGTCAAGCCGGGCCCACTGTTCCGGATCTTTTCGCCGCTCCAGCGGCGCTACAGCCTGCAGCTGCGCGTCAGGTGACGGCCTACGCGGCGGCGAACTCCGATCCGTCCCACACGAACCCGGTGAAGCTCGCCAGCGCCGAGCGGGCGATCGCAGCGGGCGTGTAGAGCAGCCGCAGGTCGTCCCCCAGCGTCGTCTCCCCCGCGACGAGGCCGGTGACGTTCGTGAACCGGACGAGCGTGCCGCGGTCGGCGATCGAGGCCGGCGGGGAGGCGGGCGTCGGCTGGTACCAGCCGGCCGCGTTCAGCACCGGCGCCACGTCGAGGTAGCGGCGGTTCGCCGGTGGATCGTCGACGGACGCCGTCGCCGACGCGCGCTTCGCGACCCAGCTCGCCTCCGGGACCGTCGTGCCGCCGTCGAGCTCGCGGGCGACGAGCAGGAACGGGCTCGTCGCCGGCGTCTCGAGCCGTGCGATCACGAGCGGATCGGCAGCGGGGTCGACGAGCACCGTCCCCGGGAAGACCTCGATCGACCGGCCGAGCGCGGCCAGCACCACCGTCGCGTCGATCGACGTCCCCGTCACGCCCGGCTGCGACGCGGGCAGCTCGGGCCGCGGCGCCCGGAGCGGCAGCGCGCACCCGCTCGCGTGCAGCGTCGCGAGCGCCGTGAGGAACGGCGCGTGGAAGTCGGCCCGGATCGTCAGCGCGGGCGGGATCGACGGCTGCGCGGGGCCCGCGGGCCGGTCGTTCGCGACCTCCACGAACCCGACCGGCACGGCGCCGGCCAGGCCCACCCCCTGCTGGGGCGGGCCGGCCACGCCGAGCGCGCTCGCGATCGCGGCGCCCTGTACCCCGTCCTGCCCGAGGCTCTGGAGGAGGTTCAGGTAGCCCCCGACCTCGGTGATGTTGAGCGGCGCCGGGACCCGCGAGGGGAAGACGTCGCCCTGGGTCGCGAGCCGCTGGAGGAGCACCCGCTGCGCCTCGAGCACGTCGGGACGCGTCCCCGTACGCATGAGCTCGACGAGGACGTCGATGACACTTGCGAGCGCGTCGTCGAGGTCGGCGCCGTTCTCGGTGGTCTCGGGGGTCTCGGTCTCGGTGGTCGACATGCCTAGTCCTCCTCCTCGATCAGTCCGAGTGCGCGCAGCCAGCCGGTGCTCGCCTTCGAGCGCTCGGCTCTCGTCGCTCTTGTCGTCGTAGACGTCGAAGAGCTGTGCGGCGAGGTTCTTCGGCAGCGGCCCGCCGGCGAGCTCCTTGATCAGCTCCGTCGCGAACGCCTGCGCCTCCTCCGCGTCGTCACCCGCCTTCTCGCGCGTGATCTCGAGGTACGAGGACGACGTTCTTCTTCAGGTCCTTCACGGCCGCCGCCTGCTTCTCGGCCTTCTCGTCGCCGACGCGGCCTCGCCTTCCTTCTTCTTCTTGGCGGCCTCCTCCTCGGCCTTCTTCTTCTCCTCCTGACGCGCCTGCGCGGACTTGAAGATGTCGGCCGCCGTCTTCATCGACTCGCTGGCGAGCTGCGTCGCCTTGCCGAGCGCGTCGGCGCGGGCGCTCTCGGCGGTCTCGATCGTCTTCTGCCCGAGCGTCTTCAGCAGGTCCTGGCCGAGGAACGCCGTGTCGAAGTCCTTCGCCTGCGCGCCGCCGGCCGCGAGCGCCTGCGCGAGCGCTCCGAGCCCTCCGACGCTGTCGCCGGCCCCGACCTGGTTGATGATCGGCGGCAGCCCCGTCAGCGTGCTCGGCGCGGTGAGGCCGGCCGCGCTGGCCGGCTGGAGCCCGACGCCGGTGATCTCAGGCGCCTCGTCGGCCGGCGAGTCCTGCCAGTTCCAGAACCGCGTCAGGTCGATCTTCTCCGCCGACGAGCAGTGCCCGAGCACCGCCTCGCCGAGCACGCCGCGCGTCGGCAGCGAGATCGTCGACGTGGGCGGCGAGAACGCCTGCTTGTGGAAGAGCGTCAGCGCCTCCTGCACGGCACCCGTCGTGAGCGGCGGCGTGTCGTCCTCCGGTCCGCCCTCGCCGCCGGCGAGCTTCGTCGCGAGCGCGGCCGGGATCGAGAACGGCAGGATCATGCAGTTGCCGTAGAAGCCGAGCACCTGGTTCGCGACGCAGTTGAGCAGCGGAATGTGCTGGCTCGCATCGGTGAAGCCGTCGGCGCTCAGGCCTTCCTCCGGCAGGCCGATCGTGTAGCCCTCGAGCATGATCACCCGCTCCTCCGGGGTCAGCGACGCCCACACCGCGCGGGCGTAGACGAGCGTGTTCCGGACGACGTGCTGGAGCGTCCGCTCGATCAGCATCAGGTCGCGGTAGTTCAGCGTGTGCTGCTTCTCGATCGCCGGGATCGGCAGCGGTGCGGGCGGCAGCTCGGTCCTGGCGCTGATCGGGTCGGCCTCGAGCTCGTCGGCCCCGATCTTCGCGGTGAAGGCGTGCACGAGCGGCCCGCCGAGCGTCCCCTCGAGCTCGGACGGGGACAGGTGCACCCCGCGCGCGACGTCCGAGATCCCGCCGAACAGGATCTTGAAGAGGTCGGGGCTCTTCCCCTCCTCCTCGAGCGCCTTCATCAGCTCGGCGAGCGTGTCGGGATGGATCTGGTAGTCGAGCGGCCGGAACGCACGCGAGATCTCGAAGCCGACGATCTCGCTCTTGTCGATCTCCGCCGACAGGGCGATCGTGCCGGTCATCGTCGCCTCGTTGTCCACGTCCGCGCGGCGGCGGCGCAGCTCGTCCATCAGCTCGGCGCGCGTGCCGAACTTCTTCTGCTCGAGGTCGGTCATCGAGCTGTCCATCGCGATCGGGCCGAGCGAGCGCCCGCCGCGCAGGAGCACTCGGATCCAGAGCCGCTCGAAGGGCAGGAACGTGCCGCTCAGCGAGAGGTGGAGCACGTCGATCGCCGGGCGCGTCGAGGTTCACGTCGGCGCGCGGGTTCGCCGCGAAGTCCTCGAGCCGCGCGAGACCGTCCCGGTGCCGGCTCGGCAGCCACGGCTGGATCGCGTCCGCGTGGCGGTGCAGCAACGAGTAGCGCTGGAGCAGCTCGCTGCGCGAGTCGACGTCGCCGAGCGTCGCGACGGCGAGCTCGAGCGTCTGGCCCTCCGGGAGGAAGCGGACGAGGTCGAGCGGCACGAAGCAGACGAGCGTCACGCCCTCGACGTCCGTCCGGAGGCCGTACTGGCGGAGCACCTCCCAGAACTGCACGGTCAGGGCGTGGGCCTTGTTGTGGTTCGTCACGACCTTCGTCGTCACCGTCCGCGAGTCGGTCTCGGTCGCGAGGCGGATGGCCGAGCGATCCGCGCGCCGCCGGGCCGCCGCCTCCTTCTCGACCGACGAGTGCATCGACTCGCCGGCGAAGCTCGTGTACTGGCGGGCGCCGTCGAGAGCGCTCTTCGTGTTGCCGCTGTTGCTCGACTTCCCGCCGCCGCCGGCTGCGCCGACGCCGCCCACGAGCGCGCCGATGCCGCCGCCGAGGATGCCGCCGATCCCGCCGGCGACGCCCCAGCTCGACGAGCGCGCCTCGTTCTCGTAGCTCGAGTTGGCGCGCACGTGCTCCTCGAAGGCGGACTGGAACACGGCCTGGGTCGATGCGTCCTGGCGGGTCGAGGCCTGCGACCGCTCGGCGACGTCGAGCACCTCGGACTCGCGTGCGGCGGCGCTTGCGAACCCCTCCGTAACGGCGACGCGCTGCTGCTCGCCGGGTGCGAGCGGCAGGGAGTAGAGGAGGTTGCCGAGGGAGAGCCCCTCGTAGTTCCACGTCTGCGCGAGGTTGAGCACGTAGCCGAGGCCGAGCGTCCCGGCCATCGGGACGCGCCGGCCGCCTTCGACCTTGCTGCCCGAGAGGCCGATGACCTGGTCGCGGAAGCCGTCGACCGAGATCGGCTTGTCGACCGGCACGCGCTCGACGAACGCCGTCTCCTTCTGCTCGAGGCTGTTGACGAACCCGACGTCCCAGATCGGGAGCAGGAAGTTCTTGCGGTTGTTCCCGGGGAAGAGCTTCCCGCCGGGGATGAACACCTCGCTCACCGTCGTGGTGCGCGGTTCGATCAGGCGGACGAGGACGCGGTACGGGAAGCGTCGCAGCACGTCGTCCTGCTGGAAGACGATGTTGCAGGCCTCCTGCCCGAGTTCGATCTGCACGTGCGGCCGCTCCGGCGCCTGGCTGCCGCCCGGCGTCACACCTGGCAGGTCCTCGACGAGGTCGACCAGCGCGCCGACGATGCTCTGCGGCAGCGGCTCGAGTGGCTGCTCGAGCGTGATCTCCCCGACCGCCGTCCCGCCGACTGGCGGCAGCTCCACTTTCACGTTCAGCGTCTTGCCCTGGCCGCGCACGACGAAGCCGAGGCCGCCGGCGACGATCACCCGGCGAATCTCGTCGCTCACGGCCGGGATCGGCAGCGTGAACGTCCCGAGCTCGTCGGTGACGACCCCGCGGCCGAGCACTGCGAACGTGTCGGGCCGCGCCGGCTGGACGCTCACGTGCTCGGCGGGCTTGCCCTTCGGCTGCAGCACCTGGCCGCGGACCAGCGCAGGCAGTGGCCGCACCTCCGGCACGAGGTCCACCGCGACCTTCACGTGCTCGTGGATCGTCGCGAGGCCCACCTGGAAGTGGGTGATCTCGGCGACCTTGGTGACGAGCAGCTGCTTCTTGTCAGCCTCGGTCAGCTCGCCCAGCACCGAGCTGGTGGGCTGCACGATGTCGATGCTCGGCAGGAACGGTCGGACGAACGCACCGGTCCGGTTGCCGGACACGATGTTGTCCTTCGTGGTGCGTGTGGCCATCTGCGGCTCCCTCGTTCGTTGGGAGGCCCCAACGAGGCCCCCAAGCCGCAGCGAATCGACCCTAACCCCTCCGTGGCCGAAGTCAAGCCGTCTGTTCGGACTGCTCCTCCGGCCAGCGGTAGCCGCAGTAGCGGCAGACGCGGGCGCCGCGCTTGACCGTCTCGAGACAGTCGGGGCACTCCTTGATCGAGGCGGCCCGGGCTCGCTTGCGCTCGCCGTAGATCACGTAGAGGAGGATTCCCGTGATGAAGTAGAGGGTCGCGCCGAGGCTGATCAGGAGCGAGTCGTCACCCCGTGCGGCGACGACCACGGTGAAGATCGGCACCCCAACGGCGACAGCCGCGAAGCCGACTCTTGCCTTCCAGGTGACATCCTTGTCCGGCCGGATCGCGCCGACGAGGGCGAGCAGCGTGAAGACGGCGGCGGCGACGACTCCCGACCAGGTCAGGACGTCGACGAAGGCCGACCGTCCGGACACGGCGAGCCGCACGAGCGCGACGGCGCTGAGCACGAGCCCGATCGCGGCTCCGATCTCTTTCATCCACGGCGGGAGCGACACCTCGATTCCGACCGTACGCCCTCGGAGGCGGCGGTAGAAGCGCCTCGTCGGCAGAGGCGGGTGTAGCGGCCAGACGTTGAACCGCCCTCTCGGCTGGCTCAGCGCGGAGGAACCCAGACGGTCGTCTCGGGCTCAAAGGGCCACTTGTCCGCTCGTTCGAACGGACAAGTGGCCTCGTTGGCGGATTAGCTACAGCCGGTGTTCGTGCCGCAGTCGCGGCACGTGTAGCACGAGCCCGTGCGGACCATCCGGCCGCCGCAGCGGAAGCACTCCTGCGCGTCCTCGTACGAGTTGAAGAGCGCCGTCTGGCCCGCCGGCGGCGCCTCATGTGTTGGCGCAGCGACCGCGCCGCCCTCGAGTGCCGAGTACGCCTGCGCGAGCCGCGCCTTCACCTCGGGCGTCAGGATGCCGGCCTCCTCCTGCTGGTCGGCGGTGAGGAACTTCTTCCCCATCCAGCGGAAGATGTAGTCGACGATCGACTTCGCGGCGCGGATGTCCGGGTCGTTCGTCATCCCGCTCGGCTCGAAGCGCATGTGGCTGAACTTCGAGACGTACACCTCGAGCGGCACGCCGTACTGGAGGCCGAGCGAGATCGAGATCATGAACGAGTTCATCAGCCCGGCCAGCGTCGTGCCCTCCTTGGCGATGTCGACGAAGATGTCGCCGGGCGTGCCGTCCTCGTAGAGGCCGACATGGATGTAGCCCTCGTACTCGCCGACGCGGAACTTGCGGCCGACCTCGACCCGATCCTCGGGCATGCGCCGACGCTTCGGCACGGCGACCTGCGCGACAGGCGCGAGCAGCGGGTTCGCCGACGAGCCCAGGTCCTTCTGGCCGGAGAGCGGCTGAGCGACCTTGCAGTTGTCGCGGTAGATCGCGATCGCCTTCACGCCGAGCTGCCACGCCTCGATCAAGAGCTGCGAGACCTCGTCGACCGTCGCCGTCTCGGGCAGGTTCACGGTCTTCGAGATCGCGCCGGAGATGAACGGCTGGACGGCGCCCATCATCTTCACGTGGCCCATGTAGTGGATCGCCCGGTCGCCGATCGCGCAGTCGAAGATCGGCAGGTGCTCGCTCTTCAGGTGCGGCGCGCCGACGACCGTGTTCTTCTCGTCGATGTACGCGACGATCTCGTCCACCTCGGTCGGCGCGTAGCCGAGCTTGTCGAGCGCCATCGGCACGGTCTTGTTCACGATCGTGATCTCGCCGCCGCCGACGAGCTTCTTCGACTTGACGAGCGAGAAGTCCGGCTCCACTCCGGTCGTGTCGCAATCCATCATGAAGCTGATCGTCCCGGTCGGCGCGAGCACGGTTGCCTGCGCGTTCCGGAAGCCGTGCACCTCGCCCAGGTCGAGCGCGTCGTCCCACGCCTTGCGCGCGGCTGCGACGAGGTCGTCCGGCACCGAGTCGGTGTGCTCGATGTTGCCGACGGCCGCGCGATGCTTGGCGATCACGCCGATCATCGCGGCCGCGTTCTTCTGGTAGCCGGCGTGCGGGCCCATCCGTGAGGCGACCTCGGCCGACTTGCGGTAGCCGCGGCCGGTCATCAGCGCCGTGATCGCCGCCGCATACGCACGACCCTCGTCCGAGTCGTAGGGCAGGCCGCGCGCCATCAGCAGCGCGCCGAGGTTCGCGTAGCCGAGCCCGAGCTGCCGGTAGGCGAGCGCGTTCGCGCCGATCTCGGGCGTCGGGTAGCTCGAGTAGCCGACGAGGATCTCCTGCGCGAGGAAGACGACGTCGACCGCGTGCTCGAAGGCCGTCACGTCGAGCTCGCCGTCCTCGCGGCGGAACTTCATCAGGTTGAGCGAGGCCAGGTTGCAGGCCGAGTCGTCGATGTGCATGTACTCCGAGCACGGGTTCGACGCGTTGATCCGGCCGCTGTTCGGGCTCGTGTGCCACGCGTTGATCGTCGTGTCGTACTGGACGCCCGGGTCGGCGCACTGCCAGGCCGCCTCGGCCAGGTCGCGCATCAGCGTCCGCGCCTCGGTCGTCTCGACGACGGTGCCGTCGGTGCGCGTGATCAGGTTCCACTCCTTGCCCTCGACGACCGCCTCCATGAACGCGTCGGTGACGCGCACCGAGTTGTTCGCGTTCTGGTACTGGATCGAGGCCCAGTCGGCCGAGTCGAGCGACATGTCGTAGCCGGCCGCCTCGAGGACGCGCGCCTTGCGCTCCTCCTTGGCCTTGCACCAGATGAACTCCTCGACGTCCGGGTGGTCGATGTCGAGCACGACCATCTTCGCCGCGCGCCGCGTCTTGCCGCCCGACTTGATCGTGCCGGCGGACGCGTCGGCGCCGCGCATGAAGCTGACCGGGCCGGAGGCGTGGCCGCCCTTCGAGAGCTGCTCCTTCGAGGAGCGGAGCCGCGAGAGGTTGACGCCCGAGCCCGAGCCGCCGCGGAAGATGACGCCCTCGCGGCGGATCCAGTCGAGGATCGACTCCATCGAGTCCTCGATCGAGAGGATGAAGCAGGCCGAGCACTGCGGCTTCTCCTCGAAGCCGACGTTGAACCAGACCGGCGAGTTGAAGGAGGCGTACTGGTTGACGAGGATCGCCTTCAGCTCGGCCTCGAAGGTCTCGGCCTCGTCCTCGGTCGCGAAGTAGCCGCCGTCGCGGCCCCAGGTGCCGATCGTGTCGACGACGCGGCCGATCATCTGCTTGACGGAGCGCTCGCGGTCGGGGGAGGAGAGCCGGCCGCGGAAGTACTTCTGCGCGACGATGTTCGTCGCGGTCTGGCTCCAGAACTTGGGGAACTCGACCTCGCGCTGCTCGAACGCAGGCCCGCTCTTGCCGGGGATGATCGCGTCGCGCTGCTCCCACTCGATCTCCTCGAACGGATCGCGTCCGGGAATCGTGAAATAGCGACCGGGCGTGACGGACGCGTCCGGGTCGACGACGACGTTGACGATCTCCTCGGCGGGGATCTCGGGTGCCTGCGGGGCCTGCTTGGCGGTGGCCATTACTCCTCCTCGAACCGTCGGCTGATGCATGTGTCGCCCCGGCGAGCGCAAGTGCGTCCTGTGAGCGGACCGAGGATGGTGGCAGGCGTGTCGGCTGGTACGAGAAATCCCTGCATAGATGCCAGAACCGACGCTTTCATCGAGTCATTCTACCGGCCGGGGAGGGGCTTCACGCGGCCGTTTGCGGGCCTCGGACGACGCTTTCGAGCAATTTGCGCAGCTCGTCGGCGAACGCGTTTCGGGCCGGTCGTAAGCTGCCCGCATGAAGCGCGTCCGCGGCGACGGAGTGGAGCTGGCGCTCGTCGACGAGGGCGAGGGGCCGGCCGTGCTGCTCCTGCACGGCTTCCCGGACTCGTCGTATCTCTGGCGGCACCAGGTGCCGGCTCTCGTCGAGGCGGGCTTCCGCGTGCTCGCGCCCGACCTGCGGGGCTTCGGCGAGTCGGATCGGCCGGATGCGGTCGAGGAGTACGCGATCACGCGCAGCCTCGCGGACGTCGTTGCGATCCTCGACGGGCTCGGGGTCGAGCGGGCGCACGTCGTTGGGCACGACTACGGCGCGGCGCTCGCCTGGGTGCTCGCCGGGCTGGCGCCAGAGCGGGTCGACCGGCTGGCAGTGCTCTCGGTCGGGCACCCGAACACGCTGCGGCACCCGTCGGTCGCGCAGCGGGAGAAGTTCTGGTACCAGCTCCTCTTCCTGTTCGAGGGCACGGCCGAGGAGCTTCTGACGCGGGACGACTGGGCGCTGCTGCGCGAGTTCTCTCGCGGCGACGGCGACCAGGAGCGGTGGTTCGCCGACCTCTCGCGTCCCGGGGCGTTGACCGCGGCGCTGAACTGGTACCGCGCGAACGCTCGTGTCGAGAGCGAGCTCTCCTCGAGGCCGTTCCCGGCGATCGGCGCGCCGACGCTCGGCCTCTGGAGCTCGGGCGACAACTACCTGCTCGAGGAGGGGATGCTCGCCTCGGGCGAGCACGTGACGGGTTCTTGGCGCTACGAGCGGATCGAGGGCGCGAGCCACTGGCTGCAGCTCGACGCGCCCGAGCGGGTCAACGAGCTGCTGCTCGAGTTCCTGGCCTAGAGGTCTGCGGGCGGATCGCCCGGGCCGCCGTCGATCCGGCGGGCCTGCATGCGGCGGTTCAAGTAGCCGGCACCGCCGGCGGCGAGGAGAAGCAGCGCGAGCCCGCCGAGGACGATCAGGGGCAGCGGCACCGAGCTCGCGCTCGAGGACTCGTCGCCGAGCGCCTGGGTGTCGCCCGGCCCACCGCTGCCGTCGGTGGGCGTCGTTGTCGGCGTCGTCGTCGTGTCGCCCGGCGTCGTGTCGGTGGGCGGATCGTCGTCGCCGCTGTTCGGCGTCGTCTCCGTCGGCGTGGTCGTGCCTCCACCGGAGTTGCCGTTGCCGTCGACGGGTGCTCCCTGCGCGAGCGCCTGCTGCAGCGCGCGCTTGATCGCCTGCGGCGCGTCCGAATAGGTGCGGACGTCGTTCGGCAGTTGCTCGAGCGCGTCGTCGTAGCAGTGGAGCGGATAGACCTTGTCGACGCGACCGTCCTTGAACCAGTCGTCGATGATCTGCCGGCCGCAGTTCGCGGACAGCGCCGGTGCCGCCCCGAGCGTGAGGAAGGCGGTGGCCGCGACCAGGGCGGCGAGGAGTGTCCGGCGGGCGTAGGTCAAGGGCAGGGGAGAACGGCGACGGAGAGTCTCTCCAGTCTTCCGGACGGAGGTCATGCCCGCGTTCGGTCTCTGTAAACGATTCGTATGGGCAGAGGGGCCGCCCGACGGCGATGGTAGCTTCACCGCCGATGCACGCGGCGCGGTCGGCTGGGGCGGCGGTGCTCCTCGCCGCACCGGGCGTGTTGCTCGCATGCGCGATCTTCTTCGGCGGCGGCTCCGGCGAGCGCTCCGTCTGGTGGCTCGGGAGCGCCTGCGTGCTCACCGTGGCGGCGCTGCTCGCCGCTGGCTGGTGGGGTCGCCTCGCCTTGCCGCAGCTCGACGCGAGTGCGGTCGCGCTGCTCGCCGCCGCCGGCGGGTTCGTCGCGTGGCAGGGCCTGTCGGTGCTCTGGTCGATCGCGCCGGACCGGTCGTGGGAGACCTTCGACAAGGAGCTCGTGCTCCTCGCCTTTCTCGTGCTCGGGTTGCTCTCCGCGCGCTCGCCTCGCTGGGTGGCCGTTCTGCTCGCGGCGCTGCTCGCTGCGGCGCTCGTCTGGGCGCTCGCCGGCAAGGCGATCCCCGCGCTCTTCCCCGACGGCGGGCGGGCGGCCCGGCTCCGGAGTCCCGTCGGCTACTGGAACGGGCTCGCCCTGCTCGCCGATCTTGCCCTTCCGCTCGGGCTCTGGCTCGGGACGCGGCGGCGCTCGTGGGCCGCTCCCGGTGCTCTGCTCGTCTACGGGGCGACGGCGACGATCCTGCTCGCCTCGTCACGGACGGGCGTCCTGGCGGGTCTCTTCGCAGTCGGGCTCTGGCTCGTGCTCGCCGACCGGCGGGTCGAGGGAGCGCTGCTCGGGCTCGCGGGTGCCGTCCCCGCCGCGGCGCTGGCCGGCTGGGCGTTCACGCGGCCCGCGCTGGTCGACGACGGCCAGGCTCACGCCGACCGCGTCCGCGACGGCGCCGCGTTCGGCGTGCTGGCGCTCGTCGGCGCAGCCCTCGTGGTCGTCGCCGTTACCTGGGGCGCGCGTCGCGAGCTTCGTCGCAGGCGGGAGGTGGGGCGGGCTCTCGTCCTCGGCGTGGCCGGCGTCGCCGCCGTCGGCTTCGTCGCGCTCGTCGTCGCCGTCGGCAACCCGGCCACGTGGGCCTGGGATCAGTTCGCCAGCGAGGAGGCGCCGGGCGCGAACCCGGGACGCCTGACCAGTCTCGGCTCGAACAACCGCTGGCAGTGGTGGAACGAGGCGGTCGACGTCTGGCAGGCCGACCCCGCCGCGGGCGCGGGCGCGGGGACGTTCGAGCTGGCGCGACAGCGCTACCGCGAGAACGCGTTGCCCGTGACGCAGCCGCACGACGTGCCGCTGCAGGCGCTCGCCGACGGCGGTCTCGTCGGGCTCGCGCTGCTGCTCGCGGCGATCGCAGCGGGTGCGGCCGTCGCGGTCGGCGCGCTGCGACGGCTCGGCGGGGAGGAGCACGCGGCCGCTGTCGCGCTCGCGGTGCTGCCCGCGGCCTGGGTCGTCCACGGGCTCGCCGACTACGACCTCGACTTCCTTGCCGTCAGCGCACCACCGCTGTTCGCGCTCGGCGTGCTCGCGGCGGCCGGCCGGCCGGCCGTTCGCTCACGCCGGCCGTTCTGGGCCGCGGCGGCCGTCGCGGTCGGGCTGGTCTGCGTCGCCTCGCTCGTCGTCCCGATGCTCGCCGACCGGGCGGTCGACTCCTCGACGCGGGCACTGGAGCGCCGCGACTTCGCCGCGGCCGTCGACGACGCCGACCGCGCCCGGTCGCTCAACCCGTTCTCGCTCGACCCGCTCCTCGCCCGCGCCCGTGCGGAATGGCTCGGCGGCGACCAGCCGGCCGCGCTCGCCTCGTTCCGCGACGGGGTCGCCCTGCAGCCGGACAACCCCGACTCCTGGGAGGAGCTCGGCCTCTACCTCTTCGCTCGCCGCGACCTCTGCCGTGCCTACGGCGCCCTCAACGAGGCCTACACGCGCGACCCGAAGGGGCGGCAGTGGTCGAAGGGCGGGCCGCTCGACGTCTCGCGCGACTACGTCAACAGCGGGCGCTGCGGCTAGCGCAGGCCGAGCACGAGCACCGCGTGCGCGCCCTGCAGCGCCGCCGGTCGCAACCCGTCGAGCGGGCCGACGATCCGGACGTGGAGATCCTTCGCGAGCCGGTGCGCCTCGGGTGCGAAGCCGGGGCGGAACATGATCAGGCTGCGCGCGTAGTCCCGGCGGGGCGCGTCTCCGACCGACGCGACCTGGTAGCCCTTGGCCCGCACGCGCTCGGCCGCGGTCGAGGCGGCGCCAGTCCTGCCGTTGCCGTTCAGGATCAGCACGGCGGTCTCCGAGCGGTCGAGCTTGGGGGCGCCGAGCGGGACGACCTTCGGCTTGTGCACCGGCGGCGCGAGCGCCTGCGCGACGGCGGCCTTCTTCACGTGCTCGGCCACCGGCTTCGCGAGCAGCGCGACTCCGATCACGAGCAGGACGAGGAGCTCGACGGCTGCGACCGCGCTCGCGACGACGGCCGCGGTGCGCCAGGGGCGGACGTCGGCGATGAAAGCGGTGGATTCCACAGGCGCAGCGTGGATTCGCCGCGCCGCCCGGCTACTCCTTCTGCTCCGCCGCCGAGGTTGCGGCGATCCCTCGAGCGAGGGACGTCGCGGCGCGCCAGCCGAGCTCGGAGCTCGCGTGCTCGGGATCGAGCACGCTGCGGCGCGCGTCCCCCGGCCGCGGCTCCTCGTGGCGGGGCTCCGTCCTCGAGCCGACCGCCTCCGCGCAGAGGCGGTGCAGCTCGTTGACGCTGGTTTCGGCGCCCGTGCCGACATTGAAGACGCCGCCCCGTCGCCCGGCCCCGGCGAGCAGCGCGGAGACGACATCGGTGACATGGACGAAGTCGCGCGTCTGCTCCCCGTCGCCGAAGATCGCCGTCGGCTCGCCGGCCGCGAGCCGCTCGAGGAAGATCGCGACCACGCCGCCCTCGAGCGCGGCCGACTGCCTCGGGCCGTAGACGTTCGCGAAGCGGAGCACGACGTGCGCGGTGCCGTGCACGCGGTTCCAGCCTGCGACATACGACTCCGCCGCCTGCTTCGCGATCCCGTACGGCGAGACCGGTCGCAGCGGGTCGTCCTCCCGTGCGGGCCGCTCGACGTCGCCGTAGATCGCGCCGCCGGTGGAGGCGAAGACGAGGTGCGCTCCAGCCGCGCGCGCAGCCTCGAGCGTGTTCACGGTGCCGAGCACGTTCACCGCGGCGTCGAAGGCTGGCCGCTCCATCGAGGTGCCGACGTCTGCCTGGGCGGCGAGGTGGAAGACGACCTCGGCATCGACCTCGAAGGGCTTGCGGATGTCATGCTCGACGAGGGTCGCTCGACTGTCGAGGAACTCGCGGCGGCCGGTCGAGAGGTCGTCGACCACCGTCACCTCGTCGCCGCGCGCCAGCAGCGCATCGGCCAGATGTGAGCCGATGAACCCCGCGCCCCCTGTCACCACGGCCCGCACCGGGCCGTATCCTAGGCCACCGTGTTCGTGACTTTCGAGGGGCTCGACGGCTCCGGCAAGACGACCCAGATCGAGCTGCTCCGGAGCCGGCTCGATGCGGAGGGCCGCGAGGTCGTCACCGTGCGCGAGCCCGGCGGCACCGAGGTCGGCGAGGCGATCCGCCAGGTCGTGCTCGAGGGGCCGGACATGGAGCCCTGGCCGGAGGCAGCGCTCTATGCCGCCGCCAGGGCGCAGGTCGTCGCGGAGGTGATCCGGCCCGCGCTCGACCGCGGTGCGGACGTGCTCTGCGACCGCTACGTCGACTCCTCGCTCGCCTACCAGGGGATCGCCCGCGGCCTGGGGCTCGATCGCGTGCTCGACCTCAACCTCGACGCCGTCGGCGGGCTGATGCCCGACCGCACCTTTCTCCTCGTCGTCGAGCCGGACGCGGCGATCGCCCGGGTCGGCGACCGGCCCGACCGGATCGAGCGCGAGGGCGCCGACTTCCACCGCCGCGTCGCCGCCGCCTACCTCGAGCTCGCCGACCGCTGGCCCGAACGGATCGTCGCGCTCGATGCGTCGCTGCCCGCGGACGAGCTCGCCGAGAGGATCCATGGAGCCCTTCGCAGCGCTGCCTGAGCAGCCCGACGCGAAGCGGCTGCTGACCGCGGCCCTGCGTGAGGGGCCGGCACACGCCTATCTCCTGCACGGCCCGGCCGGGACGGGCAAGCGGCAGGCGGCCTACGCGTTCGCCGGAGCCCTCCTCGGTGACGAGCGCCGCGTGGTCGAGGGCATGCATCCGGATCTCTACGTGCTCGAGGCGCTCGGCGAGATGATCCGGATCGACGCCGTCCGCGAGCTCCGCCGCGACCTGCACATGCGCCCGTTCGAGGCCGACCGGCGCGTCTACCTGATCCTCTCCGCGCACCTCCTGAACGAGGACGCGGCCGACGCGCTGCTCAAGGATCTCGAGGAGCCGCCGCCCTACGCCGTGATCGTGCTCGTCGCGAACGAGCTCGGCCCCCTGCCGGAGACGATCCGCTCGCGCTGCCAGCTCGTGCCGTTCCGGCGCCTGTCGGAGAAGGCGGTGCGGGAGTGGCTCTCGGCCGAGGCGCCCGGGCTGTCGCCGAACGAGGTGACGGCGCTGGCGCGGGTCGCGTCAGGCCGGCTCGACCGTGCGCGCCGGCTGCTCGAGCCGGAGGCGGTCGAGGCGCGGCGGCAGCTGCTCGCGGTCGCCCGTGGGGTCTACGCGGATCCGGAGTTCGAGCCCGCGGACGCGGCCGAGGTCGTCCTCGCGGCGGCGCGGGCGCGCGGCGCGCGGGCGAAGGAGGAGGCCGAGGAGGCGCTCGAGCACGTCGAGCTGACGGCGCGTGAGGCCGAGCAGCGGGTCAAGCGCGCCGCGCGCGGCGCCGAGCGGGAGGATCTGCTCGCCTCGCTCGAGGAGCTCGCACTCTGGTACCGCGACCTCCTCGTCGCGGGGGCGGGGGCCGAGGCGGCGGTGGTGCACGCCGACCGCCTGGCCGAGCTGCGCGAGGACGCCGTGCCCGAGCGGCTCGCCGGCGCCGAGCGCGCCGCGGAGCTCGCCCGCGAGACCTGGCGCGCGATGGAGGAGTTCAACGTCAACCCGACGCTGACGCTCGAGGCGCTCTTCATCCGGCTGCGCGCCGAGCTGGGCGTGGCAGTGCCGGTCTAGCTCAGCCTGATGCGTGGATCGACCCAGGCGTAGAGCAGGTCGACGATCAGGTTGAAGACGATGATGCACAGCGTCGCGAACACGACGATGCCGAGGATCACCGGCAGGTCGAAGTTGTTGTACGAGATCAGGACCTGCTGGCCGAGCCCGGGCAGGCTGTAGATCGATTCGGTGAAGATCGCGCCGCCGAGCGCGAGCCCGATGTCCATGCCGAGGATCGTCACGACCGGCAGCATGCTGTTCCGGAGCACGTGGTTCCGCATCACGCGTCCTTCGGGGGCGCCCTTCGACCGGGCTGTGCGCACGTAGTCCTCGTTCATCGTCTCCATCACGTTGGCGCGGATCAGCCGCACGTAGAGCGCTGCGAAGAGGATCGCGAACGTCGCCCAGGGCAGGATCATGTGGTAGGCCCACTGGACCGGACCGCCGCAATCGGCGCTCGCCGACGGACTGAAGAAGTCGCAGTAGCCGGCGATCGGCGTCAGCCCCAGCTTGTAGCCGAAGACGTAGGCGAAGATCAGGCCGATCCAGACCGGGTGCGCGGAGAGGCCGATCAGCACGAACACCATCCCGGCCCGGTCGAGCAGCGAGCGCGGCCTGAGCGCGCTGAGGATGCCGATCGGGAGCGCGATCAGCAGCCAGACGATCGCGCCGCCGAAGACGAGCGAGGCGGTGACGGGGGCGGCGCGCAACACGACGTCGTTCACGTCCTCCCGATTGACGAACGACTGGCCGAGCGAGTGCTCCAACGTGAGCTGCTTGAGGAAGAGCGCGTACTGCTGGTAGACCGGCTCGTCGAGATGGAGGCGCTTGGCGACGCGTTCGACGTCGGCCGGCGTGGCCCCGTTGCCGGCCGCGAGCCGCGCGGGGTCGGACGGCGTGACGAAGAAGATCACGTAGGTGACGACCGTCACCGCCAGGAAGAGCACGATCGCCCACAGCACACGCCTGACCAGGAACTGGAACACGTCCGCCTCCGCGTCGCTAACCGGTTGTCAGGTCGGACGACCGCGCGGGCCGGAGGTTGATTCCAGTTGGCGATCTTCGGGCTGCGCCGGCTCAGGCGATGCGGCCGGCGTCGCGCACGGACTTGAGCTCGGTCCGGGCCTCGTCGAGCTGGGTGGTGACGACGACGGCGTGGCGGGCGAGCACGTTCCCGGCCTCCGTGAGGGCGACCGCCGAGCGGCCGCGCCCGCGGTCGACGAGGCGCTCGCCGACGATCCGCTCCAGCGCCGCGATCTGTCCGCTGATGGCCGACTGCGAGTAACCGAGTCGGCGCGCGGCGCGGCCGAACGACCGCTCCTCCGACACCGCGAGGAGAGCGGCCAGGTGGCGTACTTCCACGCCGAGCCACGCTTCCATGTGCCCACTGAGACGACGAAAACGCGGATTCGTCAGCGGCTAGACTGCGTGCCCCTGCCGACGTAGCTCAGCTGGTAGAGCACTTCACTCGTAATGAAGGGGTCCGCGGTTCGAATCCGCGCGTCGGCTTCTTAAAGAGCCCTGGCTGCCTCGGTCGGCCTCACCTCCTTTGCTGTCCATGGAGGATCGGCAACTGACATCGCAGGGCTCCGCGGGCGGCCGCTTTCAGCGCGCGATCGACACTCGGACTTCGGCTCGTGCGCAGGCCCCGCCCGTCGTCTGACCGTGATCAAACGCGCCACCGTCATCAGCGTCTGCGACCGCTTCTAGCTCTCATGTCGCAGCAAAAGTGGCGTAGGGTGGGTGCGCGAGTAGCACTCCGACAGGAGGAGGCAGAGATGGTCCTGGCAACAGCGAAGGTCGCGGATTTCGACCGATTCTGGAACGTGTTCTCAACCAAGGGCGCCGAGAAGCGAAAGGCGCACGGTTGCAAGGGAGCGCACGTCTTCCGGGATCCGAATGAGAGCGACAGGGTGTGGGCGATCTTCGACTGGGACGAGGCAGGCTGGCAAAACTTCACCTCGGATCCCGATGTTCCGGCGATCTTCCAGGAAGCCGGATTTACGCAAGGTCCGCCCAAGTCCGCAGAGTTCCTACGCGAGAACTTCGCCTAGAATCGCGCAGTCGACTCGAAAGGCGTAACGGTCCAGGTCTTCCGGCCCAACGGGCGCCCGCACTACGCCGACTGAAGCCCACGGAAGCGCTCGAATCGAGCAGCCGACGCGCGGGCGCTACGCGGTGTTGCCCTGAGACCCCAGGGCCACGAGTTCGTTCCGCGTGCGCTCGATCATCCCCTCGAGATCGGTGAGCAGCGCCTGATCGACCGGGTTGTCCGCGGCTGTGAGCGCATCGAGCGTCTGCTCGCACGTTGCAAGCAGGATCTTGAGCATGCTCCGCTGCTTCGCCGAGTCCATCTGCACTGTCTCCTCAGCCATCGTTCTCGTCAAACGTCGTGGGCACGATCAGGCCACCGGCGGTTCGTACGTCTGGAGCGCGATCTCTGCCGCCTCGCCCCGCTTCTCCACGACCCAGTACCGCTGCTCCTTCCGGATCAGGCACTCGACTGCCGCGTTGACGTGCTTGTCGGCTGGGGCGACGGCGAAATGCTTCGGGTCCGAGCGAACGGCCGTGTACTCCACGTTGGTCATGTCGATTCGCTCCACGCAGGAAGGATCCGCGCACTCGCACGCCCAGCTCCCGTAGTCGACGACGGGCTCGAGCTTCTGGTTCAGCTCCCTGACCCGCTCGTTGACCGAGCGGAAGAGGGATTCCACTTCGCCGGCGCGCTCCTGCTCATCCATTCGGTCCACAGTACTCCGCGTTCCGAGGCACCGACCAGCCCCCGGGCAGGCGTATCCGAAGATCAAGGTCGACTACCAGCCGATCACCGGCGACTACGTCCCGACGATGCTCGCGAAGTTCGCGGCGCGCAAGCCGCCGGACGTCTTCTACATCGACTCGAACGTGTTCCTCGACTGGGTCACGCAGGGCCTGCTCGAGCCGCTCAACAGCTACGCGACGAAGAGCAAGTTCTCGTCGAAGCCGTTCTACGCGTCGCTGCTGAACGGCTTCAACTACAAGGGGCAAGATCTACGGCTACCCGAAGGACTGGTCGCCGCTCGCGATGGAGGTCAACACCGCGCTCGCCGCGAAGGCCGGCGTCGCTCCGGCGAAGATCAAGACCTGGGCCGACCTGACGGCGGCGGCGAAGAAGCTGAAGCCGGTGATGGGCTCGGGACGCGAAGCCGATCTGCCTCAACCCGAGCTGGGACCGCGCGCTCGCGTTCGTGTACCAGAACGGCGGCTCGTTCCTGAACGCGTCGAAGACGAAGTCGACGATCAACTCGCCGGCCGCGAACGCCGCGATGAACTTCTACGTCGGCCTGATCCGGCAGGGCCTCGCCGACATCCCGGCGAAGCTCGGCGTCGGCTGGTGCGGCGAGGCGCTCGGCAAGGAGAAGGCCGCGATCATCTTCGAGGGCAACTGGCTCTTCCCGTTCATGGCAGTCGACGTTCCCGGACGTGAAGTTCATCACGCAGCAGATGATCATGAAGAAGCAGCACGGGAACCTCGCGTTCACCGTCTCGTACTCGATGGCGAAGGACTCGAAGAACAAGCCCGCCGCGTGGCAGCTGATCCGCTACCTCGTCAGCAAGCCCGGCATGAAGACGTGGACGTCGAAGGGGCTCGCGCTGCCGTCCCGCAAGGACGTGCCCGCCGGTCGCCGGCCGCGCGCCGTTCCTGGACGACGCGGCCGCCGCGCACCCGTGGCAGTTCGCACCGACGCTTCAGCCAGGTGATCGACACGGCGAACAACGAGCTCTCGGCGGTGATCGAGGGCAAGCAGACGATCGCCGAGATGCTGAAGAAGATCATCGGACACGGCGAACAACACGCTCGGAAGTAGACGTAGGAACGGCGCTCCCCGCGCGCCGGTGACGGGCGCGCGGGGACGCCGACGAGGAGGCAGAGGCGATGGCGCGGCAGCGGCACGCACCGAGTACGGCGGGCAAGAGCATCGGCGGCGAGCGCGCTGCGGGAGGCGCTCGTCGGCTACGCGTTCATCGCGGTGCCGACTGCTGGTCTACGGCGGTGCTCTTCTTCTACCCGATCGTCTACGCGATCTACATCAGCCGCTACGACTGGGGCGCGCTCGGCAACGATCGAGCAAGGTCGGCTGGGAGAACTACCGCGACCTCCTCCACGACGAGCGCTTCCGGATCGCGATCGAGAACGGCCTCAAGTTCACGCTCGCGTTCACGATCTTCACGATGGCGCTCGGCCTGTTCGTCGCGGTCGTCGTCAACAACGCGGTGCGCGCGGCCGCAGCTTCTTCCGCTCGGCGTTCTACTTCCCGTCGATCGCCTCGTCGGCGGCGATCACCGCGATCGCGCTCTTCGTCCTCTCGATCGACGGCCTCTTCAATCGAGATCACCGGGCTCCACCATGCCTGGTTCGGCGAGTCGGGCACCGCGCTGTGGGCGATCGTCGGCCTCAACTCGTGGACGACGTCCGGGACCGTGATGCTCTTCTACCTCGCCTACCTGCAGGCGATCCCGACCGACGTCTACGAGGCGGCCGCGATCGACGGCGCCGGCGCCTGGCGGACGTTCTGGAAGGTGACGTTCCCGCTGCTCAAGCCGGGCCACTTCTTCGTCTCGACGCTGCTCGTGATCGGCGGCCTGAAGATGTTCGACCAGGCGTTCATCGCCTCCGGCGGGACGGGAGGGCCGAACAACTCGACGCTCGTGCCCGTGCTGTATCTCTACCGCGTCGCCTTCTACGACGTCCGCTTCGGCTTCGCGGCCGCGGTCGGGCTCGCGCTGATGCTCCTGATGCTCACGCTGACCCTGATCCAGCGGCTGACCTTCGGCCGCGGCCGAGGCGGCCTAGATGGCGGACGGCGAGATCCGCTCCGACAAGGACCTCGTGCCGCGCGGCCGAGGCGCCGCTCGTCCCGCCGTCGCCGCCGGCGATTCGAGGAGCTCGCGCTGACGGGCGAAGCCGCCGCCGGCACGCCCGGCTCGGGATCCCGGGCTGCACCGGCGTCGAGCGGACCCGCACGATCGTCGTCTACGCGCTCCTGTTCGCGCATCGCGCTCCTCTACTTCGTCCCGTTCCTCTGGATGGTCTCGACGTCGCTGAAGACGCTGCCCGAGACCGCGTACTTCAGCCTGCTCCCGAAGCACCCGACGCTCGCACGCCTACCGCGACGCGCTCACGACGTTCCACTTCGCGCGCTACGCGGCGAACAGCGCGGGCCTCGCCGCTGACGGTGACGGTCCTGAACGTCTTCCTCTGCTCGCTCGGCGGGTTACGCCTTCGCGCGGCTCAGGTTCCCCGGACGCGAGTTCCTGTTCTTCGCCGTGCTCGTCGACGCTGATGATCCCCGACCAGCTCCGGCTCGTGCCGATCTTCGTCAAGTTCAGCGAATGGCATCTCCTCGGCCACTACCACGCGTACGTGCTGATCAAGCTGGCCGTCCGCCGCACAGCTCTTCCTGATGCGGCAGTACTTCCTGACGATCCCGCGCGACCTCGAGGAGGCGGCGAAGCTCGACGGCGCCGGCTACTTCAAGACGTTCTGGAAGGTGATGCTGCCGCTCGCCGGCCCGGCGATCGCCGCAGTCGCGATCCTCGAGTTCGAGGGGTCTGGAACGACTTCTTCTGGCCGCTGATCATCTTCAACGACCGCGCCCGACCACTTCACGCTCCCGGTCGGGATCTTCTCGTTCGTCTCCGCAGTACCAGACGCTGTGGCCGCAGCTGATGGCGAGCACGACGATCGCGATCCTGCCGATCGCGGTCGTCTTCGTCTTCTTCCAGCGCTACTTCGTCGCCGGCGTCGCCTCGGCCGGCGTGAAGGGATGACGGTGGGCGGCGCGTTGAAGGCGGCACTCCGACAGCTGTACGAGCAGTCTTGGCGCTTGCTCGTGCTGAACCTCGCCCTCGCTGCCGTGGCGCTGGTCGTGGCCGTCGGGATCGTCGCGGTCGCCGCGCCGGCGATGCTGCTGTTGCTCATCCTCGTCGGGCCGTTCGCGGCGGCGTTGATGCACTGCGCCGTCACCCTGCAGCAGACGGACCGGCTTCGGCTCGGCGACGGCGTCGTCGGGCTCCGGCTGCACTGGCGGCGCGGGCTCGCCCTCGGCGCGCTCGGCGCGGCAGCGGTGATCCTCGTCCCACTGCGGCGTCGTTCTGGTCGCGGCCACGGCGCCCTGTCGTGGCCGCTCGCCGTGCTCGCGATCTATGTCGCGTGCATGTTCGCGGTCTGGCAGATCCACCTCTGGCCGCTCGCGGTCGCAGGCCCCCGCGCGAGCCTCCGCGACGTCCTTCGCGAGGCCGGGATCGAGTTCGCACGCAGGCCCTTTGCGTCGTGTGGGCTCGCCTTCTCGCTGTTGCTCGTGAACGCCGTCGGTGCGATCGGGATCCTCCCCGTGCTCTCGATCACGATTGCGTACTCCGCGCTCGCAGCTGCGCACTTCGCTCTCCCCCGACCGACCGAGGAGGTGGCCGCCTGATGGCAAGCGTCACGTTCGGACCACGTGACGAAGACGTTCTCCGGCGGCACTCGCGCGGTCGACGACCTCCAGCTCGAGATCGCGGACGGTGAGTTCCTCGTCCTCGTCGGCCCGTCCGGGTGCGGCAAGTCGACTGCTCTGCGGATGGTGGCCGGGCTCGAACGGATCTCCGACGGGCGGATCCTGATCGGCGACCGGGTCGTCAACAACGTCGCGCCGATGTCGCGCGACGTGGCGATGGTGTTCCAGTCGTATGCGCTGTACCCGCACATGACGGTCTACGACAACCTTGCCTTCGGGCTGCGGAACAAGAAGGTGCCGAAGGACGAGATCGACCGGCGCGTCCGCGATGCGGCGCAAGATCCTCGACCTCGAGCGGCTTGCTGCAAGCGCAAGCCGAAGCAGCTCTCGGGCGGACAGCGGCAGCGGGTCGCGTTCGGCCGGGCGATCGTGCGCGAGCCGGCGGTATGGCTGATGGACGAGCCGCTTTCGAACCTCGACGCCTCGTTGCGGGTTGCAACTCGCGCCGAGATCCTGAAGCTCCACCAGCGTGTCGGGACGACCACGATCTATGTCACGCACGACCAGGTCGAGGCGATGACGATGGGCGACCGCATCGCCGTGCTGAAGCTCGGGGTCCTGCAACAGGCGGGGACGCCGGAGGAGCTGTACACGCGCCCACGGAACCTCTTCGTCGCGGGGTTCATCGGCTCGCCCGCGATGAACCTCGTCCCCGTCGAGCCGGCATCATCGGGCGGGAGCGCGATGCTCCGGAGCGGCGAGTTCGTCGTCCGCGTGCCGGAGCGGTTCCTCGCCGCCGCGGCCGCGCAAGGCTCGCGCGGGATGGTCGTCGGGCTCCGGCCTGAGCACCTCGAGCATCGCCAACGGAGCGCGTCGCGAGCTCGGCGACCCTGCCGGCGGTCGTCGACGTCGTCGAGTACCTCGGCGACGAGCAGCTCGTGCACCTCCATGCCGGAGACGTTCCGCTCGTCGCGAAGCTTCCGATCGAGGTGCGCCTGGTGGCCGGAGAGACCTCACGCTTGCTCTCCCGCTCGACAAGCTCTACCTCTTCGACCAGGAGAGCGAGTCGGCGCTACAGGTCGACGTGTAGCCGGGCCGATGTTCGAGTCCGAGGACGACGTCCGCGAGCTGCAGGCGCTGTTCGACAGGACCTTCGCAAAGGCCAACCCGCACCTCGCCAAGATCGTCAAGCCGGAGCGGCGCCTCACCGCCCGCCAGGTCGTCCGCTACCTGGAGGGGACGAAGCACGTCTCTTTCGCGACGGTGAACGAGCGCGGCGAGCCGCGCGTGGCTCCACTCGACGGAGTGTTCATCCGCGGGCGGTTCACGGTCTCCACGGGCGGCCGGGCGGCGCGCCTACGGCATCTGCGTGCGAACCCGGCCTGCAGCGCCGCCCACGTCGACGGCGACACGATCGGCATCGTCGTCCACGGCCGGGCGACGATCATCGGCCACGGCGACGAGGGGGTCGAGGAACTCGAGCCGGTGTGGCGCGAGATCTACGGCTCGAGCCCGTTCGAGTGGGGCGAGGGCGTGGTCTTCGTGCGCATCGAGCCGAGCTCCATGTGGGCGTACGCGTTCCACCCCGAGAGCTTCCCGGGGTAGGCGTTCGGCCGCGAGGCTGGAGAACCCATCGAGCGCGTGCCAAGCTGACGGCAGGCGATGCCATCGGACACTCACGTCGGCACGGTCGTCGCGGGCTATCGCGTCGAGTCGCTCATCGGACAGGGAGCCATGGGCGCCGTCTATCTGGCTCACGATGGCGAGACCGACCGCCGGGTCGCGCTGAAGCTCCTGACTCCGGAGCTGACGGAGGACGACCGCTTCCGGCAGCGATTCATGCGCGAGGCGGAGATCGCATCGAGCCTCACGCACCCTCGCGTCGTCTCGGTGCTCGGATTCGGTGAAGCGGACGGCCTCCTGTACCTGGCCATGGATTACGTCGACGGCGCCGATCTCCGCGAGCTGCTCCGCCGCGACGGCCGCCTCGAGCCCGACCGGGCGCTGCGCCTGATCGAACAGGTTGCCGCCGCCCTCGACACCGCGCACGAAGCCGGGCTCGTCCACCGGGATATCAAGCCCGGCAACATCCTCGTCGCCGACGATGCAGAAGGCGAGCACGCCTACGTGTGCGACTTCGGCCTCGCCCGGCACCTCTCCTCGGTCAGCAGCCTGACGGGCGACCGCGGCTTCGTCGGGACGATCGACTACGTGCCGCCCGAGCAGATCGCCGGCCGGCTCATCGACCGCCGGGCCGACGTCTACTCCGTCGGCTGCGTGCTGTTCGAGTGCCTGACCGGAGAGCGACCGTTCGAGCGCGACAGCGAGCTCGCGCTCATCTATGCCCACCTCAACGACGCGCCGCCGCGCGTCACCGACTCGAGGCCGGAGCTGCCCGAGGGGCTCGACGGGGTGATCGCGAAGGCGCTCGCCAAGGAGCCCGACGAGCGCTATGCGAGCTGCGGGGAGCTCGTCGGGGCGGCGCAGGCGGCTCTCTCGGGCAAGCCGTTGCGGCACCCGTCTTGGGGCCGACTGCGCTGGAGCATCGCGGCCGCCGGGGCGCTCGTCGCGGCGGTGGCCGTCGCCGGCGTACCTGGTGGCTCGAGACGACGCCCCCGCACCGACCCCGCCGGCGATCACGCAGACGTCGATCGGCGGCGCGAGTCTCGGTGGGCTGAAGGCGACGTACACGAAGCGGTTCGGTGCCTACAAGCAGCTGTTGCTGACCGAGTTCCCTCCACCGATCCCGGGACTCTCGTTCGGCCAACCCCAGGTCGCCGTCTACTTCAAGGCCGATCCAAAGCGGGCAGACATCATCACGACGTGGAGCAGGCGGTTCCGCACTGCAGCGGGAATCGGGCCCTGCTCGACGATCGCCGAGCTGAATCAGGCGTACGGCGACGCGGTGCACCCATCACCCCATTCGATCTCGCCCGACGGGAAACGGATCGGTGCGTACGTCGTCGGCAGGAACCTGCTCTTCTCGACCCAGGATCAACGAACAATCTCCGTGGTCGCGCTCTACCGAGGAGCTGCGGTCAACACCCGGAAGTCGGACCAGCAAGCCTGGGCCAACTTCGTCGCCGCCGTCGAGACACCCTGCCTCTAGCCCGGTGTCGCGATCGTCCAGGTGAAGCGGGACCGGCTGCCCGCGGGCGCCAGGCCGCTCGGCCGCGGTCCGGAATGGACGAGCATCGTCGGCCCACCGCCACGCACGAGCTCACGGCGTGTTTCGCCGAGTCCGTCTCGCCGCCAGTTCTCGGGCAGGCCCGTGATCACGATCGTCGCGCGCTGACCGGCCCGGACGAGCGCGGCCGGATCGCGGTCGACGAGCTCCGGCAGCGCATCGATCCCGACAGCACGCTGCACCGCGATCGCCGCGTCGGCCAGCAGGCGGCTCGCGTCCCGTCGACCGGATCGGTCGTCAGCCTTCGTTCCCACTAGGCGGAGCGGGATCCCTCGGCTCGACGCGAGCCAGGCCCCGAGCTCGAGCGCTGCCCAGTCGTGCTCGTTGCCGCCGAACGGGACGCAGACGCCGTCGCCCGGGCTCCCGTCGGCCGAACCGGTGAGCAGGCCGACATCGGCCGGTGAACGCTCGAGGATGGCGGCGAGATCGCCCGGGAGCGCGTCCGTGTCGAGGCCCGATGCGTCCAGCAGGACGAGCCTGACGTCGTATGTCGTCGCAAGGCGGACAGCATCGGCAACGGGATCCACGGTGGTGAACGCCGCCGTCTGCGTCTCGACGTCGAGCGCTGCGCGCCGAACGCTCAGCACGGCCACGGTCGAGGTGAGCTGTGCCTCGTCGGCCAGCAGGCGCGCGATGAGCAACGCCCGGCCGGGAAGTCGCGCCAGCGGCGCGGCGGCTTCGAGCAGTGCGTCGAGCCGGTCGTCGCTCGAAGGCAGGACGAGCACGAGCTGATCCGGCCGAGTGCCCGCAACGCTGCCGAGCTCGAGGGAAGGATCCTGGTTCAGGATCGCCCGCTCGAGCTCGTGGAGGCCCCGCCCGGGCTCGATACCGAAGTCGGCGACGAGCCGGTCGCGAGTGCGCCGATACACGTCGAGGGCGTCTGCCTGACGTCCCGACCGGTAGAGCGCGAGCATCAGACGGGCAGCGAACGGTTCGTGCAGCGGATGCTCTGCGGCGAGCTCGTCGAGCTCCCCGACGAGCTCGCGGTGCCGGCCGAGCGCCAGCTCCGCGTCGATGCGTTGCTCGAGGGCAGCCAGCAGCATCTCGTCCAGTCGCGCGATCGCGAGCTGTGCGAACGGCTCGTCCTCGAGGCCGGCGAGCGGCGGCCCGCGCCAGACGGCCAGGGCGTCACGCTGGAGCTCGAACGCCGTCTCGGCCTCGTTGCGCGCCAGGGCCCGGCCTGCCTCGGCGGTCAGGCGCTCGAACCGCTTCAGGTCGAGTTGCTCGGGAGAAAGGCGGAGCACGTAGCCGGGGGACTCGGTGTCGAGCCTCGCCTCCTGGCCGAGCGCCTTGCGGAGCTCCGAGATCTGGCGGTGGATCTGGGTCGCCGCCGTGACGGGGGCACGGCCGGCGTAGAGCTGATCGGCGAGCCGGTCGATCGAGACGACGCGGTTTGCGTCGAGCAGCAGGATCGCGAGCGTCGCACGCTGCTTCGGCCCGCCGAGCGGGATCGTCCCGTCGGCTCCCGGCGACCTCCAGCGGGCCAAGGATCCGGAACTCGAGCACAGGGCGACGGTAGCCGGTCGGTAGCTCGTCGGTAGCGGGCGGCGCGCACGATGGAGCGCATGTCGAACACACACCTCGCAGCGCTTGCCGCGGTCGCTGCCGCCGCCGGCGTCTGCGCACCGTTGACGGCAGTTGCCCCTGCCGCTGCCGCACGTTCAGCCGCGCCCGCGTACCCGAGCTCGCTGGCGGTGATCGGTCACTCGGGAGCGACGGGCTTCGACTCCGATCCCGTTCGCGCGCGCTGGAGCCACAACTCGTGGGTGACCGGCGACAACCCCGCCGTGAACAGCCTCTACGCGCGGATCCTCGCGCACAACCCGGCGGTCAGGGGGCACAAGTTCAATCTCGCGATCAACGGCTCGGATGTGACGTCGCTCGTGCTCCAGGCGCGGAAGGCCGTGACCATGAAGCCCACGCCGGAGCTCGTCGTCGTCCAGAGCATCGACAACGACATCGCCTGCGACGGCAGTGATCCGCGCCGCCTGAAGCCGTTCGGAGCGGCGTTCTCGAAGGCGCTCGACGTCCTCGCCGCGGGCGCTCCCGACGCGCGAATCTTCGTCGTCAGCCAGTTCGGTAGCCCGGGCACCAACGTCAGGGCGCTGACCGCAGTGCAGCGCAAGCGGATTGGCGGCGGTAGCGGGCCGTGTGACTTCCTCGACGCCAGAGGGGTCGTCATACCGAAGCGCCTCGCCTACCTCGAGTCGGTGATCCACGGCTACGAGGCCGCGGTCGCGGCGAGCTGCAAGCGCGTCGCCGCGTGCCGGTACGACGGCGGTGCGTTCGGACGCGTCGTCGATCGGCCCGAGTACCTCTCCAACGACCTGAGCCACTTCTCCGTGCAGGGGCACGCGAAGGCGGCAGCCGTCGCGTGGGCCGCGCTGAAGCGGGTCGGAATCATCCCGGCCGGCTAGCCGGCCGGGACATTCGAGCCAGGAGGATGGAATGAAACGCCAGTTCGTTCGTCTGCTGTCCTGTACGGCCTTTCTCGTGCCGCTGATCCTGGGTGCGCTGGCCCTGACGCCCGCGCGCGCCTCGGTCACCGGTGGATCCGCGGCCGCAACGGCTTTCACCGTCAGGTCGAGCCTCGACGGCAAGAGTCTCCTGCCACGCCGGATCCGCTGGCTCGCGGTCCCATCGATCCCGGCGAGCAAGGTGGCCCGGGTCGACTTCCTGATCGACGGCGGCAGCGTCCGCTGGACGGAGCGCAACCCGCCCTACAGCTACGCCGACGACGGGGCTTACCTCGTGACGTCCTGGCTCGCGCCCGGTCGGCACCGCTTCCAGGTTCGGGCGACTGCGAAAGACGGCAGTGTCGCGACCCACACGGTCGTCGCCCGCGTCGCCGCTGCGCAGCCGCCACCGAAGGCGCTCGCCGGGACCTGGCAGCGCACGATCGACACCACCGACGCGCCGAAGTTCGGGTCCAAGGGCAACCCGGGGACGTACACGCCTTCGGGCGTCTACCGCCTGACGTTCGAAAAGCGATGGATGCGCGACCAGTTCCCGGGCCGATTCGTCTTTCCGGCCAGCAACAAGACGGGGAACGGCTTCATCTTCCTCTCCGACTACGCGGCCACGCCCACGGTGCTGCACGTCCACAACGAGGTGATCATGCATCTGTTGAGCGACAAGCTGCCCGAGGGTGGCTGGTGGTGCCACGAGTACGGCGGCGATGCCGACTACCGCTGGACCGTGACCGGCACGACGCTCACGCTGTCCACGGTCGCCGCCCAC
This sequence comes from uncultured Gaiellaceae bacterium, assembly GCA_963808915.1. GTDB lineage: Bacteria > Actinomycetota > Thermoleophilia > Gaiellales > Gaiellaceae > CAVTBT01. Next base: position 432,468 of record CAWEHJ010000003.1, on the reverse strand, counting down.
GACAGCTGCGGGATCCGCGGCTTCATCTGGAGCGGCGAATGGACACGCGTCGGCTGACCGTTCCGTCTGACGTCGACGCGAGCTATCCGGCCATGACCTGGGCGAGCCACTCGCGAACCGCGGCGGCCACGGCTTCCGGATCCGTCCGCAGGCTGTGGTCGCCTGGCACCTGCACGACGGTTCGCGTCGCTGCCGCGGGCGGGAGGCCGAAGCGGTCGTTCACGCCCTGGACGACGAGCGTCGGAACGGTCACCGCGTCGAGCTCGGGCAGGCGGCTGGGTCGCTCGGCCGAGCCGGCGCGACTCGGCGGTACGAGCGGGAAGGCGAGGCAGATCACACCAACGGCTCCCGTCGCCGCAGCGGTGCGGCAGGCGACGCGCGCGCCCGAGGAGCGGCCGCCGACAACGAGCGGCAGCTCACGCAGCTCGTGCTTGCGCAGGTGCTCGACGACTGCCGTCCAGGCCGTGTCCAGCTGGTGCGCAGGCGCGGGTGAGCGCCGCCCGGCGACGCGGTAGGGCTGCTCGACGAGCGCGACGGTGAACGCCACGGCCTGCGCCGCGCCCGTCACCGCGACCAGGTCTCGTGCCGTCACCCCGCCGCCGGCTCCGTGCCCGAGGATCAGCGCGCCGCGCGGCTTCTCGGCCTCGTGCAGGTGGACGTGCGCCGGGCCGTGCGGGGTCTCCACGACGAGGTGCGGCACGAGGGGATGGTGTCAGTCCGGGAGCATCGGGATCGTCAGCCCCTGGTCTCGGCCGAGCAGCACGCCCCTGGTGATCGCGTTCGCACCGAAGCGGGCGCGCACCTCGTCGAGGGCGGCGTCGAGCTCGAGGCCGCTGTGTGCGTCGAACGGCAGCACGAGCTGGACGGCGCGATCGTCCTCGAGCTGGCTGATCGAGATGCCGACGAGCGTAAGGCCCCGACGCTCGATCTCGGGCGTCGCCGCCGCCAGCAGCCCGCGTGCCGTCGCGAGGATCGCCTCGGTCTGCGCGGTCGACTGCGGCAGCGTGTGCGAGCGCGTAGCACGCGAGAAGTCGCCGAAGCGGAGCCGGAGCACGACCGTGCGGCCGACGCGGTGCGCCGCACGCATCCGGCGCGTGACGCGGTCGACAAGCCCGACGAGCGCCGTGTCGATCTCGTCGTGAGAACGGCGCGCCCGGCCGAGCGCGCGCTGCGAGCCGATCGAGCGCCGCCGCCGGCCGACCGTGACCGGCCGTGGATCGAGGTTGTGCGCGAGGGCGTGGAGGTGCCGGCCCACGGCGCGGCCGAGCATGCCGACCAGCGCCCCTTCGGGAAACAGGGCGACCTGGCCGACGGTGGTGATCCCGCGGTCGCGGAGCTTTCCGGCGGTGACCGGCCCGACGCCCCAGAGCCGTTCGACCGGAAGCGGGTGGAGGAACGCCAGCTCGCCGTCGGGCGGGACGAGGAGAAGCCCGTCCGGCTTCGCGACGCCGCTCGCCACCTTCGCGAGAAACTTCGTCCTCGCCACCCCGACCGTGATCGGCAGGCCGACGCGCTCGCGCACCTCGCGCCGCAGCCTGACCGCGATCTCGGCCGGCGTGCCGGCGATCCGCTCCAGCCCGCGGACGTCGAGGAACGCCTCGTCGATCGACAGCCCCTCGACGAGCGGCGAGGTGTCCTCGAAGACGGCGTAGACGGCCTTGCTCGCCTCGACGTAGGCGGACATGCGCGGCCGGACGACCACGGCTCGTGGGCAGAGCCGGCGCGCCAGCCCGCCGCCCATGGCGGAGCGGATCCCGTACGCCTTCGCCTCGTAGCTGCAGGCGAGCACGACGCCGCCGCCGACGATGACGGGCCGCCCGCGCAGGCGAGGGTCGTCCCGCTGCTCGACCGACGCGAAGAACGCGTCCAGGTCGGCGTGGAGGATCGTCGCCTCTGCCATACGAACACATGTTCGCACGAGTTGGGCGCTTGACACCAGCTCCGCGGCCAGCGTTCAATCGCTGACATGTCAGAAGCGAACGCGATCGCGCCTACTGTGCGAATCCGGCGTGACCACGCCCCGAACCTCTAGCTTGGAGGCTGAGCTGATGACCCTGATGACGTCCCCCGCCCGGATCGAGGCCGGCTCCGTGGGCGAGTCGATCCGCGACGAGTTCCCGATCGTCTCGACCACGACCTACCTCAACTCCTGCTCGCAGGGAGCGCTCTCCAGGCGGGTTCGCGCCGCCTACGAGGAGTACCTGGCCGGCTGGGACGCGAACGGGGCCGAGTGGGGGCACTGGGTCGAGCGGGCGGAGTCGGCGCGGTCGGCGTTCGCACGGCTGATCGGCGCGAAGCCGGCCGAGGTCGCCGTCACCACGTCGGTCTCGCAGGGCGTCGCCGCGATCGTCTCGGCGCTCGACCTCGAGACGCGGCCGCGGATCGTGATTTCCGAGTACGAGTTCCCGACGGTCGGCCAGATCGCGCACGCGCAGGAGCTCCGCGGCGCCGAGGTCGTGCACGTTCGTCCCGACACCGACGGCTCGATCCCGCTCGAGCGGTGGGCCGAGGCCATCGACGAGCGGACCGCGCTCGTCTGCTGCACGACGCTGTCGTATCGCACCGGGCACCGGCAGGACGTCGCCGGGGTCTCCGAGCTCGCGCACGCGAGCGGAGCGCTCGTCCTCGCCGACAGCTACCAGGCGATCGGCGCGATCGACCTTCCGGTCGCGTCGCTCGACGTCGACTTCCTCACCGGCGGCACGGTCAAGTACCTGCTCGCGTCCGCGGGACTCGGCTTCCTCTACGTGCGCGGCTCGCTGCTGCCGCAGCTGACCCCCACGCAGACGGGCTGGTTCGCCGACGAGGACATCTTCCGGATGGACATCTCCGACTACTCGCCGGCTGCCGACGCGCGGCGCTTCGACGCGGGCACGCCGCCCGTGCCGAACATCTACGCGGGTCTGGCGGGCATGTCGATCGTCGAGGAGGTCGGCGTGCCGGCGATCGAGCGCCACGTCTCGGAGCTGAACACGAGGCTGATCGACGGGCTGAAGGAGCTCGGCACCTCGGTCGTGACGCCGAGCGACCCCGCGCAGCGCGGCCCGCTCGTCTGCGTCCGCTCGGTCGACGCGGAGCGCCTCGTCGAGCTGCTGGCGGCCGAGCGCGTCGTCGTCTCCTCGCGGGACGAGAATGTCCGGCTCGCGGCCCACCTCTACACGACCGACGGGGACATCGACCGGACGCTCGCCGTCCTCGCCGGCCATCGGGAGCTGCTCGCCTAGGAGGGTCTTGCCCTGCGAGCGCCGACGCGATGATGCTCGGGCAAGTGACCTACGAGGCGCTCGTGCTCACCTACGAGCCCGACCGAGGCGCGTAGGCCGGTCCGTGCGATCGCCGCGCCGGTCAGGCGCCGAGCAGGAGCCCGACGAGCACGATGACGAGCGCACAGGCAACCGCCCACGCACCGACGATCCAGCCGAGTTGGGGTATCCGCACTCGCATGCATCAGGTAAGAGTCCCTGCAAAGAGCGAACCTTTCGCATCGACAGCCGTGTCTTGCCGGCGGCGGCCGGTTGACTGACGCGATCAGCTTGCCGACGCCGCCTCGGCGCCGCGACCTCCGCCGCCGTGGCCAGGTCTACGCCGCCCTCGCCGGGATCGCCTGGTCGACGGCGGGCGTCCTCCAGCGCGAGCTCTCGGTCGATACGGCGACGCAGGTGGCCGGCCGCGCGCTCGTCGCCGCGCTGACGCTGCTGGTTCTGGTCGCGGTCACCGAGCGGCGCGCCACGCTCCGGGCCTTCACGTCGATGGGGCGGGCCGAGCTCGCTGTAGCGGCGTGCACCGCCGTCGCGTCGGGCTCCTTCATCGTGGCGCTGAACCAGACCACGGTCGCGAACGTCCTCTTCCTCCAAGCGGTCGCCCCGATCGCCGCGGCCCTGATCGCGTGGGTCGCGCTGCGCGAGTCGATCTCGCGGCGAACCGGGGTGGCGATGCTGGTCGCGGTCGCCGGTGTCGCCGTGATGGTCGGCGGGCCGGGCGGCGCACACGGGCTCGGCCTGGCGCTCTCCCTGGTGATGACGCTGTCGTTCGCAGTCGGCGTCGTGATCACCCGGCACCGGCGCGACATCTCGATGGCTCCGGCGATCTGCTTCTCGCAGGTGATCGTGCTCATCGCGGTCGGGCCGTTCGCCCAGCCGGGCTCCGCGACCACGCGAGACGTCGGGCTGATCCTCGCGCTCGGCATCGGCCAGATGGGGCTCGGGCTCGCGTTCCTGACGATGGGCGCGCGGTTGATCACCGCTGCCGAGGTCGCGCTGATCACGCTGCTCGAGGTGCCGCTCGGGCCGGCCTGGGTCTGGCTCGTCCAGGACGAGCGGCCGAGCACGACCACGCTCGTCGGCGGCGCGATCGTCGTCGCGGCCGTCGTGCTCCAGGCCGGCGGCGACTCGATCGGCAGAGCCGGGGCTCGTCGCGACCGGATGCAGGCCGACGCACACGCCGATGCTGCGGAGGCACGAGGGTAGGCTCACTGCGGTGACCGACGACCGCGAGCTGCAGCTCCTCGACGCGTACTGGCGCGCCGCGAACTACCTCTCCGTCGGGCAGATCTACCTGCTCGACAACCCGCTGCTGCGGGAGCCGCTCGTCGCCGAGCACGTCAAGCCGCGGCTCCTCGGCCACTGGGGCACGACCCCCGGTCTCAACTTCCTCTACGCACACCTGAACCGGGCGATCCTGGCCCGCGATCTCGAGACGATCTTCATCTGCGGCCCCGGGCACGGCGGCCCGGCGATGGTGGCGAACGCCTACCTCGAGGGGACCTACAGCGAGCTCTATGCGCACGTCTCCGAGGACGAGGCCGGCCTGCGCGAGCTGTTCCGCCAGTTCTCGTTCCCGGGCGGGATCCCGAGCCACGCGGCGCCCGAGACACCGGGCTCGATCCACGAGGGCGGCGAGCTCGGCTACGCGCTGATGCACGCCCAGGGCGCGGCGTTCGACAACCCGGACCTGCTCGTCGCCTGCGTGATCGGCGACGGCGAGGCGGAGACCGGGCCGCTGGCGGGGAGCTGGCACGGGAACAAGTTCCTCAACTCGCGGACGGACGGCGCCGTGCTGCCGATTCTGCACCTGAACGGCTACAAGATCGCCAATCCGACCGTGCTCGCTCGCATCCCGGAAGGCGAGCTCGTCTCGCTCCTCCGGGGCTACGGCTACGAACCGCTGCTCTTCACCGCCTCGCTCGGCGACGAGGACGGGCTCGAAGTGCACGCCCGGTTCGCCTCGACGCTCGACGAGGCGCTCGACCGGATCGCGGCGATCAAGGCCTCGGGCGACGAGGGCCGGCCGACCTGGCCCGCGATCGTCTTCCGGACGCCGAAGGGGTGGACGGGCCCGCGCGAGGTGGACGGGGTGCAGGTCGAGGACACGTGGCGCTCGCACCAGGTCCCGCTCGCCGAGACCCGGACGAACGACGCCCATCGCGCCCAGCTGGAGGAGTGGCTGCGGAGCTACCGGCCGGAGGAGCTCTTCGACGAGAGCGGACAGCTGCTGTCCGAGCTCGCCGCGCTGTGCCCGGCCGGCGAACGGCGGATGAGCGCGAGCCCGCATGCGAACGGCGGCCTGCTCCTTCGCGACCTGCTGCTCCCCGACTTCCGCGACTACGCCGTCGAGGTCGAGTCACCGGGGACCTCGAGCGCGGAGGCGACGCGAGTGCTCGGCGGCTTCCTCAGCGACGTCGTTGTCCGCAACCCGGCGAGCTTCCGGATCTTCGGCCCCGACGAGACGGAGTCGAATCGCCTCGGCGCCGTGCTGGAGCAGACCGACCGCGCGTGGGAGGCCGAGATCCTGCCCACCGACGTCGACCTCGCGCCCGAGGGCCGGGTGGTCGAGCTCCTTTCCGAGCACATGTGCGAGGGCTGGCTCGAGGGCTACCTGCTCACGGGCAGGCACGGGCTCTTCAACTGCTACGAGGCCTTCATCCACATCGTCGACTCGATGTTCAACCAGCACGCGAAGTGGCTGAAGGTGACGAACGAGATTCCCTGGCGGCGGCCGATCGCCTCGCTCACGTACCTGCTCACCTCGCACGTGTGGCGGCAGGACCACAACGGCTTCTCGCACCAGGATCCGGGCTTCGTCGACCACGTCGTGAACAAGTCGGCCGAGGTGGTGCGCGTCTACCTGCCGCCCGACGCGAACTGTCTCCTCTCCGTCGCCGACCACTGCCTGCGCAGCCGTCAGTACGTGAACGTCGTCGTGGCCGGCAAGCAGCCAGCGCTGCAGTACCTCTCGATGGACGAGGCCGTCGTCCACTGCACCCGCGGGGTCGGGATCTGGGACTGGGCGTCGACCGACGGGGGCGGCGAGCCGGACGTGGTGCTCGGCTGCTGCGGCGACGTGCCGACGCTCGAGACGCTCGCGGCGGCGGCGATCCTGCGGGAGGAGCTGCCGGACCTGAAGGTGCGGGTCGTCAACGTCGTCGATCTGATGCGGCTCGCCTCCGCCAGCGAGCATCCGCACGGCCTGCCCGAAGGCGAGTTCGACTCGCTCTTCACCGTCGACCGGCCGATCGTCTTCGCCTACCACGGCTACCCGTGGCTGATCCACCGGCTCACCTACCGGCGCACGAACCACGACAACCTCCACGTGCGGGGCTACAAGGAGGAGGGCACGACGACGACGCCGTTCGACATGGTGATGCTGAACGACCTCGACCGCTTCCATCTCGTCATGGACGTGATCGACCGGGTGCCGGGGCTCGGCCAGACCGCCGCGGGGCTGCGGCAGGAGATGGCGGACCGGCGGCTGCGGGCCCGGGCCTGGACGCGGGAGCACGGTGAGGACGATCCGGAGGTCAACGGGTGGACGTGGCCGTTCTGAGGGGCTGGCTCGCGTGCAGCGTCAGTAGAGCGCGGCGGCGAGGCGGCGGCGGTAGCGCAGGCTGAGCGGGTGCTCCTGGCCGAGCTCCGCGAAGACTGCGACAGCGGCCTCGCGGAGGCGGTGGCGGCGGTCCCGGTCGGCCTCTGCCTCGACGGCGGCGACGATCGCTTCGAGCGCCGTCTCTTGATCGCCGGCGCGAAGCGGCTCGAGCACCCCCTCGAGCTCTCCGGCCTGCTCGAGCTCCTCGACCAGCCCTTCCGCGCGCGAAGGCCCGGTGAGGCCGTCGAGGAACGAGGCGACGGCCGACGGCGGCTGGGCGCCGACGAACTCGGCGACGACGTGCCCGTTGCGGAACGCCTTGACGGCCGGGATCCCGCGGACGCCGAAGCGCGAGGAGAGGCCGGGGTTGGCGTCGACGTCGACCTTCGCGAGCTCGATCGCTCCCTCTCGCGCGGCAACGGCCTTCTCGATCACCGGCGCGAGCATGTGGCAGGGCCCGCACCAGTCGGCCCAGAAGTCGACGACGACCGGAACCTCGCGCGAGCGCTCGACGACGTCCTGCTCGAAACTCGCCTCCGTGACGTCCACGGCCCGCACGGTAGCCGCTTGTAGGCTGGCGACGTGACCCAGGTCGACGTGGTCGTGATCGGAGGCGGGCCGGCCGGCGAGGTCTGCGCGGGACGGCTCGGCGAGCGCGGCCTGGAGGTGGCGCTCGTGGAGAAGCACCTGATCGGCGGTGAGTGCTCCTTCTACGCCTGCATGCCCTCGAAGGCGCTCCTGCGGCCGGGTGAGCTGCTGGCCGAGGCGCGTCGCGTGCCCGGGACGGCCGAGGCCGCGTCGGGCGAGCTGGATGTCGAGGCCGTCTTCCGCCGGCGCGACCAGGTGATCCATGACCTCGACGACTCGTCGTACCTGCCGTGGCTCGAGGAGCGCGGCGTGCGGGCCGTCCGCGGGCACGGCCGCTTCGAGGGCGAGCGGAAGGTGCGCGTCGGCGACGAGCTGCTCGAAGCGCGCCGAGGGGTCGTCGTCGCCGTCGGGTCGTCGCCGCTCGTCCCGCCGATTCCCGGTCTCGATGAGGCGAAGCCCTGGACGAACCGCGAGGCGACGACGGCGTCGGTCGTGCCGCCGCGGCTCGCGATCCTCGGCGGCGGCGTCGTCGCTTCCGAGCTGGCGCAGGCCTTCACGTCGCTCGGCTCGCGGGTGACGGTGGTCGAGCGCGGCGACCGGCTGCTCGCCCGCGAAGAGCCGTTCGCCGGCGAGCAGGTGGCGGCGTCGCTGACCGAGCGGGGCGCCGACCTGCGCTTCGGCAGGACGGCGACGCGCGTCTCCCGCAACGGCGTGGTCACGCTCGAGCTCGACGACGGCGGCAGCATCGAGGCCGACGAGCTGCTCGTCGCCACCGGCCGCAAGCTCGCCACCGGCGACCTCGGCCTGGAGACGATCGGGCTCGAGCCCGGCAAGCCGGTCGAGACCGACGAGACGCTCCGCTCGACGCGCCACGACTGGCTCTGGGCGATCGGCGACGCGAACGGCCGTGCGCTGCTGACCCACATGGGCAAGTACCAGGGCCGTCTCGCCGCGGACGGCGTGCTCGGCGAGCCGCAGCGGCTGCTCTCCGACGGGCCTCGCTCGCCGCGCGTGATCTTCACCGACCCGCAGGTCGGGGCCGTCGGCTGGACGCTCGCCAGGCGCAGAGCAGCAGGGGCTGCGGGCTCGCGCGGTCGACGTCGAGACGGGCGGCAACGCGGGTGGCTCGTTCGTCGGCAAGGGCGCGGCTGGCACGTCCCGGCTGGTCGTGGACGAGGACCGGCGCGTCGTCGTCGGCGCGACGATCACGGGCGCCGAGATCGCCGAGTCGCTGCACGCGGCCACGATCGCCGTCGTCGGGGAGGTGCCGCTCGAGCGGCTCTGGCACGCGGTGCCGTGCTTCCCCACCCGCAGCGAGCTCTGGCTCCGCCTGCTCGAGACCTACGGGCTGTGAGATGGCCGAGCGCGACGCCCTCGTCGACGACCTCTTCGCCCGCGACGCGCTGACCCGGGCGGTGCTCTCCCGGCCGGCCGCGAAGGACGTGCCGCGGCGCGTGACCGTCGAGCCCGTCGAGTTGAAGGGCGCGACCGCGTACCGCTTCACGCGCCACCTCGCCGACCGGACGACCGACGAGAACCTGCCGCCCGCCGAGGCACGGGAGCGCGTGACCGCCCTGCTCGGCGAGTACCGGCAGGCGCTGCTGCAGAGCGCCGAGGCCGACTGGCAGGTGCTCGGCGACACCGTCCTGCGCCGCCCGCCGACGCGCCCCGCCGCCGACCGCGCCCACGACCGGCGCAAGCGCCGCCTGCTCGAGGAGGGCCGGCCGGTGCCGTTCCTGGTCGAGCTCGGCGTGATGACGCCCGAGGGCAGCGTGCGGAAGTCCCGCTACGACAAGTTCCGCCAGGTCAACCGCTTCCTCGAGCTCGTCGACGACGTCGTGCCCTCGCTTCCGTCCGAGGGGACGCTGCGCGTCGTCGACTTCGGCTCGGGCAAGTCCTACCTCACCTTCGCCGTCCATCACCTGCTGACCGAGCTCCGGGGACGCGACGTCGAGATCGTCGGAATCGACCGGAAGGCCGACGTGGTCGAGGCCTGCTCAGCCCTCGCGGCGCGGTTCGGGGCGGCGGGCCTGCGCTTCGAGCAGGGCGACATCGCGGGCTTCGACGCGGGCGGCCCGGTCGACCTGGTCGTCTCGCTGCACGCCTGCGACACCGCGACGGACGACGCGCTCGCCCAGGCGGTCGCGTGGGAGGCAAGCGTGATCCTCGCCGTCCCGTGCTGCCACAAGGAGGCCTTCCGCCAGCTGCACGCGGCCGAGCCGCTTGCGCCGCTCTTCCGTCAGGGGCTCGTCAAGGAGCGCATGGCCGCGCTCGCCACCGACAGTCTGCGCGCCCAGCTGCTCGAGCTCGCCGGCTACCGGACGCAGCTCGTCGAGTTCGTCGACCTCGAGCACACGCCGAAGAACGTGCTGATCCGCGCCACGCGCGGGCGACCGGCCGGGCCTGCGGCACGCAGGGCCTACGAGGGGCTACGCGACCTGCTCGGCGTCGAGCCGACGCTCGAGCGGCTGCTCGAGGCTCAGCCGCGCGTGAAGACGTAGTCGCGGGCGCGAGCCTGGACGTGGCAGCTCAGGCAGAGCTGCCCCTGGGCGAGCACGGCGAAGCGAGCACGCGGGCTTGGCCGGGTGTACTCGACGAAGCGCCAGCGGCCGCTCGCCTTCCTCATCACCGCGACGCGGTCGACGAACGAGCCCGCGCGGATGGTCTTGACGACGACTGTCCCGTCGGGAAAGCGCCTCGGGCTCCCTGCCCGCTGCTTGCTCGCATAGACGTTCTTGATCCCACTGTGCGCCGGCGAGCCGCCCCGGATCACGGCCGCGTTCAGGCGTGGCCAGCGGAGATATCCCTCCGTGTAGGCGGGGAGGCCGTTCGCCTGGGACTGCGCGTGCGCCAGGGCCGCGACGGCGCCACCTGCAGTCACCGCCACCGCCGCGACAACGAGCCGCGTGCGCACTACGGCCGGGCGAGAGGCGCCGCGAGCGCGGCTTCGACGCTCGGGTGCACCGACAGGTGCCTGTCGAGGCCCGAGACCTGCAGCGCACGATGAGTCTCGACGCCCGGCGCGGCCAGCAGGAACGACTGCGGGTCGTCGAGCTTCGTCCGCGTCTCGATCAGCACGCCAAGCGCGGTCGAGTCGACGAAGTCGACCTCGCCGAGGTCGAGCACGAGCCGCTGTGGCTCCTCGGCGAGCACCTCGAGCAGCGCCGCGCGAAGCTCGGGGGCGTTGTAGAGATCCAGCTCGCCGACGAGGCGGACGATCACTGCGTCGTCCTCGCGGTCGACCGACGAGACCGGATGCTCGCTCAGGCTGTGAGAAGTCGGCTCGTTCATCTTTCCTCGCTTGGACCAATATGCCTGGACCGACCGAGAGGGGGGAGTGCCTCGTTTGCGCAGGGCACCCCGGCCGGTGCAGACTGTGGGTGGCACCACATGAGCTCCGAGGCCGCCACCACCCTCCAGGAGCGCGCCGAGAGGCGGTCGGTTCGTGTGCTCGCGCTCCAGCTGATCGGCCCGTGCACCTCGCTGGCCGGGCTCGTGTGGGCGGTCGCGCAGCCGTACCGGTTGACCCTGCTCCATCCACGCGGCGAGGGCTTCTGGTCGCTCGCGGTGCAGCCTCCGCTGCTCGTCGTCCTCGTGGGTGTGCTCTTCGCCGTCGTCGTCGCTCCTGGACTGCTCGAGGATCTCGTGTCTCTCGACGACGATGCAACCGCGCTCTGAAGTCGTCCACTGGCTCTTCGCGACCGGTTTCCTCGCCCTCGGGCTCTGCTTGCTGGCCGAGGCGATCGTGGGTCAGGCCGTCTGGCGACGCCGTCGCTGGCGGGCGTACCTCTGGCCGACCCTCGCCTTCGGGCTCGGCCTGCTGCTCTGGCCGGTCTCGGTCTTCTTCACGAACTCGACCATGCACATGCTCGCGCACAGCATCTGGGCGCAGGTGGCGATGCTGGCCGGCGGCGTCGAGCTCGCGCTCGTACGGGGCAAGCTCTCCGGCCGTTGGTGGTCGCTCACGAGCGCGGCGGCGCTCCTCGTCTCCGGGCTGGCGTTTCTCGTCCACGAGCAGAACCCCTGGCTCTTCTCGCGCGCCGCGTTCCTCCACCACGCTCTCGGCTGGACCTGCGTCCTCGCCACCGCCTTCCCGCTCGGTGCAGCCCTGCGACCGCGGTGGCCCGTGTGGCGCCTCGGCTTCGCGCTGACGTTCGTCGCGATCGCAGCGCTGCTGTATGCCGACCGCGACCTGGCCCCGATCTTCGGACATCTTTCCGAGCTCGCAAGCGGCGGTAGCCCACGGTGAGGCGTGCCGCCCTCATCGCTGTGCTGCTCGCGCTCGCCCTGCCCGCGCAGGCCCGCGCGCACGCGACGCTGACCGGAGCGACACCCGGGGTCCAGGGCCGAGTCGAGCAGGCGCCGCGCGCAGATCGTCCTCCGCTTCAACCAGGCGGTGACGCCGCTCGCGCATTCGATCGAGGTGCGGACGCCCGAGGGCAGGCTCGTCTCCGCGCGGCCGCGGTCGGGCCGTGACCCACGGCAGATCGAGTCCCGGCTCCGGCCCGGCCTCCCGCGCGGCGGGTACACCGTGCGCTGGCAGGCGCTCGCGTCGGACGGCCACGTCAGCTCCGGTGTCTTCACGTTCGGCCTCCGCGTCGACGCCCCGCCGCCCACCGAGGCCTGGGGCTCGACCGGGCCTGGCCTCTCGGACGACCTGATCCGCTGGGGCCTCTTCGTCTCGCTGGCGCTGCTGCTCGGCTCGCTCGCCTTCCGCCTGGTCGCGCTACGCGGGGCGCCGGTGCCGCCGCGCGTCGAGCGGCGCCTGCTGCTGCTCGCGGGCATCGGTGTCGTCGCCACTCTCGAGACCGGGATCGTCGGATTTGTGATGCGGGCAGAGGACGCGCTGCAGCTCCCGTTCGGGCGGTTGCTCTACGGCGACCTCTCGCCGATCGCGAGCGGCACGCGCTTCGGCCAGGCGTTCGTCGTGATGACTCTCGGCTACTCGGTCGTTGCCGCGCTCGTCTTCCTCGCCTGGCTGACCGATCGCACTGTGTTGCTCTGGCCGGCGTTCGGGCTCGGCCTCGCGCTCGCCGCCGGACTCTCGTTGTCCGGGCACTCCGCGGTCGAGCCGAACTCGACAAGGGTCTCCGAGCTCGCCGACTGGATCCATCTCTCGGCGGCCACGATCTGGGCGGGCGGGCTCGTCTCGCTCGCGGTCGCGGTCTGGCCGGCGGCGCCCGAGCTGCGGCGGCGCGCCTTCCTCGGCTTCTCGCAGCTTGCGACCGTGGCGATCGGGCTGCTGCTCGTCGCCGGCCTCTACCTCGCCGTCCAGCGGCTGCCGCACGTCGCCGACCTCTGGCGGGAGGACTACGGCCGGGTGCTGCTGGCGAAGCTCGCTCTCGTCGGGCTCGCGCTCGCGTGGGGCGGCGCGCACAAGCTTCTCGTCGCGCCGCGGCTCGCGCGCGGGGCGGAGGGAGGCAGCCGGCTGCGCCGCAGCCTCCTCGGCGAGAGCGCGGTCGGGATCGCCGTGCTGCTCGCCGCTGCCATCCTCGTCAACTCGGCGCCTCCTCCCCCGGAGGACCCGGCGCCCGTTGCGGGGACCGCGGCTAGCCTCCACCGGTAGTGCCCCTGGTCGCGATCTCCGGCGGCGCGGGCTTCCTCGGCCTGCACCTCGCGCGCCGTCTGCTCGCGGACGGGCACACCGTGCGCACGCTCGACCCGGCGGCACTCGACGAGCCCGAGCTCGAGCAGGCGGTCGAGGAGCTTCGCGGCGACATCCGCGACGAGCGCGACGCGGCGCGCCTCGTGGCCGGCGCCGACGTGCTCGTGCACGCGGCTGCGGCGCTGCCGATCCAGAGCTCCCCCGAGGCGATCCGCTCGGTCAACGTCGATGGAGCCGCCACCGCGTTCGCCGCTGCGCGCGAGGCCGGCGTGCGCCGCGTGGTGCTGATCTCCTCGACGGCGGTGTACGGCGTGCCGGACCACCACCCGATCTCCGAGGACGACCGGCTGGTCGGCGTCGGCGCCTACGGCGAGTCGAAGATCGCGGCGGAAGGGCTGGCACTCGACTTCGCCCGGCGCGGGCTCGACACCGTGATCGTGCGGCCGAAGACCTTCGTCGGCCCGGAGCGGCTCGGCGTCTTCGAGATCCTCTTCGACTGGATCCGCGAGGGCCGTCGGATCCCGATCCTCGGCGACGGTACGAACCGCTACCAGCTCCTCGCGGTCGAGGATCTCGTCGAAGCGGTCGTCCGCTGCTTCGAGGCCGACGGCGTGAGCGGCCAGGCGCTGAACGTCGGCGCGGCCCGGTTCGGCACGGTTCGCGAGGATCTCGGGGCGCTGATCGAGCACGCCGGCTCGGCGTCGAAGCTCCGGCCGGTGCCCGCACGTCCGGCCGAGCTCGCGCTCCGCGTGCTCGAGCTCGCCCGCGTCTCGCCGCTCGCCGAATGGCACTACCGGACGGCGCACAAGGACTCCTTCGTCGCGATCGACAAGGCGTGCGACCTGCTCGGCTGGGAGCCGCGCCTCTCGAACGAGGAGACCCTGTGCTCGACCTACGACTGGTACCTCGCGCACCGTGAGCGGCTCGGGTCGACGGGCACGACGCATCGCGTCCCCTGGAGCCAGGGCGCGCTCGGTCTCCTGCGCCGGCTCAGCTGACCGCAGCAGGAGCGTGCCGCCGCCGCTCGGCGGCGGGGCCGCCGGTCGGAGCGCTACCCTGGCGCCGCCGTATGCTTCGCCCGCTCCTCCGCCTGCTCGTGCTCGTTCCGCTCGCCCTCGCGGCCCTCCCCGGCCCGGCACACGCGAGCCAGCAGCTCGGCGACGTCGACGTCCGCGACGTGACGCTGCAAGTGAACGCCCGCGGCCAGGCGCTCATCTCGTACACGCGATCGGACGGCGCGCACCGCAACGTGCTCGTCTGGCGCGCGATCAACGCCCATGCGCGCGACCCGAACCGGCCGCAGGTGCGCTTCTCCCTCGACTACACCGGCGGGCTCCATCGCTACGGCGCCGCCGTCTGGAAACGGTTCAGGAACTCCTGCCGCCCGTACGACGGCCCGCGGCTGGAGCTGCTCGTCACCGCATGCAAGGCGCCTGACGGCTCGTACTGGGCGCTGCAGCGCTGGCAGCGGCTGCTGCCGATGCGCGGCTTCGAGCCGTGGCTCCCGGCGCAGCGCGCCCACGAGCTGCACGTCTCGCACTGGACGGGTCCGCTGCCCGATCTTGAGGCGTCGCCGAACTGGACCTACGGCGGCTCCTTCCAGGGCGTCTTCGGCCGGCTGACGTATCGCGGCGAGCCGGTCTTCGGCTTCCGGACGCCCTCGAGCACCCGCTCCGACCCGTATGCGCGCTTCATCTACATCGACACGTTCAACTCGACGTACGGCCCGGGCTGGCGACACGACACGGCGATCGTCACGCACAGTCGTAACGGCGCCTTCTGCTACTCGTTCGCCCCGCAGGCCCCGCCGGCCGGCTATCCGACGCGGGAGCCCCGCGGGCCGGGGAATGGCAAGCGGCACCGCCTGACCGCAATGGGGCCGGGCGTCACACCCGTCGTGCGGTGGGAAGGCCCGGGACTCCTCGGTCGCTTCGACCGCGCCGCCGACGCCCGCTTCAACGAGTTGTTCGACCGCCTCGTCGGGCCGGGCGACCGCGTCTGCACACCGGAGCGTTAGGCGCTAGCGGCTCTCGAACGCCGCGAGCCCCTCTGGCTCCTCGCTCGCGACGTCCACCCACTCGACCCGCGCCCCGCGTGGCCCTTCGCGGCACCAGTCGACGAGCCGCTCGACCGCCTTCGGCTCGCCCTCGAAGACGGCCTCGACGCTGCCGTCGCCGTTGTTCCGCACCCAGCCCGCGACGCGGGACGACTCGGCGCGCCGGCGCATCGTCTCCCGGAAGAAGACGCCCTGCACCCGGCCCGTCACGGTGACGCGGCGGCGGATCATCTGCCTAGTGTGCCGTTCGTGCCCGACCTCGTCACCCGCCTCGCCGCCGATTCGATCGGCGCCACTTTCAACCAGTACGCCGGCTCGGCGCTGCGGCGGCAGCGGCTGCGGGCGTATCTGGCCGCACGGCAGAGCGCTCGCTGGCTGCTCGTCGGCGAGGCGGCCGGCTACCGGGGTGCGCGGGTCTCGGGGCTCGCCTTCACCTCCGAGCGGCAGTTGACGGGCGTCGGGCCGGCGGAGGCGAGCGCCACGATCGTCCAGCGGACGCTCGTCGAACTCGACGTCGTCGACGACGTGCTGCTCTGGAATGCGGTGCCGACGCATCCCGGCACGGCGTGCTCGAACCGGCGGCCGTCCCGGGGCGAGGTCGCCGCGGGCGTGCAGTACGCGCTCGCGCTCGCCGCCGGCCGCCGCGTGGTTGCGATCGGCCGGGTCGCGGCGGAGGCGCTGGGCGCGCCGTACGTGCGACACCCCGCCCGCGGTGGCGCGACCTCGTTTCGCGAGGGCCTGCTCGCCCTGATGGGATAGGCGGATGCAGCGCTTCCCGATCACGCGGAACGCGGTCTTGCTTGCGGCCGGGCTCGTCTGCCTGAACGGGGCCGTGCAGCTGTTCGTCGCGCTGTCGACGGTGACGCTCGTCGCCGTGACCGGGATCGAGGGGATCCTCGGGCTCGGGCCGGCGATCTACCTCACCGCGGGGGCGGCCGCCGTCTTCCCGGCCGGCCGGCTCGGCGATCGCGTCGGCCGCATGCCGGTGATTCGAGCCGGATTCGTCGCCGGGATCCTCGCCGCGCTCGCGACGGGGTTCGGCTGCAAGCTCGAGTCGACCCCGCTCGTGATCGTCGGCTTCGCGCTCTTCGGCGCCTCGGGCTCGATCGTCCTGCTCTCCCGCGCGGCGGCCGCGGAGATGTTCCAGCCCGAGCGGCGCGCCCGTGGCATCTCGCTCGTCCTCTTCGGCGCCGTCTCGGCGGCGATCTTCGGGCCGCTCGTGTTCGGGCCGATGTTCGCGGGTCGCGAGCTGACCCCGAGCGACCTCGTCGTCCCGTGGCTCTCCGCATCGGTCTTCATGGCTGTCGGGCTCGTGCTCTCGTTCGCGGTACGTCCCGACCCGAAGACGATCGGCCAGGTGCTGCGGACGCAAGCGGGCGGGCAACCGGACGAGCGCGCCGCCCCGATGCGCGAGCTGCTTCGTCGCCCGGGCGTGCCGACCGCCCTGATCGGCTCCGTTTCGAGCTTCGCCGTGATGGTCGGGGTGATGAACCTGAGCGGCTACGTGGCGATCGGCCACCACCATCACCAGGCCGATGTCTTCACGATCATCAGCGTCCACATCGTCGGGATGTACGGCCTGATTCTCTTCGTCGGCGACATCGTCCAGTGGCTCGGCCACCGCCGCGCGATCGTGATCGGGCTCGCCGTGATGGCCTGCTCGAACGTACTCCTGTGGCCGCTCGACGGGATCGCCGGGATGAGCCTCTCGCTCTTCGGCCTCGGTCTCGGCTGGAGCCTTTCGTACGTCGCCGCAACGGCGGAGCTGGTCGAGCTCGCCGCCCCGGGCGAGCGCGGCCGGCTGATCGGCTTCAACGACCTCCTCGCCGCCTCGGCCGGGGCGGTGCTCGCCCTCTCGGGCGGGGTGCTGCTCTCGGAGACCGGCGCGACGGCGCTCGCGCTCGCCGCCACCTTGCTCGCAGCCGCCCCGGCGCTCTGGCTCGCGTCAGGTCGACGGAGCTCCACCGGGACGGCCGAGGCGACGGCGGTCTAGGACGTGGCTGTCGAAGCCACTACCACCCGCCTCCCGTGGCGAACAAGCGCCCGAGACGCACCGACCTGGCGGTGGCGTAACAGGGACGGAGCATCTGCCTGCAGCGAAGGTCGCCGATGCGGTCCGGGCTCATGATCGTCGAGCCGAGGGCCTGGCCGTCGCCCGCCCAGGCGAAGAGCCACTGCACCCGGAAGTAGCCGCGGTTGTAGAGCTGGTTCCCGCCCGGCGAGCGCCAGAGTCGTGGCAGGTACGCGCCCTTCGCGCCGGCGGGGATCGTGATCGGAGCGGTGTTCTGGCGGCTCGCGACGTACCAGTTCGTGCCATTCCAGCGCTGGACCAGGTAGACGCCCTGGACGGCCTGCTCACCCTGCGTGGCGGGGCTGCGATACAGGTACGGGCCATCGAACGTCGTGAACATGAGGAAGGGGCCGTAGGTCGTGTAGCGGCCGTCCTCGAACGGGAACACCGGCGGCACCCAGACCGAGCCGGCATCACCCGTGACGCGCGTGTACTCCCAGGCGCCGGCCGGCGCTGTGAGCACCGTGGCTGCAGCGCCGACGGCCACGAGCGCCGCGAAGGCCGCCCGGATCCGGCGATTCACATGGTTCATGAGACCCCTCCAATCGAAATGACCCGATTCGCGTGCCGCAGCGGGCCACGGCCCGCCCGCGATCATCGCATCCGGAACGTGCGAAAGCCAGGCCGCTCGCGAAGCTGTCGCGGCTGCCCTCCCTGCTACACTCCACCGCCGCGGACAGCCCTGTTCGCGCCCTTTCTCATGCAGAAGACCTACTCCGCAAAGCCCGGCGAAGTCGCGCGCGACTGGTATGTCGTCGACGCCGAGGGCCAGACCCTCGGGCGGCTCGCGACCCGGATCGCCGACACGCTGCGCGGCAAGACGAAGCCGCAGTACACGCCGCACACGGACACGGGCGACTTCGTCATCGTCGTCAACGCGGAGAAGATTCACGTCACCGGGCAGAAGCTCGACCAGAAGATGTACTGGCGGCATTCCGGCTACCCGGGTGGGATCAGGGGCCGGACGCTGCGCGAGCAGCTCGACCGGCGCCCGACGGAGGTCATCCGCAAGGCCGTCAAGGGCATGCTGCCCAGGAATCGCCTCGCGGCCGCCCAGCTGACGAAGCTCAAGGTCTACGCCGGCCCGGACCACCCGCACGAGGCCCAGGCCCCGAAACCCCTGGAGATGTGATGGCAGAGATCGCTCAGTACCTCGGCACGGGCAAGCGCAAGACCTCGGTCGCGCGCGTGATCCTGCGGCCCGGCGACGGCACGACCTGGTTCAACGGCAGGACGATCGAGGACTACTTCCCGCGCGCGTGGCACCGGACGCTTGCGCTCGCGCCGCTGAAGACGGCCGGCGCGGAGGGGACGTACGACATCCGCGTGCGAGTGCACGGCGGCGGGCCGACCGGTCAGGCAGGGGCGGTACGACACGGCATCGCCCGTGCCCTCGTCGAGGCCGATCCGGAGCTGCGCGTGCCGCTGAAGCGCGAGGGCTTCCTGACGCGAGACGCACGCCAGGTCGAGCGCAAGAAGGCCGGGCTGCACAAGGCGCGCAAGGCACCGCAGTTCAGCAAGCGCTGACCCGCTCTTGCGGCGGCTCTTCGGCACGGACGGCGTCCGTGGCATCGTCGGCGAGTTCCTGACCCCGGACCTGGTTGAGCGGCTCGGCAAGGCCGCCTCCCTCTGGTCCGGCGGCGGCCGCGTCTTCGTCGGCCGCGACACCCGTGCGTCCGGGCCCGAGCTCGAGGAGGCGTTCGCGCGCGGGATCGCCTCGGCCGGCGGCACCGCGGTGCTGGCCGGCGTCGTGCCGACGCCTGCGGTCGCGCTGCTGGCGCTCGACCTCGGCGCGGTCATCTCCGCGAGCCACAACCCGCCCGAGTACAACGGCGTCAAGCTCTTCACCCGCGACGGCCGCAAGCTGAGCGACGCGCAGGAGGAGGAGATCGAGGCGCTCCTCGACGCGCCGGCGCCCGGCGGCGGCTCCGTCGTCCGCGTCGACGTCGCGACCGAGAGCTACCTCGAGCACGTGCTCGAGCGCTTCGAGACCGATCTCGGCGGCCGCAAGATCGCGGTCGACTCGGCGAACGGCGCCTATGCGGGTCTGGCCCCCGACGCCTTCCGCAGCCTCGGGGCCGAGGTGGTGGCGATCGGTGACGAGCCGGACGGGACGAACATCAACGTCGGCTGCGGCGCGACCGACCTGGCGGCTCTGAGCCGCAAGGTGGTCGAAGAGCGCTGCGACCTCGGCATCGCCTTCGACGGCGACGGCGATCGGATGCTCGCCGTCGACGAGACCGGGGCGGTCGTGGACGGCGACCAGATCCTGGCGATCCTCGCGCTCGGGCTCGAGGGAATCGAGGCCGTCGCGGTGACGGTGATGACGAACCTCGGCTTCCACCGGCTGATGGCCGAGCGCGGGATCAGAGTCTTCACCACCGACGTGGGCGACCGCTACGTGCTCGAGGCCCTGCGCCGCGAGGGTGCGGTGCTCGGCGGCGAGCAGTCGGGCCACATCATCTACCTCGTCGGCCACGACACGGGTGACGGCCTCGTGGCGGCGCTGCTGCTCTGCCGCGCGCTCGCGGGCCGCAAGCTGTCCGAAGCTGCCGCCGTGATGCCGGTCTTCCCGCAGGCGAAGCGCAACGTGGCGGTGTCGCGGCGCGAGCTGCCGCAGGCGGTCCTGGACGAGGCCGAGCGACTCAACGCCGAGCTCGGTGGGGCCGGCCGCGTGCTCGTCCGGCCGTCCGGCACGGAGCCCGTGATCCGCGTGCTCGGCGAGGCGGAAACGGCCGAGGAGGCCGACCGCCTCTGTGGTAGCATCGCGGCGCTCGTGAGTCGAGAGCTCGGCTGATCCCGGCGACGAAGGCGGGGTCCGGAAGCCGGGCTTTCTCGCGTTCAGGAGGCGACGCCGCCGAGCAGACGACCACCGGGAGTCGGACGACCGCAGGGGGTACGCGATGTGCGGAATCATCGGATACGTCGGTTCGAGAGCCGCGAAGCCGCTGCTCCTCCAGGGGCTCGAGCGCCTCGAGTACCGGGGCTACGACTCGGCCGGGATCGCGCTCCGTGAGGACGGCGGCCTCGACTACGTCCGCGCGGTCGGCAATCTCCAGAACCTGAAGCTCGCAGCCGGCCCGAACGGCTCCGGCTCGACGACCGGCCTCGGCCACACGCGCTGGGCCACGCACGGCGCGGTGACCGAGGCGAATGCGCACCCGCTGACCGGCTGCGACGGCTCCAAGCTCTCGATCGTGCTCAACGGGATCGTCGAGAACTACCGCGAGCTGCGCGAGCGCCTGCAGGCCGACGGCCACGACTTCAGCTCCGAGACCGACGCCGAGACCGTCTCCCACCTCGTCGAGCAGCACTACGACGGCGACCTCGTCGAGGCCGTGCGGCGCGCAATCGCCGAGCTCGAGGGCCACTTCACGTTCGTCGTCATCCACCACGACCACCCCGGCCTGCTCGTCGGCACGCGCCAGCAGACGCCGATGGTCGTCGGCATCGGCTCCGGCGAGATGTTCCTCGCCTCGAACGCCGCCGCCTTCCTGCGCGAGACGCGGCTCGTCCAGTTCCCCGAGGACGGCGACATCGTGGCGATCACGCCCGAGGGCGCCACCTTCACCCGCCCCGACGGCAGCCCGGCCGAGCGCGAGCCGATCGAGCTCGACTGGGACGATGAGGGCGCCGAGAAGGGCGGCTACGAGACGTTCATGCTCAAGGAGATCTTCGAGCAGCCCGAGGCCGTGGCCGAGACGATCGGCGACCGCGTCCGGCACGGCCGGCTCGAGCTGGAGGGCCTCGGCCTCTCCGACGACGAGCTGCGAGGCCTCCGCCGGGTCGTGCTCCTCTCGGCCGGCACCTCGTACCACGCGGGCGTCGTCGCCCGCTACGTGATCGAGGAGTGGGCACGGATCCCGGTCGAGCCGGACATCGCCAGCGAGTGGATCTATCGCAACCCGGTGATCGGGCCGGACACGCTCGTGATCGGGATCTCGCAGTCGGGCGAGACCCGCGACACGCTCTCGGCGATGAAGTTGGCCCGCGAGAAGGGCGCGCACACGCTCGGGGTCACGAACATGATGGGCTCGCAGATCACCCGCGACGTCGACTCGGTCCTCTACACGCGGGCCGGCCTCGAGATCGGCGTCGCCGCCTCGAAGACCTTCACCGCACAGGTGGCGCTCTTCTATCTCGTCGCGCTCAAGCTGGCGCAGGTGCGCGAGACGCTGCCTCCGGAGGAGATCCAGGCGCTGCTCGACGAGGTGCACTCGCTGCCGGAGAAGATCGCCGAGTTCCTGGACGGCAGCCACCCGATCGAGGAGATCGCGGAGCGGCACTACGAGAAGCCGTTCTTCCTCTACCTCGGCCGCCACATCGGCCTGCCGGTCTGTCTCGAGGGCGCGCTGAAGCTGAAGGAGATCTCCTACATCCCGACCGAGGCCTACTCGGCCGGTGAGATGAAGCACGGGCCGATCGCGCTGCTCGACGAGCAGACGCCGGTCGTGGTGGTCGCGACCGACTCGCACGTCTACGACAAGGTCGTCTCGAACATCCAGGAGACGCGGGCGCGCGGGGCGCAGGTGATCGCGATCGCGACCGACGGCAACGAGGACATCCAGCATCACGCCGACGACGTGATCTACGTGCCGAGGACGCACCCGTTCCTGCAGGCGCCGCTCGCCGTCCTGCCGCTGCAGCTGCTCGCCTACCGGATCGCGCGCCTGCGCGGCCTGAACGTCGATCAGCCGCGCAACCTGGCGAAGACCGTCACCGTCGAGTAGCGGTCAGCCGAGCTCGGGCAGCCAGCGGTGGCCCGGGTGGACGAGCTCGAGCGCGTCCCGGAGCCAGCGGCGGCGGGTCACGTCCAGGTGCGGAAGCGCGGCGGCGAAGTCGCCGTCGTCCTTCGGGCGGGTGTGCTTCGCCTTGTAGAGGAGGACGACCTCCGGGCGGCCGTAGGGGATTCCCTCGGCGGTGTGCTCGATCAGCGCGCTGTACGGCATGCGGAGCCGGTCGTTGCGGCGGCAGATCCAGGTGTTCCCGTCCGAGGGCTCGCGGAAGACGTCGAGGCGCCAGACGTCGGCCGCGGGGTCACGGAACCAGGTCTGGTGCGTCTCGGCCATGGCGTCGGCGCCGACCTCGGCGTAGGGCGTCGCGAGCCCCTGGCTCGGCGTGCCGATCACGAAGGGGTCGAGCTCCGGCAGGGCTGCGGCGAGCTCGCCGAAGCGCGCGTTCGGCACCGCGAGCTCGAGATCCTCGTGCTCGCGCCGCTCTTCGCCGAGGAAGAGGTCGATCGCCCAGCCGGCGGCGACATACCAGGGCACGGCGACGCCTGCGAGCCGGCGGAAGGCCTCCTCGGGCCGCCACGCGTCCCACGCCGAGACGTCGGGCTCGATCGCCGATCCCGGCGTCACTGCAGCAGCTGCACGCGGAGGCTCCGGTCGAGCCAGCGCTCGTACCGATGCCGGGTCCAGCCGCGCTCGGAGAGTCGCGCGTAGGTCTGCGGGTCGCCGAGCACCGCGATGCTGAGCGCGGCCTCGTCGACGGCGACGCCGTCGGCGAGTGCGCCTCGGCGCTTCAGCTCCCTGGCCAGCTCGCGGTAGGCGGCGAGACGACCTTCGCTCCGGTCCCGCTCGAGCCCCGCGAGGGTCGCGTCGGCCGTCGCCGCCTCGCGCACGGTCGCCCGGAGCGCTGCGGTTCGCTCGTGCTCCTCGGCCAGCCGCGCCGCGACGAGTCGCAGCACCGCGGGCGCATCATGCTCCGTGCGGATCCGCGGATCGAGCGCGTAGCCTGCGAGCCCCTCGGCCAGCGCCGCCAGGACCCCGCGCTTCGAGCCGAAGGCGTTGTAGATCGACTGCACGGCGACCCCCGCCGCTTCCGCGAGGTCGTGCACGCTCGTTCCCGCATAGCCGCGCTCCCGGAAGAGCACGTCGGCCGCTGCGAGGACGTCGTGCCGGGTGGCCGCCCGCACCGGCATCTGGAATCTGACTCTACTCAGCGAGCGGCGCGTGTCCAGGGGCGGGGCGGCGGTACGGTAGACGCCATGGCCGCGCCGCCGCACCAGACCGCGACGACGCAGGTTCGGCGCCTGCCGGAGGGCGCCGACGCCGACGACCGCGTGGCCGTCGAGGAGCCGCTCGAGCTCCGGATCGGCGGCCGGCCCGTGGCGGTGACGATGCGGACGCCCGGACACGACGAGGAGCTCGCGCTCGGCTTCTGCCTCTCGGAAGGGCTCGAGCCTCGCGGCGCACGGCTCACCGACGACCTGGCCGCGAACGTGGTCGAGGTCGACGCGCCCGGCTTCGACCCGGAGCGGCTGGTTCGCAGCTTCTACACCTCGTCCTCGTGCGGCGTCTGCGGCAAGGGCGCCCTCGAGGCGGTCGCGGTCGAGGCGCCGCGGGTCGAGAGCGAGCTGCGCGTACCGCTGGGGCTCGTCACGTCGCTGCCGGACCGGCTCCGCGAGGAGCAGGCGGCGTTCGCGGCGACCGGCGGGCTGCACGCGACCGGGCTCTTCTCCGGCGAGGGGGAGCTGCTCTGCCTGCGCGAGGACGTCGGCAGGCATAACGCACTCGACAAGGTGGTCGGCTGGGCGTTCGGCCAGGGCTTGCTCCCGCTCGGCGCACACGTCCTCTGCGTCAGCGGCCGGCTCTCCTTCGAGCTCGTGCAGAAGGCGGCGGTCGCGGGCTGTCCGGTGCTCGTCGCCGTCGGAGCTCCTTCGTCGCTGGCAGTCGAGCTCGCCGCCGACCGCGGCATCACCCTGTGCGGCTTCGTCCGGGACGGCCGGGCGAACGTCTACACGGAGCCGTGGCGGATCGAGGGCTGACGGGCGTCCTGCTCGTCGGCGGCGCATCGCGGCGGTTCGGCTCGCCGAAGGCGCTCGCAGTCCTCGAGGGCGAGACGCTGGCGGCGCGGGCCTGGCGCGTGCTCGGTGAGGCCTGCGAGGAACGGATCGCGGTCGGCAAGGCCGCGGACGGCCTCGCGCTGCCGTTTCCCGTGCTCGACGACGGCAGCGACGTGCGTGCGCCGATCGCCGGCGTGATCGCCGGGCTCCGCGCGGCACGACACGAGGTCTGCGTCTTCCTCCCGGTCGACTGCCCGCTCGTCACGGCCGAGGCGCTCCGGGCGCTGGGCGACGCCGTGGCGGTGCCGCAGACAGGCCCGCTTCCGGGGGCGTACGCGCGCGACCTCCTGCCCGAGTTGGCTGTGCGCCTCGCGGCTGGGCGCTATTCGCTACGCGGCCTCGCCCCGACGGTCGTCGAGCTCGACGAGCGCATGCTCGTGAACGTGAACACCCGAGCCGAGCTCGACGCGCTCGCGGCCAGCGCCCCCGGCGTCCGCCGGCGCGACTAGTCTCGCCGGATGCCGCTCGCGTATCAGTACGGCTCGCTGCTCGTGGCGGCTGTGGTCGTGCTGTGGCTCGTGCTCTGGGTTGGCGCCGTCGTCGACATCCTGCGGCGCCGCGACCTCGGCGTGGGCGCGAAGCTCGGGTGGATCGTCGGCGTGCTCGTGCTCCCGTTCATCGGCCTGCTCGTCTACTCGCTCTTCCGCGCCCGGCCGACGAGCTGATCAGTCGCCGAGCGGCGAGACCTCGCCGCTCTCGACTACTCGCGACTCACCCGAGGGCAGCCCCAGGACGAGCCGGCCGGCGCGGTCGATCATCGTCGCGACGCCCTCCTCGCCGTCGTGGCGGACCCGGCGGCCGCGCAGGAAGTCGCGCGAGCCGAGCTCGTCGTAGACCGCCTCGAGGCCGCCGCCCCGCCAGGCCGCATAGCCGTCGTCCAGCCGGGACAGCAGGGACTCGAGCAGCGCGGAGCGGTCGTGCTCGCGGCCGGTCACCGTTCGCAGCGAGCCGGCGGCGGTCCGGGCGTCCGGCGGGAGCTGCTCCCGCGTCTGGTTCACGTTGACGCCGATCCCGACGACCACCTCCTGGTCTCGCATCTCCGCCAGGATCCCCGCGACCTTGCGCCGGGCGAGCATGACGTCGTTCGGCCACTTGATCTGTGCGGCGAGTCCCGTGGCGTCCTCGACGGCGAGGGCGACGGCGACGGCCGCGACCAGGGAGAGCTCCGGCACTCGCCGCTCCGGCGGCGGCCGCAGGAGCACGGAGGCGAGCACGGCCGTGCCGGGTGCCTCGATCCACGTGCGGCCGAGCCGTCCGCGCCCGCCGGTCTGGTGGTCGGTCGTCGCCACCGCGCCCTCGGGGAGCCCGGAGCCGAGCAGCAGCGCCTGCGTCGACTCGCACTCCGGCTCGTGCAGCCGCGGCTGGCCGATCACGCCGGCGCGACCGGCTCGACGCGCACGGCCGAGACCTTGTACTCCGGCGTGCCGATCAGCGGGTCGCCGACGTCGTGCGTGAGCCAGTTCACCTTCGCCTCGGCGAAATGCAGCGCCATCCAGACGAGGCCGGGGTAGACGCGGTCGGTCACGTGCGCCTTCGCCTCGAGCGAGCCGCGGCGCGAGACGAGCCGCGCAGGCGATCCCTCGACGAGCCCCAGTGCGCCCGCGTCCTCGGCCGAGATCTCGAAGAACGCCTCCTGCTGCTTCTCCGTGATCCCGGTCTCGCGCATGGTCATCGTCGCCGAGTTGTAGTGGTAGAGCGTTCGGCCGGTCGAGAGCACGAGCGGGTACTCCGAGTCGGGCTGCTCGATCGGCGGCTGCCACTCGACGGGGAAGAACTTGCCCTTGCCGTTCGGGCGGGCGGGCGAGGGCGCGTGCAGGAACGGCGTGCCCGGATGGCCGGGCTCGGGGCACGGCCACTGGATCCCCTGCTCCTCGAGCCGCGGGTAGCGGATCCCGAACCAGTTCGGCGACAGGTCGGCGAGCTCGTTCCAGACCGACTCGGCGTCCGGGTACGGCCCAGCTCGCCCCCAGCGCGTTCGCGAGCGCGACGACGATGTCGCGGTCGACCCGCGCCTCGCCGGGCGGCGGCAGCGCCGCGCGGACGCGGTTCACGCGCCGCTCGGTGTTCGTGAACGTGCCGTCCTTCTCGGCGAAGCTGGACGCGGGGAGGACGACGTCGGCGTGCTCGCGGCTCGTCTCGTTGAGGAACAGGTCCTGCGAGACGAGGAAGTCGAGCCGCCGGAGGCCCTCCTCGACGTGGTGCGCGTTCGGCTCCGTCTGGGCCGGGTTCTCGCCGATCAGGTACAGCGCACGAACGCGCCCGTCGTGGAGGCCGGACATCATCTGGTCGAGTCGGTAGCCGGTCGCCGACGGCAGCTCCGCGCCCCAGGCGGCGGCGAACTTCTCGCGGACGCCCGGGTCGTCGACCGGCTGGTAGCCCGGGAGATAGGCGGGGTTGGCGCCCGAGTCGTTCAGCCCCTGGACGTTGTTCTGGCCGCGGAGCGCGTTCAGCCCGGTCGACTCGTAGCCGAGGTGGCCGGTCATCAGGACGAGGTTCGCGAGCGACCAGACGTTGTCGACGCCGCACGCGTGCTCGGTGATCCCGAGCGTGTAGAAGATCGCCGCGTGCCGCTCGGCCGCGTACTCGCGGGCGGTCGCGCGGATGTCCGCGGCGGCCACGCCCGTGAAGCGCTCGGCCTCCTCGGGCGTGTAGCGCGAGACGACCTCGCGCACCGCGTCGAAGTCCTCGGTGTGCTCGCGGATGTACGCCTCGTCCTGCAGGCCCTCCTCGAGGATCATGTGCATCATCGCGTTCAGCAGCCAGACGTCCGAGCCGGGGCGGAGCTGCAGGTGGCGCTTCGCGATCTTCGTCAGCCAGATCTTGCGCGGGTCGGCGACGACGAGCGTCGCGCCGTCCCGCACGGCTTTCTTGATCCGCAGCGCGAGCACGGGATGCGCCTCGGTCGTGTTCGAGCCGATCACGAGCAGGAAGCGGGCGCGCTCGATCTCCGGAATGGAGTTGGTGCTCGCTCCTCTGCCCAACGACCTGACCAGGCCGTAAAGAGTCGGAGCGTGTCAGGTCGCCTCGCAGGAGTGGACCGAGTTCGTGCCGATGACGGTGCGGGCGAGCTTCTGGATCAGGAAGTTCTCCTCGTTCGTCAGCCGGGCGGAGGCGAGGACGCCGACCGACTGCGGGCCGTGGCGGTCGATCACCCCCTGCAGGCCCGTCGCGGCGACCTCGAGCGCGTGCTCCCAGGTCGTCTCGTGCAGCTCGCCGTCCTCGCCGCGGACGAGCGGCTCGGTCAGGCGGTCGGGGTGGTGGACGAAGTTGAAGGCGAAGCGGCCCTTGACGCAGAGGTTGCCCTCGTTCGGCAGGTAGGCCGGGTCGGAGGTGATCTTGACGATCCGCTTCGTCGCCGGGTCGACGTTGAGGTCGATCTGGCAGCCGACGCCGCAGAACGTGCAGGTCGTCTTCGTCTTGGTCAGCGCGCGCTCCTCGACGCCGGCGCCATGCAGCCACTTCTCGTAGATCGCGCCGGTCGGGCAGACGGAGAGGCAGCCGCCGCAGAGCTCGCACTCGGTGTCGAGCCAGCTCTTGCCCCAGGTCGGCACGATCCGCGCCTCGGCCCCGCGGCCCTCGAGCGAGAGCGCCGAGCACTGCATCACCTCCTGCGTGTAGCGGACGCAGCGGTTGCAGAGGATGCAGGCGTCGGAGTCGTACCCATCAGCCGGTTGCGGTCGTCGTAGGGCTCGCGCTCCGCGTCGGGGAGGATGAGCGGCGCCTCGGCGCCGAGCTCCTCGGCCAGGTCGACGAGCTCGTTCGGCCGGCCGGCCGGGTCGGCGTTCAGGTGCTCGGAGAGCAGCATCTCGGTCAGGGTCTTCCGCAGCCGGCCCGACTCGCCGTTCGTCGAGACGACCATGCCCTCGCGGACGCGCGTCGCGCAGGCGGGCACGGGGCGGCGCTCGCCCTCGACGTCGACCATGCAGACGCGGCAGCCGCCGTAGGGCTCGAGCTGGTCGTCGTGGCAGAGGGTGGGGACGAACATGCCGTGCCGGGCTGCGGCGTGGACGAGCAGCTCGCCCTCCTGGGCGCTCGCCGGGCGGCCGTCGAGCGTGAACTCGACCACGTCGCTCATCCTACGGGCGCCTCCAGCGGGGCGAAGAGCTCGGGCCAGATGTGCGTCGCGTTCCGGATCGGGATCGGCGCGGCCTGGCCGAGGCCGCAGATCGACGTCCGCTCCATCGCCTCGAGCCATTCGTCCATCCGCTCGCGTGGCAGCAGCGCCTCGCCGTGCTCGAGCCGCTCGACGAGGTGGTGGAGGGCGCGGTTGCCGATCCGGCACGGCGTGCACTTGCCGCAGGACTCCTCGGCGAAGAAGGCGTACGTCCGCTCGAGCAGCCGCAGCGGCGGGTAGTCGGCTGGGAACACCTGGACGCCCGCGGAGCCGACGCCCGCGCCGTACTCGGCCAGCCCGTCGCGCGTCAAGGGCGCGTCGAGCGCGTCGGGCGGGAGGATCCCGCTCGCCGCGCCGCCCGGCACGATCGCGCCGGGCTCGCCGTCGAAGCCGCCTGCGTGCTCGTCCACGAGCTCGCGCAGCGTGATCCCGTTCGGCGCCTCGTAGCAGCCGGGGCTGCGGACGGCGCCGCTCACCGACCACAGGCGCACACCCTTCGCGCCTCGGCGGCCGAGCGCCGCCCAGGCCGCGCCGCCGAGCCGGAGGATCGCCGGCAGGTGCGCCAGCGTCTCGACGTTGTGGATCAGGGTCGGCCGCGCGAGGTGCCCGCGCTGCGCGGGAAACGGTGGGCGCAGGCGCGGCATCGCGCGGCGGCCCTCCATCGACTCGAGCATCGCCGTCTCCTCGCCGGCGATGTACGCGCCCGCGCCGACGACCACCTCGGCGGCAAGGCCGGACTCGGCAATCGCCCGCTCGAGGCGTGTTCGCGCGAGGCCGTACTCCTCGCGGATGTAGACGTAGATCTCGGCCGCGTCGATCGCCTGCGCCGCGACACCGATCGCCTGCACGAGCAGTCTCGGTCGCAGCTCCAGGACGTAGCGGTCCTTGATCGTCCCCGGCTCGCCCTCGTCCGCGTTGACGACGAGCACGCGAGGGCCCGGCTCGCGCAGGACCGCCTCCCACTTGAGCGCGGCGGGGAAGCCGGCGCCGCCGTAGCCGGCGAGGCCCGAGGCGTGCAAGCTCCGCCACGATCCGCTCGGCAGGGACGGGCTCGAGCGCGACGACCTCGTCGGCGCCCGCGAGCCCGAGCGAGGGCCCGTCGTTCGTCGAGTGCGTCACGGCCGGCTCGAGGGCGTCGCCGCGGAGCAGCACCGGCGCCAGGTCGCAGTGGCCGAGGCAGGGCACCTCGACCGCGCGCCGGCTCCCGCGCCAGCAGCTCGCGCGCGCCGAAACAGTCGCAGACCGGCCCGGTGCACACCCGCACCGCGTCGACCGGGACCTGCAGGAACGAGTAGAAGGAAGCGACCTCGTGCACGTCGCCGCGGCGGAGGTTCATGTGGTCGGCGAGCGCGTCGGCGAGATCCGGTGTCACGGGCCCAGCGGCGCGACGTACCGCCCCGAGGTTGTCGAGCAGCCGCGTCCGCTCGGTCGGCAGCGAGGCGAGGAGCGACGTCAGCCCCAGGACGTCCACGCGGGCGAGTCTACGCCCGGCCCGCGACCGGCCGGCCGAACAGCAGCGCCCGCAGCTCGTCGAGGTCGGAGACGGCGGTGAGCGCGCGCTCGACCGAGGCCGCGATCGCATCGGCGAGCGTCTCCGCCCCGCCCAGCGACGCGAGCGTCTCCGGCGGGACGAACTTCAGCAGCAGGTCGGGCGTGCCGGGCGGGACGGCCGCGAAGTGGACGGTCAGCAGGCCGTGGTCGCGCAGGAGCTGCATCGCCACGGCGGCGGTCGCCTCGACGGGCACTGCCCCCTCGCCGTCGGCCGCCCGCAGCAGGTCCTCGCCGCGGAGCTTGAGCGCGAACGGGGTGCGCGTCACGAGCGTGCCGAGGCGTCGCTCGAGCGCGTCGCCGAGCTCGTCCGTCGCCGCGACGAGCTCGCGGACGCGCTCGGGCCGGTAGCCCTCGAGGCTGCGCACGACGGCGGGGATCAGGAGCGGCCGTGCCTCCAGCCCCAGCTCGATCGCGCGGGCGCGGATCGCGTCGACGAGGTCGCGCCGCCCGCCGAGCAGGCCGAGCCGCGGGCCGCTGACGCCGTACTTGTCGAGGCCCGTCGCGCCGACGTCGACGCCGAGCTCGAGCGTCCGGGGCTGGCCGAGCATCGCGGGGCAGACTCGCGCCCCGCCCGCGTCGTCCGCCACGAGCACCGCGCCCCGCGCGCGGGCCGCCTCGACGACCCGCTCGACCTCGTCGCCCGGAAGCGCCTCGTACGTGACGGCGAGCCGCGTCAGGACGACGACGTCGACGCGCGGCTCCGCCGCGAGCGCGGCGAGGAACGCGTCCGCCCCGACGGTGTCGACCAGCCGCCCGCCCGCGAGCGCCACCGAGCGCACGACGGCCGGGTGCGTCCAGCCGGCGGAGACGCCGACGGCGACGCCTCCGGGTGGGAGCACGACCTGCATCGTCGCGACGAGCGCCGCGGTCGTCCGGTTCGCGAGGAACACGTCGTGGCGCTCCGGGTCGCCGCCGAGGTGCTCGAGGCCGAGCTCGACGAGACGGCCGCCGAGCAGCGCAGGCGCGAGCTCGTCGTCGAGCAGCCCCGCCTCGACGTCGCCCGGCGTCGAAGCCGCGCTCGAGCCCGGTCAGGTTGACGACGGGCAGGCCCGCGTCGACCCGCTCGTGGACGACGCGCCACGCCTCGCGCAACTTCGCGTGGTCGTCGCTCGTCGAGCGGAGGAGCGTGCCGCGCTCGTACGGCAGCTCGGCGGCCATCAGACGATCAGCCGCCGCTCCAGGTACGCGGCGAGCCGGGTGAGCGGGAAGGAGATCAGGAAGAAGACGACCATCACGGCGCCGAAGATCTCGACCGCGTGGATCTCGCCGATCCCGGCCGGCGGGAAGAACGTCAGCCGCTCGACCTGCGACTTCGACGCCTGCAGGAGCTCGATGCCGCCGATCACGGCGGCGAGCGTCGAGTTCTGGATGATGTTGACGAGAAGGCTGACGAGCGGCGGCAACAGGCGGCGGAGCGCCTGCGGCAGGACCACGAACCGGTGCCGGCCGACCCAGCCGAAGCCGAGCGCCGCCGCAGCTTCGTGCTGCTCGCGCGGGATCGAGCCGACGGCGCCTCTCGTCGCCTCTGCGACCTGTGCGCTTCCCCAGAGGATCAGCGCGATCGAGGTCGCCGGGATCGGGTCGAACTCCAGCGTCGACGAGATCGCCGGCAGCCCGAAGTAGACGATGAAGACCGTGACGAGGATCGGCAGCCCGCGGAAGATCTCGATGTAGCCGCGGATCAGCATCCGCGACGGCCGGAAGTCGATCGTCAGCAGCGTGCCGAGCACGATCCCGATCAGGCAGCTCCCGACGACGGCGACCGCTGAGATGCGCAGCGTCGCCGGCAGCCCGACCTCGAGGATGTAGTGAGCGACCGGTCCGGCCCAGTCGGGCATCTATCTGCTCTCCGGGAGGGCGAGCCGGGCCTCGAGCAGGCGGATGCTCCACGAGAGGATCCAGACGAGGGTCAGGTAGACGATGCCGAGCACCGTCAGGGCTTCGAGCGTCTCGAGCGTCAGGTTGGCGATGTTGACCGCCGTCGTCGTCAGCTCGGCATAGCCGATCACGTACATCAGCGAGGTGTTCTTCACGACCGAGATGTAGGTGTTGATCGACGAGGGGAGCGCGATCCGGCCGCCGATCGGCAGCGTCACGTTGAGGAAGGTCCCGAGCGGACTGAACCCGAGTGCGAGACCCGCCTCGCGGTAGCGCTGCGGCACGGCCAGGAAGCCGGCGCGGAAGTTCTCGCTGTTGAACGCGCCGCCCCAGATCGTCACCGCGACCCAGGCGGTGGTGAACGCGTCGAGGCGGATCCCGATCTGCGGCAGCGCGTAGAAGAGCATGAAGATCTGCACGAGAATCGGCGTGTTCCGGATGATCTCGAGGTAGACCGCGGCCAGCTGGCTCACGACCGGGATGCGGTGTGCGCGGGCCGCGCCGAGGGTCAGCCCGATCACGAACGAGCCGGCGATCGCGATCGCCGAGACCTTGAGCGTGTTGACCAGGCCGTCCAGGAGCTCGCGCCAGTTCTCGGACACGAACGCCCAGAGGTCGTAGGTGGCTAGCGGCATCGAGGTGGTGAGCGGCGGCCGCGTGGGCGACCGCCGCTCGTCGAGCGATCAGGCTACGGACATACCGTGTCGAGGCTCGGCAGGCCCGCCGCCCGGTACCCGAAGTTGTTGTTCGGCCGCAGGATGTTCTTCGAGAACGCGGGCACGAAACGCGGCGCGATGTTGTTCCTGATGATCGGCAGGAAGAGGTCCTTCTGCTTCATCAGGTTGAGGCGGGCGTCGATCCAGCGCTTCAGCTGGACGTTGCCCTGCTTGATCCCGATCCCGTACGGCCCTTCCTGGAAGATGTCGTCCGTGAGCTTCGCCTGCGGATCGGTTGCAGCGATCAGCGCGAGCGAGGTGTCGTCGAACATGACGGCGTCGGCGCGCCCCTGGTTGAACGCGAGCACCGCGTTCGTGACGCTGTCCGTGACGACGACGGACGTGCCCGTGAAGCAGCGCTTCATCCAGCGGTCGTAGACCGAGCCGCTCGTCGTCGCGACTCGCTTGCCGTTGATGTCGCTCAGCTTCTGGATCGGCGAGGTGTTCTTCACGAGCAGGCGGCCGCTCGCCTTGTAGTACGCGCGCGAGAAGTCGATCCGCGTGTCGCGGTCGGACGTGTAGGTGAACGTCGAGATGACCATGTCGACGCGGCCGCTCGTGATCAGCGGCTCACGCGCGGCGGTCGGAGCGCAGACGAACGTGAGGCGCTGCTCCCGCCCGAACGCGTAGCGGGCGAACCACTTGGCGATCTCGATGTCGACGCCGGCGTGCTTGCCGCGGACGTCGATGTAGCCGAACGGCGGCGTGTCGCACTTGACGCCGACGATCAGCCGCTTGCGGCTCGAGATGTTGGCCGGCAGCTTCGGCAGCACCGTCGCCGCGGACGCCTTCGCGTTCGTCGGCCCGGTCGTCGTGGCGGCTGTCGTCTTCGCCGAGCCGATTGTGGCCGCGACCACGGCGATGACGGCGACCCCGGCCGTGGCCAGGAGGATCCTCTTCATTCAACAGCTCCTTCTTCGTTGGTGATTGCCAGTTCTTCGAGTGAATGCGCGAGTTGGAGCGAGCGGCGGAGAAAGCGCCTCGTCCGTTCCTCCTGTGGGTTGTCGAGGACGGCGGTCGGAAGGCCCTCCTCGATGATGCGGCCCTCGTCCATGAAGATCAAGCGGTCGCCGACCTCGCGCGCGAACTGCATCTCGTGCGTGACGACGAGCATTGTCATCCCGGACTTCGCGAGGTCGCGCATGACGACGAGCACCTCCCCGACGAGCTCCGGGTCGAGTGCCGACGTGACCTCGTCGAAGAGCATCACGTGCGGCGCCATCATCAGGGCCCTCGCGATCGCGACCCGCTGCTGCTGGCCGCCCGAGAGCTGATGCGGATGCTGGTCGGCCTTCTCCGACAGGCCGACCGTGTGCAGCAGCTCGCGTGCACGCGCCTCCGCCTCGGTGCGCGGCAGCCGCCGGATCCGGCGCGCGGCGAGCGTCAGGTTGTCGATCACCTTCAGGTGGGGGAAGAGGTTGAACTGCTGGAAGACGATCCCGATCTGCTGGCGTACGGCCGAGACGTCCGTGCCCTTGCGGGTGATCTCCTGGCCCTCGAGGAAGATCCGGCCGCTCTCGAGCGGCTCGAGCAGGTTGATGCAGCGGAGCAGCGTGCTCTTCCCGCTCCCGCTCGGCCCGACGATCACGAGCACCTCGCCGGTCTCGACTGCTAGGTCGATCCCATCGAGGACGAGGTTGTCGCCGAAGCGCTTTCGGACCGCCTCGAGCCGGACGGTCTCGACCTCGACACGTGCGGGGACCTGCGATGCGAGCACGCCGGTCGTCTCCGGTGACCCTTCCGTCGACACGAGGCTGCAAGGATCAAACGGCACGCCGACCCGCAGGTCAAGCGCTCGGCCGTCGTCAGTCGCCCGTATCGCGCCGCAGGCGCTTCGTCTCGGAGCGCCTGCGCTTGTCCTCGAGGCGGCGCTTGCGGGAGGCCGCGGTCGGGCGAGTCGGCACGCGGCGACGCTCGACGTAGAGGGCCTCGCGGAGTGCCGAGACGAGCCGTTCGACGGCCAGCTCCCGGTTGCGGTGCTGCGACCGCTCGTCCTGCGCCACGGCCCGGATCACCGGGCCGGCCTTGCCCACGACGCGACGTTTCTGGGCGCCGGTGAGGGCCGACGACGCCTCGACGTCGAAGCGGGCCTCGACCCGCGTCTCGGCGGTGTTCGCGTGCTGGCCGCCCGGCCCGCTCGAGCGCGAAAAGCGCAGCTCGACCTCCGCCAGGGGCAGGAGCACCGACCGCGTCACTCTGACTGTCCCGTCCTCGGCCACGCGGCAATGATGCCGCCTCGCGCCGCGGCGGCGAGTAGGGCAGACTCTCCCGCGATGGCCTGCATCCTGCTCGACGTGGACGGCGTGCTCCATGTCTCCGGCGAGCCGATCCCGGGGGCGGTCGACGCGGTCAACCGGCTCAACCGGACCGGGCACGACCTCCGTTTCGTCACGAACAACTCGACGAGCCCGCGGGTGAAGCTGGCCGAGGACCTGCGCGGGATGGGCTTCGAGCTCGAGGACGAGGAGCTGCAGACGACGCCGCGCGCGGCCGCGCGCGAGCTGGCGGGCCGGCGTGTGCTCGCCCTGGTGATGCCGGCGATCGTGCCCGACCTCGAGGGGATCGAGCTGGTCGGGGAGTCGGCCGACGCGGTGCTGCTCGGTGGTGCCGACGAGACGCTCGAGCCGAACCAGGTCTTCAGCTACATGAACCTGAACCGCGCGTTCTTCGAGCTGCAGGCCGGCGCGGAGCTCTACTGCCTGCACAAGAATCGCTGGTGGCAGACGAAGCGCGGGCCGATGCTCGACGCGGGCGCGTTCGTCGCCGGGCTCGAGTACGCGTGCGACCACGACGCCACCGTGCTCGGCAAGCCGAGCCCCTCGTACTTCGCCGCCGCGCTCGAGCATCTCGGCGCCGAGCCGGAGCTGACCTGGCTCGTCACCGACGACCTCGAGGACGACGTCCGCGGCGCGCAGCTCTTCGGGATGCGGACGGTGCTGCTGCGGACCGGCAAGTTCCGGCCGGAAGCGCTCGAGCGCTCGGAGATCGTGCCCGACATGGTGCTCAGCTCGATCGCACAGTTCCCGGACTGGCTCGAGCGCTCGCTGTGAGAACCGGTCTCGACCTGATCGAGATCGAGCGGATCCGCCGGGCCCTCGAGCGGCCGGGCTTTCGCGAGCGCTGCTTCACCCAGGCCGAGCGCGACTACTGCGACTCGAAGCCGAACCCCGCCGAGAGCTACGCCGCCCGCTTCGCCGGCAAGGAGGCGGTCGGCAAGGCCCTTGGCTGTGGGGTGCGCTTCACGTGGAAGGAGATCGAGATCGCCGGCCGCCCCAAGCCCGGCGTCACGCTCTCGGGCAAGACCGCGGCCTGGGCCGAGCGCGTGCAGGCGGGTGCGATCGACCTCTCGATGACGCACTCACGCGAGCTGGCCGCCGCGGTCTGCGTCGTCCTCGACAGCGAATCCTGATGCTGGCGCCGCTGTACACGGCGGCCGAGATGCGCGAGGCCGAGGAACGTCATCCCGGCTACCCGGAGACGGCGACCGAGCTGATGGAGCGGGCGGGCGCGGCGGTTGCCCGCGAGCTGCTCTCCCGGTATCCCGAGGCGCGGCGGATCGCGGTCGTCTGCGGCGGCGGCTCGAACGGCGGCGACGGGCGGGTCGCGATCCGTCACCTCCGGGAGGCCGGACGCGAAGCCGAGGAGACCGACGACGTCGAGGGCGCGGACGTCGTCGTCGACGCGCTCTTCGGGACGGGGTTCCACGGCGAGCCGCGCCCGGAGGCCGCGGCCAGGATCGAACGGATCAACGCCGTCGGTGCGCCGGTCGTCGCGGTCGACGTGCCCTCGGGGGTCGACGCGTCGACGGGCGAGATCGCCGGCGCGGCTGTGCGGGCCGCTCTCACCGTCACGTTCGCCGGCCCGAAGGTCGGCCTGCACGTCGCGCCCGGTGCGTTCCATACAGGCGAGATCGTGGTCGCCGACATCGGGCTGGAGCCGGTCGCCACCGGGCACCGGCTCGTCACCGACGAGATCCTCCGGCTCGTGCCGCTGCGCGGGCCGGCCGACACGAAGTACACCGCCGGCTCGGTACTCGTGGTCGGCGGCGCGCCCGGCCTGACCGGTGCCGCCTGCCTCGCCGCCGAGGCGGCGTTCCGCGCCGACGCCGGCTACGTCGCGGTCGCCGTGCCGGAGGCGGCGCTGCCGGTCGTCGAGGCGCGCCTGCTCGAGGCGGTCAAGCTCAGCTGGGACGGGATCGACGACGTCCTGCCGAAGGCGCGTGCGGTCGCGCTCGGCCCGGGCCTCGGCCGGAGCGACGAAGCGCGCGGTCTCGTTGCACGCCTGCTCCGAGAGGTCGAGGTGCCGCTCGTCCTCGACGCCGACGCGCTCTTCGGGCTGGAGCCGGGAGACTGGCGGCCGCCGGTGGTGCTCACGCCGCACGCGGGAGAGCTGGGACGGCTGCTGGGCGAGAGCTCGGAGTGGGTGGGCGCGCACCGGCTCGAGGCGGTGGTCGGCGCGGCAGAGCGGTTCGGCTGCGTCTGCCTGCTCAAGGGCTCCGACACGCTCGTCGCCGCACCCGGCGAGGGCGTACTCGTCCGGTCTACGCCGACGCACGCCCTCGCGACGGCCGGCACCGGCGACGTCCTCACCGGAGTCGTCGCCTCGTTCCTCGCCAAGGGGCTCGCGCCGCGGCTCGCAGCAGCGGCAGCGGCAGCGGCCCACGGGCTCGCGGCGGCGCGGGCGCCATACACGGCCGGCCTGATCGCAGGCGACGTGGTCGACGCGCTTCCACTCGCCCTCGGAGGGTAGGCGCCCTACCCGTTCTGGGTGGCCCGGCCGCCGGCGTTGACTCGCTCAACGGCGGTCCGGGCAAAGACGTCTGCATCGGCGGCGCTTGGGATCAACACGTTCATCAACTGCGAGACCCGGCTCTAGAAGCCGGTTCCGGGCGGTTCTCCCCGGTCCGCGCGGCCTGTGGATGCACGTTGTCCACAGCCTGTTCGGCGAGAATGGCCAGGTGCCCCGCTCGCGCTTCACGATCGACGTCGGCGCCGTGCGGCGGAATGCGGCGCGGCTCGTCGACGTGCTCGGCGGCTCCGAGCTCTGGGCCGTCGTCAAGGCGGACGGCTACGGGCACGGGGCGCTCGACGTCTCGCGGGCGGCGCTCGCAGGCGGGGCGCGGGCGCTCTGCGTGGCGACCGTCGCCGAAGGTGCGAAGCTCCGCGCCGCGCTGCCCGAGCCGCGGATCGTCGTCCTCGGGCCGACCGCCGACCGCGAGCTCGCCACTGCGCGCGAGGCGAGGCTCGAGCTCGTCGTCGGGACAGCCGGGCCGGTGCCGGGCCGACGTGCCGCTCCACCTCAAGCTCGACACGGGCATGGGCCGCTGGGGCCTCTCCGAGCTCGCCGCGCGGCGGCGGCCTCGACGTCGTCGGCGTGATGAGCCACTTCGCCTCTGCCGACTCCGACGACGCGTTCACCCGCGAGCAGACCCGCCGCTTTCTCGAGGCAGCCGAGCCCTTCCGGGGCCGCGCGACCCTGCACCTCGCCAACAGCGCGGGCGCGCTTCGCTTCCCCGAGTCTCGCCTCGACGCGGCGCGCTGCGGGATCGCGCTCTACGGCGTCTCGCCCTTCGGCACCGACCCACGTGTCGACGGGCTCGAGCCGGCGCTGCGCTGGGAGTCCGAGCTCGCGCTCGTCCGCCGCCTCGAGCCCGGCGAGAGCACCGGCTACGGCCGTCGCTTCGTGGCCGGCGAGCCGACCTGGATCGGGATCGTCCCCGTCGGCTACGCGGACGGATTCCGGCGGGACCTGACCGGCACGGAGGTGCTCGTCGGCGGCGACCCGTGCGCGGTCGTCGGTACGGTCTCGATGGACGCGCTCGCCGTGCGCCTCGAGGGCGAACGCGAGCCCGGCACACCTGTGACCCTGATCGGCGACGACATCCTGGTCGAGCGGCACGCCGCGGTTGCCGGCACGATCGGCTACGAGCTCATCTGCGGCCTGCGCATGGAGCGCGACCGCGCGGAGCGGGTGGTCGTCGGCGGATGAGCATCGAGGCCCGGCTCGAGCGGCAGGCTCGCCGCGCGCCCGCGCTCGCGGAGCGCGTCCGGACGTGGCTGGCCCCGCTCCGCGGCGACGAGCGCGCGCTCGACGCGGGGTGCGGCACGGGCGCGCTCGCCCTCGCACTCGCCCCGCTCGTCGGCGAGGTGCTCGGCGTCGACACCGACGAGGAGCGCATCGAGGCCGCGCGCACGCTTGCCCCGGCGAACGTCCGCTTCGAGGCCGGAGACGCGAGCGCGCTCGGCTTCGCCGCGTCGAGCTTCGACCTCGTCGGCTGCCTCAAGCTCCTCCACCACGCCCGCAGGCCCGAGCTGATCGTCGCCGAGCTGACACGCGTGCTCAGGCCCGGCGGCCGGCTCCTCCTCGTCGACCAGGTCGCCCCCGTCGATCCGCTCGCGGGGCCCGAGCTCGACCGTTTCGAGCGGGCGCGGGATCCATCCCACACGCGCCTGCTTCCCGACGGCGACGTGCGCGCGCTCCTGGAGGTGAACGACCTCCTCGTCCGTCGCGCGGAGCTCGACCACGAGGAACGGCCGCTCGGGCCGTACCTCGACCTCGTCGGCGTCGAAGGAGAGGCCCGCGCGCGCGCGCTCGAGCTCGCGCCCGGCGCAGGCTCCTATCGGGCCGAGGTCGGCTGGTACCTGGCGCAGAAGCGCGCGCTGTAGCCCGCGTCAGTGCTCGCCGTGCTGCCGGCTCATGCCGATGAACCGCGCCACGATGCCCGGGACGAGCGCCTGCGAGATGCTGACGAACCGGTAGGGGAACCAGGGCACGGTCACCTCGCGCCTTCCCTTGTCGACGGCGTCTGCGATTGCCTCGGCCACCCGCGGCGACTCGATCACGAACCGCCGCATCAGCCGGCTCTTCAGCACGGCCCGCTGCGGGAAGCCCTCGGTCTCGACGAAGCCGGGCAGGACGGAGTGCACCGTGACGCCCGTGCCGGCGAGCGCCGCCGCGGTCGAGCGCGAGAACGCGAGCTGGGCGTGCTTCGCCGCCGAGTACGGCCCCGCCGGCGCGAACGAGATCGTGCCGGCGACGGAGACGACGTTGACGACGTGCGAGTCGCCGTGCGCCTGCAGGCCGGGCAGGAACGCTCGCAGGCACCAGACGCCGCCGAGGTAGTTGACCCGCATCACCCGCTCGATCACCTCCGGCTCGACCTCGGTGAAGCGGCCGCGCCCCGGCACGCCTGCGTTGTTGACCAGCAGCCCGATCCGCGGATGCCGCTCGAGCACGCGCGCCGCGACGCCCTCGACCTGCTCGCGGTCGGCGACGTCGCAGAGCTCCCACTCGCCGCCGAGCTCGTCGGCCAGCGAGCGGAGGAGCTCCTCGCGGCGTGCGAGCAGGACGAGGTGCCAACCGCGCCCCGCGAGCTCCCGTGCGGTCGCCTCGCCGATGCCCGACGACGCGCCGGTGACGACCGC
Source organism: uncultured Gaiellaceae bacterium (assembly GCA_963808915.1). Classification (GTDB taxonomy): domain Bacteria; phylum Actinomycetota; class Thermoleophilia; order Gaiellales; family Gaiellaceae; genus CAVTBT01. Next base: position 392,757 of record CAWEHJ010000003.1, on the reverse strand, counting down.
CACGCCCCGCTCGGCGGCGCTCACGGGCAGGTGCGGACGTCGCGACGGACCTCGGCTGAGCGGCCCTTGGCGTCGCTGACGACCGCACGGAGGGTGTGCTTGCCCTTCGCGGTGCCGCCGGCCCGCCACGTGGCGGTGAACAGGTCGACCGGGCCTGTCGCGTCGGTGGCGATCGGCTTCGTTCCGTCGAAGAAGCGCACCGAGCGGATCTTCGCGGTCGAGCTTGCGAGGACGACGAGGTCGGCACGGGCGGGCGCGCAGGCTCCGGCGTCGGGCGTGAGCCACGTCGCCGCCGGGCCGTTGACGACCTGGATCGAGCCGTTCGCGTACGCGGTGTTGGGCGTGATGTCCGCGCCGGAGGTGTCGAGGTTCTTCGCCTCCTGGAAGTCGGAGGCGACCGCGAGGAGCGGACGCTTGCCGGCCTGCAGGGCGGGAGCGCCCGACGGCAGCGGATAGAGAGCGATGCCGCTCGCCGCGTCGTAGGCCGCCGCGCCGATCAGCACGTTGCCGTAGGAGATCACGAGCGAGAACGGGTCGACGCCAGCACCCGGCTCGAAGATGCTCGAGCCGACATCCAGGATGCGCAGCGCGAGCGTCGGCCGGCCTGCGGCGACCTTCGTCGTGAGCAGGCCGAGGAGCGGCGGCAGGACGTCGTTCTGCCACGACCACAGCACGTACTTGCCGGCCAGCGACCGGTTGGTGAACAGCTCGCGACCGGAGTCGACGGCGACGTAGTACGTGCCGATCCTCGGCATCAGGGTGGCGGCGGCCGCGACGTCGAACTGGTAGTCGAGCGAGAGCGAGTTGACGTTGGCCGGCGTCCCGGCGTAGCCCTGGACGTCGTTCTCGTCGGGCGAGCCGAGCAGCCACGGGTGGACGAGAGCGCCCGGCGACTGCGCCAGGATGGCAGCGCCCGCGTTTGCGACCGGCTTCGTGATCCTCAGCACGTAGAGCTGCTCGGCGCCGTCCTCGTGGATCGGTGCGCCGACGTAATCCGGAGCGGGGCCGAACGGTGCGGCCGGGTAGCGGTACACGCTGGCGCGGCTCGTGCCGGTGCGCGTGTCGCCGGTCTGGATCTGCTTCAGCTTGACCACGGGCGCGGTCGCGAGGCCGGGCCGCGTGACGAGGAAGGCGTAGGGCACACGGCGCACGACGTCGCCGCGCGTGAGCACGACGAAGCCGTAGGCGTCGCCGGGTGTCGCGTCGGCGGAGGCGTGGGCGACGACCGTGAGGTGGACGCGGCCGCCGGGTGCGACCGAGACGAGCCCGGGCACGTCGACACCCACTCCGGCCGGGCTCGACTGCGCGTGCACGCTCGCGTCCCAGAGTCCCGCGCCGCCGTTCGCGTCCGTGACCGTGAGCAGCAGCGGCGTCTCGCGTCGCGCCGCGCGTCACGTTCAGGTCGCCGAACGAGAGCGAGGCCGGCTGGGTGAAGAGAACGGGCGTGTCGGCGGCCGCGACGTTCGCCTCGCCGCCGCCGGCCAGGAGCACGGGTGCCTCGACCGTGCGCGCCGTGTCCGCCCAGGCTGTTGCCGCGGTCGAGACGAGTGCCGACTTGACCTGCGCCGGCGTCCAGCCGGGATGTCGCTGGAGCAGGATCGCGACCGCGCCGGTCACGTGCGGCGCGGACATGCTCGTGCCGTCGAAGACGGCGAACGGCCCACCCGCTCCCTTCAGGGTCGAGGAGAGGATCTGCCCGCCCGGTGCCGCGAGGTCGGGCTTGAGCCGGTGCTCGAACGGCGTCAGCCCCGCCGAGGAGAAGCTCGTGACCACGCCGCCGCGGCCCGTCTGCAGCTCCTGCGTCGCCTGGCCGACCCGGATGCCCGTGCGCCCGCCGTGGGCGGCGAGGAACGCCTCGAGCCGGGCACCGTCGAGGTCGGAGACCATCCCGCCCGGGACGGCGAGCCGCACCGGGATCACGTTGGCCTCGCCCGAGCGGTTGTCGATCAGGATCAGGCCGACCGCACCGGCCGCCTTCGCCCGCGCCGCCTTCGACGCGAGCGTGCAGACGCCGCGATGGGCGAGGGCGACGGTGCCGGTGAGCGAGCCTGCCGGCAGCGTTCCGGCGCCCGTGTCCACGTTGGCGCTGCCGCCGCAGAGCCTGCGGTCGACGGGCTTGCCGTCCGTGCCGACGATCGAGCCGACATCGACGAGCGTCTGGTCGCTCGAGCCCCAGGCCGGCGGTGCCTTCTGCGTCAGGGCGCCGGAGAAGGGGATCCCGTGCAGCGAAGCGGGCGCCCCGGCCGTGACGACGTCGAGCGCGGTGCCGAAGACGTGGTCGTTCGAGAGCGCCGCAACCGAGATCGCGTCGGGCGCCGTGCCGGGTGAGCCGACCGAGCCGAGGCCGTAGTCGTCGCGGTCGTTCCCGGCCGAGATCACGGCGACCACGCCGGCGGCCGTCACGTTCCGGACCGTCTGGATCATGGCGTCGTTCTGCGGGTCGGTCTCGGGGCCGCCGCCCGAGAAGTTGATCACGTCCATCCCGTCGGCCACGGCCGACTCGAACGCGGCGACGATCTCGGGCGTGTTGGCGACGTGCCCGACGGGGGTCGGCGCGTTGAAGACGCGGTAGTTGCCGATCCACGCGCGGGGCGCGACGCCCGAGAGCCCGGCCGTCGCCGGGTGATCCTGGCCGGCGGGAGCGTTCGTGCCCGCGTTGCCGGCCGAGATGCCCGGCGACGTGCGTGCCGTGGAAGGACGAGTCCGGGTCGACCGCGAGCCGGCTGGCCTTGTCGCGAACGGCTCCGACGAACGAGCGCGCGACGATCACCTTGGGCGTCGTCCACTTCGTGCCGCCCTTCGGGAAGCCCTGCGGATACGTGTAGCCGGCCGGGTCGAAGAAGGGGTTGGTCTGGTCGATGCCGTCGTCGACGACGGCGATCTTGACGCCTGCACCGTCCGCGTTCGGGCTCGCTGCGCGGAGCGCCGTGGCGCCGACGAGCCCGGGGCTCCGGTCGAGCGCAGCGGCGTAGCGGAGGCTCGGATAGACGTGCGCGGCGACGGACAGCGCCGAGACCCGGGGCAGCGCGGTAGCCGGGACCGAGGCGGCGAACCCGTTCAGCAGGATGCGGTAGTGGCGCGTGACGCGGGCCTGCGGCACAGCCGCCCGTAGCTGGCGGACCGCGGCGGCCTGCGCGGCGGAGAGCTGGCGCATGTACGCCCGCGACGAGCTGGACGCGACGCTGAGGCGGGCGCTCGCGGCGGGGCCGTAGAGCGAGCGGTGCCAGGCGGCAAGCGGCGGCTGCCGCAGGGTCACGATCACCGTCACGCGACCGCTCCGGTGCCCGGCCGGGACGACGATCGTGCCAGCGCGGAGGCGAGGCAGCTCGCGTTCGCCCGTGCCGCGACGGATCGGCTGGAACGCCGCGGATGCCGTTGCGGCCGAGGCGAGAATGGCCCCGAGGGCCGCGAAGGCGAGAACCAGCTTCAAAGGCTTGCTGAGAGTAGCGCACGTTTCGACGAAGTACACTCGCCGCCGTGGCCGGGAGATTCGAGGGAAAGCAGGCACTCGTCCTGGGCGTCGCCAACCGCCGCTCGATCGCCTGGGCGATCGCCAAGCGGCTCGCCGACGAGGGCGCGCAGCTCGCCTTCACCTTCCAGGGCGAGCGGATCGAGAAGAACGTCCGCGAGCTTGCAGAGTCCGTCTCCAGCCCACTCGTGACCGAGTGTGACGTCCGCTCGGACGAGGACCTGGCGCGCGTCTTCGGCGAGGTCGGCGACGCGTTCGGCGGCGGGCTCGACCTGCTGGTCCACTCGGTCGCCTTCGCGGCGGCCGAGGATCTCGAGGGTCGCTTCACGGACACGCCGCGCGACCGCTTCTGGCTCGCGGTCGACGTCAGCGCCTACTCGCTCGTCGCCGCCGCCCGGCTCGCGGAGCCGCTGATGGAGGCCCGCGGCGCTGGCTCGATGGTGACGATGACCTACCTCGGCGGCGAGCGGGCCGTGCCGCACTACAACGTGATGGGCGTTGCGAAGGCAACCCTGGACGCGTCGGTCAAGTACCTCGCCTGGGATCTCGGCTCCAAGGCGATCCGCGTCAACGCGATCTCCGCGGGGCCCGTGCGCACGCTCGCGGCGCGCTCGATCGCGGGCTTCCCGACGATGGAGGCGATCGTGGAGGAGCGCGCGCCGCTGCACCGCCACATCGAGGCCGACGACGTCGGCGCCGCCGCGGCCTATCTGCTCTCCGAGGACGCCCGTACGGTCACCGGGACGACGCTCTACGTCGACTCCGGGTTCCACGCGATGGGCATGTAGCGCGTACGGCGATCGGCCCGACGCCGACCGCCATACGCGCGAACGTCTAGCCGGTGAACGAGCCCTGGCTGCCGCACGTGAAGTGCGCGAAGAACAGCTTGGGCGGGTTGCCGTTCTTGTCGAACGTGACGTGGAACTGGCTGCTCAGCATCAGGCTGCGCCCGTCGGCGAGGACGAACGGGCCCGTGTCCGGTGCCGGTGAGCGCGCCGGACTCGTCGGGAGGCGCCTGGTCGCTGAACCTGCCGTCGTAGGTCCACGTGCCGACGTAGGCGCCGGGCTGTGGATCCTGCGGCCCCGGCCCGAGCGCCTCGTACAGCGCGACGGTGCCGTGGATCTCGCCGTGGACGTGCGTCCCGCCGCTGGGCGTCTCGGTGATCCACGCCATGCCGGACTCGAGGCCGCTGCCGTCACCTGCTTCTGGACACAGGCGTTCGGCGTGAAGAACGTCGTCGGCTCGTTGGTCCACGAGTCCATGAACTGATTTGCGCCTGCGAGCGCGAGCGGAGGCGCGACGACGAGCGCGACGCCCGTCACGACCAGCGCGATGAGCTTTCGATCGAGAGACATGTGCCGTTCCTTTCATGGGGGTGCTCCGGCTCGATCGAGCGCCATCGTGTCCCCCTTCCGCTACCGGCGGACTACCGGGCGGCTACCGCCGCGCCGGCTCTCACGCCGCCACCGGGCCGAGCCGCCAGGCGCCTCCCCGGTGCGTCCAGACGGGCCCGCCGCGGCCGCAGGACAGCCGGGCTGCTCGTGGCGGGGCGGCGATCCTGCTCCGCCCGCGGACCCAGAGCGTCACGTCGCCGTCGCTTACGAGGGGTCGCCAGTCGTGCAGCGAGAGCTGCCACTCGGCGAACGCGCGCGCCGGCGGCACAGAGGGGTTCGCCTCGAACAGGCCCGCGTGGACGAGGATGGCGGAGACGCCGAGGCGCTGCAGCAGGGTCTGCCTCGCCGCCGCGCCAGTCGCCGCAGTTGAGCGGCCGCAGTGCCTTCGCGGTGCCGGTCGGCGGCGCGGTCGGCGACGGTCGAGTAGCCGCCCGGCCGCTCGCGCGGCCGTCTGCAGGGCGTAGAGCTGGTAGACGCTGCCGTAGTGGAGCTCGGGCCGGAAGACCGGCAGCTCGAGGATCCGTCCCTCGGGCCGGCGGCGAGCGCGGCGTACGCGCGGTTCCCCGGATCCGCGGCGGAAGGCTCGTACGGGAACACCGCGAGATCGGCGAGCAGCAGCGCGGCGGCCACGAGCGCGACCGGCCGCCAGGGGCCAGCCTCGCCAGACGGAGATCCGCGTCGACCGCGACCGCGACGAGCGCCGCGAGTGCAGAGGCACGCGATCGGCAGCAGCCGTTCCGGGACGCGCGGGAAGCGGAGCGGCGGCAGCGCGTGCCAGAGCGGCTCGTACAGCGGCGTGTTCGTGCCGAGCGCGAGCACGACCGGCACGAGCGCGCCCAGCCGCGAGCACGAGCGCGCGAGCCCGCGCCGCCGCGAGCGCGCAAGCAGCACGACCCCGGCGACCGCCGCGACCGGCGTCAGCCAGCCGAGGATAGGCGAAGCTGCTCGAGCTCGCCGCGCTCGGCTCCCGCCAGAGCGAGGTCGAGCGACCTCCGCCGACCAGCGGTCGACGCGAGTCGAGCGAGCGGCCGCCCTCCGAGACCGAGCCCTCGATCGTCGCCTGCCGGACGAGCGATCGCCGCCGCGACGGCGGCGACCACCGCGCCGACGCCCAGCGACCGGCCGCCTTCCGCACCGCCGGCCGGCTCGGCGACGCGTCGCGCGGACGAGCGCGTAGGCGAGGAAGAACGGCACGGCCCCGAGCGCGAGGTGGAGCTGGCCCGAGAGCGGGATCGAGGCCAGCGCGAGCGGCGCGAGCACGTACCGCTTCCGCTCCCAGGCGAGCAGCGCCGCGGGCAGCAGCGACGGAGAGCGGCCCGAGCAGGTGCTCGGTGCTCTGGCCACGCGGTACGGCGCGATTGCGAAGACGAGCCCGCCCACGACCGCCGCCCCGCGTGAGACCCCGAGCGCACGCAGCCAGAGCGCGGTGAGGCCGCCCGCGACGACGTAGAGCAGCCAGCCCGAGCAGGTTCCACGCGAGCACGACGCCGAGCAGTTGCTCGAGCGGCCAGAAGACGATCCCGAGCGGCCAGCCGGCCGGGTTGACGCGCTCGGGTGCCTCGGGCTGGAACTCGTACGCGTCGAGCCACGGCGCCGCGTCCGTGCGCGAGCTGGTCGCCGGGCAGCCAGAGGTTGTAGGCGGCCTGGAGGTGGTCGCCCGGCGACGGGCCGCCGTGGCCGGGCTGGCCGCGGGCGCCGAACGACCGAGCCGAGGTGCGCGGCGGTCGGCCAGGTGACGAGGAGCGCCGCTCCGAGGTAGAGCGCGCAGGCGCCGGCCGCTAGAGCGAGCGCGCGGCGGCGAGGATCTCGTCCAGGTCCGGCAGCTCGCCAGCTCTCGTACGCCCATGCCGCGCTGACCGTACCGTCGCCGTCGACCAGGAACGTGCTCCGTCGGGACACGTCCAGCTCCCAGAGCGTCGTCGCGACGCCGAAACCGCGCATCGCCTCGCCCGTCCCAGTCCGAGAGCAGCGGGACGTCGACCGCGAGCGACTGCTGCCACGCCGCGTGCGACCAGGGCGAGTCGCGCGAGATCCCGAAGACGTGCACGCCGAGTGCCTCCAGCTCGATCCTCCTGTCACGCAGGAGCCGCAGCTCGTTCGTTCAGGTCGGCGACCAGTCCCAGAGGTAGAAGAAAAGGGCGGCCGGCTCGCCGGCGAGCACGTGCTCGAGCCAGAGGGGCGTCTCGCGAGGCGCGGCCCACACGCGCGCCTCCGGGATCGGATCGCCGGGGCCGAGCACGGCGTGACCCTATCGCGCGTACGCGGCGATCCTGCGGGCGACGCGGTCGGGATCGTGCACCGGTCCGAGGCGGATCGTCGCCTCGGGCCGGGAGCGCGCCACGAGCCGCCGCAGCACGTCCCCGCGCGCGGGTCGGCCCCGGCGGCCGCGGCCGTCTCGCGCGATGGGACGATGCTCTGGGTCGCCGCGGGGCGAATGCTGCAGGGGCTCGACATCGCCTCCGAGCGCTCCGTCGGGCCGCGACGGCTGTCCGGGCCGGTGTCGGCGCTGACCTTCGGCCGGGACGGGCGGCTCTACGCCGTCGGCTCGTCCGGAGTGAGCGCGCTCGACCCCGAGACGGGGCTGCCGCTCGCCGCGTAGGCCGCAGCGTCGCCCTGCGTCGCCTCCTCCGTCGCGGCCGCGATCTCGGAGACGACCTCGACGATGTCGCGGTTCGCGTTGAAGATCCGGAGCTGCCGGTCGGCGCCGTTGCCGCGCGCGAGGATCTCGCCGATCCCCTCGAGCTCGCGCTCGGACCCGAGCTCGCGCGCGTGCGGCTCGATCTCCCGCAGTGTCCGCCGGACGAGCTGCGCGACCGGGACGCGGTTCCGGCGTCCGGTGGCGAGGTCCATCACCGGCGCCTCGAGGCCGTAGCGGGCCGCGAGCCACTTGTTCTCGCTGGTCAGGATCCGGTGGTACGAGGGGATCTCCTCACCCGCGCTCGAACCGCTCGCAGAGCTGCTTCACCAGCGCCTGGCAGTACGCCGTGATCGCGACGGCGTCCTCGACCCGCGTGACCGCGTCGCAGATCCGGATCTCGATCGTGCCGAGCCTGCGGGTGGAGCCGGATGTCCCACCAGATGTGCGTGTAGTCGGCGATGCAGCCCGTGCGCTCCAGCTGGCCGACGACCTCGGCGTAGTCGGCGTAGTCGCGGAAGCGAGGCGGCGGGCCTGAGCGCGGGAACGCGGCGAAGACCATCTGCCGGCTCGAGGAGAGCCCGGTCGGCTCGCCGCGCCAGAACGGCGAGCTGGCGGAGAGCGCCAGCAGCGGTGCCAGCTGCGGCAGCAGCCCGTTCACGACCTGGATCGCCTTCTCGGGATCGTCGACGGCGACGTGGACGTGCATGCCGAAGATCAGCTCGCGGCGGGCGATGTACTGGAGCTGGTCGACGAGGTTGCGGTAGCGGTCGCGCGCCGTGATCCGCTGGCGCTCGAAGAGGCTGAACGGGTGCGTCCCGGCCGAGCCGACGCGCATGCCCCTCTCGCGGGCGACGCCGTCACGTAGCCGCGCAGCTTCTGCAGCTCGACGCATCACGTCGGCCGGCGTGCGGCAGACCGGGGTCGCGATCTCGAGCACCGACTGCATCAGCTCGGCGTTGATCCGCGCCTCGAGCTCGTGGCCGGAGATCGCCGCGAGCACGGTCTCGATGTGCTGGACGAGATCGAACGTCTCGCCGTCGAGCAGCATGTACTCCTCCTCGACGCCCAGCGTGTACGGGTCGCTCGGCCGAACGCGTGGTCGAGCACCGAGCCGGCGTGCACGCCGCCCTTGCCCGTGATCGACTGCGGGTAGATCTGCTTCATGCGTCGTCTCCGGACAGAACGGCATCCGCCTCGATCTCGACACGCCAGCGCGGGTCGAGCAGCTCGGTCACGACAGCCGTCGCGGCCGGCCGGATCTCGGCGAAGACCTCGCCGTGGGCGCGGGCGATCTCCGGCCAGTCGGCCCGGTCGGTGACGTAGATCCGGGTGCGGACGACGTCGGCGAACGTGCAGCCCGCACGGTCGAGTGCGTCGCCGATGATCTCCAGGCAGAGCCGCATCTGCTCGTAGGCCCCCTCGGGCGGGTCGCCGTCGAGCGGGATCGGAGCCGTGCCGGCCACGTGGACGTGCCGTCCGTCGACGACCGCCCGGGAGTACCCGACGACGGGCTCGAACGGCGAGTGCCCCGGGAGGAGGCGCCGCTCCATCGCACTAGTATCGCCGCCTGTGGATGCCCTGCGCCAGATCGAGTCCTGGCGTGTGCCGCACGCCTCCGCCGGCGCGACCGATGCGGCGCGCACGCTGGGGACGGCAGGCGACGTCGAGCGCGAGTACGACCTCGCCTCCGTCAGCAAGCTCTTCGTCGCCTACGCCGTGCTCGTCGCGGCCGAGGAGGGGACGATCGAGCTCGACGGCGCGGCGGGGCCCGAGGGCTCGACGTTCCGCCACCTGCTCTCGCACGCGTCCGGCCTGGGGCCGGACGGCAACCGCCTCGCGCCGCCCGAACGCTCGCGGATCTACTCGAACGGCGGCTACAACCTGCTCGCGGACGAGCTGGCGCGTCACGCCGGCATGTCCTTCGAGCAGTACCTGCGCGAGGCGGTGCGTCGATCCGCTCGGGCTGTCCGCCGAGCTCCGCGGCGAGCCGTGCGGCGGGATCGTCGGCACGCTCGCCGACCTGCTCTCCTTCGGCCGCGAGCTCCTCGCGCCCGAGGCTGCTCGCGCAGGAGACGCTCGACGAGGCCACGAGCGTCCAGTTCCCGGGTCTCGTCGGCGTGCTGCCCGGCTACGGCCGCATGGAGCCGAACGACTGGGGCCTCGGCTTCGAGCTGAAGGACGCGAAGAGCCCGCACTGGACTGGAGCCCGGAACGCCGCCGGCGACGTTCGGCCACTTCGGCTCGCAGGCCCGGGACGGCCACCTTCCTCTGGGTCGACCCGGACGCGCGCATCGCCTGCGCCGCCCTCGCCGACGAGAGCTTCGGCGATTGGGCGATCGAGGCCTGGCCGCCGCTAGCCGACGCCGTCCTGCAGGAAGTCGAGTAGTAGGCGGTTCAGCTCGTCCGGCCGCTCGAGGCTCGGCAGGTGGCCGGCGCCGGCGATCTCCTCCAGGCGGGCACCGGGGATCGACGAGGCGAGCAGGTCGGCGATCGCGCGGATGTCCGGCACGTCCTCGGAGCCGACGACGACGAGCGTGGGGACGCGGATCTCGCCGAGCCGCCCCCGGACGGGAGGGTCGGGCCAGGTGACGCTGACCTGATCCTCGACCGGCAGCTGCAGCTCGTACGAGCGCAGCGTCATCTCCTCGGTCAGCGCCCGCACCGCGGGAGAGGCGTCGTCTGCGAGCCACATCCTTGCCTGTGCGGCGGCGGCACTCACGCCGGTCGTCGCGCTCGAGCGCCGACTCCTCCTCGGCGAAGCCGGCCCGTGCCTCCTCCGACCACTCCCAGTCGCCGAGACCGGAGCCGACGAGCGCGAGCCGCTCGACCAGCTCGGGCCGGGCGCCGGCCAGTTCCAGCGCGATGCGGCCGCCGAACGAGCAGCCGACGACCGCGGCCGGCCCGGCCAACGCGTCCGCGGCGAACCGGACGTTGTCGATCTCGCCCGGCTCCAGCGGCTGCTCGCCGAACCCGGGCAGGTCCGGCGCGATCACGTGGTGCCCCGCCGCCTCCAGCGCGTCCACCTGGGACGCCCACATCCGGCTGTCGGCGATCCCGGCGTGGAGGAGCAGCACGTCACTCATCGGTGAAGAGTGGTCGCACGAGCTCGTCGAAGGTCTCGCGGTCGCAGCTGGCCACGGTCGCCGGTGTCATCGCGCGAACGGTTGCAGTCCGCGGAATGTCCATGGCGAGCGCGACCTCGCCGAAGTAGTCGCCCGGCCTGAGGACGCGCCGGCTGCCGCGGCCCTCCTGCGAGACGTTGAGCAGGCCGGAGAGCACGACGTAGAAGCGCTCGCCGCGCTCGCCCTCCTGGACGGCGGCGGCCCCGGGGAGGATCTGCTCGCGGTCCATCCGGGATGCGAGCGTGTTCAGCAGCTCGCCGGGCAGCGAGGAGAGGAGACCGATCCGCGAGAGCTCGGTCACCGTGGCGGGGACGTGCCTGGGGCTCACGGCCCTCAGTATGGTCACGCGCGCGGGAGTCCTCGACGGTTGGCGCTTCTGTCCCGTTGCGGCAGCGGGGCTGGCAGCCGACCCGGGGAATCATCTGTCTGGCTGGCGCGGCACGAGCAGCCGTAGCGCTTCCGGCTCGAGCCGGAAGCGAAGCGGCGTGTCGAGCGTCGCCGGCTCGCCGTCGATCGCCGCTCGCACGCGATGTGCCGCCGCGTCGATCTCGAGCTCGGTGCAGCTTCGCTCGTCCCACGTCACGCGTCGCAGGCCGTGCGGCACGTAGAGGTGGAGGCGCCCGTCGTCGAGCGAATCTCGCTCGCCGAGCGAGAGCAGCTCGAACGTGTAGGCGTTGTTCGCCACCAGCAGGACGCGGGCGCGGACCGGGCGACCGTCGACGGTGAACCGTTGCGTCCGGCCGCGGTCGCGGAGCGTGAGGGCAAGAGCCCGCAGACGGGCCAGCGCGTCCCGCCGGCGGCGGTGGTGCTCGCGCCGGTGCACGAGACTCGCGTAGAGGCCGAGCGAGACGTTGTTGAGGAAGAGGCGCTCGCCCACGCGCGCGACGTCGACGCGGCGCTCGACGCCGCCGACGAACGCGTCGAGTGCGGCGACGGGATCTTCCCGGTCGAGCCCGATGTCCCGCGCGAAGTGGTTCCGGGTCCCGAACGGGACGCAGACGAACGGCAGCCCGCGCTCGATCGCCACCTCGGCCACCGCCGCCAGGGAGCCGTCGCCTCCGGCCATGCCCAGTGCATCCGCGTCCGCGGCCCGCGCGAGCTCCTGCAGGTCGTCGTCCTCGCCCAGCACGTGCACCGAGATCCCGCGCCGCTCGGCCTCGGCGCGCAGCTCGTCCGCGCCCGGCGACTGCTCGCCCGAGCGGGGATTGACGATGAGGTGGCCCTTGTTCAAGCGATGAGTCCCGGCGGCCCGCAAGATGAGCCGTCCGGCCCATGTACCCGGAGCTCATGCATGACGATCATCAGGAGCATGAGCGATCGCGGAATGCACCACATCGCCGACGACCTGGCCGACACCTGGGTCGAGGACTGGGCGGCCGTCGGGCTGGCCGAGATCGAAGAGCTGCTGGCGAAGCACGCAGCCTTCCTCGGTTATCTCGAGGCGTCCGAAGAGTCCGTCTAGGCGTCCGGCCCCGTAGGGCCGGGTCCGGCCGTTATTCGGCCAGACCCAGCGACCGCTCGATCGCGCCCTTGGGCTGGGCGCCGATCGCCGCGGCGGCGGGAGCTGCCGTCGCGGAAGAGGATCATCGTCGGGATCGACGCGACGCCGTAGCGCTGTGCGAGCTCCTGCTCCTCGTCGATGTTCACCTTGACGAGCTTCAGCTCGTCGCCGTGCTCCTCCACGATCCGGTCGAGCACGGGCGCGACCGCGTGGCACGGGCCGCACCACTCGGCCCAGAAGTCCACGATCACCGGCTTGTCGCTCTGGAGCACCTCCGACTCGAAGGTGTCGGTCTTCACTGCAGTTGCCATCTCGTCCTTTCGGTTCAGCTGCTTGCCACCAAGCGTCAACGACGGTACCCCCAAAACTGTTCCTCCCTACAATCGATCGCATGCTCGCACGGCTCCCGGACAAGCCCGATCACGCCGCGCTCGAGCTCGAGATCCTCGAGCTCTGGGAGCGGGAGCGCACCTTCGAGCGCCTGCGCGAGGCGAACGCCGACGGGCCGCGCTGGAGCTTCGTCGACGGCCCGGTGACGGCCAACAGGATGGTGCTCGGAGTCCACACCGCGTGGGGCCGCACGCTCAAGGACGTCTTCCAGCGCTACAAGGCGCTCCGCGGCTACCACCAGCGCTACCAGAACGGCTTCGACTGCCAGGGCCTCTGGATCGAGGTCGGCGTCGAGCGCTCGCTCGGGCTGAACTCGAAGCGCGAGATCGAGGAGTTCGGCCTCGCCGAGTTCGCGCGCCGCTGCCGCGAGGTCGTCGTCCAGTCCTCCCGCGCGCTGACCGAAGGCTCGATCCGGCTCGGCCAGTGGATGGACTGGGGTCGCGACTACTTCACGTTCAGCGACACGAACATCGAGTACATCTGGCGGTTCCTGCGCCACGTGCACGAGCAGGGCTGGCTCTACCTCGGCCATCGCTCGACCGAGTGGTGCCCGCGCTGCGGCACGTCGATCTCGGCCCACGAGCTCGTCGGCTCGTACGTCGACCGCGCCGATCCGTCGCTCTACGTGCGTTTCCCCCTGCTCGACCGGCCGGGCGAGGCGCTCGTCGATCTGGACGACGACGCCGTGGACGCTGCCCGCGAACGTCGCGGCCGCCGTCAAGCCCGATGCCGACTACGGTCGCCGCGAGGGCGGCGAATGGGTCGCGGTCGCCCGCTACCCGGACGAGCAGTTCGCCGAGCGGAAGCGCGGCGAGGAGCTCGTCGGCTGGCGCTACGCGGGCCCGTTCGACGATCTGCCTCCCGGCGCGGCTGTCGACCACCGCGTGATCGGCTGGGACGACGTCACCCTCGACGACGGCACGGGCATCGTCCACATCGCGCCGGGCGCCGGCTCCGAGGACTTCGAGCTCTCGCGCGTGCACGACCTGCCGGTGCTGACGCCGGTGGACGAGTCGGGTCGCTTCTACGACGAGTACGGCTGGCTGCACGGGCTCTCGACGGTCGAGGCGGCCGAGCAGATCATCGGCTACCTCGAGGAGCAGGGCCGCCTCGTCGAGGCCGGCCTCCACGAGCACCGCTATCCCGAGTGCTGGCGCTGCCACACGCCGCTGATCTTCCGGATCTCGGACGACTGGTTCATCGCCGTCGACGACCTGCGTGAGCAGCTGCTGTCGGCCAACGCCGGGGTCGAGTGGACGCCCGAGTACATGGGCAAGCGGATGGACGACTGGCTGCGCAACATGGGCGACTGGAACATCTCGCGCCGGCGCTACTACGGCCTGCCGCTCCCCTTCTATCCCTGCGCGTGCGGCCACCTCAACGTGATCGGCTCGCGGGCCGAGCTCGAGGAGCGCGCGCTCGGCGGGCTCGACCAGCTGGAGGAGCTGCGCCGGCCGTGGATCGACGAGGTGCCGATCCGCTGCGAGTCGTGTGGCGCCGAGGTCCGCCGGATCCCGGAGGTCGGCGACGTCTGGCTCGACGCGGGCATCGTCCCGTTCTCGACGCTCGGGTGGGAGAACCCCGAGCTCGTCCGCGAGGGCTTCGGCACGGGCGCCGCCAAGGGGTTGACGACCGCCGACCTGCCCGACCACGCGTACTGGGAGCAGTGGTGGCCGGCCGACTGGGTCTCGGAGATGCGCGAGCAGATCCGGCTCTGGTTCTACTCGCAGCTCTTCATGTCGGTCGCGATCACCGGCCGGGCGCCGTTCCGCAAGGTGCTCGGCTACGAGAAGATGCTCGACGAGACGGGCCGGGAGATGCACAGCTCGTGGGGGAACACGATCGATGCGCCGGAAGCGTTCGCGCGGATGGGCGCGGACGTCATGCGCTGGCAGTTCTGCGCGCAGCCGCCGGACCGGAACCTGTTGTTCGGGTTCGGACCGGGGCTCGAGATCCAGCGGAAGCTGCTCACCCTGTGGCACTCGGCCGGCTTCCTCGCGACCTACGGCGGCATCGCCGGCGTGGGAGCCGCGCTGGGCCGACCTGGAAGCCGCGTCGAGCGACGCCCCGCTCGACCGCTGGCTCGTCGACCGCACCTCGGCGCTCGTCGAGGAGGCGACGGCCGCCTACGAGTCGTTCCTCACGGTCGACGTCGTCCGCGCGTTCGATGCGTTCGTCGACGACCTCTCGAACTGGTACATCCGCCGCTCCAGGCGGCGCTTCTGGGACGGCGACGAGGCCGCGCTCGCGACGCTCTGGCACGCGATCGTCCAGGCGCTCCGCGTGATCGCCCCGGTGATGCCGTTCCTGACCGAGCACCTCTGGCAGGCGCTCGTTCGCGACACCGACGGCGCGCCCGACTCCGTGCACCTGGCCGGCTGGCCCGCCGCGCGCGAGACCGATCACGCGCTGCTCGCCGAGGTCGCCCAGGTGCGACGGGTCGTCGAGCTCGGCCGCCGTGCCCGCTCCGCCGCCGGGATCGCGAACCGTCAGCCGCTCGGCCGGCTCGCCGTCTTCGGCGCGCCGCTCGCCGCCGCCCACGCGGACGAGATCGCCGAGGAGCTCCGGGTCGAGGACGTCCGCTTCGAGGCCGGCGAGGCGGCTCGCGTCCGCTTCAAGCCGAACCTGCCCGTGCTCGGCCCGCGGCTCGGCAAACAGCTGCCCGCGATCAGAGCGGCGCTCGAGAGCGGCGACTACGAGCTGGACGGCGACGTCGTCCTCGTCGAGGGCGAGCGGCTCTCGGGCGACGACCTCCTCCGCGAGCGCACGCCGGTGCACGAGGGCTGGCACGTCGCGGCCGAGGGCGAGGCGAGCGTCGAGCTCGATCCTTCGCTCGACGAGGGCTGCGCACGAAGGGCCGCGTCTACGAGCTGATCCACACCGTCAACTCGATGCGCCGCGACCAGGGGCTCGAGCTGACCGACCGGATCCGGCTGACCGTCCCCGCAGAGGACGCCGACCTGCTCGGCGAGCACCGGGCGTGGATCGAGCAGGAGACGCTCGCCGTCTCGGTCGACGCCGACGGCGCGGGGGAGCTCGCGATCGCAAAGGCCTGACACGTCCGTCCTCGGGCGGTAGGGTCGGGGGCGGTGGGGGAATCGACGGGGTACGCGGTGATCGGCGCCGGGCCGGCCGGCCTGACGGCTGCCGACGTGCTGGCACGCCGCGGCAAGCGTGCGGGTCGTCTTCGAGGCCGACGTGACGGTCGGCGGGATCGCGCGGACGGTCGAGCGGGACGGCTACCGCTTCGACCTCGGCGGCCATCGCTTCTTCACGAAGCTCGCCCCCGTCGCGCGCCTCTGGGAGGAGACGCTCGGCGACGAGTTCCTGACCCGCCCGCGGCTCTCGCGCATCTACTTCGGCGGCCGCTTCTTCTCCTACCCGCTGCGGCGCGAGGACGTGGCGCGCCGGCTCGGGCTCGTCGAGTCGGCGCGCTGCGCGCTCTCGTACTGCGATCGCGCGCATGCGTCGCGGCCCGCGAGCCGGCAGACCTTCGAGGACTGGGTGACGCGGCGCTTCGGCCGCCGCCTCTACGACACCTTCTTCCGCTCCTACACCGAGAAGGTCTGGGGCATCCCGGGCACCGAGATCCAGGCGGAGTGGGCGGCGCAGCGGATCAAGAACTTCTCGCTCTGGCAGGCTGCGCTCGGCGCGCTCGGCCTGCGCCGGACGCACGTCACGACCCTGATCGAGGAGTTCCGCTACCCGCGCCTCGGCCCGGGGCAGATGTGGGAGGCGTTCGCGCGAGCGGGTCGAGGACGCGCGGCGTCCCGGTCGTGCTCGAGCACCGCGTGCGCGCGCATCCGGCACGACGGCGCCGCGCGTCGGCAGCGTCGTCGTCGAGACGCCGGCGGGGAGCTCGAGGAGCACCCGGTCGACGGGGTGCTCTCGAGCATGCCCCTCGTCCGAGCTCGTCCTCGCGCTCGATCCCGCGCCGCCCGAGCAGGTCGTGGCGGCCGCCGCGCCGGCTTCGCTACCGCGACCTCTGCCTCGTCGCGCTGATGACCGACCGAGCCCGAGCCGTTCCCCGACAACTGGATCTACCTCCACGACCCGGGCATCCGCGCCGGCCGCGTCCAGAACTTCGGCGCCTGGAGCCCGGACATGATGCAGCCGGGCACGACCTGCCTCGGGGTCGAGTACTTCTGCTTCCGAGGGCGACGAGATCTGGAGATGCTCGACGAGGACGAGGCCGTCGAGCTGGCGACCGCGCGAGCTCGCGAGCATCGGCCTGCTCGACCCGGCGCACGGTCGTCGGCGGCGTCAAGGTCCGTGTGCCGAAGGCCTATCCGATGTACGACCGCGGCTATCGCGAGGCCGTTGCCGACGCTCCGCGGCGTACCTCGAGCGCTTCGAGAACCTCGCAGACCTTCGGCCGCAACGGCCTGCACCGCTACAACAACCAGGACCACTCGATGTGGACGGCGATGCTCGCGACGCTGAACCTCCTCGACGGGGCCGGCACGACGTCTGGTCGGTCAACAGCGAGGCGGAGTACCTCGAGGAGGGGGAGGCGCGTCGAGGTGCGCGCTCTTCGAGCCGTCGTCGCCGCCGAGAAGCGGCCGCCGCAGGCCGCACCGAGCGGAGCCGACGGCACGCGGGCCGCGGCGAGGTGGTGGAGGGCGTGCAGCGGCACGCAGGCGGCGGCGTGGACGGGGCCGAGCCGGCGCGGCGAGCAGGCGGTACAGCCCCGGATTCAGCGCGACGAGGCCGAGCGCGGCCGACGGCAGCGAGCGACGGGCGCGCGGCTCACGAGCGCGACGGTGCCCGCGAGCGAGACCGCGGCGCTGGCCCGCTCGCGCCCGCCGAGGTTCAGGTGGGTCGGTGCCGAGCGGCGCTCGAGCAGCAGCTCGACCCACGGCGCGCCGCGGCGCAGCAGGTCGGTGCGCGACCATCGAGGCGACCGTCCAGCGCTTCAGGTGCGTGCCCCGGATCGCCGGGTCGAGCGTCGATCCGGCCGCCTGCAGCGTCCGAGGCCGCAGCCCGAGCTCGACGTCCTCGATCGACGGTCGCGGATAGCGCGCGGCGTCGAAGCCGCCGGCCGCCAGGAAAGCGTCGCGGCGCACCGCTCCGAGCCCGGCCCAGAAGGTCTCGGCAGGGCCGGCGGCGCGGGCGTGGACGTGGTGGTGGAGGAGGTTGCGGAACCGCGAGACGAGGCCGGGTGCCTCGGGCCGGTCGTCGTAGGCGCCGAAGACGGCCGTCAGCTCCGGATCGCCGAAGCCTGCGGCGGATGAGCGAGAAGGCGTCGGGCGCGACGACGACGTCGGAGTCGACGAAGACGAGCACGTCTCCCTGCGCTCGGGCCGCGCCGTCGTTCCGGGCCGCGGCAGGGCCGACGCCCGCCGGCTCGGAGACCACGATCAGCTCCTCGGGCGCCTCGGCTGCAGCGCGAATCGCGACGAGACACCGCGCGAGCGTCGCCGGCGCGTCGGTCGCGGGGACGACGGCGGTCAGCGTCGGCATGCGCCGATCGTAGTGGCGCGCCCGGTGCGATACGGTTCGGGACCCCGAGGAGGTGGCGCCGGTGGTCGAGTGTCGGGCGTGTGGCGAGCGGGTCGAGGCGGCGTTCCGCTTCTGCCCGTGGTGCGCCGCGCCGACCAGGCGGAAGCTCGTCGAGTTCTTCCGCTCAGCCGACGACGAGCCCGGCCGCGCGCTCCGCGTCTCGCGCTACCTCGACGAGCGCCACGTCCGCTTCAGCGTCTGGGACGAGAGGGGTCGCGCAGAGGCAGTCGTGTCGATCCCCGACGAGGAGGCCGAGCGTCTCGCCGCGTACCTCTCGGCGGGAAGCGAGGCGCCCACCCTGACTTAGCAACACAGTGTTGCTAAGTCTTGTCGCTCCTATCGCTGCGACTCGGCGAGCGCGAGCTCTCGGCGCAGCTCGACCGGGAGCTTGAACGTGACGTCCTCGTCCAGCATCCGGAACGGCTCGATCTCCTCGACACCGCGGGCACGGAACCAGTCGCAGACCCGCTCCACGAGCCGCTCGGGCGCCGACGCGCCCGACGTGATCCCGACCGTGCCGGCACCCGCGACCCAGGCCTCGTCGATCTCCGTTTCGTCGTCGATCAGGTAGCCGGGCACGCCGCCGTCGCGCGCCACCTCGACGAGGCGGTTCGAGTTCGAGGAGTTCCGAGAGCCGATCACGAGCAGCACGTCGATCTCTGCGAGCATCTCCTTCACCGCCCACTGCCGGTTGGAGGTCGCGTAACAGATGTCCTCCTTCTTGGGCGCGTAGATCGACGGGAAGCGGCGTCGAAGCGCGGCGATGATCGCGCCGGTCTCGTCGACCGAGAGCGTCGTCTGGGTGATGTAAGCGACCTTCGCGCCCGCAGGCAGGTCGAGCGCCTCCGCCTCGGCGACGTCCTGCACGAGCACCGTCGAGTCGGGCGCCTCGCCCATCGTCCCGACGACCTCCTCGTGGCCGGCGTGGCCGATCAGGACGACGGTGTAGCCGTCGGCCGCATATCGGCGTGCCTGGACGTGCACCTTCGTCACGAGCGGGCAGGTGGCGTCGATCACGTTGTGCCCGAGGCCCGCGGAGTTGGCGTGCACGGACGGCGCCACGCCATGCGCGGAGTAGACGACCGTCGCGCCGGCGGGCACCTCGGTCTCCTCGTCGACGAACACCGCGCCGCGGGCCTCGAGGTCACGCACGACGTGGATGTTGTGGACGATCTGCTTCCGGACGTAGACCGGCGGACCGTAGTGCTCGAGCGCGAGCTCGACCGTCTCGACGGCGCGCTCGACCCCGGCGCAGTAGCCGCGCGGCGAGGCCAGGAGCACGCGCTTCACCATGCAAACAGCGTAGCGACGGTCTCCCGCGAGCCCGGCCGGCCGCCGCAATTGCCGGCCGGGTCGCGGAACCTAGGGGCGGTTCGCTTCCTCAGACCCTTCCCCTGGTCCGCATCGCGGACAGGGCCTTCCTCGTAAACGAGAAGGCCCGGCGCTCGGGGGGGTCGCAGCGCCGGGCCGTCTCGCATCTGCTCACCGCGGCCAACAGGCCAGAACACGCTGGTTCGCGGTTCGCATCGCCCAGTGCGAGGGACGCTAGCGAGCGCCGCGAACGGTTCCAATAGGCCGAACGGCCCATCTTTGCAAGCGGCAGAGTCTACGATTCGAGCAGCCAGTGGACGCACAGACTCAGGCGGTGCTGTTCAACGCGTTGCCGTTGCTCGTGCTGGCGGCGCTCTACCTCCTCGTCACCGTGGCGCTTGCGCCCTCGTTCCTCCACGAGCGCAGACGGCTCCGCGACGCCGATTTCGCGACGGCGATCCTCTTCCCGTGCATCGGTATCGCCGCTTTCGTGGCCGGCGTGCTCGTGCTCGTGGACGGGCAGCCGATCGCCGGCCACCCGTTCCTCTCCTTCGGAGTGATCTGCGTCGTCTCGGTTCCCGCTCTCGTCTTCCTGGCCAACTGGTCGCAGCGCGGCTCGGCGCTGACGGGGACGCGGCGCGCACGGGAGGCCGAGGCACGGTCGACCGAGCGCGAGCGCGATCTCGCCGCCGTCTCGCAGCTCTCGCGCGAGCTCGTGCGGGCGGACGGTGTCGACGCCGTCTCGCGCACGCTGGTCGACGAGGCGCGATCCGTGCTCGGCACCGACCCCGTCGGCCTCGTCCTCGTCGAGGGGCAGGAGACGGGTCGGATCGTGGAGGCGGTGCTCGACGGGGCGCGGCCCGACTGGCTCGTCGGCGAGACGATCGACCTGGCCAACGAGCCGTCGGGGGTTGCGATCGTCGTCGCCACCGGCGAGTCGCTCGCCGTGGTCGACGCGATGAGCTCGCCCCGTGTCAGCCGGCGCCTGGTCGAGCGCGCGGGGCTGCGCAGTGTCGCGTTCGTGCCGCTCCTCGTCGGCGGCCGGGCGATCGGCGTCGTCGTCGCCGGCTCGACGACGCCTCGGGTCTTCACCTTCGAGGAGCTCGAGCTGCTCCAGGCGCTCGCGTCCGAGAGCGCGCTCGCGCTCGAGCGGCTGCGGGCGGCCGAGGCGCTCGCCGAGGCGCTCGAACGGGAGCAGCTGCTCGGCCGGATCGCGTACGACTTGCGCTCGGAGCTCAACCTCGACTCCGTCCTCGACGTGCTGGTGCGCGAGGTCGGAGAGGCACTCGGGCTGACCCGCTGCTTCGTCCGGCTCGGCGAGCCCGTCGCGGCGGAGTGGCGCATGGAGGGCCTGCCGGCGATCGTCGGCAGCCCGCTCGCGCTTCCGATCACCGGGCGCTCGTTCGCCGAGGCCCGAACGCTCGCGTACGAGGACATCGCTCACGCGGACGAGCTCTCCGCGGCGAGCCGTCAGGCGCTGAGCGAGCTCGGAACGTACTCGGGCCTGGCGACACCGATCGTCGTTCACGGCGAGACGATCGGCGTGCTCGGGCTGCATCGCGGCCGGCCGGGACCCTGGACGCCGACCACCGTCGCCCTCGCGGAGGCCGTCGCGCGCGAGGCGGGCCTCGCGATCCACACAGCCAGGCTCCTCGACGAGAATCGGCGGCGCCTGCGCGAGCAGACCGCCCTGCTCGAGGCGAGCCAGGCGCTGGCGAGCGAGCTGCACTTCGACGCCGTGATCCGGCGCATCGTCGAGGAGGTCTCGCGCCTCGTCGGTGCGGACGCGGCTGACTGCTGGATCCTCGAGCAGGACGGCCGTCGGCTCCGCTGCCGTGCCGTGCGGGGCCTCCCGGCCGCCGAGGTCGGGCGCTCGATCCCGCCGGAGGGCACGATGGCGCAGGCGGTCCTCGGGGGCGCGCCCGTGCTGAAACGACGCTTCGCCGAGACCGAGCAGCCGCCGCCGAGTGAGCACTACGCCGTCTTCGCCGAGGTAATGGACGCGCCGATCACCGCAGGCGGCGAAGCGCGCGGCGTGCTGGGCGTCTGCTCACTCGAGCACGACCGCTTCACCGAGGACGACCTGATGCTGCTTCAGGCCTTCGCCCGGCTCGCAGCGATCGCGCTCCGGAACGCCGAGGCGTTCGAGGAGAGCACGCGGCAGGCCCGCGTCCAGCGAGGCTTCTACCGCATCGCATCCGTCCTCGGCGAGCCGCTGTCGTCCGCAGCCACGCTCGACGCGGTCGCGCAGGCGGCGGCAGAGGCCTTCGGCGGGCAGGCTTCCGCAGTCTTCCGCCAGGTCGGCGACCACCTCGACCTCGCCGGTGGCTACGACATCCGGCCCGAGCTGGAGGCGCTGCTCGAGCACGGCACCGAGCTCCGCGCCCTCGCGCTCGCCGCCGACGAGCACCGGATGCTGGCGGCGCCGCGGCTCGCGGGGGACGAGCGCTTCGCCGCCTGGAGCGCCGAGACGGAAGCGGCGGGCGCCCAGTCGCTGCTTGCCGTGCCGCTCGAGGAGACCCGTGGCCAGCGCGGCGGCCTCGTGGTCGTCTTCTTCGCGGACGAGCGGTTCTTCACCGACGACGACCTCGAGCTGGCGAAGCAGGTCGCGAGCGCCGCGCGTGGCGCGCTCGAGCGCAGCGAGACGTACGAGCTCGAGCGGCGCGCGCGCCGGCTCGCACAGCAGCTCGCGCGCACCGGCCGCGAGCTGGCGATCGAGCTCGACCCGGGCGCGGTCCTCGACGAGCTCGCGCGGCAGGTGACCGAGCTGCTCGACGCCGACGGCGCCTCCGTGCGGCTGCTCGAAGGTGGGGAGCTCGTGCTGCACAGCGCCACCGGCGAAGGCTCGGTCGACGTGCTCGGCACGCGCTCGCCGTCGACGGCCCGCGTCGCCGGCGACATCGTCCAGTCGCGCGAGCCGGCGTTGATCGCCGACGTGCCTGCCGATCCCCGTCAGGCCGACGCCGACCCGCTGATCGCCGCCGGCGGCTACTGCGCCTACATGGGGGTGCCGTTGATCGGGCCGCAGGGCAGCGTGCACGGCGTGCTCGCCGCGCTCTCGAAGAAGTCGCGCGAGTGGCGGCAGGAGGAGGCCGAGGCGCTGCTCGCCCTTGCCGGCAGCGCCGCCGCCGCGCTCTCGAACGCCGAGCTCTACCAGAGCGTCGCCCTCGAGAAGGGACAGAGCGAGGCGATCCTGGCCAACGTTGCTGACGGGATCGTCGCCGTCGACCGGGAGGGCGCCGTCGTGCTCTGGAACGCCGCTGCCGAGCGGATCACCGGAGTGCCCGCGAGCGAGGCGATGCTCCGGACGCCGGAGCAGGCGCTCGGCCGTGCGCTGACGCGGGGCAGCGACGCGGACTCGATTGTGCCGGGGCGCCTCGTCTCGATCCGCCGCGGCGCCGACGACGTCTGGCTCTCCGTGACGGAGACGGTGATGACCGACCCGTCCGGAGCGGTCAGCGGCCGCATCTTCGCCTTCCGCGACATCTCGGAGGAGCGCCGGGTGGAGGAGATGAAGTCGGAGTTCGTCGCCACCGTCTCGCACGAGCTCCGGACTCCGCTCACGTCGATCTATGGCTTCGCCGAGACGCTGCTGCGCGAGGACGTGCAGTTCGCCGAGACGGAGCGGAGCACGTTCCTCCGCTACATCGCGACGGAGTCCGAGCGCCTGACGACGATCGTCGACACGCTGCTCTCGGTGGCACGGCTCGAGACGGGGGATGTCCCGGTCCGGCTGGCCCCGACGGACGTCGCCTCCGTGCTGACGGAGGTCGTGCAGGCCGCCGAGGCGAGCGTCGCCGGCAGCACCCACCGCTTCGTCTTCGACGTGCCGCCCGAGCCGCTCGACGCCCACGCCGACCGCGACAAGCTGCGGCAGGTGCTCGCGATCCTGCTCGAGAACGCCGTGCTCTACTCGCCGATGGGCGGCGAGGTGCACGTCTCCGCGCGTCGCGGCGAGGAGGCCGTCGAGCTGCGCGTCGTCGACGAGGGGATCGGCATTCCCGCAGCCGAGCGGGAGCACATCTTCCGCAAGTTCTACCGAGGCGAGGCGGGCAGCCGGATCGTCGGCACCGGCAACACGGGCCTCGGGCTCTTCATCGCCGAGGGGCTCGTCACGGGCGATGGGCGGGGAGATCCGCGTCGACTCGGAGGAGGGCAACGGCTCCACGTTCGTGCTCGAGCTGCCGCTCGCGAGGACTGAGGCCGCTCCCGTGCGGGTATAGGCGCGCAGATCTCTGCAATGACGAGGGTGCTGATCATCGACGACGAGGCTCCGATCCGGCTGCTCTGCCGGGTCAACCTCGAGGCCGAGGGTATGGACGTGCTCGAGGCGGGCGACGGGCAGAACGGCCTGGAGCTCGCACGCGCCGAGCAGCCCGACGTGGTGCTCCTCGACGTGATGATGCCGGGTCTCGACGGCTGGGCCGTGGCGCAGGAGCTGCTCGACGACATCGACACCGACGAGATCCCGATCGTGTTCCTCACCGCCCGTGCGGAGTACCGCGACCGCGCCCGCGGGCTCGACATCGGCGGCGTCGACTACATCACGAAGCCGTTCAACCCGGTGGAGCTCGCGCCGCTCGTGCGCCGGCTGCTCGAGCGGATCGAGAGCGGCGAGCGCGACGCCCTCCGCAGCGAGAAGCTCGCGGAGCTGCGCACCCTGGTCGACGAGACCGCGTAAAAGGGGCTCAGCCGGCGAAGTCGGCGGTGACGACGGTCGCGCCGTCGTAGCCTGCAAACTCGCCGATCGCCGCGCCGAGTCCCACGCGCCGGAAACCCGGGCGGAGCAGATTCTCGCGGTGCGGCGGGCTCAGCATCCAGGCCTGGACGATCGCGCGCGCCTGTGCGGCGCCCGCGCTGGCCCAGGCGAGGTTCTCGCCGAGCATGCGCCCGGTGGCTCCGAAGCTCCGCAGGCGGGAGGCGAAGTCGCCGTGGTCGAGGACGTCCCGGCCGAGCAGCACGCGGGACTGGTGCCGTGCCGCCCTCGTCAGCGTCATGTCCGGCCGGAGGGCGGGCAGGCCCCTGGAGGCTCTCGTCGCGTTGACCGCGCCGAGCAGCGCCTGCTCCCGGGCCGTGAGCGCGGCGCCCGCAGGGGCTGCGGCGACCAGCACCAACACGAACGACAACGCCGCGATTCCTCCCCGGAACGGCATCGGCAGAGGGTGCCGATGCCGACGGACGACGGCCATCCCCCGGGCGGGTGGAGATTGTTAGCGGGATGTTTGGGCGAATGCGATCGCCGCGAGGACGATCGCTCCTCCCGCGAGCTGCGTGGCGCCGAACGTCTCGCCCAGCCAGAGCCAGGCGACGATGCTGGCCGCCACGGGCTCGACCATCGCGGTGAGCCCGACCCGAGTCGCCGAGACGTGTCGCAGTGCGCCGATGATCAGGGCGAAGGTCACCATCGTCCCGACAACGACCACGAACAGCAGCAGCAGCCACACGGGTGCCGTCCGGTCGTCGAGGTTGCCGAGCAGCGAGACGGAGTCGTCGAGCCGGCCGAACGGGAACTGCCAGAGCGGCTGCACCAGCGCCCAGAAGGTCGCGGCGAAGAGAAAGCCCCAGAACGAGAGCGACGCCGCGTCGCGGTGCATCATCTCCCGCTCGGCCATCAGCACGTAGGCGGCGTAGGAGACGGCGGCGCCGAGGCAGGCGAGCACGCCGAGCCCGTCGAGTGCGAGGCCGTTCCAGAGCTCGACGACCAGCGCCAGGCCCGTGAGCGCGAGTCCGAGCGCGAGCCAGATCCGGCGGCGCACGTGCTCGTGCAGCACGTAGCGGGCGAAGAGCGCGACGATGAGAGGCGCCAGGTACTGGATCAGCAGGGCGATCCCCACCGGCAGCCGGTGGATCGCGACGAAGTAGAACCACTGCACGAACGCCACCCCGGCGATGCCGAAGAGCGCCAGGAAGGCGAGCTCGCGGCGACTCGCCCGCAGCGCCGCTGGCCGGATCGCCAGGACCGCGACGAGGAAGCCGAGGGCGGCGCCGATCGAGCGCACCTGGGTCAGCTCGAGCGAGGTGATCCCGGAGCCGAGCACGACCTTCGAGACGGTGCCGTTGATGCCGAAGAGCACGGCTGCGACGAGCACCATCGTGTAGCCGACTGCCGGTCGCGCCCCCGGCCGCAGGTGGGCACGGAGCATCGTCGGCGCGTCGACCACGGCGCGAGGCTACCCCGGGGCGGCCGCTCTACACTGCGGGCACGGGACGTAGCGCAGCCTGGTAGCGCGCCTGCTTTGGGAGCAGGAGGCCGCGAGTTCGAATCTCGCCGTCCCGACTCACGAGCCGAGGGTGCTCCGACGGGCCCGGACACACGAGCGCCACACGAGGATCGGCAAGGTTGCCGCGGTCAGCCACCACGGGTCCGCACCGAGCCGCGCTCCCACCGCCGTTGCCGCCAGCAGGACGGCGACGCCGAGCGCGACCAGCACGTCGTCGCCGACGACGAAGTCGAGTACGGCCCTCGCAATCCGGCTCACGTCGCCTCCACGGCTGCGGCCGAGTCGCGCGAGAGAAGCCGGATCAGCGCGAGCGACCAGCCGAGCGTGAAGGCCACGAGCAGGAGCAGCGAGGCGTCGCCCGCCGGCCAGTCGGCGCCCGCCCCCTCCGCCGTCCAGAAGCAACCGAAGGATGTGAGCATCACGCCGACCCCGAGCTTCATCGCATTCTCCGGCACGCGGGCCAGCGGGTGCCGCACGGCGACCCCGGCAGCCACGACGACCACAGCGGCGATCCCGGCACCGGCGGCCGCGAGCGGGATCGACCCCTGATTAGCCCCGAGCGTCAGCACGATGAAGACGACCTCGAGCCCCTCGAGCAGCACACTCTTGAGCGCCAGCGTCAGGGCGTAGCCGTCGAGGCCGACGGTGTCGCGGCCGGCCGAGCGTGCGCGCGCGGCTTCCTCGGCGAACGCGGCGTCCTCGTCGTGCAGCGCCTTCAACCCGGCCGCGCGCAGGATCGCCTTGCGCAGCCACTGCAGCCCGAAGAGGAGCACCAGCGAGCCGACGAGGAGGCGGAGGGCGTCGAGCGGCAGGGCCGTCAGCGCCGGCCCGAGGGCGGCGGTGACGAGGGCGAGTGCGCCGAGCGCGATCGCCGTGCCGAGCAGCGGTGACCGCCAGCCGCGAGTGACGCCGAGGGCGAGCACGATCGTGAGGGCCTCGACCATCTCGACCCCGCTTGCCAGCGCGGCGCTGAGCAGGAGCAGGACGTCGCCCGACACGGGACGGACGGTAGTCGAGCCGCGCCCGCGTCCCGCGCTCCGCTGACGGTCGCTTCGAGGCGGCGCAGAAGAGAGCGGGCGGCGGGAATCGAACCCGCGCCACCAGCTTGGAAGGCTGGAGCTCTACCATTGAGCTACGCCCGCGCGAGATGCGGCAGTAGCGTAGCCGCGTGGATCCGTACGCGTGGCCGTGGAACCCGGAGGCGCTGATCGTCGTGCCGGGGATCGCCGGCGGCTACGCCCTCGCGGTCCGACGCTTCGGTGCGCCCTGGTGGCGGATCGGGTGCGCCGCGGTCGCCGTGGCGCTGCTGCTGGCGGTCACCGTCACCCCGATCCACACGCTCGCCGTCGAGCGGCTCCTGCTCGTGCACCTGCTCCAGAACGTGGTGCTCGCGGAGTGGGCGCCGCTCCTGCTCCTGCTCGCGCTGACTCCGGCAATGGCCGGTCGAGTCGCCGCCGTGCCGGGCGTCCGTGTCGTCACGCACCCGGCGGTCGCGCTGCCGCTCTGGGCGGTGAACTACGCCCTCTGGCACGTGCCGCCGGTCTACGACGCCGCGCTCCGAAGCCCGCACGGGCTGCTCCACCTCGAGCACGCGCTGCTACCTCGCGACCGGCCTGGCGATGTGGTGGCCGGTCGTCCACGACGTGCCGCGACGACTCGGCTCCGGCCCGCGTGCCGCCTACGTCTTCGGCGCGTTCGTCCTCTCCAGCCCGATCGGCCTCGTGCTCGCGCTCGTCCCGGAGCCGGTCTACGGCTTCTACGAGGACGCCCCGCGCACGTGGGGGCTCTCCGCCGTGACCGACCAGCAGCTCGCGGGCGTGACGATGGCGCTCGAGCAGGCGTTCGTCTTCTTCGCCGTCTTCGCCTACTGGTTCGTCCGCTTCCTCGCCGAGCAGGACGCGGACGCCGCCGCCTCCGACCCGGCCCCGTAGCGCCGCACCGGAGGAGGATCGTCCGCCCCCGCGCCTAACGTGACCCCGTGGAGGAGCGCCTCGTCCGCTTCCGCGCGCGCACCGTCCTCTCGATCCTCGGGATCGTGATCGCGACCGCGATCGTGCTCGAGGTGGTCTGGATCGCGCGCGGTGTGATCCTCTGGGTGCTGATCGCAGCGTTCCTCGCGCTGGCGCTCAACCCGGCCGTCGAGTGGCTGTCCGAGCACGGCGTCAAGCGCCGCGGTGCGGCGGTCGCGGTCACCTTCATCGGGACGCTCCTCGCGATCGTCGTGATCGGGGCGCTCTTCGTGCCGACGCTGGTGAACGAGGTGAACGACTTCGCCAACGCCGTGCCGGGCTACGTCGACGACCTGACGAAGGGGCGCGGCCGGCTCGGCTTCCTCGAGCGCGACTACCACATCGTCGAGAAGATCCGCGACGCGATCGAGAAGCAGGGTGCGTCGGGCGTGCTCGGGCTCTCCGGGACCGCGCTCGCGGTGACGAAGAGCATCGTCACCGCAGTCGTCGCCTCGCTGACGATCACGTTCCTGACGCTCTTCATGCTGCTGGAGGGGCCGCAGTGGCTGGAGCGTTTCTACGGGCTTCTCCCCGAGCAGTCGCAGCCGCGCTGGCGGGCCGTCGGACGCGATATCTACCGCGTCGTCGGGGGGTACGTGGCGGGGAACCTCGTCATCAGTTTGGTGGCGGGTGTAGCCTCCGCCGCCGTTTTGCTGATCCTCGGGATTCCCGTACGCCGTCGCGCTCGGCCTGCTCGTCGCCCTGCTCGATCTCGTTCCGCTCGCCGGAGCCACGATCGCGGCGGTGCTCGTCTCGACGGTTGCCTTCCTCAGCGAGTCCTGGGTGCGCGGCTTGATCGTCGTCGCCTTCTTCCTGCTCTACCAGCAGTTCGAGAACCACGTGCTCCAGCCGATGGTGTACGGACGGACGGTGCAGCTCTCGCCCCTCGCAGTGCTCGTCGCCGTCCTGGTCGGAGCCGAGCTCGGCGGCGTGATCGGGGCGCTCGGCGCGATCCCGGTCGCCGGAACGATCCAGGTTGTCCTGCGTGACTGGTTGGCCCATCGCCCGGGCCGGCTCGTCGCCAACCCAACGGGGGTGGTCGAAGCATGACTTGCCATTTGCAGGGAAAACGCGCACACTGCGCGTCCGTGCGATTCTGCGCAATTCTCGCGATAGCTCTTTCGATGTTCCTCGTCCTCACCGTGTCGCCCGCAGGGGCCGACACCGTGGCGGTGACGACCGACACCGGGCTGATGCGCCAACTCGCATCGGAGCTGAACGCCACCAGGCGCGAGGCGGGGAAGCCCGGCCTTCGCTACTCGCAGGGCCTGGCGCTCGCCGCCGCGACCCGTGCGAAGCAGCTCGCCGCACAGGGCTGGGCCGACAAGCCGCTCTCCGGCGCGGCGCTGCAGCGGAAGATCCGCGCCTTCTACGCCGGCCGGGTCGGCGAGACGGTGCTCTGGGCCAGCGGCAAGATCTGCGGCTCGGCCGTCATGTACTACTGGCTCGACAAGCTCCGCGACAAGACGACGGTGATGGCCTCGCAGTGGTCGGCGGCCGGCATCGCGGCGGTTCGCGCGGGCGGCGACACGTTCGTCGTCGTCGAGTACGGCACGCGGGCCTAGGCGACGCGTTCGAGCACGGCCTCGCGGGCGCGGGCTGCGCCGGCGAGCACGTCGACGGCGTCACGAAGGCCCTCGCGCGTCGCGGCGTCCGTCAGCACGCCCTGCTCGTCGAACCGGTCCTGGGCGTGTCCGACCGCCACCTCGACCTCGGCCACGCGCGCGCCCATCGCCCCGAGCACCTTGCGCAGCTCGGCCTGGGCCCAGACCGCGCCGAACATGCCGGTGCTCGAGCCGATCACGGCGACGGGCTTGTTGCGGAAGGGGTTCGTGGCCAGCGGTCGTGACGCCCAGTCGAGCGCGTTCTTCAGCGCTCCCGGGACGGACGAGTTGTACTCCGGCGTCGCGAACAGCACCGCGTCGGCGTCACGAACGGCGTCCCGCAGTGCCTCGACGGCGGCGGGGCCTGGCTCGACGTCCTCGTCGGCGTCGTAGGGCGGGATCTCCCGGAGCTCGTCCCACGTGACGAGCTCGACGTCGTCCGGGGCCTCCTCCGCGGCAGCGCGGAGGAGGCCCGTGTTGTACGACGAGCTGCGGAGGCTGCCCGAGATCGCGAGGACCTTCACGACGTCGCCTACGCCTCGGCCTCGACGAGAAAGAGCTCGGCGGCGAGGACGACGTCGTTGGCGAGCGCCTGCTCGCCGTTCGGCAGCGGCGTGTTCCAGTCGATCCCGAACTGCGTCCGGTCGATCGTCCCCTCGAGCTCGAGGTTGAAGCGCTCCTTGCCGTAGGGATCGGTCGTCTGCTCGCCGATCGTGCCGGTGAGCGTCACGGGCTGCGACGTGCCGCGGATCGCGAGCCGGCCGTCGAACTCGATCCGCTCGCCGTTCCGGCGCACGTCGGTCGAGGTGAACGTGATCTCGGGCGCGTTCTCTGCGTCGAAGAAGTCCGGCGACTGAAGGTGCGCTTGCAGGTTCTCGTCCTGCACCTTGATGCCGCTGACGGGGGCTTTGCCCGAGAGCGTCGCGGTGCCGTCGGCGCCGACTGTGAGCTTTGCGTCGACGGGCGAGAAGCTGCCCCGGAACGTGCCGGCGATGTAGTCGACGGCGAAGCCGACCTGCGAGTGCGTCGCGTCGACGGTCCACGCACCGGTCGGAAGTGCGGTCTGCTCGGTGGTGCTCATTTGTCATTCCCTCCCAGGAAACTTGACTACGCAAACAACTATACAGAAGAACGTGAGCGCGCAAGCTTTATTCCTGGCTCTCGGCGTCCGTACTTCACCGCAGGCGAATGGTGGCTCGCTGCCGATGGCGTGGCGCGCGCCTCGGCCGAGACTTCGGTCAACGTCAGACGACTCGAAGGAGGAAGGTCATGAGGAACATGAAGAAGTGGTTCGGAGTCGGAGGCATCGTCGCAGGGCTCGTCCTGGTCGCGTTCGGATTCGGCGCGATCGCGATGAGCGTCGACGGGCGGAACACCGTCCGCGACAGCCTCGCGGCCCAGCAGATCACGGCCACGCCCGACGCGGCCGAGCTCACGAACGGCGCGTTGCAGCCCGGCCAGTCGATCGACACCGGCGCCGAGGCGAGGGACTTCGCCACGGTGATGGAGCATCACGCGCTCGAGGCGACCGGCGGCCAGCACTACGCCGAGATGGGCCGGTTCCTCGACGCGAACGGCAAGCCGACCAACGACGAGGCGGCCGCAGCCAAGGATCCCAAGTCGGGCCAGCCGGTCGAGAACGGCCTCCGTAACCTCTGGGTGACGGAGACCGCACTGACCACGGCTCTCAACATGAGCTACATGGCCGAGCAGCTCTCGCTCTTCGGCCTGGTGGTCGGGATCGCGCTCCTGCTCTCCGGGATCGGCTTCATCATCCTGGCGATCGCGACCCTCGGCATCCCGGTGCTCGGGCGCATCGCGCAGAGAAAGCTCAGCTCTGCTCCGGTCGTCTGACCGAATCGGGGCGTGAAAGAGCGGGCCCGGGCTGCCGGGCCCGCTCCGGTGGACCGACCGGATTCCGCAGCGGTCGCTGGCTCCGCGCGCCGCGATAATGACGGCGTGCCCGAGTTCCCAGACCGGCTGCGCAGAGTTCTCCATACGGGCATCGCGCTCTCTTCGGAACTCTCGCTCGACGCGCTCCTGCAGCGGATCGTCGAGGCCGCAGCGGAGCTGACCGGCGCGCAGTACGCGGCGCTGGGGGTGATCGACCGGAGCGGGCAGGCGCTCGAGCGCTTCCTCACGACCGGGATCGACGCGGAGACGCACGCACTGATCGGCGACCTGCCGCGCGGGCGCGGCATCCTCGGTGCCCTGATCCGGGACGCCGAGACACTCCGGCTGCACGACCTCGGCGAGGATCCGCGCTCGGTCGGCTTCCCGCCGAACCACCCGCCGATGAGGTCGTTCCTCGGCGTGCCGATCATGCTTCGTGGCACCGCCTACGGGAACCTCTATCTGACCGAGAAGGCGGGCGGCGAGGACTTCACCGCGGACGACGAGGACGTGATCCAGCTGCTCGCGTCGCAGGCCGCGGTGGCGATCGAGAACGCGCGGCTGTACGAGACGTCGCAGCGCTGGCTGCACCAGCTCGAGTCGCTGAACGAGATCGGCGATGCGCTGACCACCGAGCTCGACCTCGACCGGCTGCTCGACCTCGTTGCGCGGCGGCTGCGCGAGCTCGTCGACGCGAGGATCGTCCTGATCGCGCTGCCTGACGGCCACGATGGGCTTCGGGTCGCAGCGGCGGACGGCGAGGACGCGGACGCCTTCGGCCTGGTCGGCATGCAGTTCGGCACGAGCGACTCGAAGGTCGGTCGGGTGCTCGAGCGTGGCCGCAGCGAGCGGATCGACTCGGTGCTCGACGATCCCGAGATCGACCAGCGTTCCGCCCGTCGGCTCGGCGCTCGCTCGGCCCTCTTCGTCCCGCTGCTGCTCCACGGGCGAGCAATCGGCGTTCTCGTCGCGCACGACCGCGCGGGCCCGGACCCCGCCTTCGGCGAAGATGACCTCAGGCTGGCCGAGTCGCTCGGCTCGCGGGCCTCGATCGCGGTCGACCTGTCGCAGCGCGTCTCCCGGGATGCTGTCCGCCGCGTCGTCGAGGCGCAGGAGCTCGAGCGTGCCCGCCTCGCGCGCGAGCTGCACGACGAGACGGGCCAGGCGCTCACTTCGATCCTGCTCGGGCTGAAGTCGCTCGAGGACCAGGTGGACTCGGCGGCGGGTCGTGAGGCGGCGTCGGAAGTACGCGAGCTGGTCGTCTCGACACTGCAGGACGTGCGGCGCCTGGCCGTCGAGCTTCGACCCACGGCGCTCGACGACTTCGGCCTCGTGCCGGCACTCGAGCGGCTCGCAGAGATGTTCTCGTCCGGCTCGGGGATCGAGGTCGACCTCGACGCACGGCTCGGCGAGGAGCGTCTTCCCGCCGACGTCGAGACCATGCTCTACCGGCTCGTGCAGGAGGCGCTCACGAACGTCGTCAAGCATGCGTCGGCCCAGCACGTCACGGTCCGGCTGGCGCGGGACGGCGCCGGCGTCACGGCGACGGTCGCCGACGACGGCAGCGGGTTCGACCCCGCGGCGGCGAACGGCCGGCTCGGCCTGACGGGGATGCGCGAACGCGTCGGCCTCGTCGGAGGGCGGCTCACCGTCGACTCTTCCGTCGGTCGTGGCGCGACGCTGATCGCAGAGGTGCCGCTCCGATGATTCGCGTGCTGGTCGTCGACGACCACGCCGTCGTGCGTTCCGGCCTGCGCCGACTGCTCGACGCCGAGGAGGACATCGAGACGGTCGGCGAGGCGCCCGACGCCGACCGCGCGGTCTTCGAGGCGATCGCGAACAAGCCGGACGTGGTGCTGATGGATCTCGTCATGCCCGGGAAGGGCGGGATCGAGGGCATGCCTGCAGTGCTGCAGGCGGTTCCCGACGCCAAGGTGCTCGTGCTGTCGATGCAGGACGATCCCAGGTACGTCCGCGAGGCCTTTGCAGCGGGTGCTGCCGGCTATGTGCTGAAGGAGGCCGCGGATACGGAGGTCGTGCAGGCGATCAGGGCAGTCGCCGCGGGCGAGCGGTACGTGCACCCGGCGCTCGGCGCGCGGATGGTGGGCGCCGAGGCCGAGGAGCGCCGCCGGGCGGAGGAGGATCCCCTCTCCGATCGCGAGCGCGAGGTCCTGCGGCTGCTGGCCCTCGGCCACACGAACCAGGAGATCGCGAAGCAGCTCTACATCTCGGTGCGAACGGCCGAGACGCACCGGGCGCACATCATGCAGAAGCTCCGGCTGTCGAGCCGCTCCGAGCTCGTCCGCTACGCCCTCGCGCAGGGCCTCCTCGACGAGCGCGAGCGCTAGGCGGCGAGGCGCCGGGCGAGATCGAGCGTCGAGAGGACGCCGACCGGCCGGCCGGTGTCCGGCTCGACCACGACGAGGTGCGCGACCGCATGCTCGGTCATCAGCTGGGCAGCGCGGTGGAGAGAATCCTCGGGAGAGATCAAGACGACAGGCGTGACCGCCGAGCCGCCTACCGTCTGCTCCTCGAGGTCGCGGACGGCGGCGGCGGCGACGAGATCGAGATCCGAGACGATCCCCCAGAGGCGGCCGGCTTCGCCGCCGACCACGACGCAGTGGACGCGGTGCTCGCTCATCAACGCGGCAACGCGCGAGAGCGCCTCGCTGCGGTCGCAGACGATCACGCCGCGATGCATCGCATCGGACACGCGCGTCGTAGCGAGCCGCGAGGAGTCTCCCCTGAGCATCCCGGTCACACCAGCACGGTGACATCCGAGCGGCCCGGCCGAATCCGTGGAAACCCGCAGCGGCCATGCGGCCCCCGCCGGACGTGCCGCGGACCGATGCCTCCTAGCGTGGTCGGTGCAGACGACCGAACCTTCGCAGGAGGACATCACCATGGCATCGACGACAGCCGCCCCATCACTCGCCGCGCGACGGCGTCCCCCCGAGCCCGGCTCGTACGGCGCCGGCATCGCCGCGATCGCGGTCTTGCTCGGCGTCCTCGTCGCCGTGCTCTCGGTGGCCGCCGTCGTCCTGGTCAAGATGGCCGACGACGCGCGGGACGACGCGAACCGCGCCGCCCAGGGCGCACCCGCCGGAGCGGCCCCGTCGGCCCACGACCACTCGTCGCATGCCTCGACCACAGGCGTCGATATCGGCGGGCTCACGAGCTACGCGGGCGCAGCTCCGGCGAACGCCGACGAGCTGGCGACCGCGCATCGGCCCTACGACGCCTCCCTGCCGGCAGCGCCCACCGGGCCGGTGGCGCACGTGCACATGACACTGAAGGACATCACGCGCGAGATCGCCCCCGGCGTCCGCTACCAGTCCTGGTCGTTCGACGGCACCGGGGCTCCCGGTCCGGTGATCCACGTCCGCGAAGGCCAGAAGGTCACGATGACGCTGACCAACGGCGGCGCGATCCCGCACTCGATCGACTTCCACGCCGCGCGCATCGCGCCGAACAAGGCCTTCCGCGATGTCGCGCCGGGCGAGTCGTTCACCTTCAGCTTCGTCGCCGGCGACCCGGGCGTCTTCATGTACCACTGCGGCACCAAGCCGGTGCTCGCGCACATCGCGAACGGGATGTACGGCGCGATCGTCGTCGAGCCGGTCACCCACCCGCTGCCGCAGGTCGACCACCAGTACGTGCTCGTCTCGAGCGAGTGGTACCTGAATGGCGACGGTGTGACCAAGCCCGCTCAGCTCGACATGAGCAAGGCCCACGCGCAGCTGCCCGACTGGGTGACCTGGAACGGCTACGCGGGCCAGTACGTCAAGCATCCGCTGACCGCGAACCCCGGCGAGACCGTCCGCTTCTGGGTGGTCGCGGCCGGGCCGAGCTTCGACACCGACTTCCACGTCGTCGGCACCATCCTCGACCGCGCCTGGTCGAACGGCGACATCACCTCGGCGCCACAGGTCGGCGTGCAGACCGTGTCGGTGCCCGCCGGTGGTGGCGGCGTCTTCGACGTGAAGATCGACGAGCCCGGTCTCTATCCGTTCGTCTCGCACAGCTTCGCCAGCGTGGATCTCGGCCAGGTCGGCCTGCTCAACGTCGGCAAGGTCAAGGGCACGATGAGCCACTGAGCTGGGCTACGGCCGACTGCTTCGATCAGCGCGCCCGGGAGGATTCGAACCTCCGACCCGCGGATTAGAAGTCCGCCGCTCTGTCCACTGAGCTACGGGCGCTCGCTCGCAATCTAGCTCCGAGACCGGGTACCGTCGGCCCGTGCGCACGATCGCCGTCGTCTCCACCGGCGCCATGGGCAGCGCGCTCGCACGGGTGTGGCGCGAGGGCGGCGTGCGCGTCGTCGCGACCGCGGAGGGGCGAAGCGAGCGCACGGCGCGGCTCGCGGCCGAGGCCGGTGTCGAGCTGCTGCCGACGCTCGATGCCGTCGTCGCCGTGGCGGACGCCGTCGTCTCGGTGGTGCCGCCGGCGGAGGCACCAGGCGTCGCCCGCGCCGTCGAGGAGGCGGCGCGGCGGGGTGGGGTGAAGCCACTCTTCGCCGACCTCAATGCCGTCGCGCCGCGGACCGTGCGCAGCCTCGACCTGACGCGCCTCGATCTCGTCGACGGCGCGATCTCCGGGCCGCCGCCGACGCGGCCGGGCACGACGACCGTCTACCTCTCCGGGCTCCGGGCCGAGGAGCTGGCGGCCGTGCCGGCGCCGGGACTTCGACTGCGTCGTCGTCCCGGGCGGGATCGGGGCCGCGTCGGCCGTGAAGATGTCCACGGCGTCCGTCTACAAGGGGATGGTCGCCCTGCTCGCGCACGCGCTGCTCGCGGCGCGCGCGAACGGCGTGCTCGAGCAGGTGCTCGACGATCTCGGGCCGGCCTACACCGAGCGCGTCGAGTCCGCGCTCGGCCCGGGCGGGCGCGAAGGCGCCGCGCTACGTCGGCGAGATGCGCGAGATCGCCGCCTCGCAGGCCGAGGCGGGTTTGACGCCGGCGCTCTTCGAGGCGATGGCCGAGGTCTGGGCCGACCTCGCCCGCTCGCCGCTTGCCGACCGCGCGCCCGAGGAGCTCGACGCGGCAGACCTGGAGACCGTGCTGGCGGCGCTCAGCGAGGCAGGTGCAGCCCGAGCCGGCGCGGGAGCGACGCCAGCAGCGAGGTCAGCGGATCAGGACGCCGACCCTCGTCCTCGAGGGCGTCTTTTCGGACGAGCGCGCGGCGGATGAGCGAGCCGCCCGCGTAGCGGAGAGGCTCGGGCGGGAAGCGCTTCCGGTCGGGCTCGACGAGCGCCAGGCGGGAGGTCTCGTCCCGCCGGTCGAGCGCCAGCCGGGCGAGGATCCGGCCGCCGAGCTCGCTCGGGCCGACGCCGTTGCCGGTGAAGCCGAAGCCGTGGTGCACGCGGCCGCGGCTGCCGAAGATCGGCAGGTGCGTGGGGGAGACGTCGATCGGCCCGCCCCAGGCGTGCGTGATCGCGCGGCCGGCGAGCTGCGGGAAGAACCGGACGAGCCGAGCGCGCGCGACGGTCGCCGCGGCCGCGTCGACGTCGAGTCGGCAGCGGGCGGCGGCCGCCGAGCCCCATCGTGCCGCCGCCCCAGCCGAAGGCGATCCGGCCGTCGCGCGTCGTCCGGAAGTAGTGGAGCAGGGTGCGGCAGTCGGCGATCGCCTCGCCGCCCGTCCAGCCGACCTGCTCGAGCACGTCCGGGACGGGCTCGGTCAGGACGATGTGGCTGGACGCGACCGCGAGCGCCGTCCGGAACCCGGGCCGGCCGGCGGTGGCCGCGTTGACCGCGAGCACCGCGGCGCCGGCGCGCACACGGCCTGCCGTCGGTCTCGGCCGTCCCGTCCGGCGAGAGCTCGCCGACCCGTGAGCGCTCGCAGATCCGGACGCCGCGCGCGAGCAGCCTGGCGCGCAGCCCGAGCGCGAGCCGCGCGGGCTGGACGGTGGCCGAGGTGGCGAAGCGCGCGCCGGTCCGGAAGGCCGGCGAGGCGCAGATCGCCTGGACCTCCTCTGCGCGTCAGCTCGGCTGCCTCGGCGAGCCCCAGCTCGCGGCAGGCGCGGAGGACGGGTTCCCAGGCGCCTTCCTGCGCCGCGGTGGTCGCGACGTCGAGCTGCGGCGCCGCCGTGTACCACGCGTCGACCTCGTTGGCGCTGCACCACTCGCCGATCGCCCGCACCGACTCCGCCGACGCGTCGACCAACGGCCAGCGCCCGCTCGTCGCCGAACGCGTCCCGCAGCCCGGGCAGGTCGCCCCAGAGCGTCTGCACGAAGCCGCCGTTCCGCCCGCTCGGCCCGTGACCGCAGACTCCGGCTTCGAGCACGACCACGTCTGCCTCCGGCTCGAGCTCGAGCAGATGCCAGGCGGTCCAGAGGCCGAGGTAGCCGCCGCCGACGACGACGACGTCCGCGGTCGTCTCCCCTGCAAGCGGCGGGGTCGGCTCGACCGGCCCTGCCTCCTCGAGCCACCAGCCGGTCGCCGTGTGCCGCATCGGCCGATCCTACGTTCGGCCCGGCGGCCGGAGCCCGCGTCCGGTGCGGGCTATCCTGTCCCGGCCGCATGGTGGCGGTAGCTCAGTTGGTAGAGCCCCGGGTTGTGGTCCCGGTGGTCGCGGGTTCGAATCCCGTCCGCCACCCTCGCACCCCCGAACGCCGCTCTACACTCAGCCGGGGCCCCGTAGCTCAGCGGATAGAGCGGCAGACTTCGAATCTGCGTGCGGTGGTTCGACTCCACCCGGGGCCACTTCCAGGTCTGCCATGATCGGGCGGTGCCGCGCGAGCACCGGACCGGCGAACCGCACGACGGCCTGCGGCGCTTCGCGAAGCGCGTACTGATCGCCGTCGCGATCGTCGCGGGGATCGTGCTGATCGGCTACCTCGGAGCGGCGTTCCTGCCCCGCTGGTGGGCGCACCGCATCGCCGCGCAGACGGGCGGGAGCTTCACGGCCGGGATCGCTCTCGGCCTCTTCTACGGCGCCGTCTTCATCGCGCTGCCGCTGCTCGTCCTCAGGTGGGCGTTCCGGCGCAGGCGATCCCTGAAGGTCTGGACGTGGGCGGTCCTGATCGCCGGGCTGCTCGCCCTGCCGAATCTGCTGACGCTCGGAATCGTCCTCGGGCGTGGGGGAGCCGCCCACGCGGGCGAGCGGACGCTCGACGTCGAGGCGCCGGGATTCCGCGCCAGCACACTCGCCGGCGCGATTGCTGCCGTGGTGCTGCTGCTCCTCCTCGAGTACCTCGTGCGCTCGCGCAACCGCAGCCGCGCCCACGCCCGGAGCCTGCGCGACGAGCTGCGGCACCGCGACGACCCGCCGGTCGAGGCCGGCGCGCCCGAGCGACCACCCGACCGCGCCACGTAGCCCCCGGTGGCGGTGGGGACCGCTCCGTCCGGTCCGGGTCCTACCCTCCGGCCATGACAGTCGGCTTCGCGGTCTTCGGCGCGGCGTTCCTGATCGGGCTCGCCGTCGGCACGTACACCCGCCGCCCCTTCCTCGCCGCCTGCTTCCTCACCGCCTGCTTCGCCGCGCTCGTCGCCGCCTCGGCGACGGGACGGGCGCTGCCGGCGGCGGCGGCGTTCGGGCTCGTCTTCCTGGCCGGTGCCGTGCTCGACAGCGTGCGCGAGACGTTCTCGCTCCTCGTCGGGCGCTAACGTCACGGCACACCGAGCGGGTGTGGCGGAACTGGTAGACGCGGCGGGTTTAGGTCCCGTCGGGCGAAAGCCCGTGGAGGTTCGAGTCCTCTCGCCCGCATCCGGCGCGATCCGGCCGCCGCCAAGGTCGGCGCGGGCCAGATCCTCCTAACGGGCCAGGCGTTCGATCCCGGCGGCGGCAGCCTCGAGGCCGGCCTCGTCGAAGAGATACGGCACTGCGTTGACGATGTCGTGCACCGGCGCGTCGAGGTCGTCCGAGCCCGCAGCAGCGTTGACCGCGTAGCGGACGGGGATCTCGTGGCAGACGACGAGCAGGTTCCGGTGCGGCAGCTCGAGCAGGCGGCGGAAGGCGCGCGCGTAGCGGGCGGCAGCGTCGTCGAGCGACTCGCCGCCCGGAAACGCGTCGGAGCGCTCGTGCGCATGCTTCCACGCCCGGTAGTCGTCGATCGTCCGGCCCTCCAGGTCGCCCACGTCGATGTCGTCGAGCAGCGCCTCCTCGAGCACGGGTACGTCGCGTGTGCCGAGCGCCACCTCGGCCGTCTCGCGGGTCCGGCCGAAGCGGGTCACGACGCACGCGTCCCAGGCGATGTTCGCGGTCTGCTCGCCGAGTGCGCGCGCCTGGTCGCGGCCGAGCTCGCTCAGCGCGACGGGGACGGCAGGGTCACCGTTGACGCAGCGAGTGACGTTCAGCTCGGACTCGCCGTGGCGTGAGAGGACGAACAGGCGCACGCGCGCAAGCGTACGTAGGCGGGACGGCCTAGACGAGGGTGTGCAGCTCGATCCCGACGTCGGGATAGAGCCTGGCCCAGACGCGCAGGAAGGGCTCCAGCAGGTCGGCGATCTCGCCGGCGTCACCGTCGAGGCCGAGCACGGTCACGTCGCTCCGTCCCTCGGAAACCACCTCGAACCCGACGCTCCTCAGATGTCCGGCGAACCGCTCGATGTACTCCGGGTCGCTGACGGTCAACCGCATCGTTCCCCCTCCGGACCCCTTGCTTGGCGGGCGAAGCGCAGCAGTATGCCTGGAGCGCAGGACGGCCGCACCGGTCCGGGAGCACGACCGGGGTTTGCTAGAAAGGCCGAGTGACGACGGAGGTCGAAGAGCTCGGCGGCAACCGCGTGCGGCTCACGGTCGACGTCCCGGCCGACGCGATCCACCACGCCGTCGAGCACGCGCTCTCCGATCTGTCCGAGTCGGTGAAGATGCCCGGCTTCCGCAAGGGCAAGATCCCGCAGCCCGTCCTCGTCTCCCGGCTCGGCCGCGAGCGGATCTACGCGGAGGCGGTCGACAGCCACATCGGCGGCTGGTTCTGGAGCGCCGCGGCCCGCTCGCGCCTGCGTCCGGTCGCCCAGCCGAGCTACGACTACGAGCTGCCGACCGCCGACGACCAGGAGTGGAGGTTCAGCGCCACCGTCGACGTGCAGCCGAAGCCCGAGCTCGTCGACTGGAGAGAGCTGGAGGTGCCGCGGCTCGAGGTCGAGGTGCCGGAGGAGGCGGTCGACCAGGCGGTCGAGGCGCTGCGCGGCGACGTCGCCGAGCTCGTCCCCGCCGAGGGGCGCCCGGCACGCGAGGGCGACACCGCGGTGATCGACCTGCTCTCGCCCTCGGGCGAGGGCCAGCGCGACACCGTCGTCGAGATCGGCTCCGGCCGGCTCGTCGAGGAGGTCGAGCGCTCGCTCGTCGGACTCTCGCCCGGCGAGTCGCGCGAGGTCGGCTACGAGCTGGCGGACGACACGAACGGCACGGTCACGGTCACGCTCAAGGAGCTGAAGGAGAAGGTGCTGCCGCCGGTCGACGACGACCTGGCGCGGGCGGCGAGCGAGTTCGACACGCTCGCGGAGCTGCGCGCCGACGTCGAAGGACGCGTGCGCGAGCAGCTCGAGGACGAGGCCGACAACGCCTTCAGGGCCGCGGCGGTCGACACGCTCGTCCGCGACTCGCGCGTGCAGCCTGCGGCTCCGCTCGTCGACTCGCGCACGGCCGAGCTGCTCTCCGGCTTCGTCCGCTCCCTGCAGCGGCGCGGCATCCCGCCCGAGACGTACCTC
Organism: uncultured Gaiellaceae bacterium; assembly: GCA_963808915.1. Classification (GTDB taxonomy): domain Bacteria; phylum Actinomycetota; class Thermoleophilia; order Gaiellales; family Gaiellaceae; genus CAVTBT01. The sequence continues at coordinate 352,051 of CAWEHJ010000003.1, read as the reverse complement.
TCGATGACCGGCCGGTCGCCCGAGGAGCTGCAGGCCGCTTTCCAGGCCGAGGCCGCGCTCGCCGTCGCCCGTGAGATCGCGCTCGAGGCGCTCGCCGACGAGATGCAGATCGAGGTCACCGACGACGAGGTGAAGGCGCTCGTCCGCGAGCAGGTCGAGGAGGGTGACGATCCCGACGAGGTGATCGACGCACTCTGGGCGCACGGCGAGCACGAGCGCCTGCGCGAGGACCTGCGGCTGCGCGCCGCGCTCGACCGTCTCGTCGCAGAGGTGAAGCCGATCTCGACCGACCTGGCCGCCGCGCGCGAGCAGATCTGGACGCCCGAGCAGGAGGCGCCCGCGGCGGAGACGAAGTTGTGGACCCCCGGCAGCAAGGAGCCTGCATGAGCCCGTTAGTCCCGATGGTGATCGAGCAGACGTCACGCGGCGAGCGCTCGTTCGACATCTACTCGCGACTGCTGAACGAGCGGATCATCTTTCTCGGCACGCCAATCGACGACCAGATCGCGAACCTGATCATCGCGCAGCTCCTGCACCTCGAGTCCGAGGACCCGGACAAGGACATCTACCTCTACATCAACTCGCCGGGCGGCGACGTGTACGCCGGGCTGGCGATCTACGACACGATGCAGTTCGTCAAGCCGGACATCTCGACGATCAGCGTCGGCATCGCCATGAGCATGGGCGCGCTGCTCCTCACGGGCGGTGCGAAAGGGAAGCGGATGGCGCTGCCGAACTCGAAGATCCTCATCCACCAAGTCTGGAGCCCGGGGGGCGGCCAGGGGCAGGCGACGGACATCGAGATCCGCGCGAAAGAGGTGATCAACCTCAAGCGCCGGCTCGAGGAGATCCTGAGCATCCACTCCGGGCAGTCGCTCGAGAAGATCCAGAAGGACACCGACCGCGACTTCTTCATGACCTCGCAAGAGGCTCAGGAGTACGGCCTGATCGACCGCGTCATCGAGCACCGCTAGCCAAACGCCGCAATCGCGAGTAAAAGGAGAGACGTGGCCCGAGCGAGCGAAGGAAACGAGCAGCTTCTCTGCAGCTTCTGCGGCAAGAGCCAGCGGCAGGTCAAGAAGCTCATCGCCGGCCCCGGCGTCTACATCTGCGACGAGTGCATCGATCTCTGCAACGAGATCATCGACGAGGAGCTGACGACTCCGACCCAGCTCGACCTCGACAACCTGCCACGGCCGCGCGACATCTACGCGGTGCTGAACGACTACGTCGTCAGCCAGGAAGAGGCCAAGCGCACGCTGGCGGTAGCGGTCTACAACCACTACAAGCGCGTGCGCATGGGCCAGGAGGACGGCGACGTCGAGCTGCAGAAGTCGAACATCCTCCTGCTCGGTCCGACCGGGTGCGGCAAGACGCTGCTCGCCCAGACGCTCGCGCGGATCCTGAACGTGCCGTTCGCGATCGCGGACGCGACCGCGCTGACCGAGGCCGGCTACGTCGGCGAGGACGTCGAGAACATCCTGCTCAAGCTGATCCAGGCCGCCGACTTCGACATCAAGAAGGCCGAGACCGGGATCATCTACATCGACGAGGTCGACAAGATCGCGCGCAAGGCGGACAACCCGTCGATCACGCGCGACGTGTCGGGCGAGGGCGTGCAGCAGGCGCTCCTGAAGATCCTCGAAGGGACGGTCGCGTCGGTGCCGCCGCAGGGCGGGCGCAAGCACCCGCACCAGGAGTTCCTCTCGATCGACACGACGAACATCCTCTTCATCTGCGGCGGCGCGTTCGCGGGCCTCGACAAGATCATCGCCCGCAGGATCGGCAAGAACGCCGTCGGCTTCGGCGCGAAGGTGCGCTCGAAGCACTCGGAGGAGTCGGCCGAGCTGCTGACCCAGGTGATGCCGGAGGACCTGCTCAACTTCGGGCTGATCCCCGAGTTCATCGGACGCCTGCCGGTCGTCTCGGCGGTGCACCAGCTGCGCAAGGAGGATCTCGTCCAGATCCTGACCGAGCCGAAGAACGCGCTCGTGCGCCAGTACCAACGCTTCTTCGGCTACGACACGATCGAGCTCGTCTTCACCGACGACGCCCTCTGGGAGATCTCCGAGAAGGCGCTCGAGCGGGAGACCGGTGCGCGCGGCCTCCGTTCGATCATCGAGACGGCGCTCCTCGACGTGATGTTCGAGCTGCCCTCGCGCAAGGACGTCTCCAAGTGCGTGATCACGAAGGAGACGATCTCGAAGGGGCTCAAGCCGACACTCGTGACGAGCGCCGGCCTGCACGCCGACGAGTCCGAGCCCGGCGAGCTCGCCGAAGAGACGGCCTAGCCGTCCCTCTCGTCAGTGCGCGTGGCCGCCGACGGCGGTCAGCAGCGCGAGCGTCGTCAGCGCCGCGGTCGCGCCGCCGATGAGGAGCGGCGGGACGTGCACCCGCAGGCTCGCGATCGGCCGCACGAGCACCGCGAGGCAGCAGAGCGCCGCGACGACCTCGAACGAGGTCGCGATCGCGTCGGACCACCCGAGTGACTCCGCCTCGCCGGGCTCGGGCCCGAACGGCAGCCCGACCGTGCGCGTCGCCACCCAGAGCAGCACGACGACGGCGTTGCCGACGAGGCCGACCGCGATGAGCGGCCGGGAGTGGACGCGGACCGCCAGCGCAGCCCAGAGCAGCTGCACCCAGCCGGAGAGGAAGAAGAAGAGCCCGTAGCCCCACCACTCGTCGAAGTGCTGCTGGGTGACCGCGAAGTGGATCGCGGCCGCGCCGGCGGTGCAGAGCCCGGCGGCGACGAGGACGACACCGGCGGGCGGCCTGCGGATCAGCACGACGAGTGCCGCCGCGCTTGCCGCGAGCACGGCCGCCAGCGTGCTCGCCACGGGGCTGTCCGCGACGTGTGCGGTGCCGAGCTCGGTGGGGAAGAGCGCCGCCACGATCACGAGCAGCCAGACCGCGCCGTCCTGGGCGGCGATCCGGTCGAGCAGCGGGTCGGCGGCCATCTCCACGAGAGGGTATTCGCGGCCGAGGATGGGTCGGTTCGCTCCGTACAATGCGCCGCCATGGAGCCCCTGTACCGTCCGGAAGGCGTCGAGGAGCGCTGGCAGCAGGCCTGGGAGGCCGAGGGCCACTACCGCGCCGGAGCGGGGGCGCGCTCGGACGAGACGTTCGTCATCTGCGTCCCGCCGCCGAACGTGACCGGCGCCCTGCACATGGGGCACGCGCTGAACGGCGCGATCCAGGACCTGCTGATCCGCTGGCACCGGATGCGCGGCTTCGACACCCTCTGGCAGCCGGGCTACGACCACGCAGGCATCGCGACGCAGAACGTCGTCGAGCGGGAGCTCGTCCGCGAGGGCACCTCCCGCAAGGAGCTCGGGCGCGAGGCGTTCGTCGAGCGTGTCTGGCGCCACCTCGACGAGACGGGTCGCACGATCATGGGCCAGTTCCGCCGGCTCGGCTGCTCGCTCGACTACTCGCGCGAGCGCTTCACGATGGACGACGCCTACATCGAGGCCGTGATGCGCTTCTTCGTCCACCTGTGGGAGCGGGGCTGGATCTACCGCGCCAACCGGATCGTCAACTGGTGCCCGTTCCACGAGACGGCGATCTCCGACCTCGAGGTCGCCCACGAGGAGCTGGACGACGCGCTCACCTACGCGCGGTATCCCTTCGCGGACGGGTCGGGGTCGCTCACCGTCGCCACGGTCCGGCCGGCGACGATGCTCGCGGACGTGGCGGTCGCCGTGCATCCCGACGACGAGCGCTACCGCGACGCGATCGGTCGGGACGTGCTGGTCCCGTTCGTCGACCGGCCGGTACCGGTGATCGCCGACGAGGCGGTCGAGCCAGGGTTCGGCACCGGCGCGCTCAAGGTCACCCCGGGCCACGACCCGACCGACTTCGAGATCGGCCGGCGGCACGGCCTCCCGGTCCTGACGGTGATCGGCCTCGACGGTCGCATGAACGCCGAGGCGGGCGAACTCGCGGGGCTGACCCAGCAGGAAGCGGACGACCGAGTCGTGGCATGGCTGCGGGAGCACGACCGGCTGGAGAAGCGCGAGAGCTACCGGCACTCGGTCGGCACCTGCCAGCGCTGCCACACCCGGATCGAGCCACTCGTCTCGCTGCAGTGGTGGTGCGCGATGGAGGAGCCGCGCAAGCCCGCGCTCGAGGCGCTGCGGGAACGCCGGGTCCGCTACCACCCCGAGTCGCAGCACCAGTTCGCGATCCGCTCGCTCGAGGAGATCCCGGACTGGAACATCTCGCGCCAGCTCTGGTGGGGGCACCAGCTCCCGATCTGGTACTGCCCGGACGGGCACGAGACCTGTGCCTGGCCTCCGCCCGAGGCCTGTAGGACCTGCGCCTCGACCGAGCTGACCCGCGACCCGGACGTGCTCGACACCTGGTTCTCGTCCGCGCTCTGGCCCTACGCCACGCTCGGCTGGCCGGAGCGGACGCCCGAGCTCGAGCGCTACTACCCGGGCGACGTGAACGTGACCGCGCGGGACATCATCCGGCTCTGGGAGAACCGGATGATCTGGACCGGTCTGGAGCTGATGGGCGAGCTGCCGTTCAGCGACGTGATCATCACCTCGACGATCCTCGCGCCCGATGGGCGGCGGATGTCGAAGAGCCTCGGCACCGGTCTCGACCCCCTCGACTCGGTCGAGCGGCACGGCGCCGACGCGACCCGCTACGGGCTCCTGAAGATGAGCTCGACCCAGGACGTCCGCTTCGCCGAGGGGATGATCGAGGAGGGGCGGAAGCTCGCGAACAAGCTCTGGAACGTGGCGCGGCTGATCCTCCAGCACGCCGGCGACACGCCCCCTGCGGCGCGGCCGCGGGACGTCGAGGAGCGCTGGATCCTCTCCCGGCTGGACGACACGCGCCGAGGGCTCGAGGAGTCGTTTGCCGCGTTCGACTTCTCCGACGCGGCCGATCGCCTCTACCACGTCACGTTCGACGACTTCTGCGACTGGTACGCCGAGGCGGTCAAGCCGCGGCTGTACGACGGGGACGAGGACGCGCGGGCGACGGCACTGCACGCGCTCGAGCTCCTGCTCGCGATTCTCCACCCGGTGATGCCGCACGTGACCGAGGAGATCTGGTCGCAGTTCCACGACGGCCGGCTGATCGTGGCGGCGTGGCCCGGTGCCGCCGAGCTGGCCGCCGACGCGGACGCGCTCGACCGCGTCCAGGAGGCGGCGCAGATCTTCCGGCGGAGCGGCGTCCAGGTCGAGCTCGGCTCCGACGACGAGCGGCGCATCTTCGCCGCGGTCGTCCGACCCGAGCGCGCGCCCGTGAACGGCAACGCGGCCGCCGAGATCGAGCGGCTGCGCGGCGAGGTCGCCCGCGCCGAGCGCATGCTCGCGAACGACAAGTTCGTCGCGAACGCCCGGCCCGAGGTGGTCGACGCCGAGCGGGCGAAGCTCGAGCGCTACCGCAGCGAGCTCGCCGCACTCGATGACCAGTCCTGAAGTCGCGTACCGGCGCGTGGTCGTGCTCGCCGACGTGCACGGCAACGCGGTCGCCCTGGCCGCGGTGCTGGACGAGGCGCGGCGGCTGGCGCCGGACCTGCTCGTGCACTGCGGCGACCTGACCTGGGGGCCGCAGCCGCTCGAGACGCTCGCGCTGCTGGACTCGCTCGAGTTCCCGGCTGTGTACGTCCGCGGGAACGCCGAGCGCGCACTGCTCGACCCGGCGCCCGAGGCGACGCCGAGGAAGGCGTGGCTCGTCGAGCGGCACGGGCCGGCCGGGCTCGAGCGGCTGGCGACGTTCCCCGAGCAGGCCGTGGTGGAGGTCGACGGCCTCGGCCGGGTGCTCTTCTGCCACGGCTCGCCGCGGAGCGACGAGGAGTGCATCACGGTCGGCGACGCCCCTCGACCGGCTCGGCGAGGCGCTCTCCGGGGTCGAGGCGGACGTCGTCGTCACCGCGCACACCCACATGCAGTTCGACCGCGAGGCGCACGGCCGGCGGCTGCTGAACCCCGGCAGCGTGGGCATGCCCTACGAGGCCGAGCGCGGGGCGTTCTGGGCGCTGCTCGGCCCTGGCGTCGAGCATCGGCGCACCGAGTACGACCTCGACGAGGCGGTCGCTCGCTACCGCGCGAGCGGCGATCCGCTCGCCGAGCAGATGGTCGAGACGCTGCTCGAGCCGCCGACGCCCGCCGAGGTCGTCGAGCACGCCGAGCGCCTCGTCTTCTCGGGATGACCGCAGCCGGCGATCACACTGCCTGGCTCGCCTCGCTGAGCCCGTGGCCCGCCGACGGCTTCGGGCTCGACCGCATGCGCGCGCTCCTCGCCGAGCTCGGCGAGTCCCCAGCACGCGTTCCCGGCCGTCCACGTCGTCGGCACGAACGGGAAGTCGACCGCGACCCGAACGATCGAGGCGCTGCTCCACGCCGAGGGCCTCTCCGTCGGCGCGACCGTCTCGCCGCACGTGCGGTCGTGGAGCGAGCGAATCACCGTCGACGGGGAGGAGGCCGACCTCGAGGCCGCGCTCGACCGCGTCCGCCCCGCCGCCGAGCGGCTCGCCGCGACGCAGTTCGAGACGATCACCGCTGCGGCGCTCGCCGAGTTCGCGGCGCGCGAGGTTGACGCAGCCGTCGTCGAGGCGGGGCTGGGCGGCCGGCTGGATGCGACGAACGTCCTGCGGACGCGCGTGGTCCTGCTCACGAACGTGGGCCTCGACCACACGGACGTCCTCGGCGACACCCGTGAGGCGATCGCCGCGGAGAAGCTCGCGGTGGTGACGCCGGGTGCGGTCGTCGTGCTGCCCGACGAGGAGTTCGCGTCGCTCGTCGCCGGTCAGCGAGGTGGTCGTCGGCGGCGCCCGCGAGGCCGCCTGCGGCCTTCCTCGGCCGGCCGGCGACCGCCGAGATCGAGGTCGCGCTTCCCGGCCGCCTCGAGCAACGCGGGGACGAGATCCGCGACGGCGCGCACAACCCCGACGGCGCCCGCTGGCTCGCCGACCGGCTCGAGCCGGGTCGCTACACGATCGTCGCATCCGTGCTCGCGGGACAAGGATGCCGACGCGATGCTGCGGCAGCTCTCCCGGCTCGGCGACACCCTGGTCGCGACGGAGTCGACGAACGCCCGTGCGCTGCCGGCCGACGACCTCGCCGACGCGCGCCGAGCGGCTCTTCGGCCACGTCGAGGCGGTCGCCGACCCGGGGGCGGCGCGTCCGGCGCGCGCACGAGCTCGGCGGCAAGGTGCTCGTCACCGGCTCGCTCTATCTCCTCGCCGACCTCGCCGCGCGCGAACCGGAGCCTGGGCATGAGCAGCGGGTCGGCGACCGGCTCGTGCCGCTCCTGTTCGGCGTCTTCCTGCTCGCGCTCGATCGTCGGGTCGGCGTTTGCGGTTGGGTATATCGTCGGCAAACTGCTGGTCTGACCATGCGCCTCTTCCTCGCCGCCCAGAGCCCGACGACCACGAACGACTCGCTCTTCGGAGGCGTCAACGACTTCTTCGACTCGGACACCTGGCTGGTGATCCGCAACCTCGGCGATCTTCTTCGTCGTCGTCTTCTGGCTCGCGACCGTCTACTGGGTCTACAAGGACGCTCGCAGGCGGATGCAGGACCCGTGGATGGTGGCGATGGCGACGATCCTCGGCGCGATCCCGCCCTTCGTCGGGCCGATCATCTACCTCTTCTTCCGGCCGCCCGAGTACCTCGAGGACGTGCGCGAGCGCGAGCTCGAGATCCGCGCGATGGAGGAGCGCTCTGCGGAGTGCGACCTGCCTGCCCGGTGTGCCGCGCCGCCGTCGATCCCCAGTGGCTCGTCTGTCCCGGTCTGCACGACGCGGCTGAAGCAGGCGTGCGAGAGCTGCGGCGCAGCCGCTCGAGGCTCTGTGGCAGATGTGCCCGCACTGCGCGACGCCGATCGGCCCGTCGCTGCCCGGTCTCGGCGACGGTGAGAGCTGGGAGACGCCGGTCCGGCAGGCACAGCCTCCGCCGACGCGCCGCAAGTAGACTCCGCGCCCGTCATGGCCCTGGAGACCACGCTCGTCCTCGTCAAGCCCGACGGCATGCGCCGGCGCCTCGCCGGCGAGATCCTGGCGCGGCTGGAGCGGCGCGGGCTCGAGCTGCGCGGCGCGCGGCTGCTGAAGATCCCGCGGGCGCTCGCGCAGCAGCACTACGCCGAGCACAAGGGCAAGCCGTTCTTCGGCGACCTCGTCGCGTTCATCTCGTCGGGCCCGGTGCTCGCGCTCGCCGTCCGCGGCGAGTCCGCGATCTCGGTCGTCCGGACGATGATGGGCGCGACGAACCCGCTCGACTCGGCGCCGGGGACGATCCGCGGCGACTACGCGCTCGAGCTCTCCGAGAACATCGTGCACGGCTCGGACTCGAAGGCGAGCGCGAAGCGCGAGCTCGGCCTTTTCTTCCCCGACGGTCTGGTCTAGGTCAGTCGCGCAGCACGGCCTGCGTCTGCGTCGTCCGCGCGACGAGGCGGCCGTCGACGTCGCGCAGCTCCGTGTCGATCACCGCCGTCGTGCGGCCGGTGTGCAGCGGCCGCGAGACCGCCTCGACGTGCCCTTCGCGCAGCGCCCGCAGGAAGTTCGTCTTCGACTCGATCGTCGTCGTGCCGGTACCGCCCTCCGGCAGGTTGAGGAAGGCGCAGACCGCCCCGGCCATGTCCGCGAGAGACATGAGCGCGCCGCCGTGCATCGCGCCCCCGGCGGTCGTGCGGCCGGGCGTCCAGTCGAGCCGCAACCGCACCTCCTCGGGCGCTGCGAGAGCACCTCCGCCCCGAGCGTCTCCGCGAACGGCGCCGCCTGACGGAGCAGCGTCCGGTGTCCACGCGGCGAGCGTACACTGGCGCCCCGTGAGCGACCTGACCGATCACGCACGGCGAACCGCGAGTTCTGGGACCGCGCAGAGCGAGGAGTACCACGAGCGGAACGCGCGCTTCATCGAGCGGGCCTGGCGTGGGGGCTCTGGCAGCTGCCCGAGGCCGAGCTGCAGGTCCTGACGGTGACGCTGGCCGGCAAGGACGTGCTCGAGCTCGGCTGCGGCGCGGCCGAGTGGTCGCGGGCGCTGGCCCGGGCCGGCGCCCGTGTGACCGGGCTCGACAACTCTGCGGCACGGCTCGAGCACGCGCGGCGGGCCGTCGAGGAGGAGGGCGCTCGACGTCACGCTCGTCCATGCGAGCGCGGAGGCGATCCCGCTGCCCCGACGGTTCGTTCGACGTCGTCCTGGCCGACTGGGGCGCGCCGACCTTCGCCGACCCGTTCCTCTTCGTCCCCGAGGTCGCGCGCGTGCTCCGGCCGGCGGCCTGTTCGCGTTCAGCGGCGCGACCCCGCTCGCGTGGCTCGCGTTCGACGAGCCTGCCGACGCGCTGGGCCGAGACCCTGCAGCGCGACTACTTCGGCATGCACCGCTGGGACGACCCCGAGGGCTCGGTCGAGTTCAACCTGCCGACCGGCGAGTGGATCCGCCTCTTCGGCGCGAACGGGCTCGTCGTCGAGGACCTGATCGAGGTGCAGCCGCCCGAGGGCGCCGCGTCGACCTACCGCGACGAGGCGGCGACCGCCTGGGCGCGCCGCTGGCCGATGGAGCAGATCTGGAAGGTGCGCAAGGCGCAGGCGTGAGCGTCCCGCGCCGCCGCTGCTGCTCGCCTCGACCTGGCCGCAGCGGCGGGCGATCCTGACCAGCTCGGCCTGCCCTTCGAGGCGTCGCGCCGGACTACGAGGAGCACGACCCGCCGGATGCCGATCCCGTCGCGCTCGTCCGCGAGCACGCCCGCGGCAAGGCCCGCTCCGTCGCCGCGGCGGCCGGCGACCGACCGGTGCTCGGCGTCGACACGACCGTGCACCTGGACGGGCGCACCTACGGCAAGCCGGCGGATGCGACGGACGCGGAGCGGATGCTCGAGGCGCTCTCCGGCCGCACCCACGCGGTCGTCTCCGGCCTCTGCCTCGTCACGCCGGGCTGGGAGGTCGTCGAGCACGAGGCGACCGAGGTCCGCTTCCGCGAGCTGACGCCGCGGGACATCGGCGGCTACGTCGCCACCGGCGAGTGGGAGGGACGCGCCGGCGGCTACGCGATCCAGGGTCTCGGCGGCAGGCTCGTCGAGCGGATCGAGGGCGACTACCTGAACGTCGTCGGCCTCCCCGGCGCCCTGCTCGTCCGCCTCCTGGCCGAGCGATTTCCGGGGACGTACGGAATCGGGTAGCTAGACTCGGAGGCCGCACCATGCCTTTCTTTCGCACTCTCACGGGCTTCGGCGGCCGCGACATGGCCGTGGACCTCGGCACCGCCAACACGCTCGTCTACGTGCGTGGCCGCGGCATCGTCCTCTCGGAGCCCTCGGTGGTCGCGATCGACCAGCGCTCGGGCGAGGTGCACGCGGTCGGCGTCGAGGCGAAGCGGATGCTCGGCCGCACGCCGGGCACGATCTCTGCGATCCGCCCGCTCAAGGACGGCGTGATCGCCGACTTCGACGTCACGGAGCAGATGCTCCGCCACTTCATCCAGAAGGTGCACCAGCATCGCTTCGCGCATCCGCGCGTCGTCGTCTGCGTGCCCTCGGGTGTCACCGGCGTCGAGAAGCGCGCCGTCGAGGAGGCGACGCTTTCCGCCGGCGCGCGCCAGGCGTACCTGATCGAGGAGCCGATGGCCGCCGCGATCGGCGCCGGGCTTCCCGTCGCCGAGCCGACCGGGAACATGATCGTCGACATCGGCGGCGGCACGACCGAGGTCGCCGTGATCTCGCTCGGCGGCATCGTCGTCTCCCAGAGCCTGCGGGTCGGCGGCGACGAGATGGACGAGGCGATCGTCGCCCACATCAAGAAGGAGTACAAGCTGCTCGTCGGCCAGCAGACCGCCGAGGAGATCAAGCTCGAGGTCGGCTCCGCCTACCGGATGCGCGAGGAGGTCCAGGCGGAGGTGCGCGGCCGCGACATGCTCACGGGGCTGCCGAAGACGGTCGTGCTCAGCTCCGAGGAGATCCGGCACGCCCTCGACGAGCCGGTCAGCCAGATCATCGACGCGATCAAGTCGACGCTGGACAAGACGCCGCCTGAGCTCGCCGCGGACATCATGGACCGCGGGATCGTGCTCGCCGGCGGCGGCGCGCTCCTGCACGGGCTCGACGAGCGGCTCCGCCACGAGACGCAGATGCCCGTGCACCTCGCCGAGAGCCCGCTGACGTGCGTGGCCGTCGGCTCGGGACGCAGCCTCGAGGAGTTCGAGGCGATCCACCGCTCCGCCCGCGCCCGCGTGCGCCGGAACGGCCACCGCCGCTACTGACCCCGCCGGGCCGGGACGGGCGACCGCCTCCGACACCGCTAGACTGAGCCACTTCGTGCCTCGAAACCGCACCGCAAGACCGGCGGTGCTGGGCTTCCCCGTCCGGCGTCCCGCCTCCTCCCGCGCGTCCCTCCGCACCAGCTCCGCTCTCAAGCGGCGGCTCGTGGTGGGCGTTCTCGTGCTGCTCGCGCTCGCGCTGATCACGGCGTCCTTCCGCGAGTCGGAGAGCGGGCCGCTGCACGACGCGCAGGCGGCCGCGTCGACCGCGCTCCGGCCGTTCCAGGTCGCCGTCGAGCGGGTCGCGAGGCCGTTCCGCGACGCCTACGGCTGGACCTCCGACCTCTTCTCGGCCAAGGGCGACGCCGAGCGGCTGCGCCGGCAGAACGAGGTTCTGCGCCAGCAGGTGATCCAGAACGAGTCGGCGCTGCAGCAGAACGTCCAGCTCCGCGCGCTCCTCCACTACGTCAACGGGCCCGAGTTCCCGGGCGGCTACCGCTACGTGGCCACCGAGGTCGTCTCGACGGCGCCGCGCGCCTTCCAGCAGGAGATCGTCGTCGCCGTCGGGCGCGAACGACGGCGTCGTCCTCAACGCACCGGTGGTGACGAACGAAGGCCTGGTCGGCCAGGTGACCCGCGTCTTCTCGCGCACCGCCCGCGTGACGCTGATCACCGACGAGCAGAGCTTCGTCTCCGCGGAGGACCTCCGCTCGGGCGCGACCGGCGTCGTCCGGCACGGCGGCGCCGGAGACACGCTCGTCTTCTCCCGCGTGAAGAAGGAGGAGTCGGTCAAGGAGGGCCACGAGGTGATCACCTCCGGCTGGCGCTCCGACGGCCTCTCCTCGCTCTACCCGCGTGGGATCCCGATCGGCGAGGTGACGAGCGTCGGCCTGACCAGCAACGACCTCTACCAGCAGATCCAGATCCGGCCGTACGTCGACACCTCGTCGCTGCACTCGGTGATCGTGCTGATCGACAAGAGCCCGCGGACGGCGGGGCCGTGAACGAGGGCTTGACGATCGCGGGGCTGGTCGCCGGCGCGGCGCTGCTCCAGTCGACGGTCTGCTCGTCGCTCGAGATCGCGGGCGGCACGCCCGACCTCCTGCTCGTGACGCTGCTCGGGATCTCGCTGCTTCGCGGCTCGGTCACCGGCGCCGTCGCCGGCTTCGCGGGCGGGCTCGTGCTCGACGTGGCGAACATGGGCACGCTCGGGGTCTCCTCGCTCCTGCTCGCGCTCGCCGGCTACTGGACGGGACGCTACGGCGAGACGACCGGGCGCGACCGCACGCATGCGCCGTTCCTCGCCGTCGTCGTGCTCACGATCCTCGTCGCGGTCGGCGGTGTCGCGATGCACTTCATGCTCGGCGAGGACGTCTCGGCCCGGCACGCCCTGCTCGGCACGCTGCTGCCCGGGCTGGGCCTGAACCTGATCATCGCCGCGCCGGTGTTCGCGCTCTGCCGCCGCGTCCTCGGCCGGAACGACCTGGCCGGGCGCGTGCAGGAGGTGCGGCTCCTTGGCTAGCTCGATCCACGAGCGCCGCTCGCCCTCGCGCCGCTTCCTGCCGCCCGACCCGAAGGCGCACGAGCCGTACCGTCTGACGCCGCAGCTCGCGCTTCGGGTGGGCATCCTCGGCGCGCTCGCGCTCGGCATCTTCGGCCTCCTCTTCTTCCGGCTCTGGTCGCTGCAGGTGCTCTCCGGCGACACCTACCTCGCCGCGGCCCAGAACAACCAGATCCGGACGATCCGCGTCGAGGCGCCGCGCGGCGCGATCCTCGACCGAAACGGCGACCCGGTCGTCTCCAACGTCCCGGGAACCGCCGTCCAGATCTGGGTCAGCGACCTGCCGAAGCAGGGGCGCTACCGGATGCTCGGGCGGCTCGCGCAGGTCCTGCACGTGCCGCTCGGCCGGCTCGTCCGCGAGGTCGAGCAGGCGAAGAGCGACCCGCTGACGCCGATCACCGTCAAGACCGCCGTGCACGAGCCGCAGGTCTACTACCTCTCGGAGCACCAGACCGAGTTCCGGGGAGTGCGCATCACCGGCACGTACCTGCGCGGCTACGAGCACCAGTCGATGGCCGCGCACGTGCTCGGCTACGTACGCGAGATCTCGCCGGAGGAGCTGAAGGCGAAGCGGGACGACGGGTATCGCGCCGGGGACAAGATCGGCAAGGCCGGAATCGAAGCGGCGTTCGACCAGTACCTGCGCGGCCGCTCCGGGCTCGCGCAGATCCGCGTCAACTCGCTCGGGATCCCGCAGAGCGGCCTCGAGCCGCGCGAGGACGCCCATCCGGGCCGGGCGGTGAAGCTCACCCTCGACAGCGGGCTGCAGCGCGCCGCCGAGCGCGCGCTGCGCGAGGGGATCCGGATCGCCCGCGCCAACAAGGCGTACAACGCTGCCGGCGGCGCGATCGTGGCGATCGACCCGCGCGACGGCGCGATCCGCGCGATCGCCTCCAACCCGACCTACAAGCCGTCGATCTACGTCGGCCGGATCGACCCGGACAAGCTGAAGCCGCTGCTCGACGACGAGGTCGCGACGGCGCAGAACCATCCCGGCCTGAACCGGGCGATCGAGGGCCGGTATCCGGCCGGCTCGACCTTCAAGCCGGTCGTGGCGCTGGCCGCGTTGCAGGATCACCTGCTCGCGCCGTACGAGTACCTCCAGTGCACGCCCGAGAAGCGCTACGGCCTCGACCAGTTCCCGTTCAAGAACTGGAACCCGTTCACGAACCAGGCCATGGATCTCCGCGACCGCGCTCGCCGAGTCGTGCGACACCTACTTCTACGACGTCGGCAACCGCTACTACGAGCGCGGGCCCGCCTGGTGGACGCGCATGCAGGACTGGGCGCGGAAGCTCGGCTTCGGCGTCAAGCCGGGCCTCGACATCGGCGGCGACTCCGCCGGCCTCCTGCCGACTCCGGCCTGGCGCAAGGCGACCTTCAAGACCGCGATCGACCGGGCGTGGAACCCGGGCGACCTGATCCAGCTCGCGATCGGCCAGAAGGACCTGGAGGTGACGCCGCTGCAGATGGCGCGGTTCTACGCGACCCTCGCGAACGGCGGCAAGCTCGTGACGCCGTATCTCGTCTCCGCCGTCGAGCAGCCGGGGACGAACGGCACTCCGGGCGAGATCGTGCGGACCTTCGCGCCGAAGGCACCCGCCCCGACCGGGTTGGATCCGGGCGCGATCGACGCGGTCCGCTCCGGCCTCTACGCCGCCACGCACTCGGGGAACGGCACGTCGGTCGGGATCTTCGGCGGCTTCCAGGTGCCGATCGCCGGCAAGACCGGTACGGCCGAGAAGATCACGCCGCTGCCCGGCTACCCGGCCGGCCATTCGGAGGACCAGGCGTGGTGGTGCGGCTGGGGCCCGTACGACGGCAGCTCCTACCGCGGCAAGCCGCCGCTCGTCGTCTGCGCGCTGATCGAGAACGGCGGCCACGGCGGTACCTCGGCCGCGCCCGCCGCGCTCCGCGTCTTCGAGCAGTGGTTCGGGGTCAAGGCGGGCCAGGTCTCGACGGTGGTGAACACGGATTGATCGTCGAGACCGGAAACGCCCGCACGACCCACTACGGCGAGCGCGCCGACGTCTTCGCGCTCGTCCGCCGGCTCGACTGGCTCCTGCTCGCGGCCGTCGGAGCGCTCGTCGCGTACGGCCTCTGGGCCGTCGCCGGCATCACGCGCTTCGACGTCACGGGCGACGAGAGCTACTACGTCGTCCGGCAGGGGATCGCCGCCGGCCTCGGCGGAATCGGCCTCGTGGTCGCGCTGTTCGTCGACCCGTCCGTCTACCGGCGCGCGTGGAAGCCCCTCTACGTCGGCACGGTCTCGCTGATGGTGCTCGTCTTCGTGCTCGCCGAGGCGAACCGCGGCTCGAAGCGGTGGATCGACATCGGCCCGTTCCAGTTCCAGCCGTCGGAGTTCGGGAAGCTGCTCTTCGTGCTCGCCCTCTCGGGCTTCCTCGCCGAGCGCGCTCGGCGGATCGGGGAGCTGCGAACCGTGCTCGCCTGCGTCGGGCTCGGGCTCGTGCCGATGGTGCTCGTCTTCAAGCAGCCGGACATCGGCACCTCGCTCGTCTACGCGGCGGCCCTCGCGGCGGTGCTCTTCCTCGCCGGCGCGCGGTGGACGCACGTCGCCGCGCTCGCGGCGGTCGGGCTGACCGCGATCCTCTCCGTGCTCTGGCTCCTCCCGGCAGCGGGGGTGGAGGTGCTCGCGCCGTACCAGAAGGCGCGGCTCACCGGCTTCACGAATCCGGACGAGGACCCGGCCGGGCTGACCTACAACGTCTCGCAGTCGATCACTGCGGTCGGGCTCCGGCGGCTTCGACGGCCGCGGCGTCGTCGACGCGACGCAGACGCGCCTGGACTACCTGCCCGAGCACGCGACGGACTTCGTCTTCGCGTCGTTCGCCGAGCAGCGCGGCTTCGTCGGCGCGGCGATCCTGCTCCTGCTCTACCTGCTCGTCGTCTGGCGCGGCCTCCGGATCGTCACGGTCGCCGACGACCTCTTCACGGCGACGGTCGCCGGCGGGATCGTGGTCGCGTTCCTGTTCCAGGTCTTCGTCAACGTCGGCATGACGATGGGGATCGCTCCCGTCACGGGCATCCCGCTGCCGTTCGTGACGGTCGGCGGATCGTCGATGGTGGCGAACCTGCTCGCGATCGGGGTCCTGCAGGCGATCCACGCCCGTGGGGCGACCGGCCTGCAACCGGCGCGCTCGAGGCGCTGATGCCGTTCGGTCTCCGCCCGGGCGCCGTGGTCGGGCTCGTTCGGGAGCTTCGCGCGGTCTCGGCCACTCTCGAGCCGATCCAGGTCAGCGGTGTGCTCGCGGAGCAGCTCGCGCTCGAGCTGCGCGCCGGGGGTGATGCGCGGCTCGTCCGCATCGACGGTGACCCGGCCCGCGCGGCGCTGCTCGTGGTCGTGCTCGGCGGCGCCGCCCGCGAGGAGGACGAGCGGTTGCTCCGCGCCGCCTCCCGCGCGCGCACGCCCACGATCGCCGTCCAGGCCGGTCGCGACCTCGACGTCGACGTCCCGTACGTCCTTGCGACGGACGTCGTTCCCTGCCCGCCCGGCGAGGGCTTCCCGGTCGAGGAGATCGCCCGGGCGATCGCGCATCGTCTCGGCGAGGAGGGGACGGCGCTCGCCGCCAGGCTCCCGATCCTGCGCGGGGCCGTATGCCGTGAGCTGATCTCGTCGTTCTCGCGCCGGAACGGGCTCGTCGGCGCGGCCGTCTTCGTCCCGGGCGCCGACCTGCCGGTGCTGACGCTGAACCAGCTGCGGCTCGTGCTGCGGATCGCGGCGGCGCACGGCGTCGAGGTCGGCGAGCAGCGGGCGCCGGAGATCCTCGCCACGATCGGCAGCGGCCTGGCCCTTCGCGCGCTGGCCCGGGAGGTGCTCGCCATCGTCCCGATCGCGGGTTGGGCACTGAAGGGCGGGCTGGCCTATGCCGGCACGCGCGCCCTCGGCGAGGCCGCGCTGCGGCGCTTCGCGGACGTGCCGGTGTCCGTCCGGTCCCGGTCCTAGTCTCCTTCCAACCGACCAGGGAGGAACACGCGGTGATGGCCGGAGCCGAGCACGCCGAGGAACTGCTGCAGATCGAGGAGGCCGACGCCTGGTTCGAGTACCTCGAGGCAACGCGCGGCCAGAACGAGAACCGCTACGCCGAGCTCGAGCCCTGGGCCTGGGCGCGTCTCAGCCAGCGCCTGCGCGCGGTGCGAGCCCGCCGCTCCCGGCTCCGGCCGGCCGCGGCGTAGCCAGGCCCCCCGCGGGCCTGCTGCTAGCCTGTCCCGCGAGGCTCATGCCCACCGTTTTTCACATCCGCAGCGCGCGAGCGGCCGCCGACACCGGCGCCGCGCGTTCGCGCGCGCACACACGAGAGGACATCTCACTTGCCCTGGTTCCGATGGAAGAAGACCAAGCAACAGCACGAGGCAGCGGCCGAAGCCGCCGCCCCGCAGGAGGCCTCACCGCCTGAGGCGGTAGCCCCGCAGCCCGACAGCACGACCCCCGGCGACCCCGAGGGCGAGGCCGCCAAGCGCAAGCGCCGCCGTGGCACGCGCGGCGGCCGGGGACGGAAGAAGCCCGGTGACCAGACCGCCCAGCCGGCGGCTGCCGACACCGAGGCCAAGGAGACGAAGGAGAAGCCGAAGCGCTCCTCCCGGCCCGAGCGCAAGCCGGCCGACCGCACCGCCCGCGCGAACGCCCGCCGGCGCCGCGAGCCGCCGCGCCGGGCGCCGCTGCCGTCCGCGAAGCGCGAGCTCCTGATCTCGACCGACGTCGGCGAGCAGCGAGTCGCGATCGTCGAGGACGACAAGGTCGCCGAGGTCTACCTCGAGCGGCCCGAGCGGCGCTCGATCGCCGGCAACATCTACCTCGGCACGGTCGACAACGTCCTGCCGGGGATGGAGGCCGCGTTCGTCGAGATCGGCCTCGAGAAGAACGGCTTCCTCTACGTCGACGAGATTGTCGTGCCCGAGCTCGAGGGCAAGCGGCACGGCAAGAAGATCCAGGACCTGATCAGCCGCGGCGAGACGATCCTCGTCCAGGCCGTGAAGGACCCGATGAAGACGAAGGGCGCGCGGCTCACGACCGAGATCTCGCTGCCCGGGCGCTTCCTCGTCTACGTGCCGAACGGTGAGGGGCTGGGCGTCTCGCGCCGGCTCGAGGATGCCGAGCGCGCACGCCTCAAGGACATCCTCAAGGCGATCGCCCCGAAGGAGGGTGGCGTGATCGTCCGCACCGCCGCCGAGGGCGCGTCCGCCGAGGACGTCGAGCGCGACCTCGTCTTCCTGCAGCGACTCTGGAAGACGGTCCAGACCAAGGCGAAGACCGCCAAGGCGCCTGCGCTGATCTACCAGGAGGCCGAGCTGCCCCTGCGGATCGTGCGCGACCTCTTCGCCGGCGACTTCGTCTCGGCGCAGGTGGACGACGAGCGCACGCACAAGCGGATCGTCGGCTACCTGAAGAAGACGTCGCCGCACATGATCGAGCGCGTCCACCGCTACAAGGACAAGACGCCGCTCTTCGAGGCGCTCGGCGTCGACGCCGAGATCCGCTCGACGCTCTCGCGCCGGGTCGACCTGCCCTCCGGCGGCTACCTGATCTTCGACTACGCCGAGGCGTTCACGGTGATCGACGTCAACACGGGCCGCTTCGTCGGCTCGCGCTCGAAGACGTCGAACGCACGGCTCGAGGACACGATCGTGAAGAACAACCTCGAGGCCGTGAAGGAGGTCGTGCGCCAGCTGCGGCTCCGCGATATCGGCGGGATCATCGTGATCGACTTCATCGACATGGCGAACCCGAAGAACCGCGAATCCGTCGAGGAGGCGCTGCGCTCGGAGCTCGAGCGCGACCGGACGAAGACCTACGTCGTCGAGATCTCGCCACTCGGGCTCGTCGAGATGACGCGGCAGAACGTGACCGACGGGCCGCGCGAGATCCTCACGCGCAAGTGCCCCACCTGCGAGGGCGACGGGATCGTCGTCTCGGAGCGCACCTTCGCGATGGACGTCGAGCGGAAGCTGCGCACGCTGGCCGCGGGCTCGCGGGCCCAGGCGTTCCGGATCGAGGTGCACCCGCGCACGCTCGCGCTGCTCGCCGGCCCCGGTGGGATCAGGCTGGCGGAGCTCGAGGCCGTCTCGAAGAAGCGCTTCTACCTCGTCCCGGCCGAGGGCAACGGCCACGTCCATCTCGACCACGTCCACGTGCTCGCCGAGGGCAAGCGCGAGGAGCTCGCGCCGACGGCACCGGTCGCCGAGGACGCCCAGCTGGAGTTGAAGCTCGGCGAGGTCGACCGCCACGATGCGACCGCCGCCGCCGGCAAGGTCGACGGCTTCGACGTCGTCGTCGGTGGCGCGGCCAAGCTCGTGGGCAAGAAGGCCAAGGTCCGGATCGTCCGGGTGCTCGCGAACGCGGCGTACGCCGAGCTCGTCACGGGCGCCAAGGAGGCCGCAACCCCGATCACCTTCGAGAGCGAGGCCGAGAAGCCGACGCGCGCTCCCTCGCGGGCCAAGAAGACGATCGAGGCGGAGGAGACGGTCGAGACGGAGGTGGCCGACGTCGAGCCGGAGGCCGACGAGGCCGCCGCGGAGCTCGAGCCCGGCGACGCCGAGCCCGAGGACGACGAGACGGACGCCGACGCCGAGGTGGCCGAGGGCGACGCTCCCGCGAAGAAGCGGACGCGCCGCGGCTCCCGCGGCGGCCGGCGCCGCAAGAAGAAGCCGACCGAAGCGGTCGCCGAGGGCTCCGAGGGCACCGACGAGCCCGAAGCCGGCGGCGAGGAGCCCGCAGCCGACGCGCCGAAGGCGGCGCCCAAGCCCGCGCCGCGCGCTCGGGCCGCCCGCACACCGAGGATCCACGTCCCGACGGTCGAGCTCGGCACCGCCGACTCGGCGGCCGCGACGAACGGCGCCGAGCCTGCGCCCGAGGCTGCCGCCGAGGAGACCGCCGTCGACGCGGTCGCCGAGGTCGCCGACGGCGATACGCCCGTGAAGAAGAAGACCCGCCGCGGCACGCGGGGCGGCAAGGGCCGCAAGCGCAAGCCCGCAACCGCCGCAGGCGGCTCGGAGAACGGCGCCGAGGCCGCCGCCGAGGCGGAGGCCGAGCCAGCCGCGCAGGCCGAGCCCGCCCAGGCCGACGAGCCGCCCGCCGAGGCGATCGTCGCCGCGCCGGCCGAGGATCAGTTCGGCTACGTGCCGATGTCGGAATGGCTCGACGACCTCGAGCGCAAGTAGCCGTGGGACGAACGCCATTCGGCTTCGCTACAATCCGGCGGCTTCGCGGGCGTCCCTGCCCGCGATTTCCACGCTTATGAGCTACGCAATCATCTCCGTCGGCGGCAAGCAGTACACCGTCCGTGAGGGCGAGCGACTGCTCGTGGACCGGCTCGCGGAGGAGGACGGCAAGACGTTCTCGCCGCCCGTGCTGCTCGTCGGCGGCGACGGCGAGGCCCGGCTCTCGCCGGCCGACGTCACCGTCACGGCCAAGGTGCTCGGGCCCGTCCTCGGCGAGAAGATCCGGATCGGCAAGTACCGCGCGAAGAAGGGCTACAAGCGGCACACCGGCTTCCGGGCGAAGCTGACGCAGATCCAGATCGAGTCGATCGGCGCGGGCAAGAAGCGTGCCGCGGCCGCTCCGAAGGCCGAGCCGGCGGCGAAGGCGCGCCGAGCCCGAGCACGTGAAGGGCATGCCGTCCGACTACGAGGAGCTGACCGTCGCCCAGATCAAGGCGAAGTCGGCGGAGTGGAACCGCCCGATGCTGGAGGCGGCGCTCGAGTTCGAGCAGGCGAACGCCGCGCGCAAGGGCGCGATCGCCGCGATCGAGCACGCGCTCGCCGAGAAGGAGGAGGACGGCTAGATGGCGCACAAGAAGGGCCTCGGCTCGTCCCGGAACGGCCGCGACTCCGAGTCGAAGCGCCTCGGCGTGAAGATCTTCGCCGGGCAGGCGGTCAAGTCGGGGATGATCATCGTCCGGCAGCGCGGAACGAGGTTCCGCCCCGGCCCGGGCACGGGCATCGGCCGCGACGACACGATCTTCGCCGTGCGCGAGGGGACGGTCCAGTTCCACCGCAGCGGCGAGAAGCGCTCGATCTCGGTCGCCGCAGACAGCACGGACTAGCACCGTGTTCAACGACCGGGCCCGCATCGAGGTGCTGGCCGGTCGCGGCGGCGACGGCGGCCTCAGCTTCCGGCGCGAGAAGCATGTACCCCGGGGCGGGCCTGACGGGGGCGACGGCGGCCGCGGCGGCGACGTCGTCCTCGTCGCCGACCCGGACCTGCGCGACCTGACGGCGTTCCGGGCGCGGACGCGCTTTCGGGCCGGACGGGGCGGCAACGGCAGCGGCGCCCGCAAGCACGGCGCCGACGGGGAGCGGATCGAGCTCGCTGTGCCGGCGGGGACGCAGGTGCTGGACGAGCACGGCGGCCTCGTCACGGACCTGCTCGCGCCGGGCGCCAGGGCGGTCGTCGCACGCGGCGGCCTCGGCGGCCGCGGCAACGCACGGTTCGCGACTCCGACCCGGCAGGCGCCGCGCTTCGCCGAGACGGGGCTGCCCGGCGAGGAGGCCGTCCTCGAGCTGCGCCTGAAGCTGATGGCGGACGCCGCGTTCGCGGGGCTGCCGAACGCCGGCAAGTCGTCGCTCCTCCGCCGGATCTCGAACGCGACGCCGAAGGTCGCCGAGTACCCGTTCACGACGCTCGCACCGGTGCTCGGCACTGTCGAGTCGCCCGACGGGCGCCAGTTGACCGTCGCCGACGTGCCGGGCCTGATCGAGGGCGCGAGCGAGGGGATCGGTCTCGGGCACGAGTTCCTGGCGCACCTCGAGCGCGCGCGGCTCCTCCTGCACGTGATCGACGCGTCGGAGGGCGACGCCGAGGAGCGCTTCGCCACGATCGACCACGAGCTGGCCGCCTACGGCGCGGGGCTCGAGGAGCGGCCGCAGGCGGTCGTGCTGAACAAGACCGACCTGCTGCGCCGAGCCGCCGAGGTTCGAGCTCGAGGACGATCGCATCGTGCGGGTGTTCCGGATCTCGTGCGCAACGGGTGCAGGCGTCGAGGAGCTGCGGCGCGTGCTCTTCTCGAGCTCTGCCCGCCCGCGCCGCCGCTGGCGCCGGACGCGCCGGAGTTGCCCGACTTCCTCGAGTACCGCCCGAAGCCGGACGGACGCCGCGCCTACCGCATCTACCGCACCGAGCGCGGCTTCCGCGTCATGGGCACCCCGCCCGAGGGGGAGGAGCTGGAGGCGGCGCTGCGCGCTGCAGGCGTGCGCAAGGGCGTCGAGGTGGAGATCGGCGACGAGGTGCTCGAGTGGCAGTAGGGATCCTCGGCGGCGCGTTCGACCCGCCGCACAACGGCCACGTGGCGCTCGGCCGGGAGGCGATCGGACGCTTCGAGCTCGAGCGGCTGCTCGTCACGGTCGTGATCGATCCCGGCCACAAGCAGCCGTCGCGCCGGCTGCCACGCGTCTCGCGCTGGCGGGGCTCGCGTTCGCCGACGTTGCCGAAGCGGAGATCGAGCCGGAGCCGCACGCGACGCACGGTCGACGCGCTCGAAGCCCGCGGGCTCGACGACCCGATCTTCCTCGATCGGCGCCGACGAGCTGCTCGACTTCCCGAGCTGGAAGGAGCCAGACCGGGTGCTCGAGCTGGCGAGGCTCGGCGTCGCGACGCGCCCCGGCTATCCCGTCGAGCGGCTCGAGGAGGCGCTGGCGCGGGTCGCGCGGCCGGAGCGCGTCCTCCTCTTCGAGCTCGAGCCGCTGCCGATCTCCTCCCGTGACCTGCGGGCGCGTGCGGGCAAAGGCGAGGCCGCTCGACCGGGCTCGTGCCGCCGGCGGTCGCGGCCGAGATCGAGCGGCTCGGCCTCTACCGCGGTGGCCTGACGGCCGCGGAAGGCGGCTACACTGCCCGCGTCGCTGAAAGGACGAAGACCAACCTGAGCTCGCTCGAGCAAGCCCGCCGGATCGCCGCTCTCGCCCAGGAGAAGCTGGCAACGGACGTCACGATCATGGACATGCGGTCGGTGTGCGACTACACCGACTTCTTCGTGCTCGCCACGGGCCGCAACGAGCGGCAGACGAAGGCGATCTACGACGACGTCCACGTGACGTTGAAGCAGGAAGCACGGCTGCTGCCGCGCTCGGTCGCAGGCGTGCGCGAGGCGTCCTGGATCATTGCCGACTACCTCGACGTCGTCCTGCACGTCTTCACCCCCGAGACGCGCGGCTTCTACCGGCTCGAGGATCTTTGGGGCGACGTGCCGACGCTCGGCGTCGAAGCCGCAGCGGGCTGAGCCCCGGCGCGCAGGCGCGGGTTCGGCGCCACCTTGTCTACACTTGAGCCCGACCGATGGGGCCATAGCTCAGTTGGGAGAGCGTCTGGCTGGCAGCCAGAAGGTCGCCGGTTCGAGCCCGGCTGGCTCCACTCGAAGCGCCTCGTACTCGGGGCGCTTCTCCGTCTCCAGAGCTGACGACGACCGCCCGGCCGTGGTCGCCGGGCGGTCGTCGTCTGCGGAGCTAGATCCCCTTCAGCGTCAGCACGCGGTGAACGGTGAGCCCGTTCACGTCGTTCGCGTCGACGATGAGCGAGTACGTCGTGCTCTTCTTCACGGCGTACGTGAGCCGGAACGTGACCCAGCCGTCCACGCCGAGCGCCACCTGCGGCTGGGCGACGGCACGCGTCGTCTTGCCCTGGACGAGCTTCCAGGTCACGCCGACCTTGGAGCCCGGCTTGTTCAGCGCTGCGAATTCACGGACCGAGACGTGCACGGTCGGCCGGGTGCCCGCCTTGGCGCTCACGATCGAGTTCCGTGCATCGAGGGCGCGGGCGGCAGACGCGAAGGACGCGCGGCCCGGCTTGGCCGCACCGGTCAGCCGGTAGAGGCCGCTCTGCCAGAGGCTCGTCTTCGTGTCCTGGAAGACGAACCAGACGAACATCTGGACGCGCTGGTCCTTCTTCACGATCGACAGGGCCTGCTTGATGTAGGCGGCCTGCTGCGACTCTGTCACACCCTGCGGCTCACCAGGCTTCGTCTCGTGGCCGTACTCGGTGATCCACACCGGCACGCCCTTGCGCTGGAACCAGACATCGAGCGACTTCTCGAATTGCGGCAGCGAGGCCAGCGAGACGTTGGGCCAGCGCACCTTCTGGGTCGGCTTCATGTTGACCGGATACGGATACGGGTGGTGCGCCCACGCGTCGAACTTGAGGCGGGGGTTGGCCTTCGCCACGAGCTGGGCGAACCGGCCGGGCGAGTGCGTGCCCGACTGGCCTGTGAGCGGCCTTGTCGCGGCCGTGCGAGGAGGTCTCGCCGATCGCGACCCGCGCCTGCGAGTTGCCGGCCTTGAGCCCCGCGTAGGCGGCGGCGTAGAGCTTCGCGTAGAGCGCAGGCCCGACGGAGCGGCCCTTGGCGTCGTACTGCGGCGCCAGGAACAGCTGCAGGTTCGACTCGTTCCAGACGGAGTAGAACCGGACGTAGGGGAAGCCCGAGTAGCGACCCGAGTAGCGCTGCGCCAGGGCGCGCGCGAAGGTCTTCAGGTCGTTCAGGTTCTTCGGCAGGTAGGCAGGCCCCTTGCCTCCGTTCGCCCACCTCGGCGTGCCCCAGATCGTCAGCAGCACTTCCAGGCCGCGCTGCTGCGCGTCGCGGACGAGCTGGTCGACGTCGTCGAGCTTGTAGGCGGGGTCGAACGCGTTGGACGGATTGGCGGGCTTCGTCTTGGCGACGTCGGCCCACGTGACGACTGCGCGGAACATCGTGGCGTTCGTGGCCTTCGCGCGGTCGAGCATCGACGTCCGGTCGGGCTCCCAGCGGAAGCTCGGATCGTCGTGGAAGCCGATCCACATTCGGTCGGCGGCCGCGCCCAGAGGCACCGCCACGAGCGCGGCGAGGAGGGCGAGCGCCGTCAGGCGTGCGAGGCGTTGCACGGGCAGCTCCTTAGTGTCGTTCGCAGGTCGTCGGCCACCGTAGCGAAGGCCGTGTACGGGTCGTGTTAGGAGTCGAACGGTGGTTCAGGCAGCCGAGTGCAGGGCCTCGATCTCTCGCGAGACCGCCAGCCGCTCGAGTGCCTGCGACTCGATCTGCCGCACCCGCTCGCGCGTCAAACCAAGGATCCGGCCGATCTCCTCGAGCGACTTCGGCTCCTCCCGGCCCAGGCCGTAGCGGTAGCGCAGCACGGCCGCCTCGCGGTCGGGCAGCTTGTCGAGCGCGCGATGCAGCGTCTCCTCGGTGAGCGAGACCTGCACCTCCTCCTCGACGGGCTGCTGGTCGGTCGAGACGAGATCGCCGATCGAGGCGTCGTTGTCGTCGCCGAGCGGCTTGTCGAGGCTCGTCACCGCTCGTGCCGCCGCGCGCACCTCGCGGAGGTGCTTGAGGGAGAGCTTCGCGGCGGTCGCCACCTCTTCGTCGGTGGGCACCCGGCCGAGCTTCGCGTGCAGGTCGCGCTCGGCACGCCCGATGCGCTGCTCACGCTCGGCGATGTGCACCGGGATCCGGATCGTGCGCGACTTGTTCGCGACGCCGCGCTGCACTGCCTGGCGGATCCACCACGTCGCGTAGGTCGAGAACTTGTAGCCCCGGCGCCAGTCGAACTTCTCCACCGCGCGGATCAGGCCGATCACGCCTTCCTGGATCAGGTCGAGCAGCGAGAGGCCGTGACCCTGGTAGCGCTTCGCGATCGAGACGACGAGCCGCAGGTTCGAGTTGATCATCCGGTCCTTCGCCTGGGCGTCGCCGCGCTCGACGCAGCTTCGCGAGCTCGACCTCCTCGGCCGCGGTCAGCAGCGGATAGCGGCCGGCCTCGTTGAGGAAGAGCTGCAGCGAGTCGGTCGTCATGTGCGCCAGGTCGCCGTTGACGTAGGTGGAGTCGTCGTCGAGCTGGCGGCCGCAGTCGTCGGTGAGCGTGATGTGGCGCTCCTCGAGCTCGGCGTAGAGCACGCTCGAGCTGCTCGTCGTCCAGCTCCAGCTCCTGGATCAGCTGGCTGAACTCGGACAGGTTGACGCAGCCGGCTTCCTCGCCCGCGTCCAGCAGCGGCTTGAGCGCTTCGGTGCTCATCGGTTCGACGCTTTCCCGCGTCCCTTCGAGCCTAACCCGGCCGCGACCGATCCGGAAGGCCATCGCGTACACTCGGCGAACATGGTCTGGGAAGCCATCTTCCTGCTGCTCGTGCTGAAGATCCCCATCGTCTACCTCTGCCTGGTCGTCTGGTGGGCGATCAAGGCGGAGCCGCTTCCCGAGGAGGGCGCGGCGCCTCGTCGCGCGCGTCGAGCCGACCGATCCCTCGCCGTGCGAGTGGCGCCGGCGCGTCGCCCGGCGGCCGGTCGCGCCGTCCGCGGCCCGCGGCGCGGCCCGAGCCGCCGCCGGCGCAGCACCGCGTTCGCACGCGCCAGGTGAACGGCCGTGAGCGCCGATCCCCGAGCCCCGGACGTCCGCACTCCGACCTCGTCGGCGGCCTCCTCGCCGCGGCCTCGATCTTCGCGGCGCGGTCGGCGTGGTGCAGACGCCGATCAAGGTGATCCCGATCTCGATCGTGCTCGCGCTCGTCTCGGTGCGGATGACCGATCGGTACCGGGTGCTCGCGACCTGGGCCGTCGGTCTCAACATCCTCTGGTGGCTGCTCGGGATGACGGTCGCCGTGCTCACGGACAACGCCGCTCTACTAGGGGCGGGCGCATGGCCTCACGCGACGTCGACGGCCTCAACGCCGGCTACGCCAGCCTCCTGCTCGACGAGTACCTCGAGAACCCGGAGGCGGTCCCCGCCGAGTGGCGCGCGCTCTTCGAGGGAGGCGGCGCGGCCGACCTGCTCGCCGGGCATCCGGGCCTGCAGCGGCTGCTCGAGACGCTCGGCGACGGCAACGGCCATGCGGTGGTCGAAGCGCCGGCCGCGACGGCTCCTCAGGCGCCCGCCGCCGCCCCTGCTGCGGCCCCTGACGAGACGCTGCTCGGCGGGTGTGGCGGCGGCGATGTCGCTCGTGAAGGCGCATCGCACCCACGGTCATCTCGTCGCTCGGCTCGACCCGCTCGGGTCGGAGCCGCCGGGCGAGCCTGCGCTCGAGGAGCTCCGCTACGACCCACCGCTGACCCCGGAGCTGCAGGAGCGAATCCCGGCCTCGCTGCTCCGCCTCCACGTCGCCGCCGAGACGCTGCGTGACGCCCTGCCGAAGCTCCGAGAGGTCTACTGCGGCACGATCGCGTACGAGATCGAGCACATCACCGACCACGCCGAGCGCGTCTGGCTGCGCGAGGCGATCGAGTCGGGCCGCTTCCGGCGGCCGCTCGCCCCCGAGCAACGGATCGCGCTGCTGGAGCGCCTCTCGCAGGTCGAGGGGTTCGAGCACTATCTGCGCCGCGCGTTCCTCGGGCAGAAGCAGTTCTCGCTCGAGGGCCTGGACTCGATGGTGCCGATGCTCGACGAGGCGATCGAGCTCGGCGCCGCCGGCGGCGCGCTCGACGTGGTGATCGGGATGGCGCACCGTGGCCGACTGAACGTCCTCGCCCACACCGTCGGGCGGCCGTACGAGTCGATCCTGCGCGAGTTCGAAGGCGAGCGCGTGTTCGAGGCCGTCGTCGCCGACCCGGAGGGCGGCACCGGCGACGTCAAGTACCACCTCGCTGCGCGCGGCACGCGCAAGACCGCCGACGGCGAGCTCGAGATCTCGCTCGCGCCGAATCCGAGCCACCTCGAGGCCGTCGACCCGGTCGTCGAGGGCCGCGCCCGCGCCGAGCAGACCGACCGCACCGGCGGCGCCGGCGTCCACGACCCGGCCGTCGCGCTCCCGGTCCTGATCCACGGCGACGCGTCCTTCGCCGGCCAGGGCGTCGTCGCCGAGACCTTCAACCTGCAGAGCCTGGAAGGCTATGCCACGGGCGGGACGCTCCACATCATCTCCAACAACCAGGTCGGGTTCACGACCGACCCGATGGAAGGCCGTTCCACGCGCTACTCCAGCGACCTGGCCAAGGGCTTCGACGTGCCGATCGTCCACGTCAACGCCGACGATCCCGAGGCGGCGCTGGCGTCGATCCGGCTCGCGATGGCCTATCGCGCGGAGTTCGGCCACGACGTGGTCGTCGACCTCGTCGGCTACCGCCGCTTCGGCCACAGCGAGGGCGACGAGGCGGCGTACACGCAGCCGTTGATGGCCGAGCAGATCGAGCAGCAGCCGACCGTGCGGCAGCAGTACGCCGCCAGGCTGATCGCGGACGGGCTCGTCGACGAGGCGGCGGCGAACGAGCTGGTCGAGCGAACGCAGCAGACCCTGCGCGACGCGCACCAGCGGCTGAAGGCTTCCATCGGCGCCGTGGAGGAAGCGGACGAGCGGGTGCCGAAGGCGACGGGCGACGTGGTCGAGACCGCGGTCGGGATCGACCGCCTGACAGTGTTGAACGAGCAGTTGCTCGCCGTGCCGGAGGGTTTCGAGGCGCATCCCAAGCTGGCGAAGCAGCTCGAGCGGCGGCTGCAGACGATCCACGAGGGCGGGATCGACTGGGGCCAGGCCGAGGCGCTCGCCTACGCGACGCTGCTCGAGGACGGGATCCCGATCCGGCTCTCGGGCCAGGACACCGAGCGCGGCACGTTCGCGCACCGCCACCTCGTCCTCCACGACCCGCGCACCGGCGAGGTCTGGACGCCGATGCAGCACCTGCCCGGCGCGGGCGCGTCCTTCGAGGTCTACAACTCGCCGCTCTCCGAGTACGCCGCGCTCGCGTTCGAGTACGGCTACTCGATCGCCGCACCGGACACGCTCGTGCTCTGGGAGGCGCAGTTCGGCGACTTCGCCAACGGAGCGCAGATCGTCCTCGACCAGTTCGTCGTCGCCGGCCTCTCGAAGTGGGGCGAGACGTCCCGGCTGACGCTGCTGCTGCCGCACGGGTACGAGGGGAACGGGCCCGAGCACTCGAGCGCTCGGCTCGAGCGGTTCCTACAGCTCGCCGCGCAGGAGAACATCAGGGTCGCGAACCCGACGACAGCGGCGCAGAGCTTCCATCTCCTCCGCCGGCAGGCGCTCGACGCCACGGCTCGCCCGCTCGTCGTCATGACCCCGAAGGGGCTGCTGCGGCTGAAGCAGGCGTCCTCGGCCCCCGAGGAGCTCGCCGGCGGGTCGTTCCGGCAGGTGCTCGACGATCCCGGCGCCGTCGATCGGAGCGAGGTGCGCCGGCTGATCCTCTGCTCGGGGAAGGTCTACTACGACATCGCCGGCCACGAGGAGCGTGCGGCGGCCCGAACGGTGGCCGTCTGCCGGCTCGAGCAGCTCTACCCGTTCCCGGTCGAGGCCGCCGCCGAGCTGTGCGCCTCGTACCCGGCGCTCGAGGAGCTCGTCTGGGCGCAGGAGGAGCCGCAGAACATGGGCGCATGGCGCTCGATCAGGCACCGGCTCGAGGGCGCCGTGCCGGACGGCGTGTCGGTGCGCTTCGTCGGCCGCCCGTGGCGGGCCAGCACGGCCGAGGGCTACCCGACGGCGCACCTGCGCGAGCAGGATCGAATCGTCCGCGAGGCGCTCGGTTCGGCCGCTGTGGGCTAGAGCGGCCGGCGGCGCCGGGAAGCGGCGGCACTGCGCGAGCCGCGGGCCGTGCTGCGCGCACGAGCTGCATCAGCTGGCGGCGCTGCGCGGGCGGCAGCCTGCGCCAGACGCGCCAGGCGGCGAGCGTCAGCCCGAACGCGGTTCGACCGAAGAGAAGGCGACCCATCGGCGCCCTAGTCTGCCTGGCTCGAGCTCAGGTCGACGAGGTCAGTGCTTGCCGCTCTTGCCATGGTCCTCGTCCTTCTGCTTGTCGTGGCCGTTTCCGTTCCGTTGCTCGGTCTCCGCGGCCGGTGCCGGAGCCGTGGCCTCGACCGGTGCCGCCACCGGGAGCAGTCGCGGGCGCGGCGACCGGGGCGGGCCGGCCCTTGTGCTTGCCCTTGCCGGGCTTGGCCTTCGGCTGGGCAGCGGAGTCGACCGTCGCCTTCGGCCCGTTGGCCTGCTCGGGATGCGGCGGATGGACGGGATGCACAGGGTGGACGGGATGCGCCGGGTGCGCCTTCTGCGCCTTCTTCGGCTTCCTCAGCGTCGGCGTGGCCACGGGCGTCGGCGTGTAGGCAGCCGGGGTGCGAGGCGCGGGGATGGTCGGGGTCGGCGCGGGAGTCGGTGTCGGCGTGGGCGTCGGCGTCGGCGTCGGCGTGCGGGCGTCGGAACGGGCGTCGGCGTGGGGGTCGGCTGCGGGATCGGCTTCGCTGCAGGCGTGTCCACCTTCGGCGGCGTCAGCGGCGTCTCGACCTTCGGCGGGACGACCGGCCCGGCGCTCGGCCGCGTCACGACGCGAACGGTGGAGCCCGCCGAAGCGAGTTGCTGCACAGGCGTGTGCGCCGGCGAGGGCACGACGGCGGGCGGCTGCGAGGGGGCAGGAGCCGCCGGCAACGTGATCACGGGATGCGACTGCTGGCGCGGCGCGACCAGATGCGGGGTGGGCTCGTCCGTCCCACCAAGCAAGATGGCGGGTACCTTGAGCGACGCCGCAGAACCGGCGAGAACCAACGCCCCGATCGTCAACTGACCCCAGGTCGGCCTCATGTTTCCCCCTCACTCTGCCGACACCCTTTCGAGGGAGTATCGGCACGAGAGGGGAAAATCTTGAAGGCCGCTGATATGGCCAGCTTCCGGTTCAAGCTCGCAGCGTACTTCGTCGTGCTGTCGCTACTGCCGCTGGCAGCGGCATGGTGGGCGTTCGGCGCCATTGCGGACAGAAGCGTACGTAGCTCGGCGGACGCCAGGCTGGAGTCAGGGCTCCGCGCGGCCCTCGCCGCCTACGGCGACGAACTGGGCGAGGCCGAGGCCGCCGCGCGCGTGGTCGTCGACAGCCCCGGGTTCCAGCGGGCGCTTCGCGACGGCGACCGAGCGGCGATCAGAGCCGCGCTCCCGGCCACGCCTGCGATGCAGGTCGATCTCCCGTCCGGCGGCCCGGTCGGAGCGCTCCCATCGCCGGCGGCGACCCGCCGCGTCATGGTGCTCGGCCCCGGGGGCGAGACGACGGTGATCGCCGGGATTCCGATCGACGCGCGGCTGATCGCGCGCCTCCGCGCGCGTTCGGGGCTCAGCGGCGACGACCGCCTGTTTCTCGTCAGCTCGACTGCGGCCGCCGCCCCGGGGACCCTCGGGACGAGATCGATCGACGGGCGGGACTACCGCGCGTTCTCGGTCGGGCTCGACGCCTCGACGGGGAAGGTTCTGGTCGCCGGGACGCCGAGCAGTGCACTCGCATCGGACCGGCGCTCGTTCCAGACCCGCCTCCTCGCCGGGCTGCTCGCCGCGATCGCCCTGATCGGGGGCGTGGCCTACCTCGCCGGCCGCTCGATCGTCGGCAGCCTGGGCAGGCTCTCCGCGGCGGCGAACGCGATCGCGGCAGGCCGCCTGAAGGAGCGCGTCGACGTCCACGGCAACGACGAGTTCGCGCGCCTCGGGCACGCCTTCAACGACATGGCCGAGCAGCTGGAGCAGCGACTCGTCGACCTCGAGGAGGAGCGCCGCCGCCTCCGCGACGCGACCGGGCGCTTCGGGAGCGCGCTCGCCGCGACGCTCGACGCCGACCAGTTGATGCTCGTGGTCGTCGAGACAGCGGTCGAGGCGACGCGGGCCGGCGGCGGCTTCGTGATCGGCTCGTCCGGCCCGATGGTGCACGTCGGCGATCCGCTCGCCGGTCCCGACCGGATCGACGTGCCGCTGAGCGCCGCCCGCGAGTCGTTCGGCACGCTGGTGCTGCTCGGCGACCACTTCGGCGAGGAGGACCGGATCGCAGCGGTCACGCTCGCCGGCCACGCGGCGATCGCGCTCGAGAACGCGAGGCTGCACCGGATGGTCGAACGGCAGGCCCTCGTGGACGGCCTCACCGGGCTGGCGAACCGGCGCCACCTCGACCAGGAGCTCGTCTCGAACCTCGCTCGCGCCGAGCGCGCCGGCGGCTCGCTCTCGTTGATCCTCGGCGACCTCGACGACTTCAAGCGCGTCAACGACGAGTACGGCCATGCGTGCGGCGACACCGTCCTGCGCGAGTTCGCCGCGCTGATGAACGAGGTCGTCCGCGAGGGCGACACCGCCGGGCGCTGGGGCGGCGAGGAGTTCGCGCTGCTCCTGCCGGATACGACGATCGACGGTGCGCAACGCGTCGCCGAGCGACTCCGGCAGGCGCTCGAGGAACAGGTGATCCTCTCGCCCGAGGGCGACCCGCTCCGCGTGACTGTCAGCCTCGGCGTCGCGTCGTTCCCCGACCTCGAAGGCCGCGCCGAGCTCGTGGCCGCGGCGGACGAGGCGTTGTACCGGGCCAAGCGGGCCGGGAAGAACCGTGTCGCGGTCAGCGTCCGGAACGGCCGTGCAGCCTGACCGCACCCGTCGAGAGCAGGGAGAAACGCCCGCGGCTGCGCTAGACTCCCGCGTCGCATCACGACCCGTCCCCGACCAGGAGGCACTTATGCCGGTGGAGACCCCCTCGTTGTTCGCACAAGTGATCCAGGACCACCTCGAGCTGAAGCGGCGCAACGCCGGGCTCGGCGAATCGATGCCGCTCGACCGCTACTCGAACGACGACCCCTTCGAGAACCATCCCCTCTTCAAGTCCGAGGAGCAGGCGCGACTGGAGGAGACGATCGACGGCGAGCCCGCCGCCGAGCTCCACTCGTCTGCGCTGCCCTGGCCCGGTGAGGAGACCCAGGAGCAGGAGGAGCCCTCGATCGAGGACTCCCTCTGGGGCACCTCCCCGCGCGAGTTCAACTGGGGCGACTAGCCCCGGTCGCGCATTCGCGCGAGCACGTCGGCAACGCGGTGTAGGTCGGCGACGAACGCCGCGCGCTCCTGGCCCCGGGTCTCGTCGGGCGCGCGCAGGATCGCGGACGGATGGATCGTGGCGACGACGAGCGGCGCCAGCGTCGACTCCACCGGCTCGCCGCGCTGCCGCGTGACCCGGAAGCTGCGTCCGAGGAGCGCCTGCGCCGCGGTCGCCCCGAGCAGGACGAGCGCCTCCGGCCGCACGACCTCGAGCTCGGCGTCGAGCCAGGGCCGGCACGCAGCGACCTCGCCCCAGCTCGGCTTCTGATGGATCCGGCGCGTGCCGCGAGGGCGCCATTTGAAGTGCTTGACGACGTTGGTGACGTAGGCGTCGTCGCGTTCGATCCCCGCCTCCTCGAGCGCCTGATCGAGCAGGCGCCCGGCCGGGCCGACGAACGGCCTTCCCTCGAGGTCCTCACGGTCGCCCGGCTGCTCGCCCACGAGCATCACCGTCGCCTTGCGGGCGCCTTCGCCGAACACCGTCTGCGTCGCGTCGCGGTAGAGCGGGCACGCGGTGCAGCCGGCGGCGGCGCGGCGCAGCGAGGCGAGCGAGAGTCGTCCGGGTAGCTGCTCGGCTGCCGACATCGGACCGGTAGGTTCCCCGACGTGGACCCGGACGAACGCCTCCGACGCTACGCAGAGCTCGCGGTCCGCGTCGGCGCCAACGTGCAGGAGGGCCAGCCGGTCGGCATCTGGTGCCAGGTCGAGCACGCTCCGATCGCGCGCGCGGTCGCGGCCGAGGCGTATCGCGCCGGCGCCTCGCAGGTGCACGTCCAGTACAACGATCGTCATGTTCGCCGGTCGGCGATCGAGTACGGCCCGCGCGAGACGCTCGGCAAGACGTCGCAGTACGTCCTGGACTGGATCGCCGCGCTCACGAAGGACGGCTCGGCGTTCATCCAGCTGACGGGCGACCCGAACCCGACCCTGTTCGCCGACCTCGACCAGGAGCTCGTCGGCGCGTCGGAACCGAGCGATTACCGGCAGGCGTGGCTCCCGCACGTGATGAACCGCGGGGTCAACTGGACGATCGTCTCCGCTCCGAACGAGGGCTGGGCGACCACCATCTTCGGCGAGCCGGATCTCGAGCGCCTCTGGGAGGCGGTCGCGATCGCGACGCGGCTCGACCAGCCCGATCCGGTCGCTGCGTGGCGGGAGCACGTCGCCCGGCTCAAGTCACGCGCCGCGGGCCTGAACGAGCGCAGCTTCGACGCGCTCCGCTTCCGCGGGCCGGGGACCGATCTCACCGTCGGGCTCCTGCCGGGATCCCGCTTCCTCTGCGCCACCTTCAACCGGCGCGACGGGCTCGAGCATCTGCCGAACGTCCCGACGGAGGAGGTCTTCACGAACCCGGACTGGCGCCGCACCGAGGGCGTCGTCCGCTCGACGCTTCCCCTCGCGGTCGGCGGCACGATCGTCAACGACCTGCACATGCGCTTCGAGGGAGGCCGCGTCGTCGACGTCGGCGCCTCGTCCGGGCTGGAGGTGATCGAGCATCAGCTCTCGAGTGACGAGCAGGCCCGCTTCCTCGGCGAGGTCGCGCTCGTCGACGGCACCTCCGCGGTCAAGCGCACCGGCCTCGTCTTCAAGGACACGCTCTTCGACGAGAACGCGACCTGTCACATCGCCTACGGCAACGGCCTGCCGATGTGCGTCGAGGGGGCGGACGGCCTGGGGCGCGACGAGCTGCTCGAGCTCGGCGTCAACATGTCCGGCGAGCACACGGACTTCATGATCGGCGGCCCCGAGGTCGAGGTCGACGGGCTGACGGCCGCAGGCGAGGCGGTCGCGATCATCCGCGACGACGCCTGGCAGCTCGACGAGTAGCGCTACGCGACGCGGGGGATCGCCGGTCCCTGCAACGTGCGCGCGAGCCGGCGGAACGGGCCGTCCTCGGCCGAGCAGCTCCTGCTCGGTGCCGCGTTGGACGATCCGGCCGTGCTCGACGACGAGGATTGCGTCGGCTCGCCGGACCGTGGCGAGCCGGTGGGCGATGATGATCGACGTGCGGCCCGAGAGCAGCGTGTCGAAGGCGCGCTCGATCAGGATCTCCGTCGGCCGGTCGATGTTCGAGGTCGCCTCGTCGAGGATCAGGATCCGAGGGTCGGCGAGCAGGGCGCGGGCGATCGAGATCAGCTGGCGCTCGCCGGCGGAGAGCCCCGCGCCGCCCTCGCGCACCAGGTGCTCGAGCCCGCCGTCGAGTCGTGCCGCGACCCGGTCGACGCCGACCGCCCGCGCGACGGAGAGCACCTCCTCGTCGGTCGCGTCGGGCTTGCCGAAGCGGATGTTGTCGGCGACGGTGCCGCTGAAGAGGAACGGGTCCTGCAGCACGACGCCGAGCTGGCGGCGGTAGCTGCGGAGCTGGATCTCGCGCAGGTCGACGCCGTCGACTCGCACCGCGCCGTCGACCCGGGTCGTAGAAGCGCGCGATCAGCCGCGCCGTCGTCGACTTGCCGCCGCCGGACTCGCCGACGAGCGCGATGCAGCCTCCGGCCGGGACGTCGATCTCGATCCCGTGCAGCACGGGCTCGGCGCCGTAGGCGAACGTGACCTTGTCGAGCTGGAGGTGGCCGTCGATGCGCGGCAGCGGCTTCGCGCCCGGCCGGTCGGCGACGTCGATCTCGGCGTCGAGGACGCTCGCGATCTTGCCCATCGCCGCGCTCGCCGCCTGTACCTGGCCGTAGAGCTCGGAGAGCTCCTGCAGCGGCTGGAAGAGCAGCTGGAGCAGGCCGATCGCCGCGATCAGCGTCCCGATCTCGAGCGTGTCCGCGTCGATCAGCCGCGCCCCCGCGTAGAGCACGGCGACGGTGGCGACGACGCCGAGCAGCTCGATCGCGGGGAAGAAGACGGACGAGAGCTTCTGCGCGCGGACGTTGGCGGCGCGGTTCTCCTCGTTCAGCGCCTCGAAGTCGGCCTGGAAGGCGCGCTCGCGGTTGAAGGCCTGGACGACCGCCATGCCCGCGACGGACTCGGCGAGCTGGGCCGTCACCGCTGCGATGCGCGTCCGCACCTCCGAGAAGGCGGCGTGGGAGCGGGTCTGGAACCAGCGGGTGACCACGATCCCGGGCGGGAGGACGCAGAGCGCGACGAGGCCGAGCCGCCAGTCGAGCACGAAGAGGCCGATCAGTGCCGCGAGCAGCGTCAGCGAGTTGACGACAAGGGTCGTCAGGCCCTGGTTGAGCACGTCCGAGAGCGCGTCGACGTCGCTCGTCAGCCGCGCGATGATCCAGCCCGCCTTCTGCTCCGAGAAGTAGCGGAGCGAGAGCGACGTGAGGTGGTCGAAGAGGGCGCGCCGCAGCTCGAGCACGACGCGCTGGCCGACGCCCGCGAGCCCGAGCCAGGCGGCGGTGTCGAGTAGCCACGCGGCGGCATTGACGATCACGTAGGCGATCACGATGTAGGCGAGCCGCCGCTGGTCGTCGCCGCGGATGCCCTGGTCGACGGCGTCGCCGACGAGGTGCCAGCCGATCACCGGGCACGCCGCGGCGAGCGCCGCCAGCAGGCCGACCCCGCCGAGGCGCCTGCGCCTGCCGACCGTGTACGGCCAGAGCCGGGAGAGGCCCGTGTGGTGCCTACGCTGCAACGGCCTCGTCCCCGAAGAGCGCCGCGAAGTGGGTGCCGGCGTCGAGCAGCTCGGCCACGGTGCCCTGCTCCGCCACGACGCCGTCGACGAGCACCACGGCGCGATCGACGACCAGCAGCGTCGAGAGCCGCTGCGTCGCGACGAGCACGGTCCTGCCTGCCACCGCGGGGCGCAGGCGCTCGACGAGCAGCCGCTCGGTCTCCGTGTCGACTGCGGACATCGGGTCGTCCAGGACGAGCACGCGTGCGCCGGCGAGCAGGGCTCGGGCGAGCGCGACCCGCTGCCGCTGCCCGCCGGAGAGGTTGACGCCGCGCTCGCCGATCAGCGTGTCGTAGCCCTCGGGCAGCTCGTCCGCGAACGCGGCGACACCCGCCGCCTCGCAGGCGGCGAGCACGTCCTCCCACGGCGCGTCGGGCCGGGCGGCCGTGAGGTTGTCGCGGAGCGGCACCGAGAAGAGCACGGGCCGCTGGGTGACGACGGCGACGGCGTGCCGCAGCTCGCCGAGCTCCACGTCGCGGACGTCGACCCCGCCGAGCAGCACCCGCCCGGCCGTCGGGTCGTAGAAGCGCGGCAGCAGGTCGAGGAGCGACGTCTTGCCGGAGCCGGTCGCGCCGCAGACCGCGACGATCTCGCCCGGCTCGACGTCGAGGTCGACGCCGCGCAGGACCTCGTGCTCGGTGCCGTAGCGGAAGCGGACGGCCTCGAAGCGGACCGGCAGCGGGCCGTCCCCGAGGCTCCGCGGCTCGGCGGCAACGGGCAGCGGCTCGATCCCGTCCAGCCAAGCGAAGCTCCGCCCGGCGGACGCAACCGCCCGCTGGGCGAGGTTGATGATCCAGCCGAGCGCCTCGAGCGGCCAGACGAGCTGGAGCATCAGCGTCAGGAACAGCGTCAGCTCGCCGATCGTGAGCGAGCCGGCGATCACCTCGCGCCCGCCGAAGTAGAGGACGCCGGCGATCCCGAACGTGGGCACGAACAGCATCCCGGGCAGGAACCGGGCCTCGACCGACGCCTGCCGCATCGTCTCGTGCCGCACCGCCTCGGCGCGGCCCGTGAAGCGGCGCCGTACGTCGTCCTCACGGCCGAACGCCTGCACCATCTCCATCCCGACCACGGCCTCGTCTGAGGCCTCGGTCAGGTTGCCCTTCCTCGCCTGGACCTGGCGCGAGATCGGGAAGATCCGGTGCGCGAAGAGCCACGTCAGCACGGCGATCGGAGGCATCGACGCGAACGAGAAGAGCGCGAGCTTCGGGTTGACCACGATCAGCACGACGGCCGCGCCGACGATCATCATCCCGCTCTGGATCGCCTGGACGACGCCCCAGCCGATGAAGTAGCGGACAGGGTAGATGTCGTTCGTCGCGCGCGAGATCACCTCGCCGGTCGCGTGCCGGTCGTAGAACGCCCGCGGGTAGCGGAGATAGGCGGCGTAGAGGAGCGAGCGGAGCCGCGCCTCGACGTAGATGCCGATGCGCGCGGTCGCGTAGCGCCGCGTGAAGTTGACGCAGAAGCGCACGGCGGCGACCGCGAGGATCGCACCGAGGTAGGGGAGGAGCACGCTGTGGTCGCCGCCGTCGATCGCCTCGTCGATCGTCCGCTGCGTGAGGATCGGGATCGTGAGCGAGAGCAGCGTGAAGACGAGCGCGCACGCGAGCCCGATCGCGGCCAGACGGCGCTGCTCCCACCAGAGCGGGAACAGATGCCGCATGGTCGGGACCGTGGAGAGATCGGGTGGGTCGACGGTGCTCACAGGCCTTTGTGTATCAGAGGTGCCACGACAATGTCATTTAGACACTTGACAGACGTCAAATTGATGTCATACTTGGCGTCATGCAGATCGCACCCCATGTCCAGGCAATCCAATCCGACCTCGCCGCCGCCGCCGCTCTCGGCGACGAGGCGAGCGCGGAGGCCGGCCGCCGGCTCAGCCAGGCGCTCGAGTCCTCGCTCCACCTGCGCCTGCTCGACCTCCTCACCGAGGTCGCGGCGGGCGTCTCGGCTCAGCTCTCCACCGGGCGCGTCGACGTCCGGCTCGCCGGCCGCGACCCCGAGCTCGTCGTCGTCGAGGACGAGCCCGCCGGCACCCCGGCCGCCGCTCCGAGCGGCGACGAGGCCGAGACTGCTCGCATCACCCTGCGGCTCCCAGAGTCGCTGAAGCTCCAGGCGGAGGGCGTGGCGGCCCGCGAGGGCGTCTCGACCAACACCTGGCTCGTCCGCGCGGTCACCCTCGCGCTCGAGCCCCGCCGCACCTCCCGCATCCGCACCGGCAACCGGCTCCAGGGCTACGCCCAGAGCTAGGAGGACACCATGGCACTCTTCGCATCGCTTTTCGGCCACGTCGACCTTCCGGATCCCGACGCCGACCTGCGCCGCCCCAAGGGCCGCCGCGGCGACACATTCGCCGTCCGCCGGCCCGACCCGGTCCACCTCGGCACGCGCCGCTAGCCGGCCCTGACGATGGAGCACACCTTCGAGACGCCGGGCCGGGTCCGCCTCCGGGTCAACATCGGGGCCGGCGGGATCGAGGTCGAGACCGGCCTCGAGGGCCGCACGGAGATCGAGCTCCGCGCCGGCAACCGGTCCGCGCGCGAGCTGCTCGACGAGATGACGGTCCGCTGCGAGCAGCGCGGCGATGCCTTCGAGATCCTCGTCGAGGAGCCGAAGCGCTGGGGCTTCGTGTCGAACCTGCTCAACAACACCGAGATCCACGTCCGCGTCCGCTGCCCGCGGGACACGGCCGTCGAGTTCCAGACCGGCTCGGCCGACGCCACGGTCCGCGGCCAGGTCACCTCGGCGCACGCGAAGACCGGCTCGGGAGACATGTCTTTCGGCGAGGTCGCGGGCGAGCTGATCGTCAACGCGGCGAGCGGCGACGTCAGCGCGGGCGACATCGGCGGCGACTGCACCGTCAAGACCGCGTCCGGCGACGTCCGGATCCACCGCGTCGGCGGCGACTTCATCGGCAACCTCGTCTCGGGCGACCTGCACGTCGCCGAGACGAAGGGCGACGTCAACGTCTCCACCGTCTCGGGCGACCAGTGGATCGGCTCGATCGCCGGGAGCGAGGTCCGGCTGCAGGCCGTGTCCGGCGACATTCGCGTCGGCGTCAGGCCCGGCCTCCGCCTCTGGATCGACGCCAACTCCGTCAGCGGCGACATGAGCTCCGAGCTCGATGCCGCCGACGGCCCGCCCGTGGACGACAGCCCTCTGGTCCAGCTGCGCGCGAAGACCGTCAGCGGCGACGTCCGCATCGCACGCGCCGGCTGACCTCGCCGACGATGGGCCTGCTGCGCCGCCACCCCGCCTTTCGCAACCTCTGGATCGGGCAGACGATCTCGGTCTTCGGCGACCAGATCACGATGATCGCGTTGCCGCTGGTGGCGATCGTGACGCTCGACTCGGGCGCGCTCGCCGTCGGAGTCCTCGCCGCCGCCGGCTGGCTGCCGCACCTTGTCCTCTCGCTCGGCGTCGGGGAGTGGATCGACCGCCGTGCGAGCAAGCGCCGCGCGCTCGTCGGGGCTGACGTGCTGCGCGCGCTCGCCCTCGCCACGATCCCGCTCGCCTACGCATTCGACGCGCTGACCTACGCCCAGCTCCTCGTCGTCGCGCTCGCGGTCGGCTCGCTCACCGTCGTCTTCGACACGGCCTATGCGACCTTCCTGCCGCTCGTGGTGCCGCGCGAGGAAGTGATCGAGGCGCAGGGCCGGATGAGCGTCTCGCGCTCGGCGTCGTACATCGGCGGGCCGGCGCTCGGCGGCCTGCTCGTGCAGGCGCTGACAGCTCCCGTGGCGGTCGCGGCCGACGCGCTCTCGTTCGTCGGCTCCGCGCTGTTCGTCTCGCGCGCGAAGGTGGACGAGCCGACACCTCGGCCGGCGGAGGGGACGCTCCGGAGCCGGCTCGCCGTCGGGCTGCGCTTCGTCTTCGGCCATCCGCTGCTGCGGGCGGGCGTGCTCTGCACGGCGACGATCAACTTCTTCAACCTCGCCTTCAACGCGATCGTCGTGCTCTTCATGAGCAAGGAGCTCGGGCTGAGCCCGGGTCTGATCGGGATCGTCTTCTCGGCCGGTGCCGTCGGCGCGCTCGCCGGGGCGCTCGTCGCCCCACGCCTCGGGAAGCGGTTCGGGATGGGGCCGACGGTGGTTGCCGGTGCCGTGCTCTTCCCGGCTCCACTCATCGGCTTCGCGCTCGCCGGCGGGCCGCAGTGGCTCGCCGTCGGCACGCTGATCGCCGCCGAAGCCCTGTCGAGCGTCGGCGTGATGCTCTACGACGTCAACCTGAACTCGCTCAACCTGCTCGCGACGCCGTGGCACCTGCGCGGACGCCAGTCGGGCGCGGCGCGGCTCGTCAATTACGGCGTGCGCCCGATCGGTGCCCTGGCGGGCGGGCTGCTCGCCGCGACGATTGGCCTACGCGGCGCGCTGCTCGTCGGCGCGATCGGCGCCCTCGGCGGCGTGCTCTTCCTGCTCGCCTCGCCGATGCCGCGGACCCGTCAGGTGGCGGAGCCGGAGGACTCGTCGTCGCCTGCGAGCTCGTCCGCCAGCACGGCCGCCGCGTAGCACTGCCACGCGAGATCGTCGTCGCCCTCCAGCAGCCGCAAGGCCTCGCCCGCCCCGCGCAGGCCTGCGATCTCCGTCTCGAGCCCGGCGAGCCCTGCCGCGAGGCCCGATCGCCGGTCGGGGGCGTCGAGGTCGGCGGCGAGCGCGGTCACCGCCCGGCCGTAGAGCTCGAGCGGCCGGTGCGGATCTCCCCCGGCCGCGAGCAGCAGCTCGGCGCGCCGCACCGCCGCGGTGCGCTCGTCCTCGTCGAGCTGGACCTGCCGGCCCGCCACGAACGCGAGCGCCGTCCAGATCTCCTCCTCCGGTGCCCGCTCGAGCGTTCGGATCCAGTCGCGCAGCGTCGCCCGCGGCATGGACTGGAGGCTACTCAGGCGGCGGTCGGCTGGCGGCGACGTTCCGCGACGCGGCGGTGCCAGTCGCTCCAGCCGCCCTCGATCACCTCGACAGCGCCGTCGCGCACCTCGGCGGTGCGGTCGGCGATCCGGTCGAGGAAGTAGCGGTCGTGCGAGATGCAGACGACGGTCCCCTCGAAGCGCTCGAGCGCGTCCTCGAGCGCCTCGACGGAGTCGATGTCGAGGTGATTCGTCGGCTCGTCGAGCACGAGCAGGTTCGAGCCCGACAGCATCAGGAGCAGGAGCTGCAGCCGTGTTCGCTCCCCACCTGAGAGCAGCTTGTTCGGCCGCCGCACCTGCTCGTACGCGAAGAGGAACTTCATCAGCATCGAGACCGCCTCGCCCTCGGTGCACGGCCGCGCGGCGCGGACGGTCTCGAGTGGCGTGCGCTCCGGGTCGATCGTCTCCTGGTCCTGCGCGAGGTAGCCGACGCGGATCGACGGGCCGAGCCAGACCTCGCCCTCGGTCGGCTCGAGCTCGCCGACGACGGCCTTGAGCAGGACGCTCTTGCCGGCGCCGTTCTCGCCGACGACGCCGAGCCGCTCGCCGTGCATCACGGTCAGGTCGACTCCGGCCAGCACGGGATCGTCGCCGAACGCCATCCCGAGCGAGCGCAACTCGAAGACGCGCTGGCCGCCGCGCGACTTGGGCCGGAGCTGAAGGCCGATCCGCTTGCGCTCCAGCACGGGCCGGTCGACCTTCTCCATGCGGTCGATCTGCATCTGCTTCACGCGCGCCTGCCGAGCGTGGCGCTCGTCGACGACCCGGTTCGCCCAGTCCTTGAAGCGGCGGATCGCCTCCTCCAGCCGCGCGATCTCCTTCTGCTGCGTGACGTAGAGCTGCTTCTGCCGCTCGAGCTCGAGCTCGCGAGCGACTGTGTATTCGGAGTAGGTCCCCGGCCACACCCGGATCCGGCCACGGTCGAGCACGGCGACGGCGTTGATCGTCTCGTCGAGCAGGTAGCGGTCGTGGGAGACGACGACCACGGCGCCGTCGAACCCGCGGACGAGCTCCTCCACGAGCGCGCGGCCCTCGTTGTCGAGGTGCGCCTCGGGCTCGTCGAGCAGCAGCACGTCGGGCTCCTGCGCGAGACAGGAGGCCAGCGCGATCAGCTTCCGCTGCCCGCCCGAGAGCGCCGTCGTCGGCAGGTCGAGCTCGGCGTCG
The DNA here is from genome assembly GCA_963808915.1 of uncultured Gaiellaceae bacterium. Lineage (GTDB taxonomy): Bacteria > Actinomycetota > Thermoleophilia > Gaiellales > Gaiellaceae > CAVTBT01. Next base: position 309,865 of record CAWEHJ010000003.1, on the reverse strand, counting down.
GTGAGGCCGAAGCCGGAGAGCCAGGAACGGGCGCGGCCCGCGAGGCTCGGGCCGCCGAGCTGCTCCCAGCGCTCGAGCAGCTCCTCCTGGCGGCGCAGGACGCGGCTCATGCGGTCGAGGTCGGCGGCGAGCTCGGGCTCGCCCAGGCGGGCGGCGACGGCGTGCAGCTCGGCGTCGAGCTCCGCGAGATCCGGGCGGGCGGCGACGACGGTCTCGAGCGGTGTGCGCGCGTCCCCGAGCGGGTGCTGCGGCAGCAGCGAGACGATCACGCCGCGCCTGCGGACGACCTCGCCCGCATCGACGGTCTCGTCGCCCGCGGCGAGCCGGAGCAGCGTCGACTTGCCGGTGCCGTTGGCTCCGACGATCCCGATCCGCGTGCCTCGGTCGACCGCGAGGTCGATCCCGTCGAGGATGAGCCGGCTGCCGAACGACTTCCGCACGCCCTGCAGGGCGAGCAGGCTCACGCGCGCCCCTCGCCGGCGGAGGCTCCCGGCCGGCAGAGCCGGCCTCCGCCATCGCCGGCGAGGAACGCGCGGGCGGTGGCGGCGATCCGGGCGGTCATGCCTTCGAGGTGCTCGAGCGAACGCCCGCGAGGACGGCCTCGTCCTCACCGGCCACCAGCAGGTCGGCCAGGCGGCGCTCGCCGCCGAGCCCGAGCCGCATCGTCATCACCTCGTAGAGGCGGAGCTCGTCGAGCCCGGCTGCCCGGGCCTCGCGGACGATCGCCGGCACGAGCGGTCGCGGGCGGCCGTTCCTGAACTGCCAGGCCGGGTAGTGCCAGCTCTGCTCGCCCGGGAGGCGGACGCCGATCAGCTCGCCGTCGCGGCGCATCGCGTCGAGCTTGCCGGTGTCGACGCCGAGGCGGGTGGCCAGCCACGAGCCGGAAAGCGACTCCTCGTGGAGTCGCGTCGCGATGGATGTCTCGGGAAGGATCGCGCTCATGCCGTCGCCGGCCGGCCACGCATGCGGCGTGGGCCGGACAGCGTCCAGCGTACCCCGTTCACGGCCCACCCGCCCAGTGCGAGGACGAGGAGTGCGAACGCGAGAATCGTCAACCAGAGGGCGCGCTTCATGTCGTCGACAGTACGGCCCTGTCCGACAACGGACGTCCGCCGCAGCGGTGATTCGCCGTCGTCCTGAAGGTGGATCTTCGTCTCGGCCGTACCGGGCTACTGGAGCTTCGCCGCGAGCGCCTCCCAGGCGCCCGTGTTGCTCGGGTCGCCGTAGCCGATGTAGCTGCCGACGAGGATCCCCCGCTCGTCGATCGCGAACATCGCCGGCTGGTAGTCGGCGCCGAGCCGCTTCGCCTTCGTCCGGCTGTGGTCGATGATCGAGTCCCAGTCCCACTCGTAGTAGTCGACGAACTGCCGCGCGCGCTCGTCCTGGTCGGACACGTTCAGGCCGACGAAGGTGAGGTCAGGGTGCTTCCCGGCGAACTCTGCGTAGGCGACCGCCTCGCTCTGGCACGTGATTCACCACGAGGACCAGAGGTTGACGATCACCTTCTTCCCGCGCAGGTCGGAGAAGGCGAGCTCCTTCCCGTCGAGCGTCGTGCCGACGATGTCGGGGACGGGCTCGCCGACCTTCGCGCCGGCGATGCCGCCGCCGCCACCGCGGACGCCCTCGTCCTCGCCGCCGCCCTGTGCCGGCGGGCTCTTCGTCGTGTCGAGAGGAGGGGGCGCAGAGGCGTCGTCGCTCCCGCTGCTGCCGCACGCGGCGAGGGCGAGCGCGGCGGCCAGCGCGAGCACGAGACCGGCAAGGCGCAGCATCGACGCACTGTACCGGCGCGCAAACGGCCGCTAGACGGAGCAGCCGACGTGGGCGCGCCAGCGGGCGTTCACGTCGATCACGTAGCGGAGCGTCTCTCCGCTCGGTGCTCCACCGGCACTCTCGACCGCCGCGGGGCCGGCGTTGTAGGCGGCGAGCGCGAGGTCGGTCGAGCCGAAGCGGTCGACGAGCTCGCGGAGGAAGCGGGCGCCGGCGAGCACGTTCGAGGCCGGCTGCTGGACATCGAGACCGAGCACGGCTGCGGTCGCCGGCATCACCTGGAGCAGTCCGACAGCACCCTTCGGCGAGCGGGCCTGCTCCTGGAACCGCGACTCGACGTAGGCGACGGCGGCGAGGAGCGACGCGGGCAGCCGGGCATCCTCGGCCGCGACCCGGAAGGCCGGGCGCCAACGCGCGGGCACGGGGCAGGCGCGAGCCACGGGCTCGCGTGGCACGAACGACGCCCGGGCGCTGCGGATCGCCACCGGCTCACGGTCGGTCCGGGTGCCCGAGGCCGCCGCGACACCGGCCGCGCAGGCGGAGAGGACGATCAGGAAGGCAAGGGCGCGCCGCACGGCCCACGGTCCTCTCCGGCCGCTGCGAGGCCGAAACTAGAACGCGCGGGCAGAAGAATTGCGAGCTCTGCGATCGCGGGCATTTTTCGGCCGCAAGCGTCATAGACTCGCCCGATGTCGTCGGTGACCGACCGTGTCCCAAAGCCGATCCGACCAGAGGAGCTTGCGCGGGCGCTCGGCTCCGTGGCGCCGCGCCGATGAAGGCCCTCGCCGCGTACCGCGCGGTCTTCGCGATTCGGGAGGCGCGCGTGCTCATCGGTGCGAGTGCGGCGTCACAGGTCGGCGACTGGCTCTACAACGCGGCGCTGCTCGGCTACGTCTTCGGTGCCACCCATTCGCCTGCGTGGGTCGGCGCGGCGACGATTGCCCGCCTGCTTCCGTACGTGCTGCTCGGACCGGTCGGGGGCGCGATCGCAGACCGTCATTCCCGCCGCACGGTCCTGGTGGTGGGAAGCGTGCTGCGCACTGGGGCTCATGCTCGTGCTGGCGGCGGTGGTCGCGGGTGACGGCCCGGTCGCGCTGGTGATCGGTATCGTCGCGCTGGCGTCGGCGGCAGGGAGCGCCGAGCGGCCCGCGGCACTGTCCCTGCTACCGCGGCTCGTCGGCGAGGGTCGGCTCGGCCCCGCGAATGCTCTTGCTGCACACCGTGCAGGACCTGGCCGTCGTGGTCGGCCCGGCGATCGGGGCGCTGCTGCTCGCCTTCACCTCCGCACCGGCGGCGTTCATCGCAAATGCCGGAACGTTCGCCGTCTCGGCGCTGCTGTTTGCCACGCTCAGCCGACGCAAGACGGTCGTCGCAACCGGCAGTCGCGATGCAGGGGCGAGTGTCATGGAGGGTGCTGCGGACGGCACGCGTCACCCCGTTCGTGATCCCGCTCTTCGTCGTCGTGGCGATGGTCGAGTTCACCTACGGGGCGCAGACGGTTCAGCTGGTCATCTACGCGGACCGAGTCGCTCGGCCTGGGCGACCGGCGGCTACGGGCTCCTGCTCGCGGCCTGCGGAGCCGGGGGTCTCGTCAGCGCGTTCTTCAACGGCCAGCTGGCGACCAGCAGGCGGCTGACGCTGGTCGTGATCGGTGCGGCGGTGCTCGCCTGCGCCAGTCAGTTCGTCTACGCGAGCAGCGACGTGCTGGCGCTCGCGCTGGTCGTCACCGTCGCCGGCGGCGCCGGGCTCGTCTGCTCTGAGGTGGTGGCCGAGACGGTGCTGGCACGTGTGACCCCGCGCGAGACGCTCGGCCGCATCGCCGGGCTGTTCGACGCGAGCTCGATCGGTGCGATGGTCGGCGGAGCAGTGCTTGCCTCGATCCTCGTCAACACGACCTCACTCAGGTTGAGCTTCTGGATTCTCGGCACCGGCACCGTGCTCGTGGCGCTGGCCTGCATCCCCGGGCTGCGCGGGCTGGACGAGGCGAGCCGGCAGCGCTCCGAGGCGTTGGCGCGGCGGCTCGCGATCCTCGAGCGGCTCCCGATCACCCAGGGCGCGCCGCAGCTCGTCCTCGAGCAGCTTGCGTCGGTCTCGCAGGTATGTCCGCTGCCGCGCCGGGGTCGACGTCGTCGTGCAGGGCAGTCCGGCGCACGCGTTCTACGCGGTCGACGAAGGACGCGTCGCCGTTCATCGAGACGGCGTCGTGCTCGCGCATTCCGGAGCCGGGGGACAGCTTCGGCGAGCGTGGTCTGCTCGACAACGCGCCTCGCAACGCCACCGTGACGACGGAGGTGGACACGGTCTTGCTGCGCATCGACGGTGCCGTGCTGCTCGACGTCGCTCGAGCAGGCGCCGATGCTGAGCGACGGCGCTCGACCGCAGCCCGGCCGGCCGGGGTGTCGTCGACGAGCCCGAGGTCGAGCCGGCGTTGATCGACGACCCGCGCTGGGTCGACGCGTGAGCGTCGAGGGCGCGACGGTGGTCGTGGTCGGCGCCGGCTACACGGGCAAGCGACCGATCTACGAGCGCATGGTCGAGCTCGGCGCGCGCGTCGTGATCGTGGACGAGGCCGGGCACTGGTCCGAACGGCTCGTCGAGGACGGAGTGGCCTCGCAGCTGGGTCGCCGCGCCGATCACCGGCGACGCGGACGCGGATGCCGCGGCGGTGGTCGACGCACTGGCCGCGGCGGGGGTGCGGCCGGACGCCGTTCTGACCTTCTGGGAGACGCGCGTGCCGGTCGCGGCGCGGGCGGCGGCCGCGCTGGGCCTTCCCGGCAACCCGGTCGAGGCCGTCGACGTCGCGCGCAGCAAGCTGCGCACCCGCGAGGCGTCCGAGCGCGTCGGCCTGCCCACGCCGAGGTCGCAGCGGGTCCAGTCGCTCGACGAGCTCTACGCGGCCGCTGCGGAGATCGGGTTCCCGGCCGTGATCAAGCCGGAGTTCGGCGCGAGCGCCGTCGGGTGCGTTCGGGTCGACTCGCTCGAGTCTCTCCCGAACATCTACTGGGTCGTTCGTCAGGAGCTCGAGACCACGCACGTCGTCGATCTCCGCGCGGGCAACGATCTCGTCGCTGGAGGAGTACCTCGACGGCGTCGAGTTCGACGTCGACCTGGTCCTCGAAGACGGCGAGTGCGTGTTCTCGAGCGTCTCCCAGAACTGGCCGACCGCCGAGCCGTCGTTTCAGGAAACCGGACTTCACTGCCCGCCCGACCACAGCGCCGAGGCCGGTCCGCCGCCTGGTGGAGCTCAGCGTGCAGACGGTCCAGGCGTTCGGGTTCGCGCGCGGCGTGCTGCACGTCGAGGGCAAGTGCACGGCCAAGGGGCCGCGCATCGTCGAGGTCAACGCCCGCATGGGCGGTGGGCGGATCCACCAGATCGTCGAGGCCGTGTGGGGCGTGGACCTGATCGAGGCCCACCTGCGCGCTGCCCTCGGGCTACCGCAGCAGCTCGCGCCGAGCCGCAAGCCGCGCTGTGCCGTCGTCACACTCGATCGTCTACGCCCCGGCGTCAGGCCGTCTGGCAGCCCTGCCGTTCAACGACGTGACATCCGAGATCGACTTCGGGCCGTTCGTCGACGTCTCCGCTCGGGTGGGGCAGGAAGTGGACGGGCCGGATCGGGTCTTCTCGACGGAGCTCGCGGAGGTCTACGTCGGCGCCAAGAACCTGCGAGCGCGCGCGGTCGCTGGTCGCGGACGTGCTGCGCGATCCGCCGGTCGTCGTGCCGGTCGACGCGACGGTCTGAACCGCGTCATGGTCTGCCGTCTTGCGGACCTCACGCGCCTGCCCCGGCACTGCCCCCAGGTCCGCGCCGCAGGAGCCACAGAAGCGAAACCCGCCCGGGTTCTCCTGACCGCACGTCGGGCAGATCGCCACGCGACAAGCCTAGGGTGCGACGCAGGAGGGAGGCGGGAGACTGCGTGGCGGATGGCTCCACCTCCGACAACGGCGGTTAGGGTTTCTGGCGTGGACGTTGCCGACATCGACTGGATCCCGGAGGGCACCCGCTTCGGAGTCGACGAGATGACGTACTTCGTCGGGCGGGGCGAGCGCGACCTCGACGAGAGCCTCGCCGAGGTCGACCTGATCATCACCGGCCCGCACGGCTCCGGTGCCTTCCCGGCCGAGCTGCAGCCCTTCGTCGACGTGAGGCTGACCAGGCGGTTGCAGTACGACTTCACGGACATCTCGACGAGCCCGGTCACGCGTCGTTGGGCACAGATCGACCCACGCGTCCTCTATATCGAGGCCCCGCACCCACGAGCTGTGCGCGATGCCAACCGCGCCCGGCCCGACGACCTCATTCCAGGACTCCGCGAGGCGTTCGCCCGCCTCGATGCCGGCGGGCCCGACGGGCGGCCCTCCCTGGCCGGCGTCGACGCCGTGCGGCCCGTCACCTTCGGCTACCTCCCCGTCTACAAGCGACCGCAGACCGATGACGACTGGGAGCGTCTCGGCGACGCCCTGCGCCGTGCCGGCGCGCTCGGCATCGACGAGTACGAGCGCGTGCGAGACGACCTGGTCGAACGGGTCGTCGAGGCCAAGCTTCGCCGTTTGGCGACGATCGATCCAGCATCGTGCAGCGTCTCCGATTGGAACTCCGCCACCCACCTCGACGTCATGTCGATGCACGACACGATGAACTCCACCGCCCGACCCGACGGCGCCATTTGCCTCGAACGCCAACCGGAAGACCGGCTCCCGGCGGTCGTCGCGCTGTCCAACCTCGGGGACGCCACCGGTGAGCTCGCACCCGGCGACGCCGCCACTCTGCGTGACCCGTCTGCGGTGCCGTCGATGCGGCCCGAGCGGCTCCGGACAATCGGACGCGCCCACCAGATCGCCTTCGACGCGTGGGGTCCTGACGATGTCGCCTTCAACCGCCCGTACCGAGGCGGCCACGAGACGCGCACCGTGAGTCCGAAGCTCCGGACCCTCGAACCGCTGGCGGTGGTCCGGCCACGCGACGGCATCACCCGCCGTCTCCGCTTCGGCGCCTGGCAGAACGAGTTCCTCCGCGAGTTCTTCCTCGGGCCCGAAGCAGCGGCGAAGCTGGCCCAGCCCGGGACCGACTGGCTCCTGCCACCGGATGACCGTGTCGAGTGGCTCGCAGAGCGCCTGCGCCACGCGCACGACCTCGTCCGTACTTGGGACCACGCACTCGTGCGTTGACAGGTTCTGGAGCGACGACGCGATGAGCGATGTCGAGGTTCGCGGTCGGATCGGACCAGATGGTCCCGCCCTGCTCGTCCTGTACACGGGCGGAACCGTCGGCATGGGTCAGGACGCCGATGGCTCGCTCGTGCCGCTCGACCTGCGTGAGCTCCGAGACGATCTGCCGTTCCTTCGTCGGCTGCCTCTCGCGCTGACCGTGGCGACGTTCCGCGACCCGATCGACTCGTCCGCCATGGGCACATCGGACTGGCTCGACATTGCCGACGCGATCGTCGCCCATGCGCCGGGACATGCCGGAGTGGTGGTGCTCCACGGCACCGACACGATGGCGTACACAGCGTCCGCTCTCAGCTTCCTGCTCGAGGGCATCGACATCCCGATCGTGCTGACCGGTGCGCAACGGTCGGTCACCGAGCTGCGCTCGGATGGCCGAGAGAACCTGGTGACCGCCCTGGCGATCGCGGCCGGGCACCTGCGCGGCGCAGCACTCGTGCCGGAGGTGACGATCTTCTTCTCCGACGTCCTGCTCCGCGGCAACCGAGCCGTGAAGGTGCACGCCGACAGCTATCACGGTTTCGCGTCACCGAACCACCCGCCGCTGGCGACCGCAGGCGTCTCGATCGACTTCGAGTCGACCTTGATCCGGGCCCCCAGTGCCGGCCCGATCCGGCGCAGCGGAGGCATGAGCGCCGACGTGGCGGGGTTGCGACTCCATCCCGGTATCGACGAGTACGTCCTCGGTGCCGTGCTCGCTCGGCCCGGTCTCCGCGGTGTCGTGCTCGAGGCGTACGGAGCGGGGAACGGCCCGACCGACAGTTGGTTCCTCGATCCATTGCGCTCGGCCGTCGATCGCGGCGTCACGGTCGTCGTCACCACTCAATGCCGGGCGGGTAGCGTGGTCGGTGGTCTCTACGCCACAGGCTCTGCGCTCCTCGCCACTGGAGCCGTCTCAGGGGGCGACATGACGTTCGAGGCCGCCCTCACCAAGCTGATGGTCCTCACCGACCGTCACGGTCCCGACGAGGTGCGCCGGCTGATGCGCGAGGACCTGGCCGGCGAGCTGAGCGTCTGAGCCGCCGGTGGTCGAGACCGCATGGCGCAGGACCCATCCACGGCCGGCTCGACGAGCGGGCGGCGCCGCGTGTGGAAGCCCGTGCTCGGCGTCGCAGGTCTCCTGCTGGCGGTCCTCTTCCTCGTCGCCTACCGCCAGGTGCTCGGCATCGTGCAGAAGCCGAGTTGGCCGCCGCCGCCGGATGCGATCACGTCCGCAGGTGCGCGGGCAGCAACCGAGGAGTTCGCGGCCCGCTCCCGGCCGCGCATCGCGGACGTCGGCCTGGACTACGCCTGGTCGACCGCGGCCACGATCGAGCCCCACGTCGAAGGCCGCGAGTTCTTCCCGCGGATCTTCGCCGACGTCCGCGCCGCCAGCTCGTCCGTCCACATCATCATGTTCGGGTGGCGCGAGGGGACGGTCGGCACGGACATGGCCGACCTGCTCGTTCAGAAGCTCGGGCAGGGAGTCGAGGTGCGGATCATCGTCGACGGCTACGGCAGCCGCCCGTTCGCGGAGGCGAAGCCGATGTTCACCCGGCTCGCGCAGGCCGGCGCACAGATCGTCGTCAACGACATCTTTCCCGTGGACGAGGACGGCCTGTGGCCCGACCACCGGCACGTCGACTGGCGCCAGGACGAAGTCGGCCGGGCCGACCACCGCAAGCTCTACGTGATCGACGGGAACGTTTCGTGGACGGGCGGTGCCGGCCTCGAGGACCACTTCGAGACAGGCGGCTTCCACGACGTGATGGTGCGCGTCACCGGTGACGTTGTCCGGCAGGCCCAGGCGGTCTTCCTGACGAGCTTCCGCAGTCACGGAGGTCCGCTGCCCGACGACCTCGCCCGCTACTTCCCGGCCCAGCCGGAGGCCGGGGCCACACCCACGGCTGTCCTTCAGGTGGTTCCGGGCGGGTTCATGTCGGCGACCCAGGCGATTCGCGAGCAGATCGACGGCGCGCAGCGCCGCCTGGACATCATGAATCCGTATCTGACCGACAAGGACATGATCGAACGCATTCTCGCTGCGGCGCGGCGCGGCGTGAAGGTGCGCGTCGTGGTCTCGGAGAAGTCGAACAACGAGCCGGCCACACAGGCGCTCAAGCACCGTTACGGCGACCTGCTCGAGGCGGGCGTCGACCTCAGGGAGTACCCAGGCGCCGTGGTGCACGCGAAGGTCGTCGTGGCGGACGATGTCGTCAGCTTCGGAACCGTCAACTTCGACTCGTGGGCGCTCTACCGAAACGCGGAGGTTGCCATGATCGCTCGCAGCGCGGCCGCGGCCGACCTCTTCGAGGAGCGTTTGTTCGAGCCGGACGTTGCCCGCTCCAAACGTGCGCAGCCGCCCTCTGCGACCGTGAAGCCGTGGCTCTGGGACAAGCTCGGCTACTTCCTGTAAGGACGCGCGGCGGTCTTCGCCGCAATCACGCGGGCCTGTGACCCTGAACCCGCCGCACGGCCACGAGCAGGGCGGCGGCGGCGAGCGTCAGCGCGGCGAGGATCGTCAGCCACAGCCCCCAGCCCGTCGACCCGCCGAGCACGTGCCGGTTGTCGAGGAGCCCCTCGACAGCCGTCCAGAGGATGACGACCGCAGCACCGAGCACCGCTGCGACGCCGAGCCAGGATCCTCGCGACAGCGAGCGGACTCCGCCGAGGGCGACGAAGGCGAAGATCACGACGAGCCAGCCGTTGTTCGGGCCCTGGATCCCGTTCAGCGAAACGGGCCCGGTGCTCGTCCAGGTCGAGAAGACGCCGACCAAGGCGGCGGCGACGCCGCCGGCGGCGATGAGCGATAGGCGTTCGGAGGGGATCGGACCGCGCGCCTACGCCGGCTTCGCTTCTCGACTTGCTCCTCGGAAGACGGCGGCTGCGAGGAGGAGGAAGCCGACGCCGGCGAGGATCAGTGCGACCCCGACGACAATGGCGAAGATCGCGATCCCGGTCGCCATGTAGGACATGTTGAGCGCGGTCGAGAGGGCTGTCTCGGTCACCCAGGTATTGCGGGCGGCGTTCGAGACCGGCTTTCCGCTCTCATCCTTCGCCGCCGCTGCCTCGTCGTTCGTGCCGGCAGGATCGCTCGGATCGGACTCCGAGACGAAGCGGCCCATCTCGGCGTAGGTGAGCCCGGCTGAGGACTCGAGCGCGTGGATCCGCATGTACCGCGCGAAGCAGCGAGCCTCGGAGCCCGTTGTGATCGGCTCCTCCGCGACGTCGCAGTCGGGCGCGTCGACCGTCAGCTTCGCCTCCTCGATCCCGGGCGCGATCCCTTCCGGGCTCATGTCCGGCGAGCCGACGATCTTCTCCTGCGAAAGCTCGTCCTCCACCGTGCTCTTCCCGGCGATCCCGATCGCGATCGTCGCGATCCCGAAGACGATCAGGATCACGCTTGCGGCGTAGCCGCCGAGCCGAAGCAACTTTGCACGTTCCATCGTCACACCCCCGGTCGCTTGCGGAGTCCCGATGATGTCGGACCGACGTCCCTCGAGCCATCGAAGCTCGCTGAGACCGCGGCGCGCTCAGGCATCGGGTCGTCTGACGCGTCGCGTGACCGCCTGGGCTCGCCGCTCCGCCCCGCGGAGCCAGCGGTGCAGCTCGACGCCGCTGAGGACTCCCAGGGCGACCGCTGCGATCGCGCCGATCACGGCGAAGACGTCCGTGGTGGAGGCGGCGTCCGGAAAGGCGAGGAACGTCGTCAGCCCGATCAACCCGAGCGAGCCAGGGACGAGGAGCCAGAATCCCGGTAGGAACATCGCGTAGACCGGCATCGTCCACCGGAGCCGGGCCAGCTGGTACGCGACGAACGTCATCACGACCGCCCCGACGAAGCCACTCGAGTAGGCGCCGAACAGCGCGTCGCCAAGGACCTGGCCGGTCCACGCGGCGTAGAGCACCACGAGCAGCGTCGGCAGCGCACCGGGTGGCGTCGAATGGGCGACCGTGACGCCGACGCCGAAGACGAGTACGCCGAGCCAGGGCGCCCAGCCGCCGAGGAGCGCGTCGGAGCTGGAGAACGCGCGCTCTGCGGGGACTCCGGCGGCGCTCACGCCCGCGACGATGCCGAACGCAATCAGGCCCAGCTGGGTCGCGGCCCAGACGAGTCGGCTCGAGCCCGAGATCATCTGGCCCTCGGCTAGCTCGAGGAACGCCGTCGTCAGCGCCACGCCGGGGATGAAGACGACAAGTGCCGCGATCATCGCCCGGAGGCCGGGATCGGTGATCTCGTGCTTCACCGCAAGCGCGCTCAACCCGGCGACGGCGAAGGCAGCGACGAAGGGCATCAGCACTTCGAGCGAGCGCCGGCCGTGCGCGAGCAGCCGCAGCACGCCGACGATGGTGCCGAGGACTGCGGCAGCCGCGACGTCGCGTGGAGCAGGGCGAAGGATCAGCGCGATCCCGACCGTCAGCGTCGTGTACCCGAGTACGCTCGCCAACGGCCCGAACCGGCTGATCGTGGCGCGGATCTGCTCGAGCTGCGCGATGCCCTCCGCGGGCTCGATCGCCCCGCGCTCCGCCTCTTCGGCGAGGCGATGGACTGCAGCGATCTGGTCGAGGCGCGGCGTCGCCGACAGCCGCTTCGTCGGTTCGATCGTCGCCGCTTCGCCGCGGGCGATCGTCAGGAAGAGCGAGGTGGGGAAGACGCTGAAGCGCGCCTCCTGAAGCCCGTAGGCGCGAGCAATCACGCCGAGCCGCTCCTCGACCGCATCCACCGTCTCACCGGTGGCGCTGAGCGCCGCACCCAGGTCGGCGAGGAAGAGGAGAAGCTCCTTCCCCGATGCCGTCTGCAGCGAAGGCGAGTCCTCCGGCACCTAGACCGCCGCAGCCTGTAGGTCGCTCGCCTGAAGCCATGCTCGCATGGGTGAAGAATGTCCGAAAACGCGGAAGGAGCTGACCTTGCAGCGACGGAGGCGGCCTTTTCGTCCGTTCCGGATGATGTCGTGCTGCCGCGCGTGGCGCACACTCGGACGCGATGGATCGGAGGAACCTGGCCGCCGCAAGTTCCAGCCTTGCCATCCTGGGAGTGCTCGGGATTCTGGCCGCCGTCGGCCTCTCGTCCTGCGGCGGCGGCGGCGAGGCGATCGGCACCGGCGGGATCACTGGCTCGCTTCCGGCTGTCACAGCGCCGGTGAGGTCCGGCCCGGTCACGGAGACCTCGCCGGCAGCGACCGATACGGTCGCGTCGACCGAGACGACGCCGGGTGTGATCCTGACAGGGCCGGCCGCGACCGAGACGGTGACGCTCACGGAGACGGCTCCGGCGGTGACCGAGACGCAGACCGTTCCGGCGGCAACGACGAGCGCCGTTCCCCCGGTGACGGTGACCGCGACGCTCACGACGACGGTGACGACGACGGCGGGAGTGAGCCCGGCGGCTGCGGCGGCGGTTGCCTCCGATTCGGACGACGGCCTCACGAGCACGGAGTGGGGCTGGATCGCCTTCGGCCTCCTCGCCGCGGCCGTCGTCCTCGGCGGGGTCGTCTGGTGGCTACGGCGGCGCTCCGCCGCGAAGGGGTCAGCCGGTGATACCCCGCCCTCGTCCGACGTCTCCGGGCCGAGTTGAGGACGTTCCCGGATGCCTGTCGCGCGCGTGCGCGGGCGAGGTCGCCTTCTCGGACCGCGGCGCGCTCGATTCTGGGAGGCCTTGCTCGCCGAGCGGCGAAGGGCAACCGGCTCAGTCAACAGAGGGGGTAACACAATGGAACGGTTTCCTTGGCCTTCGCGGCTCCGGCATGCCGGGATCGCGAGGCCTCTGGTGGTCGCCGCCGTCACCGCGCTTGCGCTGTCGGTTGTGGCCGCGGCGGGCATGGCCGCGACGGACGGGACAGAGAGCGGCGCCGCGCCGCTGGCGCCCGGCCCGAACGGCTGTCCGACCAACAAGAGCCTGAAGACCGCACCGATCGCGGACCTCGCACCGCCCGCACGGTTGCAGATCGTCGCCTTCGAGGTGCCGTCCGGACCGATCAACGCGCAGACGCAGACCTTCACCATGAAGGTGCGCGTCGGAAGCACCTGCAGCGTCAACATCAAGGGCGCCAGCGTCTACGTGACCGCAGTGCCGTACAACCAGTTCAGCATCCCAGAGGAGGAGCTCACCGGGGACGACGGCAACGCGACCCTGGTCTTCCGACGCGACGCGAACTTCCCCGCGAGCAGCAAGCAGCAGCAGCTCACGCTCTTCGTTCGCGCGACGAAGCCGGGCGAGGACAAACTCGCCGGCGTCTCGACGAGGCGGCTCGTCGCCTTCAACTTCTCCAGCTAGACCGCTCTCTCCTGCGCACGGCCGCGCCGCGAGACGTCTCGCGGCGCGGCCGACGCACGAGATCGTCGGCTGGAGCCTCGTAGGGGGATCGGTTTCGAGCTGCGCCTACCAGGAGGCGAGCCGGGCGTGGAGCTCGAGCTGCATCCCGTCGCGGGCCAGCTGCGGCGGCATGCTCTCGTCGGCCCAGAGCTCCTTCGCCCGTGCCTCCAGCGTCGTCGAGCTCGCCGTCCGAGTGCAGCGGGTCGTGGTGGAAGAGGACGAGCCGCCCGGCGTTCACAGCGCGCGCGAACGCGACCGCGTGCGCGACGCTCGAGTGCCCGAAGCCGCGCCGCTCGGGGTACTCGGCCTCCGAGTACTGGGCATCGTGGACGAGCGTGCCGACCTCGGCCGCGAGCGCGTAGCCGGACAGCCAGTTCGGCTCGACCTCCTCCGGATCGAAGCCGAGGTACGGCTCGTGGTCGGGGATGTACGCGAGCGAGCGGTCGGCGTCGTCGATGCGCACGCCGACCGTCGGCCCGCGATGCGTGACCGGCTGCGCGAGCACCGTCGCCGAGCCGAGCCGGAACTCCTCGGCCGGCAGGTCGTGGCAGACGACCTGCGCCGGCACCTCCGAGAGCTGCAGCGGGAAGAGCGGCGGCGAGAAGTAGCGGGCGATCCGCTCGGCCAGGCTGGCGACCGGCGAAGGCGGTCCCCAGATGTGCAGCTCCGTCTCGCGGCATCCAGATCGGCGCGAAAAACCCCAGGCCCTCGAGGTGGTCGAGGTGCAGGTGCGTGAGCAGAATGTGGATCGGGCGCGGGAAGGCACGCGCCAGCTCGAGCCCGAGCAGGCGGATGCCGGTGCCGGCGTCGAGGATCAGCGGCGTGTCGTCGGCGAGCCTGAGCGCCAGGCAGGCGGTGTTCCCGCCGTAGCTCACGGTGTCCGGGCCGGGCGCGGCCAGCGAGCCGCGGCAGCCGCGAACCGTCGCCTTCACTGCTGCTCGGGCTCCCAGAAGAGCAGGAAGACGCCGAGCAGCTCATCGTCGCGCCCGAGCAGCGGGGTCGCCGTGACCGAGAGCGTCGTCCGCCGCCCGTCGGCCCAGGTGTAGACGAGCGTGTCGTGCACCGGTCGGCGCTCGCGCCGCGCGCGCGCCGAGGGCGTCTGCTCGCTCATCGACCGGCGTCCCGTCCGGCCGCTCGACCTGGAAGCGGGTGCGCCACTCCTCCTCGGGCATCTCTCCGAGCTCCGACGGCGTCGCGCCGAGGATCCGCTCCGCACGCTCGTTGAAGAAGACGAGCGTTCCCTCGCCGTCGAGGACGAGGTACGGGGTCGCAATGTTGGCGGCGAGCTCGCGGGCGAGGATCAGCGGCAGCGGCCGGCGCAGCATCGACCGACAGCGTACTCGCGCGCTGCGCGCGAGCAACCCGCAGCCACGACATGCCGGGATTCGACCCAATTGCGTCCTAGCCGCGGAGGGTGAAGCATGGGCATCCTTCCTGCGATGGCGCGCCTGGTCGAAGCAGGTCGGGCGCAGAACGTCAGACACGGATCTTTCGGCCCATCCATCACAGCTCAACCCAGTATAGGGAGTTTCATGCGTAAGCGTGCTACGCTCGTCTCCGCGATCGAGGATGGTCTTCGGGTCGCGTTAGTTGACGGGATCGCCAGAGCAAGGCGTCATCCCGGCGAGAAACCAGTCGCGGCCATGCGGCTCGCGCACAAACGAAAGGCTTCAATGAAGCGTCTCATCATGATGCTGCTGCTGGTTGCGCTTGCAATCCCGGCAACAGCTTTCGCAGCAGCGTTCGGCAGCTCGGGCCATGGTACGTGCACGTTCACGACGAATGACAAGACCAAGACCATGGCGCTCGTCGCCGACTGCACCACCGACACGACCATCGGCGTGCCGGACGGCTACACGCTCGACGGCAAGGGCCTCACGATCACGGCCGTCGACGGGCCCACCGGGACGGCGTTCGACGGCGCGGTCGTCCAGAACGACGGCACCGCGATGAACGTCAAGAACCTCAAGATCGAGGGCGGCGTCGCCGAACAACTGCGTCGCCGTCTTCAACGGCGTCGCCTTCATGGACGCGAGCGGCTCGATCAAGGGCGTCACGCTCAACAACATCGGGCAGACGACCGGCTGTCAGTCCGGGCGCGCGATCCTCGTCGACAGCGATCGCGGTACGACCACGGCAGTCCGTCGCGATCGAGGGCAACATCGTCTCGGCCTACAACAAGAACGGGATCGACGTGCGCGGCAACGTCGACGCGACGATCCTCGGGAACACCGTCACGGGCACGGGCCGAGCGACCTACATCGCCCAGAACGGCATCGTCGTCTACGGGGCCGATACGGTCGCGCAGGTCGGGGGCAACAAGGTCAGCGGGAACGACGTACACCGGGCCCGCCGACACGGATGCCACCGGGATCCTCGTCATCGACGCCAACGTCAACATCGACAGGAAGAACACGCTGTCCGGCAACGAGGTCGACATCGACAACGACGCGGCACCATCAGCGGCAAGTTCAGCGCCTAACAACAAGGGCCGCGGGGTCGCAACACCAACCCCTGACAGTCCGGCAAGACAACTGATGCACAGGAAGGCCCGCTCCCGCGGGCCCCTTTCGCGATCTTGCCGGCGCGGATCAGTCACACTTCCGTGATGGCCACCGGCCTGAAAGTCGGCGGCGACGTCGAGCAGGCTCTGGAGAGCGTCGGCGTCCCGAGCTACGTCCTCGACACGACGGGAATCGTCCGGTGGATCAACCCGGCCGCCGAGCGGCTGCTCGGGGATATTCGCGGTCGCCACTACACCTCCGTCGTCGCGCCCGAGGACAGCCGGCGCGCCCAGGAGCTGTTCTCGCGGAAGGTGCTCGGCACCGCGCCGGCGACAGACGCAACCGGCTTCCTCGTCTCGACCGCCGGCACACGCGTGGCCGTGGAGCTCAGCGCGGTGCCGCTCAAGAACGGTGAACGGGTGGTCGGCGTCTTCGGGCTGATCGAGGAACGCCCCGACGACAAGTCCGTCGAGCCGCCCGCGCATCTCACCCCCCGCCAGGTCGAGATACTCCGTCTCCTGCAGCAGGGCCGTTCGACGAAGCAGATCGCCGCCGAGCTCCACCTGAGCACCGAAACAGTCAGGAACCACATCCGTCATCTCTTCCGGGCTCTCGGCGTCAACTCCCGACTCGAAGCCGTCGCCGCCGCCCGGGCCGCTACACCCCACTGATAGCGCTCTCTGAGGCGACGTGCGGCTGAGCCCAGCTGGGTCTCGCGACCAGGCCCAGCTACCCGCTCGCGCAGGCCCTAGGCGGGTTCGACCATGCAGAGCATGTCGACCACGCGCGTGATGTAGCCGAGGTCGTAGAGATCGATCAGGTTGACCACGCGCCAGATCGACCCGTCCGCGAGCGCGACCACGTCGCCTTGCTCGACCGGTGGTGGTGCATGAGCGATCCCGAGATCGCCGCCGTCGGTTCTTTGCAGTCTGAGCTTGATGCCCACCTTCACGCGGCCAGCATGCCCGCGACGCCCGGCGACGGAGGTGACCCGATCGTGTCCTATCCGGTCAAGACCGCGGGAGGGCGTCGAGTCGCAAAGCCGAACGGGCGCCGGCGCGATTGACACGGCTGGGTCAAGCGCAAGGGCGACGCGACGCGGCAGCCTACGGGCATGGAAACCAGGAGGCTGCGTTTCAGCAACTTCGTCCGCTTCGAGCTGCCGGCGTACGCCGACGTCGACGAGCTCGAGGCGCGCATCCGACCGCGGTGGAGCGGATCGACAAAACGCGGGGATGACGTCTTGATCGTCATGGCCCGCGTCCGCTCAGACGAGAACGACCTCGCGCTCCTGCTGCGAGAGGTCGAGTGCTACGTCGCCGAGGCCGGGCTGCTGGCGATCCGGTACCGCCTCGACGGTCGCTTCTACATCCTGGGGGCGACAGCGCTGGACCGGGCGGCTTCCGTCTGAGCGCCCGGTCAGGGCGCGGCGAAGCACGTGGTCGCCAACGCGGCAAGTATGAGAAGCAGCGAGGACTCGGCGGTGCTTGCTGGTCACTCGATGACGCTCCTCGCGATGGTGGACGGCTCGCGGCCGGCGACGAGCCATCCGGCGGCCCCCGCGGCGAGCGGCACGCCGACGACCGCGACGGCGAGGTAGGAGAGCGGCACGTCGCCTAGGTGGCCGAGGTCGTCGTAGTACATGGCCAGGAGAACGACGTAGGCGCCCGCGACGCCGAGGAGCGCGCCCAGGAGAGCGAGTGCCCCGGCGGTCGCGGCCGTCAGCGTGCGGCGGATACTCGAGTCGGCTCCGGTCGCGGTCAGGGTGCGGAGGTCGCCTGCGCTCTCGCTGCGGATCAGCCCGACCGTCAGGGCGAGGATGGCGAGCGCGAGCACGGCGCCCGCGGTCGTTGCGATGCGCTTGGCCGTCGCCAGGGATCGACCCTCGCCCTCGACCTCGATCGTGAGGCCGGCGTCCGCCGCGATGTCGCGGGCGCTTGTGATCTGCTCGTTCGTCAGCGGCTGGCTCGACTCGACGAGCCAGCCGGCCGGGATCTGCTTCCAGCCGTGGCGACGAAGGCCAGCAAGTGTGACGAGGTTCGGCGGTGCGCTCGCGAAGCCGAAGAGGTGCTCGCCGGTCTCGATCTTCTGGACGTTCGCGACGGCGATCTGCTCGCGCCTCGTGAAGGTCGGGATGACGAGCTGCTCGGTCGCGACGCTGCGGTCGGCGAGGAAGTCGGTGCTCGGATCCACCGCGGTGGGGTCGATTCCGAGGTACTCGAGCACCGTGGGCGTGGCGACGAGGAGCTGCGATTGGGCGCGGTACTCCTTGCGGCCGGCGGGGCCGTCGAATCGTCTCGCGAGCTCGATCCCGACAATCACTCGCGTATCACCGACGACGAAGGGGCGAACGCCCGGTGGCACGGCCTTGCGGAGCGGGATCACCGTTGCTCGGTCGAGTTGGTCGGCTAGCTGTCGAACGCTCGCTGCCAGACGTCCGAGCTGAGCGGGTACGTCGACGGGCGTGAGCTGACGCGCATCCGGTGGGCCGAGATACACCCGGATCTGTCGGTCGGAAAGCGTCGGCGGCTCGGCCGCCGCCTTCGCCTCCTCGGCCGAGGTAGTGACGACCACGGCCGTCGCGATCCCGAGAGCGAGCGTGACCGCAGCGAGCGCCGCGCCGGAACGTGCCTGATACCGGGCCAGGTCTCGGAGTGCCAGTCGAGGCGCGATCGAGACTCGCGCGGCCACGGCGGGAAAGATGCGAATCGCGAGCGGGCCGAGGAGCAGGCTGCCCACGATCGTCGTTACCAGTCCGGCGACGATGAGGGGTGCCTTGTCTCGGCCGGATAGTGCGAGACAGCCGATGCCGACCGCGATCAACGCCGCGGCCGCGATCGCCGAGTGGCGTGCGGGCCTCGGCGTGGGCGGTCGCCCCGAGAGCGCGAGCATGACGGGGAGTCGGGAGACCGTTCGCCCGGGCCACCAAGCGGCGGCGGTGGCTCCCAGGACTGTGAGGAGGACGGCCATCGTGATCAGCCCCCAGGGAAGGCTGAGACGGTCGATGCGATGGTCGACCGTAGACTCGAGCGTTGGCGCAAAGACGGCCCAGAGTACGAGGCCGGCGACCGTCCCGACGACTGCGGCGATCACACCGGCGACGGCGCCGTTCGTCAACAGCACGAGGCGAAGGTGCTTCGGCGTCGCGCCGAGGGCCGCGAGCATGCCGAGTTGCCGCAGTCGACGCTGCGCGACGACTGCGAACCCTGCCGCTGCAACCAGCGAGGCCAGCAAGAGGAAGACGGTGGCCACCGAGAAGATCGCCAGCGTTTCAGCCGCACTGCTGACGTCGCTTCCACGTTCCATGGAACCTGCGAAGGCCGAGTTGGAGCGGTCTTCCTCGGAACGATAGAAGGACTCGAGCGACGCAGCGCTCGCCTCGACGAGCACGGTGACCCGGTCCGGACGCGCGGACGAGGGCGAGATGAGAGCGAACTCGTCGCTCAGCTTGCTCGGGTTCTCGACGATGCCCACGACCGTGCGTCGTCGCCCGTCGAGCGCCAGGGTCGATCCGATCTGGAACCGCAAAGACTCCGCAACCCCATTGGTGACGGCGACCTGTCCGGGGCCGGCCGGGTAACTGCCTCGTCGGAGCGCGAGCAGGTCGTCGCCGTAGGAGCCTTCGGGGACTTGTGACCGGTAATCGACCTTCTCGACGTCCCCTGGGACGAGCACGGAGCGGTGACCGATGACCTGGATCGTTCCGAACGATCGCTCGGCGGCGTCGAGCCCCGCGTGGAGCCTCTGCGGATTGGAACCGTCGAACGTGAGCAGGAGGTCGGCCGAGCCGAAGTCGCTGTCGTCGGCGGGAACCGCGTTCGAGGCGATCGTGATGCTGCCGATGGCGGCGGTGACGGCCACGGTGAGGAGCGTCACCACCAGGAGCTGCTGTCGCCATTCGCGGCGGAACATGCGTCCGGCCCACCGAACAACCGCCCGACGCGCGGCCACGCCGCCGTGTCTCGGTCCGCCGAGCGGTGACCGGTGGGCGAGCGCCGTCAGCGCCGATCACCCGCTGCGAGCAGCGACTCCGGCCCGGGAGGAGCGACCGTCTGGTCGACGACGTGACCGTCACGCAGAAAGACGACGCGGTCGGCCCAGGATGCCAGGTGTGCTTCGTGGGTTACGACGACGCCGGCGACGCCCCGATGGGTGGCGGCCCTCAGCAGGCGCATCACACCCTCGCCGTTGACCGAGTCGAGCGCGCCGGTGGGCTCGTCGGCGAGGAGCAGGCCGCGCTCGCCGACGATCGCTCGCGCGATCGCAACCCGCTGGCGCTCACCGCCCGACAGCTGGTCGGGGTAGCGGTCGGCGCACTCGGCGACGTCGAGCTCCGCGAGCGCCTCGAGACCCGTGGTGCGTGCGGCCTTCGCACGGACGCCGTCGAGCTCGAGCGGCAAACTGACATTCTCGGCGGCC
The DNA here is from genome assembly GCA_963808915.1 of uncultured Gaiellaceae bacterium. Classification (GTDB taxonomy): domain Bacteria; phylum Actinomycetota; class Thermoleophilia; order Gaiellales; family Gaiellaceae; genus CAVTBT01. Next base: position 289,659 of record CAWEHJ010000003.1, on the reverse strand, counting down.
GTCAGCCCGGGAAGCAGGTTGAAGTCCTGGAAGACGTAGCCGATCGAGCGGCGCCGCAGCTTCGCGCGATCGGCACGCGACACGGTCGCGAGGTCGACGCCGTCCACGAGTACCTGGCCGCTCGTCGCCTCCTCGAGGCTGCCGGCGATCGTCAACAGCGTGCTCTTGCCCGAGCCGCTCGGGCCCATGACCGCGACGAGCTCGTCGCGTCCGACGGCGAGGTCGACCTCGTGGAGCGCGCGCACCTCGCTCGGCCCGGAGCCGTAGATCTTCGATACCTGGCGTAATTCGAGTCCGCTCGTCATTGCGAAACCTCCACCTTGCGGGGTTGTTCGAGAGGAAGCTCGGCGACCTCGGCCGCCGGATCGGGGGGTAGCTGCTTCAGGCGCACGTCGGCGGCATCCAGCCACCGAACCATGGCCTCCAGCCGGAAGAGCTCGGCATCCACAACGAGTGCCAACTCGACTTCGTCGACGGCCGCCTCGGCCTTGATGCGCGTGTAGCGCTGCATGACCTCCACGACCTGGCGGCGATGCACCTGCAGGATCTCATGGACATCGACTGCGGGGAGCCGGAGGGCGATCAGCACCTTGATGACGAGCGCGTCGCGGGGTGGCGGAACGAGCTCGGGCGGCGTGCGGAGCCAGTCGTGGAGTTCACGCGCGCCGGCGCCCGTGAGCCGGAAGCGCTTCTGCGCCCGCTCGCCCTCGCCGTCGTCGGTCTCGACCAGTCCGTCCCGCTCGAGGCGCTGCAGCGTCGTGTACACCTGCCCGATGTTGAGGGGCCACACCTCGCCCGTCCGCGACTCGAACTCGTTCTGCAGCCGCAGCCCGTACTTAGGCCCCTCGCTGAGCAGTGCGAGTAGGGCATGCGGGACGCTCATCTATGCACTCCACGTTGTGAACATACCCGGTAGCATACTGAGTATGCACACCCTGTGCAACCCCCGGATCAGGTCTCGGTCAAGTCAGTCTGGGGTGGTCCGCAGTGAGAAGCCACGCCGTTTTGCGCGGGATCGTGAGGTCAGCGTAGGCCCTAGTGGTCGACGTGATCTGACACGAATCGTCGACGTTTCGCCGACCGGGCTGACCGTCGTCGTGAGTAGGCCTTAGGGTCGGCGTCATGGCGCGATCGACTCGCACGACCTGGCTCAAGGCGGTTGCGCTGGTGGTCGCGCTGGCGTCTCTGACGATCAACTTCGGTCTGATCGATCTGATCGATGGCTATACGGGGTACATCGACCAGGCGCGGAATCAGGTGCTGGACGCCGGCTGGGGCTTGGTCTTCGGCGTGATCCTTCCGCTGGGTCTGCTGGCGCAGCTTCGACGCCCGGAACGACGGATCGCCGGCATACAGCAGACGGCGGTTGTCGCCGTCGCGCTTGCCATGGCGGGCGTTGCGGGGGAGGCATGGCGGTACGGTGCCGTCGGTGCCGGAGTCGTCGGTGTCGGTGCGGTGTTGGTTGCTCTCCATCCGGCGCGAGCGACTTTTCTCGCGCGCGGGCAGCACCTGGACGTCGTCATGCTTGTGCTCGCGGCTGTCGCCGCCGTTCCCTCAATCGGCTACGCCTGGCGGATGGCCTCGGCGCAACGGCACGATCTTCCGCCTGCCGATGCGGTGTCGAACGGTCTGCATCACTGGTCGGTGATGACCGCACTGGCGCTGCTCGTTCCGCTGCTCGTGCTGCTTTCCGCTCTTCGCACCATGGGCTGGCGCATACCGGCACTCAGCGCGTCGATCGCGGCAGGCGGATGGGCGATCTCCTGTCTGCTTGCGCCGGCGTCAGCAGCCGGAGGCGAAGGCCATACGTGGGCCTGGGCGGTCTTCGGCTGGGCGGTCGTGACCTTCACGGTGGGCCTCTGGCCGCGAAACCAAGACCGAGCGTTCCACGCATCAGCGCTAGCGCCGAGCGCGTGACGGCCCCACGGCGCTAACCCGCTGGAGGTCGCGTCGCAGCTCGGGCACAAGGCCTGCAATCTGCGAGTGGAGCGTGCCGGGATCGAACCGGCGACCTCCGGCTTGCAAAGCCGGCGCTCTCCCAGCTGAGCTAACGCCCCGCGCGGTGTCTCAGTGTAGAGACGAGTCCGGCTCGCCGCGCGGGCGGAGCCCGCGTTGCTCGAGTGCGCGCAGGCCCTCACTGAAGCTCCGGCCACCGCCGCCCGACTGCTCGAGCCGGCGCAGGCGCGCTTCGATCGCCTCGATGTCGACCGGTGAGATGCGGTCGTGCGTGTCGGTCCCGTTGCCGCCGGGAAGCGCCCGCTCGCGCGCGGTGAGCTCCTGCTCGCGCTCGGCCAGCCGCTCCGACCGCGCGGCCAGCTCGGCATGCGTCTTCACGAACTGCAGCTCGGCGGCCTCCAGCTCTGCCAGGCGGCTCGCGATCCGCGCCTCCTGCTCGGCGGGATCCTGCGCGCGCAGCTCGGCTTCGCGGCGGCCGAGCTCCTGCTCGCGCTCGACGAGCGAAGCCTCGCGAGCGTTGAACTCCTCGTCCGGCACGGCCGGCTGCGCCTCGGCCAGACGTTGCTCGCGGTCGGTGAGCACCTGCTCGCGCTCGGCGAGGGCGGTCTCGCGCCTGACGAGGTCGGCGGTGCGGGCCTCGAGCACCTGGCGCTCGTGCGCGACCGCGGGGTCCTCCCGGCGCCCATCGGGAAGCCGGAAGCGCGACCTACGGTCACCGTCGGGCGTGTCCTTGCCGGCCTGGCCCAGCGCGTCCTCCAGCTGCCGCTCGCGCATGCGGACGAACTCGACCCGCTCGGCCAGCACCTGCTTCAGCCGCTCGAGCTCTGCGGCCCCTTCCGCGCGCTGCCGCCGGAGCGCCTCGCGCTCCTCCTCGACCGAACCGGAATCCCCGCGCCTGAGCAGGCTCATCAGGCGCTCATGATAGGCGAGGGGGGCGACGATCGCCGCCCCCCGGGCCTGCTCGGAAGGAGCCTTGCAGCCCTACGCAGCCCGCTCGAGCCGCTCCTCGGCCCGCGCGCGCTTGACGATCTGGTCCCGCTCGCCGAACCGGAGCCGTGCCCGTTCGGCACGGTGCGCGTCCCACAGCTCGGCCAGCTTCGCCTCGATCGCCTTCAGCTCTTCGACCGCCTGGGTGTCCCGGCCGTCGGAGAGCACGTGCCAGAGCTCGTTCCGGCGCTCGGTGAGGCGGTCGATCTCGTCGTGGATGGTGGAGATCGCAGTGGTCATGTCTGTTCGAACGCCGGTCTGTGCCGGGCCATTCCAGGGTCAGTCACGGCGCAACAGAAACGCAACGATCACCGCAGCGAACACGACGAGCGAGGCGATCGCGACCACCTCCAGCGCAACCGTCATCAGTCGTAGCCCAGCTCGCTGAGCCGGTGCTCGTCGAAGCCGAAGTAGTGCGCGAGCTCGTGCAGGACGGTGATGCGGATCTCTTGCTCGAGCTCGGCCGGGTCGGGGAAGTCCTGCTCGAGCGGGCGGCGGAAGATCGCGATTCGATCCGGCAGCATGCCGGTGTCCTGCCCCGTGCGCTCCGGCAGCGGCAGGCCCTCGTAGAGCCCGTACAGGTCGGGGTCGTCCGGGTGCTCGTCCTCGACGACGACCGCCACGTTCACGAGCGCCGCGGCGAGCCTGCGCGGGAGCGAGTCGAGCGCGGCCTGTACGTGCTCCTCGAAGGTCATCGGAACCTCGGTGTGGGCGGTCGGCGGATCGCGAAGAGCTGCACCGCGAGCATGCCGAAGACGAAGCCGCCGATGTGCGCGAAGAACGCGACGCCGCCGCCCTCCTCCGGGTGCTCGAACGAGGTGCTCCCCGACCAGAGCTGGAAGACGAACCAGAGCCCGAGCACGAGCATCGCAGGCACCTCGACCACGAAGAAGAGAATCAGCGCCAGCACACGCGCGCGGGGGAAGAGGACGAAGTAGGCGCCGAGCACGCCGGCGATCGCGCCGCTCGCGCCGACGTTCGCCAGCCGCGCGTCGGCGGTGGGGGCGAAGCCGAGGGTGACAACCGTCTGTGCCGTCGTCGCGGCGATCCCGGCCAGCAGATAGAAGGCCAGGTACCGCACCCGGCCCATCGCGTCCTCGACGTTGTTGCCGAAGATCCAGAGGAAGAGCATGTTCCCGAGCAGATGCATCCAGCTGCCGTGCAGGAACATCGACGTGAGCACGGTCAGGAGCCAGCCGTCGCTGACTCCGGGGCAGTTGCCGAGCACCTCGCAGGGGTGGTAGCCGAGATCCGTCACCGACGCGTCGAGGTCGGGCAGCTGGTAGAGGATCCAGACGGCGACGTTCGTCAGGATGAGCGCGACCGTGACGACCGGGAAGCTGCGGGTCGGCATGTTGTCCCGGAGCGGGAGCACCGCGCGATCGTACTTCGCGCTTCCGGCGGCACCCGAGCGCTAGCATCGCCGGCGTGAGCCGCTTCGTCGACAGTCTCAACGGCCAGATCGGCTACGAGTTCGGCGCGTCGCAGCAGTACGTCGCGATCGCCGTGCACTACGACTCGGAGACGCTGCCGCAGCTCGCCGCGCACTTCTACCGGCAGTCGCTCGAGGAGCGGAACCATGCCCTGATGATGGTGCAGTACCTGCTCGACGCGGGCGAGCCGGTGGTGATTCCCGGCGTCGAGGCGCCGCAGACCGCCTTTGCCGATCCCGTCGCGCCCGTCGCGCTCGCGCTCGCGCAGGAGAAGCGGGTGACCGAGCAGATCGGCGAGCTCGTCAAGCTGGCGCGCGAGGACGGTGACCTCGTCGGTGAGCAGTTCCTCTACTGGTTCCTGCAGGAGCAGCGCGAGGAGGTCTCGTCGATGTCGGCGCTGCTGCAGGTGGTCGAGCGCTCGCGCGACAACGTGATGCTCGTCGAGGACTACCTCGCCAGGGAGTCCGGCGGCGAGAACCCGCTCGAGGCCGGGGCGCCGCCCGCGGCCGGCGGCGCGCTCTAGGCGTTAGACCACGCTCGAGCGGATCCGGGCCTCGATCGCCTGGATGTCGAGCTCGGCGCCCGTGACGTCCTGCAGCAGCTCGTCCGCGGTCGGCTGCTGGCCGAGCTCCCACAGCTCCCGGAGCAGCGAGCCCGCCTCGCGGCGCGTGAACCACGCGTCGGAGTACTGCTCCCTGAGCCAGTCCCGGAGCTGCGCCTCGAACGCCCACGAGCGGAGGTAGGCGCTGCAGTAGAAGCCGGAGTCGACGTCGCCGACGTAGTCGCAGGAGGCCGGCTCGACCTTCAGGGCGTCGCGGAGCAGCTCGACGTAGCGCGGCCGCAGCTCTTCGATCTCCGTGGCGCCGTGCAGCTCGAGCTCGTAGAGCAGCTTCGCCGAGTACCGGCGCGCGAAGAAGAGGTTCACGGCGGCGAAGTCGGCGGCGTACTCGTGCGGCCGTCCGACGTCGAGCCGGCGCGTGAGGAACGCGGGATCCGCGACGAGGTTGTCGAAGAGCGCGGCCCACCCTTCCGTCACGGCGTCGTCGCCGAGGAGGCGCTCCTCGACCTTCAGGCTCGGCGAGGTATGGGCGAAGTGCTCGGTGTGGCCCGCCTCGTGGAAGAGCGCGTGCCAGTCCTCCGGCCCACCGTTCGGCTGGATCACGAGCACGACCCGGCCGGGCACCTCGATCGGCGCGCAGAAGGCGCGCGGCGACTTGGTCGGCCGTCGTTCGACGTCGAGCTCGACGTTGCGCTGCTCCTCGAGGCGGATCCCGAGATCCGCGAGCGTCGCCCGCAGGGCGGGAAGCATGCCCGCGCCCGGGAAGGCCTGGTCCCAGTCCGAGCTGCGGAGCAACCGGACGAGATCGTGCTGCTCGGCCTCGTCCAGGCCGACGCCGGCGGCGGCGCGAAGCCGCCGGTCCATCGTCTCCTCGTAGAGGCGCTCGGTCGAGTCGAGCAGGGCGCGGCACTGGTCGGCGAGCCGGTCGACCGCGAAGCCGAAGCGGTCGCGGTAGAGCTCGAGGTAGCTGCCGGCGCCGAGCTCGCGGGCGCCGGCGTGGGCCGCCTGCCAGCCCTCGAGCCGGATCGGCGTCAGGTGCTCCTCGGTCAGCTGACGGCGCTGCCGTTCGAGCTCGCGGCGCCGTGCGCGGTCGGGCTCGTTCGCGATCGTCGGCCGGATCATCCGGAACGGGAGCTCGGCTCCGTCGTGGTGGATCGTCAGGCCGCTCTCCTTCGCCGCGACCCGCTCGTCGGTCTCGCGGGTCAGGCCGCCGAGGAACCCCTCGCACGCGAAGCGCCAGAGCTCGCGGTTGCGGCGGCCGTCCACGGCCTCGCCGATCCAGTTCGCGGTCCCGAGGCTCGTCAGCTCGGCGTGGCGCTCGTAGAGCGGCTCCAGGTCGAGCTCGGCCGTGTGGCCGGCGAAGTGGAGGTACTCGGTCTCCTCGCGCTCGGCGAGGAAGCGCTCGGCCCCCTCGCGGAAGCGATCGAGCTCGGTCGCGGACGGCGGCGCGGCCTGCACGCGCCGTAGGATACGGCCCCGATGCGGGAGCTCCGGGTCCGAACCGAGCGGCAGAGCCAGCTCGTCGATATCACGCGCGACGTACGCGACGCAGTCCGCGGCGAGACAGGCACGGCCGTGCTCGTCTACGTGCCGCACACAACCGCGGGCGTGACGATCAACGAGCACGCCGACCCGGCCGTCGCGCGCGACTTCGAGTCCGCGTTGGAGCGGATCGTGCCGGCGGACTGGTCGTGGCAGCACGTCGAGGAGGGCGAGGAGAACGCGCCGACCCATGTCCGCGCCTCCTTCATGGGCCCGTCGGTGCTGATCCCGCTCCGCGACGACGGCGAGCTCGCGCTCGGCACCTGGCAGGGCGTCTTCTTCTGCGAGTTCGACGGGCCGCGCGACCGCTCGGTCTACGTCTCGACTCTGGCGTAGACGGCCGTGGCGCGCGTCCGGCGCGACGTCTGTGTCCAGGCTACTGGCCGATCGAGCACGAGGCGCTCCGCGGCCGTCGCCAGGCCCTCGCAGCGCTGGCCAGTAGGCTCCGATCGATGGAGCAGCGCCTGTCGCTCGTCACGCTCGGCGTCCGCGACCTCGCCCGAGCACGGGCCTTCTACGAGGCGCTCGGCTGGAAGACCGGTGCCGAGCCTGACGACGACGTCGTCTTCTTCCAGGCAGGCGGGATGATCGTCGCGCTCTGGGGGCGGGACCAGCTCGCGGAGGACAGCGGGGTCGAGGACGGCGGCGGCTGGGGCGGCGTCACGCTCGCCTACAACACCCGGTCGCCGGCCGAGGTCGACGCGGCGATCGAGGAGGCTCGGGCCGCGGGGGCCACGATCGTGCGCGAGCCGGCCGAGGCCTTCTGGGGCGGCTACTCGGGCGTCTTCGTCGATCCCGACGGCCACCCGTGGGAGGTCGCGCACAACCCGCACTGGACCGTCGCCGACGACGGCTCGGTCCGGCTCGGCGCCTAGCCGCGGCTACCCTCCGGCGATGGCCGCGCCGGTGAAGATGGGGGAGGAGCTCGAGCTTCGCGTCGACTCGCTCGCGTTCGGCGGCAACGGCGTCGCTCGTCTGAACGGCTTCGTCGTCTTCGTCCGCCGAGGGCTGCCCGGCGATCTCGTCCGGGCCCGCGTGACGAAGGTGAAGCGCGGCTTCGCGGAGGCTTTGGCGACCGAGGTGCTCGAGCCGAGCGGCGAGCGGGTCGAGGCGCCCTGCGCCCACTATCCGGCCTGCGGCGGCTGTCGCTTCCAGGATCTCGCCTACGAGTCCCAGGTCGCGGCGAAGGAGGCGCAGGTGCGCGACGCGTTCGTCCGGCTCGGAGGGATCGCCGACCCGCTGCTCGAGCCGATCGTCCCGGCCGCGTCGCAATTCTTCTACCGCAACAAGCTCGAGTACTCGTTCACGCGCACGCCGGAAGGGCCGGCCCTCGGCTTCCATCGCGCGGGCCGCTGGGACGAGGTGCTCGAGATCGAGAAGTGCTGGCTCACCACCGACCTCGGCAACGCGATCCGGCTCGCGATCCGTGACTGGGCGCGGGAGGAGGGGCTGGAGGCCTACTCGCAGGAGGACGGCAGCGGCTACCTGCGCCATCTCGTCGTGCGCGAAGGCCGGAACACCGGCCAGGCGCTCGTTCAGCTCGTGACCGCGCCGGGGGAGAAGTTCGAGCGCGGCTACCTCGTCGAGGTGCTGCGCCGCTTTCCCGAGGTCCGCTCGATCCACTGGGCGGTGAACGACACGCCCGCCGAGGTGACGAACCTGCCGACGACGCTCCTCTGGGGCGAGGAGGCGATCGAGGAGGAGCTGCTCGGCCTCCGCTTCCGCGTGCGGCCGAACGCGTTCCTGCAGACCAACACCGAGATGGGCGAGGTGCTCTACCGCCTCGCGATCGAGTACGCCGGGCTGACCGGTGACGAGACGGTCTACGACCTCTACTGCGGCACGGGCACGATCGGCCTCGCGATGGCCAAGGACGCGCTCACGGTCTGGGGAGTCGAGATCTCGGAGGAGTCGGTCGCCTGCGCGCTCGAGAACATGGACCTGAACGGGATCACGAATGCGGCGTTCTTCGCGGGCAACGTCTCGGAGTCGCTCGAGGAGCTGGCCGAGCGGGCGGGCTCGCCCGATCTCGTCGTCGTCGACCCGCCGCGCGCCGGCCTGGCGGGGAAGGCGCTGCGCCGGCTCGCGCGGCTCGAGGCGCCGCGGATCGTCTACGTCTCGTGCAACCCGACCACGCTCGCCGGCGACCTGAAGCAGCTCCGGGCTGACTGGGGCTACGAGCTCGTTCGCGCGCGGCCGGTCGACATGTTCCCGCACACGCCGCACGTCGAGTGCGTCGCGCTGCTCGAGCGCAGCGCCGCTCAGACGTAGATCACGGGCTCGCCCGGGGTCGGCGTCGCGGGGAGCGTACGCGCCTCGCCGCGCGCGACCCGCAGGCCCGACCACGCCGCTGCGGCGGCATCGACCGTGTCCAGGATCGGCAGGTCGGGCAGCTCGGGGACGACGACGCCCGCGGCCTCGAGCAGCCGCACGCGCATCCGGAACCCTGCCCAGGTCGTCTTCGGATGCTCGACCGGCTCGCCGGCGAGCTCGCGGAAGGAGCACTCGGGGTGCACCTCGACGACACGCGGGTCGCGGCCCGCGAGCGGCTCGACCTCCAGGATCTTCGCGCCGAGCGAGTACGCCTGGCGGGAGAGCCCCGGAGCGAGCACGAGCGCCTCGGCGTACGGCAGGAGCAGCGCACCACGCGGCGGCGCATAGAAGACGCTTGCTCGCCGCGGGCCGACGAAGCGCTGGGCCTCCTCGTCGGCGCGGCGCCTGCCGGCCGAGGGCAGCCCGATCGGCATGTCGACCGCGTAGGCGTCCGCGCCGGGCCAGGCTGCGAGCACCTCTGCGAGTCCGGGGAGGAGCCGTGCACCGCAGACGCGGCCCTCGTCGAGCGCGACGGCCATCCAGCCGCCCTTCGCCCCGTCGACCCCGACCGCGATCAACCGAGCTGGATGCGGCTGATGCGACCGTCGCGGAAGCGGAAGCGCGCCTCCATCGTCCGGTCGGTGGCGACCTCGCCGGTCTCGCTCCATGTGTCGACCTGGCGGATCGTCGCGACGCTGTCCTCGCCGTCGCCGCGTACGTCGACGAGCGAGAGCGCGGTGTCGACGTGCTCCGGGCCGCTCGCAGCCAGCTCGCGCAGCGCGTCGACGCCGCGCGCGGTCTGCAGGCCCGCGTGGAGCTCGACGTCGTCGGTCACGAGCGCGGCCGCGGCGTCGGCGTCGCGGCGGGAGGCGGCGTCGAGGTAGCTCGCTATCGCAGCGCCCTGCACCCCGCCGACCCTAACCCGGCGCCGGAGCGACCGCCAGATCAGGTCGGCGTTCGGGACGAGGAACCCGAGCGAGATCGCCGGCAGCGCCGGCAGCCCGGCCACGTCTCCCCAGACCGTCAGCACGAGCGTCAGGCCGAGGCCGAAGGTCATCGCCAGCCACGTCCAGCGCGTCCGCAATCCGAAGCGTGCGGAGGCAGCGAGGAAGAGGGCGAAGAAGAGGACGTCAGGCGGCCCGAGGTGCGCGAACTCGTCCTCGCCCGGCACGCGGAAGCCGAACGCCAGCTCCTCGAAGAGCCCGGGTTTCTCCGAGACGACGTACTCCGTCGGCCCACGCCAGACGGAGAGCGCGTCGACCCACGGGATGATCAGCGCCACGAGCACCGTCCACCAGAGCTCCTCGAAGACCGAGAGGAACCAGAAGCCGATCAGCGTCAGCGCTCCGAACTTCGCCACGTCGAAGAGCGTCTCGAGCCCGAGCGCCCGCAGCAGAAGTGCCAGCGCCGCGAGGCCGACGCCGATCGCCAGCACCCAGCGGGCGTCGCGCCACGGCAGCACGAGCCAGGTGAAGCCGAACACGACCGGGATCACCACGAAGCCGATCACCACCACGTCGAGGTTCGTCGGCAGATCCGGCAGCGAGCCGCCGAACGCGGTGTAGAAGGCCACCGCCGCGAGGACCGCGGCGATCGCCGCGGCGCGCCCGCGCGGGGTGCGCTAGTAGGGCGGCAGCTCTGCCCACCAGGGGCCGAGCGCCTTGAAGGAGTTCCAGAACGCGGTCTTCGCGCCCTGCTCGTCGAGCGCCGCGTCGATGTCCGGGGTCACGAGCGCGTCGATCGTGGCCGTGAAGCGCTGCAGCTCGCCGAGCTTGCCGCCGTCGAGCGGGTCGGCGAGCGGGAAGCGGAGGCCGTTGAGGAACGAGACCGCCTCTTCGCCCATCACGACGAGGAGCTTCGGCTGGACGACGTGCAGCTCACGCGTCAGCCAGCCGGCCGCCTGTTCGGGATCCTCGGTGCCGAACTTGAGGCAGTTCGTGCCGTAGACGGCCAGGGGGTCGACGTGCAGCCGCTCGAGCGACTTGAGCAGCGCCTGGCCGGTGCGGCCGAAGAACGCGATCCCCTCCTGGATCTCCGACGGTCGCGGCGTCCACTTGAGCAGGAAGACGTCGGCGAGCGGGTGGCCGGAGCCGAGGACGGGGATGTGAAGCGCGTCCGCATAGGCGCCAAGCTCGGTCCAGAGCTCGTTGATCTCCGAGATCGCCTTGTCGAGATAGCGCCGGTAGATCTCGTCGGTGGTCACGGAGGGTGTCACGGGAGCGTGGACCTCGTTCTCCCCTAGCGGACCTTTTCCTTGACCTGGGCGACCCACTTCAGGCTCTGGAGGTACGCGAGCGACTTCGGGCGGCGCAGGATCTCGGCCCCGCGGAGCGAGAGCAGGAACTCCTCCGGCCCCTCGAATCGCCGCATCCGCACCGCTCCGGTGCCGACGCCCTGGAGCACGTGCGCGTCCGAGCCCGCGCCGGCGACGAGCCCGTACTTGCGCGCGAAGCGGAGTGCCTCGTCGTTGTAGGCCTCGAAGAGCAGGCGCGCGTTGTAGACCTCGAAGATGTCGATCTCGGGCAGGTGGCGGTGGATCGTCGCCGGGTCCGGGATCGCGTGCAGGCGGTCGAAGGGGTGGGGGAGGTAGACGAGGCCGCCCTGCTCGCGGATCGCGGCGACCGTGTCGGCGAACGGCAGGCCCCGCGGGATCTCCTCCTGCAGGAAGAGGCCGATCACCTCGCCCTGCCCGTCCGTCTTCACCTCCTCGCCGGGGATGACGACGAGGTCGCGGCCGCGGGCGGCCTCGACCGCCTCGAGGGCGCCGCCGAAGACGTTGTGGTCGGTGACCGCGATCGCTCCGAGCCCCTCCGACTCGGCGTGGTCGATCAGCTCCGGCACCTCGATCGAGCAGTCGTGCGACCAGTTCGTGTGCATGTGCAGGTCGACGACGATCTCCTCGCGTCCCGCGAGCGGGTCGGTCGAGCGCCGGCGCGTGTCCCGGCGGCGGCCCGCGAGGCCGCGGTAGAGCTCGTCCAGCTCCGCGGCGACGCGCGGGAAGCCCTGCGTCTCGGCCTCCGCTCGGGCCTCGGCCCCGAGCCGCGCACGCAGCGCGTCGTCCTCGGCGAGCCGGGCCAGCACCGCTGCGCCGAGCTCCGGCTGCTCGGCCAGTCCCGGTGGCGAGACGACGGCGCACCCGGCCGCGGCCGCCTCGAGCGCGATCCGCGCGAGCCCGCCCGGAGCCGGCAGGAACACCGCCGCGTCCGCCAGGAGCTCCGCGCGCAGGGCTGCATCCCGTGCCGTCCGGACGTGGGCGCGGTCTCGGAGCTTGAGCGGGATCGCGGGGCGGCTCGAGAGGCGCTTCGTGCGCAGGAAGAGGAGCTCCCAGCCGTCGAGTTCGCGCAGCGCCCGCAGGGCCGAGCGGGCGAGAGCCAGCTCCCCCGTCTGCAGCTCGACCACGATGAGGCGCCGCTTCTCGCCCGGGTGGAAACGCTCGAGGTCGACGCCCGGGGAGACGACCCGGTAGTCGCCCGGGAACCGCTCCGCGGCCGCGGCGGCGGTCTCCGGCGAGGTGGCGAGCAGGGCGTCGACGCGGCCGAGCAGGACACGCCGTCGCGTCTTCCGCGGCGGGTACGCGAGCCGCTCGGGCGAGAGGAACGTCGCCGCGGCGAGCGTCTTCGTGTCGCGGAGCGCGAGATAGGACAGGCTCGGCAGGCCCGGCTCGAAACCGTGCACGACGTCGTAGCCGCCCTGGCGCAGCGCCAGCGCGAGGTTGGCCCGGACGCCGACCGGTACGCCCATGCTGCTGCGCCGGGAGATCGGCACCGCCGGGCCGACCGCGATCGTCTCGGCGGCGTCGCCGCGGGCCAGCGCCCGCCGGCCGGCGAGCAGGTCGGCGGCGCGGCCGGACGGCGCCAGGACCGTCACCTCGTTGCCGAGCCGGCGCAACTCGGTCGCCAGCCCGCGAACGTGCTCGTTCACTTCGTGCGGCTGTGAGAGGGAGAACGGTGTGACGAGGCAGACGCGGAGGCCCATCTCGGGCCGAGTCTAGCCCGGGCGCGGCGCGGTTACGGTTGTCCGGTGGACAAGGAGCGCCTCGACGCGGCCTATCGGCGCGTCACCGGACCGCTCGCGCGACGCCGCGACGGCGGTCTCGCCGCAGCGGCGCTCGGGGCGCTGTTCGGCGAAGGACCACGCCCGGATGAGGCGGCCCGGCTCGCGCCCGTCGAAGCCCTGCGCGCGCGGATCGCGGCCGGCGCGGGCGGTGAGGTCGTGCTCCAGCGGCAGCGCATCGGCCGGCTGCCGCGGACGGGTGCCGAGCTCGCAAGCCGGTCGAGCATCCCGGCGAGCTGGGGGCTCTTCCTCCACCGGCTCGCGACGAGCGTCGAAGCGACAAGGATCCTCGAGCTGGGAAGTTGCGGCGGCGTCTCCGGTGCCTACCTGGCGACCGCGCCTTCGTGCGAGCGGTTCGTCGGCGTCGAGGGGTCGCCGGCGCTCGCGACGGCCGCGGGAGAGGCGCTCGCGACGCTGCATCCGGGCGCGATCGTGCTCGAAGGGCTGTTCGAGGAGCGGCTCGATGACGCGGTGGCGGCCCTCGGCGGCCGCGTCGAGCTCGTCTTCGTCGACGGGGAGCGCCGCGCGGAAGGGCTCACGGAGCTGGTCCGGCGGCTGCAGCCCGTGCTCGGCGAGGAGGGCACGCTCGTCGTCGACGACGTCCGGGTCACGCGCGAGTTCCACCGCGCCTGGCGGCAGGCGACGGCCGGGCACTGGTCGCTCGACCTGGGCCGCATGGGGATCTCGTCGGCCCGTCCCGGCCCGGCACGATCACTCGCTCCCCTGACGGGGATCTGGCTGGCTCGGAAGCCGCTGCCGACCGTCTAGGCGAGCAGGAGCGCCATCTCGAGCTGCGTCACGTCGACGCGGCCACCGAGCTCACCGAGCACCGGCGAGACGGGGTGGTCCGGCGGCACGTTGAGTGCGTAGAGCGAGTCTGCGAGCGTCTGTGCGCCCTCGACGAGCTCGCGCAGCTCGGCTTCGCCGCCGGCGATCTGCAGCAGAGATGTCCGCCCGCCGGAGACCCGCACCACGGCGCCGCCGCCGCCGGCCGCGAGGCCCTTGAGCCCTTCGAGCTTTGCGACGCCGGCGTCGTCGCGCTGCCACGGCTCGCGCACGACCCGCCCGGCGACCGTCAGCGCATGCGCGTCCGCTGCAGGGATCTCCTCGACCCGCCCGGGCGCTCCGGGCAGCGACCACACCTCCAGCTCGCGCGTGACGTCGAAGCCCAGCCGCTCGTAGAGCGGGATCGCGCGCTCGTTCTCGCGGATCACCTCGAGCCGGACCTCCCGGATGCCGAGCCCGCGCGCCTCGTCGAGGGTCGCTCGCATCAGCGTCTCGCCGATCCCCTCGCGCCGGGCGGCGGCCACCACGCCCAGCCCGCCGATCCAGGCCTCGTCGCCGCGGACGCCGAGCATGCAGACGCCCACCCGCTCGCCGTCCCGCACCGCGACCCGCGAGGCCCCGAGGTCGTAGTCGAACGCATTCGCCATGAACGAGATCGCGCCCGCATCGACGGCGACCGGCACGTAGTAGTCCTCGTAGCCAGCCGTGAAGAGCGCGGCGAGTTCCTCGGTCGAGAGCGTCGAAGCAGCGGCGAGGTCCAGATCGGCCACGAGACGAGGCTACCCGCGGCGGCGAGCCGCTAGCTGGTGCAACCCGACGCGCCGGCGACACCGCCGCCGGTCATCGCCGCCGCGCAGCCGCAGGCGACGATGACCGGAACGCGGTCTCGTGCTTGCACTACCCCTTCGCTGTCGCCTTCGTCGCGCCGGTGCGCGCGTTCTGCTTGATGAAGCGCTCGGTCGCCTCGTAGGCCTCGTCGTCGACGATCTGCTTCGGCGGCGACTTCATCAGGTAGCTCGAGGGGCCCTCGAGCGCGCCGCCGACGCCGTTGTTCAGCGCCAGCTTGGCGAGGCGGACGGCGTCGATCACGATCCCGGCCGAGTTGGGCGAGTCCCAGACCTCGAGCTTGAACTCGACGTTCAGCGGCACGTCGCCGAAGGCCGAGCCCTCCATGCGGATGTACGCCCACTTGCGGTCGGTCAGCCAGGGCACGTAGTCCGACGGGCCGACGTGGACGTTCTTCGCGCCCATGTCGTAGTCGAGCATCGACGTGACCGCGTTCGTCTTCGAGATCTTCTTCGACTCCAGGCGCTCGCGCTCGAGCATGTTGAGGAAGTCGGAGTTCCCGCCGACGTTCAGCTGCATCGTCCGGTCGAGGTGGACGCCGCGCTCGCGGAAGAGGCTCGTCAGCACGCGGTGCGTGATCGTGGCGCCGACCTGCGACTTGATGTCGTCGCCGATGATCGGCAGCCCGCGCTCCTCGAAGCGGCCCTGCCAGTACTCCTCCGCGAGCGATGAAGACGGGCATGCAGTTCACCATCGCGCAGCCGGCCTCGAGGATCTGCTCCGCGTACCACTTCGTCGCCGCCTCGGAGCCGACCGGGAGGTAGTTGACGACGACATCGGTGCCCGTCTCCTTCAGGATCCCGACGACGTCGTCCGTCGGGCCGGCCGACTTGGTCACGACCTCCGAGAGGTACTTGCCGATCCCGTCGTGGGTCATCCCGCGCGAGACCTTGATCCCGGTCTTCGCCACGTCGGCGAACTTGATCGTGTCGTTCGGGTGCGCCCACATCGCCTCGGACAGGTCCTTGCCGACCTTGCCCTCGACGACGTCGAACGCGGCCGTGAACTCGATGTCGCGGATGTGGTAGCCGCCGAGGTTCACGTGCATCAGGCCCGGGACGAACTGGTCGTCGGGCGCGTCCTTGTAGTACTCGATGCCCTGGAGCAGCGAGTTGGCGCAGTTGCCGACGCCGATGATCGCGACGCGCACCTTGTCCTGCGAGCGCGAGCGGCCGTTGGTCGAGCCGTTGGTGGAGGCCATTGGGTCCTTTCGGTTGGACACGTGGGGGATGTCGAGCCCGTCCGACAGCGTCTGCAGGACGAGGTCGTTGACGGTGGTGCCGCGGCGGGTGGCTGCGGCCTTCAGCTCGCGGCGGAGCTCTGCCGGCAGGCGCAGCACGGCGACGCCGCTCGTGCCGGGGATCACCTTGCGCCGCCGGCCGCTCGGGGTGAACGGGACGCCGAAGCGCGCCGCCAGCTGCTCGACTGCGACGTCGTTCAGGTTCGAGCCGCGACGGGCGACCTCGCGGACGAGCGCGCCCTTCAGCGCCGAAGGCATCCGGACGATGATGCTGGTGCGCTCTGAAGTGCTAGCAGCCAAAGTGCTAGCACTATAGCGTCTTGCTCAGCCGGCCGCCGCCGGTCGGTCGTGCGGCGAGATTTCGCTCCACGACCGACCCGGCGTGACCCGACGCTAGTTCTGGTTGATCACGGGCCGGCCAGAGCCGGCCTCGCTTTCGATCGTCTCGGTGATCCGCGAGGCCGGCAGGCCGGCACGCCGCGCGGCTTGGACGAGGGCATCACGGGAAGGCGCCTCGAAGACGTGAAAGCAGGTCTCGTCCTCGGCGACGAACAGGGTCCGCACGTAGCGGAGCTCGGCGGTATCCGCCACGCGGCGCGCCTCCTCGGATGCCGCCGGCAGCGAGCCGGCTCCCGGGACGTACAGCTCGAGCAGATAGCTAGGCATCCGAGCTCAGGCGGTCGCGGGCAGGAGCCGGATCGAGCCGACGAACTCGAGCGAGGCCGGATCGACGAGCTGTCCTGCCTCGTGCACCTGCGCGCCGAGCATGAAGCCGGAGATCACCGTGCCGTTCATCACGACCGCGCCGGTGTCCGTGTTGAGAGTGCCGCTCAGGCGTGCAGTGAACGAGGATGCGCCGGCGTCGACGATCCAGTCGAACGTGACGTGCCAGATCGGCCCTGTGACCGCGACACCGAGGAGCTGGGTCGTCAATGCCCCGTCGATGTCGCCGGACACCGTTCCGTGCCAGACGCCGGGTGCAGTTGCGGTCTTGTCGAAGTGGAGCCGGACTGGCGCGCTCGAGGCGCTCGCCGCCCCGGCGGCGCTCGCGGCCACGGTGCAGGCCAGGAGCGCGATCATGATGAGGTTCCGCATGCGAGTCCTCCTTCGGACGGTTGTCGGGTGACGTCCGCGACGCTAGGCGGGGGCGATCCCGAAGGAAACGGGGAGAACTCCCCGACTTTGCGCCGGCTATTCGGGTCGGTCGGACGCGAGCCGGCGCGCGAGCTGGGTGCGCGAGTGGATGTCGAGCTTGGCGTAGATGTGCGACAGGTGTCCGTCGACGGTCTTGGTCGAGACGACGAGCGCAGCCGCCGCCTGTTTCGTCGACATCCCGCCTGCGACGAGCTCGGCGACCCGTCGCTCCGTCGGCGTCAGCTCGCCGCCCGATGGCTTCCGGCCGCCGATGCTCGCCAGCTCCGCCGTCGTCTGCTCAGCCCAGAGCGGCGCGCCGAGCTCCTCGAAGATCGCAAGCGCCTCGCCGAGCGACTCCCGGGCGGCGCCCTTCCGCTTCGCCCGCCGCCGAACGGCTCCGATCGCCAGCAGCGTCCGGCCGCGCTCGAACTGTCCCGGCAACCGATCGTGCTCGGCCAGGGCATGCTCGAAGTGACGCTCGGCGGCCTTGGTGTCGCCGTCTGCGGCAGCGAGCAGACCGCGGCAGCGGGCAGCCTGCGCAAGCGCCCAGGCACTGTCGAGCCGCATGCCGCAACGCTCGAGCTCGGCGAGCTGGGTCGCGGCCTCCGCAAGCTCGCCGGTTCGAATCATCGCCTCGATCGCGTTCGGGAGCACCGGGTAGACGCTCGGCTCGCCGTAGCCCATTGCGGCGAGTCGTGGCCAGAGCGGCCGCAGCTGGCGGTCGGCTGCCGCCGCGTCGCCGATCGAGAGCTCGAGGAAGCCGAGAACGCCCCGATTCTGGGCCGCGAAGATCGTGTCCCCAGTCTCCTCGGCGAGCGCGAGGCCGGTGTCGGCTGCGGTACGGGCTGCGTCGACGCGCCCGCGGTAGGCGTCTGTCAGCGCGGCGACGTAGAGGAACGCGGCCGTGTCATGCGTGTGGCCCATCTGCTCGACGCTCTGCAGGCCGCGGTCGGCGCATTCCGCTGCCCGCTCGTAGCGGCCCGCGCGAATCTCGCATTCGGCCAGATGGAGCAAGCTGCTGCTCCGGACCCACTCGCTTCCGCGCTCGTCGGCGCGCGAGCCTGCCGTCTCGAGCAACTCGCGGGCCTCCTCGAGCCGATCGGCGTACATGAGGCACATGCCGAGGACGAGGCTCGGCGGATACGCGGAAGGCCATGTGAACGTCTCCTGCTCGACCTCCACGGCCCCGGCCAGAGCTGCGAGGTCAGGAGGCTCTCCGCTCAGGACATCGCGCAGGGAGCTGTCCGCGACCGCGAACGCGACGAGCGGGCGATCGCCGGTGCGCCGGGCCGCCAGCAGCGCCGATCGAGCCTCGTGACGCGCGGCGCCCAAGTCGCCGAGCGCCATCCGCCAGCCGGCGCGCTCCATCCCGATCTCGACGAGCAGGCGATCGTCGGCTCCGGCCAGAAGCGCCTGGTCGAGAGCGTCGACGGCGGCAGCCGCGTCGTCCGAGACCGTCTGCGCCAGCCGCAGAAGAGTCCGCGCCCGCTCCGCGCCGGCCGCTCCGGGAAGGACATGCTCGAGCAGCGTGCGTGCGGCGTCGATGTCGCCGGTCTGGAGGTGGAGCTCGGCCGCCGCCAGCTCCCGCTGCCGCACGTCCTCCGGGCGCGCGGCCGGTGTCAGCTGGACGGCGAGCTCCGCCAGCTCGGCGGCAGAGATCTGCGCTCCACGCCTTGCCGCGAGCCGCGCGGCCGCGTCGAGCGCGGCCGCCACCTCCTCGTCGGGGCCCTCCGCCGCAAGGGCGAGGTGGCGTGCTCGCTCCTCGGCGTCGCCGACGATCGCGGCGAGGCGTGCGTGCAGCGCGCGTCGGTCGGGCGGCCAGAGCTCGCCGTAGACGCTCGCGGCAAGCAGTGGGTGCGTGAAGCGGACGCGCTCCCCGTCGAGCTCCACCACGTCGGCGGCGATCGCCGCCTGCAGCGGGTGCCGCTCGCCTCCGCATGCCTCGACGACCGCGTCGATCGTGGGCTTCGCGAGCGCGGCGGCCGCCGCCGCAGCGCTTCGCGCGTCGGGTGAGAGCAGGTCGAGTCGCTCGCGCAGCAGACCCGCGACGTCTTCGGGCACGGCAATCGGCTCCCCGGGCGCGGAGGCGCGGTCGCGCCGAGCGAGAGCTCGACCGAGCTCGAGCGAATAGAACGCGTTCCCGGCTGCCGCCTCGTGCAGCCGCACCAGCACCGACCGCGGGAAGGTCGTCTCCAGCCGCGTCAGCAGCATCCGGTGGATCGCACCCAGGCTGAGCGGCCCGACCTCCAGCCGTTCTGCGCCTGCAAGCTCGAGCCCGCCGGCGAGTCCGAGGCGCCTGGCGGCGAGCACGGCGACGGGCTCGTCGCGCACGCGCCTGAGTGCGAAGTCCAGCGCCGCCGCCGACGCCGCGTCCAGCCACTGCACGTCGTCGATCGCCAGCAGGAGCGGCCCCTCTCTCGAGAGAGTGCGCAGTACACCCAGCACGGCGACACCGACCGACCGCTGGTCGGGCTGCTGACCGCCCGAGTCCTCGAGGAGCAGCGCGATCTCGAGCGCTCTGCGCTGTGGGAGGGGCAGCGCGTCGAGCGCGTCGAGGATCACGTCGCCGAAGAGGTCGCCGAGCGCGGCATACGAGAGCGCCGCCTCGCTGCCGTTCGGCCGGCAGAGCAGCACGCGGTAGTCGCGATCGCCCGCCTGATCGACGCCCCACCGCCAGAGCGTGGTCTTGCCGATGCCGGCCATGCCTTCCAGGAGCAGCACGGCCGGCGGGTCCTCCGTGCGCTCCAGGAACGCCGCTATTCGTTCGAGCTCACGGTCTCTCCCCACCACCGCGGTCATGGTTCGTCTTACCACCTCGCCTTGCGCGGCGGAAGGTCGCGGCTTCAGGTGCGAATGCGGAGCTGCGTGCGCACGCTGATCACCCGCTGCAGCACGGTGATCCAGGCGCTCGCCGTGAGGATGTAGATCGCCCACGGCAGGAAGCCCCACGGCGCCAGGATCAGCCCCGCCGAGATGATCACGACGCGTTCCGCGCGGGAGGAGAGGCCGACGTCGCCGCGCAGCCCGAGCGCCTCGGCGCGGGCCCGCGCATAGCTGACGAGGAAGGAGCCGGCCACCGCCGCGAAGGCGAACCCGAGCGCCACCTCGTTCCCCTGCCGCGCCAGGACGAGCCCGATCGAGCCGAGCATCGCCGCCTCGCCGATCCGGTCCGTGGTCGAGTCGACGAACGCGCCGAACGGCGTGCTGCGGCCGGTGGCCCGGGCGAGCGCACCGTCGAGGATGTCGAGCACCGAGCCGACGATGAACACCGCGGCGCCGAGCCAGAAGAAGAGGAGCTCGTCGTCCTGCTCGAACCAGACGAGGACGGCGGCCGCGAGGCACAGCGTCACCCCCGCGGTGGTGAGCTTGTTCGGCGTGATCCAGGAGTCGGCCATGCCGCCCATCAGGCGGGAGGCCATGCCGCGCGCCCCCTTCGTGTAGCCGTCCTTGAGCCGCGCCAGCGAGGTGCTCATGCGCCGCGGCGCCGCCACCGCGCGACGATGAGCGCCGCGACGCCGGCGACGAGCACACCAACGGCGATGTCGAGCCAGAAGTGGTTGCCGGTGGCCATGACGCTGAACCAGACCCAGGCCGGCCAGGCGAGCCAGAGCGCCTTCGCCCACGGCCGGCGGACCACGAGCGCCATCGTCACACCCACGATCAGCGCGTCGGCGGAGTGCAGGCTCGGCATCGCCGCGTACGGGTTCGCCGAGACGGCCACGGCGGCGCTCGAGTGGTTGATCGTCGAGTGCTCGGCGAGCGTGTCGTGGAACCCGGCGCCCGGGAACATCCGCGGCGGTGCGGTCGGCACGAGCACATAGCCGATCAGGCCGATCAGATTCGCGGCGATCAGCGTGTCCCGGAAGCGGAAGAAGCGCTCGTGGGCGCGGAAATAGATCCAGAGCAGCGCGACCATGACGACGACGAACTGCGAGAGCCAGTAGGTCCACGAGGTCAGCTGGATCAGGACGCCGGAGCCGTCGACCGCCTTCTGCAGCGTCAGCTCGATCATCGAGTGGAGGTCGCGCTGGCGCTCGATGATCCAGCGGCCGTTGGCGAACGCGGCCTCGGTGCCGCCGTGGTCGGCCAGCCCGCGGGCGAGCTGGTAGAGGAAGTAGAAGCCGATCCAGATCGCGAACTGCAGCCCGAGGTGCGCCCAGCCCCGGGGGAGCCGCCGTCCTGCCGCTGTGACCAAGGCGCTCACCAGGCAGTCGATTCTAGCCGCGAGGCCGGGCAGGATTCCGCGCGGCCAGGGCCTACGAGACGGTGTGCGCATCGTTCGGCTGCTCGTGCTCCCCGGCCTCGTCGCCGCCCTGGTCGCGTTCGGCTGGGCGTACGACCTGCCGCAGCCGCCGCCGGGTCCGCTCTCCGAGACCGAGCTGGGCTGGATCGCGGGAGTGCGCGTCTGGCTGGCGACGCCGCTCCCCGCACGCTGCCGCGAGCCGCTGCCGGAGGCTCCGAGCGGGCGGCTCGACCGGGTGGCCGAGGACTTCCGCAGCGCCTGCGACGAGACCGTGCCGGCGCGCGCCCTCGAGCGCTCCCGCGAGGCGCGGCGGCGGCTCGCTGCGGAGCTCCGCGACCGCCGGCCGCTGCCGGTGAGCGGTCGGCTCGTCGGCACCAGCAGGATCGAGCCGCGGCTCGGTGCGGCGATGACCGCGCTCGCCGCGGGCGGGCGGCGGGTGGAGGTGCGCTGCTGGTCGCAGGCCGACTGGCGCGCAGTCGTCGCCGAGGAGGCGGCGCTCACCGGTGCGCCATCCGGGCGGTCGTTCGTCTGGCTGCCGTCGGAGCGCTCGCTGCAGCTGCAGGGCGTCGACTGCGGGCCGCTGGTGCGTCTGGCCGCGGGCGACCGGCCGCGCTCGGGCGGCCGCCGGGTCGATCTGGCGCTGGCGCTCTGGGTCGCGACCGCTGCGGCCGAGTCCTTCTCCGCGCGTCCGTGCGTCCCGCCCGCTGTGCTCGCGACGGCCCTGGGCGCGAACGGCCGCTACGCGGTCGACCTCGTCGCGGCCGCGCGCTCGGACCTCGCGCCGGTGCTGCCGCCGCCTAGCCGCCGATGTAGGACATCTCGACCTTCCTGAGGCCGGACGTCCGCTCGGAGCGGAGCTCCGAGTAGCGGTCGGTGCGCGCGCGCCAGACGCCCGAGATCGCGTCGCGCAGCTCGTCGTCCGTCGCGCCCGAGCGAAGCAGCGCGCGCAGGTCGTGGCCCCGGACGGCGAAGAGGCAGGTGTAGAGGCGGCCCTCCGCCGAGATGCGCGCCCGCGTGCAGTCGCCGCAGAACGGCTGCGTGACGCTGGAGATCATCCCGACCTCGCCCTCGCCGTCCCGGTAGCGCCAGCGCTTCGCGACCTCGCCGCGGTAGCCGGGCTCGACCGGCTCGAGCGGCAGTTCGGCGTCGATCGCCGCGACGAGCTCGGCAGCCGGGACGACGTCGTCGAGCCGCCAGCCGTTCGTCGCGCCCACGTCCATGTACTCGATGAAGCGGAGCGCGTGGCCGGTGCCCTTGAAGTGCCGCGCGAGCCCGAGGATCGAGTCGTCGTTGACGCCGCGCTTGACGACGGTGTTGACCTTGACCGGCAGGCCGGCCGCGGCGGCGGCGTCGATCCCGGCCAGCACGCGGTCGACCCCGAAGTCGACGTCGTTCATGGCCCGGAAGACGGCGTCGTCGAGCGAGTCGAGGCTGACGGTGACGCGCGTGAGCCCGGCCGCCGCCAGCGCCTCCGCCTTCGCGGCGAGGAGCGAGGCGTTCGTCGTCAGGGTCAGGTCGAGGCCGTCGTCGATCCCGCGCAGCCGCGCGACGAGCTGCTCGAGGTCGCGGCGCAGGAGCGGCTCGCCGCCCGTGATCCGGATCTTGCGGACGCCCTGCTCGACGAACGCCCGCGCGACGCGCTCGAGCTCCTCGAAGGTGAGCAGCTCGGCGCGATCCATGAACCGGTAGCCCCGCCCGAAGACCTCCTTCGGCATGCAGTAGACGCAGCGGAAGTTGCAGCGGTCGGTGACCGAGATCCGCAGGTCGTGGAGCGGCCGGCCGAAGGTGTCGGTCACGCCCATGGGTTGAGAGTAGCGCCCGGCGGGAATCCCGCCTTGCAACCGATCCGAGGAGGGGTTCTCAGATGGACGACGACCGCATCGAAGGCCGTGTCAAGGAAGGCGCCGGCGAGCTGACCGGCGACGAGGAGCTGGAGCGCGAGGGCGAGGCCCAGGGCGCGTGGGGCGACGCCAAGGACAAGGCCGGCGACGCCTGGGACAAGGCGAAGGACGCGGCGGACGACGCCAAGGACTCCGTCGACAAGCGGGTCTGACGATGGACGAACGCTCGCCGGAGCGGGACGAGAACGGCGAGGAGCTGATCGACGAGTCCGGCCGCAACCAGACGCAGCAGCGGCAGGACGAGGAGATCGAGACGGAGACGCCCGCCTCCGCCCCGTGGGGCAGCGGCGAGGACGAGTCGACCTAGCGAGCGTGTAGAGGGTCGGCGCCCGCGCGCCGATCCTCTACGTTCGCCCCGTGGCCGCCCTCCTCGCGCTCGTCGCCGTCACGGCCGTCTGGGGGCTGACCTTCGTCCAGGTCAAGGACGCGCTCGAGCTCTACCCGCTCTTCGCCTTCCTCGCGGTCCGCTTCGCGATCGCCTCCGCCACGCTCGCGCTGCCGGCCTGGCCCCGCCTGCGCCGGCTCGGGCGCGAGGGCTGGCTCGCGGGTGCCGCGCTCGGCACGCTCCTCGCGGCCGGGTACGCGCTGCAGACGGCCGGGCTCGAGCGGACGACCGTCTCCAGCACCGGGTTCATCACCGGCCTGTACGTCGTCTTCACGCCGATCCTCGCGCTCGTGCTCTTCCGGGCCCGGATCGGCGCGGCGGTGTGGGTGGGCGTGGCGCTGTCGACGCTGGGGCTGGCGCTGCTGTCGGGCGTCGGGGCCGGCGTGCTCGCCGGCGACGCGCTCGTCCTCGGCGCGTCGGCGCTCTACTCGCTGCAGATCGTGGCGATGGAGCGGTACGCGCCGCGGCACGACCCGCTCGCGTTCACGCAGGTCGAGATGCTCGCGGCCTTCGCGGGCTTCGCGCTGGTCGCGCTGGCGCTCGGCCAGATCGAGCTGCCGAGAGGCTGGACGGTGTGGGGCGCGCTGCTCGTCACGGGCGTGTTCGCGAGCGCGCTCGGCTTCCTCGTCCAGACCTGGGCGCAGCAGCGGACGAGTGCGACGCGGACGGCGCTCGCGTTCGCGATGGAGCCGGTCTGGGCGGCGGCGTTCGGGTTCTGGCTCGCGGGCGACCGCCTCGGCGCCGTCGGCTGGGCCGGCGCCGCGCTGATCATGGCCGGGATCGTCGTCGCGGAGCCGGCCGCGGGCGAGACCCTGCGCCGCCTGCTCCCGAAGGCGAAGCCGACCTAGCAACACTGTGTTGCTAAGTCCGTTCAGACCCGCGCAGCGATGCGGGCCGAGGAGGAGCTTGCAACAGACTGTTGCTAGGTCAGATCAGCCAGGTTCCGTCGCGCTGCACGACCTCGCCGTCGAAGCGGAGCTCGCCGCCGCTGCGCAGGTCCTTGACGACGTCCCAGTGGATGCGGCTCTCGTTCGTGCCGCCGAGGAACGTGTAGCTGCCGCCGAGCGCGAGGTGGATCGTGCCCGCGATCTTCTCGTCGAACAGCGCCGAGCCCATCGGCTTCGTGATCCCCTCGTTGCAGCCGATCCCGAGCTCGCCGAGCCGCTTCGCGCCGTCGTCGGTCGCGAGTGCCTGGTGGAGGAGCTCCTCGCCCGAACGGGCCGTCGCCTCGACGACCTCGCCGCCGCGGAAGACGAGCCGCATGCCCTCGACGTGGCCGCCGGCATGGTGCGCCGGGAACTCCGAGAACTCGATCACGCCCTCGGCCGTGTCCTCGAGCGGGCAGACGAAGACCTCGCCGCCGGGCATGTTCCGCAGGCTGTGGTCGACCTCGACCGGCCGGTCGCCGACGCCGAGCGTGACGTCCGTGCCCGCGCCGACGATCCGCACCTCGGAGGCCGCCTCGAGCCGCTCGGCGACCCGGCTCATCCGGTCGCGCTCGGCGTCCCAGTCGCGCAGGCACGCGTCGCGCAGGAACTCCGTCAGCTCCTCGACGGACATGCCGGCGTTCTCGGCCGCGGCGGGCGTCGGGAACATCGTCACGACCCAGCGCACCTCCATTGCCCTGCTGCGCCGCGCCACCGGCTCGAGCGCCTGCTGGACGAGCCGCCTCCGCTCCGGCGTCAGCGGCGGCTCCGTCCAGACCCGCTCGGGCGCGAGGATCGAGAGGCGTGCGTCGACGGTTTCCGCCGCATGGCGTTCGATCGGCGCGAGGGTGCCGAGCAACTCCTCCGGCGCCTCCTCGGCCCAGGCGAGCGGGATCGTCCAGCGCTCGAAGCCGAGGATGATCTGCGGCAGCGCGTAGGCGCCGCAGCGGGCGATCTCGCGGCAGCACTCCTCGACGAGCGGCCGCCCGAGCGGCGTCGAGCGCACCGCGACCTGCCATCCCGGCTGCACGTCCAGCGAGCGGCGGACGAGGAGGCGCGCCAGCTCGGCCCAGTGCGCCTCGCTCACAGCCAGGCTCCGTCCCGCTGCACGACCTCGCCGTCCACGTGCAGCTCGCCGCCTCGCTTCAGGTCCTTGACGAGGTCCCAGTGGAGCAGGCTGCGGTTCCGGCCGCCGATCTGCGGGAACCCGTCGCCGAGCGCGACGTGGATCGTCCCGGCGAGCTTCTCGTCGAAGAGGACGTTGCCGGTCGGCCGGGGGATGCCGTCGTTGCAGCCGATCCCGAGCTCGCCGGCCCGCCGCGCGCCGTCGTCGGTCGCGAGGGCGGCCTGCAGCTTCGCGTCGCCCTCGGCCGCGCTCGCCTCGACGACTTCTCCGCCGCGGAAGACGAGCCGCACGTCGCGCGTGCCGCCGGTCGGGACGTCGAACGAGATCTCGCCCTCGAGCGACTCCTCGACGGGACTGAAGAACACCTCGCCGCCCGGGACGTTCATGTGGCCGTCGTCGACGATCCCGGCGCGCCCGGCAAGCGAGAGGCGCAGGTCGGTGCCGTCGCCGACGATCCGCAGCTCCGCTGCGCCCGCGAGCCGGTCGCGGACGACGCGCATCCGCTCCTCCTCGGCAGGCCAGTCGCGGAGACACGCGTCGTAGAAGAGCGTTTCGTACTCGGCGAGCGGCAGCCCCGCCAGCGCGGCGAAGTGCTCGCACGGGTAGTCGCAGCGGACGGACGGGATCTCGTCGCGGCGGCCGCGCGCTCGCAGCTCGAGCAGGTGCGCGCGCTGCGCCCGCTCCGCCTCGCGCGTCGCCGCGACCCGGCCGGGCGTGGGGGCGAGGACGAAGATCGACGCGTCGAGGCCGCCGAGCACCTCGAGCTCGAGCGGCGCCAGCTCGGCGGCGAGGTCGGGCGGCGCAGCCTCGATCCAGTCGAGATCGACCGGGTACGGGGCGCCGGGGACGAGCCGCGGCAGCGCCCACGCGCCGCGGCCGGCGAGGCCTCGGGAGAGCTCGCGCGCGAGTGGCAGCGCCTCGGTCGTCGTCGCGACGAGCACCTGCCAGCCACGCTGGACGGCGATCGAGTAGTCGAGGAGGAGGTCGGCGTAGGCCCGGACGCGCGAGTCCATCGAGGCGGGATCGTTCCACACAGGTAGCGTCGCGCGCCTTGGACGCGGTCCTGCTCGCCTGCGCCTCGGCGTTCTTGTTCGGGACGATGACGGTCGCCCTCCGCTTCGGGCTGGCCCGTGCGCCGGGCGCGGAGGCTGGTGCGCTGCTGACGATTCTGCCCGCGCTCGCCGTCGCGCTGCCGTTCGCGGTCGTCGAGGGAGGCGACGTCGTCGACGCCTGGCCGTTCCTCCTCGCCGGCCTGCTCGGCCCGGGTCTGTCGCAGCTCCTCTTCACCGTGGCCGTCCGCGACGCCGGCCCTTCGAGGACGTCGGTCGTCGTCGGCACGGCGCCGCTCTTCTCCGTCGCGATTGCCCTCGTCGTGCTCGGTGAGCCGTGGAACGCGGGCTTGATCGCGGGTGCGCTCCTGATCGTCGTGGGCGGCGTTCTGCTCGTCGCCGAGCGGAATCGGCCAGGGCACGTCCGACTCATCGGCCTCGTCTTCGCGCTCGCGGCGACGATCGTGTTCGCCTCGCGCGACAACCTCGTGCGCTGGCTCGCCGGCGACACGACCGTCGAGCCGGGGATCGCCGCGGCGGCGACGCTCACCGCCGGGGCCGCGGTCGTGCTGGCGTACGTGCTCGCGCGGCGAGAGCCGGTGCGGCCGCGCGCCCTGCCGGCATTCGTCCCCGCCGGGCTGCTGTTCGGGCTCTCGTACGTCTGTCTCTTCGAGGCCTACTACCGCGGCCCCGTCACGGTCGTGTCGCCGCTCGTGGCCACCGAGTCTCTCTGGGGCGTGACGATGTCGGCCCTGCTCCTCCGCCGCCACGAGCTGGTCGGCCCGCGGCTCTTCGCCGGTGCCGCCCTGGTGGTCGCGGGCGGGGCCTTGATCGGCGTGGTGCGGTAGCGGAAGCGAGTTGATACCATGCGACTCAGATTTTCCGTAGTGACCCAGACTCAAGGCAAGGAGAAACCGCATGGCCAAGACCATCGGCATCGATCTCGGCACGACCAACAGCTGTATGGCCGTCCTCGAGGGCGGCGAACCGACCGTGATCCCGAACGCGGAGGGCGGCCGCACGACGCCGTCCGTCGTCGCGTTCACGAACGACGCCCAGCGGCTCGTCGGCGCGCCCGGCGAAGCGGCAGCAGGTGACGAACCCGCAGAACACGATCTTCTCGATCAAGCGCTTCATGGGGCGCAAGTGGGACGAGGTCTCGGAGGAGATGACGATCGTCCCCTACGAGGTCGTCAAGGGCGAGAACGGCGACGCGCGCGTCCGTGCGCAGGGCACGGAGTACGCCCCGCCGGAGATCAGCGCGATGATCCTGCAGAAGCTGAAGGCGGACGCCGAGGCCTACCTCGGCGAGCCGGTCACCGACGCGGTCGTCACCGTTCCCGCCTACTTCAACAACGCGCAGCGCGAGGCGACGAAGGACGCGGGCAAGATCGCCGGCCTCAACGTGCTGCGGATCATCAACGAGCCGACCGCGGCCGCCCTCGCGTACGGCCTCGACAAGGAGACCGCCGACCACACGATCCTCGTCTTCGACCTCGGCGGCGGCACGTTCGACGTGTCGGTGCTGGAGCTCGGCGAGGGCGTCTTCGAGGTGAAGGCGACGAACGGCGACAACCACCTCGGCGGCGACAACTTCGACAAGGCGATCGTCGACTGGATGGTCGGCGAGTTCAAGAAGGACCAGGGGATCGACCTGGCCCAGGACAAGATGGCGCTGCAGCGGCTGTACGAGGCGGCCGAGAAGGCGAAGATCGAGCTCTCGTCGACGATGACGACGCAGATCAACCTGCCGTTCGTCACCGCCACGCCCGAAGGCCCGAAGCACCTCGACCTGCAGCTGACCCGGGCGAAGCTCGAGGAGATCACGGCCGACCTGCTCGGCCGCACCGTCGGGCCGACCAAGCAGGCGCTCGCGGATGCCGGGCTCGATGCGTCGAAGATCGAGCACGTCGTGCTCGTCGGCGGCATGACCCGGATGCCCGCGGTGCAGGCGAAGGTCAAGGAGCTGATCGGCAAGGATCCGCACAAGGGCGTCAACCCGGACGAGGTCGTGGCCGTCGGCGCCGCGATCCAGGCCGGCGTGCTCAAGGGCGAGGTCAAGGACGTCCTGCTCCTGGACGTCACCCCGCTCAGCCTCGGGATCGAGACGAAGGGCGGTGTCTTCACGCCGCTGATCGAGCGCAACACGACGATCCCGACCCGCAAGTCGGAGACGTTCACGACGGCCGAGGACAACCAGCCCGCAGTGGAGATCCACGTCCTCCAGGGCGAGTCGGAGATGGCCACGTACAACAAGACCCTCGGCAAGTTCCAGCTCGTCGGCATCCCGCCGGCGCCGCGGGGCATGCCGCAGGTCGAGGTTGCCTTCGACATCGACGCGAACGGGATCATCCACGTGTCCGCGAAGGACCTCGGCACGGGCAACGAGCAGCAGATCCGGATCGAGGGCGGCTCGGGCCTCTCCGAGGACGAGGTGCGGCGGATGGTCACGGAGGCCGAGGCGCATGCCGACGAGGCGCACAAGCTGCGCGAGCTCGCCGATGCGCGGAACCTCGGCGAGACGCTCGCCTACCAGACCGAGCGCACGCTCAAGGAGCACCGCGACAAGCTCGACGAGGCCGAGGCCTCGACGATCGAGGGCCGCGTGATGGAGCTCCGCCAGGCCGTCGAGGGCACCGACGTGGCCGACATCCGGGCGAAGACCGAGGCGCTGCAGGAGGCCTCGCACTCACTCGCGGACGCCGTCTACGCCCAGGCGAGCGCGCAGGCAGCCTCGCAGGCCGGCGGTGGCGACGGCTCGGCCCCGACCGAGGACGAGGTCGTCGAAGAGGCCGACTACGAGGTGGTCGACGACGAAGAGGCGGCGAAGCAGTCGTGACCGACCAGGCTCCAGAGGATCGCGAACTGGGGCTCGACGATGCGCTCGAGGAGGAGCCCGCGCGGCCCGCGCCGGCTCCTCCTCCCGACGACTCGTATCTCAGGCTGGCCGCCGACTTCGACAACTACAAGAAGCGGGTCGCCCGCGAGCAGGCCGAGCTCTCGCGCCGGGCGACCGAGCGGCTGGTGCAGCAGCTCCTTCCCGTGCTGGACGACCTGGAGCGGGCGCTGCACGCCGCCGACGAGCACGAGGAGGCGAAGCTCGAGGACGGCGTCAGGCTCGTGCACCGCGCGCTCGCGGACGTGCTCCGGAAGGAGGGCGTCGAGGAGATCCCCGCCGAGGGCGTCTTCGACCCGCACGTCCACGAGGCGCTGCTCGCCCAGCCGGGCGAGGGCGTCGAGAGCGGCAACGTGCTCCAGGTGCTGCAGAAGGGCTACCGGCTCGGCGACAAAGTCGTCCGTCCGGCGCGCGTGATCGTCGCGGAGTGAGCGTGGCGAATCCGTACGAGACCCTCGGCGTCAAGAAGAACGCCTCGCAGGACGAGATCAAGAAGGCGTACCGCAAGCTCGTCCGCGAGCACCATCCCGACCGGAATCCGGGTGACGTGGCGGCCGAGGAGCGCTTCAAGGACGTCCAGGCGGCCTACGACCTGCTCTCCGACCCGGAGAAGCGGAAGCAGTACGACACCTTCGGCGCGGCGGGGCCGCGGTCGTCGACGGGCGGCGTCCAGGCCGACTTCGACCTCGGCGACCTCTTCGGTGGCCTGTTCAACCGGGGCGGCGGTCGGGCGGGAGGCGGTCACGCGCCGATGCCGGAGCGCGGCGCCGACCTCGAGGTCGAGGTGCGGCTCTCGTTCGAGGACGCACTCAACGGCGCGACCGTGCAGGGTGCCGGTCGAGACCGAGACGGCGTGTCACACCTGCGGCG
Source organism: uncultured Gaiellaceae bacterium (assembly GCA_963808915.1). GTDB lineage: Bacteria > Actinomycetota > Thermoleophilia > Gaiellales > Gaiellaceae > CAVTBT01. Next base: position 259,414 of record CAWEHJ010000003.1, on the reverse strand, counting down.
GCTCCGGCGCCAAGCCGGGGACGTCGCCCAGGATCTGCCCGCAGTGCAACGGCCGCGGTGTCGTCTCCGAGAGCCAGGGCTTCTTCGCGCTCTCGCAGCCGTGCCCGCGCTGCCGCGGCAACGGGACCGTGATCGAGGATCCCTGCCCGACCTGCCGCGGCTCGGGCCGCGAGCGGGCGACGAAGCGCTACCAGGTGAAGATCAAGCCCGGCGTCTCCGACGGGAGCCGGATCCGGCTCGCCGGCAAGGGCGAGCCGGGCCGGAACGGCGGGCCGCCGGGCGACCTCTACGTCGTCACGCGCGTGGCGACCTCGCCGCTCTACGAGCGCCGCGGCGCCGACCTGGTGCTGGAGGTCCCCGTCACCTATCCCGAGGCCGCGCTCGGCGCGAACGTCGAGGTGCCGACCCCCGACGGCAAGGTCTCGCTCAAGGTTCCCGCCGGCTCGCAGGACGGCAAGCTGCTGCGCCTCAAGGGCCGCGGCGCGCCGAAGCTGAACGGCGGCGGCAAGGGCGACCTGCTCGCCCGCGTGCGCGTCACGGTGCCGAAGAAGCTCTCGAAGGCGGAGAAGCAGGCGCTCGAGGAGCTGCGGAAGGTCTCGAAGGAGAACCCGCGCGAGGTCGTTCGTCGATGAGGTCGGCGGCAGGCTCGGACTGGCGCTGATCGGCCTCTCGGCGCGACGGCTTCGCGCCGTACGTGAACGAGTTCGCGGCCGGCGCCGCGCGTTCGGCGAGCCTCGTGCTGCTCGCCGCGTGGGCCGCTTTCGCGGCCGGCGTCGGCGCTCGTCGCGGCTGCCCGCCGCGTCGAGACTGCGAGGCAGGCGCGCGTGCCTGACCGCGGGCGCTACATGATCTCCGTCGCCGCCGACCTCGTCGGCATGCACCCGCAGACGCTGCGGATGTACGAGTCGAAGGGGCTCGTCCGGCCCGCAGCGCACGCCCGGCGGCACGCGCCTCTACTCCGAGGCCGACCTCGAGCGGCTGCGGCTGATCCAGCGGCTGACGAGCGAGCTCGGCCTCAACCTCGCAGGCGTCCAGCACGTGCTGCGGCTCGCAGGACGAGCTGCGCCGCATGCAGGCGCGGATGGAGCGCGTCGAGCAGGAGCTGCGGGACGAGATCCAGCGCGTGCATCGCTCCTACCGGCGCGACCTCGTCCTGTACCGGCCGTCCATCACCCAGTGCAGAGGAAGTGAGATGGACTTCAACAAGCTGACGCTCAAGAGCCAGGAGGCCGTCGCCGGCGCCCAGGAGCTGGCGCGCCGCGGCGGCTTTCCGGAAATTCATCCCGAGCACCTGACCCTCGCGCTGCTCGACCAGGAGCTGCCGCAGACGCTGGCGCTCCGCGCCGGCTCCGATGCGGCGAGCCTGCGCGCGCAGGCCGAGGCGACGCTCGCGAACCGCCCGAGAGTCACCGGCGCCGACGCGCAGCCGCACGCCTCCGGCCGCGTTCTCGCGCGTGCTCGACGGGGCCGAGGAGGAGATGCGGAAGCTCGGCGACGAGTTCGTCTCCGTCGAGCACCTGCTGCTCGCGCTCGACGTCCTGCCGCGCGACGCGCCTGCTCGAGGCGCTCGCGGACGTGCGCGGCGGCCAGCGCGTCACGAGCCAGGACCCCGAGGGCACCTACCAGGCCCTGGAGAAGTTCGGCCGCGACCTGACCGCCGCGGCCGAGGCGGGCAAGCTCGACCCGGTGATCGGCCGCGACGAGGAGATTCGCCGTGTGATCCAGGTGCTCTCCCGACGGACGAAGAACAACCCGGTCTTGATCGGCGACCCGGGCGTGGGCAAGACGGCGATCGTCGAAGGGCTCGCGCAGCGGATCGTCGCCGGCGACGTCCCGGAGAGCCTGAAGGGCAAGCGGGTGTGGGCACTCGACATCGGCTCGCTGCTCGCCGGATCGAAGTACCGCGGCGAGTTCGAGGAGCGGCTCAAGGCCGTGCTCGGCGAGATCCAGAACGCGGCCGGGCGAGATCGTCCTCTTCATCGACGAGCTGCACACGATCGTCGGTGCGGGCGCAGCCGAGGGCGCTGTCGACGCGGCGAACCTGCTCAAGCCGATGCTCGCCCGCGGCGAGCTGCGTGCCGTCGGCGCGACGACGCTCGACGAGTACCGCAAGCACATCGAGAAGGACGCGGCGCTCGAGCGGCGCTTCCAGCCGGTCTTCGTCGGCCAGCCGTCGGTCGCGGACACGATCGCGATCCTGCGGGGCCTGAAGGAGCGCTACGAGGCCCACCACGGCGTCGAGATCCGCGACTCGGCGCTCGTCGCAGCGGCCGTGCTCTCCGACCGCTACATCACCGACCGCTTCCTGCCCGACAAGGCGATCGACCTCGTCGACGAGGCAGCTTCCCGGCTGAAGATGGAGATCGAGTCCTCGCCGGTCGAGCTGGACGAGGCGAACCGGCGCGTGATCCAGCTCGAGATCGAGCTCGCCGCGATGGCGAACGAGGGCGACGACGTTCGCGAGCCGCTCGAACGCGAGCTCGCCGAGGCGAAGTCCCGCCGGGACGAGCTGGCCGCGCGCTGGTCGCGCGAGCAGGAGGGCCTCGCCCGCGTCGGCGAGATCAAGCGGCAGATCGACGAGCTGCGGATGGAGTTCGAGCGGGCAGAGCGCTCGGGCGACTTCAACCGCGCCGCCGAGATCCGGCACGGCGAGCTGCCGGAGCTGGAGAAGGAGCTCGCCGAGCGCGAGGCCGCGCCGTCGATCGAGAGCCCGATGGTGAAGGAGGAGGTCGACGAGGACGACATCGCGGCCGTCGTCGGCACCTGGACCGGCATCCCCGTCTCGCGCCTGCTCGAGGGCGAGACGGAGAAGCTGATCCACATGGAGGAGCGGCTGCACGGACGGGTCGTCGGCCAGCACGCCGCGGTCGAGGCGGTCGCGAACGCGCTCCGCCGCGCCCGCACCGGCCTGCAGGACCCGAACCGCCCGATCGGCTCGTTCGTCTTCCTCGGCCCCACGGGCGTCGGCAAGACCGAGCTCGCCCGCGCGCTGGCCGAGTTCATGTTCGACGACGAGCGGGCGATGGTCCGGCTCGACATGTCCGAGTACCAGGAGCGGCACACGGTCGCCCGGCTCGTCGGCGCGCCGCCCGGCTACGTCGGCTACGAGGAGGGCGGCCAGCTGACCGAGGCCGTTCGCCGGCGCCCCTACTCGGTCGTCCTCCTCGACGAGATCGAGAAGGCGCACGCCGAGGTCTTCGACGTGCTGCTGCAGATCCTCGACGACGGTCGCCTCACCGACGGCCAGGGCCGGACGGTCGACTTCCGCAACACCGTGATCGTGATGACGTCGAACATCCGCTCGGAGGCGCAGCTGCAGGAGCACTTCCGCCCCGAGTTCCTGAACCGGATCGACGAGGTGGTCGTCTTCGAGGCGCTGACGCGGGAGCAGATCGCCGAGATCGTCGAGCTGCAGCTGGCGCGGCTGCGCGACCGGCTGGTCGAGCGGCGCCTGACGATCGAGCTGACCGACGCGGCGAAGGAGGTACTCGCGGAGGCCGGCTGGGATCCCGCCTACGGCGCCCGGCCGCTCAAGCGGGCGGTGCAGCGGCTGGTGGAGAACCCGCTCGCGCTGCGGCTGCTCGAGGGCGAGTTCGCGGAGGGGGACGCGATCCGCGTCGACGCACAGGACGGCGAGCTCGTGTTCGAGCGCGCCGAAGCGGCCGCGCCCGCAACGGCGTAGGAGGAAAGGGCCAGCTGGCGGCTGCAGGCCCGCGTCGCGACGATCGCTGCGTGTGGCGACCCGGCGTGATGCTCGCTTCCGCGAGTGGGACGAGCTCGTGGCGCGCCGCCGGGCGAGGCTGCGCCGGCTGACGTTCGGCCTGCTCGGCCGCTGACACCACACCCGGGTCAGGCCTTGCGATCAAGTTGCCGACCGCAAGACCTGACCCCTCGCTGACCGCCTCGATCAGCCGATCGAGTCGACCTCGAGCGCGATCAGAGAAGCTGACTGGATATCGACGTCCGCGTCGACCTCCTGGCACGCCAGGACGACGTTCCCGCCGGCGTGAGTTACCGCTGAGGTAACAGAGAGCGAACCGTAAGCGATGACACCCCCGGGAATCGTCGTTTGGGTGGCACGGTCTGACGACGGCCCCGACCCAGAGCCCGAAGGGAGGCTGCACAATGCCGTCGAGGGTGAACCGTCGTCCATGTTGACGAGATCTACCGTCGCGAACAGGAGGTACGTTCCGGCTGGAAGCGCCTTCGAGATCACGGTCTGCGTTCCGCCGAGGGTCATCCCGCCGACGACCGCGGTGGACACCCCACCGCCTCCGGCTGCGGGCGGCGCCGCGCAGCTCAGGGTGCCGAGCCCGGTGATCCCCTTTGCGAACTGCCCGCTCGTGCACGCCTGATCGGCCGTCGCGTACTGGTCGCAGATCCAGGTTGCGGCCCCTCCGCCGACCGCGGGATTGCGTGTTGCCGTCTCGCCGCTCGCGCAGGTCTGCGGCAGCCGGTAGCCCTCTTCGACGCTGAACTCGCCGCCACCCGAGAGATCGAGTCCCGTCCCGGCCGTATAGGTGGAGTTGCTGTCGTCCGCGCAGGTCCAGGCGCTGCCGTTCCACTTCAGCACCTGCGCGTTCGAGCAGTCGCGGCGCAGCGACAGCTCCACCGCGCCGTTCGTGCCGCCGCCGGCCAGGCCGCTGCCCGTCTGCGGGGTGACTGACGTGATGTCGCCACCCGAGATCCGCGCCAGCGTCTGCCCGCTCGTGCACGGCGACTTCGGCGAATCGCCCTCCTTCACCTTCACGATCACGGCGTCGCCGCTCGTCAGACAGCCCGTGAACGTCTTGACGTCGCCCGTCAGGGCCGCCAGCGCCGTGCCGCCGATCGCGACGGCGCTGACCGCCGCGACTGTCGCGAGCAGGATCGCCCGCCGCTTGCTCCACACCTTCATCTCGCTTCCTCCCTCTGTCCGTAGACGATGTGCGCGGGCCGCAGCGCGCGGAAGACGGGCGGCACCGCTGCCGCGCCGTCGACGGCCGTGCCGAGCCGGTCGGCGAGGAAGCGCCGCCACGCCTCCTCGCTCTCCCAGACGGCAATAATTCGGAACCCCTCGTCGGTCGGACCGGCCGCGTGCAGGATCAGGCCGTCCGGGAGAGGCTCCCGAAGAGCAGCCGCGAACGGCTCGTACTGCTCCCAGGTCGCGGCCACGTCCTCGACGAATGCGTACGACACGACGCGGCTCAACAGCAGCGGACGGTCGTGGTTGCGCCGGCGTAGCCCGGCTTCGTCGCGGTCGCCCGGATGATGCCGGGACTCGGATTCGCGAAGGCGGCGATGCCGTTGCCGCCCGTCACGGCCGAGCCGCGCCCGCCGGAGAGCGTGACCCGCGCGCCGGCGACGGGATCGCCAGCGTCGGAGACCCGAAAGCGGATCGTGACGACGCGACCGTCGCTGCTGCGAGTCGTCGCCGCGCGCCTCAACGTCAGTCCGGGCAGGAGCTGCGTGTGCTGGACGCTCGCCTCACCGGAGACGGTGTGCATCAACCCGAGGACGTCGAGCTTGCCGCTCTGGGCGGAGACGTTCAGCGCGCCGAGCAGCCACTTCCCCGACGCTCGAACGCGGACCGGCTCGCCCCATTCGGTCCCGGTGTGGTTCGACCGGCGGGCCGCGATCGTGGCCGCGCCGGGGCGAAGCTCGAGCCAGGCGACCCAGATCCGGCCGTCCGGCGCCGCGGCCAGCACGGGCGTCGAGTGGCCGAACGCCTTGTCCCTGGCCACCACGAACGAGCCCTGCGGAATGCCGCCGGACGGGTCGATGCGCCACACGAGCACCCGCGACAGCGTCGGGTAGCCGGCCGCGCCGGCGACGAAGACTCCGCCGCCCGCGCGCGCCACCATCGGCGTGCGGCGCGCGACCGTGCGCTCGAGGTTGCACGTCGAGACCTGGGAGCCCCCGAACGTCGTCGTGGAGCCCGGCAGCTTCGAGGGCGGGCCGGCCGAAGTGCCCGTGCGCGGATCCACCCGCTGGAGGTACAGCCCGCCGGCGCCCTGGGCGAAGCCGCACCAGCTCACCCAGAGCCGGCCGGCCGCGTCGGTCACGATCGTCGGCCCGAACTGGTTCAGGGCCGGCGCCGCCGTGAACACGTGGTCCGTCTGGTCGAATGTGAGGCCGCGGTGGACGTAGATCTCGCTGATGCCGTACCAGCTCTGGAACGGCGTGCCGTCGGCCGCCACCGTGGTCGAGGGATTTCGCGCCGCCCCGACCTGGTTCCGCCGGTGCACGATCGCGGGGCTGGTCCACGAGCCTCCGCCCTCCAGGCCGCTCGCGGTCAGGAGCCCCGCGTCCGGGTCCGACGACGACGTCGAGTGCTGGCCGCCGAAGAAGACGCGCAGTCCGCCCGACCCGACGACGAGGTCCGGGTCGCTGAGCCCCGTCCACCCGGCGACGATCGTGCTGGTCGCGCCAACCCCGCCCGCCGGCGAGACGGTGCTGTGACGGATCGCCTCCTTCGATGGGCTGGTGCGCTCCTTCCACGCGACGTGGAGCGTGCCGTCCGGCGTGCGCGCCAGGCCGAGTTCGCTGGCCGAGTCGGCGGGCACCGCGCCACGCGCGATCACCGTCCAGCGGCCGGGCGCGCCGGCCGTCGTCGCGAGCGCCGTGCCTGCGGCTACGACCGCCGCGAGCGCTGCCAGCGTGACCACGACGACCCGTGGCCGAAGTCGAATCCGTCGAACCATCGGTTCCTCCTCGGTGCGCGTTGTGCGAATGGCCATGAGGCTCAAGGCCCGAGCTCACCGTGACGCGCCTGCCTTTAGTCGCGGTATAGGCGCCTTTCAAAGCCGCTCCCCTGCCATGAGAATGGGGCGAGTGCCTGCGGTGGACGTACGTGTGCTCGGACCGGTCGAGCTCGTCGGCGACGACGGGCCGGTAGCGCTGCCGGCCAAGCTCGTGCGCCTGCTGACGGCGCTTGTCCTCGCAGACGGCCGCCCGTGCGGGGTGGACGAGCTCGTGGAGGCCGTGTGGGACGGAGCCGAGCCCGCGTCGGCGCGCAAGCTCGTCCAGGTCTACGTCTCGCAGCTTCGGGCTGCCTTGCCCGAGGGGATCGCGGTCGCCACGCACGCGGGCGCGTACTCCCTTGAGCTCTCGGCCCACGCCGTCGACTCGGCGCGCTTCGAGCGCCTGCTCGCCGAGGCGGCGGCGGCCGGCCGGGACGGCAACCCCGCGCTCGCGCTCTCCCTCGCAGCCCAGGCGCTCGCGCTCTGGCGCGGGCGTGCCTTCGGTGAGCTCGCGTACGAGGAGCTGGCTCGCGGCGAGGCGGAGCGGCTCGAGGAGCTCCGGCTCGGCGCACTCGAGGAGCGGATGGCCGCGCAGCTCGCCCTCGGGCGGCACGGCGACGTGCTCGCCGAGGCGCTGGCGCTGGCGGCGCAACACCCGTTGCGCGAACGGCTCCAGGAGCTCGCGATGCTGGCGCTCTACCGCTCCGGCCGTCAATCCGACGCGCTGGAGCAGTACGCGGCCACCCGTGCGCGACTCGACGAGCTCGGGCTCGAGCCGGGCCCGGCGCTCCGCGAGCTGCAGCGGCGCATCCTCCACCAGGATCCTGTCCTCGACGTGCAGGTGGGCGGCCCAACCGCCTCAGCTCTCCCGGTCCCGCCGAATCCGCTCGTCGGCCGCGAGCGCGACCTCGAGCAGCTCGGAGATCTCCTGCGACGGAGGGAAGCGCGGCTGCTCGTCCTCACCGGCGCGGGCGGCAGCGGCAAGACTCGACTCGCCCTCGAAGCCGCCCGTGCGGCGGCCCCGAGCTTCGCGAACGGCGTCGCGCTCGTCGAGCTGGAGCAGGTGGGCGATCCGGCGCTCGTGGTGCCGGCGATCGCCCATGCACTCGGGCTCGCCGATCCCGCCGGTCGGGAGCCGCTCGGGGCACTCGCCGATGCTCTCGCGGCGCAGGAGCTCCTGCTCGTCCTCGACAGCGTCGAGCACGTACGTGAGGGAGCGCCCGCGTTCGTCGAGCTCCTGGCGCGCGCGCCACGGCTGACGATCATCGGGACCAGCCGGGTGGTGCTGCACGTCTCGGGTGAGCACGTGTTCCCGGTCTCGCCGCTGATCGAGGACGCGGCGATCCAGCTGTTCGAGCAGCGTGCCCGCTCGCTCGAGCACGGCTTCGCGGTGACCGCCGCGAACGAGGCGGACCTCCGCGAGATCTGCCGCCGCGTCGACTGTCTTCCGCTCGCCGTGGAACTCGCGGCCGCCCGCATCCGCTCGCTGACGCCGAGCGCTCTGCGCGAGCGGCTCTCCAGCCGCCTGACGCTCCTCACCGGCGGGCCGCGCGACCTCCCGACTCGCCAGCAGACGCTGCGCGAGACTCTCGACTGGAGCGCCGGCCTGCTCGGCGACGAGGAGCGCGAGGTCTTCACACGGCTCAGTGTGTTCTCGGGCGGAGCCTCCCTCGGCGCGGCGGAGACCGTGTGTGACGCCGGCGTGGACACGCTCGCTGCGCTCGTCGACCACAACCTCGTGCGCCGGATCGACGTGGCCGACGAGCCGCGCTTCGGATTGCTGGAGACGATGCGCGAGTACGCCGACGAGCTCAGGGCACGTGCTCCCGGGACGGACGCCGCCGTGCGTCTTCGCCACGCCGAGTGGTGTCTCGCGCTGGCCGAGGAGGCCGAGCGTGAGTTCAGCGGCGAGCACCAGACGCGCTGGTTCGCGCAACTGGAGCTTGAGCACGACAACCTGCGAGCCGCGCTCACCGAGCTCGAGGTCCGCGGCGAGTCCGAGCTCCTGTTGCGGCTCACGGTCTCCCTGTTTCGGTTCTGGTACGTGCGCGGTCACCTGATCGAGGGGCGTCGCCGCCTCGAGCACGGCTTGGCTCATGCCGAAGGTGCCTCGCCGCTGCTGCATCGTCGCGCCCTGACCGCTGCCGCCGCGATCGCGTTGCTCCAGGGCGACTATGCCGCCGCGACGACGTTCGCCGAAGACGGTCTCGCCGTCGCGCGAGACACGGCGGAGGGACGGCTGGTCGCGAACGCGCTCAGCAATCTCGGTGCGATCGTCCTCGCTGCCGGCGACGCCGACCGTGCCATCGAGGTGCTCGAGGAAGCTGTCGCGCTCGCCCGGGAGGTGGGCGACCAGCGGATCCTGGCGCTCGCGCTCAACAATCTCGGCGACGTCGCTCTGACGATGGGCGACTACGGTCGGGCCGAGCCGCTGTTCGCCGAGAGCCACGGGCTCCTGCAGGCGCTCGGCGACACGTCGAACATCGCGCGGTCGCTCTTCAACCGCGGAGCGGTCGACCTGATGCTCGAGCGCTTCCCTGACGCGGTCGCGCGATTCGTCGAGAGCCTGTCGTTGAGCCACGAGGCCGGCGACCAGGAGGATCTCGCGTGGTGCCTCGAGGGGCTTGCCGGACTCGCCGCGGCGACCGGCGACGGCGAACGGGCTGCCCTCCTCCTCGGCGCCGCGCAGTCGCTGCTCAACCAGATGGGCGCGAGCTTCAAGCCCTTCGAGCGTCGTCTCCACGAAGGGACGCTCGAACGAGCGTCGGCACTCTGCGGGGACGGGGCGATGGCCGATCTCGTCGAGCGTGGTGGTGCGTTGAGCCTCGCGGAGGCGGTCGAGCTCGGCCGGTCCGTCGCCCTGCGCGCAGGCTGATGCAGCGCGCCTCCGCGTAGGCTCGCCCCGTGCCGAACCCGTACCGGAAGACCCCCTGGCGACGCGCGTTAAACGCTGTCGTTCAGACCGCTGGCGCGGTTCGGCCTCGCCGGGCCTCGCACGCATCTGCTCACCGTGCGTCGGTCGCACGAGCGGCAGGCGCTGGTCGACCCCCGTCTCGATCGTCGAGGAGGCCGGCCAGCGCTTCCTTGTCGCGCCGGTCGCTGATCGCAACTGGGTCCTGAACGCGCGTGCGGCCGGCTGGGTCGAGCTGCGCCGCGGCCGGCGCCGTGAGCGGCTGGCCGTCGTCGAGCTCACGCCCGAGCAGGCGGTCCCGGTGCTCCGCCGCTACGTCGAGCTCAGTCGCCTGACGCGGCGGCTCTTCGCTGCGCGCCCGGACTCACCGGACGAGGCCTGGCTCGCAGAGTCGCCGCGGCATGCGGTCTTCAGGCTGGAGGCGCGGGGCGAGGTGGAGAGGACTTAGCAACACAGTGTTGCTAAGTCCTCCTTTCAGCTTCGCCGCGGACCGAGAAGCGCTGCGGGCTCCGCGACCGTGATCCGGCCCCGCCGGAGCTCGAGCCGGCCCCGGCGCTGGGCGTCGCGAAGGACACGGTTGACGGTCGCGCGCGAGGTGCCCGCCAGGCTCGCCAGATCCTCCTGCGTCAGCCGCACCTCGCCGTCGCCGGCCGAGGCCGCGAGCTCCGCCAGCCGGCGCAGCACACGCGTCTCTGCGGGTGCGTAGTAGGCGTCGAGCAGCAGGGTGTTCGTCCGTCGCACCGCCTCGGCGAGCAGCGCCACGAGCACCTCGCCGACGCGCGGATGCTCGCGCCGCAGCGCGTCGAACTCGCGGCGGTAGACGGCGTGTGTTTCGCCGGCCTCGAGCGACTCGACCGTCGCGGAGCGCAGCGCCTCCGGCCCGGAGACGAGCGCGAGCTCGCCGAACGCCTCGCCCGGCCCGCGCAGCGCCAGCAGGGCGGAGTCGCCGAGCGGCGTCGTGATCCGGACCGCGAACCGGCCGCGGGCGACCAGGTGGAGCGAGTCGGCCGGGTCGTGCTCGTGGAAGACGACCTCGCCGCGAGCGAACGTCCGTCGCCGGGCGATCGAGAGCACCCGCCGCACCTCCTCGTCGGGCACCTCCGTCAGGAGCTCCCAGCGCATCGACCGAGCGTACTCCTGTGTCGCCGGCTTGACAGAAGGAGCGTCACGCGCGCGAACGACAGCGCGGCCCCAGGGTCGCAGCATGGAACCAGTCGGTCGCACGAGGTGACCGGAGCCAGGAGGAATCGGATGAGCACTCGGAACACCCACACCAGGTTCGTCGGAGCAGTCGCCGCGGCACTGACCGCAGGCGCGCTGCTCGCTCCGGCGGCACTCGCGAAGCCGACGTCGTCGACGGCGATCCCGGACGCGTTCGAGCGCGCCGTGCTGCGTCACGACACCGGCATCGGCGCACTGGCCACCTACCACGACGCAGGCCATGCGCAGCAGCAGCCGACCGTCGCGCTGTACCCGGACGCGTTCGAGCGTGCGGTGAGCCGCGGCCCGCAGCAGCTGCAGCCCACGGGTGGCTCGGGCAGCTCCGGCAGCTCGGTCGACTGGAGCCTGCTCGGCGAGATCTCGGCACTCGGAGCGCTCGGCCTCGTCCTCGGCGCCGGCGGCCTCCTCACGGTTCGGCAGCGCACGCGGCTCGCGTAGCGCGGACAGCGTGGTCAGGCGACGGGCGGCCCGCGGTCGGCGGGCCGCCCGTTCGTCGTGCACGGATAGGTTCTCCCGGTGCGCGTGCTCGTGATCGGATCGGGAGGCGTCGGCGCCGCCGTGGCGGCCGTCGCGAAGCGGCGCGGCTTCTTCGAGCGCATGACGTTCGCGGACGTGTCCCTCGAGCGCGCCCAGGCGGTCGTCCGGCGCGAGGGCGACGAGCGCTTCGCGGCCGTGCACGTCGACGCCTCCGACCGGGAAGGGATCGCCGAGCTGATCGCGCTCGAGCGCGCCGACGCCGTGCTGAACGCCGTCGACCCTCGCTTCAACCCGCCGATCTTCGCGGCCGCAGGGCTCGCCGGCTGCACCTACCTCGACCTGGCGATGACGCTCTCACGGCCGCACCCCGAGCGGCCGCACGAGGAGCCGGGAGTCAAGCTCGGCGACGAGCAGTTCGAGCACGACGCCGCCTGGCGCGAGCGCGGGCAGCTCGCGCTCGTCGGGATCGGCGTCGAGCCGGGGCTCTCGGACGTCTTCGCCCGGTATGCGGCCGACCATCTCTTCGCGGAGATCGACGAGGTGGGGGTGCGCGACGGGGCCGACCTCGTCGTCGACGGCTACGACTTCGCGCCCACGTTCTCGATCTGGACGACGATCGAGGAGTGCCTGAACCCGCCTGTGATCTGGGAGAAGGAGCGCGGCTGGTACACGACGGAGCCGTTCTCCGAGCCCGAAACGTTCGTCTTCCCGGAGGGGATCGGGCCGGTCGAGTGCGTCAACGTCGAGCACGAGGAAGTACTGCTCGTGCCGCGCTGGGTCGACTGCCGCCGGGTCACGTTCAAGTACGGCCTCGGCGACGAGTTCATCGGGGTGCTGCAGACGCTGCACAAGCTCGGCCTCGATTCGACGGAGCCGGTGCGGGTGCGCGGTCACGAGGTCGCGCCCCGTGACGTCGTCGCGGCGGCGCTGCCCGACCCCGCGACCCTCGGCGACCGGATGCGCGGGCGCACGTGCGCCGGCACGTACGTGACGGGAACGGGCAAGGACGGGAGACCGAGGGCCGTCTACCTCTACCACGTCGTCGACAACGAGCGGTGCATGCGCGAGTACGGGCACCAGGCGGTCGTGCTCCAGACCGCGTTGAACCCGGTCGTCGCGCTCGAGCTTCTCGCCGAGGGCGTCTGGGCCGGCACGGGCGTGCTCGGCCCCGAGGCGTTCGACGCCGTGCCGTTCCTCGAACTGCTCGCCGACTACGGCGAGTCGCACGGGCTCGACGAGCGCGACCCGGCGTGATCCTGCTGGTCGCCGCGACCGAGCCCGAGCTGGGCGGGCTCGACGGTCTCGTCTGCGGCGTCGGCCCCGTCGAGGCGGCTGCGGCGACCGCCGCGGCCCTCGCCGGTAGTCCGCCCGGCGCGGTCCTCCACGTCGGCCTCGCCGGCTGCCGGCGCGGCTGCGGCCTCGAGCCGCCCGCGCTCGTGATCGGCTCGGAGGCCGTGTACGACGACGTCGTGATCCCGCTCGCGCCGCGGCGGGTCGCGCCTGATCGGCGCCTGCTCGAAGCCGCGCGTCGCGCCGTGCCGAGCGCGACCGTCCGCCCGATCGGCACGAGCGGCGTCGTCGGCGGCACCGTCGGCCACGACGTCGAGGCGATGGAGGGCTTCGCCGTTCTCCGCGCCTGTGAGCTCGCGGGCGTCCCGGCCGTCGAGGTTCGCGCGATCGCAAATGAGATCGAGGAGGAGGACCGGAGGCTCTGGCGCTTCGACGACGCGCTCGCGGCGCTCGCTCAGGCGCTGCCTGCTCTCACGGCCTCGATCACCGCTGCCATGTCGGAGTCGCCGTAGCCCAGCTCCTCGGCCCGGGCCAGGATGCCGGCGACCGCAGCGGATACCGGCAGCTCGAGCCCCTCGTCCGCAGCTGCCTCGAGCTCGAGCCGCAAATCCTTCAGCGCCAGGCCGAGGGCGAAGCTCGGCTCGTACGTGCGCCCGACCATCATCGGGCCCTTCACCTTCGCGTACGGCGCGCCGATCGGGCCGCCGTCGATTGCGGCGAGGAAGCGGTCGCCGCCGATCCCGAGCCTCTCCGCGAGCGCGATCGCCTCGGCGAGCCCCGAGAGATAGGCGAGCAGGGCCCCGTTGACGATCAGCTTCAGGCGCGTTGCGTCGCCGGCCGCTCGGAGCCTGATCGTCTCCCGTCCAATCGCGTCCAGCACCGGCGCGCCGCGCGTGACGGCCTCCGGGTCGCCTGCCGCGAGCACGACCAGCTGCCCCTGCTCGGCCGGGGCGACCGTTCCCATCACTGGCGAGTCGAGGTAGAGCGTGCCCGCGGCGTGCGCGCGGGAGTACAGGCGCTCCGTCCAGCGGACGCCGACCGTGCTCGTCTGCAGCCAGACGAGCCGCGGCCGGAGCATCCCGTCGGAGATCACGCCGTCCACCGCAGGCCCGTCGGCAAGCATCGTCAGCAGGACGTCGGCGCCGTCGGCAGCCTCCTCCGGGGTGGCGCAGACGGTCGCCCCGTCGGCGGCGAGCGGCTCGGCGCGCTCCAGCGAGCGGTTCCAGGCGCGGACGTCGTGCCCGGCGGCGAGGATTCGCCGTGCCATCGGCGCTCCCATCGCGCCCGTCCCGAGCACGGCGACGGTGAGGCGGTCGGCCATCGGCCCGGACGCTACCGTTCGCGGCCGTGCCGGAGACCAGCCGTCGATCGCGGAAGGCCAAGCGGCACGAACCGCTACCCGCGCCGCTGCCGCCCGCGGAGCGGACGGTCGGCCAGCTCGTCGCCGAGTCGATCCGCCTCTACGGCCATCGGTTCTGGCCCTCGCTCGCGCTCGGCGTGCCGGTCGCGCTGGCGGACGGGCTCTCGCTGCATCTGAGCGTCGGCGCGTCGGTGCTCCTCTTCCTGGCGTTCTCGCCGCTGTTCACGGCGGCGTTCGTCGGCGCCTCGGTGCTCGCGCTCGGCCGGCCCGATCGCCGCACGACGCTGACCGCCCTCGCGGCCGGGACGCTCGTCTTCGCGCCCGCCGCGCTCGTCCTGCCGTGGTTCGCGCTGCTCGCGGTCGCCTGGCTGGCGTTCCTCGGCCTCGCCGTGCCGGCGGCGGTCGCGGAGCGGATCGGCGTCTTCGCCTCGCTCCGGCGGGGCGTCCAGCTCGCACGCGCCGACTACGCCCACGCGCTCGGCGGTCTGGCGACGCTCGTGATCGTCTTCTTCGTCACGCGCTTCCCGCTCGCGTTCCTGCTCCGCGCGCAGGCCGACAACACCGTCCGCGCGGCCGTGGTCGTCGCAGACCTGGTCGTCTCGCCGCTGCTCTTCATCGGCGCCGCCCTGCTCTACGCGGACCAGGCCGCCCGCGTCGGACGCGAGCGCCCCGGCGGCCGGCCCGCGCGTCCCGGTCTCCCGTCGTAGACTCGACCCACCGCGACCAAGGAGCCAACGATGCCGCTCTACCTGATGCTTTCCCAGCTGACCGAGAAGGGCGTCCAGACCCTCAACTCGAACCCGGCCCGGCTGCGCGAGGTCAACCGGGACGTCGAGGAGCTCGGCGCGCGCGTGCTGCACCAGTGGGCGTCGCTCGGCGAGTACGACTTCGTCAACGTGGTCGAGGCGCCCGACGACGCCACGATCGCGCGGATGTCGGTGAAGCTCGGCGCCCGGGGGAGCGTCAAGTTCGAGACGCTGCCGCTGATCGAGGTCGACGCCTTTCTCAGCTCGCTGGAGTAGCTACCCGGCGAGGAAGCCGGTCGCGCGGGGCTCGCACCGCGAGCGGGCTCGTCGGCAGCCCGGGCCTGGGGCCGCCGCTGTTGAAGTCGCGCGGCGCGACGTCGTTCGGCGCGTCCGGGTGGAAGAGCGCGGCGAGGTACTGGATCTGGCCGCGACCTGGCCCGAGCTCGAACTGGCCGCCGCCGTAGAGCGCGATCCCCTCGTTCCGCGGCCCAGGCGTAGAACTCGAGCAGCCGCCGGACGGAGCCGAAGCGCGACGGCTTGACGTTGAGGCAGCGCGGGCGAAACGGCAGCGCCTCGGCGTCGGCGACCGAATGCACCGGGGCGTCCCAGGTGAGGCGGGCGGCGTGCGGCTCCAGCACGGGCCGTGTCGTCTCGTCGACCCAGGCGTCCTCGATCCACGCGTCGGCAAAGCCCTCGCAGACGCGACGGTAGAGCTCCGGGTCGGGCGCGAGGTCGACCGACGTGCCGCGGTAGTAGCCCTTGAAGTCGACGGTGTCGATCGCGCCGGTGCCGGCCAGCTCGGCGATCACGTCGTCCGTCCAGTCCTCCTCCGCGTCGACCTTGAAGCGGAGCCCGGGGTAGAGGCGGCGCCACTCGGCGATTCCCTGGCGCGTCGAGACGACGAACGTGAGCGGCCGGAGCTCGCGGCCGAGCGCGTCGGCGAGCGACTGCCCGGCCTGGCGGAGCGCGAGGTCGAGCGCGGCGCTCTCGAACGCCCAGCGGCGGTAGTCCTCGAGCTCGGGCAGCGCGCCCGAGAACGACTCGAGGGTGTGGGTGCCGGCCAGCGGCAGCACCGGCCCGCGCCTGCTGGAACTGCTCCTGCACGTCGGCGACGTAGGTGATGTCCTCGCCGACGCCCTCCTCGCCGCCGCCGTGGAGGTGGACGACGGTCGTCCGCCGCGTGAAGCCGGTCGAGACGTCGATGCGGAGCCCTTCGAGCTCGTAGCCGTCGACGACGAGCGGCAGTTCGAGCAGCGTGAGCGGGTCAGGCGGCATGGGCCACGGCCACCTCGGCCGCGAGCGCCGCGTTGGCCGCGATCAGCTCGCGGTTGACCGCGAGCGTGCGGCCGCCGCTCCGCTCGTGCAGTCGTGCCAGGACGAAGGGAGTCACGGCGCCGGACGATACGTGGCGGTCGTGCGCCTCGGCGACGGCCTCCTCGATCAGCTCCTCGACGTCGAGGCTCTCGTCCGGGGGCCGCCCGAGGAGGAGCCCGCGTGCCGCCGAGGGCCCAGTGCTGCGCCGCGATCCTGGCCGCCTCGGCAGCCGACTCGACCCGCGCGGACACCGGCGGTCCGCCCGCTGCCGCGTAGAAGAGCGGCAGCGTGTCGACGCGCCAGCCGAGCGCCGGCACGCCGAGCGTCTCGAGCAGCTCGGCGGTCGCGGGCACGTCGAGCAGGGACTTGACGCCCGAGCACGCGACGAGCGCCCGGCCGCGGGCGAGCTCGGCGAGGTCGGAGGAAACGTCCGGCGGGAAGGGGAAGCCGCGGTGGACGCCGCCGATGCCGCCCGTGCCGAGGAACGAGATGCCCGCCGTCCGCACCGCCGCGAGCGTGCCGCCGACGGTCGTCGCACCGACCGCGCCCTGCACGGCGGCTGCCGCCAGATCTCGCGCGCCGCACTTTCGGGCCTCGGGCGTGAAGCGCTCGAGCTCGGCGGCCTCCAGGCCGATCCGGATCCGGCCGTCGAGCACGCCGACGGTCGCCGGCACCGCGCCTGCCGCGCGGACCCGGCGCTCGCTCTCGAGCCCGACCTCGACGCCGTCGGGGGCGGGGAAGCCGTGCGCCACGAGCGTCGTCTCGAGTGCGACGACCGCGCGCCCCTCCGCCAGCGCGGCGGCGACCTCCTCGGAGACGGCGACGGGCCCGGTCACGGCAGCGAGCCTAGCCGCGCCACACAGCGTGCGGCCGCCTCCAGGCCGAGCTCGACACCGCCGAGCAGGAAGCCGGCGGCGAGGGCGTCGCCGGCGCCGGTGGTGTCGACCACGGCCTCCGCTGCATGGGCGGCGTGCGGCGCGCCGTCGACGGCCACGCCGGCCGCTCCGCGCTTCAGCACCCAGGTCGTGCCGCCCATCGGCCCGCCGAGCAGCCGCTCCTCGTCCTCGTTCGCGAACACGACCGCCGGCTGCAGTTCCTCGAGCAGCGCCCGGAAGCGCGCCGCCCCGTAGGCCTCGATCACGCTCCACGACGAGAGGTCGACGCTGACCCGAGGCGCGAGCGATGCCGCACAGCCGCGCAGCGCCGTCGATGGGCGAGCGGAGCAGCGAGTAGCCGGAGAGGTGCAGGTGGTCGCAGCCCTCGAACCAGGCCGGGTCGAGCTCCTCGGCGCGCAGGTCGGGCGCGACCCCCCGGTCGGAGGCCATCGTCCTGTCGCCGTCGGGCGAGACGAGCGAGACGACGACGCCGTTCCGACCGTCGACGACAGGCCCCACGACCTCGACCCCGCGGGCCGCCAGCCCGGCTGCGACCAGCCGGCCCGCATCGTCGTCGCCGCGCTTGCCGACGAAGCGTGCGTCTGCACCGAGTGACGCGGCCCAGGCGGCCACGTTGGCCGCCTGGCCGCCGGGCCCGGTGTGTGTGACGGCGCTCGCGTCGGCACGCATTCCGGCAGCGAGCGGCTGCTCGAGCCGCACGATCACGTCGAGCAGGAGGTCGCCGAGGCAGACGAGGCGCATGACCTACGATGCTTTCATGGACGAGGAGCGCCATCGCGACCGTCTTCGCTCGTTCCTGATCGGTGGCGTCGTTGGCGCCTCGGCCGGGATCGCCGCGGCCCGCCGCCTGCGTGCGGCCGCGCGACGCGAGGACGAGCGCGAGACGCCCGCGGGGCTGGCCGCCTTCGAGGGCGCGCCCTGCTACCGCGAGCTGATCGAGCGCGAACGGGGCGTGTAGACGCCGAGCCGGCGTCCCGCCCGCACGACCGTCTGGTAGTTGATGTCGGCGTCGCCGAGGAAGAGCGCCTTGCCGACGAGCTGGGCGCGGCGGGCCTGGACGAAGTAGTTCGCCTGTGTCCGCGTCGGCTCGCGGGTGCGGATGACGAGAAACGGCCCGAAGGTCCGTGCCTCGAAGTCCGCGGCCGGCTGCGGCGTGACGAGCCGGATCGTCGGCCGCGGGTCGAAGTTGTTCGTGTCGCTCGAGTCGAAGACCCAGACGCCGCGGCCGAGTGGCTTCGTCGCCTTGCGGGTCGTCCCGAGCGCCAGCTTGACGTCGGCGCGCGGCACCACGGTCAGCGGGAAGTCGCCGTTCCGCTCCCACGCGCCGAGGAAGAGCGGGTCGTAGCCGAAGAGCACGTCGTCCGGACGGCTCGTGTGCGCGAGCCAGTCGGAGGCGGCCGCCCGGGCCGCGACCCGAGACGACGGCTCGCCGACGAAGAGCGGCGGCGTCTTGTGCCAGCCCCAGGCCACCTCGGCCACCAGCAGGATCGCCAGCGCGGCGCCCGCCGCCGGCCGGCTCCACGCCTCGAGCCGGAGCAGCGCCGTCGCGAGCGCGAGCGCGACGAACGGCAGCACGAAGATCAGGTGCCTCGACTCCGGCGAGATGTTCCCGCCCGAGCCGGGCGGCGAGGAACGCGAGCGACCGGCACTCCGGCGGCGCAGGCGGCCAGGAGAGCTGCGCGAGGTCGGCGGCGCCGCAGCAGCACCGCGCCGCACGCGGTGCCGACCAGGACGGCCGCGATCGCCGGTGGCCAGCCGGCGGTGAAGTCGCCGATCGTCTCCGCCAGGTACTGCATCAGCGAGACCGGGCCGGAGAGCTTCTGTCCGCCTCCGCCGACGCCGACGTCGAACCGCCCAGCCAGCACGAGATCCGTGAGCCAGAAGGGGATGCCGAGCACGGCCACGGCCGCGAAGGCGGCGATCGCCGCGCGAAGGCGGTCGCGTGCGCCGAGCAGCACATAGACACCCTGTGAGGCGAGCACGAGCGCGCCGTAGGGGTGCGTCGCGACCGCCGCGAGGATCGCCACGACCCAGAGGGCCCAGCGCCGCGTGCCGCCGCGTTCCGTCGCCGCCACGAGTGCGAGATACGAGAGCGTGCTGGTGAGCAGGAACAGGCTGTACATCCGGCCGTAGACGCCGTGGAAGAGGAGCATCCAGCTCGCGGCTACGAGCGCGGTCGCGACCAGCGCCGTCCGCCGGTCGGAGAGCCGCCGCACGAGTGCCGCGACCGCGGGGACGCTGGCGACCGCGAACAACGCCGACGCGGCGCGGAGCCCCTCGAGCCCGAGGCCGAGGTGCGCGACCGCCCAGGCGACGAGGAAATGGAGCGGCGCCCCGCCGCGTTCGTCGAGCACGACGCCGAAGAGATCGCCGAGCGAGTGCCTGCCGACGAAGAGCGCCAGCGTCTCGTCCTCGTGCGGCGGCCAGGCGGTCAGCCGCAGGGCGAGAAAGAGGGCCGCCGCAAGCGTCAGGCCGCCGACGGCTAGGCGGAATCGGCGCTCGGCGAGCTCCTCGGCACTCGCGTCCGCGGAGTGCCAGCGAGGCTCGGCTTCGAGGGTCTGCGTCACGGGTTGCCGTCGATTCTCGCTGCTAGCCTCTGCCGACCGTGCCGATCTACGAGTACCGGTGCCCGAACGGGCATACGTTCGAGGTCTTCCAGCGGATGAGCGACGCACCCCCGGAGGGCTGCGAGGTCTGCGGCGCGTCGCCCATGGAGAAGGTGCTGTTCCCGATCGCGGTGCATTTCAAGGGCTCCGGCTTCTACTCGACGGACTACGGCCGCGGTGGCCGCAAGGCGGCGGCCAAGGACGGCGACGGTGGGGGCGGCAGCGGCAGCGACGGCAGTGGCGGCGGCTCCTCGGACGCGAAGCCGGCCGGCGACGCACCGAAGAAGGATGCCGGCGGCGACAAGAAGCCCGCCGCGAAGGACTAGGAGGGCTCCTAGAGGCTCTTCCCCACGGCGCAACCGGCGCCGTAGAGACCGGAGCCCGGCGGTGGCGGCTGGGCGGCAGAGCGGCCGGTGAACATCGCGATGGCGGCGACGTTGTCCTCGCCGCCGAGCAGGACGGACTCGCCGCCGATCGACTCGGGCGTGCCGCCGAGCCGGCAGTGAAGCGCTCGCGACTCGTCCGAGCGGAACCGCGTCCAGCCGAGCTGCAGCAGCTGGCCGGCGGACAGGTCGGTCGCGAGCGGCTTGACGAGGTCGTCGCCGATCCAGGGCAGACGCACGAAGGTCCCGAAGCTCGTCACCTCGTTCGCGATCCCGTCCAGCACCTGCTGCTGGCGCGCGTTCCGCGTCAGGTCGTTGTCGGAGGGGTCGAGCCGGTTCTCGCGGATGCGCGAGTAGATCAGGGCGCGCCTGCCGGTCATCTCCTGCGACCCCTTGGCGAAGCGCCAGCCCTGCCAGCTCGCGCAGCGCTTCGCGTCGAAGGGGCAGTCGAAGTTGTTGGAGACGATCTTCTTCGGCACGTCGACGGTGACGCCACCGAGCGCGTCGATCACACCCTTGAAGTCGTCGAAGTCGACGATCGCGACGTGGTTCACCTCGAGGCCGGTCAGGCTCTCGACGGTCTTCAGCGCGAGCGCGGTGCCGCCGAGCTGCATCGCCGAGTTGATCTTGCGCGTGCCGTAGCCCGGGATCTCGACCCGCAGGTCGCGTGGGATCGAGAGGTAGGCGATCCGCTTCCGGTCGGGATCCGTGCGCAGCAGCATGATCGAGTCCGATCGGTTGAAGCCCGAGCGACGTACGGTGCGGTCGCCGTCGGTGCCGAGCAGCAGCACCTGGGTGGGATGCGTGAGCAGCAGCCCGTCCTGCGGTGTCAGCGCGGCGGCAACCGCCGCGGGCAGGCGGTTGTTCGCGTCCTCGATCCCGCGTCGGACGGCGAGGTAGCCGAGCACGGTCCAGATCACGATCAGGAGGAACAGGGACGGGATCCCGATCGCCAGCAGCCGTCCCCAGCGGAACCGGCGCCGGCGCTTCGTCGTCTCGGGACCGGCCGGTCCACGGCCGTTGCGGTCGCGGCGGTCGGCCTCGGTCTTGCGGACCAGCGGCACCTTGCCCTTCGCGCGGCCGCCGCGGTAAACGCGGTAGGGCTTCTGTCCCTCGGCCATCCGGGCGGGTATGGTAGCCGCGCCCCGTGACCGCACCCCGCGTCATCGGAGTTGACGTCGGCGGGACGAAGATCCTCGCCGGAGTGATCGACCGCGAGGGCGCGGTGCGCAAGCGGCACGAGATCGCAACGCCGACGGGGTCGCAGGATGCCTTGCTCGACGGCATCGTCGAGGCGATCGGCGCCCTCGACGCGGACGGCGTGGGAGCGGTCGGCTTCGGGCTCCCGTCCCGGATCGACCGGCGCACCGGGGTCACGATCGGCTCGGTCAACATCCCGCTCGGGGAGCTGCCGTTCCGGGACGTGATGGCCGAGCGCGTCGGGCTGCCGACAGCCGTGGACAACGACGCGAACGTGGCCGCGCTGGCGGAGTGGAAGCTGGGCGCCGGCCGCGGGACGAGCGATCTCGTCATGCTCACGCTCGGCACCGGCGTGGGGGGCGGGCTGGTGCTGGACGGCAGGCCATACCGCGGCTGGGCCGAGCTGGGCCACGTGGTGGTCGTCGCGGGCGGCGAGCGCTGTCAGGGGGCCTGCACGGGCCGCGGTCATCTCGAGGCGGTCGCGTCGGGGTCGGCGGCCGACCGGGTGGCGCAGCGGCTCTGGGGGGGCGACGCGGGCGCGGAGGAGCTCGTCGAGCGCGCGCAGGCGGGCGACGAGGCAGCGCGCGCGGCGCTGGCCGAGATCGGGCGTCTGCTCGGCGCCGCGGTCGGCTCGTTCGTGAACATGTTCGGGCCGGAAGTGGTCGTGGTCGGCGGTGGCTTCGGCACGGCCGCGGGGGAGCTGCTGCTCGGCCCAGCGCTGGAATCGGCGCGCCAGGAGGCGCTTCCGCCGGCGGGAGAGACCATTCGGCTCGTCGAGGCCGAGCTGGGTGCCGACGCCGGCGTGGTCGGCGCCGGGCTCCTCGCCCTCGAGCTCGTCTCCTGAGGCCCGCGTGCTCTCGGTCTGCGCGACTCCGATCGGCAACCTCGACGACGTCACGCTCCGTGTCCTCGCCGAGCTGCGCGCCGCGGCGGTCGTCCTCTGCGAGGACACCCGCCGCACGCGGACGCTGCTCTCGCGCCACGAGATCGAGGCCCGGCTGATCAGCTACCACCGACACAACGAGGCGGCCCGGACGGCGGAGCTCCTCCCTCGGCTCGAGGCGGGCGAGCGGGTCGCGCTCGTCTCGGACGCGGGGCTGCCCGGGGTGAACGACCCGGGCGCGCGCCTGATCGCCGCCGCGCTCGAGCAGGGTGTCCCGGTCTCGGTGCTGCCGGGGCCGTCGGCGGTCGAGACGGCGCTCGTGGCAAGCGGGCTCGTGGGCGAGCGCTACCAGTTTCTCGGCTACCTGCCGAGACGGGCCGCCGAGCTCGAGACGCTCTGGCGGGAGCTCGCCGGCTGGCCGCATCCCGCGGTCGCCTTCGAGTCGCCGCAGCGGTTGCCCGGCGACGCTCCGCTCGCTCGCGGTCGCGCTGCCGGAGCGCCCTGTGGCGGTCTGCCGCGAGCTGACGAAGCGGTTCGAGGAGGTCGTGCGCGGGACTGCAGCCGAGCTGGCGAGCCGGTTCGCAGAGGGCGCGCGCGGCGAGATCACGCTGGTCGTCGGCGGTGGCCACGCAGAGCCGGACGAGGGGGAGGCGATGGCGGCGATGTCAGAGCTGGTCGCGGCAGGCGTGCCGCGACGGCAGGCGGCCGAGCTCGTCGCGAGGCTCACGGGGATCGGTCGCAACACGCTGTACCGCGGCTCGCTGTAGACAGATTTGACAACAGCGGTCACTCTCGGTACCGTGGCTTGGCGTCGTCAAATCGGACAACAGGAGGTGGCGGGACGTGTCGATGATCCGGGTGGCCGTGGTCGCGACCGTCGCGAGCCTGATCGTCGCCACGCCCGCGCCCGCATGGACGTGGCCGGCCGGAGGAGCCGTGTTGCGCCCGTTCCGGGTCGGTTCGGACCCGTATGCCGGAGGCCAGCACCGCGGCGTCGACATCGGTGCCCCGGTCGGAGCTCCGGTGAGTGCGCCGGCCGCCGGCGAGGTTTCGTTCGCCGGGCCTGTCCCTGGCAACGGCCTCGTCGTCTCGATCCGGACGCCCGACGGCTACGCCGTGACGCTTGCACAGCTCGGCTCACTGCTCGTCGAACAGGGCCGGATGGTCGCAGAGGGCGACACGGTCGGGAGTATCGGGACGAGCGCCGAGCTCGAGGCGGTCGAGCCGCATGTCCACCTCGGGATCCGGGTGGCGTCGGACGAGGAGGGGTACGTCGATCCGCTGGGACTGCTGCCGGCGCGCGCGACTGCGCCCGTCCCGGAGCCGCGGGCCGAGCCGGTACCGGCTGCGCCGGCCGCTGTCGAGGTCGCCGCGCCTGAGGGCCTGTCGCCGACCATCGACCCGGAGGAGCAGCCGCCGGACGACGTGACGCCGGCCGGCGGGGCGGCGCGCGCGGAGTTGCCGCCCGCGGTACCGCCTGCACCCCTGGCCGTGCGCTCGTCCCGGACGGCGAGCGGTGCAGACGCTTCGACGGCGCCGCCTGCCGCGCTGCCCCGCGGCAGGCGCGTCGACCCGATCGGGCGGATGCCCGGCCCGCGAGCTGGTCGTTCCCAGGCAGCCGTGCCGCCCCGGGATGCGGTCGCCGAGCCGGAGCGTCGGGCTCGCCTTCGCGCTCGGCCGGAGCGAAGAGGCCGCCCGGCGCAGCCTGCGCCGCGCCGCGACGTGCCTCTTCCGGCCGTCGGCGCACGGGCCGCGTCGCCGCCGCTCGCGGCGGGGTCCGTCGCCGTCCACCGCCGCGTGCCCGCGGAGTCGCCCACCGGCGTCGAGCAGCGTCCGCGCCGGCGCGTCCTCCTCCTTGCCGTCGCGCTCCTGTCAGTGCTCGGGGTCCTCGCGGCCGTCGCTTCCAGGCGGCTGCGCGTCGCCGTCGCGCAGGACGAGGCTCCTATCATGGGCGCCCATGGCGTCCGCTCCGAAGAAGATCCTCGTCGCGGTCGCGTGGCCGTATGCGAACGGCCCGCGGCACATCGGCCACGTGGCGGGGTTCGGCGTCCCGTCGGACGTGTTCGCGCGCTACCACCGGCTCAAGGGCAACGACGTCCTGATGGTCAGCGGCACCGACGAGCACGGCACGCCGGTGATGGTCGCCGCCGACCGGGAGGGCGTGTCGCCGCGTGAGCTGGCCGACCGGAACAACGAGATCATCCGCGAGGACCTGCGGCGGCTCGGCCTGTCGTACGACCTGTTCACCCGGACGACGACCGAGAACCACCACCACGTCGTGCGGGACGTCTTCCGCACGCTGTACGACCATGGCGCCATCTTCGAGCAGACGACAGTCGGGGCGTTCTCCGCCTCGACCGGGCAGACGCTGCCGGATCGTTACGTCGAGGGCACCTGCCCGAACTGCGGCTTCCCCGAGGCACGCGGCGACCAGTGCGACAACTGCGGCAAACAGCTCGATCCGGAAGACCTGATCGAGCCGCGCTCGAAGATCGACGGCCAGCCGCCCGTCTTCCACGAGACGTCGCACCTCTTCCTCGACCTGCCGCAGTTCAAGGACCGCCTCGCCGAGTGGATCGGCAAGCAGGATCACTGGCGGTCGAATGTGAAGCGGTTCTCGCTCGAGCTCGTTCGCGAGCTCCGCCCGCGGGCCGTCACCCGCGACCTCGACTGGGGCGTCCGCATCCCGGTCGAGGGCTACGACGAGCGCGACGACAAGCGCATCTACGTCTGGATCGACGCGGTCGTCGGCTACCTCTCCGCAGCCGTCGAGTGGGCGAGGAACCGCGGCACGCCGGACGCCTGGCGGGAGTGGTGGCAGAGCCCGGCTGCGCGCCACTACTACTTCATGGGCAAGGACAACATCGTCTTCCACAGCGTGATCTGGCCGAGCCAGCTGCTCGGCTACGGCACGGGCGGGGAGATCGGCGCCGGCCGTGCGCTCGAGCTGCCGTACGACATCGTCTCGAGCGAGTTCCTGACGATGGAGGGAAAGCAGTTCAGCACCAGCCGGGGCGTCGTGATCCTCGTCGGCGACTTCCTCGAGCGGTACGACGCGGACGCGCTCCGCTACTTCCTCACCGCGGCCGGCCCGGAGACGCAGGACACCGACTTCACCTGGGCCGAGTTCGTCCGTCGCAACAACGACGAGCTGGTCGCGAACTGGGGCAACCTCGTCAACCGGACGCTCACGAATGCCCACCGGCATTTCGGCCGCGTCCCCGAGCGGGGAGCCGCGACCGACGACGACGACGCCGTGCTGCGCGACGTCGAGGCCGGGTTCGGCACGGTCGGCGACCTGATCGAGAAGGCCCGCTTCCGCGCCGCGCTCGCCGAGGCGATGCGGCTCGCGTCGCGCGTGAACCAGTACGTCAGCGACCAGGAGCCGTGGGCGCTCGTCAAGGCCGACCGCGACCGCGCCGCGACCGTGCTGCACGTCGCGCTGCAGGCGATCGACAACCTGAAGCTCCTGTTCCTGCCGTTCCTGCCCTTCAGCTCGCAGCGGCTGCACGAGCTGCTCGGCTACGACACGGTGATCGCGGGCCAGGTCGAGTCGCGCCGGATCGACGCGGAATCCACGCCGTACACCGTCCTGACCGGCGACTACTCGAGCTGGGTCGGCCGCTGGGAGCCGAGCGTCCTGCCCGCGGGCCAGGAGCTGCGCGAACCGCAGACGCTGTTCGTCAAGCTCGACCCGGAGCGCGTCGTCGCGGACGAGCTCGAGCGGATGCGGCTCGCCGCCGCGACGTGACCGACGCCCACGCCCACCTCGACGCGCTCGACGATCCAGACGGCGCCGTCGAGCGGGCACGAGACGCAGGTGTGACACGCATCGTCACCGTCGGGACCGGGATCGATTCCTGCCGTCGTGCGCTCGCGCTCGCCGAGCGGCACGAGGGCGTCCACGCCGTGCTCGGCATCGATCCGCACCAGGCCTCCACCGCGGAGGCGGCGCGCGTGGAGGAGCTGCGTGGCCTGCTCGCGCACCCGAAGGCGGCCGCCGTCGGCGAGACCGGCCTCGACGGCCACCACCGGATCGCCGAGCCCGGTGACCAGCGCCGGCTCCTCGAGGCGCAGCTCGGGCTGGCGGCCGAGCTTCGCAAGCCGGTCGTGATCCACTGCCGTGAGGCCGCTGCCGAGACGGCCGCGATCCTCGCCGGGTTCGCCGGTACCGTCGTGCTCCACTGCTTCTCGGAGCCCGAGCTGCTCGACCCGGCGCTCGAGCACGGCTGGTACGCCTCGTTCGCCGGCAACGTGACCTTCCCCAGGAACGAGCCGCTGCGCGAGGCTGCGGCGCGCGTCCCGCCCGAGCGGCTGCTCGCCGAGACGGACAGTCCCTACCTCTCGCCGCAGGGGCTGCGCGGCCGGCCGAACGAGCCGGCGAACGTGATCCGGACGCTCGCCGTGCTGGCCGACGTCCGCGGCGAGGATCCGGACGCGCTCGCCGCCCGGATCGATGCGAACGCTGCCGCAGCCTTCGGCCTCGACCCGTGAAGGTGACGCCGAAGAAGTCGCTCGGCCAGCACTTCCTCGCCGACGAGAACATCCTCGGCGTGATCGGTCGGCTCGCGGAGCTCGACCCCGAGGACGTCGTGCTCGAGGTCGGGCCTGGGAAAGGAGTGTTGACCCGGTACCTCGTGGAGCGCGTGCGTCACGTGCACGCCGTCGAGCTCGACCGGTCGCTGGAGTCGGCACTCGCCCGCACGCTCGCGGGCCGGGACAACGTCGACCTGCACTGGGGCGACGCGCTCCGGCTCGACCTCTCCGCGTTCGAGCCGCCGCCGCGCAAGCTCGTGGCGAACCTGCCCTACAACGTCGCGACGCCGATCGTCGTCGAGAGCGTCGACGGGCTGCCCTCGATCGGGAGCTGGTGCGTGATGGTGCAGCGCGAGGTCGCCGACCGGTTCTTCGCGCAGCCGGGGACGAAGGCCTACGGGACGGTCTCGGTCGTGCTCCAGCTGGCGACGCGGCGGACCGGCTTCCATCCCGTCTCGCGGACCGTGTTCCGCCCGCCGCCGAACGTCGACTCGGCGCTCGTCGCCTTCGAGCGCGTCGAGCGGCCGGCCGCTTGGCAGGAGATCCGGGCTGTGGTGGAGGCGGCATTCGCCCACAGGCGGAAGACGCTGCCGAACTCGCTGGCACTCACCGGCCTCGCGGATCGGGAGCGGGGCGTGGCCGCCCTCGAGGCGATCGGCCGCCCGGCGACGGTGAGAGCGGAGGCGCTCACCCCGGCCGAGTTCGTCGCGCTCGCCGAGGCGCTCGCGTGACGCGGGCGCCGGCGACGGCGAAGCTCAACCTCGCGCTCGTCGTCGGGCCTCGGCGCCCGGACGGGAAGCACGAGGTCGTGACCGTCCTGCAGCGCCTCGACCTGGCCGACCGCGTCGCAATCGAGCCTGCGTCCGGGCTTCGGGTCGACGGCTTCGCGGAGGACACGCTCGTCCGTGGCGCGCTCGAAGCGCTCGCGGCGGCTGCCGGCACCGAGCCGCGCTGGCGGGCTCGGATCACGAAGCGGATCCCGGTCGCGGCGGGCCTCGGCGGCGGCAGCTCGGACGCCGCGACGGCACTCCGGCTCGCGAACGAGACGCTGCCCGAGCCGCTTCCCGCCTCGGAGCTGCACGACCTCGCCGCCGGGCTCGGTTCCGACGTCCCCTTCTTCCTCTCTCGCGGCCCGCAGCTCGGGCGAGGCGACGGCTCCGAGCTGGAGCCACTCGATCTCCCGCAGGACTACTGGGTCACCCTGCTGCTGCCGAACCGCAATCGGAAGGCGTCGACGGCGGACGTCTACCGCCGGTTCGACGAGCGCGACGGCGCAGGCGGCTTCGACGAGCGCGCCGCGACGCTCGAGCGCACGCTCCGGACGATCAAACGGCCGCGCGACCTCGCCGCGCTACCCGCCAACGACCTCGCCTCCTCGCCGCTCGCGACCGAGCTGCTCGCGCTCGGGGCGTTCCGCGCCGACGTGAGCGGCGCGGGCCCGGCGGTCTACGGCCTCTTTCACCACCGCCGGCAGGCGGACGCTGCGAGGCGGGCGCTGGCGGGCCGAGCGCGGGCCTGGATCGCGGTTCCGGCTTGGTACGGTTGACGGCGTGACCGAGCTGCCCGTGATCGAGCACGGCTCCTCGAGCCGCTCCGGCTGGCTGCACGAGCGGAGGCTGAAGGTCGCACTCGGCCTGGCGGTCGCCGAGGGGCTGCTCGTCGCCGTCGACGTGATTCCCGCGCTGCTCGCGATCCTCGTCGCCGCGGCTGCGCTCGCCCTCTACTTCTACTGGGCGCGGGGGCACAACTCCGGAACGCTTCGGGAGGCGTTCTGGATCGTCGCCGTCTGGCAGGCGATCGTCCTGCTCGTGCCGGTGCTGGTGGTGATCGTCGGCACGCTCGCCCTCGTCGCGGTCGGGGTGATCGCCGTCGTGGCCCTGGTCGCCCTCTTCGCCGACCGCCGCTGACCTGCCCTATACACTCGCTTTCCGTTCACTGGGGCGTGGCCAAGTGGTAAGGCAACGGGTTTTGGTCCCGTGATCCCAGGTTCGAATCCTGGCGCCCCAGCCATCCTTTGCCGACCGTGACCAAGGGCACACTCGCAGCAGTCGTGATGGCCGGAGGCCTCGGCACGCGGATGCGCTCCGCGACGCCGAAGCACCTGCACCCGCTCCTCGGGCGCCGGCTCGTCGACTGGGTGCTCGAGGCTGCGCGGCCGCTCGGCCCGCAGCCGCTCGTCGTCGTCGCGTCGCCGCAGACGACCGAGGCCTTCGGCGACCTGCCGGTCGCGGTGCAGGAAGAGCCCCTCGGCACCGGCGACGCCGTCCGCCGCGCGCGCGAGGCGCTGACAGGGGCGGAGGAGGTGCTCGTGCTCTCGGGCGACACGCCGCTGCTGACGACGGCGTTGCTCGAGTCCCTGCTCGACACCCATCGCCGGGAGGGCGCTGCGGCGACCGTGCTCTCCTTCGAGCCGGCCGACGTGCGCGCGTACGGCCGCATCGTGCGTGACGGCCAGGGCGCGCTGCGGGCGATCGTGGAGGCCGCCGATGCAACGCCGGACCAGCTGGAGCTGCGAGAGGTCGAACTCGTCGATCTACGTCTTCCGAGGTGCGGCGCTCTGGCCGGCGCTCGACCGGCTCGAGCCGTCGAACGCCCAGGGCGAGCTCTACCTGACCGACGCGGTCCGCCTGCTCGTCGAGGCAGGCGAGCGGGTCGCAGTCCACGCGGCCGCCGACCCGCTCGAGGCCGAGGGCGTCAACACCCGGGTCGAGCTGGCCGCGGCCGGGGCAGAGCTGCGGCGCCGCATCAACCACGAGCACATGCTCGCGGGTGTCACGATCGTCGACCCGCAGACGACGTGGATCGAGGCCGGCGTCAGCCTCGAGCCGGACTCGATCGTCCATCCGTTCTGCGTCCTCCGCGGCTCGACGAGCGTCGCAGGCGGAGCCGAGATCGGTCCGCACGTGGTGGCGATCGACGCGGCGATCGGCCAGGGCGCCGTCGTGGGGCCGTTCTGTTACCTTCGTCCGGGCACGGTCCTCGAACGGGACGCGAAGGCGGGCACATTCGTGGAGATCAAGAAGTCGCGGATCGGCGCGGGCGCCAAGGTGCCGCATCTCTCGTACATCGGCGACGCCGAGGTCGGCGAGGGGTCGAACATCGGCGCCGGCTCGATCACCGCGAACTTCCCGCACCAGCCCGATCGCGAGAAAGGCAAGACGACGATCGGGCGCGACGTCAGGGTCGCAGTGGACACTATGTTCGTTGCACCGGTCACTCTGGGCGATGACGTTTGGACGGCTCCGGGAACCGTCGTCACCGACGACGTCCCGGACAACTCGCTCGTGGGCTTCGCGCCGCGGCAGATCGTCAAGGAGGGGCGAGGTGGAAAGCGGCACGATTGAGGCACTTCCGGGGCTGGCGGCGTCGCCCGGCACCCAGCCTCACTCCGTCGGCGAGCGCGTCCTGCCGCGCTTCCCGTCGAAGCGGCTCGTCGTCGTCTCCGGCAGCTCCCACCCCCAGCTCGCGGAGAAGATCGCCGGCCACCTGGGCGTCGAGCTCGGCCCCGTCACGCTGAAGACCTTCGCCGACGGCGAGAGCTACGTCCGCTTCGACGACTCGGTCCGCGGCGCCGACATGTTCATCGTCCAGACGGCCGACTCGCCGGTCGCGCACCACCTCGTCGAGCTACTGATGATGGTCAACGCCGCGAAGCTCGCCTCGGCGAAGCGGATCACGGCCGTGATCCCCTGGTACTTCTACGCGCGCCAGGACAAGAAGTCGCGGCCGCGCGAGCCGATCACCGCGCGCATGGTCGCCGACCTGCTCGAAACGGTCGGCGTCGACCGCGTGATCACGATGGACCTCCACGCGGGCCAGGTGCAGGGATTCTTCAAGATCCCGGTCGACCACATGGTCGCTGTGCCGATGTTCGCGCAGCACGTCCGCGACCTGCTCGGCACCGACGTGGAGCGCGTCGCCGTCGCGCCGGACACCGGCCGCGCCAAGCTCGCGGGCAAGTTCGCCGAGATGATCGGCGGCGGCCTCGTCGTCCTGAACAAGGAGCGGCCGGGCCACAACCAGGCCCGCGTCACCGGCGTGATCGGCGACGTCGCGGGCAAGGTCGCCGTGATGACGGACGACATCATCGACACCGCGGGCACGCTCTGCGCGGGTGCCGAGGCGCTGCGCGAGGCCGGTGCGACGAAGGTCTACGCCTGCGCGACCCACGCGCTCTTCAACGACCCTGCGCTCGAGCGGATCGCCGACAGCGCGTTCGAGCGCGTGATCGTGACGGACACCGTGCCGGTCGACCCGCTGACCAGGCCGGACAACGTCGAGGTGCTCTCGATCTCCGGTCTCCTCGCCGAGACGATTCAGAACGTCTTCGCGGACGACTCGGTCTCGGCGATCTTCGCCGGCGAGAACCAGCTCTTCTAGGAGAAACGGCCCGGGCAAGCCGCTTGGGGGTCCTCTGGCACACGATGATGAGCCTCGACGGGTTCATCGCGGGACCGAACGACGACATGCGGTGGGTCTTTGGCGTCGACGGCGGACCGAGCCAGACGGTCGACGAGGTGCTGCGATCGACGGGAGCGTTGCTGGTCGGCCGGCGGACGCAGGACGTTGAGGACCGGCTGCAACAGGGTTTCTACGGCGGTGCCTTTCGCGGGCCGTTCTTCGTGCTGCGGCACCATCCGCCCTCCCAGCCTCCTGTCGTGAAGGGCGTCACCGGCCGGTTCCTCGACGTCGGGATCGAGGAGGCGGTACGGGTCGCCAAAGGGGCGGCCGACGGCGGCGACGTGGTCGTCCTGGGCGCGAACGTCGCCGGGCAGTGTCTCGAAGCCGGGCTACTGGACGAGATCATCGTGCACGTCGCCCCGGTCCTCGTCGGCGACGGCGTGCGCCTTCTCGAACGCCCCGGCGGCGCGGTGGTGAAGCTCGAGCCGATCTCCTCCGCGGAGGAGGGTCAGACGACGGTGCTGCACTACTCGGTCCGACGAGGCAGCGCGGACGAGCGGGCGTGAGGTCACTCGTGCTGATGTACTGCGACCCGGCATCACGCCGGGCCTAACGGGCGTTCGGAGGTTTTACCGATTGCACAGATGTGCAGGCTGAGGAGATGGGTGTCTCCCACGTCGGTGGCCCCGCGGGGATCCTCGGAGCCGGCATCGACCTCGATGCGCTCCACGAAGCCCGGATCCGGATGCTCCGGGAGCTCGAACGGCTTGCGGCCCAGAGGGCGACGTCGCCCGACGACGAAGCGCTCGCCGCGATCCGCGAGTCCCTGCTCGAGGCCGAGGCCGAGCTCGACCGCTGAGCGAGCGGCGGGCCGCTAGGCCGCTTCGGGCGCGGAGCCCGAGCGCCGGACGTCGTTTCGGGCGCGCGAGGCGATCTTGTAGGCGAGCAGGAAGACGAGCGGCACCAGCGCGGCGTGGAAGGCGTGCACCCAGCCGCTGACGTCGCTGCCGCCGCCGGCCAGGAAGGCCTGGATCGATCCGAGCACCGCGAGCGCGAACGGCCAGGCGGTCCTTCGCCAATTGGGCCAGGAGCCGACAAGCGCGGCCACGAACGTCAGGACGTAGCAGAGGTGGACGAGCTTGCCCAGATCCTTGTGCACGTCCAGCGCGTCGGTCTCGCCGAAGATGTAGGCCCCGATGAAGAAGAGCTGGAGGAGGACGCCGACGCAGGCGGCCGCAGCGAACACGAATGTCCCCCAGAGGCCGATGCGCTGTTTGTCCATCGCGCGGGACTCTAGAGGTCGCGGCGCCGGAGTCAACAAAGTTTTGTCGGATACAAGCTGAGCGTTCCTACTCGAACCGAGCCACAGCGAGATGAGCGCGACGCGCGCGAGGCGGCCGGGCACCTGTCGGAGCGCGGCCGCTACAATCCGCCGCCGTGTCCGGCGATCGGATCCAGCTCATCGTGAAGGAGCGCGAAGCGCTCGGCTCCGCCGAGACGCGACGCCTGCGCCGCACCGGGTACATCCCGGGCGTCCTCTACGGCAAGACCGAGCCCCGTGCGATCGCGATCGCCGAACGGGAGCTGCGCCGCGCGCTCACCGGTTCGTCCGGTCTGCATGCGGTGCTCGACGTCGTGCTCGAGGGCCAGAAGTCCACGCATCCCTCGATCCTGAAGCAGTACCAGCAGGATCCGATCCGCGGCCACATCTCCCACGTGGACTTCCACGAAGTGCGGCTCGACCGGCCGATCCAGGCGTCCGTCACCGTGACCCTGATCGGCGGCGAGGAGGCCCCGGGCGTGAAGGAGGGCGGCGTGCTCTCGCAGCCGGCGCTCGAGCTCACCGTCTCGGCGCTGCCGATGGAGGTGCCGGACCACATCGACGCCGACGTCTCGCACATGGAGATCGGAGACACCCTTCGCCTCGAGGACATCGCCCTGATCGAGGGCGTCGAGTTCCTCGACGACCCGCACGAGACCGTGATCGCCAACGTCGCCGCACCGCGCGCCGAGGAGGAGCTCGAGCCCGAGCCCGTCGAGGGCGAGGAGGGCGAGCTCGCGGAGGGCGAAGAGGGCGAGGAAGGCGAGGCTGCGGCCGAGGCTTCGGCCGAGGGCTCCGACGGCGACGCCGAGCCCGGCACGACCGAGGGCTGAGCCGTGCGCATCCCGGGTCGGGGCGCAAGCGCCTCGACGCTCGACCTCCTCGTCGTGGGGCTCGGCAACCCCGGGCGCGAGCACGCGGCCGACCGGCACAACGTCGGCTGGCTCGTGGTCGACGAGCTCGCGCGCCGGACGGGCGGCTCGTTCCGCTCCAAGTTCTCCGGCAGCCTGGCCGAAGTCCGCCTCGACGGCCTGCGGCTCGCGCTGCTCAAGCCCGAGACGTACATGAACCTCTCCGGCAGCTCGCTCGGCGCTGCCGCCCGGTTCTTCAAGGTGCCGGTCGAGTCGGTCGCGGTCGTCCACGACGACGTCGACCTCGACTCCGGCCGGCTGCAGGCGCGGCTCGGCGGCGGGCTCGCCGGGCACAACGGCCTCCGTTCGATCTCGGCCGCGCTCGGCTCGCAGGACTTCCTCCGGCTTCGCGTCGGCGTCGGCAGGCCCGGGCGCGGCGACCGTCGCGACGTTGCCGACTACGTCCTCTCGGCGTTCGAGCCGGACGAGGACGCGGACGCGCTCGTCTCGCGCGCGGCCGACGCGGTCGAGACGCTCGCACGCGACGGGCTCGACGCCACCCAGCGGCAGTTCAACTAGCGGGCCTCGATGATCATCCGGCTGCCCTTCGACGATCCTGGGCGCCCTGACACCCGCTCGTCCTCGCGGTTCCTGCTCTGGGTCGGGCGTCAGCAGCTGTGGACGCTGGCGGCGGGAATCGTGCTCGGGATCGTCTGGATGGTCGCGCAGGCGATGATGCCGTTCGCTCTCGGTCGGGCGGTCGACCGCGGCCTCTCCGACGACGACACGCATGCACTCTGGCTCTGGGCCGGCGTCCTGCTGGGCCTCGGCGTGCTGCAGGCCGTGGCAGGCGTGCTGCGGCACCGCTTCGCCGTCCTCAACTGGCTCCAGGCGTCCTACCGGATGATCCAGGTCGTCTCCCACCACGCGGTGCGGGCCGGGCCGGCCGTGCGCGCGAAGCTGACCACCGGGGAGGTCGTCGCCACGGTCTCGAACGACGCACTCCGCGCCGGCGGAGCCTTCGACATCACCGCGCGGCTCGCAGGCGCGATCGTCTCGTACGTCGTCGTCGCGTTCGTGCTGCTCTCGTCGTCGACGGCGCTCGGCGTCCTCGTCCTCGCAGGCGTGCCGCTCCTCGTGCTGTCCTTGAGCTTCGTGATCCGGCCGCTACAGCGACGGCAGCGGGAGCAGCGTGAGCAGGTCGGTCAGCTCACCGCGCTCGGCGCCGACACCGTCGTCGGGCTCCGCGTGCTCCGCGGGATCGGCGGCGAGGACGTGTTCCTCGACCGCTACCGCCTGCGCTCGCAGGAGGTCCGGCGCGCGGGCGTTCGGGTCGCGCTGCCGCAGGCGACGCTCGACGCTTCGCAGGTGCTGCTGCCCGGCATCTTCGTCGTCCTCGTGACGTGGCTCGGCGCTCGCTTCGCGGTCTCCGGCGAGATCGGGCCGGGCGAGCTCGTCGCCTTCTACGGCTATGCGGCGTTTCTCGTGATCCCGCTGCGCACGGCCGCCGAGGCGGTCGACAAGATCACGCGCTCCTTCGTCGGCGCGCGCCGGATGCTCGCCGTCCTCGCGATCGACCCCGTGGTCGGCGATCCCCGCTCGCCGGCCGCCGAGCCGCCGCGGGACGCGATCCTGGCCGACGGCGCTTCGGGCGTCGTCGTCGAGCCGGGCGTGCTGACCTGCGTCGTGTCGGCAGACGCGCACGAGGTCGTGGCGCTCGCCGACCGGCTCGGCCGCTTCGTCGACGACCCGGGCGTGACGCTCGGGGGCGTTCCGCTCGTCGACCTGCCCGTGGCGACGGTCAGGCGGCGGATCCTCGTCAGCGAGACCGACCCGATGCTGTTCTCGGGCCCGCTCCGCGGCCAGCTCGACCCCTGGCGCGGCGCCGGCGACGAGGAGCTGCTCGCCGCGGTCGCGGTCGCGAACGCGGAGGACGTGCTGGACGCGCTGCCGGAGGGGCTCGACGCGCACGTGGAGGAGCGGGGCCGTTCCTTCTCCGGCGGTCAGCGGCAGCGGCTCGCGCTCGTGCGCGCGCTGCTCGCGGATCCGGAGATCCTCGTCCTCGTCGAGCCGACGAGCGCCGTCGACGCGCACACCGAGGCCCGGGTGGCGCGTCGCCTCCACGCGGAGCGGGCCGGCCGCACGACGGT
Source organism: uncultured Gaiellaceae bacterium (assembly GCA_963808915.1). GTDB lineage: Bacteria > Actinomycetota > Thermoleophilia > Gaiellales > Gaiellaceae > CAVTBT01. The sequence continues at coordinate 224,146 of CAWEHJ010000003.1, read as the reverse complement.
CGTCGCCACGGCGAGCCCGCTCGTGCTCGACCAGGCCGACCGCGTGCTCTTCCTCGCCGACGGTCGTGTCGTCGCCTCGGGAACACACCGCGAGCTGCTGCGGACGAGCCCTGGCTACCGCGACACGGTCACGAGGGGGGAGGACGAGTGAACGAGCAGCTGCCGGTCGCGCACGGCCCCGAGATCCGGCTGCAGGCCCGCGTGCTCCTGCGGCGGCACCGCCGTGCGTTCTCGGTCGTGATCGGGCTGCACGCCCTCGCCGCGATCGCCGGGCTCGTCGGCCCGCGGATCCTCGGTGGCCTCGTCGACGCCGTGGCAGAGGGGACGACGAATGCGCACATCGACCGCGTCGCTGCCGTCCTCGCCGCCTTCGTCCTCGCCCAGACCGGGCTGACCTGGCTCGCCAGGCGCTCGTCGTTCGTGCTCGCCGAGAAGGTGTTCGCCCGGCTCCGGGAGGACTTCATGCTCCGGGTGCTCGCACTGCCGCTCTCGACGGTCGAGCGCGCCGGCAGCGGCGACCTCGTCTCTCGCACGACAGCGGACATCGACGCACTCGCACGCACGATCCGCTTCGCGGTGCCGGAGACGCTGATCGCTGCCGTTACGTCCGTCCTGACGGTGATCGCGGCGATCGTGGTCAGCCCGATCGCCGCGCTGCCCTGCCTCGTCGGCCTGCCGATCATCTGGGTGGGAACGCGCTGGTACCTCCACCGGGCGCCTGCCGGCTACCTGTGGGAGCGGGCGGCCTACGCGACGATGACCGGCACCGTGGGGGAGATCGTCGACGGCGGCCGGACGATCGATGCACTCGGTCTCGGCCGCGATCGGATCGGCCGCGTCGACGGTGACCTCGCCGAGGCCTACCGCGCCGAGCGCCGGACGCTCTACCTGCGCACGCTCTGGTTCCCGACGGTCGAGGTGGCGTACGTGCTGCCCGTCACAGCGGCGCTGCTCTGGGGCGGCTGGGTCGTCTCGACGGGACAGGCCTCGGTCGGCGAGGTGACCGCCGTGGCCCTCTACGTCCAGGCGCTGGCCGACCCGGTCGACCGACTGATCTCGTGGCTCGACGAGATCCAGGTCGGTGCCAGCTCGTTCGCCCGTCTCGTCGGCGTCTCGCAGGTGCCGAACGACCGCTCGCCGACCGGGGAGGAGCCCGTGGGCGAGCAGCTCCGCGCGAGTGACGTGCGCTACGCCTACGTCGACGATCGAGACGTCCTGCACGGGATCGACCTCGAGCTGCGGCCCGGCGAGCGCGTCGCCGTCGTCGGCCCCTCGGGCGCCGGCAAGTCGACGCTCGGCCGCCTGCTCGCCGGGATCCATCCGCCGCGCGACGGCCGCGTCGACGTCGGCGGCGTCCGGCTCGTCGACCTCGAGCTCGACACCCTTCGCCGCGAGGTGGCGCTCGTGACGCAGGAGCAGCACGTCTTCGTCGGCACGCTGGCCGACAACCTCCGGCTTGCCCACGTCGAGGCCGACGACGACGAGCTCGAGGCAGCGCTCGACGCCGTCGACGCGCGCGAGTGGGCGAGGCTCCTTCCCGAGGGGCTCGAGACGGTCGTCGGCGCGGGCGGCCACCCGCTCTCGCCGCCGCAGCAGCAGCAGGTCGCGCTGGCACGCCTCGTCCTCGCCGACCCGCACACGCTCGTGCTCGACGAGGCGACCTCGCTGCTCGACCCGCGCGCGGCGCGGCACCTCGAGCGCTCGCTCGCCTCCGTGCTGACGAAGCGGACGGTGGTAGCGATCGCGCACCGGCTCCACACCGCGCACGACGCGGACCGCGTCGCCGTCGTCGAGGACGGGAAGCTGAGCGAGCTCGGGACGCACGACGAGCTGGTCGCGCAGGACGGCTCCTACGCGGCGCTGTGGGAGTCCTGGCACGGCCGTTAGCCACGGGGCGCCCGATACGATGACCCCGGCGGAACGGGCGTTCCGCCCGAACGCCGTGGACCAGACGACCATCAGCACCAGCCGCCCCGCGCTGCACGCATTCGTCCGCGCGCTGGCCGCCCACGAGCGCTTCACGGCGTTCGCGGCCGCGCTCCCGGCTCGCGCGCGGGTCTCCGAGCCCGCGCTGCCGCTGCTCCTCGCCACCCTCCACGACCAGCTCGCCCGTCCGCTCGTCTGCGTCCTGCCGGAGGACGCGGACGCGCGTGACGCCGCCGACGCGGCCGGCTGGTTCCTCGGCGCAGAGCAGGTTGCGCTGCTGCCGAGCCGGGGCGTGCACCGCGGCTCCGGGCTCGAGCCGCCGCCGCATCTCGTAGGCGAGCGCGCGCGGGCGCTGCACGTGCTCGCCGCCGGCGGGCTCGTCTGCGCCTCCGCGGCGGCCCTCGCCGAGGGTCTGCCTCCGCCCGGCGAGCGGGCGGCCTCGCTCCGCCTCACCGTCGGCGACGAGCCGGGGGTGGAAGGCCTCTCGCGCGCGCTGGCGCTCGCCGGCTACGAGCGCGTCGAGCGGGTCGACGAGCGCGGCCAGTTCGCCGTGCGCGGCGGGCTCGTCGACGTCTTCCCCACGACGGGGCGAGAGCCGCTCCGCGCCGAGTTCTTCGGGGACGAGATCGAACAGGTGCGCGCCTTCTCACCATTCACGCAGCGCGCGCTGCACCCGGTCGACGACGCGCTCGTCCATCCGGCTTCCGAGCGTCCCGCAGACCTCGCGGAGCCGGCCCTGGCCCCAGAGGATGGGTGGGAGGACGAGCGCCCTGCGGCTCAGAGCCACACGGTCGTTCCGACCCTCGACCGCGCTCCGGACTTCGTCTGGGAGCCGGACGAGATCCGCCGCGTCTGGGAGGAGGAGGGGCTCGAGCCCGTCGACCTCGCCGGCGCCGCCGAGCTCGATCCGTTCCCGCACGGCCAGCCCTTCTCCTTCGAGGCGCAGCGGCCGGCGATCGCCGCCCGCGGGCTGAGCGAGGCGGAGAACGAGCTCGGCGCCTTCGTCCGCGCGGGTCAGCGGGTCGTCGTCGCGTTCGCCCACCGAGGCGAGGCCCTGCGTCAGGAGAACCTCCTCCGGCGAGTCGAGGCAGGCCTGCTCGACGACGGCGACGACCTGCCGAGAGACGCGTCCCTCCGCTTTGCCGTCGCGCCGGCGAGGCGCGGCTTCGTCTGGCGTGAGCTCGGGCTCGTCCTGCTCCCGGACACGCAGGTCTTCCGCAAGCGCCCGCCGCGCGCCGACCACCGCCTCGGCCGGGCGCTCGCCACCTTCGCCGACCTGCGCACCGGCGACTTCATCGTCCACGAGGACCACGGCGTCGGCAAGCTCCTCGGCTTCGAGACGAAGGAGGTCGCCGGCGTCACGCGCGACTACCTCTTCCTCGGGTTCCGTGGCGAGGACCGCCTCTACGTCCCGCACGAGCAGCTCGGCAAGGTCTCCCGCTACATCGGGGCCGACGCGAGCGCGCCGGCCCTCTCGAAGCTCGGCGGCAAGGCCTGGCAGAACCTGAAGGCGCGTGCGCGCGAGTCGGTGCGGGAGCTCGCCGGCGAGCTGCTCCAGCTCTACGCGACGCGCCAGTCGGCCCCGGGCACGGCGTACGAGCTGAAGCACGAATGGCTCGAGCGGCTCGAGGCGGAGTTCCCGTACCGGGAGACCGAGGACCAGGAACGGGCGATCGAGGCGGTCAAGGAGGATCTCGAGTCGTCGAGCCCGATGGATCGGCTGGTGTGCGGCGACGTCGGCTTCGGCAAGACCGAGGTCGCCGTGCGGGCCGCCTTCGCCGTCGCCGTCAACGGGCGCCAGACGCTCGTCCTCTGCCCGACCACGATCCTGGCCGAGCAGCACTGGAACACGTTCCGCAACCGCTATCGGGACTTCCCCGTCAGGGTCGAGATGATCTCGCGCTTCCGCTCGGCCGCCGAGTCGAAGCAGATCCTGGCGGACTTCGCCACGGGCAAGGTCGACGTGCTCGTCGGCACCCACCGTGTGCTCTCGCGCGACGTGATCCCGAAGAGCCTCGGGCTCGTGATCCTCGACGAGGAGCAGCGCTTCGGGGTGGCACAGAAGGAGCTGCTGCGCTCGCTCCGGCTCGAGGTCGACGTGCTCGCGCTGTCGGCGACGCCGATCCCGCGGACGCTGCACATGTCGCTCTCCGGCCTGCGCGACATCTCGATCATCGAGACGCCGCCCGAGGGCCGCCGCCCGATCCGCACCACCGTGAGCGAGTACGACGAAGAGGTCGTCAAGACCGCCCTCGAGCGCGAGATCGCCCGCGGCGGCCAGGCGTTCTTCCTCCACAACCGCGTCGAGTCGATCGAGGAGGCGGCCGCGAAGCTCCAGCAGCTCTGCCCCGGGCTTCGCTTCCTCGTCGCCCACGGCAAGATGCGCGAGCGCGAGCTCGAGGAGAAGATGCACGCATTCCTGGCCGGGGACGCGGACGTGCTCGTCTCGACGACGATCATCGAGTCTGGCCTCGACATCCCGCAGGCGAACACGCTGGTCGTCGAGCGCGCCGACACGCTCGGGCTCGCCCAGCTCTACCAGATCCGCGGGCGGGTCGGCCGATCCGACCTGACTGCGCACGCGTATCTCTTCTATCCCGACGCGCAGGAGCTCACCCCGGAGGCGCGCGCCCGCCTCGCCACCCTCGCCGACCACACCGAGCTCGGCGCCGGCTTCCAGATCGCGATGCGCGACCTCGAGATCCGCGGCGCCGGCGACCTGCTCGGCGCAGAGCAGTCGGGCCACGTCGCCGCGCTCGGCTTCGAGCTCTACGTCGAAATGCTGAACGAGGCGGTCGCCGAGCTGTCCGGGCAGCGCCGCGCGATCACCCGCCCGGTCCGGGTCGACGCACGCGTCGACGCCTACGTGCCCGCCTCCTACATCGCCTCGGAGGCGCTCAAGATCGACCTCCACCGGCGGCTGGCGCTACTCGAGGACGAGGACGAACTCCGCGAGCTCCGGGCCGCGACAGAGGATCGCTACGGCCCGCTGCCGGAGCCCGTCGAGCACCTCTTCCAGATCCAGGAGGCGAAGCTGAAGCTCGCCCGCGCCGGCGCCGATTTCTTCGTCTACCGCGGCGGGCGGGCGACCGCCGGCCCGCTCGTGCTCGGCTCGGCCGAGCTGCGCGCGCTCCGCGACACGCTCGACACCGCCGTCTACAGCTCGTCGAAAAGAGAGGTTTCGTTAAGAGCAGATGATTTCGGCGGGGCCCTGCGGCTGGTCGATGCTATTATCGACTCGCGTCTGGCAGCGTGACCCTCCGCTCCAAGGCGCTTTTTCTATGGCTCGTCGCTCACTCCTGATCCTCATCTCCGTGCTTGCCCTGCTCGCTGCCGCCGGCTGCGGCGGAGGCGGCGGCAGCGTGCCCGAGGACGCCGTCGCGGTCGTCGACGGCCAGGACGTGCCGCGCAGCCAGTACGACGCGCTGATCACTCAGGCGAAGAAGACCTTCAAGACGCAGAAGCGCGACTTCCCGAAGGCCGGCACCGCCGAACGCAAGCAGCTCGACCAGCAGGCGGTCGCCTTCCTGGTCCAGCGCGTCGAGCTCGCGAAGGCCGCCGAGGACATGAAGATCGAGATCACCGACGCCGACGTGAACAAGCAGCTCGACCAGATCAAGAAGCAGTACTTCGCAGGCGACGAGAAGCGCTACCAGAAGCAGCTGAAGCAGCAGGGGCTGACCGACGAGCAGGTCCGCAACGACGTCAGGGCCAACGTCATCTCGGAGAAGCTGTTCAACGAGGTGACGAAGGACGTCAAGGCCTCGGACGCCGACATCCAGAAGTACTACGAGGACAACAAGGCGCAATACGGCACGCCCGAGAGCCGCGACGTTCGCCACATCCTCGTCAAGACCAAGGCGCAGGCGGACAAGCTCTACGACCAGCTGAAGGGCGGTGCGAACTTCGCCGCCCTCGCGAAGAAGTTCTCGCAGGACCCGGGCTCGAAGGACCAGGGCGGCAAGTACACCGTGGTCAAGGGCGAGACGGTCGCGCCGTTCGAGCAGACCGCATTCCTGCTCGACAAGGGCCAGATCTCCCGGCCGGTGAAGACGCAGTACGGCTACCACATCATCCAGCCGTTGTCGGAGATGAAGGCCGCGACGACGCAGCCGCTCAACAAGACCCTCAAGGACCAGATCAGGACCACGCTCCTGACCCAGAAGCGCCAGACGGCGATGAACACCTGGGTCAAGGACCTCGAGGCGAAGAACAAGGACAAGATCGACTACGCGACCGGCTTCGAGCCGCCGGCGTCGTCGACCACGTCCACCGGCACCGCGACCAAGTAGCGGTCGTGGCCCTCGCCGACGCGCTCGTCGAGCTCCAGGAGCTGACGCGGCGGCTGCGGCGGGACTGCCCCTGGGATCGCGAGCAGACCGTGCGCACGATCGTGCCGCACACCGTCGAGGAGGCCTACGAGGTGGCCGATGCGGCGCTCGCGGGCGACGACGCGAAGCTCCTCGACGAGCTCGGCGACCTGCTCTTCCAGTCCTACTTCCTCGCGCTGCTGCTCGAGGAGCGCGGCGCGGGCGACCTGGAGCAGGTCGCTCGAGCGGTACACGCCAAGCTCGTCCGGCGGCATCCGCACGTCTTCGGCGACGCCGAGGCCCGCACCGCGGCCCGCGTGCGCGAGCGCTGGGAGTCGATCAAGTCCGAGCAGGAGGGGCGCGAGGGGGTCTTTCACGACGTGCCGGAGACGCTGCCGGCCCTGCTCCAGGCGCGGAAGGTGCAGCGGCGTGCGGCGGCCGTCGGCTACGACTGGCCGGATCTCTCAGGGCCGCTCGCCAAGGTGCGCGAGGAGCTCGACGAGCTGGGCGCAGAGCTCGAGCGGGCCGGCGATCCGGCGCCGGAGACCGAGCCCGACGGCCGCGTCGCCGACGAGATCGGCGACGTCCTCTTCACCGTCGTCAACCTCGCGCGCCGGCTGAACGTCGACCCGGAGCTGGCCCTCCGCGGCACGTCGCGGCGCTTCGTCGCGCGGGTCGAGCGTGCGGGCGAGCTGGCCGCGGCGGCCGGCGACGACTGGCCGGCGCTCGGGCTCGAGCAGCAGGATCGCTACTACGACCAGGCGAAGGGAGAGCTTCGATGAGCGCGATCGTCGACGTCCACGGCCGGCAGATCCTCGACTCGCGGGGCAACCCCACGGTCGAGGTGGAGATCGTCACCGACCTCGGCGCGCGCGGGCGTGCGGCGGTGCCGTCGGGCGCTTCGACGGGCGAGCACGAAGCGGTCGAGCTGCGAGACGGCGACGCACACGCCTGGCTCGGCAAGGGCGTGACGAAGGCCGTGGCGCACGTGAACGGCGAGCTGGCCGAGGCGCTGCTCGGCGTGGACGCCGACGACCAGCGGGCGCTCGACGCCCTGCTCGTCGAGCTCGACGGCACGGAGTCGAAGAGCCGGCTCGGCGCGAACGCGATCCTCGGCTGCTCGCTCGCGGCGGCGAAGGCCGCAGCTGCCGAGGCGGGCCTCTCGCTCTTCCGCTGGGTCGGTGGCGCGAACGCGCACGTCCTGCCCGTGCCGATGCTGAACGTGATCAACGGCGGCGCCCACGCGCAGAACCGGATCGACCTGCAGGAGTTCATGGTCGTGCCGGCCGGCGCGGAGACCTTCTCCGAGGCGCTGCGGATCGGGGCCGAGACCTTCCAGCACCTGAAGGCCGTGCTGCACGAGCGCGGCCTCGCGACCGGGGTCGGCGACGAGGGCGGCTTCGCGCCGGAGCTCGAGTCGAGTGTGGCCGCGATCGAGGCGATCCTCGAGGCGGCCGAGCGCGCCGGCCATCGCGACCGGGTCGGGATCGCGCTCGACCCGGCCGCGAGCGAGTTCTTTTCGGACGGCACGTACCGGCTGACCGGCGAGGGCCGCGACCTCGACGCGGGCGGGATGATCGACTTCTATGCCGACCTGGCCGACCGTTATCCGCTCCTGTCGGTCGAGGACGCGCTCGCCGAGGACGCGTGGGGCGACTGGAAGGCGCTGACCGAGCGCACGGGCGACCGGCTGCAGCTCGTCGGCGACGACCTCTTCGTCACGAACGTCGAGCGCCTGCGACGCGGGATCGCCGAAGGCATCGGCAACGCGATCCTCGTCAAGGTGAACCAGATCGGCACGCTCACCGAGACTCTCGACGCGATCGAGCTCGCCCGCACGTCGGGCTACGCCGCCGTGATCTCCCACCGCTCGGGCGAGACCGAGGACTCGACGATCGCCGATCTCGCCGTCGCCACGAACGCCGGCCAGATCAAGACGGGCGCGCCGTCGCGCTCGGATCGCGTGGCGAAGTACAACCAGCTGCTCCGGATCGAGGAGGAGCTGGGCGACGAGGCGGTCTATCCCGGCTGGGCCGCGTTCCCGCGCGCCCGCCGCTGACCGTTCGTCAGGCGGCCTCGAGCTCGATCGCCTCGGCCGCCCGCTCGGGCGCAGGCATCTCGCGAACGGCAGGTGCCCGTCGGCGGCGGAGGAGGAGGTTGTTGGCGGCCAGCGCCGTCAGCGTCAGCACCGCGCCGACGAGCTCCGGCGCGCCCGGCCGGTAGCCGCGCACGATCTCGATCGCGAACGTGACCACCGGGATGAGGTTGCCGATCAGCGCCACGTTCTGGGCGCCGATGCGCTGCACGCCGGCGTTCCAGCCGACGACCGCGATCACCGCGCCCGGGACTGCGAGGTAGAGGATCTCCGGCGTCACGGCGCCGACGTCCGCGACGGACGGGAGCGGGACGAGCCCGAGTGCGATCGCCAACGCCGTCGCGCCGGCGATCGTCAGCCAGCCGAGCGAGGCGGTGAGTGCCGTGTAGCGGAGCGCCGAGAGCTCCCTGTGGCCGGCGGCGCCGAGCGTGTAGAAGACGAAGCTGACGACGCCGAGCAGCACGAGGCCGTCGCCCCAGCCGACCGAGCCCTGGGCGATCGATGCGGGATCGCCGCCGCTGATCACGAGCGTGACACCGACGAGTGCGACCGCCATCGCGATCGCCGTCACGAGCGGCGGCCGGACGCCGCCCCGCGCCCACAGGATCACGGCGGTCACGAGCGGTGCGAGCGCGACGATCAGCGCGGCGCTCTGCGGGCGGGCGTGGTCGAGACCGGTGAATGCGAGCAGGTTGAAGCCGGCGAACCCGAGCGAGCCGAGCGCGAACAGCCGCAGGCCGCGGCCCTCGAGCCGCAGCGCGCGGCGACCCTCCACCGCCACGAGCACGAGCAGCAGGAGCAGCGAGGCGACCGCGTAGCGGATCGTCGTCAGCGGATAGGCGTCGACCCGGGACAGCGCCGACTTGCCGACGACGAACTGGCCGCCCCAGATCACGGCGGTCACGGTGGCGAAGACGACTCCTGCGGCAACTCCTTTCACGTGGGATGAAACGTCTGCCCCGCTACGTTTATTTCGATGGTGATCGAATGATGCAACCGACCGCTTCGCCGGCCGACGTCTTGCTGCCCATGCCAGCGACGCACGAGCTCGCTCTGGCGGGCGTCCTGGACGCGCTCGCCGATCCGACCCGGCTCGAGATCGTGCGCGACCTGGCGGAGCGCGGCGAGTCGAGCTGCGGCACGCTGGCGCTCACGGTCGCGGCGTCGACCCGCTCGCACCACCTGAAGACGCTCCGGGCGGCGGGGCTGACGCGGACGCGGATCGTGGGGACGCAGCGCCTCGTCTCGCTCCGGGTGGAAGAGGTCGACGCGCGGTTCCCGGGGCTCCTCGCCGCCGTGCTTTCCGCCCCTCGCTAGTCTCAGCCCGATGAACGACCACGTTCGCCGGACGAAGATCGTCGCCACGATCGGGCCTGCCTCCTGCTCGCCGGAGGCGATCGGCCAGCTCGTCGGGGCCGGCATGAACGGTGCCCGCTTCAACTTCTCCCACGGCGCCCACGCCGACATCGCCGAGTACGCGCGTCGCGTGCGGGCGGCGCAGGAGTCGACCGGACAGCCGGTCGCCCTGATCGCCGACCTGCAGGGGCCGAAGCTCCGGATCGGCGATCTCGCGGAGCCGATCGAGCTGCAGAAGGGCCAGGACGTGGTGATCGCGGGCGAGGACGCGGCGGCGGACGGCGACGTGCCGATCAGCCCGGCCGTCCTCGGCTCGGTGCTCCAGCCCGGCAACGACGTCCTGATCGACGACGGCCTCGTCCGCCTTCGGGTCGAGCGCGTCGAGCGGGGCCGGGCGCGCTGCGAGGTGATCGTCGGCGGCACCGTCGGCTCGCACAAGGGCGTCAACCTCCCGGGCGTGCCGCTCCCGATCCCGTCGCTGACGCGGAAGGACCTGGACGACCTCAACTTCGCGCTCGAGCTCGGGGTCGACTTCGTCGCGCTCTCGTTCGTGCGCTCCGCGGCCGACGTGCGCGCGCTCAGGACGCTGATCGAGGCCTCCGGCTCGCAGGCGTACGTGATCGCGAAGATCGAGAAGGGCGAGGCGCTGCCGCAGCTCGACGACATCCTCGACGAGGCCCAGGCCGTGATGGTCGCCCGCGGCGACCTCGGGGTCGAGATCGGCGCGGCCGAGGTGCCGCTGCTGCAGAAGCGGATCATCGCCCGCGCGCTCGAGCGCGGGAAGCCGGTGATCACGGCCACGCAGATGCTCGAGTCGATGGTGCACGCACCGGAGCCGACGCGCGCCGAGGCGTCGGACGTGGCGAACGCGATCCTCGACGGGACGTCGGCCGTGATGCTCTCGCAGGAGACGGCGATCGGCGAGTACGCGGTCGAGGCGGTCGCGTACATGGACCGGATCGCGCGCGCGATCGAGCCGAGCCTGGGCTACCGGCACGAGATCCCGGTCGCGGAGGACGAGCCGACGATCGGCCAGGCGATGTCCAACGCGGCCTGCGACATCGCCGAGGCACTCGAGGCGAAGGCGCTGCTCGTGCCGACCTTCACCGGCCGGACGGCGTCGGCGGTCGCGCGCCTGCGCCCGCGGCGGCCGATCATCGGCCTGACGCACCACCAGTACTCCCTCCAGCACATGGCGCTCGAGTGGGGCGTGACGCCGCTGCACGTGCCCGAGGCGGCCGACGTGGACGAGCTCTGGACGAGCGCGATCGACGCCGCGCGCCGGAGCGGGATCGTCAAGCCCGGTGACCGCGTCGTGATCACCGCGGGCACGGCCGTGAACATTCCGGGCTCGACCAACGTGATCAAGGTCGAGATCGCGTAGGACGTCGCCTGCAGGCGGCGAACGGGCCTGCATGGCTCGAAAGCGCCGACAGGCATCGAGACGTGCACGGCTGCGCGGTGGCCGCGTGCTGGTGCTCGGCGTGCTCGTGCTCGCCGGCTTCCTCTACTACCGGCCGCTGACCAGCTACTTCCAGACCCGCGGCGACCTCGACCGGCGGCAGGCGGAGGTCGTCGGGCTCCGGGCCGAGCGCGTGCGGCTCGAGCGAAAGCTCGCGCGCTCGACGAGCGTCGCCGCGCTGCGGCGCGAGGCCAGGCGGATCGGCTACGTCCGACCCGGCGAGCGGCTGTTCATCGTCAAGGGCATCCCGGAATGGCGTCGCGCCCGAGCGTCTACTGTCAGGCGGGATGGATGACCGGGCAGTCGTCGCAGCGCAGCTCGGCCGCACGCCACGGGCGTTCCGGCGCGTGGTCGCCCGCTGCCCCTGGGGAGCGCCGGCGGTTGCCGAGCAACGACCCTACGACGACCGCGGCGAGCCGTTCCCGACCACGTACTGGCTGACGTGCCGTCACCTCGTCGCGTCGATCGCGCGGCTCGAGGCGGCAGGCGGCGTCGAGCGCTGGAGCGCGCGCGCCGGCGACGACGAGTCGCTGCGCGCGAGCCTGGAGCGGGCGACCGGCGAACAGCGCCGGCTTCGTCTCGCGCTGGCCGCCGGTGAGACGGGCGTGGACGGCGGTGCCTCGCTCGAGCTCGGGATCGGCGGCTCGCGCAACCCGGGCCGGCTCAAGTGCCTCCACGCCCATGCCGCCTACGCCCTCGCGCGGCCGGGCTACGAGCTAGGCGAGGCGATCCTCGGAGAGCTCGAGCCGCTCTGGCCCGGCGACCGCTGCTGCAGCGTCCCGGCCGCGGACTAGGATGCCCGCCCTGATGAGGGCCGACGTCGAGAGCGCGCGCCGGGACTGGGCCGAGGGCTGGCGGCGGCTCCAGGACGAGTCGCGTGAGCCGCAGGCGGCCGAGCGGCTCGACCTCCAGCTGGCGGTCGTCAGCGACGAGCTGCGCCGCCGGGTCGGCGGGACCTTCACGCTCGCCGAGCTGGCTGCCGCCTACGCGGACGCCGAGCGCTGGGTCCGGGCCGTGGTCGCCGACCGGGCTCCCGTGCCGTCCTGGCCGCGATTCCTCTCGGTCGTGCAGGACGCCGCCTTCCATCTCTACGCACGCGGCGCGATCGACTACGAGCCGTGAGCATGCTCGAGTCCACCTCGCGCCGGCGGCGCCCCCCGCCGCGGCGTCCGCGCCGACGCCTCGCGCTCGTCGGCGCAGGCGCGCTGTTCGTCGTGCTCGTCTTCCTCGTCGGGCTGTCGTTGGGACGTGCGCTCGAGGACGGGCCCGACCCGGGGCGGACCGCGACCGTCGTCCGGACGCTGACGCCGCTGCCGCTTCCACCCGCGACGCGGACCGTCACCGTCACCGGCGGCTGAAGTCGCAGTTTCAGTTTCGCGAACGTTTGGGTAGATTCTGCGCATGGCTGCCGCCGGAGAGTCCCGACGCAGGCGTCACGCGCCCGTTCAGGACGACTGGCTGACGCTCGGCCAGGCGGCGTCCTACCTGGGCGTCGCGCAGAGCACGATGCGGAAGTGGACCGACTCGGGCCGCGTGACCACGTTCAAGACGCCCGGAGGCCACCGTCGCTACCGGCTCTCCGACCTCGACGAGTTCCTCGACCAGTCCGGGCGGGCGCCATCCGGGACGGAGGCCCCCGGCCGCGCGCCGCTCGTCCTGATCGTCGACGACGACGCGCGTCTGCGTGAGTTCGTCCGCGTGAACCTCGAGGCGGAGGGCTACGAGGTCCGCGAGGCCGGCAGCGCAAAGGCCGGTCTCGACGCCCTCGACCGGGAGCCGCCCGACCTGATCCTGCTCGACGTGATGATGCCGCGGGTGGACGGCTGGGAGATGCTGCAGCGCGTGCAGGAGCGCCACGGGGTCGGCTCGATCCCGGTGATCATGTTCAGCGGCAAGGCCGAGGAGGGTGCGGCCGAGGCCGCGACCCGGGGTGCGCACGGGTTCATCGGCAAGCCGTTCGACCCGCGGGCGCTGATCGAGTCGACGAAGCAGCTCCTGCCCGTCTAGCGGCGGGACGGCTCGGGCTACAGCTCTTCGGAGGCTTCGAGCAACCCGGCGACGATCAGCCCGATCGCCGCAGCGAGCGTGATCCAGATCCCGACCGCGCGGCCGGCGAAGAAGAACTCGTCCGGGATCGAGATCAGGCGGACGAGCGCGAAGATCGTCGCGAGCGAGCCGAGTGCGATCACGACCAGGCTCTCGGGGACCGTCGCAGGCAGGTCGATCCCGGCTTCGCGAAGCGCTGCGAGGACGAGTGCCGCGAGCCCGACGAAGAAGACGAGCTTGCCGAGCGTTCCCGTGTGCCAGCCGAGCACGCTCACCGTCACGCCCTCGCCGGTGCCCGAATACCAGCCCGTGAACGCCGACAGCGCGAGCACGAGGCCGGCCACCCAGGCCAGTCGCTCGCCCAGGCCCCAGAAGAGCGAGCTGCCGGGCATCGTCCGTGGGGCGGGGTAGCCCTCGGGCTCGGGCGGGGGTGGCGGCAGGGGCTCCGGCGTTTGCACAGCGCCAAGTATGGGCACATCAGAGGTCGGCGTCACGGCGTACCGTCATCGAGGGGGTCTCAATGCTCGCCGACACGCAGGGCCTGGAGGGGCGCCCGGACGACGGGGTGCCGGAATTTCACGCGGCAGGCGACGTCGTGCTCGGCGACGTGACCTGCTCCGGGTGTGGGTACGGCGTCAGCGCCCGGGCGGCGCTGCCTCAGTGCCCGATGTGCGGCGGCTCCGCCTGGGAGCAGCACCGCACGTCATCGGCCGCACGCCCGCTCCGGTAGCGGCGATTACACTCCGTGCGTGGCCCAGCCGCTGCGCACCAGGGCGAGGCGTGAGGCCCCGCCGATCGACCCCAACGCCGTGCAGCGCGCGTATCGGCTCGAGCGGGCGCGACGCCGGGTCCGCGACGAGCGTCGGCGCGCGAGCCGTCGTGCCGATCGCCGCTTCTGGGTGATCCTGCTCGTGCTCGTCGTCGCCTGCGTCGTGCTCGCGATGACCGTCTGGCACGAGGTCGAGCGGCTCTTCGGCCTCTAGGGCGTCCGATGGCGGTCGGCCAGCTCACGGAGGCTGAGGCGGGGCTCGAGGCGCTCGCCGCGCTCGCAGGCCCGGTCGGCGGCCTGGCCGACGCCGAGTCGCTCGGCGAGACCCTGGAGTCGCTCGTCGACGCCGTCGCCGCCGCGACCGGTGCCGACGCGGTGGTGCTTCGCGTCCGCGACGGGGACTGCCTCGTCGCCAGGCTGGTTTCCGCGGGGTCTCCCGCCCTTGCCGCCGAGCTGCAGGCGGCGCAGGTCCCGCTCGAGCTCGCCCCCAGGCTCGAGGTGGAGGGGATCGACAGGCTGACGCCCGCCACCCGCATCGCGGCCGAGCGGATCGGCGCGACCTCCGCGCTGGCCCTCCCGATCGTCGTGCTCGGGACGGTCGAGGGGCTGCTCGAGCTCGTGCGCGGCGGCGCGCCGTTCGGCGCCGCGGAGCGCGTGATCGCGCGGATCGGCGTCGGGCTGCTGGCCACCGCTCTCCGGCTGCTCGATGGCGAAGGCGTCTCGGGAGGTCGAGAGCATGTCGTCGAGCTCACGGGCGATGCGCTCGCGGCAGGCGCCGACCCCGAACGTGTCGCCGAGCGGATCGCGCGGCTCGCGGCACGGGCGACCGGCGCGGACGACTCGTGGCTGTGGCTCGCCGACGCCGACGTGGGGACACTGGAGCTCGCGGCCGCGCACGGCGATCCGCGCCCTGCTTCGACGGAGGCGGCGGAGTCGATGCTGCTCGACCATCGGGCCACCGCGCTGGAGCTGAGCGAGAGCCGGCTCGTGGCGACCTTCCAGCTCGGCGAGCCGCCCGTCGGTGCGCTGCAGCTGCGGTTCTCGCCCGGGGACGAGCCCGACGACCTCGAGCTCGCCGCGACGGCCCGGTTCGCGGTCCGGGCGGCGCACGCGATCAGGGCGGGTGAGCGCAACCAGCAGGTGGCGGCCGAGCTCGTCCGGACACGCGCGTTGCTCGAGGTCCTCGGCAAGGCGATCTCGGAGCTCTCGCTCGTCCATGCACTCGAGACCGCTGCCGAGCGCACGACCGCGATTCTCGGCACCGACCGCGTCGCCATCTACCTCACCGACGAGGGTCGGCTCGCAACGGGTCATGCGGGCGCGCTCGCAGAGGGGCACGAGCCGGTGGGCCGGCGGCTGCTCGAGCTCGCACTCGGGCCGGCTCGCGGCCGCGGCGCGCTGACCGTCCGGGATGCGGCGGCCGAGCCCGACCTCGCTGCCGGGCTCGAGGCGCAGCTCGAGGCGACCGGGATCGAGGCCGCCGTCGCTGTGCCGCTCGTCGTCGGCGGCGACGTGATCGGCCTGCTCGCGGCCTACCCGTCCCGCAGCCGCATGCCCGCCGACTCCGAGGTCGCGCTGCTCGTCGCTCTCGCGGCGCAGCTCGCCGGCGCGGTGCAGAACGCCCTGCTGCACGAGCGCGCGACGACACTGGCCAAGGAGCGCGAGGAGGCGCTGTCCGCAGAGCTCGCGAAGACGCGGCAGCTCGAGGCGCAGCACCGAATCTCGCAGTCGTTCACGCAGAGCATGTCGCTGGAGGCCACCCTCGAGGCGGTCGCCCTCGCGGTGACGACGTCGCTCGAAGTCGACGCCGCGGCGATCCAGCTCCCCGACGCCCGGAACGCCGAGCTCGTCACGCGGGCGCTGCACGTCGCCGACTCCCGGCTCGCCGATGTCGCGCGGACGGTGCTGAGCCGCCCGCAGCCGCTCGCCGCCGGCCCGCTCCGGCGGCTGCTCCGCACGCGCCGGCCCATACCGCTGACGGCGGCGCGCGCCACCGAGCTCGGCGGCGTCTACGCCCTGCTCGCCCCGTTCCTGGCGAAGGGCTCGAGCGCGCTCGTGATCCCGATCGCCACGCCGGGTGACGTCCTCGGCACGCTGACGATCGTCTCCTTCCGGGCCGACCATCCGATCGACGGGCAGATCCTCGCCGCCGCCCTCGCGATCACCGGCCAGGCGGCGCTGGCGATCGACAACGCCCGCCTCTACCAGCAGCAGAAGGAGTTCGCCGACACGATGCAGCGCTCGCTCCTGCCGCAGTCCGCGCCGACGCTGCCCGGCCTCGACCTCGGCGCGGTCTACGAGTCGGCGGCGCACATGGACGTGGGCGGCGACGTCTACGACTTCCTCTCGCTGCCGGACGGGCGACTCGCCGTCGTGCTCGGCGACGTCACCGGGCACGGCGTCGAGGCGACGGCCGACATGGCGATGGCGAAGTACGTCTTCCGCTCCCTCGCGCGCCTCTATCCCGATCCGGCCGACTTCCTCGGCGCGGCGAACGACATCGTCACCGGCGAGATCGCCGCGGGGAAGTTCATCACCATGGCGGGGCTCCTCGTCGACGCGGCACACGACCGGCTCTCGTGCGCGTGCGCCGGCCACCCGGCTCCGCGGCTCGTGCGCGAGGACGGGACGGTCGAGGCGCTGCCTGTTCGCGGCCTCGCGCTCGGCATCGACGACGCACAGGTCTACGAAGGCGTCGAGGTGGCGTTCCCGGCGGGGTCGGCCGCCGTCCTCTACACGGACGGCGTGATCGAGGCGCGGCGGGACGGCGAGCTCTTCGGGGTCGAGCGGCTGGACAAGGTCCTGGCTGCCGAGCGGGGCCGTCCGGCCGGGGAGATCGCACAGGCGGTGCTCGAGGCCTGCCGTGCGTTCGCGGACGGCGACCTCGCGGACGACTGCGCGGTGGTCGTGGTCGCGCGGCGGTGAGCGCGCGAACAGCACCTCCTGGCTCTGAGCCACGAGATCGGCTCGCGCTCGGCGCCCTCGTCTTCGGCGCAGGCATCGGCGCGCTCGCCACCGAGATCACGGCCTCACGGCTGCTCGCCCCGTACTTCGGCTCGTCGACGATCGTCTGGGCGAACCTGATCGGGCTCGTGCTCGCCTCGCTCTCGATCGGGTACTGGCTCGGCGGGCGGCTCGCCGACCGGCGGCCGGAGCCCCGCCTGCTCGGGTCGCTCGTCGTCGCGGCAGGGTTGATCGTCGCCCTCGTCACGTTCGCCGCCCGGCCCCTCCTCGATCTCACCGTCGAGGGTCTCGACCGCACGTCCGACGGCGCGGTCGTCGGCTCGTTCTTCGCCGTGCTCCTGCTCTTCGCGCCCCCGGTCGTCCTGCTCGGTGCGGTCTCGCCGTTCGCGATCAGGCTCGCGCTCGACGACGTCGGCGAGGCGGGCAGGACCGCGGGGCGCTTCTACGCGCTCTCCACCGCGGGCTCGCTCGTCGGCACGTTTGTCCCCGCGCTGATCCTGATCCCGCTGATCGGCACGCAGCGGACCCTGCTGGTCACCGCCGCGATCCTGGCCGCGTCGGGCTCGCTGCTGCTCGGCCGGCGGTCGCTGGTCGTGGCGGTGGCGCTGAGCGTCCTCGTGCTCGTGCCGCCGGGCGCCGTGAAGGCGACGACCGGCCTGCTCCACGAGGAGACGTCGCGCTACCAGTACATCCAGGTGATCGGGAAGCCGAGCGGGCAGCGGGTGCTGCATCTGAACGAAGGCGTGGCGGTCCATTCGATCTGGCGGCCGGACACCGTCCTGACCGGGGGCGAGTGGGACATGTTCCTCGCGGTGCCGCCGCTGCTCGCCCGCCCGCTCCGGCGGGTGGCGATCCTCGGCAACGCGGCCGGGACGACCGCCCGCGCACTCGGCGTCTACTACCCGGCCGCGCACGTCGACGGCGTCGAGCTCGACCCGGCGGTGACGCGGGTCGGCCGGCGCTGGTTCGGGCTCGGCGACAACCCGAACCTGACGGTCCACACCGCCGACGCCCGGCCGTTCCTCCGCACGACGCATCGGCGGTACGACCTGATCGTGGTCGACGCCTACCACCAGCCCTACGTGCCGTTCTACCTCGCCACGCGGGAGTTCTTCCGGCTGGCGCGGGAGCGACTCGCGCCCGGCGGGATCGTGGCGTTGAACGTGGCGACCGTGCCCGGTGACGACGAGCTCGCCCGCAAGCTGGCGGGCACCGTGCGGGCGGAGTTCGACCAGGTCGTGCGCTGGCCCGCGCTCCGCTTCAATCAGGCCGTGCTCGCGTTCGACCGGCCCGCGCCTCTGCCCGAGCTGCGGCGGCGGCTCGGCCGCCCCGGCCCGGCCGATCTCGCGGTCCTGAGGCATCTGCTCGCGCGACAGCTGGAGCCGGTCGCTCCTTCCGACGACCCGTGGACGGACGATCGTGCGCCCGTCGAGTGGGTGACCGACCGGATGATCGTCGAGTTCGCCGCCGAGGGCGGCCAACTCGACGAGGACTTCCTCCCGACCCGGCCGCGATGAGGCTGAGACGCGGAGACGGGCCGGTGCTCCTGATCGGACACCGCGGAGCGGCCGCGCTTGCGCCCGAGAACACGCTGCGCGCATTCGAGGCCGCGGCCGCGGCCGGCGTCGACGCGATCGAGTTCGACGTGCTCGACCTGCCGCGCGGCCCGCTCGTCCTCGCGCACTCCGACGACCTGCACGAGGTCAGCCACGGCGCCGCCGGCGGGCTCGTGCGCGCCGCCTCGCTCGACGAGCTGCGGGAGGTTGCCCCGGATCTGCCGACCCTCGACGAGGCGCTCGACTGGCTCGCCGCGCGGGATCTCGCCCTGCACGTCGACCTGAAGCTGACGACCCGGCTGGACGAGCTCGTCGCGGCGATCGAGGAGCGCGGGCTCGTGGAACGCACGGTCGTGAGCTCGTTCCACGTGCCCAGCCTGCTCGAGGTCGCCCGGCTCGCCCCAGGGATCGCGATCGGCCGGACGTATCCGGAGGACCGCTACGGCGTGTCGCGTCGACCCGCGCTGCGACCCGTCCTGCGGCTCGGAACGCTCGCGTTGCGGCGCGCGCTGGCGCTTCGCGTCACGACGATGATCGAGCGCGCCGGCGCACAGGCGCTGATGCTGCACCACGCGGTCGTCTCGCCGGCGGCGGTGGAGCGGGCGCACGCCCGGGGTGCGGCGGTGTGGGCGTGGACGGTCGACGACGCGGCCGAGGCGACGCGGGTGGTGCAAGCCGGCGTCGACGCCGTGATCACGAACGATCCGGCTGGCCTCGTGGCTACACTCCGCCCGTGAAGCGCAGGGGTTTTCTGGCGGTGTTCCTGGCCGCGTGTGGCGTCGCGGGCGCGCTCGCGGCTCTCCTCGTCACGGCCGCTCCGATCGCGGGCGCCGACACGGGCACCGGCACGACGGGCACCGAGACGACGACGACGACCGCGACGACGACGACCGCGACGACGACGACGACAACGACGACCCCGCGGCCGCGACCGCGGCCGTCGGCGACGATCCCGCTCGGGGTCGCGGTCGCCGGCACGCTCGTCGGCGGCCTGACGCCGGCAGACGCGCGCGAGGAGGTTCAGGCCAGCTTCCGCCGGCCGCTGACGATCCTCGTCAACAAGCGCGTCTTCAAGGTGACTCCGCAGCAGCTCGGTGCGTCGGCGTACGTCGGCGACGCCGTCAAGCGTGCGCGGATCACGCGGGTCGGCGCGAACGTGCCGCTGAAGGTGAAGGTCCCGCGCGCCAAGGTCGAGCGGTGGCTGCGCGACCTCGCGGCGAAATGGGATCGGGCGCCCGTCGACTCGCGGCTGCTGCTCCGTGCGGGCAGGCCCTTCCTGACGGAGGACGTCGCCGGCCGATCCCTCAGAATCGTCGCCGGGCGCAAGGCGATCGTCGTCGCGCTCTGGACACACGACCGCACGCCGATCCGCCTCGGCTTCGCCCCGGTCCGGGCGCAGGTCACGCGCAAGAGCTTCGGCGACGTGATCGTGATCCACCGCGGCCAGAACCGCCTCGATCTCTTCGACGGGATGAAGCTGACGAGGGAGTTCGGCGTCGCCACCGGCCAGTCCGCCTACCCGACCCCGCTCGGCCGGTACGAGATCGTGGTCAAGTGGCGGAATCCCTGGTGGTACCCGCCCTCCTCCGACTGGGCGAAGGACGCGAGCCCGATCCCACCCGGGCCTGGCAACCCGCTCGGCACGCGCTGGATGGGGCTGTCGGCGCCGGCCGTCGGCATCCACGGCACGCCCGACCCCGCGTCGATCGGCTATTCCGCCTCCCACGGGTGCATCCGGATGCGGATCCCCGAGGCCGAGTGGCTGTTCGATCACGTGGACATCGGCACGCCGGTGTACATCGTCCCGAGCTGATCCCGTGACCGGTCGGGCCAAGCTGGCGGGCCAGGTGATCGCCGTCGGCGTCGTCGCCGGGCTGATCGGCCTGCTCGGCTGGAAGGTGCTGAAGGGGGACGACGGCGACGCGCAGATCGGCCGCGCCGCGCCGGCGTTCACGCTGCCGCACCTGTCGGAGAGCACGCAGCTCTCGCTGGACGCCTACCGCGGCAAGCCGGTGGTGATCAACTTCTTCGCCTCGTGGTGCCTGCCCTGCAAGGACGAGGCGCCGGTCCTCGAGCAGACGTGGAAGGAGCATCGCGCCGACGGCCTCGTCGTGCTCGGGATCGACGCGCAGGACTTCCGCGGCGACGGGCGCCGCTTCGTCGAGCGCTTCGGGCTCACCTACCCGGTCGCCTACGACGGCAAGGGCTCGACGCTCGGCCGCTACGGGCTGACCGGCTTCCCGGAGACGTACTTCGTCGGGCGCGACGGCACGATCGTCGCGGACAAGGTCGTGGGCGGGATCGACATCAACGATACGAACCGCGAGCGCTTCCGCCAGGGCGTCGAGAAGGCGCTCGCCGAGCAGTGAGGCTCGCCGCCGGGCTCGCGCTCGCGCTGGCCCTGCTCGTGGCGCCGGCCGCTACCGCCGCGCCCAACCCGGCCGACCTCGAGGCGGAGCTCGTCTGCCCGACCTGCCACACGACGCTCGACCAGTCGGACGCGCCGGTCGCGCGGCGGATGAAGCAGATCATCCGCCAGCGGATCCGCCAGGGCGCGACCGAGGGGCAGATCAAGAGCGAGCTCGTCGCGCAGTTCGGCGACGGCGTGCTCGCCTCGCCGCCGAAGCGGGGGTTCGACCTGCTCGCGTGGCTCCTGCCGCTCGGCGGGCTCGCCCTGGGCATCGTCGCGGTCGGTGCGCTCGCCTGGACGTGGAGCCGGCGCGCGCGCGAGTCGGAGCCGGCGGCCGAGGAGCCGCTGGATCCTGCGCTCGAGCAACGGCTCGACGACGAGCTCGCCCGCTTCGAGGGCTAGGCGGGCCTGCGGTGTCCCTCGCGCAGATCCCGGTCGCGTTCGCCGCCGGCTTCGTCTCGTTCCTCGCGCCGTGCGTCCTCCCGCTCGTGCCCGGCTACCTGTCAGCGGTCTCTGCCGTCGAGGCCGACAGGCTCGGCGAGCGCGGGGTCGCCTGGCGGGTCGTCCGCGGCTCGATCCCGTTCGTCCTCGGGCTCATCGTCGTGTTCGTCTTCCTCGGCGCCGTGGCCGCGCTGCTCGGTCTCAACGCCGTCCAGGACCAGTTTCTGCTCGAGAAGATCGCCGGCCTCGTCCTCGTGATCTTCGGCTTCGTCTTCATGGGCCTGCTGCCGTGGCCGGAGCGGTTGCTCGGCGCCGGCCTGATCGCGGGTGCGCGCGACCGCAACTCCTCGTTCCTGCTCGGCGGGGCCTTCGCGGTGTGCGCCGCGCCGTGCATCGGGCCGGTGCTCGCGTCGATTCTCGTGCTCGCCGGCGGCTCGGGGACCGTGCTCGAGGGCTCCGTGCTCCTCGCGGCGTATGCGCTCGGGCTCTCGGTCCCGTTCGTGATCGCCGCCGCGCTCTTCACCCCCGCGATGGGAGCCTTCCGCTGGCTGCGCGACCACTACGCGGCGATCCGCACGGTGAGCGGCCTCGTGCTCGTCGCGGTCGGCCTGCTGCTCTTCTTCGGCCGCTTCTGGTGGATCCGGGTCTACATGAACCGATTCTTCGAATGGCTCGGGCTCGGCTGAGCGTCAGCCGGCGGAGACGACGCTGACCGGGCAGCTGACGCCCGTGCCACCGATCCCGCAGTAGCCCCACGGGTTCTTCGAGAGGTACTGCTGGTGGTAGTCCTCGGCGTAGTAGAAGGGCCCCGCCTCGGCGAGCTCCGTCGTGATCCTCCCGAAGCCGCCCTGCGCGAGTGCCTCCTGGTAGCGCGCTGCGGAGGCGAGCGCCGCCTGGTGTTGCGCGTCGCTCGTCCAGTAGATCGCGGAGCGGTACTGCGTGCCGATGTCGTTGCCCTGGCGCATGCCCTGGGTCGGGTCGTGGCCCTCCCAGAACAGTCGCAGGAGCTCGTCGTACGAGATCGCGGCGGGGTCGTGGACGACGAGCACCGCCTCGGTGTGGCCCGTGCGGCCGGAGCAGACCTCCTCGTAGGTCGGGTTCGGCGTGAACCCGCCTGCGTAGCCGACTGCGGTCGTGTAGACCCCGGGCGCCTGCCAGAAGATCTTCTCAGCGCCCCAGAAGCAGCCGAGCCCGAAGACCGCGCGCTCCGTGCCCTCCGGGAACGGCGGCACGAGCGGGGTGCCGAGCACGTCGTGGAGCCCGGGCTCGACGATCGGGTGGTCGCGCCCTGCGAGCGCGTCGGCAGACGCGATCATCGAGGTCTTGGCACGCGAGAACAGCATGCGCCCACCGTAGCGAACGGGTGCTTTGGCGTTCCGGAGCCGGGTGGTAGGGTCGGCGGCGTGGCGACGATCCTGCTCGCAGGGGTCGACCTCTTCTTCCGAGGAAAGCTGGACGCCCTGCTGCCGGGTCACCACCTGGTCACGACGGACAGCATCGATCCGCCTGACCTCGTCATCTGCGACATCGCGCGGATCGAGCCGGAGGAGGTCGCGGACGCGTGGCCCGAGATCCCGATTCTCGGCTTCACCAACCACACGGACAAGGCGGGCCTGCAGCGCGCGCACACCGCCGGCTTCGACCAGGTGATCGTCAAGTCGGCGCTCGTCGAGCGCGCTCCGGAGCTCGTCGAGGAGCTGATCGGCGCGACACGGTAACGCTCCCGGCCGTCCGGCCCGCCTCGCTAGGATCGGCCGCGTGACGTACATCATCGCCGAGCCCTGCATCGACATCAAAGACCGCTCGTGCGTCGACGTCTGCCCGGTCGACTGCATCCACGAGTTCAACCGGATCCTGATCATCGATCCCGAGGAATGCATCGACTGCTTCGCGCCGAGCGAGCAGCTTGTGACGTCGAGCGGCCTGCGCACCTTCGGTGAGCTCGAGAACCAGACGTGCAGAGTGCTCACCGACGTCGGCTTCAAGCCCGCGGTGATCAAGCGATTCCGGCGGAAGCCGCTCGTGGACGTCGAGCTCGCGCCCGCATTCGAGGAGCGCGACCGCTACGGCGGGACGCGGCTAACGACGCGTAATGCATCGCGATTCAGACGAATTGTGCAGGCCACGCCGACGCACCCCTGGTTGCTCGTGGACGGCCAGCAATCGGACGACCTCGCGGCGGGCCAGTTCATACCTTCGATGCGTGCCGAGCCGACGCGTGAGGGCGAGCGCTATCGCCTCGGCATCCTCCATGGACTCGTGTTCGGCGACGGGAGTTGGAACAAGCAGGAAATCCGTTCCGGCGAGCACCTTCACTACGTGCAGCTCTACGGCGACCGTGTGGCGCGCTTCCGCGACTTCTTCGACCAGGTCAACTTCTCGCCGTGCCTCGACGTGCATCCGGGTTACGCCGGGACCGGCGTCGTTCGCGCTCCGGCGAACCTCAAGCGGACGTTGCCTGAAACCGCCGACCGCGAGTACATCGCCGGCTTCGTCGACGGGTGGCTGGCCGCGGACGGTGATCCGGTCAAGGCCAGCTCGTGGCGAATCCGGTCGATCGACCACGAGGCGCTCGCGTGGCTCGAAAGCGCCGCGGTATTCGCCGGCTATGTGACCGTTGGCTCGGGCGAGGAGGCGAGTCTCGAGACGAACTTCGGCGTCCGCAGCCGGCCGATCCGCTGGCTCTACCTCGCGACGCGCGAAATGTCCTGGCGCGTAATGAGCGTGGCGCCGAGGGAGGAGGAGAACTCCGAGACATTCTGCGCGGTCGTGCCCGGCAAGCACGAGTTCACGCTCGCCGGAGGCATCTACACTCACAACTGCGGCGCCTGCGAGCCGGAATGCCCGGTCGAGGCGATCTTCCCGGAGGACGCGCTGCCCGACAAGTGGGAGGCCTTCGTCAAGATCAACTACGCCTACGGGGACGCGGACGTGATCAACACGCTCGTCGACAAGTACGCCGACGACAACGACGTCCAGAATCCGCCGCTCGAATAGCGCGTCGCAGGGCGACATGCCGTAGGTACTCTCGACGGCGTGAGGCCGAAGACCCTGGATCACATCGCTCTCTGGGTGGCGACACGGGACGCGATCGCCGACCTGCTCACCTCGCGGACGGACATGCGCGTGATCGAGCGCACCGACGCGTTCACGCTGCTCGGCGCGGACGCCCGGCGCGGCAAGGTGACGCTGTTCGACGCGGAGGGGCCGCGGGAGCCCGGACCACTGCGCCGGATCGGGCTGCGGGTCAGCTCGCTTCCGGACGGGCCGACGGAGCTCGACGCGGGTGAGGGGCTGCGGTTCGTGTTCGTCGAGGCGCCGACGGACCTGGAGTACGACCTCGACCACGTCGCGCTGGCGGTCTCGAACGTTGCTGCCGCGACGGCGGGCTGGGAGCAGCTCGGCTTCACAGCCGCCGAGGACGGCCGGCTGGAGGTCGGCGGCGCCTACCTCCTGCTCGAGCAGGGCGAGCCCGCGGCCACGGAGCGGCCGCTCCTCAACCACCTCGGTGTGCTCGTCGACTCGGTCGAAGAGCACCAGGAGGAGGCCGAAGAGCTCGGCGTCAAGATCGACAAGTTCGTCGACGCGGCGAACACGCTCGCGCTCTTCGTCTGGGGGCCGGAGCGCGTGAAGCTCGAGTACATCGAGCACAAGCCGACGTTCTCGCTGACCTGAGCGCGGCCGAGGTCACGGTCGCGGGTGCCGGGATGGCCGGGCTCGTGGCCGCCGCGCGACTGCGGCAGCTCGGGCGCTCAGTCGTCGTCCTGGAGCAGGGCGATCGCGCGGGCGGCTCGATGCTGCTCTCCAGCGGCGTCGTCTGGCGGCACCGCTCGCTGGAGGACTTTCGCGCCGAATGCCCCGACGGCGACCCGGCGCTGCAGGAGCTCGTCTGGTCCCGCCTCGACGACGGCCTTGTCTGGCTGCAGTCGCTCGGCGCGCCTGTGGTCGCGCGGGAGACGGGGAACCCGCGGACGGTCGGCGTGCGCTGCGACCCGCCGGGACTGACGCGCGTGCTGGTCGAAGCGGCGGGTGGGCTCGTGGCTCAGGGAGGCAAGGGACGATCCGGCTCGGCACGGCGCTCGGCGCAGCTGCGTCGGACGTCGTCCTTGCCACCGGCGGCTTCGGCGTTCGCTTCGCGCACGACCGCGGCTTGGCGCTCCGCGCCGCGCCGTGGTCGGACGGCGGCGGAATCGCGTTCGCGCGGGGCCGCGGGGCGGCGCTGTCCGCGGGCCAGGGAGAGTTCTACGGCCGCGCGATGCCCGCGCCGCCTGCGCTCTGGGGCGAGCAGGACTTCGTCCGCGCCGCCCAGCTGTATGGCCGCTGGGCGCAGCTCGTCGATGACGACGGCCGACTGGTGTTCACGGGCACGCCGGCGTGGCACGAGAACGACCTCGCGCAGGCGCTCGGACGGGTGCCCTCGGCGTGGCTCGTCGTGGACGACGCCGACCTCGGGCAGCAGGTCCGCGAGCGGACGGTTGCCGACCTGGTCGCAGTCGCCGAGGAACTCGGAGGCGAGGTTCGCCGCTCCGGCGGGACGACCGCCGTTCGTGTCGTCGCGGGCGTGACGCACACGATCGGCGGCTTGCGGGTCGACACTTGCGCCCGGGTGCTCGACGAGCGCGGCGAGCCGGTCGAGGGCCTGCATGCCGCGGGTGCGGACGCGGGCGGGATCTTCGCGGGCGGCTATGGCAGCGGCCTGGCGGCAGCGCTGATCCTCGGCCTCGCCGCGGCGGACGATCTCGGCTAGGCCGGCAGGAGATACGCGCAGCGGCGGCGGTCACCAGGGAGCGGCGAGGGGGCGTGCTTGCTCACCCGATACCGCTGCTCGCCCTCCTCGACCTCGCCGCCGACAGGCGGCAATTCGCCCTCCCGCTCGCGCAGCGTGTAGCCCTGTGCGGAGGAGACGAAGAGGAGGTAGCGCGCGCCGCTGCCGTTCTGTGTCCCGTCGTCCACGGCGCTGGATGCTACTCGCCGGCGACGTAGGCGGGCAGCACCACGTGTACGCGCGTCCCGCCTTCCGGCGGCTGCTCGACGGAGAAGCGCGCGTTCAGCGTTCGCGCCCGTTCGCCGAGCGAGTCGAGCGACGCCTTGCGGCGCTCGCCGGAGCCGTCGTCCTCGATCAGCAGCTCGAGCCCGCCGGCCTCCAGCTCGCGGAGCACGATCGAGATCCGATTCGGCGGGCCGCGGCGGATCGCCTGGGTCAGCGACTCGCGGACGATCTGGTAGAGCCCGACCTGCACCTTCTCGCCGAGCCGGTCGCCGCGGTCGACGTCGAGCTCGATCGCGATCGCCTGCTCCAGCCCGACCTGGTCGCTCAGGCCCCGGACCGCTGCCGAGAAGCCCCGGTCGCGCAGGACGACGGGCTCGATGTTGAACGAGAGCTCGCGCAGCTCGCGGATCGTGGCGCGGTGACGGTCGAGGGCTGCGCTGAGGATCGTCTTGGCGTCGTCGGGCCGCCCGTCCTCGATCGCGCCGAAGCAGGCGTCGAGCATCAATGCGATTCCGGAGAGGTGCTGAACCGGCCCGTCGTGGAGGAAGATCGCCAGCCGCCGCCGCTCGTCCTGCTCGGCGGTGATGATCCGCTCGGCGAGCCGGGCGCGTTCCTCGTCCGACTCGGCGGGCACGGCGCTCAGTCGATGATCGCTTCGCGCAGGGCGATCGCGACCGCGTGGGTGCGGGTGTCGGCTTCCAGCTTGGCCAGGATGTGCCGGACGTGGCTCTTGACGGTCTCCTGGCTGATGAACAGCTTGGCAGCCGCGTCCGCATTCGACATGCCGTCGGCGAGCAGCTGCAGGATCTCCCGCTCGCGGCCGGTGAGCATGTCCGTCTGATCCTTGCCGGTGATGAAGGTCGGCATCAGCGCCGGGTCGACGAAGCCCTCGCCGGCGGCGACCTTCTCGATCGCACGGAGGAGCGTGGCGTGCGGAGCCTCCTTGAGGATGTAGCCCCGTGCGCCCGACTCGAGGCCGCGACCGAGGAGGGAGCGCTCGCTGTAGGCGGTGAAGATCAGCACCGCGGTGTCGGGCACGCGCTCGCGCAGGAGCTTCGTCGCCTCGAGCCCGTCCATCCCGGGCATGCGGACGTCCATGATCACGACGTCGGGCCGGCGCCGCTCGGCGAGCGCGACCGCGCTGGCGCCGTCGGACGCCTCCCCGATCACGCGGATGTGGGGAGCCCGCGAGAGCGACAGGCGGAGGCCCTCGCGCACGACTTCGTGGTCGTCTGCGATGAGGCAGGTGATCTCGTCCGGCACGGCATGCGGATTCTAGGGAGCGGAGGGGTCGGACACGCACCGGAATTGAGCCGTTCGGCCATGGACGGCAGCCGGCGGCGGCGTGAGAGTGGCCGGATGGGACGAGTCGCGCCCGCCGTGGCGCTCGCCGCGCTCCTCGCCGCGATGGCTGCGGGCTGTGGCGGCAGCAAGGCACGCGAGTCCGCTCCGGCCGTCCCGGCGCCGCTGTCGACGAGCGTGCTCCCGGTCGATCCCGCGCCGGAGGCGCTCGAGGTGGCCGAGCCGGAACTCGTCGTACCGCGTGGCTTTCGCGCGCGCCGGGCGCCCGATGCGGGCGTGCAGTTCGCCGTGCCGCGCGGCTGGATCGCCCTGACGCGGCTCGACGCGATCTTCCCGGGTACCGTGCAGACGCTGAGCGGGATCGACCGGCGAGTCATCGGGCCGCTCGCCGCGCTCGGGCTGCCGGACTCGCCGCTCAAGGCGCTCGTCCTCGGACCGGTCCGGGACGGTCGCTTCTCGGGGCTGATCACGCTCGTCGTCGCCAGCGCCGGTGAGCCGAAGCCGTTCGGGCGCTGGGCGCGCGAGGCCTCGGCGGCGGTGCTGGCGCGACTGCAGGCGCGTGGCCACGTCGCGAGCCGCCGCCTCGAGCTCCCGGTCGGCAGAGGCCTCCGGCTGGCGTTCCGCCGGACGAGCCGCGGCATCCCGGTCGCGTCGGTCGTCTACCTCGCGCTCGGCGGCGACAAGATCTATTACCTCGCGCTCACGACGCCCCGGCACGATGCGACGTTGACGGGGCCGTTCGACACGCTCGCGCACTCGCTGAGCCTGCTGCCGGGCGCGGTCCCCGTCGCCCGAGTCACCGGGACCGCCGGCAAGGCCTAGACCGCGAGGCGGAGTTGCTCGTCGCGAGGCGGGGCTTGTCGCGGCGGGCGCCGCGGCGAGCCGAGGCGCTCGGCCCGCGCGAGCTGCCGAACGCGGTCGCGCACAGGCCTCGTCTCCACCTCGGGCAGGTAGGCACGTCCGGCGTACAGACGCTCGTAGCGGGCGAGCTCTTCGGGCCAGTCCCGGGCGAGCGCCTCGAGGAAGTGCTCTCGCGTGCCCGGCCGCAGGTAGAGCAGGTTCGCCCAGACGCCCGAGACGCCCGCCTCGCGGGCGGCCCGCACGACCGCCGCGATCTGCTCGGGGCGGTCGGAGAGACCGGGAAGGATCGGCGCCATCCCGATCCCGACCTGCACGCCCGCCTCGACGAGCACGCGCGCTGCCCGCAGGCGCTGGTGCGGCGGCGATGTCCCGGGCTCCGTCGTCCGCCATACGCGCTCGTCGAGCGTCGGCACCGAGAACGTCACCGACACGTCGGCGCGCGACGAGCGCCTCGGCGAGCACGTCGGTGTCGCGGACGACCAGCGGGCCGCGCGTGATGATCGAGAACGGGTTGTGCGCCTCGGCCAGCACCTCGATACAAGCCCGCGTCAGCCGGTAGCGACCCTCGGCCGGCTGGTACGGGTCGGTCGCGGCGCCGATCACGATCCCCTCGGACTGCCAGGAGGTGCGGGCGAGCTCGCGGCGCAGCACCTCGGCGACGTTCGTCTTGACGCGGATCGAGCGTCCGTAGCGGTCGTCCGCCGGCCGGTCGGCCCGCAGCTCGAACGCCCGGACGTAACAGAAGGTGCAGCGATGGGCGCAGCCCATGTAGGGGTTCAGCGACCAGGCGAAGGGCATCCCCTTGACGCGGTTCAGGGCGCTGCGGCACGGCTCCTCGCGGTAGTCGGCCCGCATCGGCCGATCATAGCGAACAGGTGTTCGTACGCGTTTCGGTGGAGATCCCGGGCGTGCATCTCGGCATCTCGTCCGCGGGGCTGCCGCAGCCGGCGGTCAGCGACGTCCCCGTGCACGCCGCGCTTGTCGACGGGGCCCCGTTCCCGGTCGACGCCGGCTAGCAGCCGTCGCGGAGCAGCCGTCGGCATACAGTGGGCCGGTGGAGCTGCCGGCAGGGATCCGCCGCGTGACGATGCCGCTGCCGACGCGGCCCGGGCACGTCCACGCCTACGTGCTCCCCGGGGACGACGGCTGGACGCTCGTCGACACGGGCCTCGGCCTGCCCGACGCGGCGGAGCGCTGGGCGGCCGAGCTCGACGGGCTCGAGGTGGCCCGGATCGTCGTCACGCACTTCCATCCCGACCACGTCGGCGCGGCCGCGGACCTCGCCGAGCTGACCGGCGCGCCGGTGCTCCAGGGCCAGCTCGACTACGCCCAGTGCGAGCTCGTCTGGGGCAACCCGGGCTGGCCGCAGCGGATCGCGGAGTGGTTCCTGCGCCACGGCGTGCCGCGCGACGTCGCGGAGGAGCTGCTCCAGTCTGGCTCGGTCTACGCGCCGTTCATCCGCTACCAGCGCGACCCGCAGCTCGTCCGGGCCGGCGACCGCGTCGACGGCTGGGAGCTGCTCGCGGCGCCCGGGCACGCCGACGGCCAGCTCGTGCCTGCACCGCGACGGCATCCTCGTCTCCGCCGACCACCTGCTCGGCCGGATCTCGCCGACCGTCGGCCTCTGGCCGGCGAGCCGGCTCGATCCCGCTCGGCGACTACCTCGATGCGCTTCGACGCGGACGATCGAGCTGGCGCCGACGATCGCGCTCCCGGGCCACGGCGACCCGGTCGCTCGACCCGGTCGGGCCGCGCGCGCGAGCTGATCGAGCACCACCGCGAGCGACTGGCCGTCACGGCGGCCGCGCTGGGGCCGGAGCCGCGCACGGGCTACGACGTCTCGTTCCCGCTCTTCGGCGACGACCTGAAGCCGGCAGCGCGCCGGTTCGCGGTCGCCGAGACGCTCTCGCATCTGGAGCGGCTCGTGCAGCGACGGACGGGCCGCGGCGGCACGAGGCCGACGGGACCGTCTCCTATACTGCGCCGCAGACGAGTAGTGGAAGACGAGCTGCCGCCTAGTACCCGCGCCCCGGAGAGCGGGGCGCGACCGTGACATCCTCTTCGAACTCGTCGCCGTCGGCGTCCTCATCCTGCTGAACGCGCTTCTTCGTCGCCGCCGAGTACTCGCTCGTCACCGCGCGCCGGACCCGCATCCACGAGCTCGGCGAACAGCGGCAACCGCAGCGCCCGTCGCCGTGCAGCGGATCGTGGGCGATCCGCCGCGCTTCATCGCCGCGATGCAGCTCGGCGTCACGCTCACCTCGCTGGGCATCGGCGCACTCGGCGAGCCCGTCCTCTCGGAGCTCTTCGACGACTGGCATCGCCGCGATCGCTCGCCGTCGCTGCTCGCGTTCCTGATCATCACGTTCATGCACGTCGTCGTCGGCGAGCTGGTGCCGAAGGGGATCGCGCTCAACTACTCGGAGCGGGTGCGCGCTCGCCGTCTCGACTCCCGTGCGCGGCTTCTTCGTCCTCTTCCGGCCGCTGATCTGGGTCCTGCAGCGGTCGAGCGAGCGGGCCCAGCGGACTGATCGGCGTCGACCCGAACGCCGTCCGAGCACGAGGCGCACTCCGAGGCCGAGCTGAAGATGCTGCTCAACGTCTCGTCGGAGCGGGGCGAGATCGCAGCACGACGAGCGGGAGATGCTCTACAAGGTCTTCGACTTCGCCGACAAGGAGGCCGCCGACGTGATGGTGCCGCGGCCCGAGGTGGTCGCGCTCTCGGTCGACGCTGCCGCCGGAGGAGTGCCTCGCGGCCGTGATCGACTCGCCGTTCACGCGCTATCCCGTCTACCGCGAGTCGCTCGACGACATCGTCGGCGTGCTCCACGTCCGCGACCTGTTCTCGGCGATGCACGACCGCGGGCATCGCCGACGTCGAGCATCGAGCGCGATCCTGCGCCAGCCGTACATCGTCCCGGAGACGAAGGACCTCGGCCGCGCTGCTGGCCGAGTTCCGGCGCACGAACCAGCACATGGCGGTCGTGGTCGACGAGTACGGCGCGATGCAGGGGATCGTCACGCTCGAGGACCTGCTCGAGGAGATCGTGGGCGAGATCGAGGACGAGTTCGACCTTCCCGACGAGTCGGTCGAGCGGGTCGACGACAAGCGGATCCGGATCGACGGCACGTTCCCGATCGACGACTTCAACGAGCAGTTCGGCTGCGAGCTCGAGCAGGAGGACTTCCACACGATCGCGGGCTTCGTCTTCGGCCTGATCGGGCCGCGCGCCCGAGGTGGGCGACGAGGTGCCGCTGGGACGGGCTCGTCTTCCGGGTCGCTCGAGATGGAGGGGTCGCGCATCGAGCGGCTCGAGGTCGAGTTCGGCGAGCCGCCGCCCGCACCGGCCGACGAGGCCGCGGCCGGCGCGTGAGCGAGCCTCGGCGCCCGGCCGTCGCGGCTGGGCGGCGGGGCCGCGCTGCGGATCCGGGACTTCCGGCTCTTCTGGCTCTCGCTCGGTCGCCACCGGGCTGGCGCTGTCGATGAGCCAGGTCGCCGTCGGCTGGCAGGTCTACGAGCTGCACGGCAACCCGCTCGACCTCGGCCTCGTCGGGCTGGCCGAGTTCCTGCCGCTGCCGCTGCTCGCGCTCCCGGCCGGCCACCTCGCCGACCGGCTGCCGCGGCGGTCGCTGTTCGCGGTGGCGACGGTCATCGACCTCGCCGTCGATCGGCGGGTTGCTCGTCGTCACGATCGTCGGGACGGGCTCGCTCTGGCCGTTCCTGCTGCTCGCCTTCGGCACCGGGATCGCGAGCGCGGTCGGCGCGCCGCCGTCGCGTGCGCTGACGCCCGCGATCGTCCCGCCCGAGCTGCTCGCCGCGGCCTTCGCCACGCGCTCGTCGGGGGTGCAGTTCGCGCTCGTCGGCGGGCCTGCGCTCGGCGGGCTGCTCTTCTCGATCCGGCCCGAGCTCGTCTACGCCCTCGGCTGCGTGCTGATCCTCGTCGCGCTCTGCTGCGTGCTCGGCGATCCGGGTCGGCCGGATCTCGGCTGCCGTGGGCGGGCGGCGCCGTCCCTCGACGGCGTCCTCGGCGGCGTGCGGCTCGTGCGGCGCACTCCCGTGCTGCTTGGCGCGATCTCGCTCGACCTCTTCGCCGTGCTCTTCGGGGGCGCGGTCGCGCTGCTGCCCGTGTTCGCGAAGGACGTGCTGGACGTCGGGCCGACGGGGCTCGGCGTGCTGCGAAGCGCTCCCGCCGATCGGGGCGCTCGTCGGCGGGCCTCTGGCTCGCGCGGCGGCCGATCGAGCGCTATGCCGGCCGGACGCTGCTGCTCGTGGTCGGCGCCTTCGGCGTGGCGATGGTCGTCTTCGGGCTCTCGCGCTCGCTCTGGCTCTCGATCGTGGCGCTGGCGGTGAGCGGCGGCGTCGACATGGCGAGCATGGTGCTGCGGTCGACGATCGCCCCGCTCGTGACGCCGGACTCGCTGCGCGGACGCGTGAACGCGATCGAGATGGTGTTCATCAGCGCCTCGAACGAGCTCGGGCGCGTTCGAGTCCGGCGTCGCTGCCGCGCTGATCGGCGCGGTGCCTGCGGTCGTGATCGGCGGCGTCGCGACGATCGCGGTCGCGGTGCTCTGGCACCGCCTCTTCCCGCAGCTCGCGCGGATCGACCGGCTCGACGAGCTCCGCCCGGTCGAGGTGGCGGCCTAGGCCAGCAGGACGGGCGCGCGCACGCCGCGCTGCGCCGCGTCGAGCAGCTCGACGGGATGCAGGGCGGGCAGTGGGCGGCCGGCCCGCTCGAGCGCCTGCGCGAGCTGGACGAGGCAGCCGGGGTTCGCGCTCGCAAGCGCTTCGGCGCCGGTGGCGAGGACGTGGGCGGCCTTGCGGTCCCCGAGCTCGCGGGCAGCCTCCGCCTGGACGATGTTGTAGATCCCGGCGCTGCCGCAGCAGAGGTCCTGCTCGGCCGGCTCGACGAGCTCGAGGGCCGGGATCCGGCTCAGAACCGGTGCCCACGCCGCCGGCAACCGCTGCGCGTGGCGGAGATGGCACGAGTCCTGGTAGGCGACCCGGACCGGCAGCGGGTGGAGGGTGCCGCGCGGGCGCTCGTCGAGCAGCTCCGTCAGGTCGAGCGCGTTCAGGCCGTGCTCCTTCAGGTGCGAGCCGCAGCCGGAGGAGTTGACCGCAATCGGCAGCCCCGCCAGGTCACGGCGCAGGCGACCGAGCAGGCGCTCCGCCTCCTTCGCCCGCCCGGCGTGCGCGGAAAGTGCGCCGCAACAGCCCTGGCGCGGCACGACGACCTCCCAGCCCTCGGCCGCGAGCGCGCGTGCGGTGGCTGCGTTGACGTCGCCGAAGGCGACTCGCTGGACACAGCCGGCGAGCAGCGCGATCCGGCCGCGCCGCTCTCCTGCAGCGGGCGTGAGCCGTGGCGGTTGCTCGTGCGAGCGTGGGCGGGGCGCGAGCTTCGCCAGCGACCCGAGCCGGCCGGGCATCGAGCGCCCGAGTGGGGCGAGCTTCAGCGCCGGGCGGAGCCGCCGCGGGTAGGGCAGCGCGGCGAAGAGCGCGGCGCGAAGCCAGCGGTCGCCGGGCGCGCGGATGTGCTCCCGCTCGACGGTGGCCCGCGTCGCCTCGATCAGCAGGTCGTAGCGGACGCCCGACGGGCATGCGGTGACACAGGCCATGCAGCCGAGGCAGCGGTCGAAGTGCTCGACGACGGTGGTGTTCAGCTCGGCAGTGCCGTCGAGCCGCGCCTCCATCAGGTGGATCCGACCGCGCGGCGAGTCCATCTCCTCGTGCCAGAGCACGTAGGTGGGGCACGTCGGCAGGCAGAAGCCGCAGTGGACGCAGTCGTCGACGTGCTCGCGGATCACGGCGAGAGGATCCCGTGCGGGTCGAAGGCCGCCCGGATGCGCTCGTGCAGCGCGGCGAGGGCCGGGGAGGGACTTTGCAACAGACTGTTGCTTGGCGTGTAGGCGACGCCCGAGCCAGAGCGCACGACCGACTCCGGCTCGAGCGACGGTAGGCGCGCGGCCAGCTCGCCCGGCGGGAAGCGCAGGATCCCGCGGGCCTCGGCCTGCAGCTCGCGCGCCTCGTCCCAGATGTCGTCGTCCGTCTCGCGGGCGCCGACGAGGGCCTGGGTCGCCGCGACCTGTGTCGCGACCGCCGCCTCGCCGCCCTCGAACAGCACAGCGACCCGGCCGGGGTGGAGGACGTCGAGTGCGCTCGGCACGAGCTGCGAGCTGCGAATCGCAGCCACACACCCGGCCGGGTCGGTCGTCTCGACGACGACCGTGCGCGCGACGCGCGGGAGCGGGTGCAACCGGAGCGAGACCCGTGCGATCAGCCCCAGCGTCCCGCGTGAGCCGCAGACGAGCTTGCCAAGGTCGTAGCCGGCGACGTTCTTCACGACCTTGCCGCCCGCGGAGGCGATCGTCCCGTCCCCGAGCACGAGCGTGACGCCGAGGACGAGGTCGCGCGGGGTGCCGAAGCGGTGCCGCCGCGGGCCGCTCAGGTCGGCTGCCAGGCAGGCGCCGACCGTCGGGTCGCCCGGTGGGTCGAGCGAGAGCCTCTGGTCGGCGCGGCCGAGGACGGTGGCGAGCGACGAGAGCCGGATCCCGGCCTCGACGGTGCAGGTCAGGTCGCCCGCCTCGTGCTCGAGCACGCGGGCGAGCCCGCCGGTCGGCAGGTCGTCGCCGATCCGCACGGCGCGACCTTCGGCGCTCGCGGCCGCGAGGAAGTCGGAGGCCTCCTCGACGCTAGAGACGCTCGGCAAGCCCGAGCCTCTCGAGCGGATGCGCCCGGTACGGCCCGGGCACCTCGCCGCAGAGCCGGGGCGTCGGCAGCACTTTGCCCGGGTTCGCGAGCCCGTCGGGGTCGAAGGCGCTGCGGAGCCGCCCGAAGACCTCGAGGTCGACCTCCCCGAACATGCGCGGCATCGCACACGCCTTGTCCACGCCGATCCCGTGCTCGCCCGTGAGTGAGCCGCCCGCGTCCATGCAGACCTCGAGGATCGCCTCGGCGAGCTCCTTCGCTCGGGCGGCCTCGCCGGCGCGGGCGTCGTAGAGCACGAGCGGGTGGAGGTTGCCGTCTCCCGCGTGGAAGACGTTGCCGACGCGGAGCCCGAACTCGGCCGAGAGCGCGTCGATCCGGCGCAGCACCTCCGGCAGACGTGTCCGCGGGACGACGCCGTCCTGGACGTAGTAGTCGGTCGCGACGCGGCCCATCGCGGCGAAGGCCGCCTTGCGCCCGCGCCAGAGCAAGGCCCGCTCGGCCTCGTCGGCGGCGACCCGGATCTCGAAGGCGCCGCAGGCGAGGCAGAGGTCGCGCACCGCGGCCATGTCCTGCTCGACCTGGACGGCGACGCCGTCGAGCTCGACGAGAAGCACTGCGCCGGCGCCCGGCGGGTAGCCGGGGGCGACCGCAGCCTCCGCAGCCTCGATCGTGAGCGCGTCCATCATCTCGATCGCCGCCGGCAGGATCCCGGCCGCGATCACGCCGGAGACGGCCGCGCCTGCCTCGTCCGTGTGCCCGAACCCGGCGAGCAGGGTCTGCACCGTCTCGGGCTTCCGGAGGACGCGCAGGGTCACCTTCGTCGCGATCCCGAGCGTCCCCTCGGAGCCGACGACGACTCCGAGCAGGTCCGGCGCGTCGCTCTCCGCGAGCTCGATCACCTCGCCGTCCGGAAGCACGAGCTCGAGGCCGAGCACATGGTTGACGGTGAACCCGTTCTTGAGGCAGTGCGCCCCGCCCGAGTTCTCGGCCACGTTGCCGCCGATCGTGCAGACCTGCTGGGAGGAGGGGTCGGGCGCATAGAAGAACCCCTCCGCCTCGACCGCGCGCGTCACGTCGAGGTTCGTCACACCCGGCTCGACGACCACGCGCTGCGAGTCGAGGTCGACCTCGAGCACGCGGTTCATCCGCGCGAGCGAGATGACGATTCCACCCGCGACCGGCGCTGCCCCGCCGGAGAGCCCCGTGCCGGCGCCTCGCGCGACCCACGGCAGCCCCTCGCGGGCGCAGAGCCGCAGGACGACGCTCACCTGCTCGGTCGAGCCGGGGAGGACGACGAGCGCCGGCTGCGCGCGGTAGCCGGTGAGGCCATCGCACTCGTACGTGCGCAGCTGCTCGGGCGCGGTGAGCACATGGGCGTGCCCGAGCGCGATCCGCAGCTCGTCCACCAGGCGCGCCGGCAGGCTCACGCCCAGAACGCCTCGAACGCCGACGGGTCGCTCGGCAGCGCGACGACCTCTGTCACGAGCCCGCCGGAGATCGTGAAGAGCAGGACCTGGTCGAGGTCGAGCCGCCGGCCGTCCCGCTCGCCCGAGGCGCGGTACAGCGCAGCGGCGCGGCCGTCGCTCGCGAGCACGTCGATCAACCGAGAGGAGTACGTGCCGCCGGTCTCCTTCGACAGGCGGGTCAGGAAGCGGAAGATCTGGTCGCGGCCGCGGAAGACGCCGGCCATCGTGCCGTTCCCGGGCACGGTCCAGACGGCGTCCTCGGCGAAGAGCCCACGCAGCGCGAAGCCCTCCTTGCGCGCGAACGCGTCGAAGATCCGCCGCGCGACCTCGGCGTTCTCAGCGGCCGGCATGCTCGCGCTCCCAACGCTCGATCAGTCCCTCGACATGGCGGCGCTGCACGTCCGTGAACTCGAAGCGGTCGAGCAGCCGCCGGGCCTCGGCGGCGTCGTCGTTCGCGACCGCCGCCTCGAGGTGCTCCCGCAGCGGCGTCGGCTGGCGCAGCTGGCGCCGGAGCCAGCGGAGCAGGCTGACTGTGGCCTGGTCGGTCATCGGATGGCAGGCTATCCCGTGCGATGGACACGTTCCTGACGATCGCCAGCAGGCGGGAGACGAAGCGCTTCGACGGCAGGCCGGTCGCCGACGAGCTCGTGCGCCGGATCCTGGACGCCGGCCGCCTCGCGGGCAGCGGGAAGAACCGCCAGCCGTGGACGTTCGTCCTCGTCGAGCCGGCCTCGATCGCACCGTTCGTCTTCGACCCACAGAACCTCGACGGCGCGGCGCTCGCCGTCGCGATCGTCGTCACTGGCAAGGGGCCGACGTCGTTCGACGCCGGCCGCGCCGCGCAGAGCATGCTCCTCGCCGCCTGGAGCGAGGGGGTCGGTGGCACGCCGAACGGCATCGCCGACCGTGACGGCGCCCGCGCGCTGCTCGGCCTCTCGGAGGAGGAGACCCTCTCGACGGTGCTCGCCTTCGGCTACGGGGTGCGTCAGCGCGACCCGTCGCGTCACGACGCCGAGGAGTGGAGCGCCCGCGCGAAGCGGAAGCCGCTCGAGGACGTCGTCCGCCGTCTCCCTGGCTAGCTCCGCTCGACCGAGGCGTCCCGGTCGAGCTCGTGCAGGCGCTCGCTGTCCTCGCAGCGGACGCCTGACCGCAACTCTGGAGGACCGCTACCGGTCGTCGTCGGCGACGGCTGCAAGCGCCGCCGGATGCCCGACCAGCGCGAGCCGGGCCGAGAGCAGGTCGATCCACACGTGGTTCGCCTCCTGCGCCTCCGGCCGCTGGTCCGCGAGCCAGCTGCTGGGCAGGAGGCGGCCGGCGCGCTCACGGCGCCAGCTCGCCTGCCAGTGGGGAAGGAGTTGGGTGACCACTGTGCCCATCTGCAGGAGGAATCGGCAGGAGCGGCGCCGTCCCCATGGGCCGTTCGGCCTATCGCGACGCGGCGAGGGTCGCAGCGTCGAGCAGCGCGGGAATCCCTCGTTCGAGGGATCGCCCGAATGGATCGTCCGTGCCGCGCTCGCCGCGCAGGTAGCGGCCGTAGATCGCCTCGCAGAAGACGGCCGACTTCCAGAGCGCGAGCGCCTCGTACCAGCCGAGGTCTCGCATCGACCGGCCCGACCGCTCCTCGTAGAGCGAAGCCAGCCCCTCGCGGTCGGGGAAGCCCGGCCGGCCGGTGACCGGTGAGAGCGCGAGCGGGCTGCCCGCCCAGGTCGAGACGAGGTAGCCGACGTCGGCGAGCGGGTCGCCGATCGTCGCGAGCTCCCAGTCCAGCACCGCCGCGACCCGGGCCACGGCGCCCGGTGCGAGGACAACGTTGCCGAGCCGGTAGTCGCCGTGGACGACCGTCGCGGGGCCGGACTCCGGCCGGTGCCCGGCGAGCCAGCCGGCGAGCTCGCCGACCTGCGGCAGGTCACGGGTCGCGTTCACCTCCCACAGCCCGGCGAAGCGCCGGACCTGGCGCTCGAGGTACCCCGTCGGCTTGCCGAAGCCCTCGAGCCCGGCCGCTTGCCAGTCGACGGCGTGGATCTCGACGAGTGCGTCGACCAGCTCGGACGCGACGGCGGCCCGGCCGGCGGCGTCGTCGAGCGGCGGCGGCACGTCCGTGGTGACCACGTCGCCCTCGACAAGCGTCATCACGTAGAACGGCACGCCCAGGATCGACTCGTCCTCGCAGACGGCCAGGATCTCCGGCACGCGCGCGCCGGCGTGTCGGAGGGCGCGCTGGACAGTGGCCTCGCGGAGCATGTCGTGCGCCGAGGGCGGCAGCGGCGGCCTGGGCGGCCGGCGCAGCACGAACCGCAGCTCGTGATCGCGTTCGACCAGGAACGTGACGTTCGACTGTCCCCCTCCGATCCGCGATGCCTCGAGCCGGCCGGAGCCGAGTCCCTGGGCGTCCAGCCACGCGCGCAGCGGCTCGACGACGAGCAGCGGCGCCAACCTCAGCGCAGCGGCTTCCTCGGGCGTCGCCACGATCTCCACGCAGCGATTGTGGACGACTACGCTGAAGGGATGAAGGAGATCCTGCCCGAGGTCGAGGGCTGGCTCGCGGCCGGCGAGCAGGTCGTCGTCGCGACGGTGGTCGCGACGCGCCGCTCGGCCCCGCGCCCCATCGGCAGCTCGCTCGCGATCTCGGGCTCCGGCGCGATGTGCGGCTCGGTCTCCGGAGGCTGCGTCGAGGGTGACGTCTACGAGCAGGCCCGCGAGATCCTCGCCGGCGGCGAGGCGCGAATGGTCTCCTACGGGATCTCCGACGACGAGGCGTGGAGCGTCGGGCTGCCGTGTGGCGGCGAGATCGACGTCTTCCTGGAGCGCGTGGAGTGACGCTCGTCCGGCGGCTCGCCGGGCTCGCGGAGTCGGGCGAGCGGGCCGTGCTGTTCACCGTCGTCGGCGGCGAGGGGATCGGGTCGAAGCTCCTGGTCGTCGAAGGCGGCGAGGTCGTCGGCGACGGGCCGACCGGGCTCGCGGACGAGGCGGGCGAGATCCAGCGCGGCGCCCGCAACCGGCTGCTCGAGCTCGACGGCAGGCAGGTTTTCGCGGAGGTCTACGGCCCGCCGCCGCGGCTCTTCGCCTACGGAGCCGTCGACACCGCCGAGGCGCTCTGCCGCGCGGCCGGTCTCCTCGGCTGGACGACCGTCGTCGCAGACGCACGGGCGACGTTCGCGACGCGCGAGCGCATTCCGTCCGCCGACGAGCTGATCGTCGCGTGGCCGGACGACGCGCTTGCGCAGGTTGCGCCCGACCACCAGACGGCGATCGTCGTGCTCACGCACGACGACAAGTTCGACGAGCCTGCGCTCAGCGGCGCGCTCGCGACGGACGCGTTCTACGTCGGCGCGCTCGGCTCCCGCCGGAACCAGGAGCGGCGGCGAGAGCGGCTGCTCGAGGCGGGAGTGGACGAGCAGGCGCTCGACCGGATCCACGGGCCCTGCGGGCTGGACGTCGGCGCCGACACGCAGGCCGAGACCGCGCTGTCGATCCTGGCGGAGATCCTCGCCGCGCGAGCCGGCCGGGGCGGGGGCTCGCTCCGCGAGGCCAGGCAGCGGATCCACGTCGAGGTCGACGTCTAGGACTCGCCGTCACCCTTGTCTTCGTCGGGCTCGCCGGCGGGCTCGGGCGGGACGGGCGCGGGCGACCCCTCGGTCATGCCGTAGCGGCCGATCCGCGCGAGCAACTCCGGGTTCGGGCCTGTCGGCTCGGGCTGAGCGTCCGGCTCCGGCCGCTGCCGTCGCGTTGCGAGACGACGGCGTCGGCGCTCCTCCTCCTTCACTGTCGCGTTCTGAGCGGCCACCTGCTGGCGGCGTGCGACCTCCTCGACGGCGAGCCGGCGCCGCTCCGCTTCGTCCTGCTGTCTGCGCTCGGCCTCGAGCCGCGCGCTCTCCTCTCGGCGGCGTCGCTGCTCGGCCTCGCGTAGCAGTGCCTCGGCCTCGAGCCGCGCGGCCTCCTCGGCGCGGCGGCGTTCCTCTTCCTCTGCCTGGAGGCGCCCGGCCTCGGCAGCACGGCGGCGTTCATCCGCCTGGCGCTCGACCCGCTCGTGCTCGAGGCGACTCTGCTCGGCCGCAACCGCCTCCTCGCGCTCTCGGCGCTCGCGCTCTGCACGTTCGACCTGCTCGCGCTCGGCCTGCTCGGCCGCCTCGCGCTCGTGGCGCTCCTGCTCCAGGCGGGCAGCCTCCTCGGCGCGGCGACGGTTCTCTGCCTCCGCGCGCTCTGCCGCGACTCGCAGCTCGTCCTCTCGGCGGGCCCGTTCGGCGACTGCGGCGGCTTCGCGTTCGCGTGCCTCCTCGGCGCTGCGGCGCTCTGCCTCCTCGCGCTCGCGCTCCTCGGCTGCGAGCCGCGCCTGCTCGGCGGCGGCCGCCTGCTCGGCGGCGAGTCGCTCCTCCTCCGCGCGGCGGGCCAGTTCGGCGGCTGCGGCCGCCTCGCGCGCGTGGGCTTCCTCGGCACTGCGGCGCTCTGCTTCCTCGCGCTTGCGCTGCTCGGTCTCGAGCCGGGCCTGCTCTGCGGCTGCGGCGGCTTTGCGTTCGCGCGCCTCCTCCGCGCTGCGGCGCTCTGCTTCCTCGCGCTCGCGCTGCTCGGTCTCGAGCCGGGCCCGCTCTGCCGCGGCCGCCGCCTCGCGCTCGAGCTCGGCCCGGGCCGACTCTTCACGCTGTCTCCGCTCGGCCTCCTTGGCCTCCGCCGCTGCAGCCTTCGACGCGCGGGCAGCGTCCTGCTCCTCGCGGCGCTGGCGATCGCGTTCACGGCGTTTCTCCTCCTCGGCGCGTCGGCGTTGTTCCGCCGCAACCTGCCGTTCCTGCTTGAGGCGCTTCGCCTCGGTCTTCTTCGCCTCCCGCTCGGCCTGCTTCGCGCTGCGGCGACGCTCCTCGTCCTCCTGTCGGCGGACCTCCTCGTCCCGGTCGACCGGCTTCGTCTTCGTCTTGCTCTGCTCGCGCAGCCTGCGCGCCTCGAGTCGTCTCTGCTCCTCGACCAGCCGCTCGTCTCGCTCACGGCGCAGCCGCTCGAGCTCGTCGCGCTCGAGCCGCGCCCGCTCGGCGACGCGCCTCAGTGCTTCGGCCTCGCGCCTGCGGCGCCGCTCGTCGCGGGTCAGCTTCTCGGGCTCGGGCTCGCGTTCGCGCACGATCGGGTCGGCATGCGGGAGCGGCGCGCGGACGGGCGCTTCCTCGAGCAGGAGATCGGGCGCTCGGTCCGCCTCCTCGACGAGCTCGAGCGTGCTCTCGAACCGTCCCGTGACGCGGAGGGCCCCGTCGGCGGCGAGCGACGCGCGGGCGCCGGTGCGGAACGCGTCCTTTCGGAGTGCCGAGGCGGTGGCACGCGGTGCGTTCCAGTACCCGGCGAAGAGCAGCGCCGGCCCGCCGCGGACGACGAGCTCACCCTCCTCACCGTGCGCGCGTGCGCCGCCCTGCCTGTCGACCACCTCGAGCTCGAGGCCCGGGATCGCCCGCCCGGCCGCGACTCCCGTCGCCGTCTCCCCGGGGGCCGACGCAGCTAGGACCCCGGTCTCGGGCAGCCCGTAGACGGTCCCGACGGAGAGGCCGAACGCGTCATGCAGACGCTCTGCGGTGTCGGAGTCGACAGCGGGGCTCGACAGCGCGAGCCGGATCGCAGACAGGTCGTACCAGCGGGGATGCTCGTTCTCGGCGAGCGCCCGATACTCGTCCGGCCCGAGCCAGAGGACGTCGATCGCGAGGCTTTCGAGGAACTCGAGGCGCTGGTCGGCGTCCTGGTCGCGACCGACCGCGACGAGCTCGGCGCCGGCGCCCCAGGCAGCGAGCATCGTCCAGATCGACTCCGCGGAGCCGTCGGGAGCCGTGCTCCAGACGCGTGCGCCCGGCCCGGCTGCGAGCCAGTGCTCGCCGGCGAGAGCCTGCGCGAGCAGCGAGCCGTGCGTGTGGGTCACGCCACGGAGTGCCCCGGTCGTGTCGTCGTGGAGGACGAGCGCCACGTCGCGTGCTGCGGTCCCGACGGGGTCGATCGACTGCTTCTGCAGATTGAGCCGCGGGCGTTCCTCCTCGGCGGAGAGGACCGTCGGAGCGAAGGCAGCGTCGAGGTCGGGGCGGGCGGCCGCCGAGACGATCAGCATCGCGCCGCAGTGACGGGCCCGGTCGAGGATCTGGTCGACAGGCGTCTCGGCCGGGCACACCGCCGCGACGGCTCCCGCCTCGAGCGCTCCCAGCAGCGCCGGCCGCCACTCCAGATCGCGGCCCGCCAGGACGAGCACGCGGTCTCCCGGGGTCACGGCGGTGTCGCGGAGCAACCAGGCCCAGCGCGCGGCACTGCGCGAGACGTCGGCGAAGCTGATCCGTTCGATGATCCCGAGCTCGTCGACGAACGAGAGGGCCGTCCGCTCGCCGCCGCCGCCCAAGCGCTCGACGAGGTCGCGCGCCAGGTTCGCGCCGGCGGGCTCCCGTCCGCCGGTCTTGCGCCGGAACGGGCTCATGGGCGCGCCCCGCGACGTGGTCCAGGGCGGTGGAACCGGGCGGCCATCACGTGTCTATTCTTGCGCCCGTGACGGCGGTCGCGAGCAAATCCCACCCCGGCCCCGTCCGATGACGACGCTCGCGCTCTACGAGGATCTGCTCGGGCCCGCCGAAGTGCGCTCGCTCCAGGCGGCAAGACGTGTCCTCTACGTCGCTTCCGGCCAGGCCTCGAGCCTCGGTCCCAACGACGCCTGGTTCGGGGACGGCGAGGCGCGCGTCGAAGCCGGGCACGAGGGCGCGACCGTGCTGCGCTGGGAGCTGACCGACTGGGAGCCCGAGACCGCCAAGGTCTCGGCCCGGATCGAGCTCGATCCCTGGAGCGAGTACCTGATGCGGTGCGAGCGCGTGCAGCTCGCGCCAGGATCGGCCGCCCGGGCCCAGGCCGGACCCGGGATCCGCTGCCTGCTCGCAGGTGCGCTGCGGGTCACCGGGCCCGAGGGCCGGACGCTCTCGCCGCTCGACGCCTGGTTCGAGGGCGCGCACGGCACGACGACGACGGCCACGGAAGCCGGAGCGTCCCTCGTGCGCGTGGTGGTGCTGCCGCCGGACTCGACTCCGGGCGACGGCGACGGCGAGCGGTCGACCGTCCTCGTCGAGGAGCCGATCCGACTGTGACGCGGTCGGGCGGGCGCATCCTCGTCGACCAGCTCCAGGCGCAGGGCACCGACCTGGCGTTCGGTGTCCCGGGCGAGAGCTACCTCGCCGTGCTCGACGCGCTGCTCGACTCGCCGATCCGGTTCGTCACGTGCCGCCACGAGGCCGGCGCGGCGAACATGGCAGAGGCCTACGGCAAGCTGACGGGCCGCCCAGGCGTCTGCATGGTCACCCGCGGTCCGGGCGCGACCCACGCCTCGGTCGGGGTCCACACCGCCTTCCAGGACTCGACCCCGCTGTTGCTCCTGGTCGGCCAGGTCGCCCGCGGGATGCGTGGGCGGGAGGCGTTCCAGGAGGTCGACTACGAGGCGATGTTCGGCCCGCTGGCGAAGTGGGCGTGCGAGATCCGCGAGGTGGAGCGGATCCCGGAGCTCGTCGCTCGTGCGTACTCCGTCGCCACCTCGGGCCGGCCCGGGCCGGTCGTGCTCGCGCTGCCCGAGGACCTGCTGGTCGAGGAGGCCGAGGTCGCCGACGCTCCCCGCGCCGAGCCCGTGCAGGCGCATCCAGGCGCCGAGGACCTCGCCCGCCTGCGCGAGCTGCTGGGCGGAGCCGAGCGGCCGTTCGTGCTCGTCGGCGGGCAGCCGTGGACCGCCGAGGCGGCCGCCGACTTGCAGGCGTTCTGCGAGGCGAGCACGTTGCCCGTCGGCGCGTCGTTCCGCTGCCAGGACTACGTCGACAACCGGTCGCCGTCCTACGCAGGCCACGTCGGCATCGGCCCCGACCCCCGGCTCGCCGCCCGCGTGCGCGAGGCCGACGTGCTGCTCGTCGTCGGCGCCCGGCTCGGCGAGATGACCACCGGTGGCTACACGCTCGTCGAGCCGCCCGTCCCGCGGCAGGCGTTGATCCACGTC
Organism: uncultured Gaiellaceae bacterium; assembly: GCA_963808915.1. Taxonomy (GTDB): domain Bacteria; phylum Actinomycetota; class Thermoleophilia; order Gaiellales; family Gaiellaceae; genus CAVTBT01. Next base: position 179,520 of record CAWEHJ010000003.1, on the reverse strand, counting down.
CACGCCGGCGCGCGAGGAGATCGGCCGCGTCTACCGGCCGGAGCTCGGCATCGTCGCCGGGCCGCCGCAGCTCGCGGCCGCGCTTCGCGCGCTCGAGCCGCTCGACGGCTCACGCTGGGCGGAGTGGACCGGAGGCGCGCACGCCGACTACGAGGACAACCTTCGCCATCCGCCGATGCCCGGCCCGGTCGATCTCGGCGAGGTGATGGCGGTGCTGCGGGCGCGACTGCCGGAGGACGCGATCCTGACGAACGGCGCCGGCAACTTCTCCGTCTGGGCGCACCGGTTCTACGAGTTCCGCCGCTTCCGCACGCTGCTCGCCCCGACGAGCGGCGCGATGGGCTACGGCGTCCCGGCCGCGGTCGCCGCGAAGGCCGTGCACCCCGACCGGCCCGTGATCTGCATCGCGGGGGACGGCGACTTCCTCATGTCCGCGGCCGAGCTCGCGACCGCCGTCCAGCACGAGCTCCCCGTCGTCGTGCTCGTCGTCGACAACGGCATGTACGGGACGATCCGGATGCACCAGGAGCGCGAGTACCCGGGACGCGTCAGCGGCACCGACCTCGTCAACCCGGACTTCGCGGCGTTCGCACGCTCCTTCGGCGCCCACGGCGAGACGGTCGAGCGCACGGACGACTTCGAGGCTGCCTTCGAGCGGGCGCTCGCAGCGGGCAGGCCCGCCGTGCTCTCGCTCCCGGTCGACCCCGATGCGATCACGCCGCGGACGACGCTGACCGCGTTGCGCGAGTCGGCGCTCCATGGCTGACGACTCCTTGAACGCCGCGATCACGTGGCTCGCCGAGCCGGTGCGGCTGCGCGACGAGGGGCCGCTCGCCGGTCGGACCCTGCTGGTCAAGGACCTGATCGACACCGAGGGGATCCGGACGACCTACGGCTCGAAGATCCACGCCGACCACGTGCCGAGCCGGAACGCGCCGACCGTGCAGCGGCTCCTCGACGCAGGCGCCGTGCTCGTCGGCAAGGCGAACCTGCACGAATACGCCTGGGGCACGACGAGCCAGAACCCCTGGTACGGCACCGTCCGCAACCCCGTCCACCCGGGCCGCACCGCCGGCGGGTCGAGCGGCGGCAACGCCGCGGCGCTGGCCGCCGGCCTCTGCGAGTTCGGGCTCGGCACCGACACCGGCTGCTCGGTGCGGCTCCCCTCGGCCTGCTGCGGCACGGTCGGCCTGAAGACGAGCTGGGGCCTGCTGTCGACCGAAGGGGTCTTCCCGCTCTGCCCGACCCTCGACACCGTCGGCCCGATGGCGGGCACGGTGGCGGACGTGGCGCTGATGTGGTCGGTGCTCGCGGGCCGCCCGGTGCCGGAGCCGCGGCTGGACGGGCTGAACGTCGGCCTGCTGCGGCAGGCACCGGCGGTGGACGCACGGGAGCGGCCGCCCGGCTCCGACTCGGCGGAGGCGCACGTGGCTCGGCTCGAGTCGCTCGGCGCGCGCGTGGTCGAGGGCGACGTGCCCGATCCCGACGGCGACACGTGGGCGGTCTTCTTCCACGAGGCGGCGACATCGCACACGGCGACCTACCCGGCTCGAGCGGAGGATTACGGTGAGAACGTGCGCCGGAAGCTGGAGCTCGCACAGCCGTACCTCGACCCGGGCCGCGCTGCGGACGCATACGGCGCGATCGACCGCTGGCGCGGGCTCGAGCCCGACGTCGACCTCTACGTCTCGCCCGTGCTCGCCGGCGACCTCCCTGCGGAGGACTGCGATGAGCTGGAGGAGCGCCTGACGCTCTCCGCGTTCTCGCGCCCGTTCAATCTGCTCGGCTGGGCCGCGCTCGCGATCGGCGACCTGCAGCTGATCGCCCCGCGCGACGAGACGGTGCTCGCGGCCGGGCTTGCGTGGGAGCGAGGATGATCCGGCCCGCCACACCGGCGTACCTCCCGGCCGTCCACGCGCTCTTCGCCCGATCTTCGGCTGCCCTCGACGAGCCCGCGCTGTCGATCGCCTCGCTCGAGGGGGAATGGGCCGCTCCGGGCTTCGATCCCGCGCTCGATCACTGGCTCGCCGAGCGCGACGGGGATGTGGTCGGCTACGCGGCGCTCAAGGCCGACGGTGGCGTCGTCCTGCGCGGTGAGGCGCCCGAACTGCTCCCACTCGCGGTCGCCCGCGCGCAGGAGCGTGGCGACGAGATCCTGCACGCCACCCTGACGACGCGGGACGAGGCGGGGCTGGCCACGTTCCTGGCAGCCGGCTGGCAGCGGCCGCGAGACGTCCAGCGCATGTGGCTCGACCTCGCCGACCAGCCACCGGAGCCATCGTTTCCGGACGACGTGGCGGTGCGTGCGTACACCGACGGGGACGCCCGCTCCCTCCACGCCTTCCTCGACCTCGCCTACGAGCAGAACAACGAGCGGATCGAGCCGTTCGAGCCATGGCTCCACTTCATGACCGCGCACGGCGACTTCGATCCGGCGCTCTGGCACCTCGCCGAGTCGGGCGGGAAGATCGCCGGCTGCTGCCTCACGTGGGCGCCCTTCGAGCAGCAGGGCTGGGTGAAGGATCTCGCCGTGCATCCCGAGCACCGCCGGCGCGGGCTCGGCGAGGCGCTGCTCCATCACGCGGCGCGAACCTACCGCGCGGCGGGTGTGACGAAGGTCGGCCTGAAGGTCGACTCGGACAACCCGACGGGCGCGCCGCGCCTCTACGAACGGCTCGGTTACCGCACCGACCGCGTCTACGCGATCCTGGAGCTGCGGGACCCGTAACCGGAATCGCCCCTCGTCCGTTTCTCCGCCACTAACCCCCGAGAAGGAGACTGACAATGGGTATCGGCGTGAGCATCATCCTGATTGCAGCGGGCGCGATCCTGACCTGGGCCGTGAACGCGAGCGTCTCCGGCCTCGAGCTGCAGACCATCGGCGTCATCCTGATGGTCGTCGGCGCGATCGGCCTGTTGATGTCGATGATCTTCTGGTCGAGCTGGGGCGGCTTCGGCGGCCGCGACCGCGGCGACGACGTCGTCATCGACCGGCGCTAGCGATCAATTTGGCGCGGCGGGCGGTCTCACGACCGTCCGCCGCGACACGTACCCTGGCCGGCCTATGCGCCGGCCGGTTCTCGTTCTGGGCCTGCTCGTGGCGCTGCTCGCCGCCGGGTGCGGGAGCGGCGGCGAGGAGGCTTCGCCGCCCGTCACCGTCACGCAGACGGAGACCGTGACGACGACGGTGACCACGCCGACGACGACCGGCGCCGGCTCGGGTGGTGGCAGCTGCTCCGCGGCCGGCCTCTCCGCCGACCTGCCGGCAGACCCGGCGCTCCCGAACGTCGTCTCCGACCTCCGCACCCAGATCGCCGCCGCCGCGACAGCCTGCGACTACGACCGGCTGCAGGCGCTCGCGCTCGCGCAGGACGGCTTCACCTACAGCTACGGCGGCGAGACGAGCGCTGCCGACTTCTGGGCGGGAGCGGAGGAGCGCGGCGAGGACGTGCTGAAGATCCTCGTCGAGAGCCTGCGCCAGACCGGCCACCTCTACCAGGGCAACTGGGTCTGGCCGACCGCGTACGCCGACGCCCCTTCGGCCGCCGACTGGCAGGCGCTTTCCGGGCTCTACCCGGCCGACGAGATCACGAGCTGGCGCGAGACCGGGCAATTCCTCGGCTACCGCGTCGGGATCACGCCCGCAGGCGACTGGCAGTTCTTCGTCGCCGGCGACTAGAGGACGTCAGAGCCAGATCATCGCGCGGCTGAGATGGCCGCATTCGCGATGCTTCCGGCCGCACCGGCGGCAGTCCCAATGCTCCCAGACGATCCACTTCAGGTGCTGCAGCTCGAGTGCGATCAGGGCCACGCACCAGAGCAGGATCTCGCCGTTCGACAAGTGCATGCAGTCAGTTTCGTCCTCGGCCGGCCCGCTTGCAATGGGCCGACCGGGGGGTTCTGCCGGCCGAGGGTCCTAATCCACGATGAGTGCGTCGAGGGCGGCGCGCGATCCAGGTCGGGTCGTTCCCACCCAGCGCTAGCCCAAGTGGTCGTAGGCCGGGAGCGTCAGGAATTCGACGAACTCCTCGCCTGTGGCCACCTGCTCGAAGAGATCGCGGGCCTCGGCGACGCCCGGAGCGTCGCCGAGCATCGCGACCTCTTCGACAATCGCCCGCTCGACCTGCTGGTCGGTGACGCGGTCGTGCCGGAGCCACTGCCAGACCTGGGAGCGCGAGATCTCGCTCGTCGCAGCGTCCTCCATCAGGTTGAAGATCGCGACCGCACCCGATCCGTTCAGCCATGCGGCGAGGTACTGGATCCCGACGGAGACGTTGTTCCGCAGCCCCTCGTCCGTGATCTCACCGGGCGTGGAGGCGACGTCGAGCAGCGCAGCGGCGTCGGGCTCGACGTCGTCCCGCTGCCGCTCGACCTGGTTCGGGCGCCCTGCGAGCACACGGTCGAACTCGGCCAGCGCAACGGGGACGAGGTCGGGATGCGCGACCCAGGTGCCGTCGAAGCCCTGGCCAGCCTCGCGCTCCTTGTCCTCACGCACCTTCGCGAGCGCGACCTCGTTCACCTCGGCGTCTCGCCGGGAGGGGATGAATGCCGCCATGCCGCCGATCGCGTGCGCGCCGCGGCGGTGGCAGGTCTTGACGAGCAGCTCCGCGTAGGCGCGCATGAACGGCACCGCCATGGTCACCTGAGCGCGGTCCGGGAGCACGAACTCGGGCCGGTGCCCGAGCTTCTTGATCACCGAGAAGATGTAGTCCCAGCGGCCCGCGTTCAGCCCGGCCGAATGCTCGCGCAGCTCGTAGAGGATCTCGTCCATCTCGAACGCGGCCAGGATCGTCTCGACGAGGACGGTCGCCTTGATCGTGCCGCGCGGGACGCCGAGCTCGTCCTGGGACCAGGTGAAGACGTCGTTCCAGAGTCGTGCCTCGAGGTGCGACTCCAGCTTCGGCAGGTAGAAGAACCGGCCGCCGTTGGCGTGGTTGCGCAGGAAGTAGAGCCCGAAGTCGAAGAGCCCGCCGGCGATCGGCTCGCCGTCGACCTCGAAGTGGCGCTCGACCAGGTGCCAGCCGCGAGGGCGAACGAGCAGTGTGGCGACCTCGTCGTCGAGGCGGTAGCACTTCTCGCCCTGGTCGAGCGTGATCGTCCGCTCGAGCGCGTCGGTGAGGTTCGCCTGTCCCTCGACGCAGTTCGCCCAGGTGGGCGAGTTCGCGTCCTCGAAGTCGGCCATGAACATCTTCGCGCCCGAGTTGAGCGCATTGATCACCATCTTTCGGTCGACCGGCCCGGTGATCTCGACGCGGCGATCCTGCAGCTCCGGCGGCACCGGCTCGACGCGCCAGTCGCCCGCGCGCACGGCCCGCGTCTCGTCGAGGAAGCCGGGCAGCTCGCCTTCGCGGAGACGCTGCGCGCGCTCGTGGCGAGCCGCCAGGAGCTCCTGCCGCCGCGGCTCGAACCGGCGGTGCAGCTCGGTCAGGAACTCGCGCGCCTCCGGAGTCAGTACCGCCGATTCGTCGACCTGGCCCGTCATCTCGCGTCTAGCTTCCCGGCCGCGGGCCCGTCGCGCAAGCGCCACACCGCGCTGTCGCGCTGCTTGACAGGTCTCCGATCCGTGAGAGGCTCGGCCGCTGATGCGCACGAGTCTCGGGATCTGGGCCTTCGGGTCGATGGTGACGCGCTTCGTGCCCGGCGGGTACCAGCCGGAGTGGGCGAACGAGGACATGCCCACCCGCGTCCGGCGCGCCGTCGCCGGCCTCGAGGGGCTGATCGACGACTACGAGTTCCACTACCCGCAGGAGCTGAACCCGGAGCTGCTCGAGCCGGTCCGCGAGGAACTCGGGGAGCACGGCATCTACTGCATCGCGAGCGGCCTGCACCTCGATCCGCGCTTCGGGCGAGGCGGACTCGTCTCCGCCGACGCCGACCTGCGCGCCGACGCGCGCCGCCTCACCTGCGAGGCGGCCGAGTTCGCCGGCTCGATCGGAGCGCACTTCATCGTCTGGCCCGGGATCGAGGGCTACAACTACCCGTTCCAGACGCCCTACGCCGAGAGCTGGCGGTGGTTCCTGGACGGGATCGCCGAGGCCGCGGAGGTCTGCGCCGGCCACGGCGTGAAGCTCTTCCTCGAGCACAAGAACTCCGAGCCCGCGATGAAGATCCTGATGCGCAACGTCGGCATGACCCTGCACGTGATCCACACGCTGCATGACCGTGGGATCGAGAACGTCCAGGTGAACATGGACTGGCAGCACCTGATCATGAACGGCGAGTCGCTGGCCGAGTACGCGGCGCTGCTCGCCGACATCGGGCTGCTCGGGCACCAGCACGCGAACGACGGCTGGGGCTCGTTCGACGACGACAACATGGTCGGCACGATCCGCTTCATGGAGACGCTCGAGCTCGCGCTCGAGTTCCGGCGCATCGGCTACGGCGAGCACGGGCGAGCGGCTCGGTTTCGACCTCTATCCCTACACGGAGGACGCCGTCGCCGCCGTTCGCCGCAGCGTGCTCAACTGGCGCTTCATCGAGGGCGTCGCGGCGCGCATCGACGACGAAGCACTGCGCGAGGCTCAGGCGCGCAAGGACGCGGTCCGGGCGACCGAGCTCGTCTACGCCGCGCTCGGCGCGGGCGCCTGACGAGCGGCGAGGCGGGGCAGCTGGACGCGCTCGTCGGTCTGGACGTCGGCACGACGGGGGTCAAGCTCGTCGCGGTTGCGCCGGACGGCCGCGTCCTCGCGCGGAGCGAGCACGGCTATCCGCTCTCGACGCCACGCCCCGGCTGGGCCGAGCAGGATCCCGCGGACTGGTGGGCGGCGGCCCAGCGGGCCCTCGAGGAGATGGGTGGGCTCAACCTCCTCGGCATCGGTCTCTCGGGCCAGATGCACGGCCTGGTCGTCCTCGACGTCGACGGCGCCGTGGTGCGGCCCGCGATCCTCTGGAACGACCAGCGCACCGAGGCGGAGTGCCGCGAGATCGAGGAGCGGATCGGCCTCGAGCGGCTTGATCGGCCTGACCGGCAATCGCGCGTTGACGGGGTTCACGGCGCCGAAGCTCCTCTGGCTGAGAGCGCACGAGCCGGACGCGTACGACCGCGTCGCGCACGTGCTGCTGCCGAAGGACTACGTCCGCCTGCGGCTGACCGGCGAACATGCGATCGACGTCGCGGACGCGTCGGGCACGCTCCTCTTCGACGTCGCGGCCCGGGCGTGGAGCCGCGAGGTCGTCGAGGCGCTCGAGGTGCCCAGCGACTGGCTGCCACCTGCCCTCGAGTCGCCGGAGGTCTCGGGCCGGACCGCCGGCGGCGTGCCGGTGGCGGCTGGCGCGGGCGACCAGGCCGCGGCGGCACTCGGCGTGGGCGTCGACCGGCCGGGCCCGGTGTCGGTCGTGCTCGGCACGTCCGGGGTCGTCTTCGCGGCACTCCCCGGCTATGCCGCGGACCCGCGCGCGCGCGTCCACGTCTTCTGTCACGCCGTGCCGGGCACCTGGGAGGCGATGGGAGTGATGCTCTCGGCGGCCGGGTCGCTGCAGTGGGTCGCCGACGTGCTCGGCGCCGAACCGGCCGTACTCGCCGGCGAGGCCTCGGGCTGGGAGCCCGGGGCGGAGGGCCTGCTCTTCGCGCCGTACCTCGCCGGCGAGCGCACGCCGCACGCCGACCCGAACGCCCGCGGTGCCTTCGTCGGGCTCTCGCTCCGGCACGACCGGGAGCCCTGGCGCGCGCTGTCCTCGAGGGCGTCGCCTACGGCCTCCGCGACTCGCTCGAGCTCCTCCGCGAGCTCGGGGTCGCGCCCGCCCTTGCGCGCGCATCTGGCGGCGGCGCGCGCAGCGAGCTCTGGCTCGAGATCGTCGCGTCGGTGCTCGGCCTGCCGATCGAGCGGACCGAGGTCGAGGAGGGGTCGGCGTTCGGCGCTGCGCTGCTCGGCGGCGTCGCCGCGGGCGTCTTCCCGTCGACGGCGGCCGCGGTCGAGGCCTGCGTCCGCGTCCGCGACACCGTCGAGCCGAACCCCGCCTGGGTCGCCGCCTACGAGGACGGCTACGCACGCTACCGGGAGCTGTACCCGACGCTGAAGCCGCTTGAGCCGGGCGGCTAGAACGTGCCGTAGCGGTCGTACGCCTCGAGCGGCAGCACACCCTCGCGCACGGCGGCGCGGATCTCGTTCTCCGTCGCGACCTTGGCCTCGGCCTCCGCCAGCACCTCCTCGACGACCGCGGCCGGCACGACGACGATCCCGTCCTCGTCGGCGACCACCCAGTCGTCGGGCTCGATCGTCACGTCGCCGATTCGCACCGGGACCTGCGTCGCCGTGAGCTCCCAGCGCGGGACGCAGTCCTGCGGCGTGATGTAGCGGCAGAAGACCGGGAAACCCTGCCGGCGGATGTACTCGACGTCGCGGCAGCCGCCGTCGAGCACGAGCCCTGCGCAGCCGCGAGCCTCCAGGGAGGTCGCGGACAGCTCGCCGAACTGCGCCGAGCTGCGGTCGTTCGTCTGGTAGACCGCGACGTGTCCGCCAGGCACCTCGCCGAGCATCGCGAGGATGCCGCGGATCGAGGCGTCGTAGTCGTGACCGGGATGCGGTCGGCCTTCCACGGTGAACGCCGGTCCGGCGAGTCGCGTCCCGGGCTCGAGCGGCGTGAGCTCCGGCGGCAAGGTCTGGTGCAGCAGGCCACGGCGGTCGAGGACGTCGGTGAGCGCGCCCGTGTACAGCGCGTGGAACCGCTCGCCGATCGTCACGGGGGTGACGATATAGGGTGCGCCCGTGAAGGCCGTCCTGGTCGAGGGGCCGCACGAGGTCTCGTATGTCGAGCTCGACCGGCCGGTCCCGGGGCCCGACGACGTCCTCGTCCGCAGTCGTGTCGCCGGCGTCTGTCGCACGGATCTCGAGATCGTCCACGGACAGCTCACCGATCCGCGCTGGGTGCGGTTCCCGCTCGTCCCCGGCCACGAGTGGAGCGGCACGATCGAGGAGGTCGGCGAGCGCGTCACCGATTTCGCACCCGGTGACCGGGTCGTCTGCGAGGGGATGATCCCGTGCAACCGCTGCCGTCGCTGCAAGACCGGCGACACCCAGCTCTGCGAGAACTACGACCAGCTCGGCTTCACCCGCGGCGGCGGCTACGGCGAGCTCGTGCTCGTACCGCGCCACGTCGTGCATCGCCTTCCGGACGACGTGTCGTTCGACTCCGCGGTGCTCGTGGAGCCGGCGTCGTGCGTCCTACGCGGCCTCGAGCGGGCCGCGCCCCGGCCGGGCGAGACGGTCGGCGTGATCGGCATCGGCACGCTCGGGTCGCTGGCGGTGACGCTTGCGCGCCTGTTGTCGCCCGGTGCGCTCGTCGCGTACGGGATCCGGCCGGAGGAGCTCGGCTTGGCCGAGAGCCTCGGCGCGGACGCCACCGTGCACGTCACCGAGACCGACGCCGTCGAGGCGACCCACCGCCTCCTCGGCGGCGGACTCGACGTCGTGATCGAGACGGCCGGGGCAGTCGCGGCGGTGGAATTGGCGACACGGCTCGTCAGGCCGGGCGGACGGATCGTGCTGCTCGGGATCGCCGGCGAGGGAAAGGTGCTCGAGCTCCCGGCGGACCGGATCATGTTCGGCGACATGGAGGTGATCGGCAGCTGCTCGTACCCGACGTCGTCGTGGTCTCGCGTCGTTTCGCTGCTCGAGCGGGGTCTCGTCGACTTCGCGCCGCTCGTCACGCACCGCTTCCCGGCCGAGCGCTTCGCCGAGGCCTTCCAGGTGCTCGACGCGCGGGAGGGGATCGTGACGAAGGTGCTGCTCGAGCACCCCGCGTCCGTCTGACGGTCGCTCAGCGCTCGAGCTGCGTCGCGACCGTGTGGGAGACGCCCAGCTGCGACGCCGTCGTCTCGATCAGCTCCAGCATCGCCGTCTCGGCCGCGGGCCCGTCGCCGGCGCGGATGCCCTCGAGGACCGCGGCATGCATCGGGAGGGTCCGTGCCGCCGAGGCGTTCGTGCGCGTGAACGACGCCCGGAAGGTCGCCCGCAACGTCGAGCCGAGGTGACCGAGGAGTTCGTTGTGGCAGGCCATCAGGATCAACTCGTGGAAGCGGATGTCTGCGGCGATGTACTCGCCGGGATCGCGGTCGACGGTCGCCTGCATGGCGCTGAATGCCGACTGCAGCTCGGCCACCTCCGCCGGCAGCGCCCGCTCCGCCGCAAGGGCAGCCGCTGCAGGCTCGAGCAGCCGGCGAAGCTCGAAGACGTCGACGTAGAAGGCGTCGCCCGGCTCGGCCTCGAGGCGCCAGGCAAGCACGTCCGGATCCATCAGGTTCCAGTAGGCACGGTCGCGCACGTGCGTGCCGGTTTTCGGCCGGGAGATGACGAGCCCCTTCGCCGCGAGCACCTTGATCGACTCTCGCAGCACGGTCCTGCTCACGTCCAGGACCCCCTCGGCGCCGGCCTCGGTGGGGATGGGATCGCCTGGCCGGAGTTCCCCCGCAGGATGCGGGTGCCGATGTCGTGGACGAGCTCGCCATGGAGCCCTCGGCGAGGGTAGGTCCGGGCTTTCGTCATACGATAACGATATAGCTTGCTACGTCAGCCACGACCGTGTTACGTTCGCCCTGCTTCCGTCGTCGTGTCGGAAAAAAGGAGGGCTCTGCTGTGGAATTCGACGACCTGAGCGCTGAGAACCCGGAGCCGACCAGCCCTGAGGAGCGGGAGGAGATCGTCCTCGATCGCCGCAGGATCCTCAAGCGGGCGGGTCTCGGAGCTGCGGCTCTCGCCGTTCCGTCCTCGGTGCTCGCGGCGCCCGCCTTTGGTGCGGTCACCGGTGCGCTCGCCGCGGACAGCTTCATCAAGTCGCACCCGAAGTGGAAGTTCGTGTTCGTCAACCACGTGACGACGAACCCGTTCTTCGTTCCCACGATCTACGGGGCGCAGGACGCGTGCTCGCTGCTCGGCTGTAGCTACCAGTGGACGGGCTCCAAGACGTCCGACATCAGCGAGATGGTCAACGCGTTCAACTCCGCGATCTCGGCCAAGGCCTCCGGGATCGCCGTGTGCCTGGTCGACCTGAAGGCGTTCAACGGCCCGACGAAGAACGCGGAGTCCAAGGGGATCCCGGTGCTCGGCTACAACGCCGACGCCGCGTCCAACGGACGGCTCTCGTACATCGGGCAGGACCTCTATCTCTCCGGCTACGAGATGGGCAAGCGGATCGTCAACCTGGTCGGCTCGGGCGACGTCGCGCTGTTCATCGCGACGCCCGGACAGCTGAACATCCAGCCGCGGATCGATGGTGCCACGGCCGCGATCAAGAAGTTCAGCGGCGGCAAGATCCACACGACAGCGGTCGCGACCGGAGCGCTGCTCCCGGACGAGATCGCCAAGATCAACGCCTACTACCTCGGTCACAAGAACCTCAAGGGCATGTTCGCCGTCGACGCCGGCTCGACCCAGGCGGTCGGCCAGACGGTGGCGAAGTACGGTCTGAAGAAGAAGGGGATGAAGGCCGGCGGCTACGACCTGACGCCGACCACCCTCAAGCTGATCGCGGCGGGACAGCTGGACTTCACGATCGACCAGCAGCCGTACCTGCAGGGCTGGCTCCCCGTGCTCCAGCTCTTCTTCTACCGCTACTCGGCCGGGCTCGTGGCACCGTCGAACACGAACACCGGCATCCTCTTCGTCACGAGGGGCAACGTGAAGCCGTACCTGACGACGAAGACACGCTACGAGGGCAGCTCCAGCGCCCAGAAGTACCCGGTGTCGTAGCCCGAAGTGGACGAGGCGGCGACAGAAGCCGGACCCCGTCAAGAACCGCCGCAACGCGCCAGCCTCGGCTGGCGCGTTGCCGGCGCGTTCGTGCGCCGCCGCGAGACGAGCAGCGCGATCGTCCTGCTCGTCCTCCTCGTCTACTTCTCGCTCAGCACCGACGCATTCTTCGGCGGCGACAACGCCCAGATCATCGCCGAGTACTCGGCGCCGATCGCCATCATCGCCGCGGGCGAGGTGATGCTGCTCATCTGCGGCGAGATCGACCTCTCCGCCGGAAACGTCTATGCCTTCTCGACGTGGATCTTCTACTTCGCGGTCACCGACTATGACCTGCCGATCTGGCTCGCGGTGATCGCGGGCCTGCTCTCGGGGGCGCTGGTCGGGTTCGTCAACGGACTGATCACCGTCGTCGTCGGCGTGCCCTCGTTCATCACGACCCTCGGGATGATCTTCCTCCTCAACGGGTTGACGCTGGTCATCTCCGGCGCGTTCCCCGTCGAGACCCCGGGCGGGCACCAGTTCTTCGAGATCTTCGGCGGGCACGCCTACGGGACGGCCTACTGGGGGATCGGCGTGATCATCGTGATGGCGATCCTCCTCGGGCGAACGCGCTGGGGGCTCCACACCGTCGCGACCGGCGGCAACTTCGTCGGGGCAAGCGAGAGCGGCGTCAACGTGCGCTCGGTCAAGGTCGGGAACTTCATCCTCTGCAGCACCCTCGCCGCCCTGGCCGGGATGCTCGAGTCGGTGCGGATCACCTCGATCCAGGCGCTCCAGGGCGGTACGCCGCTGATGTTCTACGCGGTGGCCGCCGCCGTGATCGGCGGCACCTCGCTGTTCGGCGGCTCCGGCACGATCATCGGCGCCGCACTCGGCGTGCTCGTCCTCGCCGTGCTGAACCTGGGCTTCACGCTCCAGGGGATCAACGCCTACTACTTCGACCTCTTCCTCGGGGTCGCGATCATCCTCGCGATGGCGCTGAACGTGACGCTCGAGCGCGTGCGCCAATCGGGGTGGCTCGGGAGGGTCGGATGAGCGAGGCGACCGCACCCGCCGCGCCGGCGGCCGCTCCCGACACGATCCGCGTCGAGCACATCAGCAAGCGCTTCGGCGCCGTCAGCGCGCTCGAGGACGTCAACCTCCACCTGCGTCCCGGCGAGGTGCTCGGCCTGATCGGCGACAACGGCGCGGGCAAGTCGACGCTGGTGAAGATCCTGACCGGCTTCCACAAGCCGGACTCGGGCACGATCTACGTCGACGGCAAGGAGGTGCAGCTCCGCTCGGTCTCCTACGCGCGCTCGCTCGGGATCGACACGGTCTTCCAGGATCTCGCGCTCGTACCGGGCATGTCCGTCTACCACAACATGTTCCTGAACCGGGAGATCGCCAGCGGCTGGGGGCCGCTCGCCTTCCTGCGGAACCGGGTGATGCGCCGGCGCTCGCGCGAGTACCTCGAAGACATCGGAATCAGGCTGCGGTCGATGGACACGGAGGTCGCGTCGCTCTCGGGCGGCCAGCGGCAGGCGATCGCGATCGCCCGCTCCACCCATTCCGACGCCAGGATCATCCTGCTCGACGAGCCGCTCGCCGCGATGGGCGCGCGCGAGGGCGCGCTGATCATCGAGCTGATCCAGGAGCTGAAGGAGCGCGGCGACGTGTCGATGATCGTGATCGCACACAACTACGTGCACGTGCTCGAGCTCTGCGACCGGATCAACCTGCTGCGAAACGGACGGATCGAGTTCGACAAACGGACCGTGGACACGTCCATCGAGGAGCTGACGGGGATCGTGGCCAACGAGTACCGGGTCAAGCGCTCCTAGCTCCTAGCCCGCCACGGCGCGGACGAACGCGCCGAGCTCGTTCGGGAACTCCGGGTACGGGCCGAAGCGCTCGTTCATTCGCTGCGTGAGCGGCCAGAGCTCGGTCGTGCCGGCCGCCATCTCGGCGCGGACGGCCTGCTCGAGCTCGTCCGTGAACGCGAGCGCACGCTCCAGGAACGCACGACCCTCCGCCGCGTCCATCACGGGGTAGTGCGCGGTCAGGAGCAGAGCCGGCTCGAGCTCGAGCAGGCTGTGGATGCTGCGCCGGTAGGCATCGGCGTCGTAGATGCGCGGCGGGATGAGCAGCTCGCCGTCACGCGAGTAGATCCCGCGCTCCAGCACCGCGTCGATGATGATCGCAGCGCGGCTGCGCGGATCCCAGATCGCGAGGTGGCCGAAGGTGTGGCCCGGGAGGTGGAGCACCTCGACACGCCAGTCGCCGCCGAGGCGCAGCGTCTCGCCGCCCTGAAGCCCTTCGTCGACCTGGCAGTCGCCGCCGCAGGATGCCTTCAGCTCGGCACGAGCGGCCTCGTCCGGCTGCTCGAAGCCGAACTCCACGTTCCACAGGTAGTTCTCGGCCACCATCGCCTCGTTCGACTCGATCCAGCGCCGGTCGAGCTCGTGGCACGCGATTCGGACGCGCGGGTGCAGCTCCCGCAGCGACCGGTTGCCGCCGGAGTGGTCGAGGTCGGCGTGGCTGATGATCACCTCGTCGATCGCTTCGAGCCCGAGGCCGACCGACTCGAGGTAGGGGCCGATGACGCGTGGCCGGCGTGTCGCTCATGCCCGTGTCGACGAGGAGCGTCCGTGCGTCGCCGGCCAGCACGTACTGGGCCATGAACCGGACGCCCAGACTCGACTCGATGCGGTGGATGCCGGGTGCGATCTCCATCTCACTCCTCTCCCGGATGGGGGCGACTGCCCTTCGTGATCGTGTAGCCGCCGTCGACGCGAATGATCTCGCCGCTGACGTGCGCCGACTCGGAGGAGAGCAGCCACGCGACGGCACGGGCGACGTCCTCGGGAGCGGCCAGCGTGCCGAGCGGCGTGTCCTGAACGGCCAGCTCCGCATCGACCCCTGCCGCCACGCCGTCGTCGATCCAGCCCGGGGCGACCACGTTGGCGCGCACACCGTGCGGGCCGCCCTCGAGCGCGGCGATGCGAACGAGCGTGTGGAGCGCCATCGCGCCGGCTCCTGCCGCGCCGCCGCCCGGAAACGGCTGAGTGCCGAGGAACGACGTGACGGCGACCCAGCTCCCCGAGCCGCGCTCGCTGCGCTGCGGCGAGCCACGGCTGCGCGGCGAAGAACGGCTCCTCGGCCCAGCGCCGGACGGCGTCCTCCCACTCCTCGGGCGTCTGCTCGATGAGCGGCGCGAGTTCCGGAGCCGGAGGAAGCGTGACGAGCCCGTCGGCGTCGAGGTCGTCGCGCACGGGCTCGACGCCCACCGCCGCCAGCGCGCCCTCGATCGGGTGGTGCTCCGGGCCGACGACGAGCGCGCGCATCAGTACTTCCCGATCACGAGGCCACCGTCGACGCGCAGGTAGACGCCGGTCGTGTAGGTCGAGGAGACGAGGTAGGCGACCGCCTCGCCGATCTCGTGCGGCTCGCCGGGCCGTCCGCCGAACGGCACACCCGCCCGCGCCGCCGCGCGGCGCTCCTCCGTGGCGAAATCCGGCGAGGTGTCGTTGATGTTCGAGTCCACCCAGCCGGGCCCGACGTGGTTCACGGCGATTCCGTCGGCGGCCCATTCACGCGCCATCACGCCGACGAGCAGCCCCACCGCATGCTTGGAGGCACCGTAGACCCCGAGCGGGGTGAACGGCATGGCGGCGTTCACCGAGGAGGTGACGACGATCCGGCCGCCGTCGCCCTGCCGGCGCATCTGCGCCGCAGCCGCACAGCAGCCGTGGAAGGCACCGTGCAGGTTCACGCCCATCACGAACGCCCAGTCCTCGCGCGTGACCTCCGTCAGGCGCTGCCAGCGGGCCACGCCCGCGTTCGCGACGAAGGCGTCGAGCCGGCCGAGGCGCGCGACGGTCTCCGCCACGAGGCGGTCGTTGCCGGCCCTCGTGCGCACGTCGCCGGGGAGGAAGACGGCCCGGCGGCCGAGCGCCTCGATCTCCTCGACGCGGCCCCGGCCCTCGTCCTCGTGCGCGACGTCGTTGACGGCGACGTCGTAGCCGCGCTCCGCGAGGGCGAGGGAGATCCCGCGTCCGATCCCTCGGTCTCGCGCGGCACCGGTGACGAGCGCGACCGGCATGCGGCTACACGACCACCCGCAGCGCGCCGTCGTCGGTCACCCGCACCTCGTACGTGCGCAACCTGATGTCCGCGAACGCGACGCAGCGGCCGGTCGGCACGTGGAACTCGAGCGAGTGCCACGGACAGCTCACCACCTCGCCGTCCCAGATCCACGCGAGCTTCCAGTCCGTGTGGGGGCCGGAGTCGATCGTTCCCGAGACGGAGCCCTCACAGAGCGGCCCACGCTGATGCGGACAGAGATTCGGGATCGCGTGCACCGTGCCGTCGATGTTGAAGACACCGAGCTCGCGGTTCGCGACGCGCACGACTCGGTGGGTGCCGGGCGGCAGGTCCTCGAGCCGGCCGATCGGATGCCCCTCCTCGCGGCCGCTCATGTGCGAGGTTCGATCCCGAAGAACTCGGCGGCGTTCAGCCCCATGATCCTCCGGCGCGCCTCGGCCCCGAACGGGAGCCCGAAGACGTGCTGGGTGTGGTCGAAATCGTGGTGCGGCCAGTCCGAGGCGAACATCGCGGTGTGCTCTCCGTCGAAGAGCTCGAACAGCTTGACGAGGTCGGTGCGCTCCTCGGGCTCTTCGATCGGCTGGGTGCCGTAGCGGAAGCGGCTCATGTAGTGGCTGGGACGTTCCTGCAGCAGCGGCACCTCCCGCCGCCGCTCGATGTACTCCTTGTCGAGCCGGTTCGCGATCCACGGGACCCAGCCCGTGCCCGCCTCCATGAAGGCGATACCGAGGCCCGGGAAGCGCACGGGCACTGCGGTCTCGAGCATCGAGACGAGGTTCGCGACCATCGCGAGCGGGTGGGCGAGCGCATGGACCGCCAGCGCCGTCCGGAACTGCTCGAGCTGGAAGGGGAAGACCGGGTAGACGGCCTCGACGCTGTGGATCGCCACCGGCAGCCCCGTCTCCTGCGCCGCGTCGTAGACCGGGTCGTACTGCTCGTGCCCGTAGAGGGTCTTCAGGCCCGCGGCCGGCAGGTAGGCGCAGACGAAGCCGGGCGTCGCTGCGTGCCGCAGGATCTCCGCCGCACCGGCCTGCGGGTCCTGCGGCGGCACGATGATGGCCCCGTGGAGCGTCGGCTCGTCGCGCAGCCAGCGGTCGGCCAGCCAGTCGTTGTACGCGCGCGCGAGCGCGACGGCGAAGGCGGGCTCGCGGACGAGCGCGAGCGAGAGCAGATGGTCGGGGAAGAGGATCGCGTCGTCGACGTGGAGGTCGTCGAGCTCGCGGCGCATGTCTGCGGCCGTCGAGACGTCTGCGGCCGGTTCGAGCCGCCCGGCCAGGGAATGCGGTACTCCGCGCGGGGCGACATCGCCGGCAGGTCGAGATACCGCTCGTCGACCTTCGCGATCTCCCTGAGCGCAACGTCCCAGGGCGGCTGCGCGTACTCGGCGAGCTCGTCGGGATCCTCGTGGACATGGACGTCGGCGTCGACCACGAGGAGCGTCTCCAGGGTCTCGCGGGCCTCGCTTCGCCCGGTTGCCTGGGCCCGCTCTGCCATGGCGAAAGATCATATGATACGGCTTCTTATGGCGGCCGAGTTCGCGAGCGCGTGGAGGGTCGGTGTCGGGTCGTTCCACGTCCATCCGGGCCATGCGTTCGAGGGGTTCGAGCTACGCGACGGCCTCCTCGCCGCGCTCTGCGCGTGCGGCATCGACGCTGGACGTCGCCGACGCCGAAGTTCGTCGCGCTGTGCCGAGCCTGCGGTGGCAAGCGCGGCTGTCTCCGCTGCGGCGGCACCGGCGGGGTCGTCGACCACTCGGCGCTGACGTGGAGCCTTCCGACGACGTAGAGGAGCGAGATGGCGACGATGCGAAACGGCGCGAGCTTCGGCAAGCGGAACGGCCGGTCGCGCAGCGCGGAGTGGTTCGACCGCCGCGACCTGGACGGCTTCCTGCACCGCTCGTGGCTGAAGTCCAGCGGCGTCACCGACGAGACGTTCCGCGGCAGGCCCGTGATCGGCATCTGCAACAGCTGGAGCGAGCTGGTCAACTGCAACGTGCACCTGCGCGGGCTCGCCGAGGCGGTCAAGCGCGGCGTCCTGCAGGCGGGCGGCTTCCCGCTCGAGTTCCCGGTCATCTCGCTCGGCGAGTCGCTGATGAAGCCGACGACGATGCTCTACCGGAACCTGATGGCGATGGACGTCGAGGAGTCGATCCGCGCCTACCCGCTCGACGGGGTCGTGCTCCTCACGGGCTGCGACAAGACGAACCCGGCGAGCATCATGGGCGCGGCGAGCGCCGACATCCCGGCGATCGTCGTCACCGGCGGCCCGATGCTGAACGGCCGCTGGCGCGGCGAGCGAGCTCGGCTCGTGCAGCGACTGCTGGCACTACCACGAGGAGCTCCGCGCCGGCCGGATCACGCGAGGCCGAGTGGGTCGAGATCGAGAACGCGATGTCGCGCTCGAACGGCCACTGCATGACGATGGGGACCGCCTCGACGATGGCCTGCGTGACCGAGGCGCTCGGGCTGACGCTGCCCGGCGGCGCGGCGATCCCGGCCGTCGACTCGCGCCGGCGGCACCTGGCCGAGGCCGCCGGGCGGCAGATCGTCGAGCCTCGTCGAGACGCGACCTGAAGCCGTCGGACATCCTGACGCGCGAGGCGTTCGAGAACGCGATCCGCGTCCTGCACGCGATCTCCGGCTCGACGAACGCGATCCTCCACCTGATCGCCTACGCCGGCCGGGTCGGCGTCGACCTGCCGCTCGAGCTCTTCGACGAGCTCTGCGCGTCGACGCCGTGGCTCGTCAACCTCAAGCCCGCCGGCGAGCACCTGATGGAGGACTTCTTCTACGCCGGCGGCCTCCCGGCGGTGATGGCCGAGATCGCCGACCTCCTGCACCTCGACGCGATCACCGTCACCGGCGCGGACGGTCGGCGAGAACATCGCCGGCGCGCGAGATCGTCGACACCGACGTGATCCGGACGCGCCGCGGAGCCGCTCGACGCAGGGCGGCGCGCTCGTCGTCCTCCGCGGCTCGCTGTGCCCGGACGGCGCGGTGATGAAGATCTCCGCCGCCGACCCGAGGCTGCTCCAGCACGAGGGCCGCGCGATCGTCTTCGAGGACATCCACGACCTCGCCGCGCGAGTCGACGACCCCGCGCTCGAGTGCGACGCGACGAGCGTGCTGGTGCTGCGGAACGCCGGCCCGGTCGGCGCGCCCGGCATGCCCGAGTGGGGCCACCTGCCGATCCCCGCGAAGCTTCTGAAGGCGGGCGTCACCGACCTCCTGCGCATCTCCGACGCCCGCATGAGCGGCACCTCGTACGGCGCCGTCGTGCTCCACGTCGCGCCGGAGTCGGCGATCGGCGGGCCGCTCGCGCTCGTCGCAGGACGGCGACCTCATCCGGCTCGACGTCGGCGGCGCGACGCTCGACCTCGTCGTCGACGAGGCAGAGCTGGCGGCCCGGCGCGACGCGTGGACGCCGCCCGAGCGCAAGCGACGAGCGCGGCTATCGGCGGCTGCACGTCGAGCACGTGCTGCAGGCGAACCACGGCTGCGACCTCGACTTCCTGCGGGGCCGCGCCGCCGTCGTCGAGGACGCGGTCACGTATCTGTAGTGCCGCCGCAGGTCGTCGTCGCCCTCACGACCCCCTTCCGTCCGGACGGGGCGGTCGACGCCGACGCGCTCGCGAGGCACGTCGCCATGCTGGTCGAGGCAGGGGTCGACGCAGTGATGCCCTGTGGGACGACCGGCGAGGGGCCATTGCTCGCGGCCGACGAGGTCGCCGCGGTCGTCTCGACCACAGTCGAGGCCGCCGAAGGCTCCGCCCGCGTGCTCGCGCACGTCGGCCGGGCCTCGACGGAGGAGACGATCGAGCTCGCGGGGCGCGCGATCGCCGCGGGCGCTGCGGGCGTCTCGGCCGTCGTGCCCTACTACTACGCACTCTCCGACGCGCAGATCGTCGCGCACTTCAGCCGTCTGCTGGCCAGCGTCGACGGCACTCCGGTCTACGCCTACACGATCCCGGCCCGAGACGGGAACGAGCTCTCCGTCGAGGCGGTTTCCGCGCTGGCCGAGGGGGGCCTGCGCGGGGTCAAGGACTCGACGAAGTCCTGGGAGCGGCACGTGGAGTACCTCGCCACCGGGGTCGACGTCCTGATCGGAACGGATGCGCTGGTCGTCGACTCGTTCCGGGCAGGTTCCGCGGGGTGCGTCTCGGCGCTCGCGAACGTCCGGCCCGACCTGCTCTGCAGGGTCAGGGACGGGGAGGACGTCCAGGACGAGATCTCGGCGCTGCGGGAACGGCTCCCGTTCCCGCGCCTGAAGGACGCGGTCGCCGAGCGCGTGGCCGGCTACCCGACCGGCTACCGGGCGCCGCTCGGATGAGCGTCCTCACCGTCGGTGAGACGATGGTCCTGCTCGACCCGGTCGAGGACGGCCCGCCGGATCTCGGCGATCTGATGTGGCTCCGGATCGCGGGAGCGGAGTCGAACGTCGCGATCGGGCTCTCGCGGCTCGGGGTGCCCGTGACGTGGATCTCGGTGCTCGGTGCCGACGTCTATGGCGATCTCGTCGAGCGGACGCTGGGCGGCGAGGGTGTCCGCGTCGAGGCGCGCCGCGACCCGACCCGGCCGACCGGCCTCTTCACGAAGTGGCGGGACGGCGGCCGCTCGCACGTCCTGTACCACCGGCACGGCTCGGCGGCGAGCACGCTCCGCCCGAACGACGTGCCGGACTCGATGCTCGACGGCGTTCGGCTCGTCCACCTGACCGGCATCACGACCGCGCTGGGCGAGCAGCCGCGTGCGCTCGTCCACGACCTGGCGCGGCGTGCGTCCGAGCGCGGGGCGCTCCTCCTCTTCGATCCGAACTGGCGGCCGGCGTTGTGGCCCTCTGCCGCGGCCGCCGCGGAGGCGCACCGCGAGCTCCTTCCGTTCGTCGACTGGTACCTCTGCGGGGTCGACGAGGGGATGCTGCTCTGGGGCGGCGAGTCGGCCGCCGACGTGGTCGCCGCTGTGCGCGCCGCCGGCGCCCGGAACGCCGTCGTCCGCGTCGGCGCACAGGGCGCCGTCGTCGACGACGAGCTCGTGCCGCCGCCGATCATCGCCGAGGTGCTGGACGAGGTCGGAGCGGGCGACGGCTTCGCGGCCGGCTTCGCGTATGCGCTCCTCCAGGGCGCGGCCCCGGGCGAGTGCGTGCGGATGGCGCATTCGATCGCCGCCGCGGCGCTGCTCGGAACCGGCGACTGGGAGACCTTCCCGCATCTGGGAGACATCGGGCACGAGCTGAGAGGAGAGGCGCAATGAAGGTTCTCGTCACCGGCGCGCACGGCAAGGTCGGGCGGGCTCTCGTCCCGCGACTTCTGGGGGCCGGGTACGACGTCCGCGCGAGCGACCTCACCCGCCCGGTCTGGGACCGCGTCGACCCGGGCGAGGCGACCGACTATGTCCAGGCCGACCTGACCGACGCGGGCGCCGCCTACGCGCTCGTTCGCGGCTGCGACGCGGTCGTGCACACCGCCGCGATCCCGCAGCCGATCCACAACGCGCCGCACGTCGTCTTCGGCAACAACCTGATGGCCACGTTCAACGTGCTCGAGGCCGCCATCGCGTTCGGCGTCCGGCGGTTCGTCAACTTCTCCAGCGAGACCGTGCCGGGCTTCATCTTCGCGCACCGCCCGTTCAAGCCCGACTACCTGCCCGTGGACGAGGAGCACCCGATTCGCCCGCAGGACCCGTACGCGACCGCGAAATGGTTCTCGGAGCTCCTCTGCGAGCGCGCCGTCGAGCGGGCCGAGATCCGCTGCACGTCGATCCGTCCCTGCTGGGTGCAGGACGAGGGGAGCTACGAGCGCAACCTCGGCCCGATCGTCCGCGACCCGTCCGTCGTGATCGAGAACTACTGCTCGTACATCGACGTCCACGACCTCTGTGACGCGGTCGTGCTCGTGCTCGAGACCGACCTGCCCGGGCACGAGGTCTTCTACATCGCGTCGCCCGACACGATCGGCGGCCATCCGCTCGTCGAGACGGTCCGCCGGTACTACGACGGCGCCGAGATCGAGTTCCGGCCGCTCGACCGCGAGGATGCGTCCGGGATCTCCTCGGCCAAGGCGATGCGACTGCTCGGCTGGACGCCGCGCCGCTCCTGGCGCGACTATCTCGACGACGACGGGAGGGCGAAGACGTGAGGACGAGACGACTCGGTGCGAGCGGGCCGGAGCTGACGCCGGTCGGGTTCGGCGCCTGGGCGATCGGCGGCCCATGGAAGTTCGGCTGGGGCGAGGTGGACGACGACGAATCGGTCCAGGCGATCCGCTACGCGCTCGATCGTGGCGTCAACTGGGTCGACACCGCCGCGGTGTACGGCCTCGGCCATTCCGAGGAGGTGGTCGGGCGAGCCCTGCGGGGTCTCGACGACCAGGCCGTACGTCTTCACGAAGTGCGGGCGCAGCTGGTACGGGCGGCCGGACGGCGAGATCGAGAACGACCTGCGGCCCGAGTCGATCCGGCACGAATGCGAGCAGAGCCTGCGCAGGCTCGGGCTGGAGTGCATCGACCTCTACCAGATCCACTGGCCCGACTGGTCGACGGGGACGCCGCTCGAGGAGTCGTGGGCGACGATGGCCGCGCTCGTCGACGAGGGCAAGGCGCGCTGGATCGGCGTCTCGAACTTCGACGTCGAGCAGCTCGAGCGCTGCGAAGCGATCCGGCACGTCGACTCGGTCCAGCCGCCGCTGTCACTGCTCGCGCGCGGCGCCCGCACGACCGTCGTCGAGTGGGCGCGGGCGAACGGCACCGGGGTGATCGTCTACTCGCCGATGGCCTCCGGGTTGCTCACGGGGGCATACGACCGTGATCGCGTCGCGGCGATGGACCCGGACGACTGGCGGCACCGCTCGCCCAGCTTCCAGGAGCCGGCGCTGACGCGCAACCTCGACCTCGTCGACCGGCTGCGGCCGCTTGCCGAGCGGCTCGGGACGACGATGCCGGCGCTGGCGGTCGCCTGGGTGCTGGCGCAGCCGGGCGTGACCGTGGCGATCGTCGGCGCCCGCCTGCCACGTCAGGTCGACGGCTGGCTCCCGGCCGCGGAGCTCGAGCTGAGCGCCGAAGCGCTCGCGGAGATCGACGCTGCCATCGCGGCCACGGGCGCCGGCTCGGACGACCCGCCGACGCCGCCGCCGCACATGCGGACGACCGAGACGAGCCGGGCATGAGCACGCAGGGCGGCCGGTTGTCGGTCGGCTTCCTGTCGACGGCCAAGATCAACGACCTGCTCCTCGACGGCGCACGCCAGTCGGACGAGGTCGAGGTCGTCGCCGTCGCCAGCCGGGACCGTGAGCGGGCGACGGCCTATGCGCGCGAGCGCGGCATCGAGCGCGCGTACGGCAGCTACGAGGAGCTCCTGGCCGATCCGAAGCTCGACGCGGTCTACGTCTCGCTGCCGAACTCGCTGCACCATGAATGGACGATGGCAGGCGCTCGCGGCCGGCAAGCACGTGCTCTGCGAGAAGCCGTACACGCGCCGGCCGGCGGAGGTCGGCGAGGCTTTCGACGCCGCCGAGCGCGCGGGGCTCGTGCTGATGGAGGCGTTCATGTGGCGGCACCACCCGCAGTCGAAGCAGCTGAAGGAGCTCGTCGACGGCGGCGCGGTCGGCGAGCTGCGGGTCGTGCGCGCGGCGTTCAGCTTCACGCTGACTCGGGAGAGCGACGTGCGGCTGGACGCGGCCCTGGACGGCGGCTCGCTGATGGACGTCGGCTGCTACTGCGTCAGCGGCGCCCGGTTGCTCGCCGGCGAGCCGTCGCACGTCACGGGGCAGGCGGTCGAGTCGGGCGGGGTCGACCTGCGCTTCACGGGGACGCTGTCGTTCCCGGCCGGGCCGCTGGCGCACTTCGACTGCGGCTTCGACCTACCCGACCGGAGCGAGCTCGTCGCGGCCGGCTCGGAGGGCGAGCTTGCCGTCTCCGACCCGTGGCACTCGCAGACGCCGGGGCTCGAGCTGCGGCGGGCCGGGGAGGAGCCGCGTCGGCTCGAGGTCGAGCCGGGCAATCGCTACCGCCTCCAGTGGGACAACCTCGCACGTGCCGTGCGCGGCGAGCAGGCCCCGTTGCTCGACCGGGCCGACGCGCTCGGCCAGGCGCGGACGATCGACGCGCTCTACCGCGCCGCTGCCGAAGGGCGTACCGTCCAGATCTGAACCACCAGTGCATCCGCTGCGTATGTCGCTGCATGCACACGAGACAAAGGAGGGGGAACGTGACGCGAATTCGCCTCGTACTCGCCGTCGCCGCGCTCGGGCTGGTGGCCGTCGTCCCGGCGCAGGCGTCGCTTGCGAAGCTGGCCGGCACGACAGGGCCCGGCTTCACGATCACGCTGAAGAAGGGAACGACGAAGGTGACGCGCCTCAAGGCCGGCACCTACGCCATCACCGTGGCCGACAAGTCGAGCTCGCACAACTTCCACCTGATCGGCGCGGGCGTGAACAAGAAGACGACCGTCGCCTTCATCGGCAAGAAGACGTGGACCGTCACGCTGCAGAAGGGAAAGACCTACCGCTTCATCTGCGACCCGCATGTCACATTCGGCATGAAGGGGAGCTTCAAGACGTTCTAGGGACGCCGCTCACAGCTTGCTGCGGGAGGCGGCGCAGTGCCGGTTCCCGCAGTCAGCGTCTCCCGGCGGTGACGGCCAAGGGCGTGCAGACCGGCGTGAAGGGATCGCGAGGCCTGGACGCGGGAGTGCAGCTTCCGTCCGCGATCGGCGCCGAGACGCGGCGTGATCAGGACGGGCGCCGTCCGGCGAGGGAGGCTCGAGCCGGCGACCAGGTGCGGTGCATCGCGTCGAGGCAGGAACGAGGCCGCGAGCAGAGCGATCGACGCCGCCAGCGCAACCCGGGTTCCCGTCACGACTCGCCGGCGGCGCCTCGGTTCCGGGCGGACGACACGGGTGGCTGCGCGCGGCACGGCGGCGGTTCGGAGCACGGTCGGCGGTCGCGGCGGCGCGAAGGTCTCCCACGGCCGATCGGGGAGGGCAGCACGAGCCGCGGCGGCGAGCTCCGGCGCGACGAGCGCAAGTTCGGGAGAGATCGGCTCCGGTGCGCTCATGCCCGCCTCCGGGCTTCGACGCGGGCGGCGCGTTGCCTACGAGGCGAGCGGGAGCGGCTCGACGCCGTCGGGGCCGATCCGCCAGCCGGCCAGCTCGCCGGTGCGCAGGCCGAGGATCAGGTACGGCCGGCCACGCCAGAGCCCCACGTTCTCGACATCCGTGCGCGAGGGGCGCGGCGGCGGAGGACGGATGCGAGTGGAAGACGGCGAGCTCGTAGCCCTCGTCCTCGAGGAACCACGTCTCGGGGTCGACCTCGAGCTCGAAGCGGTAGGGCGAGGCGGCTGCGTTCCGGCCGCGGACGTAGTCGACCGCGACCCCGTGCTCGAGGACGACCAGCCCGCAGGCCTCGTTCGGCTCCTCCTCGCGGGCGTGCTCCTCCAGGGCCCGACGCGTCGCGTCGGGGATCACCACCAGACCGTGCGCTCCATCGAGCCCTCGACGTCGGTCGTCTCGGCATCCCAGAAGTCGGCCGAGAGGTACTTCCAGCCCGCGTCGGCGAGCACGCAGACGACGACGCCCTCGTCGAGCTCCGCAGCGAGCTTGCGTGCTACGTGGACGACCGCGCCCGAGGAGACGCCCCCGAAGATCCCCTCGCGCGCAAGCAGTTCGCGCAGCGCGACGACCGACTCCTCGTTCGAGGCCAGCATCTTCCGGTCGAGCTTGGACACGTCGAGGATCGGCGGCACGTAGCCGTCCGCCAGCGAGCGCAGGCCCATCACGGGATCGCCGGGGAGCGGCTCGGCCGCGGCGACGACGATGTCGGGGAAGGACTCGCGCAGCCGCTCACCGGCGCCCATCAGCGTGCCGCCGGTGCCGAGCCCCGCGACGAGCACGTCGACGTGGTCGAGCGCCGCCGCGATCTCCGCTCCGGTTCCCTCGTAGTGGGCGCGCGGGTTCGCCTCGTTCGCGTACTGGAACGGCATGAAGTAGCGCGGCTCGCGTCCGGCCAGCTCGATCGCGGTGCGGACGGCGCCGTTCGACCCCTCCGCGCCCGGCGAGAGGATCACCTCGGCGCCGTAGAGCCGCAGGAGCCGCTTGCGCTCGTCGGTCGCGTTGTCGGGGAGCACGCAGGTGAGCGGGTAGCCCTTCAGCCGGGCGACGAGCGCGAGCGAGATGCCGGTGTTGCCGCTCGTCGGCTCGAGGAGCGCGCGCCCCGGCTCCAGCTCGCCGGACTCCTCGGCGGCCTCGATCATCGCCAGTGCGACGCGATCCTTGATCGACCCGGTCGGGTTCTGGCCCTCGAGCTTCGCGTACAGCCGCACGGACGGCTTGGGTGAGACGCGCTGGAGCTCGACGAGCGGCGTGTCGCCGATCAGCCCGAGGAGGCTGTCCGCCGTTTTCAGCACATTCCGCACTGGCGCGGCGGCCGGAGCGCGGATGCCGCCGGCCATGGCCGGCAGGAGGATCACTGAGTCGCCCTCGCGGACGGCTGTGTCCGTGCCGTCGAGCGTGCGGACGTCCTCGCCGCCGAGGTAGACGTTGACGAAGGGCGCGACGTCGCCGTCCTCGAACAGCTGGGCCCGCAGGGCGGGAAAGCGGTCGGCGAGGTCCTCGAGCAGCTCGCGGACGGTGCCGCCGCGGGCCTCGACCTGGCGCTCGCCGCCGACCTCGGCGCGGAGGGTCGGCGGGATCCGCACGGCCGTCACGCGCTGACTCCGCGACCGGGTGCGGCGCAAAATTCCACGTAGTCGACGTACTCGGTGATCGTCGGGTGCTCGCCGCAGACGGGGCAGGCCGGGTCGCGGCGGACGGAGACCTCGTCGAAGCTGGTCGCGAGCGCGTCGAAGAGGAGCAGCCGGCCGCGGAGCGTGTCGCCGACGCCGAGGATCAGCTTCAGCGCCTCGCTCGCCTGCAGCGAGCCGACGATCCCGGGCAGCACGCCGAGGACGCCGCCCTCGGCGCAGCTCGGCGCCAGCTCGGGCGGCGGCGGGGTGGGGAAGAGGCAGCGGTAGCACGGGCCTTCTCCCGGCTCGAAGACCGTGACCTGGCCCTCGAAGCGGTAGATCGAGCCGTGCACGACCGGGATGTCGTGCCAGACGGAGGCGTCGTTGACCAGGTAGCGCGTGGGGAAGTTGTCGGCGCCGTCGACGATCACGTCCCAGCCGTCGGCGAGGATCCGCTCCACGTTCTCGGAGCTGAGCCGCTCCTGGTAGCCGATCACCTTGACGTCCGGGTTCAGCGCCTCGATCGTCCGCTTGGCGGAGAGCACCTTCGGCTCGCCGAGGCGGTCGGTCGAGTGGACGATCTGGCGCTGCAGGTTCGAGTCGTCGACCACGTCGTCGTCGACGATCCCGAGCGTGCCGACTCCGGCGGCGGCGAGGTAGAGCGAGGCGGGGGAGCCGAGACCGCCGGCGCCGATCAGCAGGACGCGCGCGTCGAGCAGCTTCTGCTGCCCCTCCTCGCCGACCTCGGGGATCAGCAGGTGTCGGCTGTAGCGTGCTCGCTGGTCGGAGGTCAGCACGGGGGAGGTCTGCGTCTCGAAGCCGTTCCGCTTCCAGTCGACGTAGCCGCCGGCCATGCTCGAGACCCGGGTGTAGCCGAGCTCGCCGAGGCTCTTGGCGGCGAAGGCCGAGCGGGCTCCGGTCGCGCAGTAGAGGACGAGCTCGCGGTCGCGGTCGGGCAGGAGGCCCTCGATCCGCGACTCCAGGTTCCCGCGCGGGATCCAGGTCGCTCCGGGGACGAAGCCCTCCTCCCATTCCTCCCGGCTCCGCACGTCGACGAAGACGGGCGGATCGGCGCCGGCGGCGAGGGCGTGCGCCTCGGGCGACGTGACCTCGTCGATCTCGGCCTTCACTTGTTGCAGGAGCTCGCGGTAGGACGGCATTACTTTCCGAAGTGTAGCGAGGGGGCGGCGGCTATCGTCGCCGCGGATGTCCCCCCGCGCGCGCATCTTGACGCTCGTCGCCGGCCTCGCCGTCGTCGTCGCCGCCGCGGTGGTCGGGATCGCCGCGCTCGGCGGCGGCGACGAGCCTGCCGCCCGGACACTCAAGCCCCGGTCCGGTCATCCGCCGCTCTCGCTCGACCTGGGTGTCCGCACCGACGCCCAGGCCCGCGACCTGCGGGAGGCGGCGGCGCTCTATACCGCCAAGCGCTATTCGGCGGCGGCGAAGCTCTTCGCCGGCTACGGCTCCCTCGAGGCGAAGGTCGGCGCCGCGCTCGCAACCTGGCCCGACGGCTCCCTCGCCGACCTCGAGCGGCTCGGCAGCGCGAACCCAGGCAGCGGTGTCGTCCAGGTGAACCTTGGGCTCGCGCGCTTCTGGGCCGCCCGCGGCGACGCTGCCGCTGCCTGGCGCCAGGCGCTGACGCGCGATCCCGACACGCCGTATGCCATCACCGCGGAGACGCTGCTCCATCCCGACTACGCGCGCGGCCGGCCGATCTTCGTCCCTGCCGAGCCGTTCCCCACGGATGTCGCGAGCCTGCCGGCCCCGCGTCAGGTCGAGCTCCTGCAGGCACGGGCCCGGAGAAGCACGGCCGACGCCCTGCTCTACGGCGTCGCGCTGCAGCGGCTCGGCCGCCCCCGCTCTGCCGAGCGGGTCTACGCACAGGCCGCGCGCGAGGCCCCCGGCGACGCCGAGGCGCAGACGGCGGCCGCCGTCGGGCGCTTCTCGAAGGACGATCCGGCGCAGGCCTTCTCCAGGCTCGGCCCGCTGAGCCGGCGCTTCCCGAAGCAACCGACCGTGCGGTTCCACCTCGGGCTGCTGCTCCTCTGGTCCGGCGAGGTCGCGGAGGCCAAGCGCCAGTTGCGGCTCGCCCGGGCCGAGGATCCGGCTTCACCGCTCGCGCGTGAGGCCGACAGGCTGCTCACGAGCGTCGCCCACGCCGGGACCGGCTGACCCCGGATTTGAGCCGTTCGGCCCATGGCGGATGTCCGTGCGGTTTGCGACATTTCCCGCCACGCAGGAATCGTTGACGTTGGACCTGGCTGCGACTACCGTGAGCGCGAGCCGGACGAGGGGGCGCGGGTGACCGCACAGCAAGTCGTGAGCAGCAGCGAGAGGTCCGTTCCGGACCTGCTCGCTCTCGACGAGACCAAGAACTTGCTCGAAACGGGCCGCGCAGCCGGCAAGTTGACGACCGACGAGATCGCGCTCGCCCTCGACGAGCTCGACCTCGAGCCGGGGCAGGCCGACGAGCTCTATGCCGCGCTCGACGAGCTGCAGATCGAGGTCGTCGACGGGGCCGCCGCCGAGGTGGACGCGCCCGATCTCGACGAGGAGCCGGCAGAGGTCTCGACCGACACGCTCCAGCTCTTCCTCAAGGACATCGGCAAGGTGCCGCTGCTCACGGCCGCCCAGGAGGTCGAGCTGGCGAAGCGGATCGAGCGCGGCGACCACACCGCGAAGCAGGCGATGGTCGAGGCGAACCTCCGTCTCGTCGTCTCGATCGCGAAGCGCTACCGCAACCAGGGCCTGCCCTTCCTCGACCTGATCCAGGAGGGCACGATCGGGCTCGTGCGCGCGGCGGAGAAGTTCGACCACCGCAAGGGCTTCAAGTTCTCGACCTATGCCACGTGGTGGATCCGCCAGGCGGTCGCGCGGGCGCTCGCCGACAAGGCGCGGACGATCCGCATGCCCGTGCACGTGGTCGAGAAGCTGAACAAGATCGTGCGCTCGGAGCGCAAGCTGCGCGCCGAGCTCGGCCGTGAGCCGACGACGCCGGAGATCGCCACCGACCTCGACCTGACCCTCGACGAGGTGGAGCACATCCGCCGCAGCGCCCAGACCCCGGTCTCGCTCGAGAAGCCGGTCGGCGACGAGGAGGAGTCCGAGTTCGGCCACTTCCTCACCGACGAGACCGCGCCGCTGCCCGAGGAGGCCGCCGAGGTGACGATGCGCAAGGAGGCTCTCCGCGCAATCCTCGGCACGCTGTCGCAGCGCGAGCGGCGGGTGCTGGAGCTCCGCTACGGCCTCGACGGGGAGCAGCCGAAGACGCTCGACGAGGTGGGGCGGACGTTCAACGTCACGCGCGAGCGGATCCGGCAGATCGAGAACCAGTGCCTGAAGAAGCTTCGTGCGCTCGCCGACGCGGCGAAGCTGCGCGAAGTCGCCTGACCCGACTCCCGCTCACCCGTCGTAACTAGACTCGCGCGTCGTGACCGAGGACGACCAGGCTCTTCGCGCACAGCTCGCCGAGCTGATCGCGATCCCGTCGATCAGCGCCGATCCGGCTCACGCGGCCGACGTGCTCGCGGCCGGCGAGTGGGTGCGCGACCGGGTCCGCGCGGCAGCCGGGGGCGACGCCGAGATCGTGCGGCAGGGCGAGGCGCCGCTCGTGATCGGCGAGGTGCGGGCGTCGAGTGACGCCGACAGCGCGCCCACCGTCCTCTGCTACGGCCACTTCGACGTCCAGCCGCCCGACCCGCTCGACCTCTGGGAGTCGGAGCCGTTCGAGCTGACCGAGCGCGACGGCTGGCTCTACGCGCGCGGGATCGCCGACGACAAGGGCCAGCTGTTCATGCTGCTCGAGGCGGCGCGCCGGCTCGCCGCCGCCGGCGAGCTCCCGGTCAACGTCCGCTTCACGTGCGACGGCGAGGAGGAGACCGGCGGCCACGCGATCGTCGAGTACCTCGAAGCCGACGAGCGCGGCGCCGACGCGGCGATCGTCTT
The DNA here is from genome assembly GCA_963808915.1 of uncultured Gaiellaceae bacterium. Lineage (GTDB taxonomy): Bacteria > Actinomycetota > Thermoleophilia > Gaiellales > Gaiellaceae > CAVTBT01. Next base: position 149,090 of record CAWEHJ010000003.1, on the reverse strand, counting down.
CGACAGCGGCATGATCAAGATCGGCCTGCCCGCGTTCAACATCGCCGTGCGCGGCATGGGCTACTTCCATGTCGAGGTGCGCACGGGCCGGCGCGACCTCCATTCCGGCGTGTACGGCGGCTCGTCGCTGAACGCGATGCACGCGCTGCTGCAGGCACTCGGCGGTGTCGTGCCCAGGAACGGCCGGGTGCCGGAGCCGCTCCGGGCCGGGATCGCACCGGTGGCCGAGGAGGAGTCCGCGGGCTGGACCTCGCTGCCGGCCGGCGCGGACGAGCTCGCCGCGCAGGGGTCGACGCCGACGGACGACCGCGCAGCCGAGGAGTTCTACCTCCGCACCTGGGCCGAGCCCTCCGTCGACGTGCACGGGCTCGCCGGCGGCTCGCCGCACCTGCAGAAGACGGTGCTGCCGGTCCATGCAGTCGCCAACGTCTCGATCCGACTCGCGCCCGGCCAGACCGTGGAGGAGATCGCCCCGGCCTTCGAGCGGCTCGTCCGCGAGGCTGCCCCCGCGGGCGCCGAGGTGGACGTCCAGCTCTGGGCGAGCAGCCCACCCGCACTCGTCTCGCCGGAGACGCCGGCCGTGCAGCTCGCGCTCGACGCGTTCGAGCACACCATCGGTGTCAGGCCGCTGCTCGTCCGCAGCGGCGGCTCGATCCCGATCGTCCCGGCGCTGACCGGTCGCGGGATCCCGGTGATCGTCTCGGGCTTCGCGCTCAACGACTCCAACATCCACTCGCCGAACGAGCGCCTGCTCGCGGAGTACCTCCCGCTCGGCGTCGCGACCGCCGAGGAGGTGCTGCGCCGCCTTGGCCAGCTCCGCTAGATCGTCCTCCGCCGAGTTCACCTGCGAGCTGGCAGCCCAGGTCGCGGACGCCGCGCTGGAACGGTTCCTCCGCTACGTCCGGATCGACACCCAGGCGCGATACGGCTCCGACACCTACCCGAGCACGGCGAAGCAGCTCGAGCTCTCGCGGCTGCTCGAGCGCGAGCTCCGCGAGCTCGGCGCCGCGGACGTCGAGCTGACGGAGCACGGCTACGTGTTCGCGACGATCCCGGGCGCTCCGGAGGCGCCGGTGGTCGGCTTGATGGCACACGTGGACACGACGCCCGACGTCAGCGGCTCGAACGTCCGGCCGATCGTCCACGAGGCGTGGGACGGCTCACCGATCGTGCTCCCCGGCGATCCGACCCAGGTGCTCGATTCGGAGGACTCCCCGGCGCTCGTCGGCCGGGTCGGCCACGACATCGTCACGAGCGACGGCACAACGCTGCTTGGAGCCGACGACAAGGCGGGCGTCGCCGAGATCATGACCGCCGTCGAGTTCCTGCTCCGGAACCCGGAGCCGACGCACGCCACCGTGCGCGTGGCGTTCACGGTCGACGAGGAGGTCGGCGCGGGCACGACGCACATGGATCTCGAGCGCTTCGGCGCCGACGTCGCGTACACGCTCGACGGCTCCGGGCTCGGCGAGCTCGAGATCGAGACCTTCTCGGCCGACCAGGTGGTCGTCACGATCCGGGGCCGCAGCTTCCATCCCGGCACCGCGAAGGGGAAGCTCGTCAACGCGGTCAAGCTCGCCGCGGATCTCGTCGCCGCGCTGCCGCGGGACACCCTTTCGCCGGAGACGACCGAGGATCGCGAGGGCTTCGTCCACCCCAACCTGATCGAGGGGACGACGGAGGAGGCGCGGATCCGCTTCATCGTCCGCGACCACGACGACGCGCAGCTCGCCGAGCACGAGCGGCTGCTCCAGTCCCTCGCCGACGAGCTCGTCGAGCGCGAGCCGCGGGCGCGTGTCACCGTCGAGCGCTCCGAGACCTACCGCAACATGCGGCCGGCGATCGAGGCGCACCCACGCGTCGTCGAGGCGGCCGAGGAGGCGATCCGGAGGATCGGGGTCGAGCCGCGGCGGGCGTTGATCCGCGGCGGCACCGACGGCGCGATGCTGACCGCGCGCGGGCTGCCCACGCCAAACCTCTTCACCGGCGGGCAGGAGTACCACTCCGTGCGCGAGTGGCTGTCCGTGCAGGATATGGCCGCCGCGACGGCCGCGATCGTCGAGCTCGTCCGGCTCTGGGCTGAGAGCTAGACCTCGGCCCCGGCCGCGGCGTGCGGCGTGCAGCCGAGCCAGTCGTGCCCGAAGCGGCGCATCTCGCCGATGATCGGCAGCAGCGCCTCCCCCTTCTCCGTCAGCTCGTACTCGACGCGCGGCGGCGACTCCGGGTAGCTGCGGCGAAGGAGGACGCCTTCGGTCTCGAGCCAGCGCAGCCGCTCGGAGAGCGTCCGCGGGCTGATCCCCGGGCACGAGCGTTCGAGCTCGGAGAAGCGGCGCGGGCCCTCCGAGAGGTCGTGCACGAGCAGTGCCGTCCACTTCAGGCCGACGATCTCCGCGCACGCGGCGACCGAGCAGGTCGCGTCGTGCACCGGGTTCATCGTGCGCATGGCCACGTCCGGATTGTACGCGGCGTCTGTTAACGGAATGGACGCGGCGTGGCGTCGAGCCGAGGGATCCGCACGCGCGCGATCGCGCTGAACGGCGACGGCTGGCACGCCTGGCAGATCCCGACGTCGCAGGCGACGGAGAGGAAGACGAACGCGTCCTCGAGCGTGAAGCCCCACTGGTCGACGAGCAGCCGGGCCGCCTCCTCGCTCGCGAGCGCCACCGCCTCGTGGAGGTCGCCGCCGCTCGTCGCGTGCGCGACCCAGCCATCCGCGAGCTCCGTGACGGGCCACGTCGCCTGCTTGCCCTTGAGCACGTCGAAGCGGGCGACCACCTCGCCGGCGATCTCGACCCCGGTGCCGCAGATCTCGCCGTCGCCCATCGACGCGTGCATGTCGCCGACCGCGAAGAGACCGCCCGGCTGCCGCACCGGGAAGTAGATCTTCGCGCCGGGGCCGTGCAGGTGGTTGTCCAGGTTGCCGCCGTGGCGGCCGGCCCAGCCGTTCTTCACCTCCTCGCCGTCGGTCGCAACGCCGACGACGCCGACCATCGGCCGCAGCGGAAAGCTGACGTGCTCGTTCATGTGCACGATCCCGTCCTCGACGCGGAAGACGCGCGTGAGCGGCGAGCGCACCTGCTCGATCAGCTGGCCGAAGCCCGGGATCAGCGTCGCGAAGCCCGTCGGGCCGGGATTGACCTCGAGCAGCTCGACGACGAGCGAGTCGCCCGGCTCGGCGCCTCGCACAGCAACCGGCCCGGTCGCGCTGTTGACGCGGTCGAAGTCGATGTCCGTGACGAGATCGGCTTCGGACCGGATCTGGCCAGTGAAGCAGTCGTTCGTCTCGAAGCGGACGACCGCACCGGGGTCGACCTCGAGCACCGGCTCCAGGTCGGGGCCGAACCCCCAGACGACGTGGTCGCGGGTGAGGAGGTGGTCGGCAGCGACGGCCACGCGCCGATGCTAGTCCCAGGGCGGCGGGTTGTGCACCCAGCGGCCGCCGACCATCGTGGCGACCACCTGGAGCGAAGGAAGCTCCTCCGGCTCGACCTCGAGCGGGTCGCGGTCGAGCACGACGAGGTCGGCCAGGAAGCCGGGCAGCAGCCGGCCGCGGCGGCGCTCGTCGCCGGTCAGCCACGCAGGGGCGACCGTGGCGGCATGGAGCGCCTGCTCGACGGTGAGCGCCTGCTCGGGGTGCCAGGCGGGCCGCTCGTCGATCGTGCGCAACACGCCTGCGGCGAGCCCGGCGAGCGGGTCGAGCTCCTCGACCGGCGCGTCCGAGCCGTTCGCGACGAGCGCGCCCGAATCGAGCAGCGAGCGGAAGGCGTAGGTCGTCTCCAGCCGGTCGGCCCAGAAGCGCTCCGCGAGGTCTCGGTCGGAGGGGGCATGCGAGAACTGAACGGAGCAGGCGACGCCGAGAGCGGCGAAGCGGCCGACGTCCTCCGGCGCCAGGCACTGTGCATGCTCGATGCGGTGACGCAGGCCGAGCGGCTGCCACTCGTCGCGAGTCGCCTCGAAGGCGTCGAGTGCGTCCCGGTTCGCCCGGTCGCCGATCGCGTGCACGCCTACCGGCCAGCCCGCGCGGGCGCCGGCGCGAATGATCTCGGCCAGCTCCTCGCCGCTCGTGATCTGGACGCCCGAGCCGTCGAGCATCCACGCCGTCTGCGAGCCGAGCGTGCCGTCCATGAAGCACTTGAGGTAGCCGAGCCGGAGGAAGTCGTCGCCGATCCCGGAGCGGAGCCCGAGCGCCGCGAGCTCGCCGACCCGCTCGTGCGGCAGCGACTGCCAGACGCGGAGCGTCAGACCGCCCTCGCCCGCGATCCGCTGGAAGATCCCGGGTGCGCCGAGCCAGCCGTCCTTGTCGTGGATCGCGCCGACCCCGCGAGAGTGCGCGAGCCGGATCCCGCGCCGGGTCGCCTCCGCCCATTCGTCCTGCGTGACGTGGACGTACCGCTCACGGAAGCGCCAGGCCGACTCCTCGCGGAGCACGCCCGTCGGCTCGCCGTGTTCGTCCCGCTCGACGACGCCACCCTCGACGTCGAGGTCGCCATCGGCCAGGGCGAGCGCGGCCGAGTTGAGCCAGAGCGAGTGGTAATCCTTGGCCCAGAGCGCGGCCGGGGCCGAGCCGGTCACCCCGTCCAGCGCTGCTGCGGTCGGATGCTCCGCCCACGCCGCGTCCCGCCAGCCGGTGCCCCGCACCCACCGCCCAGGCGTGGCGCCTCGCACCCGCTCGAGCACCTCCGCGACCGAGCCGGCTCCGTCGAGGCGCACGTCGTCCTGGGCGAGCGACCAGGTGGGGAAATGGACGTGGCTGTCGGTGAAGGCGGGCAGGACGCAGCGGCCGCCGAGGTTCACGACTTCGGGCGACGCGAGCGCCGTCTCGTGCGTGCCGACCCCGCCGGCGATCAGCTCCCCGGCGACGGCAAGCGCCCGTGCGCGGGGCAGCGAGGGGTCCATCGTGCGGACGACGCCGTTCTCCAGGATCACGCGGCCAGCCTAACGCCGCTCGTTCCGGAGCCTGTGGACGTGGCATGCTGGCTGGATGGTCGAAGGGGGACGCGTCCAACGGCGCGTGGCCATGCGCCGCGCCAATCAGCTCTCGGTGGGCCGTGCCACGGGAGCAGGCCACCTGACGATCCGCTGCGAGTGCGGCGGCAGCTGCGGCCGCTGGGTCTCGGTCCCGTCGGAGGTCTACGAGAGCGCCAGGAGCCGACGGCGGTTCGTCACGGCACCGGGGCACGCCACTGCGGAGGGAGACCGCGTCGTCGCGCAGCGGCGCGAGTACGAGGTCGTCGAGGGGCCGGCGCGCTAGCGCCGATCGTGGAAGACGGCCTCGACGTTGTTCCCGTCGGGGTCGAGCAGGTAGCCGCCGATGTAGCCCTCGTGGTACTCGGGCCGCTCGCCCGGCTCACCATCCGATCGGTAACCGGCCCGGATGCCCGCCCGGTGGAACGCCTCGACGGTCTCGCGGTCGGCTGCGGCGAACGCGAGATGCACGTCCTCGGTCGGCTCGCCCTCGAGCAGCGAGAAGGACGAGACGGCATCCCGAACCTGCACCCGGCCGGGCAGCGGGCGCACCTCGAAGCCGACGAACGGTGCGACCGCCTCGTAGAACGCCCGGGCGTCGGCGAGCGAGCGCACCCGGAGCCAGAGGTGGTCGATCACGACTCCCTCGGGCGGCAGGGGCGGATTGTGCACGGCCTCGACGCTGTTGCCGTCGGGGTCGAGCACGAATGCGCCGTAGTAGTCGGGGCCGTACGCCGGCCGCGGACCGGGCACACCGTCGTCGGGATGCCCGTCGGCCGTGAGGCCCTGCCACCAATTGTCGACCACGCTCCGCGAGCCGGCGGCGAAGCCGACGTGCAGGCGGCGCGTCACCGGCCGTTCGTCGCTCGCCCGTGCGATCGAGAAGTCGTTCCACTCCGCGAAGATCTCGTCCTCGGACGGCTGGGCGGGGAAGCCGAGCAGCTCGAAGACGCGGCGGTAGAAGCCTGCACTCACGTCGAGGTCGGAGGCCCGGATCGTGACGTGGTCGAGCATGCGCCGAGTCTGACGCATCGCCTCGGGCTGGCGCAGTAGCGTCCCGAGCTGTGAACTGGGCGTTGTCGGGCACCTACCTCGAGTCCTGCAACTGCGATGCGATCTGCCCGTGCCGGCGTGTCGGCGGTGTGCTCGGCGGCCGCTCGACGACCGGAATCTGCGTGGGAGCACTCTCCTGGCAGATCGAACGCGGCCACGACGACGACCTCGACCTGTCCGGCTTCGCCGTCGCGCTCGTCTTTCGCTACGACGACGACGAGCCGGGCTCGCCCTGGCTGCTGACGCTGCACGTGGACGACCGTGCGAGCGACGAGCAGCGGTCGGCGCTCGCGGACATCCTCCTCGGGCACCGCGGCGGCGGGCACGTCGAGGGCCTGCCGTGGGTCCGGAAGCCCAGCACGGTGCTCGCCGTGGAGTCGAGTCGGATCGAGCTCGATCACCGGAGCGAACGCGCCTGGCTCCGCGTCGCCGATCGCGTGACGCTCCGGATCTCCAGGCCCGTGGAGACGGATCAGACCGTGACGTGCATCGTTCCCGGCCACGATGTCCCGGGAACCGAGCTCGTGACGGAGCTGCTGCGGGTGGACGACCTGCCCTTTGCGGAAGAGTTCGTCGGCAACTGCGCCTACGCAGCGCCGTTCGCCTACGAAGCCGACGGCTGAGCAGCGAGGGCCGAGACGACCTGCTCGGCGTCCTCGCCGACCCCGAGGAGCAGCGCCGACTTCCGCTTCCGCAGCCACTGCAGCCCGACGAACGCGAGCCCCGGGAGCTCGGTCAGCCCATCGGACTGCCGTGGCCACCCCTGCTCGTCGGCGAGGGGGAGGTCGATCCACGACAGGTCCGGGCGGAAGCCGTTCGCCCAGAGGACCGTGCCGATGCGCTCGGCGCGGAAGTCCAGCTCGACCGGAGGCTCGCCGACCGGTGCGGGCGGCTCCGGCGGTGGGTCCTCGGGAACGTCGAGCCCGCCGGCGCCGATGTGCTCGTCGATCCGCGTCCGCAGCGCCTCGACGAACGCGTCCGCGGCCGCGAGCGACTCCTGCAGGTTCGCCCTGCAGCGCGCGCGGCCGTCGGCGCAGCCCTCGAGCCTGCCGACCAGCACTGCGCCTGCGGCGGCGAGCGTCCGTGGGTTGCAGTCGTGGCCGCCGTCGTTCCCGGAGACAGCGGGGTTGCAGAGCAGCCGCGCCTCGGGGGAGGGCAGGCTCTCGACCCGGTCGTCCATCAGTCCGATCTCGAGCGCCCAGTGCACCACGTCGCGGCCGCGGAGCCTGCGCGGGAACCACGGGCAGCGGCCGACGGACAGGAAGACTCGCCTGCCGGCCGCGAGCAGCTCGTCCGCGATCTGGCAGCCGGACTGGCCGCTGCCGACGATCAGCACCGCCCCGTTTGGCAGGGACTCCGGGTTGCGGTACCGGCTCGTGTGGAGCTGTAGCACGTCGCCCGGCACGGCCGCTCCCGCCGGCGGTGTCGTCGGCTGCTGGAACGCCCCGGCCGCGACGACGACGCGGCTCGCCGACAGCGATCCCGACGAGGTGTCGAGCAGGTAGCCGTCGCCCCGGCGCTGCAGCCGCTCGACCTCGACCCCCGCTCGCACCGGAGCGCCGATCGTGCCGGCGTAGTCCTCGAGGTACTCGATCATCCCGTCCAGCGACATGAAGTCGTCCGGCCGGTCGCCCGCGTACTCGCCCCCGGGAAGCTGCAGCGACCAGTTCGGGGTGTTCAGGTAGAAGCCGTCCCAGCGCTCGCTGCGCCACGTCTCGCCGACGCGTCCGCGCTCGAGCACGACGTGCTCGATCCCGCGACGGGTCAGGTGGTGGCTGGTCGCGAGGCCCGCCTGGCCTCCTCCGACGACGACGGTGTCGACCCGCTCGCCCACGGGCGGAGAGGCTACGGGACGGGAGTCGTCGAGGCCAGAGCGCGGCCCGACTTGACACCGGAGTCCTCCCTCGCCAAGGTCTGAACACGGGCGCGGGAGCGGACTCACGCCCCGAACTGCGGCTGCACGGCGAGCAATCCCAATGTCGCAGACCAGCCCTCACATCGTCGACGCCGCCCCGGCGGCCGCCGTCGAGCGCTCGCGCAGGCGGCCCGCGCCGGACACCGTCCACGTTCTCCCCGTGCTCGCCCCGGTCGTCTGCGCCGGGCTCGTCGCCGCCGTGGCCGCGCTGGTCGCGGTTGCGGTCGACGACCCCGGGCTCGAGCTCGTCGCCGGCTCGCTCGCGCTCCTGGCCGCGGCCTCCGCCGCGGAGGCGTTCCCCGTCCCGATCGAAGGCGTCGTGGCGGGGCGCACCTCGCTCGCGACCGTCTTCATCGTCGCCGCCGCGGTGCTCTACGGCTGGGCGCCGGCCACGCTCGTCGCCGTGATCTCGATGGCCGCCGTGGAGCTGGCGAACCGGAAGCGGCCGAGCCGCATCGCCTACAACTCGGCGCTCTACGGCCTCTCGGCCCTTGCGGCAGGAGCGGTGGCGAGCGGCGGTGGCGACAGCCTCGTCGCGCTCACGCTCGAGACGCTGCTGGCCTCGATCGCCTTCTACGCCGTCAACATCGTGCTGCTGGCCGCGATCGTGTCCCGGGCGTCCGGACAGCCGTGGCCGCCGATCCTCGTCGACTTCGTTCGCTCGACGGGCCTGCCGTTCGGGATCATGGCGTCGCTGACCGTCGTCCTCGTCGCGCTCTGGGACCGCTCGCCGTTCCTCGCCCTGACGCTCGCCGCGCCGCTCGGCGCGTTCGCGCTCTACGAGCGGCGGATGTACACCGCCTTCACGAAGCTGCGCGAGCTCGACCGGCTCAAGGACGAGTTCATCGCCGTCGTCTCGCACGAGCTGCGCACGCCGCTGGCCTCCGTCTACGGCGCGGCGATGACGCTCCAGCGTCACGACCTCGAGCCGAGCGCACGGCGCTCGATGCTGGAGATCGTGTACCGGGAGTCCGCGCGCCTCGCTCGGCTCGTCGACCAGGTGCTGTGGGCGAGCCGCCTCGAGTCCGGCCGCACGGAGGCGGCTGCGGAGAGCCTCGACGCCGCCCGGGTCGTGCACGACGTCGTCCAGGCCGCCCGCGCCCACCTGCCGGAGGGGCTGACGCTGGACTTCTCGGTGGCGGCCGGCACGCCGCCGGTCGCGGGCGATCTCGACAAGATCCGCCAGGTGCTCGTCAACCTCGTCGAGAACGCCGTCAAGTACTCGCCGGACGGCGGCCGGGTCGCGGTCGGGGTCGACCGTTCCGGCCGCTTCGTCCGCTTCACGGTCACCGACGAGGGGCTCGGGATCCCGATCGCCGAGCAGGGCCGGATCTTCGAGAAGTTCCACCGGCTCGACCCGAACCAGACCAGGGGCGTGAGCGGGACGGGCCTCGGCCTCTACATCTCGGACGAGCTGGTGCGGCTGATGCACGGCCAGATCTGGGTCACGTCGGAGGTCGGGAAGGGGTCGAGCTTCGCCGTCGAGCTGCCGGCGGATCTGCCGTCGTAGTTCACCCCGTGGAGGGAGAGGCGGCGCCGCGGTGGTGCCGATGACCGTTCGGCTGGTTCCCCCCGTACAGCCGGAAAGGACATCCACATGCGGCTTCACGCCACACTCGTGCGCGCTTCCGTCGCCATCTCGCTCCTCCTCGCCGCTCTCATCGCGGCCGGTTGGAAGTGGGACGGCGTCGCACACTGATCGACCCGGGCCGTCGCGTCGGGCGGACGCGCGCTCACTCGTTCGAGTGATGCCGCCCGGTCGCGGCTCAGGGCATACTGATGCGGTCGCCATGAATCGCGCCCGCACCCTGATCCTGCTGCTCGTGATCGCCGCACTCGTCGCATCGCTGACGGGCGGCTGGGCGTGGGACGACCTGGCGCCGCTCGGCCTGTAAGGGCGGATCTACACTCCGGCGCGATGCCGAGCGACCCGCTCACCGACGAGCAGCGCGAGATCCGCGACCTCGTCCGCGACCTCGCCCGCGAGCGGATCGCGCCCCGCGCGGCCGAGATCGACAAGTCGGCCGAGTTCCCGTGGGACGTGGTCGAGCTCTACCGCGAGCACGAGCTGCTCGGCCTCCCCTACGAGGAGGCCTACGGCGGCACCGGCACCGGCGCGCTGATGCTGCTGGTCGCGATCGAGGAGGTCTCGAAGGTCTGCGCCACCTCCGGGCTGATCCTCGCGGTCCAGGAGCTCGGCTCGCTGGCGATCAAGCTCGCCGGCACCGACGAGCAGAAGACGCGCTGGCTGCCCGGCCTCGCGTCGGGCGAGTGGCTCGCCGCGTACGCGCTGACCGAGGCCGGCTCCGGCTCCGACTCGGCCGCGATGCGCACCGAGGCGCGGCTCGAGGGCGACGAGTACGTCCTGAACGGCGGCAAGCGCTTCATCACGAACGCCGGCGTCGCGCACGTCTACACCGTCTTCGCCAAGACCGATCCCTCCAAGGGCCACTCCGGGATCTCGGCGTTCGTCGTCGAGGCGGGCACGCCCGGTTTCGAGGTCGGCCGGATCGAGCCGAAGATGGGGATCAAGGGCTCGACCACCGGCGAGCTCCACTTCGACGACTGCCGCATCCCGGCCTCGAACCTGCTCGGCGCGGAGGGGGAGGGGTTCAAGCTCGCGATGCGCGTGCTCGACCGCTCGCGCCCGGGGGTCGCGGCGCAGGGGCTCGGGATCGCGCAGGGCGCCACGGACTACGCGCTCGAGTACGCGAAGACCCGCGAGACGATGGGCCGCCCGATCGCCGAGCACCAGCTGATCCAGGGCAAGCTCGCCGACATGGAGGCCCAGTGCGAGGCCGCCCGGGGCGTCCTCTACAAGGTCGGGCTGCTGATCGACGAGGGGGCGGATGGCGCCGAGCTGACCAAGTACTCGGCGATGTGCAAGCTCCTCTGCACCGACGCGGCGATGGACGTCACCACCGACGCCGTCCAGATCCTCGGCGGCTACGGCTACATCTCCGAGTACCCGGTCGAGCGGATGATGCGCGACGCCAAGATCACGCAGATCTACGAGGGCACGAACGAGATCCAGCGGCTCGTGATCGCCCGCGAGATGGTGCGCGAGAGCCGCGCGTTCCTCCTCGCCGGCGTCGGCTAGTCCTAGCCCCGCAGCGAGGCGGCGTTCACGACCTCGAACGCCGAGCCGGGGACGCTGTGCAGCGTGTGCAGCTGGTCGTTCGACCAGCGCGGATCGGGCGCTCCCGTGACGTACCAGTCGGAGCCGTTGTCGGCCACGATCAGGCCGTAGTCCTTCAGCGCCTGCAGCACGATGCGGGCCTGGCGCGGGAAGCGCGCGATCGGGTAGTCGCGGCGGAGGCGCAGCCGCTCGCCCATCCTCGGCAGGCTCGCGTCGGTCTCCGAGCTGGCGACATGGCGTGCCGGCCAGACGTAGGCGCGGCGCGTCCGCGACACGGTGACGCGGAGAGCGTGGTCGATCCGGCCGCGGGCGACGTCCTCGAACCGGGCGAGGCCGGGGAGGATCGGCAGGCCGGCGGCGTCCGCGGACGTCCAGCCGGCCGGGCGAAGGCGGTTCGAGCGCAGGCTCCAGACCGCGCCGGAGCCGGCGGCCCAGCGGCCGCCCTCCCGGCGGAGCGCGAAGAGCTCGTACAGGCGGCAGGCATCGCGGTCGACGAGGAGCGCGTGGTGGTCGGAACCGCCCTCGATCCGGACGTTCGCCGGGATCGGGTAGGCGACGCGGTCGCTCTCGTCGGCGTACTCGAAGGAGACGCGCGAGCGTGGCGTCGCACGCGAGACGACGGTGACCGGGATCCCGATCGGGCTGCCCTCCCAAAGCCCGGAGCCGAAGTCGGCGTGCAGGTGGTCGTCGAGGCCGATCGAGCGGACGATCGCCGCCGAGCCCGCAGCCACGGGGAGCCGGTCGATCTTCCGGTTCCACGGGTTGTCGGCGGGGAAGACCGGGCACGCGGGCGCACCGGGGAGCCGGGTCGCGGATGCTGCGGCGCCGCCGATGCCCGCGAGGCAGAGGGCGACGAGGACGAGAGCGCGGCTGCGCATCGACCGGAGTATCGGCACGTCGGCCGGCGGCTCGATCACCCGTCGGGAGCGCCGAACCGTCCGCGCGCGTCGTGCGGGATCAGCGGCTGCTCGGCCCGCACCCGGAGCTCCTGCACGGCCCAGGTGTTGCCGTCGGGGTCGGCGAAGCCGAAGAACGTGCCGCCGTCGCGCTCGTCGAAGACCGTGATCTCGCTCGCCTCGACGCCGCGCGCGAGCAGCTCCTCACGGGCGGCCCGGGCGTCGGGGACGCAGAGCTGCAGGCCCTTGAGCGAGCCGGGCTCCATTGCCCGTTGCGCGGGAGATCGCCGAACACGATCGAACAGCCGGAGCCGTTCGGGGTGAGCTGGACGACGTGCATGTGCTCGTTCGTCGTGTCGTGGTCGAGGTGGAAGCCCACCTGGTCGCGGTAGAACGCGACCGCCCGGTCGATGTCGCTCACGGGGAGCACGACGACCTCGAGCGTCCAGTCCATGCTGTCTCCCTTTTCGGGTGGCTACGGGCCGGAGGGCGGTGGCAGCGGGCCGACCGGAGCCTGCTCGGAGGGCGGCGGCACCACAGGCGTGTTCTGCGCCTCGAGCGGCACCGTGCTCCGCGGGTAGACCGCCCGGATCGTGTCGATGTACGTCGCCAGCCGGTCGGCCGTCTCGCTGTCGTGCAGCTCGAGCACGTTCTCCGCGTTCCGCTCGCCCGAGCGCGAGAGGTTGAAGCTGCCCACGAACGACACGTCGTCGGCCACCACGACCTTCGCGTGCATGTAGTCGTGCACGCTCTCGGGCGACCACGGCGTCGACTGCTTTCCCGTGAACTCGGCCAGCTCGATCACGCTCCGCAGCAGCGGCACCTTCCACGCGCTGACGCCGTTGGTGAGCCACTGGTGGTAGACCTCGTCGAGCTGCGTCTCGTCGACCACCCCCGCGAGCTCGCAGCGCTTCTCCGCCGCCACCTCGGCGAGGGTGCCGAGGATCGGCCCCGAGGTGAGCACCGGTGACGCGATCCGGATCCGCCGCTTCGCCTTGCCGATGTGCTTCGCGATCCGGTGCGCGAGCGGCTCGCCGTGGTCGGGGCAGAACCACGGCCGCACCTCGGCGCTGCCGACGCGTACCGGCCGCGGCTCGACCCGCCCGGAGTGCTCGACGCGGCCGTCGTCCCAGAGCTCCTCGAAGTTGAGCGTGAACGCGACGGCCAGCTCGGCGGAGGCCACGGTCACCATCACGTTCTCCTGCCGCGTCCACGAGTCGCTCGTCCAGTTCGTCGAGCCGGAGAGCACCGCCGACCCGTCGCGCACGACGTACTTGTGGTGCATCAGGTCGGGGACGCCCGAGATCGCGCGCGTCTCGAACGGCAGCGACTCGATCAGGTCCGAGACCGACTCGGGCGGCGGCGGCACGGGGATCGGGCCGGGGTGGTCGATGTTGTAGAGGAACCGCACGCGCACGCCGCGCGTCGAGGCGCCGACGAGCGCGCCCTGGATCCGATCCGCCTCCGGGCCCTTGAGCCTGAGGTCGTAGAGCGCGAGGTCGAGCGTCTGCCTCGCGCCGTCGAGGAAGGTACCGACGTCCTCCGCCACGGCCGCCGCGGTCTGACCGCCGTCCCGGAGCGTCCGGAGCTCGATCACCAGACGTTCTGCTTGCCGGCGCGGACCGCCGCCTTGTGGGCGCGCTTCGCCGCCTGATACTCCTCGAGCGCCTCCGCCGAGTCGACGTCGCCGAGCGTCGGATGCGGCGGCACGAGGGCATCCGCCGCCTCGATCCCGAAACGCTTCGACAGCACCGCTCCGAGCGCCTTCACCTTCATCTCGCCGAAGCCGGGCAGCGCCTCGATCCGCCGGCGGAGGTCGTCGCCGTCGGCCGCCTCCGACCAGAGCCGGGAGGCATCGCCGCCGTACTCCTCGGCCACGTGCGCGCAGAGCTCCTGCACGCGCTTCGCCATCGCGCCGGGGAAGCGGTGCACGGCCGGCTTCTCCCGGAACGCGGCCTCGAGCCGGTCGGGCGGGAGGGCGGCGATGGCGGCCGCGTCGAGGCCGCCCAACCGGTCGCGGAGCTTGCGCGGCCCGGCGAATGCCGTCGGGACGGGCACCTGCTGGTCGAGCGCGAAGCCGATCAGCAGCGCGAGCGGCTCACGGGCGATCAGTGCGTCGGCGTCGGCATCGCCGGTGAAATGCAGTGCATCCGGCACGGGTTCGATCCTAGACGTGATTGGACTGCTTTCAACGGGTAGGAGCAGCCAATGGCCGACACAACAGAGAAGCCGAAGGAAGTCGCCCGCGAGACCGCACGCGGCCGCAGCGACCGCACGCCGTGGCTCGCGCTCGGCGCCGTGCAGCTCACGATCGCCGCAGTCGTCGCGATCGTCGTGCTCGTCGCCGGCCTCGCGTACGCTCTCAGCTAGAGCCTCCGAGCGGCCGCCAGGAGAACGACCGCGGCGGGAGCGAGGTCAGCGGCTTCTGCAGGCAGGTGCCGATCGTCGTCGCCGGGCGGTACGGGTTCGCGGCGGTGCCGAGGGCGATGCAGACGTAGCCGGCGAGGCCTGGCCGCGTCGAACCCCCTGCTCGTCCGGAGCGGGATCAGCTGCGCGGCGAGCCGGACGGCGAGGGAGCAGGGAAGCCGCTCCGAGTCGACGCGGTAGCGGCGGCCGTGCGTCACGCCCGCGGGTGTCGTGCTCGTCCAGCGGATCGAGACGACCGTCGCGCACCGTCTGCTCGCGGACTCGCCACTGCGGGCCGCGGACGGCGCGACGACCAGCGCTGCCGACGCCACGGCGATCGCGGCGATCCTCGTGACTTCCGTCACACGCGCGATGCTAGCCCCTGGGTACGCTGGGCGACATGGATCCGCTCGCCTCGTTCAGCCCGGCGACGCGGGAATGGTTCGGGCGCGCGTTCGCGGCGCCCACGCCCGCACAGGCGGCCGGCTGGCCCGCGATCGCCCGCGGCGGCCACGTCCTGATCCAGGCGCCGACCGGCTCGGGCAAGACGCTCGCCGCCTTCCTCTCGGCGATCGACCGGCTGACGCAGACCCCCTCCGAGAGCCTGCGCGTCCTCTACATCTCGCCGCTGAAGGCGCTCAACTACGACGTCGAGCGGAACCTCCGCGGCCCGATCGCCGGCCTGCGCTCGCCGCTCCGCGTCGCCGTGCGCACGGGCGACACGCCGCAGGTCGAGCGGCGGGAGATGCTGCGCAAGCCGCCGGACATCCTGATCACCACCCCCGAGTCGCTCTTCCTGCTCCTCACCTCGCAGGCGCGCTCGATCCTCGGCTCGATCGACACCGTGATCGTGGACGAGGTGCATGCCGTCGCGGGGACGAAGCGCGGCGCGCACCTGGCGCTGTCGCTCGAACGGCTCGAGCGCCTCGTCGAGCAGCCGTTCCAGCGGATCGGCCTCTCCGCGACCCAGCGCCCGCTCGAGGAGATCGGCCGCTTCGTCTCCGGCGACCGCGAGATCGAGCTCGTCGACGCGGGCGTCCGCAAGGAGCTCGACCTCGAGGTCGTGATCCCGGTCGAGGACCTGCGCGAGCTCGGCGCCTCCCGCGAGTTGAGCCAGCCGGTCGTCCAGGACGGCGTCGAGATGACCTCCGGCTACGAGTCCACCGCGCGCTCGATCTGGCCTTCGATCTACCCCGCGCTGCTCGAGCTCGTCCGCGAGCACCGGTCGACGATCGTCTTCGTCAACAACCGCCGCCTCGCGGAGCGGCTCGCCCTGCGCCTGAACGAGCTCGCCGAGGCGGAGGTCGCCCGCGCGCATCACGGCTCGCTGGCGCGCGAGCAGCGGCTCGAGATCGAGGAGCTGCTCAAGGCCGGCGAGATCCCGTGCCTCGTCGCCACCTCGAGCCTCGAGCTCGGGATCGACATGGGCGCGGTCGACCTCGTCGTCCAGGTCGAGAGCCCGAAGTCGGTCGCCCGCGGCCTGCAGCGGATCGGCCGCGCCGGCCACGAGCTCGGCGCCGTCTCGAAGGGCCGGATCTTCCCCAAGTTCCGCGGCGACCTGCTCGAGTCCGCAGTCGTCGCGAAGGCGATGCGCGAGGGCGCGATCGAGGAGACGACGATCCCCAGGAACCCGCTCGACGTGCTGGCGCAGCAGATCGTGGCGATTTGCGCCGACCAGGAGATCGAGGTGGGCGACCTGCACGAGCTCGTCCGCGGCGCCTACCCCTTCTCCGACCTCTCGCGCCCGCAGCTCGAGAACGTGCTCGACATGCTCGCCGGCCGCTACCCGTCCGACGAGTTCGCCGAGCTGAAGCCACGGATCGTCTGGGACCGGACGGCAGGCGTGATCCGCGGGCGGGAGGGGGCGCGGCGCCTGGCGGTGACGAACGCCGGCACGATCCCCGACCGCGGGCTCTTCGGCGTCCACCTCGTCGACGGGGGCGGCCGGGTCGGCGAGCTCGACGAGGAGATGGTCTACGAGGCGCGCCAGGGGCAGACCTTCCTGCTCGGCGCGTCGAGCTGGCGGATCGAGGAGATCACCCGTGACCGCGTGATCGTCTCGCCCGCGCCCGGTGTTCCCGGCGCGGTGCCCTTCTGGAAGGGAGAGGGCGTGGGCAGGCCGTTCGAGCTGGGCGAGCGGGTCGGCCGCGCCTCGCGCGAGCTCGTCGGGCTGAGCGATGCGAAGGCGCTGGCGACCCTGCGAACGGACTACGACCTCGACGACTTCGCCGCCCGCAACCTGCTCACGTACCTGCGCGACCAGGCCGAGGCGACGGGCACCGTCCCGTCCGACCGGACCGTCGTCGTCGAGCGCTTCCGCGACGAGATCGGCGATTGGCGCGTCTGCCTGCTGACGCCGTTCGGCGGGCGCGTGCACGCCCCCTGGGCGCTCGCGCTCGCGGCTCGCCTGCGCGATTCGCTCGGACTCGAGGTGCAGTCGCTCTGGTCGGACGACGGGATCGCGCTCCACCTGCCCGACGCCGACGTGCCGCCGTCGCTCGAGGAGCTGCTGGTGCCGCCGGATGAGCTCGAGGAGCTCGTCGTGCAGGAGGTGGGGCAGAGCGCGCTCTTCGGCGCCCGCTTCCGCGAGAACGCCGCCCGCGCGCTCCTGATCCCGCGCCGTCGCCCCGGCCAGCGGACGCCGCTCTGGCAGCAGCGGCTGAAGGCGCAGGGGCTGCTGCAGGTCGCACGGCGCTACGGCTCGTTCCCGATCGTGCTCGAGACCTACCGCGAGTGCCTGCAGGACGTGTTCGACCTGCCGGCGCTGAAGGGAATCCTGCAGGGGCTGCAGACACGCGAGCTCGATCTCGTCGAGGTCGAGACAGCCTCCGCCTCGCCGTTCGCCAGCTCGCTCCTCTTCGACTACGTCGCGACGTACATGTACGAGGACGACACGCCTCCCGCCGAGCGGCGCGCCCAGGCGCTCTCGCTCGACCGCGACCTGCTCCGGGAGCTGCTCGGCCAGGACGAGCTGCGCGAGCTGATCGACCCGGGCGCGCTCGAGACCGTCGAGTCCGAGCTGCGCGGCTCGCCGCGGAACGCGGACGAGCTGCACGACGTCCTGCGGCGGCGCGGGCACCTCTTCCCCGGCGACTACGACGCCGGCTTCGCCGAGACGCTGCTGCGCGAGCGGCGAGCCCTGCGCTTCCGGCTGGCGGGGAGCGAGGCGCTGGTCGCGATCGAGGACGCTGGGCGCTACCGGGACGCGCTCGGCGTGATGCCGCCGGGAGGGCTGCCGGAGGCCTACTTGGAAGGCGGTCCGGACTCGCTGCGGCAGCTCGTCGCCCGCTACGCGAGGGGTCGCGGCCCGTTCACGACCGCGGAGGCGAACGAGCGCTTCGGAGTCGACGTCGAGGCCGACCTGCGCGCGCTCGAGCGGGAGGACCGGCTCGTCCGGGGCGAGCTCCGCCCCGGCGGAAGCGAGCGCGAGTGGTGCGACCCCGAGGTGCTGCGGCGGCTGCGCCGCGCCTCGCTCGCTGTCTTCCGGCGCGAGGTCGAGCCCGCCGAGCAGGCAGCGCTCGGCCGCTTCCTGCCCGCGTGGCACGGGATCGACCGGCGGGCGACCCTGCGCGAGGCGCTCGTGCCGCTGCAGGGGTTGGCGCTCCCCGTCTCGCTCTGGGAGTCGGAGGTGCTGCCGCGTCGCGTGCCCGGCTACCGCTCCGAGTGGCTGGACGCACTGACGGCGAGCGGCGAGGTCGTCTGGGTCGGCGCGGGGCTCGATCGTGCCGCGCTCTTCTTCCGTGAGGACGCAGCGGTGCTCGGCCGTCCGGCCGGTGCTCCCGGCCCCGAGGGCGAGGCCGCAGACGCGATCCGCGAGGCGCTCGGCCGCAGCGCCCAGTTCTTCCGCGACCTGCTCCTCGCGACGGGGCTCGAGGCAGAAGCCGTGCTGCCGGCGCTCTGGGAGCTCGTCTGGGCCGGCGAGGTGACGAACGATGCCTGGGCTCCGCTCCGTGCAGGACGCCGCTACGAGGCGCCCCGGGCCGACCGGCGGCCGCGCCGCTTCTCGCGGACGCGGGCGTCGGGCGCGACGGCGACTCAGGGCCGCTGGTCGCTCACCGACCGGCTCTTCCCGGAACGGCCCGACCGGCGCGCGCTCGCGGAGCTGCTGCTCGAGCGGCAGGGGATCGTCACGCGCGACGGTGTCCGCGGCGAGGGGATTCCCGGCGGCTACGGCGCCGTCTACTCCGAGCTGCGCGACCTCGAGACGCTCGGCACCTGCCGGCGCGGCTACTTCGTCGAGGGTCTCGGCGGCGCCCAGTTCGCGCTCGCGGGCGCGGTCGAGCGGCTGCGCGAGCTGCGCCGGCCGCCCGACGACGACGACGAGGCCCCCGACGTGCTCGTGCTCGCTGCCGCCGACCCCGCCCAGCCGTACGGAGCAGCCGTGCCGTGGCCGCGGCGCGCCGGTGCCAGGGCGGCACGCGTCGCGGGCGCCCACGTCGTGCTGCTCGACGGCGAGGCCGCGCTCTTCGTCGAGCGCGGCGGCCGCTCGCTCGTCCCGCTGCGCGAGCCCGACGAGAGCTGGCTCCGGCCGGCGCTCGCGGCACTCGTCGAGCATGTGAAGGGCGGCCGCGGCCGCCGGCTCGCGGTCGAGCGCTTCGACAGCACGCCGGTGACCGAATCGGAGGTCCTGCCGCTGCTCGTCGAGGCCGGCTTCCTCGCCGGCCCGCGCCGCGCCGTCCTTCGTCCCTGAACGAACAAGAGGGGCGCGGCTCCCGGCGCGCCCCTCCTGGCGTCCCCCCGTGTCCCCTGCGGGGAGCTTTACGGCAGCGCGACCTTGCCGCGGTGCCGCGTCGTCACGATCGCCGTCGAGGCGAGCAGTGCCAGCAGCAGGGCTCCGAGAGCCGCCGTGGTCCCGCCGTCGCGCCAGTCGAAGCCGTCGCCCGACGAGGACGTCGCCGGCCGCGCGTCGGCGGGCTCGAGCCCGGTGTACCCGCGGTCGACAGCGTCGACGCCGCGAAGCGGAGAGACCGCGGCGCCGTTGAGCACCGCGCGGATGCCGCCGTCGTAGGGCTGGTGCGAGCTCTGCGCCTGCGAGCCGGTCGTGCCGTCCGTGTCGATCACCTTCGCCTGAGCCGGGCCGGCAAGCAGTGCCGCCAGCGCGAGGATCAGCGCGGTCACCATGAACATGTTGGGGCGGGGGTCCTTCATTGCCTTTCCTCCTCCTCGTGTTGCCTTCGACTCCATGGGTTCGAGGCTACGAGGGCGCGGGCTCGGCGTCGTTCGCCCGCGCGACACTCCGTGTGTCACGGGCGCGACACTCTTCAGGCCGCACGAACGCCGTCGCTACCCTGGACAGGAGATGGACAAGATTCGGTACCGACTCGGGTTCGCGGCCAAGATCCTCGGCGGTGGCGGCCTGCCCACGGCCGACCTGCGCCGCCCACAGTCGGCGCCGCACCTGGCGACCAGCCTCGAATACCTGGACGGCGCCTTCGACCACCTCGACCTGATCGACGTGCGCGTCTTCCGCCTCTCCGGCTCGACGATTCCGTACGGGACCCATCCCGACCTGCCCGAGCTCGACTACCGCCGCCAGCTCGACGCCTGCGGGCCGCAACTCGAGGCGCTCGGCCGCAAAGCCCGCGAGCTCGGCCTGCGGCTCTCGACCCACCCCGGCCAGTACACCGTGCTGAACACGCCGCACGAGGACGTGGCGGCGAAGGCCCTGCTCGACCTGGAGCAGGACGCGGCGCTCTTCGAGGTGCTGGGACTCGGCCCGGAGGCGGTGATCGTGATCCACGTCGGCGGGGTCTACGGCGAGCACGAGGCGGCGCTCGACCGTTTCTGCGCCCGCTTCGAGCGACTCTCCGACGGGGCCGCCGCACGGGTCGTCGGTCGAGAACGACGAGCGGTCGTTCGACGTCGCTGCTGTCCTCGAGCTCCACCGCCGGCTCGGCGTCCGCGTCGTCTTCGACCTCCACCACCATCGCTGCAACCCGGCCCCGGAGCTACCGGCGCCGGTCGGACGCGCTCGCCGCCGCTTACGCCACCTGGCCCGAGGGGGCCCGTCCGAAGGTGCACCTCTCCAGCCCGCGAACCGAGCTGCGCACGCTCGGCCGCGGCCCGGACGCACGCGTCGTGCCGCCGCTGCTCGAGCAGCACGCCGACTTCGCCACGCCGTGGGATCTCGCCACGCTGCTCGAAGGGGCTCCCGGGCCGCTCGACGTGATGGTCGAGGCGAAGGCGAAGGATCTCGCCGTCCTGTGGCTGCGCTCGCAGACCGCCCGGCTCTTCCCGGCGCTCGCCGCCGCCGAGGAGCGCGGGGGCTACGCCCAGCGGGCGAGCAGAGCGCCGAACAGCAGGTGGCGCCAGGTGGCCAGCGCGAACGCGCGCCGACTGCGTGAGATCGGCACCACACCCGGCTCCCCCCGGGCCGGGTGATACCGGTCGCTGAGCGCCGAGAGCGGATAGAGGAGAGCGTGCTCGGCGAGTGCCGCGGGGATTGCGAGCTTCCTCGGCGACAGCCCCGTGACGCGTGAGCCGACCTCCAGCGCGAGCCCGAACGCGGCCCCGTTGGCCGCGTGCAGCGCCAGCCCGGCCGGACGCCAGCCGCGGCCGCGCGTGACGAGCTTCCCGAGCATCGCCACGTCCGAGTAGTCGCTCCGGAACACGCGCGTGTCGAGCGGCTCCTGCAGCCCCCAGGCCGTCGCGGCGGCGGCTCCGGCGAGTGCCGAACGGCGCAGGCTCACCGGCCGAACCTCCGCAACCGCGTCACGCCCGAGGGGAGGCCGGCACCGGCATACGTCGCGCCGAGCGAGCGAGCCGCCTCGCGGTCGATCGCGCGACCGCCCACGACGAGCGGCGGCCCGTCGCGACCGTTCGTCCCGAGCTCGTCCCGCAGCAGGCCGGCCGTGCTCGCCTGCGCGGCGCTGACGCAGACCACCTCCACCTCGAGCGCCGCCGCCAGGGCGAGCGCGTCGCGGGCGGGCGTGTCGGCGCCCAGGTACTCGATCTCCCAGCCGTCGGCCTGCATCAGCACGGCGAGCATCAGGAGCCCCAGGTCGTGCCGCTCGCCGGGGGCGCACGCCAGCACTGCGGTGCCGCGGACGCCACCGGCGCCGTCGGCGAGCTGCCGCACGAGCCGGCCCCGCACCTTCCCCGTCAGGAGATGCTCGTGAGCGACGCCGATCATGCCCTCCGACCAGGCGACACCGATCCGTTCGGTCAGCGGCGAGACGACCTCGACGATCGCCTGCTCGAGCGGGAGGACGCCGAAGGTCTGGTCGAGCAGCGAGTCGACCCGGTCGGCGTCGTTCGCGGCCAGCGCGGTGAGGATCAGCTCCGGCAGCTCCTCCGGCTGCGCCGCGGGCTGCGAGTCGCCGCCGCCGAGGATCCGCGCCGCCTCGCCGATCCGGTAGCCCTCCCGCAGGCGGTCGCGCAGCCACTCGACGCGCGCGACGTCGCGCTCGCTGTAGCGCCGCTGGCCGCCCGGCGTCCGGTCCGGCCGGAGCACGCCGTAGCGCTGCTCCCATTTCCGCAACGTGTCGGGCGCGACCCCCGTGCGGCGCGCGATTGCCGCGATGTTGAGCGTGGTGGCCATGCCGCAGGTGGGTCTAGCGTATGCCACATGCCCGAAGGAGACTCGCTCCACCGTGCGGCGCGGCGGCTGCAGGTGCTCGTTGGTGAGCGCGTCGAGGTCGAGACGCCGAACCCGCGGGCGCAGGTGAAGCGGCTCGCCGAGCGGCTCGACGGGCGCGTGCTCGAATCGGTCGAGGCCGTCGGCAAGAACCTGCTGCTCCGCTTCGAGGGCGGCGTGACACTGCGCAGCCACCTGCGCATGACCGGCCGCTGGCTCGTCGTGCGGCGGGGCGCGAGGCGCTCGTCGTCGCCGTGGCTCGTCTTGCGCGGACAGGACTGGGAAGCGAGGCAGCTGAACGGTCCTGTGCTTTCGCTCGCGGGCGCACCGAGCGTGCGCGAGCTCGGGCCTGATGTCCTCGCGCCGGGCTTCGACGTGGATGACGCCGTCGCGCGGCTGCGGGCCGGCGAGCCCGCGCGGTGGCTCGGCGAGGCGCTGCAGGACCAGCGTGTCCTCGCAGGGATCGGGAACATGTGGATGTCCGAGGCCGCCTGGCAGGCCCGGGTCTCACCGTGGCTCCGGGTGGGCGACGCGACCGACGAGGAGCTGCGGGACGTGGTCGGCGCGGCGTCCGCCCTGATGCGTGCCTCGCTCGAAGGCGGTCGTCCTCGCCGTCAGGCCTACCGCCGGGCGGGGATCGCCTGCCGCCGGTGCGGGACGCTCATCCGCTCCCGCGGCCAGGGCGATGCGAATCGCACCGCCTACTGGTGCCCCGGCTGCCAGCGCGACGGAGGAGACCCGCCGCCCGCCACGTAGACAGCCTCGATGGCGGCCAGGGCTCCGCACCTCTACACGTCCCTTCGCGGCTTCGCGCTGGGCTGCTTCGTCCTCCTCGGCCGGGAGCTGGAGGACGGAGCGGAGCTGCCGGTCGCGTTCGAGGAGCATCTCGGCCGGCACGGGCCGACGCTCTACGAGTACCGGCCGCTCGCGCGCACATTCGTCGAGGAGCGCGAGGCGATGCTGCGGGCGCTGCCGGACGCGACGCTCGCGCTGGACGAGCTGCAACGCGAGCCCGCCGCAGCGATCTTCGCCCGCGCGCACGCAGGCCCGAGGCCCGGGGAGGAGCAGGCGCTCTTCCGCACGGTGCTGCTCGCGCTGGTGATCTCGACCGCCGAGTCCTGCGGCGGCTTCGACTGGGACGACGCGGCGTTCGACCGCGCCTACCTCGAGCTGGAGCGCTCGCTCTTCGGCGAGCGACGTGCCTACGCGGCAATCGCCCCGGTGCTCGGGCTCTCACTCGGCCGCGGCGTGGAGCTGGCGGAGGGGCTGCGCGTGCGCCTCGCGGAGACCGGCGAGCTGGCGAAGCACTGGCCCGAGGCGCAGGGACTGCTCCCACCCGACTTCGGCCGCGAGCTCGACCGGCTCTGCGTGCTCGAGCTCGAGCGCTCGCTGGAGGCGGGGGAGGAGCCGCCCGACACGCCCGCGGAGCTCGCGGACGCCGTCTCGGCGCTCCGGCTGGCGACCAACGGGCCGATCGGCGCAGGCCCCGTGCTCTTCGAGTTGCTCGACGGCAGGCCATTCGGGATCCGGCCGGTGCTCCCGATCGCCGCCACCCAGCCTCCCGGAGAGCCGATCCGGCTCGACGCGCTCCGCGCCGAGACGGCCGCCGACCTGCTCTCCCGACTCAGCCTGGCCGACGGCGACGCGGCGCTGGCCGAGGCGCTCGACCGCTGGGAGCTGTCGGTCTTCCAGCACGAGCCGTTCCGCTCCGAGCAGCTGCGGGCGGCGATGCGGGCGCTGCTCGGCTCGACGTGGCCGCTGCGCGCGGCCGTGCTGCTCGAGCCGCCGTCCCGGGCGCGGGCGGGGCTGCACGAGGAGCTCGTCTCGCTCGCGGACGGGATGGAGGCGACGGTGGATGCCGCCTCGGCGGTGCGCCGGCTCCTCGTCGAGACGCTGCGCCACGGCGATCGTCGTGCTCTCGTCGAGGCGCTCGACGCCGAGCTGCTCGGGCTCGCGGAGCCCGCGCGCATGCGGGCTGTGGTCTAGCCCCGATACGCTTTTCTCGTGGCGCGAACGCTGCTGCAACGAGTCCACAACCCGCACGACTACGAGTGCGGCTGCGATCCGGACTGCTGGTGCCGGCGCACGCGGATCGGACGGGCCGTCAAGTGGTGGTTCCCGGCTCGCTACTTCGGGATCCGCCACAAGAACAGCTTCTTCGACGGCATGTCGTGGGACGAGATCCGCGACTGGAAGCGCGAGCAGGCGTCGAAGTCGTCACACATCTGACACGGACCCGCGCGGCCGGCGC
Organism: uncultured Gaiellaceae bacterium; assembly: GCA_963808915.1. Classification (GTDB taxonomy): domain Bacteria; phylum Actinomycetota; class Thermoleophilia; order Gaiellales; family Gaiellaceae; genus CAVTBT01. Next base: position 124,889 of record CAWEHJ010000003.1, on the reverse strand, counting down.
CGCTACGGTCGAAGGCATGGACGAGGCGCGCAGAGTGCTCGAGCGGCTGGCCCGGATCGAGGCGCTCGACCGGGCGAAGGCGGCGCCCGGCGAGCTCCTCGACGAGCTGCGCTCGCTCGTCCGCGAGGCCGAGGAGTGGACCCGGGCGGAAGGAGGTGATGCCGAGGCGGACGAGGCCGTGCGACGACTCAGAGCGTCCCTGGCGCATGACATGATCGGCGTGTGATCCGGCACTGGGAGAGGTCGAGCTTGCGATCGTCGCTTCTCGGCTTCTGGGACGGTGAGGCGTAGAAGGAGATCCTGAGCCGCGGGCGAAGCTGAGGCCGGGATGGGTCTCATGCGCCTACTGCCGCGGCCGAACGTCAGGCCGTCCGCCGACGTGAAGGAAGGACACGTGCTGAGGACGATCGCGTTCGCCAACCAGAAGGGTGGGGTCGCCAAGACGACGACCACGCTCAATCTCGGCGTCGCCTTCAAGGAGCAGGGCTACCGCGTGCTCGTCGTCGACCTCGACCCACAGGGCAACCTGACGATGAGCCAGGGGATGAACCCCGACTCGATCGAGCGCTCGATGTTCGACGTGCTCGTCCACCGCGTGCCGATCTCGGAGATCATCCATTCCGCCGAGGTCGACGTCGCCGTCGCCTCGATCGACCTCGCCGGCGCCGAGCTCGCGCTCTCGTCGCTGATCGGCCGCGAGCGAGCCCTCGAGAAGGCGCTCGTCGAGGTGCGCGACCGCTACGACTTCATCCTCTTCGACACGCCGCCCTCGCTCGGCCTGCTCACGATCAACGCGTTCACCGCCTCCACCGGCGTGATCGTCCCGGTGCAGTGCGAGTACCTCTCGCTGCGCGGCCTCGTCCAGCTCGAGAACACGCTGGCCATGGTGCGCGAGAACCTGAACCCGCACGTCCGGATCGAGGGGATCGTCGCCACGATGTACGACGGCCGCACGCTCCACTCGCGCGAGGCGATCGACATCCTCGAGGAGAACTTCGGCGAGCTGGTCTTCAAGACGCGGATCCGCAAGACGGTGCGCTACGCCGAGGCGCCGGTGAAGGGCGCCTCGATCTTCGGCTATGAGCCAGGCGGCGCCGCCGCCGACGGCTACCGTGAGTTGGCGAAGGAGGTGCTCGATGGCGCGAAATCGCGCGAGCATGCGTGAGGGCCCGCTTGCCGAGCTCTTCCGCGCGACGGAGGCCGCCCAGCGGCAGAAGGAAGGCCAGCCGGCCGAGGAGGCCGCGGCCGAGCCGCCGCCCGCCGCGCCGAAGAAGAAGGCTGCGCGCCGAGCAGCCGCTCGAGCGCACCGTCGAGCACGTTCCGGACTTCGTCGCCGAGGAGGCCGCGAAGACCAAGGCGACGGCCCCGGCGCCCGGCCGCGCCGGCCGAGCCGAAGCCAAAGGCCGAGCCGCAGCGTGAGCGCCTCTACGAGCCGCCGGCGAGCCGCTTCCTCGAGCCGATGCCGGAGCCGGCACCGCGCCTGAACCTCGTGCCGCGGCCCGACTCGGCCGCCTACCTCGCGGTGATCCGCGTCGTCGGCGTCGGCGGCGCCGGCCTGAACGCGGTCAACCGGATGATGGATGCGGGCATCTCGCAGGTGGATTTCGTCGCCGTCAACACGGACGCACAGCAGCTGCAGCTCTCCGACGCGCCGGTGAAGCTCCACATCGGCCGCGACCTGACGCAGGGACTCGGGTCGGGCTCCGACCCCGAGACCGGACGCCGTGCCGCTGAGGAGTCGGGCGACCAGATCAAGAACGCACTTCGCGGCGCGGACATGGTGTTCGTGACCGCGGGCGAGGGCGGCGGCACCGGCACGGGCGCCGCGCCGGTGATCGCGCGGATCGCCCGCGAGGTCGGGGCACTGACAGTTGGGATCGTGACGACGCCGTTCCGCTTCGAAGGCACGCGCCGCCGCGACTCGGCGGGCGTGGGCGTCGAGGCGCTGCGCGAGGCATGCGACACGCTGATCGTGATCCCGAACGACCGGCTGCTCGAGGTGCTCGACCGATCGACGTCGATGATCGACGCGTTCCGGATCGCCGACGACGTCCTCCGCCAGGGGGTGCAGGGGATCTGCGACCTGATCACGATGCCGGGCCTGATCAACCTCGACTTCGCAGACGTGCGGACGATCATGTCCGACGCCGGCTCGGCGCTGATGGGAATCGGCTTCGCGACCGGGGAGAACCGGGCGCGCGAGGCCGCGGAGCGCGCGCTGCGCTCGCCGCTGATCGACACGGAGATCGTCAACGCACGCGGGATCCTGCTCTCGATCGCGGGCGGCGAGGACCTGACCCTGCTCGAGGTGAACGACGCGGCCGAGGTCGTCCGCGGCGCCTCGACGGACGACACGAACATCATCTTCGGCGCGACCGTCGACGAGCGGCTGGCCGGTCAGGTCTGGGTGACGGTCGTCGCGACCGGGCTCGGCGGGACGAGGAGGCGCTCGTCGTCCGGCAGCACCGTTCGGTCGGCGCCCCGCAGCGACGAGAGCGTCCTCGAGCCGCCCAGCTTCCTGCGCAGCTGAGAGCTGGCTCGTCGCGGAGCTGGCGAGGATTCGCGCGACGGCCGAGAGGGCTGGTCGGGTCGTGACGCCTAGTTCCCGACGGCCATGTCCGTCCTGGACATCGCACCCGGGCCGCCGGCCTCCTCCCCGCGTTTCAGCGTAACGGCGACCTCCGCACGCGTGGGACACGCGAGTGCGCCGATCGTGCGCAGATCGCTTCACAGCGCCTCCGCTGACCGGGACGACGGTTCAGCTAGCTGAGCGGCAGCAGCACGGTCCAGCCGAACGCACTCGCCAAGCCGATACACCCGGTGGCCGCCGCCACCGTGGCGAGACGTCGGCGGAGCAGCGAGGTGCCACTGGCGAGGTACAGCCCCGAGCCGGCGCCGAAAGCGAGCGAGGTGAGCGTCTCGACGGCGTTGAATGCCATGCCGACGGAGAGTGCGAGGTTCCCGTCGACGCCCTGGCTGTGGAGTGCGAAGGCGACGGCTGCGCTCGAGACGCCGATGTTGCCCGGCGTCAGCGGCAGGAACGCTGCCATCTCGACTGCAGGCACGACCAGCACTGCGAGTGCGAGCGGGCGAGGGAGCCCGAACGCGCTCGCCAGGGCTGCCGCCGCCGCCACCCGTGCAAGCGTCGCACCGCCGATCACGGTGAGCAGCAGGGCCGCGCGTCTGGGCGAGCTTCCGAGCACTCGGAAGGCGTCGAGCAGGTGTGCGACCTTGCGCGCGGGCCGGAGTGCCGCGCCACGTAGACAGCCGCAGCAGCAGCGACGAGGACTCCGCTCAGGATCGCGAGCGGCCAGGCAGGGACGACGCCGGCCCACGCCGCGATCGCGACGAGGATGGCAAGCCAGAACGTGTGTGCCGCGCCGATCGCCGTGCCGATCCCGCCTGCGGTCCACAGTCGGCCCTCGCCGTGCAGTGGCTGGGCGAAGAGGGCGAATCGAACGGCGGTGCCGAGCTTGGCGGGGGCGACGGCGTTGACGAGCGAGCCGAGTCCGTACCGTGCAGCAGCGTCGCAGAAGCCGATCTCTGCGCCCAGCGACCGGAGCGCCGCGCGCCAGGCCGCCCCGGACAGGACGAGTGAGGCGGCGAAGCCGCCCGCCGCGAGCCACAGCCAGACAGGTCGGGCCGCGCCGATGCCGTCGAGACCTTCGCGCACCTGGTCGCCGAGGAGATGCGGCGACGCCGCGAGCAGCGCAATCAGCCCGAGAGGGACCAGCCCTGCGAGAAGATGCCGCTTCTGAAACTCGAATCCGATCCGTTGCACCGCTTCCTAACGTTCGGCATCGCCGAGCAGTTCCTGAAGGGTCGTCCGGATCCGCACAGCAGCTTTACGCTTCAGTGATGAACGGTGCGCTTGCCGCGGGCCACCCGCTCACCGTCGAAGCCGGCTCCAGGGTACTCGAAATCGGCGGCAATGCCGTCGACGCCGCCGTGGCGGCGGCGTTCGCGGCATTCGTTGCCGAAGGCTCCTTGACCGGCCCGGTCGGCGGGGGGTTCATGCTCCTGCGTGTCGGCGGGGAGACGCTCTTCCTCGACTGCTTCTTCGCAGTCCCCTCGCGACCCCAGGGCGAGATGGAGGAGCTCGTCGTCGTCTTCGCGGACGCCGCGACGCAGGTCTTCCATGTCGGCGAGAGCTCGGTCGCCGTGCCCGGCCTGCTCGCAGGGTTGTCCGAGGCGCACAGCCGCTTCGGCCGGCTCCCCTGGCGCGAGCTGGTGCAGCCCGCGATCGAGTTGGCCCGCCTCGGCGTGGACGTGAACGAGCAGCAGACCTTCCTCCACACGATCCTTAGCCCGATCCTCCTGCGGGAGGAAGGCGGTCGCCGGTTCTACGGCGATCCCGCGCGGGTCGAGACCACCGATCTGGTGCCGACGCTCGAGCTGCTCCGGGACCATGGCGCGGCCGCGATCGCGGAGCTGGTTCCCGAGCTCGGCGACGACCTTCGGCGCTACGCCGTCGCCGAACGCGTGCCGATCGAGCTCGCGTTCGCCGGTACTCGGGTCGTGACCGCTCCGCCGCCCTCGCGCGGGGGGACCGTGATCGCGAGTGCGCTCTCCGACCTCGATGGATCGGACGGCGGCGTCGTCACGCTGGCCCGCGCGTTGGCGGACGGATATGCGGGCGAGGTCGCGACAACACCGAACTTGACGGGAACGACGCAGATCTCCGTCGTCGACGCCGCCGGTGACGCGGTCGCGCTCTCGTCGACCCTCGGTTCCGGGTCGGGTGTGTTCCGCGGCGGCGCACAGCTCAACAACATGCTCGGCGAGCTCGACGTGATCGGCACCCGGCCGCGGGCGGCGGGCGAACGCCTGCCGAGCATGATGGCGCCGACGATCGTGCTCGAGGGCGGCCGGACGCGACTCGCGCTCGGCAGCGCAGGCTCGGTTCGGCTCGCAGGCGCGATCGTCCAGGTGATCGACGCCGTCGTCCGCCACGGCGAGCCTGTCGCGGAGGCGATCGCCGCGCCGCGCATCCACACGGAGGCAGAGGGTCGTGTTCATGTCGAGGGCGGCGGGAGGCCCGAGACCGATGTCGCCGAGCTCGCCGCCGCCGGCCTGGATGTCGTCCGCTGGGCGGGTCACAACCTCTTCTTCGGCGGCGTGGCGGCCGTCGAGCTGCGGGCCGACGGCAGCCTCGCTGCGGCCGGCGACCCGCGCCGCGGCGGCGAGGGCCGCGTCGTCGCATGAGCTGGACGATCAGGTCGGCCCGCCCCGACGACGCGCAGTCGCTCGTCGCGCTCGCCGAGGCGGTCAGCTCCGAGCCCGAGGGCTGGCTCATCTCGAGCAACGGCTGGCGCAGCGTGAACGACGAGCGACGGTTCCTGAAGGCGATCCGCCGCTACCCGCACGCGGCCGTGTTCGTCGCCGAGGCCGACGGCGGCTCGATCGTCGCGCGACTGTCGCTGGCACGCGACACACATCCGGCCAGCCTCCACGTCGCCGATCTCGGGCTGATGGTCGCGACGAGTCACCGTCGGCTCGGGATCGGTCGCGCGCTGCTCGACCAGGCCGTCGCCTGGGCCGGCGAGGCAGGGGTGCGGAAGATCGAGCTGCACGTCTTCCCGTGGAACGAGCCGGCGATCGCGCTCTACGAGCGGTACGGCTTCGAGCGTGAGGGCTACCGACGGGCGCACTACGTCCGCGAGGGCGAGGAGCTGGACGCGATCCTGATGGCCTACCGCGTGGCCGAGCGGTAATCCGCGGCACGAGTTCGGTTGTCGGTCTCAGCGACGCCTGCGCATCCCTCCTTCCACGAGCTCCGGGGCAATGCGTCCACCGTGCCGGATCGCGGCACACGTGTCTGTGCCGAATGTGTGACGAAACGCCGACGGCTAGCGCCCGCGCACCCAGCCGAGCACCGCCTGCCGCTGCGCGTCGGTCTCCGGTGACCGTCGCACGCCGTTCGGCGTCGCGCCGTGGAGCTCGGCGATCCGCGCCAGCGCGGCCTCGCCCGAGGCGCCGTGCCGCACGAGCCAGCACCCGACCACGGTGCCGGTCCGCCCGATCCCGCCCCAGCAGTGGACGTAGACCGCCTGGCCGTCCTCGAACGCCGCGTCGATCGCGTCGAGCGCCCCCGCGAGCGTGCCCTCGTCCGGAACGGAGAAGTCCGCCACGGGCACGGCGATCCGCCGGGCGGCCGTGCTCGCCAGCAGCGGCTCATACGGCGCCAACCCGTCGTCCTCGTGCGTCAGATCGACGAACACGTCGACACCGGCGAACGCCGCCAACCGCTCCGCGGCCAGCGCCTCGTCCGCTGCGCCCGGGTATTCCCCCGCGAAGAGCCGCCCGGCGACACGGTACGACTGCGGGATCGGGCCCCGCCCCAGCGCTCGCCCCAGCACGTCCCACCCGACCGCGACCTCGCCCGCGCGCGCAGCTTCCGCCCGCAACGCCCATTCCTCCGTGCGCGCGATCGCCGTCGAGTACAGATCTGGATCGGGCTGGATCCCGACCCGCGGCAGGTGCAGCCGGTCCGCGTCCCAGCAGACGGCGACTTTCGGATCGTCGTCGACGAGCCCGTCGGAGTGCAGCTCGATCGCCCGCACGAGCACCTCGAGCCGAGCCGACGTCACCCCGACCAGGAGCCCCTCGTCGTGCAGCTCCCGCGCGAACTCCGCCGCCCGCGGTCCGTGCCCGGGATCGCGGAATTCGTTCACCCGCCGCGTGTCGTGCAGCAGCCCGAAGAGGAACGCGAGCTGCGGGTCGGCGCCGGGCGTCGCCTCGGCGAGCTCCATGCCCGTCGAGGCGACGCACTGCCAGTGCGTCTCGCCGTGCCACTGCGACTCGCGCCGCTCGGCACGCGTGAGCACCGTCGCGACCAGCTCCCGCATACCGCGAACCTACCGCCGCCTCGGTGTCTCCGTTCCGGCGCTAGGCTCGCGTCGGTGCGCGGGCGGTCGACTCGATTCCTGTTGGTGACGGCGCTCGTCCTCGCGGCCGCGGCCGGAGTCGCGGCCCGACCTGCGGATGCCCGCTCGCCCACGATCCGGGTCGGCAGCGACGCGCAGTTCGTCCACGCCGAGCGCGCGCTCAGCCGCTCGGGCGGGACGATCGTGCTGCGGCCGCGCCTCTACCGTCGCCTGACGGTCTCGGCCCGCTCGCGCCGGCCGCTCCGGATCGTCGGCACGCCGGGCGCCCGGGTCGAGGACGTCTACTTCTACGGCACGCAGCACGTCTCGTTCGGCCGCGTCACCGTCGGCCCGATCGCCGGCAACGCGCTCGTCGAGCTCTGGCGCTCCCGCGATGTCGTGCTCCACGATCTCGTCGTCCGCGGCCGCGGCCGGCAATCGGCGTCGATCCTCGTCGCCGACGCGAGGCGGGTGACGATCCGCGGCAGCGACTTCGCCCACTGCGGCGACCGCTCGCGGGCGTTCGTCAACTGCGTCACGCTCTACCGCTGGTCGCACGACGTCGTGATCGAGCGGAACCGCTTCCACGACTGCCGCGGCTGCGACTTCGTCCACGGCCGCTTCGGCACACGTCCTGACGATCCGCGGCAACACCTTCGACCGCACGCTGCCGTGCGGGATGAACCGCTACCGCTGCGGCCACCAGGATCTCGTGCAGCTGTTCGCGGGCCGCCACCTGCGCGTCGTCGACAACCGCTTCGGCGTCTACCGGGAGGGCGGCGCGCAGCTCTACCTGACCGGCCGAGTCGACTACGCGACCGTCGTCAACAACGTCTTCCGCGCCACCGACCCGCGGGTGCCGGGCTACCGCGCGCGGATGGGGATCGTCGTCGGCAGCAACGCGTCGCCCCGGCTGCCGTACTACGCGAGGATCGTGAACAACACCATCCTCTCCGGTGCTCGCCGGCGGGACGGCTACGCGGGCTCGATCCGGATGAGCTCCCACTACGGCGTGGTGCCGCACTGGAAGCGGCCGATCGTGGCCAACAACGTCCTCGCGCTGCTCGAGACGCCCGGCCGCGTCTGCAGCGTCTCGCAGCGCTTCCTCGACAACGTCGTGCTGCGCGGCCGGAGCTGCTCGCCCGCGGACCTCGTCGGGCCGGCCGGCCTCGACGGCGGCGGGCGCCCGCGCGAGGGCTCGCCCGTGATCGACGGCGCCAACCGCCACTTCGCGCCGGCGAGGGATGCGACGGGCCGCCGCCGGGGCCCGCGACCGGACATCGGCGCCTTCGAGTTCAGCGCGCGAACGTAGAGCGCGCCGCCCGTCAGAGGTGACAACCGGGGATACTCGCGCTCATGCGCGATCGGCACCAGCGCGCGAGAGGGCGGGCCGGGACTGCGGTCGAATACGCGATCCTCGGCCCGCTCGAGGCACGGATCGACGGCCGGCGCGTGCAGCTCGGCGGCGCACGACAGCGGGCTGTCCTCGTCTGCCTCCTCGTCCGCCCGAACACCGTCGTGTCCGCGACGCGGATCGTCGACGAGGTCTGGCCCGACGACCCGCCCGCGACCGCCGTCGAACCTCGTCCAGGGGTACGTCTCGAACCTGCGCAAGGCGCTCGGACGCGACCGCGATCGAGACCGAGGGCGCCGGGTATCGCATCCAGGTCGAGTCGCTCGACCTGATCGAGTTCGAGCGGCTGTCCGACCTCGGCACGCGCGCACTCGAGGACGAACGTGCCGACGAGGCGCGCGCGGCGTTCGGCGCGGCGCTCGACCTCTGGCGCGGGCGTGCGCTCGGCGACCTCGCGGACGAGCACGTCGTGCAGCCATTCGTCGCGCGGCTCGAGGAGCTACGACTGCTCGCGCGCCAGCGCCTCCTCGAGGCGGAGCTGGCGTGCGGCCGGGAGGACGAGGCCGTCGGCAGAGGCCGCGCTGCTCGTCCACGAGCACCCGCTGCGCGAGCGCCCACGCGCGCTGCTGATGCTCGCGCTCTACCGGTGCGGCCGGCAGGCGGAGGCGCTCCACGTGTACCGGGAGGGGCGCGAGCTGCTCGTCGCCGAGCTCGGGATCGAGCCAGGTGAGGAGCTCCGGGAGCTCGAGCGGGCGATCCTCCGGCACGACCCGAGCCTCGCCGGGTCCGGAGCAGCCGGCGAGCGTCCGGCCCGCGGCCCGACGATCGTCGTCGGCGCGTTCGACGGCGAGGCCGTCGACGCGCTGCTGGCGGCGACCGCGCCGCTCGCGCGTGACGCCGCGGCGGACGTCGTCGTCGCCCTCACCGTCGCGGACGCCGCCGACCTCGGCGAGGCCGCGCGCGGCCTCGAGCGGCGGCGGAACGAGCTCGCCGCCGACGGCATCTCCGTGCGGGCCGCGGCGTTCACGTCGCTGACGCCCGGCGCCGACATTGCGCGCGTCGCCGACGAGCAGCATGCGGATCTCGTGCTCGTCGCCGCGCCGGACCGCACGCTCGAGGACGCGCGCCTGATCGCGCTGCTCGACGACGCGGCGTGCGACGTCGCGGTGCTGGTGGGCGGCGCGCTGCGCGAGGGCCCCGTCGTCGTCCCCTTCACCGGCGCCGAGCACGACTGGGCGGCGATCGAGCTCGGCGGCTGGCTCGCCCGCGGCACCGGCACGACGCTGCAGGTCGTCGGCGCCGCCGCCGTCGACGGCGCCCGTGACGCGAGCATGCTGCTCGGGAACGCATCGCTCGCCGTCCAGCGGACCCTCGGCGTCGCGGCCGAGCCGGTGCTCGTCGACCCGGCGGGCGACGCGCTGATCGAGGCGACGCGCGACGCCGGAGTGGTCGTCGTCGGCCTGACCGAACGCTGGCGACGCGAGGGCCTCGGCCGGGTTCGCTCGGCGCTCGCGGCCTCAGCGCGAGCGGCCGACGCTGCTCGTGCACCGCGGGCTCCGGCCGGGCGCGCTCGCACCTGCGCGCTCCGCGACGCGGTTCACCTGGACGGTCACCGCCGGCTGACGAGCGAGCGTGCATATGCCGGCGTCGGGGCGCGGCGACACGGAGGCTGCGCACGCGACGGCCGCTCCGAGCGCGAGAGCAGGCCGCCGAGCAGCGGCGGCACCGCCGCGAGGCGCGCCAGGACTTGCCGACCGCCCGTGGTGTACCGCACGAGCGTCTGCGGCACCGTCGCCTGCCCGTCCCCGGCGATCCGCAGCGTGCCCCCGGGCACGCGAAGCTTCAGGCGCGAAAGAGACGTGCGGAGGTCGGCGCCCCTGGAAGCGGCGTCGAGCACGGCCTCGATGCTCGTGTTGAACTCGACCGTGAAGCCCGACCGCGCGGCGGCTGCCGGCAGACCGGGGAAGGCCGCGCCGAGCCGCTGCGCGAACGCCTGCCCGGGCGGCGGCACCCGGAGCGGCGAGACGACGCCGTCCAGCAGCCGCGCTGCGCGCTGATCGGACGAGATCCCGAGCCCGACGATCAGCCGCCGCCCGCCGAACGAGTCGCGGAGCGTCGGCAACAGCACGGCGGGATCCGTGACGCCGGCGGCGAACACGGCGGTGCCGTCGACCTGGCCCGCGAGCCGCCCGGCGACCTTCGGCGTCAGCGCCAGCGGAAAGCCGAGGCTGCGCTCGACCGTGCCGCCCACGGCGCAGAACTCCGCCGTGAACGCAGCCGACTCGGCCCAGCCCTCCTCGTCGTCCTCGACGAGGACAGCCGCGCGCCGCCACCCGAGCTGCCGGTACGCGTAGATCCCGAGGCCGGCCGCCTGCTGCGCGTAGGTCGGCCGGACGCGGAACAAGTTCGGGCTCTGTCGCAGCAGCGTGACCTCGCCGGGCCCGGCCATCGCGGCGACGAACGTGACCCGTGGATAGCGCCTCGCGACCTGGCCGAGGACGATGCCGTCACCGGGCCACGTTCCGCCGACGACGACGTCGGCGTGTTCGTCTTCGACCAGTCGCCGCGCCGTCGCGATCACCGTCGAGAACTCGCCGCCCTCGTCGCACCCGATCAGGAGCCGGGCGCGGCGGCCGCCGGGCAGCTCGCGCATCGGTGACGCCGTCCGCGGGTTCGGTCGAACGGAGGTGCGCGCCGCGGTCGAGAAACGGCAGCTCGGCACCTGCGAGCATCAGATCCTCGTAGCCGCGGAAGAAGCCGGCGCAATCGACGATCACGCCGACACGCAGAGGCGCAGAGCCGGCGGAGAGTGCGGCCGCGAAGCCCGCTGCGGCGGCGAGGGCTGCTGCCACCAGGAGGATCGCCCTACGACGCATCGGACGTGACCCAGACGCCGTCATGGTCGGCGGTGATCTCGAGCGGGCTTCCGGGAAGGCGAACGGTGCTCAGGACACGCTCCGACGCCAAGTCGATGCGGTCGACCTCGCCGTCGAGGGAGCACGCGACCCAGAGCGACGCAGCCGTTGCGGCGATACCGGCGGCGCCGCGGCAGACTCGGATCCTGGCGGTGACGGCATGCGTGCGCGCGTCGATGCCGACCACGCGGTCGTCGAGGGGGTCGGTGATCCAGATGCGTCCGTCGGCGTAGACGAGCGATCGCGGCGGGAAGTCCAGTCGCGTCGTGCTCCGGGTCGCGCCCGTGTGCGGGTCGAGCTGCCACAGCCGACGGTCGAGCGCGTCGCCGAGTACCCACAGCGAGCCGGCGCCGACCGCGAGCGCCCGGAACTGGACGCGGTCGTTCTGGGCCGACAACGGCGACTGGTACGGGATGAAGACGTGGCGGATGAATCGGAGCGGCCCGTCGGTGCTGAGGCGGTCGACGAACGGGCAGCCGGCGACCCAGACGACGCCCTCGCCCGACGTGATCGCGCATGCCAGGCCCTCGATTCCGGCCTCGCGATGCCCCGTCGCGGCGTCGTACCTGACCACGGTGCCCGAGAGCGCGTTCGGCCCGTCCGAGGCGACGTACACCTTGCCTGCGAGCACCGCGAGATCGCGAGGCTCGCCCGACGTGACGATGCGCGTGAACGTGCCGGTCCGCGGTGTGAAGCGCCAGAGCGCCTGGGTGCGGAAGTCGGCCACCCAGACGGTGCCGCCGGCGACCGCGACCGCGTCCGGAGATCCGGGAACTGCGGCTCGCGCCGACACCCGGGCAGTTGCAGGGTCGATGCGGACGAGTGCGCCGTCCGCCGCAGCCGCCGGCCCGCCGCGCGCCAGGAGCGCGACCGCGAGCGCCACCGCCGCGACGACGACGAGCCCCGCTGCCGCAACAGCGCCCCGGAGCCGCCTGGCCGACCCGTGGTGGGCGGCGACGCCGAGCGCCGCCGCCGTGGCGTCGACGAACTCGCGGCAGCCGTCGTAGCGCTCTGCCGGATCCTTCGCGAGTGCCCGCTGCAACACGCCGTCGACGGCCGCGGGCAGCTCCGCGTTCCGCGCGGTCGCGCGCGGCGGCGGTTCCTGCAGATGCGCGAAGACGGCCGCCACGTCGGAGGCGGGCATGAACGGCAGCGTCCCGGTCAGCAGCTCGAACAGGAGACAGCCGAGTGCGTACTGGTCGGCGCGGCCGTCGAGGTCGTCGCCGCGGATCTGCTCCGGTGCGACGTAGTCGACCGTGCCCATGAACTGGCCGTCGGTCGGCCCCGTATCCGACGCGCTCTGCGTGAGGCCGAAGTCAGCGAGATAGCAATGCTCGCGTTGCCCGGGGTGGTCGACGAGCACGTTGCTCGCCTTGACGTCGCGGTGGACGAGCCCGCGCTCGTGTGCGGCGTCGAGCGCGTCCGCCACCTGCGCGGCGACCAATACGGCGCGTGAGGGATCGAGCCGGCCCTCGCGACGCAGCAGCGTCCGCAGGTCAGCGCCGTCGACGTAGCGCATCGCGATGAAAAGACGACCGTCCGCCTCGCCTGCCTCGTAGATCGGGATCACATTGGGGTGGTCGAGCGCGGCGGCGAGCCGGGACTCGCGCAGCATCCGCTCGCGGAACCGCTCGTCGGCGCAGAGCTCGAGCCGGAGCAGCTTCAGCGCGACCGGCCGGGCGAGGGCGACGTCGAGCGCACGGTAGACCTCGCCCATGCCGCCGCGGCCGATGCGCTGCTCGATTCGATAGCCGGCGACATCCGCCGGTGCCGCACCTTCGACCGCCATCACATTCCTCCCGCGACTCACCCTGCACGAACGGACGGAGCGAGGCAACGGCGCGCCGTCGCCTCGCTCCCGGAGCTCACCGCAGGTCGAGGTGCCCGCGGTAGTCGGCGCAGCCGGTGGCGGGGTCGTCCCTGAAGTCGAGGACCCCGGTCGCACCGGCGAAGTCGCCCGTGCCGCCGACGACTGGGTGGTGGCACCGGCCGTGCAACTCCGCCGTGAACGACGGGTCGTACTTCGCCGTGAACGTGAACGAGAAGTCGATCGTCCCGGCCGGATCGCCGGCGTCGCATGTCCCGTTCGCGGTCGTGTCGAGGCAGCCGACGAACGTCTCCGTCCCGCCTCCCTGGACACCGCCTGACGGTTGGAACCTGCTGATGTAGAACGACGTCGTCCACCAGACGCCGATCAGGCTTCCGCTCATCAGGCGCGAGCCGTCCTGCTGCTCCGCCGACTGCACGCCGCCCACCTGGGTCGTGCCGGCCTGCGCGGCCGCGGCGAGTGCCGCGGCCGCGAGTGCCGCAACCAGAACTACGAGTGCTTTCCGCATCTGTCGAACCTCCTACGACGATTGACCGCCGCAGGATCGGCGTCGCCGCTGGAGGAACGCTGGAGTCTCGCTGTGCGGCTAGCCGCGCGCTGACGCTGACCACCGCGAGAGCTGAGCCGGTCCAGGCGCTGGGCCGGCGGAGCCAGTTCTCGACCTGGCTGTCTAGGCGCCGGCGGGCCTGCGCGCGCCAGTGCGCGGGGGGTTTCGAGCACCGCCCTCGAAGGTTGGGTTCGAACTAGCCGAACGGGCGGTTGTTGCGTGCGGCAAGGGTCGCCAGGATCCGGGCAGTGGAGAGGGGTCTAGCTCGCTGCGGCGGATGCGCCTGCGCTATGCGGCGACGTGCGCGGTCTGCCGCAGCGAGCTTCCACGCCCGAGGGATAGGAGCCGTCGCCGCATCGCGCGCGCAACTGCCCGAACACGCGAGATCGGGGGATCGGCTTGGGTCGCAACGAGGACGATGCACTCGTCAACGAACAAAGGGGTCCAGATGCGAATGCATCTTCTCGCGGTCTGCGCCACTGCGCTCGTCCCGCTGGCTCTTGCAACTAACGGCGGCTCGGCCGCCACTTCGTCGCCCGTCCACTCCGCCGCCTGGTGCGGCAATTCGATCAGCGTGCCGTCCGCGCGTCGCGAGGTCGGCGAGCGTGTTCGCGTGAAGGCGCGCGTGGTTCGCAGCAATCTCCTCAACGGTGCATGCCGCGAGCGCTTCTGGCGCGCCAACTTCGATCGAGCGGGGACCGACCTGCTTGCCTACGAGACCCTTTGATGCGTCGCCGCGAACTCCTAGCGCCCGGCCGTCTGATGTCCCGACGGGGGGTAACCGCACTGTGCGCGGCGGCAATTTCCGTGCTTGTCGTTGCGACCGGCTCGAGCGCCGGCGTTGGAGCGGCCAGACAAAGGGTTGTCATCGCGTCGGTGACAGACGGCGACACGGTCCGCCTCGCCGACGGACAGCGGGTTCGTTTGCTCCAGATCGACACACCTGAGCTCGGTTCAGGCGAGTGCTATTCGCGTGCCTCCCGAACGGCACTCCTAGCATTGACGCCTCCCGGAACCAGCGTCGTTCTTGAGGCGGATCCGGCACTCGACCGAGTCGACCGCTACGGGAGGCTGCTGCGTTATCTCAAGCGGGGTGCCATCAACGTGAATCTCGAATTGGTTCGTCGTGGAGCCGGCGCCCCGTACTTCTACCGTGGTGACAGGGGACGCTATTCGGCTTCTTTGATGGCCGCTGCCCGCGCGGCAAGGAGCCATCGTCTAGGACTGTGGAAAGCGTGCCCCTCAACTGTTCTCGATCCGTTGCGCGCGATTGACACCGGGCCCAGCGGGCCGCCCGCTCAGAAGTCGACGTCCAACAACTGCGATCCGAACTACTCAGGCGGCTGTGTCCCCCCGTATCCGCCCGACGTCGACTGTGACGACATTCGAGCGCTCGGGATCGCACCGGTTCGGGTCACGGGCAACGATGTCCACCGGCTGGACGGTGATCGCGACGGGTGGGGCTGTGAATGAGGACTAGCTTGCGAGTTACTTGACGGACTCGACTGTCGCGTACCTCACCCCGAAGCGCGTGCCCGCGTTCGCATCGACGCCATGCTCACGGCCGCAGGGTGGCAGTCCGGGACGCACGCGTAGTCAATCTCGCGCTGAAAAGCCTTCACTTTTCCCGCGGTTAGGCAGTTCGACCGACGATAGGCCGAAAGAAGCCAGGCGCTGCGGCCGTGATACTTCGGGCAGTGCAGCTCTCCGGGGATGGGTCGCTTCAGCTCTCGCCGTCTGACGTCACGGCCTTCCTCGCCTGCGAGCATCTGACCACGCTCCAGCTCCGCACCGCCCACGGCGAGATCACAAAGCCAACCGAGGCCAACGACCAGGCCGAGCTCGTCTTCCGCAAAGGGCTGGAGCACGAGCTCGCCTACCTGCAGCAGCTCCGCGACGAGGGCAAGACCGTCGCGACGATCAGCCTCGAGCCCGACCACGACTGGGAGCGCGCGCAGCGCGAGACCGTCGAGGCGATGCGCGCCGGCCACGACGTCGTCTACCAGGGCGTCTTCGCCGACGGCGGCTGGCGCGGCGTCGCCGACTTCCTCCTGCGGCAGCCGGACGGGACGTACGAGGCGCTCGACACCAAGCTCGCCCGCGGCGCCAAGCCGTCGCACATCCTCCAGCTCTGCTTCTACGACGAGCAGCTCGCGCGCGTCCAGGGGCGGGCGCCCGAGCGGATCCACGTGCTGCTCGGCTCCGGCGAGCAGGCGAGCTTCCGCGCGGAGGACTTCGGCGCCTACTACCGGCGCGTGCGCTCGCGGCTCGCCGAGTTCGTCGCCGCGCCGCACCCGACCGAGCCGTACCCCGTCGACCACTGCGGGATCTGCGACTTCAAGCCGCTCTGCGACGCGCACTGGGACGCGGTCGACCACCTCTCGCGCGTCGCCGGCTTCCGGCGCAGCCACCTCGAGAAGCTCGCCGCCGCGGGGATCACGACCCTCGCCGGCCTCGGCCGCGCGCCCGCGGAGCCGCCGCCGGCGGGCATCCCCGCCGAGACCTTCGAGAAGCTCCGCGAGCAGGCCGAGCTCCAGCTCTGGGCGCGCGAGCACGGCCGCGACCGCTTCGTCCTCCTGCAGCCGCAGCCCGAGGCCGGCTTCGCGCTCCTGCCCGACCCCTCGCCCGGCGACCTCTTCTTCGACTTCGAGGGCAACCCGTTCTGGGACTCCGACGGCAGCCTCGAGTACCTCTGGGGGATCCTCGACGCCGACCGGCGCTTCACGCCGCTCTGGGCCGAGAACCACGCGACCGAGCGCGCCGCCTTCGAGACGTTCGTCGACCTCGTCCACGCGCGGCTCCGCGAGCACCCCGACCTGCACGTCTACCACTACGCCTCCTACGAGATCACCGCGCTCAAGCGGCTGATGGGCCGCTACGGCACGCGCGAGGCGGAGCTCGACGACCTCCTCCGCCGCGGCGTCTTCGTCGACCTGCTCAGGGTCGTCCGCAACGGCATCCGCGCCTCCCGCCCCGGCTACGGGCTGAAGGAGCTCGAGTCGTTCCTCGACTTCGACCGGCACGCGGAGGTGAAGGACGGCGGCACCTCGATCGTGATCTTCGAGCGCTGGATGCAGTCGCGCGACCCGGCGCTGCTGCGGCAGATCGAGGCCTACAACGAGGAGGACTGCCTCGCCACGCTGCTCCTGCGCGACTGGCTGCTCGAGCGGCGCGCCGAGGCGCTCGCCGAGTTCGGGCCGTTCCCGCTGCCCGAGCCCGTCGAGCCGAAGCCGGTGCCGGAGGGGAAGGCCGAGCGCGCGGCGCTGCGGGCGGAGCTGCTCGACGCGGGGGAGGAGCTCGCCGCACAGCTCCTCGATTACCACGACCGCGAGCGGAAGCCCGTCTGGTGGGCGTTCTTCGACCGGATCGACAAGACGCCCGAGGAGCTGGTCGAGGACCCGGAGTCAATCGGCGGGCTCGAGCCGACGGGCGAGTCGTGGCCGGTGCAGCGATCGATCGCGTACGAGCTCACCTTCCCCGCCCAGGAGCACAAGCTCGGCCAGGGCTCGGACACCTTCGACCACGCCACGCGCCGGTCGCCGGGCGAGATCCTCGAGCTCGACCGCGAGGCGCGCCGGCTGGTGCTGAAGCGCGGCAAGTCGTTCGCAGACGTGCCGCTGCCGCAGGCGCTGATCCCGGGACGGCCGTACGACACGCCCGAGCAGGAGGGCGCGCTCGAGCGGCTCGGCCGCTCGCTGCTCGCCGGCGACCGGCGCTATCCGGCGCTCGAGTCGGTGCTGCGGCGCGAGCCGTTCCCGCATGCGATCCAGACCACCGACCTCGACGAGCTGAAGGCGCTCGTGCTCGGGCTGGAGGACCGCCACCTCGTGATCCAGGGCCCGCCCGGCTCGGGCAAGACGTGGACGTCCGGGCGGCTGGTCGCGCACCTGCTCGCCCACGGCAAGCGGGTCGGCGTCGCCTCGACGAGCCACAAGGCGATCCACAACCTGCTCGACGCGGTCGAGGAGGCGGCCGGCGAGCTGGGACTCGACTACCGCGGCCGCAAGAAGGCGAGCGGCGGCAACCCGGAGTCGTTCTACGCCAAGCGAGGGCCACGTCGAGGACGTGACCGACGCGGCGGAGTGCGCCGACTGCGATCTCGCGGCCGGCACCGCCTGGCTCTTCTCCCGCGCCGAGCACGACGGGCAGCTCGACTACCTCTTCGTCGACGAGGCCGGGCAGGTGTCACTTGCGGACGCGCTCGCGATGGGCACCTGCGCGCGGAACCTCGTCCTCGTCGGCGACCCGCAGCAGCTCGACCAGGTGCTGCAGGGGACGCACCCCGACGGCAGCGACGCCTCGGTGCTGCGGCACCTGCTCGGCGACGCGGCCACGATCCCGCCCGACCGCGGCATCTTCCTCGAGCGCACGTTCCGGCTCCACCCGGACATCTGCGGCTACGTCTCGGACGAGTTCTACGAGGGCCGTTTGAGACCTGACCCGGTGTCTGGCACCAGGACGACGCCCTTCGGGACGGGGCTGCGCTACCTCGCCGTCGAGCACGACGCGTCGGCGGCAGGACTCGGCCGAGGAGGTCGAGGTCGTGCGCGCCGAGGTCGAGCGGCTCCGCGCCGCAGGCGTGACCGACGTCCTCGTCGTCTCGCCCTACAACATGCAGGTGAACGCGCTCAAGGAGGCGCTGCCGGGTGTTCGCGTCGGCACCGTGGACAAGTTCCAGGGCCAGGAGGCCGACGTCGTGATCTACTCGCTGGCCTCCTCGAGCGGCGAGGACGTGCCGCGCGGGCTCGAGTTCCTGCTCTCGCGGAACCGGCTCAACGTCGCCGATCTCGCGGGCGCGCTGCCTCGCCTACCTCGTCGCCTCGCCGAGGCTGCTCGAGGTGAACGCCCGCTCGATCCCGCAGATGCGCCTCGCCAACGCCCTCTGCCGCTTCGTCGAGCTCGCCGAGACGCCCTGAGCCGCCGCGGCTGATCAGCTCGTGTCGCTCTTGCGTCGCTCCTCCCCGTCCAACGCCGTCGGCGAGCCGGTGGGGCCGAGCTTCGTGAACCGTTCGAAGAAGCCGGAGAAGAGCGCGAGCGCGCCGAAGTAGGCGTACTGCTTGCCCGAGTCCGGGTTCTGCGGCTGGAGCACGCCGCTCGCCAGCATCAGGAACGTCGCCAGGCCGTAGATACCGCCGACGAACGGCCGGTAGATCCCGATCCAGCGGATGTTCTTGCGCCCGATCTCGTGATCCAGCGAGAACGTGCCGGTCAGCGACGCCATCCGCGAGAGCACGCTGAGGATCGCGCCGAGCGCTCCGGCCACGATGCTGACGACGAACAGCCGGAGGTCGCCCCAGTTGGCGCCGCCCTCGCCCGGCAGCTCCACCAACCAGGCGACGACGGCGCTGACTGTCGTCACACCGACGAGGGCGAGCAGGCCGTCGACCATCCCCCAGAAGAAGAGGACGCGAGCCTGGCCGTTGCCGGTCCGGTTGTAGAACCGCTCGATCCGGCCGAGCTCCTTCTTCTGCGTGGCGACGAACGCCCTCCGCTCGGACTGCAGCGCGGCGGGAGGCGTCTGATGCGGGGCGGTGCGGGGCGCCTGACGTCCCCACTCGCGGTCGACGAACCCGAGGAGGTGGCTGGCCACGCCCTTGATCCGCCGTAGCGCGATCAGCTCGCTCGGGCCACGCAGGATCTCCTCCGCCCGGACGGCGAGCGTCTCGCAGGCGTCCAGGGCGGCGGCGATGTCGGGCTCGTCGCGAGTCGCCCAGTCGGTCGCTCGATGGAAGCGCGGGACGAGCTCGGGCTCGCGGCGCCAGCGCGGCGGCTTCTCGCGAATCGTGAGCGCGACGGCCGACGCGTCCCGCACCGACCAGAACGCGTCGTCGATCCGTCCGTGGCGGGCCTCGAATTGCCGCCAACGGCGGAGAAACTCACGTTCGACCGCCTTGTCGGGCGGCGTGCTGTGGACCTCCCGGGCGTAGAGCTCCTGCTCCCACGCGCGGTGGGCACGCACGAGGTCGGAGAACGTGACGAGCGCGTTCGGGCGAGGCTCGGCCTCGCGCGTCGTCGCACGCCACGGGATGAAGCGTCGCCAGCCGTTCGCTTGCCGCCGACCGATCGTCGCCTCGTCGCGTCGGGTCTCCGGCTTCGGGGTGACCGCGGTGGCCGCATCTGGCGGCAACGTGGCGACGGCTCCGTCGTCGTCCGAAGGTGCCTCGGGCGCGGACGCAAGTTCTTCGGTCATCTGCTGACCTCCGGATCGGCCCGCGCCGCAAACGGACGAGTGGTCTCAGGATAGGCCGCGGCTCGCGCCGGCTCA
The DNA here is from genome assembly GCA_963808915.1 of uncultured Gaiellaceae bacterium. Classification (GTDB taxonomy): domain Bacteria; phylum Actinomycetota; class Thermoleophilia; order Gaiellales; family Gaiellaceae; genus CAVTBT01. The sequence goes on along the minus strand of CAWEHJ010000003.1, from coordinate 105,114 downwards.
AGCCGCGCTTCGTCATGACGGTCGAGCCGGGCACGTAAGCTCCCGCGGGTGGGGGCGCTGACGGACGCATTCGCGGGCGAAGTGATCCGCCCGGACGACCCCGGCTACGACTCGGCGCGCGCGGTCTGGAACAGCGCGATCGACCGGCGGCCGGCGCTGATCGTGAAGCCGACCGGCGCTGACGACGTCGTCACTGCGCTCCGCTTCGCCCGCGAGCAGGAGCTCGTCGTCGCCGTCCGCTGCGGCGGCCACAGCATCCCCGGCCTCTCCACCTGCGACGACGGGATCGTGATCGACCTCGCAGCGATCCGCGGCGTCGACGTCGACCCCGAGGCGCGCACCGCCCGGGTCGGCGGCGGCTCGCACCTCGCCGGGCTCGACACCGCGGCGCAGGCGCACGGGCTCGTCTGTCCGGTCGGCGTCGTCTCGCACACCGGTGTGGGCGGCCTGACGCTCGGCGGTGGCATGGGCCGGCTCCAGCGCAAGCTCGGCCTGACGATCGACAGCCTGCTCGCCGTCGACCTCGTCACCGCGGACGGCCGCCAGGTGCGCGCGAGCGAGGACGAGAACCCGGAGCTGTTCTGGGGGATGCGCGGCGCGGGGGCGAACTTCGGGATCGTCACCGGGTTCGAGTTCCGGCTCCATCCGTTCGACGGACAGGTCTCGCACGGCGTCGTCAACTACCCGCTCGACCGCGCGGTCGAGCTCGCCGCCTGCTACCGCGCCCTCGTCGAGGAGGGCCCGGACGACCTCTGGACGTCGTTCGGGATCGAGCGCTCGGCCGAAGGCGTCGTCGCGTACGTCTCCGTCCTGCACGTCGGCTCGGAGGCGGCGGCCGAACGCGACCTCGCGCCCCTGCGCGACCTCGGCGAGCCGCTGAACGGCAGCGTCGAGCGCAAGGAGTACCTCGCCGTGCAGACGATGCTGGACGCGCCGATGGCGTGGGGGCAGCGTTTCTCGATGAAGAGCGGCTTCCTGCGCGCGCTCCCGGACGAGCTCGCACGCACGTGGGTCGAGCAGATCGCCGGCATCCCTGCGGGCGTCGACGGCGGTTTCTCCGTCTGGCCGTGGGGACGCGCGATCGCGAACGTCGGCGAGGACGACACCGCGTTCACCGGGCGCGACGGCCGCGTTCTGGGCCTCGGCCGAGCTCTACTGGACCGACCCCGAGCTCGACGACGACGCCCGCGCCTGGGCGCGCACGGCGACCGCGGCGATGGAGCCGTACCAGGTCGTCGGCCGCTACGTCAACGACGTCGTCGAGGTCGGCGCGGATGTCGCGCGCACGATCTACGGCGACGCGAAGTTCGACCGGCTCCGCGCGCTGAAGCGCGAGTGGGACCCGGACAACGTCTTCCGGCTGAACCAGAACATCCGGCCGTAGGAATCCCCGCTACCCTGGCCGCGCCGCGGGGGTCGCGGGCACGTCGTCGGGGGTCGAGAGATGAGTCGGACGAGATGGATCGCCGGAGCGCTCGCCGCGCTGGTGCTGGTGCCCGCGGCCGGCGCGGGGGTGACGCGCTTCGACGCCGACGGCACGACGCTCCTCGACGGCGCCAAGGTCTTCCCGATCGTGCTCGCCAAGGGGCCGGAGGTCGGCTCGACGACGCCGGCCGGCGGCGACGCGTTCGACGAGGTCGTCTCGGCGGGCGTCACCTTCCTCAAGGTCGGGCCGGCGACTACCGTCTGGACGCAGGCGGACGTCGACGACGCGCTCGCGAACGACCGCGCCGCCGCTGCGCGCGGGATTCAGACGTGGGTCAACCTCGCGACGCTCAGCCGGGCGACGGCCGGCTCCGCGCAGGACACGCGCCTGCACGACGTCGTCGCGGCGCTGAAGGGCGACGCCTCGGCCGGGGCGATCGGGATGTGGAAGGGCGCCGACGAGCCGTGGTGGAGCGGCATCTCGGCGTCGTCGCTGCAGTTCGCCTACTGCCTCGCCACCTCGCGCGGAACGTCGAGCTGGTGCGCGGGCGAGGCGCCGGTCGATTCCGACCACCTCTGGGTGACGATCCAGGCGCCGAAGGGGACGGCGTCCGACCTCGCGCCGTACAGCGCCGTCACCGACATCCACGGGGTCGACCACTACCCGGTCACCCTGGCGAACGCCGATCCGAACCTGCACGGGATCGGCACCTGGACGGCGACGCTCGCCGCGGCGACGCCGAACCACGCCGTCTGGACGACGCTGCAGGTCTGCGCCAGCGGCAGCTCCGACGGCAGCGGCGCCTTCGTCCTGCCGACCCGGCTGCAGGAGCGCTACATGATCTACGACGCGATCCTGAACGGCGCCCGGAACCTCGCCTTCTACGGCGGCAACATCCCCGGCTGCTGGAACGCGTCCGATACCACTGCCGGCTGGAACTGGACGTTCTGGGACGGCGTCCTGAAGCCGCTCGTCCAGGAGATCAACGCGGGCAGCCCGATCGCGCCGGCGCTCGTCAACCCCGGGACGACACGCGACGCTGGCCTCCAGCGACGCGACGACCCAGGTGATCGTGCGCGACGGCGTCGGCAGCGACGACCTGTGGGTGATCGCGGCGCGGAGCGGCGCCGGCTCGCAGGCGGTGACGATCGACGGCCTGCCCGCGACCGTGACGAGCGGCGCGGTCTACACCGAGGGCCGGTCGGTCCCGGTGGCGAATGGATCGTTCACGGACACGTTCGGCCGCTGGGACGTGCACGTCTACCACTTCACGGTCCCGCCGCCGCCCCCGGGAGGGCCCGTCGTGACGTCCTTCGCACCGGTGAGCGGGCCTGCGGGGACGGCCGTGACGATCACGGGCAGCAAGCTGACTGGGCGCGACCGCGGTCGCCTTCGCGGGGACAGCCGCGTCGTACACGGTCGATTCCGACACCCGGATCACGGCGACGGTTCCCGCCGGCGCGGCCGACGGCCCGATCTCGGTCACGACCACGGCAGGCTCGACGAGCTCCCAGGTCTCGTTCGACGTCACCTCGCCGGCCTCGGGCGGCGGCGGTGGCGGCGGGGGAGGCGGCGGCACGCCGACGCCACCTCCGGCTCCTGCGCCCCAGCCGACACCGGCCCCGCCGCCGGTGCAGGCGCCCGTCGTGCGGCTCCTCGCCGGCCGCGTCGCGACCGTTCCAGCCCCGCCGCGCGCCGGTCGACTGCTCACCGTCCGGCTCGGCATCACCCGGTCGAACGGGACCGCCGTGCGCTCGGGCCGCGTCACGTGCACGGGGACGATCGGCGGCAGGAGCCTGCGGGCGGTCGCCCACGGCTGGAGCCGCGGCCGGGCCTTCTGCAGCTGGAGGCTCCCGGTCACGGCACGCGGCAAGACGTTCCGCGGCGTCGTCCGCGTCACGAACGGCAGCAGCACCGCCGCGCGGGCGTTCGCGCGGCTGGTCCGCGGCGCCTGACGTCTGCGCGATGTAGCTCGACGTTAAGACACCGTTGCGTTTCGTTTGCGCCTCGGCGAAAGCCCTACCTCTTCGCAGCAGCGCGCGTCTAATCGGCATGGACGTCGTGCAGGCGCGACGCGAGGCGGGCCCCGAACCGGCGAGGCAGTTCGACTTCTGGCTCGGGGAATGGGACCTCGCGTGGGGCGAGGGCGAGCACGCGACGAACTCCGTCTACCTCGACTTCGACGACCGCGTGATCGTCGAGAACTTCGACGGTCGTCCCTCGATCGACCTGCAGGGGATGTCGATCTCGACCTGGGACGACGACGCGGCGTGCTGGCGTCAGACCTGGGTCGACTCGAACGGCACCTACCTCTCCTGCCGCGGCGGCTACCGCGACGGGCAGATGGAGCTGCGGACGCCGAGGGTCGTCGACGGCCGGGAGGCGCTGATGCGGATGGTCTGGTTCGACATCCGCCACGACTCGCTGACGTGGGCGTGGGAGCGCTCGTACGACGGCGGTTCGAGCTGGGAGACCCTGTGGCAGATCGCGTACACGAGAGTGGTGTGACGAGGCTCCTCCGCCTGCTGCTGGCGGCCTACGAACTGCCTCGCGCGCAGTAGCCCGCCCCGCCGGGCAGGAGTAGCGTTGCCGCGTGGCGGACGACGACGTCAGCACGTGGCACCACGGGCTCGTGGCGCGCTGGTGGGCCGAGTTCAACGTCGGCGGGCCGGAGATCGACTTCTTTCGCCGCTACATCGAAGACGACGGGGAGCCGGCGCTCGACGTCGCCTGCGGCACGGGCCGGCTGCTGGTGCCCTGGCTGCAGGCGGGCCTCGACGTCGACGGCTGCGACGTCTCGCCCGACATGCTCGCCCTGTGCCGCGAGCGGGCGGAGCGAGCAGGGCTCTCGCCGACGCTCTACGCGCAGGCGATGCACGAGCTCGACCTGCCGCGCCGCTACCGCGCGATCGTCGTGTGCGGTGGCTTCGGGCTCGGCGGTAGCCGCAAGCAGGGCGTCGAGGCGCTTCGGCGCCTGCATGACCACCTCCAGCCCGGCGGGCTGCTCCTGCTCGACAACGAGGTGCCGTACGCGAGCCCACGGTGGTGGACGGCGTGGCCGGCCGAGGGTCGCGCCGAGCTGCCGCGTCCGTGGCCGCCGTTCCGCGACCGGGAGCCGACCGCCGACGGCGCCGAGCTCGCCCTCATCACCCGACTCGTCGCCCTGGACCCGCTCGAGCAGCACGTCACGAGCGAGATCAAGGCAGCGGAGTGGCGGGACGGCGAGCTCGTCGCGGAGGAGGTGCATGAGCTGCGGATCGCGCTCTACTTCACCCAGGAGCTGCTCCTGCTGCTCGAGCAGGCGGGCTTCCAGGACGTGACGATGCGGGCCGGCTACGAGGACCGCGAGCCCACCGCGGAGGACGAGTTCGTGGTCTTCCTCGCGCGGAAGTCGCCCTGAGCAGGGTCTTCGAAAGCGTGGCCGGGGTCGTCTTGAGGCCGCAGTAAAGTTGCCCTCCCGTGCCCGCCGACTTCGTCCACCTGCACGTCCACAGCGAGTTCTCGATCCTCGACGGGGCGTGCAGGATCCCCGATCTCGCGCGCCGTGCGGCCGAGCTGGAGATGCCCGCGGTGGCGCTCACCGACCACGGCTCCCTGGCCGGCGCGATCGACCTCTACAAGGCGGCGCAGAAGGAAGGCGTGAAGCCGCTGATCGGCTGCGAGGTCTACGTCGCGGACGACCGCAAGGCGCAGACGAAGGGCTACGCGCACCTGACCCTGCTGGCCGAGGACAACACGGGGTACGCGAACCTGATCAAGCTTTCGAGCCTCGGCTACCTGGAGGGCTACTACTACAAGCCGCGGGTCGACTGGGAGCTGCTCGAGCAGCACGCGAAGGGCCTCGTCGCCCTCTCCGGCTGCCTCTCGGGCCGCGTCTGCAAGGCGCTCGAGGAGCACCGCCCCGCCGACGCCCGTACGGATCTCGACCGGCTGGCGCAGATCTTCGGCCGCGACTCGACCTACGTCGAGCTGCAGAACGCCGGCCTCGAGGTGCAGCAGCGGGTCAACCCGGAGCTCGTCAAGCTCGCGGGCGAGGCGAAGCTGCCGCTCGTCGCCACCGGCGACGTCCACTACCTGCGCGCCGGCGACGCGGCGTCGCACGAGGCGCTGCTCTGCATCCAGTCGGGCGACTCGCTCAAGAACCCGAACCACTGGCGCTTCGACACGAACGAGTTCTTCTTCAAGACCCCCGAGGAGATGGCGCTCGACTTCCCGGGCCACGAGGAGGCGATGCGGCGGACGCTCGAGATCGCCGACCGGCTCAACATCGAGATCGAGCTCGGCAAGATCCACCTGCCCGAGTTCCCCGTCCCTGAGGGGCGCACGTCGTTCGAGTACCTCGTCGAGCTGTGCGACCAGGGGCTCGCGAAGCGCTACGACAAGATCACGCCCGAGCTGACCGAGCGGCTGCAGTTCGAGCTGAAGACGATCCGCGAGATGGGCTTCGCCGACTACTTCCTGATCGTCTGGGACTTCATCCACTTCGCCAAGACGCACGGCGTCAGCGTCGGCCCGGGCCGCGGCTCGGCGGCGGGCTCGCTCGCCGCCTACTGCCTCCAGATCACCGACATCGACCCGATGCGCTACGGGCTGCTGTTCGAGCGCTTCCTCAACCCGGCCCGCAAGGACATGCCCGACATGGACATCGACTTCGCGGTCGAGGGGCGCGAGCGCGTGATCAACTACGTGGCCGAGAAGTACGGCCGCGACCGCGTCGCGCAGATCATCACCTTCTCGACCATGGCCGCGCGGGCTGCGCTCCGCGACGCGGGCCGCGTGCTCGAGATCCCGTACGGCACGGTCGACCGGCTCGCCAAGCTCGTCCCGGAAGGCCCGGGCCAGACGCTCGAGGAGGCGCTCAAGCCGGGCCAGGAGCTGAAGACCGCGTACGACACGGATCCGGTCGCGAAGGAGATCGTCGACCTCGCGCGCCCGCTGGAGGGCCTGACGCGCGCCGACTCGATCCATGCCGCCGGCGTCGTGATCGGGGCGAAGCCGCTGATCGAGGTCGTGCCGCTGCAGCAGAAGGGCTCCGACCAGGAGGTCGTGACCCAGTTCTCGATGAAGAACGTCGAGGCGCTCGGCCTGCTGAAGATGGACTTCCTCGGGCTGCGCAACCTCGACGTGATCGACACCGCCGTCTCGCTGATCGGCGGCGGCCTCGACATCTCCAAGCTCCCGCTCGACGACCGCAAGGTGTACGCGATGCTCTCGCGTGCCGACGCCGCCGGGGTCTTCCAGTTCGAGTCCTCGGGCATGCGCGACGCCCTGCGCGCGGTGAAGCCGACCGGGTTCGAGGACCTGATCGCGCTCGTCGCCCTCTACCGCCCAGGGCCGATGCAGTACATCCCGAGCTACGCCGCCCGGAAGAACGGGCGCGAGCCGGTGACGTACATCGACGAGCGGCTGAAGGCGATCACCGGCGACTCCTACGGCATCTGCATCTACCAGGAGCAGTACATGCGGATCGCCAAGGAGCTGGCGGGCTTCGACCCGGCCGAGGCGGAGACGCTGCGGCGCGCGATCGGCAAGAAGATCCACGAGCTGATGGCGTCGCTGAAGGACAAGTTCCTCGCCGGCTGCGCCACGAACGGCGTCACCCCCGCGGTGGCGACGCAGCTCTGGAAGGACATGGAGTCCTCGCAGGACTACTCCTTCAACAAGGCGCACTCGGCCTGCTACGCGCTGATCGCCTACCAGACCGCCTGGCTGAAGGCGAACCACCCGTGCGAGTACATGGCCGCGCTGATCTCGTCCGTGATGAACACGAAGGACCGCGTGCCGTTCTACGTCAACGCCTGCCACGAGCTCGGGATCGACGTGCTGCCGCCTGACGTGAACGAGTCGCAGACGGACTTCGCGGTCGTGGAGGGCAAGATCCGCTTCGGCCTCAGTGCGGTGAAGAACGTCGGCGAGGCGGCGACGCGCGCGATCATCCGCGCCCGCGCCGACGGGCCGTTCACCTCGATCTGGGACTTCACCGAGCGCGTCGACCCGCAGCTCGTGAACAAGCGGGCGCTCGAGTCGCTCGTCAAGTGCGGCGCGCTCGACTCGGCCGGCGGCACCCGGCTCGGCATGCTCGGCGCGCTCGAGCAGGCGCTCGCCTACGGGCAGAAGCTCGCCGCCGACCGGCTCGCGGGCCAGGCGTCGTTCTTCGACCTCGGCGAGACGGAGGTCGCGTCGCCGAAGCACCATCCGGCCCTCGCGGGCGGCGAGTTCGAGAAGGCGGAGCTGCTCCGGATGGAGAAGGAGTCGCTCGGGCTCTACGTCTCCGAGCACCCGCTCGACGCGGTCCGCGAGCAGCTGCGCCGCAAGACCGACTGCTCGCTCGGCGAGGTCGCCCGCCGCCGCGACGGCGAGACGGTCGTGGTCGGCGGGATCGTCTCGGCGGTGAAGCAGCTGACGACGAAGAAGGGCGAGCCGATGGTCTTCCTCACGCTCGACGACCCGACCGGTGGGGCGGAGGTCGTCGTCTTCAACTCGACGTACGCGGCCGCGCGTGAGCACTGCGTCGTCGACCGGATCCTCGTCGTCAAGGGCCGGGTCGACCACAAGCAGCAGGGCGAGACGAAGCTGATCGCGCTCGAGGTCTCCGCCTTCGAGGCGGTCAGCGAGCGGCGCGAGGTGCGGCTGAAGCTCGACGCGCGCAAGGCGCCGGCGGGCGTGCTGCGCGATCTGGCGCACCTCGTCAAGGACTTCCCGGGCGAGGCGCCGGTGTTCGTGGCGATGGAGACCTCGCTCGGCCCGAAGACGTACGCGCTCGGGCCGCAGTACCGGGTCAAGCCCGACTCGGACTTCCTCGCCGAGGCGAAGTCGCTGCTCGGCGAGGCCGCGATCTTGTAGCTAGAGCGTCTCGGGGGCGAGCCGGCGGGCCAGCGCCTCGAGCACCTTGCGCCTGGATCGACGGCCGCTCGCGCATGAGCCGCTGGAAGTCCCGTTTCGTCAGCACGAGCAGCCGGACCGGGGTGGAGCTCGTGACGGTGCTCGTGCGGGGCACGTCGGTGACGAGCGCGATCTCGCCGAAGAAGTCGCCGCCGTGCAGCGTGCGCACGTCGCGACCGTCCTGCGAGACCTTCGCGCTGCCGTCGACGAGCACGAAGAACTCGCGGCCCCGGTCGCCCTGCTTGATCAGCGTCCGGCCCTCGCCGAGGTCGAGCTCGTCGGCGATTCCGCCCAGCTGCTCGAGCTCTCGCTTCGACAGGCCGGCGAAGAGCGGCACCCGGCGGAGCAGGTCCGCCTTCGCATTCCGGTGCAGGCGCACGTCGCGATCCTACGCAAACCTTGACTTCGGGAGGAAAACAGAGCATCGTGCCGTCCTGGAACTGGGTTTCGAAGACAGGGGATGAGCATGAGGAAACTGCGGCTGCTCGCCGTCATTGCGGCGGGCGCACTCGTGATCGGTGTGGCGGCGGCGCTTGCCGGCGTACCGCATTTGTCGATCGCCACGGGTGATGTGAACGCGGGCACCACCTGCACCAGGAAGTGCCCGACGACGACCACGACGACGACGCTTGCGAAGACCTCCGATCTCGCGGCGGCTGCGGCCTCCACCGGCGGCACGCAGATCATTCCGGCGGTCGTGACGGTGAACTGGGCCGGGACGCAGATGAGCAAGACCGACCTCGTCAGCGCCAGGCTGCTGGGAACCGCGAAGTGGGCGTGCTTCAACGGCGGTAGCAACATCCCCGCCGAGAGCAACAACCAGAAGAGCGCGCGGGCGATCGCGGTCGATCTCACGCCGTTGCAGAACCCGAGGAAGAGCGGCAACACGTCCGGCTCGTTCACGATCGACATCACGCCGACGGTGGATGGGACGGGTCTGGCCTGCCAGGGCACCCAGGTGATCGCGCTCTACTCGCTCCGGCTGGACGAGTTCAAGGTCAACGCGACCTCCGACCAGGGATCCTCGTCGCTGACGGTGAACAGCTCGACGATCCCGTACTGCCGGGATCCGGGCAATCCGAACTGCTTCAGCTAGGCAGTCGCTGATCGGTGGGCAGGGCGCGGCCCTGCCCACCGACAGTTCCGCAACCTAGACTCAGCGCATGTTCTGCCCCCAGTGCGGCGCTGAGGCAGGCGCCGGCGCCAAGTTCTGTGCGTCCTGCGGCTCGCCGATCGCCGCCACGTGCTCGAGCTGCGGCACGGAGCTGCCGCAGGGCGCGAAGTTCTGCCCGTCGTGCGGCACGCCGAGCGCCGACCCGGCGGCCGCGCCGGCTGCGCCCGCGAGGCAGGGCGCGCTCTCGATCGAGTCGCGCCGGATCGTGACGATGCTCTTCTGCGACGTCACGGGTTCGACGGCGATGGGGGAGCGGCTCGACCCGGAGTCGATGCGCCAGGTGATGTCGCGCTACTTCGACGAGATCCGGCGCGTGCATCGAGCACCACGGCGGCACGGTCGAGAAGTTCGTCGGCGACGCCGTGATGGCCGCGTTCGGGATCCCGATCCTGCACGAGGACGACGCGATGCGCGCGGTCCGGGCGGCGCGGAGACATGAAGGTCGCGCTCACGGCCCTCGAGGCCGAGCTCGAGCGCGAGTGGGACGTCAAGATCCAGTCACGCACCGGCGTGAACACCGGCGAGGTCGTCGCCGGCGACATCTCGGGCGGGAGCACGTTCGCCACCGGCGACACGGTCAACGTCGCCGCCCGGCTCGAGCAGGCCTGCCCGCCGGGCGAGGTCTACATCGGCGAGACGACGTACCGGCTGGTGCGCGACGCCGTCACCGTCGAGGCGGTCGAGCCGCTGACGCTGAAGGGGAAGGCGGAGCCGGTACCGGCCTACCGGCTCGTCGAGGTCACCCCGGACGCGCCGGGGCTCGCGCGGCGGCTCGAGTCGCCGATCGTCGGCCGCGAGGCGCAGATCGCCGAGCTGCTCGACGTCTTCGAGCGGGCGGAGAAGGAGCGCTCGTGCCAGCTCGTCACCGTCTCCGCACCCGCCGGCGCAGGCAAGTCACGGCTGACGAAGGAGTTCGTCGAGGCGGCCCGCGAGCGCGCGACCGTGCTCGAGGGCCGCTGCATCCCGTACGGCGAGGGGATCACCTACTTCCCGCTGGCCGTGATGCTCCGGTCGCTCTGCGGGATCGAGGACGAGGACACCCGGGACGAGGCCAGAGCGAAGATTCTCGCCGTGCTCCCGGAGGGCGAGAGACCGAGCTCATCTGCGCGCGCCTCGCCGGCGCGATCGGCCTCGACGACATGCTGGCGCGGCCGGAGGAGATCTCGTGGGCGGTGCGGCGACTGCTCGAATCCCTCGCCGCCGAGCGCCCGGTGCTGGTCGTCTTCGACGACATCCACTGGGCCGAGCCGACCTTTCTCAACCTGATCGAGTACGTGGCGACGTTCAGCCGCGGCGCACCGATCGTCGTCCACTGCCCCGCGCGGCCCGAGCTCGCCGAGTCGCTGCCCGGCTGGGCGAGCGCGCTGCCGAACGCGCACTCGATCGTGCTCGAGCCGCTCGGCGACGACGCGTGCTCGCTGCTGATCGCGAACATGCTCGGGGAGGACGTGTCCGCCGACATCGGCGCGCGGATCGTCGCTGCCGCGGAGGGCAACCCGCTCTTCGTCGAGGAGATGCTCCGGATGCTGATCGACGACGGGCTCCTGCAACGACTCGACGGGCGCTGGGTGATCCGCGAAGGCTCGCAAGTGACGATTCCGCCCTCGATCGAGGCGCTCTTGTCGGCGCGACTCGACCGGCTCGAGCCCGCGCGAGCGCGCGGTGCTCCAGCGCGGCGCGGTGATCGGGCGGATCTTCGGCTGGGACGCCGTCTCGGAGCTCTCGGACGCGTCCGATCGCGCTCACGTCGGCGCCTCGCTGCAGACGCTCGTGCGGAAGGAGCTGATCCAGCCGGACAGCGGCTCGATCGGGGAGGACGCGTTCCGTTTCAGCCACATCCTGATCCGCGATGCGTCGTATCGAGGGATCCCGAAGGAGACGCGCTCGACCCTGCACGAGCGGTTCGCCAACTTCCTGGAGCAGCGGATCGGCGAGCGCGCCGCCGAGTACGAGGAGATCATCGGCTACCACTTCGAGCAGGCCTACGAGCAGCGGCTCGGGCTGGGCCCGGTCACCGACGCGACGCGGCTCCTGCGCGACCGCGGCCGCGACCGGCTCGAGTCGGCGGGGCACCGGGCGCAGCTCCGCGGTGACCTGCCTGCGGCCGTCAAGCTGTTCGAGCGTGCCGTCGCCCTCTCCGACCCGGAGAGCACCGAGCGGATCGAGATCCTCAGCCGTCAGGGCTCGATCGCGTGGCAGCTCGGCCAGCTCGAGGAGGCGGAGGACCTGCTCGACGTCGCGTTCGAGCAGGCGGGCGAGGCCGGGAATGCGTCGCTCGCCGGCCGTGTCGAGGTCGCGCGTGAGTTCGTGCGCCTCCAGCGCGACCCGGAGGGAAGGAGCGACGCGATCATCGAGCTCGTCGACAGGGTCACGCCGATCTTCGAGTCCGGCGGCGACGAGCTCGGGCTCGCTCGAGCCTGGCGCCTTCGCAGCGAGGTCGACCGGCTCGTCTGCCACTTCGGTCTCGAGGCCGAGGGGCTCGAGCGCGCGCTCGCCCACGCCGAGCGGGCAGGCGACCGCCGTGAGACGACCGAGATCCGGATCTGGCTCTGCACCAGCCTGATCTACGGCCCGACGCCGGTGCCGGTCGCCATCGAGCGTGTTCGAGGCCTGCTGGAGCTGGGGCAGGGTGTTCGCTGGATGGAGGCTGCGGTGCTCGGCGGGCTCGGCTACCTGGAGGCGATGGGCGGCCGGCCGGACGAGGGCCGGGTCCTCTACGGCCGGAGCCGTGCGATCTACGAGGAGCTCGGGATGTCGTTCGTGCTCGCCGCCCGGGCGATCCTGCCGGCGGGGATCGAGGCGATGGCCGGCGAGCTCGAGGCCGCCGAGCGCGAGCTGATGGTCGGCTACGAGGCGCTGTCGGCGATCGGCGAGAACGAGCTCCGCTCGACCGTCGCCGCGACGCTCGCGCACACGCTCTTCGGGCTCGGCCGCGACGACGAAGCCGAGAGCTATGCGGATACAGCCGCCGAGATCGCGGCGGACGACGACGTCTTCTCGCAGGTGCTCTGGCGCGGCGCGAGGGCGAAGGCGGTCGCGCGCCGCGACGGCGACGCCGCGGCCGAGGAGCTGGCGCGGTCAGCCGTGGCGCTCGCGTCGCCGACGGACTGCCTCAGCCTGCACGGCCAGGCGCTGCTCGACCTGGCAGAGGTGCTGACGCTGCTCGGCCGGGGCTCGGATGCCTCGGGGATCGTCGCGGCGGCTGTCGGGCTGCTGCAACAGAAGGGCGACGTGCCCGCGATCCGCCGCGCCGCCGAGCTGATGGGCGCGCCGGTCGGCGACCTGACGCTCTAGCGCGGGCCCTACTTGAACTTGAACTCGGCCTTCATCACCGTGCCGTCGCGGAACTTCAGCGTCAACTCGACGGCACGTGCCGCGCCAGGCCTTGTCGGTCTTCCAGACGTAGGTGTACTGACCGCCGGCGAACGGCAGGCCGCTGTTGGCGTCGTCGTCTGTCTCGATGTCGTCGATCGGTGTCCGAGGTGTCACAGGTGACCTTCGTCGAGAGTCGGGTAGCCCGCGGCGAGGATGTCGAGACCGCCGTCGCCGCCGATGCCGAACTTGACCGGGATCGACTGGCCGCCGGCGACGACGTTGAGCGCCGGCGGATTGTCGACCGGCGCGAAGAAGCCGGTGACGACGGCCCTGACCGTGTACGGCCGCGAGCGCGGTCGGGCCGACGTGGCCGGTGAAGTCCGTCCCCGTGACGGTGAGCGTGTTCGAGCCCGAGCCGGTTCGTCGGCAGCGGCGTACCGTTCGCCGTCGGGCGGTCGTGCGGACCGACCGTGCCGGCGCAGGTCTTGATCCCCGAGCCCGAGTCGCGGCAGCGGTAGTCGGCGAAGACGAGCTGGCCGAACGTGTACGTCGTCGGCGCCGGCAGCGGCGGCGTGAAGATCATCGGCGCGAGCGGCGTCGTGCGTGTCGATCACGAACGCGCGGGTCGCTCGTCGAGCCGTCGGAGCCCGTGAACTCGATGATGTGCAGGCCGTCGCCCGTACGGCGAAGTCGGGCCGGCTGTGTAGCCGGTCGGCGTCTCGCCGTCGAGGCGGCGCACCAGGTACCTCGCCGGCCGGGCCTGTGGCGCGTGACGTTGACCGGGCGCGGCGAAGTAGCCGGTCGGGCTCGCGGCGACCGGTGACGCTCGATCTGGATCCCGCGCTGCCGGTCTGGCGCCGGGGCGGCGTCGAAGTAGCGCGCCTTGTTCGAGCTGGTCGCGACGTTGCCTTGCGCGGTGAGCGCCTGCACGAGCCACTCGATGTTCGTCGCCGACGATCGGTGAGCCGCCCGTCCAGCGCGAGCCCGCCCCGCCGTTCGTCGAGCTCCACCGGCTTCCACTTGATCGAGCCGTTCACCGGCGCGCTCGCGTCGCGGAAGAGCACGAGCACGCGCACGGCGTCCGGGACGTTGACGACGAAGCCGACGTTCGAGCCGAAGCGCGTCGCCGAGACGTCCTCGATCGCCGTCGGGACGAGCTTCGCGTTCGTGCTGTAGAAGACGCGGCCGGCGATCTTCGTGAAGCGCCGCATCGTGCCGATCGACCGGTTGGGGCTGGAGGGTTGGCGATGAACTGGCCGGTCGCGACGTTGAGCTGCGAGACGTCCTGGTGCTGCCGATCTTCGTCGTCACGAGCGTCGTCAGCTTGCTCGGGAACGACGCGTCCGCGAAGACCGTCTCGGGCGACAGCGAGCCGAGGTCGATCGTGGGCGTCGAGAACGCCGCGTTGAAGTTGGCTCGTCGGGCGCCGACTCGAGCGACTCGACGAACGGGTAGTGCGCGACCTGGCCGGGGCGCGTGGCGGGCAGCGAGACGCGCGGCACGATCGGCCGGTAGTTGACGGTCGTCACCTGGCCGGCGTTCTCGTAGTGGCTGCCCTTCGGGCCGGTGACGAGCGTGAAGGTCGGCGTGAGCGAGAACTCGCCCGAGGGCTGGCCGCTGACCGGGTCGTTCACGAGCGGCGCCGTCGGTCGGCGAGACGACGCTCGTCGCGCCCTTCGGCGGCACGCCGGGCGGGCTGCCGGGAATCGCGGTCGGCGCGACGCCGACGCCGTAGAACGGCAGGCCGTACATCGTCGCCTCGAGCAGCGCCTTGCGGTCGTAGGCGGAGAGCGTGCCGCCGGCCGTCAGGTAGTAGTCCTGCTTCGCGCGGGTCAACGCCTCGCCGATCGAGAGCCGGCCGTCGAGCCGTTCTGCGCGAGGAACGACATCAGCTGCTCGGAGTAGGCGACGGTGTCGGTGTCGCCGTAGCCGTAGCCGCGTCTGGCCGGCCCAGTGCGCCTGCTTCGCTGCCGATCGTCTCGGCCCAGTCGGCGCGTGTTGCCCGACGATCACGTCGCGAGACCGGGAGCCCGGAGTGGCAGCCGACCGTGAAGAGCACGCGGCCGGTCAGCGAGCCGGTCAGCGCGGTCGCCGAGACCGTCTCGATCGTTCCCTGCGCGTTGCCGTTCGCGGTGAGCATCCGCGTGTGGTCGAAGTGGCCGTTGAGCAGGTTGAAGCTCGACGCGCCGGCCGGTCGGGAAGAGCCCCTGGTGCCGAGCAGCGTCGTGCCGGTCCAGGTGTCGTTGATCAGCTGCCGGACGTTCGTCGCTCCGAGGCGTCGCGCCGAGGTCGTCGGCGACGACGGTCGCGCCGTCCTTCGTGAAGTCGTAGCCCTCGGCGAAGGCCGTCGATCGGGCGAGCTGGCCGTTCACGCCGGGGACGTAGCGGTCGAGCTGCCCGAGCGATCTGCGCCGGCGTCTCGACCAGGCGGCCGCCGATCAGGTCGGCGACGAACATCTGCTCGCCGTCGATCGGCACCGGATCGGTGTCGTAGTACGGCTCGTCGGTGAGCGACGTTGCCGCGTGGCCAGCTCGCCGAAGTACTGGTTGTTCGCGAACGTCGAGGCGTAGCCGGTCTCGTTCGCGATCCGCGTCAGGTCCGGCACGGCGAAGGCGGGGATCTGGTCGAAGCCGCCGACCAGGACGACGTACTTGACGCGACGGCGTGGCCGTCTTGATCGCGTCGATCTTCGCTGCGATCGCAGCGGCGACGGCGTTCGCCTTGCGTCGCCGAGCACGGGTTGCCGTCCCACGCCGCGTAGGCGGCCTGGACGTCGGCGTAGCGGTCGAGCTCGACGACGTAGCCCTTGACGCCGAGCGCCGCCGGGCCGTCGCGAGCGTCGTCAGCGCCGTTCGTCGACCGACGCCGCCTGGCCGGGATACGTCGCCTCGAGCCGCTGGCGGGTCGACGACGAAGAGCGTGTTCGTGCCCGGCCGGGACCGGCGTCGGCGTCGCCCGCGCGCGCGTGCGGCATGCCCGTGCGCGGGCGTGCAGACCGGCTCCTGGATCGGATCGGTGACGCGGACGCGCAGCGAGTAGGGCTGGTCGGAGTGGGCGCCGTCGTAGCCGGACGACGCGGACGAGGAAGTCGCCACCCCCGTCCGGTGCGATCGCCGCCGACGTCCTCCTCGGTCAGATTGCGGTTGATCGAGTGCTGCGTGATCGGGTGCTGGCTGATCGGGTGCTGCGTGATTGGCGTGTCCTGCAGGCCGGCGGGCTCGAGGCTCGTGTTCACGTTCGACTTGTCGACGCCGGTGTCGCGGATCGGTGGATCCTGCGGTTCCGGCCCGGGCGTGGTCGTCGGCTTGATCTGATCCGCATTCGGCCCGATCAGCGCGAGGTCGAAGTCGGCGGCTGAGGTTCGTCATGTGCACGGTCACCCGCGCGCCCGCGGGCACGTCGGAGAGCATGAAGTAGTCGACGTCGCCCTTGAGCTCCGATGTACGACTCCTCGACCTCGGTGTTCCGCTCGTCGAGCGAGCGTCGCGCCGAGCGGGCTGTCGTTCGCGTCGGGACTCTCGCCGTCCTCGAACGTTTCCCACGGATCGGTGACGCGGATCGTCTCGGTGGAGACGGCGTCGGCGATTCCGGCCGACGCTGACCGTCTCCTTCGCCTGCGTCGGCCCGAGGACGAAGCCGGCGTGCGTGGCGAACTCGGACCGTGTAGCTCGACGTCGAAGAGGCGTTCGGGATCGTGAAGGTCAGCGTCTGGACCGGCCCGTCCGCTGTTCGGCGTCGTCTCGATCGCAGGCCCGTCGTTCGGTTCGCCGAGGTCGTCGAGGACGATGTCGCTGCAGTCGGCGCCGCAGTCGGCGACTGCCGCGTAGCCGCTCTCGACGTCGAGCTCGCTCGGTGTCGTAGCGGAAGCCGGGCGGCAGCTTGATCTTCACCGTCAGGTCGCCGTTGCCGGAGCCGTCCGGTCGGCCTGGATCTCGGCATCGGCCTGCCAGACGGTGACTGCCGTCGGGGTTCGTGCCGAAGGAGCTGAGCACGGCGCGGGTCGAGGTTCTCCCAGTCGAGCACCTGTCGGTTGACCATGATCGCGATCAGGTCCGCGATCGTGTAGTTGTGCCGCGTCGGGGCCGAGGATGCCGGACGAGGTCGTTCACGGTCAGGTTCCCGTACCAGCCGATGTCGCCGAGCGTGAATTCTCCGAGGTCGACCACGGCGGCGAGCGTGTCGAGCGTCGCGGCTCGAGGCGATGTGCCCGGCGCAGAACGCGGCGCTCAGGTTCACGTCGCCCGTCGCGGTCACGATCGAGGTCGGCAGTCCTGTCGGCGAGATCTCACCCAGCGCGGACGGCGACCCGTAGCGCGCGCCGGCGCAGGTCACGGGCTGCCCGACCGAGAGGATGTCCGCGAGCTTCAGGTCGCCGAGCCCGCTGTCGAGCCCGTGCTGCGTGATCGGGTGCTGCGTGATCGGCGAGGCCGACGTCGCGAAGGAGGTGAGCTCCTGCTGGCTGATCGGCTGCTGCGAGATCGGCTGCTGGCTGATCGGCTGCTGCGTGATCGGCGCCTGCAGCGGCATCTGCGAGATCGGCATCTGGGAGATCGGCTGCTGGCTGATCGGCTGCTGCGTGATCGGCTGCTGGCTGATCGGCTGCTGCGAGATCGGCGCGCCCTGCAGCGCGGCGCTCATCATGGTCTGGCCGCCGAGCGTCGTGGGGCTCGTGCAGTTGAGCGGCGGGCCGGCGAACGTGGCGCACCAGTCGGCGAGCGCGGTCGACGCCGCCCGTCGGATCGAGGGCCGACAGCGGGGTGGAGCCGTACGCCAGCGCCATCAGTGGGAGGTTCCGCAGCTTGCTCAGGGAGAAGTCGAAGTCGCCGAGCTGGAGCGGCCGGCTGTTCGGCGGCGGCGTGCCCGACGCCGAGCTGGAGCACCTGCCGCAACGTCACGCCCTGCGGCGGCGCCTGCGCCAGTGCGGTGCCGCGCGAGGATCGCCGGCCAGCCGCCGGCGATCGTCGTCGGCAGCGTGTCGAGCGTCACGTCGCCGAGGAGCGCGAGCGAAGCGGCGTCGTCGACCGAACTGCGTGATCGGGACATCTGCGAGATCGGCTGCTGGCTGATCGGCTGCTGCGAGATCGGCTGCTGCGAGATCGGCTGCTGCGTGATCGGCTGCTGCGTGATCGGCTGCTGCGTGATCGGCGACGAGGTCGGATGGATGATCGCGTCGAGCGGCAGGTCGAAGATGTCGAGCCGGTCGGTGCCTGCCTCGACGCGTGCTGTCGTCGCCACGGCTGAGACCTGCCGTGACGCCCGTGATCGCAGCCGTCACGATCGTCGCTACGTCGTTGCCGACGTCGGCGGTCGAAGCGGTGCCGGTTGCCGTGAGCTCGCTGGTGCCGGCGACGTCGGCCGCCTTGAGCGCGAAGCGTGCCTCGGCGATCGCTCGCCGGTGCGAGTGTCGCCGACGTCGTCCAGACGAGGTCGCCTGCGTCGCGGCTGGGCGTGCCCGAGACGATCCCGGAGGAGCTGCCGCCCTGAGTACGCGAAGCCGGTCGGCAGATGGATTCGCACCGTGCCGAGCGTGAGGGCCGATGCCTTGTCGTTCCGGAAGCGCACCCTGTACGGGACCGTCGCGCCGGTCACGGCGGTTCCCGTCGCGAAGATCGTGACGGCGACGTCTGCGTACTTGACGACGAGCTTCGGCCGGACGGTCGGGTCGGGGGCTTCCCGGCTCCAGTAGCGCGCCCAGTAGGCGCGTGTCCGCGCCTGCGACGCAGCCCGTCGGGCAGTTCGGGTTGTAGATCTCGAAGGAGATCCTGCCGTCTCCGGCACGCTCGCTCGTAAGTCGCGCCAGAAGATCGGTCTCGGCATCCTCGTTCGACTTGATGTCGTCCGCCGTCGAGGCAGCATCCGGGAACGGATGGGCCTGGTTCAACTGCAGATCGAGCCCGCAGGTGTTCCGGAACATGAAGGACGAGCCGAGCTCGAAGACCGACGCCCGGATGTCTCCGCCGGGAAACACCGCGAGGGTCGGGTCTCCAAGCACATCGGTGAGCTGATCGAACGGCCGCGAGGCCCAGGTGCACCGTCGACTCGTCCCAACTGTCGTTGAAGATGGGGATCAGGTGGTGGTTCGGATCACCGTCCTGCGCATAGCCGGCGCGGGTGACCGTCTGGACGCGTGCGTCGAGCAGCTGCCGTCCGGCCGGGATCCCACTCAGCCCGAAGCGCAGCAGCGCGTAGGCAGGACTGTCCCACGGCACGCAGTTCGTGTTGAAGCCGCCGTAGGTGTCGAGGAAGTCGGAGCTGCCGTAATTCGTAGTCGGCTGCTGCATCGGCGACGAAGGCATCCGCCTGCGGCGCGATCGTGACCTCGCTCGCGAGCGCCGCCGGCGCTGCGAGCAGCGCGAGCACAGCGACGACCGACGTCGCCGCCAGCCCGCACAGTCTCCGCCTTCCTGCATGGCGCGCGCCGACGGCGCCGCCCCCACCCCCAGACATGTCGCCAACGTACTCCGCTTCACCCGATTTGAAAAGGGGGGCGCGGAAATTTCGACGCCGGCGGCCCGGTCGGGCATGCTCAGGGCATGGCCGTCCCGGCGCTCTCGACGCTCGCCCCATACGTCCCTCGTCTCGCGCGCGACTGGGAACCGGGCGTCGTCGCCCGTGAGCTCGACGGCTCGCTGGTCTCCGTCGACCTCTCGGGCTTCACCGCACTCTCGGAGCGGCTCGCCGCCAAGGGACGCGCCGGTGCGGAGGAGCTGATCTTCCTCATCTCGTCCGTCTTCGACGGGCTGATCGGCGCGGCGGCGCAACGCGGCGGCGACGTGCTCAAGTTCCGCGGTGACGCGCTTCTCATTCTCTTCGACGGTCCCGGGCACGAGCTTCGCGCCTGCTCCGCCGCCGCCGAGATGCAGCAGTCGATCGCACAGAGCGGCCGCGCCGACAGTTCCGTTGGGCCTGTCACTCTGAGCATGTCCACGGGCATCTTCTCCGGCCCGTGCCAGTTCTTCGTCGCTGGGACGTCGCACGAGGAGCTGCTCGTCGCCGGGCCCGCCGCTACGGCGACGATCGGGCTCGAGGACGCGGCCCAGGCCGGCGAGATCCTCGTCGGCGCGGCGACCGCCGCCGCGCTCGAACCAGGCTGGCTGGCCGGAGAGCGAGACGGCGCGTTCCTGCTCGTCGACGATTTCGCCGGCCACCTGGCGCCCGCTGCGACGTCAGGCCTGATGCGCCTGCACGCGAGAACGTCGAGCGGTTCATCCCGCAGCCGTTGCGCGAGGCGCTCGCGGGCGGAGCGGGGGAGGCCGAGCATCGGCAGGCGACGACGGCGTTCGTGAAGTTCACCGGCGTCGGGGCGGTGCTCGCCGCGGGCGGCCTCGACGACCTCGGCAGCCGCGTCGAGGCGTTCGCGCACGCGGTCGGCGAAGCGGCCGACGACCTCGGCGTCACGTGGCTCGAGTCCGACATCGACGTCGACGGGGGCAAGGCCTACCTGACGGCCGGCGCGCCGACGAGCGGCGGCTTCGACGAGGCTCGGATGCTCCGCGCGGTCCACCGGATCCTCGGCACGGACGTCGGGTTGCCGCTCCGCGCCGGCGTCAATCGCGGCAACGTCTTCGCCGGCGAGATCGGCGCGCGAATCCGGCACACGTACGCGGTGATGGGCGACACCGTCAATCTCGCCGCGCGACTGACCGGCCGCGCACAGCCGGGCCAGATCCTTTCCACCGGGGCCGTCCTCGACCGGTCGGAGACGCTGTTCGAGTCGGAGCCGCAGCCCTTCCTCGTCAAGGGAAAGGAGCGTGCCGTCACCGCGTACAGCGTCGGCGCGATGCTCGGCCGCCGCGAGGACCAGGCGCCGCTGCAGCTGCCCCTCGTCGGTCGCGAGGCGGAGGTCGAGGCGCTGCAAGCCGCCGTCGATGCCGCCCGCCTGCGGCAGCAGCGGCTCGTCGAGCTCGTCGGCGAGGCGGGCATCGGCAAGTCACGACTGGTGGAGGAGCTCGTCACGCGCGCGCTCGGCTTTGCGCAGTTCGTCGCCCGCTGCGAGTCGCACGCGACCGCCGCGCCGTACTTCGTCTTCCGCCCGATCCTCCGCCAGCTCGCCGGCATCGTTCCCGAGGCGAGCGCGGAGGAGGCCGGCGCCCAGCTCGAGCCGTGGGTGCGCGCGGTGATGCCCGACCAGGCCCAGTGGCTGCCGCTGCTCGCCGTGCCCTTCGACGCGACGGTCCCGTCCACGCCGGAGGTCGAGGCGATCGGGCCGGCCTTCCGCCGCCAGCGCCTCCACGAGGTCGTCGATCAGTTCCTGACGCGTGTGCTCCTGATGCCGACCCTGCTCGTCTTCGAGGACACGCACTGGCTGGACGACGCCTCGCGCGACCTCCTCGGCGCGCTCCTTGCCGAGCCGGTCGCCCGGCCGTGGCTCGTGTGCGCGACTCGGCGGCCGGTTGGTTCCGAGCTCACGCGGCCCGACCGAGACGACCACGCGGCGCTCGCACTCGCGCCCCTGGACGCGGACGCCACTGCCCGGCTGGCGCTCGCCGCCGACGAGGAGCTCACCCTCGGCGAAGAGGAGCTGTCCGCCCTCTCGGCGCGGTCGGGCGGAAATCCGTTGTTCGTCCGTGAGCTCGTGGCCGCGTCCAGCGCCGGGA
This sequence comes from uncultured Gaiellaceae bacterium, assembly GCA_963808915.1. Classification (GTDB taxonomy): domain Bacteria; phylum Actinomycetota; class Thermoleophilia; order Gaiellales; family Gaiellaceae; genus CAVTBT01. The sequence continues at coordinate 83,719 of CAWEHJ010000003.1, read as the reverse complement.
GCAGCGAGCTGCCGGAGACGGTCGAGCGGCTCATGACCGAGCGGATCGACACGCTCGACGCCGACGACCGCCTGCTCCTTCGCTACGCGTCCGTGATCGGGCAGTGGTTCGACCTCGACCTGATCCGCGAGATCCTCGACGACGAGCTCGAGGACGTCGACGAGCTCGAGCGCTGGCAGCGGCTCTCGGACTTCGTCGAGCGCGGGGCCGACGACAACTTCTTCTTCCGTCACGATCTCTTCCGCGCCGCGGCCTACGAGGGGCTGACGTTCCGCCGGCGCCGCGAGATCCATGCCCGTGTCGGCCAGGTGCTGGAGCGGCGCTTCGAGGGACGGACCGACGAGGCGGCCGGCCTGCTCTCGCACCACTTCGTCGAGGCAGGGGCGGGTGAGCAGGCGTGGCAGTACTCCGTGGCGGCCGCAGGTCGCGCTCGCCAGCGCTTCGCGAATGTCGACGCGGCGGAGTTCTTTGCGCGTGCGCTCCGTGCGGCCGACGAGCTCGGCGCCGCGAGCCCGGCCGATGTGGCCGACGTCGCCGAGGCGCTCGGCGACGTGTGCGAGCTCGCGGCGCGCTACGACGATGCGCGCGACGCCTACCGGCGCGCCCGCGCGGCGCTTGCGGACGATCCGCGTGGCGCCCTACGGCTGACGCGGAAGCAGGGCACGCTGCTCGAGCGGCTCGGCCAGTACGAGGAGGCAGCGGTCTGGTTCGAGCGGGCGCTGGAGTCAGCTCCCGTCGAGGACGAGAGCCTTGCGTCGGAGCTGGCCGAGCTCGAGCTCGAGTACGCGGTCGTCCTCTACCGCCAGGGCCGCTTCACCGATTCGTTCCGCGTCGCGCGTCAGGCAGCCGACCGCGCGGAGCGGGTCGGCGACCGCGCTGCCGTCGCGCATGCGTATCGGCTGCTGGACACCGCCGATCGCTCGCTCGGCGGGCTCGACGAATCCTGGCTCGCGAAGGCGCTGCCGATCTACGAGGAGCTTGGTGACCGGCTCGGCCGCGCGATCGTGCTCAACAACTGGGGCGTACGCGCCTACTACGCGGGTCGCTGGGACGACGCACAGGCGTACTACGAGCAGAGCCGCGAGGCGGAGCATGCCTCCGGCGACGTCGTCCGCGCCGCGACCGCGTCCAACAACGAGGCGGAGATCCTGCTCGATCAGGGCCAGCTCGACCGCGCGGCCGAGCTGTTCCAGGAGGCTCTGCGCGTCTACCGCGCCTCCGGCTACGCGTTCGGTGCTGCAGTCGTCGTCCTGAACCTCGCCCGCACGAGAGCGGCCGGGGGCCGGTTCGCGGAGGCGCACACGTTGTTCGACCAGGCGCGCGGCGAGCTGGCAGAGATCGGGGCGGAGAGCTTCGTGCTCGAGCTCGACATGCGCCGCGCCGAGTGCTTCGTGCTCGAGGGGCGGTACGCCGAGGCGCTCGAGCTCGCGACGGCGACGCTCGAGGCGTCGGAGGCGGCAGGGGAGGCCGCGCCGCGGCTGGCGCTGCTCGAGCGCGTCCGTGGCTACGCCCTGATCCAGTCGAGGCAGCCGGACGACGGGCGCGAACGGCTCGAGTCGGCTCTCGCCGCCGCGCGCGAGAACGGCAACGACTTCGAGGTGGCGCTCGCGCTCTGGGCGCTCGCCTCGACCGGGCGGCCCGAGTGCCGCGCCGAGGCGGACGAGTTGCTCGGCCGGCTCGGCGTCATCGCCGTGCCGAGCGTCCCGCTCCCCTAGAGCAAGTCCTTCTCGCGGAGCTCGGCAAGCGCCTTCTCGGTCTTCTCGAGGCCGTCGAGGCCCATCCCGCGCAGAACGCTCGGGGACTTGGTGAACTGGATCTCGCGATAGTCGACCACCTCGAGCCGGTTGCCCCACGGGTCGAGGAAGTCGAGGTTCCGGCCTGGCAGCCGCTCGATGCCGAGCTCGGCGAGGCGGGCTGCGACCGCCGCCTTGTCGTCGACGACCAGGCCGACGTGCCGGTGCTCGACCTCGCCGGCGCGCTTGCCCGTCTCCGCGAGCGCGAGGAACTGGTCGCCCAGGTCGACGAACGCCATTCCCCGGACCCGCCCGCGCAGGTCGAGCGGCCCGAAGACCGACTCGAGGAACGCGAGCGCCTCGTCCAGCGAGCCGACCTCGAGTGCGACGTGGTTGATCCCGATCAGGCGGGTCATGGGTCTACGGTAACCGTGGGAACCCTTGCGGCGGAGCTGGTGTAAGAACACCGAGTGGTGAGCCGGCCACCGACCGAGGAGGAGCTCGTCGAGCGCGCACGCCGCGGAGACGGCGCAGCCTTCGCACTGCTCGTCCGAGACCACCAGGAGATCGCCTTCCGCACCGCCTACCTCATCGCCCGCAACGCAGCCGACGCCGAGGACGCCGCCCAGGAGGGCTTCGTGAAGGCGTTCGGCGCCCTCGGCCGCTTCCGGCGCGGCGCGCCGCTCCGCCCCTGGTTGCTGCAGATCGTGGCGAACGAGGCGCGAAATCGCCGCCGCTCGGCCGGGCGGCGCGACGCGCTCGCCCTGCGCGCCGCCGCAGCGGAAGCTCCCTCGGGGGGCGCGGCTCCGTCCCCCGAGGGCGACGTGCTCGCGGCCGAGCGCCGCGATGCCCTGCTCGGCGGCCTCGCGCGGCTGCGCGACGAGGACCGCGAGATCCTGGGCTGCCGCTACCTGCTCGAGCTCTCGGAGCAGGAGACGTGCGCGGCGCTCGGGCTCCGGCGGGGCACGGTGAAGTCGCGCACCGCCCGCGCGCTCGAGCGCCTGCGGGCCGAGCTGGGGGAGGAGGCAGCCGTGACGGGACTCGAGCAGGAGCTCCGCACGCTCTCGGTCGAGTGGCCGCCGACGCCGGATCTCGCCGCTGCGCTCGCACCGCACCTGTCCGCGCCGCCGGCCCGTCGGCGCGCGTGGTCGAGACCGCTCGCGATCGGGCTCGCGACGATCGTCGTCGCGGCCGGCGCGGTGCTCGCCGCCTCGCCGGGTGCGCGCAGCGCCGTCCTTCGCTTCTTCCACCTTCGCGGCGTGACGGTGACGCGTGTCGTCGAGCTGCCGCCCGTCCGCGAGGGCGCCGGCCTCGGACTCGGCAGCTCGGTCCCGCTCGAGCAGGCGCGCAGGGCCGTCAGCTTCCCGCTGCGGCTGCCGCCGGGCCGCCCGCCGACGTCGGTCCTGCTCGACCGCAGCATCGGCCACGGCGCGGTCTCGCTCGTCTGGTGCTGCCCGCGTCTCGTCCTGACCGAGTTCCGCGGCGAGGCCATTCCCTACGTCGAGAAGCTGGCCGGACCCGGCACGCGGATCGAGTACCTGTCCGTCGGCGGCAGTCCCGGCGTGTGGGTCGCGGGACGGGCGCACGCCGTGATCTTCCGCGACGAGCTGGGTCGGATCGTCGAGCTGCCGCGCCTCGCCCGAAACGTCCTGCTCTGGGAGGACGACGGCGTCACGCTCCGACTCGAGGGCGCCGTGACGAAGCAGCGGGCGCTCGAGATCGCCGCCACGATCCGCTGAGGGAACCGGCGCGCGCGGAGCGGTGTAGACCGGGCACACGACCGAGGAGGATCCGATGAGACGTCTCGTGCTACTCGCCGCTGTCGCCGCCGCTGCGCTCGCCCCGGCCGCAGGTGCCGGCGGTTGGGCCACCGTCCAGCTCAGCGCCGTGCCGACCGACGGCATGAAAGCGGGGACGACGCTGCCGATCGACGTGACCGTCCTCCAGCACGGCCGTACGCCGCTCGCCGGCGTCACGCCGGTCTTCCGCCTCCGGGACGGCGACGGGAAGCTGCTCGCCAGCTACCGCGGGACGACCACCGGGCGCACGGGCGTCTACCACGTCGACGTCCGCATCCCGGCCGCCGGCCTCGTCAGCTACGAGGTCTACGACGGCTTCGGGACCTACGGGGGCGCGCAGACGCACACGTACGCGCCCGTCCGGATCGTGGCGCCGGGCGGCGGCGGCTCGTTCCCGTTCCTGGCCGTGGGCGGGGGTGTCCTGCTGGTCCTCGTGCTCGGTGCCGGAGCGCTCCTGGCTCTGCGCCATGGCCGTCCTACGCACGAGCCGGCGCGCGTGATGTAGCCGAGAAGACGTAAAGAGCACGTAAAGGTTCTGTACGGATCGGCTCCCGAGGGATGTGCACGGCCCGCCGACGGGTTACCACTAGTGCACGAGCGCGATCGCGCGGCCGCCCGCTGCACGCTGCCAACGCGCCCCGACCCCAAGCCCCCTCCGGAGGTACCGACCCGTATGCCGACCGAACTCGCCCTGGGCGCAGACGCCCACGACGCCGCCATGACCACCTTCCTGCACGACGCGCACGAGCGCGGACTCGTGCGCGCCGACCAGCTCGAGGCACTGACCCACGAGCTCGACCTGGACGAGGACGCCGTCGAGGCGCTCCGCGCCGCGCTCGCCGAGGCGGACGTCGTGATCGAGGAGGAGCCGGACGCCGACGAGCACGCACCCGAGCTCGACCTGACGCCGTCGGCCGGCGGGGTCGCGACCGACAGCCTGCAGCTCTTCCTGAACGAGGTCGGCCGGCACGAGCTGCTGACCGCCGCCGACGAGGTCTCGCTCGCGAAGCGCGTCGAGCGCGGCGATCTCGTCGCGAAGGAGCGGATGGTGAACGCGAACCTGCGCCTCGTCGTCTCGATCGCGAAGCGCTACCGCGGCCACGGCCTGCCGCTGCTCGACCTGATCCAGGACGGCACGATCGGCCTCAACCGCGCGGTCGAGAAGTTCGACTGGCGCAAGGGCTACAAGTTCTCCACCTACGCGACCTGGTGGATTCGCCAGGCCTGCCAGCGCGCGGTCGCGAACCAGTCCGACACGATCCGCATCCCGGTCCACGTGCAGGAGCGCCGCCAGCGGCTGCGCCGCGCACGTGCGCGCTTCGAGGCGACGCACGGCCGGCAGCCCACGGTCGAGGAGCTGTCCGAGCTGACCGAGCTGAAGCTGCAGCACGTCGTGGAGGCCCTCGACGCGGTCGAGGCGTCCGTCTCGCTCAACCAGACGGTCGGTGAGGGCGGGGACGCGGAGCTCGGCGAGCTGCTCGCCGACCGTACCGCCGACGACCCGGTCGAGCTCGCCGACGCGGCGCTCGCCAAGCAGCAGGTCGGCGAAGCCCTCGCGCACCTGCCCGAGCGGGAGCGGCTCGTCCTCGAGCTTCGCTTCGGCATCGGCAGCGACATGGGCGAGCGGAGCCTGGAACAGATCGGCAAGGCGCTCGGCCTGACCCGCGAGCGGGTCCGGCAGCTCGAGACCACTGCGCTCGACCGCCTCGAGCGGGTGATGGAGCGCCGCACGCTCACCGAGCGCGGGGATCTCGCCGGGGCGGCCTAGCCCCCCGGCTAGGCCCCGGTCCGGGGATCTTTTCCAAACTCTTTACGTTCCCGAGGGATCGAATCACCTACAAAGGGGACATCCACGGCGTCTAGAGGGACGAATACCTCTACGACACCGGCACGAGAGGACAGCATCAATGGCTGCGGCAGAACTGGAAGTTCGGACAGAGAGCGAGATCGAGCGGATCGAGCGCTGGCGCGCCGAGGAGCTCGAGCGGGCGGGCTTCAGCGCCCAGGACGCCGCGACGCTCGCGCAGCGCCACGACGTCGACCTGCACCTGGCTGTCGACATGCTCCGCAGCGGCTGCGAGCCCGCGCTGGCACTCGCGATCCTGCTCTAGCACCGCCTCTCACGCCACGGCGACCGGCGGGCTGGGCAGAATCCCGCTGCCATGTCGTTCCTCGCCTCGATTCCCTCGCCGTCCTCGGGCACGCTCGAGCTCGGCCCGCTGACCGTCCACATGTACGGGCTGATGCTCCTGGCCGGGATCGCGGCCTGCATCTGGCTCACCGGGCGGCGCTGGGTGGCGCAGGGCGGCGACTGGGACCTGATCTTCCGGCTCGCGGTCTGGGGCGTGGCCGCGGGCATCGTCGGCGCCAGGCTCTACCACCTCGTCACCAGCTGGAACGAGGTGCCGGACGAGTGGTGGGGGCCGTTCGCGATCTGGCGCGGCGGTCTCGGCGTGTGGGGCGGGATCGGCCTCGGCGTGATCGTCGGCGCCTACATCGCCCGGCGTGACGGCGCGAACGTCCCGGTCCTCCTCGACTGCGTCGCGCCGGGGCTCCTGCTCGCGCAGGCGATCGGCCGGATCGGCAACTGGTGGAACCAGGAGCTCTTCGGCAAGCCGACCGACCTGCCCTGGGCGCTCGAGATCGATCCCGAGCACCGGCCCGAGCAGTACGCCTTCGACCCGACCTTCCACCCGACGTTCCTCTACGAGCTCGTCTGGAACCTGCTCGCGCTCGGCGTGCTGCTGCTCGTCGAGCGGCGCTGGCGGATCCGGCCTCCGGGCCTGTTCGCGCTCTACGTGGCGCTCTACTGCGCCGGGCGCTTCTGGATCGAGCTGCTGCGCGTCGACCCGGCGCACGAGCTCGCGGGCGTGCGGATCAACGTGATCGTGGCGGCCGCGGGCTTCGTGCTCGCCGTCGCCGCATTCCTCTGGGTGCAGCTCCGTGGGCGCCGCCGGGACCGTCGGCCGAGCGAGCCTCGGCGCGACAACCCGGAGATGGCCGTGCCGCGCAGCCGCGTCCGGTAGCCCGGCTAGCCTCCCGCCTGCGATGAGCGCCGTGCGCGAGCTCGAGCTGGACCTGGACGCCTTCTCAGGGCCGTTCGACCTCCTCCTGACGCTGCTGCTGCGGGAGGAGCTCGAGCCGGCGGAGGTGGACATGGCCGGGATCGTCGTCGCGTTCGTCGAGCGGCTCGCTGCCCGAGACGAGCTCGACCTCGAGGCCTGCGGCGAGTTCCTCGTCCTGATCGCGGCGCTGCTCGAGCTGAAAGCGCGCGCGCTGTTCCCCGACGAGGCGGCGGAGCTCGCCGACCTCGAGCCCGAGGAGGCCGCGGAGGAGCTGGCGCGGCGGCTGGCCGAGTACCGCCGGATGCGCGAGGCCGCCACCTGGCTGGCCGAGCGGCTCGCCGGCGAGCGCGACCGCTACTTCCGGGTCGGGCCGGCTCCGCTGGCGCCACGGCCCGAGCGCCGGCTCGCGGCGCAGGACGCCGGGCAGCTCGCCGAGGCGCTGCGCTCGCTTTCGGTGCCGCCCCCGGCGGTCTCGCTGGCACACATGGCGCTCCGCTTCCCTCCGGTCGGCCAGTTCCTCGAGCGGTTCCGCGCCGTCCTGCGCAAGCGCCGCCGCTTCGATTTCGACACCGAGGTGCACGGCCTCTCGCGCGTGGAGCAGGCGGTCGCGTTCCTGGCGCTGCTCGAGCTCCGGAAGGAGGGCGAGCTCGAGCTCGACCAGCCCGCCCCGTTCGCCCCGATAAGGGTTTCCCGTCCCGCCGGCGAAAGGACCGACCAGTGGATCGCCCGCTCCGCCTGATCTCGACCAACCCTGTCGACCAGCTCGCCCGCACGGTGGAGGCACTGCTCGTCGTCGCGTCGGCGCCGCTCTCGGTGCCCGAGCTCGCGGAGGCGGCCGACGACGACACCGAACGGATCGAGACGGCGCTGGGGCTGCTCGGCGAGCGCTACCGCGAGGGTCGCAGCGGCATCGTCCTCGAGCACGTCGCCGGCGGCTACGCGTTCCGCGCGTCGCGCGAGGCGGCCGAGGCCTGTGCCCGGCTCGTCGAGCGGCCCATCGAGCGCGGGCTCTCGCAGGCGGCACTCGAGACGCTCGCGGTGGTCGCGTACCTCGGCCCGTGCTCCCGGCCCGAGATCGCCAGGATCCGCGGCGTCGCCGCAGACTCGGCCGTCGCGTCGCTCGTCGAGCGCGGCCTGATCGCAGAAGCCGGCCGTGAGAGCGGCCTCGGCGGTGCTGTCCGCTACCGGACGACCTCGCTCTTCGAGCGTGTCTTCGGGCTCGACTCGCTTGCTGCGCTGCCGCGTCTCGATGACCTTGGGGTCGACGCGGAGCAGATCCGCGAGCGGCTGGTCTCGGTCGCCGAGGCCCGCGCCAGCTAGATCTGCCAGGCGCCGCCGCGGAGGAGCGGGACGCGCTCGCCTTCGAGAGTGATGCCGTCGACGTCCAGCTCCGGCGAGCCGATCATGAAGTCGGTGTGGATCGCCGACACGTTGGCCTTCGCCCGGTCGGCCTCGTCCTCGAGCGGGAACGTGTAGGCGTTGCCGAGCGCGATGTGGCTGGCGGCGTTCTCGTCCAGGAGCGTCTCGTGGAAGACCGTGCCGAGCGGGCCGATCCGGCCCTCGCCGTCGACCAGCGCCAGCTCGCCGAGCCGGGAGGCGCCGTCGTCCTTCGACGCGATCCCGCGTAGCGCCTCGGCGCCGATGTCGGCATCGATCTCGACCGCCCGTCCTCCCTCGAAGCGGACGCGGATGCCGTCGATGTGGGAGCCGAAGAACTCGAGCGGCCTCGTCGCCGTCACGTGCCCGTCCACGCGCTCGGGATCCGGCGTCGTGAAGATCTCCTCCGACGGCAGGTTCGGGTAGTGCGTCTTTCCGTCCACGGTCGTGAAGTCGGCGGCCAGCCACGTCGCGCTCGGGAAGAGCCCGACGGTCAGGTCGGTTCCCGGCCCCGAGAGGTGGATCGCGTCGAAGCGACGCTCGGTGAGCCGCTCGGCCGTGCCCCTCAGCGTCGCGAAGCGCTCTTGCCAGGCGGCGACCGGGTCGGGCTCGTCGAGGCGGCAGACATGGCGGATCTCGTCCCACATCCGGTCGAGGGCAGCCTCTGGCGCGAGCTCCGGGTGGACCTGAGCCGCCCAGGACGGGTTCGGGTACGGCGCGGCCGTCCAGCTCGTCGTCCGGTCGTTGACGACCTCGGGGATCTCCCGCACGAACGGGAGGACGTCACGCCCCGCGCGCGCCGGGTCGAGACCCTCCGCCGCGGCGGCGTTCGGGCCGACGAAGCTGACGCGTGAGGCGTGCTCCCTGCCGAGCCAGCGCATCCGCTCGCCGATCCAGGGCGGCACGAAGTCGAGCGTCGACTCGTCGGCGTGCTCGAGCCGCGCACGCTTGATCCAGGGGTCCCACCAGAACACGTCCACCCAGCGGGCGCCGCGCTCGTAGGCGGCACGCGCCACCTCCCGCGCGACCGGCTCCATCCCGAGCTGTGCGGTCACGCCGACGATCTCGCCGGGTCGGACGTCGGCGCCGAACCCGACCAGCAGCTCGGCCAGCTTGCGAACATCCTCGGAGCGGTCGGTCACGACGGCGGCAGGGTACCGGCGCGAGAATCACGTCATGCGCCTGAACGCCTTCCTCGCCAGAGCGGGTGTCGCCTCGCGGCGCGGCGCCGACGAGCTGATCAAGGCGGGCCGCGTGCGGGTGAACGGCGAGCCCGGCGCGCTGAACACGGCGGTCGGCGGACGCGACGTGGTCGAGGTGGACGGCCGGCGGGTCCAGGCGCAGGGCCTGGCGTACGTCCTGCTGCACAAGCCTGCGGGCGTCGTGACGACTGCGCGCGACCCCGGGCGGCGACCGACGGTGGTGCAGCTGGTCGGCCACGAGTCGCGTGTCGTGCCGGTCGGGCGTCTCGACGTCGACACGACCGGCGCGCTGCTCTTGACGAACGACGGCGAGCTCGCGCACCGGCTCGCGCATCCGCGCTACGGCGTCGAGAAGACGTATGTCGCCGTCGTCGAGGGCGACCCCGGCGAGGAGGCACTCCGACGGCTGCGGGAGGGGATCGAGCTCGAGGACGGCCGCACCGCGCCGGCCCGAGCACGCCGGCTCGGCCGGGGGCGCGTCGAGCTCGTCCTGCACGAGGGTCGCACGCACCAGGTGAAGCGGATGCTGGAGGCGGTCGGCCATCCGGTTCGCCGCCTCCACCGGCCCAGGTATGCGGGGCTGACGCTCGACAGCCTTCCGGCCGGCGAGTGGCGCGAGCTCACGAGCGAGGAAGTCGAGGGCCTCCGGGCGGCTACTCGTACCAGGTGAGCACGCCGAGCGTGGCGTAGATCGCCACGAGCGCCCAGCCCTCGAACGCGACCGCCTCGCCGTCGCCGGTGATCTGCCAGATCACGATCGCCATCAGGAAGAGCGCGCCGATGTAGACCGGGTCGAGCACGAACGTGAGCCGGTGCTCGAAGAGCAGCGAGAGGAGGACGAGCGCCGGGTAGAGGAAGACGGCGATCTGGGCGACCGAGTTCTTCACGACCGAGATCGCCAGGTCGGCCTTGCCCTTCGCCGCGAGGGTGACGCCGACGACGTTCTCGACCGCGTTGCCGGCGATCGCCACGATCACGAGCCCGGTGAACGGCTTCGAGATCCCGAGCGTCTCCACGGCGGGGTCGAGTGCCGACACGAACCAGTCCGAGACGAATGCGGCGCCGACACCTGCGACCGCGAGGATGGCGACGCCGTAGGAGAAGGGCAGCTGGGGGCTCCCCTCGATCGCCGGCTCCTCGCCTGGCGTACGGAGATACGACCAGAGCCAGACAGCGTAGACCGAGAGGATCAGGACGGCTCCGATCGAGGAGATCGCGACCTGGTGCTCGCTCGCGCGGTCGCCGACCTGATCGGAGAGCCCGAGCAGCGCAATGATGAAGACGGCCAGCAGGAGGAGCGTCGCGGTGTCGTTCGGCAGCCGGGCGCCGAAGCGCATGGTTCCGTCCTCGCTCGCGCGGGCGCCTGCGACGATCGCGAAGCCGAGGACGAGCAGCGCGTTCGCGAACAGCGAACCGATGATCGAGAACTGTGCGACCACGACCTCGCCTGCGCTGAGCGCGAAGAGCACGATGAACAGCTCCGGCAGGTTGCCGAGCGTCGACTGCAGCACGCCGGTGACCGCCGGCCCGAAGCGTGCGCCGACGGACTCCGTGCCGATGCCGACCGCCCAGGCCAGACCGCCGAGCGCTACGGCCGAGACGAGGAAGACCGCCACCGGCTCGTCCCATGTGTAGTGGAGGACGCCCGCGACGACGTGAGCGCGGCGATCCCGGCGAGGACGTAGACCTGCCTAGAGACGGACGAACCCCATTCGCTCGTACATCGACTCGAGCGTCGCTGCCGACGCGGCGCGTGCCTTCTCCGCTCCGAGCGCGAGCAGGCGCCGCAGCTCACTTTCGTCGGCGCGCAGCTCGCGGTAGCGCTCCTGGACGGGAGAGACGAGCATCGACGACGGCCTCGCCCACGTCCGCCTTGAACTGTCCGTAGCCGGCGCCGTCGTACTCCGCCTCCAGCGCGTCGATCGGCCGGCCGGTTGCGACGGAGAGGATGTCGAGCAGGTTCGTGATCCCCGGCTTGTCCTCGCCGCGGCGCACCTCGCGCCCCGAGTCCGTCACCGCGCTGCGGAACTTCTTCCGGATCACGTCCGGCTCGTCGAGCAGTCGGACGGTCCCCTGCGGCGTGCCGCTCGTCGTCGACATCTTCTTCGTCGGCTCCTGCAGGTCCATGATCCGCGCGCCGACCTCCGGGTAGACGCCCTTCGGTACGACGAACGTCTCGCCGTAGCGCGCGTTGAAGCGCTCCGCCACGTCGCGGGCGAGCTCGAGGTGCTGCCGCTGGTCGTCGCCGATCGGGACGATGTCGGTCTGGTAGAGCAGGATGTCGCCGGCCATCAGCACCGGGTACGTGAAGAGGCCGGCCGAGACGAACTCGCGCCGGTCGGACTTGTCCTTGAACTGCGTCATCCGGCCGAGCTGGCCGTAGCTCGTGACCGAGCCGAGCAGCCAGGCCGCCTCGGCGTGCGCCTGCACGTGGCTCTGGGCGAAGACGGTCGAGCGCTCGGGGTCGAGCCCGGTGGCGAAGAGCATCGCCGCGAGGTCGAGCGTGCGCTCGTGGAAGTCCGCGACGTCGTACTCGACCGTGATCGAGTGCAGGTCGACGATGCAGAAGAAGCCCTCGCCGAGCTCCTGGGTGCGCGCGTACTGCATGAAGCCGCCGATGAGGTTGCCGAGCTGCTTGTCGCCGGTCGGCTGGATGCCGGAGAAGATGCGCATGGACGGTGGATCCTTCCTGATCAGGTGGACGCGGGTCGGGCCTCGCTCCGCGAGGCTCGGGCGGACGGGCTCGAGGGGCGCGCTAGCTCGCGCGCACGCTCCCGCCTCGCCCGCCGGGCCACCAGCTCCGCGTCTCGAGGCAGGGAGTCATCGCCGTCCCAGGATAGGCAGCCTCCCTGAGGGCCGCAAGGCTCGGCCTACACTGCGGCGATGACCGTCTCGGAGCCCACCTGGTCGCCCTCCTCGTGGCGAGCGCGCACGGCCGGGCACCAGCCGGCGTGGCCGGACGAGACAGCCGCCGAGGCGGCTCGCACGGAGCTGAAGGCGATGCCGCCGCTCGTCTTCGCGGGAGAGGCGCGTTCGCTGACGGCCTCGTTGGCGGCAGTCTGCGAGGGGCGCGCGTTCCTGCTCCAGGCCGGCGACTGCGCCGAGAGCTTTCGCGACTTCACTGCGATCTCGATCAGGGAGAAGCTGAAGATCCTGCTCCAGATGTCGGCCGTCTTGACCTACGGCGCCGCGTTCCCGGTCGTGAAGGTCGGGCGGATCGCCGGCCAGTTCGCGAAGCCGCGTTCCTCGCCGACCGACGGCAACGGTCTGCCCTCCTTCTTCGGCCACATGGTCAACGACGACGCCGCGGAGGCCGACGCGCGCACGCCCGACCCGGCGCGAATGGTGCGGGCGTACCACCAGTCCGCGGCGACGCTCAACCTGCTCCGCGCGTTCACGAAGGGTGGCTTCGCAGACCTGACGCAGGTGCACGCGTGGAACCAGGAGTTCGTCGCCTCCTCGCCCGAGGGGCGTCGCTACCAGGCGCTGGCCGGCGAGATCGAGCGTGCGCTTCGCTTCATGCGGGCGATCGGGATCGACCTGGCCCGCGCGGACACCGTTCACCAGGTCGACGTCTGGACGAGCCACGAGGGGCTCGTGCTGGACTACGAGGAGGGGTTGACGCGCACCGACTCGCTCACCGGCGAGCCGTACGACTGCTCCGCCCACATGCTCTGGATCGGCGAGCGGACGCGGCAGCCCGAGGGAGCGCACGTCGAGTTCTTCGCGGGCGTCCGGAACCCGCTCGGGGTGAAGCTCGGCCCGGAGGCGACGCCGGCCGAGGCGGTCGAGCTCTGCGAGCGCCTGAACCCCGATCGTGAGCCGGGGCGGCTGACGCTGATCGCCCGGATGGGGGCGGAGGCGGTGCGCGACGCGCTGCCGCCGCTGCTTCGCGGCGTCCGCGACGCAGGTCATCCGGTCGTCTGGGCGTGCGACCCGATGCACGCGAACCTCGTCCTCACCGACTCCGGCGTCAAGACGCGCCGCTTCGACGACGTCGTCGCCGAGCTCGAGGGCTTCTTCGCAGCGTGCCGCGCCGAAGGCGCGTGGCCCGGGGGCGTCCATCTGGAGTTCACGGGCGAGGACGTGACCGAATGTCTCGGCGGGCCGGACAGCGTCCTCGAGGAGCAGCTCGCTGGGAACTATTCGACGCTGTGCGACCCGCGGCTCAATGCCCGTCAGTCGCTCGACCTCGCCTTCCGCGTCGCCGAGCTGCTGCGCGCCTGAACGGCGCGTCGGGCGGTGACCAGGACGGTCAGAAGCGGCAGCCGAGACGTGCCCCCGACCGCTGCGAAGAGGTCGCGGAGATCCGACTCGAACGCCTCTCGCCGCCCCGGTTCGATGCGGAGGTAGGCGGACGTGGTGCGCACGATCTTCAGCGCGTCGTCGGCCGTCTCGACGACGGTGTCGCTCTCGCTGTCGATCTCGACCTCGTCGAAGAGGCCGGCGGCCTCGGGGATCGCGAGCCCGTGACGGCGCGCCTGTAGCTCGTCCCAGACCTCGGAGACGTTCGCGCGCTCGCGTTCGGCGTCGGTGAGGAGGGTTGCGGTGTTGCGGAGCGGCGGCCAGCTCGGCTCGTCGGGGGTGTAGGTCGCCCAGAGCTCACGGAAGCCCTCGTCGATTCCGGTCGTGTGCCCGTCCGCGACCGGGATGTGCGAGAGGAGCGCCAGCAGGCCGCGAGGCCGGAGCAGCTCCGCCGCCTTGCGCCAACCGACGCTCGGGTCGACCCAGTGGAAGGCGGTGGCGGAGAAGACCGCGTCGAACGAGCCGAGCGGGAGGTCGACCTCCTCGAAGCGCCCGACGTGGAAGCGGGCCAGGGGCGAGTCGCCGACGCGCCGCCGCGCGACCTCGATCATCCGCGGGCCCGGGTCGACCGCGTCGACGCGCAGGCCGCGTTCGACGAGCGCCTCGGTCAGCTTCCCGGTACCGCACCCGACCTCGACGACCGGCGAGCCGGCTCCGAGCCCACCGCGCGCGAGCGCCGCGTCGACGAGCGCGGACGGATAGCCCCGCCGCGCGTCGTCATATGCCTCGGCAACGTCGTCGAAGACCTCGCCGCGGCGGCGGCTGGGCTCGGCAGGCGGCACGGCGTGAGGGTACGCCCTTCTAGGCTTGGGCGATGGTCTCGCGGCTCGCAATCGTCGGCACCGGTCTGATCGGCGCTTCGGTCGGCCTCGGCGCGCGCGCGGCCGGGGCAGAACGGGTGCGCGGCTGGGATCCCGACCCCGACGCGCTGCGGGTCGCGGGAGAACGTGAGGCGGTCGAGCCTGCCGACTCGCTGGCGGCGGCGCGTCGACGGGGCGGAGCTCGCCGTCGTCGCGGCGCCGGTCGCGGCGCTCGCGGCAGTCGTGCGGGAGACGCTCGCCGTCGCTCCGGCCGCCTGCACCGTGACGGACGTCGGGTCGACGAAGGCGGCGCTGGCAGCGTCGGTCGCCGGCGAGGAGCGCTTCATCGGCGGCCACCCGATCTGCGGCTCGGAGGCGCGCGGGCCGGAGCGGGCGAGCGCCGAGCTGTTCGCCGGCGCGACCTGGTTCCTGACTCCGACGGCTGCGACCGAGCCGTCGCGCTACGCCGGCCTCCACTCGTTCGTCGCGGCGCTCGGCGCCCAGCCCGTCGCCGTCGACCCAGAGGCGCACGACCGGCTCGTCGCGATCACGAGCCATCTGCCGCACGCGCTGGCGAACCTGCTTCTGAACCACGCCGGCGCGGCACGGGTCGAGGGGCACGAGCCGCTCGCGGCTGCGGGAGGGTCGCTGCGGGACATGACCCGTGTGGCCGGGGCGAACCCGCGGATCTGGGTCGACATCTTCCTCGACAACCGCGAGGCGGTCGCGGCAGCGCTCGCCGAGCACCGCCGCCGCGTCGAGCAGGTCGAGACGGCGCTCGCTGCGGGCGACGCGGGCTTCCTCGCCCGTTGGATCGGCGAGGCGTCGTCGAACCGGCGCCGCCTGCTCGCGACCGCCTACGAGGATCCAGGCGACCTGCACCGGCTCCGCGTGCACGTGCCCGACCGGCCGGGCGTGCTCGCCGGGATCACGCAGGCGCTCGGCGCGGAGCGGATCAACATCGCCGACTTCGACCTGCAGCACCTCTCGAGCGAGCGCGGCGGCACGCTGACGATCCTCGTCGCCGGCGACGGCGAGTCGGCGCGCGCGGCCGAGATCCTCGAGGCGCAGGGCTACGGCGTCGTCCGCGCGCCGGTGCTCGACCAGTGAGGATCGAGCCCGCGGCGGCGATCGCGGGGCACCTCGCAGTTCCCGGTGACAAGTCGATCTCCCACCGGGCGGTGCTGCTCGGGCTCGCCGGCGAGGGGGAGACCCGGATCGCCGGCTTCGGGCGCTCCGCCGACACGGAGGCGACGCTCGCCGTCGCCCGTGCGCTCGGCGCGACCGTCTACGAGCACGACGAGGCGGTGCGCGTCTTCGGCGTCGGCCTGCGCGGCCTGCACGAGCCGGCGGCGCCACTGGACTGTGGCAACGCCGGCACGCTGATGCGGCTCCTGCCCGGCCTGCTCGCGGGTCAGGAGGGGCGACGATTCGAGCTCGTCGGCGACGAGTCGCTCTCGCGCCGGCCGATGGAGCGCGTGGCCGAGCCGCTCCGCCGCATGGGGGCGCGGATCGAGACGAGCGACGGCCACGCTCCCGTCCGGATCGAAGGCACCGCGTTGACCCCGACGACCTACGAGCTTCCCGTCGCGAGCGCCCAGGTGAAGTCGGCGATCCTGCTCGCCGGCCTGTTCGCGCACGGCGGCGAGACGACGGTGCTCGAGCCCGTCCCCACGAGGGATCACACCGAGCGTCTGCTCACGGCCGCGGGCGCGCGCGTCCAGTCCCGTCCGACGAGCGTCACGGTCTGGCCCGTCGAACGCCTCGAGCCCGGCGACGTCGAGATCCCCGGCGATGCCTCCGCCGCCGCGCCGCTGCTCGTCGCCGCGACGCTGATCTCGGGCTCCGAGCTGACGATCCACGGCGTCAACCTCAACCCGCGGCGGACCGGGCTGCTCGACGTGCTGCAGCGGATGGGCGCGCGCATCACCGTCTTCAACCGCCGGCTGATCGGCGGCGAGCCCGGCGGCGACCTCGACGTCAGGCCGGCTCAGCTCGTCGGCGCCACGATCGGGCCGGCCGAGGTGCCGAGCCTCGTCGACGAGCTGCCGCTCTTCGCGCTCGCGGCCGTCTACGCCCACGGCGACAGCGTCGTCAGCGGCGCCGCGGAGCTGCGGCAGAAGGAGAGCGACCGGATCGAGGCTGTCGTCGACGGCCTCCGCGCCCTCGGCGCCCACATCCGCGCCACGGACGACGGCTTCGTCGTCCGCGGGGTGCCGACCCGCCTCCGCGGGGGCAGCCTCGACTCCCGCGGCGACCACCGGATCGCGATGCTCGGCGCGATCGCAGGCCTCGCCTCGCGCGACGGGGTGGAGGTCGGGGGCGCCGAGTCGGTCGCAGTAAGCTTCCCCGGCTTCTACGACCTCCTCGAGACCCTGCGTGTGACCACATGATCGTCGCCATCGACGGGCCGGCGGGAGCCGGCAAGAGCACCGTCGCCCGGCTCCTCGCCGAGCGGCTGAGCTTTCGCTACCTCGACACGGGGGCGATGTACCGCGCCTTGACCTGGCTGGCGATCCGGCGTGGGCTGCCGCTCGACCGCGGCGTCGAGCTGGCGGAGCTGGCGACAGAGCATCCGGTCTCCTTCGACGCCGAGGGCCGCGTGCTCGTCGACGGCGTCGACGTCACGAGCTCGATCCGCAAGCCCGACATCGACCGGCTCGTCCCGGTGGTCGCACGGCACCCGAACGTCCGCGAGGTGATGCGCGAGCGCCAGCGCGCGCTCGGCGCCGAGGGCGACGTCGTGATCGAGGGTCGCGACATCGGCACGGTCGTGGCGCCGCGAGCCGAGGTGAAGGTGTACCTCGTCGCCGATCAGGCGATCAGGGCCGAGCGTCGCGTCGCGGACCGCCCGGGGATCGGCGCCGACGCGCTCGCCACCGACCTGCGCCTGCGCGACGAGCGGGACGCGATCAACATGCGCCCCTCGCCCGAGGCGATCGAGATCGACACGACGCACTCGACCGCCGAGGAGGTGGTCGACCGCATCGAGGCGCTCGTCCGCGCTCGGCAGCCGGCATGAACCGCGCCGACGCCGTCTGGGCCGTCGGCCGCGTGACGATGCAGCCGGTCGTCAAGCTCGTCGTGCCGATGCGGAACTACGGCGTCGAGCGCGTGCCGCGCGAGGGCGGCGTGGTGCTCGCGCTCAACCACTTCGGCTGGATCGACCCGCCCGTCTTCGGTGCGGCCTGCCCGCGCACGATCCACTACATGGCGAAGGTCGAGGCACACCGCGTCCCGGGGCTCGGCCAGCTGATCCGGAGCTTCGGGGCCTTCTCCGTGCGCCGCGGCGAGTCCGACCGCGAGGCCGTCCGCTACATGCGCCAGGTCGTGCGCGACGGCAACGCGCTCGGCCTCTTCGTCGAGGGGACGCGGCAGCGGAGCGGGGAGCCGGGCGAGGTGCAGGCGGGCGCGGCGATGACCGCGATCCAGGAGGACGTGCCGGTCGTGCCCGCGGCGATCCACGGCTCGCAGACCTGGAAGCCGGGCAACTGGGATCCCGTCTCCGTCGCGTGGGGCGAGCCGTTCCGCTTCGAGGGGCTGCCGAGGAGCGGCAAGGGGTACCGCGAGGGCTCGGCCGAGCTGCAGCGGCGCATCCGCGTGCTGTGGGAGTGGCTCGTCGAGATCCACGAGCTCGGCCGTCCGCGCCACGCGACGCCGCCGGCATGAGCGACGTCGACACCCCGGCGACGGCAGAGGCGCTGGACCTCGCCGGCACGGTCGCGATCGTCGGCTTCCCGAACGTCGGCAAGTCGACGCTGATCAACCGCCTGACGGAGAGCAGGGCGGCGGTCGTCCACGAGACCCCGGGCGTCACCCGCGACCGCAAGGAGCTGCTCGCCGACTGGAACGGCGTCCACTTCCGCATCGTCGACACGGGCGGCGTCGACCTCGAGGGCGAGGGCGCCTTCGACCGGCAGGTCGCCGAGCAGGCGCGCACCGCGATCGCCGAGGCCGACCTCGTGCTCTTCGTCGTCGACGCGAAGGCGGGGATCTCGCCGGGCGACGAGGAGCTGGCGACGATCCTTCGGGCGGCGAAGAAGCCGGTGATCGTGATCGCGAACAAGCTCGACGACCCCCGCCAGGACTCCTACGCGCTCGAGTTCCACCGGCTCGGGCTGGGTGACCCGGTCCCGCTCTCGGCACTGCACGGGCACGGCACGGGCGACCTGCTCGACGACGTCGTCGAGCGCCTGCCCGGCGGCGCCCGGCCGCCCGTCGGCGACGAGGCGATCCGCGTCGCGATCCTCGGCCGGCCGAACGTCGGCAAGTCCTCGCTCCTGAACAAGCTCCTCGGTCAGGAGCGCGTGATCGTCTCCGACGTGCCGGGCACCACCCGCGACGCGATCGACACGGTTCTGCAACGCGGCGACCGGACGTTCGTCCTCGTCGACACGGCAGGTCTGCGCCGCAAGCGGAAGCAGCGGCAGGGGATCGAGTACTACAGCGAGCTCCGCGCCCTCGAGGCCGCCGAGCGCGCCGACGTCGCCCTGGTCCTGATCGACGCGAGCGAGGGCATCGTCGAGCACGACCTCACCGTCGCGGACGTGGCTCGGAAGGCCGGCTGCTCGACGCTGGTGATCCTCTCGAAGTGGGACATCGGCGAGCTGGAGATCGAGGAGGCAAAGGGGCACCTCACCCGCCGGCTGCGGCAGCGGCCGCCGGTGATCGCGGTCTCGGCCAAGTCGGGCCGTGGCCTGACGCGCGTGCTCGACACCGTCGAGGCGCTGTTCGAGAAGCACACCGGCCGCATCCCGACGGCCGCGCTGAACAAGGCGCTCGGCGAGTTGCGCGAGGCGAGGAACACGCCCTCCGAGCGCGGCCGCCGGCTCAACCTCCTCTACGGCACCCAGGTCTCGACGCGGCCGCCGCGCTTCCGCCTCTCGGTCAACGACCCGTCGCTCGTCACGCGCGACTACGGCTTCTGGGTCGAGAACGAGCTGCGCCGCCGCTTCGACCTGCAAGGGGTGCCGGTCTCGATCGACTTCGTCCGCCGCACGTGAACGTCGTCGTCGTCGGCGGTGGCTCCTGGGGCTCGGCGTTCGCCGCGATGCTGCGCGACCGCGGCCACGAGGTGACACTCGCGTGCCGGGACGCCGAGCAGGCCGCGGCGATCGCGGCGACCGGGCGCAACCCGCGCTACCTCCGGCGGGTCGACCTCACCGGCGTCACGGCCACGACGATCGACGAGGCGCCGCTCGCCGAGACCGAGCTCGTGGTGCTCGCCGTGCCGAGTGCGTCCTTCGGTGAGGTCGCAGCGGCGCTGCCGGGAGACGCACCCGTCCTCAGCCTCACCAAGGGCCTCGACCCGGCGAGTGGCGAGCGCCTCTCCACCCTCGTGCGCGGGCGGCCGGTGGCGGTGCTGTCCGGCCCGAACATCGCCGAGGAGATCGCAGCCGGGCTCCCCGCCGCGGCCGTGATCGCGAGCGACGACGACCGGCTCGCCGTGATCCTCCAGCTGGCCGTCACGTCGGCGATCTTCCGGGTCTACGTCAACGACGACGTGGTCGGCGTCGAGCTGTGCGCGGCGGCGAAGAACGTGATCGCACTCGCGGCAGGCGGGGCCGACGGGCTCCGGCTCGGCGACAACGCGAAGGCGGCTCTGGTCGCCCGCGGGCTGGCGGAGATGGGCCGGCTCGCCGACGCTGCCGGCGCGCGTCCGGAGACCTTCGCCGGCCTCGCGGGCATGGGCGACCTGATCGTGACGTGCTGGTCGCCGACGGGTCGAAACCGGCGGGCGGGCGAGCTGATCGCGCAGGGGACGCCGCCCGAGGAGGCCACGAGGCAGATCGGCATGGTCGTCGAGGGGCTGACGACCGCCCCCGTGCTGCGCGACCTCTCGCGCCGGCTCGGGATCGAGCTGCCGATCACCGAGGGCGTCTGTGCGGTGCTCGAGGGCACGTCGCTGACGGAGCTGGTGGGCCAGCTGATGGGCCGCAAGCCGACGTCCGAGTAGGTCAGCGCCTGCTGTCATACACGTCATACATCGTCACACGTCTTGACGTGAACCAGCCTGATGCGAGAGATTTCGCGTGTGACGCGAGCGAAACAGCTTCCGGTCGTCCTCAACGTCAGGCTCGATGCCGACCTGGCCGCGGAGCTCGCCCGGATCGCCCGCTCCTCGGCTCGCTCGCAGAGCGAGGTCGCCCGCTCCCTGCTCGGCTACGGCATCGACGTCTGGCGAACGCTCGAGGCCGACGAGCTCGCGCGGCCGTTCCGCCCGATCGACGAAGACCCCTCGACGCGGTAGCACCGTCGCGCCGAAACGCACCTATCATGCGAGGCGATGAGGGCTGATCGGGGGAGGTCGCGGTGGGTCGCGACCGCACTGGGGACTGTCGCTGCCGTGCTCGCGTTCGCGCCGAACGCGCTGGCCGACGACTGGCTGCCGCATCCCTCGGACGCGACGTGGACGTACGAGTGGACCGACTCGACGTACAACAAGACGCCGACGACCGAGAAGGTGACGGTGCGCGACGTCAAGGGCCCGAGCTTCGTGCTCGCGTGGTCGACGCTCGACCAGGGCAACGCGCCGGAGGCACCCGCGAGCGTCGGCGTGATCGCTTTCCAGGAGACGACGGCGGGGCTCGTCAACACCGACTGGTCGAGCAGCTTCCCGCCCTCGAACTTCCCGATCCTGTGCGCCACTCCGACGCCAGTGCAACAACAGCATCGCGAGCACCTACTACCAGGTGATCTGGGGCACGCGGGCGCCCGTCCTCGCGGCGCCGCTGCTGCAGGGGACGTCCTGGACGACGACCGGCGGCGCGGCCGGCGACGTGACGAGCTCGTCCGACTACGTCGGCCAGGAGCGGGTCTCCGTGCCCGCCTTCCCGGGCCCGGTGCATGGCGGCGAAGGTGCGCTCCGAGGTGACGCAGGCGGGGGCGCTCGGCGACCCTTACGGCAGCGGCGTCCGCACCGTCTGGTGGGTGTACGGGGTCGGTCCGGTGAAGGCCGTCTTCGAGCACGCGGGCACCGACGCGCCGGTGACGACGTCGGTCCTGAAGAGCACCACGCTGACGCCGAAGCCGCCGCCGCCGGACCTGCGCTGGTTCCCGCTCGTCAAGGGCGCGACGGCCCGCTACCGCTGGACGAACTCGAAGCACATGAAGAAGCCGTCGATCCAGGAGTTCACGGTCGATGAAGTCCTGAACGGCTCGGCGCGATTCTCCGTCAAGCACGTCTCCGGCCCGATCAAGGTCGCCGGCGCGTACGGCTTCACGACCCGCGCCGACGGGCTCACGAACCTGTGGGCGACGACCCAGTCGGCGACGCTCGCGAAGCTGCCGCCGCTCGGGCCGCGGACGCTGCCGCCGGCCCGCCGCCGCCATTTCGCGACGCCCGTTCGACCTGCTCGTCTTCGGCTTCAACCCGATCCTGCCGGCGTACCCGACCGCGGGCCTCGGCTGGGTCGCCCACGTGCCGAGCCGCGACTACGCCGTCTTCGGCGTGCGTGGCACGACGAAGGTGCTCGGGCTCCGCTCGGTCAAGGTGCCGGCCGGCAGGTTCCGGGCTCTCGCCGTCCGCTCGACGCTCAAGCAGCAGGGCTTCCCGTTCGGCAGCGGCGTCCGCACCTCCTACTTCGCTCCCGAACCGGGGGCTCGTCAAGCTGGTCTTCGCCCATGGCGACGGCAGCGTCTCGACTGTCCAGCTCACGCGCTAGAGCGCGACTCGCGCTCTGGCTCGTCGTCGCACTGCTGCTTGCGGCGGTGGCCGTCGGCTACCTCGTCGTCGACCGCGGCAGCCCGCGGCGCGATGCGGTCGCCGCGTACATCGAGCAGGCGAACGACGTCCAGAGCGGGCTGCTGACCCGGCTCGGCTCGATCAACACGGCGTACGCCCGTCTCCGGCTCGACCCGAAGACCGCTGCGGCCCAGGCGCCGACGCTCGCGCAGGCCGAGCGAACGATCGCATCTGCCCGGCGACGGCTGGCAGCCGTCGAGCCGCCCCCCGATGCGCGCGTCCTCCACGCCCGGCTCCTGCGGCTGCTCGCCCTCGAGCGCTCGCTCGCCGCCGACGTCACCGACCTTGCGCGCCACCTGGGTCTGATCACGACCGGGATGCAGGAGCTCGCGGCCGCCACGGCGCGGCTCTCGCGTGAGCTGCAGCAGGGCACGAGCACGGCTGCGCAGGCGCGTGCGTTCGACGGCTACTCGACCCGCCTCGACGCCGCAGCGGCTCGCGTGTCGAAGACGACCGTGCCCGTGCTCCTCGCGTCGTCGCGCGGTGACGACGTCGCTCGGCTCAACCGGATCTCGACGGTGGCGGACGACCTCGGTCGAGCGATCAAAGCCGGCAACGTCGCAGACGTGAGGTCGCTCCTTCGGCGCCTCCAGCGGGAGGTCCGGGCGGCCGCCGGAGCCAGCGGGCGCTCGTTCGTCACGGTCTACAACCAGCGCGTGCGCCGGATCGGGGCGGCCCGAGTGGCGGTCGAGACCGAGCTTCGCAGGCTCGGTCGGGAGCTGTAGCAGAGCCTCGACCTCGACTCGAGGAGGAGGTCGATGCCGCCCCCTCCGTTACTCCTTCCGAAGCGTGGTGTCAATGGGCCGGACGGCCCATTGATCGCTCCCCCGAGCCGTGACAGGGTCGGACCCGTCAGGCGAGCGAGGGCAGCGTCGAGAGGTCGAGCAGGGGGGCATTTGTTGGCAGGGGAGCACCACGGTTTCTTCGGAAGCCGTCAGCACGGCTGATTCGCTGAGCCTGGTCGCGCTTCGGCAGCGACAGGTTCGGTTCTGGCTGGCCGGCGTCAGCCTGCTCAGCTTCGCCGTGGGCTACGCCAGTCCCATGGTCTATGCCCTCAGCCGCCCGGCTCTGACCCCGAGCTTCGCCGCGGTCGAGCCGCTTCCGGTCCTCACCGTTCCGGCCGTCGCCTTCCCGCAGCTCGCGATCCGCGACAAGCGCCCCGCCGCGAAGGAGGCGAGCCCGGCCGTCGTCGGGCCACGGCCGCAGCAGGCCCCCCCGACCGGCACGGCTGGAGATCGTCGATTCGCTCCCGCGACACGGGCCGGCTCGGAGCCGACGACCCGGCAGGCCCGATCGACGATCCCGATCGTGGAAGATCGGTACGAGGCGACGCCCGCGGCCGCGACGCCACGGTCGGACGCGGCCGATCCGTTCGCGAAGACGACGGTTGTCGAGGACAGCGTCGGCACGATCCCGCTCGCACCCCCCACGACGACCTCCCCGACGACGCCTCCGGCGTCGTCCGAGCAGTCGGACCCGCCCGCGGCGCCGGCGGTGCCGGTCGACCCCCCGAGCGCCGGCCGGTACGGCGAGGCCGACGAGCCCGTGCCGACCAGCGAGCTGCGGTCGTCGATCGCCTCAGCGGACCTGGGGGTCGCGGCGACGCTCGCGGAAGCGGCGGCGCCGGCAGTCGCGAGCTCGGACGCGAAGGCGAATGTCTCGGCCCCGACGTCAGGACGCGGCCGGCGCGGCCGAGCTCGAGACCGCCGCCGCGGGCTCGGCGTCCGAGCCAGCCGCGACAGACGCCGCTATGGCCGAAGCCGCCGCCTCGGCGTCGACGCCCTCGACCGAGGCGTCCGCGGCTGCAACTGCGTCCGCGCCGACGGCAGGATCCGATCCAACCGGAGCCGATGCCGGTGCGCCCACCGAGACGTCAGTCACGCCCCAGACCTCAACGCCCGAGCAGACGAGCAGCGAGAGCGCGGCGGCCGAGTCGTCCGCGCCCGCCGGGTCAGCGTCGGCGACCACCTCGACCTCGCCCGCTGCCACCTCGCCAACGGCGACCTCCACGTCGCCGGCGAGCGAGGCGACGGAAGCCGCCGCGACGACGTCGCCCTCGACCGACGCCGCACCGGCCGGCGGGAGCGAGACCGGACCGGCGACGGCCGACGGCGCGTCGACCACCCCGGTCCCGACGGCGACGGTCGACCAGCTCGCCACGCTGGCAGGTGACGTCGGTTCTGCTCCTTCGACGGAGTCGTCGTCGAGCGAGCAGGCCGCGGCGAACACCGAACGGCAGGAGTGGGCCGAGACGCTCGCTCCGGGCTCCGACCACGATGTGACGGTTCGCGTCGTCGGCGACACGGTCGAGGTGACGATCGACGGTGTCACGACGAGCCGGCCACTCGCCGAGGTCTCGGGCGTGACGATCACGGGCGCCGACGGCGGCGACACGTTCACGATCGACGGGTCGGCCGCCGCTGCAGCGCTGCCGCTGTCCTTCGACGGCGGCGCGGGCGACGACACGGTGTTCGGCCCGACGGGCGGCGCACGGTGGACGGTCAGCGGGCGCCGGCGCGGGCACGGCCGGCGGTGTCGGCTTCGACAACGTCGAGAATCTCGTCGGTGCAGCGGACGCAGACGACACGTTCGTCGTCGAGCCGGGCGGGTCCCTGGCCGGGACTGTCGACGGCGGCGACGGCGGCTCCGATCGGCTCGTGGTCGATGGTGCCGGACGGCCGCTGGCCGCGACGGGCGGCGCTCACGGAGGCACCCTGTCGCTCGGGGACACGACGATCCGCTACCTCGGCGTCGAGCCGATCGACGTTGCAGGGGTCGGCGAGTCGGCGACGATCTCCCTGTCGGACGACAGCGACGAGGCGACGCTCGCTTCGGGAGCAGCCGCTGCATGCGCTGCCTGCCTCGCAGTCTCGGGCGGCGGGTTCGCGCTGCTGACGTTCTCGTTGCCGTCCACGTCGGTGAGCATCGACGCAGGAGCGGGGAGGGACTCCGTCGTCCTCACGGGCACGATCACGCTCGCTGGAGCGGCGCTGACCGTGAGAGCCGAGCGGATCGCGGTCGCGTCCGATGCGGCCATCACTTCGGCGGGGGCGATCGCGCTGGCCGCTGCCGAGGTCGTGACGGCGATCGCACTGCAGGGATGCACAGCGAGGTGCGCCGACGCGGCGGTTGACATCGCCGGCCTGCTCGAAGGCAGCGACGTGGACATCACCGCGAGCGCGGGGTTGACGCCGGCAGCTGCGGGCTCGTTCGGACTCACCGCCTTCGCGACGATCCTGATGAACGGCGCCGCGTGGATTCGCGCGACGCACGGCAACGCGAAGCTGTCGAGCATCTCGAGGATCATGGCGGCGCTCGGCGAGCTCACGGCGAGGCTCGTCACGTCGAGCTCGAACGTCTCGGTCGGCGGCTCGAGTGGGATCGAGTCGGCGGGGACGCTCACGGTCGCCAGCGCATCCGATGTCGACCTCGACGTCGTTGCGAGCACCGACGCGTCGAGCCCGTGGCTCACCGTCGTCAGCAACGCGGTCGCGACGGTCGACGGGTCGAGCTCACTCACGGCAGCCGGCGACCTCACCGTCTCGGCGGACAGCCGTGTCGACGTCTCGGACGGTTCGGTCGACACGCCTGCCGGCATCTCGGTGACGCAGACGAGCCTTGCGACGATCACGACGATCGGATCCGTGAGCGGCAACCGGGTCGAGGTGCGCCGGCAGTCGAGCGGGAACGGCGCACACATCTCCGCAGCCGCGGCAGGCCCGGGCTCCGACCGCACGCTCACCTCGGCCGACCTCAGTCCGGTGGCCGACGCCGCGAAGGCGGCGTGGACGGCCGAGCTGCCGGATGCCGACTTCGCCGGCGTGACGTTCACGATCTCGGACCTGGCGGGGATGGCGCTCGGACAGACGACAGGCTCGCTCGTCACCATCGATGCGGACGGCGCCGGGTGGGGTTGGTCGATCTTCGGCGGAGACCCGTCGCAGCGCATGGACCTCCTGACCGTGCTCCTGCACGAGCTCGGCCACGTTCTGGGCTACGCGCACGGAGACGGGCTGATGGCCGACACCCTGTCTGCAGGCGAGACGAGAAGCGTGCCGTCTGACTCGACCGGCACAACCGTGAGCGTCCCGGCCGACTGGCTGGTCGTCGCGCCGGACGGGGTCGTGCACGCGATCGAGGTGAAGGTTGCGGACGGCAACATCGACCTGACACTCGACGGTGTCATCTCGAGCAAGTCGGTCTCGAGCGTGGCGAAGCTGGCCATCACCGGCGGAAATCTCGCGGACACGCTGACGATCGATTCGTCGGTCGTCACGTCCGGTATTCAGGTCCTGTTCGACGGTAGAGCCGGGGTCGACCGGATCCGCGGCCCGCCGGCCACTCTCACCTGGACGCTGACCGCCCCGGGCACGGGCACGGTCGGCTCCGTGAGCTTCACCGGTGTCGAGGACCTCGAAGGCGCCGTGGGCAACGAGGACACGTTCGTCTTCGAGGCCGCGGGCTCTCTGACCGGCACCGTCGACGGCGGCGACGCCGGGTACGACACGCTGGTCATCCATGGCGGCGACTACGCCGTGGTGACCTCCACGGTGACCGGCCCCCAGTCGGGCGTGATCGCGCTCGATTCGCAGCAGATCACGTACGCGGGGCTGGAGCCGATCCTGATCTCGACCGGAAGCGCTGACCGCCGTGGTCTTCACCCTCTCCTCGGCGGCTGTCAACACCTTGACGTTGGGCGCGGCGACGACTCCCGGGAAGCTCGTGCTCACGAGCGGCAACGGCACGTTCGAGACGACCGAGTTCGCTGGTGCCGACGACGTCGCTCACCATCAACCTCGGCAGTCTCGGCGACACGATCACGATCAACGAGCTCGACCCGTTGTTCGCAACGTCGACGCTGACGGTCTTCGGCGGAGCCGGCGCAGACAGGTTCGTGCTCAACGCGGTGACAGGCACCGGCGCCTACAGCCTCAGGGGCGCCGCAGGCAACGATCGATTCACGGTCGCCCCGATGACGACGGACGCAGGTGACGCTGCTGGGCGGCGCCGACATCGACGTGCTCGTCAGCGCGCCGGGCGTCGACGTCACGCTGACGGACGCCACCTTTGTCGCGGGTGGTCTCAGCGTGGCGATCGCGAGCATCGAGACCGCCACGCTCGTCGCGCCCACCCTGAACGCCGCCTCGACCTTCTCCGGCGTCATCTCGCTGCTCGCGAGCGAGGCGTCGTGGACGCCCGTCGGGCCGTTCTCGACCACGGGCGGACAGGTCGAGGGCATGGAGCCCCAGGGCAACCCCGTCGCGGGTGCGATCAACATCGTCGTCGTCGACCCGCTGCACCCGAACATCGCCTACGCAGCCAGCCCGAACGGCGGCATCTGGAAGACCACCGACTTCCTCGCCACGACGACGGTGATCAACCCGCAGGGCGGGACGATGATCGTTCCCGCGCCGACCTGGACGCCGCTCACCGACCTGAGCCCGTCGCTCTCGATCTCGACGCTCACGATCGACCCGGCGGACCCGAACGTCCTCTACGCCGGGACGGGCGTGACCAGCAGCAGCCAGGAAGGCGGCCCGGTCGTCGGCCTGTTCAAGACCTCGGACGGCGGCGCGACCTGGACGCCGATCGGCGGGACCGCGTTCAACAAGCTCCGCATCAACCGCATCCTCGTCTTCCACGGCAGCCTGAGCGAGAAGCTGCTCGTCGGCACGAGCGGCGGCCTCTACACGACAGGGCTGAACGGCGAGAGCCCGACCAAGGTGAGCGCCGGCCTGCCGGACGGCGTCATCAGCGATCTGATCCGGAAGGCCCCCGACTCCACCACCGTCCCGGTTCCGCCCGAGACCAACACCGTCTTCGCAGCGATCCCGGGCCTGGGCGTGTACACGAGCACGAATCGCGGCATCAACTGGACACTGTCCAAGTCGCTGCCGCTCTCGCAGCGGATCAAGCTGGCCGTCGGGAGCGACGGCACGCTCTACGTCGCAGAGCTCGGAACGTACTCGACCATCACGGCGATCGCGGCGACGACCGCGACGACCTTGACGCTCGACAACGTCGCCGACCTCACCAACACCGGCGAGATCCGCGGCGTGAGCACGGTGGCGGTCGGCCGCCGCGGCGGGCGCGACCTCCGTGACCGTCGTCAACGCCAGCGGCTTCGTCAACGCCGGCTCCGTCGTCGCCGGCACGCTCGCCATCGGGATCGGCGCGAATCTCGAGTTCCAGCGCTCGCTGCCCGTCGCTGGCTGCAGG
This sequence comes from uncultured Gaiellaceae bacterium, assembly GCA_963808915.1. Lineage (GTDB taxonomy): Bacteria > Actinomycetota > Thermoleophilia > Gaiellales > Gaiellaceae > CAVTBT01. The sequence goes on along the minus strand of CAWEHJ010000003.1, from coordinate 55,475 downwards.
CAACGTGCTGACGCCTCCGCTCCACGACGCTCGGGAGCCGCCACCGCCGCTCGGCACGAACACGGTGACGGTCGCGGACACCGACGTGCTCGAGGCCAAGCAGATCGATCACGATCGGCACCGGCGCGAACGCCGAGACCGCGGAGATCGAGAGCGTGGCAGGCGACGTCCTGACGCTGGCGACGAACGCTCACGAAGGCGCATGCCCGAACGACGCGGTCACCCTGGCCTTCGCGAGGCCCATGCGGTCAACGAGCCCGTGACGCTGCTCTGGGAGAACATCGGCTTCGGGTTCACCGAGCCTGATCGGCGCGGTTGCGGCGGGCGCGACGACCGTCACCGTCACGAACGGGAACGGGGCAGGTTTTGTCACCGGCCCGGCCACGATCGGCGACGGGGCAACCGCCGAGACGATCGAGATCACATCGATCGCCGGCGACGTCCTGACGCTCAAGGATGCGCTCGCGAACGCTCCACGCGGCGACCGAGCGCGTCTCGATGAACTGGGACGACATGGCGACGCTCGGGACCGGCGTCGCCACGAACTACGCGAACAAGGTCGCGAGCCTGACCACGCCGCTGGCGTTCGCGCAGGCCGCGGGACGGGTTGTGCAGTTCGGAGACATCCGGCTCGTCGGCCTCTACAAGCTGGCGCCGCAGGCCGGCGCCGTCTTCACCAATGTCGTGATGCCGACGACGGCCGAGCCGAACGGGAAGGTCAACGGCCTCCAGAAGTACCAGGGCGACCAGCACTTCTCGATGGCGGTCGATCCCGCCAACTCGGCGATCATCTACCTGGGCGGCGCGATCCAGCCGACGAACAGCTTCGGCACGTACACGCTCGCCGCGGCCGTCGCGGCGCCGTTCGGTACCTCGATCAAGGTCAACACCGTCGACGGGATCGCTGTCGGGAACAAGCTCGTGATCGGACCCGGTTCGGCCGACCAGGAGACCGTTCAGGTGAGCGCTGTGACGGCCGGGGAATCGGAGCAGATCCGGATGAGCGTCGCGAAGGGCCAGACCGCCGTCTTCGTCTACTCCGTCTCGGGCTTCGCGGCGACCAACTCGATCATCATCGAAGGCGGCGGCAAGACGTCGTACGGGAACGTCCAGAGCGTCAAGGACAACACGGCGACGCAAACCGCGCTCACGAGAGCCGCCGCGGCTGGGAGCACGACACTCCGAGTCGCGACGACAGCGACGTTCAAGGTAGGCGACCGGATCCTGATCTTCGAGGGCGACAACCTCGAGTCGGCGATCGTGCGCGATATCGTCGCGTCGGTGGGCGGCCTCTCGGTGCTGGTCACCACCGGCGCCAACGTCCTCGCGCCGGCGGAAGGGCTGAAGCACGCGTACACGACCGCTGCCCAGGTCGTCCTGCTCAGCTCCATCACCCTCACGACCGAGATCGACGAGGCGTTCGCTTCGGGGGCCATGATCAGAACCCTCGGCACCGTCACGCTCAACGCCGCGCCGACACTGGCGCACGCACGAGGGCAGACGATCCGCCTACCGCTGACGACCGCAAACAATGCGGACTGGACCGCCCGTCTGTTCAGGGTCGACACGGCGACCCCCGCCAACACCACTCTGATCGTCGCGTCGGGCGCGAGTGGCGGCGGCTGGAACGGCAAGACGCCGTCCGCGCCGCACGGCGACTCGCGCTCCATCACCTTCGTCCTCGACGGCAGCTCGAGGTACCTCGTCGAAAGTGACGACGGCGGCATCTACCGGCTCCAGCTCACGGACACCAACGGCGCTGCGCTCACGGCGGCGCAGCGCAAGTGGCAGTCGCTCAACGGCAATCGCACTGAGAACCTCGGCGGACCAAACGCGTTCGCGGTCGCGGAAGCGAACTCCGTCGCCTACGACCCGCTCAACGACGTCTACTTCATCGGAACGCAGGACGCCGGGTCGCAGGCACAGGGAAATTCCGGGGCGCTGCGGTGGATCGCGCTGAGCGGTGGCGACGGAAACACACAGGGCGTCGGGGTCGAGCAGATCACGGGCACGTCCGCCGCCAGCGTCAAGGCGCTCCTCGCAGCCGACGCGCAGGCGGCAGCCCAGTTCTCGATCAGCCTGCCGCTCGAGGGCGGCCAGCCGAACACGGGCGCCGGGCTGATCGCCGTCGGCACGACGGCGACCCTGACCGGCGGGATCGACCCGATCCAGGCGAAGGTGTCCATCAGCTTCGCCGGCGCGAACAACGACCTCGACTTCAGCGTCCTGGCCACGGCGACGATCGGGAACCTCAGGCTCACCGGCGCCGCCGGGGACGGCATCTCGATCCAGTTCGTCGACAGCGGCCTCGCCGATCCCCTCCAGAACGTGGTCACCTGGGATCCCGTCACGAAGAAGATCATCTTCAAGCTCGCACCCAACTCGGTCGCGGCCCAGGTTCAGGCGCTCGGGAACACCGCGGGCGTGGTGGACATCATCAAGATCAGCCTGAGCACCCTCGACGGAGGGGTGCCCAACACCGGTCAGGGCAAGATCCAGAAGACGGATCTCGGCCGTCCTGCCAGGCTCACCGCAGGTGGGAAGGACGGCGCCGCCGCATCGGCCAAGCTCGTCATTGCGGGCCTCAACAACGACCTCCTCATCACCGCGACGACGAAGGGCACCGCGTCGAACGGCATCGTCGTGACCTTCTCCAACTCCGCGTCCGTCCGTCCCGGACACGAGACGGTCGTCTATGCCGCCGGCCCGAAGACGCTGACCTTCCAGATCGCATCAGCTCAGGCGATCGCGTACTTCACGTGGCGCTACTCGCTCGGGAACAACCTCTCCTCGTTCACGCGCACCAGGTTCGACGACGCCGGAGCGCGCAGCTCGGACGAGACCGTCGTCGCGCTGGCGGCCGACGCCGCCCATGGCAAGACAGGCCTTCTCGGCACAGACAAGACCTTCGACGGCTTCTTCCCGATGGCCTACGCGATCAACGCGGTCGATCCGACCCGGCTCCTCGTCGGCTTCCACGGCCTCTACGAGTCCAGCGACAGAGGCGACACCGCGACGATCGTGACCCCCGGAGCGGGGCTCGTGATTCCGGGTCTCGACGCGCAGGGCCTGCTGCCTGATGCCTTCGGCGGGGCAGGGACCGCGCATCTCGTCAGCGCCGTCGCTTACGGCAACCCCGACAACGCCAACGTCATCTACGCCGCCCGCGGCAACTTCATCGTCGTCCGGACCGGAAACACCGCCTTCTACGACCGGCAGTTCGAATTCGACGGTCTCGCCGGCAGGCCGTCCGCGACGACGATCCGGGACATCGTGATCGACCCGTCGAACTGGCGGGTCGCCTACGCGGTGGACGACTCGCACGTCTTCGTCACGGTCGACGGCGGCGTCACGTGGACCGACATCACGGGCGGGCTCAAGAAGGCCGGTTTCAACGCGGGGCTGGCAACCGTGCAGATCGTGAAGGCAGGGACGACGGCGACCACGACCGACGTCCTCCTGGCGGGTGGGACGTTCGGCGTGTTCCGCGCTCTTCGGCCCGTCGGCGCGGGCGGGGCCCCCGTCGCCGACATCAACCTGACCTGGGACGAGTTCGGGCTCGGGCTTCCGAACGCCACGGTCTCCGATCTCCAGTACACGCGGGCCGTCACGTACAACGGCGTGCAACGCGGCGACGTCCTCACGGTCGCGACCATGGGCCGGGGCGTCTACAAGATGACGGACGTCGCGAAGACGAACGCGCTGCTCACGTCCACCCTGAAGATCACGGGGGCGACGTCGAAGGCGAGCTCGATCGAGCTGCGGCCGAGCGCGACCAATCCCGTCTACCTCGACGTGCTGGTCGACGGCGTCGACAGCGGCCGCACCTACGAGTCGTCGACGCTCGACAGGATCGACATCACGAGCAGGGCCAAGGCTGACACGATCACGATCGACGGCCGGATTCGGGTGGCCGACAGGATCACCATCACGGGCGACGCGACCACGAAGATCGCCGCCGTCACGGTCGACGCCAAGCTCGCGCGGGTCGCGCCGACGGGCCCGTACGGCCTCAACGGCACGGTCGTCGTCTCCAAGGGAGCCGGCTCGCTGACGATCGTCTACACGAACGTGACGGCGTTCTCCGTCACGAATCCTGCTCCGATCCAGGCACAGCTCGAAGAAGGCGCCAGCGCCCTCTCGAACGTGGCAGTGAGCTCCGGCGGATCCAACGTCGGGCCGATCAACCCCGGTGGTCTCCTGGGAGGCGGAGAGTCGAGGAGCGAGCCTCTCTCCGACCCGGACGCCGGTGGAAGCGGGATCGCCGAGGCCGGGCCGGGCGACGACGAGGAGTCGGCTACGGAGCAGATCATCCGGCGCCTGCTCGAGTCGGACGACTTCAAGCTCGAGGACATCGCGGACTACGACCTGAGCACCCAGGCAGGCATCGACGCGCTCGTCGAGGCCCTCGACGACCTCGACGAGACGCCTGGCAACGTGAGCTACAACGCCACCACCGGCGTCTTCGACGTCCGCGTCGTCAGGGAGATCGACGGCATGACGGATCTCGATCTCGACGCGCTCGGCGGCAGCTTCACCTTGAACGGCGAGATCGAGGTCAGCGCGATGGTCGATCTGCACCTGCTCTTCGGCGTCGACGGCACTGGGTTCTTCGTCATGGCCGGCAGCGCAGCCGACCCGCAACTGAAGCTCACCGAGATCGCGGTCGAAGGAGATCTCGAGGCGGTCGGCGACCTCGGGATCATCACCATCAAGGCGCTCAACCCGGAGCTCGAGATCGACCCGGACGTGCAGCTCAGCATCTTCCTGAGAGGCCCCCCCGACGGCAAGATCCGACTCGAGACGCTCCTAGCCGATCCCCTGTCGCTCATCGGAATCATGCTGCAGGGCGGCGACACGAGCGACGCGACGCCGGATCTGAGCTTCACCTTCGACGCGGAGATCTCCTCGATCTTCGGGTCGATCCCGACGCAGACCTTCACGCTGAGCTGGAACGACATCACGGACTTCGGCGCGATCGGGATCTCCGGGCCGGGTATGGCCTACATCCAGAGCAAGATCGACGAGCTGAAGCACAGCATCGAGGACGGCGTGCAGAAGCTCGACGACCTGCTCGCCGACCTGAGCTCCGATCCCATCCTCAACGCCGAGCTGCCGATCGTCGGCAAGAAGCTCACCGAGGTCATCGACATCGGCGCGCTGCGCCAGGTCGCGACCGCGGTCACGGACTACCTCGACACGTTCGACCTCACGAGCGACACGCCGACGGCGCTCCCGACGATCCGCGGGCTGCTCGACGCGCTGAACACGGCGCTGAACACGGCGCTGCAGGAGGCGCTCGACGGTGCACCGGTCACGCTCACGATCAGCGGCGCCCTCGACACGGAGTCGCCGGCGATCCGGTTCGACATCGCGCTCGACCTGAGCAAGACGATCCATACCGGCGTCGACCTCGGCAGCGGCCTCGCCGCGCTCGGGCTCGATCCCGAGCTGGGTGGGTCGCTCGACCTCTCGCTCACGGTCGGCATCTCGCTCAGCTTCTCCTTCGGCATCGACCTCGGGAGCATGATCACCGGCCACGCGCCGACGGCAGACGACTTCTTCATCCGGGTGCACAAGGCCGAGGCAAGCGTCGTCGCCGACCTGGACATCAACGGCATCCAGATCGACATGGACCTCGGGGCGGCGAGCGGGACGCTCTCGATCGACGGCGGGCACATCCGCCTCGACGGCAAGGTCAACCTCGGGATCACGGATCCGAACGCCGACGGCAAGCTCACCTTCGCCGAGCTGGCCGACATCGGGTCGCTCCTCCAGCTCGAGCCGCACGCCACGCTCGAGGTGACGCTGCCGATCTCGGGGACGCTCACCGGCCCCGACTTCGAGCTCGGCGGGACGTTCACGCTCGTCCTGAAGCCGTACGACATCTTCTCGGGCACCGCGCCGGAGTTCGGGCTGTTCCTGAGCGGGCACGTGAGCGTCGGCGGGTTCTTCTACATCAGCGGCGACTTCGGCTTCGGCACGACGAGCGGCACGGCCTCGCTCGTGAACATCAGCACGCTCGCCGACGCCGGCACCCAGGAGGTGTCGGTGATCACGATCGGCGGCGAGAACCTCCACGCGTTCGTCGGCGTCAACGGCCCCTACGAGATCGACGGCGACCCGACGAAGCTCAACCCCGCCGCGATGGGCCTCTCGATCTCCGGCGTCGATTTCGCGATCGCGCTGGCCAAGCCGAAAGCCACGCCGACCGTACCGGTGGCCGCCGGCGACCAGCGCAACTGGTTCGCCCTCGCGGCGCATGCCGACGACTTCCGCATCGTCGGCGTCGACCAGCTGACGGCCGCGATCAGCAACCTCAGCGTCGCGATCAACCAGGGCGGCGGCACCAAGGACAGCGTCGCGAACACGACCGTCCTGAAGCTCTCGAGCCTGGGGACCGGCGGCCTCGAGGTTCCGACCGGCGTCGCTCGCTCGATCAAGCTCGACCTCGACGTCCCGGTGCTTCGCGCCTCCGCCGACATCAGCCTGGCCGTCGCCGGCTTCTTCATCGTCGACGGCACCTTCGGCTTCGAGAAGACGACCAAGACCGCTGACCATCACCGACGGGCACGACCACGTCGACGATCAACGCCTCGGTGCTCACCAGTCGGCGCCTCGGGTGCGTCGGCCTTCGTCGGCGTCAACGGCCCGTACTTCCAGGACAGCAACGCGAACGGCGTGATCGACACGAGCGACACGCCCAACGACAAGGCGATCGGCCTGACGCTGAACGGCATCAGCTTCGCGCTGGCGCTCGCGCGGCCGACGGCGACCGGGACCGCCGTCCGCGACCACGACCGACACGCGGAGCTGGGTCGCCGTGAAGGCCCACGCCGACTTCGCCGGGCTGGTCGGCATCACCGGGCTGACCGCGAACGCGACGAACATCGACGTCTCCGTCAACCGCGGCGGCGGCAAGAACGCCGACGGGACGGACAACAAGACGGTCGTGAACTTCTCCGCGCTCGAGAACAACACGGGCCTCACAGTGCCGGGCACGTCGCTGAAGCTCGCGTTCGCCGGCCCGCTGCTGGAGGCGTCGGCGACGATCGAGCTCAAGATCCTCGACTACGTCTTCGTGAGCGGCTCGTTCGCGGTGCGGAGCGGGCCCGAGGAGACGATCAAGCTCACCGGAGGCGCGTCGAAGAAGGTCCAGGCGCTGACGATCGGCGGCGACAACATCACGGTCTTCGCCGGGTTGAACGGCCCCGACGCGAACCCCGACGCCGTCGGGCTACGGGCTACTGGGATCAAGTTCGGTGTCGTGTTGTTCAAGTCGACCGAGCTCAACGACACGAGCAGCTATTTCGCAGTCAACGCCCACATCGGCTCGCTGCAGCTGCTCGGGCTGCCGCCGAGCATCACGCTCAGCGACGTCAGCCTCGACGTCCAGGTGAACGGCGGCAACGACACGACCGTTACGAACCGCGTAGTCGACTTCGCCACCACCTACGAGACCTCGCCCGGCCTAAAGGACGGTGTGCTCCAGGTCAAGACCGGCGGCTCGACGGTCGGCATCGGCTTCGCCCTGAACCTGATCAAGGTCAGGGGCACGGCGAACCTGACGCTGACCGCGGGCGTCGCGAGCCTCACGCTCGGCACTGGGACGAACGGCTTCTTCGAGTTCGAGCGGAAGCTGATCTCGGTGAACGGCGTCGACGAGCAGGTGATCCGGCTCTCGTTCGAGAACATCTCGACCTCGCTCACCGCCGGGTCCGGCAGCGCCGGGATCAAGATCGCCGCCTCGGACATCGACGGGGCGTTCCTGATCACCGGCGCAGGCGTGGCCGGCAAGGTCACCGTCGGCTCGGTCGCGCTCACGGACGCGGCCGGCCAGCTGCCGATCTGGCTGACCGCGTTCTCCTTCAGCAACCTCAAGCTCGAGCTGAACACGACCGGGGCGGGCGTGAGCGCGACGATCGGGTCGACGAGCTTCGACTACACCGACCCGTTGCGACACAACTTCATCGCCGTCAGCGGCGAGTTCAGCATCGGGTTGAGCTTCGGTGGCCTCGCCCTGACGCTGAACACGACGCCGACGACGGGGCGCGTGTCGTTCGAGAAGTCGTCGATCACGGTCAACAACACGGCGGTCGACGTCTTCAAGGTCGGTCTGCTGCACGTGAACACGTCGCTGACCGTCGGCGCCGGCGCGAACGGCGTCAAGATCGCGATCGACGACATCAGCGGCGCGTTCCTGATGAAGGGGGCCGGTGTCGCCGGCAAGCTGACGATCGGGTCGCTCACGCTCACCGACGCCGACGGCAACACGCGGCCCGACATCTCGCTCGTCGCCTCCGACTTCCAGCTCGAGATCAACACGACGGGCGCCGCGGCGAGCGCGACGATCGACGGTGTCGGCTTCGACTACTCGACCTCCGACAAGTTCACCTACCTGTCCGCCGTCGGGACCGCCGACCTGACGATCACCGCGGGCCCGGTCAGCGCGAAGGTCAGCGGGACGTTCGGCTTCGAGAAGACGACGGTCACGATCGGCGGGACGCCGACCTCCGTGATCAAGGTCTTCGCGAAGGACGCGAGCACGAGCCTCACGATCGGTGACGAGCCCGGCGGGGTCAGGGTCGCCTTCGATCAGATCAACGGCGCGCTCCTGATCAAGGACAGCGGTGTGGCCGGCAAGCTGACGATCGGCCACATCGGGATCACGAAGGCCGACGGCGTCACGCCGCTGCCGGGCCTCGTCTTCAGCGTGACCGGGTTCACGCTGGCGTTCAACACGACGAACACCGACATCGTCACGACGATCGGCGGCGTCGCGCTCAACTTCACCGGGACGGCGAAGCGGAACTTCCTCGCGCTGAGCGGCACCCTCGACCTGAGTCTCGACAACTTCATCACGATCTCGGGCGGCTTCGGATTCATCCGCAACGGCGACGAGATCCGGGTCGCCGCCGAGTCGGTGCAGGCGACCATGGGCGTCGGCACGTTCTCGGTCGGCCTGACGGGCGGCAAGCTGGCGCTCCTGCTCAAAGCCGACGGCACGAAGGCCCTGGACGCCTCCGGCGGGCTGACGTTGAACGGCGGCGGCTTCGCAAGCGTCAGCGCGACCTCCGTCCGCCTCCAGTACAACAACACCGGCACGAACTACAGCGCGCCCGGCGCGGCTCTCCCGATCGTGGTCAACGACATCGACGGCGGCTCACTCTCGATGGGGCTGGGCACGCCGGCGGCACCGCTGATCAAGCTGAGCGTGACGGGCCTCAACGCGACGATCGCCGGCGCCTTCACGATCAGCGGCAACTTCGACTTCGAGAAGAGCACCACGAGCGCGGGCACGAGCATCATCAAGGCGGCCGTCACGAACTTCCACGTCGCGATCGGCGACGGAACGAAGGACTACGTCGATCTCCAGCAGGCCGCCGGCCAGACCGGCGCGCTGCTCGTGACGCCCGAGGGCATCGCCGCCAAGCTCACGATCAATCTGACGGTCAAGAACATCACCGTCCTCGCGATCAGCGGCACCTTCACGGTCGCCATCAACACGATCCCGAGGGCGGTGAAGGAGACGTTCTCGGTCGCCGGCCAGACGGTGGTGCTCGACCTGCCGCAGGGCAACTACATCCACGCCGAGGCGAACCCGATCGACATCACGCTGCTCGACACGACGCTCACGGGCAAGGTCGCCTTTACGCAGTCCACGAAAGCGGACGGCAGCAAGATCGTCGTGATCGAGGCCTCGGGCATCAGCATCAAGACGCTCGGCGCGAACGGCACCGGCAAGCTGCCCGACGGGATCGCGAACGCCCTCAAGGACGCCAGCGGCATCCTCGTGATCAAGAACGGGCAGGTCGCGGGCGCCCTGTCGTTCACCCTCGATCAGCCGCTCGGGGGCTTCTCTGGCAGCGTCAAGCTGATCATCAACACCGGCACGGAGGGCGTGACCGTCAGCGGCACCTTCGGCTCGATCAACGTCGGCGGCGGCCCGCTGTTCGCGATCGAGGCGAACCTGACCCTGGTGTTCCCCGGCGTCGAGATCTCCGGCGTCTTCGGCTTCCAGAGCGTGACCGACACCGCGACCGGCCAGCAGGTGCAGGTCATCACCGGCAACAGCGTCCGGATCTTCATCGGCAGCCACATCGGGACGGAGCTGCTCGGGGTCGAGCTCACGAACGGGCAGGCGATCTTCCTGAAGGACGCGGCCGGGAAGCTGGCCGGGTTCGTCAGCGGCCATGTCGCCATCGTCGGCGTCGACGGCGTCACGATGGAGGCGACGATGAGCGTCCGGCTGAACAACCAGGGCGTCACGGTGAACAAGACGTACGTGGTCGACGGCGTGACCAAGAAGCTCGTCTTCGGAATCGGCGAAGAGGGCATCGGCGACAACCCGTTCGTGCAGGTCGCCGGCGTCGGCATCAACCTGCGGATCGCCGACACGGTCGACCTGAGCGGCAACGTCACGCTCACCCGCGCAAAGCTGGCCGTCTCCGGCGGCACGCAGGACGTATTCCTCGTCGGTTCGAACGACTTCCAGGTCTACCTCGGCCGCGGCCCACCGACCCTCTCCAACGGTCAGCCCAACCCCGACGCGGTCGGTCTGCTGATCTCGAACATCCGCTTCGGGCTCGTCCTCTACACGGGTGGGGCGCAGTCCGGGAAGTTCGCGTTCGACGGGCAAGGAACTGTCGGCTTCGTCGGATTGCCCGGGATGGAATTCCAGGGCGGCGTGGTCTTCGGTCTCCGCCTCAACCGGACCGGCGCCCCCGTGAACTCGATCAGCGTGCCGGTCGTCACTGCCGTCAACGCCGACGGCACGAACACCTATCAGCAGGTCGTCGTCAACTTCGCCGACGCGTCCGACACGCCGGAGTTCCAGGCCGGCGTCGACATCCAGTTCGACTCCGACGGCAAGCCGGTCTTCCAGCTGAGCGGTCTGCTCGGCGTCCGCCAGCTCCCGGGCGGCGTCGCGGACATCACGGTCAAGGGCCTTGCCTCCCCCGAGTCGGGCACCGCCTGCCCGACCGGCACGAGCGGCGCCTCGATCAAGATCTACGCAGGCGACACGACGCCCGCGTTCGCGTTCTGCGGGATCGCCAACTTCCGGATCGGCGGCACCGAGGGCTTCAGGCTCCAGGACTTCCGGATCAACTCGGTCGCGATCTTCGGGCAGAACGTCCTGACGGCCCCCCAGGACGCGCGCAACCGGCCGCTGACCGCGGACCTCGTCTCGCCGATCAACGGCGGCGTCCTGAGTCGCGCCAGCCTCACGTTCATCGACGTCGTCTTCAACGACGTCAACGGCTTCGGCATCGACGAGTCGAGCATCAACGGCGACGAGTTCCGGCTGCTGCTGAACGGCAACCCCGTCTCCGGGATCACGTTCGCCGCGCCGGTCAAGCGCTTCGGGACGACGTACCGGTACGCGATCATCGGCACGCTCGCCTCGGACGGCGACTACACGGTCGAGTTCCGCGCGCCGGACGCTGCCAGCCCCGAAGCGGGGTGGAAGGACCGCAGGACCGGCACGCCCAACCGCAGCGCCAAGGAAGCGGAGACCTTCACGCTCGTCACGCCGCCGGCCGGCTCAGGCCCCGGCGCGGTCCTGACCGCCGGCCCGATCGCCCAGCTCGTCAACCCGGCCGGCGGTGTCGTACTCGATCCGAAGGCGCTGAGCGCGCGGGGCTACATCGACATCTCCTTCACCAGTCGGAGCGGCGACCCGATCGACCCCGATTCGCTCAACGGCGACGAGTTCTTGCTTTCCGGCACGGGCACCACGGCCGACACGCGGGTGATGACGACCGCGCCGCTGCACCTCTTCAAGAACACGTACCGCTACCTGATCTTCGACGCCGATCCGGCCAACACGACGGCGGCGTTCCAGGATGGCGTGGTCACCGTCACGTTCGCGGCGGGCAAGTTCTTCGCCGGCGTCGGCGGGGCGGCCGTCGGCAACACGTTCCAGACGTTGTCGTTCACCCTCAACGCCGCCCAGGCTGCGACAGCTCAGTCGACGACGTCGATCGCGATCGGGCCGCTGACCCTCGTGAACCCCTCGGTCAGCATCCAGGACTTCGGGTTCGCCGACGGCAAGCTCGCACTGACGGTCGCGCTCAGCCTCGATAGCGCCTCGCTCAACTTCGCGCCGACCGGCAACACGGTCACCCCGGGCGCCAAGCAGACGGACAGCGGCATCACCGCCAGTCTGACCGGCCTGCTCGTGACGTTCGGCCTCGCGGTCGGGCTCCCGGGCAACTTCTCGGTCTCGACCACCGGCAAGTTCAGCGTCCTCGCTGCGCAGCTGAAGGTCGTCGTGAAGGACACCTTCGAGCTGACCGCGGCCGGGATCCAGATCCAGTACGACCCGGCCGACACCTCGCCTGACCAGGAGCTCGTTCGCATCGACAAGGCGAAGATCAAATTCCTGGGCACGCTCAGCTCCTTCGGCGAGATCGAGATCTCGTCGATCAACGACCCCGACCATGCCGGCCAGAAGATCCCCGGCCTCGTCGTCCGCAAGAACGGCTTCACGCTCGGCCAGGCGTTGTTCACGAAGCCAGGCCCCTTCGACTTCGGGTCGATCCTGCACCTCGACGACATCCGGATCGGCGTCACGAACTTCGACGTCAACTTCGACGATCCGCTGAGCACCTTCACGAAGTTCAGCGGGTCGATCGTCTTCGCCACCGGCGGTGCGGTCCTCCTCCCGGGCAAGCCGACAAGCGCGATCATCAGCGACCGCCTGACCGCTGACGACAAGAACCCGGACGGCACGCCCAACACGGAGGCGATGCGGGCGGAGCTGACGTTCGACGAGGGCAAGGTCGCCTCCCTGATCTTCCGCGTCGACACGCTGAAGCTGACGATCGCCGACGTCCTCACCCTCACCGCCCAGGACTTCAACCTCAACACCGGCGCGACGGGCTCGGACTTCCTCGTCCAGTTCGGTCAGCTGGGCGCGACGGTGAAGATCGGCTCGCTCGAGATCGGCGGCGAGGCGCGCAACTTCGGGATCACCGCCGACGGCGACTTCAAGGTGCTGCCGGGCAAGCAGTTCAGCGTCGTGCTCAATATCGGCGGCGCCTCGGGGTCGGCGCTCGGCTGGCCGTCGTGGCTCCCGATCCAGATCACGACGCTCGGCCTCTCGTGGATCGACTTCGAGCACCACCCGGCGGACTTCGACATCCTTCTATCCGCCACCGTCACCGGGCTGAAGGGGACGAGCGGCCTCCAGTTCTCCGGGACGATCGAGGGCATCAAGATCCGGCCGTCCCTGCTGCTGCAGGGCAAGTTCCCGATCGTCGAGATCGCCTCGCTCGGCGTCACGCTCCAGGGCAACCTCTTCGGAGGCGAGCTCAACGCCGGCCTGATCGGCGGCATCCTCAAGATCGTCGACACCGACCCGGGCCCCGCGACCAGCCCCGGCATCGCCGCGGACGGCACCACCCCGGCGGAGTCGGACATCCTCGACCGCGTCTTCTTCCTCGGCGTCGAGGGCGGCTTCTCGATGGCCGGCCTCGGCGGCCTGACGATCCGCTTCGCGCTGAGCGAGCTCGGGCCGCTGGGCGTCTTCCTGAGCGTCGACGTCCCCGGCGGCATCATCATCGTCCCGCCGATCGGGCTCGCGATGAACGACTTCACCGCCAGCGTCGAGTTCTTCAAGACGCTGCCGTCGATCGACGACCCGCAGCGGCTGCGCGACCCCGCGTTCAGCGTCACGAACACGGTCACGGCCGCGGATTGGCTGGCCGGCGTCAAGGATCAGGTCTTCAAGCAGTACATGGCGCTGAGGGCGAATCCGAACCTGAGCGGCTTCGCCGCCGCCTTCACGTCGCCGATGGTGATCAAGGGCTCGGCGAAGATCTTCCTCGCCGCGACGTCGCAGGAGGCCTTCAACGGCCAGGTCGACGTGATCATCAGCACGGACGGCAAGTTCCTGATCACCGGCAAGCTGAACTTCGCCGCGAACCTGCTCAGCGTCAGCGGCAAGCTCTACGCCGACCTCTCGCACATCGCGGACGGCAACGTCACGGTGCTGTTCCTCGCCGACGTTCCCGATCAGGTTCGGCTACTCACGATCGACGGCAAGCTCAAGCTCGGCTTCCGCGACGCGACCGGCGCCGAGGTCGCGATCCTCGTCGCTCCCGACATGCCCGCCAACACGAACACGGCGGCGACCGGCGCCCTGTCCTTCCCGGGCAACGGCCAGACCGTCGACGCGGGCTCGATCAACCTCCACCCGAACACCAGCGGTGGGACCGGCTTCTACGTCGACGTCAGGTTCACCCCTGGCGCCAACAGGCAGCTCGACTACCTCAGCATCCTCGACACGCCCGGCGAGATCTCGGGGACGCTGACGAAGGCGGACGGCACCATCGTGCCGATCACGTTCAACGGGACACCGCTCCCGATCGAGACGTCCGTCGTGGACGGTGTCGCGACCGAGACGGTGCTGACCGCGGCGGACACGGCGGCGCTCGCCGCGTTGCTCAAGTCGAAGGGCGTGCAGCGGTTCCGCTACCTGATCACGAACCCGAGCTTCGCCTGGGCGCCCGGCCTGGTCACGGTCACGTTCACCGGTAGCACCTGGAGCCAGACGAACCCGGACGGCACCGGCAGCGTCGGCAACACGGCGACCAGCGGCTCGTTCCTCCTGCTCGGCCCGACGGTGGCCCTCGCGAACCCGGCCGCTGACGGCCACGTCAAGGTCAACGAGCTCAACGGGCGCCTCTCCCTCGACATCACGTTCACGCCTACCGTCGGCGCGACGATGAGCCTCACCGCCGCGAACGCGCCGGCGATCCGGCTCTCCGGGCCGGGCGTGGGCACGGCGGCTCCGACCGGGACGCCCTCGCTGCTGCCGCGGATCGGGACGCAGTTCGGGAGCGTCGCGTCGACCACCGGACTCGTGACGTCGCTCGACGCCGCCACGAGCTCGCTGCCCAGCGAGATCGCCACGCTCTTCGGCGGCGCCCGCGCGCTCGGCGCCTCGATCACGGTCGCGACCTGGACCGCGGGCTCGGTCTGGACGGTCACGGACACCGCCAGCTCGAAGCGCTACTGGATCCAGAAGCAGGCCGGCACGATCACGGTGCACGACGAGACCGCGAGCGAGACGTTCCGGTACTCGCTCACGGGCGCGTTCGCGATCGGCGCCGTGACGGTCGAGCTGGCCCAGAACTCGTTCGCCGACAGCTCCGGCGCCGGCAACGTCGCCGGGAGCTTCGCGACGTACGGCACGCAGTTCGCGACCACGCCGGCCACGGCCGCGCTGACGGGGGCGCTCGACGGCGGCACCGTGCCGACGATCGTCGGCACGCTGTTCACGGGCGCGAACGCGCTCAGCGCCGCCGCCGCGCTGAGCACGGACACGACCGGACAGCGCTGGCGGCTCGTCGACGGCGCGAAGCTGTTCTACATCGTGCTCGACGCGAACGGCGCCCTCTCCGTGCGCCGTGTCTCGGAGCAGTCGACGTTCGTCGTCGACGGTGCGACCGCCGACCTGGCCAGCCCCGCGAACGGCGGCGTCGTCGGCATCACCAACCTCGGCACCGCGGGCTACGTCGACGTCGTCTTCACTCCCGCCAGCGGTGCGAGCATCGCGCCCGGGACGCTGATCGACGGCTCTGCCGAGCTCGAGATCACGCTGTCGGACGGATCGAGCCTCATGGTTGCCGTCGACCCGACGCAGCCTGGCGCGCTCGCCGGGACGAACGTCTACCGCTACACGTTCACCGGCACGCTGGTGGCCGGTGTGGCATTGGTGCGCTTCCTCGACGGCAGCTTCACCGATACGGACGCCATCGCGAACGTCGGCGAGGTCGAGACGTTCACCATCCAAATCCCGACCGGGACGTTGACCAACGTCTCCAGCAGCGGGGCGATCCTCGCCTCCGACCTCAACGATCTCGTCAAGGGCAAGGCCGCAGGCCTGTTCGACAGCTCGGCGACCGACCGGTACTTCGAGATCGAGCTCCACCCGACGACCGGGAAGACGGCGACCGGCGATCCGATCGGCCCGGACGACACCACGATCTCGGCGAGCGACCTCACGATCGTCGGCGCAAGCGGGATCACGATCACGGCCGTCTCGCGCGTCGCCGGCACCAACCGGTTCCGCTTCACGTACACGGGCACGTTCACCGTCCCGTCAGAGACGACGCCGCTCTCCGTGACGCTGCACATGGCCGCGGGGGCCTGGAAGGACGAGGCCGGGAACGATTCGGCCGCGTTCGACCAGACGTTCCTGGTGCGCAAGCCGGCAGCGGCGTTCTTCATCGAGCTCGCGGGCGGCGTCACGCTCAACTCGCCGGCGCAGATCCCGGGAGCGCCCACCGGCGAGCCGATCTTCGACATCCGCGGCCACGTCCTGTTCCAGGCCACGACGACTGCCGCCGGCAACCGCTTCCAGCTCGACTTCGACGGCTCGTTCAAGGTCATCTACCTCGGCAACCTCGGGTCGGTCGCAGGCCGGTTCGTCTACGACGCCACGAAACCGACGAGCGGTCCGGACCTAGACGCCGTCACCGTCGGCGACCTCCTCAGCGACCTCGGCATCCCGATCAGCGGGATTCCGCAGCTCACCGGCATCGAGATGCCGAAGATCTGGGGCGTCATCAAGCTCGAGACGAACCTCGAGGCCCTGAAGAACATCGGGATCGACCTCAAGCTCGCTGGCGTCCTCGAGGTCAACACGACCAAGACGGACAAGACCGAGACGATGCAGCTCAAGGGCATTCCGGGCAACGAGTTCGCGCACCTGACCTCGACCGCCGCGCTGATCAGCTCGCTGAACGCGGGCACGCTCCCGACCGAGCTCGCGGCGCTCTTCACCGGCGCCGAACGCGCTCAGCACCGGCGCGCACGACGTCGTCACGATCATCGGCGGCCAGCTCTGGCGGATCATCGACCACGGCGCCGGCGACCGGCAGTTCTTCGTCCGCCTCAAGGACGCGGCGACGCTGACTGACTCGGCGTCGAACCTGCAGCTCGTCCTGCAGAACGACTCCCAGACCTTCACGCTGCGCGCGAAGACGCTGCTGGTCGAGGCCTACGGCCAGGCGATCTTCCGCTTCCCGGCCTACACCGACGACGCGAAGACCCAGCTCGGCCCCGAGTGGTTCCACGCCAGCGGCGCCTTCTCGCTGACGATCAGCACGACGAGGATCGAGCTCTTCGCCGACGGCGTCCTGACGATCTCGCCGGCCGGACGAAAGGTCTTCGACCTGCGCGAGCAGGCCGTCCTCCGGATCACGCCCACCGGCTTCGCGGGCAAGTTCAAGCTCGGCGCGGCCCTTGACGTCCCCGGCGTGCACATCGGCGGCCAGCTCGAGGCGTTCGTGAACACCTTCGGCACCGACCAGACGATCCAGATCTCGCCGTTCCTGCAGCCGGTCGTCGGCTTCTCGAGCATCACGATCCCGGGTGCCGTCCCGATCCTGAACACGGCGTACGTCAACAACCCGACGACCGCGACTGGCGACGTCCTCGTCGCGAACACGGTCTGCGATCCGGCCGCTCAGAACCGGCCCGCGGCTTGCGCTCCGTACTTCGCGATCGCGGCGAAGGCCGACCTGCTGATCGGCACCGACATCGACAACCCGGTTCTGACGCTACAAGGCGTCTTCCGCATCGCGGTCACCACGTCGTCGCTCGCCGTCGACGCCTTCATCATCACGTCGGTCAAGATCCCCGGCTCGTCGGCGCCGCTCTTCGACCTGATCGGAGCCGCCAACTTCGGCATCGACGCGGACGGCATCTACGGGCGCGCGCTGCTGTCGCTGAAGGCCGGCACGGCGACGGAGCTCACGCCCGGATTCCAGCTGACGGCCCAGTTCCTCCTCGAGTTCAACACGGCTGCCGTCGCGAAGGACGTTCTGAGCTTCCCGATCGACACGAAGCAGGGCACGATCGGCACGACCCTGCAGACGATCAGCCTGCCGGAGCGCACGCTGCACCTCTCGGCGGCCGGATCGCTCGTCTTCTCGACGACCGGCTCCGGCGCCGTCGAGCTGACGCTCAAGGGCCGGTTCGACTTCACGATCTCGCCGACGATGCTCGAGATCTCCGCCGAGATCTCCCTCTCCGGCGACACGTTCCTCGACGCCGACGCCCACGGCGGGCTGCAGCTCTCGACCGCAGGAATCGCCGGCTTCATCCGGATCGGCGTCGAAGCGACCGTGGGGACTCCGGGCACTGTCGACAAGATCGGCGGCACCGGCTTCGAGATCGCGTTCAGCGCGGCGGTCGAGATCAACACGACGTCCGGGCCTGCGACCGTGGACGGGGTCCAGCTCGCCGCGCTGACCGTCAAGATCAGCGCCTCGGGCCACATCCAGTTCTCGCTCGGAGGCGTCGTCGGCTTCCGGATCGAAGGCAGCGTGCTCGTCTCCGGCAGCCGGGAGGACGGCTTCGCGATCTCGGTCAAGGGCCTCCTGCTCGCCCTCGTCGACTTCGGAGCCGGACCCATCACGCTGATCCGCCTCAACGTCGAGGGCGATCTCCGGATCCGCGACGCGGCGCCCGCCGCACCGCTGCCCCTCTACACGATCGCCGGCCGGCTGGCCGTCTCAGTCGGCGCGAACTCGGTCCTCAACGGAAACGGGTTCACGTTCAACGCGTCGCTGCTGCTCGAGGTGAACACCACCAACGCCGTCGTCCATCTCGATCCCAACGACGTCACGAAGGATCTTGCGGCGGGCATCTACGTCCGGCTCCACGCCGAGGGTGACCTGGGCTTCGGCGTCGGCACGAGCGGTCTCTTCCTCGCCGGAAAGTTCGACCTGTCGGTCGGCACGACCGGCCTGAGCATCGCGGCGAACGCCAAGCTCGAGGCGCGTATCGCCGGCCAGACGATCCTGCGCCTCGACGCCGTCGGCGCGCTCCTGATCAACGGCCAGGGCATCGCCGCCAAGATCGGCCTGACGCTCGGCGTCAACGCCCTCTCCGGCGGCACCGGCTTCAGCTTCAACGGCACCTTCAGCTTCGAACTCAACACGACCAGCCAGTCGATTCCGACGATCGGCGGCGTCAACGTCAATCTGCTGGCCGGCCCGTACGTCCGCCTGGTGATCGCGGGTGCCCTGCAGCTGGGCGGGGACTCGACGGCGAGCTTCAAGCTCCAGGGTTCGTTCCGCATTCAGGGCGGCGCCGCCGGCCTCGAGGTCGCGGCGGACGCACATCTGAAGGCGATCGTCGCCGGCACGACGCTCCTCGACCTCGCCACGACCGGAGCGTTGCTGATCGGCAAGAACGGCATCGCCGCGAAGCTGTCGCTCGGGGCCAGCTTCGGCAGCGCGAGCACGTTCCTCTTCACCGGCAACCTGACCCTCGCCGTGAACACCACCGGCCAGTACGTGGGCTCGATCGCCGGTCAGCAGGTCGACCTCGCCGCCGGAACCTACGTGCGGATCCACATCGCCGGCACGCTCTCGGTGCTCAACAACTCCATCTCGGCGACGGGCACGTTCGACCTCACGGTCGGCAGCACGGGTCTCAACGTCCACGCGGACGCGAAGCTCGTGATCTTCGGGATCAGCTTCAACCTGGTCGCCGACGTGATCATCAACTCGAGCGGCCTCGTGATCAGGACGCAGATCGGCTCGTCCTTCCGGCCGTTCGACGGGATCGAGATCTCCGGTCAGCTGATGTTCGAGCTCAACACGACGAGCAGTCCGGTCCTCGGGATTCCGGCGCGCACCGTTCGCGTCAGCGTCACGAACGCCACCGTGAACGTGATCGGGTTCAAGGCGACCGGCTCGCTCGTCGTCACGATCTCGCCGAACCACTTCCGCATCGAAGTGCTGAAGACGAGCCCGCTGTCCCTCGTGATCGGACCACTGAATATCGCCTTCTACGGCTTCTTCGACGCGTTCAACGGCGTCGTCACGTTCTCGTTCACCGCGACCGGCGGGTTCCACGTCCGGGCGGGGCCGGCGTACCTCGACGCCGATGCGTCGCTCACGATCACCGACCACAGCTTCAGCTTCCACATCAGCGGCGCCGCCGGACTCGAGATCGCGGGCATCAAGATCGGGATCAGCGTCTCCGCCGACGTCACGATCTCCAACAACCGCCTCGACGTCGCGGTGAGGGGCTGTGTCGACCTGCTGATCGACACGGCCTGCCTCACGGTGCATTTCAGCCTCGGCAGCCTCGACCCGCCCGGCGCCTCGCAGGTGCCGCCTCCTCCGGTGCTCGCCACGAAGCTTTCGGGTGGCGTCCTGCGGCTGAACATCGGCAGCTACGCCTCCGCCCGAAACGGGTTCGGCGACGTGACCGACGAGACGTTCATCGTCACGCACGTCGGCGGAACGAAGGGGAACGAGGAGGTCTCGGTGTCGGCGTTCGGCCTCAACCAGACCTACACGGGCGTCAGCCGCATCGTCGTGTACGACGCCGGCTCCGGGGCGGACTACATCGAGATCGTGGCCGGCGTGCTCGCCGACGCCGACCTCTCGGGTGGAGTCGGGAACGACACGCTCAGCTACCAGGGCTCCGGCTCCGCGACGCTCAACGGCGGCGACGGCGACGACCTCCTCCTCGGCGGCGCGGGCACGTCGACGATGAACGGCAACGCCGGCAACGACAAGCTGCTCGGCGGGTCCGGCAACGAGACCCTCGACGGCGGCAGCGGCGACGATTCCGTCTCCGGCGGCGGCGGCGCGGACACGATCACCGGCGGCACGGGGGTCGACAAGACCCTCGGCGGCGACGGCGACGACACGATCCTCTGGCGGCTCGGCGACGGCCTCGACACGATCGACGGCAACGCGGGCACCGACCGCTTGCGCGTCACGCTGACGGATTCCGCCGACGTCGCGGCGTATGCACTGACCACGACGGGCTTCACGATCGCCGTGTCCGGCGCCACGCTCGGATCGGCCGGCATCGAGGCGTCCGACCTCTACGCGCTCGGCGGGGCCGACACCGTCACGGTCTCGTCCGTCGGCGCGTCGACGCTCGCCAGCATCCACATCCTCTTCGGGAACGACCTGGTCGGCGAGACGTTCGTCCTGAACGGCTCCTCCTCGACCGACAACTTCAGCGTCTCGGTCACGTCGGCCACCGTCACGATCGCGCGCAGCGGCGGCGTCTCGATCGCCATCGACGACGCGCAGAGCGCAAAGGGCGGCGCCGCGCTCACGCTGAACCTGAACGACGGTGCCGACACCGTCACCGTCAACCAGACGCTCGCCGGCACCACCACGACGATCAACGGCGGCTCCGGCAACGACGCCGTCCGCGTCGGCCCGGGAGCGACCGTGGACGGCATCGCCGGCCTGCTGATCGTCAACGGCGGCGACGCGGGCTCCGATACGTTGCAGGTCGACGACCTCGGGACGATCGGCCCGGAGACGGCCTTCCTCACGAGCTCGCGGATCTGGGGCCTCGGCATGCCCGGCAGCAGCGAAGCGAGCAACGGCATCACCTACGGCGGCATCGAGGCCCTGACGCTTCGCCTCGGTGTCCGCGCCGACACGGTCAACGTCCGCAGCACGGCAAGTGGCGCGACGACGACGATCTTCACCGGCGGCACCGCGACGGCGAACGTTGTCAACGTCAGCAGCACGGCCGCGCTCACGAACGGCGACCTCGACTCGATCGCCGGGACGCTCGTGATCGTCGGCGAGTCGGGGGCCGACACCGTCAACGCCTACGACGCCGACGCCATCACAGCCACCGGATTCGTCAGCGCCACGCGCGTCTGGGGCCTCGGGATGCCCGGGAGCAGCGCGACCGCCGGCGGCATCTCCTACAGCGGGCTGGAGCAGCTGAACCTCTCCCTCGGCCAGCGGGCGGACACGACCAACGTTCGCGGCACCGCCTCCGGCACGGTGACGACGATCTTCACCGGCTCGGGCTCGGCGAACGTCGTCAACGTCTCCAGCGACGCGCCTGCGGCCTCCGGCAACGTCGACACCCTGGCCGGCCAGCTCGTCGTCAACGGGCAGTCGGGGAACGACACCGTCAACGTCGACGACAAGGACGCGAACGGCGCCTCGACCGGCTTCCTCACCGCCACGCGGATCTGGGGCTTCGGGATGCCGGGCAGCACAGAGACCGTCGGCGGCATCACCTACAGCGGGATCGCGGCGCTCCGGATCCGCCTCGGCGAGCGGGCCGACACCGTCAACGTCCGCAGCACGAACGCCACGACCGTGACGACGATCGAGACCGGCGTCGGTAGCTCCACGAACACGATCAACGTCGGCTCGACGACTCCGGTGACGACGCACGCGATCGCCGGCACGCTCGTCGTCGTCGGCCAGTCGAGCAGCGACGTGGTCAACGTTGACGACAGCGGCGATACCGCCGGCGACACCGGCACAATGACCGACGCGCGCGTCACCGGTCTCGGCATGGGCACCGGTGGCATCGAGTACTCCTTCGTCGAGACGCTCAACGTTCTGCTCGGCACCGGCCCGGACACGTTCAACGTCCGGAGCACGAACGCCGTCACGCTGACGACCGTCAAGACCGGCACGGGCTCCGGGCCGAACGTCGTCAACGTCGGCAGCGCCTCGCCGCTCGGCAACGGCAACGTCAACTCGATCGCGGGCCTGCTCGTCGTCAACGGCGAGAGCGCGGCGGACACGCTCAACCTCGACGACACCGGCGATAGCCTCACGAACACGGGCTTCCTCACCTCGAATCGCGTCTGGGGCCTCGGGATGCCCGGCAGCACGAGCAGTGAGCTGGGCATCACCTACAGCTCGATCGAGGCGCTCGCGATCCGGCTCGGAAGTGGCGGCGACGACTTCACGATCCTGAGCACGCACACCGCGGCCACCTCGCTCGAGACGGGTGCCGGCGACGACCGTGTCGCGGTGCAGTCGATCGCGGGCACGACCTCGATCGACACCCAGGACGGTTCGGACACCGTCAACGTCGGCAGCCTCTCGACGCCGGCGGACGCGACGGGCAACGTGGGCGGCAACGTCGACGGGATCCAGGCGGCGCTCATCGTCCAGGGCTCGGCGCCGACGTCGGGCAGCGACGTCCTGAACGTCGACGAGTCGGGCGAGTCGGACCCCAACGACGGCACCCTGACCTCGACCACGCTGACCGGGCTGCAGATGGCGCCCGCAGGGATCACGTACGGCGGCATCGAGCACCTGAACATCTGGCTCGGGTCAGCAGCCGACACCTTCACGATCGTGAGCACGCACGCCGGCACCACCGACCTCAAGACGGGCGACGGCGGCGATCGCGTGGCGGTGCGGTCGATCGCAGGGGTGACGACGATCGACGCAGAAGGCGGGTCCGACACCGTCAACGTGGGCAGCCTGTCGTCCCCGGCCGACGCGGTCGGGAACGTCGGCGGCAACGTCGACGGGATCCAGGCGGCGCTCGTCGTGATCGGCTCGGGACAGCCGGCAGGCGGCACCGACCGACTGAACGTGGACGACTCCGGCGACACGTCGAGCAACGACGGCGTCCTGACCTCGACCACGATCACGGGCCTCGACATGGCGCCTGCCGGGATCACGTACGGCGGCCTCGAGGACCTGAACATCTGGCTCGGCAGCGCAGGTGACCGGTTCTTCGTCGACTCGACGCATGCCGCTCCGACCCAGCTGTACGCGGGCAGCGGCACCGAGGCGGTGAACCAGGTCGACGACCAGATCTGGGTGAACACGATCTCCGGCCTCACGTCGCTCTACGGGCAGGAGGGCAACGACACGTTCCGTGTCAACGTCGCGCCGGCCGCACCCGGCGTCTGGACCTTCGGCCGGACGCACCAGAACGGCATCCACGCCGTCCTCAACCTCTTCGGTGGCGGCGGCACAGACGCGTACACCGTCCATCTCGCGAACGCGGGCAACGCGCTGATCAACGTCCTCGACGAGGGTGCGCCGGACGACGGCGTCGACACGCTCGTGATCGAGGGCGCCGACGTCGTGGCCGGGCTCGCCAACTCGCCCGACGACCTCTTCCTCGTCCGGCGCGACTTCGTCGCTCTGATCAACGACTCGGACGGCACG
This sequence comes from uncultured Gaiellaceae bacterium, assembly GCA_963808915.1. Classification (GTDB taxonomy): domain Bacteria; phylum Actinomycetota; class Thermoleophilia; order Gaiellales; family Gaiellaceae; genus CAVTBT01. Next base: position 31,527 of record CAWEHJ010000003.1, on the reverse strand, counting down.
CCAGGCGTCAGCGCGGGCGACGGCGTCGAGCGGGTCAACTACACGACTGCGATCAACGGCCGCCTCACCGTCCGCGGCCTCGGCGGCAACGACCGCTTCGTCGTCGACGACAACAGCGCGATCACGACGCTCGACGGCGGCGCAGGCAACGACAGCTTCCAGATCGGGCAGATCTTCAACACGCCGCGCGCCGACATCGCCGGGCTCTTCGACGCCGCAAGCCACGGCATCGCAGCGGGTGACCGGTTCGCCACGTCTGCGGTGATCATCGGCGTCGTCGTCGCGAACGGCTCGACGGTCTTCGACCCGGTCACCCAGGCACTCACCCAAGCGAAGGTCGACGCGATCAACGCGGCGATCGACGCCGCCCTGGCGACCGGCAAGGGCGTCCAGGGGATCGCGTGGCTGAGCAACGGCGTCTCGTACGCGACGACGGTGTTCGGCGGCGCGGGCGAGGACGTCTTCAGCGTCTACCGCAACCAGGCGCCGCTCCGGCTCGAGGGCGAGGACGGCAACGACCAGTTCGTCGTCCGGGCCTTCGTCGCCGTCCCGGGCCGGGGTGCGGTCGACCAAGCGCACACGGATCTGAACGGCGGCTCCGGCCAGGATCTGATCCAGTACACGGTCAACGCGCCGGTCAGCATCGAGGGCGGCGACGGCCTCGACTCGGTGGTCGTCCTGGGCACGGTCTTCGCCGACTCGTTCGTCGTCACCCCGGAGGGCGTGTTCGGCGCCGGCCTGAACGTCACGTTCAGCGGCGTCGAGAAGGTGACGGTCGACGCGCTCGAGGGCGACGACACGATCTTCGTCCTCGGCACGTCGCCGACCGTGGTCACGACGGTGATCGGCGGCCTCGGCACCGACCGCATCGAGGTCCTGGGCGACGTGACCGAGATCATCCGGAGCAACGACCTGCTCGGCGGCAGCAGCAGCATTGGGCACGCCGTCGGCGCCGGGTCGGATCCGCTCTATCAGGGCATTGGCATCGACGGCCTGCGGGTTCGCGTCCTCGATCCCGCCGCGGGCCAGCTCATCTCGCTGACCGAGAGCGGCGGCAGGACGCGCGTCACCGAGGCAGGCAGCCTGGTGGACTCGTACGACGTCCGCCTGCTCGCCTCGCCGACCTGGACCGGTCTACCTGACGGTCTCCGGGGGCACCGCCAGCACTCGTGATCAGGCGCTCGGCGGCGACAGCGTCGAGCTCTCGCTGAACCCGGCCGACCCGACCAGCTGGACGAAGGCACTCGTGCTCGTCTTCGACGACGGGAACTGGAACACGCCGATCACCGTCTACGTGCGCGCGGCAGCCGACACGGCCGCCGAGGGTGTGCGCGTCGTGATGGTCTCGCACAGCGCGATCAGCTCCGACGCGCGCTTCGGCGGGATCATCCTCCGCGACGTCGCCGTCAGCGTGATCGACGACGACCGAGGCGAGGTGCTCGTGACGGAGATCGACCCGTCGACGACGAACGAGGACTACTCGACCACGGTGCTCGAGGGCGGCTTCACGGACACGATCCACCTGGCGCTCACCCGGGCGCCCGAGCTCGGCGAGACCGTCACCGTCAACCTGCTGCAGAACGGGCTCGCAACCGGCGACCTGACCTTCTGGCTCGGCGCGACGCAGGTCACCTCGGTGCAGTTCACGAGCCTCAACTGGTCGACCGGTGTGGCGCTGACGGTGAAGGCGTTCGACGACTCGGTGTTCGAGAACCTCGAGACGATCGTGGTCACCTACACCGCCACCAGCTCGAATGCCGGCTCCGCCTTCGCCGGGATGGCCGGCAACGTCGCCGAGGTCACGGTCTACGACAACGAGAACCCGGGCGTCATCGTCCGCGAGAGCGACGGCAACACGACCGTCACGGTGGGCGGCGCCACCGACACGTACGAGCTCTTCCTCACCCGCGCTCCGGGCTCCGACATCAGCATCACGATCGCGACCGACGGCCGCTCGCTGATCCGTCTCGCCGGCTCGGGCGGCGCGTTCGCCTCGACGCTCACGGTCACCTTCGCCGCCGCCACCTGGACGGTCGACTCCGGGATCGAGATCGAGGTCCAGGGCGTTCCGGCGCCGGCGGGCAGCGCCGACCGGCTCTCGTTCCCGTACCAGCCGCACGTGCTCGACCGGGTCCGCGGGCCGCTCGTCGTGCTCGGCGGGCCGTCGCCCGGCGCCGTCTACGCGCTCGTCCGCGGCGTGACGCTGCCGACCGAGACCGACGACCGGACCGTCAACGAGTCGCAGGTGAGCTCCGGCAGCGGGGTGGACGACGCGAGCGTCGACAAGCTCGACGTCTTCCACGACGGCAGCCGCGCCGACTCGACCGGCGCCCTCACGTACCGCCAGGCGCCCGGGGCCGGGATCGCCCTCCAGAACCCGGGCTATGCCATCACCGGGTTCGGCATGGGCGGCGACCTCGTGCTCGATCGCGGCACGCCGGCGGCGCCCGACCTGCTCCGCTTCGGCGGCGGGATCACGTACACGGGCTTCGAGGTCGTCGAGGTCCTCCTCGGTCAGAAGAAGGAGAACGCGACCATCGACGCGACGGCAGCGAACGTCGTCACCGTGGTGCACGGCGGCGGCGACGCCGACACGTTCACCGTCCTCGACAACGGCGGCTCGAACGTCGTTGCCGGCCCGCTGATCCTCTACGGCGACACGTCGCAGAACGGCCTGCTGTCCGGCGGCCGCTACAGCGGGACGTCAGGCGTCGCGAGCGTCAACGCGCTGCTGTTCTCCAACCCGGGGAACGACACGATCAACGGAGCGGGGACGAACGCCGTGCTGACGATCTTCGGCGGGCCCGGCAACGACATCCTCGCCGGCGGCCGGGCGGGCGATCAGATCGCCGGCGGCACCGGCGGCGACTGGATCTTCGGCCAGGCGGGCGACGACCACATCTACGGCGACTCCGAGTTCAACGTCGACATCGCCATCCTCGTGCAGCTGCTCCGAAACCCGGCGCTGACGACCGAGGCGCTCGAGATCGTGCGCGGAGCGACGCCGGGCAGCGACCTCATCCGCGGCGACGAGGGCAACGACTTCATCCTCGGCGACCACGGCGAGATCACCCAGACGCCCGGAACCCGCAGGATCTTCTCGACGGCCAACGTCGTCGCGATCACGACCACGAACCCGTCGCTCGGGGCTGCGGACGCGATCTACGGCGGCGCAGGCGACGACGCCATCCTCGGTGGCAACGGCGGCGACTGGCTGTACGGCGGCAACAGCACCGGCCCGCTCGCCACGCCATTCGCAACGCAGCTCGTTGCCGTCGCGACGTCGGCTGCCACGTTCGGCGGCGGGAAGTTCGGCGTCCTGCGCGGCGTCGCGATCACCACCACCGATCGCGACCTGATCCTCGGCGACAACGGCCGGATCCTCTGGACGACGGCGTTCGCGCGGGAGCTGCTCGAGACGTCCGACACGGCGGACTCGACCGGCGCGGCCGACGTGATCGAGGGCAACGAGGACGCCGACGTCATCGCCGCGGGCATCGGCGGCGACACCGTGGACGCCGGCGCCGGCAACGACGTCGTCGTCGGCGACCACGCACGGCTCGAGTACCAAGCCGCCTCCGGTGCGCTTTTCCTCGTCACGCCGATTGCGAACGAGCTCGGCGGCGACGATCAGATCCGCGGCGGTGCGGGCGAGGACATCCTCCTCGGCGGCACGGGCCACGACGCGATCGACGGCGGCGCCGGCCGAGACCTCGTCTTCGGCGACAACGCCTCTCTCGACCGGCGCACGCATCTGAACAACTTCAACCAGCCGCGTTTCCAGGGTCTGACGGCCCTCGGGCAGATCTACGGCACGGACGTCAACGGCGCTCCGTTCGGCACCGTCCTCACGACGGACGAGCCCCGGCTCGACCCGACCGGCCAGGCGTGGTGGAGCGACTTCGTGATCACCCTGATCGACCACGACGCCTCGACGACTGCGGCGGCTCGCACCGGAAACGACTACCTGGCCGGCGGCGCGGGCGACGACATGATCTTCGGCGGACTCGGGAACGACACGATCCAGGGCGACGGCTCGATCGACCTCGTCTCTGCCGGCACCGCCTCGGCATGCTCGAGCGGCGGCCACCCGGGCAGCGCGACGGTCGGGAGCCGTGTCGGCGCCTGCAAGGACGCCACCTACAACGTGCTCCTGAACCCGTCGGTCGACGGCAGCGGCGACGGCGACGACTACATCGAGGGCGGCGGCGGCGACGACGTCATCTTCGGCAACCAGGGTCAGGATGACATCGTCGGCGGCAGCTCGAACTTCTTCGGCCTGACGACGCCCGCGCAGCGGCCGGACGGCGCCGACACGATCTACGGCGGCTCGGGGACCCGGATCGCACTCGACGACCCGGGCGACACGTCGACGACCGGTCACGCCCGCGACGCCGACGTGATCCTGGGCGACAACGGCAAGGTCATCCGCCTCGTGAGCTCCGCCGGTCTCTATCTGCAGTTCAACTACGACTCGTACGGCGCGGCGAAGGTCATCCCGCGCGCGGTCGCCCTGCTCGACTACAGCCCGCGCGGCGACGCCGAGTACGTCTCGACCAACCCGACCAACCAGGCCGTCTCGACGCTCGTCACGACCGACGCGCTCCGCAACACGAACATCGGCGGCGCCGACTTCCTGCACGGCGAGAGTGGCGACGACATCATCCACGGCCAGACCGGTAGCGACCGGATCTGGGGCGAGGGCCAGTCCGACGACCTGTACGGCGAGTCCGGCTACGACTGGATCTCGGGCGGTACGGGCGTCGACGGCATCCTCGGCGACGACGGCCTGCTGCTCACGAGCCGGAACGGGACCGCCGAGCCGCTGTACGGCATCGCCGCGACGACGCAGACGACGCTGAGCCTCAACGGCGACCAGCAGACGACGATCGTCAACGTCACCGGCTCGCTGTCCAAGCAGGCCGACGTCGAGCCGTTCTACCTCGGGCACAACGACGTGCTGTACGGCGGCCTCGGCAACGACTTCCTGCACGGCGGCGCCGGTGACGATGCGATGTCCGGCGCCGAGGCGCTGGCGTTCTACTACGTCGGCGACCCGCTGGCGTTGCTCGGGCTGTACTACAAGCCGGGCGACGTGCTCCAGCACGGCTTCCGCGCCGCCGCCCCCGATGAGTTCCGCTACTTCGACGAGAACAACCCGTGGCGCAAGGTGATGGTGCCCGTGGCGGGCGGCGTTCCGATCGAGTTCCTGCTCAACTTCCGGGCGCGGTTCACGCAGAGCAACCCGAGCGCCGTGGTCGACGACGGCCGCGACACCCTCTTCGGCGACGTCGGCAACGACTGGATCGTCGGCGGCACGAACCGCGACTACCTCTTCGGCGGGTACGGCGACGACCTGCTCCAGGCCGACGACGACCTCGACTCGACGGTCGGCACCGCTGATCCGCTCGCGAACGACCGGCCGGATGCACGGACCGCGACCACCGGCGGGCCGTCGTTCGGGGACATCACGTTCGGCGGCGCCGGGCGCGACGTCCAGATCGCCAACACGATCACCGACCGGATGTACGACCTGCGCGAGTTCGACAGCTTCTTCGTTCCGTTCTCGGCCTTCGGCGCCCCGACGGTCAACCGCTCGCTGCCGCCGGACGCCGAGGGCTATCTGTACGCGCTGTCCAGGGCGCTCGGCGCCGACCGCACGCGCGGCGGCACCGCGGCCCGCAACGGCGAGCCGTTCGGCGAGATCGGACTCGTCACGAGCGCCGACGCCGACTGGCAGTCCCAGAGCGGCAGCCCGGGCGATCCGCAGCCGGGCAACAGGAACAACCAGCGCGACACGAATTCGACGGCGGAGTTCGGCATCCTGACGGACGCCGACAACGGCTCGACGGCCGCGCAGCTCGCCGTCACGGACCTGACGGTCACGGAGGCGAACTCGGGCACGACGGCCATCACGATCGTCGTGACCCTGTCGAAGGCGTCGGCGAGCACGGTGACCGTGACGATCTCGACCGTGGCGGGCACGGCGCTGGCCGGCAGCGACTACCAGACCGCCACCGCGACGCTGACGTTCGCTCCCGGAGTGACGCAGCGCACCTTCGGGGTGAACATCGTGAACAACACCGTGGTCGAGCCGACCGAGCAGTTCAGCGTCGTGCTCACGAACCCGGCCGGCGCCGTCATCGGCGACGGCACCGGCGTCGTCACGATCCTCGACAACGATTTCGCGCCGCTCACCGCGGCTGCGGCTGCGACGGCGCAGGGCGACCAAACGCAGCTCGACCAGCGGCAGCTCGACCTGGCGGTCTCCGCGGCGAAGGCCGAGTGGATCGCGGCCCGGCCGGGCGTCGACTTCCGCGGGATCTCGGTCGTCGTGGGCGACCTCGACGGGCTCGCGCTCGGCAGCTTCGAGGGCACCACGATCACGATCGACACGACCGCAGCGGGCTGGGGCTGGACGATCAGCGGTGGCGCGATGGACCTCGTCACCGTCGTCGCCCACGAGCTCGGCCACGCGCTCGGGCTCGAGCACGAGGACGGTGGGCTGATGGCCGCTGTGCTGGCGCCGGGCGTCCGGCTGCTGCCGGCAACGGGTCTCAGTCTGCGGCCGTCGCCGGGCCTCCGGCTGCTGCCGTCGCCGAGGCTGATCCGCGCCGAGCGCCCGGGGACGATCCGGGCCGCGTCGCGCTCGACGATCCGGGCGCGCGCCTTGAGGGCGACCGCTCAGGTCGTTAGCCTTCGGGGCCGATAGGGGTCGTGAACATGCGGTCGATTCACCTCACGCTGCTGGCGCTTGCCGTCGCGCTCGTGCTCGCGGGCTGCGGCAGCAGCGCCTCCGAGCAGACCGGTGCGCCTCGGAGCGCCGGGCCTGCGTCGATGGCGCCCGCCGACGCGGCCCTCTTCGTCGGCGTCGTGACGGATTCCGACGCCGCCGAGTGGCAGCAGGTGCAAGAGCTGCTGGGCCGCTTCCCCGACGGCGACAGGCTGCTCTCCGAGATCTCGAAGGCACTGGCGGGCGAGGGCCTGGACTGGGAGAACGACGTCAAGCCTGCACTCGGGCCGATCAGCGCGATCGTGTTGCCACGTGGCGGCGGCGACCCGGTCGCTCTGACGAAGCCGCCGCTGCGCGCCAAGCTCGAGGCGCTGCTCGGCCGCGCGCACACGAAGGCGGCGTTCGAGCAGCTCGACGACGGCTGGGTGGCGGTGGCCGAGAAGCAGGCGACGCTCGACGCCTACAAGACCGCGCTGGACGGGCCACGTCTCGATGACAACGACGAGTTCGCCGCTGCGATCGCCGACCTGCCCGAGGACGCACTCGGAACCGTGTTCGTGCGCGCCAGCGGACTCAACCTCGGCGGCTGGGCGCCTGCGCCTGCCACGGGCGCAGTCGTCCCGTCCGCGTCCACGGGCGGCTTCGAATGGCTCGGCGCGGCGCTGACGGCGAAAGACGACGGCCTGGCCCTCGACGGGACGGTCCGGATGGACAAGGCGCCGGAGAGCTACGACCCGACGCTGCTTCGCCAGGTCCCGGCCGGAGTGGTGCTCGCCGTCTCGTTCCATGGCAGCGAGGAGGCAACCAAGGCCGTGACGGGCTCGAACCTTGCACCGTTCTACGGCGACTTCGAGAACGCACTCGGCGTCCGGCTCCAGGACCTGCTCGGGCTGCTGCAGGGCCAGGGCGTGCTCTACGTCCGCCCGGGCCTGCCGATCCCCGAGGTGACGCTCGCGGTCGAGGTCGAGGACGGCGAGGTGGCGATGGGAATGCTCGACCGCGTCGCCCGCAAGCTCGGCGGCTCGTTCGAGCGCACGGAGACGGACGGCGTGCCCGTGCACGCTGTCGCCCTGGACAAGGTGAGGATCTCGTGGGCGGTGGACGACGGGACGCTCTTCGTCTCGACCGGCCCGAACGCGCTCCGGGAGTTCCGCTCGCCGAACGCGAAGCTCGTCGACGAGGCCGCCTTCGACCGCGCCGCTGAGAAGGTCGGGTTCGCCGACCGGACGGCCGGGCTGGTCTACGTCGACATGGTGCGGCGCCACGGAGCTCATCGGTGGGCTCGCGGACCTCGCCGACGCGGATGTCCCGCCCGAGCTGGCCCGGAACCTGGCCCCGATCGAGTCCTTCGCCGCGAACGCCTCGGCGGATGGCCACGGCGTCTCGTTCCACGGCTTCCTGTCCGTTCCCGCCCGCTAATCTGCTGGCGGCAATGGCCGCGCGCTCCTTCAGCTTCAGCTCCGAGTCGGTCACCGAGGGTCACCCCGACAAGATCGCCGACCAGATCTCGGACGCGGTGCTCGACGCCGTGCTCGCGGATGATCGCGACTCCCGCGTCGCGTGCGAGACGCTGATCACGACAGGGCTCGTCGTCGTGGCCGGCGAGATCACGACGAGCACCTACGTCGACATCCCACGGCTCGTCCGCCAGACGATCGCCGGGATCGGCTACACGCGCGCCAAGTACGGCTTCGACGCCGAGACCTGCGGTGTGATGGTCGCGCTGGACGAGCAGTCGCCCGACATCGCGCAGGGCGTCGACGAGTCGTACGAGCGCCAGCGCGGCGACGACGACCCGCTCGACCGAATGGGAGCGGGCGACCAGGGGATGATGTTCGGCTACGCGACGCGCGAGACCGAAGAGCTGATGCCGCTGCCGATCATGCTCGCGCACCGGATCACGAAGCGGCTGTCAGAGGTGCGGAAGGCCGATGTGCTCCCGTACCTGCGCCCCGACGGCAAGGCGCAGGTGACCGTCCGCTACGAGCTCGACGACCACGGGCACCAGCGTGCGGTCGAGATCGAGCGCATCCTGATCTCGACCCAGCACCGCGACGGTCTCGACGCCGAGTCGCTGATCAAGCCGGACCTGATCGAGCACGTGCTCCGCCCGATCCTGCCCCACGACCTCTTCGACGAGAGCCGGCTCGACCACGACCGAGAGTTCGTGCTCGTCAACCCGACCGGCAAGTTCGTGCTCGGGGGCCCGATGGGCGACACCGGGCTGACCGGTCGCAAGATCATCGTCGATACGTACGGCGGCTCGGCCCCGCACGGCGGCGGCGCGTTCTCGGGCAAGGACCCGACGAAGGTCGACCGCTCTGGCGCCTATGCGGCTCGCTACGTGGCGAAGAACGTCGTCGCGGCCGGGCTGGCGGAGCGCTGCCAGCTCCAGATCGCGTACGCGATCGGCGTCGCCCATCCGCTCTCGCTCGTCGTCGACTGCTTCGGCACCGAGGCGGTGCCGCTCACGACGATCGAGCGCCTGATCGGCGAGCACTTCGACCTCCGGCCGGGCGCGATCCAGCGCGACCTCGACCTCTTCCGGCCGATCTACCGCAAGACGGCCTCCTACGGCCACTTCGGCCGCGAGGACCGCGACTTCACGTGGGAGCGGACGGACAAGGCCGACGCGCTTCGCAGCGCCGCCGGCCTCGCCGCCGAGGCTACGGTCTAGAAGACGGGGAGGGCTGCGGGCGCCGCGGGCAGCTGTGGCGCCCGGCCGTCGAAGTCGAAGCTCGCGCCGGGCCCGTCCGAGTTCATCCGGAACTCGAGGTGGAACCCTCCGCGCTTGTCGCCGAGCTCGAAGTGCAGCCGGCCGAAGCCGCTGTCGACCAGCCGGTCGGCGCCCTTGGCCAGCGCGTCGTAGACCTTGTCGCCCTGCGCCTTCGTCAACATCCCGTTCTGCACGGCCTTGTCCACGTCGGCCCGGATCGCCTTCTTGACCGCGTCCTTGAGCCCGTCGACTGACTTGCCCTTGTCCTTTGCGACCTGCGCCGGGGTCTTGCCGTTCCGCAGCGACTCCAGGAGCTGCGCCTCGGTGATCCCGAGGTAGTCCGCGGCCGCCTTCAGGACGTCGCCGCCGCGCCCGGGGAAGCCGAAGCCGAATCCGTGGTGGCCGGGGCCAAAGCCCCTGCCGAGTCGTGGGAGGCCCAGCGGCCCGAGGCCTTGCTTGCGGAACCCGGGGAGGATCATGGGCTCGTCGCCGGAGCGGATCCGCTCCCTCAGTGCGTCGGCCTGCGCCTTGGTCAGGTCGCCGCGCGCCTGAGCCGCGTCGATCCGGTCGATCTGTGCAGCCTTGATCGCGTCCGTGAGCTTCGTCTCGCTGATGCCGAGCTTCTTCGCGACATCGCCGAGGAAGCTCGAGGCGGGGTTGCTCGACCCGGAGGCCGCGAGCGCGGCGCCACCGCCGACGACGATCGCGGCGAGCGCCGCGCCGACCGCGAGCAGCAGTTTCCGATCCTTCATCGCAGCGCTCTCCTTTCGCGTGGCTCCTGCCGCAGAAATCGTGCCAGGCGAGTCTAAGAAGCGGCTAAGAGCCGGTGTTCAGGCGGCAGGGCGGACGTAGAGGCTCGAAGCGGCGCGGGCGTCGATCGCCCGCTCGGCCCCGGCCACAGCGATGCGCAGGCCTTCGCCCGAGCCCTCGCGCAGCTCGACCCGAGTGCCAGGGACGAGACCCTCGTCGTAGAACCAGTGCAGCAGGTCGCCGTCATGCTCGGCCAGGCGGACGATCTCGGCGCTCTGGCCGGGCTCGAGTTCCGACAGCGCCGCCAGTTCCTTGTTCTCGGCCTGCTCGACCTCGGGGTCGACCGGCCAGCCATGCGGGCAGCGGTCGGGCTTGCCGAGCCGCACGTTGATCCGCTCGACCATGTCCTCGCTGAACGTGTCGCCAAGCTCGTCGGCATGCACGTGCGACTCGGCGGCGGTGTACCCCATGAAGTCAGTGAGAAAGCGCTCGATCAGGCGATGCTTGCGGACGACTCGTTCGGCACGCTCGATCCCGGTCGAGGTGAGGATCGCCTGCTTCTGCTCGCCCCGCTCGACCAGCCCGTCGTGCTCGAGCCGTTTCAGCATCTCACCAGCGGACGCGCGCGAGACGCCGAGCATCTCGGCCACCCGGGACGCGATCGCGCTCGCACCCGCCAGTGCGCTGTACTCACCAATCGGGAAGGCGAGGAAGTAGATCGTCTCGAGGTACTCGTCCACCGAATGCCGTTCGCCCGCCATCCCGACGAGTCTAGTGCGACGGTCTTGTAAGGCACGCCTTACATCGATTGTGTAGTGTGGCGATCCGTGAGCGACGCACAAATTCTCGTCCTCGGCGCGATCGCCGGCTTCACGATCTTCCTGGGCCTTCCCGTGGGGCGGATGCAGTCGCTGTCGCAGGGCACTCGCTCGTTCATGAGCGCGGTCGCGACGGGCATCCTGATCTTCCTGCTCTGGGATGTTCTGTCGGCCGCCGTCGAGCCGGTCGAGGCCGCACTGACGGCAGGGAACGACGGCCGATTCGCGTGGCTCGCCTTGCTCCTCGCGGGTGGCTTCGGGGTCGGCCTGCTCTCACTCGCGCACTACGACGCGTGGCTCAAGCGGCGCCGCGAGCGCACCATGCTCGGAGCAGGCGCCGCGTCGATGGCGGAGTTCCAGCTCGAGACGCACTACATGAGCCTCTGGCCCTCCCAGTGGCTCGCGGTCTTCATCGCAGCAGGGATCGGCCTCCACAACTTCTCCGAGGGCCTCGCGATCGGCCAGTCGGCGGCGGGGGAGAGCTCAGCCTGGCGCTCGTCCTGATCATCGGTTTCGGGCTGCACAACGCGACCGAGGGGTTCGGGATCGTGGCGCCGCTCGCCGGCGACAGGAATCGCCCGAGCTGGCTCTTCCTCGGCGCGCTAGGCCTGATCGGCGGCGGGCCGACGTTCCTCGGCACGCTCGTCGGGCAGGCGTGGGTCAACACCGCGCTCTCCGTTGCGTTCCTCGCCCTCGCGGCGGGCTCGATCCTCTTCGTCGTGATCGAGCTGCTGGCCGTGTGCCGGCGCTTCGCGTCGAAGGAGGTCGTGCTCTGGGGGGTGTTCGCGGGGCTCGTCCTCGGTTTCGCGACCGACTTCGTGCTCGTCGCCGCCGGCGCCTGATCCGAAGGCCGGGCTACGCTCGGCCGGTGCTGGCGTCCGTCTACCCGCTCGTCCGCACGCGCTCACTCGCACGGCCGTTCACCTACGAGGTGCCGGAGGGCGTAGGGAAAGGTGCGGTCGTGGCCGTCCGCTTCGGGCGCGCGGCGCAGCGTGCGGTCGTGGTCGAGACCGGGGTGGAGGCGCCGGCCGGGATGGTGATCTCGCCGGTCGAGCGGGTCGTGTCGCAACTGCCGCCCGCGCTCGTCGACCTCGCGCTCTGGCTCGCCGACTACTACGGCACGACGCCCGCGCGGGCGCTCGAGCTGGTGGCACCGGCCGAGCGGACGCGTCGCGGCGAGCGACGTGAGACCGCAGCCCGCGAGGGGATGGGCGGCGAGGGTGAAGCGCCCGAGCCGACGGACGAGCAGGCGGCGGCGGTCGCGCGGCTGACCGAGGCGCTCGACGGGGGCGGCCACCTGCTCCTGCACGGCCCGACCGGGAGCGGCAAGACGGAGGTCTACCTCCGGGCCTGCGCCGCAGCGCTCGAGCGCGGCCGCGGGGCGATCGTGCTCGTGCCGGAGATCGCGCTCACGCCCCAGACCGTCGGCAGGTTCCGTGGCCGGTTCGGCGACCGCGTCGCCGTGCTCCACTCGGGGCTGACGGACGCCGAGCGGCGCGACGAGCGGGAGCGGATCTCCTCCGGCGAGGCGCCGATCGTCGTCGGCGCGCGCTCGGCCGTCTTCGCGCCCGTGTCCCCGCTGGGTCTGATCGTGATCGACGAGGAGCACGACTCCTCCTACAAGCAGGAGTCCGATCCGCGCTACGACGCCCGCACCGTGGCGGCGAAGCGCGCCGCGCTCGAAGGCGCGGTCGCCGTCTACGGCAGCGCGACGCCGCGCCCGGAGAGCTGGCTCCGGCTCGAGCGGCTCTCGCTGAGCTCGCGAATCGGCGCGCCGATGCCGCGCGTCCGCGTCGTCGACCTCCGCCGCGAGGCCGGCTACCCGCTCTCGGCGCCGCTCCTGCAGGAGCTCGGCAAGCTCGCCGAGGGCGGGGGCAAGGCGATCCTGCTCCTGAACCGGCGCGGAGTCGCGCCTGCGCTTCACTGCAAGGCCTGCGGCGTGTCGCGTCGCTGTGACCTCTGCGACGTCGCGCTGACGCTGCACGGTGACGGCAGGCTCCACTGCCACCACTGCGGACGCTCCGAGCCGGTGCCCGAAGCTTGCCCGGCCTGCGGCTCCGTCGAGCTGGCGCGGATCGGCGCCGGCACGCAGCGGCTCGAGACTGAGCTGGAGAAGCGGATGCCGGAGCTCGAGCGGATCCGGCTCGACGCCGACTCGGCCGCGAAGCCGGGGGCGCTCCGCGACGCGCTCGAGCGGTTCACCAGGGCGGAGCGAGCGGTGCTGATCGGCACGCAGATGGTCGCGAAGGGTCACCACTTCACCGGCGTCGCCCTGGCGGCTGTCGTCGACGCCGACTCCGGCCTGGCGCTGCCGGACTTCCGGGCGGACGAGCGCTCGTTCCAGCTCGTGACGCAGCTGGCCGGCCGGAGCGGCAGAGACGCGCCGGGCCTCGTCCTCGTCCAGACCTTCCAGCCGGACGCGACCTCGATCGCCTACGCGGCGCGGCACGACGTGGCGGGCTTCCTCGCGGGTGAGCTCGAGCGGCGCCGGGAGCTCGGCTATCCGCCCTACCGCCATCTGGTCTCGATCCCGCCTCCGGGCCGGACGCGACGGCGCCGGAACGGCTGCTGCAGGAGCTGCGGAGCGGGCTCGGCCAGGCGGGGGCGGAGCTGCTCGGCCCCGCGCCTCTGCTCCGCCTGCGTGGACGTCACCGGGCGCAGCTCCTGGCGAAGACCGACAGCCCGCGTGCGCTGGCCACGCGCGCCGCCGCGCTTCTCGCCGCCGCCGCGCCGGCGATGCGGCGGGCCGGCGTGACCGCGGTCGTCGACGTCGACCCGCAGTCGCTCTGAGCGGACCTAGCAACACTGTGTTGCAAAGTCGGCCAATCACCGCACCACACCACGCTCCGGCAGGACTTAGCAACAGTCTGTTGCAAGGTTCCTGTCGGGCTAGACTGGCGTCGCTATGACGGAGGTCGAGGAAGAGGTCGTCGACGAGGAACGCGCGCCGGACGCCGAGGACGTCGCCCGCCGACGGCTGGCGCTGGCTCAGATCCGGCAGTACCCCGACCCCGTGCTGCGGCTGCGCGCGAACGAGGTCGAGACGTTCGACGACGAGCTCGCGCGGCTCGCGGAGCGGATGACCGCGCTGATGCACGATGCCCACGGCGCAGGGCTCGCAGCGACTCAGGTCGGCGTCCTGCGCCGGCTCTTCGTCTTCACGGATGGCGACGACGATCGCGTCGTCGTCAACCCCAGGATCGTCGAGCGTTCGAGCACCGTCTCGACCGAGGAGGAGGGCTGTCTCTCGCTCGGGCCGGTGCGCGTGCCGGTCGAGCGGGCCTGCACGGTCACGCTCGAGGGCCAGGACCTCACCGGCGCCCCGTACCGGGCCGAGCTCGGCGAGCTCCAGGCGCGCGTCGTCCAGCACGAGCTCGACCACCTGGACGGTGTGCTGATGATCCAGCGCACGGACGACGTCTCCCGTCGCGCCGCACTCGGCCGGCTGCGCCCGCAGCCCGTCGTCGGCGTCCGCTAGTGCCCGCGCCCATACGGCTCGCGGTCGCTGCGACCGCGCCGTTCGGCGCCGACGTGCTCGAGCGGCTGGCAGCGCGCCACGAGGTCACGGCACTGCTGACGCGCCCCGACCGTCCCGCGGGGCGGGGGCGCCGCCTCGCCGCTCCGCCGACCAAGGTCGTCGCCGAGCGGCTCGGCATCCCCGTGCTCCAGCCGGAGCGACCGACGCCCGACGTCGACCTGCTCGCGGAGATCGTCGTCGTCTGCGCCTACGGCCTCCTGATCCCGGAAGCGACGCTCGAACGCGGGCTCTGGCTGAACGTCCACCCGTCGCTGCTGCCGCGCTGGCGCGGTGCGGCGCCGGTCGAACGGGCGATCATGGCCGGGGACGAGGAGACCGGGGTCACGATCCACGAGACCGTCAAGGAGCTCGATGCCGGGCCGGTGGCCGCCCGCCGGGCGTTCCCGATCGGGCCGGAGGACGACGCGGGGGCCGTCTTCGCGCGTGCGGCGGAGCTCGCCGTCGAGCTGCTCGACGAGGCGCTGCCGAGCCCGGTCTTCGTCCCGCAGGAGGGCGAGCCGAGCTACGCGGCCAAGCTCGAGCCCGCCGACCGCGAGCTCGACCTGTCGCAGCCCGCGCAGGAGCTGGTGAACCGCGTCCGGGCGCTCTCGCCGCACATAGGCGCCCGCGCCGAGCTCCAGGGCCGCCGCGTGACCGTCTGGCGCGCCCGTGTCGGCGAGGACGGCGCGTTCGAGCCGCTCGAGGTGCAGGCGGAGGGCGGCCGCCGGATGGCGCTCGAGGCATGGCTGCGCGGGCTGCGATGACGGATCGCTGGCCGCCGTACTTCGCCGCGGCCGGCGACGAGCCGCGCGAGACGTTGCTCGAGGCGCTGATCCGTTTCGAGGCCGAGGGCCGGCTGCCCGGCGCAGCCGTCGACCTGGGCGCGGGAACCGGACGGGACACCGCCGAGCTCCTGCGCCGGGGCTGGACCGTCGTCGCCGTCGACGCCCATCCCGACGCCGTCGAGCGTCTGCGCGCGCTCACCGGCCCGGTGAGAACCGTGCAGGCCTCCTTCGACCAGGCGGACTGGCCCGACGTCGATCTCGTCAGCGCGAGCTTCGCGCTGCCCTTCTGCGAACCGGCGGTCTTCGCACGGACGTGGGAGCACGTGCGTGCGACCCTGCGGCCCGGCGGGCGCTTCTGCGGCCAGCTCTTCGGACCCAGGGACGAATGGGCGCCGGCGGCCGACATGACCTTCCTGACCCGCGAGCAGGTCGAGCAGCTCCTCGACGGCTGGGAGATCGAGCGGCTCGACGAGCTCGAGCAGGACGGCCACACCGCGGTCGGCAAGCCGAAGCACTGGCACCTCTTCCACGTCGTCGCCCGCCGGCCGTGACCGTTTCGCCCGCGCGGCGCGCGGCGTTCGACGTGCTCTGCCGCGTCTTCGAGGACGGTGCATACGCCGACCGGGCGCTGCGCACGGCGTCCGACGGCCTCGACGACCGGGAACGCGCCCTCGCCCGCAGGCTCGCCTACGGCGCCGTCCAGCGCGTACGGACGCTCGACCACGCGATCGAGACGCTCGGCAGGCGACCCGTTTCGAAGCTCGACCCGCCCGTTCGCGCTGCGCTCCGGCTCGGCGCCTACCAGCTCGGCTACGTCGACGGCGTGCCGCGCTACGCAGCGGTGAACGAGTCCGTGGAGCTCGTCCGCGCCGCGCGGCTCGAGCGCGCGGTGGCGTTCACGAACGCCGTCCTCCGTCGCGTCGCAGACGGGATCGGGGCCACTGCTCGAGTCCCTGCCGGAAGGCCCGCTCAGGCACTCGTATCCCGATTGGATCTGGGACGTCTGGCGGCGCGATCTCGGCGAGGAGGACGCGCTGGCGCTGATGCGGGCGCAGAACGAGCCGCCGGAGACCGCCGTCCGGCTCGTCCGCGGCGACGCGCCGGGCGAGGCCACGGACGTCCCCGGTGCCTACCGGGTCGAGCGCGTCGACGAGCAGGCGCTCGCCGAGGGTCGGGTCTGGCCGCAGAGCCGCGGCTCGCAGCTCGCGGGCCTGGCCGTCGGCTCGCAGGCGGGCGAGCGGACGCTCGACCTCTGCGCGGCTCCGGGCGGCAAGGCGACGATGCTCGCCGGCGAGGTGGTCGCGGTCGAGCTGCACGAGGCCCGGGCGCGGGAGCTCGAGGAGAACGTGCGGCGGCTGGACGCAGAGGGACGCGTGCGCGTCGTGGTCGCCGACGGTCGCGCGCTTCCCGCGGAGCTGACCGGCTTCGACCGTGCGCTCGTCGACGCGCCCTGCTCGGGCCTCGGCGTGCTCGCGGCGCGGCCCGACCTCCGCTGGCGCTCCGAGCCGCTGCCGGAGCTCCAGCTCGAGCTGCTCCTCGCCGCCGCCGAGCGCGTGCGCCCGGGCGGCACGGTCGTCTACTCGGTCTGCACGGTGAATGCGGACGAGTCCGAGGCGGTCGTCGACGCGAGCGGGCCTCGAGATCGACCCGAGCCTCGCCGACGAGTGGCCGGGGTTCCGTCACGCTCGTCGACCCGAGTTCCTGCAGACGCTGCCGCACCTCCACGGCACGTCGGGGTTCTTCGTCGCACGGCTCCGGGTCTAGGATCGCGCCGTGGACTGGGCGCGACTGGGCAGGGGCAGAGCGTGGTCGAGCCGTCGCTGTACGCGGCCGACTTCATGCGCGCTCGGCGAGCAGATCGAGGCATTGCTCGCAGTTGGGCGCCCGCGTCTTCCACTTCGACGTCGGCGACGGGCACTTCGTCCCGCCGGTGACGATCGGGCCGATCGTGCTCCGGTCGATCGCGCAGACTCGTCCACGACGCGCGGCGGGCGTGCTCGACTGCCACCTGATGGTCGACGACCCGGTGCACCACTTCGCCGAGATCGCGCGAGTCGGGCGGCGACAGCGTCACCTTCCACTTCGAGGCCACGCGACACCCTGCCGCGGTGATAGCGAGGCGCGCGCGAGCACGCAGCTCGGCGTCGGCATCGTGTTCAAGCCCGAGACGGCGGTCGAGGACGGTCGCCCGCCGCGGCCTACCGGCGCCGACCTCGTGCTCTGCATGAGCATCGATCCCGGGCTACTCGGGCCAGGAGTTCATGCCCGAGGCGCTCGACCGGATCGGGCGGGTGCGGCGGAGCCGTCGGCTGCCACGTCCAGGTGGACGGCGGTGTTCGACGACGAGACATGCGCCGCGTGCCGCGAGGCGGGCGCCGACCTGCTCGTCGCCGGCACGTCGTCTTCGACGTGCGACGATCCCGCGACGCGTACGCCGGCTCGTCTGCGCTGACCGCGTGACGCCTCGAGCGGGCGTTCGAGCTGCCGCGAGCGGCGCCGGCCCGCGCATCCGAATCCGACCGTCGGCGCGGTCGTCGTCGCCGGACGGCGAGATCGTCGGCGAGGGCGTGACCGAGGCGGGCGGGCGGGCGCGCACGGCGAGGTGGTCGCGCTCGGCGGCGGGCGAGCGCGCGCGGGGCGCGACGCTCTACGTGACGATGGAGCCCTGCGTCCACCACGGGTCGCACGCCGCCCTGCACGGAGGCGGTGCTCGACGGCCGGGATCGCGCGCGTCGTCGCCGGCTCGCTCGACCCGAACCCGGAGGCGGCGGGCGGCCTCGAGCGGCTGCGCGAGGCCGGGCGTCGAGGCCGAGCTCGACGACTGCTTCGAGGCGCGCGCGCAGAACGAGGCCTGGCGGGTCTGGGTCGCGCGAGGCGCGGCCCTTCGTCACCTACAAGGTCGCGGTCTCGCTCGACGGCCGCGTGACCGTGCCCGGGCCGGCGCTGGGTGACGTGGGAGGAGAGCCGGCGGCTCGTCCACGAGCTGCGCGCCGCGCAGACGCGGTCGCGGTCGGGATGGGCACGTTGCACGCGACGAGCCGCGGCTTGATGCGCGCGACGTGCGCGGTCGCGCGCCAGCCGCGGCGCTCGCCTTCGGGCGCGGCCCGCTTCCCGGCGGGCTCGGAGCTCGAGCTCCTGCACGGAGCCGCTCGCGGACGAGCTGTGCACAGCTCGTGGCTCGAGGGCGTCCAGTTACTGCTGCTCGAGGGCGGGCCGACGCTCGGCCGGCTCGTTCCTCGCGCGCCGGCCTCGTCGACAAGCTGCTCGCTCTTCGTCGCGCCCGTCCTCTTGGGGCTCGGGACCGGTCTGGTCGACGGCTGCACGACGCCTGCGCGCGCAACTCCAGTCGCGCCGGATCGGCGGCGACCTCCTCGTCGAGGCCTACCTGCGCGAGCCCTGAGCGCCGAGCAGAGCGCGGATGTCCGCGGCGACCACACCAGCTCCTCGCGGGCGGGCACGACCTCGACGCGAACGAGCCCAGGAACGCGAGCCGGGCGCCACCCGGAGCCTCGCGCATGTTGGACCGGTTCTCGCCGACCCCGCCGCCGAACACGACAGCGTCGAGCCCGCCGAGCGCGACCGCTGCCGCCGCCACGGCCTGCGGAGCCCACCCGGCGGGTGTAGATGCCGAAGCCCAGCTCGGAGTCGAGCCCGCCAGCGCCTCGAGGCCCGACTCGTGCTCGAGGGCGCGGTCGAGCTCGTCCGTCGCTCAGCCGCCCCGTCTGCAGAGCCAGAGCAGCGCGCCGGGGTCGACCGATCCCGGAGCGCGTCGCCATCGGCACGCCTTCGAGCGGCGTGAAACCCATCGTCGTGTCCACCGAGACGCCGTCGAGCACGCCCGCTCACGGACGCGCCGCCGCCGAGATGGCAGACGACGAGCCGCGGCACCCACCGGCCGCCCAGCCGACGGCGAGACCGTGGAAGCCGTACCGGCGGATGCCCCACTCCTCGCGCCAGCGCGCCGGCACGGCGTACGTCGGCGCCCCCCCCCCCTTTTTTTTTTTTTTTTTTTTTTTTTTTTTTTTTTTTTTTTTTTTTTCCCCCCATGGCCGCCTTCCAACGCGCCGCCGCGCCCGCGAGGCGCTGCCGGACGTGCCGCACGTGGCCGTCTTCGACACCGCGTTCCACGCCACGCTCTCCGCCGAGGCGTCGACGTATGCCGTGCCGGCGCGCTGGCGCGAGGAGTGGGGCATCCGCCGCTACGGCTTCCACGGTCTCGCCGTCCGCTGGGCTGCCTCGCAGGTGCGGGTGCCGCGGCTCGTCGTCTGCCATCTCGGCGGCGGGGCGTCCGTCACGGGCGTGCTCGACGGCGTCTCGGTGGACACGACGATGGGCTTCACGCCGCTCGAAGGCGTGCCGATGGCGACCCGCTCCGGGTCGGTCGACCCGGGGGCGCTGCTCTGGCTCGTGCAGACGGGGCGTCTGGCGCCGGCGGAGCTCGACCGCGCCCTCGAGCACGAGTCGGGCCT
This sequence comes from uncultured Gaiellaceae bacterium, assembly GCA_963808915.1. GTDB lineage: Bacteria > Actinomycetota > Thermoleophilia > Gaiellales > Gaiellaceae > CAVTBT01. The sequence continues at coordinate 11,739 of CAWEHJ010000003.1, read as the reverse complement.
CGAGGCGCTCGGCGGGCTCGACTCCGAGCTCGGCTTCGGCGTCTACACGCGCCGGGTCGCGCAGGCCGTGGCGGCGGCCGCGGTCGCGCTTGGCGGGCTCGACGCGGTCGTCTTCGGCGGCGGGGTCGGCGAGAACCGGGCGGACGTGCGCGACTCGGTGGCGCGCCGGCTCGAGTTCCTGGGCTCCTTCGACGTCGAGGTCGTGCCCGCCCGCGAGGAGCTGGTGGTCGCCGCCGACGTGCCGCGCCGTGCTCGCCGCTCAGGGCTCGCGCAGGTAGGCCTCGACGAGGAGGTCGGCGCCGATCCGGCGCGACTCGAGGCGGAGCGCGCGCAGCGGCTCGCCAGCCGGTCGACCCAGACCGGCCCCGAGCCCGAGAGCACCGGCGCGACGACGAGCAGCAGCTTGTCCACGAGGCCGGCGCGCAGGAAGGCCGAGCCGAGTGTCGGCCCGCCCTCGAGCAGCAGGCTCTGGACGCCGTCGGCCGCCAGCACGGACAGCTCGTCCGCGATCGCTCCGCTCAGCAACTCCAGCTCCGAGCCCGCCGGGAGCGGGCCGCGCCCGAAGGCGAGCCGCCGCGGCTGCCGCACGACCGGCACGTCGCGGGCATCGAGCCGCGGTTCGTCGGCGCGCACCGTTCCCATCCCGACCGCGACGGCGTCTGATGCGGCCCGCAGCTCGTGGACGAGCCGCCGCGCCTCCTCCCCACTCACCCAGCGCCGGCCCGGCACGGTGACACGGCCGTCGAGCGAGACCGCGACCTTGTAGGTGACGAAGGGCCGCCCCTCGCGCACCCAGAGGCGCCAGGCCTCGTTCTGCCTCCGCGCCTCGAAGCGGTCGTCGAGCACGGCCTCCACCCCGGCCTGACGCAGCCGCTCGAGCCCGCCCGCCGCCTCCGGGTTCGGATCCAGCGAGCCGGCGACGACCTTCGCGATCCCGGCTGCCAGGGCCGCCTCGGTGCAGGGCGGCGTCGAGCCGTGGTGCGCGCAGGGCTCCATCGTCACGTAGAGCGTCGCGCCGCGGGCGCGCTCGCCGGCCGCCGCCAGCGCGACGACCTCGCCGTGGCGCCCGCCGGCCCCGCCTCGGTCGCGCCCTCGCCGACCACCTCTCCATCCGGCGACGACGACCGCGCCCACGGTCGGCTTCGGATAAGCCCGCCCGTGCGCCGCGGCGGCGAGCTCGATCGCCCGCTCGAGGCTCACGCGGTCAGCGCGACGAGCCGGGCGTACGCGTCCGGGACGGAACGGAAGACCGACGTGCCCGCGACGAGCAGGTTCGCCCCCGCCTCGCAGGCCCGCGGCCCGGTCTCGTCGTCGATCCCGCCGTCGACCTGGACGTGACAGGCCACGAGCTCCCGCAACCGCCGGATCCGGTCGAGTGCGTCGGGCATGAACGCCTGCCCCGAGTAGCCCGGCTCGATGCTCATGCAGAGCGCGAGGTCGGCGCCCTCGGCCGCCCGGGCGGCTTCCTCGACCGCCGTTTCCGGCTTGAACGCGATCCCGGCGCCGAGGCCGAGCTCGCGTGCCCTCGCCATCACCCCGGCGGGGTCGTCCGTGGCCTCGACGTGGAAGGTGACGCTGTCGCCGCCCGACTCCGCGATCTCGGCGAAGTGGTGCACCGGGTCGTCGACCATCAGGTGGCAGTCGAGCACCCCGCCGGCGTCGTGGACGGTCTTCGCGATCGACCGGAGCACGACCGGCCCGATCGTCACCGGCGGGACGAAGTGCCCGTCGCCGACGTCGAAGTGGAAGACGCGGGCCCCCGCCGCGAGCAATGCCTCGATCTGCTCGCCGAGCCGCATGAAGTCGGCCGCGTACAGCGACGGCTCGACGACGGTCTGCCCCTGCCAGCGCGCCCAGTCCACGGCGCGATCCTAGACCCGGAGCCGTGCGACGAAGAACCCCGACGTGCCGTGGAGGTGCGGCAGCGTCTGCAGGAACTCGGGTCGACGAGCGTGACGGAACGCCGGCCACCCGTCGGCGAGGCTCGGGTCGATCTCGAGCCCGCTCGCGTCGACGACCGCCTCGGACTCGTCCGCATTCACCGTGCAGACGGAGTAGACGACCGCGCCGCCCGGGCGCACGCGCTCGGCGGCGGCGAGGAGCAACTCGAGCTGGAGCTCCGGCAGCGGCTCGGAGCGCCAGCGGAGGTCGGGCCGCGCCGCGAGCACGCCGAGGCCCGAGCAGGGCGCGTCGACGAGCGCACGGTCGAAGCCGGTCAGTTCCGCGGGAAGCGCGCGACCGTCGGCGACCACGACGCGCACGCGCCCCTCTGCGTCCGAGCCGCCGCACGTTCTCCTCGAGCTCCCGCGCCCGGCCCTCGTGCAGCTCGACCGCGACCACCTCGCCCGCGAGCATCGTCGCCTTGCCGCCCGGAGCCGCGCAGAGGTCGAGCGTCCGCTCGCCCGCCTGCGAGCCGACGGCCAGGCCCGCGAGCTGCGAGCCGCGGCTCTGCGGCCAGACCCGACCCTCGGCGAGCGCCTGCTCGTCGACGCGCTCGACCCGGTAGGCACCGGGGACGTCCGTGGCCTCGCCCGGCGCGTCGCCGCGGACGAGCCGGACGGCGGTCTCCGGCGGCTCGTTCTGCGCCCGCATCAGCGCCAGCGCGTCCTCCTCGCCGAGATCGCGCCGCCAGACGTCCCAGATCCAATCGGGATACGAGTGCCTGAGCGGGCCTTCCGGCAGGGACTCGAGCAGTGGCCCGATCCCGTCTGCGACGCGACGGAGGACGGCGTTCGTGAACGCCACGGCGCGCTCGAGCCGCGCGGCGCGGACGAGCTCCACGGACTCGTTCACCGCTGCGTAGCGCGGCACGCCGTCGACGTAGCCGAGCTGGTAGGCGCCGAGCCGGAGCGCAGCGCGAACGGGCGGGTCGAGCTTCGAAACGGGTCGCCTGCCGAGCGTCTCGATCGCGTGGTCGAGCGTCCGTACGCGCTGGACGGCGCCGTAGGCGAGCCTGCGGGCGAGGGCGCGTTCCCGGTCGTCGAGGCCGTCGGACGCCGAGCGCAGCGCCCGGTCGGCGTACGCGCCGTCCTCGAAGACGCGGCAGAGCACGTCGAACGCCGCGCGCCGCGCGGGCGAAACGGTCACGGCCGGCGGGCGACGACGTGGAAGAGGTGCCAGTGCTTCGGCTTGCCGACCGCGGTGTGGCCGTCCTGCTCGAGCTCGTCGAGCCGCTCGATCTCCCAGCCGTCGAGGAGCTGCTCGACCTGCTCGCGGGTCAGGAAGGTCATGTCGGCCGCCGGCGCCCATTCGTCCCTGGGTCCGAAGAGCTGGCCGCAGAAGCGCCCGCCGGGCCGCAGGGTCGCACGCACGTGCTCCCACGTCCGTGCGAAGACCGCCGGTTCGCAGAAGGGCAGCGCGAAGCTCGCGCTGACGAGATCGACGTCGGGCCAGTCCGCCTGGTCGAAGGAGGCCTGCACGGTTCTCACCGGGCCGGTGAGCGCGCGCAGACGCTCGACGGCGTCGGGGTGGGCGTCGACGGCGACGACGGTCCAGCCCCGGCGCAGGAGCTCGGCGGTGTCCCGTCCGGTTCCCGCGCCCAGGTCGACGGCTGCGCCGGGCAGCCGGCCCTCGGCCTCGAAACGGATCAGCGCCTCGAGCAACGTCTCGCGCGGCTCGTCGCCGGCCGCGGCGAAGTACGGCGGCCAGCGATCCGTCATCGCAGCCCGCGCAGCCATGCCTCGAGCGCCATCCGGCGGCCGCCCTCCGCCTGCACCTCGAGCGGCTCGAACGCGCCGTCCTCGCCGACACGGGCGCGCCAGACGGTCACGCGGCGGCCCTGGAGCTCGGCGCGGGCGCCGATGTGCGGCGAGAGCGCCCGCACGCGGTTCACGAGCTCCTGCGCGGGCTGCGACAGGTCGAGCTCGCGGTCGGCGGGCTCGATCTTGGCCGCGTAGGTCGGCTCGCCCTCCTGCGGGACGAAGACCGGGCTCGGCAGCGCCTCGTCGAGCAGCTCCACGGCGAGCTCCGCCGCACGCGCGAAGACGGCCCCCGCGTCGTCCTCCGGCCCGATCGGGAACGCCCGCTGGGCCGCCACCGGCCCGGCATCGAGCTCCTTGACGGTCTCGTGGATCGTGACCCCGGTCTCCTCGTCCCCGGCCATGATCGCCCGTTCGACCGGCGCCGCACCGCGCCAGCGCGGCAGCAGCGACGGGTGGACGTTCAGCCAGAGCCCGCGCTCGAGCAGTCGCTTCCGGGATCAGCAGGCCGTAGGCGCAGACGACGACGATCTCCGCGAGCAGGTCGACGTCGGGCGTCAGCCGCTCCGGCTGGAGCACGGGGATGCCGAGCCGCTCGGCGGCGACCTTCGCCGGCGGAGCGGCGAGCCGGCGCCCGCGCCCCGCGGGGCGGTCGGGGCGCGTCAGCAGCGCCGTGACCTCGTGGCGCGCTGCCAGCCGCTCGAGCACGTCGGCGCCGAACGGCGCGGTCGCCGCGACGGCGAGCCGCATGCGCGGGCACTACGGACGCCGACGACGGGCTGCGGCCGCAGCTCGGCCGAGCGCGTCGCGCCGCGGAGCGTCGTCCGTGCGCTCGATCATCAGCACGCCGTCCAGGTGGTCGAGCTCGTGCTGGACGACACGCGCCTGCGAGCTCGCCGAGCTCGAGCCGGTACGGGGCGCCGGTCGAGGTCCTGCCCCTCGAGCGTGACCGTGCAGGCCCGCTCGACCGGCACGCGCACCGGCCCGAGCGAGAGGCAGCCCTCCTCCTCGGTCGACGACGGTCGCTCGACGCTCGACGATCCGCGGGTTGACGACGACGCGATCGTCGTCCTCGTCCGCGAAGACGAAGAGCCGCGCGCAGCACACCGACCTGCGTCGCGGCGAGCCCGACGCCGTGCGCATCGTGCATCAGCGACGTCATCCGCTCCGCGAGCCGCGCGAGCTCCTCGTCGAACGTCTCGACCTCGTTCGCGCGCAGCCGCAGCACCGGGTCCGGGTACTGCCGGATCTGCGCCAGCGCGAGCCGGCGGCGGGCGTCGCCTCGGCGTCGTGGCGCGCGTTCCTCGTCGACGACCTGTTCCTCGACCTCCGCCATCGCGACGCCAGTCTAGCCGCGGAACCTTGCAACAGCTGTTGCAAGTCCTGCGGACGTTGTGTGGTGCGGTGATCGCCGACTTTCAACACAGTGTTCTAGGTCGCTCAGAGCGACTGCGGGTCGACGTCGACGACGGCGGTGACGCCGGCCCGCCGCATCGCCGGCGCGGCGGCGGCGAGAAGCGCGGCGGCGCGCGTCGCCAGCGCCCGCGGGCGTGTCGGTCTTCGCGAGCAGCTGCGCGCGGTGACGGCCACGCAGGCGGAGCAGCGGCGCCGGGCCGAGCAGCTCCGCCGCCGCGCTCGCCGAGCCCGCCGCGCAGCTCCTGCAGCAGCCGCTCCGGCGCCGCCGGCGTCCGGCCCCGAGGCGAGGATCGAGACGAGGTGCCGGTACGGCGGGTAGCCGAGCTCGCGCGCCGCTCGAGCTCGCCCGCGAGGAAGCCGGCCACGTCGTGCCGCGCCGCGTAGGCGATCGGCGTCGCGTCGGGCTGGAAGGTCTGCACGAGCACGCGGCCCGGCGCGTCGCGGCCGCTCCGCCCGGCGAGCTGCGTCACGAGCTGGAACGTGCGCTCGTCGGCGCGGAAGTCCGGCAGCGCGAGCCCCGTGTCGGCGTCGACGACCGCGGCGAGCGCGACGCCGGCGAAGTGGTGGCCCTTCGCGACCATCTGCGTCCCGATCAGCACCGCCGCTCCGCGCCGGGCGAAGCGCTCGAGCGCGTCGCGGAGCGCGCCCGGCTTCGCGACCGCGTCGGCGTCGAGCCGGATCCGCTCGAGCTCCGGCATCGCGCTTCGCCAGCTCCGCCTCGAGCCGCTGCGTGCCGGCGCCGATCCGCGCCAGCTCGGCGGAGCCGCACGCCGGGCAGCCTCGGGCACCGGCTCGGACCGTCCGCAGTGGTGGCAGTGCAGCCGGCCGTCGCCGTGCAGCGTCAGCGCGACGTCGCAGAGCTCGCAGCGCCGCGCCACGCCGCAGGCCCGGCAGTGGAGCGCGGGCGCGACGCCGCGCCGGTTCAGGAGCAGGATCGCCTTGCCGCCGCCCTCGGCGAGCGGCCGAGCTCCTGCAGCAGCGGCGCCGAGAGCGGGTAGCCCGCCTCGCGGCGCAGGTCGACGACCCGGACGGGCGGCATCGGCGCGCCGATGCGGGAGCCCAGCGAGATCCGCTCGAGCCGCAGCCAGCTCTCCGGGCGCGGCGTCGCGCTGCCGAAGACGGCCACCGCGCCCTCGAGCGCGGCGCGCTTCGCCGCGACGGTGCGCGCGTCGTAGCGCGGATCGGACTCCTGCTTGTAGGAGGGGTCGTGCTCCTCGTCGATCACGATCAGACCCGAGCCGGGCACCGGCGCGAAGACTGCCGAGCGCGCGCCGACGACGACGGCGCCTCGCCCGACGCGATCCGCTCCCGCTCGTCGCGCCGCTCGGCCTCCGTCAGCCCGGAGTGGAGCACCGCGACGCGGTCGCCGAAGCGCGCCCGGAAGCGGCCGACGGTCTGCGGCGTGAGCGCGATCTCCGGCACGAGCACGATCGCCCCGCGGCCGCGCTCGAGCGCCGCCGCGCACGCCCGCAGGTAGACCTCCGTCTTGCCGCTGCCGGTCGCGCCGTGCAGGAGCAGGTTGCCGCCGCCGCGTCGAGCGCCTCGACGATGCGCGCGAGCGCCGCCGCCTGCTCGTCCGTCAGCTGGGCGGCTTCTCCCTCGCCGCCGCAGCGCCTCGCGGGCGGCGGCTCGCGCCGCTCGCCGCGCCGCGTCGCTGGCCGGCGCGACGAGCGCGAGCGCCCGCGCGGGCGTCGAGCCGTAGTAGTCGGCGAGCCACAGCGCGAGATCGACGAGCGCCGGCGGCAGCCGACGACGACGCGCTCGACCGGCGAGGTCTCGCATCCCGGCCGGCGCCTCGACGCCGTCTCGACGACGACGCCGCGCGCGCCGCGCGTCCGAAGCGCACCGCGACGACCGCGCCCCTCCCGACGCCGTCGGGCACCTCGTACGTGAACGGCCGCGCGAGCGCGCGCGTCGGACGAGCGGATAGACGGACGCCAGCACCGGCCGAGCCTAGCCCGGGGCTTCGGATCAGGCGCCGGCGGCGACGAGCACGAAGTCGGTCGCGAAGCCGAGCACGAGCCCGACGAACAGCCCCCAGAGCAGACTCCTTCGACGCGATGCGCTGGCAGACGCCGAGCAGCTCGATCACGACGTAGAGGATCGAGCCGGCCGCGAGCGCGAGGAAGGCAACGGACAGCGCGGTCGTGACCACGCCTGCCCGACGACGGTGCCGAAGAACGTCGGCGCGCCGCCGATGAGGCCGAGCGCGCCGAGGAAGACCCAGCTCGGGCGGGTCCCCTCGCCGGTCATCGGCGCGACGATCCCGAAGCCCTCGGTCGCGTTGTGCAGCCCGAAGCCGACGATCAGGGCGAGCGCGAGGCTTAGCTCGCCCGTCGCGGCCGCCTGGCCGATCGCGAGGCCCTCGGAGAAGTTGTGGACGCCGATGCCGACCGCGATGAAGACGAGAGGCGCTGCGGAGGGTCATAGGCTCATGCAGCGCGCCTGAGCTTGTACTCGTCGATCGCGGCGGCGCCGGGGCCGAGCATGGTGCGCGCGCGGCGCCGCTTCATCCACTCGGAGTAGTAGGCGAGGCCCATCAGGCCGACGGCGAAGCCGACGGCGAGGACCGGCGCAAGCCCGCGAACGAGCCGTAGTGGCCAGCCGTCAGTTTGGCCTCGATCGGCTCGACGGCGGCCGAGAGGACGTCCCAGAGCAGGAAGAGCAGGATGCCGGTCGCGAGCGCGCTGAGCCCGGCGCGCGCCTTGCGCAGCGTACTGGAGCCGCCCGACGGGAAGGCCGAGGAAGATCGTTTCGCCGGCGATCGCGCCGAGGATGAGAACGTGTCCGTGCTCATGGTCGCACCTTCCCTCTGTAAGGCGCACCTTACAAGTCCGTCGCACTAGACTCACGGATGGCGGCGAGGCACTCCGTCGACGAGTACCTCGAGACGATCTACTTCCTCGCGTTCCCGATCGGCGAGTACCGGCCGCCGGGCGGGTCGACGCGATCGCGTCCCGCGTGGCCGAGATGCTCGGCGTCTCGCGCGCCTCGGCCGGCGAGATGCTGAAGCGGCTCGAGGCCGACGGCCTGGTCGAGCGCGGCGAGCAGAGGAGGCGATCCTGACGCCGACCGGGATCGAGCGCGCCGACGCGTCGTCCGCAAGCACCGGATCATCGAGCGCTTCCTCACCGACTTCATGGGCTACACGGCCGCCGAGTCGCACGTGCACGCGGACGAGCTCGGCGACACGTTCAACGAGGACATGGTCGAGCGCATCAACGAGCGCCTCGGCCGTCCCGACCGCTGCCCGCACGGCTGGCCGGTCGACCCCGACGTCGAGCAGGCCGAGAACCGCGAGCTCGCGGCGCTCACGGAGCTCGAGCCCGGCCAGAGCGGCGAGATCGTCCGCCTCGCCGAGCACGACGGCGACCTGCTGCACTGGTTCTACGACGAGGGCCTCGTCCCCGGCAAGAGATCGAGCTGCGGGAGGCGCAGCCGGCGGAGGCCAGTGCAGTCGCGGTGGACGGGGCCGAGCGCGCGATCGACGAGAGGGCCGCGGCGGGGCTCTACGTCGGCGCCGCCGCCTCAGCACGGCTCTTAGCCGGTTCTTAGGCTCGCCTAGCACGATTCCCGCGGCAGGAGCCACGCGTAGGCGAGGCTGCGATGATGGATCGGAACTGCTGCTCGCGTTCGGCGCGGCGCTCGCCGCGATCGTCGTCGGCGGTGGAGCCGCGGTCGCGGCCTCGGGCTCGAGCACCTCGCCTCGAGCTTCCTCGGCGATGTCGCGAAGAAGCCGGGATCAGCGAGGCGAAGCTCACGGACGCGATCCGGGCCGCGCGATCGACCGGATCGACCCGGCCTCAGGCGCGCGGCGACCTGACCGAGGAGCAGGCCGACGCGCTGAAGGAGCGGATCCGCTCCGGCGACGAGCGCGGGCGCCTCCCCGGCGCTCGGCAAGCGAGGCCCCGGGCCGCTTGGCTTCGGACGCTCGGCAGCGGCTTCGGCCCCGGCCACTCGGCTTCGGCTTCGGCTTCGCCGGGCGCGGCGGCGACCTCCTTCAGGCGGCCGCGTACTACCTCGGGATTACCGCGCGCAGCTCCGGGAGTCGCTGCGGAACGGCGAGTCGCCGGCGCCGGTCGCGCAGGAGAAGGGCAAGTCGGTCGACGGGCTCAAGACCGCGATGACGAAGGCGTTCCGGACCGACGTCGACAACGCCGTCGCCCACGGGATGCTGACGAAGGCGCAGGCCGACAAGCTCTACGACACGCTCGCCGAGCGCGCCGACCGGCTCGTCGACATGGCTTCGGCCGGCTTCGCTTCGAGCTCGGCGGCAGCGCGGCGGCTCCACCTCGGGTTCCGGATGAACTACAACGTGCCCGGCGCGCGCTTCGACCTCGATGGCCGGGCGTCAGCTGCGCGCGAGCGCCCCGCAGCCCTCTCCGTCTTCTAGACCGTCGCGTCGGCGGCGAGGCCGGCGGCGGCGCGGAGCGCGTCGGCCTTGTCGGTGCGCTCCCACGTGAAGTCGCGGTCCTCGCGGCCGAAGTGGCCGTACGCGGCCGTCTTGCGTAGATCGGGCGGCGCAGGTCGAGGTCGCGCAGGATCGCGCCCGGCCGGAGGTCGAAGTGCTCGCGCGACGAGCTCCTCGATCGTCGCGAGCGGCACCGCCTCGGTGCCGAAGCAGTCGACGAGCACGCGAGATCGGTGCGCGACGCCGATCGCGTAGGCGACCTGCAGCTGGCAGCGGTCGGCGAGCCCCGCCGCGACGATGTTCTTCGCGACGTAGCGGGCGGCGTAGGCGGCCGAGCGGTCGACCTTCGTCGGATCCTTGCCCGAGAAGGCGCCGCCGCCGTGCGGCGCCGCGCCGCCGTAGGTGTCGACGATGATCTTGCGGCCGGTGAGGCCGGTGTCGCCCATCGGGCCGCCGATCACGAACTTGCCGGTCGGGTTGACGTAGCACGAAGTCGCGGTCGTGCTCGAGCCGCTGCTCGTCGTAGAGGTCGTGCGGCAGGATCGGGCGCGAGGACGTGCTCGATCAGGTCCGGCTTGATCAGCGTCTCGGCGTCGAGCCCGTCGCGGTGCTGGGTCGAGATCAGGACGCGCTCGATCTCGACCGGCCGCTGGCGCCCGTGCTCGTCGACCTCGTAGCGGACGGTCACCTGCGCCTTGCCGTCCGGACGCAGGTACGGGAGCACGTCGGCCTTGCGCACCTCGGACGAGCCGCTTGCGTGATCCGGTGCGCGAGCATGATCGGCAGCGGCATCAGCTCGTCGGTCTCGCGCGTCGCGTAGCCGAACATCATCCCCTGGTCGCCCGCGCCGATCCGGTCGAGCGGATCGTCGTCGCCGTGCTGCGCCTCGTACGACTCGTCGACGCCCTGCGCGATGTCGGGCGACTGCTCGTCGATCGCGACGATCACGCCGCAGGTCTCGGCGTCGAAGCCGTACTTCGCGCGCGTGTAGCCGATCTCGGCGATCGTCTCGCGCACGAGCCGCGGGATGTCGACGTAGGTCTCGGTCGTGATCTCGCCGGCGACGACGACGAGGCCGGTCGTGATCAGCGTCTCGCACGCGACGCGGCCGTCGCGTCGTCGGCGAGCACCGCGTCGAGCACCGCGTCCGAGATCTGGTCGGCGATCTTGTCGGGGTGGCCTTCGGTGACGGACTCGGAGCTGAAGGAGAAGGAGTGCGGGGCCATGGAGCGGCGAAGGCTAGCTGTCGTCCACGGCGAGGAAGGCCTCGAACCGCACCGCGTCTCCGTCCGGCGTGGCCTGGGCGGCGAACCTCCCGAGCGGCTCGAGGTTCCGGCGCACGTTCGGGAGGGACTGACCGGCCAGCCCTGCCAGGCCCTCGACGAACGGGCCCGGTCGAGGTCGACGTAGACCAGCCCGCCGGTGCGAGCGACGAGGCCGACGCGGTCCATCGCCGTCGTGAACCCTTCTCGTCGACGAGCTTCGCGCCAGCGGCGGAAGTCGCGGAGCGCCTTCGGGCCGGTCGAGACGAGCAGCACGCCGTCGAACGCCGCCCACACGATCCTGACCATCTGGACGGACACGGCGTGGCGGCCACGCCGTCCACCTCGATGGTGTCGATATCGCCGCCGAGCCCTCGGGCCAGGCGGTCGACGATGCCCGTCGCGCGTGCCGGGTCGGGCGCCTCGACGGCGATCGTGACCTCGGGGATGCCGACGCCGGGCCGCACGTAGAGCACCGCCTCGCCCTCGAACAGCTCGAGGACGTCACTGGAGCTTCATGCCGAGCTGCCTTCTCGAAGTCGCCGTAGAACGGTGCAAGGTTCGAGCCCGTCACGGCCTTGGTCGCCTCCTCGCTGCCATGGAACGAGACGGCGAGCACCACGCCGGCCGGGACCTGGCGAAGCAGCGTCGGGTCGTAGCTCTCCGGCGCCTTGTCCATCCGGACCGTCCCGTCGAGGGCCAGGCCGTCGTCTTTCGCCGTCAGCGCCGCGCCGAGCCATTCGAAGCCGCCCGTGGACGCGGACGGGACGACTGCGCCCGTGGCAGGCGCAGGCGCCCAGCCGCCGAGGTTGAGTCCGCTGGCGCGCACGAACACGGTTCCGAGTGCGTCCTCGGGCAGGTCGGCGATCGCAGCGGCGAACTCGTCGTTGTCATCGAGACGTGGCCCGTCCAGCGCGGTCTTGTAGGCGTCGAGCGTCGCCTGCTTCTCGGC
>CAWEHJ010000002.1:0-537047 GCA_963808915.1 uncultured Gaiellaceae bacterium | reverse complement strand
TGTTCGGGCCGGGAGTTCTGGGACGCGTGGTCATGCTTTCTCCTCCTCGAGGACGACGTTGTCGATCAGGCGGGTGCCGCCGACGCGGATCGCGGCGGCGAGGACGGGCGGGTCGAAGGGCGCGACCTCGACGTAGTCGACGTCGACGCCGTCACGCGAGGAGCGCGCGAGCGCCCGTCGGGGTCGCGGGTTGCCGACGCGCGGGGAAGGGCGAGGGCTGCGCTCACGCTCCTCGGTGGAGAGGCGGTCGTTGCGCGATGACAGCGCGAGGCCGTCGGGGTCGCGCACCGTCGGAAGGACCCGGAGCTCGACCTCGAGATGGAGGTCGCGGATGAGCTGCCGCACGACGGCGACCTGCTGCGCGTCCTTCTGGCCGAAGTACGCCCGGTCGGGCCGGACGAGGGTGAAGAGCTTCAGGCAGACGGTGGCGACGCCGCGGAAGTGGCCCGGGCGATGGTCGCCCTCGAGCGATCCGGCCGAGCTCCTCGACCTCGACCCAGGTCTGGATGCCCGGGGGTACAGCTCCTCGACGGCCGGGGCGAAGACGACGTCGACGCCCGCCTCCCCGGCGAGCGCGAGGTCGCGGCCCTCGTCGCGCGGGTAGCGCTCGAGGTCGGCGGCGTCCTGGAACTGCGCCGGGTTGACGAAGACGCTCGAGCACGACCGTGTCGCACTCGGCCCGGGCGGCGCGGAGCAGCGAGAGGTGGCCGTCGTGCAGCGCGCCCATCGTCGGGACGAGCCCGATCGACGCGCCGCGGCGCGGCGCGAGCCCCTCGCGCAGCTCCGCGATCGTGCGGACGACCTTCATCGCAGCGCCACCGTGGCCTCGGCGAGGACGCGGTAGAGCGGCCGAGCTCCGGCTCGCGTTGCGTCGATCGCCTCGCTCGTGCGCGTCGCACGGTCTCGTAGTCGCCGCGCGCGATCGGGCCGGTCAGCTCGAAGCCGTTCTCGATCGTCCGGCGCATCAGCGGGTCGAGCGCCTCCGGTGGCGCGCCCGCGTCCTCGAGCAGCCTCCCCGCGGCGCGGCGGAGCGTGACGAGGTAGTTGGAGGCGATCGCGGCACCGGCGTGGTAGAGGACGCGACGCCCGTCGTCGAGGTCGAACGGCCGGACGCCGAGGAGTCCGGCGAGCGCCCGGCCCGCCTCCGCCGCCTCGGGCGGTCTCGGCGGTCACGGCCGCCCAGCAGCCGTCGAGCTGCTCCGGCCCTCGGCTCCGCGTGAAGGTCTGGAGCGGGTGGAGGCCGAACCGGCGTCCGTGCGGGGCGAGCGCTGCCAGCGGCGTGGCGCCGCTGACGTGCGCGATCCACGGGCCGGGTGCGATCGACGCGGGCCACGTCCGCGATCGCCCGGTCGGGGACGCAGAGCAGCACGAGCTCCGGCTCGCCCGCGTCCAGGCGGACGCCTCGCTCGCCCAGTCGGGCGGCGACGGCCGAGCCGACGCGTCCCGCGCCGACGACCTGCACGCTCTCGAACATCTCGCTCCAGTTCCTCGTGGATACCGGGCCAGCGGAAGTGTAGCCCTGGGCGATACTGCTCCGATGCGCGCGGAGGCACGATGAGGGTCGACGTCGGCGGCGTCCGCCTCTTCGTCGACGTGGACGGTGCGAAGCTCGTCCCGGAAGGGCCGTGGATGAAGGAGCGGCCGACCGTGCTCCTGATCCATTCCGGCCCGGGCTTCGACCACGGCCTCTTCAAGGCGCACCTCGGTCCGACGCTTGCCGCGTACGCGCAGGTCGTCTACGTCGACCTCCGCGGGCACGGGCGCAGCGACGCGGTGCCGCCCGAGCAGCTGCGCCTCGACGTCTGGGCCGACGACGTGCTCGCGCTCTGCGAGGCGCTCGACCTCGAGCGGCCGGTCGTGCTCGGCCACGGCTTCGGCGCCGTGGTGGCGACCCGCTATGTCTCCCGTCACCCGGACGCGCCGAGCGCGCTCGTCGTCAGCGCTCCGTACGCGCGGGTCGTGCCGGCCCGGATGGTCGAGGCGTTCGACCGGCTCGGCGGAGCCGAGGCGGGGGAGGCGGCGCGCCGCTTCTACGCCGAGCCGGGCCATGTCACCCTCGGCGACTACCTACGCACCTGCTATCCGCTGATCGTCCGCTCGCCCGAGGGCGCCGAGGAGCTGACGCGGAGCGTCTTCAGCGCCGACACATTCGTGGAGTGGACCCGGGCCGAGGGCCTGACGTTCGACCTGCGCGAGGAGCTCGGCCGCATCACCGTCCCGACGCTCGTGCTCGCGGGCGAGGACGATCCCTACACGCCGATCTCGGCCGCACGCGAGTACGCCGAGGCGCTGCCGGCCGGCCTGGTCCGGTTCCGCAGCTTCCCCGGGGTCCGCCATCCGGTCTTCCGCGAGTCGCCCGAGGCGCTCCACGAGCTTCGCCGGTTCGTCGACGACCTCGCCGAGGGTTCAGCCCCGCCCGAGCCGGCGGCGTAGACCGGCCCGCACCGCCGGCCACTCGTCGTCGACCACGCTGTACCAGGCCGAGTCCCGGTTCTCGCCGTCGCGCACGAGCATGTGCTTGCGGTGCACGCCCTCGAAGACGGCGCCGAAGGCCTCCATCGCGCCGCGCGAGCGCACGTTCAGGGCGTCGGTCTTCAGCTCGACGCGTCGGCAGCCCCAGCGCTCGAACGCGTGCTCGAGCATCAGCAGCTTCGCCTCCACGTTCGCGCCTGTGCCCCACGCCGTGGGCGCGAGCCACGTCCAGCCGATCTCGACGCTCCGGTCGTGTGGCCGTGCGTTGAGGAACCGCGTGCTGCCTGCGATCTCGCCGGTCTCCTGCAGCACGGTTGCGAATGCGTGGTACGGACCGGTCAGCGCCTCGTCGAGCCAGGCGCCGAGGGCGGTTCGCGTGCGTCGGCTGCTTGACGCTGAGCCAGCGCCACGTCCGCGGGTCGCGCGAGGCGAGCCAGAGCCCTTCCAGCTGCTCGACGGCCAGCGGCTCGAGCCTGACGACCTCGCCGGCGAGCGTTCCCGGATGGCGATCCATGCCGCGCATCATCGCGGGCGTGGCGGCCCTCCTCCCCGCTGAGTAGACTTGCGGCGTGCCGATCTACGAGTACGCATGCATGGAGTGCGAGGAGCACTTCGAGGAGCTCGTCCGGAGCTCCGACCAGGCGATCCTCTGCCCGCAGTGCGGGGCCGGGAACGTGCTGAAGCAACTCTCCTCGTTTGCCTTCAAGGGCTCACAGCCTCAGGCGAGCCTCGGTTCAGGGCGGCTGCTGCGGCGGCTCCTGCGGCTGCGGCCACTAGGGCTCCGAGCGCCGAGCTTCTTCGCTCGGCGGCCATCCGGCCGTCGGCCTAGACTCGCTCTCGTGACCGACGCGACGGCACGCGCCTCGACCCTGCGGGACTACGCGGACGCGACCGCCGGCTGCACCCGTTGCGCCCTCGCGGAGGGCCGCACGCAGGTCGTCTTCGGCGCGGGTCATCCCGACGCCGACCTGATGTTCGTCGGCGAGGCGCCCGGGTTCCACGAGGACAAGCAGGGGGTCCCGTTCGTCGGCCAGGCCGGGAAGCTGCTCGACTCGCTGCTCGCGGGCGTCGGGCTCGAGCGCTCGGACGTCTTCGTCGCGAACGTGCTCAAGTGCCGCCCGCCCGGGAACCGCGATCCGCAGCCCGACGAGATCCAGGCCTGCGAGTCGCATCTCTTCCGGCAGATCGAGCTGATCCAGCCACGGGTCGTGGCGACGCTCGGCAACTTCGCCACGAAGCTCCTCTCCGGCCGGCCGCTCGGGATCACGCGCGTGCACGGCCAGCCGCAGGAGGTCGCGCTCGGCGGCAGCCGGGTCACGCTCTTCCCGCTCTATCACCCGGCCGCAGCGCTCTACACGCCTTCGATGCTGAAGGTGCTGGAGGAGGACTTCGCCCGCCTGCCGGCGCTGCTCGGCGCCCCGGAGCCCGAGGTCGCCGCCGCCGAGCCTGCTCCGGCCGAGGCCGCGGCGGAGAACGCCGTCCAGCTCGGCCTGTTCTAGCCTCTCGGCCATGAGCGAGCTCGGCGACCTGCTCGAGCTGATGCACGCTGCCCACCGCAGCTTCGAGACCGTGTGCTACGAGGCGCGCGAGTGGCGGCACACCGTCGAGCCGCCGCTCGTCGCGTGACCGTCGAGCTGACGACGACCTCGGCCGCGGAGACGGAGTCAGTCGCCGCCAGGCTCGCCGAGCGCCTGCGGGCCGGCGACGTCGTCACCGTCTCGGGCGAGCTCGGCGCCGGCAAGACGACGTTCGTCCGGGGTGCCTGCCGCGCGCTCGGCGTCGTCCAGCCGGTGACGCAGCCCGACGTTCACGATCGGTCATCGCTACCGCGGGCAGACCGACGTCTCGCACCTCGACCTGTACCGCTTCACGGGCCTGAGCGCAGCGGAATGGGGCGACCTCGAGCCGTACTTCGACGACGCGATCGCGTTCGTCGAGTGGCCGGAGGCGGGCGCCGGCTCGCTGCCCGCCGCCCGCGTGGTCGTCCGGCTCGAGCACATCGACCCCGAGCGCCGCCGGATCCGCCTCGACGCGGCCGAGCCCGCGCTGCTAGAAGGGATCGCTGATGCTGATCCTCGCCTTCGACACCGCGACTGACGTGGCCACGAGCGCGCTCGTCTCCGACGGCGAGGTGCTCGGCGAGCGCGTCTCGGCCGCGCGCACCCTGCTCGAGGACGTCGACGCGCTCCTGCGCCAGGGCGGCGCGAGCGCCTCCGAGCTCGAGGCGCTCGCGGTCGGCACCGGGCCCGGCAGCTTCACGAGCACGCGCATCGGCCTCGCCACCGCCCGCGGGCTCGCCCTCGCGCTCGACCTTCCCGCCGCCGGGATCTCGACGCTCGACGCGCTCGCCGCCGGAGCGCCCGGCTCGCTGCCCGTGATCGATGCGAGACGGCGTGAGGTCTTCGTCCCGGGGCCGCTGGCGCTGGCCGCCGCCGACCTCGAGCTCGAGCCCGGAACCGTCTGCGTCGGCGACGGCGCGCGCCGCTACCGCGACGTGCTCGAGGGGCTCGGGGCCGAGGTGCCGCCGGACGACGACGAGCGCCACCTGCCGCGCGCCCGCTTCCACGCCGCGCTCGCGGCCGACTTCGGCCCGGCCGAGGCGCTCGAGCCGATCTACGTCCGTGTGCCAGACGCCGACCGGAGCCTCGCGCCGTGACGGTCGAGCTCCGCACGCTCCAGCTTCGCGACCTCAGCGCGATCGAGACGATCGAGCGCGTCTCCTATCCGACGCCGTGGTCGCGCTCCATGTTCGCCGGCGAGCTGGCGAAGCCGAGCTCGATCTCGCTCGGCGCGTTCGGGGCCGAGGGCGAGCTCGTCGGCTACGTGATCATCTCCCGCTACGTCGACGCCTGGCACGTGATGAACATCGCCGTCGCGCCCGAGTGGCGGCGGCGCGGGATCGCGAGCACGCTGCTCGAGCGGCTCTTCGAGGTGACGGCGAGCGACGAGCGCCGCGGCTACACGCTCGAGGTGCGCGTCTCCAACACGGGCGCGATCCGGCTCTACGAACGGCTCGGCTTCCACGGCCGGGGGATCCGGCGCGCGTACTACACGGACAACCGCGAGGACGCGCTGATCATGTGGCGCGACCCGGTCTCACTCGAGTCCGCTGAGGCTTCGTAGGAAGAGCCAGACGAGCGTGGCAAAGGTCAGGGCGGCGACGAGCACGACGGAGGCCCACGGCCCCACGCGGAGCCGCGCCACGCGGTAGCCCGTCAGCCACGTCAGCACGATCGAGGCCGAGAGCACGATCTTCAGGCCGCGGAGGCTGCGACCCGCGTAGCCGTCCTCGTCGCCGGTCAGGGTCCAGCCGGGGTTCCGAGCCTCGGGCGACCGGCGCGCGTCTGCCTTCAGCTCGTCGAGCGCCGGCTGGAGAAGCGGCCCGCCGTGCGGCGACTCGTAGCCGATCACGCCGGAGCCCTCGGCCCAGTCCAGGCGGCCCTGGGTGTCGATTGCGAGCGCGAGGAGTGCAACAGCCAGCGCCGCTGATCCCAGCACGAGCCACGTGCGGGAACCGAGCGCGATGCCCGTGGCAGCCGCCGCGACGAACGCGAGTCCGGCGACGACGAGCAGTGCCCCGTGCCAGGAGCTGCCGGCGATCGTGAGCCGATCGGTGTAGTCGAACGACTCCTGGGTCGAGCCCGCGCCGACGTAGGCACCGATTCGCAGCTCGAACGCAGGCAGCAGGCACGCGAGGGCGAGCACCAGGCCGGCCAGGCCGATCGCCGACCACGAGAGGGCATGATGCGCGCGGAGTCGACTGACCATGACAGCGCACATTCTGGGGATCGAGACGTCGTGTGACGAGACCGCGGCCGCGATCGTCACCGAGGACGGCCGCGTGCTCGCGAACGTCGTCGCCTCGCAGGCCGAGCTGCACGCACGCTACGGCGGCGTCGTGCCGGAGGTGGCCTCGCGCCGGCACCTCGAGCTCGTCACGCCCGTGATCCGCGAGGCGCTCGACGACGCGGGCGCGAGCCTCGACGACGTCGGCCGCGTGGCCGTGACGCAGGGGCCGGGCCTCGTGGGCGCGCTGCTCGTCGGGCTCTCCGCCGCGAAGGCGCTCGCGTGGGCGCGCCGGCTGCCGCTCGTGCCGGTCGACCACCTGCAGGGCCACATCGCCTCGCTCTACCTCGAGCCGGATCCGGTCGAGCCGCCCTTCCTCTGCCTGCTCGCGAGCGGCGGCCACACGCTGCTCCTGGACGTGCGCTCTCGTGGCACCGGGGAGCTGCTCGGGACGACGCTCGACGACGCGGCGGGCGAGGCGTTCGACAAGGGTGCGCGGCTGCTCGGGCTCGGCTATCCGGGCGGCGCGGCGATCGACCGGCTCGCCGCCGACGGCGATTCGAGCGCGTACGACTTCCCGGTCGCGCGCGTCCCGGGGCTCGACTTCTCCTTCTCGGGCCTGAAGACGGCCTTGCTCTACGTGGTGCGGGACCTCGCGGAGGGCGAGCTCGAGCGGCGGCGCGCCGACCTCGCCGCCTCCTACCAGCGCGCGATCGTGCGCGCGCTCGTCGAGCGCGCGCAGGCGGCCGCGAGGCAGCGCGGGCACGACCGGATCGCCGTTGTCGGCGGCGTGGCGGCGAACTCCGAGCTGCGCGCGGCTCTCCCCGACGCAGCGTTCGCCCCGCTCGCGCTCTGCACCGACAACGCCGCGATGATCGCGTCGGCAGGGAGGTACGGCAGACCCCTCCAGTACCCTCGGTACCTTGCGCTCGACGCGTACGCCTCGCTTCCCTAGCGTGCTTCTCGTTCTCGCCGTGCTCGGCTCGCTGCTCGCGGCCGGCGGCAGCGCGGGCGCGCCGTCCCGGCCGGACGTGCTCGCCGCCGGTACCTGGCGCGGGCTCGTCGGGGCCGAGCGGCCGCGCGTCTCGACCGGGCAGCGCGTGATCGTCCTGCTCAAGGCGCCGTCGCTCGCGCAGCGGCTCGAGGAGGCAGGCGGCTTCGGCACCGAGGCGGAGATGCGCCAGTGGTCGGCCGCCTCGGTCTCCGCCCAGAAGCAGTTCGCGGCCAAGATCGCGGGCAAGGGGCTGCCGCTCGTGCCGGAGCTGAGCTTCACGCGGGTCGTCGAACGGCTTCTCGGCGCCGCTCGATCCGCGCGGGATCGCCTTGCTCGAACGGGATCCCGACGTGCTCGGCGTCTACCCGGTGCGGGCGGCATACCCGGCCTCGCTCTCGTCGCGCGCCCTCGGCCGGTCGGCGGCGCCGCTGAGCCCGGGCCCGAGCCTCGCCGGCCTCGACGGCACGGGCGTGACCGTGGCGGTGCTCGACACGGGCGTCGACGCGACCCACCCCTTCCTGCGTGGGCGCGTCGCCGAGGGGATCGACATCGTCTCGCCGGAGGGCGTCGCTGCGCCGCAACGCCACCCGCGGCTGCCCGGGCTCGTCGAGCGGCACGGGACGCAGCTCGCGGGAATCGTCGCCGGCGCCGAGGGGCCCGGCGGGCTGCGAGGCGTCGCACCCGGCGCGCGGATCCTCCCGATCCGCGTCGCCGGCTGGCAGCCCGACGCGAACGGCGGCTATGCGATCTACGGCCGCAGCGACCAGATCCTCGCCGGGATCGAGCGGGCGGTCGATCCGAACGGCGACGGCAGCGTCGCTCGACGCGGCCCGGATCGCGCTCGTCGGCGTGGGCGAGCCATTCGCCGCCTTCCCATCCGGTGCGCTCGCCCAGGCCGTCGCGGGCGCGGCCGCCCTGGACACGCTCGTCGTCGCACCGGCCGGGAACGACGGCCCCGCCGGGCCGTCGTACGGCAGCGTGGGCGGGCCGGCCGGCGCCCCGGGCGCGATCGCAGTCGGCGCCGCCGACGGGCGCGGCGGCCTCGCCACCGTCCACGTGATGCTGAGAGCCGGGCTGCACGTGCTGCTCGACGAGGCCCTCCCGCTCGGCGGCGTCGTCGTGCCGCAGCGGCCGTTGACGCTGAGCCTCGCCGTGCCGCGCTCGGTCGACCCGAACGTGCCGAGCGACGAGCGTGATGCGGCCGGGTTCTTCGACGGCGCCGGCTACAGCCTCGTCGCCGGCCGGGCCGCGCTCGTCTCCGCCGGCTCGGCGCCTCAGGTCGCACAACGCGACGCCGCCCTCGCCGGGGCGGCAGCCGTGATCGTGCAGGGCGTGACGCCGGCCGGGGCGCTCGGCCTCGACGAGCGCGTCGGCGTCCCGGTCGTCGGTATCCCCTCTTCGATCGCGAAGGCCGCCAGGCGCGCGCTCGCCGCCGGGATCGGCGTCTCCGTCTCGATCGGCGTGCCGGAGTCGTCGCCCAACCCCGCCGCGGGCCTGATCGCACCGTTCTCCTCCCGGGGCCTCGCGTTCGGCGGCGGGCCGAAGCCCGAGCTCGCGGCGCTCGGGATCGCCGTCACGACGAGCGAGCCCGGCCGGAACGACGACGGCACGGCGCGCTACGGCACCGTCAACGGCACGAGCGCCGCCGCGGCGGTCGTCGCCGGCTCGGCCGCGCTCCTCGCCCAGGCGCGGCCTGCGCTCGACGCGCGCGGCCTGCGCGGCACACTCGTCGGGACGGCGCAGCTTCCGGACGGCGTCGAGCTCGGCGCAGCGGGGGGCGGGACGCCCGATCTCACGCGTGCGGCGGCAGCGGAGATCGTCGCCGAGCCCGCCACGATCAGCTTCGGCGCCGTCGCCGAGCGCGGCTCGACGGCCGTGCGCCGGATCACGATCCGCAACGTCTCCTCACGGCGCCTCGGCGTCGGGATCTCCGCACGCCTGCCGGGCGCGGCCGGGATCTCGGTGCGGGTCGTGCCGTCCCGGCTCTCGTTGGCACGTGGCGCCAGCGCCGACGTACGCGTGACCGCGACGGTGGACGTGCTCCGGCTCCGGCGCGGCTCCGCCGAGGGCTCGATCCTCCTCCGCGCCGCCAGTGCCGACGTGCGGGTGCCATGGGCGATCGCGTTCCCGACCGCCCCTGGCGGGCTGCTCTCCGACGTGAAGCTCTCGACCGACGAGTTCGACGCCTCCGACACGACGCCCGCCGTGCTCTCGCTCCGCGCCGGGCGGGTCGACCTCCGCGGCGGCGTGCCGCAGGTGCAGCCGGTCGAACGCCTCGACGTCGAGCTGTGGCACAAGCAGCGGCAGGTCGGGACGCTCGCCCGCCTGCGCGACGTGCTGCCGGGCACGTACGCCTTCGGGATCACCGGGCGAGGCCCGTACGGGAAGCGGCTGCCGCTCGGCGTCTACCGGCTACGTGTGGTCGCCGTGCCCGTCGGCGGGGGCGCCGCCTCGGCCCGCGAGGTCACCTTCCGCCTGACCTGAACCGACTAGACTGCGGCCGCTCGATGAGGAGCTCACGCCAGCCAGGAGGGGATCGATGACGACCACCGAGGCGCCGGTGACGCACCTGCGCGAGAACCCCTACGACCTCGCGAGGCGCCAGCTGAACCGGGTCGGCGAGGTCTTCGGGATCGACGCGAATCTGATCGGCGTGCTGGGCGGCTGCAAGAAGACGGTCGAGGTGTCGGTACCCGTGTCGATGGACGACGGGTCGGTCAACGTCTTCCAGGGCTTCCGGGTCACCCACAACATCGCGCGCGGGCCCTCGAAGGGCGGGATCCGCTACCACCCGGCCGTCACGCGCGACGAGGTCAAGTCGCTCGCGATGTGGATGACGTGGAAGTGCGCCCTGATGGGCCTGCCCTTCGGCGGCGCCAAGGGCGGCGTGGTCTGCGACCCGAAGCGCCTCTCGCGCAGCGAGCTGGAGCGGATGACGCGCCGCTACACGAGCGAGATCATCAACGAGATCGGGCCGGAGCGGGACATCCCGGCGCCGGACGTCGGCACCGACGGCAGCGTGATGGCGTGGATCTTCGACACCTACTCGATGAACATGGGCCACTCGGTGCTGGGCGTCGTCACCGGCAAGCCACTCTCGATCGGCGGCTCGCTGGGCCGGATCGAGGCGACGGCGCGCGGCGCGCTCTACTGCATCCAGCAGACCTGCCAGAAGCAGGGGAAGACGCTGCGCGAGCTGCGGGTGGCGATCCAGGGCTTCGGCAACGTCGGCCTCAACCTCGCCAAGCTCCTCGGCGAGCAGGGCGTGGCCGTCATCGCAGTCTCCGACTCGGTCGGCGGCGTGCACAACGCCGACGGCCTCGATCTCACATCCGTCGTCGCCCACAAGACGGAGCACGGCTCGCTCGAGGGCTTCCGCGGCGGTGAGGCGATCTCGAACGAGGAGCTGATCCTGCTCGACTGCGATGTGCTCGCGCCCTGTGCGCTCGAGCAGGTGATCACCGAGGAGAACGCGGCCAAGGTGCGCGCGTCGATCATCTGCGAGGGCGCGAACGGCCCCGTCACGCCGGCCGCCGACGAGATCCTCGAGGACCGCGGCATACTCGTGCTGCCGGACGTGCTGGCGAACGCCGGCGGCGTCGTCGTCTCCTACTTCGAGTGGGTCCAGGGGCTCCAGGAGTACTTCTGGCGGGAGGACGAGGTCAACGCGAAGCTGAACGACATCGTCGTCCGAGCCTTCGAGGAGACGTGGGCGACGCGCGAGCGCTTCACGACCAGCATGCGCATGGCCGCCTACGGGCTCGCCGTGCAGCGCGTGGCCGAGGCGACCACGACGCGCGGCCTCTATCCCTGAGCTCCGCCCGCGTCGTCGTCTACGTCGGCCGGGGCTGCCACCTCTGCGCGGCGGCGCTCGACGTGGCCGAGCGGGTGCGGGCCGAGGTGCCGTTCGCGCTCGACGTCGTCGAGATCGACGGCGACGCGGCGCTCGAGGCGGCTTATCGCGAGTGGCTGCCGGTCGTCGAGGTCGACGGCGAGCGCGCCTTCACGTGGTTCGTCGATCCCGACGCGCTGCGGGAGCGCTTGCTGCGACCGCCCCCGGATGCCGCTGGCACTATGTGACAGAACGTCACGAATGGACACGACGAGGACGGAGGAGCTGCTGTGGCGGATCGCTTGACGGTGGGGGTCGCCGCCCGGCTGAGCCGGTACCTCCAGGTGCTGACGCAGGCGAAGAAGATGGGCAAGGACCGGATCTCCAGCCAGGAGATCTCGGACTACACGAACATCAACGCCACTCAGATCCGCCGCGATCTCTCCGGCTTCGGCAAGTTCGGCAAGCGCGGGGTCGGTTACAACATCGACTCGCTGCTCGGCGAGATCCGGAAGATCCTGCGCACGCAGGGGCAGCACAACATCGCGCTCGTCGGCGCGGGGCGGCTCGGCCAGGCGATCGCGAGCTCGTCGATCTTCGCCGAGCACGGGATCAACATCGCGGCGGTCTTCGACAGCGACCCCGAGAAGGCCGGCCGCGGGATCGGCAGCGTCTCGGTCAGCCCGTACGAGCGCCTCGCCGACGTCGTCCGCGAACGGAACATCATCGTCGGCGTGCTCGCGGTGCCCGCCGACGGTGCCCAGAACGCTGCCGACGACCTCGTCGGCGCCGGCGTGAAGATCATCTTCAACTACTCGGAAGCGCTGCTCGACGTCCCGGCCGACGTCCAGGTGCACACGTCGAATCCGGCCGTCGAGCTCCTCTACGCCCTGTATTTCCACCTCACCTAGCCGGAGCCGGCCGTGAAGATCGTGCTCTGGCACGGCTATCTGCTCGGCGGCACCGGCTCGAACGTCTACACCCGCATGCTGGCGCGGGAGTGGAGCGGCGCGGGGCACGAGGTCGTCGTCCTGGCCCAGGAGCCCGAGCCGGAGGCGCACGACGTGGGGTCGGCGACCGTCGTGCGCCCGGATGTCGGCGGCCTGCTGCCCGTCTTCGTGCTCGACCGCTACGCCGGGTACGAGGTGAAGCTGCTCCAGGACTGCACGCGCGCGGAGCTCGACGCCTGGGTCGAGGCGAACGCGGCCGCCGTCCGCGAGCACCTGCCGGCCGACTTCCTGCTCTGCAACCACGTCCTGCTCGGCGGGCCGGTCGGCCGGGCGACGGGTGCGCGCTTCGCGGTCAAGGCGCACGGCTCCGAGCTCGAGTACTCGATGCGGGGCCGGCCGGAGCTCGAGGAGTGGGGGCGGGAGTCGCTGGCCGCGGCGAACGCCACCTTCGTCGGCTCCGCCCACATCCGCGCGCGTGCTCGAGGACGTCTGCGGCCATGTCGACGGTGTGCACGAGGTGCCTCCGGGCGTCGACGTGGACGAGTGGCGCCCGCGCCCCCGCGCGGAGGCGCTCGCCGATCTCGTCGCGGAGGCCCGCCGCGATCCGCCGAACCCGGGCAACGCCGACGAGCGGCTGCCCGACGAGGGGAACGCGGAGCGGCTCGCCGCCTTCCTCGCCGGCGACGAGCCGACGGTCGTCTACTTCGGGAAGCTGATCGAGAACAAGGGCGTCCACCTGCTGCTCGAAGCACTTCGCGACGTCGATGCGCGGGCGGTGATCGTCGGCTTCGGCGACTACCGGGCCGAGCTGGAGGCGCGGGCAGACCCGGCGCGCTCGCTCTTCACCGGCCCGCTCGAGCACCGCCACCTGACACGGCTCCTCGCGCTCGCGGACGTCACCGTCGTGCCGTCGATCTTCCCGGAGGCGTTCGGGATGGTCGCGGCCGAGGCGGCGGCTGCGGGGTCGGCCCCGCTCGTCGCGCGTCACTCCGGGCTGGCCGAGGTCGCGGCGGGCCTGGAGTCGGAGTACCCGCCGGAGCTGCGCGACCTCGCGAGCTTCCGCACCGGTGACGTGGCCGACCTCGCGGCGAAGCTCGGCCGCCTGTGCCTGCTCGAGCCCGCAGAGCGGGTCGAGCTCGCGGCCGCTGCCCGGCGCGCGGCGGTCGGCCGCTGGAGCTGGGCCGGGATCGCGGCCAGGCTGCTCGCGCAAGCTTGATTGCGCGCGCTATCAGTGCTAGCGTCGTCGCATGAGCGATCACGAGCAGGAGGACGTCCTCTACCGCGTCCCCGCACCGCCGCCGCCGTTCCCGCCCGTGCCGCCTCCGGGCGGCCCGCAGATGGTCTACTTCGAGCGTCGCATCGAGGAGGACGGGCGCGAGCACGAGGATCTGATGCTGCGCAAGGTCCCTCGCGAGACCGCGATGCGGTTCCGCGCCGCGGCCGGCGGCCGGAGCCTCACCTACGGCCAGTACCTCTCGGCGCTGACCGCGCTCCACGAGGCCGCACGCGCGCTCGCCGACGGCGGCCACGAGGCCGTCCGGGCCGAGCTCGAGCGCCTCGGCCTCGGCACGGTCACCGTCTGAGACCCGCGCCGAGCTAGCCTTCGCCGGAATGGGCGACGAGCAGCGCCTCCCCGCCGACGAGCTGATCGTCGCCGCCCGCGAAGCGTTCGACGCGGGCACGGACTTCACGATCGCAGTGGAGGAGGAGTTCGCGCTGCTCGACCCGGGCACGCTCGGCCTCGTCGATCGCTTCGAGGACGTGCAGGCCGCTAGCCGCGACACGCCGCTCGGGCCGAACCTCGTCGGCGAGCTGATCGCGTCCGAGGTCGAGATCAAGACGGGCCGGGCTCCGAGCTTCGCGGAGATCCCGGCACTGATGGCCGAGCGACGGGGGCAGCTGCAGGCGCTCGTCGAGCCGATGGGGATCGCCCTGGGCGCGACCGGCACGCACCCCTGGTCCGACTGGAAGGAGCAGCGGATCATCGACACGCCGCACTACCGGCGGAACGACGAGCTGCTCCGCTACGTCGTCTGGCGCAACAACACGTTCGGCCTCCACGTCCACGTCGGGATCCGGGGCGCAGAGCGCGCGATCGCCGTCCACGACGGCCTCCGCAACTTCCTGCCCGAGCTGCTCGCCCTCTCGGCGAGCTCACCGTTCGTCGAGGCGATCGACAGCGGGCTGCACTCGGCCCGGACCGAGATCTTCACGCGGATGTTCCCGCGGTGCGGCATCCCCGACGCGTACGGCAGCTGGGACGCGTTCGAGCGCTACATCCGCTTCCTCTACGAGACGGGCTCGATGACCGAGCACACGCAGCTCTGGTGGAGCGTCCGGCCGCATCTCGCCTTCCCGACGATCGAGATCCGGATCTGCGACGCGCAGCCGGAGCTGGCCGAGGCGCAGGCGCTCGCGGCCGTCGCCGCCTCGCTCGCCGCCCGGATCGCGCGGGCGCACGACGAGGGCGAGCCGCTGCCCGACCTGCCGCACCGGCTGATCGAGGAGAACACGTGGCGCGCGATCCGCTGGGGGCTGTCCGGCGAGCTGATCGACTTCGACCGCGGCGAGTCCGTCCCGGCGCGTGCCCGGCTCGAGTCCCTGCTGGAGTGGATCTCGCCGGCGGCGGACGAGATCGGTGCCGCCCCGTATCTCGCGATCCCCGAGCGGAACGCGGCCGAGCGGCAGATCGCGCGGCGGGCCGACGGCGCCAGCCTGGAGGAGATCTACGCGGAGCAGGTGGCCGCCGGGGAGCGGATCGGTGGCTGAGGGAGAGGACGAGCTCCGCGAGGCGATCGCGCGGCTTCGCGTCGGCGACCTGCTCGCGCAGACGCTCGTCTCGGTCGTCTCGCTCGGCTTCGCCAAGCTCGAGCCCGGCGACGCCCGCGACCCCGAGCAGGCGAGGATCGCGATCGAGGCGGTCCGCGCGCTGGCTCCCGTGCTCGAGGGAAGCGCCGACGAGGCGCTGCTGCGCGACCTCGAGGGCGCCCGGTCGAGCCTCCAGCTTGCGTACGTGCGGGCGGTGGACGAGGATCGCGCCGGAGATGAGCAGCCAGGCTGAGATCGGGATCTTCGGCGGCTCCGGGTTCTACTCGTTCCTGGACGACGTCGAGGAGGTGGCGGTCGAGACGCCCTACGGCGCGCCGTCCGCGCCCGTCTCGATCGCCGAGATCGACGGCAAGGGAGTCGCCTTCCTGCCGCGGCACGGGCGGGAGCACGAGCTGCCGCCGCAGCGGATCAACTACCGGGCCAATCTGTGGGCGCTGAAGGAGCTCGGCGTGACACGGGTGATCGGCCCGTGCGCGTGCGGCGCCCTGCAGCCCGAGCTCGAGCTGGGCGATTTCGTCATCTGCGACCAGTACGTCGACCGGACGAGCGGGCGGGCGGACACGTTCTACGACGGGCCCGAGGTGATGCACGTCTCGGCGGCCGAGCCCTACTGCGAGGACCTGGGGCGCACGCTGACCGAGGCCGCGCGCGAGCTCGGCATCCCGGTGCGCGACAACGGGCACGGTGGTCGTCGTCCAGGGCCCGCGGTTCTCGACCGTCGCCGAGTCGCGCTGGTTCTCGAGCATGGGCTGGCACGTGGTCAACATGACCCAGTACCCCGAGTGCCACCTCGCCCGGGAGCTCGAGCTCTGCTATGCCGGAATCGCGATGGTGACCGACTACGACGTCGGCGTCGAGGGCGCCGGCGCGGTGTCGAGCTGGACGGTCGCGCGGGTCTTCAACGAGAACCTCGAGCGCCTGCGTGCCCTCCTGCTCGCCGCGATCCCGCGGATCGGCCCGCAACCGGCCGACGCCTGCTCGGACGCGCTCGCAAAAGCCCGCATTTAGCACACCTCCACCCGGGGCACCGCCCGAGCTTGTGCTAGATAATCCCCCGCGCCGAGGCCGACTCGGCGCTTTCCTTGTGACGGGCTGAACCGGAGGACGGATGGACTTCTTCAACGATCACGCCGTGGCGTTCGCGCTCGTCTGCGCACTCGTCGCGATCGCCTGGGGGCTCTACCTCACCTTCTGGCTGCTGCGGCAGCCGGCCGGCAACGAGCGCATGCAGGAGATCTCGCGCGCGGTGCAGGAGGGCGCGGCCGCCTACCTGCGCAAGCAGTACACGACGATCGCCTACGTCGCGATCGTGCCGTTCCTCGTGCTCGGCTTCTACGACGAGCTCGGTTGGGGCACGGCGTTCGGCTTCCTGATCGGCGCGGTCTTCTCCGCAGCCGCGGGCTTCATCGGCATGAACGTCGCCGTGCGCTCGAACGTGCCGCACGGCGGAGGCTGCGCGCGAGGGCCTGAAGCCCGCGCTCAACGTCGCCTTCCGGGCGGGCTCGGTGACCGGCCTGCTCGTCGTCGGCCTCGGCCTGCTCGGCGTCGCCGGCTACTACTGGGTGCTGACGGACTGGCTCGACAACTCGCCCCAGTCGGCGGTCGACGACCTCGTCGGGCTCGCGTTCGGCGGCTCCCTGATCTCCGTCTTCGCGCGGCTCGGCGGCGGCATCTTCACGAAGGCCGCCGACGTCGGCGCCGACCTCGTCGGCAAGATCGAGGCAGGCATCCCCGAGGACGACCCGCGCAACCCGGCCGTGATCGCGGACAACGTCGGCGACAACGTCGGCGACTGCGCCGGCATGGCCGCCGACCTGTTCGAGACGTACGCCGTCACCGCCGTCGCCGTCATGCTGCTCGGCGTCACGTTCCCGAGCGCGAACCTCGTCGTCTACCCGCTCGCGATCGGCGGCATCTCGATCCTCGCCTCCGTGATCGGGACGTTCTTCGCCCGCGTCGGCCGCGGCCAGAACGCGATCATCAACGCGCTCTACAAGGCCGTGATCGTCGCGACGCTGCTCTCCGCGGTCGGCTTCATCCCGGTCACGATCGCCTTCGACGACGGCAAGTTCGGCTTCTCCGACCTCTACGGCTGCTCGCGCTCGTCGGCCTCGATCGTCACCTTCCTGCTCGTCGCGATCACCGAGTACTACACCGGCACGCGCTGGCGGCCGGTGAAGGCGATCTCGCGCTCCTCGCAGACCGGGCACGCGACGAACATCATCGCCGGCCTCGCCGTCGGGATGCAGGCGACGGCCGGCCCCGGTGATCGTGATCGCGGCCGGGATCCTCGTCGCGCACCACTTCGCCGGCCTCTTCGGGATCGGCGTGGCCGTCATGGCCCAGCTCTCGATGACCGGCCTGATCGTCGCGCTCGACGCGTACGGGCCGGTGACGGACAACGCCGGCGGCATCGCCGAGATGGCCGACCTGCCGGAGTCCGTCCGGGGCGATCACCGATCCGCTCGACGCCGTCGGCAACACGACGAAGGCGGTGACGAAGGGCTACGCGATCGGCTCGGCAGGCGCTCGCCGCGCTCGTCCTCTTCGACGAGCTACACGACCGGTCTCGCCGACGAGGGGCTGCCGACGCTGTTCAACCTCAGCGACGCCTGGGTGATCGCGGGTCTCTTCATCGGCGGCCTGATGCCGTTCCTCTTCGCCTCGCTCGCGATGACGGCGGTCGGCCGGGTCGGCGGCGAGGTCGTGCAGGAGGTGCGGCGCCAGTTCCGCGAGGACCCGGGCATCATGGAAGGCACGTCGCGGCCGGACTACTCGCGCGCGGTCAGCATCGTCACCGGCTCGGCGATCAAGGGCATGCTCCTGCCCGCGCTGATCCCGATCGTGTTCCCGATCATCGTCGGGATCATCAGCGCCAAGATGCTCGGCGGCCTGCTGATCGGCACGATCGTCACCGGCCTCTTCCTCGCGATCGCGATGACCTCGGGCGGCGGCGCCTGGGACAACGCGAAGAAGCTGATCGAGGACGGCGCTCTACGGCGGCAAGGGCTCCGAGGCCCACGCGGCGGCGGTCACCGGCGACACGGTCGGCGACCCGTACAAGGACACGGCCGGCCCGGCGATCAACCCGATGATCAAGATCGCGAACATCGTCGCGATCCTGATCATCCCGCTGATCGTCTCGATCCACGGCTAGCGGCTTCGCTGTAGCGAGCTTGGGGAGGGCGGCTTCGGCCGCCCTCTCCTGTTCGAGCTGACGAGCGGCGGCCTCGAGGTGGCGTCAAGGTGGCCGCCGCTCGGGGCGGGCGGTGCTAGCTCAGCTGGGGGAACCTCCCGGTTCCCCAGACCCTTCCCGCCCTTCGGCGGCGCTCGCGGTCCCTGGCCGTTCGCGGACAGGCGGCTTCGCCGCCTCTCTAGACTCCGCGCGTGCCGAGCCGCCGTCGCCGGAAGGTCGAGCTCGAGCGCGTGCTCGGCACGCCTGCGCTCTTCGCGACCGCGTACGGCAACGTCGGCTCCTCGATCTACTACGCGCTCGGCCTCACGGCCGTCTTCGCGCTCGGGCTGACGCCGCTCGTCTTCGTCGTCGCCGGCGTGATCTTCGCCTGCACGGCCGCGACGTACGCGGAGGGAACCGTCCGCTACCCGGAGGCCGGCGGCTCCTCGAGCTTCGCGCGCCACGCCTTCAACGAGCTCGTCAGCTTCGGCGCCGCCTGGGCGCAGATGCTCGTCTACATCGTCACCGTCGCGACGTCGGCGTTCTTCGTCCCCCACTACCTCTCGATCTTCTGGGAGCCGCTGCGCACGAACCCGTGGGACATCGTCGGCGGCGTGATCGTGATCGTCGATCCTCGTCCTGCTCAACATCGTCGGCGTCCAGGAGGCGGCGAAGCTGAGCGTCACCCTGGCGGTCATCGACTTCGCCACGCAGGTGCTGCTCGTGATCATCGGCTTCGCGCTCGTCTTCAGCCCCGCGATGCTCGACGGCAACATCCACTGGGGCGTCGCGCCGACCTGGGCGAACCTCGCGATCGCCGTGCCGGTGGCGATGCTCGCCTATACCGGGGTCGAGACCGTCTCGAACCTGGCGGAGGAGGTGCGCGACCCGTTGCGAAGCGTGCCCAACGCGTACAAGCTCGTCGCGGGCGCCGTCTTCGCGATCTACTTCACGCTGCCGCTCGTCGCGCTCTCGGCGATGCCCGTGAAGGAGATCAACGGCGAGCTGACGACGCTGCTCGCGCTGCCGCCGGAGGAGGGCGGCTACGCCAACGACCCGATCCTCGGGCTCGTCGACAACCTCGGCCTGCACGGCTTCGTGCTCGACGCGGCCGAGATCTACGTCGGGCTCCTGGCGGCGACGATCCTGATCATCGCGACGAACGCCGGCGTGATCGGCGCCTCGCGGATCACGTACTCGATGGCGACCTACCGGCAGCTGCCCGAGATCTTCCGGCGGCTGCACCCGAAGCTGAAGACGCCGTGGCTCTCGCTGCTCGTCTTCGCCGGGATCGCGCCGATGCTGGTGATCCTCCCCGGCGACGTCCAGTTCGTCGGCACGCTCTACTCCTTCGGCGCGACCCTCTCGTTCACCGTCGCGCACGCCGCGATCGTGCGGCTGCGGATGGAGCGGCGGCCCGAGGGCGAGGTCGCCTTCCAGGCCCGGCCGAACCTGACCGTGCGCGGCGTCGCACTGGCCGCTCTTCGCGATCCTCGGCGGGCTCGGCACCGGCATCTCGTTCCTCGTCATCCTCGCCCAGAACCCGCTCACCCGCTGGACGGGGCTCGCCTGGATCGTGCTCGGCTTCCTCGGCTACTGGGCCTACCGGCGGCGGGTCGTCGGGCGGCCCGTGACCGAGACCGTCCGAGCGCCCGCGGCGTACGGCCCGGCGCTGGCGCTCGAGTACCGGCGGCTGCTCGTGCCGGTCATCGGCGGCCGCGAGGCCGACGAGGCGCTCGACGTCGCCTGCGGGCTCGCCGCCGAGCGCGGCGCGACGATCGTCGGCGATCGCGGTGATCGAGGTGCCGCTGGAACTGCCGCTCTCCGCCGAGCTGGCGGAGGACGAGCTGCGGGCGCACCGCGAGCTGGACGAAGCGCGCGCGACTCGGCGACGCGTACGGCGTCACGGTGCTCGAGCGTCTGATCCGGGCCCGCAGCGCGGGCAGGGCGATCGTCGAGGAGGCCGAGCGGCGCTCGACCGAGATCATCGTCATCGGCGCGCCGCGGCGGCGCCTCGGCCGGCGAGGCGGTCTTCGGCCGGACCGTCGACTACGTGCTGCGCAACGCGCCCTGCCGCGTGATGGTCGCCGCCTCGGAGGACGCCGCATGAAGCTGTACGGCTGGGCGGTCGTCGTCTTCGCGCTCGTCTTCGTCGGCGATCGGCATCGCGCTGCTCGCCGCGACCGCCGCGGCGGGGGGCGGCGTCGTCGGCTACGTGCTCGGCGGACTCTTCCTCGCGCTCGGCGTCGCCCGCCTCACCCTCCACCGCAGGGCAGGTCGCTAGCCGTGGCGCGCAAGGTCCGCGGCTTCGAGCGCGTCCTCGACGCGCCTGCGCTCTTCGCCGTCGCCTACGGCGAGATCGCCTCGTCGATCTACTTCGCGCTCGGGATCCTCGCCGCTGAAGGCGCTCGGCCTCACGCCCGTCGTGCTGCTCGTGATGGGCCTGCTCTTCCTCGTCGTCTCGCTCTCGTACGCGGAGGGCACGTCCGCGATCCCCGAGACGGGCGGCGCGGCCACGCTCGTCCGCCGCGCCACGAACGACGTCTGGGGCTTTCTCACCGGCTGGACGCTCTTCCTCGACTACCTGATCGTGATCGCGCTCTCGACGCTCTTCCTGCCGCACTACCTCGGCGAGGCGATCGGGATGCACGCGATCACCCGCTCGCCGTGGGACGTCGTCGTCGCCGTCTGCACGGTGCTCGCGATCGCCGCGATCCGGCTGGTGCGGAAGACCCGGGTGCACGTCGCCGGGCTCGCGATCGCGGGGCTCGACCTCGTCGTGCAGCTGCTGCTCGTCGTGCTCGGCTTCGCTCCTCCTCTTCTCGCCGGACGCCCTCACGAGGGGACTCGACCTCGGCACGGCGCCGACCTGGAGCGACCTCGCGTTCGCGCTGCCGCTCGCCATGCTCGCGTACACCGGCCTCGAGACGGTCGCGAACCTCGCAGAGGAGACGCGCCAGCCCGGCCGGGCGCTGCCGCGCAGCCTCTTCTCGGGGATCGCCGTCGTCGTGGTCGTCTACGTGCTCGTCGCGATGGTCGGCGCTCTCCGCGTTCCCGGCGGACGAGAACGGCTCGACCGAGCTCGGGACCGACTGGCTGCGGGCTCCGGTGCTCGGGATCGTCGACGCGCTCGGAGCGGAGCTCCCGGCACGGGTCGACGACGCGCTGCGGATCTTCGTCGGCCTCGCCGGCGCGTCTCGTCCTGCTCGCAGCGGCGACGACATCCGTCTCCGGCTGCACCCGGCTGGCGCGTTCGATGGCGCAGGCACGGGCAGCTGCCGCGCTCGTTCGGGCGGCTCGAACCGCCGCACGCTCGTCTCGCCGCCAGGCGGTGCTGACGACCGGCCTGACGGCGGCCGGGCTCGTCGTGCTCACCGGTGCGATCGGCGACGACGTCGCCTTCCTCGCGAGCCTCTACTCGTTCGGCGTCCTGCTCGCCTTCACCGCCGCCCAGCTCGCCGTGATCCGGCTGCGCTTCACCGAGCCCGACCTGCCGCGGCCGTTCCGCGTGCCGCTGAACGTGACGCTCCGCGGCGTGCCGGTGCCGCTGCCGGCGCTCGTCGGCGCGGCCGCGACCTTCGCCGTCTGGATCCTCGCGCTCGCGACGCACGCGGGAGCCCGCTACGCCGGCCCGGCCTGGCTCGCAGTCGGTGGGGCGATGTACGTCTTCGTCCGCATCCGCGGCGGAGATCGGCCTGCTCGAGGACATCGAGCCGGGCGAGCTGCCCGCCGGGGCGGAGTTCGGCAGCTTGCTCGTGCCGATGAAGCTCGGCGACATCGGTGAGGAGATGGTCGCGACGGCGATCGCGCTGGCGAAGGAGCGCGGCGCGACCGTCGAGGCGCTCTTCGTGATCAGCGTCCCGCTCTCGCAGCCGCTCGACGCCGAGCTCGTCGACGCCGAGGAGCGGGCGCTCGCCTCGCTCGCCGAGGCGCGCCTGCTCGGCGAGGAGAACGGCGTCGAGGTCCACGACGGAGACGGTGAAGGCCCGCTCGATCGGGCACGCGATCGTCGAGGAGGCGAAGGCGCGCGGCGTCGACCTGATCGTGCTCGGCTCGTCGCCGCGCTGGCGCCGGCAGAGCGCGCTTCTTCTCGCCCACCGTCGAGCACGTGCTCCGGAACGCGCCCTGCGAGGTGCTCGTCGTCGCCTTCCCGCAGGGCGTGTTCGAGGACGTAGGCTGACGTTCGTGAAAGCAGTCGTCATCGGCTGCGGGAGGGTCGGTTCCGCGATCGCGCTCCAGCTCCACCGCGAGGGCTGGGACGTGAGCGTCGTCGACGAGCGCGAGGAGGCCCTCACGCGTCTCGGCACCGGCTGGCCCGGCGGCTTCGTCGTCGGCCACGGGATGGACACCGACGTCCTGCATCGCGCGGGGATCGAGGAGGCGGACGCGGTCGTCGTGGCGACGGACGGCGACAACACGAACGTCGTGATCGGCCAGGTGGCGCAGAAGCGGTACGGGATCGGCTGCGTCGTCGTCCGCGTGCTCGACCCGGCCCGCGCGGACTTCTACGCCAAGCGAGGCCTGCGCACGGTCTGCCCGACCCAGACGGCGATCTCGGTGCTGACGGACGTCGTCCGCGCCTGCGACGTGCGGCCGCTCGAGCCCACGGGCTCGTCCTGATGTACGTCATCGTCGCGGGCGGGGGGAAGGTCGGCGCGAACGTCGCTCGCTCCCTGCTCGACATGGGCCACGAGGTGACGCTGATCGAGCAGGGGCGCGACCGCTTCGAGCGCCTCGAGGCCGAGTTCGGCCATCTGGTGCTGCTCGGCGACGCGACGGAGATCCACACGCTCGAGCGCGCCGGCATCGCGCGCCCGCCCGACCTGATGCTCGCCGTCACGGGCGACGACGAGGACAACCTCGTCATCGGCCAGATCGCACGCGAGGGCTACGACATCGACAAGGTGATCGCGCGCGTGAACGATCCTCGCAATCAGGCGCACTTCGACCTGCTCGGGATCACGCAGACGGTCTGCGCGGTCTCGAACATCCTCGGCCTCGTCGAGCACGAGGTGCCCGAGCACGGGCTCGTGCGGATGCTCGAGCTGCGGAAGGAGAACCTCGAGATCGTCGAGGTGCAGATCGACAGCCGCTCGCCGGTCGCCGGCAAATCCGTCGCGAAGCTTTCCCTCCCCGAGGGCTCGCGACTGATCTCCGTCATGCGCAACGGCCAGGCGGAGATCGCGGTCGGCTCGACGGTGCTCGAGCCCGGCGACCAGGTGCTCGCGATCCTCCAGCCGGGCAAGGAGGACGAGCTGCGGAACGCCCTCCTCTCGAAGAAGTAGCCGCCGCCGGTTTCGCTACGGTGCCGCGCATGCGTGTGGGGGTCGTGCTCGCCGTCTTCATCTCGCTCACGTGCGCGTGTGGCAGCGCCTCCGGCTCGCCGAGCTCGACGAAGGCTGGGTCGGCCAGCCTCGTCGTCTATGCACGCGGGCTCGAGTCGCCGGTCGGCCTGGCGGCACCGCGCAGTCAGCCGGGTCGCATGTACGTCGTCGAGCAGCGCGGCACGATCAGGTGCTGGTCGGCGGCCGGCTGCGGCTCGACGGTCTTCCTCGACATCCGCGATCGCGTCCTCGCCGGCGGCGAGCAGGGCCTGCTCGGGCTCGCGTTCGACCCGGGCTACGCGAAGAACCGGCGCTTCTACGTCAACTACACCGACCGGAACGGCGACACGAACGTCGTCCAGTACCGCGCGAACACCGCCGGGACGGCTGCGATCGGCTCGAGTGCGAAGCGGCTGCTGTTCGTCGACCAGCCGTACGCCAACCACAACGGCGGCCACGTGGCCTTCGGGCCCGACGGCGGCCTCTACGTCGGCATGGGCGACGGAGGCTCGGGCGGGGACCCGGAGAACCGGGCCCAGAGCATGGGGACGAAGCTCGGGAAGCTGCTGCGGATCGATGTCGCCCATCCGGCCCGGGTGAAGATCGCCGCGCTCGGCCTGCGGAACCCGTGGGGCTTCTCCTTCGACCGCGCGAACGGCGACCTCTGGATCGGCGATGTCGGCCAGGGAGCGATCGAGGAGGTCGACTGGCTGCCCCGGGCCCGGCTCGGAGCGCTGCAGAACTTCGGCTGGAACCTCTTCGAGGGCCGCTCGCGCTTCGCCGACCGGCCCCAGGGGCCCGGCCGGCTCGTCGGCCCGGTCGCGCAGTACACCCACGGCGACGGCTGCTCGATCACCGGCGGGGTCGTCTATCGCGGCAAGGCGGTCACGGGCTACGCGGGCCGCTACCTCTACGGTGACTACTGCTCGGGGATCGTCTGGAGCCTCAAGCTCTCGGGCGGCCGTGCGACCGGGATCCGCCGCGAGTCGTTCTCGGTCCCGAACCTGACCGCGTTCGCCGAGGACGCCGCGAACGAGGTCTACCTCGCCTCGGCCGGCGGCACGATCTACCGCCTCGCGCGCTGAGCTAACCGGCGCGGCGGCGGCGAACCTGCGGGCTCTGGCCCAGCGCCGCGTAGGCGATCGCGTTCAGCGACTCGTTCAGCGAGCGGAGCTCGGCGGCGAGCACGATCACGCCCTCATTCGCCTCGAGCCGGCGGTTGATCCGCGCCAGCTCCTCCTGGATCGCGTCGAGCCGGGCGAGGAGGGCCTCGAGCTGCCGGTCGGACACGTCCTTGCGCTCCATCCCGGCGACTCTAGCGCGCGGCCGCCAGAGCGAGCAGCTCGTCGCGCGAGCGGACGGCCCGAGCGCCGTCGCCGAGTGCGGCGAGAGCCTGCGGCTCGGCGTCGGCACCGGCGTGGAGCGACTCGATCCGGCGCTCGGCGCCGAGGTGGGCGAGGGCGAGCCGGGCGAGCTCCTCCGGCGCGTCCGTGAAGACGGCGAGGCGCGCGCCGGCCGCAGCAAGCTGCCGGAGCGCACCGGCGACCTCCGAGTTCGGCCGGAGGTAGACGGGAGCACGATCGGCCGCGAACCGCTCGAGCAGCGTGCGCCAGTTCCCTGCCTCGCGGTCGAGGATCGCCGCCGCCTCGCCGCGGTCCTGCGGTAGCTCGTCCAGCCCGAGGCGAGGCCCCGCGTCCGCGACCCACGCCTCCCACAGCGGCTGCGTGTCGCCGAGGACGCCGTCGAGGTCGAGCGCGAGCTTCACGCGGATGTCCAGCGGCGCCACGCGAGCAGTCCGAGTGCGACCCCGGCCGCGTCGATCGCCACGTCGAGCGGGGCGGCGTGGCGGCCGGCCACGAAATGCTGGTGCAGTTCGTCGCTCGCCGCGTAGAGAACGGCGATCGCGAACGCCGGCAGGACGCTCCCGAGCGCCCGCAGCAGCAGTGCGCCGAGGATCGCGTACTCCGTCATGTGCGCCAGCTTCCGCAGCACGAGATCCCACGTGCCGAGCCCCGTGCCGAGGCTCGGGATCGAGGAGAACGCGAAGATCACGGCCGCCCAGACGAGGACGGGAAGCCAGCGCCTGAGCCACACGGGCGCCATGGTAGGCTCCGGCCCTCGGAGCATGGTGAGGGAACCCGGTGAGAGTCCGGGACGGTCCCGCCGCTGTGAGGGGAGACGCTCTCCCGCCGAAGTGCCACTGGCCCCCGGGCCGGGAAGGCGGCGGAAGAGGGAGCCCCGAGTCAGAAGACCTGCCTCGCTCCGCCAAACCGAACCCCTCGCGGAAGGAGGATTCGTGCTTCGTCGCTCTCTCGTCGCGATCGCCGCCATCGGCGTCGCGCTCACGCTCTCCACCGTCGCCCTCGCGGCCACGGTCACGATCCGGGTCGAAGGCCGGACGCAGACGATCTTCGGCGCCACCCAGCCGAACGTCCAGGCCGGCAACGCCCTGCAGGCGCTCGAGGCGGCCAGTGCCGCCGGCGAGTTCTACTACGGCCTGACGACGGCGTCGTTCGGCACGTACGTGAGCCAGATCGGCCGCTACCCGGCCGCCGGCAACGCCGGTTGGGTCTTCAAGGTGAACGGCGAATCGCCGCCCGTGGGCGCCGACAAGGTGCAGCTTGCCGACGGCGACGCGGTGCTCTGGTACTGGGCCGAGTTCGGCTCTGCCGGCGGGCCGCCGACGCTCGAGCTGAAGCGGCTGCCTCGAAACTGCTACCTCGTTGTGAAGCGGAGCGACAGCGGGGCGAGCACGGCCGCCGCGGGCGCGAGCCTGCGGGTCGACGGCCGTCGCGTCGCCGCCAACGCGAGAGGTCGTGGGTGCGTCGGAAAGCACGCCGGGCTCGTGCGCGCCACCCTGGCGGGCGCCGTCCGCTCGAACGCCGTTCGCTGAGATGCGCCGGCTCGTCCCGCTCCTCCTTGCCCTCACGCTGGCGGCCGCCGGCTGCGGCGGAGGAGCGGGCGACGGCGGCTCGGCGACGCTCTGGGTCACGCGCGATCGCGGCGCCGAGACCCTCGTCGACGCCAGGGTCGACTCCGGCCAGACGCTGCTGCGCGCGCTCCGGTCGGTCGCGGACGTGAAGACTCGCTTCGGCGGCCGCTACGTCCAGTCGATCCAGGGCGTCGAGGGCGACCTCTCGGCGCAGCACGACTGGTTCTACTTCGTCAACGGGATCGAGGGCGACCGGAGCGCCGTCGAGGTGCGGCTGCGCGACGGCGACGTCGCCTGGTGGGATTTCCGCGGCTGGGCCGGCGCCGAGCGCGCGCCTGTCGTCGTCGGCGCGTTCCCCGAGCCCTTCCTGCACGGCTGGAACGGAACGGTGCGTCCGGCTGCGGTGCGCTATGCGCCCGGCCTGGCGGCAGGGGCTCGCCGCATCGGCGCGCGGCTGCACGCGGCCTCGGTCGAGCCGGAGGGAGCACCCGTGGCGGCCGACGCCAATCTCTTCCGGCTCGTGGCAGGGGCTTCACGCTTCACCGGCGCCGAGCGGACACCCGGCGGCGAGGCCGGCAGCCCGGTCGTCTTCACCTTCGCGGGCGACGTGGACGCCCTGCTCGCCGGCCGGCTCGGACGGAAGGCCTACTCGATCCCGTGAGCCCCGTTCCCGCAGCCCTCGTGCTCGCCGCTGCCGGGTCGGCCGCACTCCTCTCGGATCGGATCTGGTTCATCGCGCTGCTCGCGGCGACGCTGCTCGCCGTCTGCCTGCGCGCGCCCGCGCGCCGGCGCTGGCCGTACCTGATCGGGGCGCTGACGACGGGAGCGAGTGTGCTGCTGCTCTCGCCGTTCCTCTGGTCGTCGGGCGGCGGCACGTTGCTCTGGGAAGGCCCGACGATCCCCGTGCTCGGACCGCTCGACGTCTCCACGGACGAGATCGCCGCAGCGGCGCTCAACGGCCTGAGGCTGACGGCGCTCGCGCTCGCCTTCTCCGCCTACGCGCTCCTGCTCGACCACGACCGGCTCGTCTCCGCGGCCGGCCGGGCGAGGCGCTCGGCGCTCGCGGTCGCGCTGGCGACACGGCTTGTGCCGACGCTCGAGCGTGACGCGACCGGACTGGCGGAGGCGGTCCGGGGTCGCGGCGTCGAGCTGCACGGGGCGCGGGGGTACGCGACGCTGCTCTCGCCGCTCGTCGCCGGTTCGCTCGAGCGGGCCTCCCAGCTTGCCGAAGCGATGGAGGCGCGCGGCTTCGGGCGCGCGGGGACCACGCGCGCGCCGCGCCCGGCCTGGACGCGCATCGACCGGGTCGCGCTGGCCGGCGCCTGCCTGCTCGTGGCGGTGGCGGCATGGCTCTAGTCCGGGTCGAACGGCTGACGTTCGCCTATCCGGAGGCGCAGGAGGCGCTGAGCGACGTCTCGCTCGAGCTCGAGCCCGGCGAGGTCGTCGCGCTGCTCGGGCCGTCCGGCTCCGGCAAGTCGACGCTGCTGCGGGCGCTCGCCGGCCTCGTGCCGCACTTCCACGGCGGACGCTTCGCCGGCCGGGTCGAGGTCTGCGGGCTCGACACGCGGCGGGCCAGGCCGGCCGAGCTCGCCGGCTCGGTGGCGACCGTCTTCCAGGATCCCGAGGACCAGGTCGTGATGACGCGGGTCGAGAACGAGGTCGCCTTCGGGCTCGAGAACCTCGGCGTCGCGCCCGGTGAGATCTGGCCCCGCGTCGAGGAGTCGCTCGCGGCCGTCGGCGCGCAGCACCTCTGGGGCCGCCGGGTGATCGAGCTTTCCGGCGGTGAGCTGCAGCGCGTCTGTCTCGCTTCCGCGCTCGCGCTCCGCCCGCAGCTCCTGTTGCTCGACGAGCCGACCTCTCAGCTCGACCCGGAGGCCGCGACGCGTTTCCTCGAGACGCTGCGCGCGACCGGCGTCACGGTCGTCCTCTCCGAGCAACGGATCGCGAGGGCGTTGTCGCTGGCCGATCGCGTGGTCTTCGTCGAGGGCGGCCGGGTGCTGCTCGACGCGCCGCGGGGCACGGCGGTCGACTGGCTCGACGCGGAGCGCCCCGGCTGGCTCTCCGCGGACCCACACGCGCCGGGCGGGCCTTCGGGGCAGGCGGCGCTCCGGCTGGACGGCGTCACGTACGCCTACGGCGGCGAGCCGCCGGCGGTCGTCGAGTCGTCGCTCGCGGTCGCGCGCGGAGAGATCGTCGCGCTCGAGGGGCCGAACGGCTCCGGCAAGACGACGCTGGCGAAGCTCGCCGCCGGGCTGCTCGAGCCCGCTGCCGGAACCGTGACGAGAGCAGGTCGCGCCGGCTATCTCTCGCAGGATCCCGGCCGGTACCTCGTCAAGGAGTCCGCGCTCGACGAGGTCGGGCTCGCCGTCGGCGGCGATCGCGAGCTCGCGCGCGCTGCCCTCGATCGCGTCGGGCTCGGGTGGGCGGCGGGCCGGCATCCGCGCGACCTCTCGAGCGGCGAGCGGGAGCGACTCGGCGTGGCCGCGGTGGCCGTCGCCCGGCCGGACGTGTTGATCCTCGACGAGCCGACCCGCGGGATCGACCCGGATCGAAAGGCGGCGCTGGCCGCCTGGCTCTCCGAGGAGGCCGCGCGCGGTGCCGCCGTGCTCGTCGTCACGCACGATGCGTCGTTCCCTGCGCACCGGCGCGTGCGGCTCGGGGCTCCCGAGGAGGTGGCGGTTGCCGTCTAGGTGGATCGTGGCGGCGGCCGCCGTCGCGCTGGCGGCGTCGGCCTGGGCGGCGCTCGACCCCGATCGAGGCCCGCTCGCCGTGCTCCTCGCGGCCGTCGCCGTGCTCGTTGCAGGGTTCGCGTGGCTCGAAGCCTCCCCGACCTCGGCCAAGGACCTGACGCTCGTCGCCACGCTCGCCGGGCTCGCAGCCGCCGGACGCGTCCTCTTCGCCCCGATCCCGGACGTCCAGCCCGTGACCGTGATCGTCGCCGCCGCGGGCGTCGCGCTCGGCCCGAAGCGGGGCTTCGCCGTCGGCGCCCTCGCCGCGCTCGCGTCCAACTTCTTCCTCGGCCAGGGGCCCCACACGCCGTGGCAGATGCTCGCGTGGGGCGGCTGCGGGGTCGCCGGCGGGCTGGCCGCGCCGGTCCTGCGTGGCCGCCTTGCGTTCGCGGCGTTCTGCGTCGTGCTCGGCTTCGGGTACGGCACCGTCCTCGACCTCTGGAACTGGTACGCGTTCTGGCCGCACACGACGGCGTCGCTCGGCGTCGTGCTCGGCTCGGGCTTCGCCTTCAACACCGCCCACGCGACGGGGAACCTCGTGCTCGCGCTCGCCTGCGGCCCGGAGCTGCGACGCGTGATCGAGCGCTACGAGCGGCGGACGCGGACGGAGGTGGTGTGGACGTGAGGCTGCTCGCGGCCGCGGCCGCAACGGTGCTGCTCGCCGCAGGGCCTTCGGCTGCCTACCTCGAGGGCCGGCAGACGCCGGGCGGCGGCTTCGCGGAGGCCGGCCGCGCCGCAGATCCGACCACCACCGCCTGGTCGACGCTCGGGCTCGTCGCCGCCGGCGGCTCGCCGGCGGTGCTCGAGCGGGCGGGCGGCTATCTCGCCGCGGCCGAGCCGGGGCTGACGACGCAGACCGACCTCGCGCTGAACGTGCTCGCCAGGTCTGCACTGGGCGAGCGGCCGGCCGCCGCGCTCGACCGGCTCGCGGCCACCCGCCCGGGGACGCTCGTCAACGCGACGATCTGGACGATCCTCGCGCTGCGGCAGGCCGGCCGGCCCGCGCCGCCCGCGCTCGTCCAGGCCCTCGGCGCCGCCCAGCGGCCGTCGGGTGGCTGGAGCTGGACGAAGGCCGGCGCGCCGGACTCGAACGACACCGCTGCGGCGATTCAGGCTCTGCGCGCTGCGGGTGTCTCCGGCAGGCCGATCGA
This sequence comes from uncultured Gaiellaceae bacterium, assembly GCA_963808915.1. Taxonomy (GTDB): domain Bacteria; phylum Actinomycetota; class Thermoleophilia; order Gaiellales; family Gaiellaceae; genus CAVTBT01. The sequence continues at coordinate 506,873 of CAWEHJ010000002.1, read as the reverse complement.
GCGTGGGCTCGCCTACCTGCGGGCGCGGCAGAACGCCGACGGCGGCTTCGAGCTCGCATCCGGCCGCGCCTCGGACGCACAGTCGACGGCGTGGGCGATCCAGGCTTTCCTCGCCGCCGGCCGCAAGCCCGGTGCCGCCGCGACGCGCTTCCTGGCCCGGCTGCGCCGGCAGGACGGCAGCTACCGCTACAGCGTCCGCTACGCGACGACGCCGGTGTGGGTGACGGCGCAGGTACTGCCGGCGCTGGCGGGCAAGCCATTCCCGCTCAGGCGATAGCCCTACGAGCTCAGCTGGGGGAACCTCCCGGTTCCCCCAGACCCCTTCCACCGGTCCGCTTCGCGGACGGACGCCTGCGGCGCCGGCTGAAGGTCGCGTTCGCGGTCGTCGGCCGGTAGCCGAGTCGCTCGTTGACGGCGAGCATCGGCGCGTTCTGCTCGTCGTTCTCGGTCACCGCGAGCTCGATCCCCGCGGCGGCCGCCCGTGCCAGCGCGTGGTGCTTCACGAGCCGGGCCAGGCCGCGCCCCCGCGCCCGTCGGGCGGTGGCGGTCATTCCACTCGCGGTGCGCTTGTTCTCCGGATCCGAGAAGAACATCGTGAACCCCGAGGGCTCGCCATCGAGCAGCACGAGCAGGCTCGTGTCGAGGTCGTGCTCCGGGTGGTGCCACCAACGCTCGAGCCACTCCTCCCAGCGCAGGTCGTCCTGTGGTTGGTCGAGCGGGACGTCCTGCACCGCCTCGACCTCCAAGTCGAAGATCGGTCGCGGGTCGTCGATCGCCGCGAAGGGGACGAGCTCCACGCCCTCTGGCACCGGAGGGGGAGGCCCGAGCTTGGTGAGGTCGAGGCTGGACAGGCGCTGGACGAACGTGACCTCGAAGCCCCGTGCGCCCATGAAGCGCCGCGACGGTTCCTCGTCGAGGCCGAACGAGTTCACGTGCGTGGCGCCGATCTCTGCCAAGTGCGGCTCGACCCGCTCCCAGAGCGCCGCGCCGATCCCCTGCCGCCGCCGGTCCGGATGGACGTAGACGTTGGCGACGGCTGCGCCCGGATCGGCGGAAGCCTGGGACAGGCCGGCCGACGCAAAGCCGACGGCCTCGCCGTCCTCGAGCGCGAGCCACATCAGCCGTCGCGACCGCGCCGGGGTCGCCTCCCACGCGTGCCGGATCCCGCGTGCGCTGACGAGTTCGGCGGGATAGACGAGGGCCGAGAGGCTGGCCACCACCGGCGCGTCGTCGAGCGTCGCCTCGCGGATCACGAGAGCTCCTTGAGCCAGGAGAGCCGCTGCGAGTGCGGCCGGTAGCCGAGCTTCGTGTTCACCGCCAGCATCGCGGCGTTCGTCTCGTCGTTGAACGTGAAGACCTCCGCGATCCCGAGCGCGGCGGCGCGCCGAAGCGAGTGGTGCTTGACGAGCCGCGCGAGCCCGCGCCCGCGGTGGGCGGCGAGCGTGCCGGTGATGTCGTTCTCGCCGCGGCCGCTCGTACGCTCGGTGCGGAGCATCGTGATCGCGACGACCTCGCCGTCGACGACCGCGGCGATGCTCGCGTCGTGGTCGAGGGTCGGGCTCTCCCAGAACTCGCGCAGCCACGGCTCGTACGGCATGTCGTCCCAGATCACGTCCTCCGGCACGTCGGCGGTGACGGTCGCGTCGACGGGGTGGACCGCCTCCGGGCCGACTTCGGCGAAGGATCGGACCTCGACGCCCGCGGGCGGAGGTGGGGCAGGCGGCAGCGTCGTCAGGTCGAGCCGCGAGATCCGCTGGACGCCCGTGTTCCGAAAGCCGCGCCGGGTCGCGAGCCGTCGCGCCGGCTCCTCGTCGAGCGACGCGCCGCGCAGGATCGTCGCCCCGTGCGCGAGCACGTGCTCCTCCGCGGCGGCCGCCAGCGCTCCGCCGAGCCCGCGGCCCCGCTGCGCGGGATCGACCGTCACGTTGACGAACGCAGCCCCGGCCGTCGTCGTGTGCGTGTCGAGCACGCCCACGGCCCAGCCGACGAGGCGTCCGCCCGCGGTCGCCTTGAGCATCCGCCGGTGCGCGCGCTCGGGGTCGACCGTGAGCCGGTGGTGCCAGGCGGCCACCGAGCCGAGCTCGTCGGGATAGACGAGCGCCATCAGCGCCACGCCCTCCTCGACGTCGTCGAGGGTCGCCTCCTCGATCTCCGGCAGCGCGCTCACGGCCGCGAGAACGTGACGCGCGCGCTCGCCGGCCGGTAGCCGATGCGCTCGTTCACCTTCAGCATCGCCAGGTTGGTCTCGTCGTTCTCGGTGAATGCCACCTCGATCCCGCTCGCGTGCGCGAGGGCGAGGGAGTGCCGCTTGACGAGCTCCGCGAGGCCGCGGCCGCGGAAGCGGCGCAGCGTCCCGGTCATCCCGCTCTCGAGCCGCCGCGTCTCGCGGTCGACGCCGACGATCGTGAACGAGGCCGGCACGCCGTCCACGAGCGCGACGAGGCTGCAGTCGTGATCCATCATCGGCATCGTCCAGTATCGCTCCCGCCATTCCTCGAACGAGACGTCGCCGATCGGCTGATCGAGCGGGATGTCCCGAGTCGCCTCGTTGTCGATCGTCCAGATCGGGCGGGGGTCGTCTGCGTAGGCCGTGAACGGTCGCAGCTCGACGCCGGCCGGGAGCGGCGGCGGTGGCGGCAGGTCGGGCAGCTCGAGCCGGGAGAGTCGCAGCCGGAAGGTCTCGCGGAAGCCGCGTGCGGCCGCGAAGGTGTGCGACGAGGGCTCGTCCGGGCCGAACGCCGACACGCGCTGAGCGCCGAGCTCGCCCAGCCGCGCCTCGATCAGGTCCCAGAGCGCCGTGCCGACGCCACGGCATCGCCGCTCGGGGTGGACGATCACGTTCGCGTACGCGCCGCCCTTCGTCTGCGACTCCCAGCTCAGGCCGACTCCCGCCCAGCCGACGAGCTCGCCGTCTTCCTCCGCCTTCCAGAGCCGTCGCCGCGCCCGCTCGGGCACCGTGCTGACGAAGTGGAGCATCCCGGCGGGCGTGAGCACGCGATCCGGCTCGGCGAGGCTGATCATCCGCGAGGCCGCGGGCACGTCGTCGAGCGTCGCCTCCAGGATCTCCATCAGACGAACCGCGGCAGGTGCGCGGCGAGCTGCGCACGCCAGGAGTCCCAGTCGTGCGGCCACTCGTGCCCCCAGACGTCGAGCTCGTGGCGGATCCCCTTCTCCGCGAGCAGGGCGGCGAAGCGCCGCGTCGACTCGAGCGCGCCGGTCGTGTCCTCCCACTGGCCCTGCCCGACGGTGAGGACGAGCGAGACCTGCCCGCGGAGCCAGTCGAGGTGCTCGCCGCCGAGGTGGCCGACGTAGTCCATCGGGTTGTGGAAGTAGGAGGCGTCGCCGCGCTCGCCCCAGCCGACGACCGAGACGTCGTAGACGCCGCTCTGGCAGATCGCGACGGGAAAGAGGTCGGCTCGACGGAGTGCCAGGTTCGCGGCGTGGTAGGCGCCGAAGCTCGGGCCGGTGAGCAGGATCTGCTGCGGGCCGGCGAGGTCGTGGTGGATGAACGGGACGACGCGCTCGAGCAGCCAGCGCTCGTAGACGCCGTGGCGGCGCGCCCGCTCCTCCAGCGGCAGCCCGCGGTCGTGCCACGTGCCGGCGTCCCAGCTGTCGACGCAGTAGATCTTCACCCGTCCCGCCGCGACGAGGTCGCCGACGGCCTCGACCATCCCGCGCTCCTCGTACTGGTCGGCGCGGCCCTGCTCGGAGGGAAAGGCGAGCAGCGGGCGGCCGTAGTGGCCGTGGACGACGACGTTGCCGCCCTCGAGCGCGACGTGGGTCCCGCTCATCTCCAGACGCGGGCGAGCAGGCGGCCGAGCAGCGGGTGGAGCGAGTCGCGCCAGCCGACCCAGGTGTGCCCGTCGCGGACGAGCGCGAGCTCGACCTCGTAGCCCTGGCGCGCGAGTGCGTTCCGGAGCGCCCGGTTGTTCGCCAGGTTCTCCTCCGCCGTCCCGCACGTGAGCGCGACCGGGACCGGCGAGCGCGCCTCGCGCCCCTTCAGCACCCGGGCGACGAAGCGCGTGATCGGCCCGAAGCGGGGAAAGCCTTCCTCCCACGGGTCGGTCGATTCCTGGAAGAAGCTGCCGGACTGGAGGAAGAGCCCGGCGAAGGTCTGGGGCGACTCGCGCTGCGCGTGCAGGAGCGCGAGCGCGCCGAGGCTCGCGCCGGCACCGACGACCGGGCCGTGGGCGCCGAGCGCGGGCAGCACCTCCTCGACGAGCGCGGCGGCGTAGCGCGCGGAGGCGGCGTAGTGGTCGTTCCGGCGCACCGGCGCGAGCAGCGCGGCGCGGTGCGGCGGCGCCTCGCCGGTCTCGACGGCCCAGGCGAGGTACGCAGTCAGCGACGAGTGGGCCGCGTACTCCGGCCCGTCGTGGACGACGAGCAGCGGCAGCTCGGCCTCGGGCTCGGTACCCGGAGGGCTCCAGAGCAGGCCGTGCACGGTTGCGCGGAGACGCTCGCTCCGAATCTCGATCGGCGCGAGCGTCCCGGGGTCGACCTCGGCGCCGACCCAGGCCGGCGGCTCGTACTCCGGCACCGCGAACACCGACTTGTCGCCGAACGGCCCGGACGCCGTCGGCGCGTCCGGGTCGAGGATCAGCGACATGTCCCCGTCGCCGTCCACGACCTGCAGCAGGTACTCGAAGCGGTCGACCGGTGGCAGCGGCAGCCGCAGCTCCCAGGGCTCGCCGGCACCGCCCCGGGCGTAGGCGAACGGAGCCTCGCGCTTGTAGAGGTCGGTCACGAGCCGCACGGTGCGGAAGCGCCCCTCGGGGTCGTCGAGGTGCAGGCGCGCGAGGGGCGGTGCGACGTCGTTCAGCTCGGAGAGGCTCACAGCGGTGGGACACTAGTGCCCGAGGCGGTCGGCTCGGCGTGCTCCTAGCCGCGGCGGACGCGCCAGCGAAGCGCCGGCACGGCGTACGAGGCGCTGAGCGCGATGCAGATCGCGATCGAGACCCATGCGCTGACGAGCGCCGCGACCGTCGCCAGCCCGTAGACGGTCGGGCCGAAGAGGTAGCTGCGCGTGATCGCGGCGACCTCCGCATCGGTGACGTGCCGCTCCAGGAGCTGGCGCCGGTGGCTGCGCAGGTAGTGCCAGAAGGCGTTGTAGACGACCGCGATCGTCGCGAACGATCCTGCGTAGAAGAACGCAGCCGTGCCGCGCTCGTCGCCGTCCTGGAGGAAGTCGGCGAGCACGTTCGTCGGAAAGGGGATGAACGCGACGAGGAGCAGCAGCAGCATGTTGAGGAGCAGGAACGTCCGGTCGACCGTGCGGACGAGCTTCAGCACCTCGTGGTGGTTCAGCCACATGATCCCGATCGTCAAGAAGCTGAGCGCATAGGCGAGGTAGGACGGCCAGAGATCGAGCAGCCCGTCCGTCAGGCTGTCGGCGCCGTGCTCCGGCGGGCGGATCTCGAGCACGAGCAGCGTGATCGCGATTGCGAAGACGCCGTCCGAGAATGCCTCCGCGCGGCCGGTTCCAGGCTCGAGACGAGTGCTCTCCACGCCGGGAATCGTGACGCGGGCCGCGGACGGGACCGGCCGCTAGCATCGGTCGGGTGTCCGTCACCGAGCCCGAGACCTACCTCGCGCACCTGAATCCCGCGCAGCGGGAGGCGGTGCTGCACGTCGAGGGGCCGCTGCTCGTGATCGCCGGTGCCGGCTCGGGCAAGACGCGCGTCCTCACCCACCGGGTCGCGCACCTGATCAACGCGGTCGGGGCGAAGCCGAACGAGATCCTCGCGATCACCTTCACGAACAAGGCCGCCGGCGAGATGCGCGAGCGCCTCGAGCGGATGCTCGGCCGCACCGCCCGCGCGATCTGGATCCTCACCTTCCATGCCGCCTGCGGCCGGATCCTGCGCCGCGAGGCCGAGCTGCTCGGCTACAAGGCGAGCTTCACCATCTACGACCAGGCCGACCAGGTCCGGCTCGTGAAGCAGTGCCTGGAGGCACTCGACAAGGACCCGAAGCGCTTCACGCCGCGCGGGATCCACCACCAGATCTCGAACCACAAGAACCTGCTCCGCTCGCCCGCGGACGTGCAGGAGCTCGTCGGCTCGTTCTACGACCAGACCGTCGCCGAGGTCTATGCCGAGTACCAGAAGCGGCTCTTCGCCTCGAACGCGGTCGACTTCGACGACATCCTGATGCTCACCGTCGACGTGCTCGAGCGCTTCCCCGAAGCGCGCACGCGCTGGCAGAAGGCGTTCCACTGGGTGCTCGTCGACGAGTACCAGGACACGAATCACGCCCAGTACCGGCTGCTCCAGCTCCTGGCCGGCGCGCACAAGAACGTCTTCGCCGTGGGCGATCCGGACCAGTCCATCTACGCCTTCCGCGGGGCGGACATCCGCAACATCATGGAGTTCGAGCGCGACTTCGCCGGCACGCGGACGATCGCGCTGGAGCAGAACTACCGCTCGACGAACTCGATCCTCGGCGCCGCCAACGCGGTGATCGAGAACAACACCGAGCGGAAGCCGAAGCGGCTCTTCTCCGAGCTCGGCGACGGCGACCCGGTCGAGGCGCTCGAGGTCGAGGACGAGCATGCGGAGGCGCGCTTCGTCGCCGCGCGGATCGCGGCGCTCGTCGAGGAGGGCTTCTCCGGCGCCGAGATCGCGGTCTTCTACCGGACGAACGCGCAGTCACGAGTGCTCGAGGACGTGCTCGTCCGCCAGGACATCCCCTACCAGGTGATCGGCGGCCCGCGCTTCTACGAGCGCGCCGAGATCAAGGATCTCGTCGCCTACCTGCAGGTGCTCGACAATCCCGCCGACGCGGTCTCCCTGATGCGGATCGCGAACCGCCCGCGGCGCGGGATCGGCGACACCTCGCTCTCGCGGCTCGTCACCTACGCCGACGCGCAGGGGCTCACCCTCTACGAGGCGCTCGGCCGCGCCGACGAGGCGGGGCTCGGCACCGCGGCAGTCCGAGCGGTCACGGGCTTCAAGGGCCTGATGGACTCTCTCGGCGCGCAGGCGCAGGACCAGTCCGTCGCGCAGATCGTCGAGAACGTGATCGGCCGCTCGGGCTACCGCGAGACGCTCGAGGCCGAGCGGACGATCGAGGCGCTCGGCCGGCTCGAGAACATGCAGGAGCTGATCGGCGTCGCCGGCGAGTACGACGCGGGGGAGGGCGAGCGCTCGCTCTCCGGCTTCCTGCAGGAGATCTCGCTCTACTCCGACCAGGACGCGCTCCGGGGCGAGCAGTCGCTCGTCACGCTGATGACGATCCACAACGCGAAGGGGCTCGAGTTCCGCGCCGTCTTCCTGATCGGGATGGAGGAGGGGATCTTCCCGCACGCCCGCTCGATCGAGGAGCAGGGGATCGAGGAGGAGCGCCGGCTCGCCTACGTCGGGATGACCCGCGCGATGGAGCGGCTGACGCTCACGCACGCGATGGCCCGCTCCCTCTACGGCCGCCGCGACTACAACCTGCCGAGCCGCTTCCTCGACGAGCTGCCCGGCTCGGTCGTCCGCGAGCGGCTGCGGCCGGCGTCGTGGTCGAGCTACGGCGCACCGGCGATGGCGCCCGTCCAGCCGCGCGGCGACGTGCCCGACCTGCGCACCGGCGACTCGGTGCGGCACTCGACCTTCGGCGAGGGCGTCGTGCTGCGGATCGAGGTCGACGGCGTCACCGTCCGCTTCGCCCAGGACGGGAGCGAGCGGAAGCTGATGCTCGAGTACGCGCCGTTGGAGAAGATCGCCTGATGACCGAGACGACGATCCGTCCGACCAGGGACCTCGCCGAGTTCCGCGCCGCGCTCGGCTCGATCGGCCACTACTTCGGCGGCTGGCCCGACGAGGAGGGCGCCGAGCGCTTCTCGCGCAACCTTCCGCTCGAGCGGATGCACGCCGCCTTCGACGGCGAGACGATCGTCGGCGGCGCCGGCGCCTTCCCGTTCACGATGACCGTCCCCGGCGGCGAGCTCGGCTGCGCGGGCGTCACGGTCGTCGGCGTCAGGCCGACCCATCGCCGCCGCGGCGTCTTGCGCTCGCTGATGCTCGAACAGCTCGAGGACGTCCACCGGCGCGGCGAGCCGATCGCAGCGCTCTGGGCCTCCGAGGAGCCGATCTACGGCCGCTTCGGCTACGGGCTCGCCTCGTTGAGCGGCGAGATGGCGCTCCCGCGCACGCACTCACAGCTCCGCAGCGGGGCGGCGCCTGCCGGCTCCGTCCGGCTGCTCACCGAGGAGGAGGCGCGCGAGCGGCTGCCCGCGATCTACGAGCGCGTCCGCCGCGAGACGCCGGGCATGTACGCGCGCAGCCCGGTCTGGTGGGAGCTGCGCCAGACCTCCGACCCGCCCGACCAGCGCGGCGGCGCGGGGGAGAAGAACTACGCGCTGCTCGAGCTCGACGGCCGCGACGCGGGCTACGCGCATCTACCGGATCCGGATGTCGTGGGAGGGCGGCTCGTCGACGGGCACGGTCGAGGTGTCCGAGGCGATGGCCGACACTGCTGCCGCAACGCGCGAGCTCTGGAGTTTCCTCACCTCGCTCGACTGGGCGGCGACGATCAAGGCCTACCGGCTGCCGGTCGACCATCCACTCCTCCACCTGCTCGCCTACCCGCGCCGGATGCAGCTCCGGATCGGCGACGCCCTCTGGCTGCGGCTGGTCGACGTCGAGGCAGCCCTCGCCGGCCGCACGTATGCGGGCGACGGCTCGGTCGTGCTGGACGTGTCCGACGACGTGCTCGGGCGGAACGCCGGCGCGTACACCGTCTCGTCCGGCGGCGTCGAGCGGGGCGGCGAGCCCGAGCTGCGCCTCGACGTGCAGGCGCTCGCTTCCGTCTATCTCGGGGGTTTCACGTTCGCCGAGCTCGCCCGCGCGGGCCGGGTCGAGGTCGTCCGTGAGGGCGCACTCGCACGCGCGGACGCGCTCTTCGCCACGGCCGTCAAGCCGTGGTGTCCCGAGATCTTCTAGCCACTTTCTCCCGTAGAGGGACAGGAGTAATGTCGAAGCACGCTCGTCGGCGATGCCGCGGGCGGCCCCTTCTGGCCCAGACCCAAGGAGGACGAATGGCACAGGCACCAACCGGCTCGACGACTGTCGAGGCGCTCCGCGAGCGGATCGCCGGCGACCTGATCCTGCCCGACACGCCCGGCTACGACGAGGCGCGCGCGGTCTACAACAGCATGATCGACCGCAAGCCGGCGATCGTCGTGCGCCCCACGGGCGTCGCCGACGTGATCGCGGCCGTGCAGTACGCACGCGCCGAGGATCTGCCGATCGCGATCAAGTGCGGAGCCCACAGCGTCGCGGGCAACGGCACCTGCGACGACGGCCTTCTGCTCGACCTGTCCCGGTTGAAGGGCGTCCACGTCGACCCGGTCGCGAAGACGGCCCGGGCCGCAGGTGGTGTCCAGTGGGGCGAGTTCGATCGCGAGACTCAGGCATTCGGCCTGTTCACTCCGGGCGGTCGCGTCACCACGACCGGCGTCGGCGGCTTCACGCTCGGCGGCGGCTATGCGTGGTTCTCGCCCAAGTACGGGCTCACCTGCGACAACCTGATCTCCGCCGACGTCGTCACCGCCGACGGCAAGCTCGTGCGTGCGAGCGCGACCGAGAACCCGGACCTGCTCTGGGCGCTGAAGGGCGGCGGCGGCAACTTCGGCGTCGTCACCTCGTTCGAGTTCCAGCTCCACGAGCTCGGCCCGATCATCTACGGCGGCCTGATGGGCTTCCGGATGGAGCAGGCGCCCGAGCTGATCCGCTTCTGGCGCGACTTCGCCGACGCGGCACCGGACGAGCTCGCGACCGCGGTCTCGTCGCTCGCCGCTCCGCCGGAGGAGTTCGTGCCGCAGGAGCTGCACGGCAAGACGGTGTTCGGGATCATCGCCGCCTGGGCCGGCGACCCGGCAGAGGGCGAGGCGTACCTCCGTCCGCTGATCGAGGAGGCGACGCCGGTCTTCAACCTGATGGGCGAGCTGCCGTACACGGCCTTCCAGGCGATGATCGACCCGTTTGCGCCGTACGGGCTGCTCAACTACTGGAAGGGCCTGCACCTGAAGGGCCTGCCCGACGAGGCGATCGACGCCTACATCGCGAACGCCCCGCAAGGCTTCGCGCCGACCTCGCAGGCGATCATCTTCCGCCACGGCGGCCAGGTGGCCCGGATCGACGACGGCGAGAGCGCCTTCCGCAATCGCGACGCGGCCTACATGTACCACCCGATCGGGGCGTGGGCCGAGCCGGCGCAGACCGACGCGCACCTCGAGTGGGTGTTCAGCGCCGGCGAGGCGATGGAGCCGTTCACGACCGGCGGCGTCTACCTCAACTTCACGGCCGAGCGCGAGGACGAGGCCGTCCGCGCGGGCTACGGCGACGACGCCGGGTGGGCGAAGCTCGTCGCCGTCAAGGACGAGTGGGACCCGGACAACGTGTTCCGGTTCAACCACAACATCAAGCCGAGCTCCGGCTAGGCAGGCGACTCGGGCGCGAGCCGTGGCCACGGCCGCGACTCGCGCCCGGTGCGCCCTCGAGACGTTGGGGCTACACTGACGCCTCTGCAGGGGCGGTTAGCTCAGTTGGGAGAGCACCAGCTCGACAAGCTGGGGGTCACTGGTTCGAGCCCAGTACCGCCCACTCGAGAGCCTCGCGGAAGCGGGGCTTTCGCATCTCCGACGCTCAGCGCGTGATGCTGATGTCGAAGCCGACCACGATGAGCGGCCAGAACAGCACTGCGGCGACCGCGGTCAGGATCCGCCCAGCCGTGCTAAGCGAGTCGAAGTAGTCGTTCGTCGCCGCGACCACGACGCCGATCACGATCCAGAGGATGCCGATCAGGGACGGACGCCGGAACATGCCGGCTCGTGTACCCGGCAGGTCGGATGTGAATCCCAGGTCAGCTAGTGGCCGTCGGAAAAGCCCGGCAGCGGCACGCCGGAGGCGAAGTGCCTGCTCACCTCGACGAGATGCTCGAAGAGCCAGGCGACGTGCGTGAGGGCGTGTGCCATGGGGAGTCCTTTCGGTGGGGCGATCAGAAGCGGTAGTCGTGCAGCAGGTCGGCGGCACGGCGATAGAGATCTGCGGCTTCCTCGAGCTCGCCCTGTCGGCGGCGGACGTCGCCGCGCACGATCAGGGTCGCTGCGACGGCGCTCGTGGCCGACACCTGCGTGAACCCGGTCTCGGCGGTCGCCAGCGATCTCGAGCGACTCGTCGTAGCGCTCCTGCGCGAGCAGCGCGCGGCCGAGCACCAGGGAGGCGTTCGCCAGCTCCTCGCGGTAGTCGTCGCGCCCGTCCAGCAGCTCCAGCGCGTGGCGCGCCGCGGTCTCCGCCGGCTCGGGCTGGCCGTCCCCGAGCAGGACCTGCGCGAGCGAGGAGATCGCCTGGGCCGCGTCGGTCGGGCTGCCCACCTCCGTGGCCAGGTCGAACGCCTCGCGGAGATGCTCGAACGCGAGCTCCTGCCGGCCGAGCAGCCAGTTCAGTCCGCCGAGGTTGTTCAGGATCCGGGCGAGATTGCGCTGGTCGCCGAGCGACTCGTACAGCTCCTTCGCCTGCTCGGCGAAGACCGACGCCATCAGCGTCTGGCCCGTCCGCTCGGCGAGGAGGGAGGCCTGGAACGCGAGGTTCGCCGTCAGCCGCTCGTCGCCGACCTCGCGGGCGAGGCCCATCGCCAGGTCGAGATCCGTCTGCGCGGCGGCCCACAGCCGCATGTGCCGGTAGGCGCGGGCGCGCCAGCCGAGCACGTCGGCGCGGAGCGCCTCGGAGGGGGCGTCGGAGCGGTCGCAGTGCTCGAGCGCCTCGCTGCAGAGCGCCGCGGCGTCCGGGAACGCGGAGGCCTTGTAGCGGGCGCGGCCGAGGTGGACGAGCGCGTCCGCGAGCTCGAGCGGGTCGCCGCCGCTGCTCTTGACGAGTTCGACGAGGTCGTTCGCGCGCGCCTCGGCGGTCGAGATGTCGCCCAGCTCGAGCAACGCGGAGATCTCGACGTGCAGGCAGCGGTCGCGAGGGCCGCCCAGTGCACGGACGGCGTCGAGCGCCGTCTTGAAATCACCAGCTTCGAGCGCTGCTTCGGCCGCGTCGATCGACGTCGGTTCTGCCGCAGGCACCCGAGCCGCCTGCTCGAGTTTCTTGCCCATTTCTACGACAAACCATAGAAATCCCCAGGATCCGCGTATCCCACTGAAGGGGGCTTTCGCGGCTCACCCGAAATGGTGACGCCCTTACGGGCGGGAACGCGCTGCTAGGCGGACTGCGGCGGCTCCTCGTCGGTCATCGGCGGCGCGGACGGCATTGAGCCGGGTGCCGAGCTCGGCGGCATCGCGGCCTCCGGCGGCGCTGCGGCGGCTTCCTCGTGCGAATGGTCGTGATCGGCGTGATCGTGCCCGTGGTCGTGGACCTTGTCCTCGGCCTTGCCGAACCACGACCTGATCGTGTCCATGAACGACATCGCTTTCTCCTTCCGTAGGAGCGATGAGCCTACTGCACGCGGCGCACGACCAGCGTCGCGCGCATACCGCGGGCGCGATACGACTCCATGCTCCTGCAGCGCCACCGACATGGTTGTATCGCGGCACCTGACGGCTTCGTGAGCCGTCACCTCACCCGATCAGATCGGGGCGGTGTCCTCGTCTTCGGTGTGCTCGCCGTCCGAGTCCGGGACCGGCGAGTCGTCGAGCTCCTCGTTCCGGTCGTCCTCGCGCGGGTGCTGAGTATCCTCCTCGTCCATGAAGGTCGTCCTCCCCGATCGGTCGGAGTTGGAACTTCCCGACGGCGCGACCGGCCTCGATGCCGCCCGCGCGATCGGGCCGAAGCTGGCCGAGCAGGCCGTGCTTCTGCGCTCGGACGGCGCCGTGCAGGACCTGCGGCTGCCGCTCGCCGACGGGCAGGAGATCCAGATCCTGACCACCCGCGACACCGCCGACCCGGACGCCCTCTATGTCCTGCGCCACTCGACCGCCCATCTCCTCGCCGAGGCCGTCCGGCGGCTCTATCCGGGCGTGAAGATCGCGATCGGCCCGCCGATCGAGAACGGCTTCTACTACGACTTCGAGTTCCCCGAGCCGGTCTCCGAGACCGACCTGGAGCGGATCGAGGAGGAGGTGCGGCGCGAGATCGCCGAGGGTCGCGAGTGGACGCGCGAGGAGATCGACGCCGACGCGGCGCGCGAGCGCTTCCGCGCCGAGGACGAGCCGTACAAGGTCGAGCTCGTCGACACCGCCGAGGGCCCGATCAGCCTCTACACGCAGGGCGACTTCACCGATCTCTGCCGCGGCCCGCACCTGCAGAACGCGGGCCCGATCAAGGCACTCAAGCTCACCTCGCTCGCCGGCGCGTACTGGCGCGGCGACGAGAAGAACACCCAGCTGACGCGGATCTACGGCACGGCGTTCTACTCGCAGGCCGACCTCGACGAGCACCTGCGCAGACTCGACGAGGCCCGCGCACGCGACCACCGCGCACTCGGCCGGCAGCTCGACCTCTTCCACTTCGACGAGCACTCGCCCGGCTCGCCCTTCTGGCACCCGAAGGGCATGGTGATCTTCAACACGCTCGAGGACATCCGGCGGCGCGAGAACACGCGCCGCGGCTACTCCGAGGTGCGGACGCCGCTCATCTACGACAAGGCGCTCTGGGAGACCTCGGGGCACTGGGAGAAGTTCCGCGAGAACATGTTCCTGATCCCGGCCGGCGAGGACCAGACGTACGGGATCAAGCCGATGAACTGCCCCGGGCACATGCTGCTCTTCGGCAGCGCCCTGCGCAGCTACCGCGACCTCCCGATCCGCTACGCCGAAGCGGCGCCGCTCCACCGGAACGAGCTCGTCGGCGCGCTGCACGGCCTGACGCGGGTGCGCTACGTGACGCAGGACGACGCGCACATCTTCTGCACCCGCGAGCAGATCGACGCCGAGCTCGACGGCTCGCTCGAGTACCTCAAGGATCTCTACGGGCTGTTCGGGATCGAGCCGCGCGCCGAGCTCTCGACCAGGCCCGACAACAAGCTCGGCACCGACGACGAGTGGGACTTCACCGAGGGCGCGCTCGTGGCGGCGCTCGAGCGCCACGCGATCGAGTACTTCGTCGGGGAGGGCGAGGGCTCGTTCTACGGGCCGAAGATCGACCTGCACGTCAGCGACGTGCTCGGCCGGTCGTGGCAGCTCGGGACGATCCAGCTCGACGCGCAGATGCCTGCCCGCTTCGGCCTCACGTACATGGGCGCCGACAACCGCGAGCATCCGGTCTTCGTCGTCCATCGCGCGCTCTTCGGATCGATCGAGCGGTTCATCGGCCTGATGCTCGAGCACTTCGCCGGTGACCTGCCGCTCTGGCTGGCGCCCGTGCAGCTTCGGCTGCTCCCCGTCGGCGAGTCCCATCGCGACGCCGTCCGGGTCCTGCGCGATCGCGTCCTCGCCGAGGGCTACCGCGTCGACGTCGACGAGCGCGATGAGACGCTCGGCCGTCGGATCCGCGACGCCGAGCTGGAGAAGCTCCCGTACGTCGTCGTCTACGGCGACAAGGAGTCGGACGAGGCGCTCGCGGTCCGCGAGCGGGGCGGCGGGCAGTCGACGAAGAGTCTCGAGGAGCTGCTCGCCGACTTCGGCCGGCAGGTTGCTAGTCTGTAGCTCTGCCGAAGCAGGAGCGCACCCCGCCCCTCACCTCCCGAGCCATGGGCTCCGTGGAGGTTCAACCGAGCCGATCGGAAGAGTTGACGGGGCCGCTGCATGTTTTGGCCTTTGTCAACGAGAAGGAGGAGCCGGTTAGCTTGGTGAGAGGCCTTTGAGACCGCGTCGTCGACCCGAAGATCGGACGCGGCCGCAGCCGCAGGACAGGATCAACGAGCACATTCGCGTCGCGAACGTGCGCCTCGTCGACGAGAACGGCTCGCAGATGGGCGTGAAGCCGACCGACGAGGCCCGCGAGTACGCGTACAGCAAGGGGCTCGATCTCGTCGAGGTTGCGGCGAACGCCGACCCGCCCGTCGCCCGCGTCATGGACTACGGGAAGTACCGCTACGAGCAGGAGCAGAAGGCCAAGCTCGCACGCCGGCACCAACAGCAGGTCCACGTCAAGGAGATCAAGTTCAGGCCGAAGATCGGCATTCACGACTACGAGACGAAGAAAGGCCACGTCGTGCGCTTCTTGAACCAGCGCGCGAAGGTCAAGGTCACGATCATGTTCCGGGGGCGCGAGCAACAGCACCCGGAGCGCGGCCGCGACCTGCTCCTCCGGCTCGCAGACGACGTCAAGGAGATCGGCACGATCGAGTCAGCGCCGCTCCAGGACGGACGGAACATGGTGATGCTGCTCGGCCCGACGAAGAACGCAGGAGTCAAACGAGATGCCGAAAGTGAAGACAGCGAGCGGGGCGAAGAAGCGCTTCAAGCTCACGGCGACCGGCAAGATCTTGCGCCGCCGGCGCCACCGGACGACGCCCCCGGGCCATCTGATCAAGAGCCGCCCGGGGAAGCGGAAGCGCGCACGGCAGGGCATGCTGGTCGCGTCTAGCGACCTGAAAAACGTAAAGAAGCTGCTAGGGAGAGGCTGAAATGCCGCGCGTCAAGCGATCCGTCCACGCGCGCAAGAAGCGCCGCAAGGTCCTCGAGCAGGCCAAGGGCTACTGGGGGCTCAAGAAGTCGAGCTACCGCTACGCCAAAGAGCAGGTCGAGCACTCACTCGCCTACGCCTACCGCGACCGCAAGAACAAGAAGCGGACGTTCCGCCAGCTCTGGATCATCCGCATCAACGCGGCCGCCCGGGCCAACGGGATGTCCTACAACCAGTTCATCAACGGCCTGCACAAGGCGGAGATCGAACTCGACCGCAAGTCGCTGGCCGAGCTCGCCGTGAGCGACCCGGCCGCCTTCTCGATGGTCGCGGAGCAGGCCAAGGCCGCGCTCGAGAAGGACAAGGCCGCCGCCTGACCCAGGCGGAGGTCTTCCTCGAGCAGGCCCGTCACTGCGACGGGCGCTCGCCGCTCTACGCCGATCTCTGCCGCCGGCTCGCCGACGATCCGCTCGTCGGCGGGCTGGTCGGCGAGTGGCGTTGGGACGTGCCGCTGCGGCTGCTCGGCGGGCTGCACTTCCTCGTCCTGGCCGGGCGCGCGTCGTGGGATGCAGCTCCGGAAGCGCTGCACGACGAGGCCGAATTCCTGCGGCAGTTCGTCGCCGAGCAGGGCGTGCAGACGAACGAGGTCCAGCGCTCGTGGGTGCTGGCGCCGCTGTTTCTCCGGGTGGCCGAGCGCACGGGCGTCGGGACGCTCGATCTCGTCGAGCTCGGGCCGAGCGCCGGTCTGAACCTCGTCTGGGACCGCTATCGCTGCGAGTACGCGGCGGGTGCCATCGGGCCAGAGTCGGCGCCGCTCGTCCTCGCCGGCCAGGAGCGGGCTGGCGTGCCCTCCGGGGTGCTCTCGCAGGCACCGCACGTGGGGCGCCGGCTCGGACTCGACCGCTCGCCGATCGACGTCACGACCGAGGACGGCGCACGGCTGCTGACCTGCTTCGTCTGGGCCGACCAGATCGAGCGGATCGAACGGCTGCGCCTCGCGATCGGGGAGCTGCGGCGCGACCCACCCGAGCTTCGCCGAGGCGAGTTCCTCGAGCTGCTCCCGGAGGCACTTGCCGCACGGCGGCCGGAGGGGCTGACCGTCGTCTTCCAAACGGCCGTGCTCGCCTATGTCGGCGACGACGACCGGACGCGGCTGCGGGAGGTGCTCGACGCCGCCGGCGGCGAGGGGCCGCTCGCGTTCGTCTCGACCGGGAGGTCGCGCCGCGACGACGACAGCTGGGGCCTGCGCATCACGTACTGGCCGGGCGGCGAGCGGGAGTTCCTCGGCCACGCCGACTTCCACGGCGCCTGGCTCGACTGGGAGCCGGAGTGATCACCTCGCGCGACAACGCGACGCTCAAGCTCGTTCGCAAGCTGGCGCAGAAGAAGCACCGGGTCGAGACGGGCCTCTTCGCCGCGGAAGGCGAGGATCTCGTCGAAGCCGCCCGGGCTGCGGGGATCGAGCCGGTCGAGCTGCTCGTCGCGGGCGAGACGGTCGTGCCCGAGCTGCTTGCGGCCGTCTCGACGCTGCCGCATCCCGCGCGAGCGATCGGGGTCTACCGGGCGGCCGAGCTTCCCCGCGGCACGCGACCGGTGGCGCTGGGCCTCTGGCGGCTCGCCGATCCCGGCAACGTCGGCACGCTGCTCCGCACAGCGGATGGGTTCGGCGCGGCGGTCGCGCTCTCAGACGGCTGCGCCGATCCGCTCTCACAGAAGGCGCTGCGGGCCTCCGCGGGCGCGATCTTCCGGGTGCCGATGCTCGAGTGGGGCGAGCTGCCTGGGCGACGGATCGCACTGGTCGCACGTGGCGGCGAGCCGCTTCGCGAAGTGAGCCTCGACCCGCCGGTCACCTTCCTGCTCGGCTCGGAGCGGGACGGCCTGCCGGAGGACTTAGCAACAGACTGTTGCAAGGTCACGATCGCGCTTCCCGGCGCGGCCGAGTCGCTGAACGTCGCCGCCGCGGGAGCGATCGCGCTCTACGAGGCCTCGCGTCGCTCGGCCTGACGAGCGCGGAGCTCCGTCCAGCCGCGGTCGACGAGCTCGCGCAGGCGACGGAGATTCTCGTCCGACCGGCGCCGAAACTCCTCGTAGTCGGCCTGCTGCTCAGCGGTCCGGCGGATCCTCTTCCTCTTCATCGTCCTCGTCCTCGAGTAACGCGCGGATGTCCTGGAGCTCGTGTCTGATGTCACCGAGGACGCCCATGATAGTGAGCACCTCTTCGCGGTAGACAACCGGCTCCGACACGGCTCAAGCCTGCCGACGTGTCCGCGTTGCTTCAAGAGTCACCTTCGGCCGCGTCACCACGCGCCGCCGCCACCCCCGCCGCCTCCTCCGCCGCCACCGCCCGAGAAGCCGCCGCCGCCCCCGCCGGAGCCGGAGGACGGTGGCGAGAGCGCGGAACCGAAGCCCGCCGAGAGGTCGCCGATCGAGAGCGCGCTCGGGCCCGAGCCGAGGTCGGTCGAGGGCGAGATCCAGTAGATCGCGCTCGCCTGATGAAGCTCGGCGGGCATCTCCAGCTGCGCTGCCTGGAGCACACGCTCCGCGATCCCGAACGCGATCCCGTAGACGAGGTAGCGCTCCCAGAGCTCGAGGGTCGCGGGCGGCGCCTCCTGCAGGCGAGGGAAGTCGGAGAGGTAGCGGCGGAAGGCCTCCCAGCGCTCGGCGAGCTGGTTCGCCGCGGGCGTCCGACGTCGCCAGAGCCGCCTGCTGCCCAACCCGCCGACCACGATCGCCCCGTTCACGAGCGCGCAGACGCCGAGCGCAGCAAGCACGACGTCGCGCCAGCGCGGCCAGACGGGCCGCCAGCCGTCGATCGCGAGCCAGAGCAGCAGGGCGCCGAGCCCGGCGAAGACGAGCAGCGCGGCAGCGAGCGGGACGAGCCCGGGGGAGAGCAGCCACCCGCGCCGGTCGACCTCGTCGCCGACCGCCTCCTTGAAGTCGTCGAAGCGCTCGGCGTTCGTCGTTCGATGCTGCTCGATCTCGGTGCGGAAGAGCGAAAGGCGGTTCGTCCCGGACTCGAGCACGGCATCGATCACCTCGGCGACCGGCCGTTCGAAGCGGCTCAGCGTGTCGGCCTCGCCCGCCGACAGCTGCAGGTCGGCGACGTCCTCGTGGCGCAGCCCGCCCCAGCTCGGCCGCGGCGTCGTCGCCGGCTCGGCGCGGTAGTGCCCGCGCCGGATCAGGTCGAACAGGGTCGCGGTGAACTCGAACGAGCCCACGCTGCCGCCCTGGGCGAGGAGCCGCGGCACGAGTGCCGGGGCGGTGTCGTCGGGCGGCTCCTGCTCGTACTCGCGGTCGTATCCCGAGCCGCGCTCGCGTCCGAGCGCCCACCAGACGCCCCAGAGGACGACCAGGCCGGGCACGATCCCGAGCAGCGCGAGCAGACCGAGCGTCCGCGCCGGATGGTGCAGGGCGGAGCGAATGTGGTCCCGGTCGCGCTCGAAGCTCGCGGCGTCGGCCCGCTCTGCCTCGACGATGTCCTGGAGTGCATTCCCCGGCTCGACCCGGGCCGAGGCAGTTGAGGTCAGCGCCGAGCGCGGCACGAGTGCGCGGAGCTCGACGAACTGGCCCGGCGGCACGTCGAGCGCGCGCAGCAGAGCCTGGTTTCCGGAGAGGGTCACGTCGCCGCTGACGAACACCGGGTGCCCCCACGCCCGCAGGACTCGGGCGGGGGCGGTCAGCGACGCCGTCAGCTGCCCGAGCTGCTGCCGCCACTCGTCGCCCCACACCTTCAGGTTCACGTCGACCACGTCATCGTGGGCGATGGCCAGCCCAAGGAACCGGTAGGAGACCGTGAACGTCCGCCGCTCGTCGCTCGCGCGGTAGTGCCAGACGACTCTCAGCCGGTCGCCCACGACCACGGTGCCGAACGTGCCCGGTGCGTCGCTGCAGCCGAGTTCGACGCAGCCGCCGGAGGCGTAGAACGTGCCGCCCTCGCCGACCTGCACGCGGTCGATCGTCTCGCCGCTCCGGAACGGGATGTCGCGGTAAGCGCCCTCGAACGAGCCCAGGAACTCGTATGTGATCCGCTCCTCGACCAGGACCGCACCGTCCGGCTGGAGCCGGACGATCACGTCGGCCGCGGGCAGCGTGAACGACTTGGCGCCGGCGGGGCCGGCGAGCGCGAGCGCCGCCGCGAGGGCGGCGCAGAGGGCTAGAAGCGGACCTGCGGCGCCTCGCGTACCGGCTCCTCGACCTCGAAGTACGGCTTGGAGGTGAACCCGAAGATGCCGGCGAGCAGGCTCGCCGGGATCGTCTGGATCGCGTTGTCGTAGGTCAGGACGGTGTCGTTGTAGACCTGACGCGCGACGGCGATCCGGCTCTCGGTGTCGGTGAGGTCCTGCTGGAGCCGCTGGAAGTTCTCGCTCGCTCGGAGCTCCGGATATGCCTCTGCGACGGCGAACAGCCGTCCGATCGCCGCCGTGAGGACGTTCTCGGCCTCGGCCTGCTGCGGCACGCCGCTCGCCTGCTGGGCGCGCGTGCGCGCGGCGGTCACCTCCTCGAAGGTCTGGCGCTCGTGCGAGGCGTAGCCCTTGACGGTCTCGACGAGGTTCGGGATCAGGTCGTAGCGTCGCTTGAGCTGCACGTCCACCTGCGACCAGGCGTTCTCGGTGCGATTCCGCAGCCGGACGAGCCGGTTGTAGAGCGTGACGAGCGCCAGGCCGAGCACGGCGAGGACAGCGATCGCGATCCAGAACCAGAGCACGGGCCGACCCTAACCGATGCCACCGTGCGTATCCGCGCGCGCAGCAGCGGCGTTGTCCGTCAATGACGCCGAGGCAGTACCGACTGCTCCTCGCGGCAGGCTACGACCTCGCACACGGTGCGCTACTGCTTCAGCTTCGCTGCGCGAGCCAGACCGTGTCCTCGCCGCCCTCGTAGGGCCGGCGGTCGAACCAGCCGTAGGTCGCCGTGACCGAGAAGCCGGCGCGCTCGAGCAGTGCGTGCCATTCGGGCGGCGAGAGCCAGGCGAGACTCATCGTCCCGAACGCGTCCCCGCCGCGGACGGAGAGGGTCAGCGTCCGCTCGGTCTCGTCCCAGTCGGCTCGCTCGAAGATCCCCGGCTCGCGCTCGAGCCAGCGGCCGTGAGTGGCCTGGATGTCCTCGCGGCCGGGGGCGAAGACGTCGAAGACGAAGCGGCCGCCCTCCTCGAGCAGGTCGCGTGCCGCGCGGAGAGCCTGCAGCCGGTCCGCCTCGGTGGTCATGTGCAGGAGCGACCGGAACGGAGCGATCACGAGCGGCACGCGCTCGTCGACCGGCGGCGTGCGCAGGTCGCCGAGACGCAGGTCGAGCTTGTCCTCGACGCCCCGTTCTTGCGCGAAGTCGCGGGCGACCGCGAGCATGCCCTCGGAGGCGTCGACGCCGATCACCCGTACCCCGGCGGCCGCGATCGGGACGGCGATCCGCCCGGTGCCGACGGCCAGCTCGACGACCGGCCCGCCCGAAGCGAGCGCCTCCTCGACGTAGAAGTCGATGTCCTCGGTCACCGACCGGCTCCACGGGTCGTAGATCCCCGCGATCGGGTCGTAGACCGAAGGCCCTAGCCCGGCTTGCGCGCGACCCACACGAACTCCCTGCTCTCCTCGTCGAACGCGCGCCGGTCGAACCAGCCGTAGAGCGCCTCGACCTCCAGCCCGGCGACGTCGATCAGACCGAGCCACTCGTTCTGCGTCGCCCACCAGAGCGAGATCGTGCCGCCGGAGTCGAGCGTGATGTCGAGCCGGCTCTCCGACGGAACGTGGTGGATGCTGTGCGGGACGTCCGCCTGGATGTTGTGGCCCTCGTTCTCCGCCGCGACGCGGTAGTCGAAGCAGAACGCGTTCCAGGCGAAGCGCCCGCCGGGGCGGAGCGACGCCGCGACGCGCTCGAACGTGCGGCGGCGGTCGGCCCAGGTCGGCAGGTGGAGCAGCGAACGGGCCGGGCACGTGATCAGCGCCGCGGGCTCGTCGAGCTCGAGCTCGCGCATGTCGCCGAGCCGGAGCTCGAGGTCGGCCCCTGCGGCGGCCGCCTTCGCGCGGGCCTGCTCGAGCATCGCCGGCTCGAGGTCGATCCCGATCACCGGCTTGCCGGTCTCCGTTGCCACGGGGACGGCCACTCGCCCGGTGCCGACGGCGAGCTCGACCACCGGTCCGTCGGCCTCGCGGGCGAGCTCGACGTAGAACGGGATGTCCTCCGTCATCTCGGCCGACCAGGCCTCGTAGTCGCGCGCAAACGGCTCGTAGGCGGTCACAGGGGCGATGCTATCGTCGCCCGTCTGATGGATCCCGAGGCGCTCGAGCAGGAAGCGACGGCCGCGATCGAGGCGGCGGCGAGCGCGGACGAGGTCGAGGAGCTTCGCATCCGCTACCTGGGCCGGAAGGCCGAGCTGCCGCAGGCGCTCCGAGGCGTGCGCGACCGCGAGACGGGAATGGCGCTGAACGCCCTCCGCGAGCGGCTCGAGCAGGCGATCGGCGGGCGCAGGCACGCGCTCGAGAGCGCCGAGCTCGACCGCCGCCTGCGCGAGGACACGATCGACGTCACGCTCCCCGGCGAGGCGCCGGCGCGCGGGCACCTGCACCTGATCACGCAGATCCGCCGCGAGGTCGAGGACATCTTCCTCGGCCTCGGCTACCAGGTCGTCGACGGCCGTGAGGTCGAGACCACGCACTACAACTTCGACGGGCTCAACTTCCCGCCGGCGCATCCGTCCCGCTCACCGTTGCAGACGCTCTTCCTCGACGAGGAGACGGTCCTCCGCACCGAGACCTCGCCGAGCCAGATCCGGACGATGGAGGCCCAGCAGCCGCCCGTCTACATCGTCACGCTCGGCCGTGTCTATCGCCGCGACACGCCCGACGCGACCCACACGCCGACCTTCCACCAGGTCGAGGGGCTCGCCGTCGACGAGCGAATCACACTCGCCGACCTCGAGGGGACGCTCGACTACCTGCTCAAGGCGCTCTTCGGCGAGGAGCGGAAGACCGAGTTCCGCACGCACTACTTCCCCTTCACGGAGCCATCGATCGAGGCGTATGTCTCCTGCCACGTCTGTGGCGGCGACGGCTGCCCGGTCTGCCGCCACTCGGGCTGGATCGAGATCGGCGGTGCAGGGATGGTCGACCCCGCGCTGTTCGAGTTCGTCGGCTACGACCCCGAGCGCTACTCCGGCTTCGCCTTCGGCTGGGGGCTGGAGCGGATCGCGGTGTTGCGGCACGGAATCCCGGACCTGCGCGAGCTCTGGCGCAACGACCCCCGACTCCTCCGGCAGTTCTGAGATGAGAGTCCCGCTCTCCTGGCTGCGCGAGTACGTGCAGACCGACGCCACGGCGCACGAGCTGGCCCGCCGGCTCGCGATCTCGTCGCTCGAGGTCGAGCGCGTGATCGAGCTAGGCGTCCCGGACACCGACGGCAATCTCGGGCTCTTCAAGGTCGGCAAGGTCGTCGAGGCCGGCAAGCACCCGAACGCCGATCGGCTCCAGCTCTGCCGCGTCGACGTGGGCGAGGGCGAGCCACGGCAGATCGTCTGCGGCGCGTGGAACTTCGGCGCGGGGGCGACGGTCGCGGTCGCCCTGCCCGGGGCACTGCTCCCCGGCGCTCCCGGCCCGCTCGAGGAGCGGCCGCTCCGCGGCGAGGTGTCGCGCGGGATGATCCTCTCCGCCCGCGAGCTGGAGCTCGGCGACGACCACTCGGGGATCCTCGTGCTCGAGGACGGCCCGGAGCCCGGCACGCCGCTCGCGGACGTCCTGGCGATCTCGGAGCAGGTGCTCGACGTGACCGCGACGATGAATCGCGTCGACCTGCTCTCCGTCTACGGGATCGCCCGCGAGGCGGCGGCGCTGTTCGGCGGCGAGCTGCGGCCGATGCCGGGAACCGACCCGACGATCACGCATCCCGACTGGGTCGACGTCACGATCGAGGACAAGGAGGGCTGCCCGCGCTACATCGGGCGCATCTTCCGGGACGTCCAGGTCGGGGCGTCGCCGGCGTGGCTGCGCGCGCGGCTCGAGGCGGCGGGAATGCGCTCGATCTCGAACGTCGTCGACGTGACCAACTACGTCATGCTCGCCTTCGGCAGCCCGC
The DNA here is from genome assembly GCA_963808915.1 of uncultured Gaiellaceae bacterium. GTDB lineage: Bacteria > Actinomycetota > Thermoleophilia > Gaiellales > Gaiellaceae > CAVTBT01. The sequence goes on along the minus strand of CAWEHJ010000002.1, from coordinate 483,324 downwards.
TGCACGCCTTCGACCTGGCCACACTCGCCGGCGGGAAGATCGTCGTCCGTGCGGCCCGCGACGGGGAAGAGCTGCGTACGCTCGACGGCGAGCTGCGGAAGCTCGACCCACGCGACCTCGTGATCGCGGACGAGGAGCGGGCGGTCGCGCTCGCCGGCCTGATGGGCGGGCTCGAGACGGAGGTGACCGAGACGACTACCGACGTCCTGCTCGAGGCGGCGAACTTCGAGCCGATCAGGCTGCTCAAGTCCTCGGAGCGGCTCGGCCTGCGCACCGAGGGCTCGAATCGATGGGAGAAGGGGGTCGACCCGCACGTCGCCGAGCCGGCCGCGCGCTATGCGAGCCAGCTGCTCGTCGAGGTCGCAGGCGCGCGGATGACCGGTGCCTCCGACGTCCACGACCGCCTGCCCGAGCGCCCGGTCGTCCGGCTGCGGCCGAGGCGCAGCGACGCCGTGATCGGGATCGAGGTCGGAGACGACGAGCAGCGCTCGATCCTCGAGGGCTTCGGCTTCGACGTCTCCGAGGAGTGGGACGTGACCGTGCCGACGTGGCGCGCCCGCGACGTCACGCGCGAGATCGACGTCGTCGAGGAGGTTGCGCGCACGGTGCTCCCGCGCGTGCCGCACACCCTGCCGCTGCGCCGCCATGTGCGCGGGCGGCTGACCAAGGAGCAGCGGCTCCGGCGCGTCGTCGAGGACGTGCTCGTGGGCGCCGGGTTCGACGAGGCCTACACCTGGAGCCTGCGCGCCGACGATCCACGTCCGGACGCGATCAGGCTGCCCGATCCGATGACCTCCGACCAGGCGATCCTGCGGACGACGCTGCTCACCGGGCTCGTGGAGGCGGCGCAGGCGGGCCTCGACGCCGGTGCCGAGCGGGTGGCGCTCTTCGAGATCGCCCGCGTCTACCTGCCGAGCGGCGAGCAGCTCCCCGAGGAGCACTGGCGCTGCGCGGGCATCGTCCAGGGCGGCTACCCGGCCGCCCGCGGCACGCTCGAATCGCTGTACGGAGCCCTGCACGTCCCCCTCGTCGTCGAGCGGGACGAGGAGCCGCCGGCGGTGCTGCATCCCGGCCGCGCCGGGCGGACGGATGCGGGCATCGTGGGCGAGCTGCACCCGACCGCGCTGGAGGGCGAGTGGGGCGTGTTCGAGCTCGACCTCGAGACGCTCTTCGCCGCCGTGTCGGAGCGGGTCGAGTACGAGGACGTGATCACCTTCCCCGCGCTCGTCCAGGACCTCGCCGTCGCCGTCCCGGAAGAAGTCGAGGCGGGATCCCTCGTCCGCGCCGCGCTCGAGGCGGCGGCGCCGGAGCTGCGCGAGGCGCGCGTCTTCGACGTCTACCGCGGCGAGCAGGTGGGGGAGGGACGCAAGTCGGTCGCGATGCGGCTCTCGTTCCAGTCGCCGGAGCGCACGCTCTCCGACGAGGACGCGGCTGCCCTTCGCGCCCGGATCGTCGAGGCGCTCGGCCAGCGCTTCGACGCCGAGCTGCGCGCCTAGGCGACGGCGCCGCGCGCTCGTAGGATCGCCGGATGCGGCGGACGGCCCTGGCATGCACGGCGGCCGCGCTCGCGCTGGCGGGCTGCGGCGACGACGGTGACGAGGCGGCAAGCCCGGCTCCGCCCGCCACGGCCGCGACGACGGCCGCAGCCGCGACGACAGCAGCAGCCCCGGAGCCGATCCCCGGCTGCGCGCCGCTCTGCCTCGAGCCGGGTCTCGTGCGGCCCGGGCCGGTGCCCGCGGGCGAGTACTCGTCGAAGTACTTCTTCGCCGGCCGGCTGACCGCCGATGTCGAGCCCGGCTGGGAAGTGACCGAGGACAGCACCGGCGAGCTCCGCTTCGCGAGGAGCGCCGACCGGGAGTACGGCGTGGTGCTCTGGGAGGACGTCTACCCGGTCCACCAGGGCGAGCGCGTGGAGGGCGTCCCGCAGACCGAGGCGGGGCTGGTCGACTGGTTGCGTCGAAGCCTCGACCTCGACCTGACCGAGCCGAAACAGGCCGCGATCGGCGACGTGCCGGCGACGCAGGTCGACGTCACGATCTCGGCCGAGGCGACGAACGACGACCCCGGCTGCCCCGCGACGCTCTGCGTCAACCCGCTCCGGTTCCCGCAATGGGACGGGCCGTGGGGCATGGCCGGTGCGGCCGCGACGCGGCTGTGGCTCGCCGACGTGCGCTATGGCGGCGCCCGCCACCTCCTCGTCGCCGCGGTCGAGGGCAGGAACCGCGCCGATCTCGAGGCGAGGCTGCCGGCCGCCGAGCGGCTGCTCCGGTCGGTGCGGGTCCCGGTCGAGCCGGGCTAGAGCGATTCGGGTGCGAGGCGCTCGGCGAGCGCTTCGAGCACCTTGGTCGCGATCGCCGGCTGGTGCTCGAGCAGCGTCTTGAACGACTGCGACGTGATCACGAGCAGATCGACGTCGGAGGCGGTCGTCACAGTCGCCGTCCGCGGCGTGTTGGCGATCAGCGCGATCTCGCCGAAGAAGTCGCCCGGGCCGAGCTGGTTCACCCTGCGCTCGCCCTTGCGGACGTCGACGCTGCCCTCGACCAGCACGAAGAACTCGCGGCCGAACGCGCCCTCGCGGATCAGCTCCTTGCCCGGCCCGAAGTCGATCTCGTCCGCGAGCTTCGCCACCTCGGCGAGCTCCTTCCGCGAGCAGCGCGCAAAGAGCGGGACACCCTTGATCAGGTCGATCTTCGCGTTGCGGCCGAGCGCCATCGAGCGCGAGTCTACGGCCTCTGCGCGGCTCGTCCAATCCGACCACCGCCGACCTCCGTAGAGACGTCTGATGCGCCGAGCTCTCGCCGCCGCGGTCTGCCTCGTCCTCCTCGCATCCGCGGCGGCACTGCTCGCGCCTGGAAGCGCCGGGGGAGAGAACACCAAGCTGTTCGGCACGGTCGGTCCGAGCTTCTCGATCATCCTGCGCGACGCCGCGGGGAACCGGGTCACGCAGCTCGATCCCGGCACATACGACATCGTCGTGCAGGACCTGTCCGAGGAGCACAACTTCCACCTCCTCGGGCCGGGTGTGGACCGGTTCACGACGGTCGACGAGAAGGACACGACCCAGACCTGGACGGTCACGCTCGTCGAGGGGCGCTACCGCTACCTGTGCGATCCGCACTCCGGGCTGATGTTCGGTGCCTTCACCGTCGGCAATCCGCCGCCCCCGCCGCCTCCGCCGCCCCCCGCCCCGAAGCCGACGAAGCTCGTCGGCACGGTCGGGCCGGGGATGTCGATCTCGCTGAAGAACCCCGCCGGGGTGCGCATCCGCTCGCTGAAGGCGGGCGCGGCCGCCGTGACGGTCCGCGACCGCTCGACGGCACACAGCTTCCACCTCGTCGGGCCGGGCGTGAACCGGAGGACGAGCGCCGCGTTTCGCGGGACGCGCACGTGGGCCGTCAAGCTCCGGCCGGGCACGCTGCGCTGGTACTGCGACACGCACCCGAAGACGCTTCGGGGCTCCGCGCCCATCAGGCCTCGCTAGCCGCCTGATCAGCGCTCGGGGCGGCGGCTCGGCTTCGTCAGCCCCGCGTTCGGGCCACCCGAGGCGCGGATCTCTGCCCGGCGGTCGAGCTCCGAGTTCAGCTCGGCACCGAAGAGCAGCGCAACGGCCGAGTAGTTGAGCCAGAGCAGCAGGACGATCCCGCTCGCGAGCGCGCCGTACGTCTTCGAGTACGAGTCCGAGAGCGACGTGTAGAGCGCGAAGAGCGCCGACAGCCCGAGCCAGGCGAACGCCGCCGCCACGGCTCCGGGGGAGATCCATTCCCAGCGACGCACCGTCCGGTTCGGCGCCAGGTAGTAGACGAGGGCGAAGAAGAGCAGCACCGCGACGAACGCGAGCGGCCAGCGCACGATCCCCCAGAGGAGCTCGAATGCGCCCCCGAGGCCGGCGGCGTCGGCGATCGCCGTGCCGAGCGGGCCGCCGAACACGATCAGGAGGAACAGTCCCGCGGTGACCAGGCCCGTGAGCGCGACGAGCACGATCGCGGTCAGCCTCGTCTTCCAGCCGGGGCGGGTCTCGACGAGCTCGTAGGCGCGGTTGACGGCCTTGATCACCGTCCCCATCGCGCCGCTCGCGGCCCAGACGGCGGCGGTCGCACCGATCACGAAGGCGAGGCTCGCCGCCGCGCCCGTCGAGTCGGCCTGGAGCCGGTCGACGGTCTTCAGCACGTCGCCCGGCGCGATCGGGGCGAGGAACTCGCGCAGGTCGTCGTAGCCGTCGATCAGCCCGAGCAGGCCGACGAGGAAGACGACAGCGGGGAAGAAGGCGAGCAGCGAGCTGTAGGCGACTTGCTGCGCGAGTCCCATGCAGTCGTCCGCCAGGAAGCGCTTGCCGGCTGAGCCGAAGGCCGCACGCCAGTCGGCGAGCGAGAGCCTGGCGGGCGTCGAAGGCGCGACGCCGACCTGCGCGCCCGCGGCGCGCGCGGTCATCGCTCGCGGCTGCGTCGGGCGAGCAGCCGCATCGTGGCGCCGATCCCGCCTGCGAGGAAGAAGCCGGCTCCGAGCGCGCCGGCAGTCGCCACGGGCAGCTTCGCCCGGAGCTTGCCGGCGACGTCGGTGGCCTCGCCGATCCCTTCGCGGAGCTGTTCGACCGCGGCGGCGAGCTGCTCGCGCTCGTCGGCGATCTCACGCCGGACCGTCTCCGAGGTGCGGCCGTTCGTCGTGGTGCTCACTGCCTGATCGCCTCCGTCGTCCTCTTGGCCTCGGCGATCGCCTGCTCGGGGACGGGCGGCGAGCCGCTCTTGAAGCGTCCGCGCGCGAGGATGCCGAGCAGGCCGGCCAGCGCGACCAGCACCACGCCGACGATCAGGAGGGCGAGCCACGTGGGGAGGAACGTCGCCAGCCCCGCCGCGGCGGTCGCGAGCAGGAAGCCCAGGCCGAACAGCGCGACGAGCGCGGCACCGACGCCGAGCCCGACGCCCGCGCCGAGCGCGCCGGCCTTCTGCTTCAGCTCCAGGCCGGCGAGCTCCAGCTCGAGCCGTGCGAGCGTGCTCGCGTGCTCGGCGACCTCCTTCGCGGCCGAGCCGACGCCGGACCGGCCGTTCTCAGCGGCGTGGGTGGGCATGGCCCCTCCAGTCGACGAGCTTGGCGAGGAGCACGCCGAGGCCGGCGGCGGCGCCGACGACGGCGAAGGGGTTCGGCCCGCGCCTTGCTCCCCCCGAAGGGCGCGGGCCGAGCTGGGATCCGGACGGCGACTGCGGCGTCAGGCGCGTGCCGCTGCCCGGCTCCGCGTCCTTCGGCAGGCTGCCGCGGGCACGCGCGGCGATCAGGGTCGGCTTGAGCTTGCGCAGGAAGGCGGCGTCGTCGGCGAGCTCGTCCGCGAGCTTCGCCCGCAAACCGCCGTGACCGGCCGCCTTGTCGGCGAGCGCGTCCAGCCGCTGCGCCCCGCCTTCGACCACCTTGTCGCCCTTGCTCATCGCTTCACCGGCGGCTTCTCGCCGGTCGCGACACGCCAGATGCCCGACGCCACACGGCGTGCCGCCATCGTTGCGGCGGCCGCAAGCGCGGCGTACAGGCCCGTCCAGAGGAGCTTCCGAAGCACGTGGGAGATGTGGCCCGACCGGGCGGGCCGCAAACCTGCCTAGCGAGCGGGATCGTGCTCGCCGAGCCGCTCGAAGGCGGCGCGGTCGAGGTCGAGCTGCACCGTGCCCTCGCGGATCGAGCCGACGCGCTCGGCAGGGACGTACCGGGCTCGGGCGACGAGCCCGTGCGCGACCGCGAGCCCGTTGAAGATGTCGGTGCCCTCGTCACCGAGTACCTCGTCCACGGTGCCGAGCTGGTCGCCGGAGGCGTCGACGACCGGACCAGCCGCGCTCGACGACGAGCCAGGAGACGGGATCGGCCATGCCGACGGGGTTCCCGGCCCGCCGCGTTCTCAACCGCGGCCCGGTCAGACCGAGCGGCCGCCGACCCGCCACACGGGGCCCTGGGTCGCGACGTTTCGCGTCTCCGAGAGCACGCGCAACGGCACGACGTCGCCGCGCATGTGCTCCGCCTCGCAGCGCTCGAGGCAGCGCCGGACCATCTCCGGCGAGGCGCCGTACCCGAAGCGGCGCGCGGAGCGGAACGCGAACGCCACCTCGTCCGTCCGGGTCGGGTTGAGCGGAGCACAGAGGAGCGCGGCGCGATCGAGGTAGTCGGTCGAGTGGAGCCGCAGGACGGCGTGGAGGTCGCTCCAGTCCGGCGGCAGCGTGCCCTCGAGTGCGTCCCAGCTCTCGGTCAGCGACAGCTCGGGCTCGGCGGGCTGCTCGGCCGGCCCGGCCTCGGGCGCCTCCGCCGCGACGGACGCGACGAGGCGGAGCGAGCACCACAGCCGCTGCTCGTCGAGCCGCCCGAACAGGTTGCGCAGCCCCTGCGGAGAGACACCGCCGCCACCATGCCTCGTGCGGATGCGGAGCCCCTCGCCGAAGCGGCCGGGGTTGGCGGGGCCGAGGAGCGCAGCCACACGCGGTCGCTCCGAGGCCATCTCGGGCACGACGTCGAGCGTCGCCTCGGCCCAGTCGGGAGGAAGATCGTGCTCGATCAGACGCCACTGCTCGACCAGCTTCACGACGGCTTAGGTTAAATGCTCGTTCGATGGCCAGGGTCGAGAACGGGACGCGTGCCGCCGAGACGTCGCTGACCGACGACCGGCTGCGCGAGCTGTTCCGCGAGATGCTGCTGATCCGCCACTTCGAGGAGAAGGTGGAGGAGCGCTTCCGCGCGGGCGAGCTGCCGGGATTCCTGCACGTCGCGATCGGCCAGGAGGCGGTTGCCAGTGGGGTCTGCGCCGCCCTCGGTCCCGACGACGTGATCGCCTCCACGCACCGCGCCCACGGCCACACGATCGCCAAGGGCACGCCGATCAACGCGGTCATGGCCGAGCTCTACGGGAAGAAGGAGGGTTGCTCGGGCGGCTTCGGCGGCTCGATGCACCTCTACGACGTCGCCCGCGGCAACCTCGGCGCGAACGCGGTCGTCGGCGGCGGCCTGGCCGCGATCGTCGGTGCCGCGCTCGCCTTCAAGTTCCGCGGCGAGGAGCGGCTCGCGGTCGCGTTCTTCGGCGACGGCGCCACCAACACCGGCGCCTTCCACGAGGCTCTGAACCTCGCCCAGCTCTGGCAGCGTGCCGGCGCTCTTCGTGCTCGAGAACAACGGCTGGGCGGAGTCGACCCCCGCCTCGCAGCAGCTGCCGCTGCCCCGCGAGGAGCTCGGCAAGCGCGCCGAGGCGTTCGGCATGACGCACTGGGACGTCGACGGCCAGGACGTCGAGGCCGTCTACGAGGCAACCGCGAAGGCGCGTGAGCACGCGGTCTCCGGCCAGGGCCCGGTGCTCCTGAACGTGCTCACCTACCGCCTCGTCGGCCATTACGTCGGCGATCCGCAGGTCTACCGCGACAAGGACGAGCTCCGCGACTCCCGCGAGAACCACGACCCGCTCGACAAGCTGCGCGAGCGGCTCGGGCTGTCCGGCGAGGACGTCGAGGCGATGGAGCAGGAGATCCTGGCCGAGGTCGACGCGTCGGTCGAGTTCGCCAAGAACGGCACCGACCCGGATCCCGAGGACTCGCTCAAATGGGTCTATGCCTGAGCTGACCTACCGGGAAGCCGTCCGTGACGCCCTCTCGCGCGCGATGCGCGAGGACGACTCCGTCTTCATCATGGGCGAGGACATCGCCGAGATGGGCGGCTCGATGGGCGTGACCCAGGGGATGCTCGACGAGTTCGGGCCCGAGCGCGTGCGCAACACGCCGATCTCCGAGATGGCGATCGTCGGCGCCGGGATCGGTGCCGCGATGCAGGGCATGCATCCGATCGTCGAGATCATGTACGAGGACTTCCTCACGCTCTCGATGGAGCAGCTCGTCAACCAGGCCGCGAAGCACCGGACGATGAGCGGCGGGCAGCTGAAGGTGCCGCTGACGATCCGCACCCAGGGCGGTGCCGGCTGGTCGCCGGGCGCGCAGCACGCACAGCAGCTCGAGGCCTGGTTCGTGCACGTACCCGGGACTGAAGGTCGTGTTCGCCTCCACGCCCGAGGACGTGCGTGGGCTGCTCTGGTCGTCGATCTACGACGACAACCCCGTGATCTTCTTCGAGCACCGCACCCTCTACCCGCTCAAGGGCGAGGTTGCGGACGAGCTCGAGCCGATCCCGCTCGGGAAGGCGCGGATCCACCGCGAGGGCTCGGACGTGACCGTGGTCGCGACCGGCCGGCTCGTGCACGAGTCGCTCGCCGCCGCGGAGCAGGCCGAGGAGGACGGGATCTCGGTCGAGGTCGTCGACCCTCGCACGCTCCAGCCGCTGGACGAGGAGACGATCGTCGGCTCGGTGCAGAAGACAACGCGGTGCGTGACAGCGCACGAGGCGATCACTCGGGGCGGCTTCGGCGCGGAGCTCGCGGCCGTGATCCAGCACGGCGCCTTCGACTACCTCGACGCGCCGATCGAGCGTGTCGGCGCTAAGTTCGCGCCGCTGCCGTTCGCGCCGAAGCTCGAGGAGTGGTGCGTGCCGCACGCCGCGGACGTGCTCGCCGCGATCAAGCGGACGGTCGCTCGCCACTGATGGCCACCGAGGTCAAGCTGCCGCGGCTGGGCCAGGGGATGGAGTCCGGCACGATCGTCAAGTGGCTCAAGTCCGAGGGCGAGCCGGTGAAGAAGCGCGAGCCCCTCTACGAGCTCGACACGGACAAGGTGACCCAGGAGGTCGAGGCCGAGGCCGACGGCGTCCTGCTCAAGATCGTCGTCGCCGAGGGCGAGGTCGACGTCGGCAGCACGATCGGCGTGATCGGCAAGGAGGGGGAGAGCTGGGAGGCGCCGGCCGAGTCGGGCAACGGCGGCGCGCCCCAGAGCGCAGAGAAGCCGGCCGAGGCGCCAGCGCGCGAGCCCGAGCGCGCCGAGGGACGCGCCGCGGCGGCGCAGGACGCAGCCGAGGAGCGCGCACCCGCTGCGACGGGCGGCACGGACGGCCGCGTCAAGGCTTCGCCGCTCGCCCGCCGGATCGCGCGGGAGAAGGGCCTCGACCTCGGGCAGATCCGCGGCACCGGCCCGGAGGGACGGATCATCGCCGAGGACGTCGAGCAGGCCGAGGCCGCGCCGGCAGCCGCGGCCACCGCAGCCGCCGCTCCGCCCGCGCTCGCCGCGGCCGGCGAGCCGGAGACGATCCAGCTCTCGTCGACGCGGAAGACGATCGCCCGCCGGCTGACCGAGGCCTGGGAGGCGCCCGTCTTCCAGCTCCAGGTCAGCGCCGACATGACCGCCGTCCTGGCGGTGCGCGAGGCGCTCGTCGCCCGCCTGCGCGAGGGAGAGACGAAGCCGACCGTCAACGACCTCCTGACGAAGCTCGTCGCCGCGGCGCTCGTCCGGCATCCGGCCGTGAACGCGCACTTCACGGGCGACAGCATCGTCCGCTACCCGTCCGCGAACGTCGGCATCGCCGTCGCGGCGCCGAACGGCCTGATCGTGCCCGTGATCCGAGACGCCGACCGGCGCACGATCGCCGAGATCGCGTCCGCACGCGCCGACCTCGTCGGTCGCGCCCGCGACGGCAAGCTGCGCCGTGAGGATCTCGAGGGAGGCACGTTCACGATCTCCAACCTCGGCATGTTCGGGATCGACCGCTTCACCGCCGTGCTCAATCCGCCACAGGCGGCGATCCTCGCGGTCGGCCAGGTGAGCGAGCAGCCTGCCGCGGTGGACGGCGAGCTCGTCGATCCGCCCGCTCGCCCACCTGACGCTCACGTGCGACCACCGTGCGATCGACGGCGCGGACGGGGCCGGGTTCCTGCAGACCCTGACGCAGCTGCTCGAGCAGCCCGCGCTGGCCCTCTGACCCCGATGGCTGCGACCGTCTGGTACCGCGTTCGCGACCTCGAGGCGGCGCGGCGCTTCTACACCGAGACGCTCGGGTTCGAGGTCATGCGTTCGTCGAGGAGGAAGGCACGTGGGCCCGTCTGCGCCACGGCGAGATGGAGATCGCGCTGCGGAGGCGAGCCCGATCGAGGACGGCGGCGTCGCGCACGTCGAGGTCCCGGACATAAAGGCCGAGGCCGAACGGCTCCGCGCCGCGGGCGTCGAGGTCGGCGTCGTGCTCGAGCTGACGGCGAGATCCGGATCTCGACGTGTACGACCCGGACGGCAACCGGATCCAGCTCGCGCAGGACGTGGCGGGCGACACGCCGACCGATGATCGTCCGACGAGGCGGCCCCCAGGACGTCCGCTTCCTTCGCGACATGCTCCATCACGCCTACTACTGGCGGGAGCAGCGACCCCGGCTGCGACCTCGATGCGCTACGTGCGCGCCTGGGGCCGGCCCGGCGACACGGCCGTGATCGCGCTCGAGGACGGCTTCCCGGTGGGTGCGGCCTGGTACCGCCTCTTCCCGGCCGGCCGAGCCCGGCTTCGGCTACGTCGACGAGCGCACGCCCGAGCTCGCGATCGCCGTCGTGCCGAGCAAGCGCGGCCGGGGCATCGGCGACGCCCTGCTGCGCTGGCTGCTCGAAACGGCCGGCGACGACGGCTACGCCGCCCTCAGCCTCTGCGTCGACTCCGCGAACGCCGGCGCGATCAGCTCTACGAGAAGCACGGCTTCGTGCGTGCGTCCGACGACGGCGAGTCACTGACGATGGTCGCCGACTCGGCGTGACGCCTGCCGCCGCGCAGTCCGGCTGCTGCACCTGCTCGGCGGCTTCATGATCACGAAGACGATCGGCGCCGCGTCCGGCTTGGCATCCCCGAGCTCGTCGCGGAGCGGCCGCGGCCGGTCGAGGAGCTCGCCGAGGCGAGCCGGCGCGACCCCGATGCGCTCCGACGTGCTCTGCGGGCGCTCGCGTCGCGTCGGCGTCTTCACCGAGGAGGACGGCGTCGTCCGGCACACCGAGCTGTCCGAGCTGCTGCGGCGGACGTGCCCGGCCTCGCTCGAGGCCCAGGCGCTGCTGTTCTCGGGTCTCCACTACCGGACCTGGGAGCGACGCCTTCGAGACCTTCCGCACCGGCGAGCCGGCGTTCCCGCGCGTCTACGGCCAGCCGATCTTCGACTGGCTCGCCGAGCATCCCGACGAGGCGGCGGTGTTCAACCGCGCGATGGCCGCAGGCGCCGTGCGGCGCCGGACTCCGCTGCTCGAACGCGACTGGTCGCGGCGTGCGAGACCGTCGTCGACGTCGGCGGCGGCACCGGCGCGACGCTGACCGCGCTGCTCGCGCGCCACGAGCACCTGCACGGGCATCGTCTTCGACCTCGAGCACGCGCGCGAGGGTGCGGAGCGTGACGATCGCGAGGCTGCAGGCGTCGCCGACCGCTGCTCGTTCGTTGCAGGCAGCTTCTTCGACGCCGTCCCCATCGGATGCCGACGTCTATGTCGCTCTCGGCGATCCTCCACGACTGGAACGACGAGCGGGCGGGGGCGATCCTGCGCTCCTGTCGCGCGCGCGGCCGCTCCGGCACCACGGCTGCTGCTCGTCGAGGCCGTGATCGTCGAGCGGCGACGAGCCCGACTGGGCGAAGCTGATCGACCTCCACATGCTCGTCGCCCTCGGCGGCCGGGAGCGGAGCGAGGACGAATGGCGGTCGCTGCTCGAGCGCGAACGGGTGGCGGCTCGATCGCGTGACACCCGAGCAGTCGCTGCTCGAGGCACGCCCGCGTGACCCTCCCCGCTAGCATCGCCGGGCGAGTTTCCGACGAAAGGTTGAGACGAGATGGACGTTGACGTTGCCGTTCTCGGCGGCGGGCCGGGGGGCTACACCGCCGCGATCCGCGCCGCGCAGCTCGGCGCGAAGGTCGCCTGCATCGAGAAGGAGCCCGAGCTCGGCGGCACCTGCCTGCGGGTCGGGTGCATCCCGACCAAGGCGTGGGTGCAGACCGCGCACGAGCTGCACCGCGCGCACGAGGTCTTCGCGAAGCTCGGCGTCAGGGTCGGTGAGGCGCAGCTCGACTTCGGCGCCGCGGTGGAGTGGAAGAACGGCGTCGTCTCGCAGATGACCGGCGGGATCGCAGGCCTCTTCAAGGCCAACGGCGTCGAGTGGGTCAAGGGCACCGGCACGTTCAGGGACGCGAGCACGATCGCCGTCGAGGGTGGGGAGGACGTGAGCTTCAAGAGCGCGATCGTCGCAACCGGCTCGTTCCCGCTCCGCCCGCCGATTCCGGGCCTCGACTCGGCGCGCTGCATCGACTCGACGGGCCTCCTGGCCCAGACCGAGGTGCCGCGCCGGCTCGTCGTGCTGGGCGGCGGGATCATCGGCTGCGAGTTCGCCTCGATCTTCAACCGCTTCGGCACCGAGGTGACGATCGTCGAGATGCTCGAGACGCTGATCCCGCAGGAGGACGCGGACGCGGCGAAGGAGCTCGCGAAGCAGTTCGGCAAGCGCGGGATCGCGCTCCACCTCGGCAAGCAGTGCACGCAGGTCGACGACGACGGCTCGCAGCTCACCGTCCACTTCGGCGAGGGCGAGACCGTGCAGGCCGACCTGATGCTCGTCGCCGTCGGGCGCGGGCCGCTCGTGGAGGGCCTCGGGCTCGAGCAGGCGGGCGTCGCGTTCGACCAGCGCAAGGGCATCTCGGCCGACGAGCGCCGGCGCACGACGGTGCCGAACATCTACGCGGTCGGCGACTGCGCCGGCTACTGGCAGCTCGCCCACACCGCGTTCCGCGAGGGCGAGGTCGCGGCCGAGAACGCCTGCGGCCACGACGCCGTGGTCGACAACCGGGCCGTGCCGAGGCCGATCTACACCGATCCGGAGATCGCCGGTGTCGGCCTGACCGAGGCGCAGGCCCGTGAGCTGCACGGCGACGAGGTCGCGGTCGGCCAGTTCCCGTGGGTGGCGAACGCGCGCGCGGTGATGCAGGGCGACACGACCGGCTGGGTCAAGTCGATCCACGAGACGAAGTACGGCGAGCTGCTCGGGCTCGTGATGGTCGGCCCGCACGTGACCGACCTGATCGAGGCCGGGACGGTGGCGATCGACGCCGAGGCGACGGTCGAGACGGTTGCCGACGGGATGGCCGCCCACCCGACGCTCTCGGAGGCCGTCAAGGAGGCCGGCCTCGTCGCGCTCGGGCGTGCGATCCACGTGCCGAACCGCAAGCGCGCGGCCGCGAAGGCGTAGCCGCTAGGAGGCGAGCGGCTCGGCGGGCACCTCGGCCGGCTCGCCGGCGGCCTCGACGCGGCGCATGCCGCGCACCTCGGGGACGAGCACGACCGCCGTCTTCGCGGCGACGATCGTCCCCGCGGCGAGCACCAGCGTCGTGTCGATCCCGATCCACTCCGACAGCGGCCCCCAGAGCGCGAACCCGAGCGGCATGAAGACGAGCGAGACCGCCCAGTCGTAGGAGCTGACGCGCGAGAGTGTCTCGTTCGGCACCGCGGACTGGAGCACCGTCTCCCAGAGCGTGTTGGCGACGATGATCGAGATCAGCGCGACGAGTGAGAAGGCCGCCAGCACCGGGGTCGGCAGTGGGATCGCGAAGCCCACGACGTAGGGCGTCAGCGCGAAGATCGCGAGGTGGCTGACGAGAAGCGGCCGGCCGGGCCGCCAGCGCAACGCCACGATGCCGCCGATCACGCCGCCGATCCCGCCCGCGGTCGCGATGAAGCCCCACGAGGTCGCCCCGTCGAGATCACGCTCCGCCACCAGCGGTCCGAGCACCTGCACGGCGCCCCACGCGAAGTTGCCGATCCCGAAGGTGATCAGGCTCGTCCACAGCCAGCGGCGGGCGCGCACTTCGCGCCAACCGTGCGCCAGCTCGGTGAAGAACGACGTCCGCTCGGCGGGCATCGCGGCGTCGACGCGGAGCACCGAGAGGAAGGCGGCGCTGGCGAGGAAGGTCGCGCCGTCGAGCGCGAACACCCAGCCGGCGCCCGCCGTGGAGACGACCACCCCCGAGATCGCCGGGCCGAAGATCCACGCGCCGCTTCGCGTCAGCGCGATCAGCGCGTTGGCCTGCTGCAGCCGTCCGGCGGTGATCGTCTGCGGGATCAGTCCCGTCGAGGCGGGGCTGAAGAACGACTCGGCCGCGCCGACGACGCCCGCGAGCGCGACGAACTCCCACAGGCCCGGCGAGCCACGGATCACGAGCACGGCCAGCGTCAGCTGCGCGGCGGCGCGGATCAGGTCGCACGCGAGCATCACGAGCCGCCGCTCGAGGCGGTCGCCCCAGACCCCGCCGGCGAGGACGAAGACGGCGTGCGCGAGCGTGTAGGCGGCGAGGACGATCCCGAGGTCGCCCGCCGAGCCGGTCGCGTGCAGGACCGCGAAGACGAGCGCGACGGGCGTCATCGCGTCGCCGATCGCGCTGGTCGCCTGACCCGTCCAGAGCAAGCGGAACGGGCGCTCGCGCAGCGCCCCGAAGGCCTCGGGCAGGCGGATCACGGGACGATCGGCGCGGTGGTCACGTGCGGCACGACCGGCTCGGGCCCGGCCGGCTCTGGCGGTGGCGCCTCGACCCGGCGCAGGTCGCGGACGGACGGCACGAGCAGGATCGCGAGGTTCGCGACCGCTCCGAGCCCGGCCGCGAGCACGAGGGTCGCGTCGAGCCCGATCGAGTCCGACAGAGGCCCGGCGGCGGTGTACCCGAGCGGCATGAACACGAGCGAGATCATCCAGTCGAGCGCGCTGACCCGCGAGATCGTCTCACGGGGCACGTGCTGCTGCAGCATCGTGTGCCAGAGCGTGTTGCCGATCGCGATGCTGGCGAGCGCGAGCGCGGCGGCAGCCATCAACACTGGCGCCGGTAGCGGCGGCACCAGAGCCAGCAGCTCGAGCGGCACGGACAGCATCAGGACGAAAGCCGGCACGAGCGGCCGCTCGGGCTTCCAGCGCAGCGCGATCGCCGAACCGACGACGCCGCCGACGGCGCCGCCCGTGAGGATCAGTCCCCAGCGCGACGCACCGCCGAGTTCGGTCTCGACGACCAGCGGGCCGAGCACGAACCAGGCTGCGATCGACAGGTTCGAGATCGCGAAGGCGATGAACGCCGTCCAGAGCCACGTCCGCCGCCTGACCTCGCCGATCCCGAGTGCCACGTCGCTGAGGAACGTCGTCGGCACGTGCCGCTGCGTGCTGCGCGGCAGCCGCATCGCGAGCAGGAAGCCGGCGCTCGCGAGGAACGTCGCCGCGTCGAGCGCGAAGACGACCCCGTAGCCCGACGTCGTCACGAGCAGGCCGGCGAGCGCGGGGCCGAAGATCGAGACGGCGCTGTCGGAGATCCCGAGCAGCGCGTTCGCCTGCTGCAGCCGACCCGGGCTGACGATCGTCTTCACCAGCCCGGTCGAGGCGGGGCCGAAGAACGCCGACGCCGCGCCGAAGAGCGCCGACGAGACGATCAGGTGCCAGACCTGGATCGAGTCCGTGAAGAACGCGATCGCGACGACGCCGTGGACGGCGGCCCGCAGCAGGTCGGCCGCGACCATCACGAGCTGGCGCGGGACCCGGTCGGACCAGACGCCGCCCGCCAGGATGAAGACCACCCGCGCGGTGAAGAGCGCCGCCAGTACGAGCCCCAGGTCCGCCGCCGAGCCGCTCAGGTCGAGGACGGCGAAGGCAAGCGCCAGCGGCACCAGCGCATCGCCTGCGTCGGAGATCGTTCGGCCGATCCAGAGCAGCCTGAAAGGCCGCTCCTCGAGCGGTCCGAGACGGCGGCGAAGACTCGGTGCGTCCAACGGCGGAGACCCGCGCGGACGATACCCGTTAAGACTTTGTGAAGCATTACCGGTTACTGCCGCACACAGATGCCCAGAGCGGTAACACTGTCGGCGAGGACGTGCCCTCGTCCCCACACGGGGCCGTGCCGCCCGCCGGCCCCGGCTTTCTCCCAGGGGCGTCGCCTTGCCGCAGAGGCGGCGCCCCTTTTTTCTTCGGTTTGGGGCCGGGACCCACGCGATAGGCTGGGCCCATGAGCATCATCAACCGACGCAACGCGCTGTTCGGCTGGCTCGCCTGGAAGCTGGCGAAGGCCGTGGGCAAGCGGCAGGCGACGAAAAAGGTGTCCGGCGAGAACGGCCGGAAGGGCATGTCGGCCGCACTCGCGGCGTCCATCGCTGCCGCGGCGGGCGCGCTGATCTTCTGGCGTCGGCGCCGCGCCGATGCCGACCGCCCGGCCGAAGACGCTCCGTAGCAGGCTCTAGCATTGGCCGCGTGAGCGGTCTGCCCGAGCTTCCCGACCGATTCCTGCGGCCCGCGCTCGACGGGCTCGTACCGTACGAGCCGGGAAAGCCGGTCGAGGAGGTGCAACGCGAGCTCGGCCTCGAGCGGGTGGTCAAGCTCGCCTCCAACGAGGGCCCGTTCGGGCCCTTCCCGGTTGCGCTCGAGGCGATCGCCGCGGCTGCGCGCGAGGGGAACCGCTACCCCGACGGCGGCTGCTGGCGGCTGACGCACGCCCTCGCCGAGCTGCACGACGTCACTCCGCAGGAGATCACGGTCGCCGCCGGAGCGGACGCGGTGATCGGCTACCTGGCCTACGCGACCCTCGATCCGGGGGACGAGGTCGTGACCGCCTGGCCGTCCTTCCCCAGCTACGTGCTCGATCCGCTCAAGCTCGGAGCGGTTCCGCTGCGCGTGCCGCTGCGTGACCTGCGGGTCGACCTCGACGGATTGCTCGCCGCGATCACGCCACGCACGAAGCTCGTCTTCGTCGCAACGCCGAACAACCCGACCGGGACGATGACGACCCGGGCCGAGCTCGACGCGTACTTCGATCGCGTCCCGGAGCACGTCGTCACCGTGCTCGACCAGGCGTACTTCGAGTACATCGACGATCCCGAGTACCCGGATGCGGTCGAGGAGTACGCGAAGCGCGGCCACCGGGTGGTCGTCCTGCGCACGTTCTCGAAGATCTACGGCCTCGCGGGCTTCCGGGTCGGCTACGGCGTCGGCCCGGCTGCGCTCGTCACCGCCGTCCACAAGGTGCAGCGGGCCTTCGACGTGACGACCGCCTCGCAGGAGGCGGCCCTGGCGAGCCTCGGCGACGCCGCCGAGTTGGCGCGCAGGCGTGACGTGAACCGCCGCGCCATCGCCGACGTCGACCGCATCCTGCGCGAGCACGACTTCCACCCGGCCGGACCCACCGCCGGCAACTTCGTCTTCGTCGAGGTCGGCGAGGACGCGGAGGCCCTGAACGCAGCCCTGCTCCGCCAGGGCGTGATCGTCCGGCCGATGGGCGCATTCGGGGCGCCGACGGCGCTTCGCGTCACCGCCGGGACGCCCGACGAGATCGCCTTCTTCGCCGAAGCCCTGTCCGCGGTGCGCGCGGGGGCGACCGGCTAGACAGCTATCCTCCCGCGGGCGGGCGCCGACGGGCGCTCGTTCCGGTATGAGGACGACGCTCAAGAGAGGGATGGGCCGCGGCGCGGCCGTAAACGGCAACGGCCGGGCCGTGCTCCCGCCGACGACGGTCTCTCCGGTCACGCTGTACCGGCAGCCGCCGCCTCCTCGTCGCAGCCGCTGGCGGCTCGCCGGCAAGGTCGTCTCCTGGCTGGTCGTCGCGCTGCTCACGCTCGCCACGGGTCTCGCCGGCGGCATCTACCTCTATGCACACGAGGCGGTCCACGACGTCCAGGCTCACACGCCGGCCGTGAAGATCGCGCAGAAGCGGCTCGACGTGCCGACCGCGGGAAAGCCCGCGACCGCGCTGGTGATCGGTTACGACCGGCGCTTCACGGGCGTCGACGCGGGCCAGGCCTCGCGCTCCGACACGATCATGCTCGTCCGTGCCGACCCGGGCACGAAGTCGATCTCGATGATGTCGTTCCCGCGCGACCTCGTCGTCGACCTCCACTGCCCGGGCGGGACGACGCGTCGCGGCCGGATCAACCAGGCCTTCACCAACTGCGGCCCGAAGGGGACGCTCGAGACCGTGAAGCAGGCGACCGGCCTCTCGGTCAACTACCTGATCACCGTCAACTTCCGCGGCTTCATCAAGATCGTCGACCGCCTCGGCGGCGTCTGGCTCGACGTCGACCGGCGCTACTTCAACAACTCGGGCGAGTACTCGGCGATCAACCTGCAGCCGGGGTACCAGGAGCTGAACGGCTACCAGGCGCTTGCGTTCGTGCGGTACCGCCACACCGACTCGGACATCTACCGGCTGGCGCGGCAGCAGGCGTTCGTGAAGGCCTTCAAGGACCAGGTGCACTCGGCCTACAAGCCGCTCAAGCTGCTCGGGCTCGTCAAGGAGATCACGCGCAACGTCGAGGTCGGGGTGGGCGGCGGCAAGGCGCTCGACCTCGACACCGTCCTCTCGTATGCGTTCTTCGCCTACGACCTGCCGCCGGGGCACTTCTTCCAGTCCAACATCGAGGGCCTGGAGGAGAACTCCTCGTTCGACATCTTCGCCCCGCAGGAGCGCATGCGCGAGGCCGTGCGCCAGTTCGCGAACCCGGACGTCGCCTCGCCCGAGAAGGCGACCCAGGTCGTCCTCGGCGGCAGGCCGAAGTCGGCGGCGCCGCCTCCCCGCGACACGTACGTCACGGTGCTGAACGGCAACGGGGTCGAGGGATCGGCGACGCTCGCCGGCGGGCTGCTGCACGAGCGCGGCTACTCGATCACCACGCCGTCGAGCGGCACGGCGAACGCCCCGTCGTACGACTACTTCGAGACGAAGATCTACTACGACCCGAAGCAGCGGGGCGCGAAGGCGGCGGCGCGGAAGGTCGCGAACCTCTTCGGCTCCGCCGACGTGGCGAAGGTGCCGCCGTCCGTGGAGGCGCTCGGCAACAACGCGATGATCGTGGTCGTCGTCGGCAAGACCTTCCACGGCAGCCTCGCCGCGGCGCCCGTCGACCAGACGCCCGTGAAGCAGGCACCGTCGATCGCGCCGGGCACCGACGCCTCGCTGCAGCTCCTGCGCGACCGGGCGAAGAAGGTGCCGTTCCCGCTGATGGTGCCGACCGTGATCGAGCGGTCGTCCGTGATCGACCGCGAGCAGCCCGTCCGCCTCTACCGCATCGATCCGGACCGCGAGCACAAGGCGGTCCGCCTCGTCTTCCGCACCGGCGCGACCGAGTACTGGGGGGTGCAGGAGACCGACTGGACGGAGGCGCCGATCCTCTCCGAGCGCAACGTCACGCGCCGGATCAAGGGTCGGCGCTACGAGCTCCACTACTCCGGGCCGAAGCTGCACATGGTCGTGCTCCGGACGCGGAAGGGGACCTACTGGGTCACGAACACCCTCCGCGACTCGCTCTCGAACGAGACGATGCTCGCGATCGCCAAGGGGCTCAAGCCGACCGCAGCACTCAAGTAGGCTGCCGCCGCTTTGAGTCGCATCGCAGTCTTCGGCGCCGGCTACGTCGGCCTCGTCACCGGCGCGTGCTTCGCCGAGCTCGGCCACGACGTCGTCGTCCGCGACATCGAGCCCGAGCGGATCGAGACGCTGCGGGCCGGACGCGTGCCGATCTACGAGCCCGGGCTCGAGGACCTGCTCGCGCGAAACGGCGAACGGCTGAGCTTCACGCTCGACGTCGCCGAGGCGATCGACGGCGCCGAGTTCGTCTACGTCGCCGTCGGCACACCGCCCACGTACTCCGGCGATGCCGACCTCTCGGCGGTCTGGACCGTCGTCGACGAGCTGCCGCAGACCGACCGGCGGCTCGTC
This sequence comes from uncultured Gaiellaceae bacterium, assembly GCA_963808915.1. GTDB lineage: Bacteria > Actinomycetota > Thermoleophilia > Gaiellales > Gaiellaceae > CAVTBT01. The sequence goes on along the minus strand of CAWEHJ010000002.1, from coordinate 463,762 downwards.
CTCGTGATGAAGAGCACCGTGCCCGTCGGCACCGGCACCCGTGTCCGCCACCGGCTCGACGCGCGCGGCCAGACGAAGGTGGGCTACGTCTCCAACCCGGAGTTCACCGCCGAGGGCACCGCCGTCCGCGACTTCCTCCAGCCCGACCGGATCGTGGTCGGCGCCTTCGACGAGGCCGACGGCGACGCCGTCCAGGAGCTGCATGCGGGGATCGACGGCCCGGTCGTGCGTTGCGACGTCGCCTCGGCCGAGATGATCAAGCTCGCTGCCAACGCGGCTCTGATGACCCGGATCTCGTTCATCAACGAGATCGCCAACGTCTGCGAGGCGACCGGCGCAGACGTCGTGCGGGTCGCCGAGGGGATCGGCCTCGACCGGCGGATCGGCCCGAGCTTCCTCAAGGCGGGGATCGGCTACGGCGGCTCGTGCTTCCCGAAGGACTCGCTGGCGCTGAAGCAGCTCGCCGCGAACTCGGGCTACCACTTCCAGCTCCTGAACGCGGTGATCGAGGTGAACGAGCTGCAGAAGCGGCGCGTGATCGGGAAGCTGACGCAGCAGCTCGGAACGCTGCGCGGGAAGAAGGTCGCGCTGCTCGGGCTCGCCTTCAAGCCGAATACGGACGATATGCGCGAGGCGCCGTCGCTCGTCCTCGCAGGGCGGCTGATCGCCGAGGGTGCTGACGTCACCGCCTGGGACCCGGTCGCGACCGCGGACGGCGGCCTGCACGGCGTCGAGCAGGTCGAGACCGCCGAGCAGGCGCTCGCGGGTGCAGACGCGGCGGTGCTCGTGACCGAGTGGCCGCAGCTCGCAGACGTCGACTGGCGCGCCGCAGCAGGCTCGATGCGGAATGCCCTGCTGATCGACGGCCGCAACATGCTCGACCCTCGGGCGATGCGCGAGGCCGGCTGGGCCTACGAGGGCGTCGGCCGCGCTGCCGAGTGAGCCTGAGCGCGGTCATCCTCGTCGGTGGCGAAGGCACCCGACTACGGCCGCTGACGGCCGAGAGGCCGAAGCCGATGCTGCCGCTCGCCGGCAGGCCGCTCCTCGCCTACACGTTCGACCACCTGCGCCGGCACGGCGTCTCGCGGGCCGTGCTCTCCTGCGGCTATCTGCCGACGCAGATCGAGGAGCACTTCGGGCGGGAGACCGACGGCCTGGCGCTCGAGTACCGCGTCGAGCCCGAGCCGCTCGGCACCGGCGGTGCGATCCGCTTCGGCGCCGAGGGGATCGAGGAGACGTTCCTCGCGTTGAACGGCGACTCGCTGCGGGCTGCCGACCTCGACGCGCTCGTCGCATTCCACCGCGAGCGCGGGGCACGGGCGACGATCCTGCTCACGCCGGTGCCGGACCCGACGCGCTATGGCCTCGTCCGGCTCGCGAACGGCGGCCGCGTCTCCGGCTTCCTCGAGAAGCCGCGGCCGGAGGAGATCGACACCGACCTGATCAACGCCGGCCTGTACGTCCTCGAGCCGGACGTGCTCGACCTCGTCCCGCCCGGCAAGGCGGTCTCGATCGAGCGCGAGGTCTTCCCGCGGCTCGTCGAGGAGGGGACGCTGCACGGGCTCGCGCTGCCTGGGTACTGGCTCGACGTCGGCACGCCCGAGAGCTACCTCCAGGCGCACCGCGACGTGCTGGAGCGGAACGTGGAGACCGAGGTAGGAGCCGCGCTCGGTGCCGACTACGTCTCCGTCGACCCGACGGCGACCGTGAGCCCGGACGCGCGGCTCGTCCCGCCCGTCCTCGTGGGGCCGGACGCGGTCGTGGGCGCGGGCGCGCGCGTCGGCAGCCTCGCGGTCGTCGGCGCGGGGGCGACGATCGGGGCCGGTGCGATCGTGGAGGACGCCGTCGTCGGCGCGGGCGCACAGGTCGGCGAGCGGGCACACATTCAGGGATCGCTGCTCGGCGAGTCGGCGAGCGTCGGCCCGGACTGCGAGGTCCGTGGGCTCTCGGTCGTCGGCCCGGGCGCGACGGTCGGCGAGGGGAATATGCTCGATCACGGCCTGCGCGTCGGCGCGGGCGACACGATCCCGCCGCGCTCCCTCACCTTCTCGTGAGCATCGACTCCCCCAACCTCGGCTCGCTCGACCGCTGGGCCTACGAGATCCAGCGCGTCGACAAGCCGTGGGGCCACGAGCTGATCTGGGCGCTCTCCGAGTCGTACTGCGGCAAGGTGCTGTTCGTTCGGGCGGGCCACGCGCTGAGCCTGCAGTTCCATCGAGAGAAGGACGAGTCCTGGCTGATCCACTCGGGCCGCTGCCGCGTCGAGCTCGGCGACACGGGTGAGGCGGTGCTGAGCGAGGAGATCGTCGGCCCGGGCGCAGCCTTCCGCTACCGCCCGGGCACGGTGCACCGGATCACGGCGATCGAGGACACGACGATCCTCGAGGTCTCGACCCCGCACATCGACGACGTCGTGCGGCTCCAGGACGACTACGGCCGCGAAGGCACGTCCGAGGCCTGACGGGGCGAAGCTAGACTCGCGGGCGATTCCGACCGAGAGACGAGGCTTCCCGATGGCTACCACCAAGCGATTCGACGTCAAGGATCTTGCGCTCGCCGGCGAAGGCGTGCGCCGGATCGAGTGGGCCGACCGGCAGATGCCGGTGCTGGCCGCGATCCGCGAGCGCTTCGAGCGCGAGCAGCCCCTGTCCGGGCACCGCATCGCCGCGTGCCTGCACGTGACGACCGAGACCGCGAACCTGATGCGCACCCTCAAGGCCGGCGGCGCCGACGTCGTCCTGTGCGCGTCCAACCCGCTCTCCACCCAGGACGACGTCGCCGCGGCGCTCGTCTCCGAGTACGACATCTCCGTCTTCGCGATCAAGGGCGAGGACAACGACACCTACTACTCGCACATCGAGGCGGCCGTCGACCACAAGCCGCACGTGACGATGGACGACGGCGCCGACGTGATCGGCGTCCTCCACAGCCATCGGCGAGAGCAGCTCGGCGACGTGATCGCCGGCACCGAGGAGACCACCACCGGCGTGATCCGGCTCAAGGCGCTCGAGCGCGACGGCAAGCTGGGATTCCCCGTCGTGGCGGTGAACGAGGCGCGGACGAAGCACCTCTTCGACAACCGCTACGGCACCGGCCAGTCCACGATCGACGGGATCATCCGCGCGACCAACGTCCTGCTCGCGGGCAAGCGATTCGTCGTCGCGGGCTACGGCTGGGTCGGGCGCGGCGTGGCGATGCGGGCCCGCGGGCTCGGCTCGCACGTGATCGTGACCGAGGTCGATCCGATGCGCGCGCTCGAGGCGGCGATGGACGGTTACGAGGTGCTGCCGATGGAACGCGCAGCGGCAATCGGCGACATCTTCTGCACCGCGACCGGCGACAAGAACGTGATCGTCCGGACGCACATGGAGCAGATGAAGGACGGCGCGATCCTCGCCAACACCGGCCACTTCAACGTCGAGATCGAGATCCCGGCGCTGCGCTCGCTGGCGACGGAGACCCGGCTGGCCCGTGAGTTCGTCGAGGAGTTCACGATGGCCGATGGCCGCCGGATCTATCTGATCGCCGACGGCCGCCTCGTCAACCTCTCGGCCGCCGAGGGCCACCCGGCGCTCGTGATGGACATGTCCTTCGCGAACCAGGCGCTCTCGGCCGAGTGGGTGATCGCGAACAGCGCCTCGCTCGAGCGCAAGGTCTACGTCGTGCCGACGGAGATCGACGAGGAGATCGCTCGCCTCAAGCTCGAGACGATGGGGATCCCGATCGACACGCTGACGGAGGACCAGGCGCACTACCTCGCGAGCTGGGACGAGGGCACGTAGAGCGACTTCGCAACAGTCTGTTGCAAAGTCGGAAGGCACTGGCGCCCGCAGAGATCGTCCGGCTGGAGGCCGGCGCGGTCGTGATCCTCGACCAGCGGCGGCTGCCCGACGAGCGCGTCGAGCTGCGGCTGGAGAGCTCGGCGCGAGGTCGCCGACGCGATCCGGTCGCTGGCCGTCCGCGGGGCACCGGCGATCGGTGTCGCAGCGGCGTACGGAATGGCGCTGGCGGCCGAGCGTGGGGAGGACCTCGACGAGGCGCGGTCCGCACTCGCCGCGAGCCGGCCGACCGCGGTCAACCTCTTCCACGCCCTCGCTGCCCTCGGCGCCGAGCCCACGGCCGAGGCAGCACGCGCATACCACGACGCCGAGGTCGAGCGCTGCCGGCGGATGGCCGCGCACGCCGCGGAGCTCTTCGCACCCGGCACGCGGGCACTGACCCACTGCAACGCGGGCGGCCTGGCAACGGGCGGCGTCGGCTCCGCGGTCGGTGCGATCATCGAGGCCTGGGAGCGGGGGCTGCTCGAGCGTGTGCTCGTCGACGAGACGAGGCCGCTGCTCCAAGGCTCGCGCCTGACGGCCTGGGAGCTCGAGCAGGCGGGGATCCCGAACGCCGTGATCGCCGACTCCGCTGCCGCGCACATGATGGCCCGCGGCGAGGTCGACCTGGTCGTCACCGGCGCCGACCGGATCGCCGCTAACGGGGACGCTGCGAACAAGATCGGCACCTACGGCCTCGCGGTCGCAGCTGCGCATCACGGCCTGCCGCTCTACGTCGTCGCCCCGACGAGCACGATCGACCACACGACGGCGACGGGAGCGGGGATCCCGATCGAGGAGCGCGACGGCGGCGAGCTCACCGAACGCTTCCCGGCCCGCAACCCCGCCTTCGATGTCACGCCGGCGGCGCTGATCGCCGCGATCGTGACCGAGGAGGGCGTCCACCGGCCGCCCTACGAGGAGAGCCTGCCCTGAAGGCGATCCTGCTCTGTGCCGGCTACGCCACCCGTCTGCGCCCGCTGACCGACGACGTGCCGAAGCCGCTGCTGCCCGTCGGCGGCAGGCCGCTCCTCGACTGGCTGCTCGACCGGATTGCGGAGGTCGATGCGGTCGACGAGGTGCACGTCGTCACGAACAGCCGCTTCGCGCCCGACTTCGAGCGCTGGGCGGCCGGGCACCGGGTCGAGGTGCACGATGACGGCACGACGTCGAACGAGGACCGGCTCGGCGCGATCGGCGACCTCGCGCTCGTGCTCGACCGCACCGGCGCCGACGACGACCTGCTCGTGATCGCCGGCGACAACCTGATCGGCTTCGACCTCCGCGACTACGTTCGCTTCTGGCGCGGCATGGGCGTCGCGAGCGCGATCGCGCGTCCGCGACGTCGGGACGAAGGCACTCGCCTCGCAGTACGGCGTCGTCGACGTCGGGGCCGACGACCGCGTGGTCGGCTTCGTCGAGAAGCCCGCCGACCCGCCGTCGACGCTGGCCGCGATCGCCGTCTACCTCTACCACCGCGAGCACGCGCCGCTCGTCGGTCGCTACCTCGCCGAGGGGAACCCGCCCGACCAGCCCGGCAACCTCGTCGCGTGGCTCCACGCGCGCGAGCCCGTCTACGCCTGGCGCTTCGACGAGGAGTGGTTCGATATCGGCGACCACGAGCAGCTGCTCGAGGCGGACAACCGGCTCCGTCGCCGCGCGGGGCTGCCCGAGCGCGACCGGTACGAACTCGACACGAACTAGGCACGGACCCGTGCGGTCGCGCGGCCTACCGTGGCCTGGGTGCTCGAGCTGCTGCTTCCCGAGCGCTGCGCGGTCTGCGAGGCACCGGGCGAGCCGCTCTGCGACGCCTGCCGGATCGCGCTGATCCGGCTCGTGCCGCCGCTTTGCGACCGCTGCGGCTCGCCTGGCGCATGGCCGGTCCGGCGCTGCGCGGAGTGCGCGGGGCGGAGGCTCGGCTTCGCCCGTGCCCGCGCTGCGATCGTCTACGACGACCGGGCACGGAAGCTCGTGCGCGCCTGGAAGGAGCGAGGGCGGCGGCGTCTCGCGCGTCTCGCGGCCGATCTCGTCGCCGAGACGATCGCCCGCCCGGAGGGCGACGCCCTCGTGTTCGTTCCGCCCGATCCGGAACGCCGCCGCGTCCGCGGTGACGCGCCGCCTCGCAGCCTCGCCCGCGAGCTCGGTGGCGTCTGGGAGCTGCCGGTAGTTCAGCTCCTCCGCCGCGTCCGGAGCGGCGAGCGTCAGACCGGGCGCCGGCTGGTCGAGCGGCGGCGGAACGTCCGCGGCGTCTTCGCGCCGGCGGGCGAGGCGCCCCGAGCGGTGATCCTCGTCGACGACGTCTACACCTCGGGCGCCACCGCGGCGGCGTGCGCGACCGAGCTCCGCCGCGCCGGTGCGCAGCGGGTCGAGGTCGTGTGCCTGGCGCGGGCGGTGCGATAGGCTCGACCGGACTACTCACTCGATCGGTAGGAGGCGCGATGCGACTTCGGATCAAGGGGCGGCACGTCGAGCTGAGCGAGTCGGTGCGGGAGTACGCGGAGGCGAAGCTGCACAAGCTCGACAAGCAGCTGGCCGAGCCCACCGAGGTCGAGCTCGAGCTCTGGGAGGAGCAGAACCCGTCGATCCACGAGAGCCATGTCGCCGAGGCGACGATCTGGACGAAGGGGCCGACACTTCGCGCGAAGGAGTCCGCCACCTCGTTCGAGGCAGCGGTCGACGAGCTGACCGACAAGCTCGAGCGCCAGGTGAAGCGCTACCGCGACAAGCGCCGGCGCCGTGACGTCGCTCTGCGCGGGAGTGCCGCCGGGATCGAGCCTGAGCCGATGCCGGTCGAGGAGCTCGAGCGCGAGCTCCGCTCGGACGCCTGACACCGCTGCGCCGCCCGCTACCCTAGAGCCGATGCCGACCGACAGCTACGGACGCCTCGAGAAGGTCCTGCGCCTCGGCGAGGGCCGGCGCATGAAGCGTCTCTCCGAGCAGGCGGCCTACATCGCGACTCTCGAGCCCGACTTCCAGGGGCTCTCGGACGAGGACCTGCGCGGCACGACCGCCCGGTTCCGCGAGCGGCTGGAGAACGGCGAGCCGCTCGACGAGCTGCTGTTCGAGGCCTACGCGGCCGTGCGCGAGGCGCGCGTCCGCGAGTCGCAGCAGCGCATGTTCGACGTCCAGATGATGGGCGGCATCGTCCTCCACGAGGGCGACATCGCCGAGATGAAGACCGGTGAGGGCAAGACGTTCGTCGCCTCGCTCGCGCTCTACCTGAACGCGCTTCCCGGCACCGGCGTGCACCTCGTCACGGTCAACGACTACCTCGCCGAGCGCGACGCGGAGTGGAACCGGGGCGTCTACGAGCGCCTCGGCATGACCGTCGGCTACACCCGGGCGATGATGCCGTTCGAGGCGCGGAAGGTCGCGTACGGCGCCGACGTCACCTACGGCACCAACTCCGAGTTCGGCTTCGACTACCTCCGCGACAACATGGCCGTCTCGAAGGAAGGACTCGCCCAGCGCAGCCATGCGTTCGCGATCGTGGACGAGGTCGACTCGATCCTGATCGACGAGGCGCGCACGCCGCTGATCATCTCCGGCGAGCCCGAGACGGCCGCCAGCGGTCTACTACGACTTCGCCCGCATCGTGCGGGAGCTCGATGGCGCGCCGGCAACGCGCAAGGGCGCGAAGGGCGAGGACGAGACCGAGCTGTCGGGCGCGGACTACCTCTACGACGAGAAGCACAAGACGGTCTCGCCGGCGCAGACGACGATCGACGCGGTCGAGCGCGCGCTCCGGATCGACTCCCTCTACGACCCGACGAACGTCCAGCTCGTCAACCACCTGATCCAGGCGCTGAAGGCCGAGTCGCTCTACAAGCGTGACGTCGACTACGTGATCCAGGAGGGCGAGGTCAAGATCGTCGACGAGTTCACCGGCCGGATCATGGAAGGCCGGCGCTGGAGCGAGGGCCTCCACCAGGCGATCGAGGCGAAGGAGGGCGTGAAGATCCAGGAGGAGAACGTCACCCTCGCCACGATCACGATCCAGAACTACTTCCGCCTCTACGAGAAGCTGGCCGGCATGACCGGCACGGCCAAGACGGAGGAGAAGGAGTTCGTCGAGATCTACAACCTCCACGTGGTCGAGATCCCGACGAACGTCGCCGTCGCCCGCGCCGACGAGAACGACTACATCTTCAAGACCGCGGGCGCGAAGTTCGACGCGGTCGCGCGGGACATCAAGGAGCGCCACGAGGCCGGCCAGCCGGTCCTCGTCGGCACGATCGCCGTCGAGACCTCCGAGTACCTCTCCCAGGTGCTCACAGCGCTCCGGCGTCACGCACAACGTCCTGAACGCGAAGGAGCACGCGCGCGAGGCGGAGATCATCAAGGACGCGGGCCAGCTCGGCGCCGTCACGATCGCGACGAACATGGCGGGCCGTGGCGTCGACATCAAGCTCGGCGAGGGCGTACGCGAGGCGGGCGGGCTCTACGTGCTCGGCACCGAGCGCCACGAGTCGAGACGCATCGACAACCAGCTCCGCGGCCGTTCCGGCCGCCAGGGCGACCCGGGCGAGTCGCGCTTCTACCTCTCCGGTGAGGACGACCTCGTGCGCCTGTTCGCCGGCGACCGGATCAAGAACATCATGGAGCGCTTCAAGCTCCCGGACGACCAGCCGATGGAGGCGAAGATCCTCTCGAACCAGATCGAGGGCGCCCAGAAGAAGGTCGAGGAGCAGAACTTCGTCGCCCGGAAGAACGTCCTCAAGTACGACGACGTGATGAACACGCAGCGGATGGTCATCTACGAGCAGCGCCGCCGCGTGCTCGAGGGCGAGGACCTCTCGGGCGACGTCCGCGACTGGATCACCGAGCTGGTCAGCCGCATCGTCGACAACCTGACCGACACCGACTACGCGGAGGAGTGGGATCTCGACTCGCTCGTCCAGTCGATGCAGTCCCTCTACGGGACCGACATCACCAGGGCCGAGCTGGAGGAGGAAGTCGACACGGCATCCCGCGAGGCGCTGCGCGACGAGTTCGTCGAGGACGCGCTCGACGCGTACGCCGAGAAGGAGGAGGACCTCGGCGCCGAGCTGATGCGCGACGTCGAGCGCTACATCATCCTCGCCGTCGTCGACCAGCGCTGGCGCGGGCATCTCGACGCGATGGACTACCTCCGCGAGGGCGTCCACCTGCGTGCGTTCGCGCAGAAGGACCCGCTCGTCGAGTACCGCTCCGAGGGGCACGCGATGTTCGAGGAGCTGGGCCAGACGATCCGCGAGGAGATCGTGCTCACGCTCTTCCACGCCCAGGTCGAGGCGCAGCCCGAGCAGCTTCAGCCGGCCGAGCAGGGGAACGGCAACCTCCAGTACCAGCACGAGACGACGGCCGGCTCGGAGGCGATCGCCGGCGCCGCCACGGCCGGCGGGATCAGTGCCGTCGCCGGGTCGAGCGCCACCGCTCTCGCCGCGCCGCGCCAGGACACGATCACGAACGAGCACCGCGACGTCGGCCGCAACGACCCCTGCTGGTGCGGCTCGGGCAAGAAGTTCAAGAAGTGCCACGGCGCCTGAGCGCCCGCCGCTGACGCACATCCGGCACGGTTTCGGCGCAGACGGGTGCGGTTGTCGCCGGTAGCGTGTTCTCAGGGGACACGGGGGTCCCCTTGGGGCCGCGTCCGGACCGGGTCGGTAGCATCCCGCGCGATGGCAGAGCAGACGCTCACGCTCGACCAGCAGCTGGAGGAGATCAGGGCCCGCCTCGCGTGGGTCCGTGATTACCTTTGACCCCGTTTCGCTGACACGCCGCCTCGGCGAGCTCGACGCGGCGATGAACGAGCCCGGGTTCTGGGACGACCAGGCGCGGGCGGCACAGGTCTCGACCGAGCGCGCCCGGATCGGGCGGCGACTCGAGCGCTACGAGCGCCTGACCGGCGAGGTCGAGGACGCGGCCGCCCTCTACGAGCTCGACCCCGCGTTCGGCGACGAGCTCTCCGCCCAGCTCGAGCCGCTCGCGCGCGAGCTCGAGCGGTCCAGGAGGACGCTCTCTTCACCGGCGAGTACGACGACGGCGACGCCGTCCTCTCCATCCACGCGGGCACGGGCGGCACCGACGCGCAGGACTGGGCGGAGATGCTCCTCCGCATGTACCTGCGCTGGGCCGACGACCGCGGCTTCCAGGCGGAGCTGATCGAGGCGAGCCCGGGCGAGGAGGCGGGCCTCAAGTCGGCGACGGTCACCGTCAAGGGCGAGAACGCCTACGGGATTCTCAAGGCCGAACGCGGTGTCCACCGGCTCGTCCGGCTCAGCCCGTTCGACAGCGCGCACCGGCGGCACACGGCGTTCTCCCAGGTCGTCGTCGCGCCGCTGCTCCCGGACGACGACGCGCTGGAGATCGACGAGAGCGAGCTCCGGATCGACACCTATCGCGCGAGCGGTGCCGGCGGCCAGCACGTGAACAAGACGGACTCGGCCGTCCGGATCACGCATCTGCCGACCGGGATCGTCGTCCAGTGCCAGAACGAGCGCTCGCAGGCGTCGAACAAGGCGACCGCGATGAGAATCCTCAAGTCCCGGCTCGTCGAGCTGCGCGAGGAGGAGCGCGAGGCCGAGCTGGCGCGCGAGCGGGGCGCGGCGCAGGACATCGGCTTCGGCAGTCAAATCCGGTCGTACGTGCTCCACCCCTACCAGCTCGTGAAGGATCACCGCACCGATTTCGAGGCCGGAAACGCCCAGGGCGTCCTCGACGGCGACCTCGACGGGTTCATTCGCGCGTACCTGAACGCGAAGGCCGCCGGCAAGGCGGTCTAGTGCTCCCGCGGGCGATCTCCACGTTGCTGACGCCGTCACTCGATCCGCAGGAGCGCTAACCGGGTGTCGGCTACCATGGAGCCTCCCCAGGAGCCGGTGCGGCCGTCGTCGGCCGCTACCCCCTTGAACCCGGTGCAGGACCTCGAACTCACCCAGCTGGACACTGCCGCGGCGCTCGTCGAGCCCGGCGCGGACGCCGTGGCGAACGGCGACGGCGCCGCCCCGGCGCATTCGACCGGCTCGGCGATGATCACGTTCGAGAACGTGACGAAGATCTACGAGCCCGGGCGTCACCGCGCTCAAGGACGTGTCCTTCACGATCGAGAAGGGCGAGTTCGTCTTCGTCGTCGGCGCGTCGGGCTCGGGCAAGTCGACGGTGATCCGCCTGCTGCTGAAGGAGCTCGAGCCGACGGACGGCCGGATCGTCGTCGGCGGCCGCGACCTGACGCGCCTCAAGGGCTCGAAGGTGCCACTGCTCCGCCGCAACGTCGGCTGCGTCTTCCAGGACTTCAAGCTGCTGCCGAACCGGACGGCGGCCGAGAACGTCGCCTACGCGCTCAAGGTGCAGGGCGAGTCGACGGCGAACATCCGCCGCAAGGTGCCGGAGGTGCTGAACCTCGTCGGCCTCTCGCACAAGATGAACTCCCGTCCCGAGGAGCTCTCGGGCGGCGAGCAGCAGCGCGTCTCGATCGCGCGCGCGTTCGTCAACCACCCGCCGCTCCTGATCTGCGACGAGCCGACCGGGAACCTCGACCCGGACACGTCCGTCGGGATCATGCAGCTGCTGTACCGGATCAACCGGTCGGGCACCACGATCCTGATGGTCACCCACGACCGCGAGATGGTCGACAAGATGCGCCGGCGCGTGCTCGCGCTGGAGGAGGGCCGCCTCGCGCGCGACGAGCGCCGTGGCGGGTACGCGTCCGAATGAGCCGCGTCCGCCTCCTCTTCGGCGAGTCGCTCCGGTCGCTCGGGGCCAATCTCTCCACCACGATCGCGGCGACGATGACCGTGCTGATCGGCATGTTCCTGCTCGGTCTCTTCATCGCGCTCGGCTCGTGGGTCGTGTCGTGGTCAGCGACCACGTCAAGCGCGGGCTCGAGGTCAAGGTCTTCTTCGACCAGGGCGTGACCGACAAGCAGGTGAGCGCTGTCCAGGTGCGGCTCGAGCAGGACCCGCGGATCAAGCCGGGCGGCGTCGTCTTCATCTCAGAGGCCGAGGCGCTGACCGAGATGAAGAAGAAGTACCCCGAGCTGACGCAGGATCTGCCGTCGAACCCGCTGCCCGCCTCGTTCCGGATCACGCCGAAGCGCGGCGAGGACGTGCCGGCGATCGGCGAGGAGCTGCAGCACGCGAAGCTCGCCGGCGTCTACGAGGTCAAGTGGGGCAAGAAGACCTCGGAGCGGATCCTCAAGGTCGCGCGAGTGATCGAGGGCATCTTCCTGGCGGCGGTGGTGGTGCTCCTTGTCGCCTCGACCCTGCTGATCGCGAACACGATCCGGCTCTCGATCTTCTCCCGGCGACGTGAGATCGAGGTGATGAAGCTCGTGGGCGCGACGAACTGGTTCGTGCGCGGCCCCTTCATGCTCGAGGGGCTGATCTGCGGGCTGCTCGGCTCGATCGCCGCCGTCTTCCTGCTCCTGCTCGGGAAGGAGCTCGCGCTGCCGGCGATCCTCGGCCGGATCGACACGGGCTCGGACGTGGAGGCGCTCTCGTTCGGCCTCACGGCGCTGGCGCTGCTCGTCGTCGGCCTGCTCGTCGGCGCGATCGGCTCGGGCCTGACGCTGCGCCGCTTCCTGCAGGTCTGAGCGCGGGCGCGAGCGCGCGAGAGCCGACTTAGCAACACAGTGTTGCGAAGTCCCTCGGCTACCCTCGCGCGATGCCTCGCCGGGAACGTTCGCCACGTCACAAGCGGCCCACGCCGCGGTCCGAGCGCCGCCGGCGCCAGACCGCTGCCCGTGCCGAGCGGCAGATCAGGCTCGAGCTGCCGCGCCGCCACGTCGAGCCCGAGTCGGTCGTCGCGCACCTCGGCCCGACGAACTCGGGCAAGACGCACGCCGCGCTCGAGCTGCTGGCCGAGCGGGGAGAGGCGTCTACGCCGGGCCGCTTCGGATGCTGGCGCAGGAGGCGCACCGGCGGCTCGGCGAGCGGGTCGGGCCGGAGCAACGTCGCGCTGATCACCGGCGAGGAGCGCGTGAACGAGGGCGCGCCGATCGTCTGCTGCGACGGTCGAGATGGCGCCGCTGACCGGCGAGGTGCTCGTGCTGGACGAGATCCAGTGGGCCGACGACGACGAGCGCGGCTCGGCCTGGACGCGGCTGCTGCTCGCAGGCGAGTACCGCGAGATCCTGCTCCTCGGCGCGCTCGACGCGCTGCCGCTCGTCCGCAATGCCTTTCCCGGCGCCGAGGTGAAGGTGTTCGAGCGGATGCTGCCGCTCGAGTTCGTCGGCGAGCGCCGTCTGACCCAGCTCGAGCCCGGAACCGTCGTCGTCGCGTTCTCGCGCCGGGCGGTGCTCGCGCTCGCCGGCGAGATCAACCGTCGCCGGCCCGGCAAGGTCGCGGTCCTCTACGGCGCGATGCCGCTCGCGTCGCGCCGCGCCGAGATCGACCGCTTCCTCGACGGCAGCGCAGAGGTCTGCGTCGCCACCGACGTGCTCGGCCACGGCGTCAACCTGCCCTGCGAGACGCTCCTCTTCGCCGAGACGACGAAGTTCGACGGCCAGGAGCGGCGCGAGCTGCTGCCCTGGGAGCTGGCGCAGATCGCGGGTCGCGCCGGCCGCTTCGGCCTCGTCGAGCGCGGCCACGTCGGCGTCCTCACCGGCGTCGCATGGGCAGCCCCCGATCCGTCGCTCGTCGAGTCGGCGCTCCAGCCGCACGTGTCGCTGCCCGACGACCACCTCGGCTACCGGGTCGTGGACACCGGCCGCATCCGGCCGCGTCTCTCCGACCTCGGGGTCGACGAGACCTGGCAGCTCGACGCCCGCGCTGACGGCGTGGTACCGCGCGGCCCTGCGCGAGTACGCGACCGAGGGCTGGCTCGCCGTCGAGTCGATCGCGCCCATCGCCGCGCGGCTCGACACGGTCGAGCTGAGGCTGCAGCAACGCCGCCGCACGCTCGCCGTCGAGCAGGTCTGGACCCTGATCAACGCGCCGATCGACGAGGACTCGCTCGAGCTCCTGGCAGTGCTCGCGCTCGCGCTGGCCGGCGACCAGGCACAGAGGCCGATCCTCGATGCACTGCTCGACACGACGCGCGCTCCGTGACGCGAGGCTCGAGGACGCCGAGGCCGCCGGCCGCACCGCGAGCATCCTCCGCTGGTTCGCGCTCCAGTTCGAGGGTGTCGGCGGGGTCACGATCGAGCGCGCGGCCGCGCTCGAGCAGGCAGCGGCCGCTCGGGTCGTCGCGCGTCTGCAGGCGGAGGTGGCGAAGCCGACGGTCGGCCGCTGCCGCTCGTGCGGCTCGGCGACGGCGCCGTGGTTCGCACTCTGCGACCGCTGCTTCTCGCGGCGTTAGCCCCATCCGCCGCGAGGCGGTCTGGTATGAACGACGCTGTGACGAGCGACGAGCTACGGGCGCTGCCGATCCTGGCGGGCGTCTCGCGACGCAGGCCTGGAGCGGATCGCCCGCTGCAGCGCGGAGGTCGCGCTCTCGGCCGGGCAGGTGCTTGCGCTTCCCGGCGATGCGCCGTCGGGTGCATTCGTCGTCCTCGACGGAACGGTGACCGTGGAGCTCCGCGGCCGATCGATCGAGCTCGGCGTGGGCGAGATCGTCGGCGAGCTCGCGCTCCTCGTCCCCGAGGCCGGCCGTGTCGCACGCGTGCGTGCCGCGACCGCTGCGCGCTGCCTCTCGCTGCCCCGCGAGGATTTCCTCGCGCTCGTCGAGTCCGAGCCGTCCTTCGCGCTCGCGTTGCTCCGCGAGCTGGCGGCGAGGCTCGTCGACATCCACGCGACCGCGGTAGCGGCTAGCCTCTCGCGGTGGCCAGGCCCACCGGAACCAAGCAGATCGCCGAGAACCGTCGCGCACGGTACGACTACCACCTCCTCGACCGGTTCGAGGCAGGCGTCGTGCTCAGCGGGACCGAGGTCAAGTCGCTCCGCGAGGGCCGCGTCGAGCTCGGCGGCGCGTTCGCCGACGTCCGCGGCGCCGAGGTCTGGCTGGTCGGCGCGTCGATCGCCGAGTACGACCACGGCAACGTGGCGAACCACCAGCCCGACCGCGACCGCAAGCTGCTCCTCCATCGGCGCGAGATCTCCTCGCTGATCGGCAAGGTGAAGGAGAAGGGCCTGACGCTCGTGCCGACGCGCCTGTACTTCAAGGACGGCAAGGTGAAGGTCGAGCTGGCGCTCGCCCGGGGCAAGGAGCGGCTCGACAAGCGCCGCGACCTGGCCGACCGCGACGCGAAGCGGCAGATCGAGCGCGCGCTCCGCGGCCGGGGCTAGACCGGGCCGATCGGCCCGCGCACCGTCACGTCCCCCGGCTGCAGGCGGTAGCCGTAGCGCTGGTTGAGGTGGCGGATCGGAGCATTGCGCTCCTCGTTCGACGTCTCCAGGTGCGTGGCGCCGGTCTCGACCGCCCACGCGATCTCGGCCCGCTTGAGCGCGCTCGCGATCCCGCGGCCACGCCAGGCGCGCAGCACGCCCGTCATGTCGTGAATGATCACGCCCGGCCGCGCGCTCGAGATCGCAAGCTTCGCGTAGCCGACGACCTCGCCGTCTGCGAGTGCGATCCACGTCGCCTCCGGGCGGTCGCTGTGGCCCTGCATGTCGACCGAGAGCCAGTGCTCGAAGCCGGGCATGATCTCGTCCTCGGCTCCGGGCACATCGGCGTAGGCCTCGCACGCCACGGTGTACATCGCGCGTGCAAGGTCGGGGCGGTCCGCCCAGGTCACGATCTCGATCCCTGCCGGAGGTTCGATCGTCGGCGCCTCGAGACCGGCGAGCTCGAGCACGAGCTTCGAGTTGCGCTCGACCTCCCTGTAACCACGCCGCTCCGTCCACGCGATGCTGTCCTCGTCCTCCTCGCGCACCTCGCCGAGCAGCTCGCCGTAGCCGAGGCCGGACGCCCACGAGCCGAGACGATCGAGCAGCGCCGATCCCAGCCCAGCCCCGCGGAAACCCTTGGCGACGTGCAGCTCGCAGCGCGCGACGCCGGCAGGCTCGTGCCAGCCGCCGATCCCGACCGCCGCCCCTGCATCCGCCCCGTCGACGACCCCGAGCAGCCAGACGTGCTCGCGCGACTGCCGCTTCCAGTCCAGATAGTCGTCGACGGTCCCGGCGCGTGCGCCCGCGTCGGCCATGGTCGCGACCCAGCGCTCGAGCTCGTCCTCCTGGATCTCGCGGATCTCCGGCACGGGGCCGATCATCGCACGGGCTACACTGTTCGAGACATACGGGGGCGACCTGGTTTCGACGTGGTCGGTTCTCCGGCAGAGCTGCAAGCCGAGGTCCCCGGTCGGCCTCGTTAATCAACCGGGAAACGAACAAATGCGAAGAATGATCTCGCACTCGCTGCCTAGGTAACCCTAGGAATGGCGACGTCGCCCCTGGCTCGGCCCGAGGTCAGGTACGCGGCGCCAACGCTCGGGCTCGGCGCTCGGGGAGAGCCAATCGTCCCGCAGCGCGACGCACGAGGATGGCTAGCCCGTCGGTAGGTCGGCTGCACACCGGCCGCCGGGCGAATCGAAAGGGCAGCCTATGCTTGTAGACGCTTTGTCCGGGGCGTCCGCGGACGCGGGTTCGATTCCCGCCGCCTCCACTCGGTTCAAGCGGTTTCCCTGAGGTACTGGTGCACGAAGGCGATCGCTACCGTTCGGCCCGGCGAGGCGTGTCTGGTTAGGGTCGGGTGGTGCAGCGGGAGTCCTCCGAGGGCTGATGTTCGGCGCATTCATGTGGGGGTTGATCGGCGGCTCATCGCTCGTCGTCGGCGGCGTGGTTGCGCTGCGTTTCCGGATCTCGCAGCTGGCGCTGGGCCTGATCATGGCCTTCGGCGCAGGCGTGCTGATCAGCGCTGTCGCCTACGAGTTGGTGGGCGAGGCTTTCGACACCTCCGCCGGTAGTGGCGGGATCGCGCTCGGTCTGTTCGCCGGGGCGGGCGGATTCTTCGTGGGCGACCTCCTGATCGAACGGTTGGGCGGTCACGAGCGGAAGAGCTCGGGAGGCGAGCAGGCGCAGGGCTCCGCGCTGGCGATCGTGCTCGGCATCGTCCTGGACGGCATCCCCGAGTCGATGGTGATCGGTCTCGGGCTGATCGAGGGCGGCGGCGTCAGCGTGGCTGTGATCACCGCCGTCTTCCTGTCGAATCTGCCCGAGGCGATCGCTGCGACGACGGGCTTGGACAAGGCGGGTTGGGCCCGACGACGGATCCTCGGCCTCTGGTCCGCCGTCGCGGTCGTCTGCGCGTTCGCCTCGTTGGTCGGCTTCACCGCGTTCGATACGGCCTCGCCGCGGACGATTGCGTTCGTCCTCGCGTTCGCCGGCGGCGCCATCCTGACCATGCTTGCGGACACGATGATGCCCGAGGCCTACAGGCACGGTGGCAAGCTCGTCGGCCTGGCGACGACGGTTGGCTTCGCCCTCGCGTTCGCGCTCACGTTGCTCGACTGAGAGACCGCCGATTTGCGGCGTGGACAGGTAGGCCGGCTTGGTCCCGGCCTTCCCTTGCCACCCCTCGTCGATTGCCCTGCCTAGAGGGCTGTTACGTCAGGCAGGTTTCCGGCGAGCGTCTACGCGAGCGCCTTCTGCTTGACCGCGTCGAACTCGGCCTGCGTCAGGGCGCCGCTGTCGAGCAGCTGCTTGGCCTTCTCGATCTCGGCCGCTGCACCGCCACTCCCCGCAGTGGTACGCACGTAGTCGTCGAACTCGGCCCGCTGCGCCTTGGCCTGATCGATGTTGCGCTTGGTCATTCCATCGTTCTGGGTGATCAGGTAGATGAAGACGCCGAGGAACGGCAGCACGATCGTGAAGATCAGCCAAGCCGTCTTGCCCAGGCCGGAGAGATCGTCACGACGGAAGATGTCGACCCAGATCCTGAACAGCAATGCGAACCACATGACCCAGGCGAAGAAGATGATCATCGTCCACATGAGGTCGAGGAACGGGTAGTCGGCTGCGATCAAAGAAATCTCCCTTCCTTCCAGTTCGGAGGTGTCGGCTTCCCTCGGCGGTTGCCCAGGGCTGCTCCGGGATGAGCCTACAGTGCGCGCGCGACGTGGTCGTGCGTTCGCTGGTCGTCGGCCGCAGGGACGCTACGGTTACTGCTGCGCGAGCCGGAAGTGGTTCCCGGACGGATCACGGAAGCCGGCGTCGACCCCGTAGGGCTGCTTGGTCGGCTCCTGCGTGAACTCGACGCCGCGGCCGGACATCTCCTCGTAGCTCCCCTGGCAGTCGTCCGTGGCGAAGAAGAGCCCGCCCGTTGCGCCCTTGGCCAGGAGGGCATGGATCTGCTTGCGCGTGTCCTCGTCGAACACGGGCGGGCCCGGCACGGCCATCAGCGTGATCGAGACGTCCGGCTGTCCCGGGACGCCGACGCTGAGCCAGCGGAAGTCGCCCATCTCCGGCACGGTCACGTCCTCGCGGAGCTCCAGGCCGAGCTTTTCCGTGTAGAAGGCGAGCGCCTCGTCCTGGTCGTGGACCCAGACCTGCGTGTGCGTGAGCTGCTTGATCATCGCGAACCTCCGGTGTCGTTGGCGGTGGCTCGACGTTAGGTGCGCACGGCGCCGCTGTCTTCTCGAAACGTGCTCGACTGCGGCCGCGCATAGGCCTGCAGCACGCACGTGGGGATGCGCACGCTGCGCGATCGCCGGCGGGTGCGCCTGCCGATAGGCGGTCGGCGACCGGCCGTAGATCCGGGTGAAGCTCGTGGTGAAGGAGCCGACGCTGCGCAGCCCGACACGGAAGCAGATCTCGGCCACCGTCCAGTCGGTGTTGCGCAGCAACGCCGCCGCACGTTCGAGCCGGCGGGTCAGGAGATACTGATGCGGCGTCTCGCCGAACGCGCGTCGGAACTCGCGGCTGAAGTGCGCGGGGGAGAGGTGCGCGACCCGGGCCAGGCGAGGCACGTCGAGCGCCTCGCGGTAGCGGGCGTCGATCAGGTCCTTCGCGCGCAGCAGGTGTCGCTCGGGCGGGACGGGCAGCATGGCCCGAGTATCGCGCCCGGCGGCGCCGCCCGGTCTGGAAGGATCGGCGCGTGGCGCTTCCCCCAGCCGAGCTCCGGCGGTACGGCCCGGACCCCGAGCAGGTTGCGAACCTCCACCTGCCGGCGCGGGAGGGCGGGCCGTGGCCCGCCGTCGTCCTCGTGCACGGCGGCTTCTGGCGCGACCGGTTCGACCGGACGACGCTGACTCCGCTTGCGAACGACCTCGCCGTCCGCGGCTACGTGGCCTGGAACATCGAGTACCGGCGGGTCGGGCGGGCGGGCGGCGGCTGGCCCGGGACCTTCGACGACGTCGCGGCGGCCGCCGACGCGCTCTACGACGTCCCAGAGGCGGACCCTGCCCGGACGGTCGTCGTCGGCCACTCGGCGGGCGGCCAGTTGGCGCTGTGGCTCGCCGCCGCCCGAAGGAGCGGAACGAGGCGGCTACGGCCGCGCGCGGCGGTCTCGCTCGCCGGGGTCGTCGACCTCGAGCGTGCGGCGCGGGACGGGCTCGGATCGGGCGCGGTCGAGGATCTACTCGGCGGCGGCCCCGACGACCTGCCAGAGCGGTACGCGCAGGCGTCCCCCGCGGCGCTCGCGCCTCTCGGCATCCCGCAGTTGATCGTCCACGGTGGGCTGGACGACGCCGTGCCACCGGCGCTGAGCCGGAGCTATGCCGCCGCCGCGCATGAGGCCGGCGACCGGGTGGAGCTACTCGAGTTTCCGGACGCGGGACACTTCGACGTCGTCGACCCCGGTCACGCGTCGTGGGCGGCCGTCGCCGACCGCCTGACCCGCCTACTCGACGTCGACTGACTCCGCGGCCGGCTCCTCGTCCGTCGCGGTCGGCTCGGCGGCACCGTCCTCGGTCGGCTCGATCGGCGTGCCGTCCTCGGCGTACTCGACGACGGGCTGCTCGTTGCGGGCGGCCTTCTTCTCGAGCTTCCTCGCCCGCTTCTCCCGGACTGCCTGCTCCCGGGCCCTCTTGGCCATGGTCATGCCTGTCTTCGAACGCGAAGCCATACGCGGTTCCTTTCTGTCGGTGTGTCCTGGGTCGTAAGGCGCTCGGCCGGCGACCGCCTCCGGCGTGCCGGACCGCGTACGGGGTGGGACCGGGGCCGCCGGTCTACGCCCGCTCCTCGATCCGCATCAGGCCCTCGCTGACGATCGTCCTGTGCCGCGCGAACGCGTGATGCGCAGCCTGGACGAGATACTGGTCGCCGGCCTCGGCAAGTCGCCGGTAGACGTAGAGAGGCACGCTCACGGAGCGCTCGCAGTCGGCGGCCATGCACTCGCACGAGAACGCGACGAGACCTTGCTCGTCGGTGGCGGGCCGTGATCCGGCTGCCTTGCGCTCATTGGCGCGACGCCGGGCAGACCGGTGCGCCTCACCATCCGTCACGCTCACGGTTCCGCTCACCATGGACACGCCTCTCTTCTCGGCGAAGAGGGCGGCGAAGGATTCGCTGCGGCACTCGCCTGGGACGGACGATTCTAGCAGCGGCCTCCCGCGGAGCCGGATCGCGCTGTCAGGCGGCGGCGCGGTCGTCCGCGGCAGCCTTGAGGCGACACAACGCAGCAAGAGCGCGCTCGGCCGACGCGCCCTGGCCGAGGTCGCTGTAGCACGGGATCCCGTCCGGGTCGAGGAGCACCGTGCCGAAGCGCGGCTCGCCGTCGACGATCGCCCCGAACGACCTGGCGAGCACCCCGTCGGTATCGGCCACGACCGGGAACGCAACGCGGGTCTCGCGCAGCTCGAACCACGAGTCGATGCTCGACGCGACGACGAGGCAATCCTCCTCGGCGAACGCCTCGCGCAGCGACTCGAAGCGGAGCAGAGCCTCGCTCGAGGCGAGCGACGGCGGCAGGAAGACGAGTGCCACCCACCCGCCGGCGAGCTCCGTGAGGTCGAGCCTGGCGGGGCCTGGTTCGTCCTTGATGAATGCCTCAACGGTCATGGATCGATTCTGGTTGCCGCGAGAAGGGCTGCGCGTCGGCCGCCAGGAGGACTGGGTGTCCGACCCGAGGACGATGCTCAGGCGACGGGCAGGCGTGCTGAGACGATCGTGCCGGCGCCCGGCGCGCTCTCGATCCCGAGCGAGCCGCGCAAGGCCTCGACGCGGTCGGCGAGCCCCCGGAGGCCGCTCCCGCCGGCAGGATCGGCGCCGCCGCAACCGTCGTCTTCGATCGTGACCACCAGCGAGTCGCCCTCGACGACGGCGCGCACCTCGACGCGGCTTGCGTCCGCGTACTTGGCCACGTTGGTCAGCGCCTCCGAGACGACGTAGTAGGCGGCGACCTCGACCGGACCTGGTAGCCGCTCGTCGGGCGCCTCGACGACCTCGGCCGGGAGGCTCGACCGGCGCACGAGCGCGCGGAGCGCCGAGGCAAGCCCTTGCTCCGTCAGCGCGACGGGATGGATACCTCGGGCCAGCTCGCGGAGCTCGGCGTTCGCCTCGTCCAGCGCGACCCGCGACGCCTGGAGGAGCTCCGCCGTCCTGGCCGAGTCGGTGTCGAGGCTCTGCATCGCCGAGTGGAGGAGGAGGCCGAGCGCGACGAGACGCTGCTGCGCGCCGTCGTGCAGGTCGCGGGCAAGCCGGAGCCGCGCTGCGTCTGCTGCCTCGACGATCCGCGCGCGCGAGTCGAGCAGGCGCTCGCGGGCGTCGGCGCTCGAGAGCCCGAGCGCGACGAGCTCGCAGAATGCCCCCAGCTTCGCCTCGACGTCGTCCGGCAGTTCGACCTCGCGGTGCGCCCAGCCGACCGAGACCGCGCCCCAGAGCCGCCCCTCGACCTCGATCGGCGAGGCGACGGTCGCCGTGAAGCCGGCGGCGCGCATGCCCTCGGCGAGCGGCCCGTCCGCGTCGGCCCAGCGCAGTCGGACCGGCCGCGCTGCGCGGTAGACGCGACCGATCGTCGTGTCGTCCTCCAGCGAGACCACCGTGCCGACATCGAAGACGCGGCGGTCGCCGCTCTCCCAGCGGCCGACCATCTCCGCGGTGCCGGCCTCGACGTCGTAGCGCAGCATCCCTGCCGAGTCCGAGTCGAAGAGGCGGCCGATCTCCTCGGTCGCGCAGGCGAAGATCGCAGCCGGCTCGGCGCCGCCGGCGACGGTCGTGGCGACACGGCGGAGCGCGGCCTGCTCCTCCGCAAGGCCCGCGAGCTGCGGCTCGTCTCTGATCCCGGCTTCGTGCAGCGTCATCGGCCGACCCCGCGGGAGCCTACTTCGGCCGGAGAGACGCGTCGAGCGCGGGGATCAGCGCTTGCGCTTCTTGCGGCCCGAGGCCCCGGGCCGGCCCGCGCCGGCCGGCTGCTGCACCTTGCCCATGCGTCTGCGCGCGGAGCGGTTCGGCGCGTCGGGCAGCTCGACCTGCTCCTGCGCCGCCTCCATGTAGGCCTTGCGCTCGTCCGGCGTCAGGCGCGACAGCGCGCGCTGCGCGGCCTCGGGCGTCGTCGGCGTCCCGAACGCCTGGATCTTGCGCACGGCGCTCGCGAGCTCGGGGTTCTGCCGCTCGAGCGCCGAGTTCGACATCCGCATGAACATCCGCGCAGGAACGGCATCTTCGAGAGCACCTCGACGATCGGCCGCAGGTAGCGACCCCCCGGCCACCCGCGCGAGCAGCGCCGTGATCAGGAGCAGCACGAGCAGCACCCCGAGGACGATCAGCGGTATCCAGATGAGCCAGCCCACGGCCGGCGCATGGTACCCGGTCGCCGCTAGCGGCTCAGCACGAAGCAGGCGTCGTGCGACGAGGGGGCCGCCTGCACCCGGCGCACGCAGCGACCCGCCGCCGCGGCCGACCACGCAGAGCGTGCCGCGGACGAGCGACGGCGTCAGCACGACGCCGTCGCCCTCCTGCACGTTGTACGACCCGGCCGGGATCCGGGTGGTGCGGAGAAGCGCGGCCGTCGAGCGAGTGGACGCGCAGCAGCCCGTCGTCGCCGCTCGCCACGTACGCGCGGCCGCCGATGAACGTCACGTGCTGCGGCGCCGCGTCGGCGGGGAGGCGCTTCAGGAGCCGCCCCGACGTGGTCGAGTACATCCCGATGTGCGCTCCGCGTCCCGGAGGTGACCCAGGCGCCGCGGCCGCCCGGGGTGAAGCCGACGTCGTGGGCGAGGTACGGGCGCGCCGGAACACACGAACGAGTCGGGGACGTGCGGGCACCGGCCACGTCGACGACCGCGACCCGCTCCGCCTTCGTGCCGAGCGCGACCCAGAGGCTCCGGCCGTGCAGGGCGATGTGTCGCGCCGGTCCGCCGACCTCTCGCGCCGAGCACGACGTCCGCGCCAGGGTCGACGACCACGACCTCGCCGAGCCCCGAGTCGCTGACGTAGGCCAGCGCCCGTCTCGCCCGCCGCTGTGTAGCGCGGCTCGCGGAGCCCGTCGCAGCACGTGCCGCACGGTCGAACGTCCGGCCGTCGAGCATCGTCATTGCGCCCGCCGCGGTGTGGGCGACCACGGCGAGCGTCGCGTTGCAGTCCTGGATGCTGCGCGGGCCGGGCAGCGTCGGGATCGAGCGAACGATGCGGCCGGTGGTGAGCTCCACCGACCACGACGCGAGCCTCCGTGGTCAGCCGTCACGAGTGCGACGGCGTGCCGCCTGCGACCCGCGCCAGCGCCGCTGCGGGCGCCGCGAGCGCCGCCGCACCGGCGACGAGGAACGTCGCTCCGTCCATGCCTGCACTACGGGTCGCGCAGGACGAGAGGTCCGGAGCGCGAATCCGCCCGCATGGGATGGCCGTTCCGGCGTGCGCGCGGGCCCGAGCCCCGCGGAGACGCTCGCGCAGCAGGCGCGGACGCTCGCGGACGCGGCGAGCCGCGTCTCGGCCGAGGCGGCAGGGCTCGGCGCGCGCGAGCAGGCGCTCGCCGAGCGTGAGCGACGGCTCGACGAACGGCTCGAGCGGGAGGCCTACGGGCTCGACGAGCGGCGCGACGCGCTGGCGCTGCTCGGCCGCGAGCTCGGCGAGCGCGAGCAGAAGGTCGAGTCGCTCGAGCGGCGGAGCATCGAGCTCGACCACCGCGACGGCGAGCTGTCCGAGCGCGAGGTTCGGATCGTCGCCGAGGAGCTCTCGGCCAGGCGCCGCTCCGACGAGCTCGACGGACGCCGCGAGCGGTTGGCCGCGCGCGAGCAGGAGCTGAACGCACGCGAGGCACGGCTGCTGGCGGAGGAGCTCAGCATGCGGCGGCGGCTGGACGAGCTGGAGGCACGCCCAGGGCCCGACGCGTCGCGACTCGGTCGACGGCGATCCCGAGCGCTGCGTGCTCTTCGTCCCGACCGTCGAGGGCTACCGTCTCGTCCCGCTCGAGGTCGCGCCGCCGAGGGTCGGCGACCGCGTCGAGCTCGAGGGCGAGGCGTTCGACGTGCTCCGCGTCGGCCCGTCGCCGCTGCCGGGCGACGGCCGCCGCTGCGCGTTCCTCGCCGCCTAGCCCGTCGCTAGCCTGCAGCGGTGGAGCTCTTCCGCCGCCTGTTCGTCCTGATCTGGGGCGGCGAGGTCGACCGCGCTCTGCGGCCGGTGCTCGCCGTCAGCTTCGCCGGCTCGATCGCCGGCTCGGCCGGGTGGACCTTCGTCGGGATCTGGGCGACGAAGGAGCTCGGTGCCGACCGGTCGGATCTCGGCATCGCGTTCCTCGTCGGTGCGGCGATCGCGGCAGCGTCCGGCTACATCGGCGGCCACCTGTCCGATCACTTCGGCCGGCGCCCACTGATCCTGATCGGGTGGGGCGGAGGTGCGCTGTACTGGCTCGGGTTCATCCCGGCCGACGCGAGCGTCCGGACCGGGTTGATCTACGTGGCGTGCGCGGGCGCGCTCTTCTCCCTCGGCGGCTCGGCGAGCCAGGCGATGGTCGCCGATCTCGTGGCGCCAGAGCTGCACGAGGCCGCCTATGCGTCGCAGCGCGTCGCCTCCAACCTCGGCGTGACGATGGGGCCGCCTATCGGCGCCCTCTTCCTGTTCGTCGGCGGCTGGAACCTCGAGTTCGTCGGCGTCTCGGTGCTCGCGGCGATCGGGTTCGTGCTCGCGTACCGCTACCTGCCGCGGCGCGGCGCCTACGCGCCCGAAGGGCCGCCCGAGCGGAGCTCGTTCGGGCTGATCGTCCGCGACCGGCCCTTCCTGCTCTTCCTCGCCTCCGGCACGCTCGCCTGGCTCGTGTATGTCGCCTTCGAGGTCGTCCTGCCGGTTTCGCTGACGACCGTGCATGGGCTGCCGCCTGCGCTCTGGGGCGTGCTCGTGATCGTGAACCCGCTCATGGTGACGGTCTTCCAGCTCCGGCTGACGAGACGGGTCTCGCACATCGCTCCGGCCGTGAAGCTGGCGGTCGCAATGCCGCTGATGGGGGTGCCGTTCCTGCTCCTGTCCGTCAGCTCCGCGATCCCGGTCGTCCTGTTCGTGATCTTCCTCTTCGTGCTCGGCGAGATGCTGTGGGTGCCGACCTCGCAGTCGGTCGTCGCCGGCCTTGCTCCCGCGGACGTGCGCGGCGCGTACATGGGCGCGTTCGGCAGCGGTGCCGCCGCCGGGTTCGCGCTCGCGCCCGTTCTTCGGGCTCTCGATCGGCGACCGGTACGGGGACGCGACGATGTGGGGGTTCTTCGCGGTCGTCTCGGTGGCCGCCGCAGTCCTCGGTGCGATCGCGGCGCGCGGCGTGCGGACGAGCCCGGAGAGCGAGGGGCTCGCCCCAGACCCCGCGGTAGCCTGACGGCATGGACCGCCGCGAGCGGGAGCGGATCATGAACCAGGGCGTCGTCGGCGCCGGAGACGCCGCGCGAGCGGCGCGACCGCGAGGCCCTGCACGAGGAGGTCGCGGGGGGAGGGCTGCCGGGCCGGCGGGTCGAGCTCCGGCTCCGCAACTTCCGGCCCGACGCGGCGAGCTACTTCGCGGCGCTCGGTGGCCCGCTGCCGTACATGACGCGGCTGCGCCTGATCGACGTCCAGACGCGGGAGCACGAGCGGCAGCTCGAATCGGCCCGCGCCGCCCTCGCTGGACGAGACCGACGGCGACGCCGAGGAGTTCTTCGCCGGCGCTGGCGCGCGATCGCGGCGAGCGTGGAACTTCGTCGAGGTCAACGACCTGATCGACCGGCACAACCGCTGGTACCCGGCCGAGTCCCGGCTGCCGATGGATCCCCGGACGGGCGACTACGCGCTCGATCAACGGCGAGGACTACCGCCGCCGCCCGCTCGACCCGGCGTGGGTGCTGGAGCGGTATCCGCCGCGACCGCCACGCGCGCGACGCGGCCTGACCGTCATCGTCGCCAGGAGGGTCGCCAGGCAGAGCGCGCCGCCCGCAGGTAGGGAACGGCGTCGCCGAACGCGCTCGCGAGCGCGCCGCCCACGGCCGGCCCCGTCAGGTTCCCGCTCGCCCAGGCCGAGTTCATGATCCCGAAGCCGAGACCCTGCGCGAGCCCGGCCGACTCGGCCCGGTCGGAGACGAGCGCCATGCCCGGGGTGTAGAAGCCGCCGAATGCGATCGCGGCGACGCAGATCAGCGGGATCATGATCACGGGCCGCCCCGCGAACGCCAGCGCGATCGCGACGGCGGCGGACGCTCCCAGCGCCAGGCGAGTTGGGAGGAGCCTGCCGCGACGGTCCGAGAACCGGCCGATGAGCGGGTTCAGTGCCGTCTCCACGAGCCCTGCGGCGACGAACACCACGCCGATCGCGACCGGCCCGAGCCCTTCGTCGTCGAGGTGGAGTGGCGCGAGCAGTCCGAGCAGGCCGAAGAGGAGCGCAGGCAGCGCGTTGAGCCAGAGACCACCCACGAACCGCCGGTCGCCGAGCGCACGCCTGACGGAGCCGGGAGACGACGGCTCACGCGGTGGATCCGCCGACAGCGCAGCCCAGCCCGTCAGGCCCAGCGCGACGATGCCGGTGGCGGCGAAGGCGGCCTCGATGCTGACGACATGCGCAATCGAGCCGAACAACGGGCCGAGGATCGCGCCGAGGACGGCGAAGCCGAACGCCGTCCCGATCAGCTCGCCGCGACGCGCCCGCGGCGTCGCAACGGTGAGCCAGGCGAGTGCGCCCGCCCACGTCGTCGTGCTGGAGAGGCCCTGCACGAACCGGGAGATCCCGAGGGTCCACGGCGAACCCGAGACCGCGAAGGCGAAGCTCGCGGCGGTGAGCAGCAGGAGGCCGCCGAGCACCGCCCGCCGCGGCCCGAACCGCGCCGCCGCGATCCCGCCCGGGATCCCGCCGAGAAGTGCGCCGGCGCCGAACGAGCCGACCAGCAGTCCGGCCCCGGTCTTCGAGAGCCCGAACTCGTCCGCGTAGCCCGGCACGAGCGGGATCAGCGCGCCGAAGAGCATCGCGTCGACGAAGACGATCGAGCTGACGAGGACGAGCAGTCGGCGCATCCGACCGAGGCTACCGGCCTCGTTCGGGACCAAAAAATTCACCGAGCCGGGTGCGCTTTCGTCCCTCGTCCCGACGGACTTTCGGCTTGCGCCTACGGCCTACCGGAGCGAGATCAACCTAGTCGCGTCCCGTGCTCGGTGCAAGGCGCACTCTAGCGGCCGGCAGGGCCGTGTCAAGCATGTCTGAAGAGAAATATCCGCAAAATGCGCGAAACAATGTTGGCGCCGCATTTCGGGACCAAAAAAATTCACCGAGCCGGGTGCGCTTTTGTCCAGATTCCCGACTGACGTTCCGCTTGCGCGTACTCGCCGCCCGGGGATCCTTCGACCTACTCGCGTCCCGTGCTCGGTGCAAGAGGGAACCTAGGGGCAGGTTCGAGCCCGGTCAAGGGCGATCCGAGGGAGCTTTCCGCAAATTGCGACTTTTTCTTTCTGCGCAGGCGAGATTGCCATCTTCGTCGCATGCTCTAGAAAGGAAAGGAGCGCCGTCTCGGCCTCCGGCGCCAGGGCAGGACTCTATGCTGAAGCGACTCGGCCCTGCAGCAGTCAGCGGTGATGTTTCCTCGCAAAGAGCGGAGAAGGGAGGTCGGATGCGACGTCTCGAAGGCAGGCACGTGCTCGTCAGCGGGGGTAACACGGGGATCGGGCAGGCGATCGCGGAGCGCCTCGCGGCAGAGGGCGCCACGCTGACGCTCGCCGCGCGGGACCGAGAGCGGCTCGACGCCGTCGCGGCAGCGGTCGGTGCGCGAACCGTCGTGGTCGACATCCGCGACCGAGCCGGCGTCACCGAAGCGGTCGACGCGGCGGTCGCCGAGCTCGGGCCGTTGCATGCGCTCGTCGCCAACGCCGGCATCGGCGGCCCGAACGCGGCGGGAGCGGGCGATCGGTTCGACGACCTCGTCGCCACCAACCTGACCGGGACGTACTCGTCCTGTCGCGCGGCCGAGCCACATCTCGTCGACGGCGGCCGGATCGTCGTCTCGGCGTCGATCCTGGCACGGATCGGCGTGGCCGGGTACACGGGCTACTGCGCCTCGAAGGCCGGCCTGCTCGGGCTCGTTCGTGCGCTCGCGGCCGAGCTCGCGCCGAGACGGATCGCGGTGAACGCGATCTGCCCAGGATGGGTCGACACCCAGATGTCGCAGGCGGGCTTCGAGAGCCACGCCGCCGAGCACGGCGGCACCGCCGCGGACGCGCACGACGAGGCGATGCAGGCGGTGCCTTTCGGGCGCATGGCGCAGCCTGGGGAGATCGCCGGCACGGTTGCCTGGCTCCTCTCCGATGACGCAGGGTGGCTCACCGGTCAGGCGATCGACCACAACGGCGGCGCCTGGATGGGCTGAGCGGATCGGCGCGGGTTAGGTTGCGCCGATGCGTGAGCGGGCGCGGGCGGTGGTGGTCGGCGGCGGCGTCGGCGGCTGCGCGATCCTCTACTGGCTGGCCCGGCTCGGCTGGGACGACGTCGTCCTCTGCGAGCGCGCAGAGCTGACGAGCGGCTCGACCTTTCACTCCGCGGGGCTCGTCGGCCAGCTCCGCAGCTCGCTCAGCCTGACGCGGATGATGATGTCGAGCGTCGAGCTGTACCGGACGCTCGAGGACGAGGTCGGGCTCGAGACGGGCTGGCGCGAGGTCGGCTCGCTGCGCCTCGCGTCGTCCGAGGAGCGCATGGAGGAGATCGCTCGCCAGGCAGGCTGGGCGAAGACGTTCGGGCTGCCGCTCGAGCTGATCTCGGCCGCCGAGGCGCAGGCGCTCTTCCCGCCGCTGTCGACCGACGGCGTGCTCGGCGCGGCCTTCCTGCCGACGGACGGCTACGTCGATCCCAGCCAGCTCACGTTCGCGCTCGCCGAGGGCGCGAGGCGGCGCGGCGCGGAGATCGTCACCGGCACCCGCGTGACCGGGATCCGCGTCCGCAAGGGCCGAGTCGAGGCGGTGGAGACCGACCGCGGCGAGATCGAGACCGAGATCGTGGTCAACGCCGGCGGCATGTACGCCCGCGAGCTCGGAGCGCTCGCCGGCGTCAACGTCCCGATCGTGCCGATGGCGCACGAGTACCTCGTCACGCGGCCGGCCGATCTGCCGCTCGAGATGCCGACGATGCGAGACCCCTCGCTGCTCGTCTACTTCCGGCCGGAGTCCGGTGGCCTGATCATGGGCGGCTACGAGCGCACGTGCGCCCCGTGGTCGCTGAAAGGGATCCCGGCCGACTTCAACTCGAAGCTGCTCGAGGAGGACTGGCCGCGGTTCGAAGAGCTGATGGAGAACGCGATCGTCCGCGTCCCCTCGCTCGAGGAGATGGAGGTCGTCCGGCTGATCAACGGGCCCGAGGCGTTCACACCCGACGGCGAGTTCATCCTGGGGCCGAGCGACGTGCGCGGCTTCTGGGTCGCGGCCGGCTTCTGCGCCCACGGGCTCGCAGGTGCAGGCGGCATGGGCAAGCTCGTGGCCGAGTGGATCGTCGAGGGGACGCCGTCGCTCGACGTCTGGCACATGGACTCGCGACGGTTCGGCGCCGCGTACCGCTCGCCGGAGTACACGCTCGTGCGGACGAAGGAGATCTACGAGACGTACTACGACGTCAAGTACCCCGGCCACGAGCGGAGCGCAGGGCGGCCGCTGAGGCTCTCGCCCGCCTACGGCAGGCTGCAGGAGCTCGGCGCCGCGTTCGGCGAGAAGTCCGGCTGGGAACGCGCGAACTGGTTCGAGCCGAATGCGGCCGGCGGCGACGAGTCGCTCCGCCCGCGCGGCTGGGCCGGGAAGCTCTGGTCGCCCGCGATCGGGGCGGAGCACCTCGCCTGCCGCGAGACCGCGGCGATCTTCGACGAGTCGTCGTTCGCGAAGCTCCTCGTCACGGGTGAGGGCGCGGCCGGGTTCCTCGAGGGGCTGTGCGACAACCGGGTCGCCCGCG
The DNA here is from genome assembly GCA_963808915.1 of uncultured Gaiellaceae bacterium. Taxonomy (GTDB): domain Bacteria; phylum Actinomycetota; class Thermoleophilia; order Gaiellales; family Gaiellaceae; genus CAVTBT01. The sequence continues at coordinate 433,793 of CAWEHJ010000002.1, read as the reverse complement.
AGCCGGGGACGATCACCTACACGCAGATGCTGAACGCCCGTGGCGGGATCGAGTGCGACTTCACCGTCAGCCGCCTCGGCGAGGCGCGCTTCCTGATCGTGACCGGAACCGCGTTCGGCCAGCACGACCGCTCGTGGATCGCCCAGCATGCGCCAGAGGACGGCAGCGTGCGGGTCGAGGACGTCACGTCGGCCTGGGCCTGCTACGGCATCTGGGGACAAACGGCGCGCGAGATCCTGCAGCCGCTCGCGGACGCCGACCTCGCGAACGACGCCTTCCCGTACATGTGCGCGCGTGAGCTCGCTGTCGGCTCGGTGCCGTGCATCGCGCTTCGCGTCACCTACGTCGGCGAGCTCGGCTGGGAGCTCTACTGCCCGGCGGAGTTCGGCCTGACGCTCTGGGACCTGCTCTGGGCGGCGGGCCGGCCGCACGGGCTCGTCGCGGGCGGCTACAAGGCGATCGACTCGCTCCGGCTCGAGAAGGGCTACCGCGTCTGGGGCGCAGACATCACGCCCGAGGAGACGCCGTACCAGGCGGGTCTCGGCTTCGCCGTCAAGCTCGACAAGGGCGACTTCCTCGGCCGCGACGCGCTGGCCGCCGCCGGCGAGCCGGAGACGGTGCTTCGCTGCCTCACGCTCGAGGATCCGCTCGCCGTCGCGCTCGGGTCGGAGCCGGTGAGAGTCGGCGGCGAGCTGGCCGGTCGCGTCACGAGCGGCGGCTACGGCTACACGGTGGGCCGTTCGATCGCGTACGCCTACCTCCCGGCCGAGCACGACGTGGGGACGGAGGTCGAGGTCGAGATCTTCGGCGAGTGGGTGCGTGGCACCGTTGCCGCGGAGCCGCTGTTCGACCCGGCCGGGGAGCGGATCCGCGCATGAGCATCCCGCCCGGCGTCGAGGAGGCGGTCGAGCGGCTCTGGCCCGGCCGAGTCGCGCGACTCGAGCTCCTGGGCGGCGGGATCACGAACCACAACGTCAAGATCGAGCTCGACGACGGCACCGCCTGCGTCCTGCGCGTGGCGGGGCAGGACACGGGCCTGCTCGGGATCGACCGGCGCGCCGAGCGCGAGGCGACCCGCGCCGCGGCCGCGCTCGGTGTCGGGCCCGAGGTGCTCGGCTTCCTCGAGCCGGAGGGCTGGCTGGTGACCCGATTCATCGGCGGTGCCGTGCCGCCCGTCGACTCGCTGCGCAGTGCCGAAGGGCTCGAGGCGGTCGCCCGCCTGCTCCGGGTCGTCCACTCCGGGCCGCCCGTGCCGGCGAGCTTCGACTCCTTCCGCGTCGTCGAGGCCTACCGCGACACCGCCGCGGCGCACGGCTCGACCCGGTCGCCCGGGCCGGAGGCGGTCTGGGCGACGGCAAGGCGGATCGAGTCCGTTCTGCCGCCGGTCGAGCCGAAGCCGTGCCACAACGACCTCCTCCAGAGCAACTTCATCGAGGACGGCTCGATGCTCCGGCTCGTCGACTGGGAGTACGCGGGGATGGGCGACGTCTTCTTCGACCTCGCGAACTTCGCCGTCAACCAGGAGCTGGACGAGGAGCGGCGCCGCGCGCTCCTCGAGGCCTACTTCGGCGACGTGCCCGAGGGCGCGCACGAGCACCTCGAGCTGATGCGGTTCATGTCCGACTTCCGCGAGGCGATGTGGGGGGTGCTGCAGGCGGCGATCTCCCGGCTCGAGTTCGACTACGCACGCCTATGCCGCCGAGCACTTCGAGCGGCTCGAGCGGATCGCCGCCGAGCCGCCGTTCAGGAAGGCGCTGGGCGCCTGAGACGCCGAGGGGCGCCCGCAGGCGCCCCTCGAAGCACGGTCGAGCGCCGACTCAGGCGGACGACTCGGTCGGTAGCCCGAAGTCTCGGAGCCGCTCCTCCTCGAGCCGCTCGAGCTCCTCGTCGGTGCCCATTCGGACCGGGCCCTTGAACCAGTTCTTCGCCGACACCAGCCACCAGCCGCCGAAGAAGATCCCGATCCCGGCGAACCAGAGGATCGTGTAGTTCGTCAGCTCCCAGGAGAAGTCGTCCTGCCAGGGCAGGCCGGCCTTGTAGAGCGGGAACGTGAACAGGATCGTGATCAATCCGACCCAGCTGAGCGAGACGATGTCGATCCACTTGTAGTGCTTGCCTAGGCTCCACGCCCCCGGCTCGAAGCGGTCGTGCAGCCGGAAGCGCAGGTAGACCGGGATCACGAACGCGATGTAGAGCCCGATCACGGCGATCGCCGTGCCGGCTGCGTAGCCGACCAGGTAGTTCCAGATCGCCGGCAGCATCAGCAGGGCGGACAGGACCGCGATCGCCCAGACGGCGTTCCGCGGCACGCGGTTCCTCGCCACCTTGCGCCACACCCGGTGCCCCGGAACAGCGCCGTCGCGCGAGAACGCGAACATCATCCGCGAGGCGGACGTCACCGACGCCGTCAGGCAGAAGAACTGCGCGACGACACAGATGAAGAGCAGGAGCTCCGCCCAGTTCTGGCTCATCGACTCCGTCCAGATCCACGGCACCACCGTGCCGATGTTGTCGAGCGCCCCCTGGGTGCTCGGGATCGCGAACGTGACTGCGAGCAGCAGGATCCAGCCGAACACCACCGACGCGACGACCGACATGTACATGCCGACAGCGGCCATGCGCGAGGCCTTGTTCGTCTCCTCGGCGAGGTGCGCCGAGGCGTCGAAGCCCGTGATCGTGTACTGCGAGAGCAGGAGCCCGAGCCCGAAGACGAACCAGAAGGCCGGATGCGAGAAGTTGTCCGTCGGGCTGCCGTAGCCGGAGTTGTTCACCGTGCCCGAGAAGACGTAGCTGAACGACTGGTGGTGGTTCGGGACGACGATCAGGATCAGGACGATGAACGCGACGCCGGCCATGTGCCAGTACGCCGAGACCGTGTTCAGCATCGCCGTGATGCTGACCTGGAACATGTTGAGGATCGCCGTCGCCGCCAGGAAGATCGCGTAGAGGACGTAGACCGACGAGTTGTACGAGAAGCCGAACCAGTCGTTCATGTGTCTCGCGTAGTCGAACCAGTAGTCGAAGAGCACCTCGGCGAACGTCGCCAGCCCGTAGCCGATCGAGGCGGTGACGGCGATCTGCCCGATCAGGTTGAACCAGCCGGTCGCCCAGCCCCAGCCGGGGCCGCCGAGCTTCGAGGCCCAGTAGTAGAGGCCGCCCGCGGTCGGGAACGCGGAGGCGATCTCCGCCATTCGCGAGCGCGATGATCGTCGACATCAGGCCGACGAGGAGCCAGCCGTACGTGATCGCGACAGGGCCGCCGCGCTCGAAGCCGACGTAGTAGGACGTCAGGCAGCCCGCGAGGATGGAGATGATCGTGAACGAGATGGCGAAGTTCTGGAACCCACCCATCCCGCGGAAGAGCTCCTGCGCGTAGCCGAGCTTGTGGAGGATCTTCTCGTCCTCCGAGGTGTGGTACCCGCCGCCTACGGGCCCTGTGCTCATGACGCCTCCTTGTGCGGTAGCCGCCCCACTGTCGCGGCTATTCACGCCCGTTTGTGCCGTTCCTGTCAAGCGGTGACACGACTGGCACCAGTAACGGCTTAGGATCGGCGGCATGCTGAGCTTCGAAGAGCTGCGCTCGCAGGTCGAGTCGGGCGAGGTCGACACGGTCGTCGTCGCCTTCACCGACATGCAGGGACGCCTGACCGGCAAGCGCCTGCACGCCGAGTTCTTCGTCGAGGAGGTCGGCGCCGGCCATCCGGTCGAGGGCTGCAACTACCTGCTCGCGCTCGAGATGGAGATGGACCCGGTCCCGGGCTACGAGATCGCGAGCTGGGAGCGCGGCTACGGCGACTTCGCGCATGCGGCCCGACCTGGCGACCCTGCGCCGGATCCCGTGGCTCGAGGCGACGGCGCTCGTCCTCTGCGACGTGACCTGGCAGGACGGCTCGCCGGTGGCGCCCTCGCCCCGCCAGGTGCTGCGCGCGCAGCTCGAGCGTGCGGCCGCGGCGGGGTACGTGCCGATGATCGGCTCCGAGCTCGAGTTCTTCCTGCTCAAGGAGAGCTACGCCGAGGCGCACGCGAAGCACTACCGCGACCTGACGCCGTCGGTGCCGTACATCCTCGACTACCACATCCTCGCGACCACCTACGACGAGCCGCTCATCCGCCAGATCCGGAACGGGATGCAGGCGGCCGGGATGCGGGTCGAGACGTCGAAGGGCGAGGCCTGGCCCGGGCAGCAGGAGATCAACTTCCGCTTCGCCGACGCGCTGACGATGGCCGACAACCACGTGATCTACAAGAACGGCGCCAAGGAGATCGCGCACCTGAACGGCTGCTCGATCACCTTCATGGCGAAGCCCGACCACACCTGGATCGGGAACTCGTGCCACGTCCACTCGTCGCTCTGGCGCGACGGAGAAGCGGCGTTCGCGGCCGACGAGACGCTCTTCGGACAGTGGCTCGCGGGGCAGATCGCGTGCTTCCGCGAGCTGGCGATCTTCCTCGCGCCGAACGTGAACTCGTACAAGCGCTACGCGGCGGGCTCGTGGGCGCCGACGACGCTCGCCTGGGGGCAACGACAACCGGACCTGCGGGTTCCGGGTCGTGGGGCATGGGCCGGCGCGGCGGGTGGAGACGCGGATCCCCGGCGGCGACGTGAATCCATACCTCGCCTTCGCCGCGGTGATCGCGGGCGGGCTGCACGGGATCGAGCACGGGCTCGAGCCCGCCGCCGCGCTCGAGGGCAACGCGTACGAGTCCGACGCCGAGCGCTTCCCGTCGACGCTCCGGGAGGGGATCGCCGCGCTCGAGGCGGGTGGGATGGCGCGGGCGGCGCTCGGCGACCAGGTCGTCGACCACTACCTCAACTACGCGCGCACCGAGCAGCAGCTCTTCGACCGGGCCGTGACCTGCTACGAGCGGGAGCGGTTCTTCGAACGTGGTTAGGACGGCTTGGCGAAATGACGGCTATGCCGTGACAGCGAGCGACATTCCACCAAGCCGTCCTAGGCCGGTCGTCGGCATCACGGCGTACGTCGAGCGGGCGCGCTGGGGCGCGTGGGACCAGCCGGCGGTGCTGATCCCGTACGACTACGTGCGGATGCTCGAAGCGGCCGGGGCGCGTGCGCTCGTCGTGCCGCCGAGCAACGACGCCGTCGACGAGACCCTCGGCGCGCTCGACGGGCTCCTGATCTCAGGTGGCCCGGACCTCGACCCGGCGCTGTACGGCGCCGAGGCGCACGCGACCACGGACGAGCCACGGACGGCGCGGGATGCGGGCGAGCTGGCCCTCCTGACGGCTGCGCTCGAGCTCGACCTGCCGGTGCTGGCCGTCTGCCGAGGCAGCCAGATCCTCAACGTCGCCCGCGGCGGGGATCTCGTCCAGCACCTGCCGGAGACCCTGGGACACGAGCAGCACAGGCAGGAGCCGGGGTCGTTCTCCGAGCACGACGTCTCGGTGAAGGAGGGCACGCGACTCGCCGCGCTGGTCGGCGCCCGCGCGCCGGTCAAGTCGCACCATCACCAGGGCTTCGGCCGCGTCGGCGAGGGCCTCGTCGAGACCGCCTGGGCGGAGGACGGGACGCTGGAAGGGATCGAGGACCCCTCGCGGCGGTTCGCCGTCGGCGTGCTCTGGCACCCGGAGGCCGGCGAGGACGCAGCGCTGTTCGAGGCGCTCGTGGCCGAGGCGCGACGCTACCGCGAGTCGCGCAGCTAGCGGAAGATGCGGCTCACGGCGGGCGCGGGGAGGAGCTCCCACGCGCGGCTGCCGCAGAGCGTGCACGGTTCCGGCGAGTCCGTCGCGACCGACCCGGAGCCGCAGGTGCAGCAACGGAGTCGCGAACCGTCCGGGGGCGCCGTGCCCTCGGGCAGGAAGGCGTCGCCGAGCCGGTAGCGAAGCGGGCGTCCGATCGCGACGGCCGCCGCTGCCAGCTCCCGCGCGAGAGGTTGATCGAGCGCGGTCGGGTCGACGGCCATGCGGCAGTATGCCCGGAAAGGACGAGCATGCAAACTCGGGCCTGCCCGGGATGCTTGAATCGCCACGTGGTCATCGTCACGAACCCGGCAACCGAGCAGCCGATCACGCAGCTCGACGAGGCTGGGCCGGACGACGCCGACGAGGCGGTCGCCCGCGCCGCTGCGGCGTTTCCGGCCTGGCGCGCCGTCGCGCCGACCGACCGGGCGCGGCTCCTCCGCAGGGTCGCCGGCCTCGTCGAGGAGCACGCGGAGGAGCTCGCGGCGATCGAGTCGAAGAACGTCGGCAAGCCGATCGCCGGCGCCCGCGCCGAGGTCTCGATGGTCGCGGAGGTCTTCCATTTCTACGCGGGCGCGGTCGACAAGCATCACGGCGAGTCGATCCCCGTCGGCGGCGGGGTGGACGTCACCTTCCGGGAGCCGCTCGGCGTGGTCGGGCTGATCGTGCCGTGGAACTTCCCGCTCAACATCGCGAGCTGGAAGCTCGGGCCGGCGCTGGCATGTGGCAACACGGTCGTGCTGAAGCCGGCGGAGCTGACGCCGCTCTCGGCGCTCCGATTGGCAGAGCTGATCCTCGAGGCGGGCGTGCCCGAGGGCGTCGTCAACGTGCTGGTGGGCAAGGGGTCGGTGGTCGGCCGCCGGTTGGTCGAGCATCCGGACGTCGCCAAGATCGGCTTCACGGGGTCGACGGAGGTGGGGCGCGAGGTGATGCGCGGCGCGGCGGAGACGATCAAGCGCGTCACGCTCGAGCTCGGCGGCAAGTCCGCGAACGTGATCTTCGCCGACGCCGATCTCGAGCGCGCCGCCGCAGCAGCGCCGTACGCGGTCTTCGACAACGCGGGCCAGGACTGCTGCGCGCGGTCGCGGATCCTGGTCGAGCGGGCGGCGTACGACCGCTTTCTCGAGCTCTTCGTCGCCGCGACGGCGAAGGTCCGGGTCGGCGACCCCGCGGACGGGGAAACCGAGATGGGGCCGCTGATCTCGGCCGCGCATCGCGAGACCGTGGCCGCGTTCGAGGACGGCGAGCCGCACTTCCGCGGCGAGATCCCGGCCGGGCCGGGGTTCTGGTACCCGTGCACGGTCGTCGAGGCCTCGAACGACGACCGGGTCGCGCGCGAGGAGGTGTTCGGGCCGGTGGCGGCGGTGATCCCGTTCGACACCGAGGCGGACGCGATCCGGCTCGCCAACGACACCCCGTACGGCCTCTCCGGCTCGATCTGGACCCGGGACGGCGCGCGTGCACTCCGGGTCGCGCGCGGGCTCGACTCGGGTGTGCTCTCGGTCAACTCGAACTCGTCCGTCCGCCCGTCGACGCCGTTCGGCGGCTTCAAGCAGTCGGGCTTCGGGCGCGAGCTCGGGATGCAGGCGCTCGACGGTTACTCGGAGGTCAAGAACGTGTTCATCTCGACGGAGGGCTAGGAGGCGCGCCGTGGCGAGGCTCGACGGCAAGGTCTGCGTGATCACGGGCGCCGGGGGCGGGATGGGCCGCGAGGCTGCGATCGCGTTCTGCGAGGAGGGAGCGCTCGTCTGCGCCGCCGACGTGAGCCTCGAGGCGGTCGAGGAGACCGTCGCGCTCTGCCCGGACGACCGTGCCGTCGCCGTGCGCGCCGACGTGGCCGAGGAGAACGACGTTCGCGCGATGCTCGCCGCGGCCGCCGAGCGCTTCGGCGGCATCGACGTCCTCTACAACAACGCGGGCATCTCGCCGGACGACGACGCGTCCGTGACCGACACGTCGGTGGAGGCGTGGGAGCGCGTCCTGGCGGTGAACGCACGCGGCGTCTTCCTCTGCTGCAAACACGGCATCCCCTACCTGCTCGACCGCGGCGGTGGCTCGGTGATCAACGTCGCGAGCTTCGTCGCGATCCTCGGCGCCGCAACGTCGCAGATCGCCTACACGGCGTCGAAGGGAGCGGTGCTGGCGATGTCTCGCGAGCTCGGGGTCCAGTTCGCCCGGCAGGGAGTGCGGGTGAACGCGCTCTGCCCGGGTCCGGTCGAGACACCGCTGCTCCTGAACATCTACGGCAGCGACCCGGCTGCTCTCGAGCGGCGGCGGATCCACTGGCCGACCGGGAGGCTCGCGAAGCCCCGTGAGATCGTGAACGCCGCGATCTTCCTCGCGAGCGACGAGTCCTCGTACGTGAACGGCGCGACCTTCATGGTCGACGGCGGCCTGACCGCCGCGTACGTCACGCCCGAGTAGTCGAACGCCCCTTTCGGGGGACACGAAGCGGCGAATCCTGCCGATCTCGTATCTCATGTCGCAAGCGCACGACACCGAGCATTCGGACAGCGCCACCGGGGGCATCTGCGTCCGCTGCCGCGAGCGCAACGCCTCGGGCGAGGTCGGGCTCTGCCCCTCCTGTGCGATCCAGACCCGGATCGAGTTCGCGGCGGGGTTCCGGCGGCTCGGCGAGTACCTCTCCGCCTGGGCGGCGTTCGACGACTGGTGCCGCGATTCCGGCGCCGGTCCCGCCTGCTGCTGACCGGCGCTAGATCACGACGGTCTCGCGGCGCTCGGCGCCGCGCGCGAAGCGCTCGACGTCGAAGGCCGAGAGATCGAGGGTGGGGGTGATGCCTGCAACCAGTTGCGCCACGTGCTCGCCGACCGCCGGCGCCTGCTGGAAGCCGTGGCCGGAGAAGCCCGTCGCGTAGAGGAACCGAGACACCTGGCCGCTCTCTCCGACGAGTGCGTTGTGGTCGGGCGAGACCTCGTAGAAGCCCCACCACGACGACTCGATCGGCAGGTCGGCCAGCGCGGGCAGCCGACGCGCGGCCGCCTCGGCGACGTCCTCGAGCTGCGGCTCCCTGCCGCCGAAGACGAGCCCCGGCCCCTCGCGATGGAAGTAGAAGCCGGTCGAGAAGTCGACGGTGAGCGGCAGCTCGCGTGGCAGTCCGCCGTCCTGCGAGGTGAACCAGAGGTGCCTTGCCTCGCCCTGAACCGGGAGCTCGAGGCCGGCGAGCTCGGCGATCTCTCCCGACCAGGCACCGGCCGTGCAGACCAGCGTGCTCGTCGAGATCGAGCCTGCGGCGGTCTCGACGCCGTCGATCCTGCCGTCGTGGACGCGAACGCCGGTGAGCGGCGAGCCCTGCCTGATCCGGACACCGCGTTCCGCGGCGCCGCGCGCGTACCACTGCACCGCGGCCTCCGGCGAGCAGTAGCCGTCGAGTGGGCAGAACGTCGCCGCGAGCACTCCTTCGAGGTCGAGTTGCGGCACGATCTCTTGCGCGCCGGCCGCGTCGAGCTCCGCCGAGGGGACGCCGAGCGAGTGCTGCAGGGCGAGCGCAGCCCGGAACAGGTCGACGTCCTCCTCGCGGTCGAGCAGGAACAGGTACCCCCACTGCCGCAGGTCGATCTCCTCGCCCATCGCCGCGAACTCCTCGAGCGAGCGCAGCGCGATCCGGATGTTCAGCTCGTCGGCGAACTGGGTGCGGATGCCGCCCGCGGACTTCGCCGTCGAGCCGGAAGCGAGGGTGTCGCGCTCGAGCAGGACGACGTCGGTGACGCCGAGCTCGGCCAGATGCCAGGCGACCGACGCGCCGAGGGCGCCGCCCCCGGCGATCACGACCTCGGCGGACTCCACCCAGTTCTCAGACGCCGACGACCTGGACGAGCCAGCGGCGGTCGCGCTCGCGGTCGAGCTCGAGGAAGAGCACGCGCTGCCAGGTGCCGAGACAGAGCTCGCCCTCGCGCACCGGGATCGACTCGCCGGCGGGGCCGAGCAGCATCGACATGCAGTGCGAGTGCCCGTTGCCGATCTCCATGTCCTCCGGGCAGATGTTCTCGGTGCGGCGGTCCCAGTCGTCGTGCGCGTAGTAGTGCTCGGACGGAACGAGGCGGCGCAGCAGCACCGCGAAGTCCTCGAGGAAGCCCTGCTCGAACTCGTTCACGCGCACGGAGCAGGTCGTGTGCGGCGAGTAGACGCAGCAGATGCCGTCGCTGACGCCGCTCGCCGCGACCGCCTCGCGGACCTCGTCCGTGATGTCGGTGACGGTGAGGCCACCGGCCGTCCGGAGCTGCATCTCGTGCTGGAAGGCCTTCACCGCCGCACATTCAACCAAAGCCGAGCCGCCGGGCGAACCGGCTAGGCTCGGCGCGCGGGCCCGTAGCTCAGCTGGTCAGAGCAGACGACTCATAATCGTTTGGTCCCAGGTTCGAGTCCTGGCGGGCCCATGTTCACGGCTTGGCTACGCGGAAACCGCTTGGCTCCGTGGGTCAGGTGTGCCGGACGCGCCGTGAATGCTCGTGCGGTGCATACCCCGGTGCAGACCTCGAGCTAACCGCGGAGAGGGGTTACAACTCATCGTGACGGGACCCGATTTGCGGGGGTGCCGCAGACGCCCACGGGGATGCACCATTCAGCGGCAGGTGGGGAAGTTGTGGCGCCGAGCGGGCGGGACGGTGGGGGCCAGACCCGCTCGGCGCCAACTAACGGCCCCAAGGGAAGCGGGCCGCAAGTCGCTCATACTCCAGCCGCTGTTCACCTGGATCAATGACCCACCTGGGTCAAGGAAGCATGGACGGCCTCTGCGCCGGCCACAGCGCCGCCGCGAGCTCGGTTCCGATGGCTGCGACGAGGGCCAGCCCACTCCGGAGCCACGCTGAACGCGAGGCGCAACTCCTCGCGTAGGTCGACCTCAGCGACTAGAGGCTCGACGGTGAAGGCGAGCGGGAGGGGGCCGTCCGGGCGATGGTTCGAGCCCGTGATGCGGCTGTTCAGCGGGACTCGTACGAAGTGGCGAGCCACTGCACGAGGCGACCGCCTCATCCGTCCTGATACCATCTGGAGTTGGGGCGGATCTAATCCACGGGTCCCGGGGCGGCGGTCGTGAGCCGGATCGCCACCTTCCGGCCCCGAAGGGGCTCGCCGCTGCCCAGGCCAACAGATAGCCGGAGATGGGCCCGGCCCCAACAAAGAACGGCGCGGGCTTCGCGGCTTTCCCCATCTGCGGCGAAGCCCGCGCTTCCTGTATTCGCCCGCGAGGCGGCGCTCCCCCTTCCCCTCTGGGTCGCCCCCGCCTCGCCGACCTACAACGCCGTCAAGGCCGGAGCGGTTCCGCATCGCGGGCAGGGCGAGGAAGTGGTCCCGCTTGCGCGCCTTCACAATTTGTGTCAATCGGCGCATGATTGTCCAAATTCCGGCAGCTGCGTGCTGTTGCGCCGCCACGAGCTTCAACGTGCGCAGGAGGACGTCATGGATGAGGAAGGAGCAAGACAGTTCGAGGAAGGCGCGTCCGGCAAGCACATCCGCGCGCGACTTGGAGAAGAGATCCGACGGCTCGACAAGGAGATCGACACCGCTCGATCGCGGCTGGAGGAGGCGGATCTCGGCGGTGAGGAGGAGACCGCACTCATTCTGAGACTCGCGGCTGAGAAAGCCCAGAAGGAGGGGGACCTTGAGGCTGTGGCAAAGGTGGATGATCCACCGCTCACCGATCCACACATCCTCGGCTGGGAGGCAACGCAAGGACTGGTCGAGTACGAACTCGTTGCCGGCAAAGACACCCTTGTCCGCGTCTTCGTTGAAGTTCGGGAAATCGTGTTTCCGTCGGACGCCGCTGGGTTTGCGCTGCCGAGCAGCTTCCATTTCACCGGCGCCGACGAGTGGGTTTCGCGGCTCGACTACGCGTCGCTGGAGGTGAAGGCGCCGAACGGCTCGCGGTTCAGGGTGCCGGCGACGATGTCCGGCAAGTTCGGGTCTCGCAGCATGTCCGCGGAGGACAACGTCAACTTCTACATCGCGGGCGATCAACTAAGCCGCACGGGCAGCTACACCTTCGTTGCGAGGTTCTACCGCCGCGGAGAACTCGTGGGCACAAACACGCTCGGAACGCGCAAGTTTCTCGAGACGGGCGACCTCCGACTTCTCATCAAGGTGAACACATGGCCGATGTCGGACGCGGGGTGGGACACGGTTCTGATGGCGCTCCAGTACCTTCAACGCAACCTTCCCGTACGGGCCGGCGTGGCCCCGATGGATAGCGACGTGTCCGCGGGTCTTCGTTACTTCATCGACCCGCGCCCATACGACCCAGGGTTTAGCTCGAAACCGAAGTGGGCCAACGCGAAGCTCGCCCTCAACTTCTTCAACTTCACCCAGAATCCATTCGGAAGCGGCGACCGCGCCCACATGCTGATGAATGTTCGCGAGCAACAGCCTGGGCAGGCTCACTTGCCCGGCTCCTCTGAAGGCCCGACTGGCGGCGGCACGGGACGGATCTGTGGAGTGCAGATCCGCACGGACCCTCCCGGAGCGAACTTTTTCGCGTCGGTGATAGGTCAAGAGATCGGCCACAATCTGATTCCACTCGGATCCCACACGTTGGATCCCGTGATCGAGACCGCGAGCGCGTTCGACCTGCTGAATCGACGGACGGTGCCGCAGGCACGCACAATCATGTTCGCAACCGTCGCCGGAGCAACGTCCGCCAACGACATCTGCTTCTACGAGCCTGACCATTGGAGCTCGATGCGTAACAACCTCGTGGTTTTGAACGCATAGACCGAATCAGAGGTCCGGCGCGCGGCGCGCAACGTTAGGACCCTCGACCTGCGAGAACTAGCGTTCTAGACTCGGTCGTCCTTCTTCGCTCCGCAAGGGAGTCGGGAGTGGTCACCGCGAACGCCTTCTCGGTCACGCTTTCGCTCGTCGGCGCCTTCGGCCTCGGCAGCATCTCGGGCGCATTCGCGAACCACTACTTCGCCCAGCGGCGGGAGACCGCCGCCGAGCGTCGCGCCGCGACCGACCGCACCTTCCGGGAAGATCGCGACCAGCTTCTCGAGCTCGGCGACCGCGCCGACGAGCTAAAGCGCGAGCTGGGAGGCACGCGGTCGAACTACATCGCCGACGGGCGCAAGCAGCGCTGGACCCAGACCGAACGGGCTCGAGCCAAGAAGCTCGTCGCGATCCTGGACGAGCGCACCGGCGCGTTCCGCGCAGCGGGACGCGCAATCCACGCGGAACCTGTCTCAAAGGAGGTCGCCTGGATGGTCGAGGTGATGGAGACGGCCCGCGCGGCCCTCACCGAAGGCGAGCCGTCCCCCGCGGTGGAGCTCGTGATCACCGCGCTGATGAATCTCGACAAGACAACGGACGCGTTTCTCCGCGGACGGCGGCTACCTCAAAACGATCTCCGAAAGGCATGGCCCGCCGGGCGACCAGCCGGAACCGGAGCCGACCGCAGCAAGAGTGCGTTCCTCGGCCGCGTCGCCGAGAGCAGGCGACAGATCCGGCAGGAGCGAGTCAGATCCCTTATGCGGAACAGGCCCTCGATTCAGCCTCGGGCAGCAGGGACACAGCCGCGCCGACGCCCGCCACCGCCGAGCGCGGGCTAACCGGGAGAAGTAGCGTGACCTGGGCGAGCGGTTGCTCTTTGGCCGGTTCGGAACGGTGGCCCGTTGTTGGCCGTCGGGCTTGACTTCGCTTTGCGCGCGGAGCTTAAATTGTGTCGTGCGATACAAGCTTGCGATCGCGGCTTCGATGCTCCTTGTTGTGCTCGCCAGCGCCCCTGCCGCCAGTGCGGCTAGCGGCTCGTTCACCGGCCTGTGGCGGGCCACGGATCCCAGCGACGGCAGCACTCTTGTGCTCGCGATCAGCCCAACGGGACGAATGCTCTTGTTCGATGACAGGGCATCTTCCTGCGACGGGGGTGGTTTTGCCTTCGCTTTCGGCCCCGGCAGCGCGGCGGGATCGACCTTCACTGCGACCGTCGACGTCTTCTGTGGCGCGACGCCGTTCGTGCCCTTCGCCGAGGACGTGGTGGTGACGTTCGAGCAAGTCGGCACCACACTGGTAGGGGAAGGCGGCGAGGTTTACCACCGGTTGGGCTTCCACTAGCCAGGCGCACTATCCGGAGCAGGCTCGCTGTAACAGGGCGACGAAGTCGCACTTCATACCTGGCGGCCGAGGAACTGCCGATTGGGAGGGGTGTCTGAGTCCTGGCGGCCCATGGTCGGCGGCCGTGTGACATCATCGCCCGCTCCTGGGCTGCTCCCGTCCCCACCGTCGCAGCTCAGACGTCCGCATCAAACCTGGGCCGCCGGTTGACCCCCCGGCGGCCCAGGTTCTTTACGACTCAACGGAGGCGCGGGCTCCGCGGCTTGACCCCTCGGCGGCGAAGCCCGCGCGCTGTACCGCCTGCGAGGCGAGAGACCCCCTCTCGGCTCCCCTCGCAGGCCTACAACGCCGTCGAGATGAAAGCGGTTTCTCCACCTTGCTATTTGCCCGACGCACTGGAAAGCTGACCGGGCGCCTAGACCTCGCGCTGAGTCCGTGCTGCCAGCATGCGCCGTGCTCATCTCCTGGGACAGTCGTGGCACCACGGACGCTGGCGCGGCCGGGAATCAGGGGACGAACGGCCGCGCCGAGCGCCCCCTCGAGGCGTTCACCCTTTCACCTGACTCGCTACGCGGGTCTTGCGACTCGATGTCGACGCGCAAGCGCCCTGGCGATCCAGCGCGCGAGCAGCCCCAGCCCGAAGAGAAAGACACCGACGACGACGAAGAACGGGATGTCCTCGAACCGGGTGTCGTCGAGCGCGAAGTCGAGCAGGACGAGCACGAGGACGGCGGCCGACAGGATCCAGAGCGCACGGCGCTCCGGCTTTCGCCAGCCGAGGACGGCGCCGACGACGATCGGCACTCCCAGGAGAGTCGGGTAGTAGACGGCTCCGCTCTCGAGGATGGAGGCAGCGATCATCCGAGCGCACTAAAGCACGAGGGACGCGTGCTGATCAGCCGTCGCTCGGAGCGAGCGATGCGGCCTCGTCGCCAGCCTCTCCGGTCTTCTCGACGACCCAGTAGCGGTCGTTCCGCTCGACGACGACCTCGACCTCGGGCAGCACGTGGCGTTCGTCCGCCACCACGAAGAAGCGCCTCGGGTCGGAGCGCACCTGCTCGTACTCCTCGAGGGTCAGCTCGATCTGCTGGAGACAGGTCACGTCGGCGCACTCGCAGTTCCAACTGCCGAGCTCCGTCGCGTCGCCGTCTGCCTCGTCCATGCCTGCCAGCCGTTCGTTGATGTCGCGGAAGAGCGCCTGGTTCCCGGCCGCGCGAACCTCCGTCTTGTCGATCGGTGGGCCGCTCATCGCGCTCAGCCTAGTCCGCGGGGCTCGGGATCGGTGGCGAGCCGGCCGAAGCTCAACTGTTCGCGACTAGCTACGCTCGCGCCCTCAGCGACCCCAGGGGAGGGGATATGCGGTTACGGATCACGATCGGCGCCGTGCTGCTCGGGCTCGTGCTGGCGGCGACGGCCGGGGCGACGAAGCCCGGTGGCGGCACGGAGGCCGATGCCAAGGTGTTCTTCACCAATCCGGTCGAGACGAGTGGCAACGAGGCGCTCACCGACCAGAAGGACTCCGCGACGGCCGTCCCGGCGAGCGAGTACGAGGACGTCACGCTGACGAACCTCGACGGCAGCGGGTACCTGAACGGCGACTACGCGCGGATCCGCAGCGAGACCGGCACTCCGGCCTACTCGCCGGAAGGCAGCTTCGTCTACGACCGCCACGACGACCGGTTCGAACAGGTGATGGCGTACTACTGGATCACCGAGGCGGAGCTCTACCTGCAGCACCTCGGCTTCGGCTCTCGCTTCCCGGCCGTCCTCGACGAGGGGATCGACGCCCGCATCAACACCTACGGCGTCGACAACTCGTTCTTCTGGGACAAGCACCAGTACCTGCGCTTCGGCAAGGGCGGGGTCGACGACGCCGAGGACGGCGAGGTGATCCTGCACGAGTACGGCCATGCGATCCAGGGCGACCAGGTGCCCGGTTTCGGCACGAACCTCGAGTCGGGCTCGATCGGCGAGGGCTTCGGCGACTACTTCGCCGTCTCGATGGGCCACTGGAAGACGCACAGCACGTTCGACGTGCCGTGCGTGGCGGACTGGGACTCGGTCTCGTACACGGACGGCCCTTCGCACTGCCTGCGGCGCGTCGACCGGCACGACCTGCACTGGCCCGAGAAGAAGGCGGGCGAGGTGCACGCCGACGGCCGCATGTGGTCGACCGCGCTCTGGGACGTGCACGCGGCGCTCGGCGACGACGAGGAGGCGGCCCGGATCATCATCGACGCGCAGTTCGGCTTCGCAGCCGATACGTCGTTCGAAGCCGCTGCGAAGCAGACGGTCGCGACGGCGAAGTCACTGGACGGGCTTGCGACCGCGAAGACGGTCTGCAAGCCGTTCGCGGACCGCGGTTTCATCACCCAGGCGTACTGCGACGGCCTGACCTAGCCCGGACGGGCGGGGCGCACCGGAGCGCCCCGCCCGCCGGATACACTGGCCGCATGTCCGACATCGGCACGATGCGGGTCAAGAGCGGGCTCGCCGAGATGCTCAAGGGCGGCGTGATCATGGACGTCGTCACCGCCGAGCAGGCGCGGATCGCGGAGGACGCCGGCGCCGTCGCGGTGATGGCACTCGAGCGCGTCCCCGCCGACATCCGCGTCCAGGGCGGCGTAGCGCGCATGTCCGACCCGGACATGATCCGCTCGATCCAGGAGGCCGTCTCGATCCCGGTGATGGCAAAGTGCCGGATCGGCCACTTCGTCGAGGCGCAGATTCTCGAGGCGCTCGAGATCGACTACGTGGACGAGTCGGAGGTGCTGACCCCCGCCGACACGGCGCACCACGTCGACAAGTGGCAGTTCACGATCCCGTTCGTCTGCGGCGCGACGAACCTCGGCGAGGCGCTGCGGCGGCTCGCGGAGGGTGCGGCGATGATCCGGACGAAGGGCGAGGCAGGCACGGGCGACATCGTCAACGCCGTCACGCACATGCGGGCGGTCTTCGGCGGGATCCGCCGGCTCGGCGCGCTGCCCTCGGAGGAGCTGTTCGCCGAGGCGAAGGAGCTGCGGGCTCCGGTCGAGCTCGTGCGCTGGGTCGCCGAGCACGGCCGCCTGCCGGTCGTCACCTTCACCGCCGGCGGCATCGCGACGCCCGCTGACGCGGCGCTCTGCATGCAGCTCGGCGCCGACGGCGTCTTCGTCGGCTCGGGAATCTTCAAGTCCGGCGATCCCGAGAAGCGCGCGAAGGCGATCGTCGAGGCGACGACGCACTACCGCGACGCCAAGATCCTGGCGGAGATCTCCGCCGGCCTCGGCGAGCCGATGGTCGGCATCTCCTCGGCGTCGCTCCTCGAGGCCGAGCGCCTCGAAGTCCGCGGCTGGTAGCCCGGACCGCCTCGTAGAATCCGTCCGATGACGATCGGCGTCCTCGCACTTCAGGGGAACTTCCGCGAGCATGCGGCCACGCTGCGCTCGCTCGGTGCCGACGTGGTCGAGGTGCGGCTGCCGGAGGAGCTCGACGGGCTCGACGGCCTCGTGATCCCCGGCGGCGAGTCGACGGCGATCATGCGGCTTGCGCGGCTGTACGGGCTCGAGGAGGCGATCCGCACGTTCGGCGGCGCCGTCCTCGGCACCTGCGCGGGGATGATCCTGCTCGACCGCGAGCATCTCGGGCTCATCGACCTCGTCGTCGACCGGAACGCCTACGGCCGGCAGGTCGCAAGCTTCGAGGCCGACCTCGAGCTCGCCGGCGAGCAGGAGCCGCTTCGCGGCGTCTTCATCCGCGCGCCGCGAGTCCGAGAGGTCGGGGCGGGTGTGGAGGTGCTTGCCGAGCACGACGGCGAGCCGGTGCTGCTTCGCGACGGTCGCTTCCTGGTCGCGTCGTTCCATCCGGAGCTGACGGACGACACGCGCGTCCACCGGCGGTTCCTGCAGCTCGTCGAGGAGGGGGCGCATGTCAGGACATAGCAAGTGGTCGACGATCAAGCACAAGAAGGGCGCCGCAGACGCGAAGCGCGGCCAGCTGTTCACGAAGCTGTCGAAGTCGATCATCGTCGCCGCGAAGGAGGGCGGGGCCGACCCGGGCAACAACCTGGCGCTGCAGAACGCCGTCGAGAAGGCCCGGTCGTACTCGATGCCGAAGGACACGATCGAGCGGGCGATCGCCCGCGGCGCGGGAACGGACGACGACGGCGCCGTCTACGAGACCGTGATCTACGAGGGCTACGGCCCCGAGGGCGTGGCCGTGCTCGTCGAGGCGCTGACGGACAACCGCAACCGCACGGCTTCGGACGTCCGGCACCTGTTCACCAAGTACGGCGGCAACCTCGGCACGACCGGCGCAGTCGCCTGGCTGTTCGAGCGGCGTGGGATCGTGCTCGTCCCCGCCGACGGTGTCGACGAGGACGAGTTGACGCTGGCAGCGGCCGAGGGCGGGGCGGAGGATGTCGACCTGGACGGGACGACCTATCTCGTCTCGGCCGCGCCGGAGGCCTTGACCGCGGTCCGAACGGCGATCGAGTCCGCCGGCTTCGCGATCGACACCGCCGAGCTCTCGATGGTCCCGAAGACGACCGTCGCGATCGAGGACGAGTCGACGGCGAAGAAGGTCGTGCGCCTCGTAGAGGGGCTCGAGGAGTCCGACGACGTGCAGGACGTCTACGCGAACTTCGACATCCCCGAGCACGTGCTCGAGGTCGTTGCCTCGTAGTGCGGCCCGTGCGGGCGTCATCCGGCTCGAGCCCCTAGCACTCGCCGACCGGCCCGTCCGACCCCGTCCCTACCCTCTTGCCGTGAAGGTCCTCGGCATCGATCCAGGGACGGCGGCATGCGGGTACGGCATCGTCCACGTAAGCGACGGGCGCCTCAGGGAGGTCGTCCACGGGTGCTGGCGGACACGCGCGGGAGACCCCCCGGCGCAGCGCCTCCTGACGATCTTCGACGGAGTACGGCGCTCCTTGCGGAGCACGCGCCGGACGCCGTGGCCGTCGAGGAGTCGGTCGTGGGGGCAGACGCCCGCATCGCGCTCTCCGTCGGACAGGCGCGTGGAGCCGTGCTCGTCGCCGCCGCGTCGTCCGGCGTCGCGTGCGCTGAGTACTCGCCGACCCATGTCAAGCGGGCGGTCTGCGGCTACGGCCGCGCCGAGAAGGGACAGATGCAGCGAATGGTTCGCGCGATCCTGTCCCTCGAGCGTGTCCCGGCCCCGCACCATGCTGCCGACGCGCTCGCCGTCGCGATCTGCCACGCCCTCGCCCCGCCGATGATCCGCGCGGCGGCAGGATGATCGCGCGACTCCGCGGCACGGCAGCGGCGCGCACCCCCGACGGCCTCGTCGTCGACGTCGGCGGCGTCGGCTACCTCGTGCCGCCACGCCGGCTGTGCTTCGCCGTGCCGAGGCCGGTGCCGAGCTCGTCGTCGAGACCTATCTCCACGTCCGTGAGGACGCGCTGCAGCTCTACGGCTTCGCCGACGCTGCCGAGCGCCAGCTGTTCACGCATCTTCTGACGGTGAACGGGATCGGCCCGAAGGTGGCGCTCGCCGTGGTCTCGGGGTCGCCGGCCGCGGAGCTGCGGCGCGCGATCGCGCTCGGCGACGTGGCGCGCTTCCAGGCGATCCCCGGGATCGGCAAGAAGACGGCCGAGCGGATCGTGCTCGAGCTGAAGGAGAAGCTCGCCGACGGCGCCGATGCGCTGGTCGGTGCGAGCGGCGCCGGCGCGCGAGCGGAGCTCGTCGCACGAGACGCGCTCGTCGAGCTCGGCTTCACGCCAATCGAGGCCGAGCAGCGCCTTGCGGCGATCGATCCGGAGCTCGCTCCCGCCGAGCGGGTCCGGCAGGCCCTCCGCGCTGCCTGAACGAGCATCGGACGACAACACGCTGGCGCAGTCCACAGGTCGTCGCTGCCGCGGGACATCGGCCGCCCGCGCTTGACTCGCGCGTGCTCGACACCCGAAGATCGCGCCAAATCGTGGGTCAAGGAGGGCTGCGGCATGGCGGTCAACTGGGAACGGTGGGCGCGTGGAGCAGGCATCGGCTTCGTCGTGTTCGCGGTGTTGGCGTTCCTCGTCGGAGGGGAGACCCCGACCGTCGGAGATCCTGTCGAGGATGTGGTGTCGTACTACGACGGCGACCGAGGCAAGGTGCTCGTCTCCTCGGCCCTGTTCGTAATCGGACTCGGATTCTGGCTCTGGTTCGCGGGCACGCTGGCGAACAACCTTCGCGAACGGGGCGAAGGGCGCGTCGCGGCGACCATAATCGGTGCTGTCGCCGCCTTCGTCGCGATCCAGGTCGTCACGACCGGGCTCAACGCGGTCCTCGCGTACTCGGTGGCTGGCTCGGGCGAGCCAGGAGTCACCAAAGCGTTCTTTGACCTGACCTGGGCACTCGACGCACTCGCCGCCGTTCCGAGCGCCGTGTTCTTCCTCGCCGCATCATTCGGGCTGAGGCGTACCGCATTGGTTCCGGTTTGGTTGAACTGGGCGGCCCTCGGGGTTGCCGCGCTCTTCGTCCTTCGCCTCACGAACTGGGCGAGCGACGGCTTCTGGTCGCTCACCGGCGGCTACTTGTTCATCCTCATCCCACTCACGCTTCTCTGGATCCTCGTCACCAGCGTCGTGCTCGTGCGATCTGCATCTGAGGCACACGCCAGCTAGCACGCGAGACTACGGGCCTACCGGCCCGCTCCACCGGCCCGCTCCACCGGCCCGCTCAAGGGACATTCCCGCACGCTGGCGCAGGCGATTGCCGTTACTCGGCCGAAGCGAACATGTCGGACGGTCGCTCCAGTGTCACGCGCACCCGCCGTCTCCACCGTCGGAGCCGATCACTCGGACGGCTTCAATTCCGTCGCCCATCTCGGAGTCGAGGGCGAAGACCGCCTCGCAGATCTCGGACATAACCCTGACGGAAAGGCTTTCGACCTTCACCGTGATTTCAAGCGGACGAGGTCCTCTGATCTCGCGACCCATCTTCATCCCGGTGATGAGGCCGTACCACCGCCGCTCGTCGGGCGGCGTCCCGAAGCGTTCCTTGAACGCGGCGCGGAACTTCGCGATGCCGAACACGGACTGTGCCGGCGGCTGGGTCTCGACCTGCTCAGTCGTCGTCGCCGACGGGCTCTCCGCTTCGGCGTCGGAGTCTCCGCTGCAGCCGCTCGCTGCGATCGCGATGGCGCTCAGACCGGCAACGACAATGATCCTTGGTAACACCAGGCGCACGACCCTCTCATTTGTCTGCCAAGCGCCGCAACCGAGCCGTGCCGCTCGGGTGACATTCCCGAACGCTGGCCCAGCCGACCGGCCCAACGCGTCCGATCAATTGCCCACGGCCGAGTCAGGTCCGAACTCGCGGACTTCTTGAGCACAGCGGCAGGCGGCTGCGATCTTCGCGGCCCACTCCAAGGCTGCCTCCCGAGAGGTCACGTCGAGGACCGTGAACCCGCCGTTGAACTCCTTGGTCTGCGGGTACGTGCCAGCGGTGGTCGTACCGTCACCGGCCACCATGACGGGATCCACGTTCTCGGCCAACCCGCCGCCGAACACCAACACGCCTGCGTCCATGGCCTCCTGGACCACCGCATGAGCAGCCTCTCCCACGGCGGGGAGCTCCCAGCGGGGATGTGGTCCATCGCGCCGCTGGGGAACGAAATCAGGTACCGCGTCATCTCATGACTCCTTTCTCGGCGGCCTGCTCCGGCCGCATCTCAGCCTCGCCCGTACGCGGTAGAGACTGACAAACCACCGAAGACTCATCGCTGCTCCGGCCGATCCGGGTTCACCTCGTCAGGCGTCATTCCCGAACGCTGGCCCACGCGACGGATTGCGTTTCGCGAACCACGAAACACTGGCGGTGTCGTCAGAATGTCCGTTGCCGTTTGTTGCTGAGGAAGAAGCCGTGCCCGGAATGCCTGCTGAGGCAGGTCAATCCGGCGACGCGGGATGTGCAACGGAAGAACCCGACCCTGATCGTCTGCCCGTACCGCAGCACCCTCACCGGCGATGAGCCGAAGCCCCTTGTGCTCACCTCGACCAGGGTGAACTGCCACACGTTGACAAACCATCGGCGCGATGGTTTCTCCGCGTCGAAGGTGCTCCGGGAACCTCTGAACCGGTTGCGGTGGATCCCACAGGTGACGTTGCCGTTGGCGATGTTCGGATCGACCATGAGGCATTCGATGTCCCGGCCCGGCATCACGAAGTGAACGAGAAGCTCGGTCGGTGCTCCCTTGGCAGACGCGGCAAGGACGCTCGGGGCGGCAAGGAGCGCCGAAACGAGAAGCGACGTAGCGAGCCTCCGCGATTGCGTTCGCACAACGCGAAATTACAACGGGTTCCGCGATTGGTGCAAGAAGCTCAGTGGGCATTCCCGCACACTGGCCCAGGCGACGATTCGCCTGCCCGGCTCCACTTGAGCCAAGGTTCTACGATCGTCGCGTGGACGAGTTCGTCCCGCGCGACTTCGACGTCCCTCGGCGGCTCGAGACGCCGCAGTTCGTGCTCGAGCCGCTCGGCCCCGAGCACAACGACCAGGACTACGACGCGTGGACCTCGTCGCGGGAGCACATCCACGCGACGCCCGGGTGGGAGGACAGCAGCTGGCCGCGGGAGATGACGCCGGACGAGAACCGGGCAGACCTGCAGCGCCATGCCGACGACTTCCGCAACCGGACGGGGTTCACGTACACGGTGCTCGATCCGGCGAGCCGCGACGTGATCGGGTGCGTCTACATCTACCCGCTGCCCGACAGCGACTACGACGCCCGTGCGCTCTCCTGGGTACGGGCGAGCCACGCGCAGCTGGACACCCCGCTCTGGCGCGTCGTGAGTGAGTGGCTCGCGTCCGACTGGCCGTTCGGCAGCGTCGAGTACGCGCCGCGCGCCTAGGCGCCGCCAAGCAGCCGTGCAGCTCGATTCGGGTCGGGGGACATTCCCGAACGCTGGCCCAGCCGACGTTCGTTTGTCCTGCGCGCTCCCGCGGGCATAGCCGTTCCGATGACGCGGAGCCTCGACGGAGCTCTGATCCCCGAGCGCTTTTCGTCACAGGGGCCGACGGATGCTGGCTGGGTTCCGATTGTCGCCCGGGCTGATCTCGACGAAGAGCCCACGACGTCAATTCTCACCGCGATCGCCCAGGTGAAATGGGGCGACCTGTGCCATGCGTACGGCACCGCCGACGACGTAGCCGCCCAGCTTGCAGCGATCACGGTCGGCGATCACGTCACGCGGACGACGGCCTGGTGGAACCTCTGGGGGAACATCCACCATCAGGGAACGATCTACGCCGCCACCGTTCCCGCAGTCCCTGTCCTCGTCCGACTCGCCGACTGGATCAACTTTCCAGACCGCGCCGAAGCGATCCTCTTCCTCCGTGAAGTGGCAGAGGCCAAGGGTGTTGTCGTCTGGTCCTACGATTCCGCCGGCAACATCGTCCATGACGAAGACCTTCAAGCCGAGCTCACCGACGAACTCCGCGGCACCATCCATCGCTCTGCAGAGCACCTCTTGTCGTCATGGCGAACCGCACCCGTCGACGTCCGACGCGCCCTGATTCTCCTGCTGACCTCCCTGCCGGACCTCCGCACCCGCTTCGTGGAGCTCGTCGACCAAGACCTCCCAGCCGGCTTACGACCCGCCTGGGAGGTAGAGGCTTCCGGCCAGCGGGGGCAAATGACCGATGACATCGACGCCCTGGAGCGGTGGACTCACACGGGCGAATGATGGTCGGGCGGCGCGATCTCCTCGACGCCTTGATCACGTTGGCCGTTGGCGTCGGCGTGGCCTGCGCGTCGGGAGCGCTGTTCGTGTGGCTGTGGGCTCCGCCTCCGACGCCCGAGAATTCGAGTCCGCCACCCGAGCCGTTCTTGTTCTTGTTCGGCGCAGTGATCGGGCTTCTGGCGACACTCCTCGCGCGTGTGTTCGTTGGGTGGCTCTTGCTGCGGCGCAGGCGTCGGGTGGGGTGACATTCCGGAACGCCGGCGCTGCGCTGACGCGTCGACGCTCATCGTTGACCGGCGCTCGCGTCGATGCTTTGATCGGAAGGACCGGCAGAGCCCCTCTGCGGCGAGGGGGCGTCGGCTTCCGCCCAGTCGATCGAGGGGAAAGCGCATGGCCTCGCCGCTCTCCAAGCTCTTCGCCAACGCCGCCGTCGCCGTCGACCACAAGTTCGGCTGGGACAAGCTGCCGAAGCCGCTCGGGATCGTCACGCTGATCGGCCTGCGCACGAAGCTGCGCGAGCAGAACCTCTACGACACCGGCCGCGGCGAGACGGTAGACCCGGCGCCTGACGACGGTCACCACCTGACCGCGCGGACGACCGACGGCACCTACAACGACCTCGAGCTCGCCGACCATGGGCGCGATCGGCGCGCGTTTCGGGCGCAACGTGCCGCTCGCCAAGACGTTCCGCGAGCCGGACGACTCGATCCTGGAGCCGAACCCGCGCACGATCAGCCGCGAGCTGCTGACGCGGGACGAGTTCAAACCGGCGTCCATCGTCAACCTGCTCGCGGGCGCCTGGCTGCAGTTCGAGGTCCACGACTGGTTCAGCCACGGCAAGAACGAGGACGCGAGCCCGTGGCTGGTCGAGCTCGAACCGAACGACGACTGGTACGAGCGGCCGATGCGGATCCCGCGGACGCGGGTCGACCCCTCGCACGTGGACGACGGCTCCCCGTCGACGTACGTCACCGCCGACTCGCACTGGTGGGACGCGTCCCAGATCTACGGCAGCGACGCGGGCTTCGCGCAGTACATCCGGGCGCACGAGGACGGCAAGCTGCGCCTCGACCCCGATGGACAGTTGCCGCGCGACCTGGAAGAGGTCGTCGACCTCACCGGCGTCGCCGGGAACTTCTGGCTCGGCCTCGGCCTCCTGCACACGCTGTTCACGCACGAGCACAACGCGATCTGCGACCGGCTGCGGAAGGCGTACCCGACCTGGTCCGACGACAGGCTCTTCGACACTGCGCGGCTCGTGAACGCGGCCCTGATGGCGAAGATCCACACGGTCGAGTGGACGCCCGCGCTGATCTCGCACCCGACCACCGCGTACGCGATGCGCGCCAACTGGCACGGCATCCTCGGCAAGCACCTCGGCCGCTTCACGAAGAACGAGGTGCTCGCCGGCATCCCCGGCTCGGCCACGAACCACCACGGCGTGCCGTACTCGCTCACCGAGGAGTTCGTCGCCGTCTACCGCATGCATCCGCTGCTGCCGGACGACTTCACGTTCCGCTCGCTGGCCGACGACCGGGTGCTGCAGGAGCGAACGTTCCCCGAGATCGGTGCCACGCAGACCCGCGACCGGCTCGAGGAGATCGGGCTGGTCGACTCGTTCTACTCCTTCGGCCGCGCCAACCCGGGCGCGATCACGCTGCACAACTACCCGCGCTTCCTGCAGACGCTGGAGCGCGCCGACGGCGAGACCCTCGACCTTGCCGCGCTCGACGTCCTCCGCATCCGCGAGCGGGGCGTGCCGCGCTACAACGAGTTCCGCCGCCTGTTCCACCTGAAGCCGGCGCGCACGTTCGAGGAGCTGACCCCGAACGCGGCCTGGGCCGAGGAGCTCCGCCGCGTCTACGGCGGCGACGTCGAGCGGGTCGACCTGATGATCGGGCTCTACGCCGAGCCGCTGCCGAAGGGCTTCGGCTTCAGCGACACCGCCTTCCGCGTCTTCATCCTGATGGCCTCGCGCCGCCTCAAGAGCGACCGCTTCTTCACGCGCGACTACACGGCGAAGACGTACACGCAGGAAGGGCTCGACTGGATCGCAGACGCGTCGATGATCACCGTACTGCTCCGCCACTTCCCCGACCTGGCGCCGGCCCTGAAGGGCGTCACGAACGGCTTCGCGCCGTGGAGGCAGGTGGGCGGCGCTTGAGGGAGCTCGTGCCCGGCGTGCACACCTTCGGCGGCAAGAAGGGCGGCCGCGTACGAGCGTTCCTCGTCGACGACGGCCACGAGCTGACGCTCGTCGACACGCTCTTCGAGGGCGACGCCCGGCTCGTGCTGGAGGCACTGAGCGCGCTCGGCCGTCGGCCGGACGAGCTGCGTCACATCGTGATCACGCACGCGCACCGCTCGCACCTGGGCGGGTTGGCCGTGCTGAAGCGGCTGAGCGGCGCGACCGTGTACGCGCACGAATGGGAGTCGGACATCATCTCGCGGCGACCGGCGTGCCCAGCCCGTGACGTTGAAGCCGATGCAGTCGATCAAGATCCTGCCCTTCCAGATCGGGCTCGCGCTCAACAGACCGAAGCACACGCCCTGCGACGTCGACCAGGCGGTGAGCGAGGGCGACCGGATCGGGCCGCTCGGGGTGTTGCACGCGGCCGGCCACTCGCCGGGGCACCTCGCGTTCACCTGGCCCGAGCGCAACTTCCTGATCGCCGGGGACGCGATCGCAACCTGGCCGCAGTTCTCGGCCGGCTGGCGGGCGTTCAACCTGAACAAGGAGCAGCACGCCGCCTCGGTCCGCCGCATGGCCGGTCTCGACGCGAAGGTCGTCGGCGTCGGCCACGGCGACGCGATCGTCGAGGACGCGGCCGACCGCGTCCGCAGCCTCGTCGTCTGACCCGGCAGCGATGACTTGCGGGCGGCAGTGGCGTCTGAAGCAACTAGCGGGCTGCGGCCCGGAACAGGGCTCGACCTGGTCTCCAGCACCGCCTCCAGCAATCGGGATCGTCGAGCTGGAGTACCGGCGGCACCGGTGAGTCCTAGCGCGGCCACTCCGGTCTGAACTGCCAGTCCGGGAACGTCTCGTGGAGGAGCGGCAGGGCCTCGGCCCAATCGCTGTGGTCGAGCGGCGCGGGCTCATGCAGCTCGTGTGGCTGTCCCGCTCGCGTCGAGTAGCCCCAGCGAAACCCGAGCAGCGGGCAGGACTCCCGGCTGACCAACGCATCTGGGCTCGCCGTCAGCCACGAGTCGGCGAAGAACGTGATGTCGCTCTCGGTCGATGCCGGCGCGTCGAACAGCGTCGGGCACTCGCCGAACGACGTGAACGGCACGCCGAGGCCACGGAGCTGCGGCGGGCCGTCGACCCACTCGTGGTGACCGACGGGCGCCCGGTCGACGCCGGCTGCCAGCGGCTGACTCGATTCGAGCACGTCGATGCGGACGATCTGAACCCAACCCATGACCGCCGCGTACCCGGCGAGCGGACACTCCGTCCGCGCCGTGAGCACCGGAAGCCCCTGCGCGAGCTCGGCTGGCCACGGCAGCCCGAGTGCGCCGAAACCCCATCGCTGCGGATCCTCGTTCGCATGGAACGAGACGACGACGCTGCCCTCGGCTCCACGCAGCCGGAACGGAAACCGCTCTGCCACCACGATCAGCCCTTGTTCACGGGGCAACCGCCGAACGCTCGCCTCGCCTTGAATTCGCCTGACTCCACGCGACCGCGAGTCTAGTCCCGTCGCCTCTGGCCGCTCCCGGGCGACATAGACCCGCGACGACTTGGTCGTATAGCGTCGTCCTGTGGCCACGATGAACGCGATCGGCATCGCAGCCTCGGATCTGAGCCGCTCGATGAGCTTCTATCGGCTGCTCGGGGCCGAGTTCCCGGAGGCGCCGGCCGAGGGTCACGTCGAGGCGACGATGCCGAACGGCACGCGGCTGATGTTCGACACGGAGGAGGGCATCCGCAGCTTCATGCCCGACTGGACGCGCACCAACGGGAACCAGGTGTCGCTCGCCTTCGAATGCGCGAGCCCCGCCGAAGTCGACGAGGTCTATGCGCGCGTCCTTGCGGCGGGCTACGAAGGAGAGAAGGAGCCTTGGGACGCGGAGTGGGGCCAGCGATACGCGCTGCTCGGAGACCCCGACGGCGTGCGGGTCAACCTGTACGCGCGGCTCGCCTGATCGAGGTCTGTCGGCCTCTGATGTGCTCCAATCGAGGACCGGGCCCCCGCGGGCAGGCGACCGCCGCGAGCGCCAAGCCCCAGGCCACCAGACGAAGCGCAGTCCGCACGCCGTCATTGTCGTCGAGCGGTGCTCATCTGGCCACCGTGCTGCCACCGAACTGCCGTAGGGGTCACTAGCGGTCTAGGCTCTCGTCGTGAGCACGCAGAGTCCGCCTGACGCTGCGGCCGGGCCGAGCCCGGAGAACCCGCTGCAGGGCTCGTGCCTCTGCGGCGGCGTCCGCTTCGAGGTGACGGCGCCCTTCCTCTGGGCCAACCACTGCCACTGCTCGCGGTGTCGCAAGCACTCGGGCGCCTTCGGCGGAACGCAGGGACGCGTCCCGCGCTCGGGCTTCCGCCTCCTCTCCGGTGAGGAGCTGATCCACGTCTTCCGGCCGGGCGACGGCCGCGTGAAGGCGTTCTGCTCGGTGTGCGGCTCGAGCCTCTTCGGCGGGGACTGGCCGGAGGGCGACGAGGTCGCGATTCGCCTCGGGGCGCTCGACGGCGATCCCGGCGTCCGCCCGCAGTTCCACAACTTCGTCGCCTCGCGGGCGCCGTGGGAGGAGCTTCCGGACGACGGCCTGCCGCGGTACGACGAGAGCCATCTGGACGCGCAGCCGCAGCCGTAGAGGCCAGGCGCTGTCCGGGCTCGCGCCTACCCTCACGTGGTGAGCGAACGCGTCACGGCTGCCGTGCTGGACCCCGTCGACGACGAGCTCGAGACCACGCTCCGGCCGCGCAGGCTCGCCGACTTCGTCGGGCAGGAGCGCACGAAGGAGCAGCTCTCGATCGCGCTCGAGGCGGCGAAAGCACGGGGCGAGCCGCTCGACCACGTCCTGCTCGTCGGGCCGCCCGGGCTCGGCAAGACCACGCTGGCGCAGATCGTCCGCGAGGAGCTCGGTGTCGGGATCCGCTCCATTGCCGGCCCGGCGCTCGAGCGGAAGGGCGACATGGCGGCGATCCTCACCTCGCTCGAGGACCGCGACGTGCTCTTCGTCGACGAGATCCACCGGGTCAACCGGTCGATCGAGGAGATCCTCTATCCGGCCCTCGAGGACTTCCGGCTCGACATCGTCGTCGGCCAGGGGCCGGCCGCGCGCACGCTGACGCTCGACCTGCCCCCGTTCACGCTCGTCGGGGCGACCACGCGCACCGGGCTCCTGACGACGCCGCTCCGCGACCGGTTCGGGCTCACGTTCCGGCTCGGCTACTACGACGCCGGCCAGCTGGGGACGATCGTCCGCCGCTCGGCCCGGATCTTCGGCACCGAGATCGACGACGCGGCCGCGGACGAGATCGCGGGCCGCTCCCGCGGCACGCCGCGGATCGCGAACCGGATCCTGCGGCGCGTGCGCGACGTGGCGCAGGTGCGCCACCAGGGCGCGATCACGACCGAGGTCGCCCGCGAGGCGCTCGAGCTGCTCGAGGTCGACGGCGTCGGGCTCGAGCGCACAGACCGGGAGTTGCTCGGCGCGATCGCCGAGAAGTTCGGCGGCGGGCCCGTCGGGCTCTCGACGCTGGCGGTCTCGCTCGGCGAGGAGCCGGACACGATCGAGGACGTCTACGAGCCGTATCTCCTCCAGCTCGGCTTCCTCCAGCGCACCCCGCGCGGCCGCGTGATCACGGCGCTCGGCCTCGCGCACGTCGGCGCCGCACCGCGCGCCGACGACGGCAGCCTGTTCTGACGATTCAAGTCGCGGCTCGCGCCGCCGATACGGGAGTCATGCACGACGCTGCACGCAGCGCTTCGCTCGCCCTCGTCGCCGAGGAGCTCGGCGCGTGCGACACGTTCGTCTTCCGCCGGCTCGCAGGCGGCCGCTTCGCCCATCTCGGCGGCGCCGGCCGCGGCGAGGGCTGGGCCGGGATCGTCGAGGTCGACCCCTCCGACGACACGATCGTCGGTCAGGCGCTGGCCCGCGGCGCGCCGGCGGGCTTCGCCTCCCCCGATCCGCGCTGCGTCTTCGGCCCCTACTACGCCTGCTCGGCCGTCGCGGTCCCGGTCAGCGACGACACCGTCGTCGTCTTCGGCCATCCGCGCCACGCGCTGCCGGTCCGCGACGACGAGGTCCTCCGCGCAGGCGCCGAGCGCGCCGCTGGCCTGATCGAGCACGTCGCCGTCGCGAAGCGCCTGGCCGACGAGCTCGAGGTGCTCGAGGCGCTCAGAACGCTCTCCGAGACCCCGGATGGCGGTCTCCGCGAGACCCTGCAGCATGTCGTCGACACCGCGGCCTCGGCCCTCTCGTGCGAGCTCGGCGTCCTCTACCTGCGCGAGCCCGAGCTGGTCGTCTTCGCCAACCGCGGCTGGCCGATCGATGCCGACCGCGCCCAGATCCTCGACGCCATGCGCACCCTCGACCCGCGCGCGGGCGAGTGCCCGCTCTGCGTCCAGGAGACGACCGATGCGCCGCTGCCGCGACCGTTCTCGGCCGAGGCCGGGATCTGCTCCTACTACCTGCTCGAGCTCGGCCCGACCGCACAGGGGATGCTGCTGCTGATGCACACCTCCGCGGTGCCGCGCGGCTTCACCTTGCTCTGCCGCGAGCTCGGCCTCCGGATCGTCGAGGCGGCGGACGCCGTCGTCTCCGGCGCAGTCCAGCGGACGCAGCTCGAGCTCGAGATCGAGCGGCTCACAGCCGCCGCGCGCCGCGACCCGCTCACCGGTCTCGCCAACCGCCTCGCCTGGGACGAAGGGATCGCCGAGGCGCAGCGGCGCAGCGACGCGGGCGACCCCTCCTCGGTCGTGGTGCTCGACCTCGACGACCTGAAGCGTGCGAACGACGAGCGCGGCCACGCCTGCGGCGACGACCTTCTCCGCGCCCTCGCCGAGGTGCTCAGGCAGACCACTCGCGACCGCGACACCGTCGCGCGGCTCGGCGGCGACGAGGTCGGCGTGCTGCTTCCCGGCGCGGACGATCAGGTCTGCGTCGAGGTGGTCAAGCGGATCACCACGGCGATCGGCAAGCACCGCGGCGTCTCCGGGATCCGGCTCTCGGCCGCGATCGGCTGGGCGACCTGCGCACCCGGTGGCTCGGTGGTCGAGACGGTGGACGCCGCCGACCGGCTGATGTACGGCTCCAAGCCCGCCGGCCGGCGCCTCAGCGCCTAGAGTCCGCCGCATGAGCCAGATCTGGCTTCCCGGTCTCGCCGGTCCGCTCGACGACCTGCTGCTGCGGATCCAGAGGCGGGTCGAGCGCTTCGCCGAGGCTCACGGGATCGAGCAGCCGACGGTCGAGGTCGAGCTGATGGACGGCGCCCTGCTCGTGCTCGAGTCGATGTCGCCCGAGCCCGGCTACGGCTTCTTCACGCTCGTGCCGCACCCCGACGAGGAAGGCGACCCGCCCTCGGAGCTGATCGTCCCGGTGGGCTCGATCCGCCAGATCGCGATCCACGTCCCCGAGCCGGCGCTCGGCCGCTTCGGCTTCGCGGGCTTCCAGGCCTGACGCCCACGCGGGCGACGGCTCAGCGGCGGAACTGGAGCGCGTGCCAGCTCGGCACGGGCGCGAGCTCGAGCAGCGCCCGGCCGCCGCGCTGCTCCGCGTAGCCGAAGTCGCCGCTCTCCTCGTCCCAGGAGACCTCGAGCAGCCCCTCCTTGACGCGGTGGTCGAGCCAGGCGCCGCGGAAGACGAGCTTGCGTAACCAGTAGACGAGCGACTCGCCCTCGACGAGCGCGACGTGCTCCCAGTGCCGGACGAGATACCGCCCGAGCGCGCCACGGGGCTCTGCGATCCGGCCGTCCGCGGCCAGCTCGACGAGGTCCTCGGCCTCCTCGTCGTCGAGGTCGTTCGCCTCGATCAGGCCGAGCCGCACGGCGGCCGCGGTGACCCGCTGCTCGAAGTCCTCGGCGTTGAAGGCGAAGCGGTAGCCGAGGAACTCGAGCACGTAGTCGTCGCCGGACGCGTAGTTCGCCTCGTCCACGGGGGCCAAGGGTACCCTGGCCGCGTGAACTGGCGGCTCGCCCTTCCGATGGCCGTCCTCGTGATCGTCATCTGGCTCGTCGGGACCTGGGTGACGCGCTTCTCGCTGGAGCAGATGGCGTTCTTCGCGCCGGTGGCGATGCTCGTCGTCGGCGCCACGGTCGGCCTCGTGCTGCTGTGGGTCAAGGTCGTCGTGGACTCGCTGCGCCGAAGGCGCCAGGGCGAGAGCTAGAAGGCTCTCGCCCTGCGGGGCAGATCGCGCCTGCGGGAGCGGCCCGAGCCGGAGCCGGGGAGGGAGGGAAGCTCGACGGCCCGGGCGCTCCAGACACCGCGGGGTGGGCGGGCAGAGCAGGTATCGCGATCGAACATGGCCTCAGGCTCGCACGCCGCGGCGGCCGCGCGCGTTCGGCCCGCAGGCGTCTTCGGGTACGGCCTGCCACACCTCCGGAACGCCCCGACAGCGCCGTCCGACGCCCGGCCTAGCGTGATCTGCCCATGCACGACGGCCGTTGGACGATGAGATCTTGTCCGCCCGAGGAGGCGGCGGCCCTCGCGCGGGAGCTCGAGATCGCCGAGATCACGGCGTCCGTGCTGATCCGGCGCGGGCTCGGCGACGTGGACGTCGCCCGGGCGTTCCTCGCGGGCGAGCGCGCCCCGCATGATCCGCTGCTGCTCGGCGACATGGCCGTCGCGGTCGAGCGCATCCGCGCTGCGATCGCCGCCGGGACGAAGATCTGTGTGCACGGCGACTACGACGTGGACGGGATCTGCGCCACCGCGCTCGCCGTCCTGACGCTGCGCTCCCTCGGCGCCGACGTCGACTGGCACCTGCCGAGCCGCTTCGAGGAGGGCTACGGCGTCTCCCGCGACACGCTCGCGCGGCTCGCCGAGGAGGGAATCGGGCTCGTGCTCACCGTCGACTGCGGGATCACGGCCGTCGAGGAGGTCGCCGAGGCGCGCGCACTCGGGCTCGACGTGATCGTCACCGATCACCACCGGCCCGGCGAGACGCTGCCCGACTGCCCGATCGTGGCCACCCGGCCCTCCGACTACCCGTTCCCCGAGCTCTGCGGCACCGGCGTCGTCTGGAAGCTCGCCGAGGCGCTCGGCGCCGCCGACCCGACGCACCTCGACCTCGTCGCCCTCGCGACCATCGCCGACGTCGTCCCGCTGGCCGACGAGAACCGCTCGCTCGCGATCGCCGGCCTCCGCTCGCTGGCGCGGACGTGCAAGCCGGGGCTGAAGGCGCTGATGCGGAGCGCCCACGTCGATCCCGCCGCGATCGACGCGTCGTCCGTCGGCTTCCGGCTCGCGCCGCGGATCAACGCGGCGGGCCGCCTCGGCCGCCCGGACGTCGCGCTCGAGCTGGTGCTGACCGAAGACGCGGAGACGGCGAACCGACTCGCCGCCGAGCTCGAGACGCTGAACCGCGACCGGCAGGCCGTCGAGGACCGGATCCTCCGCGCGGCCGTGCGGGCCGTCGAGGAGTGGCCCGAGCCGAAGCGGCGACGACGGGGCTACGTCCTCTGGAGCGAGGACTGGCACGAGGGCGTGAACGGGATCGTCGCCTCGCGGCTCGTCGAGCGCTTCGGACGCCCGGTGGTGTTGATCGCCAAGTCCCAGGACGGGTGGAAGGGATCGGGCCGCTCCGTCTCGGCCTTCGACCTGCACGGGGCGCTCGGCGCCTGCGTCGACCACCTCGAGCGTTTCGGCGGGCATCGCGCCGCCGCGGGCCTCTCGATCGCCGAGGAGCAGCTCGAGCCCTTCGCCGACGCATTCGCCGCACACGCCGACTCCGTCCTGACCGACGACGACCTGCGGCCGCTGACGATCGTCGACGCGATCGTTCCGGCCGCGGCGCTCACTCTCGGGCTCGCCTCCGAGCTCGACCGGCTCGCGCCCTTCGGGCTCGGCAACCCGGACGTGACATTGCTCGTGCCGAGCTGCGAGGCCTACGACGCGGGCGCTGTCGGGGAGGGCAAGCACCTTCGCTTTCGGGTGCGCCAGCACGGCCGGGACGCAGGCAGCGCGATCGCGTTCGGCATGGGCTCCCAGCTCGACCGGCTGCGCCGCGAGTCCCGCTACGACGTGCTCTGCCGCCTGAAGGAGAACCGCTGGAACGGCACCGTCGCCCCGCAGCTCGTCGTGCGGCGGCTGCTGGACGCGCCCGAGCGCTACGAGGAGCTGCGCGACTGGCTTGCCGGCCTGTGGAAGCAGGGCGAGGCCGCGTGGCCGGCGGAGGCGGGCCTGATCTTCCGGGAGCTCGGGCTCGAGGCGGGCGGGCCGAAGCGCCAGCTGCTCGAGTCGGAGACCTTCCGCGCGCTGCTCGAGCGCGAAGCGCTCCCACGCGCCGCGTAGACCGGCTCAGCGGCCGCAGGACGGCAGGGCGGGCTTCCGGCCGAGCGAGCGGGCGGCCGCCCACTGGACGACCCTCGCGGCGCGCGGGGCGACGACGAGTTGGGCGCCGTGCCCGCGCAGGTCGGACGGCAGGCCGGCGAGGGGTGCCCGGAAGAGCCGGCCGTACACGGCGAGCGCGGCCGTGTAGGTGCCGAGTGGGCTCGGATGGAACCCGTCCCCACCGTAGAGCGGCAGGCCCGGCGAGCAGCGCCATGCGAGCTGCCAGGCTCCGCCGCCGGGGAGCACCTGCGCGCGTGCGCCTGCGGCCGCGTTGCGGTAGGAGGCGATCACCTGAGGCAGGACGTATTGCCGGTACGACTCCGGCCAGACGGTGAAGAGCGCCGGCTGCGTGCCCTCGCTGCGGGCCGCGTCGGCGAAGCGCGTCGCCCACTCGAGCAGGTCGGCCTGACTCTCGGGCAGTGCCGACGGCCCCTGTTGCAGCACGACGACGTCCCAGCCGCCCTCGGCGAGCGCGGTCGTGGCAACGCCGGCCTGCCAGTGGTCGGCGAGGTTGAAGCCGCCGAACGCCACCGTTCGCCACTCGAGCCGCCTGCCGCCGGCGGAGGCGAGCGCGGCGACGACCTGCGGCAGGTCGTTCGTCTGCGTCAGGCTGTTCCCGACGAAGAGCACCCGCAAGGTCGCGACGGGGGTCTCGGCGGACGCCGACGGCACGACGATCGCGACGAGCGCGAGCGAGAGGACGAGCGCGGGCCGCAGACGGTGCACCGGCACCGATGATAGGCCCGGCTAGCGGGGCGAGAGGGAGAGCCGCGTCGAGCGGCGAGCTGCCGTTGCGGCCCCGCGACGGTCGCGGTTCGCGTCGTCGAGCGCGACGAGCAACCTGGCGAGTTGCCGGGCTTGCCGCAGGTCTCGACGCCGATTCAGTAGCCGCACGTTCACGTCAGTTCTCGACCACAACGGTCGTTCCTTTGAGGTGGTTACGCCTCGATTGGGGGACGAAACCTGCCGACTACACTGAAACGCATGGCCGTCGTCGGCATCGAGAACAGGCATCAGGACCTCGTCGACGAGCTGCTCCGGGACGTCGAGGCCTACAACCCGAAGGTCGATCGGGAGCTCCTGACCCGCGCGTTCCACTACGCCGCGAAGGCGCACGAGGGGCAGACGCGCCGTTCCGGCGAGGAGTTCATCAACCATCCCTGGGGCGTCGCCAAGATCTGCGCCGAGCTCCGCCTCGACGAGCAGACGCTCGCCGCCGCGCTCCTCCACGACGTGATCGAGGACACCGACGCCGACCTCGAGGGACTGCGCGCCGAGTTCGGCAACGAGATCGCCCAGCTCGTCGAGGGCGTGACGAAGCTGACGCGGATCACCTTCCAGAGCCGCGAGCAGGCGGAGGCGGAGAACTACCGCAAGATGATCGTGGCGATGGCGCAGGACGTCCGCGTGATCCTGATCAAGCTCGCTGACCGGTTGCACAACATGCGGACGATCGAGTACCTGGGCAAGCAGAAGCAGGCGCAGAAGGCCCGCGAGACGCTCGAGGTCTACGGCCCGCTCGCGCACCGACTCGGCATCCACAAGCTCAAGTGGGAGCTCGAGGACCTCTCCTTCTCGATCCTGCACCCGCGCAAGTACACGGAGATCAAGGCGATGGTGGCCGACCGCCGCGCCGATCGCGACTCCCAGGTCGACAAGGCCGCCACCGTCCTCACCAAGGAGCTGGAGAAGGTCGACATCCCGGTCGAGATCGCGGGCCGCGCGAAGCACTTCTATTCGATCTACGACAAGATGTCCAAGAAGGGCCGCGAGTTCAACGAGATCTACGACCTCACGGCGATGCGCGTGATCGTGGAGCGCTCCGGCGACGAGGGCACGCGCGACTGCTACGGCGCGCTCGGCCTGATCCACTCGCTCTGGAAGCCGATGCCGGGCCGGTTCAAGGACTTCGTCGCCATGCCGAAGCTGAACCGCTACCGCTCGCTGCACACGACCGTGATCGGGCCGGAGGGGACGCCGCTCGAGATCCAGGTGCGGACGCGCGAGATGCACGAGGAGGCCGAGTACGGCGTCGCCGCGCACTGGCTCTACAAACGGGGCAAGGGCACGAAGGGCGACGACGAGTGGAACCGCTGGGTCAAGACGCTGATGGACTGGCAGCAGGACGAGAACGACCCGAGCGAGTTCATGAAGACGTTCCGCACCGACCTCTTCGACGACGAGGTCTACGTCTTCACGCCGAAGGGCGAGGTGAAGACGCTGCCGGCCGGGGCGACGCCGATCGACTTCGCCTACGCCGTCCACACCGACGTCGGCCACCGCACGGTCGGCGCCAAGGTGAACGGGCGGATCGTGCCGCTGCACTACCGGCTCAAGAACGGCGACTTCGTCGAGATCCTCACCTCGAAGTCGGGTCGCGGCCCCTCGCGCGACTGGATGTCGCTCGCCGCCTCCTCGCGCGCCCGCAACAAGATCAGGCAGTGGTTCCAGCGCGAGACGCGCGGCGAGACCGAGCAGAAGGGCCGTGAGCTCCTCGACCAGGCGTTGAAGCAGCAGAACCTGCCCTACAAGAAGCTGCAGGGGTCGACGACGCTCGCGCAGGTGATCCGCGACACCGGCTTCAAGAAGGCCGAGGACTTCTACCTCGCGCTCGGCTCCGGGAAGCTCGGCGCCGGCCAGATCGTGAACAAGGTGATCCAGCGCCTCAAGACGGAGGAGGTCGCCGAGGAGCCGGCGCTGACGCTGAAGGCGCCGAAGGCGAAGACCGCCGTCGGCTCGGGCTCGCTCGGGATCGTCGTCCACGGTGTCGACGACGTCCTCGTCCGGCTCGCCAAGTGCTGCACGCCTGTGCCCGGTGACCCGATCGTCGGCTACATCTCGCTCGGCCGCGGGATCACGATCCACCGCGGCGACTGTCCGAACGTGAAGGCGCTGCAGCGCCAGCCGGAGCGGTTCACGATCGTCGAGTGGGACGGTGGCGCGACCTCGTCCAGCTTCCGCGTCCAGATCTCCGTCGACGCGTGGGACCGGCCGCGCCTGCTCGAGGACGTGGCGCGCACGTTCGCCGAGCACGGGGCCAACATCGTCTCCTACGGCGGGGTCGTCGACGACCAGATGGCCCGCAACTGGTACACGGCCGAGGTCGGGGACGTGAAGGAGCTGCGTGGACTGCTCTCCGCGCTCCGCAACCTCGAGGGCGTCTTCGACGCCTACCGCGTCACGCCCTCGTAGCTGGCCTGCGGGCCGGCCTGGCGGCCGACCCGCAGTGGGATCCGCGCGGAGGGGGAGGCGCGGTCTAGGAGGGGCGGGTCGCGAGCTTCACGCGCACGGTGCGCGAGTCGCCGTTCCGCGTCACCTCGAGGGCGATCGTGTCGCCGGGCTGGTGGGCGTCGATCGCGCTCTGCAGCTCGGCGGAGGAGGAGACCGCCTTGCCGTCGACCGCGGTGACGACGTCGCCGCCGGTCGGGTAGGCCTGGCCATCGATCGTCCGCTCGCCGGTCGAGGCGTGCAGGCCGGCGGTCTCGGCGGGAGTGCCCGGCCGGACCTCGGTGATCGCCACGCCGGCCGGGACGTTCAGCTGCCTCGCGACCGAAGCCGGGAGCGAGCCGACGCCCACGCCCAGGTAGGCGTGCTCGGCCTTCCCGCTCGCGACGAGCTGCTGGACGATCGACTTGACGGTGTTCGACGGGATCGAGAAGCCGACGCCGTCGCTGCCGCCCGAGTCGCTCTGGATCTGCGCGTTGACGCCGATCACCTCACCGTTCGTGTTCAGGAGCGGCCCGCCCGAGTTGCCGTGGTTGATCGCGGCATCGGTCTGGATCGAGTCGTTGATCGCGAAGTTGTTCGGAGCCGTCATCTGCCGGTGGAGCGCGCTGATGATCCCGCTCGTCACCGTCTCCTCCAGCCCGAACGGGCTGCCGATCGCGACGACGCCGTCTCCGACCTGCACGGCGCTCGAGTCGCCGAGCGAGATCGGTGAGAGCAGCGAGGTGGGTGCGTCCACGCGGATCACGGCGAGATCGGTCGAGGCGTCGGAGCCGAGGACGGTTCCCTTGTAGGTGGCCCCGTTCCAGAAGCGGACGTTGACCGACGTGGCGCCGTCGACGACGTGCTGGTTCGTGACGATGTGCCCCTGGCGGTCGACGACGAAGCCGGAGCCGAGGCCCTGCTGCGCCTGCGGCGCGCCGAGCCCGTTGCTCGACTCCGAGGTGACCGCGACCTCGACGACGCCCCTGTAGGCGCGCTTGTAGATCTGGTTCACGGACAGCGGCGCACTGCTCGCATTCGAGGCGCTGTCGCCGACCGTGACCTGGCGGACGACGGTGGTCGTGCCGCCCGAGTCGACGGCGGTGAAGACTGCGACGGCTGCGCCCGCGCCGACCCCGAGGGCGGCAAGGAGGGCTACGACGGCTGCACGGCTGGGTGTTCGTTTCATGGGAGTCCCCTCTGGTTGGTCTGCGCCCATCGCATCAACGGCGCCTAAGACCTGCCTGAGACGCGTCTAAGAAGTCGGTGAGAATACGGGCGGACGAGATCCCTCTTAGCCGACTCTCATCCGATGCCCGCACAATACGGGCGTGAAGATCCTGGTCGTCGACGACGAGCGCGCCGTCCGCGAGTCGCTCCGCAGGGCGCTCGAGCTCGAGGGCTACGACATCGAGCTGGCCGAGGACGGCCGTCAGGCGCTCGAGTTGCTCGAGGCCGAGGCCCAGCCGGACGCGCTGATCCTCGACGTGCTCATGCCCGGGCCGGACGGGCTGGAGGTGTGCCGGCGGCTGCGCCGGACGGGCAGCCGGGTGCCGGTGCTGATGCTGACCGCGCGCGACGAGGTCGAAAATCGCGTCGCGGGGCTGGATGCGGGTGCCGACGACTACGTGACGAAGCCGTTCGCGCTCGAGGAGCTGCTCGCGCGCCTGCGGGCGCTGCTCCGCCGCGCGACGCCGGAAGCCGGCGACGTGCTCCGGTTCGCCGACCTCGAGCTCAACCCCTCGACGCGCGAGGTGAGCCGCGCGGGCGAGCCGATCGAGCTGACGCGAACCGAGTTCTCACTGCTCGAGCTCTTCCTGACGAACCCGCGTCAGGTGCTGACCCGCTCGATCATCTTCGAGCGGGTCTGGGGCTACGACTTCGGCTTCGCCTCGAACTCGCTCGACGTCTACATCGGGTACCTGCGCCGCAAGACCGAGGCGAACGGCGGCCTGAGGCTGATCCACACCGTGCGTGGTGTGGGCTACGCGCTGCGCGAGTCGTGAGCTTCCGGGCGCGCATCATGCTCGTCGCCGCGGCGGCCGTGGCGCTGGCGGTGGTCGCCGCGTCGGCGGTCGTGTACGTCGTCGTCCGCGATCAGCTGCTCGGCTCGGTCGACGACGGCCTCCGCGACACGGCAGCCCAGATCGCCCAGTCGCCGCCGCGCGAGCTCGGCCGGTTCACGGCGCCGCGGCCTGGCCCGGGAAGCTCAGGCGGTTACCCGCAGCTCGTCACCGCCGACGGCCAGGTCTACCTGCCGCCCGGCTCGACCGAGAAGCTCCCCGTCGCGGACGGCGTGCTCGACGTCGCCAACGGCCGCTCCCGCGAATACCTCGACGACGCGCGGGTCGACGGGGTGCACGTCCGCCTGATCGCGACGCCGTACTTCGAAGGGGTCGCGGTGCAGGTGTCGCGTCCGCTGACGGAGGTCGACCACTCGCTCGACCGGATCAAGCTGTTCCTGCTCCTGATCGCGGGCGCCGGGGTCGCGGTCGCCGCCGCGCTCGGCTACGCGGTCTCGCGCGCAGCGCTCGCCCCGGTGACGAGGCTCACCGTCGCGACCGAGCACGTCACCGAGACGGGCGATCTCTCCGAGCGGATCGAGAGCACGGGCCAGGACGAGCTCGGCCGGCTCGCCTCCAGCTTCAACAGCATGCTCGCCGCACTCGAGGACTTGACCCGGGCGCAGCGGCAGCTCGTCGCGGACGCGTCGCACGAGCTGCGCACGCCGCTGACGAGCCTGCGCACGAACATCGAGGTGCTCGCGAGCGAGCGCGAGCTGGCGCCCGACGAGCGCCGCAAGCTGCTCACCGACGTCGTCGACCAGCTCGGTGAGATGACGACGCTGATCGCCGAGTTGATCGAGCTCGCGCGCGGGCAGCAGCACCCGGCCGAGCCCGAGGACGTCCGGCTCGACCTCGTCGCCGCCGGCGCGGTGGAGCGGGCGCGCCGCGACCGGCCCGGAGTCGAGTTCACGCTCGATGCCGAAGCGTCGCTCGTCCACGGCGTGCCCTCGACGCTCGAGCGCGCGATCGGCAACCTGCTCGACAACGCGGCGAAGTGGAGCCCGGCCGGCGGAACCGTCGAGCTGCGCGTCCGCGACGGCGAGGTGACGGTGCGCGACCACGGCCCCGGGATCGACGAGGACGACCTGCCGTACGTGTTCGACCGCTTCTACCGCGCGCGGGCGGCTCGAGGCCTGCCCGGCTCGGGGCTCGGGCTCGCGATCGTCAAGCAGGTCGCCGAGACCCACGGCGGCACCGTCGTGGCTGAACGGGCCGACGGCGGCGGGACGTTGATGCGCTTCCGCCTCAACGGCTCGCGAGCTCCGGCCGAGGACTTCGGAACTTCTTAGGCACCCCTCACGTCCCTCTTAGGCGCCCCTGGTGCCATGGATGTCGTCAACGAAAGGGAGGACGACATGAAGGGACTCAGGACGAAGGTGGTGGCAGGCGTCGTCACGGCGCTCGCCCTCGTCGGCGGCGGTGCGGCCGTCGCCGCCACGCAGCTCGGCACGCCGAAGCAGGAGAGCCAGGCGATCGTGAACGACGCCGCCAAGCAGCTCGGCGTCACGCCCACGAAGCTGGCCGACGCGCTGAAGCAGGCGCTGCAGAACCGCGTCGACGCCGCGGTCGCCGCGGGGACCCTGACGAAGGCGCAGGGCGACGAGCTGAAGGCCCGGATCGCTTCGGGCGACGCTCCTCTGCTCGGCCTCGGCGGCCCGCGCGGCGGCCACATGGGTCACGGCGGTCCCGGCGGTCACCTCGGGGCGGCGGCGACCTACCTCGGGGTCACCGAGGCGCAGCTGATGACGCAGCTGCAGGGTGGCACCACGCTGGCGGCGATCGCCAAGGCGAAGGGCAAGACGGTCGACGGTCTCGTGGCAGCCCTCGTCGCCGACGAGCAGAAGGAGCTCGACGCGGCCGTGCAGGCCGGACGGCTCACCGATGCCCAGGCGAAGGAGCTGCTCGCAGGCGCGAAAGCTCGCTTCACCGCGATGGTGAACGGCACCGGCGGCCCGGGCTTCGGCCACGGCGGCCCGGGCGGCCCCGGCTTCGCGCCGCCCGGCGCGGACTCCGGCACGCCGTCCACCTCGTCCTTCTCGGGCGCTCCGGCGTAGGAGGAGGACGGGAATGAGCACGCACGAGACGACGAGGCTCGGCCGCGCCCGCGAGCGTGCGGCCGGCGCCAAGCGGCTCCTGGTGGGAACCACGGTCGCCGCCTTCGTCGCGGCGCTGCTCCTCGGCCGCATCAGCCACCCCGGACATGCGAAGTCGCAGTCCGGGGTGGCGGGCGGCACGAGCATCGCCGACGGTCTCCCAGTCGACGCCTGAAACGGGAGACGACGGCTCGGACGGCTTCGGCTTCGACTCGGGCTCGACCTCGGTCGCGCCGTCGGGCGGCTTCACGCCGCAGGTGCAGAGCAATGTCTCCTGAGTCCTTCCGCTCGATGGGCGTGGACGTCGTCGTGGCGGGCGCGACGGCCGCCGAGCTGGCCGCGGTGCGTGCCCTCTTCGCCGAGCGGGACCTCGCCTTCAGCCGCTTCCGCGCCGAGAGCGAGCTCTCGGCCGTCAACCGCGCGCGGAGCGAGGCGGTGATCCTCTCGCCGCTCTTCGCCCGCACACTGCGGGTGGCGCTCGCCGCCGCCGCGAGGACGGACGGCGTCGTCGACCCGACGCTCGGTGTCGCGATCGAGGCGGCCGGCTACGACCGCGACCTCGCGCGGCTCGAGCCCGTCGCGGCGCCGTGCGGCCCGACGACCGGCGGTCGCTGGCGCTCGATCCGGCTCGACGGTCGCCTGCTTCGCCGTCCGCCCGGCCTGAAGCTCGACCTGAACGGCGTCGTCAAGTCCCTTGCAGTCGACGACGCGCTGCGGTTGCTCCGTGGTCCCGGCTTCGTCGCGGCCGGAGGCGACGTCGCCGTTCGCGGCGGCGCAGTCGTCGGCCTGCCCGCGGGCGGGACCGTGCGGGTGCTCACGGGCGCTCTCGCCACGAGCGGTGTCCCGGGCCGGAGCTGGCACCGCGGCGGCGCGCTCCAGCACCACCTGATCGATGCCTGCACCGGCCGGCCGTCGGCGAGCCGCTGGACACACGTGACCGCGGCGGCCGGAACATGCCTCGGCGCCGACGTCGCCGCCAAGACAGCGTTCCTCCTCTCCGAAGGCGGCCCCGACTGGCTCGACGAGCGCGACCTGCCGGGCAGGTTCGTCGCGGCCGACGGCGCGGTCGTCGAGAACCTGAGCTGGGCGGCCGCGCACGATCGGGCGGCCGCGTGATCGCCTCGAGCGTCGTCACCTGGTACATCGCGCGGGCGGGCGGCATGGTCGCGTTCGGGCTGCTCAGCGTCGCCGTCCTGCTCGGCCTCGTCCTCTCGGGACGAGCGCGGCTGACCTCGTGGCCCCGCTTCGCGGTCGAGGACGTGCACCGCTTCGCCGGCCTGCTGACCGGAACGTTCGTCGCGATCCACGTCGGCGTGCTTCTGCTCGACGGGTTCATGCCGTTCTCGCTCGCCGACCTCTTCGTACCCGGGCTTGCGCCCTATCGGCCGTTCTGGACAGCGCTCGGGATCGTCGGCGCCGAGCTGCTCGTCGCGCTCGCGGTCGCGAACCGCTTCAAGGCGAGCCTGTCGTACCGGTTCTGGCGCCGGACGCACTACGCGAACTTCGCCGTGTGGTCGCTCTCGCTCGTGCACGGTGTCGCCGCGGGGAGCGACAGCGACGCCGGCTGGGCGCTCGCCCTCTACGTCGTCGCCGCCGCCTCGGTGGCCGGCGCGACGGTCTGGCGCATCCTCCGCACGTCCGGCGTGCCGGCGTGGGCCGTGCGTCTGTGGCCCGTGACGGCCGCAGCGGTCGCCGCGGAGCTCGTCTTCACGCTCGCGCTCGGGCCGCTGCGCCACCACGTTGGCTGAACGTTCCCTCGAACGAGGGATCATCCCTCGAACGAGCGGGGTACCTCGTTCCAGGGATTGCGGCCGCCGAACGGGTGACTACAACGTGAGGAGGGGAGAGGGGAGCTGAGCTGCGGCGCCCGCCCCGGCCTGCGGCGGACGTGGGCGGGCGCGCGGCTCGGAAGACGCGGTGGTCACGGCTCCCAGGCCTCTCCACCGGTGTCCCACGCGACGAGCGCATACTGCGCGACGAGCCCTGCAACGCGCTCGAGCAGCGCGCGGTCCTCGTCGGACAGCTCCCCGCCGACCTCGAGCTCCGCGACGTGCGCGCCCTGGAACCGCACCGGGAACGCGGCCGTCTCGCTCTCCTCGCCGGCCGCCGGCCCGGCGACGAGGCCGCCCTCCTCGACGAACCGCAGGCGCACGTAGCGCCCGAGCCGCTCGTGCAGGAGCACGACAACCTCGCGAACGACGTCGTCGGCCTCACCGCCGACCTCGAGCACGCCGCTCGACGGCTGCGAGCGCTCTCCGGGTCCGTCACGCCTCGACGTCTGCGCCCTCGAAGGCGCGGACGAGCTCGCGGGCGGACGCGGGCACCTCGCACGGCCGCCGCCGCCCGAGGTCCACGAGCACGAGCGTCTGCGTCGCCGTCACCATCAGCTCCTCGTCGGGCAGGCGGTACGCCGCGCACTCGTACGTGACGCTCGTCCGGCCGATCCGGCTGACGCGGACGAAGCATCTCGATCAGGTCGTCGAAGCGGGCCGGGGCGTGGTACTCGACGTTCGAGGCGCGCATGACGAACTCGGCGTCGCCGAGCTCCATGCGGTCCGAGATGGCGGTGGTACTCGACCCGCGCATGGTCGAAGTAGGGCAGGTAGCGGCCGTAGTAGACGATCCCCTGCGCATCCGTGTCGGAGAACCAGACGCGGGCGAGCGCCGAGTACTTGAACGGCGGCCGCCGGTCGGTCACGCGCCCCAGTTCGAGGGTCGTCATGCAGGCGATCCTACGGACACAATGAGGGGGATGAGCCAGACGATCGAGGCACCCGTCCGCATCGACGAGCCCGCAGGCGACGAGCGTCGCGAGCCCGACCCGCCGTGGATCGTGATCGTCTGGAACGACCCCGTGAACCTGATGAACTACGTCACCCTCGTCTTCCAGCGCCTGTTCGGCTACTC
Source organism: uncultured Gaiellaceae bacterium (assembly GCA_963808915.1). Taxonomy (GTDB): domain Bacteria; phylum Actinomycetota; class Thermoleophilia; order Gaiellales; family Gaiellaceae; genus CAVTBT01. Next base: position 389,610 of record CAWEHJ010000002.1, on the reverse strand, counting down.
GCGTGAGGAGGCGACGACGCTGATGTTCCAGGTGCACTACGAGGGCAAGGCGGTCGTCTCGAACGGCACGCGCGAGAAGGCCGAGCACGACGTGGCGCGCCTGCACGCCGCGGGCCTCTGGGCGACCATGCAGCAGGACTGAGGTGAGCCTCCTGCACGGTGTCAGAGCTCTTCGCGACGGCGGCTACCGGGTGAGGCTCGGCGCCGACGAGCGCTCGTTGCTCCATTCGCTCGCGCGGCGAGCTCCGCGAGCCGATCGAGGCGGCCGACGGTGTCGCCCGCCTGTTCCCGCCCGCCTACCGCGACGACGACGGCGCGAACGAGGAGTACGCCGGCATGACGCGGAGTGGGCTCGTCGCGGGGCGGCTCGAGGCGTTGCGGGCCCTGCAGGCAACGGCGGGCGACGACGTGCTCGGCGAGGAGGACGCGAAGCCTGGTGCGGCGCGCTCAACGACCTGCGGCTCGTGCTCGGCGAGCGGCTCGGCGTCACCGAGGATCTCTACACCGACGGGATCGACCCGGGCGACCCGCGCGCGCCCGAGCTGGCGCTCTACGGCTGGCTGACCTGGCTGCAGGGCGAGCTGGTCGAGGCGCTCGCCTCGCGGCTCTAGCCCTCAGGAGCGGATCAGCTCGAGCACCTCGTCGCGCTTCTGCTCCATCAGCGGCTCCGAGAGCGCCTCGAGGTTGAGCCGCAGCAGCGGCTCGGTGTTCGACGGGCGGACGTTGAAGTGCCAGTCGTCGAAGTCGACCGAGACGCCGTCGAGGTGCGAGATCCGCCCGCCCTCCGCCGCATAGCGCTCCTTCAGCTCCTGGATCTTCACGGCCACGTCCGAGACGGGCGTGTTGATCTCGCCGGTGAGGAAGTACTGCGAGCGGAACGGCTCCAGCAGCTCGGACAGCTCGCTGCCCGCTGCGCGAGATCACCTCGAGCATGAGCAGGAACGGCACCACGCCCGAGTCGGCCTGCCAGAAGTCGCGGAAGTAGTAGTGCGCCGAGACCTCGCCGGCGAAGACGGCGTCCTCCTGCCGCATCCGGTGCTTGATGAAGGCGTGGCCGACGCGGTTGATCAGCGGCTCGCCGCCGGCCTCCTCGATCGTCTTCGGCACCGCCCAGCTCGCCCGCACGTCGTAGATGACCTTCCCGCCCGGCTCCCGGGCGAGGATCGCCTGGGCCAGCAGCGCCGTGACGAAGTCGCCGGGGACGAACTCGCCGGTGTCGTCGACGAAGAAGCAGCGGTCGGCATCCCCGTCGTAGGCCACGCCGAGGTCGGCGCCCTCCTCGCGCGTCTTCGCGACGATGAACTCGCGGTTCTCCGGCAGAAGCGGGTTCGGCTCGTGGTTCGGGAAGTTGCCGTCGGGCTCGAAGTAGCAGCGCACGACCTCGACCGGGAGCCGCTCGAGCACGGGCGGCAGCATCGCCCCGGCCATCCCGTTCGCGGCGTCGACGACGACCCGCAGCGGCTTGATCGCCTCGGCGTCGACGAACGAGAGCACCTTCTCGACGAAGCCGGGCCAGACGTTCTCCTCGCGGATCTCACCGTGCTTCGCCGGCGGCTCGCCGAAGCCGCGGCTGGCGCGGTCACGGACGTCGAGCAGTCCGGAGTCGCCGCCGACCGGCAGTGCGCCTCGCCGCACGACCTTCATCCCGGTGTACTGCTTCGGGTTGTGCGAGGCGGTGACGCAGATGCCGCCCTCGAGGCCGAGCGAGCCGACGGCGTGGTAGAGCATCTCCGTCCCGACCATGCCGACGTCGAGCACGTCCGCGCCGGCCTCCGCTGCGCCCCGCATCACTGCGGCGGCCATGCTCGGCGCCGAAAGGCGCATGTCGCGCCCGACGGCCATCGAGCGAGGCTCGAACTGCTCGACGTAGGCGCGCCCGACCGCGTACGCACCCTCCTCGTCGAGCTCCTCGCCGTAGACGCCGCGGATGTCGTACGCCTTGAAGACGGCGGGCTCGAGCACTCGGGCAATCGTACGGAACCGTTGCTCGCGGGGCGGTGTAGAAGCCGTGACACTGCCTCGAAGGGAGATTCGATGAAGCGAGCCTTGCTGATCGCCGTCACCGCGTTCCTCCTCGTCCCCGCGGCTGCGAGCGCGAAGGAGCTGACGTCGGCGACGATCTGCGGCGCCTCCGGCTGCAAGACGATCGCGCACCCGAGCCAGGAGCTGGGCGGCGGCGGCGACGGGTTCGCCGAGCCGGCCCCGAAGCCGGGCCCGTACTACACCGTCCGGCTCACGGTCGCTGCGGACGGGAACCACTCCTGGACGATGTTCTACGTCCCCGGGTCGAACATGGTCGCGTTCCAGGACGAGCGCGGGATGACGGACTTCGAGCAGCTCTACGGGAGCGCCGGCGCGGCGTGGCGCGCGGCGGTCAGCGGCGTTCGTCCCTTCGCCGAGCCGACCGTGACGAGCGCGACCGTGGGCGAAAGGCAGGTCTCGGAGCCGCAGAGCTACCTCTCGCTCTTCGCCGGGCCGAGCAGCGACGACGACGCGTATCCGGACGCCGCGGACTTCGTCCCGATCGTGCTCCACTCGAAGCGCCCGAGCCCGTGGACGGACGCCCGCTACCTGATGTACTCGCCCTCGACCGGAGCGCTCGAGCGCGGCGCGTCGGTCGTGCAGCTCCCGTCGGCGACGGTCGACGCGATCGCCGCGGGTGAGAGCCTCGACGGCCCGGCTGCGGGCGGCGGCTCGGACTTCGCCTGGCCGCTCGTGACGGGCACGCTGGCGGTGGTGCTGGCCCTGGGGTTCGGCACGCTGCTGCTCGTCCGCCGCGGCCGCCACCCGGCACCGGCCTGACAGTGTGAGGGGCGGTCGCGACGCGGCCGCCCCGTCCCATCAATCGCCCCGGTCAGACACCCTCCGGCGCCTACACTTGCGAGGTGGAACGGAAGCTCGCAACGGTGCTCTTCGTCGACCTCGTCGACTCGACGAGCCTGGTCGCGGCGAGCGATCCCGAGGTCGTCCGGCGGCGCGTGACGCGCTTCTTCGACGGCGTCTCGCACTGCATCACCGCCCACGGCGGGATCGTGGAGAAGTTCGCCGGCGACGCCGTCATGGCCGCCTTCGGCATCCCGCAGGCACACGAGGACGACGCCGAGCGCGCGATCCGCGCCGCCCTGGCGATCCTCGACTCCGTGCACGACCTCGGTCTCGAGGCGCGGATCGGTGTCGAGTCCGGCGAGGTCGTCGCCGACGACACCGACTCGACGTTCGCGACCGGCGAGGCGGTCAACGTCACGGCCCGTCTGCAGCAGGAAGCCGGCCCTGGCGAGATCCTGCTCGGCCCGACCGCACACCGGCTGACGCTCGGACGTGTCGTCGTCGAGGACCACGGTCCGCTCGACCTCCGCGGGCTCGCGACCGCGCTGCCGACCTGGCGGCGTCATCGCCGTAACGGAGGAGCCCGGGCGGGCCGTGTCGGTCAACGCGCCGTTCGTCGGCCGCGACGAGGAGCTGGAGCTGCTCGAGAACACCTTCGCGCGTGCGTCGGGCAAGGCGCGCGCCCACCTGTTCACGATCTACGGCGAGCCAGGGGTCGGCAAGAGCCGCCTCGCGCGCGAGTTCCTCGCCGGGATCGAGGGAGCGACGATCCTCGCCGGCAGGAGCCTGCCGTACGGCGAGGGCATCACCTACTGGCCGCTCGCCGAGATGGTCAAGCTCGCGGCCGGGATCACCGACGACGAGCCGATCCAGGAGGCGGCGGACAAGCTCCGCGCGGCCTGCGGCGACGACGCCGTCGCCGACCTGCTCGGGCTCGCGGCCGGGGTGCTCGAGCTCGTCGAGGGCGAGCGCAGCGCGCAGGAGATCGCCTGGGCGGCGCGCGAGTGGGCGGCGGAGCTCGCCGACGCGCAGCCGCTCGTGCTCGTCTTCGAGGACATCCACTGGGCCGAGGAGCCGCTGCTCGAGCTGATCGAGCATCTTGCCGAGCGGGTGCGCGAGGCGCCGCTGATGATCCTCTGCCTCGCCCGGCCCGAGCTGCTCGACGTCCGGCCCGGCTGGGGCGGTGGCCGGCTGCGCGCGACCGCGATCGAGCTCGAGCCGCTCGACACGTCCGAGAGCGAGGAGCTGATCGACGCGCTCCTCGACGACGAGCTGCCTCCATCGGTGCGGGCAGCGCTGCTCGGCAAGACCGAGGGCAACCCGCTCTTCGTCGAGGAGACGATCCGGATGCTGGTCGAGCAGCCCGCCGACGAGACCTCGGCCGAGCGGATCCCGGACACGATCCAGGCGCTGATCGCCGCGCGCATCGACCGGCTGCCGCGCGGCCAGAAGTCGGTGCTGCAGCGCGCAGCCGCGATCGGCCGCGTCTTCTGGGCAGGTGCGATCGGCCACCTCGCACACGACGTCGAGGACGTCGAGCCCGTCCTGGAGGAGCTCCTCCGCCGCGACTTCCTCGTCCGCGAGTCGCGCTCGACGATCTCCGGCGAGCAGGCGTTCCGCTTCAAGCACGTGCTGATCCGCGACGTCGCCTACGGCGGGCTCGCGAAGGGCGCGCGGGCCGAGCTGCACGCCCAGTTCGCCGCCTGGCTCGAGGAGCGCGGGGCCGAGGAGCTGCTCGAGATCCGTGCCTACCACCTCGACCAGGCGGCGATCCTGCTCGCCGAGCTCGACGGCGTCGTCTCCGAGCCGCTCGCCCGTGAGGCTGCGGCAGCGCTCGAGGCCGCCGGCCGGCGCGCCCTGCAGCGCGAGTCGAACCGCTCGGCCCGCAAGCTGCTGCGCCGGTCGGTCGAGCTCGAGCCCACGCTCGAGCGCCGTTTCTGGGCGGCACGTGCTGCCTGGCGGCTCGACGACCTGCCCGCGGTGTCGACGGAGATGGAGCTCGTGCGTGCGGCCGCCGAGGAGGCCGGCGAGCGCGTGCTGGAAGGCCGTGCGCTCACAGCGCTCGCGGACGTCGCCCTGCTCCGGGATGCCGACCTGCCGCGGGGTCGCGACCTCGTCGAGCAGGCGCTCGAGCTGCTCGACGGCACCGGCGGCGTCGCCCGCTTCGAGGCGCTGACGATGCGCTCGCGCATCGACTGGTGGCTCGGCGACCTCGACAGCGACGAGCGCTACACGCGGCTCGCGCTGGCGGTCGCGCAGGAGGCAGGCAGCACCGCGCACGAGGCCGAGGCGAACGAGGAGCTGGCGAGCATCGCGCTCTCGCGGCTGGATCTCGACGGCGCGGCGGAGTTCGCCGAGCGCGCGCTCGAGCTGGCCGAGGAGAGCGGCCACCGCATGACCCGTGCCTGGGCGCTCGTCTCGCTCGGACGGGTCGAGCGCGCACGCGACCGGCTGCCGGAGGCCGAGCGGCTCTTCGCCGAGGCGCAGGAGCTGTTCGAGGAGACGGGCTCGGCCTGGGCACTGGGCCGGACGCTCGAAGGATCGGCGTGGGTGTCGTGGCGCGCCGGCGACCTCGTCACGGCAGAGCGGCGGCTCCGCGACGCGATCCGGATCCTGATGCCGATCGAGGACCGCGGTGCTCTCTGCGAGGCGCAGCGCGCGCTGGCAGAGGTGCTCGTCGAGCGTGGCGAGCTCGACGAGGCCGAACGCTGGGCGCTCGAGGCGCGCAAGATCGTCGGCCCGCACGACCAGGTCTCACGCGCCACGACCCGGCTCGCGCTCGGGGTCGTCCGGGCTGCACAGGGCCGGGACGAAGAGGCCGAGCAGCTGTTCCTCGAATCGCTCGAAGTCGCGCGCAGCGGCGAGAACATCGGCGTGCGCATCCACGTGCTCGGCAAGATCGCCGACTACCTGCGCGAGCGCGGGCGCGAGACGGAGGCCGCGGCTTACGAGGCCGAGGCCGACTCGCTCCGTCCCCCGGCTCGCGAGCCGGCGAGTATCGCGCCGACCGCCTGAGTCGACCGCGCGTCGGGCGACTCCGAGATCACCGTCGCGGGCCGGTCGAAGCGGGCGAGCGCGTCGCGCAGCGGTTCGGCGCGGAGGGTCCCGTCGCCGTAGGGCAGGTGCTTCGTCTCGTTCCTGTTCGCGTAGGCGATGTCCGAGAAGTGGATGTGGAACGGGGCGCCCGGCTCGAGCGCCGCGTCCGCCTTGGCCAGGGCCTCGGCGAACGGATCCGGCTCCAGGAAGGCTCCGTCGCTCGTCGCGTGCATGTGCGCGAAGTCGATCACCGGCCGCACCCACTCGAGCCGCGTGGCGATCTCGACGCAGTCGTCGAGCGAGCCGAGCTCGCGGACACGGCCCATCACCTCGACGCCGAACGGGACCGCGCGGCCCTTGCCCTCGAGCCGCTCCCGCAACGTGCCGAGCTGGTCGACCACGGCGTCGAGCGCGTCCTCGCGGCTCCGCCCGAGCAGGAATCCGGGGTGGAAGACGACCGGCGCGGCTCCGCAGGCCGCGGCGATCCCGGCGCTCCGGTCGAGCGCACCGACGGCGGAGGAGAACTTCCGCCCGCTCGGCTCGACGTGGCCCATGAAGCCGAAGAGCGGCGCGTGCACGGAGAGCGCGACGTCGTGCTCGCGCGCGACCTCGCCGAGCCGCTCCGCCCATGGATAGTCCATCCAGAAGCCCGACTCGAAGTCGATCTCGCAGGCACTGAAGCCGTGCTCGAGCAGGAGCTCCACGGCCGCCTCGGGCGACTCGCGAGCCGGGATGCGGGCGGGGCCGAAGCGAAGCCGTCCCATGTCCGCACGGTAGACGATGGTCCGCGGGCGGGATTCCGTCCGACGCGTTTCCTACCCTCAAAGCATGTTGAAGGGGCCCACCCGCATCGACCTGCTGGAGCTCGACATCGACCTGCGTCTGTCCGACCTCTGGCGCGAGGCCGCCGACGTCGCGAGTGGAACCTCGAGGTGGTCGCCGCGTTCATGCGCGCGGCGTACGGCAAGGGCTACTGCGACGCGCTGACCGAGGACGCTCCCGGGTCGCTGTGCCACGAGCACGGCTACCGGATCCCCGAGCGCCGGCGCATCGCCGAGCGCGACGCCGCCTAGACACTCTCCGCCTCGGCGCCGGCGGGGGCGGATACCATTCCGGCCGTGGCCCGACGGCGCTCACCGGCGAGGCTCGTCATCGCGCTCTCCGTGGCGGCGGTGCTCGCGGTCTTCCTGCTCTACACGTCGATCGCCGGCGGCGGCACGCCGGAGCTCGCGCCCAGTGAGCTGGACGGCAGGGCGGACGAAGTCTCGATCGGCGGTGTCGCGGTCGGGCCGATGAGCGGCGACTCGCATGCGGGCGGCCTCCGGTTCCGGCTCCGCGACATCGGGCGCGAAGCCCGGACGCACCGTCGATCCCGGTCGTCTACACGGGCTCCGTGCCCGACCAGTTCAAGCTCGGACGCCAGCTCGTCGTCGACGGGCCGGCTGCAGAACGGCACCTTCGTCGCGAAGGAGGGCTCGATGCTGACGAAGTGCCCGTCGAAGTACGCCCCCAAGAAGTCCGTAGATGCCCGAGCTCGGCCGTGCCGCGCTCGTCGTCACGCTCGGCCTGGCGCTGTACGCGCTGGTCGCCGGCGCGGCGGCGGCGCACCTGCAGGCGCCGCCGGCTCGCGGCCTCCGCCCAGAACGCGCTGTTCGCGGCCCTCGGCTCCGACAGCCGTCGCCGCTGCAGTGCTCGTCGCGGCGCTCGTCCGCCACGACTTCTCGTTCGACTACGTCGCCGCGCACACGAGCCGCGCGCTCCCGACCGGCTACACGATCTCGGCCTTCTGGGGCGGGCAGGAGGGCTCGCTGCTCCTCTGGCTGCTGATCCTGACCGGCTTCGCGTCCGCAGCCGTGCTCGCGACCCGCCGCAGCGCGCGCGATCTCGTCGCCTGGGTCGTGCCCGTCTTCGGCGCCGTCGCCGTGCTTCTTCGCCTCTCCTCGTGGTCGTCGTCGCGAGCCCGTTCACGACCTCGCCCGCCGGCGCGGACGGCTCCGGGCTCAACCCGAGCCTGCAGAACCCGTACATGGTCGCGCACCCGCCGCTCCTCTACCTCGGCTACGTCGGCCTGACCGTCCCGTTCGCCTTCGCGATGGGCGCGCTGCTCTCGGGGCGCACCGACGAGCGCTGGATCGTGCTGACCCGCCGCTCGACGCTGTCGCCTGGACGTGCCTCGGCGTCGGCCAGCTGCTCGGGGCGAAGTGGGCCTACGAGGAGGTCGGCTGGGGCGGCTACTACGCCTGGGATCCCGTCGAGAACGCGGCGCTGATGCCGTGGCTCGCCGCGACGGCGTTCCTGCACTCCGTGATGATCCAGGAGAAGCGCGGGATGCTGAAGGTCTGGAACGTCGTGCTCGTGATCCTGGCGTTCTCGCTCTCGCTCTTCGGCACGTTCCTGACCCGCTCGGGCGTCGTCAACTCGATCCACTCGTTCACGCAGAGCTCGATCGGGCCCTGGTTCCTCGCCTTCATCGCGGTCGTCGTCGGCACGTCGCTCGCCGTGCTCTTCTGGCGGCTCCCGCTCCTCCGCTCGCGGACGCGGCTCGAGTCGCTCGTCTCGCGCGAGGCGACGTTCCTCTACAACAACCTGCTGCTCGTCGCGCTCTGCCTGACGATCCTCTGGGGCGTCGCCTGGCCGATCCTGTCCGAGGCCGTGCGCGGCGAGTCGGTCGTCGTCGGACGGCCGTACTACGACTTCTTCCTCCGGGTCTTCGGGCTGCCGCTGCTCCTGCTGATGGGGATCGGGCCGCTCGTCGCGTGGCGCCGCGCCTCGCTGCGCGGGCTGGCCGCGACCTTCGTCTGGCCCGCGGGCGCCGCCCTCGTCACCGGCCTCGTGCTGCTGGCACTCGGCGCCGGCTCGTCGATCCCGGGGCTCGTCGCCTACACCTTCGCCGCCTTCGTGCTCGGGACGATCGTGCTCGAGTTCGCGCGCGGCACGCGCGCCCGGCGCGCGCTCTCCGGCGGCTCCTGGCCGCAGGCGTTCGGCTCGCTCGTGGCGCGCAACCGGCGCCGCTACGGCGGCTACGTCGTCCACGCGGCGATCGTCCTGCTCGCGGTCGGGATCGCCGGCTCGAGCGCCTACGACACGGTCAGCGAAGGCCGGCTGCGCCCCGGCCAGACGCTCCGGGTCGGCGGCTACGCGCTCACCTTCCGCGCGCTCTCGACGACGCGAGGCTCAGAACGCGACCGAGACCCGCGCGCTCCTCGACGTCCGCCGCGGCGGCGACGACCTCGGCGCGATCCGTGCCGGCAAGAACTCGTACCCCGTCGAGCAGCAGATCTCGAACGAGGTCGGCATCCGCAGCGACCCGGTCCGCGCGGAGGACCTGTTCGTGATCGCCGAGCAGGTCAACCCGAACGGGACCGTCGACTTCCGGATCTTCGTCAAGCCGCTCGTCAACCTGATCTGGCTCGCGGGCCTCCTCTTCGTGCTCGGCTCGCTGATCACGCTCTGGCCCGACGCGCGCGAGCAGCGTCGGCTGGCGCTGCGCTACGGCGAGGCTCGGCGCGCCCGTCTCGACGAGGTGAGCCTCGCGCTCGTCCTCGCCGCGCTGCTCGCGGTCGCCTGCGTCGATCGTCGTCGCCCTGCCGTTCCTCCGGGAGCCCGAGCCCGAGTCGCGACGTGCTCGACGAGCCGGACGCGCTCCGCCGCCGCCAGCTCGAGCTGGCCGAGGCACGCGACCGAGCGCTGTCCGCGCTGAAGGAGCTCGAGCTCGACCACCGCACCGGCAAGGTCTCGGACGAGGACTACCGGACGCTGGTCGGCCCGCTGCGGCGGGAGGCCGCCGCGGCGCTGCGCGCGCTCGAGCCCCGCGCGGGAGACGCGCGAACCCGCCTCGCGAGCGCACGACTCCGTCCTGAAACGACGTTAAACTGCCGCAACCTCATCGTGGGCGTGCGCAGGGAGGAATGCGCCCCCGACGAAAGGCTCCCCTATGGGACGACGAACCGGTCTCGCACTCGTGTTCGCGCTCTGCCTCGCGGTGGCGGTGCCCGCGGGACGCGCCGACCTCGGCTCGAAGAAGCAGCACGTCGACGAGAAGATCGGCGCGCTGCAGGCGCGGATCGAGCGCGCGAAGGAGCGCGAGCGCGTGCTCACCGGCGAGATCGCCGCCGTCACCAGCAAGATCCGGGTGCTCCAGGACGACGTCGCCGGCGCGCAATCGCAGCTCTCGACGCTCGAGCAGGTGCTCGCGCTGCAGCAGCGGAAGCTCGACCGCCTGAACGAGGTCTACTACACCCAGACGCAACGGCTGATCTTCCTCCAGCGCCAGTACAAGATCGCCGTCACCCGCCTGAACAAGCGGGTCGTCGCGATCTACACCCAGGACACGCCGGACGCGATGTCGTTCGTGCTCGCCGCGTCGAGCTTCTCCGACCTGCTCGACCAGATCGAGTTCCTGAACGACATCGGCCGCCAGGACGAGCGGATCGCCGCCCGCGTCCGGCTCGCGCAAGACGTCGATGCGGCTGACCCGCGAGCGGACGAAGCGCACACGGACGCCGGGTCGTCGCCACGACCAAGGTGATCGAGGCGCGCACGGCCGAGCAGCGCGCGGTCCGCGACCGGCTCGTCGCGAGCCGCGACCAGCTCTCGGCGGTTCGCGGGCTCAAGAACGAGGCGCTCGGCGCAGCGCGAGAGGACAAGCAGTCGTTCATCCACGAGGTCGACGCGCTGCAGCAGCAGAGCGCGTCGCTCGGCGCCCAGATCCGCTCCGCGCAGTCGGCGGCCGCCGCCGCGCCCTCGTCGGGCGCGACGGGTGCGCCGTCGGCGAGCGGCTTCATCTGGCCGGTCAGCGGCGTGCTGACGAGCGGCTTCGGCTACCGCTGGGGGCGTCTGCACGAGGGCATCGACATCGCCGTCCCCTCCGGGACGCCGGTGCACGCCTCCGCGTCGGGCACCGTGATCGTCGCCGGCTGGGTCGGCGGCTACGGCAACCTCGTCGTGATCGACCACGGCAACGGCCTCGCTACCGCCTACGGCCACAACACGAGCGTGGCGGTCGGCGTCGGGCAGAGCGTCGCGCAGGGTCAGGTGATCTCGTATTCCGGCTCCACCGGCCATTCGACCGGGCCGCACGTGCATTTCGAGGTGCGCATCAACGGCTCCGCCGTCGACCCGCTCGGCTACCTCTAGGCGGCGTCAGGCGGCTTCGATCGCGGCCGGCGAGAGCTGCTCGGCCACGACGAAGTGGAGCTCCGGCAGGGCGCGCCAGCGCTCGTCGAGCCCGAGCCCGTAGCCCGCGAAGAGCTCGTCCGGGACGGTGAAACCGACGTAGCGGAGCGGGATCGACTCGACGAGCCGGCGGTAGGGCCGGTCGAGGAGGGAGACCGCGGCGAGGCTCGCAGGGCCGCGCGGCGCGAGCGTCCGCGCCAGGAAGTTCAGGGTCAGCCCGGTGTCGACGACGTCCTCGACGATCACGACGTCGCGCCCGCCGATCGGGTGGTCGAGGTCCTTCAGGAGCCGGACGGCACCCGTCTGGCCGCCGGCGTATGCGGCGAGCTGGATCGCGTCGATCCCGTGCGGGATCGCGAGCGCTCGCGAGAGGTCGCTGAGGAAGACGACGCTCGACGGCAGCGGAGCGACGAGCAGCGGCTGCCTGCCGTCGTAGTCGCGGGCGAGCTCGCGGCCGAGCTCGGCCACGCGGTCGGCGATCTCCTCCCTCGACAGGTACACGCCGCCGAGCGGGTGCCCGTCGGCGAGCAGGCGGTCTATGAGGCGAGCTGCAGGCGGAATCGCTGGGCCAGGCGCTCGATGTCGCGCCGGTAGAAGAGCTTGACGTTGATCTCGGGATAGAGCCGCCGCAGCTCGCGCAGCTTGCGGTTCTTGCGCGTGACGAGCGACTGCTTCATCACCGTGACCTCGACGTAGAGGTCCTGCTCGGGAAGGTAGAAGTCGGGTGTGAAGGCGCTACGTCGTGCGTCCCTCGGCGTCGCGTTCGAGCACGAAGGTCCGGGGCTCGTAGTCCCAGGGGATGCCGTAGTAGTCGAGGACCTTCGCGCACTCCAGTTCGATGCGGTTGGCGAAGCGGGGCGCCTCTGCACCACGATATGCCTGGAAATCGGGCGTTTCCGCCGTCACTGGAACCCAGGGTACCAACGGGCCCGGACGAGCCCCTTGCCGCGTGGGGCAGCTTAGACTCCCCGCCATGGCCGACGACGCGCTCGTGATCGCGCACATCTCCGACCTCCATTGCGGCGAGGCCGTACTTCGAGCCGAACCTGCTCGAGCGGGCGATCAGCGAGGTCAACGACCTGCGTCCGGACATCGTCATCTGCTCCGGAGACCTGACGACGTTCGGCTTCCGGCACGAGTACCAGCTCGCCCGCGAGTACGTCGACCGGATCGAGTGCGAGTCGCTCGTCGTCGTGCCGGGGAACCACGACTCGCGGAACGTCGGCTACCTCCACTTCGAGGAGCTGTTCGGCGAGCGGAACTCGGTGCTGCGCAAGTCGGGCGTGACGCATCGTCGCCGTCGACTCGACCGAGCCCGACCTCGACAACGGCCAGGTCGGGCGAGGCCGCTACCGCTGGATCGAGGAGCAGTTCGCCGCCGAGGCGCGCCTGCGGATCTTCGTCCTGCACCACCATCTGCTGCCGGTGCCCGGGACGGGGCGCGAGCGGAACATCGTCTACGACGCGGGCGACGTGATCGAGTGCCTGCAACGCGCCGGCGTCCATCTCGTGCTCTCGGGCCACAAGCACGTGCCCTACGCCTGGCGGCTCGAGAACCTCTTCGTCATCAACACCGGCACGGTCTCCTCGCTGCGCCTCCGCGGCAACACGAGGCCCTGTTACAACGTGATCGAGGTCTCCGGCTCGCACGTCTCGGTCTGGCGCAAGCATCCTTTCCATGGCCAGGAGCGGATCATCCAGTTCTCGACGGACACCTTCGAGTTCGAGAAGTACACCGGCAAGATCGAGGACGAGGTGACCACCCGGTGACACCGCGCGCGCTCGCGGTCATCGACGGCGAGCACTACGCACCCGTCGTCCGTGACGCGCTGCGCGACCTCCCGTACGACGTCGTTGCGGCCGTGCTCGTCGGGCGGGACGGAGAAGCTGCGGGGCGGCGACGAATACGGCGTCCCGCTCGCCGCCGGGCTCGACGAGGCGATCGCCGAGCACCGGCCCGAGGTCGTGCTCGATCTCTCGGACGAGCCCGTGCTCGACCCGCCCGCAGCGCTTCCGCCTCGCGAGCCGCGTGCTCGCCCACGGCCTGCCGTACGCCGGCGCGGACTTCCGCTTCGAGGCGCCGGTGCTGGCTCCGTTCGAGCTGCCGTCGCCTGGCGATCGTCGGCACCGGCAAGCGGGTCGGCAAGACCGCGGTCACCGGGCACGCTGCGCGGCTGCTCTCCCGCGACCGGCGCGTGGTCGTCGTGGCGATGGGGCGGGGAGGGCCGCCCGAGCCGGAGGTCGTCCGTGTCCCGCCGACGCTCGAGGCGCTCCTCGAGCTGTCGCGGAGCGGTCGCCACGCCGCGTCGGACTACCTCGAGACGGCCGCGCTCGCCGGCGTCGAGACGGTCGGCTGCCGGCGCTGCGGCGGCGGGCTCGCCGGCGCCGTCTGGGTCTCGAACGTGCACGAGGGCGCGCGCGCGCGGCCGCGGCGCTCGAGCCGGAGCTCGTCCTCTTCGACGGCAGCGGAGCCGCGGTGCCGCCGGTCGCGACGCGGCGCGGCGCGTGCTCGTCGTCGGCGGCCCGTCAGGACCCGGCGATCGCCGCCGGCTACCTGAACACGTTTCCGCCTGCTCGGGGCCGACCTCGTCGTGCTCGCCCTGGCCGAGATGGCCTCGGGCTGGGAGCGCGTGCGCGACGCGCTCGCCGCCGCGGCGCCCGCCGTGCCGATCGTCCCCGTCGTCCTCCGCCCGGAGCCGATGGCGTCCGTGTCGGGCCGGCGCGTGGCGTTCTTCGGCACTGCGAGCGCATCCCGGGATCGAGACGCATCTCCGGGAACAGCACGGCGCCGACGTCGTGCATGTGTCCGGCAACCTCGCCGACCGCGACGCCCTCCGGGCCGAGCTCGCCGGTGTCGACGCCGACGTGTGGCTCGTCGAGCTGAAGGCCGCCGCGGTCGACGTCGTCGCCGAGGCGGGGCTCGAGCGCGGGGTGGAGGTGCTGCTGGCCAGGAACGACGTCGCTGCCGGTCGCGGGCGATCTCGACGGCGAGCTGCTCCGGCTGGCGGACGAGGCCGCAGCCGCAGTGAGCGAGCGCCGCCGCTTCCCGGTCCCGATCGCCCTCGGCGGCGAGGACGGCCTGCCCTTCTCGAAGGGCCTGATGGCACGGGCGCTGATGGCGTCGGGCGTCTCCGCGACGAGCGCCTACGAGCTCGCCCAGCGCGCGGAGCTCGACCTCGGCGGCCGCGGCGCGGTCACGCTCGAGCTTGACCGCCTGCACGAGCTCGCGGCCGAGGTGCTCGGCACGCCGGCTGCCGATCGCGCGATGCGGAGGCTGCGGCGCTGGACCCGATCTCGCCCAGCTCGACCTGCCGCTGGTGCTGCTCGTCGGCGGCGCCACCGGCACAGGCAAGTCGACGCTCGCGACGGAGGCTGCGCACCGGCTCGGGATCACGCGCGTCACCTCGACCGACTTCGTCCGCCAGACGATGCGCGCGTTCTTCTCCAAGGCGTTCATGCCTTCGATCCACTACTCGAGCTTCGAGGCGGCGCTCGCGCTGACGAAGGCAGAGGAGGAGGAGACCGGCGACGCGGCACTGCTCGGGTTCCTCGACCAGGCCCGCAACGTCCTCGTCGGCGTCGAGGCTGCGATCGACCGCGCGCTCTCCGAGGACTGGTCGATGGTGCTCGAGGGGATCCACCTCGTGCCCGGGATGCTGTCGGTCGAGCCCGAGCGCGCGCTCGTCGTGCAGTGCGTCGTCGCGATCCACGACGAGGCGCATCACCGGGGCCACTTCGAGATCCGCGACGCGTCCTCGGCCGGGGTCCGGCCCGTCGACAAGTACATCGAGGGCTTTCCCGAGATCCGGATGATCCAGGACTACATCGTCGAGCGCGCCCGCCGGAACGACGTGCCGGTGATCGAGAACACGTCGATCGACCGCGCGCTCGAGGCGATCCTCGAGCTCGTGCTCGAACGCGCGGCGCAGGTCACGCCGGTGGCGCGGTGACGGAGCCTCTCGCCGGCGACACGCGGCCGCCCTGCCTGTGCGTCCACTACGCGCGCGTCACGGAACGCGCCGCGCTCGCCGGCGCGCGCTGGCTGGGGCGCGACGACCAGGACGGCGCCGAGGAGGCGGCCGCGAGCGGGATGCAGCTCGGGCTCGAGGCGATGTCGATCGACGGGGCGGGTCGTGATCGCTCCGCGCGACAGTGCGCAGCTCGTCGTCGGCAACGTTCTCGGCTCCGGCGGGGACGAGGTCGACCTCGCCCTCGACCCGCTCGAGGGCCGTGGAGTGGTGGCGCGCGGCGGCAACGGCGCGATGTCGATGCTCGCGGTCGGCCCGCCCGGCTCGATGCTCCAGCTCCCCGACATGTACATGCGGCGGATGGCCGTCGGACCGCGGGCGCGCGGCAGGATCGATCTGCTCAAGCCGGTCGCCGACAACGTCGAGGCGATCGCGGACGCGTTCGGCCGCAACGTCAACGACATCACCACGATCGTGCTCGACCGGCCGCGCCACCACGACCTGATCGAGGAGATCCGCGCGTCGGGCGCCCGGATCAAGCTGATCCAGGACGGCGACGTGACGGCGTCGATCTCGGCGGCGATCAGAGGCACGAACGACCACCTCGCGATCGGCGTCGGCGGCACCCGGCAGGCCGTCCTCACCGCCGCCGCGCTGCGCTGCCTCGGCGGCGACGTGCAGGCGCAGCTCTGGCCGACCACACGGGCCGAGATCGAGGAGGCAAAGGCGGAAGGGATCGACGATCCACTGCGGGTCTTCGGTGCGGACGAGCTGGCGCAGGGCGAGGTGATCGTCGTCGCGACGGGGATCTCGAACGGCGACCTGCTCCGCGGCGTCCGCTTCCTGGCCGACAGCGCCCGGACCCACACCCTCGTGATGTGCATGCGCTGCAACTGGGTTCGCTTCGACGAGGCGATCCACTTCTTCGCCCGCGAGCGCCGCGAGGAAGTGCGCCTGCTCGGCTAGCGTCGCGGTGACGAGCCGTCGCTAGACTCGGCGCATGGTCACGAAGGACGACGTCGTCGAGGCGCTGCACGGGGTCGAGGACCCCGAGCTGGGGATGGACATCGTCGAGCTCGGCCTCTTCTACGAGGCGGAGATCGACGGTGACAACGTCAAGGTGATCCACAGCCTGACGTCGATGGGCTGTCCCGCCGGGCAGATGATCCAGGACGGCATCCACGACGCGGTCGCGGCGCTGCCGGGCGTCGGCGAGGTCGAGGTCGAGCTGACCTTCGACCCGCCGTGGACGCCCGACAAGATGTCCGAGGATGCCAAGTTCATCCTCGGCTTCGGCTAAGCATCAGGGTTTCGCGCAGGCGGCGAACGCGACGATGCGGGTCGAGCTCGGCTCGCTCGCGCGCGCGACCGCGATCCAGCGGCTGGCCGTGCCGCCGTCGGCCGGGCCGGCGTTCCCGTCGGCTGCCGGAAAGCTGCCAAGGAGGAAGACGTTCGGGTCGGCCGAGAGGGTGTCGCCGGCCCGCAACAGCGCGCCGCTACCGCCGACCAGCGTCTCTCCCGGCGCGCAGACGGCGACCGCCGTCGCGAGCCCGGCCGTGCCGAGCGTCGTCTGGGCACGGCGGTAGACGACGTTCGTCGCGCCCGGGTCGCCCTTCGGGCCTGCGGGGAGCTGTCCGGCCCGGAAATCGGCGGCGAGGAGGCTGCCGTCCTTGACGTGCGCGCTCGTGATCGCGCGCTTCTGGATGTCGACCGCCGCGACGGTGCCGTTGTGCAGCTTCGCGCTCGTGACGGCGCCCGTCCGGAGTTGGGCGGTGCCGACGCTCCCGCTCGGAAGGAGGAAGCCCTTCGCGGCCCCGGCGACCGGGGTCGCGCCGAGCACGGCGACGCCCAGCGCCGCGACGGAGAGGAGGAATGACAGGCGGTTTCTCATGGCTGGCTCCCTGGTGATGTCGTGATGCCGGTTCAACGGTTTCCGGCAGGGACTTCTTCCCGCGACTACGGGATCGAGAGCACGATCTTGCCGAGCTGCTCGCCGGCCTCCAGCCGCTCGTGCGCGGCCCGGATCTCGGCCAGCGGGAAGACGCGGTCGACGTGCACGCGCGCCCGGCCCCGGCGCACGAGGTCGTACGCGCCCAGGAAGTCCTCGCGCGTCCCCATCGTCGAGCCGTAGACCGTCAGCTGCTTCCACCAGAAGCGATGCAGCTGGGCAGGCGGGTTCGGGCCGCTCGTCGCGCCGCAGACCACCACACGCCCGCCAGGCTTGACGGCCGCCAGCGACCGCGCCCACGTGGCCTCCCCCACGGTCTCGACGACGAGATCGGCTCCGCCCGCTTCCTTGACGGCCGCGACCACGTCGCCGTCGTTGTGGTTGACCGTCACGTCCGCGCCCCAGGATTGCGCCTGCTCGAGCTTGTCGTCGGAGCTCGAGGTGACGATCGTGCGCGCGCCGAGCGCTCGCGCGAGCTCGAACGCAGCGGTGGCGACCCCGCCGCCGATTCCCCAGATCAGCACGGTCTCGCCCTCACGCAGCGCCGCTCGCGTGACCAGCATCCGGTACGCCGTCTCGTAGACGAGCGGGAACGCCGCAGCCTCCTCGAACGAGAGACGATCGTCGAGGGTGTGCACCTGCCCGGCGGGCAACGCGATCAGCTCGCAGTGCGTCCCGTCTGTGTGCTCGCCGACGACGGTGATCGTCGAGCCGTGCTCGAGGCCCGGATTGATCACGACGCGGTCGCCGGCGGCGAAGCCCTCGACCCCGTCGCCGAGCGCCTCGACGACGCCCGCGCCGTCCGCGCCGAGGATGCGCGGCTTCGGCACAGACGGCAAGCCGCGGCGGACCCAGACGTCGAGGTGGTTGAGCGAGGCCGCGCGTAGGCGGATCAGCACCTCGCCCGGGGCTGCCACCGGATCGGGCACGTCCTCGTAGCGGAGGACCTCGGGCCCGCCGTCCTCGTGGATGCGAACCGCCTTCACGGGCATGATCCTCGCATGCAGCGGGCGGAGCTGATCGCGCTGGCGCACGACCTCGGGCTGGACGCCGTCGGTGTCGCCGCGGCCGAGCCCTACGAGGCGACGGAGCGGCACATCCGCGACCGCCGCGCGCGCGGCCTCTTCGCCGACATGCGCTTCACGATGGCGCAGCCCGAGGTCTCGTGTCATCCGGAGACGCTGCTGCCGGGCGCGAGGAGCGTCGTCTCCGCGGCCCTCTGCTACTGGGCCGACGGCCCGGAGCCGGGGCCGGGGGAAGGGCGACTGCCGCGCTACACCTGGAGCGACCGCTACGCAGACCTGCGCGAGCGGCTCGACGCGCTCGGGCGGCGGCTCGGCGGCTCGTACCGCGTGCTCGTCGATGCGAACCAGCACGTCGACCGCGAGGCGGCCGCGCGCTCGGGGGTCGGCTTCTACGGCAAGAACACGATGCTGATCACGCGGCGGCACGGCTCGTGGGTCGTGCTCGGGACGCTCGTCTCGGACGTCGAGCTCGAGCCGACCGAGCCGCTCGACGCGGGCTGCGGCTCGTGCACGCTCTGCATCGACGCGTGCCCCACGGACGCCCTGGACGAGCCCGGGACCCTCGACGCCACGCGCTGCCTCTCGTACTGGAGCCAGGCGCCCGCGGCGATCCCGGAGCGCTACCGCGAGCCGATGGGCGATCTGGTCTACGGCTGCGACATCTGCCAGGACGTCTGCCCGTGGAACCGCGGCGTCGAGAAGCGGCGGGCCGGCTCGGCACCGCCGGCCGGGGCCGAGCCGACCGTCGACCTCGTCGCCTGGCTCGAGGCGGACGGCGACGAGCTCGTCGGCCGCTACGACCGGCTCTACGTGCCGAGGAACGACCCGCGCTGGCTGCGCCGAAACGCGCTCGTCGCGCTCGGGAACTCGGGCGGGCCGGAGCACGCTTCCGTGCTCGCCGTCTACGCCGAGGGCGAGGACGAGCTGCTCGCCGAGCACGCCCGCTGGGCGCTCGACCGGCTCGAGGAGCGGCATGCCTGCTGACGCGGCCGTCGCGAGCCTTCCCGACGTCGACCGGTGGATCGCGCGCGTCCGGGCGTTCGCGGTCCTGTTCGCGGCCGTCGAGGTCGGCGTGTTCACCGAGAGCTACCCGCCGGGCTACGAGCTCTGGGCCTGGGTCGTGACCGGCGTGTTCGCCGCCGGCTCGCTCGCACTTCTCTTCGCGAGTCGCGAGGGTCGGCCCTCGCCCTTCCTCTCGGCGGTCGCGCTCGCGTTCGACATCGGCGTGATCTGCGCCTACGGGCTGCTGTATTCCTACGAATACGGCAGCCCGACGCGGTTCGGGCTCATCTTCGTCGTGGTCGAGGGAGCGCTCCGCTACGGGATCGCGGGCGGTGTGCTCGTCCCGGTCGTGCTCCTGCCCTATCTCGTCGCCGTCGAGTGGTGGCGCGCCGACCGGTTCGGCCCGCCGGGCTTCCTCGCCGATCGGTTCACGTTCCCCTTCGGCGTCTTCCTGCTCACGGGGCTGATCTGCGGCTGGCTTGTCGCCCGGCTGGGCCGCGAGACGCGACGCGTGCTGACGCGGGCCGGCGAGGCGGAGCGGCTGCGCGACGAGCTCGGCCGCCGCGTCGACCTGCTCGAGGCGGCGAACCGCTGCGCCCGTGCGCTCGCCTCCTCGCTCAAGCTGGACGAGGCCTTCGACGCCTTCATCCGTGAGGTGGCAGGCGTCGTCCCCTTCGACCGGCTGATGGTGATGCGGGTCGAGGAGGGATCGACCCAGATCGTCTCGACGGCCGGGCTCGGCGCGGATCTCTTCCCGGCAGGTCTGCCCGCCGACGAGATCGGCGACGTGCTGCAGCGCGTGCTCGATGGACGGACCCAGGTGCGGATCGACCTGACGGTCGACACCAGGCCCGAGGAGGAGCCGCTCGTCGCGCTCGGCCTTCGCTCCCGCGTCGTCGCGCCCCTGCAGTCTGGCGGTCGGACGATCGGCCTCTTCTCGATCAGCCGGCTCGAGCCCGACTCGTTCACGGCCGAGGAGATCGAGCTCGTGACGCTGCTCGGTCGTCTGATCGCGACGACGGTGCAGAACATCCGTGCCTACGAGGCGGAGCGGACGACCGTGGAGGAGCTGCGCCGGCTCTCCGCCCTTCGCGCCGACTTCGTCTCGATGGTCTCGCACGAGCTGCGCAGCCCGATGGCGGCGGTGATCGGCTCCGCCCGCACGCTCCAGCAGCGCTGGCGCGAGCTCCGGCCCGACCAGCGCGAGGCGTTCCTGGCCGTGATCGGCGACGAGACGAGCCGCCTCTCGCACCTGATCGAGGACGTGCTGCACACGTCACGGATCGAGGCGGGGACGTTCTCGTACCGCTTCCAGGAGGTCGACGTGGCGAGGGTGGTGCGCGAGACGGTCTCGACCGCGGAGCTCGCCCAGGACGACGTGCGCCTGACGATCGACGTGGCCCCGAGCGTGCCCTCGATCCACGCCGATCCCGACCGCCTCCGTCAGCTGCTCGACAACCTCGTCGCGAACGCCGTCAAGTTCTCGCCGGACGGCCAGGAGGTGCGGGTGAGCGTCGGCGGCGGCGACGGACGCGTGCGGATCGCGGTCCGAGACGACGGGCCGGGGATCGCCCCCGAGCACCACGGCCTGATCTTCGAGAAGTTCGGTCGGGCCGGCACTGGGAGCGCGAAGCCCGGCACCGGGCTCGGCCTGTTCATCGCGCGTTCGATCGCGGAGGCGCACGGCGGAACGCTCGACGTCCAGTCGGCGCTCGGCCGCGGATCGACCTTTACCGTGCTCCTGCCCGCTTAGGCGCCTTCGCCCCGCCGAGCTCGCGCCCCAGCTGCTTCGCCCGGGCGGCGATCGTCTTCCGAAGCGACGCGGGCTCGAGCACGATCGCCTCGCCCCGGTCGGCGAGGATCTCCGTCAGCAGCCACTCCTCCGACGCGTACGGCAGGTCTGCGACCGCCGACCCGTCCCGCAGCGGCTGCGCGCCGCGCTCGACCTTCCAGCGGGCGATCGGCTTCGCGTAGAGGACGCGGGCGACGTGGGGGTCGCGGAGGTAGTTCGGGTCGAAGTCGGCGCGTGGCTCGAAGGTCTCGCCGGTCGGTTCGGCCGAGCGCATCCGGTCGAGCCGGTACGTGCGGGAGCCGCCCGCGCCGCGGTCCCACGTGTGGACGTACCAGTACGGCAGCTCGCGGGCGAAGCGGTACGGCTCGACGTCGCGCACGGTCGGCTCCTCCTCGCCCTCCTTCAGGTACTCGAGCCGGACGACCTGGTGCCGCTCCATCGCCGTGCTGAGGGCGCTCACGAGGCGCTCCTCGTCGGTGTCGCCGGGGGAGTCGGGTGCACGCTCGAGCTCGAACTGGCCGAAGGTCTCCTCGAGCTTGTCGCGGACCTTCTCGAGCGGCGAGCGCGAGTCGGCCGCGATCATCGGGCCGACGAACTCGAGCGCCAGCCTGATCGCGCGCGCCTCGAGCGGCGTCAGCTTCGGCGGCCGGCGGAAGACGTCGCCGTAGAGCTCCTTGTCGACCCGCACGATCCCGTCCTCGGACAGCTCGGCGTAGACCGTGTAGCAGCCGCCGCCGAAGTTGACGAGGTTGAGCAGCGAGAGCGACTCCTCCAGCTCCTCGAGCGTGATCGAGAAGCGGTCCGCCGAGCTCCTGCCCGTCGAGCTCGGAGTCCTTGCCCTCGCCGCACGAGGCGAGCAGGTGAGCGAGCAGGGCCTGGAGGACGCCGAAGCGCTCCGGCGCCACCGGGCCTGCCTGGCGGTCGGGGGCGGCGGGGTGCGCGCCGGCCGGACGCGCCCGTCCGGGCTTGGGCGCCTCGCCCTCGTGGCGCTCGCGGATCAGGGCGAGGGCGGCTGCGACGTCCCGTCGCAGCTCCGGCGGGTCGAGCGGTACCGCGCGGCCGTTCTGGCGCAGCACCCAGGAGGAGAGCGGGCCGACGGTCGCGAGCGGGGTCTCGAAGATCCCGTCCACGAGCGAGCCCGCGTTCGGGAGCGTCCGGGCGACCCACCAGGCCGTGTCGCCGTGGACGTCCACGCGTGCCAGCCCGAGCTGCTCGTCGCCGACCTGCCAGGGCGGCTTGCCGCGGTAGTCGTCGATTACGAAGTCCGAGGGAGCGCGGAAGTCACGCTCGCGGCGGGTGGCGAAGCGGATGTCGGAGCGGATCCGCGAGACGCGGAACTTCTTGCGCCGGCTCTCGTCGTCGAGATCCTCGCCGACGACGTACCAGGCGCTGAGGTCGTGCAGCAGCGCGAGCGGGTTGAGCGTGCGCTCCCGCTCGTCGTCCCGCGAGATCGACCAGTACGCGAACTTGACCGTGCGGCCCTTCGAGATCGCCGTCTCCAGCTTCGCGAGGCGACCGGCCATCTCGGGCGAGTAGTCCGGGTCGTTCATGGTCACGCGCGCCTCGGTGCCGACGAGCGGGCCGGGGAAGCCCGGGCGGCCGAGCGCCAGGTTCTGCAGCGCGAGCCGCAGGGGCTCGGCGTAGGCGAACTGCCCCTCGAGCATGAAGAACGCCGTCGTCAGCGCGGCGAGCTCGTCGTCGTCGAGCTCGATCTCGTTCAGGAAGTAGTTCTCGGACCGCAGCGTGTAGAGCTCCTCGCCGGTGAACTCGTCGCGCTGCGAGTGGAGCGGGACGCCGAGCGCGATCAGCTCGGAGCGGTCGGAGTAGAAGCGGCGGGCGAACGCCTCGTCGCTCATCTCCGAGTAGCCCTCGACGTTCGACTTGACGTCGCGCGCCGTCAGTGGCCGCCGCTCGGCCATCAGGAAGGCGACGAGCGACAGCTGGCGGATCAGCTTGTCGGTGTCGTGCGACACGGCGCGAGCTTATCGCCCGCGCGTGCTCAGGCAGGCTGAACGCGCCTACGCCGCGATCGTGGCGCGATCGAGATGCTGGTGCGACGGGCAGTAGTCGCGCTCGGGCAGCGGCGTCCGCTGGCAGGCCTTGCCCTTGCGCGTCGTCGCCTTGCAGCGGGCCACGCCGCCGTCGAGCGCGCCGGCCTCGATCTGCATCTCGATGAAGCCGACAGCCGCGCCCACCCCCTCGCGGACCGCCCAGGCGACCTGGGCCTGCGCGGTGATCGGGAAGAAGCGGCGGATGTCCTGGAAAAGCGCGCGGTCGGGCCGGGCGAAGTACTGCGGGTCGGCGGCCAGGCGCTCCATCGTCGACTCGCACTGCTCGAGCACCGTGCGGCAGCTCTCCAGGCGCGTCGGATGGTCGGCGTAGGGCTCGATCAGGTCCTTGATCGAGCGGTAGATCGCTCGCGAGTATTGATACATGCAGGTCTGGAGCTGCGCGATCTGCTCATCCATGGGGGACTCCGTGCGTGTCGGACTTGCCTTTTGCAAAGCGGAAAACCAGGCGTTCGGGCGGGAGCTTCCGCGCCAGTCTACCGATTTGCCCGCGTGTTACAAAGTCGCTCCTGGCGTTGCCAGCGGGGTAGACGATCGGGGGATCAACCTCGTCTCCCTACCCGGCAACAGCGAGGTCTACACCTACGCGGCGACCTCACGCGTGTACGCGAGGGGGAAGACCGCCTTGGCCCGTTGCAATGCGCCGGTCGCCTCCTCCTCGGAGCCGTAGATGCCGGTGAAGACGACGTAGTAGCCGGGGTGGAGGCTCGCGAAGCGTGAGGAGTCGATCACACCCACCTGGCGCAGGCCGCGCCCGAGGGCCTCGTCCGCCTTGGCGCGTGCGGGTGCTCCGCCCCCCGTCTGCGGCAGCGAGATGAGGACGATCGTCCACGCGTTCCGGCCGGGCGGCCAGCGGATCAGCCCCGCGGCGGCCGGCTTCGCCTTGCCGCCGGCGCCCTTGGCGGTCGTGCCGGCGGTCGTCGGCGTCGTCGTCGCAGGGGCGACCGGCTTGTTGCCGCCCGTCGCGACCGCGAACGCATCACCGCCGGACGAGTCGTTCCGGACGAAGGCGATCGCAGCGGCGGCGCCGGCGACGGCGACGACCAGCGCGAGCGCCGCCGGCCAGATCCAGTCGCGGGGCAGGAAGCGCGTGCGGGCGGCCGTCCGGGCGGTGAGGCGCGTGAAGACGACGCTCTCCCACGGCAGCCGCAGGCCGCACTCCAGGCAGTACTCCTGCTCGGCGTCGAACGGCTCGCGGCAGCGGGGACAGAGCCCGGCGGCGTCGCGGACCTCCAGGCCGCCGGAGGGGCTCGAGCTCAGGCCGCGTCCCCTGGCTGGGTCGGACGCCCGCAGGTGGCGCAGAAGTTCATCGCGGCGAGCAGCGGCGCACCGCATTCGCAGCGCGCGACCGGGGTGGCGCGGCGCAGCGGGCTCGTGATCGACAGCAGCGCGTCGAGCTCGTGGATGCGGGCCTCGAGGGCGATCAGGTCGGTGCAGCGCTCGACGAGCAGGTCCTCGCGGAAGCGATCGCGGCGGTACATCTCGAGCGCGAGCCCGCCGAGGTCGCGCAGCCGCTCCTCGCGGACGCGCATCAGCGCGCGCCGCTCGCGGCGCAGCTCGCTCGCGGGCGGCGCGATCCGACGGCGTCGCTGCGGTGCCGCGGGCGCGGCCGGCGGCGCCGGGACGGCCTGCAGCGCAGCGCCTTCCGGCTCGAGCTCGGTCTCGGCGGAGTCGTCGCTCCGCCTGCGCAGGCGTGAGAGCAGGGCCATCGAGTCGCCGAGTCTAGCGACGGCCTCGGAGCGTCCCTGGCCCGCGTCAGAGCTGCAGCACGACGAGCCGTTCCTCCGTGAGCTCGCGCACGGCCCAGGCGGGGCCCTCGCGCGTGTTCCCGGAGTCCTTCACGCCTCCGTACGGCATCTGGTCGGCGCGGAAGGTCGGCGCCTCGTTGACGACGACGCCGCCGAACTCGAGCTCGCGGCTCGCGCGGAGCGCGGTGTCGAGCCTGGCCGTGAAGATCCCCGCCTGCAGGCCGTAGCGCGTGCCGTTCGCGAGCGCGAGCGCCTCGTCGAGCGTGTCGTAGGCGTTGACGGTCACGACCGGGCCGAACACCTCCTCGCAGGAGACCTTCAAGTCCGGGCCGGCGTCCGCGATCACCGTCGGTTGCAGGAGGTCGTCCTCGATCGTGCCGCCGGTGAGGATGCGGGCGCCCGCCGCTCGGGCCTCCTCGATCCACTCGTGCACGCGCTCCCGCTCCTTCGGCGCGATCAGCGGGCCGACGTCCGTCTCCTCCTCGGCCGGGTCGCCGACCGTGAGCGCCTCGACCTTGGGGACGAACCGCTCGAGGAAGCCGTCGTAGGCCTCGCGGGCGACGTAGATGCGCTGGACGGAGATGCAGCTCTGGCCGGCGAACGAGAAGGCGTTGGCAGCGAGCCGCGTGGTCGCGTCGTCGAGGTCGGCATCGGCCTCGACGATCACCGGCGTGGCGTTGCCGAGCTCGAGGTTGACCTTCTTCCGCGGCGCCCGCTCGCGCAGCCCCCAGCCGACCGCGCCCGAGCCGGTGAAGGTGAGCACGCGCACGCGCTCGTCCTCGACGAGCACGTCGCCGAGCTCGGAGGCAGGGCCGACCAGGACGTTGAGCCAACCGGGCGGCAGGCCGGCTTCCGTCTCCAGCTCGGCGAGCAGGAGCGCCGAGAGGGGCGTCTGCGAGGCGGGCTTGAGCACGACCGCGCAGCCGGCCGCGAGGGCGGGCGCGATCTTGTGCGCGACGAGGTTGAGCGGGAAGTTGAACGGCGAGATCGCGCCGACGACGCCGAGCGGCAGCCGCAGCGTGAAGGCGAGCTTGCCCTCGCCCGCCTGGGTGCCTTCCATCGGCACCACCTCGCCGGCGAGCTTGCGCGCCTCGACCGCGGCCATCGTGTAGGTCGACATCGCGCGCGCGACCTCGACCCGGGCGGCCTTGAGCGGTTTGCCGGCCTCGGCCGAGAGCTGGCGGGCGGCCTCGTCGGCCCGGCGGCCGAGCAGCCCCGCCACGCGGACGAGGATCTCGGCGCGCTTGTGCGCGGGGAGCGGCTCGCGCATGGCGCGCTCGGCGGCGTCGATCGCCCGGCGCGCCTCGGCGGCTCCCGCCTGCGGCACGCGCGCAACCGTCTCTCCCGCGTAGGGCGAGCGGACCTCGATCCAGCTTGCCTGTCTCGATCCACTCGCCGTCGAGCAGCAGCTTTCGCTCGGTCGCCGTTGCCGCCATCATTCGGAGCCTATGCCTCACGAGGGGTCGAACGCGCTGGATCGCAGGACACTGCTCGAGCGAGGCGCGAGGGTCGCGCTCGGCGCGTCGCTCGTGCCGTGGTGGCGGCTGCCGGCAGCTCTTCGAGGCATCGGACCCGCGGGTGCGGGCGCTGGCGCGCGAGCTGCGCGGCGACGTCGTCGGCCGCGGCGCGGCCGGGTACGGCAGTGCACGGCTGCTCCGCAGCACGCGCTTCGACGGCGTGCAGCCGCTCGCGGTCGCCTACTGCGAGAGCGCGGACGACGTGGCCCGCTGCATCCGCTGGGCCGGACGGAACCACGTGCCGCTGGCGGCGCGGAGCGGCGCGCACAGCTACGGCGGCTACTCGACCGTCCAGAACGGCCTCGTCGTCGACGTCTCCCGGCTGGACGGAATCGCTCTCGCGGCGGACGGCAAGACCGCGACGATCGGGGCGGGTGCGACTCTCGGCGAGATCTACGGCCGCCTGTACTCGGCCCGCGGCGTGACGATTCCCGGCGGCTCGTGCCTGACGGTGGGGGTGGCCGGCCTGACGCTCGGCGGCGGTCACGGCTTCCTCTCGCGCCGGTACGGCCTGACGTGCGACAACGTGCGCTCGCTGCGGATCGTCGTCGCCGACGGCCGGGTGCTCGACGTGAGCCCGGCCGAGCACCCCGACCTGCTCTGGGCCAGCCGTGGCGGGGGAGGCGGCAACTTCGGGATCGTGACCTCGTTCCGCTTCGCGGTTCACCGTGTCGGCGGCGTGTCCACCTTCGCGGTCGAGTGGCCCTGGAGCGACGCAGCGGCAGCGGTCGCCGCGTGGCAGGCCTGGGCGCCGCACGCGCCGAACGAGCTCTTCTCCGTGCTCGCGCTCTCGTGCGCGGCGGGTGGGACGCCCTCGATCCGCGCCGTCGGGCAGCTCGCCGGGACGAAGGAGCGCCTCGCCGCGCTGATCGCCCCGCTCGCCTCGACGGGGGCGCCGACCCGCGTCTCGACGGTGGCGCGGGACTACCCGGGCTCGGTGCGCTACTGGGGCGGCAACGACGTCCGCAGCACCTTCGCCGCGGCCTCCGACTATGCGTACACGCCGCTCTCCTCCGCCGGGATCCGGAGGCTGCTCGACGGCGTCGCCGCTCGAGCGGGCGGGCCGGCCGGCGGCGTCAGCGTCCTGCTCGACTCCTACGGCGGCGCGATCCGGCGCGTCCCCGCCGGCGGCTCCGCCTTCGCGCATCGCAAGGCGCTCTTCTCGTTCCAGGAGATCGCGTCGTGGGCGCCGGGCGGGCCGGCCGGAGCGAACCTCGCGTGGCTTCGCTCCTTCCACGCGAGCCTGCGGCCGTTCGTCTCCGGCTTCGCCTACCTGAACTACATCGACCCGGCCCAGGCCGGCTGGCAGCACGCCTACTACGGCGCGAGCCTGAAGCGGCTCCAGGCGGTGAAGCGGAAGTACGACCCGCACTGGCTCTTTCGCTTCCGCCAGGGCATCCGGCCGCGGTAGCCTGGACACAGCGCAGGATGAGCACCGAGGCCTACATCGTCGACGCCGTCCGCTCGCCGATCGGCAGGCGGAACGGCTCCCTCGCCGGCGTGCGCGCGGACGATCTCGCCGCCGCGTTGCTGAACGGGCTCGTCCAGCGGGTCGACCTCGACCCGGGCGCGGTCGAAGACGTCCAGATGGGCTGCGTGACCCAGGTCGGCGAGCAGGCGCTCAACGTCGGCCGCGTCGCCGTCCTCGTCGCGGGCTGGCCGGAGACGGTCTGCGCCTCGACCGTCGACCGGCAGTGCGGTTCCTCACTCCAGGCGGCGTTCAACGGCTGGGCCGCGATTCGCGCCGGGCAGCTCGACGTCGTCGTCGCAGCGGGTGTCGAGTCGATGTCGCGCGTGCCGATGGGCTCGAACCTGGGCGCCGAGGGCTTCGCCGGGCTGAACGAGAAGATCGCCGAGCGCTGGCCGATCGTGCCGCAGGGGATCTCCGCCGAGGCGATCGCGGCGGAGTGGGGCTTGACGCGCGAGGCGCTCGACGAGGTGTCGTACGAGTCACACGCCCGCGCGATTCGCGCGATCGACGAGGGCCGCTTCGAGGGCGAGATCGTTCCCGTCGAGACCTCGGCCGCGGGCGCGGCGGTGCTCTTCGCCGTCGACGAGGCGCCGCGGCGCGACACCTCGCTCGAGAAGCTCGCCTCCTTGCCGCCGGCCTTCAAGGCGGACGGTGTCGTGACCGCCGGCAACTCGAGCTCGATCGTCGACGGCTCGGCGGCGATGCTGCTCGTAAGCGAGCCGGCGCTGGAGCGGCACGGCCTGACGCCGCGCGCCCGCTTCGTCTCGTTCGGCCTCTCGGGCGTCGACCCGTACCGGATGCTGCACGGCAACCCCGAGGCCTGCTCCCGCGCGCTCGCCAAGGCGGACTTGACCTGGGCCGACATCTCGGTGATCGAGGTCAACGAGGCCTTCGCCTCGGTCGTGCTCCAGTTCCTCGCCGACACCGGCCTGAGGGAGCGCTGGGATGCCGGCGACGTGAACCCGAACGGCGGCGGCATCTCGCTCGGCCATCCCCTCGGTGCGACGGGCGCGCGGATCACGGCGACTCTGCTGGCCGAGCTCGAGCGCCGCGGCGAGCGCTACGGCGTCGCGACGATGTGCATCGGGCAGGGCCAGGCCCTCGCGGCCGTCGTCGAGCGGCTCTGACGGGTCGTTCGGAGCAGCGCTTCGCTAGGCGGCCGCGGCGAGCTCGCTGCAGAGCGTGATCGCGGTCTCGACGAACGCGCGGGCCGCCGCGGAGCGGTGCCGGTCGCGATGCCAGGCGAGGCCGATCAGGCGTGGCGGGAGCGCCGGCTCGAGCGGCAGCACGACGACCCGGTCGTCCGTCTCGTCGACTGCGAGTCGCGGCACGACGGCGGAGCCGATTCCCGCAGCGACGAGCCCCTGCACGGTGCCGTTGTCGTCGGAGCGGAAGGCGACGGTCGGCTCCAGCCCGCGCAGGCGGAGCGCGCTCTCGGCGAGCGCCGACGAGCGGCAGAGCCGGTTGCCGACGAGCGGCTCGTCGACGAGGTCCGCGATCCGCACCTGTCTCCCGCCGGCGAGCGCCGAGCCGGCGCGCGCGATCAGGACGTAGGGGTCTCGGAGCAGCTCGATCGTCTCGAAGGGCCCGTCCGGGATCGGCAGCATCACGAAGGCGACGTCGAGCTCGCCACGCTCCACGAGCTCGAGCAGCTCGTCGTCCGCGCTCGACTCGTGCAGGTTCAGATCGACGCCGGGCCACGCGCCGACGAAGCGACGGACGACATCGGGGAGCACGCGCGCTCCCACGCTCTGGAACGCGCCGACGCGCAACGTGCCCGCGCGGCCCTCCCCGAGCGCGCGCAGGTCGGCCTGCGCCGCCTTGAGCCGCGCGACGATCGCTCCCGCGTGCCCGAGCAGGAGCTCCCCGGCCTCGGTCAGGGCGACCGGCCGCGACCCTCCGGGCCGTTCGATCAGGCGCTCGCCGACCGAGCGTTCCAGCGTCGCGATCTGCTGGCTGATCGCCGACTGCGTGTACCCCAGGGCGGTCGCGGCACGGCCGAAGGAGTGCTCGCGCGCGACGGCCTCCAGCGCGGCCAGATGACGGAGCTCGACCCCGAGCCAGCGATCAGGTTCCATGATCGACGACAATCCTACTACGACTTGTGCTTATCGAGGCTCGGGCCGATGATCTCTGCATGATCTCCCTCCTCCTGATCGTGCTCCTGCTGCTCGGCCCGCTCTCGTTCCTGTTCGGTGCGGACTCCCGCGTCGACGAGGTCGAGCGCCGCCGCCGCCTCGGCGGCTAGGGCGCGAGCGGCCCGCGGAACGACGCGTAGACCGGGTGCAGCCGGTACCCGAGCGCGACGTTCAGCCGCTGCATCGGTTCGTTCGTCGCGTCGTTGAACGCCACCAGCTTGGTGAGGCCCGCGCGCCGCGCCGCCTCGATCTGCGCCAGCTTCAGCGCTCGCGCGACGCCGCGGCCGCGCCAGTCGCGCAGCACGCCGGTCATCAGGTGGAGCCCGGTCTCCTCGCCGTAGTCGCCGAGCGTGCTGTACCCGACCACGCGGTCGCCGGCGAGCGCGACGACGGAGAGGTCGTCTCGCGCGAACGCCAGCTCGTCGGCGCGCCATTCGTCCTCCGAGCCTGCGTCGATCGGTTCGGCGACCGGGATGTCCGGGATCGCCTGACGGGCGACCTCGTACATCCCCGCAGCCAGCTCCGGACGGCCGGAGAGGACGACGACGTCGACGCCGTCGACAGCAGGCGGAGGCTCGGCCGCGCTGGAGAGCTCGAGCGAGGCCTGCTGCGATCTCGTCACCTCGCGGAAGCCGCGCCGCCGGAGGAAGCCGATCGACGCCTCGTCGTCGGCGGGGGCGCCGGTCTCGAGCTCCGTCTTGCCGAGCGCGCGTGCCCGGCGGGAGAGCTCGGCGTACAGCGCCGTGCCGACACCTCGGCCACGCTCGGCCGCGAGGACGTAGGCCGCGCAACCCGCGTGCACCGCGCGCGGCTCGGCCAGTGGGCTGCCGACGAACGCCGCGGCGACGAGGCGGCCTTCGGTGCGCGCGAGCAGCTCGACGGTGTCGGGCCCCATCTCGCGCACTCGGGCGCGCTGGTCGGCCGCCATCGGCTCGAGCGCGACCTCGTTCCGGAGCTCGAGCCACGCCTGCGCGTCCGCGTCCCCCGCCACGACCTCGATCCGGATCTCCATCCGCGGGATCCTCGCAGGCATCTAGGATCCGCGCCCGTGACGGAGATCCGCAAGGTCGGGGTGGTCGGCCTGGGCGCGATGGGGGCCGGCATCGCCCAGCTCTGCGTCGAGGCCGGTGTCGAGACCGTCGGCCGCGAGGTGGCCGAGGAGCTCGGCGAGCGCGCCCGCGACCGCATCGGCCACTTCCTCACGCGCAAGGTCGAGAAGGGGACGATGGCCCAGGACGAGCGCGACGCGGCGGTCGGACGGCTGAGCCTGACGACCGAGCTCGACGCGTTCGCGGACTGCGACCTCGTGATCGAGGCGATCGTCGAGGAGCTCGGGCCGAAGCAGGAGCTCTTCGCCGAGCTCGACCAGCTCTGCCGGCCGGGTGCGGTGCTGGCCACGAACACGAGCGCGCTCTCCGTGACCGAGATCGCGGCTGCGACGACCAGGCCGGAGCGTGTCGTCGGGATGCACTTCTTCAACCCGGCACCGCTGATGCCGCTGGTCGAGATCGTGCGCGCCGAGCTTTCGGCCGACGACGCCGTCGAGACCGCGTACGCATTCGGGGAGCGGATGGGCAAGCATCCGATCCGCTGCCACGACACGCCCGGCTTCGTCGTCAACCGGGTGCTGATCCCGCTCCTGAACGACTGCGTCCGCGTGCTCGACGAGGCGCGCGTGACGCCCGAGGACCTCGACGCCGGGCTCGAGCACGGCGCCGGCTGGCCGATGGGGCCGTGCAGGCTCGTCGACCTCGTCGGCATCGACGTGCACGTGCACGCCTCCGAGGCGCTCTACGAGAAGACGCGCGAGCCGCGGATGGCGCCGCCGCCCCGGCTGGTCGCGATGCGGAACGCGGGCCTGCTCGGTCGCAAGTCGGGCCGCGGCTTCTACCGCTACGACGCCGAGTAGTCGCGCGAGCGCATCGGCACGCCGAGCCGCGACGCCGCGAACGGCACGAGCGTCCCCTGCAGGACGACCGAGAAGAGCACGACGACGAAGACGATCCCGTAGAGCCGGTCCGCCTCGTCGACGGCGCCGAGCACCGCGAGCGCCGCGAGCAGGATCGGCACCGCTCCCTTGAGCCCGGCCCACGCGAGGAAGAGGCGCTCGCCGCGGCGTAGGCGGATCGGTGCGGTCAACGTCAGCACGACGAGCGGTCGCACGACGAAGCAGAGCACAGCGGCGATCGCGAGCCCGTCGCGCCAGATGTGCCAGTCGAGCGCGGAGAGCTGGATCGTCAGGCCGAGGGCGACGAAGACCGTGATCTCGGCGAGGCTGGAGAGCGAGCTGAGGAAGCCCTCGACCTCGTCTCGTCGCGGAAGCGCTTCGTCGCCGAGCAGGATGCCCGCGACGAAGACGGCGACGAAGCCCGAGCCGTGGAGGACGGCGGCGGCGCCGTAGATCACTCCCGCCGCCGCCAGGACCCGCAGCGGATGGAGCGCCGGCTCGGCCAGTGGGACGCGGCGGACGAGCGGCAGGAACAGCCGCCAGCCGGCGATGCCCACGGCGACGCCGACGCTCAGCTCGAGCGCGAACTCCCCGGCGACGTTCCAGAGCGAGCCGTCGTCACTCGTGGCGAACTCGATCATCCCGATCATCAGCGCGATCCCGACCGGGTCGTTGGCGCCGGACTCGCCTTCGAGAATCGTCCCCGTGCGGCCCTCGATCTCCCGTCCTCCGAGGACGGAGAACACGACTGCCGGGTCGGTCGGCGCGATCGCCGCGCCGAGCAGGCCGGCGACCGTCCAGGAGAGGTCGAGCAGCCCGTGGGCGGCCACCGCGACGAGCCCGGCCGTCGCGAACGTGCCGAGCACGCCGAGCGAGAGGATCGGAACCGCCGAGGTCCGAAAGCGGCGCCAGCCGATGTGCAGCCCGCCGTCGAACAGGATCACGACGAGCGCCACGACCGCGATCCGCTCCACCTCCTGCACCGAGAGGGCGTCTGCGAGCGAGGGGAAGACGTCCGACGCGACGGCCGCGACCGCGAGGAAGAGCGCAGCGCTCGGGAGCGCGATCCGGTCCGCGACCGCTCGGAGCAGGATCGCCGCGAGCAGCCCGCAGGCGACGACGAATACGATCTCGCCGAAGGCGACGATCTCGTCCACCGGCGGAATGTACGCAGGCGGCCGGGACGGGGTCCGCGCTTACACTTTCCTTACGGTGCACACACGTCGGAATCACGCGCACGGTCGATACTTCCGAGTACCGATGCGCAAGGCATCCATCCTCATCGTGCTCGCAGTTCTCGTCGTCGTGCCCGCAGTGGCGCTGGCGGCGAAGAGTGACGCCAACCGGCTGTCGATCAACGACGGCCGCGGCCTGGTCGTGCTCAAGGGGCGCGGCACCGTCGTCGGCCGGGTCGACCTCGGCTCCGTGTCCGTGGTAGACACGACTCCCGGCGACCTGACCGAGCCGCTCGTGTTCAACTGCGACGACGAGACCTTCCGCGGCACGGCGACGGTCTGCACCGGGGATCGCCTCCGCTTCCGGATGATCGGGGGCGGCTGGAAGATCGTGATCCGCGGCGCCGGGATCGACCTCTCCGCGGCGGTCGGCCGGGGCTCGGTGCTGCTGAAGGGGGACACGAGGAAGCCGGGTGTCTACTCGGTGGACGGCGTCGACTGCCGGACCGAGTTGGCGGACTGTCTGCCGCTTCCGGCGGAGCCGACGACGATCCTCCTCCCGCCGTCCGAGCCGTGATGGCCACGACGACGCAGACGATCCTCGTGGTCGAGGACGAGGCGTCGATTGCCTCGTTCGTCTCGCTCTACCTCAAGAACGCGGGCTATAACGTGCGCGCCGTCACGAACGGCAGCGCGGCGCTGACCCAGGTCGCGACCGAGACTCCGGCGCTGATCGTGCTCGACCTGATGCTGCCCGACATCGACGGGATCGAGATCTGCCGCCGCGTGCGCAAGACCTCGGACGTCCCGATCCTGATGCTGACCGCCCGCGACGAGGACGTGGACAAGATCATCGGGCTCGAGGTCGGCGCCGACGATTACCTGACGAAGCCCTTCAATCCGCGGGAGCTGGTCGCGCGCGTCAAGAGCGTGCTGCGCCGCTCTGCGCCCGAGCGCCGCCGCGACGAGGCGCAGGAGCTGAAGCACGGCGAGCTCGTGATCAACGCGGGGCGGCGCGAGGTGAAGGTCGGCGAAGAGGAGATCCAGCTCGCTCCGAAGGAGTTCGACCTGCTCTGGGAGCTGCTCGACCACAAGGGCCTCGTCCTGACGCGCGACCAGCTGCTCGAGCGGGTCTGGGGCTACACGTTCGCGGGCGACACGCGCACGGTCGATGTCCACGTCCGCCAGCTGCGGCGGAAGCTCGGCGACGCGTCGCCGATCGTGACCGTGTGGGGCGTCGGCTACAAGGTCGGCCCCGACCGCAGCGTCGCGCCGGCCGCCACCTAGGAGCCGCGCCGGTGTTCCGGTCGCTTCGCTTCAAGCTGCCGGCCCTGTTCCTCGTCGGGATCGTCTGCGCCGGCCTTGTCTCCTCGCTGATCGCGCTGCGGCTCTTCCAGGACTATGCGCACGACCAGTCGGTCCGGGAGCTTCGGAACGAGTCGCGCGGGCTGGCTCAGCTCTACGCCGAGTCCGCCCGGCGCGCGACGGACGAGGGCCGGAAGGCCCCGGACTTCGCGGCCGCCAAGCTCGAGGACGCCACCGGCGACCGGCTCTTCTACGTCGGCCCGAGTGTCTTTCCCGGCGAGGAGTCGGGCCTGAAGTCGCTCTCGGAGGCGGCGATGGGCAGGCGCGTGCCGACGACGCGGTCGATCATGTTCGAGTTCACGCCGCCGGGCGAGAACCGAACCTTCATCGCCGTCTCGCACCCGCTCGAGCTGGAGAAGGGCGCGCCGGCGTTCGGCTCGCTCGTCGTCGCGAAACCGAAGACCGAGCTGCGCGACCGGTGGCTGACCCTCTTCGGCCGGTTGGCGCTCGGCTTCCTGGGTGGGCTGATCGTGGCGGGCGCGCTCGCCGCGTATCTCTCCCGGCGGATCACCGATCCCGTGCTGCAGCTCTCGCGTGCGGCTGACGACATCGCCGAGGGTCGATACGACGCGAACGTGCCCGACCTGCGCGGCCGCGACGAGATCGCCCACCTGTCGAAGCGGTTCCGCGAGATGGCCGCCAGGCTGGCCGAGTCGCAGGAGCTGGAGCGGAACTTCCTCATGTCGGTCTCGCACGAGCTGCGGACGCCGCTCACGGGCATCCGCGGCCACGTGGCGGCGCTGCGCGAGGGCGTCGTCACCGACCCGGTGCTGGCGGAGGAGTCCCTCGCGGTGGTCGCGGCCGAGACGGACCGGCTCGCGCGGCTCGTCGGCGACGTCCTCGACCTCGCGAAGCTCGACGCGCACCGCTTCACCGTCCTCTCCGAGGAGGTGGACATGGGCCGGCTCGTCGACACCGCCTACGCGTCGTTCACCGAGGAGGCCCGGCGCCGCGCGATCGACTACCGGCTCCAGGATGGTGTGCGCCCGACGGTGGTGACGGACGGCGACCGTGTGCTCCAGATCATCACGAACCTGCTCTCGAACGCATTCCGCTGGACGCCCGACGGCGGGGTGATCGACCTCGCCCTGGCCGCCCAGAACGGCGTCGTCGAGGTCGAGGTCGGCGACAGTGGGCCGGGCATCGCTCCCGAGCAGCTGGAGCGGATCTTCCGGCCCTTCTTCTCGCACGACGCGCAGGGAACCGGGCTCGGCCTGGCGATCGCGCGCGAGCTCGCGTTTGCCCTGGGCGGGCGGATCGTCGTCGACAGCGACGCCGGCCGCGGCAGCCGCTTCACGCTCGTCCTGCCCGCGCTGGCGGCGAGCTAGGCCGCTTCAGCGGTGACGTGCGGCGCGGGACGCGTCGACGCGGCGGGTGTCTCGATGCGGGCCAGACGCTCATCCACGCCCTTCCAGCCCGAGGAGACGAGGTCGACGAGCAGTGCGAGGTCGTCGATCCGGGCGTGGCGCTCGGCGAGCAGGTCGCCCTCGAGCCGCTCGAGCCGGCGGATCGCCTGGTTCAGCAGGCCGCGGATCTCGGCGATGTGACGCGCGACGGGCAGCACCTCGCCGCGGATGCCTTCCTGGACCGCGTCGCCGATCCGGCCGGGGAGCGAGACCTCGAGCTCCGCCGTCGTCGCGGCGAGCGCCTCGAGCCCCTCGCGGGACCGCTCGATCGCCGCCTCGAGGGCAGCCGGGTCGGTGCGTCCCGCTGCGGCCTGCGCGATGCGCTGCCGGGCGCGTTCGAGTGCGAGCTCGTCCATGGGCGGGAGGCTACTGTGGCCGTCGGATGAGATCGTCCGAGCTCGACTACGAGCTGCCGCCGGAGCTGATCGCGCAGCACCCGCCGGAGCGGCGCGACGCCTCGCGGCTCCTCGTCCACCGGCGCTCGACGGGCGAGACCATGCATCGGGCGTTCGCCGAGTTGCCGGATCTCCTCGACGGCGAGCTGGCCGTCGTCAACGACACGCGTGTCGTGCCCGCGCGGCTCCGGCTGCGGCGGGCGAGCGGC
This sequence comes from uncultured Gaiellaceae bacterium, assembly GCA_963808915.1. Lineage (GTDB taxonomy): Bacteria > Actinomycetota > Thermoleophilia > Gaiellales > Gaiellaceae > CAVTBT01. The sequence goes on along the minus strand of CAWEHJ010000002.1, from coordinate 353,397 downwards.
GCCGAGGCGGAAGTGCTGCTGCTCGAACGGACCGGAGAGGACGGCGTGTGGGAAGCGCTCGCGCGACCATCGCGGAAGCTGCGCTCCGGCGATCGCCTCGGTCCGGTCGAGCTGCTCGAGCCGCTCGGCGAGGGCCGCTGGCGCCTGCGCCTGCACGGCGAGCCCGACGGCGAGACGCCGCTGCCGCCGTACATCCAGGAGCCCCTGGCCGATCCCGCCCGCTACCAGACCGTGTACGCCGACGAGGCCGGTTCGGCGGCCGCGCCGACGGCCGGGTTGCACTTCACGCCGGAGCTGCTGGCGCGGATCGAGCACGAGCGCGTGACACTGCACGTCGGGCTCGACACCTTCCGGCCGCTCGCGACAGAGACGCTCGAGGAGCATGCACTGCACGGCGAGCGCTATTCGGTCCGGCCGGAGGCCTGGAAGCGGATCGCCGCGGCCGAGCGGGTGCTCGCGGTCGGAACGACCTCCGTGCGCGTGCTCGAGACGGTCGCGGCAGGCGGACCGCTCGACGGTCGCACCGCGCTCTTCGTCACCCCGGGCTACAGGTTCCGGCGTGTCGACGCGCTCCTGACGAACTTCCACCTGCCGCGCTCGACGCTGCTCGCGCTCGTGATGGCGTTCGCCGGCGTCGAGGTGACACGGGAGCTGTACCGCACCGCGATCGATGAGCGCTACCGCTTCTACTCGTTCGGCGACGCGATGCTCGTCCTATGAACCGGCACATCCATGTTCGACCTCCGGCGCGAAGCGTCACACACGCATGCGGATTCGGCGGCTAGGCTCGCGGTGGGTGGTGGGCTTGGGGTGCCCCAGCGGAGTAGCGCTCTGAGCGGCATCTTCACGCTCGGCGCGACCGACGGCGCCGCGCGGGCCGGAGTGATCCGCACCGCCCACGGCGAGATCCCGACGCCGGCGTTCATGCCCGTCGGGACGAAGGCGACCGTCAAGAGCCTGCACCCCGACGAGGTGCGCGAGCTCGGCGCGCACGTGATCCTCGGCAACACGTATCACCTGCACCTCCGGCCCGGCGAGGGCGTGATCGCGGAGCTCGGCGGACTGCACGGGTTCAGCGGCTGGGACGGGCCGATCCTGACCGACTCGGGCGGCTTCCAGGTCTTCTCGCTCCGCGACACGCTGCTCGCCGTTGACGACGACGGCGTCACCTTCCGCTCGGTGTACGACGGCGCCGCCGAGCGGCTGACGCCCGAGAGCGCGGCGGCGATCCAGGCGGCGCTCGGCTCCGACATCGCGATGTGCCTCGACATCTGCCCGCCGACCGACTCGCCGCACGACGAGCTCGAGCAGGCCGTCCGCCGCACGACGCTCTGGGCGGAGCGGCAGGTCGACGCTCCTCGCGCGCCCGGTCAGCTCCGCTTCGGTATCGCCCAGGGAGCCGCCGATCCCGAGCTGCGGCGGCGGTCGATCGAGGAGATCACCGCCCTGCCCTTCGACGGCTTTGCGCTCGGCGGGCTGGCCGTGGGGGAGAGCCGTGAGGAGATGCTCGACACCGTCGCCTGGGCGGCGCCACTGCTGCCCGAGCAGGCTCCGCGCTACTTCATGGGGATCGGCGACGCGGAGGGGATCATCGAGGTCGTCGCGCGCGGGATCGACATGTTCGACTGCGTCCTGCCGACCCGCACCGCGCGCACCGGCAGCGCACTCACCGCGACCGGCCGGCTCAACCTCCGGAACGCCCGCTTCGCGCGCGACCCGCGCCCGCTCGAGGAGGGCTGCGACTGTCCCGCCTGCGGCCGCTTCTCCCGTGCGTACGTCCGCCACCTCGTCAACCAGGAGGAGATTCTCGGGCTGAGGCTCCTCAGCATGCATAATCTCCGCTTCGTGCTCAGACTGACCGCGGCCGCGAGAGCGGCGATCGAGCGCGGCGCGTTCGCGGACTTCCGCGCCCGGACGCTCGCGCGGCTCGCCGCCGGCCCGCAGGAGGACCCTTGGGACAGTTGATCATCATCGCCGCAATGTTCGCGCTGCTCTGGCTGCTGCTCATCCGGCCGCAGCGGCAGGCGGCGGCCAAGCGGGAGCGCCTGGTGAAGGACGTGGACGTGGGCGACGAGGTGCTCTCGAGCGGCGGCCTCTACGGCGTCGTCCGGGCGGTGAGCGACGAGGACGACCAGCTCTTCGTCGAGATCGCGCCGGGCGTGGAGGTGCGGATGGATCGTCGCGCCGTCGGCGAGGTCGTCAGGCAGGACGAGCCGGACGAGGACGACGAGAACGAAGAGGACGACGGGGTCGAGGACGACGCCGACGAGCCGCACGACGCCGACGAGCCGGTGGCCGTCGACGAGAGCGTCGAGCCCGAGCCGAGCGCGCACGGGACGACCGGGCCCGACCGCGGCTAACCTGAGGGCCGTCCGGTGAACCGCAGACCGTATCTTCTCCTCGTCGCGCTCATTGCCGTCGCCCTGGTGGGCGTCGCGCTGCTCGTCGTCCCCGGCTCGCCGTTCCACAAGTCGCCGACGCTCGGCCTCGACCTCCAGGGCGGTCTCGAGGTGACGCTGAAGGCCGTGCCGCCCGAGGGCCGCAAGCTGCTGAAGTCGGATATCGACCGCTCGCTCGAGATCATCCGGAACCGCGTCGACAAGCTCGGTACGAGCGAGCCGGTGATCACGAAGCAGGGCACCGACCAGATCTCGGTCGAGCTGCCGGGCGTGACGAACACCGAGACGGCGCGCGGGATCATCGGCAAGACGGCGAAGCTCGAGCTGTACGACCTGCAGACCGCCGCGACCGGGCCGTCCCTGACGCCGACGACCTTCCAGGTCAACGCCAGCGACAGCATCTTCAAGCTCCTGAGCGCGGCGCAGACGAAGTCGCTCGTGCAGAAGAACGGCGAGGGCGGGCCCTTCTACCTCTTCGACCGCAAGGCGAAGAAGCTGGTCGCCGGCCCGCAGCGAACGCGCAAGGGCGTGCTGAAGAAGTTCGACGGCAAGGTGCCGCCGGGCCACGTCGTCCTCGGCGTGCCGAACAAGACGGTGGTCATCACCTGCGGCGGCAGCTCCGTCTTCTGTCCCGGCCTGGGCGCGCCGACGCCGGGCCAGACCGCGTACTACCTGTTCAAGTACGACCCCGAGGCGACCGATCCGGCCGAGCCCTTCCCGCAGATGACGGGCGAGGACCTGAAGCTGTCCGGGACGCGGCAGGACTTCGACACGACGAGCGGCCAGCCGATCGTGTTGATGCAGTTCACGGGCAAGGGCGAGGACAAGTTCCACGACATCACGCGCGCGGAGGCGCAGCGCGGCCGGCAGCTCTTCAACATCTACGGGCAGGGCGGCGACCCGAGGAACTTCTTCCAGAGCTTCGCGATCGTGCTCGACCGTGAGCTGATCACCGCCCCGGTGATCGACTTCGAGGAGAACCCGGGCGGGATCGGCGGCACCGGCGGCGCGCAGATCACCGGCATCGACTCGGTGCGCGAGGCGAAGAACATCGCGCTCGTGCTCCAGACCGGTGCGCTGCCGGTCGAGTTCCGGACGCTCTCGGAGACGCAGATCTCGGCCACGCTCGGCGCCGACTCGCTGAAGGAGGCCGAGCGCGCCGCGATCTTCGGCCTGATCGTGGTGGCGATCTTCCTGCTCATCCTCTACCGCTTCCTCGGCGTCGTCGCCGTGATGGGCCTGTGTATCTACTCGGGCCTGCTCTATGCGGCGCTGTTGATCTTCGACGTGACGCTGACCCTGCCCGGCTTCGCCGGCCTCGTGCTGACACTGGGGGTGGCCGCCGACGCGAACATCGTCATCTTCGAGCGGATCAAGGAGGAATCGAGAGCGGGCAAGTCCGTGCGCGCCGCGGTCGCCGCCGGCTACGCGAAGGGCTTCCACACGATCGTCGACGCGAACGTCGTCACGGCGATCACCGCGATGGTGCTGTTCGCCGTCGCGACCGCCGGCGTGAAGGGCTTCGCGCTGATGCTGCTGATCGGCACGGCGATCTCGATGATCACCGCGATCGCCGCGACCCGCGCGATCCTCGGCCTGCTCGCCGGTTTCAAGTGGTTCGACAACCCGAAGTTCATGGGCGCGACCGGCCAGGTGATCCCCACCTGGATCCAGAAGGACTTCATCGGCAGACGCAACACGTGGTTCGCGATCTCCGGTGCCGTGGTACTGGTCTCCCTCGGCGCGATCGCGATTCGCGGCCTCAACCTCGGGATCGACTTCAAGGGTGGCACCGAGATCTCGTTCGCGACGCCGAAGCCGGTCGCGGTCTCCGCCGTCAGGGACGAGGCGGCCAAGATCGGCCAGCGGGCGGCGCAGGTGCAGGGCACCGGCGCCAAGACCGGCGAGGAAAGCTTCCGCGGCTTCCAGATCCGCACCGAGACGCTGACGCCCGCCGAGAGCACGCAGCTTCGCGGCGCGCTCCGGCAGAACCTGCAGGTGTCGAAGATCGAGACGACGACCGTCTCGGGGAGCTTCGGCAGGCAGATCGCCCGTTCGGCGATCCTCGCCATCATCGTCTCGCTGCTGCTGATCGTCCTCTACATCACGATCAGGTTCCAGTGGTCGTTCGCGGCGCCCGTGATCATCGCGCTCGCCCACGACGTGATCATCACGATCGGCATCTATGCCCTGCTCGGGCGGGAGGTGACGACCTCCACGGTCGCCGCGGTGCTGACCGTGCTCGGCTACTCGATCTACGACACGATCATCATCTTCGACCGGATCAGGGAGAACATCCCCTTGATGCGGCGTGCGTCGTTCCGGACGATCGCCAACGTCTCGCTCTGGGAGACGATCCGCCGCTCGCTGGCGACGACGTTCATCACGCTGCTGCCGATCCTCTCGCTGCTCCTCTTCGGCGGCGCGACGCTGAAGGACTTCGCCTTCGCGCTGCTCGTCGGCATCGGCTCCGGCGCGTACTCCTCGATCTTCATCGCCGCACCGCTCCTGGCCGTGTTCAAGGAGCGCGAGCCCGAGTACGCCCGGCGGCGCGACGACGTCGTCGGCGCCGGCTCGGTCAGCGGCGTGCTGCAGGAGGCGGAGGCCGCTGCGGCGGCAGAGCCCGCGCCCGCGCTGATCTCGGCCGCTGCGCCCGTCTCGTCCCCGAGCGACGGCGAGTCCGTCGCGAAGCGCGAGCGCCGGCGCCAGCGACGCTCGTCCAAGCCCCATGGCAGAGCCCGCTAGCCTCGCGTCCCGGCCGGTGGCCCCTCCCGGCCGGCTGCGCCGGCCTCCGGCGCCGCCTCGCCGCGCTGCCGGCCCGCGGTTCTCCGGGGCCGTATCTCCATACTGTCCCCTCCGACCGCGAACCGGCAGCACGACGCCAGGAACGCGAGGCACCGTGGAATCAACGTCGTTACGTGAGCAGGCCGAGAAGCTGCTGCTGGCCGCGGTCGGCGCCGTCGCGCTGACGACCGAGCGGATCGACGAGCTCGGAGACGAGCTCGCGTCGAGGGCCGGGATCCGGCGGGAGGAGGCAACCGCCCTCGTCCGGGAGGTCGCGGACGGCTGGCGGCGCGAGGCCGGGAAGCTCGGCGAGCGCACGAACGACGCGGCGCAGCGGTTCGTCAAGGAGCTCGGGCTGGTCACGAACGACGACCTCGACGACCTGCAGCTGCGCGTCTCCCAGCTCGAGCACCGGCTCAAGCTGCTCGAGAAGCGTCCCGAGTAGCCGCGCGCGGCGGGAAGATCGACCGCGGCATGGAACACTGAGAGTCGTGGCGGTCCAACCGCAGTCGAAGCAGCACCACCTCGGGCGTCTCTCCGAGATCGCCCAGGTCGCGGTCCGGCACGGGTTCGGCTACTTCTTCCGCCGCCACAAGCTGACCGACCTGCTCCCCTGGGGCGAGCACGTCGACGACGTCGAGGGAACCGGCTCGGAGCGTGGCCGTCGTCTACGCGAGCTGCTCGACGAGCTCGGCCCGACGTTCGTCAAGTTCGGCCAGCTGCTCTCGACCCGGCCCGACGTCGTGCCGCCCGACATCGTCGTCGAGCTACGCGGCCTGCAGGACGACGTGAAGGCCTTTCCGTTCGAGCAGGCGCGTGACGTGATCGAGGAGGACCTCGGGCTCACGCTCGAGCAGGCCTTCAGCGAGTTCGACCCGGTCCCGATCGCCGCGGCCTCGATCGGCCAGGTGCACCGCGCGGTGCTGCCGAACGGCAAGGAGGTCGCCGTCAAGGTGCAGCGGCCCAACGCACCGCGCCAGATCGAGTCGGACGTGGCGCTGATGTACCAGGCGGCGCGGCTCGTGAAGGAGCGGGTGCGCGCGCTCGACTTCATCGACGCGCGCGAGCTCGTGGACGAGTTCGCCCGTTCGATCCGGCAGGAGCTCGACTACCGGGCCGAGGCCCGCAACGCCGACCAGTTCCGGCGCAACTTCGCGCGCAACGACGAGGTGCACGTGCCGCGCGTGTACTGGCGCTACACGACCTCGCGCGTGCTCACGCTCGAGTTCCTCCACGGCACGCAGCTCGCCGACCTGGAGCCGGAGAGCCGGAGCGAGGAGGAACGCCGAGACCTCGCGTACCGCATGACCGACGCCTGGATGACGATGATCTTCCGGCACGGCTTCTTCCACGGCGACCCGCACCCGGCCAACATCCTCGTGCTCGACGACGGCCGGATCGGCCTCGTCGACTTCGGCCTGACCGGGAAGCTCTCCGACGACGACATGGCGAAGCTGACGCGGCTCTTCATCGATGCCGCGACGGAGAACATCGACGCGATCCCGCGCCGGCTCGGCGACCTCGGCGTCCGCTATCCGAAGGAGCGCGAGGAGGAGTTCATCGCCGAGATCCGCGAGCTCTTCTACCGCTACTACGGGGCGCGGCTGGCCGAGATCGACCCGATCCAGGTGATCCGCGAGGGGTTCGCGCTGATCTACTCGATGAACCTCCGTCTGCCCACGCGCTTCGTGATGCTCGACAAGGCGATCGCGACGCTCGGCTCGGTCGGGGTCGACCTCTACCCGGACTTCAACGTCTTCGAGGTGGCCAAGCCATACGCGCGCGGCCTGATGGTGGAGCGCTTCCATCCCAGGCGGATGGCGATGCAGGCGCAGAAGGAAGGGCGCGAGCTGTTCGGGATCGCGCGTGAGCTGCCGTACCAGATCCACGACATCCTCGAGGAGGTGCGCGACGGCCAGATCGAGGTCGGCTTCGTGCACAAGGGGCTCGACGAGTTCATGCACAAGCTCGACATCGCCTTCAACCGACTCGTGATGGCGCTCGTCGTCACGGGCGGCCTGATCGGCTCCTCGCTGATCGGGATCCTCGCCACCGACGGGCCGCAGATCCTCGGCCTCCACTTCCTCTCGGTGATCGGCTTCGTGCTCTCGGGAGTACTCGGATTCTGGCTGCTCTGGGGCGTCATCCGCTCAGGACGGCTCTAGCAAGCCCTGCAGCCGGGCGAGGCTGCGCTCGAGCGAGGCCTGTGCCCGGCGGCCGATCACGGGTGCCGCGAGCCGTCCGGCCAGTCCGTGGTAGCGCGTCTCGACGGTGACGGTGAGGCGGGTGCCCGTCTCCGTCGGCTCGAGCAGGTTGCTGACCGTCGCGTCGATCCCGCGCCCGCTCACGGCCGCCTCGACGAGCCGCGGCGGCTCCGCGTGGAGCGTTCGGACTCTCGTCTCGACACGCAGGCCGTGCTGCTCGATCACCTCGCGAAAGGAGCCCGGTCCGGTCGCCTCGGCCTCGACGAGCCCGTCGATCCAGCGGAGGCGCCCCTCGGGCTCGGCGATCAGCGGGAAGACGTGCTCGGGCGGCGCCGACAGCTCGACGCTCGCCTCGTTGCGGCCCGTGCTCACGGGATCGTCAGGCTCTCGTTCGCGCCGCTCACGGTCAGACCCGGGCGCGGCCCGCCCGCGAGCACGCGGACACGGCCGCCGAGTGCGATCACGCCCAGGCCGTGGCGCGGCGTGCGCAGGTCGGCCAGGCGGCGCCAGCGGCGGGCCGAGACCTCGTAGGCGTAGACCTTGGGCAGCGTCCCCGTCGGTGCCTCGCCGCCGACGGAGACGATCCGGCCCGCGACCGCCGCCGCCCCGGTGCCGCCGCGTGCCTCCGGCACCGGGGCGAGCCGGCGCCACCGGCGGGCAGCCGGGTCGTACGTCTCGAAGGAGGCGAGGTTCGTGTCGTAGCCCGCCAGCCGCCCGCCGATCGCGTAGACGCGGCCGCGCCAGGCAGTCGCGGCGAGGTGCTCGCGCGGGGTGGGGCCGGGGATCGTGCGCCAGGAGCCTGCCGGGAGATCGAGCGCGTAAGCCTTCGTCGCCAGCTCCCGGCCGAGCGGCGAGGCGGTGACGCCGCCGACGACGTAGAACGTGTCGCCCGCGACGGCCCCGGCTGTCGCCGCGCGGTTCCCGGGCAGCGGCGGCAGCCCCCGCCAGCGGCCCCGCTCGAGCAGCCAGGCCGCGGTGGTGGGTGTGCCGTCGTTCGTGTAGCCGCCGGCGACGAGCATCCGGCCACGCCACGAGCCTGCCGCGGCGTGGTTGACGGCGAGCGGCAGATCGGGCAGCCGACGCCAGCGGTTCGTCCGGGGCGAGTACGCCTCGGCGCGGCCGCTGGTCGAGCCGTCGGCGAGGTAGCCGCCGACCACGATCGCCTCGCCGTTCGCCGCCGCAGCCGCAACCTCGGTCCTCGGCGTCGGCACGGGCGCGGCGCGGTGCCAGGTACCGGGGGCTGCGGCGAGGGCGGCCGCACCCAGCGCGAGGAGCGCTCGAGCCATCTCGTGATGGTAGGCGCCCGCCGCTTCGGAGGTCGTCCATGCGGACCTCTGAGGACGACGCGTCACACATCTGTCGCAATGGACATCTGGCGCGCAGCCGGAGCGTCGGGCTACCGTCGATCGTCATGCGGAACGCGCTGCTCTTGTCGGAGCCGGAGGACGCGACTCGCGGCTACCTCGAGCGGCATCTCCGCGACGACGGCTTCGACGTGCTCGGCGCCGCGGCCGACAGCGAGGTGCTCGAGCTCGTGGAGCAGGAGCGCCCCGACCTCGTCCTGCTCGCGCAGCTCGAGCTGTGCCGGCGGCTCCGCGAGGGCGAGCCGGGCCGCTCGTGGGATCGCGACGTCCCGGTGATCGTGCTCGCGCCCGGCGAGACCGACGCGGTCGACCGCGTGCGCGCCTTCGACCGCGGCGCCGACGACGTGCTCGAGCGGCCGTTCCACTACGAGGAGCTGCTCGCCCGGATTCGAGCGGTGCTGCGGCGGCGGCGACCACCGCAGCCCGAGCGCGTCGAGGCGGGCGAGCTCGTCGTCGACCGGAGGACTCGGCGCGTGACCGTTCGCGGTGAGCTGGTCGACGTCGCCGGACGGGAGTTCGAGCTCGCCGCGTGCCTCGCGAGCGATCCGCATCGAGTGTTCACGAAGGACGAGCTGCTCCGGGACGTGTGGGGCTTTCGCTCGCGCGGCCGTACCCGCACCCTGGACAGCCACGCCTCGCGGCTGCGGCGCAAGCTCTGCCTCGAGCCGGGCGACCACTTCGTCGTCAACGTGTGGGGGGTGGGCTACCGGCTGCTCGACTGACACGGCGACGGCACACTGCTGTCGTGCTCGCCCCGCTCGTCGCCGTGCTCGCGCTCGCAGGTCCCGCCGCCTCGGCCGCTCCCGCAGCCCCGCCGGTGGTCGTCGTCGATCCCGGCCACGACCTGCGGGCGAACCTCGGCACCGAGCCGATCGGCCCCGGCTCGGCGACGCGCAAGATCAAGGACGGCGGCGGCACGAGCGGCGAGCCGCAGGTCGTGCTGGCGGTGTCGCTCCGCCTGCGCGGGCTCCTCGAGCACGCCGGCGTGCGCGTCGTGATGACCCGGACGCGGACCGACTCGACGAGCATGGGCAACGTCGCGCGCGCCCGGATCGCGAATCGCGCCGGCGCGGCGCTCTTCCTCCGCGTCCACGCCGACGGCTCGTCGAGCCCGGCCGCGCGCGGCACGCACACGCTCTACCCGGCGTTTCGGCGCGGTTGGACGGACGACATCGCGGCCCCGTCCCTTCGCGCCGCGCGGCTCGTCCAGGCAGAGCTCGTCCGGTCGCTCGGCTTCCCCGATGCGGGTCTCGACCGGCGCTCGGACCTCACCGGCTTCAACTGGTCGAACGTGCCTGCCGTGCTGGCCGAGCTGGGCTTCCTGACGAACCCGACCGAGCGGGGAATCCTGACGAGCGCACGCGGTCAGCAGCGGGCGGCGGTCGGACTCTGCCGGGGAGCGCTGCGCTTCCTCGGCAGGCGGCCGGGCCTCTGCGCCCAGGGCTAGAGTCGGCCCGGTGAGCGTCGAGCGTCAGCGGGTCCTGACCCTCGTGGCCACGGCGCTCGGCTCCTCGCTCGCCTTCATCGACACGACGGTCGTGGTTGTCGCGCTGCCGCGGATCCGCGACGACCTCGGCTTCGGCCTCGCCGGGCAGCAATGGGTCTTCCTCTCGTACTCGTTGTCGCTGGCCGCCCTGTACCTCGTCAGCGGCGCGGTCGGTGACAAGTACGGCCGTCGCGAGGCCTTCGTCGCCGGTGTGATCGCCTTCGCAGTGGCGTCGGCGCTCTGCGGGCTGGCACCGAACGAGGGGACGTTGATCGGCGCCCGGGCGCTGCAGGGAATCGGCGGCGCGATCCTGACGACCAACAGCCTCGCCCTGCTCCGCGAGGTCTACGGCTCGGAGTCCGGCCGGGCGATCGGCCTGTGGACGTCGCTGACGAGCCTGGCGACGATCGCAGGGCCGCCCGCGGGCGGCGCCCTCGTCGAGTGGGTCTCGTGGCGGTGGATCTTCTTCCTCAACCTCCCGCTCGCGGCAGTGACGGTCGTGCTCGCCCTGGCCGGCCGTTGCCACGCGCAGGAGCAGACGCGGGTCGGCCGGATGGACGTGCCGGGGGCCGCGCTCGCCGCGCTCGGCCTCGCGGCGCTGACCTACTCGCTCGTCGAGGGCGCCGACAGCGGCCTGGCAGCGGTCTGGTGGTCGGTGGTGGCCGCCGTCGTGCTGCTCGTGGCGTTCTTCGTCTGGCAGTTGCGCGCGGCCGAGCCGCTGCTGCCGCTCGACCTCTTCCGCCGGCGGAACTTCGCCGCCGCCAACGCCGCCACGTTCCTCACCTACGCGGCCCTCGGCGCCTTCCTGCTCTTCCTGCCTGTCTACCTCCAGTTCCTCGGCTTCACGCCGTTTCAGTCCGGGCTCGCGCTGACACCGACGAGCATCGCCCTGATCCTGCTCGCGAGCCGGTTCGGCTCGTTCGCCGACACACGCGGCCCGCGGCTTCTGCTCGGGCTGGGGCCGGCACTCGTCGGTGTCGGGATCCTGCTGTTGCTCCCGATCGCGGAGCAGTCGGACTTCTGGGTCTACGGGATTCCGGCGCTGCTCGTCTTCTCCGTCGGGCTCGCGATGCTGGTCGCGCCGATCACGAACACCGCCATCGCCTCTGCGCCAGAGTCCCTCGCAGGCATCGCGTCGGGTGTGAACCAGACGGTCGCGCGGGTCGGTGGCCTGCTCGCCGTCGCGGTCGTCGGGCTCGTCGTCGCCGTCGTCTTCGACGCCCGCACCGACAGCCGCGGCGCGGAGGCGTTCTCGACCATGAAGTCGGCCCCAGAGGCCCACGACGCCTCGATCGCGGGCTTCCGCGCGGGGATGCTGGTCGCCGCCGGGCTTGCGTTCGGCGGCGCGGCCGTCGGCGGGTTCGCCGTCTCGAATGCCGAGGCACTCGGGCGGCGACGGCTCTCAGGCGAGGGCGCCCTCGAGACGTAGGAGCTGCACCTTCCGGTCGAGCCCGCCGCCGTAGCCGACGAGGGCGCCGGTGGAGCCGACGACGCGATGGCAGGGCAGGACGATCGGAAGCGGGTTGCGGTTCATCACTGTGCCGACCGCGCGGGCGGCCCTCGGCTTCCCGGCCCTGGCGGCGAGGGTGCCGTACGTGGTCGTCGTGCCGTAGGGGACGCGCGCCAGCTCTGCGAGCACGTGCTCGGCGAAGGGCGCGACCCCGCGCAGGTCGACGTCGAGCTCGAACTGCTCGCGGCTGCCCTCGAAGTACTCGTCGAGCTGCCGCCGCACGTGATCGACCGCGGGCGCGGAGCGGAGCACCCGCGGCCCGGCCACGCGGGCGAGCCGCTCCAGCTGCTCCTCCGGGTCGGCGTCGAACATGACGCGGAGCACACCGCGGTCGGTCGCGGCGACGAGCAGCGGCCCGACCGGTGAGTCGACGAGGTCGAAGCCCGCGTCGAGGAGATGAGCTGCTGCCGCGGCCTCCCGGAAGCTGCGGTCGAGATCGGGCGAAACGGTCATCGGGGTTCCTTTCGGAGTCTGCGGACGCCGGAGGACGCGGCCTGCCGGGCCGCCTCCGGGCTGGAGTCGAGCGCCGCGGCGATCGTCTCGTAGGGCAGGTCGTAGCCGTAGCGCAGCACGACGGCCTTCCGCTCGGTGGGCGGGAGGCCGTCCGTCAACTCGGCGAGCTCCTCGTACGCGGGCAGGCCGTCCTCCGCGGCGAGGTCGGGTGGCAGCTCGCCGTGCGGACGCTCGCGCCGGTAGGTGTCGATCACGATCCGCCGTGCGATCGTCAGCACCCATGCACGCAGTTCGCGGCCGTGCTCGAGCCGACCGTAGGCGTGGAGGGCGCGCAGGAACGTCTCCTGGAACGCGTCCTCGGCCGGCCCCGGACCGAGCCTGCGGCGGAGGAAGCCGAAGACCTCGTCGCGGTGCTCCGCATAGAACCGTTCGAACGGCGGGATCACTGCTGCCATCATCACGGGTGAACGCGGAGGGTCGTCGGTCAGTGAGGTGGGTGGGTGCGCGTCGCCGTCGTGGGGCACGTCGAATGGGTCGAGTTCGCGCGGGTCGGCGAGGTGCCGCGCGCCGGCGAGATCGTGCACGCGACCGAGACCTGGGCGCAGGCGGGCGGGGGTGGGGCGGTCGCGGCGCTCCAGCTCGCGCGGCTCGCGGACGAGGTCGACTTCTTCACCGCGCTCGGCGAGGACGCCCTCGGCACCCGCGCCCGCGTGGAGCTCGAGGCGGCCGGTGTCCGCGTCCACTCGGCGAAGCGTGCCGAGCCGCAGCGGCGCGCGTTCAGCTACGTCGACGAGCACGGCGAGCGGACGATCACGGTGCTCGGCGAGAAGCTGGTTCCTCTGGGCGACGACGATGCCCAGCCGTGGCCCGAGCTCGCGGCCTGCGACGCGGCCTACTTCGTCAGCGGCGACGTCGTCGCGCTCCGCCGCGCCCGCCGCGCACGGGTGCTCGTCGCCACCGCCCGCGAGCTCCGCACGCTGACGCTCGCGCGGCGAGGAGCTCGACGCGCTCGTCGGCAGCGGCGAGGACGGCGGCGAGCGCTACCGCGTCGGCGAGCTCCAGCCGCCGCCGCGGCTCGTCGTCTCCACCTCGGGCGCGCTCGGCGGCTGGGCGCAGCCGGGCGGGCCGTTCACGGCGGCGCCGATCCCCGGCGAGATCGAGGACGCCTACGGCTGCGGCGACTGCTTCGCCGCCGGGCTCACGTACGCCCTCGGCGTGGGCCACGAGCCCGCCGACGCGATCGCCTTCGCGGCCCGCTGCGGCGCGGCCGCGCTCACGGGTCGCGGCGTCTTCGCGGCCGCCCTCGTCCTCTAGCCGAGGAGCTCGGCGTCCGAGGCGGCTGCGAGGCGCTTCGGCACCACCATGCGCCAGGCGTCGAGGACCAGCTCCCGCAACTCGGCTTCGTCGATCGCGCCGAGCCGGACGACCAGCCACTGGTAGCGGAGGTCACTCGGCCGTGGACGCAGGAACTTCTCGGGGAAGGTCTGCAGCGCCGCCTCCCGCTCCTCCCTCGGGAAGGCGAAGCCCATCAAGGTCTCGTCGCGCGAGAACGAGAGGTAGACGATCCGCCCGACGCGGAACTTGACCCGGCCGCGAACGACGACCTCGTACGACCTGGGCAGGCCGTGCACGAGTGCCCGGACGTCGTCGATCGTCACCATCGCGAGGAGGTCATGTCAGCGCTCACGACCCGATTCAACCAGCGATCGACTCTCGCAGCGAAGCGTCTCGCAGGGTGGACAAGTGGGTTCGGGTGGTTTACAGTGGGGCGAAGTGGGAGACAGTGGCGGACGTGCAGCGATGTTCCTGGGCCAGTTCGAGCACACCATCGACGACAAGAGCCGGCTCACGTTGCCTGCTCGCTTCCGCGACGCGCTCGCCGCGGGTGCCGTGCTCACCCGGGGGCTCGACGAGTGCCTCGACGTCTTCCCGCGGGAGGACTGGAACCGGATGGTCGAGGCGCGGCTGGCCCCGCTCGACCCGTTCACGCGGGAGGCGCGCGAGTTGAAGCGGTTCTTCTTCTCGGCGGCCGCCGACGTCGAGCCGGACAAGCAGGGGCGGGTGCTCGTGCCGCCGGCGCTGATCGAGAGCGCCAAGCTCGGGAGGGAGGTCGTCGTGGCGGGCGTCCACGACCACCTCGAGATCTGGGACCGCCAAGCGTGGAGGGTCCACCTGGCGGCCGTGGAAGGGAGCGCAGATCATGTTGCCGAACGTCTTGCAGAGCAGCGCGGCTGACCACATCCCTGTGCTCGCCGACGAGGTGCGCGAGCTCCTCGCGGTCCAGCCGGGCGAGACCGTGGTCGACGGCACCTTCGGCGCGGGCGGGCATTCGCGCCTGCTCGCGGAGGATCTCCGCGGCGAGGGAAAGCTGATCGCGATCGACCGCGACCCGGGCGTGCGCACGTACTTCGACCGGCTCCGGGCGCGGCTCCGGTCTCAGCGCGCGGCTGCTGCGCGGCGAGTTCTCGCTCGTGCTCAGCCAGCTCGCGGCGAACGACGTCCAGGCCGACGCGATCCTCCTCGACCTCGGCGTCTCGTCGATGCAGCTCGACCGGCCGGAGCGCGGCTTCTCGTACGCGACCGACGCGCCGCTCGACATGCGCATGGACCCGACGGCCGAGCTCTCGGCGCGGGAGCTCGTCAACGAGGCCGACGAGCGCGAGCTGACGCTGATCTTCCGCCGCTACGGCGAGGAGCGGTATGCGCGGCAGATCGCGCGGCAGATCGCCCGCCGCCGCATCGAGCGGCCGTTCGAGCGGACGGGCGAGCTCGTCGACGCGATCAAGACGGCGATTCCGACTCCGGCCCGCTTCGGCGAGGGCCACCCCGCGAAACGGGTCTTCCAGGCGCTGCGGATCGCGGTCAACGACGAGCTCGGCGCGCTCGAGGCGGCGCTGCCCGCGGCGGTGCGGATGCTGCGCCCCGGCGGTCGGCTCGCGGTGATCTCCTTCCACTCGCTCGAGGACCGGATCGTGAAGAACTACTTTCGCGACGAGGCGAAGGGCTGCACCTGCCCGCCCGACTTCCCGATCTGCGTCTGCGGGCGCGAGCCCGAGCTGCGGCTGCTGACGCGGAAGCCGGTGCGGCCGTCGGCGCGGGAGACCGCCGAGAACCCGCGTTCGGCGTCGGCGCGCCTGCGCGCGGCGGTGAAGACATGACCGCCGTCGCGCCGACCGCGCGTGCGGAGGCGCTCGGCACGGCCGAAGCGCAAGTCCTCGGCGCGCACGAAGCGTCGCGTCGATCGCGGCGTGCTCTGGATCGCGGGGCTCGCCGTCGTGCTCGCGGGAGTCGTCGCCGTCAACGTGGCGGTGCTCCAGCTCAACGTGCGCCTCGACGAGTACGGCCGCGAGCGCGTGCAGCTCCGGGACGACAACGCCCGCCTCCGCGCCCAGCTCTCGAGCACCGCCGCGAGCGCGCGGGTCGAGCAGCCGGGCGAAGACCGAGCTTGGGCTCGTCGAGGCCGACTCCTCGACCACCGCCTACGTCCGGCTGCCCGGCTCGTGACGCAGCGCACCTCGAACAGGCGTATCCGCCTGATGCTCGGCTTCTTCGTGCTCGTCTTCGCGGGCACGCTCGCCCGCGCCGTCTGGCTCCAGGGCGTCGCAGGCCGGCACGCTCAGCGGGCTGGCGACCGGCCAGCAGCAGGCGGACGATCGACCTGCCCGCCGGGCGCGGGACGATCGTCGACCGGACCGGCGAGCCGCTCGCGATCGGCGAGCAGGCGGTCTCCGTGACCGCGAACCCGCACCTGATCGTCAACCCGCGCAGCCTCGCGCGCACGGTCGGGCGCGACCTCGAGCTCGATCCGAACGCCGTCTACGACCTGCTCACCGACCGGACGCAAGGGCTTCGTCTGGATCAAGCGGAAGGCCGATCCGGTGCAGGCGGCGAAGCTCGAGCGGCGCGGCCTGGTCGGGCTCGGCTTCCAGCCGGAGGAGAAGCGCTCGTACCCGCAGGGCTCGGTCGCCGCGCACGTGCTCGGCTACGCCGGCATCGACAACAAGGGGCTCGACGGGCTCGAGCGGTCGCTCGACCCGCGCCTCGCCGG
This sequence comes from uncultured Gaiellaceae bacterium, assembly GCA_963808915.1. Classification (GTDB taxonomy): domain Bacteria; phylum Actinomycetota; class Thermoleophilia; order Gaiellales; family Gaiellaceae; genus CAVTBT01. Next base: position 337,149 of record CAWEHJ010000002.1, on the reverse strand, counting down.
CACTCCCGGCCAGGAGACGGTGCTGAAGGATCCGTTCGGCCGCGTGATCGACGTCGTCTCGACCAAGGCCGAGCACGCCGGCAAGGACGTCCGCCTCACGATCGACCACCAGATCCAGGCGAACGCCGAGGCGGTGCTGGCCGAGACCGTGCAGCGCTGGCGCGCGAAGGCGGCGTCCGCGATCGTCCTCGACCCTCGCACGGGGGCAGTTCTCGCGATGGCGGTCGCGCCGGGCTTCGACGCGAACCGCTTCGGCAGCGTCTCGGCCGACCGCCGTCGCAACCGCGCGATCACCGACATGTACGAGCCCGGCTCGACCTTCAAGCTCGTCACGATCTCGGCCGCGCTCTCGGAAGGGCTCGTCTCGCCGCGCACCGCCTTCACGCTGCCGCCGTCGATCCAGGTCGCGGATCGGGTCATCCACGAGCACGACCCGCGCCCGACCGAGCGCCTGACGGTCGCCCGGATTCTCGCCGAGTCCTCGAACGTCGGCACGGTCACGATCGCCAAGGACCTCGTCGGTCCCGACCGGCTCGCGCGCTGGATCTCGCGCTTCGGGTTCGGTAAGCCGACGGGGATCGACTTCCCGGGCGAGTCCGCCGGTGCGGTGCTGCCGCGCGACCTCTGGTCGGGCTCGACGATCGGCACCGTCCCGATCGGGCAGGGGATCGCGGTCACTCCGATCCAGATGGCGACCGTCTACGCGGCGATCGGCAACCGCGGCGTGCTGATGCCGCCGCACCTCGTCGACCGTGTCGGCGGCGCGCGCGTCCACCACGGCAAGGGCCGCCGGGTCGTCTCGCGGACCGTCGCGGCGCAGGTGATGACCATGCTCCGCGGCGTGGTCGACGACGGCACCGGCACGAGCGCCGCCGTTCCCGGCTACACCGTCGCCGGCAAGACCGGCACGGCGAACAAGCCGGAGAACGGCAGCTACTCGACCTCGAAGTACGTCGCGTCCTTCGTCGGCCTCGTCCCGGCGACGAAGCCGCGGCTGGCGATCATGATCATGGTCGACGAGCCGAAGATCGCGATCTACGGCGGTGTCGTCGCCGCGCCCGCCTTCCAGGAGATCGCCCGCTTCGACCTGCAGTACCTCGAGGTGCCGCCGGACGCTCCGGCTGACGTCCGCCGGCGCTAGGCGTCGCCGCTGCGCCGACTGGGACCTCGGACGCCTGTTCCGTCGGCGGCCACGCAGCTTCTCGACGCCCGCCGAGGCGCGAGCCGGATGATCCTCGACATGCTGCGCATGCAGGGCGCCGACCTCTCGCAGCCGCGTGAGGTGCTCCACTACTCGTACTTCGCTGATCAGGCAGCTGCCGACGCCGCCGCGGCGCAGGAGCGCGAGGCGGGCTACGAGGTTCGCGTCGAGCCGAGCGCCGCCGGCGACGGCAAGTGGGTCGCGCTCGCGACCGCCCAGCGGGTCGTCGACGAGACGACTGTCGACGGGACGCGTACCTGGTTCGAGCAGATCGCCGAGGAGCACGGCGGCGAGTACGACGGCTGGGAAGCCGCCGCCTCCTAGATGCAGCTCGACGAGCTGATCCAGGCGCTCGCGCCGACTGAGGTCGTGGGCAGGGAGCCCGTGGAGCTGACCGATCTCGCCTACGACGCCCGCGCGGCCGGGCCGGGCTCGCTGTTCTTCTGTGTGCCAGGCGAGCGCGCGGACGGCCACGACTTCGCCGGCGATGCGGTCGAGCGGGGCGCCGTGGCGCTCGTCGTCGAGCGGCCGCTGGAGGTCGCGGTGCCGCAGCTCGTCGTGCTCGACGCTCGCGCGTCGATGGCGGTGGCTGCGGACGCGTTCTTCGGTCAGCCGACGCGCGAGCTGGAGGTGGCAGGGGTCACCGGCACGAACGGCAAGACGACCACCGCGTTCCTGCTCCACGCGGTCCTCGTTGCCGCCGGCCGCCGGCCCGGGCTGCTCGGCACCGTCGAGGCGAGGATCGGCGGCGAGAGCCGGCCGGTCGTCCGCACCACGCCCGAGGCGATCGACCTGCAGCGCACCTTCCGGGAGATGCTCGACGCGGGCGATCGCAGCGTCGCCTTCGAGGCCTCGTCGCACGCCTCGCAGCTGCACCGGCTCGACCGGGTCCGATTCGACGCACTCGTCTTCACGAACCTGACCCAGGACCACCTCGACTTCCACGGCGACATGGAGACGTACTTCCAGGCGAAGCGTCGGCTCTTCACAGGGGCCGCGCCCCCTCCGGCCGCCGTCAACGTCGGCGACCCCTACGGCCGTCGGCTTGCGGCCGAGCTCGAAGGTGCCCACCGTGCGCCGCTCGTCACGTTCGGGCTCGCCGCTGACGCCGACATCCACCCGGAGCGGCTCGAGCTCGGCACGGGCGGGATCCGCCTGCGCGCTGCGGGGATCGACGTCGAGAGCCGCCTGCGCGGCCGCTTCAACGCCGAGAACATCCTCGGCGTGCTCGCAGCCGCCGAGCTGCTCGACGTCGAGCCCGAGGACGCGGTCGCCGGGATCGCGGCGCTCGAGGGAGTGCCAGGGCGGTTCGAAGCCGTCGACGAGGGGCAGCCCTTCGCCGTGATCGTCGACTACGCCCACACGCCCGACTCGCTCGAGAACGTCCTGGCCGCGGCCCGCGACATGGCCGAGGGGCGCGTGCTCGTCGTCTTCGGCGCCGGCGGCGATCGCGATCGCGGCAAGCGGCCGCTGATGGGCAAGGTCGCCGTGGACGGCGCCGACGTCGTCGTCGTCACGAGCGACAACCCGCGCAGCGAGGAGCCGCTCGCGATCATCCAGGACGTCCTGCAGGGCGCAGGCACCGGCGTCGAGATCGACCCCGACCGCCGCAGTGCGATCACGCGTGCCGTCGAGCTCGCCGCGCCGGGCGACGTCGTCGTGATCGCCGGCAAGGGGCACGAGCAGGGGCAGGAGGTCGGCGAGGAGAAGCTGCCGTTCGACGACCGTGAGGTCGCGCGGGAGGCGCTGCGCTCGTGATCCCGCTCGACGTCTCGGACGTCCGCGAGCTCGAGCTCGGCACGCTGGATGGCGACGGCCTGATCACCGGCGTGCGGATCGACTCGCGGCTTGCCGGCCCGGGCGACCTCTTCGTCGCCGTCGGGCGGGGCGCCGAGTTCGTCGGCGAGGCGCGCGCCGCGGGCGCCGCCACGCTCGTTCCTGCCGACGCGTTCGCGGCGCTGGCGGCGATCGCGAAACGCGTCCGCGAGCGCTCCTCGGCGCGGGTCGTCGGGATCACGGGCTCGACCGGGAAGACCTCGACGAAGGACATCCTCGCCGCGCTCTGCTCGCCGGTCGTGCGCACGATCGCGTCGGAGGCGAGCTTCAACAACGAGCTGGGCGTGCCGCTCACCCTCTGCCGGCTCGAGCCGGAGACTGAGCTCCTCATCGTCGAGATGGGCATGCGCGGCTTCGGCCAGATCGCCGAGCTCTGCTCCTACGTCCGGCCGGACGCCGGCGTGATCACCGCGATCGGGCCGGCGCACCTCGAGCGCGTCGGCGACGTGGCCGGGGTCGCCCGCGCGAAGGCGGAGCTGCTCGTCGCACTCCCGTCCGGTGGCGCGGCCGTCGTCCCGGCGGGAGTCTCCGAGCTCGAGCCGTTCCTGCGCGACGACCTGCACGTTCGGCGCGTGCCGCCGCTCGACGACGTCCACGTCGAGCGAGACGATGCGGGCGCGACGATTCGCTTCGGCGGCCGCGAGATCCGCTTCAACCTGACGGCGCGGCACCAGCTCGCGAACGCCTTGACCGCGCTCGAGGCGTACGACCTGCTCGGCCTGCCGCTCGACCGGGCCGGCGAAGGCGCTGCCGCGGTCGAGGTCTCGCGCTGGCGCGGGGAGGAGCTGCCGCTCCCGGGCGGCGGGCTGGCGATCAACGACGCGTACAACGCGAACCCCGACTCGCTGCGCGCGGCTCTGCGGCACCTGCGCGAGCGCGCCGGCGAGGGGCGGGCGATCGCGGTGCTCGGCGGAATGGCCGAGCTCGGAGACACCGCGGGGGCGTACCACCGCGAGCTCGCGGAACTGGCGGACTCGCTCGACGTCCGGCTCATCGCGGTTGGCGAGATCGGCCGCCTCTACGGCGCGACGGACTGGGTCCCGGACGCGGACGCAGCCGTCGACCGGCTCGGGTCGCTCGTCCTTCCGGGCGACACCGTGCTCGTCAAAGCTTCGAGATCCGTGGGATTGGAAGGCGTCGCTCCTGCACTGGCGAACCCTGGCAGAGCATGGTCCGTGTCCTGATCGCCGGCCTGATCGCGATGGTCATCTCCGTCGTGATCGGGCCAAAGTTCATCGAGTTCCTCAAGCGCAACGAGCTGGGCCAGCCGATCCGCGAGGAGGGCCCGGCCGGGCACGTCGTCAAGCAGGGGACGCCCGTGATGGGTGGCTTCCTGATCCTGCTCGCGGCCGTGATCCCGTTCCTCGCGCTCTCGAAGTACACGCTGCCCGCGTTGACCGTGCTCGGGATCGCGGTCGGCTGCGGGCTGATCGGCTTCGCCGACGACTTCATCAAGCTCCGCCATCGCCGCTCGCTCGGGCTGCGCGGCCGCTGGAAGCTGCTGCTGCTCGCTGCGATCACGGTCGGCGTCTCGATCGCGCACGCCCACGTCGAGGAGCTCGACACCTCGATCTACCTGCCGATCGTCGACTTCGACCTGCCGCTCTCCTGGGCGTATTACCCGCTGCTCTTCCTCGTGATCGCAGGGACGGCGAACGGCGTCAACCTCACCGACGGGCTCGATGGCCTCGCGGCCGGGACGACGATCATCTCGCTGATGACGTTCCTGTCGATGGTCGTGATCGCGTACATCCGCTCCGGCCCGGTCGGCGGCCGCAGCGACGACAACCTCGACCTCGCCATCCTCGGCGCGGCGCTGATCGGTGGCACGATCGGGTTCCTCTGGTACAACGCCTTCCCCGCCGAGCTGTTCATGGGCGACACCGGCTCGATGGCACTCGGTGGTGCGCTCGCGGGCTTCGCGATCATGACCGACACGGAGATCCTGTTGCTCCTGATCGGCGGCATCTTCGTGCTCGAGGCCCTGTCGGTGATCATCCAGGTCGTCTCGTTCAAGTACCTCGGTGGCCGGCGACCGTTCCTGATCACGCCGATCCACCACCACTTCGAGATGAAGGCGTGGTCGGAGACCAAGATCATGGTGCGTTTCTGGATCTTCGCCGCGATCCTCTGCGCCTGCGGCTTCGTCCTCTACTACCGCTACTACCTCCAGTTCCGCCTGTGAGGCGAGCGGTGGTCCTCGGCCTGGCTCGGTCGGGGCGCGCGGCGACGTTGGCGTTGCGGCGGCGCGGGGTGGAGGTCGTCGCGGTCGATCGCGACGAGGGGCTGGACGCGGCCGAGCTGGCCGAGTCCGGGGCCGAGGTCCGGCTGGGCGAGGTCGCGGCGTCCGCGCTCGATGGCGCCGACGTGCTGGTGAAGAGCCCGGGGGTGCCCGGCGAGGCGGCGCTCGTCGGCGCTGCGCGGACGGCCGGACTCCCGGTGTGGAGCGAGGTCGAGCTGGGCGCGTGGCTCTTCCCGTCGAGCCCGATCGTCGGCGTCACCGGCACGAACGGCAAGACGACGACCACCGAGCTCGTCGGCGAGATCTTCCGTGCCGGCGGCGTACCCGTCGAGGTCGCCGGCAACGTCGGCACACCGGTCAGCGGGCTCGAGCCGTCGGACGGCGCCTGGCTCGTGCTCGAGCTCTCCTCGTTCCAGCTCGAGGACGTGCACTCGCTCCGGCCTCGCGTCGGCGTCCTGCTCAACCTCGAGCCCGACCATCTCGACCGGCACGGCGGCTTCGAGGAGTACCGAGACGCGAAGCTGCGGCTGTTCGAGCGGCAGCAGCCGGGCGACTCGGCCGTGCTCCCCGCCGGCTTCGGCGCCGTCCCCGGAGAAGCGCGCCGCGTCGAGTTCTCGCGCGACGATCCGCTGCCGGCGGAGCCGCGGATCCCCGGCGCGCACAATCGCGAGAACGCGGCAGCCGCGACCGCGGCGGCTCGTGCAGCCGGGATCGGTGACGACGCGATCGCGGACGGGCTCCGAGGCTTCCCAGGCGTACCGCACCGGCTCGAGCTCGTCGGCGGAACGAGGCGGGGTCCGCTTCGTGAACGACTCGAAGGCGACGAACACCGCCGCCGCGCGCCGTGCGTTGACGGCCTTCGACGGTCCGCTCCACCTGATTCTCGGCGGCTCCGGGAAGGGCGAGCTGTTCTCCGGCTTCGCGGCGGACGTCGCCGCCGCGGACGTCGCCGGCGCCTACCTGATCGGCGAGACCGCGCCCCAGCTCGCCGACGCGCTCGATCCCGCCGGTGTGCCGTTCCGCCACTGCGGCACGCTGGTCGTCGCAGTGCGCGAGGCGGCGCGCGCTGCACGGCCCGGCGAGATCGTGCTGCTCGCACCTGCCTGCGCGAGCTTCGACCAGTTCGCGAACTACGAGGAGCGCGGGGATGCGTTCCGGGAGCTCGTACGCGGGCTGGGCTGACGGTTGGGCCTGGGTAGCGATCGGCACACATTCGGCACGGTCCGGACACCCATGCGTGCGTTCGCCCTCGCTAGGCTGAACTCCGTGGGGTGGAGGTCGGCGGCCCGGGTGGATCGTCCGCGGGAGACAGGGCCGGAACGGCCGACGCGCTAGCCGAGCCGCTCGGCAGGAGACCGCGGGCGCCGGCGCGAAACCCGGTCCATGAGCCGTGGTCAGCTCGAGCAGCGCCTGCTCGTCCTCGTAACGCTCGGGCTCGTGGCCTTCGGGCTGGTGATGGTCTACAGCGCGACCTCGGCGTCGGCGGCCGTCGGCGGCGGCAACCCGAGCGGCTTCCTCGAACGCCAGGCGCTCTACGCCGTCGCAGGCATCGCGCTGATGATCGCCGGCGCGCGATTCGACTACCACCGCCTGCGCCTGCTTGCGCCGCCGCTCGTCCTTGCCGCGCTCGGCCTCTGCGTGCTCGTTCTGGTCGCCGGGCCGCAGATCAACGGCGCCCGCCGCTGGCTCCAGCTGGGGCCGATCACGTTCCAGCCGTCGGAGCTGGCGAAGATCGCGCTCTGCATCTGGGTCGCGGCGCACCTCGCCCGTCGCCCCGTACCGCGCACGATCGGCGAGCTCGCGAAGCCGGTCGGCCTCCTGACGATGGTCTTCTGCGGCCTCCTGATGCTGCAGCCCGACCTCGGCACGACGATCACGCTCTGCCTGATGCTGCTCGGCGTGCTGGTCGTGACCGGGACACCGGCGCGGCTGCTCCTGACCGCCTGCAGCGCGACCGTGTTCCTCGGCGTGGCGCTGATCTGGCTCGAGCCGTACCGTCGCGCGCGCATCTTCAGCTTCGTCGACCCGTGGCAGGACGCCCAGGGCGCCGGCTTCCAGAGCGTGCAGGCGATCATCGGCATCGGCTCCGGCGGGCTGACCGGCCAGGGGCTCGGGCACGGCGTCCAGAAGATCTTCTACCTCCCGGAGGCACACACGGACATGATCTTCGCCATCGTCGGCGAGGAGCTCGGCCTGCTCGGGTCGGCGTTCGTGATCTGCGCCTTCGCCGTCTTCGCGTACGCGGGACTCCGCATCGCGCTCCGCTGCCGCGACCCGTTCGGCAAGCGGCTCGCCACCGGGATCACAGCGCTCGTCTGCGGCCAGGCGGCCGTCAACCTCGCTGCCGTGCTCGGGCTCGCGCCGCTGACCGGGATCCCGCTGCCCGTTCGTCTCGTACGGTGGCTCGAGCCTCGTCTGCCTCCTCGCCGCGGTCGGGATCCTCCATAACATCGCCGGGAATGAACGGGTCGTCGCCAAGGAAGCTCGTGTGCCTGATCGCCGCCGGCGGGACAGCGGGTCACGTCAAGCCGGCGCTCGCCGTGGCGCAGGCGCTGCGCGAACGAGACGTGCTGGTGACCTTCGCCGGGTCGCCGGATCGCGTCGAGGCTGACCTCGTCCCGGAGGCGGGCTTCGAGTTCGACCCCTTCCGAGTGTCGGGCTTCCCACGTCGGCCCGGGCTCGCACTCGCGCGAGCCGTCGGGCACGCGGCGGCGGCTCCGGCCGCCTGCCTGCGGATCATCGGTCGCCGCAGGCCGGACGTCGTACTTGGCGGCGGCGGCTACGTCGCCGGGCCAATGGTGGTCGCCGCCTGGTTGCGGCGAGTCCCTGCTGCGCTGACCGAGGCCGACGCGCACCTGGGGCTCGCGAACCGCCTCGCGGTGCCGTACGCCCGGCGGGTGTTCCTCGCCTACGACATCCCGGGAAAGACGCCGCCGAAGTACAGCGTCGTCGGACGTCCGATCCCGCGCGAGCATCTCGGCGTCGGTCGGGCCGACGCTCGCCGGCGACTCGGGCTACCCGAGCACGGGCCGGTGCTCGCGTTCTTCGGCGCCCTCGCGGGGGCGCGCAGCCTCAACGACTTCGCCGTGCGGACGTATGCCGCGACCGGCCCGGCCGTGCTCCATCTCTCTGGTCGGCGCGACTACGACCGTCTCCGGCCGCTGGTCGAGAGACCCGACTACGTGCTCCTGTCGCACACGGACGAGTTCGGCGCGGCGCTCGCCGCCGCCGATCTCGCCGTCTCACGCGCGGGCGGGACGGTCTGGGAGCTCGCCGCCGCGGGCACGCCGTCGATTCTGGTCCCGTACCCGCACGCCACCGGCGACCACCAGACCATGAACGCGCGTTGGTTCGCAGAGCGAGGCGGCGCCCTCGTCGTCGCCGACGAGGCCGTCGACGACCGTGTTCCCGCCCTGGTCGAGGAGCTGCTCGCCGCGCCCGAGCGGCTGGACGGGATGCGAACGGCGATGCTCGCCGCCGCGCGCCCGCACGCGGCCGACGAGATCGCCGACGAGCTGATCGCGCTCGCCCGTGCTTGACGGTCGTCGGATCTACTTCGTCGGGATCGGCGGCGCCGGCCTCTCCTCCTACGCCTTCCTCGCCCGCGCGTGGGGTGCCGAGGTCGCCGGCTGGGACCGCCGCGAGACGCCCTACTTGCGGACCCTCGAGGGCATCGCGGTCGACATCGGCGACGAGCCGCGGCCGCCGGCGGGCTGGGAGGTGGTCGTCTCGAGTGCGCATCGCGACCGAGCCGAGGGGAAGAGCCGGGCCGAGTTCCTCGCCGAGCTGGTCTCGCTCAGGGATTCGATCGTCGTCGCCGGCGCTCACGGCAAGACGACCACGACGGCCATGATCGCGTTCGTGCTGCGCGAGCTCGGCCGTGACCCGGCCTGGCTGATCGGCGGCGAGGTGCCGCAGCTCGGCGGCAACGCGGGCTCGGGCGACGGCTGGCTCGTCGTCGAGGGAGACGAGTCCGACCGCACGGTGGAGCAGCTCCGACCCCGGGTCGCCGTCGTCACGAACATCGAGCTCGACCACCATGCCGAGTACGCGTCCGAGGCCGAGGTGGCGACGTTGCTCGAGGACTGGCTCGATGCTGCGCCCGCGGCGGTGCGCGGCTGGCAGCTCGAGCCGGCGCCGGTCGAGCTTGCCCTGCCCGGGGAGCACAACCGTCGGAACGCCGCGACCGCCCTCGCCGCGCTCGAGCTCGCCGGGGCTGCGGCGGCGACGGCGGCGCCGGTGCTCGCCGGCTTCCTCGGGGTCGGCAGACGCTTCCAGCACGTCGCCGAGGTCGCGGGCGTGACGATCGTCGACGACTACGCGCATCACCCGAGCGAAATCGCGGCGACGATCGCGGCCGCGCGGGAGCGGCGGCCGGCACGCGTCGTCGTCCTCTTCCAGCCGCATCTGTATTCCCGGACACGCCATCTCGCGGCCGAGCTGGGCGCTGCCCTGTCCGCGGCGGACGCCGTCTGCGTCACCGACGTCTATCCGGCGCGCGAGGAGCCGCTGTCAGGTGTCGACGGTCGGCTGGTCGTGGCTGCGCTCGACTCGGGTGTGCGGGCAGGCTGGGCGCGGACAGTTGAGGACGGCGTCCAGGTCCTCGCCGCCTGGGCGCGCCCGGGCGACCTCGTCCTGACGATCGGGGCGGGCGACGTGGAGCGGGCCGGGCCGCTGCTCGCGGAGGCGCTCGCGTGAGGATCGAGGAGTCGGTGCCGCTGGCTCGGCACACCACGCTCGGGACCGGGGGGCCGGCCCGCGGCCTGGCACGACCGGAGACGCTCGCGGAGCTCGAACAGTCCCTCGCGCTGGGCGGTCGAGCGAGACCTGCCCGTCGTGGCCATCGGCCTCGGGTCGAACCTGCTCGCAGCGGATGACGGAGTGGAGGCGCTGGTCGTCCGGCTCGCCGGCGAGTTGGCCGCGGTCGACGTGCGAGGCGACGTGCTCGCAGCGGGTGGCGGCGCGACGAACGCGGTCTGCCTCCATCGCGCACGAGCGGCCGGGCTGGGTGGCTTCGAGTTCGCCTGCGCGATCCCCGGCACGGCCGGCGGCGGCGTCTGGATGAACGCGGGTGCGTACGGGAGCGACTGGAGCGCGATCCTCGTCCGGGCCTTGGTCGTGTCCGGCGAGGGAGCGGAGTGGCTGACGCCGGCCGAGCTCGGCCTCTCGTACCGGCACTCAGAGCTCCGGCCGGGGCAGGTCGTCGCACGGGTCGAGTACCGGCTGACCCCGCGGCCGGTGGACGAGATCAGGGCCGACGGTTGCCGACCTGATCGGGCGGCGGAAGGCGACGCAGCCGACGAACAAGCGGACGTTCGGCTCGGTGTTCAAGAACCCGGCGGGAGAGCTCGGCGCGGGGAGGATGCTCGAGGCGTGCGGGTTGAAGGGGCACCGGATCGGCGGCGCGGTGATCTCCCCGCTGCACGCCAACTTCATCGAGAACGCCGGTGACGCCACCTCGGCAGACGCGATCGCGCTGATGGTCGAGGCTCGCAGGCGCGCTCGCGAGCGGTTCGGCGTCACTCTCGAGCACGAGGTCGTCCTCCTCGGCGGGCTGCGGCTGCCGTCGCCGTAGGTGGGCACCACCCCGCGACCGGACGCCTGAATCGGCACGAAGTCGCTCCAGACGGGTCACGCGTTCCTCGGTAGCGTGCTCGTAGGGACACCCGGGGTGCCCCTGGGGGCGTGTGGGGGCGGAACCGCTCGCGCTCGCCGTCAGAGGACCCGTCGCAGCGGCGGCGAAAGCCGCTTGCGTGGCCAGTGGGGGACGACCCGGGCAGGGCTCGCGCCTGCGAGCGCGCGCCGAGAGCGCCGTTGTCTCGATTCCGCGCCCGCGCCGGGGCGGTCGCCTCGAGCTCTCCCGGCTCGTCCCCTCCGGTCGCTCGGTCCTCCTCGGTCTGGCGCTTCTCGCCGCCGGAGGCCTCGCCTACTTCGCGGCCGTCTCCACCAGCGTCTTCGCAGTCCGCTCGGTCGTCGTCTCGGGCGCCGACCGGTCGCTCGCCCACGACGTTCGCGCGTCTCTCGCCGGCGCGCGGGCCCGTAGCCTCGTCGGGCTCGACGTCGCCGACCTCGAGCGCCGCGTCGAGGCGTTGCCTACCGTTGCCTCGGCCGCGATCGACCGCTCCTTCCCGCACGAGCTCGCCGTGACCGTCGTCCCGGAGCGCTCAGCCGCCGTCCTTCGCCGCGGGGCGGACTCGTGGCTCGTGTCGGTCCGCGGGCGCGTGATGGGGCCGCTCGGTCACGGAGCCCGGCCAGTGCTGCCTCGGATCTGGCTCGGGCGAGGCGCACGGATCGAACCCGGCTCGATGCTCTCGGGCGACGACGCAGCCGCGGTGCTCGCGGTCGCGCCGCTTGCCGGCTCGGGCCTCGGACTGCGCGTCGCCTCGGCGCTCGCGACCCACGACGAGCTCACGCTCCGCCTGCGCTCGGGTCTCGAGGTGCGGCTGGGCGACGGGACCCAGCTTCCGCTCAAGCTCGCCGTGCACCGCATCCGTGGTGCCCGCAGCTGGACGACACCGTCGCCTACCTGGACGTGGCCGTGCCCGAGCGCCCCGTCGCCGGGGCCGATGCTCAACCCTCAAGTCGGAGTCGAGACTCAACCCTCGACTACACCTTGAGACCTGAATTTGACAGAGGCGAAGAGGACTCCTACGCTAGGCGCGGAAACGACTGTCCACACCCGGAAGCTCGATGCGAGCTTCACGTTCAGCGAGGTCGAGAGATGAGCAATCAAGCTGGGAACTACCTCGCCGTCATCAAGGTCGTCGGCGTCGGCGGTGGCGGCACGAACGCCGTCAACCGGATGGTCGACGCGGGCCTCGGCGGCGTCGAGTTCATCGCGGTCAACACGGACGCGCAGGCGCTGCTCATGTGCGACGCCGACGTGAAGATCCATATCGGCGCGAAGGTGACCCGCGGACTCGGCGCAGGCGCCGATCCGGCCGTCGGCCAGGCCGCCGGCCAGGAGAGCCGCGACGAGCTGAAGGAGGCGCTGAAGGGCGCCGACATGATCTTCGTCACCGCCGGCGAGGGCGGCGGCACCGGCACCGGTGCAGCGCCGGTCGTGGCCGAGCTCGGCCGCGAGCTCGAGGCGCTCACCGTCGGCGTCGTCACGCGGCCGTTCGGCTTCGAGGGCCGGCGGCGCGCCGAGCAGGCCGAGCAGGGCATCCAGAACCTCCGCGACCGCGTCGACACGCTGATCGTGATCGAGAACGACCGGCTGCTGCAGGTCGTCGAGAAGCGCACGCCGGTCACCGAGGCGTTCCGCATCGCCGACGACATCCTTCGCCAGGGCGTCCAGGGCATCACCGACCTGATCACCGTCCCGGGCCTCGTCAACCTCGACTTCGCCGACGTGCGGACGATCATGCGCGACGCCGGCTCGGCGCTGATGGGGATCGGCGCCGCGACCGGCGAGAGCCGCGCGGCCGAGGCGGCGCGGACTGCCGTCTCGTCGCCGCTGCTCGAGTCGTCGATCGACGGCGCCACCGGCATCCTGCTCAACATCACCGGCGGGCCCGACCTCGGCCTCTTCGAGGTGAACGAGGCCGCCGAGGTGGTGACGAGCGCGGCCGACGCGAACGCCAACGTGATCTTCGGCGCGGTGATCGACGAGGCAGTCGGCGAGGAGATCCGCGTCACGGTGATCGCCACCGGCTTCGGCACGCGCACCGCCGAGGCGTCGCCGGCAGGAGCCGGTCGCCGCGCCGACGGGCTCGCGCCGATCCCGACGCGCGAGCCCGACGCGCTGTCCGACAGCGAGCTCGAGATCCCGAGTTTCCTCCGCGAGGACTGACCGCGACCGAACGTCGAGCCGGCAGGTTTGACATTCGGGAGCGGTGGTCACACAGACGCCATGCCCTCTAGGTTGGCTACCCCGCCAACCACGGAGACCCGGTCCGACGCCCCGGCCACCTGGCCGGGGCGTCGTCTTTCTGGAACCGGCTAGAGTCGCCCCCGTGCAGACGCTCCTGCGCACGCCGCTCTACGAGCGACACGCCGCCGCCGGGGCGCGGCTCGTCCCCTTCGCCGGCTGGGAGATGCCCGTGCAGTACGAGGGCGTCGCCACCGAGCATCGCGCCGTGCGCACCGACTGCGGCGTCTTCGACGTCTCGCACATGGGCGAGCTGCACGTGGAGGGGCCGAGCGCCGAGACGATGCTGCAGGGGCTGCTCTCGAACGACCTCGCCAAGGTCGAGATCGGGCAGCGCGCAGTACACGCTGCTGACGAACGAGACCGGCGGGATCATCGACGACCTGATCGTCTACCGGCTCGGCCGGTGCGAGTTCCTGCTCGTCGTCAACGCGTCGAACCGCGAGCCGGACTTCTCGTGGCTGAAGGAGCGCGAGACACGGGGCTCGGAGGTGCGCGACGCCTCGGACGAGTACGCGATGCTCGCCGTCCAGGGGCCGCGTGCCCTCGAGCGGCTCGGCCTCGAGGAGGCGCCGTCGTTCACGTTCGCGATGGGGGAGCTCGACGGCGTCGAGTGCCTTGTCGCGCGGACCGGCTACACCGGCGAGCCGGGTGTCGAGCTGATCTGTCCCGAGAGGACGCGGTCGCGCTCTGGGACGCCGTCGTCGCCCGCGGCGCCGTCCCGTGCGGGCTCGGCGCGCGCGACACCCTCCGGCTCGAGATGTGCTACCCGCTGCACGGCAACGACATCACGCCTGAGACCGACGCGATCTCGGCCGGCCTCGGCTGGGCGTGCGCCCTCGACAAGGACTTCAGCGGCGCCGGCGAGCTGCGGCGGATCAAGGCCGACGGCCCCGAGCGCAAGCTGGTGCCGTTCGTGATGGAGGACAAGGCCGTGCCGCGCCAGGGCATGCCGGTCGAGGGCGGCGGCGAGGTGACCTCCGGGACGCACTCGCCGATGCTCGACCGTGGCATCGGCATGGCCTACGTGCCTGCCGGGCAGGCCGCGCCGGACACCGAGCTCGTCGTCGACGTGCGCGGTCGACCGCGCCGCGGCCGCATCGTGACCAAGCCGATCTACAGGAGGAGACTGACACGTGGCAGCCGCCGAGAGCTACCCCGACGACCTGCGCTACCACCCCGAGCACGACTGGGCGCGCGTCGAGGGCGACGAGGCGGTGCTCGGCATCACCTGGTTCGCGCAGGACTCGCTCGGCGAGCTCGTCCACTTCGAGGCGCCCGAGGTCGGAGCGAGCGTGACGAAGGACCAGTCGTACGGCGAGGTCGAGTCGGTCAAGGCCGTCTCGGACATCGATCTCGCCGCTCTCGGGCGAGGTGCTCGAGGTCAACCAGGCAGTCGTCGACGCGCCGGAGACGGTCAACGACGACCCGTACGGCGAGGGCTGGCTGATCCGGATCAGGCTCTCCGACCCCGCCGAGGCCGACTCGACTGCTCGACGCCGCCGCGTACCGCGCGCACGTCGCCGAGCAGTGAGCTACCTCTCCGTCACCGACGCAGCGACCGCGACGAGATGCTCGCCGCGATCGGCGTCGACGTCGGTCGACGAGCTCTTCGAGCAGGTGCCGGCAGGAGTCCGTCTCGGGCGCCCGCTCGACCTCGAGCCGGCGCTCTCCGAGCCCGAGCTCGTCCGCCACCTCGAGGAGCTGGCCGCGAAGAACGCACACACGGGGTCGGAGCTGTCGTTCCTCGGCGCCGGGATGTACGACCACTACGTCCCCGCCGTCGTCGACGCCGTGCTCGCCCGCGGCGAGTTCCTGACCGCGTACACGCCGTACCAGCCCGAGATGAGCCAGGGCGTCCTGCAGGCGATCTTCGAGTACCAGACGGCGATCTGCGAGCTGACCGGGCATGGACGTCTCGAACGCGTCCGGCTACGACGGCACCACCGTCGCCGCCGACGCCTGCTACATCGCCAAGCACGCGACCGGCCGGACGAAGGTCGTCCTGGCCGAGGCGCTCAACCCCCAGGTGCGGCAGGTCGTGAAGACCTACGCCCCGGGGTTCGGCCTGGAGGTCGTCGAGGTGCCGCACGAGGGTGGCGCCACGGACCCGGACGCGTTCCGCGCCGCCGCGGAGGACGCCGCCTGCGCGATCTTCCAGCAGCCGAACTTCTTCGGCGTGCTCGAGGATGCGCCCGGCCTCGCGGCCGCCGCGACGGACGCCGGTGCGCTTGCGGTCGCGCACGTCGACCCGACCTCGCTCGGCGTGCTCGAAGCGCCGGGCCACTACGGCTGCGCGATCGCGATCGGCGAGGGCCAGCCCGCCGGCAACTACCTCAGCCTCGGCGGACCGCACTACGGCTTTCTCGCTGCCCGCACCGAGTTCATCCGGCGGATGCCGGGCCGGATCGTCGGCGAGACGGTGGACGCCGCGGGCGAGCGCGGCTATGTGCTGACGCTGCAGACCCGGGAGCAGCACATCCGGCGGGAGAAGGCCACCTCGAACATGACGACGAACCAGACGCTGCTTGCGCTCGCCGGGCTCGTCTACCTGTCGTGGCTCGGGCCGCAGGGGCTCACGGAGCTGGGGGAGACCTGCATGGGGCTCGCCGCCCACGCGAAGGACCGTCTCGACGCTCCGCTCGTGTTTGCCGATCGGCCAACGTTCAAGGAGTTTGCCGTGCGGGTCGGACGGCCCGCACGTGAGGTGATCGCCGCCTGCCGCGCCGAGGGTGTCCACCCCGGCTACGCGCTCGGGCGCGACTACGAGGGCCTCGACGACGCGCTGCTCGTCGCCGTGACCGAGAAGCGCACGCCGCAGGAGATCGACCGCCTTTCGGAGGTGCTGGCGCGATGCAGCTGATCTACGAGCGCTCCCGTCCCGGACGCCGTGCCGGCAGCCTGCCACGCCACGAGGGCCTCCCGGCCTCGGAGATTCCGGCCAACCTCCGCCGCGAGCGCCCACCACGCCTGCCGGAGCTCTCCGAGCCCGAGCTCGTTCGCCATTTCACTGCGCTCGCCGACCGCAACTTCGGGATCGACACGGGCTTCTATCCGCTCGGCTCCTGCACGATGAAGCACAACCCGCGCGTGAACGAGCGCGTGGTGATGCTCCCTGGCTTCAAGGACCTGCACCCGCTGCAGGAGGAGGAGGGAGCCCAGGGTGCACTCGAGCTGATGTGGCGCCTGCAGGAGATCCTGGCCGAGGTCGCCGGCCTGCCGGCGGTCAGCCTCCAGCCGGCGGCCGGGAGCCAGGGCGAGCTGACCGGCCTGATGCTGATGCGCGCCTACTTCGCCGATCGCGGCGAGGAGCGCGACACGATCGTCACCGCCGACACGGCGCACGGGACGAACCCCGCGAGCGTGACCATGGCCGGGTACCAGCTGGCGAAAGTGGACACGGATGCCCGCGGCAACCTCGACCTCGGCCACCTGCGCGAGCTCGTGAACGAACGAACCGCCGGCCTGATGCTGACGAACCCCTCCACGCTCGGCCTCTTCGACGAGGGGATCGAGGAGGTGGCGCGGATCTTCCACGAGGCGGGCGCGCTCCTCTACTACGACGGCGCGAACCTGAACGCCGTCTGCGGGATCTCGCGACCCGGCGACATGGGCTTCGACATCGTCCACTACAACCTGCACAAGACGTTCAGCCAGCCGCACGGCGGCGGTGGGCCTGGCGGCGGGCCGGTGGCGGTGCGGAAGGAGCTGGAGCCGTTCCTGCCCGTGCCGGCGGTCGCCCGCGACGGCGATCGCTTCCGGCTCGACCACGACCGCCCGAAGTCGATCGGCAAGGTGCGGGGCTTCACCGGGCCGTTCGGCGTCTTCGTCCGCTCGTACGCGTACATCCGTGCCTACGGCCCGGGCCTGAAGGAGATGTCCGAGACGGCGGTGCTGAACGCGAACTACCTGCTCGCTCGGCTGCGCGACGCCTACGAGCTGCCGTACGACCGGCACTGCATGCACGAGTTCGTGCTCTCCGCGCGGGCCCTGAAGAAGGACCACGGGATCACTGCGCTCGACGTCGCCAAGCGCCTGATGGACTACGGGATCCATCCGCCGACGATCTACTTCCCCCTGGTCGTGCCCGAGGCGCTGATGATCGAGCCGACGGAGACCGAGCCGAAGGAACGGCTCGACGGGTTCGTCGACGCGATGCTGGCGATCGCCCGCGAGGCGGCCGAGGAGCCGGAGCAGCTCAAGCAGGCACCGCACCACCGGCCGGTGCAGCGGCTCGACGAGGTGCGCGCCGCCAAGCAGCCGGTCGTCAAGTACGGCTTCGAGGAGCACCCGGACCTCGGCGGCGCGGTCGCCGAGCCACACGCGCTGGAGGCGCAGAAGGGCGCATGAGCCTCGGTCCCGTCGAGCACGAGCTGGTCGAGCTCGCCCACGTCTGGGCCGGTGCGGTCCAGTCGCACGACCGAGAGCGCCTCGAGTCGATCGTCGCCCGCGAGTTCTCGCTCGTCGGGCGCTCCGACGAGAAGAGCCGCGAGGAGTGGCTCGACGAGTGGTCCGGCTCGTACGTGATCGACGAGTGGCGCTACGAGGAGATCGAGGTCGAGGTGTACGGCAACACGGCAGTGCTCTCCTCCCGCTACTCGCAGACGGCGCGGCACGACGGCGCCGACCGCTCCGGCTCGTACCTCATCACGGACGTCTGGGTCCGGCGCGACGGGCGCTGGCAGGCCGTCCGCCGGCACGCGACGCTGGCGCCCTGATCGCCGACGCCCACAGCGACCTGCTGCTCGAGCTCGTCCACCGGCGGCTCGAGGAGCGGCCGTTCGAACGGCACTGGCTCGGGCCGCTGGAGCGCGGCGGGGTGCAGACGCAGGTCTGCGCGATCTACGTCGGCGTCGAGGACATCCCCGAGGCCGCCCTGCGGCGAGCGGTCGAAGCTGTTGCCGCGTTCGGCCGTGCCGTTCGCGAGTGCGACCGCGTCGTCCACGTCCGCTCGCGTGCCGACCTGGACGAGCTCGGCGAGCGGATCGGTCTCGTGCTCGCGCTCGAGGGGTGCGAGCCGCTCGGCTCGGACCCGGAGGCGATCGACGTCTTCCACGAGCTCGGCGTGCGGATGGTCGGGCTGACCTGGAACCGCCGGAACGCGTTCGCCGACGGCTGCTCGGAGCCCGCCGGCGGTGGGCTCTCGCGCGCCGGGATCGAGCTCGTCGATCGGCTCGTCGCGCACGGGATCGCGATCGACCTCGCGCACGCGTCCGAGCGCACGTTCGAGGACGTGCTCGACCGCACCGGCGATGCTCCGGTGTTGATCAGCCACGGGAGCTGCCGCGCGCTCCACGACATCCCGCGCAACTTCTCCGACGGCCAGCTCGCTGCCGTCGCCGAACGGGGAGGCGTGCTCGGTGTGATGCTGATCCCGTTCTCGGTCGGCTCGCCGGCGACGCTCGACCGCGTCGTCGACCACGTCGAGCACGCGGCGACGGTGATGGGCGACGACGCCGTGGCGCTCGGCGGCGACTTCACCGTCCAGCTCGAGCGGGCGACGGGCGGCGGGCGGCCCGATCCCTTGCTGCCCCCGGGCGAGCTCGGCCGCGCCGTCGAGGGGCTCGCAGGGCCGGAGGACTATCCCGCGCTGGTCGAGGCGCTGCGCCGGCGCGGCTGGGAGGGCGAGCGCCTGGACGGCCTGCTCCACGGCAACCTGCTCCGAGTGCTTCGTCGCGCGCTTCCCTAGGATCCGGCGAATGCCGTGGACGAAGGAGGAGCTCGCCGCCGAGGTCGACCGGCTCGGCCTGGACGAGGAGCTGCAGCGGTTCGCCGCGGACCTCGACGACGGCGAGCGCGAGCTCCTGCAGGAGGTGCTGCTCGAGCGATCCGACGCGGGCGACTACGCGCTCCGGGAGCGGATCGACGCGAAGGGCTGGCTCCGGCGTCAGTGGGACAAGGCCGATCCGGATTGACGACCGAGACCGTGATCCAGGTGCGCTGGTCGGACATGGACGCGATGGGCCACGTCAACAACGCGACCTATCTGACCTACCTGGAGACCGCGCGCGAGCCGTGGTTCGCCGCGCTCGGCGTCGACGAGAGCTACATGCGCTTCGCGATGCGGCGGATCGAGGTCGACTACCGCTCGCAGCTCACCTTCGACGACGGGGCCGTGCGCGTCACGATCGGGCTCGACGGCGTGGGCAAGACGAGCATCCGGACGCGCGAGCGGATGACGGCGGAGTCGGACGGCCGCCTGGTCGTCGAAGCGACGTCGGTGATCGTCCGGCTCGACGAGGCCGGCACCCGCTCGGCACCGCTGCCCGCCGGCCTGCGCGAGCGGCTCGCGGCTGCGGCGCCCGCTGACTAGCGCGTCGCGGCGAGCTGGCCGCAGGCGGCGGCGATGTCCCGGCCGCGCGTGAGCCGCACGGTCGCAGGCACCCGCGCCCGCACGAGGACATGCTTGAAGGCGGCGATCGCGTCGCGCGACGAGCCGTCGAACGTCCCGGTCGGGTTGTACGGGATCAGGTTCACCTTGAAGACGTTGCGGTCGAGCACCTCCGCGAGGCGGCTCGCGGCGGCGGGCGAGTCGTTCACCCCGGCGAGCATCACGTACTCGACGTAGACGCGGCGGCCGCGCAGCTCGGCGTAGCGACGGCATTCGGCGAGGACGTCGGCGAGCGGGTAGCGGTCGTTCACGGGCATCAGCCGCGAGCGCAGGCCGGGATCGGCCGCGTGCAGCGAGAGCGCCAGGCGGATCGGTTCCTCGACCTCGTCGACGAAGCGCTTCAGGCCGGGCAGCCAGCCGACGGTCGAGATCGTCGTGCGCCGGTGCGTGATCCCGACGTCGGGCAGCACGCGCGCGGCTGCGAGCACGTGGTCGTAGTTGAGGAACGGCTCGCCCATCCCCATGAAGACAGCGTGGTCGAGCGGCTCGATCCGGCGGAAGTGCAGTGCCTGGTCGAGGATCTCCCACGCGGTCAGGTTGCGGCCGAAGCGCATCGCGCCGGTGGCGCAGAAGGTGCACGTGAGCGGGCAGCCGGACTGCGAGGAGACGCAGACCGAGCGGCGGCCGTCGCGGAAGCGCATCAGCACCGCCTCGACCGGGTGTCCGTCGTGGGTGCGGAAGAGCACCTTCAGTGTTCCGTCCTTGCTCTGCGCCTCCGTCTCGACCGAGAGCGTCGAGAACCGGACCGCGGCGGCGAGCTCCGCACGAAGCGGCGCGGGCAAGTTCGTCATCGCGTCGTAGCCGGCCGCGCCGCGTGCGGCCCATTCCCACACCTGCCGTGCTCGGTAGTCGGGCTGGCCGTGCTCGGCCAGCGTCGTCTTCAGGAGGTCGACGTCCACGGCGGCCAGGGTAGCCGGGTCGTCTCAGGCGTCGAGCAGGCGCTCCAGCGTCCCGTCGGCCAGGCTTCACCGATTCCGGGTCGAGTGTCACGCCCGGGCGCTACCGTCGCGGTGACTAGAGTCAGCGCCGTGATCGACCTCCGCTCCGACACGGCGACGAAGCCGACCGAGGGCATGCGCGCCGCGATGGCCGCGGCCGAGGTCGGCGACGAGCAGCTGCGCGAGGACCCGACGGTGAACGAGCTGCAGCGCCGAGCAGCCGCGCTGCTCGGGCACGAGGCCGCGCTCTTCCTGCCGACAGCGACGATGGCGAACCAGATCGCGCTTCGCGTGCTCACGCGGCCCGGTGGCCAGCTGCTCGCCGAGGAGCGAACGCACATCCTGGTCTACGAGGCCGGCGGGCCGGCGATCCACTCCGGGCTCGTCATGCGCGGGCTGCCCGGGATCGCCGGGCGCCTGACGCCGGAGCAGCTGCGCGAGGCGGCGTCCTCGGCAGACGAGCTGCAGCCGGCGAGCATCGTGGTCTTCGAGCAGACGCATCGCAGCGCCGGCGGTCGGGTGTGGCCCCTCGACGAGCTGCGGACGGCGGCACAGACTGCGCGGGAGCTCGGCCTCGCCGTCCACCTCGACGGCGCACGACTGCTGAACGCCGCCGCCGCGAGCGGCATCCCCGCCGCCGAGTACGGCCGGCTCGCGGACACCGTCACGCTCTGCTGCTCGAAGGGGCTCGGCTGCCCGCTCGGCGCCGTGCTCGCCGGCTCGAAGGAGCGGATCGAAGCCGCCTGGCAGGGGAAGTTCCTCTTCGGCGGCGCGATGCGCCAGGCGGGGATGGTCGCCGCGGCGGCGCTCTACGCGCTCGACCATCACGTCGACCGGCTGGCCGAGGACCACGAGCGCGCGCGGGCGCTGGCGGACGGGCTCGCGGCGGCCGGCCTCCCGGTCGACCCGGAGGCGACCGAGACGAACTTCGTCGCGCTCGACGCGACCTCGCTCGGGATCACGACCGCCGAGGCGCGCGAGCAGATCGCCGCGCAGGGCGTGCTCGCTGGCACGCTCCGACCGGGCGTCGTCCGGCTCGCGACGTACCTCGGGATCGAGGACGACGACGTCGCCCGCGCGGTCGAGGCCATCCCGCGCGCTCTCGGAGCCCGTGCTCGGGTCTGAGCCGCTCCGCGAGGCGCTCGGGCGCCGGCTTCGCAAGGCGCAGTCCGACTGGCGGATGCCGTCGGTCTCGGCGGCGGTCTTCCGCGACGGGGCGATCGTCTGGCAGGAGGCGCTCGGGCTCGCCGTGGCGGAACCGGACGAGGGCGCGACCTCCGAGCATCAGTACCGCGTCGGCTCGATCACGAAGACCTTCACCGCCGTCCTCGATCCTGCAGCTCCGGGACCAGGGCAGGCTCGAGCTCTCGACGCCGCTCCGCGAGCTCGTGCCCGAGGCGCCCGAGGGGCCGACGGTCGCCCACGCGCTCTCGCACCTCTCCGGCCTCCAGCGCGAGCCGCCCGGAGACGATCTGGGAGACGATGGCCGTGCCCGACCGGGCCAGCCTCCTCGCGAGCCTGGCCGACGCCGAGCAGGTGCTGCCGGCCGGGTTTCGCTGGCACTACTCGAACCTCGCCTACGGCCTGCTCGGGGAGGCGGTGGCGCGCCTCGCGGCTGCACCCTACGAGGACGTGCTGCGCGAGCGGATCCTCGAGCCGCTCGGCCTGCGGCGGACGACGCTCTCACCCCAGGCGCCTATCGCGCAGGGCTACCTGGTCGAGCCCTACTCGGACGGCGTGCGGGCGGAGTCGCACGTCGAGCTGCCGGAGACCACCGCGGCGCTGGGCCAGCTGTGGAGCACGCCTGGCGACCTCGCCCGCTGGGGCTCGTTCCTCGCCGCGGGCGACGAGCGCGTGCTCGCGCGGACGACGCTCGACGAGATGGCGCTCGTGCGGACCATGGTCGACCAGCGGCGCTGGCGGCTGGCATGGGGTCTCGGGCTCGAGCTCTACCGCCGCGACGACCGCGTCTTCGCCGGCCACGGCGGAGCGATGCCGGGCTTCCTCGCGTGCGTCGCCGTCGAGCGCGCCGAGCGGGTCGGCGCGGCGGTGCTGACGAACTCGAGCGCCGGCCCCGACCCGGAGGAGCTCGCCGTGGATCTCGCCTTCCTCGCCCTCGACGCGTTGCCGGCCGAGCCGGAGGCCTGGCGCCCCAACGGCGGTGCGCCGCCGGAGCTCGAGCCGCTGCTCGGCCGCTGGTGGTCGGAGGGAAGCGAGCTCGTCTTCTCGGTTCGCGGCGGCCGCTTCCAGGCCCTGCTGATCGGCGGCCCTGCTGGGCGTGACGTGTCCTGGTTCGAGCCCGACGGCGACGACCGCTGGCGGGTCGCCGAGGGCCGGGAGCTCGGCGAGGTGCTGCGCGTCGTGCGCAGCGAGGACGGCGTGCCGGTGCGGATGTACCTGGCGACCTACCCGCTCACGCGCGAGCCCGCGACCTTCGCCTGACTATGCGGGCGAGCGGTCGCCCGCGAGGTAGAACGCGACGACGACTGCTCCGTACGCGGCGACGAGCGCGATCCCACGGCCACGGCTCGACTGCCCGCTCCAGAGGAGGAGCGTGACGAAGGCCAGGGAGGCGGTGAGCATCGCCAGCTCGATCTGCCGGAAGCTGAGCGCGAGCGGGTCGATCAGCCACGAGAGCAGCGTCACGGCCGGGATCAGGAAGACGGCAACCTGCGCGCTCGATGCGAGCGCGATCTCGGCGGCGAGCTTCAGCTTGCCGCGATGCGCGACGAGGACCGCGCCGCCGTGCTCGGCCGCGTTGCCGACGACCGCGACGATCACTGCTGCGACGAAGAAGTCGGTCAGTCCGACCTGGTCGGCGAAGGTCTCGAGCGACCCGACCAGGATCTCGGCGACGAGGGCGGTCGCGACCGTGGCCAGCGCGAGCACTCCGAGGGACAACGGGAACGACCAGGCGTCCTCGTTCTCGTCGCCCGGCTCGTGCAGCTGGCGATGGCGGCGCAGCGAGTACCAGGTGACCCCGACGTAGACGAGCAGGAGGACGATCGAGACGGGGACCGAGATCACCGCGATCTCGTGCCGTTCGGGGTCGCCGTGCCAGCCCGGGATCGCGGGGATCAGGAAGAGCAGGATCGCGAGCGCGATCAGCGCGAACGACGTCAGGCTCGAGCCGCGGTCGAGCTCGCCGCGGCCGCCGAACGCAAGCGAGAACCCGAGCACGAGCAGCAGGTTGCCGATCACCGAGCCGGTCAGGGAGCCGCGGACGACCTCCGTCAGGCCCTCGTGGACGGCGATCAGCGCGATGATCAGCTCGGGCGCGTTGCCGAAGGTCGCGTTGAGGAACCCGCCGATCCCGGGGCCTGTGTGCTCGGCGGCGTGCTCGGTCGCCTCGCCGATCAGCCACGCGAGCGGCACGAGCGCAATCGCCGCGAGGACGAACTCCGTCACGTCGTCGAGGTCGGCCGCGTAGTGCAGTGCGATCACGAGCGGCGCGAACAGGACGCTCGCGAAGAGGAAGCGGCGGAACACCGGCGAGAACCCTATCCGGGGCCCTCTGTCCCCGGTCCGGTTCACGGCACTGCCTGAAACCTGGTCGCTTGTCAAGTCTTGCGGCGACCGACACCGGGCACTCACAATCCAGGGAGATGGCAGACCTCGCACCCGCACCGGCTCCGACCGAGCTCCCGCTGCACCCCCAGGACGAGGTCGAGTGCCGCCGCTGCGAGGTGCACTGCGACAAGGTCGTCTACCCGGCGGCCTGTCTGTCCCGGAGCTGCCCGTTCGTCTACGCCTACGAGGCGTGGGGGCACACGTGGGTCGGCTGCATGCAGAAGGTCTACGAAGTCGAGATCGACCTCGACCTGCTCGGCGAGGCCGAGCGCGGGGACGCCGGCTTCGGCGCCGTCGCCGCGAAGCGGCCGCCGCTGCCGATGTGCCGGTCGGAGGTCGCGGCGACGTACGAGCATCGCGCCGACGAGCTCGGCTGCAGGAACCCCGAGTTCGGCGAGACGCCCGTCGCGCAGCCGAGCTTCCGGGTCTTCGCCCTCCTCGGCGACTGAATCCGGCTGCCTAGCGGCGGGTGCCGGTGATCAGCAGGTACGTCCGCGACTGGACGACCTCGTCGCCGTCGCGGAAGCCTTCGAAGAAATCGACCCAGTTGCGGTGGAGCTCCTCGCGCCGGTCGTCGTCAAGCGATGCGGCGAGCACCTTCGTCGGGCCGTAGTTGGTGACGAACCGCTCCCAGATCGCTTCTCCCGACTCCGCGTGGAACGGCGTGTCGCGCTCCTCGATCTCGAGCTCGAAGTCCCCTTCCAGCAGCCCACGCGCGTAGTCGGGACGGCCCCAGTCGAAGATGTTGCCGGCGCCCTCGGCCGGCGGCGGCATGAACGGCCGCATGACCCCGAACATCTGGCCGACGCCACCCGCCGGCGTCCAGCACGCGAGCCCGAGACGCCCGCCCGGGCGGCAGACGCGGCCCAGCTCGCGGGCGACGGCCGCATGATCGGGCGCGAACTGCGTGCCGATCGCCGAGCAGACGACATCGAAAGCGCCGTCGCCGTACGGGAGCGCCTCGGCGTCGCCGGCCTCGAAGGTCACGCTCAGCCCGGCGGCGTCCGCCTTCGCTCGCGCCCGCTCGATCAGATCCGGCGCAAGGTCGAGGCCCGTCACGACCGCCCCCGCCCGTGCGGCGAGGAGCGCGACCGCGCCGGTGCCCGTGGCGACGTCGAGCAACCGTTCGCCGGGCTGCGGCGCCAGGACGCTGGCGAGCGCGTCGTGCACCTCGTGCGTGATCTCGACGATCGGCTCGTACGGGCCCGAGCCCCACATTGTGCTCTGCCTGGCCTTGAGCTCCTCGAAGGGCACCGAGCGATCCTGACGCGTCGAGGCGGCTCTGGCAACCCGTCAACGGCTCGCGCGTGTGCGCAGCGAACGGACGCGCTTCAGCTCCGCGCGGTCCGGCCCGTGCCCGTCGGGGCCAGGCGTCTCGAGCACCGCCGGCAGCCCTTGCAGCTTCGGATGCGCAAGGAAGGCGCCCAGGCCGCTGCCGAGCTCGCCTTTCCCGATCGAGGCGTGCCGGTCCCGGTTCGAGCCGAGCGGCGCGGCAGCGTCGTTCACGTGCAGCGCCCGCAGCCGGTCGAGCCCGATCAGCTCGTCCACCTCGGCCACCGTCGCGTCGACGACGGCCGGATCGGTCACGTCGACGCCCGAGACCCAGAGATGGCATGTGTCGAGACAGACGCCGAGCCGCTCGTGCCGGTCGAGGGCGTCCACCAGGCGGGCCAGCTCGCCCACCGACCGGCCCATCGTCCCGCCCGCACCGGCCGAGTCCTCGAGCAGCAGCCATGTCGTCTCCGAGCAGCGCTCGAGCACGCTGCGAAGCGCCGGCACCGCCCGCTCGAGCCCGGCCTCGAAGCCCGTTCCCAGGTGCGAGCCGACGTGGACGACCACGCCGTCGGCCCCGAGCGCGCACGCCGCGTCCATCGTCTTGCGCATCGTCTCGACGCTCTTCCCGTACATCTCCTCGTCGGGCGTCGCCAGGTTGACGAGGTAGACCGCATGGATCAGCACGGCCGCGTGCCCGGCCTGCTCGCGTTGCCTGCGGAACCCCGCGAGCAGCTCCGGGTCGTGCTCCGGGAAGCGCCACATCCGCGGGCTCTGGGCGAACAGCTGCACCGCGTCGGCGCCGATCTCGGCCGCCTTGTCGAGCGCGCCCTTGACCCCGCCCGAGCAGTGTGCGCCGAAGACCACGGCGTCAACCTAGCCGTCGCCGGCCGCCCGCCCGTACCATCGCCGCGTGACCGCGATCGTCCGCATGGCGCCGAGCCCGACCGGCTTCCTCCACATCGGCGGCGTGCACACGTTCCTCTTCAACTGGCTGTTCGCGCGCGGTGCCGGCGGCGAGTGCCGACTCCGGATCGAGAACACGGACACGAGCCGCGAGGTCGCGGAGGCCGTGGAGCAGATCGAGCGCTCCCTGCGCTGGCTCGGGCTCGACTGGGACGGGGCCACGACCTTCCAGCTCGACCGGCTCGAGCGCTGCCAGGCCGAGGCGCGGCGCCTCGTCGACGAGGGCAAGGCCTACGAGGACGAGGGCGCGATCCGCTTCCGCATGCCCGAGGACGGCACGACCGGCTGGGACGACGTGATCCGCGGGCGGATCGAGTTCCCGAACGACGGCCTCGACGACCTCGTGATCGTGCGCGGCGACGGCCGGCCTACCTACAACTTCGCCTCGCCGGTCGAGGACTGGCTCGACGGGATCACCCACGTGATCCGCGGCGACGACCACGTCTCGAACACACCGAAGCAGATCCGGATCCTCGAGGGGCTCGGCGCCGACCTGCCGGTCTACGCGCACGTGGCGAACATCAACGGCGAGGACGGTCGCAAGCTCTCGAAGCGCCACGGCGCCGTCTCGGTGGACGAGTTCCGCGAGGCCGGGTACCTCCCCGACGCGCTCTTCAACTTCCTCGCGCTGCTCGGGTGGGCGCCCGACGGGGAGACGACGCTGATGTCCCGCGAGGAGATCGTCGAGCGGTTCACCCTCGAGCGCGTCGGCGCCAGCCCGGCCACGTTCGACTACCGCAAGCTCGACTGGCTCAACGGCGTCTACCTGCGGGCGCTCGCTCCGGACGCCTACGCGGAGGTGCTCCTCGCGTGGCTGGGCGAGCAGGGAATCGACTGGGACGAGGAACGGGTGCGCGCGGCGGCGCCGCTCGTGCAGGAGAAGATCGCGCGGCTCGGCGAGTTCCCGGCCTTCGCGGGGTTCCTCTTCGGGCCGGTGGAGCCCGATCCGGCCGAGCTCGCCGGCGCTCAAGCGATCCTGTCCGAGGCGGCGACCGCGCTCGAGGCGACCGAGCCGTTCACGGCGGGGCAGATCGAGACGGCGCTGAAGGAGCTCTGCGAGCGGCTGGAGCTGAAGCCGCGGCAGGCGTTCGCGCCGATCAGGGTCGCCGTGACGGGGTCGAAGGTCTCTCCAGGTCTTTACGAGAGCCTGGAGCTGCTCGGCAAGGCCGAGTCGCTCAGCCGCGTCCGGGCCGCGGCCGCCGCAGCGGCCTAGGCGGAGCGAGCGGGTCCAGCGCCTGCTGGAAGAGCCGCCACGCGCGCCGGCGGAACTGCGTCGTCGGCGTGGGCAGCACGACGTCCTCCTCGCTTCTGCGCGGAGTCGGGGCTCGTGGGTTGTGCCTGTTCCACTTCACGGTCCATGAGGTAACGCCCCCCGGGCGCAGGTCGTTACGGCAGGGTCGGCGAAACGGGCAGGCTGGCCAGGATCAGCACCGTGCCGAGAGACCAGAGCGGCCACAGCCCTGCGAGTGCCCCGCCGAGCACGAGCGAGACCCCGCCGAGCACGAGCCCCGCTGCCGCAAGCGGGGTGTGCACCCGCCTCGGCCCGTCGCTGTGAGGCTCGAGCGCCGAGATTTCCGTCGTGTTCAGTCGATGCCGGGCGAGGCGGACGTTGAAGAGCGCGCCGCGCCATTCCCACACGAGCGGCTCGGCCGCGGCGATGCCGCCGTCCTCGAGCGCGTCGGCGACGATCCCGGTCGCCTCGCGGGCGCCAGAGAGCGCCTCGGCGAGCTCGACGTGCGAACGTCCCGCCGCCGGCGGCGGGGCCAGGCCGTGAACGAGCTCGGCGGCGCGATGAAGCGAGTAGCGAAGCCTGGCGAGGTCGGCGTCCTCGAGCAGCTCCCCCGGCTCCGCCGCGACGCGCTCGAGCTCGGAGACGGTCGGTGCGACCCCGACCCACAACTCGTCGAGGGCCGCCGAATAGCCCGTCAGCTCACCGCGCTCAACCGTCGGCCTCAAGGGTTGGGAGTCTACTCCCGCTGGTACTCTCGCCCCATGGGAGAGGGGAAGGGCACGATCCTGGTGCTCGACGACGAGCCGTCGCTGCGGCTCCTCTGCCGGGTCAACCTGGAGCTGGAGGGCTATCGCGTGCTCGAGGCGGGTAACCTCGAGGAGGCCCGGACGGCGATGGATACCGAGCCGGTCGACGCCGCGCTGCTCGACATGCACGTCGGGACGGAGCGCGGGTTTGATCTCATCCCGGAGCTGCGCGAGCTCGAGCCCCCGGCCGCCATCGTCGTCCTGTCGGGGACGAGCGAGGTCACGGCCGAGTTGCGAGCGCGCGTCGACGCCGTGCTCGGCAAGCCGTTCGTGCTCGAGGAGCTGACCGACACCGTTCAGCGCGTGCTCACGGACGCTCGCCGCTCGCACGCGTGAGCACCGCCTCCGCTCGCACGCCGGCCGAGTTCGAGGAGCGCCTCTCCCGCTACGTCTTCGAGCGCTCCGAGGAGGCGCGGGCAGTCCGCGTGGGGGAGAAGGAGGTCTCCGAGCAGGCGGCGATCGTCGCGCGCTACCGCGACCTCTTCACGGCCGCGCAGCTCGAGGCCCTTCGCGCCGCCGAGGACGCGGCCCCGGGTGAGGAGCGCGAGCGCCTCTATCGCCTACGTGCGACCTGCGAGGACGGCATTGTCGCGGCCGAGCTCACTGATCGCCGCGACGCGCTCGAGAACGCACAGCTCGCCGCGCGGATCGTGTGGCGCGGGGAGGAGGTGCCGCTGCGCACTGCGCAAGCGAGGCTGGCCGTCCTGCCGGAGTACGCCGACCGGGACGAGCTCGGCCGCCTGCACGTCGAGGCCACCGCCCGGTTCAACGACGACCGCCGCGAGCTGCTCGCCGCCGAGGAGGAACTGACAGCGGGGCTCTCCGGGGAGCCCGACCCGATCGCCCGGCACGACGAGCAGAAGGCGATCTCGCTCCGCGAGCTCGCGGGCGTGCTCGCGGCTGCACGCGACGCGGCAACCTCCGCCTGGGAGCCGTTGCGTGAGCGCTGGCTCGACCGCCTGCTGGGCGACGATCGCGAGGAGCTGCCGAGCTCGGCGCATGCGGCCTGGCTGCGGCGGCTCTCGCCGCTCGAGGCGACGTACGAGCGCGAACGCTGCGTGCCGGTGTGCCTGGAGACGCTGCGGCGGCTCGGCTTCGAGCTCGACCGGTTCACCGGCATCCGGCTCGACCTCGACGACCGGCCGCAGAAGTCGCCGCGTGCGTGCGTGATCGCCTCCGATCCGCCGGAGGTCGTCCACCTGATCACGCGCGCCCAGGGCGGCATGCACGACTACCAGGCGTTCCTGCACGAGGCCGGCCACGCGCTGCATTACGCCGGCTGCGACCCGGAGCTGCCGTACACGTTCCGCAAGCTCTCGCGCGACCATGCGCTGACGGAGATCTACTCGTACATCGTGGAGGCGATCTCCCGGGAGCCCGCCTGGCATGCGGAGCACTTCGAGCTCTCCGACGAGGAGGCGGAGGCCAACGCGGAGGCGACGACCTTCCTCGAAGCCTTCCTCTTCCGCCGCTACGGCGCGAAGCTCGAGTACGAGCTGGGCTTCTGGTCGCGGTTCGCCGAGGACGGCGGCACGCCCGGCGGCTACGAGGAGCTGCTCACCGGGGCGACAGGCCTCGTCTACCCGGCGGCGAACCACCTTGCGGACATGGACGCGGGCTTCTACTCCGCCGACTACCTGCGGGCCTGGATCCGCGCCGCACAGCTCCGGGAGCACCTCCGCCGCGACGTTGGCGAGGACTGGTGGCGGCGCGCGGAGACGGGCGACCTCCTGCGCGAGCTCTTCCTCGAGGGCACCCGGCCCTCGAGCGAGGAGATCGCGGCGCGGCTCGGCTTCGACCCGCTGGACACGCGGCCGCTGCTCTCCGAGCTCGTACCGGTGTGAACGTCCCGGCTGTCGGTTCCGTCCTCGGCCCGACCGGCTGGATCGAGATCACGCAGGAACGGATCGACGCCTTCGCCGCCGCGACCGGAGACGCCCAGTGGATCCACGTCGACCCGGAACGAGCCGCTGCCGGGCCGTTCGGCGCGACGATCGCGCACGGCTACCTCACACTCGCACTGCTCCCGGCGCTGCTCGGGGAGGTACTCGCCGTCGAGGCGAGCCTCTCGGTGAACTACGGGCTCGGCCGCGTTCGCTTCCCGGCACCGGTCCCGGTGGGCTCGCGGCTGCGAGCGGTGTTCGAGGTGCAGTCCGTCGACAGGGTCGCCAGTGGGTCGCAGCTGACTCTCATCGCGACGGTGGAACGGGACGGCAGCACGAAGCCTGTCTGCGTGGCCGAGACGGTCCAACGGCTGCTCGACTGAGTCGCGGGCTCAGACGGAGCTGCGGCGTACGCCGCTGAGCAGGCGCACGAGCAGCACGAGCAGCACGACGACGGCGACGATCCAGAGCACGGTCTTCGCGATCCAGAAGCCGCCGACGAAGAGCAGCACGATCAGGACGATCAGGATCAGGAGCAGGGTGTCCATCGGCTCGCGGTGATCGCCGGTTCGTCCGA
Source organism: uncultured Gaiellaceae bacterium (assembly GCA_963808915.1). Taxonomy (GTDB): domain Bacteria; phylum Actinomycetota; class Thermoleophilia; order Gaiellales; family Gaiellaceae; genus CAVTBT01. Next base: position 306,363 of record CAWEHJ010000002.1, on the reverse strand, counting down.
ACTGCAAACACGCTTGTGATTTGTAAAGAGCGTCGACTGGCCCGAAACCCGCGGTTCTCCACGGTCGTTGAACCCCCGCGACGCACCGCACGGTGCTCGCTTCCAAGGGGGGAACGAACGATGAAACGACCCACGCGGGCCCGTGCGCTCGCCTTCGCGGCCGTCGTGCTCGGCGGCCTGACACTTGTCACCACTGCGGCCTTCGCGGCCGCGCCCGTGAACTCGACGCCGCCGACGATCAGCGGTACCGCCAAGGAGGGCCAGACCCTGACTGCGGGCAACGGCACGTGGCAGAACAGCCCGACCGCCTTCCAGTACCAGTGGCAGCGCTGTAATGCCGCCGGCGATAGCTGTACGGCGGTGCCAGGCGCGATCGAGAAGACGTACCTGCTCTCGTCCGCCGACGTCGGCCACACGATGCGCGTGCGCGTGCTCGCCGTCAACGCCGACGGTGCCGCTCCGGCCCGCTCGGAGCCGACCGACCGCGTGACCGCCAGCGGCTCGCCGCGCAACACGGCGCGCCCGACGATCTCCGGCGTCGCCAAGGTCGGCGAGGAGCTCACGGCCGATCCGGGCACGTGGTCCGGCGCGCCGTCGGGCTTCGCCTACCAGTGGCAGCGCTGTGACGTCGACGCCACGGTGTGCTTCGCAGTTCCCGGCGCGACGGGCAGCACGTACGGCGTGCGGATCGGCGACCTCGGCTACCGGATGCGGGTCCGGGTTCGCGCGTCCAATGCGAACGGCTCGGGCATCGCCTTCTCGACGCTCACGGCCGTCGTCCAGCCGTCGACGCCGATCCCGAACGGCAGGCCGACGGTGAAGATCATCAGCGTCCGGTTCCTCGGCGCCCGCGTCTACGCGCGGTTCCGGATCTGCGACGACTCGAACAAGAACACGACCATCCGGCAGACCGACTCGAGGCCCGGCCGCCTCTCGTACACCCGCCGGTTCTCGACGCTCGTGCCGCCCCGCCCCTGCGGCGTGTACACGCGCAACTGGGTCCCGGCCCCGCGCTTCCGCGGCCCCGGCCGGTACACGATCACGCTGCGGGCCACGGACAAGTCGGGCCTGACGAGCCTTCCGGCTCGCCGGACCTTCATCCGCTAGCACTGCGGCTCGAGAGTGGGGCGTCGCTGCGGCGGCGCTCCGCTCAGTTTGCTCGGTCGGAAAAGGCTGGGCCGCCGGGGGGTCTGACCGGCGGCCCAGCTTCGATGCGGACGTCTGGACTGCGACGGTGGGGACGGGAGCAGCCCAGGAAGCCGGCGATGATGTCACATCTCCGGTGGAGGAGCAGCAGAGAAGCGTCCCGGGGGGACAGAGCGGCGGCCGGAACGACAAAGGCGTGACGCAGCTCGAGTGCCGCGTCGTCCCGCAGCGCCGTCGCGTCGGACGGCGAGCCCGCCGCCCCAACCGCATCCCGTCGCGCTCCCGCGAATCGTTTGCCGGCGGCCTCAGCCGGAGAGCGTTCTAGCAACGCGAAAGGAGTGCGATATGGGAACCAAGGTACGCGAGGTCATGACGACACGACCGCGGAGCGTCACGCCGCAGACACCGCTGAACGAGGTGGCACGGTTGATGGCGGCGGACGACATCGGGGCGATCCCCGTTGTCGACGGCGATCGGCTCGTCGGCATCGTCACCGACAGGGACATCGTCGTCCGGGCGATTGCCAAGGACAAGGACACGCGCGGGATGCCCGCCTCGGAAGTGTCGTCGCGTGAGCTCGTCACCGTCGATCCCGAGGACGACCTCTCCGATGCGCTGCAGCTGATGGCCCAGCACCAGGTCCGCCGGCTGGCCGTCGTCGACCAGGAGGAGCGGCTGGTCGGCGTCGTGTCGCAGGCCGACGTCGCAATGACCGCGAAGGAGAAGGACACGGGGCAGCTGGTCGAGGACATCTCGAAGGCACCGCAGGGCCCGCGCACGAGCTGATCCATCGGAGGCGCTCCGCCGCGGTTCGCGCGACGGAGCGCCTCCGGGCGGAGCAGCCCTGACTCCGCGAGCACGAAGAGGCCGCGTGGTTGAGCGAAACAGCTCTACCAGGCGGCCCTGTAAGGCCCATACGGGATTCGAACCCGTGCCGCCGCCGTGAGAGGGCGGTGTCCTAGGCCACTAGACGAATGGGCCGTCGCGTGGAGGGCCAGTGTAGCGGCGCTCCTTCGCCGATCGGCGGTGGACGTGCCAAGATGCGCGCCTGGTGGCTGCGGCGGATCGTCGGCTCTCCGAGGCGCAACTCGAGAAGCGTCGAGCGATCCTGCGCGCGGCGATCCGGGTCTTCGCCGACAAGGGCTACCACGCGTGCCGCGTCCAGGACGTGGCCACCGAGGCAGGCGTCGCGTACGGGCTCGTCTACCACTACTTCTCCTCGAAGGAGGAGCTGCTCGAGACGATCTTCCGCGGCACCTGGCGCCGGCTCCTGGAGTCGCTGCACGAGGTCGAGCAGGGCGGCGAGCCCGCTGCCGAGCAGATCCGGCGGATCTGCGGCGTGGTGCTTCGCGCCTGGCTTGTCGACCGCGAGCTGGTGCGCGTGCTCGTCCGCGAGGTCGCGCGCAGCCCGCACATCCAGCAGGAGGTCGAGGACATCTCGCGGGCGTTCGAGGCGCTCGAGCGAATCGTCGCCGGCGGGCAGGCGCGGGGGGAGCTGAAGCCCGACCTCGACCCGAAGCTCGCCGCCTGGGTGCTCTATGGCGCGCTCGAGGAGATCCTCACCGGCTGGGTCTTCGAGCGGCTCCCCGGCGAGAGCGAGGAGGACGTCGAGCTGGCCGAGCGCGCGGTCGCCGACATCGTCACGAACGGGCTCGCCGTCGCCTGACAGGTAGCGTCGGAGGCGTGCTCCGGGTCTATTCGACGCCGTACTCGACGAACGTGGAGCGCGTGTCGCTCGCGCTCGCGCACAAGGGCCTCGAGGCGGAGTGGATCTCCGTTCCCGACGACGACCGGACCGAGGTCGAGGCGCATCTCCGGGCAGTCGCTCGTGCCGGTGTTGGTCGACGGCGACCTCGTGCTGCCGGACTCGCCGGCGATCCTCCGCCACCTCGAGGAACGGCACCCCGAGCCGCCGCTCTGGCCGCAGGATCCGGCACGCCGGGCCGAAGCGGACGTCTTCGTCGACTGGTTCAACCATGTCTGGAAGCGGCCGCCGAACCTGCTCGAGGCCGAGCTCGAAGGGCCGGACCCCGACCTGACCCGAGTCGAGGAGCTCGGAGCGCGGGTCACGGCGGCGCTCGACCGGTTCGAGGCGCTGCTCGACGGGCGCGACCATCTGCTCGGCGACGACTTCGGGATCGCGGACGTGATCGCGTTCCCGTTCCTCAAGTACATGACCGTGTGGGAAGAGGGCGACCCGCACCTCTTCCACGCGCTCCTCCGCGACTGGCAACCGCCGGGTCGGCATCCGCGCGTCGAGGCGTGGATCGCGCGGGTCGACGCGCGCCCGCGCGCCTAGGTGGGCTCGTCCGGCTCGCGGTCGTCGAGCTTGCGCTCGAAGCCGCGGCGGATCTGCTCGCCGCTCGCCAGCAGGTCGCGATAGCGCTTGCGCCGCGGCGGCAGGACGACGATCCGGACGAGCTCGTCGCGGTCGCCGTGCAGCCGCGCGTAGGCGGTCTCCTCGTCGAAGGGGCGTTCGCGCTGGCGGCGGCGGAAGAGTCCCACGCCGCAGCGTGACCGTGTGGGCGACCGCGCGCAAGTCGCGGCCGCCCGCCGTCACGCGACTACCAGGGCTTGCACTGCCACGGCGACCAGTCACGGCCGGACGCCAGGAAGTACCGGTGCGCAGCCGTCGCCTGGGCGTACGGCGTCGAGCCGTGGCCGTAGAGCGAGCGCTCCGAGCTTCCCATCTGGAACAGGCCGAGGTACTGGCCGTTCTGCGCCCAGGTCGAGAGCCCGGACTCGCAGCGCGCCACCTCGAGCGCCTGCTCCGCAGTACGCGCCGAACACACGACGGATCGCCTGCACGGGCGACGAGGAGCGCAGCCGCGCCGCGAGCAGCCGCCGGTTCCGGAGCTCGATCTCGTGCTGCGTCTTCAGCAGCTGGAGCGTCGTCCAGCGGAGCTGGTTCCGGTGGAACTGAAGCTCGCGCGTCGCAGACGGGCGGTACGGGCTGTAGGGCGCCAGCAGCCAGCGGTGGTTCGAGAAGAACCCGACCACCTGCTGGTCGTGGCGCACGACCGCGCGCTGGTGGGCCAGCCTCTGGGCGAGCGTGAGCGGCCCGGCGGGCCGCTTCACCTCGTGGGCGGCGGCGGGCGCGGCGAACAGGAACAGGGCGCAGAGGCCTAGGGCGAATGCTCTCAGGATGAACCTCCTGATCGGGGACAGGGGCCGCAGCCCTCGCGCTAGCGCGTGCGAGGTGCCGCTGTCTTGTCAGGTCGGAGAACACCCTACCCGGATGTCACAAAGTCCGACACCAGGCTTTACAAAATGCGAATGATGGTGTCACGACAGTTGTCAGACACCCGAGCGACGGAGCTGCGGGGCAAGGACTCGAACCTTGACTACCTGATCCAGAGTCAGGCGTCCTACCATTAGACGACCCCGCATCGAGTCGCGGGCAAGTGTAGCCGCCTCGCCGGCGCTAGGTCTGCAGCCGGTAGACCGGCACGAGCCGCTTCTCGGCCTCGGTGTCGATGTGCGCGATCACCTCGACGTAGGGCTCGAGGCCGGAGCCGCGGAGCTTCGCCTTCAGCAGCCCGTCGACCTGGTAGAGGCCGGACGAGTTGTTCATCACGATCTCGATCTTGACCGGCTTCTCGTCGCCGTCCTCGATCTGCACCTCCTCGATCGCGGCGGCCGAGAGCGAGTGCATCGAGACCGAGCCCTTCTCGAACGGGATCCGCGAACGCCCCTTCGCCATGTCGAGCGCGTCGGCGACCCGCAGGATCCCGGCCTCGAGCGCGAGCGGCTGCCCGTCGGCGCGGTGGCTCGTGATCGCCTGCAGCACCTCCGACACGATCACCGTCAGCTCCGGCTCCTCGTACAGGCCCTCGAGCAGCTCGCGCATCTTCGGCTCGGCGAGGAAGAGGCTGAAGTCCTCGTGGTGGTTTCGGTGCACGGACATGCCGACGCAGTGCATCAGCGCGGAGAGCGTGACCACGACCTCGGCGTCGTCGTGGGTCAGCCCGAAGTCGCGGACGAGGCCACGGCTCGATCGCCGTGCTTCGTCAGCTGGCGGAGCAGCTTGAGCGCGATGTTCGCGACGATCTGGATGTGCACCCAGGAGTGGTCGTTGATCTCCAGCCGCACGACCGCGTTCACGTTCGAGACGTGCCACCAGGCCTTGAGCTGCTTGTCGTCGTTGACGCGCTCGAGCAGGCGGCGGAGCGTGCGGTTGCCCCGGACCGGGACGTTGATCTTCATCGCCTCGATCGCCTGCGCGGGCGTGAGGCGCGCCTCGCGCACCGCCTCCTCGGAGACGGGCTCCTCGATCCGCTGCTCGGTCTCGGCGTCGAGCCGGTGCTCGTCGGCCTTGCTCATATCGGGGACGCTACTCGCTCCGGGCGGGCCCTAGGCGACGTCCGCGGCCCAGTCGCCGTAGAGGCTCGTGTAGAGGCCGCGGCGGGTGAGCAGCTCGTCGTGCGTGCCCTGCTCGACGATCACGCCGTGCTCGAGCACGACGATCAGGTCGGCGTCGCGAATCGTCGAGAGCCGGTGCGCGATCACGAACGCCGTCCGGCCGGCGAGCAGGTGGCGCAGGGCACGCTCGATCTGCCGCTCGGTGCCGATGTCGACCGACGACGTCGCCTCGTCCAGGATCAGGATCCGCGGGTCGGCGAGCAGCGCGCGGGCGAAGGCGACGAGTTGGCGCTGGCCGAGCGAGAGCCGGAAGCCCCGCTCGCCGAGCTCGGTGTCGTAGCCCTCGGAGAGCCGCTCGACGAAGCCCTCGGCGCCGACCGTCCGGGCCGCCGCCGCGATCTCCGCGCGCGTGGCCGTCGGCCGGCCGAAGGCGATGTTCTGCGCGACGGTCCCGGCGAAGAGGAACCCCTCCTGCGGCACGATCCCGAGCTGCCGCCGCAACGAGGCCTGGGTCACGTTGCGGAGGTCGTGGCCGTCGATCGTGATCCTGCCCTCGCGCGGGTCGTAGAAGCGAGCGAGCAGCTTCGCGATCGTCGACTTGCCGGCGCCCGTGTGGCCGACGAGCGCGACCGTCGTCCCGGCGGGCACGTCCAGGTCGAGCCGGTGCAAGACCTCCGGCCCCTCGCCGTAGCCGAAACGCAGGGCCTCGAAGCGGACGTGGCCCTCGATCCGCGGCAGCTCCGCCGCCGCGGCCGCGTCGACGACCTCGGGCTCCTCGTCGAGCACGTCGATGATCTTGTCCAGGGCGGCCGTGGCGGAGAGGAACGTGTTGTAGAGCTGCGAGAGCTGCTGGACCGGGTCGAAGAAGTTCGAGAGGTAGAGCGTGAAGGCGAGCAGCGTGCCGATGGTCACCTCGCCGTGGACGGTGAGCCAGCCGCCGTAGCCGAGCACGATCGCCGTCGCGACCGACGAGAGGAAGTCGACGGCCGGGAAGTAGAGCCCGTTGAGGATCACCGTCTCGTGGTTCGACTCGCGGTAGCGCGCGTTGACGCCGCGGAAGCTGCGCTGGTTCTCCGGCTCGCGGGTGAAGGACTGCACGACCCGCATCCCGGCGATGTCCTCGGCCAGCGAGGCCGTGACGAGGCCGAGGCGCTCGCGGACGCGGCGGTAGGCGCGGTTCGAGCGGATGCGGAACCAGGCCGTCGCGAGCGCCATCAGCGGCAGCACGATCATGGTCGCGAGCGCGAGGCGCCAATCGAGCAGGAAGAGGACGACGGCGGTGCCGGCGAGGAGCAGCGTGTTCTGGACGAGGCTCGTGACGCCGTCGGTGACGAGCTGGTCGAGCGCCTCGACGTCGTTCGTGATCCGGCTGACGATCACGCCTGTTCGGTTGCGCTCGTAGAAGCCGAGCGACAGGCGCTGCAGGTGACGGAAGAGCCGGTCGCGCAGGTCGGCGAGGACGCGCTCCCCGACCCAGCCCGTGAAGTACGTCTGCAGGCCGGAGAGGGCGAACGTCGCTGCGCCGGCGAGCAGAAAGAGGAAGACGATCCAGTTGAGGGCGTGGAGATCGCCGTGCTGGAGTCCGCGGTCGACGGCCAGCTTCGCGAGGTAGGGCGGCGCGAGGGCGACCAGCGTGTACGCGAGCAGGGTGCCGATCGCGAGCGCCGTGCGGCCGCGGTAGGGCGTCGCCATCCGGGCGAGCATCCCGAGCCGGCGGCGGGTCCGGCGCCACGACCAGTCCTGCACCTGGGCACCCCGCTCGTCCATCAGATGCGAGCCGGCCTGCCAGATCTTCATGCCGAGGCCTCCAGCCGCTGCAGCAGGCCGTGCTCGTGCAGCTCGCGGAAGACCGCGCTCGTCTCGAGCAGCTCGGACTGCGTCCCGCGGGCGGTGATCCGGCCCCGGTCGAGCACGACGACCTCGTCGGCGAGCGCGATCGTCGAGAGCCGGTGGGCGATGATGATCGTCGTCCGGCCGCGCATGGCCACGCGAAGCCCGTCCCGGATGAGCGCTTCCGTAGTGGCGTCGACCGACGCGGTGGCGTCGTCGAGAATGAGGATCCGCGGGTCGATCAGCAACGCACGCGCGATCGCGATCCGCTGGCGCTGTCCACCGGAGAGCGTGATCCCGCGCTCGCCGATCACGGTCTCGTAGCCCAGCGGCAGCTCGGCGACGAACTCGTGCGCCTGCGCAGCGCGCGCGGCCGCCTCGACCGCCTCGATCGGCGCGTCCGGGAGGCCGAAGGCGATGTTGTCGCGTACGGAGGCGGAGAAGAGGAACGGGTCCTGCGAGATCACGCCGATCTCGCGCCGCAGCGAGCGCCGGCTGACGCGGCGAACGTCGACGCCGTCGACGAGGACACGGCCGGCAGACGCGTCGTAGAAGCGAGGCACGAGGGAGGCGAGCGTCGTCTTGCCGGAGCCCGTATGGCCGATCAGCGCGACCGTGCGACCGGCCGGGAGGTCGAGCTCGATCTCCTCGAGTACCGGCTGCTCCGGTTCGTAGCCGAACGTGACGCGCTCGAAGCGGACGGCACCAGGCCCGGGCGGAAGCGACTCCGCGCCCGGCCGGTCGGCGATCTCCTCCGGCTCGTCGAGGATCTCGAAGATGCGCTCGCCGGAGGCGGTAGCACGCTGGGCCTGGCCGATCCACATCCCGAGCATCCGCAGCGGCATCACCAGCATCGCGAGCAGCAGGTTGAAGCGGAAGAAGTCGCCGAGAGAGAGGCTGCCGTGGACGACCATCCGGCCGGCCGCGAGCAGAACGGCGCCCTGCGCCACCAGCGGCAGGAAGGTGAGCAGCGGCACGTACAGCGCGCGCTGGCGGTTCGCGCGCAGGCTCTGGGCGAAGACCGTGTCGCTGGCCCGGCGGAAGCGCTCCTCGCGGGCGGGCTCCTGCGCGAAGGCCTTGACGACGTGGACGCCGACGATCGACTCCTCGGCGACCGTGGCGACGTCGGCGAGCTTCTGCTGCACGTCGCGCAGCACGGGGTGGGAGACGTGGCTATAGCGGTACGCGATCGCGACGATCAGCGGCGTGACCGTGACCGCGATCAGCGCGAGCCGCCAGTCGATGAAGAAGAGCACGATCGAGACGGCGACGATCGTGACGATGTGCTGCGCGAAGAAGATCAGGCCGTAGCCGAGGAAGAACCGCACCGCCTGCAGGTCGATCGTCGCCCGCGACATCAATTGGCCGGTCTGGTGGCGGTCGTAGAAGCCGAAGCTGAGGCGCACGAGCTGTGCATAGAGGTCGTCGCGCATGTCGTACTCGACCCCGAGCGCCTGGCGGCCCGAGATCAGGCGCCGGCCGACCATCAGCGCCGCCTTGACGGCCCCGACGGCGACGATCGCGCCGACGAGCAGCACGATCGTGTCCGTGCGCTGGGCGCCGTCGAGCTCGTCGATCACGGAGCCCGTGAGGAGGAGGATGGCGATCGCGGCTCCCTGGGACAGAATCGCCAGCACCGTCGACACGACGAGCGAGGCGCGGTACGGCCGCAGGAAACCGAGCAGGCGGACGAAGGTTCGGCGGTACGGGACGCTCACGTCCGGAGGCTAGCGGCCGTGCGATCTCGGCACGAAGGCGTCACCCATGGGTGCGGATTTCGGCTGTAGGCTCGGTCCCGTGGGGTGGAGGTCGGCGGCCCGGGGACCATGTCCATCAGAGACAGGGCCGAGTCAGGCGGCAGATGCCCGTCGTGGGCGGCGAGCCGTCGCTCGACGCCAGCCGCGGAGATCACAGCCCGGCGAGCTCGCGCCGCAGCACCGTCAGGGCGACCTCGAGCCGGGCGCGGTTCGCTGCGTCGTTCAACCAGCCGCTCGCGCCCGAGGGGTGCGGGAGCGGCACGACCGTCGCCTCCTGGTGCCGGAAGGTCTCGCCGATCGCCGCGGTCAGCGTCGAGAGCCCGAGCAGGCGGCGAAGCGCGAGCCCGCCGACCGTCACGACGAGACGCGGCCGGAGCAACTCGAGCTCCCAGTCGCGCCAGAACTCGCACAGCGCCTGCTCCGTCGGCGTCGGCGTCCGGTCCCCGCGTCCCGACGCGGCACGGCCCGGGTCGCAGCGCGTCACCGACGCGCAGTAGAACGTCGCGTAGAACGTCTCTTCCTCGAGCTCGAGCCAGCGACGGAGCGTTCGCCCGGCGCGGCCGCGCCACGGTCGTGACTCGACGGCCTCGACCGGACCGGGCGCCTGGCCGAGCATGAATGCAGCCTGCCCGGCGTGCCCCTCGACCACCGGTCGTGACTCGAGTGGAAACCCCGCAAGCGCGCAGGCGCGGCAACGGCGGTTGTCGCGCTGCAACGAGGCGAGGCTTCGATAGCTGCTCCGACGCCCTTCCACGCGGCGTCGATCCTAGACTCGCGTCGTGGAGCTGCCGCTCGAGTCGGTTCCGAACATCTCGGAGGGACGCGACGCCGCTGTCGTGGCGGCGATCGAGGAAACGCTCGGACGGCAGGCGAGGGTCCTCGACGTCCACTCCGACCCCGACCACCATCGCTCGGTGTTCACGCTGGTCGGCGCCGACGCCGGCCTCGTTGAGTCGCTCCTCTCCGGCGTCGCCCGCGCCCGCGAGCTGATCGACCTGCGCCGCCACCGCGGTGCCCATCCACGCATCGGCGCTGTCGACATCGTTCCGGTCGTCCCGATCGTCGCCGGTGACATGGCACGGGCCTGTGCGGCCGCCGTGCGGCTCGCCGAGCGGATCGCGGACGAGCTCGCGCTGCCGGTCTTCCTCTACGGCGAGGTCGGCGGCGGCCGGAGCCCGGCGTACTTCCGTCGTGGCGGGACGGAAGAGTTGGCGCGCCGGCTCGCCGAGGGCGAGCTGGCGCCCGATCTCGGGCCGGGAGCGCTCGACCCCGCGGCCGGCGGCGTCATCGTCGGCGCCCGCCGGCCACTGATCGCGTTCAACGTCAACCTGGGCTCGGAGGACGTCGACGCGGCCAAGGCAATCGCGGCCGGCGTGCGAGAGACTGGCGGTGGCTTCCCGGGCGTGCGCGCGCTCGGGCTCTCGCTTCCGCTCGCTGGCGGCGTCCAGGTGAGCATGAACGTGGAGGACTGGGAGGCGGCTGCGCTCCACGACATCGTCGAACGAGTGACCGACGAGGCGGCGCGGCGCGGCATCGATGTGCTCGGCTCCGAGCTCGTCGGCCTCATGCCGTCGGGCGCAGCCGCTGCGGCGGCCGGCGCGAGCCTGCGCATCGACGGCTTCGACGCATCGAGGCTGCTCGAGTTACGGCTGCTCGACCTGGACTGATCGTTGCTCTGTCGGCGCATTTTCGGCACCCATGCGTGTGGATTTCGACGCTATCGTCACGGTCGGGGGCGAGGGGCTGAAGGCCCCGGGGGAAGCACATCGGGAAGCACAACGGCCGCCGAATCGACGGGGGATAGACTCGCCCCGTGCTCGCGACACTCCTCCTGAGCGGCGAGGATTTGAGCGTTCAGGACGTCTGGCGCGTGGCCGTCGATCGGGTGCCGATCGGCTTGTCGGAGGCCGCGACCCAGCAGATGGAGGCGGCGCGCGCGCTCGTCGACGAGGTCGCTCGAGACGAGCACACCTACGGCGTCAACACAGGCTTCGGCCGCTTCGTCTCCCAGACGATCCCTGCCGACCAGGTCGAGGAGCTCCAGCTCCGCCTCCTGCGCAGCCACGCGTGCGGTGTCGGCGAGCCCTACCCGGACGATGTCGTCCGGGCGGCGATGTTGCTCCGCGCCAACGCGCTTGCGAAGGGGTACTCGGGTGCCCGGCCGACGACGGTCGAGCTCCTGATCAACTGTCTCAACCGTGGCGTCCTTCCCCGCGTGCCAGCGCGCGGCTCGGTCGGCGCGAGCGGCGACCTGGCTCCACTGGCTCATCTCGCACTGCCGCTCGTCGGCGAGGGAGAAGCGTGGTTCGAAGGGCAGCTGCTGACGGGTGCGGAGGCACTCGAGGCGGCGGGACTGACGCCGATCCGACTGATCGCCAAGGAAGGGCTGTCGCTGATCAACGGCACGCAGTTCATGGCGGCGATGTGCACGCTCGCGCTCGTGCGCGCGCGCCGGCTCGCCAAGAGCGCGGACATCGCCTGCGCGATGTCGCTCGAGGCGTTGCAGGGATCGCGTACGAGCTTCCTCGAGGCGATCCACGCTGCCCGTCCCTTGCGGGGTCAGTCGGATTCGGCCGCGAATCTCCGGGCGCTGCTCGACGGCTCGGCGATCATCGAGTCGCACCGCTGGTGCACCCGCGTCCAGGACGCCTACTCGCTGCGGTGTGCGCCGCAGGTCCACGGCGCCTCCCGCGACCTGCTCGACTACGTCGAAGCGACGGTGTCCGTCGAGCTGAATGCGGCGACCGACAATCCGCTCGTGCTCGTCGCCGAGCGGCAGGTGGTGTCGAACGGCAACTTTCACGGGCAGCCGCTGGCCTTCGCCCTGGACGCTCTGGCCATGGCGACCGCCGAGCTGGCGAGCATCTCCGAGCGGCGAGTCGAGCGCCTCGTCAACCCGAGCCTCTCCGAGGGGTTGCCGCCGTTCCTCACGGTCGAGGGCGGCCTCAACTCAGGCTTCATGATCCCGCAGTACGTCGCGGCGGCACTCGTCTCGGAGAACAAGGCGCTCTGCCATCCTGCAAGCGTCGACTCGATCCCGACGAGCGCCGGACAGGAGGATCACGTCTCGATGGGCAATGCCGCCGGGCTGAAGGCGATGACGGTGCTCGAGAATGCGGAGCGTGCGTTGGCGATCGAACTGCTCGCGGGCGCGCAGGCCGTCGAGTTCCTGGCGCCGCTGCAGCCCGGAGGGGGAGTGGCCGCTGCGAGGAGCGTCGTCCGGACGCACTCGGAGCGCCTGCGGGACGACCGCTCTCTCTCGGCCGACATCGAGCGCATGACCGTCGCGATCAGGGACGGCTCCCTCGTCGCCGCGGTCGAGGCCGAGCTCGGGGAGTTGCGGTGATCTTCCGTCCCCGCAGAGGCGACCGTGACCTGCCGCTGCCGAAGCATCCCTACCGCGACAGCGCGTTGCTGAACGGCGTGCTCGCCGTGCTCTTGCTCGTGATCGCCTGGGCGACCGGCGGCGACGTCATCCACGCGATCGGCGTCGCGGTTGTGTTCTTCGTCGTCGCGACCGGCTGGAGCTGGTGGCGGTTCCGCCGTCGGATCGCCGAGAGCGAGGCGGATGCAGGTCGGCCGCCGGAATGAGCGCCACCGGCACGATCGACGCCACGGTCGAGGCGCTCTGCGGGAATCTCTCGCGAATCCGCGCGCCGCGCGGGACGGAGCTCCACGCCGGCTCCTGGCAGACCGAGGCGCCGCTTCGGATGCTGCTGAACAACCTCGACGCGGAGGTCGCCGAGCACCCCGAGCAACTCGTCGTCTACGGCGGCTCCGGACGGGCCGCACGGTCGCACGAGGCTCTTCGCGCGATCGTCGGAACGCTCTTGAGGCTTCGCGACGACGAGACCCTCCTCGTCCAGAGCGGTAAGCCGGTAGGAGTCTTTCGCACGCACGAGGGGGCGCCACGCGTGCTGATCGCGAACTCGCTCCTCGTCCCGCGCTGGGCCACGTGGGACGAGTTCCGGCGGCTCGAGGCGGAGGGGCTGACGATGTTCGGCCAGATGACGGCCGGCTCGTGGATCTACATCGGCACGCAGGGAATCCTGCAGGGGACGTACCAGACCTTCGCCGCCGCCGGTGAGCGGCACTGGGGCTCTGCGGACCTGACCGGGAAGACGATCCTGACCGCCGGTCTCGGCGGGATGGGCGGGGCTCAGCCGCTCGCGGCGACGATGGCCGGTGCGGCGATCCTGTGCATCGAGGTCGACCCGACGCGGATCGAGCGGCGCCTCGAGACGAGGTATCTCGACGAGGTTGCGGAGACGCTGGAGGACGCGCTTGCACGGGTGCGGGCCGCTGCGTCCGAGGGGCGGGCACTCTCCGTCGGTCTCGTCGGCAACGCGGCCGAGGTCGTGCCGGAGCTGGCCCGCCGAGGGGAGCACTTCGACCTCGTCACCGACCAGACCGCGGCGCACGACCCGTTGACCGGCTACGTGCCGCCGGGCCTGTCCGTGGACGAGGCCGCGGCGCTCCGCGAAGCCGATCCTGTGACGTATCTGGAACGAGCGCGTGCCGGGATCGTCGCGCACGTGCAGGGAATGATCGAGTTCGTCCGGGCCGGCAGCTACGTTTTCGACTATGGCAACAATCTGCGAGGTGAGGCCCGTGACGGTGGGCTAGAGGAGGCGTTCACATACCCGGGCTTCGTCCCGGCCTATATTCGTCCGCTCTTCTGTCGCGGCGTCGGCCCATTCCGCTGGGCCGCTCTCTCGGGCGACCCGGCCGACATCGCGGCGATCGATGTCGAGCTCGCCCGCCTCTTTCCGGACGACGTCCTCCTGCAGCGCTGGCTCGAACTGGCTCCGAGCCGGGTCGCGTTCCAGGGGCTGCCGGCCCGGATCTGCTGGCTGGGCATGGGAGACCGCGCCCGAGCGGGGCTGGCGATCAACGAGCTGGTGCGCTCGGGCGCCGTGACGGCGCCGATCGTGATCGGGCGCGATCACCTCGACTCGGGATCCGTCGCGTCGCCGTATCGGGAGACCGAGGCCATGCGCGACGGCTCCGACGCGATCGCCGACTGGCCGATCCTGAACGCGCTCCTGAACACGGCGGCGGGCGCGACGTGGGTGAGCGTGCACCACGGCGGCGGCGTGGGGATCGGCAACTCGATCCACGCCGGAATGGTCGTCGTCGCCGACGGGACCGCGGTGGCGGCCGAGAAGTTGGAGCGCGTGCTGACCGCCGATCCGGGAACGGGCGTGATGCGTCACGCGGACGCCGGCTACCCCGACGCGCTCGAGGCGGCTCGCGAGAGCGCGCTCGACCTGCCCAGCGCGTAGGTCGCGTGAGCGTCGACACCGGAGCGTCGTCGGCCGTGCCTCGGGTGCTGATCCGCGATCTCGCCCAGGTCGTGTCGTCGTGCGGGCTCGGGGTCGCCGCTGCGCGGCCGGGCCCTCGGCGAGCTCGACGTCGTCGAGGATGGCTTCGTCCTCTGTGCCGCCGGCCGGATCGAGCGCGTGGGGCGGATGCGAGATCTCGGCTCGGTCGACGGCGACATCGAGGAGCTGGACGGCCGCGGGCTCAGCGCCGTGCCGGGCCTCGTCGACTGCCACACCCACGCGTGCTTCGCGGGCGACCGTGTCGACGAGTTCGCGCGCCGCGCCGGCGGTGCGAGCTACGAGGAGCTGCACGCTGCCGGCGGCGGAATCCTCTCGACAGTTCGCGCGACCCGTGCGGCCGGAGAGCCGGGGCTACGCGACGCGTTGCGCCTGCACCGCGCCTGGATGCTCCGCGCCGGGACGACGACCTGGGAGTCCAAGTCGGGCTACGGGCTCGACCGAGACACCGAGCTCGCGCAGCTCCGAGTGATCCGGGCCGAAGGCGGCGTCGCCACGTGGCTCGGTGCCCACGCGGTGCCGCCGGAGCACGGTGACGCCGACGCCTACCTCGATTTCGCGCTCGCCGAGGTCCTGCCCGATGCAGCCGCGATCGGCCGACGCTGCGGATGTCTTCCTCGAGCGTGGCGCCTTCGATGCCGCTCAGGCCCGCCGGTACCTGACCGCCTGCCGCGATGCGGGACTTGCCCTCCGCCTGCACGGCGACCAGTTCACCGAGTCGGGTGCGATCCCGCTCGCGATCGAACTTGGAGCCCGGTCGGTCGACCATCTCGAGGCGACCGGTTCGGACGGCGTCCGTACGCTTGCCGGGAGCGACGTCACCGGCGTGCTTCTCCCCGCGAGCGCCCTCTTTCTCGGTCGGCCGATGCCGCCGGCGCGCGCGCTCGTCGACGCTGGTGCGGCTGTCGCTCTCGCCACGGACTTCAACCCCGGCAGTGCGTTCACCGAGAGCCTGCCGTTCGTGCTCTCGCTCGCCGCGACGCAGCTCCGCCTGAGCCCGGCGGAGGCGCTTGGTGCCGTCACCGTGAACGCGGCGCACGTCCTCGGGCGCGCCGACCGCGTGGGGCGGATCGCGCCCGGCTTCGACGCCGACCTCGTGCTCGTTGACGCTCCGGACTGGCGCCACCTCGCCTACCACCTCGCGGGCGACGTCGTGAGGATGGTCGTCCAGGGCGGCTCGATTGCATGGAGCCGCGCGGCATACTAGGCCGCGATGGCGACACGGAAACAGCGGCGCCGGCGGGAGAAGGGGCACCGCCACGAGTACGAGGTCGTCTACGTCGACGACGAGGGAAACGAGGTCGAGGTCGAGCCCGACGAGTCGTCGCGCTCAAAGCGTGAGACGCGTCGTGACAAGCCGGGCGGCAAGCCGGCGTCGCGCTCGGGTCGCGGCGGCCGCACGATCCAGCCGCCCTCGTGGCGCCGGTCCGCGCGCCGCACATTGATCGTCGCACCGATCTTCTTCGCGTTCCTGCTGATCGTGGAGAAGAAGCCCGGCACCGCGTTCGTCGTGGCGGCTCTTTACTCGGTGCTCTTCGTGCCGTTCAGCTACGGCATCGACATGATCACGTACCGCACCCAGCTGAAGCGGCTCGCCCGCCGCGGCGGCTAGCCGGTCTCGCCGACGTCGGAGCCGGCGGCGCGCACGCCGCCGCCGCGATAGTGCCCTTCGCCGGGCCACGGTGCGAGCACGAGCAGGACCCGTGCGCCGTTCGAGCTCCGCAGCGCATGCCGCTCTCCGGGCGCGAACGTGGCGAGCGTGCCCGGGCCGGCGACGATCGAGCCGTCCGTGTCGCTCTCGATCTCGACCTGTCCGTCGACGACGACCACCCATGCCCGCTCCGTCACCTGGTGGTCGCCGAGCTCCTGGCCGGCGTCCACGCCGATCAGCACGGCACGCGCCTCGTCCGAGTGGAGGACGACCGGCGAGACGGTGCCACCGGGAGTGTCGATCGCGGTCAGATCCCAGGTCTGCACGGGAGGAGAGCCTACCGCGCCTCGTTAGACTCGAACGCCGTGCCGCTCGCCGTCGAACAGCTCTCTCTGGGCCCCGTCCAGACCAACTGCTACGTCGTCCGCCTCGAGCGCGGCGCACCGGAGTGCGTCGTCGTCGACCCGAGCGGCGATCCCGCCGACCTGCGGTTGCGACTCGCGGCGATGGCCACGACCTGCACGGCGATCCTCGTCACACACGGTCACTGGGATCACCTCGTCGGCGTCGCAGGCCTCGCCGAGGGTACGGGTGCTCCCGTCCACATGCCGGCCGGCGAGCGGCAGCTGCTCGAGGAGCCCGCCTCGTTCTGGGGAAGCGCGCCGGTCGCGATCCGCGCGCACGTCCCGGAGGTGGTGTTGGAAGGCGGCGAGACGGTCACCGCCGCAGGCATCGACTTCGAGGTGCTCGCCGTCCCGGGCCACTCGCCCGCGCACATCGCCTACCACGCCGAGGGCTGCCTCTTCTCCGGCGACGTGCTGTTCGCGGGCTCGGTCGGGCGCGTCGACATTCCCGGCGCGGACTGGGACACGCTGGTGGCGTCGATCAGGAGCCTGGTCGACCGCTTCCCGCCCGAGACGGTCGTCTACGCGGGACACGGCCCGGTCGACGACCCTGGGGGCGGAACTCGCCCGGAACCCGTTCCTGGCGGAGCTCCGCACGCCTTGAGCAGGTTCGAGGCGCCCCGCGGCACTCACGACATCCTGCCGGCCGAGCAGCCGCTCTGGCGGCACGCCGTGGCGGAGGCCGAACGCCTGTGCTCGCTCGCCGCCTACCGGCGCATCGATACGCCGTCCTTCGAGGACACGGAGCTGTTCGTTCGCACGTCGGGCGAGGGCTCGGACGTCGTGCGCAAGGAGATGTACACCTTCGAGGATCGAGGCGGCCGCTCGCTCACGCTCCGGCCGGAGGGCACTGCGCCGATCTGCCGCGCCTACCTCGAGCATGGCCTCCACCGCGAGCAGCAGCCGCAGAAGCTCTACACCGTCGCGCCGATGTTCCGCTACGGGCGCCCCCAGCGTGGCCGCTTTCGCGAGCACTGGCAGCTGTCCGTCGAGGCGATCGGCTCCGACGACCCCGCGATCGACGCCGAG
Organism: uncultured Gaiellaceae bacterium; assembly: GCA_963808915.1. GTDB lineage: Bacteria > Actinomycetota > Thermoleophilia > Gaiellales > Gaiellaceae > CAVTBT01. The sequence goes on along the minus strand of CAWEHJ010000002.1, from coordinate 288,842 downwards.
ATCATCCAGCTCTACGACACGCTGCTGCGCAACCTCGGCGTCCGCGAGTACCGGCTCGAGCTCAACTCGATCGGGGACCGCGAGTGCAGGCCCGCGTACCTGGAACGGCTCCGAACCTGGCTCGACGAACACGGCGACGCGCTCGACGCCGACACCCGCGAGCAAGCTGCGCGCAGCCCGCTGCGCGCGCTCGACAACCTCGCCGCGAGGCCGGCCGAGACGAGAGCGGTGCTCGAACGGGCGCCGAAGGTCGGCGACTCGCTCTGCGACGCCTGCCGCGAGCACTTCGCGGCCGTCCGTTCGCTGCTCGACGCCTACGGCGTTCGCTACGAGCTCGTCCCGACGCTCGTCCGCGGCCTCGACTACTACACGCGTACGACCTGGGAGTTCGTCGGGCCCGAGGAGAGTGGCACGAGCACGATCTCGGGCGGCGGCCGCTACGACGGGCTCGTCGAGGAGCTCGGCGGCCCGGCCACACCCGGCGTCGGCTTCGGCGCCGGGATCGAGCGGCTGCTGCTGGCGCTCGAGCATGCGGGCGTGACTGTCGACGGCCCCGCCATCGACGTGTTCTTCGTGCTGGAGGACGGTGCGCCGCGCGAGGCGATGCTCGGCTGGATCGCCGAGCTCCGCGCGCACGGCGTCTCCTGCGACGCCGACTTCGCCGGGCGCTCGGTCAAGGGGCAGCTGACCCAGGCGAACCGCCTGGGCGCGCGCGCGACCGTGATCGTGTCGGCGGACGGGGCGACGCTCCGCCGCGTCGGGCAGGGGGACGAACCGCTCCCTCATGCCGCGATCGTCGGCAAGCTGTTGCCGTGAGCGAATGGCGCGACCTGATGTGCGGCGAGCCGCGGCCCGAGCGCGTGGGCGAACGGCTCGCGCTCGCGGGCTGGGTCGCCCGGCGCCGCGACCACGGCGGTCTCATCTTCGTCGACCTGCGCGACCGCACCGGCGTGACGCAGCTCGTGATCAACCCCGAGCACGCCCCGGCCGCGGCAGAGCTCGCGCACGGGATCCGCAACGAGTTCGTGCTCCGCGCGGAGGGCGAGCTGGTGGCGCGCGCCGCCGACACGGTCAACCCGGGTATGGCGACCGGGGAGGTCGAGCTCCAGGTCGACGACCTGCGGATCGTCTCGCGGTCGACGCCGCTCCCCTTCCAGCTCGACGAGGAGAACGTCGACGAGACCCTCCGCTTGCGCTACCGGTGGCTCGACCTGCGGCGCGAGAAGCTGCAGCGGAACATCCGCCTGCGCGCGCAGATGGTCGGCGTGATCCGGCGCGAGATGGAGGTCGCGGGCTTCCTCGACATCCAGACGCCGATCCTCTTCAAGCCGACGCCCGAGGGCGCGCGCGACTTCGTCGTGCCGAGCCGGCTGCAGAAGGGCCGCTTCTACGCGCTGCCGCAGAGCCCGCAGATCCTGAAGCAGCTGACGATGGTCGCCGGCTTCGACCGCTACTACCAGATCGCGATCTGCTTCCGGGACGAGGATCTCCGGGCCGATCGCGTCCAGGAGATCACGCAGCTCGACGTCGAGATGTCGTTTCCCGACCAGGAGCTGCTGTTCGCGCTGATGGAGCGGACGTTCGCCGCGATCTGGCGCGAGTGCCTCGGCGTCGAGGTCGAGACGCCGTGGCCGCGGATGACGTACGCGGAGGCCGACCGGCGCTTCGGCTCCGACAAGCCCGACCTGCGCTACGGGCTCGAGCTGGAGGACGCGACCGAGGTGACGCGCGGCTCGGAGTTCGGCGTCTTCGCCAACGCTGACGCAGTGCGCTTCCTGCGCGTCCCCCAGGCGTACTCGCGCAGCGAGCTGCAGCGGCTCGAGGGAGTCGCGAAGGAGTGGGGGGCGAAGGGGCTCGCCTACCTCGTCGTGGACGAGGAAGGCGAGGTGCGCTCGCCGATCGCGAAGTTCCTCTCCGAGGCCGAGCTGGAGGCATTCCGCGCGGATCCGGGGACGACGTTGCTCTTCGCCGCCGACGAGTGGCCGCTGACCTCGCGGGTGCTCGGCGCGCTCCGCACGCAGCTTGCGCGGGAGCTCGACCTGATCCGGGACGACCACTTCACGTTCTCCTGGGTGACCGACTTCCCGATGTTCCACTGTGACGAGGAGTCCGGCCGCTGGGTGGCCGAGCACCATCCGTTCACGCGGCCGGCGAAGGAGTGGGAGGAAGGCTTCCACGAGCGAGCCGCAGGAGGCGCTCGCGCACGCGTACGACCTGATCGTGAACGGCAACGAGCTCGGCGGCGGCAGCTTCAGGATCCACGAGCCCGAGATCCAGTCGAAGGTGTTCGCGCTGCTCGGGCTGGCCGACGGAGGAGCAGCGCAGCAAGTTCGGCTTCCTGCTCGACGCGCTGGCCATGGGCGCGCCGCCGATGGGCGGGATCGCGTTCGGGATCGACCGGATGACGATGGTGCTCGCCGGCGAGGCCAACCTGCGCGACGTGATCGCGTTCCCGAAGAACCAGGCGGGAGTCGACCCGATGAGCGGCGCGCCGTCGGACGTGACCGAGCGAGCAGCTCGACGAGCTCGGGATCAGGCTCGCGCCGCCGCCCGCGCAGCGTCCTCCGGCCGCGTCGTGATCATGTCGCTGTGACTCCGGCGCTCGTCCAGCGGCTGCTCGGGCTTGCGCCGCCGTCGCGTTGCTCGGCGGCCTGGTCGCGCTCGCGCTCGTCCGCGACGACGGGCAAGCTCGACCGACTCGGCGCGTGCCGACGCCCGCACCGGCGCCCGCCGCCGAGGCCGACGAGGCGGCTGGTACGTCGCGCTCGCCGGCTCGCGCGGACTCGCGCGGCGACGCGCAGCGCACGACGTGCGGCGTCGTGCTCACCGACGGCTCGCTCGGCGTCGCGCACCCGGTGCTGCCCGTGCGGCGCGAAGCTCTTCCTCGCGTTCGACGGGCAGCAGGTGCTGACCGAGGTGATCGACCACCGGCTGTCGACTCGCCGCGCCGCCAGTTCGACCTGACGCCGGCGCTCGCTGCAAAGCTGGGGTCGAGGGGACGCAGGAGCTGCGCTGGCGCTTCGCCGTTCGCGGCTGCGGGCGGCGTACGCTACAGTGGCCCCGCGCCCGACCCTGTACGTGGCGCCGGGACTCAACGTGAACCAACACGCTCGTAGAGGGAGCCGGCGTCCGGTCTAGGCCTTACCCGCCGACGGCCGGCACGGCACCCACCTGGTTCCACCAGGTTCGCTACGACCCGGCGTATGAAGCGGCAGGGTCGGGGCGCACTTTTCCTTGCTGGACGCAGCCGACTCGGCCATGGCCCTTCGGGACAAGCCTCTCGGGCCGCCGACCTCCACCCCACGGGACCGAGCCTAACGAGAACATCCGCATCCGTGGGTCACGCCTTCGTGCCGACTTCGTGTCGGGTCGATCCCCGGCGCTAGCCTGAGCGCATGATCGACGTCGTCGGCGACTCGGCACGTGGCGACGAGTTCGCGCTCGTGCGGCTGACCGTCGACGGCGACCGCATCGTCGGCGCCGACGCGCCAGGGCTCGCGCGCCCGCTCGAGGGGCTCGCGCCTGATCGAGGCCGCCGCGGTGCCAGGCGAGACGCTCGCGGCCGACGCGCTGGCGAACGCGCTGGCCCAGGTCTTCGTCGCCGAGCCGTCGACCGGGCCGCGTACCGCCGTCGCGATGAGCGGCGGCGTCGACAGCGCAGTCGCGCTGCTCCGCTGCGCGCCGAACGCGATCGGCGTCACGCTCCGCCTCTGGCTCGACCCGGACGGGCCCTGACACGGAGCGCGCCTGCTGCTCGCCCGACGCGGTGATCGCCGCGCGCGAGACCTGCCACGCGCTCGGCCTCCCGCACGTCACGCTCGACCTGCGCGAGGCCGTTCCGCGCGCGCCGTCGTCGCGCCCGTTCGTGCGCGCCTACGCCCGCGGCGAGACGCCGAACCCGTGCAGCCGCTGCAACGGCTCGTTCCGCTTCGCGCGAGCTGCTCGCGTTCGCGCGCACGGGCCGGCGCCGAGCAGGCTCGTGACCGGCCACTACGCCCGGATCGCCGAGCACCGCGGGCGACGCCTGCTCGCGCGCGCTGCGGACGACGCCAAGGACCAGTCGTACATGCTCGCGACGCTCGATCCCACGCTGCTCGACCGGATCGCGTTCCCGCTCGGCGAGCAGGACAAGGACGGCGACGCGCGCCGAGGCCGCCGCAGCGGGGCTCGCCGTCGCCGAGCGCCGGGAGAGCCAGGAGGCGTGCTTCCTCGCCGGCGGCGACTACCGCGACTTCCTCGAGCGCCACGGCGGGTTCGCCGACGAGGCGGGTGCAGATCGTCGACGAGGACGGGCGCGAGCTCGGCCGTCACGACGGGCTCGTGGCGCTTCACGCCCGGGGCAGCGCCGCGGTCTGGGAGTCGCCGGCCCGGAGCCGCTCTACGCGATCCGCGCCGACAGGCCGACGAACACGCTCGTGATCGGCCCGAGAGAGTCGCTCGCCGTGCACGAGCTCACGGTCGATGGACGCCTGCATCTCCCCGTCGACAGAGCCGACGCGAAGCTCCGCCACCGCTCGCCGGTGATCGCAGCCGACGTCGAGCCGACGGACGCCGGCTTCCGGCTCGCGCTCGACGAGCCGGGGTACGCCGTCGCGACCGGACAGGTCGCAGCGCTGTACGAGGGCGACGCCGTCGTCGGGGCGGGAACGATCGCGAGCGTCGTCTAGGATCGCCCGCATGACGTTTCTCGCCAGTACCGCCGGTGACGTCGCCCGCTACGCGCTTGCGGCGTTCCTCCTCCTCTTCGGAATCGGGCTCGCCTACATGCTCTTTCAGCTTGGCGCAACTTTCTCCCGTCTTTCCTCGTTCATCAGGGGAACGGAGCGCGAGCTCCTACCCGTCATCAACAAGACCGGGGGAACGGTGGACCGAGTGAACCTCCAGCTGGACAAGATGGATCGGGTGACCGACAGCGCCGTCGACATGGCCGAGAGCGCGGACACCGCGGTGCGCGCCGTCTCGATGGCGATCCAGAAGCCGGTGACGAAGATCTCCGGGCTCGCTGCCGGCATCTCGCACGGTGCAGCGAAGCTGAAGGCTTCAAGAAGCTTCGGCGCGGCGATGCGCGTCGGCAAGGACGCGGCCGCGCGCCGGGAGTCGGATCTGGCCGAGGAGCTTCGCCGCACCGGGCTCGGAGCAGCCGTAACGTGGCGCCCATCGAGCTCACCATCCCGCGTGAGCGGGAGTTCGGCGCGGTCGCCGACCTCGTGCTGGCCGGCATCGCGTCGCGCGTCGACCTGACCCTCGAGACGATCGACGACCTCCAGCTCGCGCTCGAGACCCTGCTCGAGCACGAGGAGGGCGACAGGCCCTCACGATCCGCTTCGACCTCGTCGACGGCGCCGATCCACGCCTCCGTCGGGCCGTTCGACCGCGAGGGCATCGAGCCGGCGCTCGACCCGGGCACCGATGGCCGGGATCGGCCTGCGCCGCGTGCTCGACACGACGGTCGACGGCGTCGAGCTGTCCGACCGCGACGGCGCGTGCTGGGTCGAGCTGCGCAAAGAGGTGACGCGGGCATGACGCGCGAGCACGACAAGGCGCTGCTCCGCCGCTACCACGAGCAGGGCGACCTGGCCGCGCGGCAGCAGCTGATCGAGCAGTACCTCTCGCTCGTCCGCTCGCTCGCGCGCCGTTACAGCTACCGCGGCGAGCAGCTCGAGGACCTCGTCCAGATCGGCTGTATCGGGCTGATCAAGGCGATCGACCGCTTCGACCTCGAGCGCGGCGTCGAGCTGACGACCTACGCCACGCCGAACATCATCGGCGAGATCAAGCGGCATTTCCGCGACAAGGGCTGGGCGGTGCGGGTGCCGCGCGGGCTCCAGGAGCTGAACGTCCAGCTCTCCAAGCTCGTCGAGGACCTGACCGTCCAGAATCGGCCGCTCGCCGACGATCGCCGAGCTCGCGAAGGCCGCCGGCGTGGAGGAGGAGGCGGTGCTGGAGGCGCTCGAGTCCGGCCGCGCGTACAGCTCGCTCTCGCTCTCGACCGGCGGCGGGGACGACGACGAGCTCGACCCGCTCGAGTCGCTCGGCACCGAGGAGCATCAGTACGAAGTCTCGGAGGACCGGGCGGTGCTGGCACCCGGCTTCCGCGTGCTCGACGAGCGTGAGCGGCGGATCCTGCACCTCCGCTTCTTCGACGGTCTGACCCAGTCGCAGATCGCGCAGCAGGTCGGGATCTCGCAGATGCACGTCTCGCGCCTGATCCGTCGCGCGCTCGAGAAGATCCGCCAGGAGATCGCGGTCGACGAGGATGTCGGCTCGCACGCTCGCTAGACTTTCAGTATCTCGACGTCAAGCGACCTACGACTGCTCGAGCTCGACCACGCGACGATCGCGGTGCGTACCTGGGGCGACCGATTCGGCCGACCGTTGCTCTTCTGGCATGCGCTCGGAGCTGTCGTCAGCGGCGCCTGGATCGCCGAGGCAGCGCAGGAGCTGACGAGCCGCGGCTTCCACGTCGTGGCGATCGACGGGCCGGGCTTCGGCGCGTCTCCCTGCCTGCCGCCCGAGCGCTACTCGATCGACCGGCTCGCCGACGCTGCTCTGGGCGGTCGCGGACGGGCTCGGCCTGGAGCGGCCGGTGCTCGCGGGACACTCCTGGGGCGGGACGATCTGCGTCCACGCGGCCGCCGACCGGCCGTCAGCCGTTGCCGCGCTCGTGCTCCTCGACAGCGGCCACCTCGACTATGCGGACGATCCGCAGTCGAATCCCGAGGCGACGCTCGAGGAGCGGATCGAGCACGCGCGAGGGCAGATCCTCGAGCTGCCGAGCTTCGACGCCCTGATCGAGGAGGTGCGCGGCGAGATCCCGCGGCCGGTCACGCCGGTGCTGGTCGAAGCGATCCGTGCGGGCATCCGCGAGACGGCCGACGGGCCCGAGCCGATCGTCACACCGGAGACTCGCGGTGCCGCGATGCAGGGCGCGGTCGACGAGCGTCCGAGCCGGAGCTGGCCCGTGCTCGCAGATGCTGCGGTGCCGGTCCTGCTGCTGCTGGCGAGCGAGCCCGAGGAGGCCCGCGTGCGGAACGAGGCCGCGGAAACGGCCTTCCGGGCGGCGCTCCCGCACGCGGAGATCCGCTGGTGCGAGGGCTGGAGCCACGACCTCCTCGCGGACGGCGGCCCGGCGGTCGGGACGATCGTCGCCGACTGGCTCGGCCGGGCGATCTAGCACCCGCACCTACAATCCGCGCCATGCGGACGACCGCCGAGCTACGCGAGGGGTTCCTAGCCTTCTTCGAGGAGAACGGCCACCTGCGGCGCCCGTCGGCATCGCTCGTCCCGCGCGCCGACGACCGCTCGACGTTGCTGACGAGCGCCGGGATGCAGCCGCAGATGCCGTTCTTCCTCGGCCTCGAGCCCCCGCCTGCGCCGCTGACCACGACCGTGCAGAAGGTCTTCCGTACGCCCGACATCGACGAGGTCGGGCTCGACACCTACCACCTGACCTTCTTCGAGATGCTCGGCAACTTCTCGTTCGGGCAGTACTTCAAGGACGGCGCGATCGCGTTCGCCACGGAGTTCATCCGCGAGCGGATGCAGCTCGACTGGGACCGGATCTGGGTCAGCGTCCACGCGGGTGACCCCGAGCTGAAGCTCGGCCCCGACCAGGTCGCGATCGACCTCTGGGCGCAGATCGGCATGCCGCCCGAACGGATCGTGCCGCTGCCGTCGTCGGAGAACTTCTGGTCGGTTGGCGGCCCGGGGCCATGCGGCCCGGACTCCGAGATCTACTACGACTGGGGCGAGGAGACCGGCTGCGGGGAGCCCGACTGCCTCCCGGGCTGCACCCGCTGCGAGCGCTTCCTCGAGTTCTGGAACCTCGTCTTCATGGAGTACGAGCTCCGCGCCGACCGCACCCTGACGCCGCTGCCGCAGCAGAACATCGACACGGGGATGGGCCTCGAGCGCGCGGCGCGGATCGTGCAGGGCGTGCCGTCGGTCTACGACACCGACGGCTACCGGCTGATCATGGACTGGATCGGGGTCGAGTCGGGCGTCGCGTCCGGCGACTCGCCGGCGGCGACCAAGGCGCACCGGATCCTTGCCGACCATGGCCGCGGGATGACGTTCCTCGTCGGCGACGGCGTCACGCCTTCCAATGAGGGGCGCGGCTACGTGCTGCGGCGGATCATCCGCCGCGCCGTCGCCCAGGCCAGGCGAATCGGGCTCGACCGCGTGCACCGCGTCACCGGCGTGGTCGTCGAGCAGATGGGCGACGCCTATCCGGAGCTCCGTCAGGGCGCGGCGGAGATCGACCGGATCGTCCGCGCCGAGGAGGAGCGGTTCACCGAGACCCTCGAGCGTGGGATGAAGCTCTTCGACGAGCTCGCAGGGGGTGAGGCGATCACCGGCGAGCAGGCCTTCACGCTCGCCGCCACGTACGGCTTCCCGATCGAGCTCACCGTCGAGCTGGCCGAGGAGCGCGGCCAGCCGGTCGACGTCGACGCGTACACGACGGAGATGGAGCGCCACCGAGAGATCTCGCGCGCCGGCGGCGAGAGCGGGGAGGCGCAGCGTGCCGCCGAGCTCTCCGCGTCGGCCGGGTTCCGCACCCAGTTCGTCGGCTACGCCAAGCTCGACGTCCTCACGCAGCTCGGGGCGTTCGAGGAGCTCGGCGAGGGTCGCTTCCTGGCGAAGCTGCGCGAGTCGCCGTTCTATCCCGCGGGCGGCGGGCAGGTCACCGACGCGGGCTGGATCGAGCACGAGGAGACGGGCGCCCGGGCGGAGCTTGAGCAGGCGTTTCGCTTCGAGGACGACCAGGTGCTCCTCTGCCGCGGCGAGGGCTTCGCCGCGGGCGACCGTGTCCGCGCGGTCGTGCCGTGGGCCGTGCGCCACCCGACCCAGGCGAACCACACGGCGACGCACCTGCTGCACAAGGCGCTGCAGGAGGTCCTGGGCGACCACGTTCGCCAGGCCGGCTCGGCCGTGCGGCCCGACAAGCTCCGCTTCGACTTCACGCACGAGGGCGCACTGACCGCCGAGCAACGCACGGAGGTGGAGCGGCGCGTCAACGAGCGGGTCTTCCAGAACCTTCGCCTCTCGATCTTCGAGACCCCGATCGAGGAGGCACGCAACCTCGGGGCGATGATGCTCTTCGGCGAGAAGTACGGCGACGTCGTGCGCGTCGTCGAGGTCCCGGGCTACTCGGTCGAGCTTTGTGGCGGCACCCACGTGACGACGACGGCCGAGATCGGACCGTTCGCGCTCCTGAACGAAGGGTCGGTGGGCGCGGGGGTACGGCGGATCGAGGCGGTGACGGCGGGCGAGGCGTTCGCGCTCCTGCACGAGCGCGCCCGCGAGGCCGACGCGCTCCGCGGCGAGCTCGAGCGCGCGCGGAAGGAGAAGCCGGCCAAGGCGGCGACGTCGACCACACCGGTGGCCGCGCCCGAGGCGGAGATCAAGCAGGAGGGCGGGATCAACGTGATCGTCCAGTCGGTCGACGGGATCGACGCCGACGCGCTGCTCGACCTCTCCGACCGCTTCAAGCAGCAGCACGCCCCTGCCGCGGTCGTGCTGGGCACGAAGGAGGACGGCCGCGTGCACCTGGTCGCCAACTTCGACGAGAGCGTGGCCTCGAAGGTCTCGGCCAACGACGTCGTTCGCTCGGCGGCGGCGCTCGTGGGCGGCGGCGGGGGCGGCCGGCCGACGATGGCGCGCGCCGGCGGCAAGGAGCCCGAGCGCCTGACCGAGGCGCTCGCCAAGGCCGAGGAGCTGATCGTCGGCGCCCTCAGGTGAAGGTGCTCGCGCTCGACTACGGCTCGGCGCGAACCGGGGTGGCCGTCTCCGATCCGACCGGCACGCTGGCGCGACCGCTCGAGGTCGTCGAGCGTGCGGCGAGCGAGGCGGGACTCGCGCGACTCGCCGAGCTCGTCCGGCTCGAGGGCGCCGAGCGTGTGGTCGTCGGGCTGCCTCTGACCCTCCGCGGCGAGCACGGCCTGCAGGCGCGCGAGACCGACCGGTTCGTCGAGTCGCTGCGCGCGGTGGTCGACGTGCCGGTCGAGAGCTTCGACGAGCGGTTCACGACGACGCTTGCCGCGCAGGACGCGGGCGGCGCCGCCGAGGACGCCCGTGCCGCCGCCCACCTCCTCGCGAGCTACCTGGAATGGACGAGCCGAACCCGCCCCTGACCAGTCGGCCGAGTCGCGGACGCATCGTCGCGCGCAGGCTGGTCGCGATCGTCGTGCTGCTGTCGGCTCTCGCCGGCGCGGCGTGGCTGGGCACGAGCGCGCTCGGCGGCGGCGACCCGGATCCTCCGCCTCCGACGACCGTCGCGGCGCCCGTGCTGAAGACGCTGCGGATCGTCTTCCCGGAGGGATTCACCCGGAGGCAGATGGTCACGCGGGTGGGCGAGGTGCGGAAGATCGCGGTCGCGAAGCGCAAGGTGCAGCCGAAGCTGACCGCCGCGGGCTATCAAGGCGCGACGCGGCAGATCGTCCCGGCCAAGGCGTTTCGCAAGGACGTTCCGAACAGGAACGCGGAGGGCTTTCTCTTCCCGGCCCTCTACGACTTCACCCAGCGCACGACCGCGAAGGCGCTCGTCGCCAAGCAACTCGGCGCGTTCCGCGAGGCGTGGTCGCAGGTCGACCTGCGCAAGGCGCGGGCGAAGAACCTGACGCCCTACGACGTCCTGATCATCGCCTCGATGGTCGAGCGAGAGACGATCGCGCCCGAGGAGCGCCGGCTGGTGTCGGCGGTGATCTGGAACCGGCTCAAGAACCGGATGCCGCTCCAGATCGACGCGACCACCCGCTACGGGCTGAACGTGCCGGGCACGGAGGCCCTGACGCAGTCGCAGCTCGACTCCGACAATCCCTACAACACGCGGAATCGAACCGGCCTGCCGCCGACGCCGATCGCGAACCCCGGCCTACCCTCGATGAAGGCGGCCGCGAACCCTGCGCCGGTGAAGTACCTCTTCTTCGTGCGCAAGCCGGATCACGTGCATCACTTCTTCACCGCGAGCGAGTCGGCGTTTTATGCAAAGGCCTGCGAGTACGGCTTCGGCTGTCGATAGCCGGGCGGGTCGTTCGTCGACGAGGGAGAGCCCAACCGAGGAGGATCCATGGCGAGGTACCTGCTGCTCCTGCATGGCGACGAGGCGGCGGAGCAGGCGTTGAGCACGGACGAGCGGCGAGCGATCGTAGACGCGCACGGCGCGCTGATCGGCGAGCTGGCCGTGGCAGGGAAGCTGGTCGCGTCCGCGGCGCTGACACCGTCCTCGCGGACGAAGCTCGTTCGCGAGGGCTCGGTCACCGACGGTCCGTTCGCCGAGACGAAGGAGGTCGTCGGCGGCTTCTACCTGCTCGACTGCGACTCCGACGAGGAGGCGCTCGACGTGGCGAGGCGGATCCCGGCCAGCCCGGGACTCTCGGTCGAGGTGCGCCCGACGGTCGACGTCTGACGATACTGCGCCGGTGATCACCGGCCGGACGAAGCTCGTCGGGTTGCTGGGGGATCCCGTCGAGGGGTCGCTGTCGCCGCGGCTGCAGAACGCGGCCTTCGCGGCGCTCGCGCTCGACTGGGCCTACGTGCCGCTGCCGGTCGCGGCCGACGGGCTCGCGGCCGCCGTTCGCGGGCTCGCCTCGCTCGGCTTCGTCGGGGCGAACGTGACGATCCCGCACAAGCGCGCGGTCGTCGCGCTCTGCGACGAGGTCGAGCCCGACGCCGAGCGGGCCGACTCCGTGAACACCCTCGTCATCAGCGATGGGCGCGTGCTCGGCTCGTCCACGGACGGGGCGGCGGTCCTCTCGGCGCTCGACGCGGCCGGCCGCCGCGCGCTCGTGCTCGGCGCGGGCGGCGCGTCGCACTCGGTCGTCGCGGCGCTGCGCGAGGCCGGAGCGGAGGTGGTCGTGTCGCGACGGACGGATCACGGCTGGCCGCCCTCGGGCGAGGGCTTCGACGTGCTCGTGAACGCCACGCCGGTCCGTGACGAGCTCCTCGTCGCGCCGCGGGCAGCGCAGCAGGTCGTCGACCTCGCCTACCGCGACGACGGCGAGCCGACCGCACTCGTCGCCGCCGCACGCGCGGCCGGCTGCGAGCGGGTCGTCGACGGGGTCGAGGTGCTCGTCCGCCAGGGCGCCGCGTCGTTCGAGCGTTGGACGGGCATCCCCGCGCCGGTCGACGTGATGCGCGCGGCGATAGGTTCCCGCGCATGACGCTCGGCCTCGTCACCGCGGGCGAGTCGCACGGGCCTGCGCTCGTCGCGATCCTCACCGGCCTGCCCGCCGGCCTCGCCCTCGACCGGGCGGCGATCGACGCCGACCTCCGCCGCCGCCAGCAGGGCTACGGCCGCAGCCCGCGCCAGCAGCTCGAGTCCGACGAGGTCGAGGTGCTCGCCGGTCTGCGCCACGGCCGCACGCTCGGCACGCCGCTCGCGCTCGTCGTCCGCAACCGGGACCACGCCAACTGGACGTGGGGGATGAGCCCGTGGCCGCCGGAGGGGGAGCCGTCGGGGAAGGGGACGAAGCCGGTGACGCTGCCGCGGCCAGGCCACGCCGATCTCGCCGGGGTGCTGAAGTTCGGGCACGAGGACGTCCGCGACGCGCTCGAGCGCGCAAGTGCCAGGCACACGGCCGTGGCCGTTGCGGCCGGGTCGGTGGCGAAGGCGCTGCTGCGCGAGCTCGGGATCGAGGTCGCGGGCCGGGTGCTCGAGATCGGCGGCGAAGCCGACGAGGAGGCGCAGCGCGCGGCGATGGACGCGGCGAAGGCCGACCGCGACACACTCGGTGGGATCGTCGAGGTCGTGGCCACCGGCTGTCCGCCCGGGCTGGGCTCGTACGCCTCGAAGGACGAGCGGCTCGACGCGCGCCTGGGCGCCGCCCTGCTCGGGATCCAGGCGGTGAAGGGCGTCGAGGTCGGCGACGGCTTCGAGCTCGCGCGTCGCCGCGGCAGCGAGGCGCACGACGAGATCGAGCCCGGGCTGAGCCGCCGCACGAATCGCGCAGGCGGCCTCGAGGCAGGCGTGACCAACGGCGAGCAGGTCGTCGTGCGTGCCGCGATGAAGCCGCTGCCGACGCTGATGCGGCCGCTCGACTCCGTCGACCTCTCCACGGGCGAAGCGGCCGAGGCGCTCGTCGAGCGGAGCGACGTCGCTGCGGTCGAGGCGCTCGCGGTCGTGGCCGAGGCGGCGGTCGCCTGGGAGCTCGCCCGCGCCGCCCGAGAGAAGCTCGGCGGCGACGCGCTCGTCGACCTGCTGGCCGCGCACCGCGCCTACCTCGCGCGCATCGAATGGCCCCGCACGCCCTAGGCCGCCACCTCGCGCTCGCCGGCTTCATGGGCGCAGGCAAGAGCACGATCGGGACGCGTGCTGGCCGCCCGCCTCGACCGGCCTTTCGTCGACCTCGACAGCGAGATCGAGCGTCGTGCGGGCTCGTCCGTGGCCGAGCTCTTCGCCGGGCCGGGCGAGTCGGAGTTCCGTCGGCTCGAGGAGGAGGCCGCCGCCGACGTCCTCGCTCGTGGCGAGCCGGCCGTGGTCGCGCTCGGCGGCGGCGCGGTGCTCTCGGAGCGGACGCGCGGGCTGCTGGCGGCGAGTGCGTTCACGGTCCTGGTCGAGGTCGATCTCGGCGACGCTTGGGCTCGCAGCTCCGGAGGCGACCGGCCGCTCGCGCAGGACGAGGCCGACTTCCGCCGCCTGCACGCGGAGCGCCGCGCGGTCTACGAGGCAGTCGCGGACGCCGTCGCCGACGACGAGGAAGGCGTGCTGCTCGCAGCCGGGGGCGTCCACGTCGAGCGCGGCGTGCTCGAGCTCCTCGGCTCGCTCGTCCCGGGGGAGGGGCCGGTCGAGCTCGTCGCGGACGGCCACGTCGCCGGGATCCACGGGATGGAGGCGCAGCTCGCGCTCGGCCAACGGCTCCGCCAGACGCACGAGCTGCGGCCGGGCGAGGAGGCGAAGCAGCTCGCCGCCGTCGAGCGGCTCTGGCGCGCCCTCGGCCTCGACCGCGACGGCACGCTCGTCGCCTTCGGCGGCGGCTGCACGACCGACGCGGCCGGGTTCGCGGCGGCGACCTACCTGCGTGGAGTCCCGTGGGTCGCGGTGCCGACGACGCTTGTCGGCCAGGTCGACGCGGCGATCGGCGGCAAGACGGCGATCGACCTCCCGGCGGGCAAGAACCTCGTCGGCGCTTTCCACTGGCCCGTCCGGACGGTGATCGACCCGGTGCTGCTCGAGACGCTGCCCGAGGCCGAGGTGCGCCAGGGACGGGCCGAGCTCGTCAAGACGTCGCTGCTCGCGGGCGACGACTTCGACGTACGCGGCGCTGCGGCCTTCAAGACCGCGGTCTGTCTCGCCGACCCGCACGACCGCGGCCGCCGCGCCGTCCTCAACCTGGGCCACACCTTCGCGCACGCCCTCGAAGCCGCCTCCGGCTACGAGCTCCGTCACGGGGACGCGGTCGCCCTCGGGCTGCTCGCCGCGCTCCGGCTCTCCGGGAACGAGGACGGCCTGCGACACGGTCGAGCGCGAGCTCGCGCCGCGGCGGGTACGCGTCGACCGGCGAGCGCGCCTGGGCCGCGCTGCAGCTGGACAAGAAGCGAGCAGGCGAGCGTGTGCGGCTCGTCCTGCTGCCGCGGAACGGGCGAGCCGGAGTGGGGCGTCGAGCGGCCCGCCGCCGAGGTCCGGGCCGCGCTCGACGAGTTGATCGCCGACTAGGATCGCCCGATGCGCATCGTCGTCCTGAACGGCGTCAACCTCGACATGCTCGGCCGGCGCGATCGGGCGATCTACGGCGACATCACGTTGGCCGACCTCGAGACGCGGATCTACGTGTGGGCGAAGCGAGCTCGAGTGCACGGCCCGCTGCCGCCAGACGAACGACGAGGGCCAGTACGTCGAGTGGTGCCACGACGCCCTCGACTGGGCGGACGGGGCGATCCTCAACCCGGGCGCCTGGTCGCACTACTCCTACGCGATCCGGGACGCGATCGAGATCTTCACCGTGCCGCGTGGTCGAGGTGCACCTGTCGAACATCGACGAGCGCGAGGAGTGGCGGCGCCACTCCGTGCTCGACGGCCTGCCGGCGGCGCGGATCGTCGGCAAGGGGCCCGACGGCTACCGCGAGGCGCTGGAGTTCCTCGTCGCGGGCGAGGCGGCGGCGTGAGCCGGCTCGACCGCCTGCGCGAGGGCCTCGAGGCGCCGCTGCTCGTCTCGAGCCCGATCAACGTCCGCTATCTGACCGGGCTCGCCAGCTCGAACGCGTCCCTGATCGTCGAGCCGGAGCGCGTGCGCCTGCTCACCGACTTCCGCTACATCGAGCGGGCGCGCACGGTCGACGGCGTCGAGGCCGGTGCAGGTCGCGCGAGACGTGATCGGCGACCTGCACTCGCACATCGTCGGGCCGGCTCGCGTTCGAGGCCGGCCAGCTCACCTACGCGGCCTGGGAGCGGCTGCGCGCGGCGGGCTTCGAGCTGGAGCCGACGAACGGCGCCGTCGAGCGGCTCCGCGAGCGTCAAGGACGAGACGGAGATCGAGGCGATTCGCCGGGCCTGCGCGGTCTCCGACCGCGCGTTCGAGGCGATGGCCCGGGAGCGGTTCACCGGCCGGACCGAGCGCGAGCTCGCCTGGCGGATGGAGGAGCTGCTGCACGAGCACGGCGGTCACGGGACTGTCGTTCGACACGCTCGTCGCGGCCGGGCCCTCCGGCTCGAGCCCGCACTCCGAGCTCACGCGACGAGCCGATCCCGGCAGGGACGCTGGTGATCGTCGATGCCGGCTGCACGGTCGACGGCTACTGCTCGGACTGCACGCGCACCTTCGCGACGGGCGAGCTGCCCGACGAGCTGCAGCGGATCTACGACGTCTGCCTCGAGGCGCAGGTCGGCGCGCTCGACCGGGATCCGGCCGGGGATGACGGGTCGCGAGGCGGACGCGCTCGCGCGCGACCCGATCGACCGCCGCCGGCTACGGCGAGCGCTTCGGCCACGGGCTCGGCCACGGGCTCGGCCTGCTCGTGCACGAGGCGCCGAACGTGCGGCCGGAGTCGAGCGACGTGCTCGAGCCGGGCCAGGTCTTCAGCGTCGAGCCGGGCATCTACCTCTCCGGGCGTCGCCGGCGTGCGGATCGAGGATCTCGTCGTCCTCCGCGAGGACGGCCCCGAGCGGCTGACCACCGTGGCCAAGGAGCCTGACGGTCGTCGACTAGACTGCCGCCGCTCATGGCCGAGATCGTCAACACGAACCAGTTCAAGAACGGGATGCACATCGAGGTCGAGGGCCTCAAGTGGCGCATCGTCGAGTTCCAGCACGTCAAGCCGGGCAAGGGCGGCGCGTTCGTGCGGACGAAGCTGAAGGCGCTCGAGTCGGGGGCGGTCGTCGACAAGACCTTCCGCGCCGGCGAGAAGTTCCCGCGGGTGCACACGGAGGTGAAGTCGCGTCCAGTACCTCTACGACGACGGCTCCGAGGCGCACTTCATGGACCAGGAAACGTACGACCAGTTCGGTCTGCCGCACGCCGCCGTCGCCGACGCGCTGCCGTACATGCAGCCGTCGACGATGGTGCAGATGATGACCGTCGACGGCACGCCGTCGGGGATCCAGATGCCGGCCTCGGTCGAGCTCGCGGTCACGGACACCGAGCCCGGGGTCAAGGGCGACACCGTCTCGAACGTGACGAAGGCGGCGACGCTCGAGACCGGCGCCGTCGTGCAGGTGCCGCTGTTCGTCAACGTGGGCGACCGGATCAAGGTCGACCCGCGCGAGGCGCGCTACATCTCGCGCGCCTAGAGACCCTCGCCGGACCCAGCCGAGGCGGCGCTCGGCGCCCGCCGCGCGGCCCGCAGCGAGGGCGGCGGAGAGAGGGGTCGGTCCCACGCGGACAGGCTAAGGTCTGACCCCGATGCCGAAGCTCGTCGACACGACGATCCGCCTGCTCGCGCAGGAGCCGCTCGCAGGCCGGGTGCCGACCGCCGACCTGCTCCGCATCGCCGAGCTGCTCGACGGCGCGGGCTTCGCGCAGCTCGAGGTCTCCGGCGGCGGCGTCTTCGACGCGGCGGTCCGGCGCGGGGTGGAGAGCCCGTGGGAGCGGATCCGCGCGCTGAAGGCGCGCACGACGACGCCGCTCGGGATCGCGCTTCGCGGCCGATTCCTCGTCGGCTCACGGCCCGTCAGCGCAGACATCGTTCGCCGCTTCGTCTCCAGCGCGGCCGAGAACGGGATCGACGTCTTCCGGCTCCACGACCCGCTCAACGACGTCTCGAACCTGCGCGAGGCGGGCGAGGCGATCACGGGCGCCGGCAAGACCTTCCACGCCGGCCTCGTCTACAGCCCCGGCCGCGCCGGCGAGGCGGAGGCGCTCGTCGAGCAGGCGCGGGAGCTGCCGGAGCTCGGCGCCGCGCGCGGCGATCCTGAACGACCCGGCCGGGGCCGCTGCCGCCGCACCTCGTCGAGGACCTGATCTCGCGGATCGCGGAGGCGAGCGGCCTACCTGTCGGCCTCTACTGCCAGGGCGCTGCCGGCACGGGCCTCGCGGCTGCGCTCGCGGCCGTCGAGGCCGGCGCCGATCTGATCGCCTGCGCGGTGTATCCGCTCGCGCTGACGCTGCATCGAGTCTCGGGCGAGGCGCTCGCGGAGTCGCTCGAAGGCCTCGGCGGCGAGACGGGTGTCGACGTCGAAGACGCTCTGGGAGGCCTGCGACCTCGTCGACGAGCACATCGGCGACGAGCCGATCATGCCGCTCTCTCCGCGGATCGCCGTCCGCGCGGCCGAGCACGACCTGCCCGCCGGGCTCGTGGCTGCGCTCGACCTGCACCTGCGCGCCCAGTCGGCCGGCGACCGGCTGCTCGAGGTGCTGCAGGAGGTCGGCCGGGTCCGCGCCGAGGCCGGCTGGCCGCCGCTCGCCGCGCCGATCGGCCAGATCCTCGCCTCGCAGGCGCTCGTCAACGTCCTCTCCGCGCGCGCTACGGCACCTTCGTCGACGAGTTCCGCGGCCTCGTCCGGGGCTCGTACGGATCGCCGCCCGCGCCGATCGACGCCGGCGATCTCGCGTGCCGTCTCGCTCCTCGCCGACGGTGCGCCGGCTCGACGACGATCCGCCGACCGCAGAGGACGTCCGGGCGGAGGCGGAGGGGCTCGCGGCGAGCGAGGAGGAGCTCGTCCTGCTGGCGATGTTCGGCGACGAGGCCGAGACGCTGCTGGAGACGATCCGCGCCCGGCACACGCGGGAGGGCGCGCTGCTCGGCAGCGAGGTCGACGCCTCGCGCGCCGAGCGGATCCGCGAGCTCGTCCGGATCGTGCAGGAGAGCGGTGTCGCGGAGGTCGAGATCGAGGACGCGGGCATGCGCGTCTCCGTGCGCCGGCACGACGAGCTGGCGTCGATCGCGCAAACCGCCGCGGGACTGCCCGAGCTCGAGGACGCGCCGGTGGTCGTCGCCGAGCGCGCGGGCCTCGTCCGCGTCGAGTCGCCGATGGTCGGGACCTTCTACCGCGCGCCCGCAGCCGGGGGCGCCGCCGTACGCCGACGTGGGCGAGACGGTCTCGGCCGGCCAGACGCTCTGCATCCTCGAGGCGATGAAGCTGATGAACGAGGTCAAGAGCGAGGTCGACGCCGTCGTGCGCGCGTCCACGTCGACAACGGCCAGTCGGTCGAGTTCGGGCAGCTCCTCTTCGAGCTCGAGCCGGTCTCCGCTCCCCCCGCGGTCTAGGCATGTTCACCCGCGTCCTCGTCGCGAACCGGGGAGAGATCGCCGTGCGCGTGATCCGCGGCCTGCACGAGCTCGGGATCGAGGCCGTCGCCGTCTACTCGACCGCCGACGCCGACTCGCTGCACGTCCGCCTTGCCGACCGCGCGTCCGCATCGGCCCGCCCGCCGCGGGCGAGAGCTACCTGCGCATCCCGTCCGTGATCGCCGCCGCGACGACCACGGGCTGCCGAGGCCGTGCATCCCGGCTACGGCTTCCTGTCGGAGAACCCCGCCTTCGCGCGGGCGTGCGCCGACAACGACCTCGTCTTCGTCGGGCCGTCGCGCGGACGTGATGGAGCGGATGGGCGACAAGGCGCGCGCGAAGGCGGAGCTGGGGGCCGCGGGGGTGCCGCTCGTGCCGGGAACGGACGGCGCCGCCTCGCTCGCGGAGGTGCGTGAGGCAGCTGCCGAGCTCGGCTATCCCGGTGCTCCTGAAGGCGGTCGCGGGCGGCGGCGGCAAGGGGATGCGGCTGGTGCACGAGCCCGACGAGCTCGAGGCCGCGTACGCGACGGCCAGCGGCGAGGCCGAGGCCGCGTTCGGCGACGGCGACGTCTATCTCGAGCAGGCGCTCACGCCCGCGCGCCACGTCGAGGTGCAGGTGCTGGCGGACAAGGACGGCGGCGTGCTCACGCTCGGTGAGCGCGAGTGCTCGATCCAGCGCCGCCACCAGAAGCTCGTCGAGGAATCGCCCTCGCCGGCCCTCGACGCCGAGTCGCGCGAGGCGCATGGAGGCGGCGGTCGAGCGCGCCGCGCGGACGATCGGCTACGAGAACGCCGGGACGTTCGAGTTCCTGCTCGGCCCCGACGGCCGCTTCTTCTTCATCGAGCTCAACTGCCGCCTGCAGGTCGAGCACCCGGTCAGCGAGCTCGTCACCGGCGTCGACATCGTCCGCGAGCAGCTGCGGATCGCGGCGGGGGAGCAGCTGCTCGTGACGGGCCGGGCCGACCGGCGCGGCCACGCGATCGAGATCCGCGTCAACGCCGAAGACCCCTCCCGCGGCTTCGCGCCTGCGCCGGGCCTGCTGACGCGCTTCCGGCCGCCGCTCGGCGCGGGCGTGCGGGTCGACACCTTCGTCGAGGAGGGGATGACGATCTCGCCGTACTACGACTCGCTGCTCGCGAAGGTCTGCGTCTGGGCGGAGACGCGCGAGGCGGCGATCGCACGCGGGATCCGCGCGCTCGGCGAGCTCGAGCTCGAGGGCGTGCCGACGACGCGCGAGCTCGCGCTCGACATCCTCCGCTCGGACGCATTCACCTCGGGTGACTACTCCACGGGCTACCTGGCGGAGATGCAGGACCGCGCTGCCGTCGCTCGCACCGGCGTGAGCCGGGACGGGTTCGTGCTCGACGGGCGGCTCGGTCGGATCGAGCTGCCCGGGGCGACGCTCGCCGCGCTCGTCGCGACGGCTGCCGAGCAGGTCGAGGGTGCCCGGGTCCGGCGGCCGCGTCGCGGCCTCGACGTCTCGGTCGAGGACGGGACCGCCCGGATCGAGCTCGAGCTGGCGGCTCCGTACGGTGCCGTGCTGCCCGAGCTCGCACGTTCCGTCCAGACGAGTGTCGCCGCGGCTGTCACGCAGGCGACCGGGCTCGAGGTCGCCGCGGTGGACGTGTCGATCGAGGAGCTGGACGGATGAGCGCCGAGGTGGGCCGCCGCGAGGCGCGGCGGACGGCGCTCTTCCTGCTCTATCAGTCCGACCTGACCGGACAGCCGCTCGCCGCGCTCTACGAGGGCGTACCGGACGAGTTCGCGCGCGACGCTCGCCGAGCGCGTGCTCGAGCGGGCCGACGAGCTCGACCGGCGGATCAGCGAGAGCGCCGAGGGCTGGACCGCCGATCGTCTGGGTACCCTCGAGCGCAACGTGCTGCGGATCGGCGTCCACGAGCTGGAGGAGGGGAGCGTGCCCTACGAGGTGGCGATCAACGAGGCCGTGGTGCTCGCGAAGCGCTACGCGTCCGACGAGGCGGGCCGGCTCGTCAACGGCATCCTCGCCCGCGTCGCGCGGGAGGAAGGCGCGCCGGCATGAGCTCCGACGAGTCGCTGCAGCGGGTCGAGGAGCTGCACGAGCGGCTGCTCGCCGCCCGCGCGCAGCTCGACACCCTGGCCGAGCGCAACGACCCCGATGCCGCCGTCGACGTCCTCGCCGAGCTGCGCGAGCTCGCGAAGGAGGTCGAGGCCGAGCTGCAGCGCGCCCGCACGAGGGCTGATGCGGCCGGCTGACGAGCTGCGCGGGCTGGTCGAGGAGTCGCTCGACGAGCTGGTGCTGACGGCGGAGCTCGGCGGGCTGCGGGAGTCGATGCGCTACGCCTACGAGGCGGGCGGCAAGCGCGTCCGGCCGGTGCTCTGCCTCGCGATCGCCGAGGCCGCGGGCGGCCGGGCGGAGACCGCGCTCCCGGCCGCGTGCGCGGTCGAGCTCGTCCACACCTTCTCGCTCGTCCACGACGACCTGCCGTCGCTCGACGACGACGACGAGCGCCGCGGCCGCCCGAGCACGCACGTGGCCTTCGGCGAGGGCGTGGCGCTGCTCGCCGGCGACGCGCTGCTGGCTGAGGCGTTCCGGCTCGCGCTCTCGTATCCCGGCCCGGAGGTGGCGCAGGAGCTGTCGGGGGCGACGCTCGGCATGATCGGCGGGCCAGTACCGGGACGTGACCGGCGACGACGGCGACCTCGACGCGCTGCACCGGCTGAAGACCGGCGCGCTGCTGTCGGCGGCGGTCGGCTGCGGGCTCTGGGCGGCCGGGGTGCCGGCGGAGGAGCACGGGCCGTGGCGTGCCTTCGGCGACGAGCTCGGCGTGCTCTTCCAGATCGTCGACGACCTGCTCGACGGCGACGGCTTCGCAGCGCGGCTGGGCGAGGACGGCGCCCGGGCACTCGCCGACGAGGCGGCGGAGCGTGCCCACGCGCGGCTGGCGGAGGTGCAGGCCGACACGTCGGTCCTGACCGGCCTCGTCGACGCTCTCGCGGCCCGCACGTCCTAGCCGCGTACCCTCTTCCGGGTGAAGAAGCGCGTCGACGTGCTGCTCGTCGAGCGCGGGCTCGCCGAGACCCGCGCCCAGGCGCAGGCCCTGGTCATCGCCGGCCGCGTGCCGGGCTTCGACAAGCCCGGAACCCAGGTCGACCCGGAGGTCGAGCTCGCGGTCGAGCGCCCGCCGCGCTTCGTCTCCCGTGGCGGCGAGAAGCTCGCGAACGCCCTCGAGCGCCTCGCCGTCGATCCGGCGGGACGCGACTGCCTCGACGTCGGCGCCTCGACCGGAGGCTTCACGGACTGTCTCCTCCAGGCCGGCGCGAGCCGCGTGATCGCACTGGACGTCGGCTACGGCCAGCTGCACCCGCGCCTGCGAGGCGACCCGCGCGTCGACGTGCTCGAGCGGACGAACGCCCGCGCGCTGACCGAGCTCCCGTTCCCGCCCGAGCTGATCGTCTGCGACGTCAGCTTCATCTCCGTCCGCACTGCGCTTCCGCCCGCGCTCCGGCTCGCCCGTCCCGGCTGGGAAGCGGTCGTGCTCGTCAAGCCGCAGTTCGAGGCCGGCCGCGCGGACGTCCCGAAAGGCGTCGTCCGCGACCCCGAGGTGCGCCGGAAGGCGGTCAGGACCGTGACGGAAGCCGCGCTCGCGTGGCAGGCCCGTACGGTCGGCGTCGTAGACTCAGGCCTACCGGGCCCGAAGGGGAACCGGGAGCTCTTCGTCCATCTCGTGCACGACGACAGCGCGACGCTGCCCGATGACCTCGACCGCTGGATCGACGACGCCGTTGGCTAGAGCCGTCACGCGTGCGGCCGTGATCACGCACGGCAACCCGCAGCAGATCGGCCCTGCGCTGGCGCGCCTGTCGACCGTGGCACGGGAGGCGGGCGTCGAGCTGCTGCTCACGGCCGACGAGGCGGAGAAGCACGGGCTGGGCGGCTCCGGCCGCCGACCTCGAGGCCGCCGACATCGCGATCGTGCTCGGCGGCGACGGCACGATGCTGCGCGCGCTCGCCCGCTTCCTCGGCACGGCGGTGCCCGTGATCGGCGTCAACTTCGGCCGCGTCGGCTTCCTCTCCGCGATCCCGCGGGCCGAGCTCGAGGCGGGGCTCGCGCGGGTCTTCGCCGGCGAATACGAGGTGATCGAGCTGCCGACACTCGACGTCGAGGTCGGCGAGCAGCGGCAGGTCGCCGTCAACGACCTCGTCGTCACGAGCGGCACGCTCGGCCGCATGGTCGAGCTCGACTGGTGCGTCGGCGGCGAGGAGCTCGGCAGGCAGCCGTGCGACGGCGTCATCCTCTCCACGCCCTCGGGCTCGACCGCCTACAACCTCTCGAACGGCGGGCCGGTGCTCGTCTGGGGTCTCGACGCGCTCGTGCTCACCTTCATCGCGGCGCACTCGCTGCACGCACGGCCGCTCGTCGTGCCACGCGGGCGCGACGTGATCGTCTGGAACCGCACCGCCGACGTCGAGGTCGCTGTGCTCGTCGACGGGCACCGCGTGGCCGACGTCGCGGCTGGGCGGCCGCATCGTCGGTCGGCTCGGCGCGGGCCGCTCCCTGCTCGCGACGCTGCCCGAGGTGACGTTCCTCCCCCGCTACGGCAGGACCTTTGCTTCGTAGCCTGCGGATCCGAGAACCTCGTCCTGATCGACGAGGCGGAGCTCGACGCTCGCCGCCGGGCTGAATGCGATCACGGGCGAGACCGGCGCCGGGAAGACGATCCTCGCGCAGGCGATCGGGCTCCTGCTCGGCGCGCAAGCGGCGACGCGGCCGCGGTCGGCCCGCACGGCGACCGAGGCGTACGTCGAGGCCGAGCTCGACCTGCCGGACGACGCCCTCGACGACGAGGCGCTCGCGGCGCTCGCCGAGGTGCGGCCCGAGGGGGAGGAGGGGCTGACGCTCGCGCGCCGCGTCTTCGCCGACGGGCGCACGCGGGCCTACGCCTGGGGACGCGCGGTCGCACGCGAGGATCTGGCCGCGGCCGCGGAGCGCACGATCGCGATGTCGGGCCAGTTCGAGCAGCGGCGGCTCGCCCGGCCCGTCTACCAGCTCGACGTGCTCGACGCGTTCTGCGGCGAGGAGCAGCTCGCCCGCCGCCGGCGCGGCGCGCGGAGCGCCTGGCGGGACGCTCGGCCGCGCGCGCGGCGCCACCGGGACGAGCTGACGCGCGACGCCGGACGCGCTCGAGGCGACGGCTCGCGGAGCTGCGCGCGCTCGTCGACGACACGGAAGGGATCGAGCCGGGGCAGGAGGAGGAGCTGCGCGCGGAGCGGGAGCGGCTCCGCCACACGACCGAGCTGGCCGAGGGCGCGGGGGCGGCTGCGGAGGCGCTTTCGCCCGACGAGGGCGACGGCGCTGCTGCGCTCGCGTCGGCGGCAGAGCGGGCGATCGCGCCGCTCGAGCAGCTCGATCCGGAGCTCGCGCGCGCCGGCGACGAGCTGCGGGAGCTCGAGCTGCGGCTCCGCGAGGTCGGCTCCGACCTGCGCCGGTATCTCTCCTCGCTCGAGGCCGAGCCCGAGCGGCTGCAGGAGGTGGAGGCCGAGCTCGACCGGATCGCCGACATCGCGCCGCCGCTTCGGCTGCGCCTCGACCGACGAGCTGCTCGCGCGCGCCGCCGAGGCCCGCGCGGAGCTCGAGGCGCTCGACGACGGCCGCGACCCCGTCGCGGCGGCAGCAGCGGCGGTCGAGCAGGCCGAGGCGCGAGCTCGGCGCCGCTCACCGCCGAGCTCCGCGCCGCGCGACTGGCCGCCGCGGAGCCCTTCGCCGCCGCGGTCGCGGAGCGAGCTGCGCGGGCTCGGCATGGGCGACGGCGAGTTCCGGGTCGAGCTCCGGGAGCGCGACGCGGGCCCGACGGGCGCCGACGAGGCCGTCGTTCCTCGTCCGGCCGAACCGCGGCCTGCCCTTCGCGCCGGTCGCCGAGACCGCCTCGGGCGGCGAGCTGTCGCGGATCGCGCTCGCGATCGCCGCCGTCGCGGGCGGCGAGACGATGGTCTTCGACGAGATCGACGCGGGCATCGGCGGCACGACCGCGCACGCGGTCGCCGACACCCTCCGCCGGCTCGCCGAGCGCGCGCAGGTGCTCACGATCACCCACCTGCCGCAGATCGCGAGCGTCGCCGACCGGCACTTCCGGGTCGAGAAGATCGACCCGGCGACCCGACGCAGACGCGGATCGAGCAGCTCGACGACGCGCAGCGTCGCGACGAGCTCGAGCGGATGCTCGGGCGGCGAGCGAGTTCCTCGCGTGCGGCTGCGCGCCTCGAGCGACGCCCGTGAGCGATCGTCGAGTACACCGGCCCGGCCCGGCTCGGCCGGCGGACGAAGGACCTCGTCAAGCGGCTGCGCGCCGGCGACGTCGCGATCATCGACCACGCCGACCTCGACCGCGTCTCGGCCGAGGAGCTGATCGAGTCGGGCGTCGCGTCGTCGTCAACGTGGCCGAGTCCGTCACCGGCCGCTTCCCGAACCCAGGCCCGCTTGCAGCTCGTCCGCGGCGGCGTCAGCCTGATCGACGCTCCCGGCGCGCCGCTCTTCGACCGCCTCGAGGACGGCGAGCTCGTCACCGTCCGCGGCGCAGGCGTCTACCGGAACGGCGACTGCATCGCGCAGGGGCCGGACCCTCGCGCCACCGACCTCGGCCGCCTCGCTCGCCGAGCAGCGCGGCCGGGTCACGCAGGCGCTCGAGAGCTTCGCCGAGAACACGATGCGCTACCTGCGCGAAGAGGGGCGCCTGCTGACCGAGGGCGTGTCCTTCCCGCCGCTCGCAGACCCGCTTCCGCGACCGCCATGCCGTCGTCGTCGCCCGCGGCCCCGGCCACAAGCACGACCTCGGATCGTCCGGCCGTACATCCGCGACTTCAAGCCGGTGCTGATCGGCGTCGACGGCGGCGCCGACGCGCTGCTCGAGGCAGGTCTCAAGCCGGACGTGATCGTCGGCGACATGGACTCGGTCTCCGACGCCGCACTTCGCTCGGGGGCCGAGGCCCTCGTGCACGCCTACGCCGCCGACGGGCAGGCGCCCGGCGCGGCGCGGCTCGAGCGGCTCGGCGTGCGCTACGTCACGGTCGGTGTCCCCGGGATCAGCGAGGACGTTGCGCTCCAGCTCGCGCAGGAGAAGGGCGCGGAGCTGATCGTCGCCGTCGGCACGCACTTCAACCTCGTCGAGTTCCTCGAGCGCAACCGCTCGGGCATGTCGTCCACGTTCGTGACGCGGCTGAAGGTGGGCGAGATCCTCGTCGACGCGAAGGGCGTCTCGCGCCTCGTCAGCCGGCGGGTCGGCGTCTGGCCGCTCATCGCGTTCGCCGTCGCGGGCATCGGCGGCATCGTCGTCGCGGTCGCGGCATCGCCGACCCTCCGCAACGTGATCACCGTGCTCGCCGACCGCGTCCGGGGCGCGCTGGGGCTCTAGATGGCGCGGGGGAGCGCGGAACGCGAGCTGCTCGCGCCTCCCGCCGACGTCTGGGGGTTCCTCGCCGAGCCGCATCACCTGCCCGACTGGTGGCCGGGTCTCGCCGCCGTGGAGCCCGACCGCCGCGGCGCGAGCGCCGGCGCGCGCTGGCGTGTCCGCGCCGCCGAACCGGGCTGGCTCAAGCGAACCGACCGGGCCGACACTCTCGTCGTCCATGCGGCCGAGCCTGAGCGGCAGTTCGCCTTCGAGCTCGTCGGACGCCGGCTTCGCGCCGACCTGACGCTCGAGCCCGCGGCCGCGAACCGCACCAGCAGTGCGTCTGGTCGTCGAGCAACGGTGGCCCGCCTCACCCGGCCGCCTGGCTCGAGACGCAGTGTCCCGGCTGCACGACCTCTGCCAGACTGCGGCCGGGCTCTGACCCGCCACCCATGTTCGACTTCCGCTACCACGTCGCGTCGCTCGCGGCCGTCTTCCTCGCGCTGATCATCGGCATCCTCGTCGGTGTCGGCGTCTCCGGCACGGGCTTCGTCAAGGACTCCGAGCGCGATCGTCTGAACCACCTGATCGACGACGCGCGCGCCGACCGGGACGCCGCCCGCACGCAGCGCGACGCGCTCGCCGCGGACGCCCGTGCCGCCGACGTCTTCATCGAGGAGGCCTACCTGCTCGTGATGGACGGACGGCTGCGCGGGAAGCGGATCGCGATCGTCTCGGTCGGTGCGCTGCCAGCTGCTGTGGAGGATTCGATCGGTCGCGCGCTGACGGACGCCGGCGCCTCGGTCGTCCGCACGGTCGTGCTGACCATGCCGGGGGACATGAGCCGCGTCACCGCAGCGCTCTCGAGCAAGCCGGCGCTCGAGGGGAAGGTCGGGCGCTGGGGAACGATCGGCTCGGAGGTGGGCAAGCAGCTCGCACTCGGCCAGGACGACCTGCTCGCGGCGCTCGAGCCGCTGATCGTGCAGGAGCGGACCGGCAGCGCCGCGCTCGAGGTCGACGGGGTCGTCGCCTTCGGTCCCGTGCCCGCACAGGTGGAGAGACCGCGCGCGCAGTTCCTGCGCGGGCTGTACAGCGGGCTCGCCGGCTCGGCAGTCGGCGCGGCGGTCGAGGCCCGCGAGGAGCGTCCCGGCACCGTGGCCGGACTGGCTGGCTACGGCTTCGCGACGATCGACGACGTCGACACGCGTCTTGGCCGCGTCGCGCTGGCCGGAGTGCTCTCCGCCGACGCTGCGACCGTGCAAGGCAAGCGCTACGGCGTCAAGGCCACCGCCGAGGACGGGCCTCTGCCACCGCTCGACATCGTGCTTGCCCAGCCGAGTGGCTGAGCCGGCCGCGATCCTCGTCGCTGCGCGCGACGAGGCGGGACGGATCGGCGAGACCGTTCGCGGCCTCCGTGCCGGGTTCCCAGGCGCCGAGATCCTCGTCGCCGACGACGGCTCGCGCGACGGAACGGCCGCCGAGGCCGAAGCCGCCGGCGCGCGGGTCCTCCGCCTGCCCCCGCGTGGCAAGGGCCAGGCGCTGACGCTCGCCGAGCGCGAGGCGCCTCCCGGCCCGCTGCTCCTCTGCGACGCGGACCTGCGCGGCGATCTCGGCCCGCTCGCAGACAGTGACGCGGACCTCGCCGTCGCCGCCTTCGCGCGTCGGAGCGGCGGCGGCTTCGGACTCGCGAAAGCTGTCGCGCGACACCTGATCGCCGTGCACGGCCGGGTGCGGGTCCGCGAGCCGCTCTCCGGCCAGCGGCTGCTCTCGCCTGCGGCGCGCGCCGCCTGCTTCCCGCTCGCGGCGGGCTTCGGCGCCGAGACCGCGATGACGATCGACGCAGCCTCTGCCGGACTGCGCGTCGAGGAGATCGAGGTCGACCTCGAGCATCGCGCGACGGGCCGCGACCTCGCCGGCTTCGTCCACCGCGGCCGGCAGCTCCGAGACCTCCTCCTCGGGACGCTCGCGCCGCAGGGCCGGAGCTTCCGCGGCCTGCGACTCCCGCTCGTCGGCGCTGCGTTCGTCGCCGCAGAGCCGGTCGTGGCGCTCGTCGGGCTCGCCGACGATCTCTGGAGCGGGCCCGAGCGCGGCTTCCGCGCCCACCTTCGCGCCGGCTCGACGACCGGGATGCTCAAGCTCGTCGCGATCCCCGCCTGGGCGCTCTGGCGCACCCGCTCGGTCTCCGGCGCCGTCCTGGTCGCGCTGTGCGCGAACGCCGTCAACCAGCTCGACACGCGGCCGGGCCGCGCGCTCAAGGCGTACGCCCTCGGCTCGCTCGTGCTCCGTCGGGCGCCGGGACGAGCCGATCTCGTCGCCGTCCTGATCGCCCCCTACGATCTCCGCGAGATGGCGATGATCGGGGACGCGGGGTCGAACACGCTCGGCGCCGTGCTAGGTTTGAGTTCCGTGAAGCGACTCACGGGCAGGCGGCGCTGGAGCGCGATCGGTGCGCTCGCGGGCCTGACCCTCCTCGGCGAGACGCGATCGCTGGGCACGCTGATCGAGCGGACGCCCGTCCTGCGCGAGCTCGACGCATTCGGCAGGCAGCCGTGACCGAAGAGCACACGACGAAGTACGTCTTCGTCACGGGCGGCGTCGTCTCGGCCCTCGGCAAGGGAATCGTCGCCGCCTCGCTCGGGCGGCTGCTGAAGGCGCGCGGCCTGCGCGTCCAGGCACAGAAGTTCGACCCCTACCTCAACGTCGACCCGGGCACGATGAGCCCGTTCCAGCACGGCGAGGTGTTCGTGACCGAGGACGGCGCCGAGACCGACCTCGACCTCGGCCACTACGAGCGCTTCATCGACGAGAACCTGTCGCGGAACGGCAGCCACAGCGCCGGCGCGATCTGGGAGAGCGTGCTGCGCAAGGAGCGGAAGGGCGACTTCCTGGGCGCGACCGTGCAGGTGATCCCGCACATCACGAACGAGATCAAGGCGCGCATCCGCCGCGCGGCGCAGACCGTGCAGACGGACGTCGTGATCAGCGAGATCGGCGGCACGGTCGGCGACATCGAGTCGCTCCCGTTCCTGGAGGCGATCCGGCAGTTCCGCCGCGAGGTCGGTCCCGAGAACGTCCTCTACCTCCACGTCACGCTCGTGCCGTTCATCGAGGCGGCCGGCGAGCTGAAGACGAAGCCGACGCAGCACTCGGTCAACGAGCTGCGGCGCATCGGCATCCACCCCGACGTCGTCGTCTGCCGGTCGCACGAGGAGCTCTCGGCCGACATCCGCGAGAAGATCGCGCTCTTCGCCGACGTCGACCAGCGGGCAGTGGTGGCCTCGCCGGACGTGTCGGACGTGTACCTCGTGCCGGCCGTGCTCCAGGAGGAGGGTCTCGACGAGCTCGTCTGCGAGCGCCTCGGGCTGGAGACCGGCCCGGCCGAGCTCGGGGAGTGGCAGGACCTGATGGATCGGATCGGCCAGCCCCGCGAGGGCGTCGAGATCGCGCTCGTCGGCAAGTACGTCAAGCTCCACGACGCCTATCTCTCGGTGCACGAGGCGCTGAAGCACGCGGGCCTCCATCACGGCGCCCACGTCCGCGTTCGCTGGTTCGACGCCGAGCATGTCTCCTACGAGGAGGCGATCGAGGAGCTGGAGGGCGTGGACGGCGTGCTCGTGCCCGGCGGCTTCGGCTCGCGGGGGTGGGAGGGGAAGATCCTGGCTTGCCGCGTGGCGCGCGAGCAAGGCATCCCGTATCTCGGCATTTGCCTCGGCATGCACGTCGCCGTCTCGGAGTTCGCCCGGCATGTCTGCGGGCTCGAGGGGGCGAACTCGACGGAGATGGATCCCGAGACGCCCTATCCGGTGATCGACCTGCTCCCCGAGCAGAAGGAGATCGAAGATCTCGGCGGCACGATGCGCCTCGGCGCGCAGGCGGTCGAGCTGGCGGACGGGACGCGCGCGCGGGAGACGTACGGTGAGTCGGTCGTGCACGAGCGGCACCGGCATCGCTACGAGGTGAACAACCACTTCCGCCCGCAGCTCGTCGAGGCCGGGCTCACCGTCTCGGGCACGTTCCAGGAGGGCCGCCTCGTCGAGATCGTCGAGCTCCCGGATCACCCCTGGTTCGTCGCGAGCCAGTTCCACCCGGAGTTCAAGTCCCGCCCGACGCGGCCGGCACCGCTCTTCCGCGAGTTCGTCGGCGCCGCGCTCGCCCGCTCGCGTGCTCGCAGCGAGACGCGCGCCGGCACCGCCGCTGCATAGCGCGCTTCGGGTCATCACTCGGCAGTCGGGTCGTGCCGCCGCAGCCCAGGCAAGCTGCCCCGAGGGGACCCCCACGTCCCCTTCGGTCACGCTAGCCGCAACCCGAGCCGCCGAGGTGTCGGCTCCGTGACGTCTTTGTGCCGAATCTCCGACCCGGCACCCCGCATAGGATCCGCGCCGTGGCGACCGCCGCTCCTCGACCTCTTCAGCGAGCTCTGCGCGATCCCGAGCCCGCCCGGGGAGGAGCGGGCGGTCGCCGACCGGGTCCTCGCCGAGCTGCGCGCGATCGGCCTCGACGCCGAGGAGGACGCGACCGGCGCCGCGATCGGCTCGAGCGCGGGCAACCTGCTCGCGCGCCTCCCGGCGAGCGAGGAGCGGGGCGGCACGCCGATCTTCCTCTGCGCCCACCTGGACACCGTCCCACCGAGCGGGGCGATCGAGCCGGTGGTCGAGGACGGCGTCGTGCGGAACGGCGCCGGCACGATCCTCGGCGCGGACAACAAGTCGGCGATCGCCGTCATGGTCGAAGCCGCCCGCCGGCTCCGCGACGAGAACCGCGCACACGCCGGCGTCGAGCTGCTCTTCACGACCAAGGAGGAGGTCGGCCTCCAGGGCGCATTCGCCTTCGACCACGCCCGCCTCGCCTCCCGCGTCGGCTACGTCTTCGACATGGCGGCGCCGATCGGGGAGGTGATCCTCGGCGCGCCGACCGCCCGCGCGCTCGAGCTCCGCTTCCGCGGGCGAGCCGCGCACTCGGGCATGGCTCCTGAGGAAGGACGCTCGGCGATCGCGGCAGCGGCTCGGGCCGTCGCCGACTTCCGCCTCGGCCGCATCGACGAGGAGACGACGACGAACGCCGGCCTGATCCGCGGCGGCACTGCGCGCAACATCGTCCCCGAGCACTGCGTCGTCGAGGCGGAGGTGCGCTCGCACGACGACCGCAAGGTCGCGGACCTGATCCAGGAGATGCTCGAGACCTCGGCCTTCGCGGCGAGCCTCGCAGGCTGCACGCTCGAGAGCGAGGTGCGCGAGACCTACCGCGCCTACCGGTTCCGCGCCGACGACCGGGCGGTTCGCATCGCCGCTCAGGGGCTCGCGAGCGCGGGCTACGAGGCGCGCTACGGCCTCACCGGCGGGGCGGCCGACGCCAACGCCTTCAACGCAGGTGGGCTCGAGTGCGTCAACCTGGCCAACGGCATGGCCCAGATCCACACCGCCGACGAGCACATCGCCGTGGCCGATCTCGACGGGATGGTCGAGGTCACGCTCGGGCTCGTCGAGGCAGCCCGCGATGCCGCTTAGCCTCCGCCGCGGCAGCGTCACGGCTGTCCTCGAGCGCGTCGACGGGCTGGCGCGGATCGAGGTCGACGGCGTGCCGTGCCTCGCGTACGAGCGCCTGACCGGGCCTGTACAGGAACGCGACGAGGTGCTCGTGAACGAGCAGGCGCGCGTACTCGGTCTCGGCTCCGGCGGGTTCGACGTCCTCTACGCGAACCTGACGCGCGGCCTCGGGCTGCCGCCGGAAGGCGAGGCGCACGTAGTCGCGCTGCCGTACACACCCGGCCAGCTCGCCGTGCGGCACGTCGAGGAGGATGCGCCGCTCGCGGAGCGGCTCGACGGCCTGCCGGTCGTCTGCTGCTCGCTGCACAGCCAGGTCGCGCCGGTGTGCGCCGGGCTTGGCCGGGGCCGAGTCGCCTACGTCCAGCTCGGCGGCGGTGCGCTCCCGGTGTCCCTCTCGGACACGGTGCGCGGACTGAAGGAGACCGGGTTCGTCGAGACGGCAGTTGCCGTCGCGCCCTGCCTCGACGGTGACGTGCAATGCGTCTCCACGGCGTCCGCGCTCGCCTGGGTCCGGGCTTCGGGCCACGACGCGGCCGTCTGCGCGATCGGCCCCGGGATCGTCGGCACGGGCTCCCGCCTCGGGCACGGCGGGCTCGCCGCAGCGGAGGCGGCGAACGCAGCGTCCGCGCTCGGCGGCAGGCCCGTGGTGGCGGCGCGGGTCTCGGAAGGCGATCCGCGGGAGCGGCATCGCGGCTTGTCACACCACACCCGCGCGGTGCTCGGCCTCTGCCTGGGCGAGATCGACCTCGCCTGGCCGATCGGGCTCGAAGGTGCGCCGGACGATGCGAGCGCGGTGGACGTGAACGACTGGCAGCAGGTGTGCGCCGGCCTGCCGCTCGAGCACATGGGACGCGGCCCGGCCGAGGACCCGTGGTTCTTCGCGGCCGCGTTCGCCGCCGGCCGACTCGCGCGCGTCCTCGCGTGATCGAGGAGCGCCGGCTCGGCCCGGTCGTCGGCCTCGGCACCTACAGAACGTTCGAGGACGACGAAGAGCTTGCAGGCGCCGTCGTCGGCGCCGCCCTCGCTGCCGGCTGTCGCGTCGTCGATTCCTCGCCGATGTACGGCTCGGCCGAGCGTTCGCTCGCGGCGGCGCTCGCCGGGCGCCGGGAACGTGCCGCCGTGGCGACCAAGATCTGGGCGCGTTCGGCCGACGAGGGCCGCGTCCAGCTCGAGGCCCAGCTGCGCTGGTACGGGCGAATCGAGATCGAGCAGGTGCACAACCTCGTCCTCTGGCGCGAGCACCTGCCGTTGCTCGAGCGCCAGCGTGAGCGCGGCCTGATCGACCGGATTGGCGTCACGCACTACAGCCCGTCCTCGTTCGACGAGCTGGCGGTCGCGCTCCGCTCGGGCCGCTTCGACGCGGTCCAGCTCCCGCTGAATCCTCGCGAGCGCGAGTGCGAACGGCTCGTCCTGCCGCTGGCCGCCGAGCTCGGGATCCCGGTGATCGTGATGCGTCCGCTCGGCGCCGGCGGCCTCGTCGGGCGCGAGCCTGCGCCGGAGGCGCTCGCGCCGCTTCGCGAGCACGGGATCGAGACGTGGGCGCAGGCGCTGCTCAAGTGGGCGCTGTCCGATCCGCGCGTCGACGTCGTGATCCCTGCCACCTCGCGTCCGGAGCGGACGCGGGAGAACGCGGCCGCCGGCTCGCCGCCGTGGTTCGGCCCGGAGGAGCGCGCGCTCGTCGAGCGGCTGGCCGGCGCGGCGACGGTGTAACGTGCGCCGCCATGCGCATCGGCGTCGCCAAGGAGATCAAGCCGCAGGAGTACCGCGTCGCGCTGACGCCTGCCGGGGCGCGGGAGCTCGTGCAGCGCGGGCACGAGGTCGCGATCGAGACGGGCGCCGGCGACGGCAGCGCGTTCCCCGACGCGGCCTACGAGCGGATCGGCGCCAGGATCGCCTCGGTCGACGAGATCTGGGAGTCGTCCGACCTCCTCCTGAAGGTGAAGGAGCCGATCGCGCCTGAGTACGCCCGGCTTCGCGACGGCCTGACGCTCTTCACCTACCTCCACATCGCCGCGGACGAGCCGCTCACCCGTGCGCTCGTCGATGCAGGCGTCGCCGCGGTGGCCTACGAGACCGTCGAGACCGACCGCGGCGCGCTGCCGCTGCTCGCGCCGATGAGCGAGGTGGCGGGACGGCTGGCCGCCCAGGCGGGGGCGCACTATCTCGAGAAGCCGCTCGGCGGCCGGGGGCTGCTCCTCGGCGGCGTCGCCGGCGTCGCACCCGGCAAGGTGGTCGTGATCGGCGGCGGGATCGTCGGCTACAACGCGGCGGTGATCGCGCTCGGCCTCGGCGCCCAGGTGACGATCCTCGAGCGGTCGGTCGACCGCATGCGTCACCTCGAGGAGGTTCTCCACGGCCGGGTCAGCCTGCTCATGTCCTCGACCCTGCAGATCGAGGAGTCGCTCAAGGACGCCGACGTCGTGATCGGAGCCGTCCTCATTCCCGGCGCGCTCGCGCCGAAGCTCGTCACGCGGGAGATGATCCGCGAGATGAAGGCGGGGTCGGTTCTCTGCGACGTCGCGATCGACCAGGGCGGGTGCGCCGAGACGTCACGGGCGACGACGCACGACGATCCGGTCTACAGTCGTCGACGGCGTGATCCACTACTGCGTCGCCAACATGCCCGGTGCGGTTCCGATCACGTCGACGAAGGCGCTGACGAACGTGACGCTGCCGTACGTCGAGGCGATCGCCGACAACGGGCTCGCCGAGGCAGTGCGGCGCGACGCGGCGCTCGCCCGCGGCGTCAACGTGCTCGGCGGCAAGGTCACGTACGAAGCGGTCGCCGAGGCGCACGACCTCGACTATGTGCCGCTCGGGGACGTGCTCCCCGGCGCGGCGACCGCCGCTCTCTAGGTCTCCGGCTCCGGCTTGGGCTTCTGCCGCGCGCTCTGCGACGGCGAGATCTTGATCACCAGCATCGTCACGGCCGAGGCGAGCCCCACGACGGAGGCGATGTAGGCGGCGAGCGCCAGCAGACCCGAGGACGGTGCCCATGTGCGTCGTAAGATAGCCACATGCCGCGCGCGTGCGTCATCGTGCTCGACGCCGTCGGCGCGGGGGAGTTGCCCGATGCGGCCACCTACGGGGACGAAGGGTCGAATACGCTCGGCAACGTCGCCCGCGCGGTCGGAGGCCTCGACCTCCCCGCGCTGGAGGCGCTCGGGCTCGGCAACGTGATGCCGCTCGAGGGCTGCCCGCCGCAGCCGGGCGCGCAGGCGGTCGCGGGCCGGCTACTCGAGCGCTCGAAGGGCAAGGACACGACGACAGGCCACTGGGAGCTGATGGGCGTCGTCACCCCGCAGGCGATGCCGACCTATCCGCACGGCTTTCCCGACGAGGTGATCGACCCGTTCATGAACCGCACCGGCCGGGGCGTGCTCGGCAACCGGCCCGCCTCCGGGACGGAGATCATCCAGGAGCTCGGCGAGGAGCACCAGCGCACGGGCAAGTGGATCGTCTACACCTCGGCCGACTCCGTCTTCCAGATCGCCGCGCACGAGGAGACGATCCCGCTCGAGGAGCTGTACGAAGGCTGCAAGGTGGCGCGCGAGATCCTGACCGGCAAGCATGCCGTCGGCCGTGTGATCGCACGGCCGTTCGCAGGCGAGCCCGGGCAGCTACGAGCGGACGCCGAACCGGCACGACTTCTCGCTCGAGCCGCGGCGGCCGAACTACCTCTCGCTCGTCCGTGAGGCGCGGTACGACGGTGCACGGCGTCGGCAAGATCTCCGACATCTTCGCCGGCACCGACATGGACGAGTCCCGGCCGACGAAGTCGAACGTCGACGGGATCAACCAGACGATCGACCTGCTCCAGACGCTCGACGACGGCCTGGTCTTCACCAACCTCGTCGAGACCGACATGCTCTGGGGCCACCGGAACGACCCGGTCAACTTCCACCGCTGCCTGCAGGACTTCGACCGGCGGCTGCCGGACATCCTCGACGCGCTCCGGCCGGGCGACCTGCTGATCCTCACGTCCGACCACGGCTGCGACCCGACCACCCCGTCGACCGACCACTCGCGCGAGCACGCGCTCCTGCTCGCCTACGCGGAGGGGAAGAACGCCGGCGGGCGCGACCCACGAGGGCGAGTTCGCCGACGTCGGCTCGACCGTGAATGCGTGGCTCGGCGGCAAGGCTCCGGGCCGCGGGATCCCGGGCACGCCGATCCTGACGCCGTGAGGATCGACGACCCCGCCGCCGTGGCGGAGCAGTACGCGACCGAGCCGAACCTCGAGGCTCGTCGCTCGCTCTACGCGAACACCGAAGGGCCCGATCCCCGCGAGCTCGCATTCGCGGCGGTCGCCGAGGTTGCGCCGCGGCGCGTGCTCGAGGTCGGCGGCGGCCCCGGCGAGCTCTCGGCGCGGATCGCGTCCGAGCTCGGCTGCGACGTGACGATGGTGGACGTCTCGCCGCGAATGGTCGAGCTCGCTCGCGGGCGCGGCGTCGACGCCCGTGTCGGCGACGTCCAGGAGCTGCCGTTCGCCGACGGCTCGTTCGACTGCGTCGTCGCGGCCTGGATGCTGTTCCACGTGCCCGATCTCGATCGCGGTCTGGCCGAGCTCGCGCGAGTCCTGCGACCGGGCGGCCGGCTCGTCGCGGTCACGAACAGCGAGAGCCACCTCGAGGAGCTCCGGGCGATCGCCGGCGCCGCGGCCTGGGACCGTGTCTTCACGCGCGAGAACGGCGCCGATGCGATCGGCAGGCACTTCGGCAGCGTCGAGCGGCGGGATGCGGACGGCTGGATCACGATCGAGGACGACGCCACGGTGCGCGGCTACCTCGACTCGCTCGACGCCGACGAGCCCGTCGACGCCCGGCCCGTACGAGCTCCCGCTCCGGAGTCGCCGTGCAACCTCGATCTTCGTCGCCGTCCGATGATCCGCGCCGCCGACCTGATCGAGCGCAAGCGGAACGGCGAGGCTCACTCCGCCGAGGAGCTGACCGAGCTGATCCTCGGCTACGCCCGCGGCGAGGTGCCCGACTACCAGCTGGCCGCCTGGTGCATGGCCGTCTACTTCCGCGGCCTCTCCGGCGCGGAGACGCACGCGCTCACCGACGCGATGATCGCGAGCGGCGAGACGATCGATCTCGGCGCCGCGCTCGGCCGCCGCGTCGTCGACAAGCACTCGACCGGCGGCGTCGGCGACAAGACGACGATCGCGGTCGGCCCGATCGTCGCCGCCTGCGGC
The DNA here is from genome assembly GCA_963808915.1 of uncultured Gaiellaceae bacterium. Classification (GTDB taxonomy): domain Bacteria; phylum Actinomycetota; class Thermoleophilia; order Gaiellales; family Gaiellaceae; genus CAVTBT01. The sequence continues at coordinate 252,076 of CAWEHJ010000002.1, read as the reverse complement.
GTCCCCTTCGGGAAGATGAGCGGCCGCGGGCTCGGCCATACCGGCGGCACGCTCGACAAGCTCGAGTCGATCCCGGGCTTCCGCGTCGAGCTGACGACCGAGGCCTTCGTCGAGCAGGTGCGCGAGCTCGGCCTGGCGATCGTCGGCCAGACCGCCGACCTCGTCCCGGCGGACAAGCAGCTCTACGGCCTGCGCGACGTCACCGCCACCGTCGACATCGTGCCGCTGATCGCCTCGAGCATCATGTCCAAGAAGCTCGCCGCCGGCGCCGACGCGATCGTGCTCGACGTCAAGGTCGGGGACGGCGCCTTCATGAAGACGCTCGAGGACGCACAGATCCTCGCCGAGAGCATGCTCGACCTCGGCCGCCGCGCCGGCAAGGACGTCGTCTGCCTCCTGACGGACATGGACCAGCCGCTCGGCGCAGCCGTCGGCAATGCGCTCGAGATCCGCGAGGCCGTCGACACGGTGCGGGGCCAGGGGCCGCCCGACTTCACCGAGCTCGTGCTGGACGCGTGCGCGCGCCTTCTCTCGCTCTCCGACCTCGGCGTCGGAGTCGACGAGGGCCGCACGCGCGCCGAGGCCGCCGTCGCCGACGGCTCGGCGCACGCCCTCTACGAGCGCTGGATCCGCGCGCAGGGCGGCGACCCCTCGCTCGACGCCTTGCCGCAGGCGCCGGTCGTCCGTCCCGTCCAGGCGCCCGCAGGCGGCACGGTCGTCCGCCTCGGCGCGATCGCCGTCGGGATCGCGGCGCTGGAGCTCGGGGCGGGCCGGGCGACGAAGGAGTCCGAGATCGACCACGCCGTCGGCGTCGTCTGCCGGGCGAAGCGAGGGCACGCGGTCGCCGCCGGCGACACGCTCGCGGAGATCCATGCCGCCGACGAGGCCGGCGCAGCCCGCGCGGTCGAGGCCGTCCTCGCCGCGTACGAGCTCGGTGACGAGCCGCCGCGCGAGCACTCGATCCTGCTCGACGTCCTCTCATCCTGATGCCGGTCCGCATCCGGCAGGAGCGCCGTGACGACGCGCGGGAGATCGCCGGTGTGGTCGAAGCTGCCTTCGCCGATGCGTCGGTTGCCGACTTCACCGACGCCATCCGCCGGTCGCCGGGGTACGTGCCCGAGCTGACCTTCGTCGCCGAGGACCACGGCGAGATCCTCGGCTTCACGATGCTGAGCAGGGTCGGGATCCAGGGGCGCGCCGAGCCGGTGCTGATCCTGACGCCGATGGCGGTTCGGCCCGACCGGCAGCGCGAGGGCGTCGGCTCCGACCTCGTCCGCACGGCGGTCCAGGCGGCCGACGGGCGCGACGAGCCGCTCCTGCTGGTCGAGGGCGTGCCGGCCTACTACCCGCGCTTCGGCTTCCGCCCGGCGAGCGAGCTCGGGCTGCTCCGGCCGGACGAGCGGATCCCCGAGGCCGCGTGGATGGCGCTGCCGCTCACCGCGTACGACCCGTCCGTCCGAGGGCGAGTTGTCTATCCGGACTTCTTCCCGGGGCCGCCCGGTGCCTGAGCTGCCCGAGGTCGAGAGCGTCCGCCGCGCGATCGCGCCCGCGCTGGAGGGCCGCCGGCTCGACCGCGTCGAGATCTCGGACGTCCGCCTGACCCGGCCCGAGGATCCGCTCGAGGTCGCCGCCGAGCTCACCGGCGAACGTGTCGACCGCGTCGACCGGCGCGGCAAGTACCTGATCGTGCGGTTCGACTCCGGGCGCGCGTTGCTGATCCACCTGCGCATGACCGGCAGCCTCCTCAGCGACCCTGCCGGCCACGACCCACGTCCGCGCCGTGCTGCGGCTCGACGACGGCAGCGAGGTCGGTTACCGCGACGTCCGCCGCTTCGGCACCTGGCTCCTGCTCGAGCCCGGGGAGCTCGAGCCGTACCTCGACGAGCGCCTGGGCGAGGAACCGCTCGTCGCCGCGTTCACGGCGAAGGGGCTCGGCGAGCGGCTCGCGGGGCGGCGCACGTCGCTCAAGGCCGCGCTGCTCGACCAGCGTACGCTGGCCGGGCTCGGGAACATCTACGTCGACGAGGCGCTCTGGCACGCGAAGTTGAATCCGCTCCGGCCGGCGGGGTCGCTCGAGCGGAACGAGCTGCGGCGGCTGCACAAGGCGATCCGCAAGGCGCTCGAGCTCGGGATCGCGCGCCAGGGCTCGACGCTCTCCGACTACCGCCTCCCCGACGGCTCCTCGGGCGGGATGCAGAAGGAGTTCCGCGCCTACGGGCGCACCGGCGAGCCGTGCGACCGCTGCGGCACCCCGCTCGAGAAGACCCGTGTCGCCGGCCGCGGCACCTGGTTCTGCCCGCACTGTCAGCCCGGAGACGTGCGCTGAGCTAGACGTGCGCCAGGACGCGGTCGAGCGGCCGCGGAACGCGTTCGAGGTCGAGTGCCTCCACCAGGAGCACGGCGTAGCGCTGTTTGCGGTTCCACATGAAGCCGTGCAGCTGTTCCTCGAGCGGCCGGGCGCGGTGCGCGGGCTGCCTCTGGTAGGTGCGGAACGCACGCAGCTCGCCTTGCTCCGCGAGCACACGCTCCATTCCGTCCGGCCCGACCGCCCGCGTCAGCTCGTCCTCGAGGTCGCGCGTGCAGGCGTAGAACCCGACGCGCTCCAGTGCCGGGCGGTCGTCGCACCCCAACGCGCGCATGAAGTGCCGCTCCTCTCCGACGTCGTAGAGCCCCGCGATTCGGAGGTCGCGATACTGCCCAAGAAGGCGTGGCAGGTTCCCGAACCCGCCCATCGGCACGACGGCGACGCCCTCGGCCTCGAGGTCTCGGCCACGGCGCCGCGCAAGCGTCTCGACGGCGCGGCGGTCACTGGTGCCCTCGACGAGCACGACTCCGCGCACCTGCATGACCGCATCAGATCAGGTCGACGTATCGATGGTCGGGTGCCCGCGATACTCCAGTGAGTGCGTATCCGCCTCATCGGGTACTGGCGTAGCGAGACCGAGCCCCACTGGCCTGATCCACGTGATCTGATCGACGAGGGATGGGAGGCTGGTGAGCGCGATCGAGTTGCGTCGTACCTAAAGACGGGCATTTGTCCGTGGGTACAGGCAGGAGCCTCGACGTGTCGTCTCTGCGGGATGACGAATGGATCAGCCGAGTTCACGGACGGTGTGTATCTCTGGCCGGAGGGGCTGGCGCACTACGTCCGCGAACATTCGGTCAGGCTTCCGACCGAAGTGGTTGAACACATCGTGGCGCGCGTCGGCCGAGATGAAGGGCTTGATGTGGATCGGTGGCGGTGGCGATTGCTCTTTGTTGACGAGGACTGGTGGAGGTCGGCCACCGCCGACTGAGGACGGTCACTTCGGTGGCCGTCTCTCGTTCTTGGGCGACGGAGGGAGGCGGCGCTCGGTCGCCTCCCTCCGCATTTCGCGCCTTCCTGCGGCGGCGGGGGTCGGACGACTACTCGATCGGGATCTCGAAGCGAGTGATGATGCCGGGGTCGCCGCCTCTCGCGAGTAGCTCGGGATCGGGATCGCGAGTGGCCACCCAGGCATATCCGTGTTCGGGGTAGGCGACGACGTCCGGGAAGCCCCCGGCACTCATCGCGAGGATCTGGGCGGGTTCCTCGGTGGGGTTGCTGAACGTGTGGAGTCCGGCACGTCCCTCGGGGCAGAAGACGAAGTCGCCCGGAGCCAACTCCTCTTCGCCGTGTTGGTTCCGGAAGACGGGACGACCACTCAGGACGAAGAACATCTCTTCGGCTCCGAAGTGCATGTGCAGGCGCATCCCGGACGAGTCGGGGGCCAGTTCGTAGAGCGTTGCCCCCATCCTGGCGTCGTCCGGCCGCCAGAAGAATCGATGCCGAGTCCCGAACTCCTCGTTGTCTCCGTCCCAGGTGTCGGAGAAGAGGTTCTGACGATCCATTCGTGGTACCTCCGAGTCGTAGCGGTGGCGCGCAGCCGCCCGAGCCCGCAGTACGGGCCTCGGCACCACTGCGCCGGAAACGCGCGGCTGCTCGCCGCGCCGAACCGCTACCTCGCCGCCGGATCCACAGCAGGATCATGCCTGCTCGAGCGTGCTGACGCCGGCACAGCGTTCGCGACCTCGTCGGGTGCCGGCCGGCTACTCGGTTGGTGGGCCGACGCCGGTGACGCCCGGGCGCGTCCACTGGGCCACCGGCCGACCGCCGTTTCTGGGCCCCATCGGTGCACCGTGCTCGTCGGTGCGCATGACGGAGTGGGTCGGGAGCTGCGGCCACCCCTCGGGCGAGTCCTCCCACTCCTCCCGCCGCCCGTAGGCGGTCAGGTCGAGCAGCCCGAACGAGGGACTCAGCACCTCGTCGCCCCGGCCGGTCGTCCAGTACGTCAGGTAGATCCTCTCCTCCCGCCGCAAGTAGCAGGAGATCCGGCCCGCGACGCCCACGGTGGGGTCGTCGACGTGGGCGATGGAGTACCACGGCGCGGTGTAGCCCATGAAGTCGCGGAATGCCGCAAGCTCCTCGTACGGCCCGTCGCCGAGGATGGCGAAGGTGATCCCGTTGGCGTTGAGGTAGGCCGCATCGGCGGCGTCCTGCATCGGCCAGGAGTTCCTGGTGCAGCCCTCGCACTGCCACTCCCATGGCTCCCCGTCGTAGAACATGTGGCTGTAGACGACCAGCTCGTCGCGCCCCTCGAAGACATCGCCGAACGGGACGGGGCCGTCGGGGCCGATGACGGTGGTGTCGGGCGGCACCTCTGTCATGGGCAGCCGACGACGGGCCGCGGCGATCGCGTCGCCCGCCCGGGTGTGTGCCTTCTCGCGCTTGCGGAGCTCGAGGAGCTGTCGCTCGAAGTCGTCGTGGTCGGTGACGGTCGGCGCCGGCGTGGTCATGGTCTCCTCTTTCGGTTGCACAGGACAGCGTCGCGAGCGAAGCCGAGACGCAGCCTGACGATGTCTGGCATCACGCCCTCGAGTGTGCCAGCCTCCTCCTCGGTCGCCTGCGCCAGTGTTCGGAATGTCACCCGAAGTGCAGGGATACTCTCCTTCGATGAGTGACGCTATGGAGGACGCGGCACTGCTTTGCGAGACGACGGCTGCCGAACTCGACAGGGCCGCCGAGCACTGCCGTACGGCGGCCGCGCATTTTCGAGAGCGGGAGATACCGCGCGCCGCGGCACACGCTTGGGCCGCGTTCGGACATGTTCGTACTGCCGAGGCGTCGCTCGAGGCGCAGGCAAGGACGCACGCCGAGAAGTCGAACCCGCTCTAGCACCTCAGCACGTCAACGGGGTGCGTCGGCCCGTGCCATGCCTGGGAACTACGTCGACGCGTCGGCGCGGCTGGTGCCGGGAGGTCCGGCCAGAACGGTGGGCTTGTACTCGACGAGTTGCAGTCGCCCGTCGAATGTGCGGCTGCCGAGCAGGTCGAGGGAGACATCGGGGTAGTCGTCGTAGATTCGATCCCGACCGGTGCTCCCGGTGATGACCGGGAAGACGACTACGCGGAAACGGTCGACAAGGCCGGCGGTCAGGAGAGAGCGGCACAGAGTCAGGCTGCCGATGGTGCGCATCGGCGTTGTGCCCGACTCCTTCAGCTCGCGGACGGCCTCGACCGGGTCACCGCTGACCAGCTGAGTGTTCGGCCACGAAAGCGGCTCCTCCAAGGTGGTCGAGAAGACAACCTTCGAGAAACCGGCGAGCGCATCCGTACCCGGCTCGCCGTCGGCCGCCAGTGCGGACATGAGCCGATAGGTGTTGGCGCCCATCAGGACTGTGTAGCTCGCCTCCGGCTGATCTCCCAGCCACGCGAGGTACTCGGGCCCTTCCAATCCCCACAAGCCGGGCCAGCCCTCAGCGGCCCCGTACCCGTCGAGCGAGGTGATGAAATCGACCATCAGCTCCGGCATCTGCAGCTCCTCCCCGATTCAGCGGCTCGTGGCCGGGAATAGTGCCGACGTCCGCAGGATCCGACGGAGCATGACAGCGGCCCAGCGGAAGCGGCCAACCGATGATTTGTGCGCACCTGCTGAGTCTCGACGTAAGCACTACTCCCACAACGCAAAACGAAGGAGCACGAGATGACGAGCAACGTACGTGGAGGCGGCCGCATCCTGGGCAGCTTGGGATCAGCCGAGGGAAAGGGCATCGTGCGCATGGAAGACCGCTTGGACACCGATATCGACGACGTCTGGTCGGCACTCACCGACCCCTCACGTCTGGCCCGCTGGTACGGCGAGGTCGAGGGCGACCTGCGGCTCGGCGGCGAGTACCGCGCACACCTTTTCGCCAGTGGCTGGGAGGGCACCGGGCGCGTGGAAGCGTGCGAGCCCCCGCAGCGGCTGCTGGTGCGAATCAAGGACGCGGACGAGCCGGACGAGCAACAGATCGAGGCGATGCTGACCGCCGACGGCGACCAGACCATCGTGGTCTGGGAAGAGCGGGGCATGCCCTTGGACCAGCTCTCCGCGTACGGGGCCGGGGTGCAGCTCCATGTCGAAGATCTCGCCGACCACCTCGCCGGGCGTGAGCGCCGCGAGGACACCAAGGCGCGGTGGGAGGAGCTCCATCCCGCCTATCGAGAGCTGGCGGCCAACCTCAGCTGACGGCACCAGTGGCGGAATCTACGCCCAGGGCAGACGGGCCCAGTTCGGCGGTCGCTCTCGCCGGAACCGCTCGACCGTGGCGTACGCCTGTCTCCAATCGGAGGTCTCCTCGGCCACGCTCGCGCCGTAGCGCGCCGCGAGCTCCGACACCGGGTAGTGCACTTCTCTGTGTACGCCGAGGCGACGGCTCGGGACACCGGCCGCGCGTTTGTCAATCATGAGGCACATGTCTGGACGTTCAGGGATGGAAGGTCGCCCGATTCCAGAATTATCAGGACACCGCAGCGGCGGCTGCGGCCCACCGCGCGGAGTAGCCCCGCGCCGGGAACTGGCGGATCGCCAGTGAGGTGCCGATCTCATGGATTTGCCGTCCCCGGCGGTTCCGTCTGAGCCGGCTCGGGCTGCTGTAGCGTTGACGGCCGTGCGGGAGGGCTCGGAACAGCTTGTCCTTCGCGAGGTCGAAGATCGTGATCTCGGCGTGCTGTTCGAGCACTCGAGCGATCGCGACGCCATCCGGATGGCCGCGTTCACCTCGCCGGAGGCAGATGACCGAACGAGCTTCGAGCGACGGTGGGCGCGGCTGAGAAGCGACAGCTCTACGACGAACAGGGTGATCGAGATCGACGATCGAGTCGTGGGCCACATTGCGAGCTTCGACCTGGAGGGTCACCGCGAAATCACCTATTGGATCGGCCGTGAAGATTGGGGTCGCGGCATTGCAACGCGTGCCCTACAAGCCTTCTTGCAGCTGGAGGTAACCCGTCCGCTTTACGCTCGCGCTGCGAGCGACAACGCCGCGTCGATTCGTGTCTTGACGAAGTGCGGGTTCCTGATCGTGGGTGAGGGACGCGGGTTCGCTCATGGACGCGGCGAGGAAACGGACGAGGTCGTGCTCCGACTCGATCGTGTAAACCCAACTCGGTAACGCCGGCTGTCGCCTGGGCCAGTGTTCGCGAATGTCCCCGGTGACCCGCGCCGACCGATGATTTGTGCGCACCTGCTGAGTCTCTGAGGAAACCACTAGGGCCATCAGCTTTCGAGAACCGGCCCAATTGGCGAAGGAGGACCGTCATGTCACTCGCCCGCGTCCACAACTTCTCCATCTCGCTCGACGGCTTCGCCACCGGCGAAGGTCAGACGCGCGACGCGCCGTTCGGCCACGCCGGCGAACGGCTGCACGAATGGATGTTCGCCACCAAGTGGTGGCACGAGCTGGTCGGCAAGCCCGGCGGCAGCGGCGGCATCGACGACGCCTTCTCGCAGCAGTTCGCTCCCGGGATCGGCGCCGAGATCATGGGTGCGAACAAGTTCGGCCACCCCGGCTGGCACGAGGACCCCGAATGGAAGGGCGCGTGGGGATCCAACCCGCCGTTCCACACACCGACCTTCATCCTCACCCACCAGCCGCGGCCGTCGCTCGAGATGGAGGGCGGCACGACGTTCCACTTCATCGACGGTTCGCCCGCCGAGGCGCTCGAGACCGCCCGCGAGGCTGCGGACGGCCAGGACGTACGTCTCGGCGGAGGCCCGTCAACGATCCGCGACTTCCTCGCCGCCGGGCTCGTCGACCACATGCACATCGTGGTGGTCCCGATCCTGCTCGGCCGAGGCGTACGCCTCTGGGACGGACTCGAGAGCCTCGAGAACGACTACGAGATCGAGGCCACCTCCTCGCCCAGCGGAGTCACCCATCTGACCTTCACCCGTGCGAGTGCCTGAACCGCCCCCCTCGAGATCCCGAGGCGCCCCGGCCCTCGCTCGTCCGCCTGTGGTCGGTCAGACCGAGTGGGACGTGGCGCTGACGGCTCTGCTCGAGCGCGAGCGGACCGTCGCCGCCGCGATGCACGAGCTCGCTGCCGCACGGAAGCGCATGCCGATGGTGCGGGTGGAGCGCGACTACCAGTTCGAGGGTCCAGACGGGCGGCGGTCACTGCCCGAGTTGTTCGACGGGCGCAGCCAGCTGATCCTCTACCGGTTCTACTTCGAGGAGGGTGTCGACGGTTGGCCGGACGCCGGGTGCGTCGGCTGCTCGTCCGTCGCCGACGGCATCCCCGAACTCGGCCTCCTGCACGCTCGCGACATCACCTTCGCCATGGCATCGCCGGCACCTCAGGCGAACCTCCGCCGCTACGCCGAACGCATGGGTTGGACCGACGTGCCCTGGTACACGATCTGCACCGAGCGCTTCTCGGCTGATTTTGGGGTCGACGAGTGGTTCGGCTTCAACGTCTTCCTGCGCGACGGCGACGATGTGTACCGCACGTACTTCCTCCAGCACGGATCGATGGTCCAATGGATCGGCAGCCTCTGGAGCCTGTGGTCCTTGACGCCCTATGGCGCCCAGTCCGACGACGAGGACTCGCCCGACGGGTGGCCGCGGGCGCCGGGGTCGTTCTGGTTCCGCCGTCACGACGAGTTCGACGATCCGCCGCCCTCAGCCCGGCTGGGCGTCGACGCGGGCGATCGACCCTAGCGGCGGCTTGGCGCTCACGCCGCGGCGAGATACGAATACCTGGGACGCATTCGCACGTCTCCTCGAGCGGCACAACGGTGTGTTCGGTGGCTGCTGGTGCACCTATTCCACACCTTCCATGGCGAGAAGACGTTCACCGCCGAGGGCAACCGCGCCCTCAAGAAGCGGTTGGTCGAGGAGGGCCGCGCACACGCTGCGCTGGTGTTCGACGGTGATGAGGCAGTGGCGTGGTGCCAGTACGGCCCTCCGGAGGAACTGCCGAACATCCAGCACCGCAAGGAGTACGAGGCCGCTCTCGACAGTCCGCCCGACTACCGCATCACCTGCATCTTCGTCGACCAGTAGCACCGGCGCAAAGGAGTGACGGCGGCCGCCCTTCGTGGTGCCGTGGATCTCATTGCGCAGGCCGGCGGCGGGGTTGTCGAGGGGTACCCGCACGACACCGGCGGCCAAAAGGTGTCGGTCCTCTACAACGGCACCCGGTCCCTGTACGAGCGGGCCGGCTTCAACTACCTCCGCCCCAAGGGCAAGCGGAATTGCGTGATGCGCAGGGTTGTGCCGTGAGGCTACGCCTGCGTGGCGCGGGTCTCGCCGAGGGACGACGGCTCGTCGGTTCGAGGGGCGGCACGAGCGACAGCTAGGCGGCTGCGAGGCGGGCGTCGAGCGCGCCGCTGCGGTCGAGGTGCCAGAGCTCGACGTAGCCGCCGATCACCTCGCCGTCGATCAGGATCTGCGGCACCGTCCAGCCGCCGGTCAGCTCGTGCAGGTGAGCGCGGAAGGCGGGATCGTCGTCGAGGAAGATCTCCTCGTACTCGAGCCCCTTGCCGTCGAGGAGCGCCTTCGCTCGGACGCAGTAGCCGCACCAGCGGGTCGTGTACATCCGGATCCTCGGCACTCCACCTGTAACGACGGCGTCGGCGAGAACGTTCCGGCCGGGGTGCCTGCCTAGACTGGACGCGTGGGCAGGAGCTACACCACCGAGGCGGTCGTGCTGCGCTCGTTCCGGCTCGGCGAGGCGGATCGCGTGCTCCACGTCTATACGGCGGACCGGGGCCGCGTCGGCGCTGTCGCGAAGGGCGTGCGGCGAACGAAATCCCGCTTCGGCGCCCGGCTGGAGCCGCTCTCGCACGTCGAGCTCGTCCTGCACGAGGGCACGGGGGAGCTGCACACCGTCACGGGCGTCCACCTCCGCAACTCGCACCACGAGGCGCGCGAGGACTCCTACCGGCTCGGCGTCGGCCTGATCGGCGCCGAGGCGATGCTGCGGCTCTACCCCGAGCAGGAGCGGAACGAGCGCGCCTTCACGGCGCTGACGCGCTTCCTCGACACGCTCGACGGGATCCCGAGTCTGGCGCCGCGGCGGTCGCAGCTCGACCCGCTCGCGCTCTCGTTCCAGCTCAAGCTGCTCTGGCTCTCCGGCTACCTGCCGCATCTCGACAGCTGCGTCGAGTGCGGGGCGGAGGAGGGGCTCGTCGGCTTCCTGCCCGGTGCCGGCGGCGCCGTGTGCCGCCCGGACGCGGCGCCCGGGACGGTCACGCTCTCGCCGGAGGGCTTGCGCGGGATCCGCGTCCTCGTCCGGAGCCCTCTCGCCGACGCGGCCGCCGCCGGGCTCTCCGACCGGGGTACCCGGGAGGCGCTCGCCGTCGTCACCACCTCGTACGAGCACCACGGCGGCTTCCGCCTGCGCACGCTCTCGGCGTGAGGAAGCAGCTCGCCGGCGGCTACGAGCTCGACGACGACCAAGGGCACGCGTACGTCGGCGGCGAGTCCTACTGGGCGAAGGGCCGGGACCGGGGAACGATGGACGGCCTGATCGAGCGTGCGGCACGGGTCGTCGGCCTCTACGCGCCGGACGAAAGCCAGGTCGGCTATCCTCCACACCGCCGACGCGCACGAGCTCTACGAGAAGTTCGGCTTCGGCCCGGGCGAGCGTCTGCTCGAGCGGCCCGCAGGCGGCTCGTATCGCGGCATACTGCCGGGGTGGTCGTGCGGATCGCGATCGCCGTGCTCGTCGTTTCGCTGGCTGCCGGCGCCGGCCGGGCAGGGAACTCCGCGACGGCCTCGGCCTGTGTCCTGACGCCGGTCTCGGCCAAGCCGCCGAACGCCTGGATGGGCACGCTTGCGAGCACTGGCTCCGCAGCGGGACGCTCTGGCTGGGCTACACGCGCGCCGACCACTCCTTCGTCGCCAGGACGAACGGGCAGAAGATCCCGTGGTACCGCGCCGCCGGTAGCCCCTGGGGCCGCCTCCGCGTCACGGGCAGCCGGATCGACGCGCCCGCGGCACCGCTTCGCTTCTCGACGCCCACGACGTACCCGTTCCGGCTCGGCTTCCAGTCGTCGTCGCTCACGTTCTCGAGCGAGGGCTGCTGGCGGATCGTCGCGCGCGTCGGCCTGACCAAGCGGTTCGTCTTCGTCGTCCGGGTCGAGCCGGACGACCACCGGGTCTAGCCCTCCTAGTTCGAGAAGGGCGGCAGCTCGAGCGCGCGCTCGAAGGCCGCACGGTCGTGCACCGGCTCGCCGTGGGAGACGATCACGTGCTCGAACGGCAGCTCGAGGAGCGCGCGCAGCGCGGGGAGCACCCGCTCCTCGTGCCACGGCGTCCCCCAGACGAGCAGCCTGCCGTCCCGCTCCGTCAGCGCGTCCGCGAAGACGAGCGCGCGCCGCTCCGGGACCCAGACCGGCGTCTCGTTGCGGCCGCGGCCGTCGTACAGGGCGACGAGGCCGCCGGGGAGCTCCGAGCCGGGCTGGATCCCCTCGAGGTCCGTCTCCGGGATGTTGTCCCGCCAGAACCAGTACGGCCCGAAGGCGCGGCAGCCGTAGCGCTCGACGAAGAGGTCGACGTCGCGGACGTGGTCCGGCTTCAGGATCACGACGACGGTCGGACGCCGCGCGTCGAGCCGCTCCCAGGCGTCGTGCCCGTCCGGGGGCGCCAGCGGGTCGAACAGCACGACCTCGCCGCCGCTTTCGACCACCGTCGACGTGACCGGGGGCTTCCACTCGACGTGCGGTGCCCAGTCCGGGTGGTCGAGCCGCCAGAGCCAGAGTCCGGGTGCGACGTCGACGACCACGGCTAGTCGGCCTTCGGGGTCGTCCAGTCCCGCGAGAGGAGGTCGCCGAGGTGGGCGCGCACGCCGCCGATCGGGATCCGCTCCTGCGCGAGCGAGTCGCGGTCGCGGATCGTGACCGTTTCGTCCTCGAGGGTCTGGTCGTCGATCGTCAGGCCCCAGGGCGTGCCGATCTCGTCCTGGCGGCGGTAGCGGCGGCCGATCGCGCCGCCGTCGTCGTACTCGACCGCGAAGGAGCGACGCAGCTCCTCGAACAGCGCGCGCGCCTTCGAGACCATGTCCTCGCTCTTGCCGATCAGCGGCAGCACCGCCGCCTTGACCGGGGCGAGCGCGGGGTGGAGGCGGAGGACGGTCCGCTCGCGCTCGGCGACGACCTCCTCGTCGTAGGCGTCGATCATGAACGCGAGCATCGAGCGGTTGACCCCCAGCGCGGGCTCGATCACGTGCGGGACGAACCGCTCGCCGGAGCCGCCGTCGACCCATTCGAGCTTCGTGCCCGAGTGCTCGGTGTGCTGGCGCAGGTCGTAGTCGCCGCGGTTCGCGATCCCTTCCAGCTCCGACCAGCCGATCGGGAAGAGGTACTCGATGTCGCTCGTCGCGCTCGAGTAGTGCGAGAGCTCGTCCTCGTCGTGCGGCCGCACGCGCAGCCGGCTCGCCCGGATGCCGTAGCGCCGGTGCCAGGCGACCCGTTCTTCGACCCAGTAGCGATACCACTCGTCCGCCTCCGCGGGCGGGACGAAGAACTCCATCTCCATCTGCTCGAACTCGAGCGTCCGGAAGATGAAGTTCCCGGGCGTGATCTCGTTCCGGAACGACTTGCCGACCTGGGCGATCCCGAAGGGCGGCTTGCGCCGGGCGAGTTGGGCGACGTTCTTGAAGTTGACGAAGATCCCCTGCGCCGTCTCCGGCCGGAGGTAGACGTCCGTGCCGGTCTCCTCGACCGCGCCGATGCGCGTGCGGAACATCAGGTTGAACTGGCGCGCCTCGGTCAGGTCGCAGTCGGGCGTCTCGCCGGGGCGCTTGCTCGGCCGCTTGCCGCACCGCACTTCCTGGTGCTCCTCGTCGGTGAGATGGTCGGCGCGGAAGCGCAGCTTGCAGGTGCGGCAGTCGACCAGCGGGTCGGTGAAGCCGCCGACGTGCCCGGACGCCTCCCAGATCCGCGGGTGGAGGATGATCGACGAGTCGAGCGCGACGATGTCCTCCCGCTCGCGCACCATCGCCTCGAGCCAGCGGGCCTTGACGTTCTCCTTCAGCAGCACGCCGTAGTGGCCGTAGTCGTAGGCGGAGCCGAGGCCGCCGTAGATCTCCGAGGAGGGGAAGACGAAGCCTCGGCGGCGAGCCAGCGAGACGATCGCGTCCATCGTGACGGCGTCGGTGGGCTCGGTCTCGGCCATGCGCGGCAGGCTACCTTCCTGCCGTGGAGGCGACTCCGGCCATCGCGGTGCTCGAGCGCGAGGGCATCCCGTACCGTCCGCACGAGCGGCTCACCGGCGGGCGGACGGCGCCGCTGGTCTCGCGATGAAGATGTACGACGAGCTGGCCGGCTGGTTCCACCTCGTCACCGCGCCCGAGGACTACGCCGAGGAGGCGGCCGAGATCGTGCGGCTGGTCGAGGCCGAGGTGCCGGACGCCCGCACGCTGCTCGAGCTCGGCTCCGGCGGCGGCAACAACGCGAGCCACCTGAAGGCGCGCTTCGAGTGCACCCTGACCGACCTCTCCGAGCCGATGCTCGCGGTCTCGCGCGGGCTCAATCCCGAGTGCGAGCACGCGCAGGGCGACATGCGCACGCTTCACCTCGGACGGACGTTCGACGCCGTCCTCGTCCACGACGCGATCGTCTACATGACGACGGAGGCGGACCTGCGCGCCGCGCTCGCCACGGTGTTCGAGCACCTCCGGCCGGGCGGGGTGGCCGTGCTGGTGCCGGACTGCGTCCGCGAGACGCTCGTCGCCGAGACGCGGCACGGCGGCCACGACGGTGACGGCCGCTCCCTCCGCTACCTGGAATGGGTGCACGACTCCGGGCCGACCGCGACCACCTACGACGTCGACTACGCGTACATCGTCCGCTCAGGACGGAGCCGAGCCGCGCGTGGTCCTCGACCGTCACGTCTGCGGCGTCTTTCCCGAGCAGGACTGGCTCGACTGGCTGCGCGAGGCCGGCTTCGAGGCGCGCGTGGAGCGGCTGAACGTCGAGGAGACCGTCGACTGGCGGGCCTTCGTCGCGCGCCGGCCGCGATAGCCTCACACACGTGAATCCGGCCTCCGGCACGCCCGTCGAGCTCCACATCGTCTCGGACTCGACCGGCGAGACGGCGGCGCGGCTCGTGCTGGCGCTCGAGGCCCAGTTCCCCGAGCAGGAGTTCGAGGAGGTCCGCCACCCGCGGGTCGAGTCGGTCGAGGACCTCGCGCTCGCGGTCAACCGGGCGAAGGGCCGCTCGGCGGTGATCGTCTACACGCTCGTCAAGCCCGAGCTCCGCGACGCGATGCGCCAGTTCTGCCGCAGCGCCCGCGTCCACTACTGCGACCTGCTCGGCCACCCGATCGAGTCGATCGCCCGCGTCTCGGGCATGGCGGCGAAGATGAAGCCCGGCGCGCGGCCGGCGCTCAACGCCGCCTACTTCAAGCGGGTCGAGGCGATGGAGTTCGCCGTCCGCTACGACGACGGCGTCGGCAGCGGCCTCGGCGAGGCGGACATCGTCCTCGTCGGCGTCTCGCGCACTTCGAAGACGCCGTTGTCGATCTACCTCGGCTACCTCGGGCACAAGACCGCGAACGTCCCGATCGTGAAGGGGATCGAGCCGCCGAAGGAGCTGTTCGAGATCGACGCGACGAAGGTGGTCGGGCTGACGATCGACGCGGAGCGGCTCGGCGAGATCCGCTCCGCGCGGGTGCGCTCGATGGGCGCGAAGAACCGGCAGTACGCGGAGCTGATGGAGATCTACGAGGAGCTGGACGTGGCGACGAACGTGCACCGGCGGCTCGGGTGCCCGGTGATCGACGTGACCGAGCTCTCCGTCGAGGAGACGGCGATGCGGATCGTGCGGATCGTCGAGCGGCGCAAGGCGGACGAGGCCGCACCGGTCGCATGACGCCGCGACCTCTCCGAGAAGGGCTCGGTGCCGCTCCGCTACTGGGCGCTCTGGTGGTCGATCCTGGCCGCCGCGGTCGTCGTCTTCTACGTGTTGCTGACGCCGATCTGGCTCGGGTTGCGGGCCGCGGCGTGGGCGGCGGAGCTGCGCTCGCGGGCACGGAACCGGATCGGGACGTGAGCGCACCCGTCGCGATCGTCGGCGCCGGCCCAACCGGGCTCGCCGTCGCCGCCGTGCTCCGCCAGGAGGGCGTCGAGAGCGTGCTGCTCGAGCAGGGCGACGCGATCGGCGAGTCGTGGCGCGGCCGCTACGCGCGGCTTCACCTGCACACCGTCCGCTGGCTCTCCGGGCTGCCGGGGCTGCCGGTGGCGCGCTCGGCGGGGAAGTGGGTGCCGAAGGACGCCTACGCCGACTACCTCGAGGCCTACGTGCGCCACCACGGGCTCGAGCCGCGGCTCGGCGTGCGGGTCGAGCGGATCGACCGCGAGGACGACGGCTGGGTCCTGCGGACGTCGGCGGGCGACATGAACGCCTCGGTCGTGGTCGTGGCGAGCGGCTACAACAGCGAGCCGGTGACCCCGGATTGGCCGGAGCGCGAGTCGCTCGGCGGCAGGCTCGTCCACTCAGTCGACTACGTCGAGCCGTCCCCGTACACGGGGCAGGACGTGCTCGTCGTCGGCTCGGGGAACTCGGGCGCGGAGATCGCGACCGATCTCGCCGAAGGCGGGGCTGCGCGTGTCCGGCTGAGCGTGCGGACGCCGCCGATCGTCGTCCGGCGCGACACGCTCGGCGTCCCGAGTCAGCTGCTCGGGATCGCCCTCGGCAGGTTGCCGCGGCGGACGATCGTGCCGATCAGCCGTGGGCTGCGGAAGATCTCGATCCCGGACCTCGAGCCCTACGGCCTGCCCGCACCGCCCGACGGGATCGCGCAGTTCGGTCGCACCGGCACGGTGCCGATCCTCGACGTCGGCTTCGTCGACGCCGTCCGGGCGGGCCGCATCGAGATCGTCAAGGCGGTGGACCGGATCGAGGACGGCACCGTCGTGCTCGTCGACGGCTCGCGGCTGGACGTGGACGCGGTGATCGCCGCGACGGGCTTCCGGCCGGGGTTGGAGCCGCTCGTCGGGCACCTCGGCGTGCTCGACGAGGCCGGCCGGCCACTCGTCCACGGCGCCGAGACGCACCCGGCCGCGCCGGGCCTCTACTTCGCCGCGCTCCAGCCGACCCTGAGCGGCCTCCTCCGCGAGGCGGCGAAGGACGCGAAGCGCGTCGCGGCAGCCGTGGCGACGCTCAGCCGCTGAGCTTCTCGAGCGCCGCGCCGAGCGACTGGCCGCCGCGGAGGGTCGGCTCGAACAGGTCGCCGTACCGTTCGACGCGCTCGAGCGCGACCGCCATCGTGAAGTCCCGCGGTGTCACCGACTCCGTCAGCTCCTCCCAGCGGAGCGGCGTCGAGACCGGCGCGCCCGGCTTCGGCCGCACGGAGTAGACCGACGCGAGCGTCTTGCCGTGCCCGTTCTGGCGGTGGTCGAGCAGAACGCCCTGCCGCTTCTTCTTCAGCCACTCGGTCGTGACGAGGCCGGGGTTGTCGGCCTCGAGCCGGCGGGAGGCGGCCTCGGCGAACGCGTACGTCCGGTCGAAGCCGTAGCGCCTGGCGACCGGGACGAGCACGTGGATCCCGTCCGCGCCGCTCGTCTTCACGTACGAGCGCAGCTCGAGCGAGTCGAGCAGCTCCCGCAGCAGGTGCGCGGCCCGGATGCAGAGCGCGAACTCGCCGTCCGGCGGGTCGAGGTCGAAGACGACGTAGTCCGGCCGTTCCGGCTTGTCGACGCGCGAGTACCAGGCGTTCATGTCGATGCAGTTCATCTGCGCCATCCACTGGAGGGCCTCGCGGGTGCCGACGAGCGGGAAGTCGACCATCCGCGGCTCACCCGCGCGCGGGAACGTCCGGAAGGTGCGCGTCGGGATCCACGACGGCATCCCCTTCGGCGCCTGCTTCTGGAAGTACGCCTCGGTGCCGACGCCCATCGGGATCCGCTTCATCGTGAACGGCCGGTCCTTCAGGTGGGGGAGGATCGCCGGGGCGATCGCGCCGTAGTACTCGAAGAGGTCGCCCTTCGTCACGCCGTCCTCCGGGAAGAGCACCCGGTCGCCGCTCGTCAGCTTGACGTCTCGAGCCATCGATCGACCTCCTTCTGGGAGCGCAGCCGGACGAGATTGTGGGAGCCGAAGCGAGCCGGGTACTCGTCGCGCCGCCGCCGCACTTGCCGGAGCGAATAGAGGATCAGCCCGTCCCGGCCCAGGAGCGCCGTCCGGAACGACTCGCGGTTCCCGTTCCAGAGCTCCTCGCGCCGCACGATCCGGACGGTCGTCCGCCGGATCAGCCGCGGCAGCCAGACCCGGCGCGGCAGGTCGAGCCAGACGATCGTGTCGGCTGCGTCCTGCACGATCGTGCCGATCTTCCCCTGGTAGCCGCCGTCGATCACCCAGC
The DNA here is from genome assembly GCA_963808915.1 of uncultured Gaiellaceae bacterium. Lineage (GTDB taxonomy): Bacteria > Actinomycetota > Thermoleophilia > Gaiellales > Gaiellaceae > CAVTBT01. The sequence continues at coordinate 234,430 of CAWEHJ010000002.1, read as the reverse complement.
CCTCCGTCGCCAGGATCGGCTCGACCTTGGCGCGAAGCTCGTCCGGGCTCGCCTCGGTCCAGTTCGGCCCGTGGTGCAGCGCGTCCAGCTCGACGAACTGGACGCCGAGCCGCTCGGCGAGCCGCCGGCCGACGGTCGTCTTGCCGCAGGCGCTCGCGGTGGCGATCACGGCGACCCTTCTCACCGCTTCACCGCTCGCCAGAGCAGGAACTGCGGCATGCGGCGGTCGCGGTCGTCGAAGCCGCGAGGTTCGCGGAGCGCCTCGATCACGAGCCCCGCGCCCTCGCCGCAGCCGATCTCCAGCGCGACCCGTCCCGGGGGCGGCAGCAGGTCGAAGAAGAAGTCGCGGAAGTCCCAGTAGGCGTCGTGCCCGGGCGCGCGTGCGCACGCGACGAATCCCGCCGCGCGGTCTTCCCAGCCGGTGCTCACAGGCGTCGTGCCGGCAGCGTCTCGGCACCGTCAGCCGTGACCCGATACCCGGTCCCGGTCCCCGTCGCGCTCGCGCTGATCACCTCGCGGAGCTCGGTCCCCTCGAAGAGGAGCCCGACGTCGTCGTCCGCCGCATAACCCGGCGGAAGCGTGCCGTCGCGGACGCAGTCCGTGTAGAGGGGACGCCGCCGAGGCTCGGAATCGAAGTGCGGGCAGGCGCTCCCGGGCAGGAAGCCGAGCCCGTCGTGGAAGGGCTCGAGCTGCGGGCCGAACGAGTCGGTCAGCGCCGGACTCGAACCAGCAGATCATCCCGGCGCTCCAGCCGGCGAGCAGCACCCCGGCCCTCCACGCCTCGCGCAGGACGTCGTCGAACCCGTGTGTTCGCCAGATCGCGAGCGCGTTGACGGTGTTGCCGCCGCTCACGTAGATCACGTCGCGCGAGAGCGCATGCTCGCGCAGGTCCTCGCGCGGCCAGGGGAAGAAGGTCGCATGCGAGGCCTCGGCGCGGTGCCCGAAGGACTCGTAGAACGAGACGACCCGCCCCGGATCGCCCGACGCCGTCGGCACGAACAGGACCTTCGGGTCCGCCCAGCTCGAGCACGAGGTCGTCGAGCTCCGACCCCAGTGCCAGCCCACCCATCGCGAGGATCCTCCCCGGCACGCCGCCGAGTATGGCATCGCGGCGTTGTGGAAAGATCGCCCGCGTGCGCTACGTCTACGCCTTCGACGAGGACTCGGGCGGCGGTCGCGAGCTGCTCGGCGGCAAGGGGATCGGCCTGGCGGAGATGACCTCCCTCGGCGTCCCCGTCCCCGCCGGGTTCACGATCACCACCGACGCGTGCCGCGCGTACATGGCGAACGGCAAGCAGGTTCCGGCCGGGCTCGACGACGAGGTGACCGAGCACGTCTCGCGCCTCGAGGCGCAGGCGGGCAAGCACTTCGGCGACCCGGCCGACCCGCTGCTCGTCTCCGTTCGCTCGGGTGCGGCCGTCTCGATGCCCGGGATGATGGAGACGATCCTCAACCTCGGCCTCAACGACGAGGCCTGCGAGGGGCTCGCGCAGGCGACGGGCAACGCCCGCTTCGCACGCGACTCCTACCGGCGGCTGATCCAGATGTACGGCGAGGTGGTCGACGGCGTCGACGCGCATCGGTTCGAGCAGCCGCTGTCAGACCTGAAGCGCGACCGCGGCGTCCGCGCCGACGTCGACCTCTCCGGCGACGACCTCGCCGAGCTGATCGCCACGTTCAAGCGCATCTACGAGCAGGAGGCGGGCAGCCCGTTCCCCCAGGACGCGCGCGACCAGCTGCGCCGCGCCTACCGTGCCGTCTTCGACTCGTGGGACGCGCCGCGTGCCCAGGTCTACCGGCGCACGTACGAGATCCCGGACGATCTCGGCACGGCGGTCAACGTCGTGCAGATGGTCTTCGGCAACAAGGGCGACACCTCGGGCACCGGCGTGCTCTTCACCCGGAACCCGTCGACGGGTGAGGCGCTGCTCTACGGGGAGTTCCTCCAGAACGCGCAGGGCGAGGACGTCGTCGCGGGCATCCGCACGCCCGAGCCGATCGGGCGGATGGGCGAGCTGCTGCCCGAGTCGTTCGAGGAGTTGAAGGAGACCGTCGCGAGGCTGGAGAGCCACTACCGCGACCTGCAGGACATCGAGTTCACCGTCGAGGAGGGCCGGCTGTACCTCCTCCAGACGCGAACGGGCAAGCGGACGGCGGCCGCAGCGCTCCGCGTGGCGGCGGAGATGGTCGACGAGGGGCTGATCTCCCGCGAGGAGGCGGTCGCGCGGATCGACCCGGGCCAGCTCGACCAGCTGCTGCACCCGATGATCGACCCGAAGGCAGAGGTCGAGGTCGCGGCCCGCGGGCTCAACGCCTCCCCGGGCGCGGCCGTCGGTGCGATCGTGCTCGAGGCCGCCGTCGCCGAGGAGCGCGGCAAGGCCGGAGAGGCGGTGATCCTCGTGCGCTGGGAGACGACGCCGGACGACTACGCCGGCATGCACGTCGCGCAGGGGATCCTCACGGCACACGGCGGCATGACGTCGCACGCTGCCGTGGTCGCGCGCGGGGAGGGGAAGCCGTGCGTCGCCGGCTGCGAGGCGCTTTCGATCGACCTCGACGCCCGCACGATCCGGCTCGGCGACCTGACGCTCGCGGAGGGCGACACGATCACGATCGACGGCGGCGACGGCCGTGTGATCGCTGGCGCCGTCGACCTCGTGCCGCCGCAGATCAACGACGACTTCGAGACCGTGCTCGGCTGGGCCGACGCGCTCAGGCGCCTGCGCGTCCGCGCCAATGCCGACACGCCCGAGGACGCCACCCGCGCCCGTGAGTTCGGCGCCGAGGGAATCGGCCTCTGCCGCACCGAGCACATGTTCATGGCCGAGGACCGGCTGCCGATCGTGCGCGGGATGATCCTCGCCCGCGACGAGGACGAGCGCCGCTCCGCGCTCGACCGGCTCCTGCCGATGCAGCAGGCCGACTTCGAGGGCATCTTCGAGGCGATGGCGGGGCTGCCGGTCACGATCCGGCTCCTCGATCCGCCGCTGCACGAGTTCCTGCCCTCGCTCGAGGAGACGACCGACCCCGAGGTCCGGCAGCGGATCAAGCAGCTCCAGGAGTCGAACCCGATGCTCGGCACGCGGGGTTGCCGCCTCGGCCTCCAGTACCCGGAGATCTACGAGATGCAGGTGCGGGCGATCGTCCGCGCGGCGAGGGCGGTCGGCGAGCGCACCGGCGAGGCGCCGCTGGTCGAGATCATGCACCCGCTCGTCGGCTTCGCCGAGGAGCTGCGGCGGCTTCGCGTCCTGACGGAGACGGTCGCCGCCGAGGAGCCGGACGTCGCCTACCTCTGCGGCACGATGATCGAGCTGCCGCGCGCGTGCATCCGCGCCGACGAGATCGCGGAGCTGGCCGACTTCTTCTCCTTCGGCACGAACGACCTGACGCAGACCGCACTCGGCTTCTCCCGCGACGACGCCGAGGGCAAGTTCCTCACCTGGTACCTGGAGCACGACGTGCTGGAGCGGAACCCGTTCGAGACGCTCGACGCGAGCGGCGTCGGCGACCTGATGCGGATCGCGGTCGAGCGGGGGAGGGGCGTCAAGCCGGAGCTGAAGCTCGGCATCTGCGGCGAGCACGGGGGCGAGCCGAGCTCGGTCGCGTTCTGCCACGACCTCGGGCTCGACTACGTCAGCTGCTCGCCGTTCCGCGTGCCGCTCGCCCGGCTCGCCGCCGCGCAAGCCGCGCTCCGCGAGAGCGGCGTCGAAGCGGTCGCCGTCGGCGGCTGAGCAGGCCGATCGCAGCCCCGCGCCGTCGGCTAGCCGAGCTTCGCCTCGATCGCCGCGAGCCGTCGCTCGATCAGGGAGAGCACCGGATCGTCGCGCTTCTCGCCGACGAGCGTTCCCTCGGGGACGAGCCTCGCGGAGTCGACCCCATCCACGCCGTCGTAGCCCTGGCGGCGTAGCGCGACATCGAGCTCGTTGGCGGTGATCAGCTCGCGCCGCAGCGCCCGCTCGTCCGGCTTGCCGTCCGCCACGAGCACGCGCTCCCGACCCTGCACCCACGGCCACTGGAACGAGAGGCGGACGAGCACGAGGTTGGCGCCGAGGAGGACGACTGCGCCGACGAGCCCGCCGACGACCGAGTTGTCGGGCCCGATGATCGCGTTCTGGACGACGTTCGAGAGGAGCAGCAGCACGACGAGGTCGAAGGCGTTGAGCTGGGCGAGCATCCGCTTGCCGCCGAAGCGGAGCAGCAGCACGAGCCCGCCGTAGACGGCGACGGTGCGCACGGCCTTCTCCCAGTACGAGATCTCGACGTGGGTGAGGTGATGCAGCACGCACCGAATCTCAGCACCGGCGTCGGCCGGCGCCGCTACGCGTAGCCGCGGACCTTGAAGTACGCGACCGCGAAGCTACCGAGGGCGACCGCGCCGATCCCTGCGATGCCGGCGGCGCCGAGCCGGCCGTAGGCGGCATGACCGCGCCCGAACTGCGAGAGCGCGAGCCCGCAGAGGATCCCGCCGACGAAGCCGCCCAGGTGGCCGCCGATCGAGATGTTCGGGATCAGGAACGTGATCATGAAGTTGATCAGCGCGATCCCGAGCGCCTGCCCGCCGAGTACGTGGTGTCCCTGGCGCTCGAACACGACGGCGGCGCCGAGGATCCCGAAGAGCGCCCCCGACGCGCCCACCGTGGGCGAGTTCGGGCTGAAGACGAGAGCCCCGCCGAGCCCGCCAGCGCGGTCGCCACGTAGAGGGCGAGGTAGCGCCAGCGCCCGAGCATCGACTCCATCGCGGTGCCGATGATCCAGAGGAAGTACATGTTGAAGCCGAGGTGGACGATGCCGCCGTGGAGGAAGGCCGCGGTCAGCATCCGGTACCACTGACCCTCCGCGACGCCGACGACGTCGCCGTGCGAGTCGACCCCCTGGGCGATCAGGAGCCAGTTCTCGAACAGGCGGCCGCCGTTCCGGCCGAGCGAGGCGCCCTGGGCGAGGTTGGCGAGGAAGACGGCGATGTTGAGCCCGATCAGGATCCGGGTGACGAGGCCCTCCTGGGCCAACACGCCGGAGCGCGCTGCGCGGACGCGCCGTTGCACGACCGGCTTCGCCGCCTGCCGCCCCTGGCCCGCGTGGTCGAGGCAGCGGATCCCGACCGGCGCGAAGACCATGCAGTCCGGGCAGACGCCGCGTCCGCACTCGGAGCAGGACACGCGGGTCTCCCGGTCGGGGTGCCGGTAGCAGTGCAGAACCTCGTCCACGGGCGGCTAGCGTACAGAGGTGCGCGTCCATGTCGCCTTCACGCCGGAGGAGTCGGCCGCGGCGCCCACGGGCGTCGTGATCGACGTGATCCGGGCGACTTCGACGATCTGCCAGGCGCTCGCGTCGGGCTACGAGCGCGTGCTGTGCGCCGCCGAGGTCGAGGAGGCGCTGTCGCTCGCGAACGGCGACGGCTCGGTCACGCTCGGCGGCGAGCGGCTCGGCGTGCGGATCGACGGCTTCGACCTCGGCAACTCGCCGCGCGAGTACCTCGAGCCGCGCTCGCCGGTGCTCGGCATGTCGACCACGAACGGGACGCGGGCGATCGTGACGGCGGCCTCCCGCTGCGAGCGCGTGCTGGTCGCGTCGCTCCTGAACCTGGCTGCGGTCGTCGAGGCGGCGCAGGGAGCGGCTGACGACGTGGCGATCTTCTGCGCCGGGGTGAAGGGCGCCTTCGCCCTCGACGACGCCTATGTCGCCGGCAGGATCGTCGAGCTCCTCGACGCGGAGCGTTCGGACGCCGCCGAGGCTGCCGTCCGCCTCGCCCGCTCCTACGACAGCGCCGAGGAGGCGTTCCGCGCCTCGCGCAGCGGCCGGAATCTGATCAACCACGGGCCCGAGCTCGAGGCGGACATCGCCTACTGCGCGCGGGAGAGCGTGCTCGACGTCGTGCCGCAGCTCGTCGGCATGCGCGGGATCGCTGCGGAAATCACCCTCTAGAGCCCCAGCGGCCGGACCGCGCGCTCGACGGCGTGGCGGTAGTCGGGCCCGTCGTAGCGGCGCAGCGGGTGCGACGGCAGGACGTGCTCGCGTCAGCGTGCCGCCGGTCCGGACGTAGAGCGCCGGCACGATCTGCTCGTCCGCGTCGAACTCGAGCGTCGCGGCGATCCCGTCCACGTCGCCGTCGACGAACGCCTCGAGCGGCAGGATGCCTTCGTCGAGCACGCCTGCGCCCGGCGTCGACGCTGAGCACCCGCGCCAGGTAGCCCTTCTGCATCGCGAGCTCCGGGGCGCGTGTTCAGCTCCTCGAGCAGGTACGGGCACGACGCGTGCGGGCTCGACGGACGGTCGCGCGAGCGTGATGCCGAACCTCGTCTCGGCGAGGTGCCGGGCCAGGATGCGCGCGTTGTAGCGGAAGCCGCAGACCATGCTGGAGAGCGACGCGACGCCGTGCTTGCGCAGGCCGGGAGCCGCCTGGGTGACGTTCCCGGCGAAGTACGCGCCCGGCACGGTCACGCTCTCGAAGTACGGCGTCAGCGCGGGCAGCCGGCCGTCGGCGACGGTCGCGAGGCCGAGGTCGCGGAGGTCGGCGAGCGGCGCGCGGAAGCCGGTCGCCGCGATCACGACGTCGGCGTCGAGCAGCGAGCGTGCTCGCCCGCGGGCCGGATCGACGGCGTGCACGCGGTAGCCGCCGTCCGAGCCGGTCGACCCGCTCGACCGAGGCGTCGAGCACGAACCGCCCCGGCGCGCCGCGGACGTGCTCGTCGTACGGCGTCAGGTACCAGGGGCGAAGCGGCGAGCGGGCGAGCCGGCCGACGTCGGCCGAGCGCGGCGAGACGAGGGTCAGCTCGCGCAGCCCGAGGCGCAGGAGGCCCTCGCCGACCTCGAACGCCGAGTTGCGCTTGCCCGACGATCACGACGCGGCGGTCGCGGTACCGGTCCGGGATCGTCGCCGGCGTGGACGTAGTGCTGGCCGAGCCTCGAGGCCGGGGATCGGCGGCACCCACGGCTCGGTCACTCCCGACGGCGAAGACGGCGGCGCGGCAGCGGTACTCGCCGTCGCTCGGTGCCGACGACGAGCGCCGTCGTCGACCCGCGTCGGTCGACTCCCAGCGGCACCCGTAGCGCACGTCGACCGGCGCACGCTCGGCGAACGCGCGCAACGCCGGCCTCCATCTCCTCGCGGGCGGGGCGGCGCCGGCCCTCGGCCATCTGCGCCGGACACGAGGGCGCGAAGCTCGGGCTCCTCGGCGAGCGAGGCTGTTCTGGTCGTGCAGCCTCGAAGCGCGCGGCTCCTCGCGCGGCGCGTCGGTCGTCGTGGTGCGTCCAGCTGATCAAGCGCTCGAAGAGCGGAAAGCGCCGGAACATCCCGCCCGGCCCGTCGTCCGCGGACACGACCGCGTGCCCGACGCCGAGCCGGCTGCAGGAAGTAGCTCGTCTGCAGGCCGCCGGGCCCGCTCCCGACGACGACGACGTCGTAGTCGCCGGGCGGGAACGGCCGCCCGTCGTCGGCTACTGCCACCGGTTGGAGTCGCGCAGCCGGCGCGCCTCCGCCTGGAGCAGCCGCAGCATCACCGCCGGCCGTTCGAGCAGGAAGCGCCTCGAGCTGCGGCCCGGGAACGGTCGAGGCAGCGGAGCAGCGTCTCGGCCCGGACGTCGGCGCTCGGCGGCTCGCCCGTCAGCGCCGAGATCTCGCCGAAGAAGTCGCCACGGCCGAGCCGCGCGACGCTCGACGCCGTCGATCGTGACCGTCGCCTCGCCGTCGAGCATGACGTAGAACGCGCTGCCGGTGAGCCCCTGGCGCAGCACCCGCTGGCCGGCGGCGAAGACCTCCTCGTCGAACGTGTGCGCGACCGCCTCGAGCTCCGCCCAGCGCAGGTCGGCGAAGAGCGCGAGCTGTCCCAGCCGCTCGGCGACGCCTGCGCTCTCCATCGGCGCGGAGCCTACTTTGCCCTGACTATCGTCAGCGGCCGTGAGCGACGAGCGCGCGCGGCGGGCGGCATCCTTCTCGGCGGTGGCCGATGCCTACGAGCGTGGCCGGCCCGAGTATCCGGAGGAGGCGGCGCGCTGGATCACCGGCGAGCCGCCACTCGATGTCGTCGACCTCGCCGCCGGGACGGGAAAGCTCACCCGCGTGCTCGTCAGGCTCGGCCACCGCGTCACCGCCGTCGAGCCGCTGCCGGAGATGCTGGCGCAGCTGCTCGAGGCGGTGCCCGGGGTGCGCGCGGTCGAGGGAAGGGCGGAGGCGATGCCGCTCCCGGACGCCTCGGCCGACGCGGTCGTCGCCGCACAGGCCTACCACTGGTTCGACCCTCCGGCCGCCCTGCCCGAGATCGCGCGCGTCCTCCGTCCGGGCGGCAGGCTCGGGATCGTCTGGAACCTGCGCGACGAGTCGGTCGACTGGGTCGCGAGGCTGAGCGAGTTGATCGACTCGGGTGGGGACAAGGAGCGGGACGACGCGGACGAGATCGCCGAGAGCGCCCTCTACGAGCAGGCCGAGGAGGCAGAGTGGCGCTGGGAGCAGCCGCTCGACCGTGCGCGCCTGCGCGATCTCGTGCTCTCCCGGAGCTACTGCGCGACGCTGCCGCCCGAGCGGCAGCAGGCGGTGCTCGACCCGGTCGACCGGCTCTACGACGAGCTCGCCGGGCCCGACGGGCTCGTGCTGCCCTACGTGACCTACGCCGTCCGGGCGACGAGGCGCTAGAGCGTCCTGCGCACGATCGTCCGCCGGCCGCCGTCGCCGACCGGCTCGAACCCGGCTGCCGTGAACATCGGCAGGTAGCCGGTGTAGGCGTCGATGTTCGGATGCCCTGCGCGGACGGGATAGGCCTCGAGCACGGTCGCGCCCTGCGCCCCCGCGTACGCGCAGGCGGCTTCCAGCAACGCAGAGGCGACCCCCTGACGCTTGGACGCAGGGTGGACGTAGAAGCAGACGACCGACCAGACGGGCACGTCGTCGACGCGCGGGATCGCCCGCGACGCCTCGAGCCGGGCGAACGACGTCCGCGGCCCGATCCGGCACCAGCCGACGACGTCGTCGTCCTCGAACGCGAGCAGCGCATGCAGCCGACTCCCGCGCACCTCCTCGCGCAGCCGGCGCCGGTTGCCACTCCCGGCTCCCTGCTTGTAAGCCGGCCCGCCGAGCAGCCAGAACTGACACCAGCAGGCCGCCGTCTGCGGCGAGCCGCCCCGCGGCCCCGGGCGCGTGAAGAGCGAGGCGATCTCGTCCCAGCGGTCCGGCGTCGCCGGGCGGACGACGGGCTCGCTCAGCGGTCCTGGAGCGCGTCGAGCGCGACCGTGAACGCCAGCACGAGCCGCCGGTCGGCGTCCTCCAGCCCCGACCCGAGCTCGAGCACGTAGCGGTCCCGGAACGTGCCGAGGATCCGCTTGTACGTGCCGACCTCGTTGCCGTCGCGCACGAACGTGAAGTTGAAGGGCAGCCATGTCAGGGCGGAGAGCCAGTCCGACACGACGTCCGCGAGGCGCCGCACGATCGCGATCACGAGGTTCGACTCGTACGCCTCGAAGAGGAGCTCCCCGTTCGCGTCCCGGACGTTCCAGTGGCTCCGGAGCAGCGACTTGCCGAACGCCTTCTCGAGCTGGCCGATGGCCTGGCCGTGCTCGTCGAGCACCTCGTGCCGGCCGCGGAACTCGAAGACCGTCTTCGCCTTGATCATGAAGAGGTGCGCGTCCGCGTCCGGGTCGAGCCGGAAGCGGATGTCCTCCTTGATCTTCATCTTCTTCTGCTTGACGAAGAGCAGCGGCTCGGCCCTCGTCGGTCGAGCCGGGCGAGGGCACGCTGATCCGGTACTCGTTGGCGATCGGCTTCAGGACCTGCTGGACGAGGAACCGGTCCGACGGACTCGATCAGATCGAGCGCGGTGGCGGGGTCGTAGGCGGCGCTGCTCACGGCGACACCGTAGCCGCGCCACTTGCGAGACAGACCAGTCTGTCTACACTGCGGACATGACCGAGGCCGCCAGCTTCCGCCATCGAGACCGACGCGCGCGAGCGCATCATGGACAGCGCCTACGAGCTCTTCTCCCGCCGTGGGTCAACGCCGTCGGGATCGACGAGGTGGTCGACAACGCCGCCGTCGCGAAGGCGACGCTCTACCGCCACTTCGGCTCCAAGGACGAGCTCGTGCTCGCCTTCCTCGAGCGCCGGGAGCAGCTATGGACGAAGGAGTGGGTCGAGGCGGAGGCGCGGAAGCGCGGCGACACGCCCGAGCAGCAGCTCCTCGCGATCTTCGACCTCTTCGACGAGTGGTTCCGCCGCGACGACTTCGAGGGGTGCTCCTTCGTCAACGTCCTGCTCGAGATGACGACCGCGAGAGCACGCTCGGCCGCGCGAGCGCCGACCACCTCGCCGCGATCCGGACGATCCTGCGGACGCTCGCCGAGGAGGGCGGCTTCCGCGACCCGGACGCGTTCGCGCACTCGTGGCACATCCTGATGAAGGGCTCGATCGTCGCCGCCGGCGAAGGCGACCGCGAGGCCGCCACGCGTGCGAAGGCGATGGGCCGGCTCCTGATCGACCAGTACCGCTAGGCCGCCGCCTCTTCGGCGGTGAACCGCCAATCGGAGTTGACAGGAACATACGTTCGCATGTAGAACATACGTTCCTGTGATCGCCTGCATCCTCATCCCGGCCTTCGAGTTGCGCGCCGCGCTGAGGAACCGGCCGCGGCTCGCGCTCGTCCCCGCTGCGCTCGCTCCGGAGGCGGGCACCGAGCCGCTGCTCGGGCCTGTCACCGCCGCCGCGCAGGCGGCCGGGGTCCAGCCGGGCATGCGGCTCGGCGAGGCGCTCGCCACTTGCCCCGAGCTCGTGCTCGTCGAGCGCGACCCGGCGACCGTCGAGCAGGAGTGGGAAGGCGTGCTGCAGCGGCTCGAGGACGCGGGCTTCGCGGTCGAGCCCGAGGAGCCGGGCGCGGTCACGTTCGAGACGAAGGGCGTCGAGCGCCTCTACGGCGGCGTCGACGCGGCGCTCGAGCGGGCACTCGCAGCCGTCGGGACCTCCTGGGACCCGCGTGCGGGTGCGGCGACGCGCCGCTTCGCCGCGCTCGCCGCCGCCGGTGTCGCCCGGTCCGGCCAGGCGCTGGTCGTCCAGGGCGAGAACGAGGAGAGCTTCCTGGCGCCGCTGCCGCTCTCGCTGCTGCCACTGCCGCCCGAGCGCTACGCCGAGCTCGAAGGGCTCGGCGTCCAGCGTCTGGGCGAGCTCGCACGGCTCCCGGGCGGAGCCGTTGCGGAGCGGCTCGGCCAGGAAGGCAGGCGGGCCTGGGGACTGGCCCGCGGCGGCGGCCACAGGCGGGTGCGGGGGCGCCCGCCGGCCGTCGAGCTCGCCGAGACGCTCACGTTTCCCGAGGCGGTCGGGAACGAGCTGACGCTGCGGCGCGCGTTCGGGGCGCTGCTCGAGCGGCTGCTCGCCCGGCCCGAGCGGGGCGGACGGCCGCTGCGCAAGGCGGCGATCTCCGCCCGGCTCGTCGGCGGAGGCTCCTGGCGCCGGACGGTTACGTTCCGCGAGGCGAGCGCCGACGAGGCGAGGCTCCGCGTGGCCCTCGGGCCGAAGCTCGCCGAGATCCCAGCGCCGGTCGTCGAGCTGCGGCTCGAGGCCGTCGATCTCGCCGAGCACGTCGGCAGCCAGCTCGCGCTCGTCGAGCCGGCCGGTGCCGAGCTCGGCGGGCGGTTGAAGGAAGGGCTCCGTCAGGTGCGCTCGTCGACGGGGTCGGGGTCGGTCTGTGCAGTTGTCGAAGTCGCTCCCTGGTCACGCATTCCCGAGGCGCGCGCGCTGTTCGTGCCACGTGACGACTAGCGCAGCACGCCGGCTCAACGCGCCGCGGCCGGTGCTGGTCGAGGCGGCGTTCGACGGCACGCCCACGCGCGTGAACCGCCAGCCGGTCGCGGTCGTGCGCGAGGAGTGGCGGGTCGTCGACCGCTGGTGGACCGAGGAGCCGGTCGACCGCCGCTACTTCGACCTCGTGCTCGAGTCGGGCGAGAACGCCTGCGTCTACCGCGACGAGGACGCCGGATCCTGGTTCTCCCAGAGGGGTGCGTGACCACGAAGGGCGTCCAGCGCGAGCGCTTCCCACTCGTCCGCCTGCGCGGGAGGGACGACGACCCACTGCTTGAAGACGGTGTTGCCGCGGCCGGACGGGTCGAACAGGTGCGCCCCCGGCAGCGCGAGCGCGCGGGCGTGCACCTCCGGGTCCTCGAGCTTGAACACCATCCCGCGGCCGCTCCGCGGGAAGCCGAAGATCACGCGGCCGGCCTTCTTCAGGCAGGGCATGCCGAAGATGGTGCTGCGGCGGACGTCCTCGTGCCAGGCGGTCAGCGCGTCGCAGATGTCGTCGAACTGCGCGCGTCCGGGCGCCGGCGCGGCCATCTAGATCGCGCGCTCGAGGAGGTCACGCCAGCGGTGGGAGAGCGCCTCCGGCACGAGCAACTCGTCCCAGGTCATGCGTCAGTCCACCGCGACCTGGTCGAACGCGGCCCGCACGGCCGCGAGCTCGGCCTCGTCCCGCGCCTCGTGCAGCCCGCGGACGAAGGCGCCGTAGCCGCTGCTCGGCGAGTGCAGGTTGAGGAAGCGCGTCGGCCTGTCGCCCGTGAAGGCGAACGTGTGGGACACCCCCGGAGGCACCTGCACCCACGAGCCAGCCCCGGCGCGAAGCTCCCGCCCGGCGGCCGTGAGCGTCAGCTCGCCCTCGAGCACGTAGAACGACTCGACGTGGAGGCGGTGCAGATGCGTCGGCGGCGACGGGCTGCCCGGCTCGCTCCGCACCTCCGCGATCCCGATCGCCTCGATGTCCGCGAGCAGCTCCACGCGCAGGCCCGGCCGCTCGGCGACGAAGCCGTCGCCGCCGACCACCGCCTCCGTGGCGGGTCGGCCGCCGTCCGCAGGCGGCTCGTGCTGGTCGTAGGAGAACGAGCGGCCGTCGCGCATCGCGCGCAGGTAGTCCGCGAAGCGCTGCCCGGGCGCGTGGAAGTTGAGGTAGCGCACCTGCGCCTCGCTCCCGTTCCGGAAGCCGTGCACGACGAGCGGCGGCACGCGCGCGAGCGTCCCCGCCGGGACGGTGACGTTCCGGTCCTCGAGCCCGAGGCGGACGGTCAGCTCGCCCTCGAGCACGTAGAAGAAGTCGGTGTGGTGGTGATGGACGTGCAGGTCGGCGCCCTCGCGATGCGGGCCGAAGCGCGACCACGTCGCGTTCAGCGACTCGTCGTCGGAGAGGATCTCGACCCGCCGGTTCGCGGAGTCTCCGATCACCTCGCCCGCTCCGGGCGGTAGGAGGACCGGTTGGGCTACGTCGAGCTGCACGCGCACTCATCGTATTCGTTCCTCGACGGTGCCTCCCAGCCCGAGGAGCTGGCGGCACGGGCGGCCGAGCTCGGCTACGAGGCGCTCGCGCTCACCGACCACGACGGCATCTACGGCTCGCTCGAGTTCGCGCACGCGGCCAGGTTCTTCGGTCTGCGCGCGATCACCGGCGCCGAGGTGACCCTCGCGGGCGGCATGCACGTGACGCTGCTCGTCGAGACGAGGCAGGGCTACGCGAACCTCTGCCGGCTGCTCACCGCGGCCCACGCGGGAACCCGCCTGCCGGGCCGCGAGTCCGACCTGCTGCCGCCCTCGCTCGACCTCGCGCTGCTCGAGGAGCGGAACGACGGGCTCGTCTGCCTCTCCGGCTGCGTGCGCCAGGGGCTGGGGCTGCTCGACCCGAACGGCGCGGCGCGGCTCGCGCGGGCGTTCGGCCGGGAGCGCTTCCTCGTCGAGCTGCAGCGCCCGTACGAGCGGGGCGACGTCAGGCGGGCGGCTCGCCTGCGCGACCTCGCCGCCCACCTCGGCGTGCAGACGGTCGCGACCGGTGACGTCCATGCGCACCACCCGAGCCGGCTCGCGCTCCAGGACGTGCTCGTCGCGATCCGCTGTCGCACCTCGCTCGACGGCTGCGAGCGTGAGCGGCGCGGCAACCGGGAGTCGATCCTGCGCTCGCCGGCGGAGATGCTGGAGCGGCTCGGCCCGCTCGACCCGGGCGCCGCGGAGCGAAGCGCCGAGCTCGCCGACCGCCTCCGCTTCGACCTGACCGAGGAGCTCGGCTACCGCTACCCGGACTTCTCGGACGGGGCCGACCCGGCCATCACCCAGCTGGCGGAGGTCTGCTGGCACGGCTTCGACGACCGCTACGGAGTTTGCAACAGTCTGTTGCAAAGTCGGGCTCGCGCGCGGCTCGACGAAGAGCTCGCGCTGATCCACGAGCTCGGGCTCGCGGGGTTCTTCCTGCTCCACTGGGAGGTGCTCGAGCTGGCCCGGGAGTGCGCGCGGGAGGTGCGCGGCGCCGGCTCGCCGCGGCGCTTCCTGCCGCCCGGGCGCGGCCGCGGCAGCTCGGTCGGCTCGATCGTCTGCTACCTGACGGGGCTTTCGCACGTCGACCCGGTCGCGAGCGAGCTCTCGCTCGGCCGCTTCCTCAACCGCGAGCTGAAGTCGGTGCCGGACATCGACCTCGATTTCCCGCGCGACATCCGCGAGAAGCTGATCGTCCGCGTGACCGAGCGCTACGGCCGGGAGCACGCCGCCCTCGTCGCCAGCTTCGCCACCTACCGCAGCCGGGGCGCGATCCGCGACGTCGGCAAGGCACTCGGCCTCCCGTACGCCGAGCTCGAGCGGCTGGCACGGGTCAGCGACGGCTGGAATGCAAAGCGGGTCGGCGAGGAGCTGAAGCAGCTGCCAGACGCGGAGCGGCGACTGCTCTCGCCGCGCTGGCGCGCCTTCGCCGAGCTGACCGCGGAGATCGCAGGCCTGCCCAGACACGTCTCGCAGCATCCGGGCGGGATGGTGATCTCGACCAGGCCGCTCGTCGAGCTCGTGCCCGTGCAGCCGGCGGCGATGGCCGGCCGCCAGCTCTGCCAGTGGGACAAGGACTCGTGCGCGGACGCGGGCTTCCTCAAGATCGACCTGCTCGGGCTCGGGATGCTCTCGGCGGTCGAGGACTGCGTCGAGCTGATCGCGGAGGGCTATGGCGAGCCGATCGACCTCTCGCGGATCCCCCTCGACGACCCGGACGTCTTTGCCGACATCCAGCGCGCGGACACCGTCGGCGACTTCCAGATCGAGAGCCGCGCCCAGATGCAGAGCCTGCTCCGCACGTGCCCGGAGAACCTCGACGACCTGACCGTCCAGGTCGCGCTCGTCCGGCCGGGGCCGATCCAGGGCAAGGCCGTCCATCCGTACATCGAGCACCGGCGGCGGCTGCGCGAGGACCCGGAGTTCGTCTGGCCGGTCGACCATCCGTCGCTTCGCGAGCCGCTGCACGCCACGCTCGGCGTCGTCGTCTTCCAGGACCAGGTGCTCGACGTGGCGATGGCGCTGGCCGGCTTCAGCGTGGGGGAGGCCGAGGGCTTGCGGCGCGCGATGAGCCGGAAGCGGAGCGAGGCCGCGATCGAGGCCTACCGCGACCGCTTCGTCGAAGGTGCGGGCGCGAAGGGCGTGTCGGCCGAGATCGCGCACGGCGTCTACGACAAGCTCGTCGGCTTCTCCGGCTTCGGCTTCCCGAAGTCGCACGCGGCCGCGTTCGGGCTGCTCGCCTACCAGTCGGCATGGCTGCGGCACCACTATCCGGCCGAGTTCCTCTGTGCGCTCCTGAACGCGCAGCCGATGGGCTTCTACCCGCCCGCCTCGCTCGTCCGCGACGCCGAGCGGCACGGCGTCAGCACCCTGCCGCCCGACGTGAACGCGAGCGCGGCGCAGGCGGTGCTCGAGGAGGGCGCGGTGCGGATGGGGCTCGACTACGTCACCTCGCTCGGTTCGGACGGGGCCGAGGCCGTCGTGGTCGCCCGGTATGAGGGCGGGCCCTTCCGCGGCGTGGCCGACCTGGCCAGACGCGTGCGGATCGAGCGGCAGCGGCTCGAGGCGCTCGTTCGCAGCGGCGCCTGCGACTGCCTCGGCGAACGGCGTCGAGACCTGCTCTGGGAGCTCGGGCTCGTCTACCGGCCGCAGACCGTGGCCGGGAGCGGGGGTGAGCAGCGCCAGCTGACGCTCGCGCTCGACCCGACCGTCGAGACGCCTGAGCTCCGCGACCTGAATCCCTGGGAGCGGATGCTCGCCGACTACCGCGGTACCGGGGTCTCGGTCGGCGTGCACCCACTCGAGCTGCTGCGTCCGCACCTGCCCACGGGGACGCTGACGAGCGCCGAGCTGAACGTCCAGGGTCATGGCAGCCGGGTCGCCTTCGCGGGCATGGCCGTCGCGCGCCAGCGGCCGGCGACGGCGAAGGGGGTCGTCTTCATGCTGCTCGAGGACGAGGGCGGCCAGGTGAACCTGATCGTGCCGCCTCAGGTGTACGAGCGGCACCGGGCGATCGTGCGCGGGGAGCCGCTGCTGCTCGCCCGCGGCCGCTTCGAGCGCCACGGCGAGAACCGGAACGTCCTCGTCGAGGCGCTGGAGACCCTCGGCCCGCTTGCCAGGGAGCTCGCCGGCACACTCGAGGTCGCCGATTCGCTCCCGGCTGCCCACCACTTCGGGCACCGCTGACGTACGCTCGCCACGTGGAACCACGGTACGACCCAGCACACATTTCCCGCTTCTTCGACGAGTACGGCGAGCGCGAGTGGGAGCGGTTCGACGCGTCGCCGATGCATCGCGCCGGGCTCAAAGTCCATCGGCGGCTGCTGGCGGAGTTCATCCGGCCGGGCGATCGCGTCCTCGACGCCGGTGCCGGGCCGGGGCGCTTCACGCTCGAGCTCGCGCGGATCGGCGCTCGGGTCGTCGTCGGCGACATCTCGCCCGGCCAGCTGGATCTGCATCGCGAGAAGACCGCCGCCGTCGAGGACGCGATCGAGGACCGCGTCCTCCTCGACGTGCTCGATCTCAGCCGCTACCCGGACGGCGCCTTCGACGCGACGGTCTGTTACGGCGGACCGGTGAGCTACGTGCTCGAGCGAGCGGACGACGCCATTGCCGAGCTCCTGCGCGTCACCCGGACCGGCGGCCACCTCCTCGTGACGTTCATGTCGCTGCTCGGCACCGCCAGAGCATTCTTCGCGTTCTTCCCCGAACTGATCGAGTCATTCGGCTGGGAGCGCGGCGTCGACCGCATCTTCGAGACGGGCCTGCTCGACGCCGAGCTGAACAAGGGACACGTGCTGCGGATGTACCGCTGGCGAGAGGTGGAGGCGCTCCTGGGCCGCCATCCCTGTCGGATCGTCGCCGCGTCGGCGTCGAACTTCCTCTCGATCGGCGACGAGGAGACGTTCGCCTCGGACGAGCGCTGGCTCGAGCTGGAGCTCGCGGCCTGCCGCGAGCCCGGTGCACTCGACGGCGGCACGCACATCGTCGTTGCCGTCGAACGATTGCCTTGACATCGATCGACGTTCGTCGATATATTGACGTCCGTCGATATGAACCGACCGCTGCCACTGATCGCCTGCTGCAGCCCGCTCGACGCGTCGCCGCTCTCCGACGATGAAGCGGGCGAGGCGGCAAGGCTCTTCAAGGCGCTCTCCGACCCGGCGCGGGTCCGCCTCGTCAACCTGCTCGCGACGAGCGATGAGCCGGTCTGCGTCTGCGAGCTCGTTCCCGTCCTCGGCCTCTCGCAGGGCACCGTCTCGCACCACCTGAAGACGCTGACCGACGCCGGCTTGCTCGAGCGCGAGCCGCGTGGCCGCTGGGCCTTCTACACGCTCGACCGCGCGAGGCTTGCGGCGATCTCGTCCCTCGTCACCCTGAAGGAGGTGCCCGTATGAGCGGCTGTTGCGACGGCGGTGAGTGCTGCAGCGGCGACGACTGCTGCTAGTCGGCGCTAGCACTCCGTGCTCGGTCGGCGCCGTGCGGACGGCCGTCGACCGAGCGCATCGCCTCGCCCTCGGACAGCAGCACCGCCGTGTCGACCAGGGCGAGGTGCGTGAAGGCCTGCGGGAAGTTGCCGACCAGCCGTCGCGTCCCTGGGTCGTACTCCTCCGAGATCAGGCCGAGGTCGTTCCGGAGCGCGAGCAGCCGCTCGAAGAGCTCGAGCGCCTCGTCGCGCCGGCCCTGCAGCGCCAGGTTCTGGACGAGCCAGAACGAGCACGGCAGGAAGGCGCCTTCACCCGGCGGCAGGCCGTCGACGTCGACGTTCTCGGCGTCGGCGCGGTAGCGCTCGACGAATCCGTTTCGCATCAGGTCGCGCTCGATCGCCGCGACCGTGCTCACCATCCGCGGGTCGTCGGCGGGCAGGAAGCCGACGAGCGGCAGCATCAGCACGCTCGCGTCGAGCCGGTCGGAGCCGTAGCTCTGCACGAACGCGCCGACCTTTGGATTCCAGCCCTCGCTCAGCACCTGCGCGTGGATCTCGTCGCGGATCGCGCGCCAGCGCTCGATCGGCCCCTCGCGGTCGAGCAGTTCGATCGTCTTCACCGCCCGGTCGAACGCGACCCAGCACATCACCTTGGAGTGCGTGAAGTGCCGCCGCGGGCCGCGGACCTCCCAGATCCCCTCGTCGGGCTGTCGCCAGCCGTCCTCGAGCCACTCGAGCACCTTGCGGGTCAGGTTCCACGCCTCGACCTTTGCCTCGAGCCCGGCGACCCGCGCCTGGTGCAGCGCGTCGATGATCTCGCCGTAGATGTCGAGCTGGAGCTGGTCGTAGGCGCCGTTGCCGATCCGGACGGGCCGTGAGCCCTCGTAGCCGGGTAGCCAGTCGAGCTCGATCTCGACGAGGCGGCGCTCCCCGGCGACGCCGTACATCACCTGGAGCTGACCCGGGTTGCCCGCGATTGCGCGCAGCAGCCAGTCGCGCCACGCGCGCGCCTCGTCGACGTAGCCGGCGCGAACGAGCGAGAGCAGCGTCAGGGTGGCGTCGCGCAGCCAGCAGAAGCGGTAGTCCCAGTTCCGGACGCCTCCGAGCGCCTCCGGGAGCGAGGCCGTCGGGGCGGCCACGATCCCGCCCGTCGGCGAGTACGTGAGCGCCTTCAGGATCATCAGCGAGCGATGCACGTCGTCGTGCCACTCGCCGCCATGCGTGCACTGCGTCTCCCACTCCTGCCAGTACCGCTCGGTGTCGAGCAGCGCGTGCTCGGCGTCGACGGGGTCGGGAATCGGCTGGTGGGATGGGTACCACGTCAGCACGAAGGGGATCCGGTCACCCTCCTTGACGGTGAAGCTCGCGTGCGTGCGCATGTTCTCGCCGACGAGCTCGACTGGCGTCGCGAACGTGACCGCGTCGGGGCCGGCGGTCCCGACGAGGGCGCCGTCGACCCGATGCACCCAGGGGACGATGTGCCCGTAGTCGAAGCGCAGCACCAGCTCCATCTCGACCTCGACCGTGCCACCGAGGCCTTCCACGATCCGGACGAGGTCCGGCGCCTCGCCGCGCGGCGGCATGAAGTCGATCAGCCTGATCGCGCCGTGCTCGCCCTGGATGTCGGTCTCGAGCACGAGCGTGTCGCCGCGGTAGCGCCGGCCGAGCGGCCGGTGACGCCCCGCGGGGTTGATCGCCCAGCGGCCGTGGGACTCGTCGCCGAGCAGGGCCGCGAAGACGGCGCCCGAGTCGAAGCGGGGCAGGCAGAGCCAGTCGATCGAGCCGGAGCGGGAGACGAGCGCCGCGGTCTGGAGGTCGCCGATCAGGCCGTAGTCCTCGAGCGGCGTGCTCATGCCCGGACGCTACACCGCTTCGATGTCGGGCCAGCGCCGAACGGCGGCACGCTCGAAGGCATGCTCGTACGGCTCGGGGTCGTCGAGCGTGGCGGCATACGCGTCGCGGACCTCCGTCAGCCGGTCCTTCAGCGCCTCGAGCGCGAGCTGGTAGTCGCCGAACGCCTCCTCGGCGTCCTCGCGGTCGGCGGCGGCGTGCTCGCGCCGGCGCGCGGCGACGTCGAGGAGCAGATCCGCGTCGTCGGTGGCGACGAGGTCGAGCTGGCGCTCGATCAGCTCCGCGAAGGGCTTGCGGCGGAAGATCACGTCAGCTCGCGGTAGAGGTCGAGGTGGGCGGCGGCGCTCCGGTCCCAGGTCAGCTCCTCGCGGGCGCGACGCGCACCGGCCCGGGCGGCCTCGAGCGCTGCAGGGTCGGCGAGGAGCTCGCCGACCGCGTCCGCCAGCGCGCCGACGTCGTCGGCGGGCACGACCCTGCCCGCCCCGAAGGCCCGCACCGGATCGGGCAGGCCGCCGACGTCGTAGACCACGGCCGGCACACCCGCGCCGAGCGCCTGCAGGAGCGCCCCGGACTGGTCGAGCTCGGCGCGGTAGGGGAAGACGGCGACGGTCGCCTCGCCGAGCGCCCGCTCCACCTCGGCCTCGGAGAGGTACGCCGAGCCGGAGGTCGGCGCCGTCGAGCCCGTTCGGCAGCGGCCCGACGGGGTCGCCGGCGACGACGAGGCGTGCGCCGTCGACACGCCGGACCGCCTCCGCGGCGTGGTCGACCTGCTTGTACGGCCGGATCACGCCGAGCGCGAGCACCGTCCTGCCGTCGTCGGCCCGCGGCGGGTCGCTCGGCGTGACCGGGTGCGGGATCACACGCAGCTTCTCGGCCTCGACGCCGAACCCGGCCAGCGTGTCGCGTCCGCGCTCGCTGTGGACGACGATCCGCTCGAACCGGCCGAAGAGCCGCCGCCAGAGGTCGTGCCTCGCGGCCGTCCGCCGCGGCAGGAGGTCATGGGCGGTGAAGACGAGCGGCGCCCGCGAGCGAAGCAGGCGGGCGTCGACGCCGGGTGACGAGAGCCACTGCAGATGTGCGACGTCGGCGTCGAGGAGCGCCAGCCGCGCGAGGCCGAGCGGGTGCTCCAGCGCCTTCACCGGCAGCCGCAGGCGCGAGCGGCGGAAGAGCCGCGAGGAGAGAGGGTAGAAGAGCTCGCGCCGCCGGTATCCGACGGGCGCGGGCGCGGCCCCGAAGCGGAACCGGGAGGTGACGAGGTCGACGTCGGCGCCGGCGCGCGCCAGGGCGGCGGCCAGCTCGTGGTCGTACGACGGCGTGAACGCAGGTGGGTCGGCGAGGACGACGCGCACGGCTCCCTAGACTACGGCCGCCGTGAGCCTGCTGATCCGGAGCTGGAACGTCTTCCACGGCAACAGCCACCCGCCCGGGCGCGGCTCCTACCTCCGCGAGATGGTCGGGCTCGCGGTCGCGGACCGGCCGGACGTGCTCTGCCTGCAGGAGGTGCCGCTGTGGGCGCTGCCCCGGCTCTCGCGCTGGAGCGGCGGCATGACCACGCGCTGGTCCGTCGCGCGTCGCCCGTGGCTCCCGGCCGGGCTCGGAGGTGCGATCACGCGCCTCAACCAGGGGTTGCTCCGGTCGGCGATCTCCGGGCAGGCGAACGCGATCCTGCTGCGGCCGCCGCTCGCCGTGCGCGACCATCGCGAGCGCCAGATCAGCGACGGAGGCGAGCGGCGGACGTGCCACGCCGTACGGGTGGACGGGCTCGTCGTCGGGAACCTGCACGCGACGAACGACTTCCACGACCACGGCGTGCCGGGCGGGCAGATCAGGCGCGCGGAGGAGCTCGTCGACGACGTGGCTCGCGACGGCGACGTTTGCGTGCTCGCCGGTGACTTCAACGTGCGGGCGGCCGAGCTCGAGCCCTTGCCCGGCTGGTCGGAGCTCGGTGGCGGGATCGACCATGTGCTCGTGCGCGGGGCGGCGGCGACACCGCTCGTCGCCTGGCCGGAGCAGCGCCGTGTGGTCGACGGCCGGGTGCTCTCCGACCATGCGCCGGTCGAGACGAGGGTCGGATGACGTTCGAGGAGGGGAGGGCGCTGTTCCCGGTGCTCGAGCGGCTCGCCTACCTGAACACGGGCTCGAACGGGCCGCTCGCGTCGCCTGTCGTCGAGGCGATGCGCCAGGAGGAGGAACGCGCGCTGCAGGAGGGACGCGGCGACCAGGCGACCTTCAAGCGGACGCTCAGCCAGCGAGAGGTGGTTCGCGCCCGCGTCGCGGAGCTCGTCGGCGTCGAGCCCGCGCTGGTGTCGCTGACCGGCTCGACCACGGACGGCTGCAACATCGTGCTCTCGGGCCTCGGCCTCCAGCCGGGGGACGAGGTCGTCACGACCGACTCGGAGCACTTCGGCCTGATCGGGCCGCTGCACGCGTCGGGTGCGCGCGTCGTCGTCGTGCCGCCGGAGCCCGAGGCGATCCTGGCCGCGGTCGGGCCGCGGACGCGACTGATCGCCGTCTCGCACGTGATCTGGACGACGGGCACGACGCTGCCGGTGGCCGAGCTGAGGGAGACGAGCGGCGTGCCCGTGCTCGCGGACGGCGCGCAGTCGGTCGGCGCGATCCCGACGACTGCGCGCGGCGTCGACTTCTACACGGTCTCCGGCCAGAAGTGGCTCTGCGGGCCGGACGGGACCGGCGCGCTGATCGTCGCCGACCCCGAGCGGCTGCGGGTCGCGAGACCCGGGCTACCTCTCGCAGGCGAGCTACGAGCCCGACGGGACGTTCGTGCCGAAGGACGGTGCGGCGCGCTTCGACCCGAACTGGCTCGGACTGCCGCAGCTCGTCGGGCTGCTCGCGGCGATCGATCTTCGCCCCGAGTGGGCGTTCGAGCGTGCCGCGGCGCAGGCCCTGCGCTGCCGCGAGCTGCTGGACCCGCTCGTCGAGCTGCTGCCCGGTGACGCGACGCTCGTCGCCTTCAGGCCGCCCGACGGCGAGGAGGCGGCCGCGATCGTCGAGCGGCTGGCCGCCGAGGGCGTGATCATCCGCGAGCTGCCGGGCCGGGACCTCCTCCGCGCGTCGATCGGCTGGTGGACCGACGAGGACGATCTCCAGCGGCTCGTCAGCGGGCTGTCACGGTGATCGCCAGCCGCCCGCGGGCCGAAGCCCCCTCCTAGGCGTCGGCGGCGGTGCGGAGCCCGAGCTCGGGCGCAATCGGCTGCAGCGCCGCGACGACGTTCGCGATGTGCTCGTCGAGCTCCAGCCCGAGCAGCTCGGCGCCCGCGTAGACCTCGTCGCGATGGACACCGGCCGCGAACGACGGCTGCTTCAGCTTCTTCTTCACGGACTTCGGCTCGAGCCCGTCGAGCCCGGTCGGCCGCACGAGCCCGCAGGCATGGACGAACCCGGAGAGCTCGTCGCAGGCGAACAGCGTCCGCTTCAGCGCCGTGTCGCGCGGCATCGCCAGGTGCTCGGCGTGCGACAGAACGGCCTCGATCAGCCACTCCGGATAGCCCTCGTCGCGAAGGATCGGGGCGCCGTCCTGCGGATGCACGTCGAGCGTGGGGTGGATCTCGTAGTCGAAGTCGTGCAGGAGCGCCGTGCAGCCCCACGCCTCCTCGTCCTCGCCGAAGTGGCGTGCGTACCAGCGCACCGACGCCTCGACCGCGAGCGCGTGGCGGAGCAGCGACTCGCCCTTGGTGTGGCGCGTCAGCGTCTGCCAGGCCTGCTCCCGGGTCACCGTCACCGCGGCGCTACGATACCGAGCTTCCCGGGCCGATCCCGGGAGGCCTGTCCGACCGAGCGCCCTCCACCTTGAGCCGTACACTCGTCGCCGAATCGCTGATGCAGTCCTTCGTGATCGAGGGCGGGCGACCGCTCAACGGCACGGTCCGGGCGGCCGGGAACAAGAACGGCGCGCTGCCGATCCTCGCCGCCTGCGTGCTCACGGACGAGCCCGTGCGGCTTACGAACGTCCCCCGGATCCGCGACGTCGAGACGATGGTCGAGCTGCTCGCCGACCTCGGCGCCGACACGGAGTGGACGGGGACGAACGAGGTGCGCGTTCACGCCGCGGGGATCACGAAGCATGAGCTCGACGAGGAGCTGTGCCGCCAGATCCGCGCCTCCTTCCTGCTCGCCGGCCCGCTCCTGGCGCGACTCGGGCGCGCGGTCGTGCCGCCCCCCGGCGGAGACGTGATCGGCCGCCGCCGCCTCGACCCGCACATCCACGCCTTCGCCGAGCTCGGCGTCGAGATCACCATCGACGGCAGCTACGACATGCGCGCCGACACGCTGCGGGGCTGTCCGATCTTCCTCGACGAGGCGAGCGTGATGGCGACCGAGAACGCGATCATGGCCGCCGTGCTCGCCGAGGGCGAGACCGTGATCGGCAACGCGGCCTGCGAGCCCCATGTCCAGGATCTCTGCCGCTTCCTGATCGCGCTCGGCGCCGGGATCGAGGGGATCGGCTCGAACGTGCTGCACATCCACGGCGTCGAGCGGCTCGGCGGCGCCGACCATCGGATCGCGCCCGAGCACATCGAGGTCGCGAGCTTCATCGGGCTCGCCGCTGTGACCGGCGGCGACCTGACGATCGAGGCGGCGGCGCCGGAGGACCTGATCTCGATCCTGCCCGCGTTCGCCCGGCTCGGGGTGCACGTCGAGGTGGCGGAGTCCAGCATTCGCGTTCCGCCCGGCCAGGAGCTCGTCGTCCGCGACGACCTCGGCGGCCAGATCCCGAAGATCGAGGACGGCCCGTGGCCGGCGTTCCCTGCCGACCTGACGTCGATCGCGCTCACCGTCGCCACGCAGGCGCGGGGCACGGTCCTGATCTTCGAGAAGATGTTCGAGAGCCGCCTCTTCTTCGTCGACAAGCTGGTCGGGATGGGGGCGAGGATCATCCTCTGCGACCCGCACCGCGCCGTCGTCACCGGCCCGTGCCAGCTGTACGGCGAGCGGCTCGAGAGCCCGGACATCCGCGCCGGCATGGCGATGCTGATCGCCGCTCTCGCCGCGGAGGGCACGTCGGTGATCGGCAACATCCGCCAGATCGACCGCGGCTACGAGCGGATCGACGAGCGGCTGCGCGCCCTCGGCGCCTCGATCGAGCGCGTCGACGACTAGTCAGGAACCGCCGGCGGCGCGGCGCTCGCGGACATCCGGCGGCGCCTCCTCGTCGAGCGCCTGCACACCTGCGGGGGTGGCGCGAAGCCAGATCGAGGAGCCGTCGGGCCCCGGCGGGACGGTCCGCCAGCCGCCGCCGGCCAGCGCCGCGTCCAGCTCGGCGTCGTCGAGCGGTGCCGGCGGCTCGTCCTCCCGTTCGCGGAAGACGGCGATCAGGCCGGCGCCGACGAGCGCGTGCAGCGTCCGCGCGACCAGCGCCTGCCGCTCGCCGTCCGTCGCGTCCGGCAGCGCGGTCCGGGCGGCCACGAGCGGCTCGTAGAGCATCTGACCGTCCTCGTCGATCGTGTCGGCGAGGATGTCCCAGGCGAAGTCGTCGGTGTCCACAGGTGCGCATCCTAGGCGGTGAGGCCTGACGGTAGGCTCCGCGGGTGGAAGCAGGCCAGATCGCCCGCGTCTCGCTCGGGAGCGGCGAGCCCAACGTGCAGACCGGCCTCTCGGTGCTCGACCACCTGCTCGGACTGCTCGCGCGGGCAGGCGGCTTCGACGTCTCGCTCGAGCTCGCGCCCGACGAGCCGGAGGCGGAGGTCGACGAGGCGGGGCGGACGTTCGGCCGCTCGCTCGCACCCCTCCTCGCCGCCGAGGACGCGAGGGGCTTCGGCGCCGGGACGATGCCCGCGGACGAGGCGCTCGCCACGGTCGTGCTCGAGCGCTCCGACCGGCCGCTCGTCGCGTCGAACGCTGATCTTTCCGCATCGAGGATCGGCGGCCTCGGGATCGACCTCGCCGCGCGATTCCTGCGCGGCCTGTCCGAGACCGCCGGGCTCGTCGTCCACGTGCGCCTGATCGAGGGCACCGAGTCGCAGCACGTGCTCGAGGCGATCTTCAAGGCGCTCGGCGTCGCGCTCGCCGAGGCCTGCCGAACCCGTCCGTGAGCCCGAGAGGAGCCAGATGAGCGACAAGACAGCCGTCCGCACCGAGCAGGCACCCGCGCCGTTTCAGGGGGCGCCCTACAACCAGGCGATCGTCTCCGGCGAGCTCGTCTTCGTCGCCGGCCAGCTCGGCCTGACGCCCGACGGGACGATGGTCGAGGGCGGCATCGGCGCGCAGACCGAGCAGGCGCTCCGGAACCTCGGCGCGATCCTCGAGGCGGCCGGCAGCGGCCTCGACCGGCTGCTGAAGACGACCGTCTTCCTCACGGACCTCGCGAACTTCGCCGGGATGAACGAGGTCTACGCGACGAAGGTCGGCGACACGCCGCCGGCACGCTCGACCGTCGGGATCTCGCAGCTGCCCTCCGGCGCGCTCGTCGAGATCGAGGCGATCGCGGCGCGCTGAGCGCCGCCGGCCCGCGGCGCGGGCAGACTTCGCCGGTGAGCGCGATCCGGGACTACGTGCGCGGCCTCGGCCTGGACGCCTACGCCGTCGGCGGGTCGGTCCGCGACGAGCTACTCGGCAACGAGCCGCCCGACCAGGACTTCCTCGTCCCGCGGGTCGGCCACGCCGAGCTCCGCGCCGCACTGGAGCCGCACGGTCGCGTCGAGGACCTGGAGGTCGCGGGCCGGCTCGTCGGCGTCCGCTTCCATCCGCGCGATCCGGCCGCGCGCGCGCTCGCGCCGAAGGGAATCGAGCTCGCGCCGCCGCGGGTCGAGCGCTCGACCGGCCCCGGCCGGCACGACTTCGAGATCGTCGCCGACGCCTCGATCACCGTCGAGCAGGATCTGGAGCGGCGCGACTTCACGGTCAACGCGATGGCGCGCCGCCTCGAGGACGGCACGCTCGTCGATCCCGTACGGCGGCGAGAGCGACCTCCGAGCCGGCGTCCTGCGCACGGTGCGCGAGTCGAGCTTCCGCGAGGACCCGCTCCGGCTCGTCCGCGGGCTCCGCTTCGTCTCCCAGCTCGCGCTCGAGCCGGACGAGACGACGCTGGCGCAGATGCGGGAGGAGGCCGGAGGGGTGCGGCTCGTCTCCGGCGAGCGGATCGGCGGCGGGCTGGCGGCGGACGGGCTGGGCGAGCTCTCGAAGCTCCTGCTAGGCGCCCGGCCTGCCCATGCGCTCCGGCTGATGCGCGACACGGGGGTGCTGGTCGAGCTGCTGCCGGAGTTCCGGCCGGCGATCGGCCATTCGCTCGGCACGGCGCGTCAGCCGGTCCCGCTCGAAGAGCATGTCTTCCTCGTCGTCCAGAACGCGGCCGACCTCGGCTTCGGGCTGCCTGTGCGCCTCGCCGCGCTGCTGCACGACCTCGGCAAGCCGCTCGAGCAGGCAGGTGGCCGCCCGCACGCCGAGCTCGGAGCCGAGCTCGCTCGCGGGGTCCTCAACCGGCTGCGCTACCCCGGCCGCCTCACCTCGCACGTCGTCCGGCTCGTCGCCGGCCACGCCTACCACCTCGACGGGCCGATCGACGGCCTGCGCGCCCGGCGGTTCCTCGCAGCGCACGGAGAGGAGCTCGCGCGCGACCTGCTCGACCACAAGGAGGCCGACCTGCGCTCGAAGGCGATCGCCGATTGGGAGCTGCCGGCACTCGAGCGGTTCCGCGCAGCCGTCGAGTCCGAGCGGGACGGCCCCTACCGGCTCGACCGCCTCGCGATCGACGGCGCCGACCTGATCGGGCTCGGCTACAGCGAAGGGCCCGAGCTGGGCCGCGTGCTCCAGACCCTGCTCGACGAGGTGATCGAGGAGCCGGCCCGCAACGACCGTGACGCCCTGCTCGCCCGTGCCCGCGAGGAGCTGACCGCCGCATGATCCGCTGGGACGCCGCCGGGGCCGTACTCCGTCGTCTTCTCCACGCGCGTCGGCGGCGTCAGCAAGCCGCCGTTCGACTCGCTCAACCTCGGGCGGATGACCGACGACGAGCCCGAGCGCGTCGAGGAGAACCGCCGCCGGCTGCTCGGCGAGGTCGGCGGCGAGCCGGAGCGGCTGACGCTGAACCGGCAGACGCACTCAGCAGTCGTGCATCGTGCAACCCCGGGCGAGCGCGGCCGGCCGGGCGACGGGCTCTGGACGGAGGAAGCGGCGTTGCCGCTGGTCGCCCTCGGCGCCGACTGCCTGCCGCTCGCCCTCGTTCGCGAGCGCGGCGAGCGCCCGGGCGCAGCCGTGCTCCACGTCGGCTGGCGCGGCCTCCTGGCCGGGATCGTCGAGGCCGGCGCTGCGGCGCTCGGCGGGCGCCAGGCGGCGGCGATCGGCCCGGGAATCGGGCCGTGCTGCTTCGAGGTGGGGGAGGAGGTGGCCGGGCCGTTCCGGGCGCGCTTCGGCCCGGACGTCATGAACGGCCGCAACCTCGACCTCTGGACGGCGGCCGAGCGAGCCCTGCGGGAGGCGGGGGTCGAGAGCGTCGAGCGCATCGACCTGTGCACGTCCTGCAACCCGGAGCTCTTCTTCTCGCACCGGCGCGACCGTGGTCTCACCGGCCGGCAAGGGGTGGTCGCCGTTGTCGCCTGAGTCCGTCCGCGCCGCCTACGAGCGCGTGCGCGCCGAGGTCGGCCCCGCGGTCACGGTCGTCGTCGCCACGAAGTACGTGTCCGTCGAGGACATGGCCGTGCTGGTCGAAGCAGGGGTCGAGGTCGTGGGCGAGAACCGCGCGCAGGAGCTCGAGCGCAAGCACGCCGAGTACGGCGACGCCTTCCGCTGGCACTTCATCGGCCATCTCCAGTCGAACAAGGTGAAGGTCGTCAACGCCACCTGCGAGCTCGTCCACTCGCTCGCGTCGGAGTCGGCCGCCCGGCGGCTCGAGATCCCGGCTCTCGTCGAGGTCGGCCTGTCCGGCGAGGCGACCAAGTCGGGCGTCGTACCCGAGGAGATCGACGGCCTCCTGGCCCTCGCCGACGTCCGCGGCCTGATGACGATGCCGCCGCTCACAGCCACCGCCGAGCAGAGCCGCCCCTACTTCCGCCGGCTCCGGGAGCTGTCCGCCGAGAAGCGGCCTCGCGGAGCTCTCGATGGGCACGAGCCAGGACTACCGCGTCGCCGCCGAGGAGGGCGCAACGCTCGTCCGTGTCGGTTCGATCCTGTTTGCAGGATAATCTCCCGCCACCATGGGCTTCTCCGACGTCTGGAACCGCACGCTCGTCTACTTCGGCATCGCCGAGGAGGACGACTGGGACGACGAGCTGATGACCGAGGAGGAGGTGGAGAAGACCTACCGCCGCGACCGCTCGAACGTCCGCCGCCTGCAGTCCAGGCGCCGCGAGCAGGAGGACTGGACGGACTCCGGCGAGGCCGAGCACACCCAGGTCTCCCGGCCGCGGCTTCGCGGCGTCGAGGCAGCGCCGAGCGCGAGCAACGTCAAGGTCCACCTCGTCCTGCCACGCAGCTTCAACGACGCGCAGCAGATCGCGGACCGCTTCAAGGCCGGTGTGCCGGTGATCCTCAACCTCCAGGGCGCCGACAACGAGCTCTCGAAGCGCCTGATCGACTTCTCGAGCGGCCTCACCTACGCGCTCGACGGCGGCATGCAGCGCGTCGCCGACAAGGTCTTCCTGCTCACGCCGCGCAACGTCGAGGTCTCCGCCGAGGAACGCGCACGCATGCTCGAGCGCGGCGGCTTCTTCAACCAAGCGTAGGGAAGCTGGCCCCGGTGGAGAATCGAGTCGCCATGGGCGACCTCGCCACGCTGTCCCTGCTCGCGGACGTGCAGTCGTCCGTCGGGCGCTTCATCGTCGTGTTCCTGTGGGTCTACTCGCTGCTGATCCTGGCGTACATCCTCACGTCCTGGATCCGGCTGCCGTACTCACCGTGGCTCAACCGCGTCCAACGCTTCCTCTACGACGTCTGCGATCCCTATCTGCGGATCTTCCGGCGCTTCATCCCGCCGGTCGGCCCGCTCGATCTCTCTCCGATGATCGGGATCGTGGTGCTGTTCATCGCGATGCAAGTCGTTGACGCCCTGCTCTAGAAGGAGGTCCGGCATGGCCATCACCCCAGTCGAGATCCACCATCTCCAGATCGGGCGCGGCCTGCTCGGCTACCGCCGCTCGACCGTCGACCGCTACCTGACCGAGATCGAGACGAGCTACGCCGCCGTCTGGCGCGACCGCGCCGACCTGCAGGACCGCGTCGAGTTCCTCGAGAACGAGCTGCAGCGCCACCGCGAGCTCGAGTCGCTCCTCCGCCAGACGCTCGTCTCCGCCGAAAGGGCCGCGCAGGAGCAGCTCGAGACGGCCCGCAAACAGGGCGAGACGATCGTCGCCGAGGCGCACGCAGAGGCTCGCGCGGTCGGCCGGCGCGCACAGCACGAGCGGCAGCAGCTCGAGGAGGACGCGCGGCGGATCAGGTCGCTCCTGCGCACGGCGCTCGCCGTGGTCGAGGAGCATCCGCAGGTCGCCGAGGTCGAGGAAGACGGTGAGGGAGAGGTCCACAGGCTCGCCGGGTAGCGCCGATACGATGGGCGAATGACCGCCCCCGTCACGCGCGTTCGGCTTCGTGTCTCTCCCGGGGCGGCGCGCTCGGCCGTCGTCGGCCGCCACGGGGACGGTTGGAAGGTTCGTCTGGCCGCCGCGCCCGAGCGCGGCCGGGCCAACGACGCACTCGTCGAGCTCCTCTCGGAGACCCTGGCCGTGCCGCGGTCTACCGTGCGGCTCGTGTCGGGCTCAGCGTCGCGGGACAAGATCGTCGAACTGGCCGGGCTCGACCCGGAGACGATCGACGACCGCCTGCTCCGTGCGGGCCGAAAGGAGACCTGAATGGCGCTCGACACCACCCGCTTCCGCTCCGACCTCGAGTCGTACCGCTCGCGCATCGCGAGCGTGATCGAGAACCGCGACCACCCGGAGTCGCTCGAGGACGAGAGCGGGGAGGTCGTCGCAAGCGTCGACAACCACCTCGCCGACACCGCGTCGGACACCTACGACCGCGAGCTCAGTGAAGGGCTCGAGGAGGACGCAGAGCGGCTGCTGGCCCAGATCGACGCCGCGCTCGGCCGGATCGAAGCGGGCACCTACGGCACATGCACGGTGTGCGGCAAGCCGATCGGCGAGGAACGGCTCGAGGCGGTGCCCTGGGCCACGCTCTGCATCGACGACGCCCGCAAGCAGGAACAGGGTTGAGCGAGCCCGCCCGCACGCCGCCGCCGCGTCCGCTCGACGTCCGCGTCGGCTCCTCGACGAACGCGCTGCAGCCGATCTCGTCAGCCGAGCGCTCGCTCGCCGCAGGACCTCGTCAGTGGGCGGCTCTGGGCGCGATCGCGGCTGCGGCCGTCGCCGCCGACCAGCTGACGAAGGAGGTCGTCTCCAGCGCGCTCTCGCTCGGCGAGGAGGTGCACGTCGCCGGGCCCTTCTCGCTCCACCACGTCCAGAACTCGGGAATCGCGTTCGGCCTCTTCGCGCGCTCGACCACGTGGGTGATCGTGCTGACGGCGATCGCCGTCGGCTGGATGCTGCTCTTCTTCGCGCGGTCGGGGCAGCGCCATCCCGTGCTGCCGATCGCGCTCGGATTCGTGCTCGGCGGCAGCCTCGCCAACCTCCTCGACCGCGTCCGGCTCGGGCACGTGACGGACTTCCTCGACCTGCGCCGCTGGCCGGCCTTCAACCTCGCCGACACGTTCATCGTCGTCGGCGTCGCCATCCTCTTCGCCGCGCTCGCGCTCGCCGACCGGCCGCACGGGCGACCGAAGCTTGGCAACAGCTCGCTTTCGCGTCCCTGAGTCGGCCGCGGGGCTCCGCCTCGACCGCGCGCTCGCCGAGCGGCCCGACATCGGCTCCCGCGCGGCCGCGGAGCGGCTGCTCGAGGACGGCGCCGTGCTGGTCGACGGCGAGACGCGCGCGAAGAGCCATCGGCTGGCCGGCGGGGAGGACGTGGTCGTCGAGCTGCCCGACGCGCCCGGCACGGCTGTCGTTGGCGAGTCGATGGAGCTCCGCATCGCCTGGCAGGACGAGCACCTGCTCGTGGTCGACAAGCCCGCGGGCCTCGTCGTCCATCCCTCGGGCGGGAATCGCGAGGGGACGCTCGTGCACGGGCTCGTCGAGCACGGGGCCGCGGGCGGGGAGGAGGCCGACAGGCCGGGAATCGTCCACCGACTCGACCGCGACACGTCGGGCCTGCTCGTCGTCGCCAGATCGCAGGCCGCCCATCGGAAGCTGCAGGAAGCGATCCGGCGGCGGCAGGTCGAACGTCGCTACCTCGCGCTCGTCCGAGGCCGGCCTCGCTCCCGCACCGGACGCATCGAGGCGCCGATCGGACGCGACCGCACGGACCGTGGCCGTCACTCGCTCGACACGGCCACACCGCGCGAGGCTGTGACGTGGTTCGACCTGCTCGAGCAGCTCCCTGACCACGCATACCTCGAGGTGCGGTTGGAGACGGGCCGCACGCATCAGATCCGCGTCCATCTGGCGGCGATCGACCTGCCGGTGAGCGGCGATCCGGTCTACGGCGTCGCAGGCGACCTCGGCCTCGAGCGCCAGTTCCTGCACGCGCACCGGCTGACGTTCGCCCACCCGATCACCGGCGAAGAGGTCGACGTCTCCGCGCCGCTCCCGCCGGACCTCGAAGCGGCGCTCGCGGCGGCGAGAGGCACTTAGCAACAGACTGTTGCAAAGTCCTTCGCCGGCCCGCCGCTACACTTCCTCCGCTTTCCGTCCCATCGACCCGGCGACCAGCGTCAGGGCGGGGGTGCCGCGGCTCTGAGCCCGGTTCCGCCACGGCCCGCCGGCTGTATCCGCAACCAATCCAGGAGGATTCAATCGTGGCAAGCGTCTCCATGCGCGAGCTGCTCGAGGCCGGCGTGCATTTCGGCCATCAGACTCGGCGCTGGAACCCCAAGATGAAGCGCTTCATCTTCACGGAGCGCGGCGGGATCTACATCATCGACCTCCAGCAGACGTCGGAGCTGCTGCAGGAGGCCCAGGACTTCGCCCGCAACCTCGCCGCCCGCGGCGGCACGATCCTGTTCGTCGGCACGAAGAAGCAGGCGCAGGACGCCGTCGTCGAGCAGGCGAAGCGGGTCGGCATGCCGTTCGTCAGCAACCGCTGGCTCGGCGGGCTGCTCACCAACTGGCGCACGATCGGCGACCGGATCGCCCACCTGCACGAGCTGCGTCGCCTCAAGGAGGAGGGCCAGCTCGACCTGCTCCCCGCGAAGGAGCGCATCTCGATGGGCCAGGAGCTCGAGAAGCTCGAGTCCAACCTCGGCGGCGTCGCCGACCTGAAGAAGCAGCCGGACGCGATCTTCATCGTCGACCTCCGCAAGGAGCAGCTCGCCGTTCGCGAGGCGCGCCGGCTGAACATGCCCGTGATCGCGCTCGTGGACACGAACTGCGACCCGGACGAGGCCGACCTCGTCATTCCCGGCAACGACGACGCGATCCGTTCCTGCTCGCTGATCGTGCGCGCGATCGCGGACGCGATCGACGCCGGCAAGCAGAAGGTCTCGATCGAGGAGCTGACCGCCAACGGCACCGCCGCTGAGGCGGCCCCGGTGACGGACGAGGCCGCTGCGGCCGAGGCCGCTGACGGAGCCCGGCGCAGCCGCCGAGGAGCAGGCCGCAGCCCGAGCCCGCCGCCGAGCCCGTTGCCGCCGAGCCGCAGGCGGAGGTCGCGGCGCCCGAGGAGGCGAGCGATCCCGCCGCCGAGCCGGAGCCCACGGCAGCCGAGCCCGAGCTGGCGGCCGAGCCTGCAGCGGAGCCCGAGACGGCGGCCGAGCCGTCCGCCGAGGGAGGTGAGCCCGCGTGAGCCAGACGATCTCCGCGAGCCTCGTCAAGCAGCTCCGCGACCAGACCGGCGCGGGGATGATGGACTGCAAGCGCGCCCTGCAGGAGACCGACGGCGACCTCGAAGCCGCCAAGCGCCTCCTGCGCGAGCGCGGGATGGCGTCCGCCGGCAAGCGCGCCGGACGCACGACCACCGAGGGCCTCGTCGGCTACCGGATCGCGGACGGCCGCGGCACGATGGTCGCCGTCGGCTGCGAGACCGAGCCGGTGTCCAACACGGCCGAGTTCCAGGCGTTCGCCAAGCACGTGCTCGAGACGGTCGAGGCAGACGGGCCCGAGTCTGTCGAGTCGCTCGAGGACGAGCGGGTCGAGCTGGTCGCGAGCCTGGGCGAGAACATCGCCGTCGTCGGCGCGGTGCGCTACGAGGCGGCCGAGGGTCAGGTGCTCGACGGCTACGTCCACCCGCCGGCGAACAAGCTCGGCGTGCTCGTGCTGCTCGAAGGCGGTACACAGGAGCTCGCCCGTCAGGTCGCGATGCACGTCTCGTTCGCGGCGCCCGAGTGGACGACGCGCGACGAGGTCCCGGCCGACGCGGTCGAGGCCGAGCGCGACATCTACGCGAGCACCGACGAGGTGCAGTCCAAGCCGGAGGCGGCACGTGAGAAGATCGTCGCCGGGATGCTGAACAAGCGCTTCTTCGCCGCGTCTCCGGGCGGCGTGCTCGCCGACCAGGCGTGGATCCACGACTCCGCGAAGTCGGTCGGCCAGGTGCTGCAGGAAGCCGGAGCGAGCGTCGTCTCGTTCGCGCGCCTGTCGGTCGCCGGGTCGTGACCACCCAGCCGCAGGAGACGGTGGAGCGGGTGCCCGCGGGCACCGCTCCGGCGTTCCGGCGGGTGCTGCTGAAGCTGTCGGGCGAAGCCCTGATGGGGCCGCGCGAGTACGGGCTCGATCCCCGCACGCTGGAGAAGATCGCCAGCGAGGTCGTCGCCGTCCAGCGCGAGGGCATCGAGCTGGCGATCGTCGTCGGTGCCGGGAACATCTACCGCGGCATGGCCGCGGCCGCCGAAGGAATGGACCGGGCCACCGCGGACTACGCGGGCATGCTCGCCACGGTGCTGAACGCCCTCACGCTCCAGGACGCGCTCGAGCGACTCGGCGCCGACACCCGCGTGCAGAGCGCGCTGTCGGTCTCCGAGGTCGCCGAGCCCTACATCCGCCGCCGTGCGATGCGTCACCTCGAGAAGGGCCGCATCGTCCTCTTCGCGGCGGGCACCGGCAACCCGTTCTTCACCACCGACACGGCGGCCGCGCTGCGCGCGCTCGAGATCGGTGCCCAGGCGATCCTGATGGCGAAGAACGGCGTCGAGGGCGTCTACGACGGCGATCCGCGGACCGACCCGGACGCGCGCTTCCTGCCCGAGCTGACCCACCTCGAGGCGATCGAGCGCGGCCTGCGGGTGATGGACACGACCGCGCTCTCGCTCTGCATGGAGAACGGCCTGCCGATCCACGTCTTCGGCCTCGAGGACGGGAACATCGGCCGCGTCGCCCGCGGCGAGCGGGTCGGCACGATCATCGCCACCCCGAGGAAGGAGGACTGAGTTGGCCTCGATCGAGGACTTCCTGAGCGACGCCAAGCGGCGGATGGACACGTCCATCGAGCACACCCGCAGCGAGTTCAACAGCGTGCGCACGGGCCGCGCCTCAGCAGCGCTGCTCGACCGGATCACGATCGACTACTACGGCACCCCGACGCCGCTCAAGAACATGGCGACGATCAACGCCCCCGAGCCGCGCTCGCTGACCGTCCAGCCGTTCGACCCGACGCAGATCAAGGCGATCGAGAAGGCGATCCAGGAGTCCGACCTCGGCCTCTCGCCCTCGAACGACGGCAAGATCGTCCGGCTCCCGATCCCGCAGCTGACCGAGGAGCGCCGCAAGGACCTCGTCAAGCTCGTGCGCAAGTACGGGGAGGACGGGAAGGTCGCGGTCCGGAACGTCCGGCGCGACGTGATGAAGCACCTCGAGGAGCTCGTCCGCAACGGCGAAGTGGGCGACGACGAGGAGCGCCGCGCCGAGCAGCAGGTGCAGAAGCTGACCGACGACCACACGAAGGCGATCGACGACCTCCTGAAGCACAAGGAAGCCGAGATCATGGAGGTCTGAGTGGCGGAAGCCGCTCCAGACCTCAGCCACGGCGCCGACACCCCGCGCTCGATCGCGATCATCATGGACGGCAACGGCCGCTGGGCCGACCGGCGCGGGCTGACCATCGCCGACGGCCACCGCGCCGGCACGCGCGCGCTGCGGAAGACCGTCGAGGCCGCGATCGACCTCGGCGTCCGCTCGCTCGCCGTCTACGCCTTCTCGACCGAGAACTGGGCGCGACCGGTGGACGAGGTCGCCGACCTGATGGCGATCTTCGGCGAGACGATCGAGCGCGAGCTGCCCGACCTCGCCGAGCAGGGCGTGAGGACGCGCTTCGTCGGCCGACGGGACCGCGCGCCGGACGAGCTGCGCGAGCAGATGGAGACGCTCGAGCGCGAGACCGCCGGCAACGACCGGCTGCACCTCTGGATCGCGTTCGACTACGGCGGCCGCGCCGAGCTCGTCCAGGCCGCGCGCCGGCTCGTCGCCGACCGCGTCGACGCGGATGCGATCGACGACGAGGCGCTCGAGGCGCGCCTCTACGCGCCCGACCTGCCCGATCCGGACCTCGTGATCCGGACCTCGGGCGAGCAGCGGCTCTCGAACTTCCTGCTCTGGCAGTCCGCCTACTCGGAGCTCGTCTTCGTCGACGACCTCTGGCCCGACTTCGGCCCCGACCAGCTCCGGGCAGCCTGCGCCGAATACGCCGGCCGCAGGCGGCGCTTCGGCGGCAGATGAGCTCCCTCGTCTCCCGCCTCCTCGTCACGATCGTGCTCCTGCCGGTCGTCCTCTACCTCGTCTGGCTCGGCGGCTGGTGGGTGACGGGGCTCGCGCTCGTCGGCGCCTTGCTCGCCCTGCACGAGCTCTACGTGATGGGGCGCTCGCTCCGTCCGCTCGTGCTGGCCGGCTACGCGGGGGCGATCCTCGCGCTCGTCGGCGCCCAGGCGGGCGGCCCGATGTGGATGATCGGCGGCGCTCTGGCGACGCTCCCGCTCGCCTTCGCGCTCTACGGCATCGCCGAGACGCGCCAGTCCGCGACCGTCGCGATCGGCACGACCGTGCTCGGCGTCGTCTGGATCGCTCTCGGCCTCGGCCACCTCGTCCTGCTGCGCGGCATCCCCGACCACGGGCGACTCGTGCTGTTCACCGTGCTCCTCGCGGTCTTCGCCGACAGCACCTTCGCCTACGTGGTCGGCCGCCTGATCGGCAGGCACCGCCTCGCGCCCGCGATCTCGCCGGGCAAGACCGTCGAGGGCTTCGTCGCGGGGACGATCGCCGCCGTCGCCGTCACGTTCTTCTCGCTCTACGAGGAGCGGGACTCGTTCCTCGGCATCTGGCAGGCGATCGTGCTCGGGCTCGTGATCGCCGCGGCGGAGCCGCTCGGCGACCTCTTCGAGTCGGCGGTCAAGCGCGACCTCCAGGTGAAGGACTCCGGCCGCCTCCTCGCGGGTCACGGCGGGATGCTCGACCGGGTCGACGCGCTGCTGTTCGCAGGGCCCGCGGCGCTCTACGCGATCCTCGCCTTCGGCTACGGTTGACCCGCACGTGAGCCGGATCGCGCTGCTCGGGGCTACGGGGTCGATCGGCCGGCAGGCGATCGAGATCGTCGAGGCGGACCCGTCGCTCGAGCTCGTCGCAGCCGCGTCGGGATCGACCGAGATCGACGGGCTCGCGCCGCTGACCCAGGTAGGCGGCGACCTGACAGAGCTGCTCGAGCGGGCCGAGCCGGACGTTGTGCTGAACGCTGTCGTCGGCTTCGCCGGGGTCGGCGCGACGCTCTGGGCGCTCGAGCGTGGCGTGACGCTGGCGCTCGCGAACAAGGAGAGCCTCGTTGCGGCCGGCGGGCTGGCGCAGGCGGCCCGTCAGCGCGGCGGCGGGCTGCTCCTCCCGGTCGACAGCGAGCACTCGGCCGTCTTCCAGTGCCTCGAGGGGCGCGCGCGGGAGCAGGTCGACTCGATCGTCCTCACCGCCTCCGGCGGCCCGTTCCGCGGGCGACACCGCTCGGAGCTTGGGGACGTCACGGTCGAGGAGGCACTCGCGCATCCGACCTGGCGCATGGGGCCGAAGATCACGATCGACTCGGCCACGCTGGCGAACAAGGGCCTCGAGCTGATCGAGGCGCACATCCTCTTCGGCCTGCCGTACGAAGACATCCATGTGGTCGTCCAGCCGAGCTCGCTCGTCCACGCGCTCGTGCGTTTCCGCGACGGTGCGTCCCTGGCACACATCGGCCATCCGGACATGCGCGTGCCGATCTCGTTCGCGCTGACCTATCCGCGCCGAGCGGCCGTGCCGGTGCCGCAGCTCGACCTCACGGCGGGCGTGACGCTCGAGTTCGAGCCAGCCGACCTCGAGGCGTTCCCGCTGCTCGGCCTCGCGCGCCGCGCCGGCGAGCTCGGCGGCACCTATCCCTGCGCCTACAACGCCGCGAACGAGGTGGCCGTGGCCGCGTTCCTCGCCGGCCGGCTGCCGTTCCTCGGCATCGCCGAGACGGTGGAGCGCGTGCTGGACGACGTCGACGGCGGCCCGGCACGCGACCTCGACGAGCTGATCGAGTCGGACGCGAGAGCACGCCGCCTCGCCGAAGGAGTGCTGACGGCCGCATGAGCATCTTCATCGCGCTGGTGGGACTCGGGTTCCTGATCTTCGTGCACGAGCTCGGCCACTTCTCGGTCGCCCGTGCCGTCGGTCTGCGACCCCGGAAGTTCTACGTCGGCTTCCCGCCGGCCCTCGTCAAGCGCAGCCACAACGGGATCGAGTACGGCATCGGCGCGATCCCGCTCGGCGGCTTCGTCAAGATCCCCGGCATGCACCGGCCGACGGCCGGCGATGTCGACCAGCACTTCGGGCCGGCGACGGCCGAGGCGCCCGAGCTGGCCGGCCCGCTCGACCGGCTGAGGCGCGGGCTCACGGAGGACGACCTCGACGGCGCGCGCGCGGCGCTCGCCGAGGTCGACGAGCGTCAAGCCGGCCTGACGCTGTCGCCGCTCGCTGCGCGCGGCTTCGACCGCGGCCTCGCGGAGCTGGGCGACGCACTCGGCCCCGACGCGTACTGGCGCGCTGCGACCTGGAAGCGCCTCGCGGCGATCGGGGCCGGCCCGGGCGCGAACGTCGTGCTCGCCATGGTGCTGCTGATGATCCTGTTCCTCACCGGCGGAGGCCGCGCGACGACGACCGTCGACCAGGTCGTCGCGGGCACGCCCGGCCAAGGCCGCCGGGCTGCAGCCGGGCGACCGGATCGTGGCGATCGCCGCCGTCCCGGTCACCGCGGACAAGATCTCGGCGCGGATCAACGCCTCGAAGGGCGCGCCGCTCGCTCCTCACCGTCGAGCGGGACGGCCGGACCGTGACGGTCGGCCCGGTGCGCGCGAGGCTCCAGGAAGGCCGCTACCGGATCGGCTTCGCCCTCCGCGGCGAGAGGCTCGGCGTCGCCGAGTCTGCCTGGCAGTCGGTGCGCGTCACCGGCCTCGTCACGAAGGAGATCGGCGCCTCGCTGGGCCGCCTGGTCACGGGCTCCGGGAGGAAGGAGCTCTCGAGCCCGGTCGGGATCACCCAGGCGGGATCGGAGGCGGTGCGTCAGGGCACGGACAACTTCATCTGGGTGCTCGCGCTGATCTCGCTCTCGCTCGCGCTGCTCAACCTGCTGCCGCTGCTTCCGCTCGACGGCGGCCACGTCGTCTTCGCGCTGATCGAGGGCGCCCGCGGTGGGCGCTCGGTCCGCCGCGAGGTCTACGAGCGGGTGAGTGCCGTCGGGATCGTCTTCGTCGTGCTGCTGTTCGTGATCGGCCTCTCGAACGACATCGGCCGCCTCTAGCGGCGCGGCTACCCTTTCCGCGATGGCCTCGCAGGTGCAGATCCGCGTCGGCGACGTCGCGATCGGCGGCGGCGCCCCCGTCGTCGTCCAGTCGATGACGCTGACGCCGACGCACGACGTCGAGGCGACCGTGGCGCAGATCGCCGCGCTCGTCTCCGCGGGCTGCGAGGTCGTGCGCTGCGCGGTGCCGAAGACCGAGGACGCGGAGGCGCTCGCCCGGATCGTGCGGCTGAGCCCGATCCCCGTGATCGCGGACATCCACTTCAACGCCTCGCTCGCCCTGAAGGCGATCGCTGCGGGCGTGGCCGCCGTCCGGATCAACCCGGGCAACATCGGCGGCCCCGACAAGGTCGAGCAGGTCGTGACTGCCGCGAAGAAGGCGGGGATCCCGATGCGGATCGGCGCCAACTCCGGCTCGCTGCCGAAGCACCTGCAGGACCTCGCCCAGCGCGACCAGGCGGAGGCGCTCGTCGCCGCCGCCGTCGAGGAGGTGGAGCTGCTCGAGCGGCTCGACTACCGCGACTTCAAGATCTCCGTCAAGTCGACGCACGTGCCGACGATGATCCGGGCCTACCGGATGCTCGCCGAGAAGGTGCCGTACCCGCTCCACCTCGGCGTCACGGAGGCGGGCACGCCGTTCGCGGGCTCGATCAAGAGCGCCGTCGGGATGGGCGCCCTGCTCGCGGACGGAATCGGCGACACGCTCCGCGTCAGCCTCACCGCCGACCCGGTCAAGGAGGTCGAGGTCTGCTGGGAGATCCTGAAGGCGCTCGGCCTGCGCGAGCGGGGGCCGGTGATGATCTCGTGCCCCTCCTGCGGCCGCGACAACGTCGGGGTGGAGAACCTCGCCGTCGTCGTCGAGGACCGCCTGCGCGAGTACCCGCAGGCGTTCGAGGTGGCCGTGATGGGCTGCGCGGTGAACGGACCGGGGGAGGCCGGCGACGCCGACTTCGGGATCGCGGGCGGGCGCGACGTCGGCTTCGTCTACGCACACGGACGCGTGCTGAAGAAGGTCTCCTCGGACATCCTGATCGACGAGCTCTTCCACGAGATCGACCGCTGGATCGAGGGCGGGATGCAGCGCCCGAAGCGGCTCAAGATGGCAAAGCCGGCCGCACTTGCGATGGCCGAAGCGTCCCTGATTCCGCTCGATTAGCCTAGGCCTTCGCCCATGATCGCCCGTGCTTCCCAGCTCTTCCTGCCGACCCTGCGCGACGCGCCGGCCGACGCCGAGGCCGTCAGCCACAAGCTGCTCGTGCGCGGCGGCTTCATCCGTCAGGTGTCGACGGGCCTGTGGACGTTCATGCCGCTCGGCTGGCGCGTCCACCGGAAGGTCGAGCGGATCATCCGCGAGGAGATGGACGCGATCGGCGCGCAGGAGATCTTCATGCCGGTGCTCACCCCGGTCGAGCTGTGGGAGGCGACGGAGCGCGCCGGCATCCCCGAGATCTTCCACGTGCAGGACCGAAGCGGCCGCCGCTACATCCTGCCGGTCACGCACGAGGAGACCGTCACCTTCCACGGGCGCGAGATCCAGAGCTACAAGGAGCTGCCGCAGCTCTGGTACCACTTCCAGACGAAGGCCCGCGACGAGCCGCGCCCCCGTGGCGGCCTCCTCCGCGTGCGCGAGTTCGTGATGAAGGACTCCTACTCGTTCGACCGCGACGAGGCGGGGCTCGACCGGAGCTTCACGCTGCATGCCGAGGCGTATCGGCGGATCTTCGACCGCTGCGGGATCGAGTACCGCGAGGTGCAGGCCGAGTCGGGGATCATGGGCGGCAAGGAATCGGTCGACTTCCTCGCGCCCTCGGGCTCCGGCGAGAACATCCTCGTCACGTGCGAGAACGGCGACTACGCCGCCGACCTCGAGATCGCGCGCGGGATCCCGCGCGCCGCCGACCTGCCCGCGCCGCTGGATGCGCCCGAGGAGGTCGAGACGCCCGGCGTCGAGACGATCGAGGCGCTCGCGGCGTTCCTCGGGATCGACGCGAGTGCGACGTCGAAGGCGATGCCCGTCGTCAAGAGCGACGGCACGCTGGTGCTCGGGCTCGTCCGCGGCGACGACCGCCTGTCGGAGAGCAAGCTGCTCGGGGTGCTCGGCTCCGACTTCCGGCCCGCGACGCCCGAGGAGATCCGCGAGACCTTCGGCGCCGATCCCGGCTCGCTGGGGCCGATCGGCTTCGCCGGGGAGGTCGTCGCGGACGACGCGCTCCGCGAGGGCCAGTTCGTCGCTGGAGCCAACCACACCGGCCGCCACCTCCGCGGCGTCGAGGCCGGGCGCGACTTCGAGCCGCGCCTCGCCGACATCCGCGAGCCCCGCGAGGGAGACACCTGCCCGAGCTGCGGCGGCCTGCTCAGCTTCCGGACGGCGATCGAGGTCGGCCACATCTTCAAGTTCGGCGCCCGCTACTCGCAGCCCCTCGGCGCGACGTTCCTCGACGAGGACGGCAAGGAGCGTCCGCTCATGGGCGGCAGCTACGGCATCGGGCCGGGCCGAGTGCTCGCCGCGGCGGTCGAGCAGCACCACGACGAGCACGGCATCGTGTGGCCGGCGGCGATCGCGCCCTACGACGTCCACGTCGTCTCGCTCGCGGGCGGCAACGAGGAGATCGTCGCGCTCGCCGCCGCCGTGGCGGCCGAGCTGGACGAGGCTGGGATGGACGTCCTGCTCGACGATCGCTACCTCCGCCCCGGCGAGAAGTTCGCCGACGCCGACCTGCTCGGCCTGCCGTGGCGTGTGACCGTGGGTCGCAAGTCGCTGGAGGACGGCCTGGTCGACCTGCGCGCGCGCGGGGGCGGGGAGGACGCGCGTGTTTCGCGAACGGACATCGCGCAAACGCTCACCTGATGGCTCGAAAGAGACGCTTCAGCGAGGAGACCTTCGGCCCGACGATCGAGCGGCTGATGGTCGAGACCGGGCTGACCTACCGGGGACTGGCGGCGAAGACCGACCTGTCTGCCGGCTACCTCAACCACCTCGTGCACGGCAACAGGCCGGTGCCCTCGAACGAGGTCGTCGAGCGCCTCGCCGGCGCGCTCGGCGTCGAGCCGGAGCACTTCCGCGAGTACCGGGTCCGCGCCATCACCGGCAAGCTCGAGACGATGCCCGAGCTCGTCGACCGGCT
Organism: uncultured Gaiellaceae bacterium; assembly: GCA_963808915.1. Classification (GTDB taxonomy): domain Bacteria; phylum Actinomycetota; class Thermoleophilia; order Gaiellales; family Gaiellaceae; genus CAVTBT01. The sequence continues at coordinate 192,052 of CAWEHJ010000002.1, read as the reverse complement.
CTACCGCCGGCTCAACAGCGCGTAACGGGCTAGCGTGTTGACCCGGGCAACCGGTGACCGTGGTCTACCGGCGAGACTTCGAGCGCCTCCGCTCGCGGTACGGCTTCCCGTTCGAGACTGCCGTCTGAGCGCAACGCATCGTCGAGCGCAGTCGCTGCTACGGTTGCCCGTGTCGCGGGGCGTGGCGCAGCCTGGTTAGCGCGCTAGTCTGGGGGACTGAGAGGTCCCGAGTTCGAATCTCGGCGCCCCGATGCATCGAAACCCCCGGAAAGTCGGGGGTTTCCTTCGTTCTCGGCGGTGTCAGCTCCGACTCGCCGCGGCCGTCTCGTCCTCGTGTCGGTGAAGGAGCTCAACCGCTGGCTCGACAGGAACGCCGCGCTCGCGCTGGAGGGCTCCTGATGGGCAGCCGCTGGACACAGCCGAGCCCGTCCGACTTCAGCGCGTCTTCGGGTCAGACCAGGCAGACAACTCCCATGTCACGCGCAGCCCCCCGCCTCCACGCTGTCCGAGCCCACCACGCGGACGGCTTCAAGCCCGTCGCCCGCCGCGGAGTTGGCGACGTTCATAGCCGCCCCGCAGATCACGCCCAGGAACGGGTCGCTTTCCTCGGGGCAAAACGCAAACGTCGGTAAGTTGGCCCCATGGAGACTCAGTCGGCGCGATATCGCTCCACGGTTCCGCCGCTATCAGGAGCGAGGCCGAAGACCTCGCGAGGCTCGCGGCGATCGGGGGAAGTGACTGATCGCGTCATGCGTCATGATCGACCCCTGACGTGAGTGACCCGCAGGCACACGAACGAGCAGAGGCACCGGCCTGCGTGCTCTGCAACTACGGGGGATTGCACGAGGTTCTCGGGCGTGTCAACGGGATGGTGGTGCTTGAGCCGACCAACCCTGTCACCGAGGGACATGCGCTTGTAGTCCCGGAGCGACATGTCGAGAGTGCGCTCACGGACGAGGTGCTGACCGGCGAAGTGTTCAGGGCTGCCGCCAGGTGGGCTGCTGATCGCGGCTACACGGACGTGAACCTGATCACGAACGCCGGGCGCCATGCGGGGCAGGAGGTCTTCCATCTGCACGTGCATGTGCTGCCTCGCGGCGACCATGACGGCCTCGCGCTGCCATGGGCACTTTCCAGTAGGGACTAGCGATCGCTGATCCGCGGCGGTCGTCGACCTGGTCGAGGTCGAGCGGATGCGGCGCGGGTGGCTCGCGCGGTTCACGGTCGACGAGATCCGCGAGCTCGCAGCGGGATTCGAGACCTACATGTGATGTGGCGGGCGTATGCGGTCGGCTCGGTGTGCTCGCTAACGCAGTTCACTGCTCAGACCTGCTCATGACCGCGATTTAGGTGAGGGGCAAAGAGGCGTATTCTCATCGCATGAAGTTGCTTGACCGCATCAAGGAGCGTCGGCGCAAGAGGGATCAGCGCAAGTTGGAGTCCGCCGCGGCCCGCACCGCCTACTCTCACTCGCGGGAGGGACGCGCAGCCGCCGAGCAGGGGCAGCGCGACCTAGAGAATTTCGGCGGAAACGACTTGAGCGTCTAGGCAATCAACGCTACGGGAACCCGTCGGCTGTGCGGCGGTGGTGGCTCGACCGCTACACGCTCGAAGAGATCCGCGAGCTGGCCGCGGCGTTGTGGCCGACGTCTGTGCCGGACGGCGACGACCCCTCTCAGGTTCCGGGAGCCCTGGTGGGGGCTTACGTCCGGACTAACGCCGCCGACTGGCCGTAGCAGGATGGCGGACACATCGCGGCATTCAATAACGTGGGCCACTCACGGGCCAAACGTCCGGGAAACAGTCCCGCGCTGGCAAGCCAGTCACCCATGGGTGGACGCCCGCAATCCCGCATGGCTGCGTCCGTTGGTAGCCGCTAGTCGTAGAGCGTCGTCACCCGCGGGGTACGCTGGGGGACAAGAGGTCCCGAGTACGAATCTCGGCGCCCCGACTCTCGAAAACCCTGCTTAGGCGGGGTTTTCGTTTTTGCAGGCATCGAGGCAACGCTCACTTGAGCGGGAACTGGATCCCCGAGTCCTCGTCGCCCTGGCGAGGCGTGAGCGGGGCGAGCGTCGGGCCTGGGGCCGGCACGAAGTAGCCCAGCACCGGCGCGCCGCTGAGCCGCTGCTGGAAACGGTCGCGGTCCGCCTGATTCGCCGAGTGCCACCACAGGCCGATGCCCGCCGCTACAACGAGCAGGACGAAGAGCACGAATCCGAGGCCATGTGACGTTCGCGTCATGTCGGCATGGTCGACCTCGCCGGCGGCAGGGTCAAGGGCAATCTGAGCAAGCCTGCCGAAGCCTTGCGCTCCAGCCGCCCGATGGAGTAAGTTCGCCCGCGGGTGAGGCTGGGTCTCGCATTGCTCGGAGCAGCGGCGGCGCTGCTCCTCCCGACGCTCGCGTGGGCGGCATTCGACGTTCCCTGCGACCCGGGCCACGGCCGATCGGTGGCGATCTTCTACTACGCCTGGTACGGGACTCCCGGCCGCGACGGGCAGTGGCAACACTGGGACCAGGAGGGCGCGCAACCTCCCGTCGACCTCGGCTCGAGCTTCTATCCCGTCCGCGGGCCGTACTCGTCGGACGACGCGGGCGTCGTCTCGGCCCAGATGCACGAGATCGCGGAGGCCGGAGTCGACACGATCATCGTCTCGTGGTGGGGCCGCGGGTCGGCCGAGGACCGGCGGCTGACGCTCGTCCAGGCCGCCGCCCGCCGAGAGAAGCTGCGGGTCGCCGCGCACCTCGAGCCGTACCGGGGTCGGTCCGCCGCAACGGTCACCGCCGACCTCGCCTACCTGGGCGGGTTCGGCGTCAGAGACGTCTACGTCTACGACTCGACTGCGATCGCGGACTCGGACTGGCTCGCCGTCAACGCGTCGACGCCCGGGATGCGGCTCTTCGCGAACACGCCCCTGGCGGGGAAGGCGAGCGCAGGCGGCTTCGCAGGCCTCTACACCTACGACGTGCTCCTCTACGACGCCGACCTCTTCCCGCGCATGTGCAGGCAGGCGCGGCGACTGGACCTCGTCTGCGCGCCGTCGGTCGGGCCGGGCTACGACGCACGGCACGCGACCCCGGACATACGCATCCGGCCGCGGCGCGACGGACGGCGATACGACGCGATGTGGAACGGCGCCGTCCGTGCGAACGCCGACGTCGTCACGATCACGAGCTACAACGAATGGCACGAGGGGACGCAGATCGAGCCTGCCCGCGCAGCGGGCGAGCGGTACCGGAGCTACGACGGGGCGTGGGGAAGGACCGGCAGGGCGGCGCGCACCGCCTACCTCGACCGGACCGGCTACTGGTCGGCCCGTTTCCGCGGCGGCGTCGGCGGCACGATCATCCAGGCCTGACGACGTCGGCGCCGCAGCCGGCCACGAGCGCGTCGAGCACGTCGCCATCGTCCACGCCCGCGAGCGAGCGGTGCCCGAGGTCGATCTCGATCCCGGGCCACGACTCCAGGCCGAGCGCGCGAGCACCCTCGTCGGCGCCATAGCAGAGCAACCGCTCGGTGCCGAAGACCCCCCGTTTCCCGGTCTGCCGCCGCGCGATGCCCTCGAGCTCCCGCAGCTCCTCGAGCGGGTCGATCCGGACGTTCGAGTCGGAGCCGATGCAGAGCGGGATTCCCCGGTGCTCGATCCGGGCGGCCGGCAGGAACCCGTCGGCGAGATCGGCCTCGGTCGTCGGGCAGGCGCAGACCGTCGCGCCGGCCTGCTGCAGGAGATCGAGCTCGTGGCCGTCGGCGTGGGTGGCATGGACCACGGTCGTCCGCTCGGTCGAGGCATCCGGTCGCCGCGAGCAGCTCGATCGGCCTGAGGCCGTGCTCGGCAAGGCACTCCTCGATCTCGCGCGGCTGCTCGTCGGCGTGGACGTGCAGCGGGAGAGCGTTCTCCGCGGCGTACCGGCCGAGCTCCTCGAGCCAGTCGCGAGGGCAGGCGCGGACGGAGTGGGGGGCGACGCCGACGCGGATGCCGTCGTCGCGGAGCGACTCGAGCTGGCGGAGGTAGTCGGCGACCGACTCCTGCCGCATGCGCGCCAGGCCGCCGCGGGCGTAGGCGGCGAGGAGCAGCACGAGCGTGACAGCCCGCCTCCTCCGCAGCGGCCGCGGCGGCCCGTGCCTCCTCGAGCCCCAGATAGTGGAACTCGCCGACCGCGGTGTACCCCGCGGCGCGGAGCTCCCGGTAGCCGGCCGCGTAGCTCGAGCGCACGGTGCCGGGCGTCTGCGCCTCCGCCTCGCGCAGCATCCCGTCGCGCCAGGCCCAGAAGTCACCGCCGGCGGCGCGCCCGCGCAGCGCCCGCTGGAACGTGTGCGAGTGCGCGTCGACGAAGCCCGGGAGCTCGAGCGTGTCGCCCATGTGGGCAGCGTAGACTCGCGCCTACCCGCGATGCTCGATCCCGACCAGGCTACGCGCAGCGCAGCGACCCATCAGGGCGCGGGCCCGACCGGCGGCGGGCTCTCGAGCAGCCCGCACGCGCTCCAGATCCTCTCGACGGAGCACTGGAGCCTGCTCGCTTCGCGCAGCCTCTGCTACACGGAGGCGATGAGCCGTGCGTCGATCTTCGTGGCGGCCCTCACCGGATCGGTCGTCGCTCTCGCGCTCGTCGCCCAGGCGACCGACTTCGGCGACGGGTTCGTCGCCTTCGCGCTCGTGCTGCTGCCGGTCGTCTTCTTCCTCGGAGTGGTCACGATCCTCCGGCTGGGTCAGATCAACCGCGAGGATGCGGTCTGGGTCCAAGGGATGAACCGGATCCGCCACGCCTACCTGGAGCTCGCCCCCGAGCTCGAGCCGTACTTTGTCACGAGCAGGCACGACGACCGTCGTGGCGTGCTGCTTTCGAGCCTGGCCGTCCGAGCGATTGTGCCGCCGCTTCAGGGGTTCATCGCGCTCCCCGGGGTGATCGCGGTGCTCGCCTCGGTGGTCGCGGGCGCGACCGCCGGGATCGCATCCGTCGGCCTCGGCGCGGGGATCGAGCTCGCGCTGCTGCCGTCCGCGGCGACCTTCGTCCTCGCCCTGTTCGCATTCGTCGTCATTGCGGTGCGGTCGATCGCGCGCTCGGACCGGGAATTTGTCGTCCGCTTCCCGAGCCCGCAGGAGGGCGACCGGCCAGCGAACTGAGGCGGGTCGCGGGAGGACTATCCTCCTTCCATGTCGACCCGAGCCGTGCCGGCGCCGCTCCGCGTCCTTCCGAATGCGCTGACGATCCTCCGGCTGGCGCTGATCCCACTCTTCGTCGGCCTGATGCTGGCCGACGACCCCGCGAACTGGCCGGCCGGCATCGTCTTCGGCGTGGCAGGCGTCACCGACCAGGTCGACGGCTTCCTCGCGCGGCGCTGGCGCGTCGAGTCGCCGTTCGGCAAGGTCGCCGACCCACTGGCCGACCGGCTGATGATCGACGCGGCGGCGATCATGCTGCTCGTCGACGGGCGGCTGCCCTGGTACGCGACCGCGGTGATCCTCGTGCGTGACGCAGTGCTGGTGATCGGGTACAGGCTGGTCGTGCCGCGCGGCTACGACTTCGAGGTCAGCCCGCTCGGGAAGCTCGCCACCTGGGTGCTCTACGCGTCGATCGGCTTCGTGATCGTGACGGACAACGGGGTCGACTGGCCGGTCTGGCTCTTCTGGATCGGCGTCGCACTGGCGCTCGTCGCCGCCGCGCAGTACGTGCTCAAGGCGCGCCGGGAGGTGGGGACGTGAAGGCGGTCGTGATGGCCGGTGGCGAGGGGACCCGGCTCCGGCCGCTGACGTCGAATCAGCCGAAGCCGATGGTGCCGATCGTCGGCAAGCCCTGCATGGAGCACATCCTCGAGTTGCTGAAGCTGCACGGGATGGAGGAAGTCGTCGTCACGCTCGCGTTCATGCCGCAGGCGATCCGCAGCTACTTCGGCACCGGCGAGGCGATGGGCCTCGAGATCGAGTACTCGGTCGAGGAGCAGCCGCTCGGCACTGCCGGCTCGGTCCGCCTCGCGAGCGACGCGCTCGACGACACCTTTCTCGTCATCTCCGGCGACGCCCTCTGCGACGTCGACCTGACCGCGCTCGTCGCCGCCCACAAGGAGAAGGGCGCAGACGTGACGATCGGGCTCAAGCCCGTGCCGAACCCGCTCGAGTTCGGGATCGTCGTCACCGACGACGACGGGCGGATCGAGCGGTTCCTGGAGAAGCCGTCGTGGGGCCAGGTCTTCTCCGACACGATCAACACCGGGATCTACGTGCTCGAGCCCGAGGTGCTGCGGCACGTGCCCACCGACCGGCCGTACGACTTCTCGAAGGAGCTCTTCCCGCTCCTGCTCGAGATGGGCCGGCCGCTCTACGGCCACGTGCTCGACGGCTACTGGCAGGACATCGGCACGATCGACCAGTTCCGGCAGGCGAACTTCGACGCGCTCGAGGAGCGCGTGCGCCTGAACATCCCGGGCATCCTGCTGCGCGGCAACGTCTGGGTCGGCGAAGGCGTCGACATCGACGACGTCGAGGAGGTCGAGGGCCCCGCGTTCGTCGGCAACTACTGCCGGATCGCCCGCAACGCCTCGGTCGGCGCGTACACCGTGCTGGCGAACAGCGTCACCCTGCGCGAGCGCGCGCGCGTCGTGCGCTCGGTCGTCGACGCCTCGACGCACATCGGCCGCTCGACGCTGATCGAGGGGGCGATCGTCGGCCGCTCGTGCGACATCCGCGACCACGTCCGGATCCACGAGGACGCGGCGATCGGCGACGAGGTCACGATCGGCGCCGAGGCGAGCGTGATGCCCGGAGTGCGGATCTACCCGTACAAGGAGGTCGAGACCGGGACGCAGATCCACGAGAGCCTGATCTGGGAGTCGAGGGCCACGTCCAGGCTCTTCGACCGCGACGGCGTCTCGGGGCTCGTCAACGTCGACCTGACGCCCGAGACGGCAGTGCGGCTCGCCGCCGCGCTCGGAACGGCGCTGAAGCGTGGCGCGCGCGTCGTCGCGAGACGCGACTCACCCGGCGCGTGCCGGATGCTGAAGCGCGCGATGATCTCCGGCCTCAACTCGACGGGCGTCGACGTCGCCGACCTGCGCGTCTCGCCGCCGGCGATCGGCCGGCACGTGCTGAAGACGCAGGGCTTTGCCGCCGCGATCCACGTCGGCGCCAGCGGGACCGACCCCGAGGTCGTCCAGATCCGGATCTTCGAGCCGCCCGGAGTCCAGCTGACCGCGCGGCTCGAGAAGGAGATCGAGAAGCACTTCACCCGGCAGGAGCTGCGGCGGGTCGGCTTCGACGAGATCGGCAAGACGTCGTACCCGGCCCGGGTACGGGAGAGCTACGCGCAGGACGTCCTCGACCGGCTGGATCAAGAGGCGATCCGGCAGCGGGGCTTCACGGATCGTCGTCGACCTCGGCTACTCGGCGGCCTCGTTCGTGCTGCCGCTCGTGGCAGGGCCGCTCGGGATCGAGACCGTCACGACGCACGGCTTCTTCACCGACCAGCGCGAGACGTCGCGGAGCCTTTCGCAGGCGGTCGGGAACACGAAGCGGATCGTGACGGCGGTCGGAGCCGATCTCGGCGCGGTCTTCGACCGCTCGGCGGAGCGCATCGTCCTCGTCGACGAGACCGGACAGGAGGTCGGGGTCGAGCAGACACTCCTGCTGCTGGTGCGGCTCCTCGGCGAGAGCGGCGCCAGCGGCACCGTGGCGGTTCCGGTCACCGTCACCCACCAGGTCGAGGCCGTCCTCGAGGGGACGTCGCTCGAGGTCCTGCGCACGCAGGCTTCGCTCGCGGCGCTGACCGGTGCCGCGGCCCAGGAGGGCGTCGTCTTCGCCGGCGCGGTCGGCGGCGGGTACGTCTTCCCGGAGTTCACGCCCGCCTACGACGCGATCGCCACGCTCTGCAAGCTGCTCGAGCTGCTCGCTCCCGAGCGCCGTCCGCTCTCCGAGCTCGTGGCGGAGCTGCCGCGCCCGACGCGGGTGCACCGGCAGCTCGCCTGCCCTTGGGGGAAGAAGGGGCTCGTCATGCGCGTCCTCAACGAGCGTCTGCAGGGGCGCAAGCTCGACCTCCTCGACGGGATCAAGGTGTTCGACGAGCGCGGCTGGGCGCAGGTCCTGCCGGACCAGGACGAGCCGCTGCTGCACCTCTACGCGGAGGGCACCACGTCCGACGACTCGGAGGCGCTCGAGGCCGAGCTCGAGGCGATCGTGGCCGAGATCGTGCAGGGAGACGAGCCTGCGGGGCGAACCCTGGAGGAGGCAAAAGCCTCAAGCTGAGGTTGACCCCTCGGGTCTCCCGCTGCTTTACTGGAAGGACCGAACCCCGCCACCGAAAGGCGCCTGTGGAACCGCTTCCCGACTTCGCATCGCTCTCCGACGACGCTCTCCGAACGCTGATCCACGAACTCGAGGCCGAGGAGAACGAGGTCTCGTACCGGCGGCGCCTGCTCCAGGGCCGCATCGACATCCTGCGCGCCGAGCTCGTGGCGCGGCTGCAGAAGCAGCTCGAGTCGGGCGAGCACGGGCTCGCGGACGTCGAGCGCCTCAGCGACATCCTCGCCTCGAAGGCAACGCCCAAGGTCGAGGACGAGCCCGCTTGAGCCACGTCTACTGCCCTGAGTGCGGCTTCCAGAACCCAGAGGCCGCCAACTACTGCGCGAAATGCGGCAACCGGCTGCTGCCCGACGCGCCCGGGGAGAACACCGAGACGTTCACCGCCGAGGAGATGGCCGAGGATCCGGCAGGTGTGCTCGAGCGGACCGGCTTCCGCGGGCCTGCGCTCGTCGTCCGCTCCGGTGGCGGGAGGGCGGGGGAGACGTTCTTCCCCGAGCCTGAGACGTCGCTGATCGGCCGCTCGCCGGACTGCGACGTCTTCCTCGACGACGTCACGGTCTCGCGCAAGCACGCCGAGCTGACCCACGCCGGCGAGCGCTGGACGATCCGCGATCTCGGCAGCCTCAACGGCACCTTCGTCAACCGCAAGCGGATCGAGTCGGCGGAGCTCGAAGACGACGACGAGCTGCAGATCGGCAAGTACCGACTGACGTTCCTCCTCCGATGACGACGACGACCGCGACCTCCACGACCCGCCTGCTCACGATCGGAGCGGTCTGCTCGCGCCTGCGCGACGAGTTCCCCGACATCTCGATCTCGAAGATCCGCTACCTCGAGGACCAGGGCCTGCTGACGCCGAAGCGCACCCGCGGCGGCTACCGGCTCTTCAGCGAGGACGACGTCGAGCGGCTCGAGACGATCCTGCGCCTGCAGCGGGACGAGTTCCTGCCGCTGCGCGTGATCCGCGAGGAGCTCGACTCGCCTGCCGCGACGGCCGACCGGGCCCGCCGGCGTGCCCCGGGACTCGGCGAGGAGGAGCGCGAGCTCGAGTTGTCAGAGCTCTGCGACCGGGCCGGGATCGCGCCCGACTTCGTGCGGCAGCTGGAGGACTTCGGGTTGCTCACGGCCCGGCTCGACGGCGGCCAGCGCCTCTTCCGCCAGAGCGACGCCGAGATCGCCTCCGCGTGCGGCAAGCTCGCCCGCTTCGGCGTCGACGCCCGTCACCTGCGCACGTTCCGCACGACCGCAGGCCGGCAGGCGGCCTTCCTCGAGCAACTCGTCGCACCGGCCCTCCGCTCGCGCAACCCGGAGCGCCACAAGGAGGGGCTCGACGACCTGAAGGTCCTCGCCGCGGTCTCCCAGGAGCTCGCACAGCTGCTCTTCTGGCGCGACCTGCGCGACGTCGCCGACCGCTGATCTCTCCAGCTCGGCGTCCGACCTGCCGATTAGAACAGCCTCGTGTACGACGCCCTGACCGGCCGGTTCACGCTCGCCTGCCCTGCACACGGGGAGACGTGCGTGAGGCTGTCGGCCTTTCGGCGACTCGAGCGGCTTCCCGGGGCGCAGCACCCGGCCGTCTACCGCGTCGACTTCGCGTGCGGTTGCGGTGCCGAGCACCCGGCGCTCGTCTCCGACCACGATCTCGACTGGGCGCCGCTCGGCCTCGACGAGCGCTGCTACGTCAACCTGATGACGACGAGGATGGACGATGCGGGCGCCGAGCTCGGCGATCTCGCCGCCAGGCGCATCGGGGCGGGGGAGTGGCCGTGGAGCTTCTACTGCTACCCGGAGGAGCGGCCGCGGCCTGTGTCGCCCTCGTCGTTCGTCGTCCTCTCGCCCGGTGAAGGCCGCATGGGGCTCGCGGTGCGCTGCCCGGTCTGCTCCTCGCTCTCGGTCAACCTCGTCTCGAACGCCCACGTCGACGTGCCGTTCTGGAACGACCCGCGCATCGGCGTCGTCGACCACGTCTTCGCCGAGGACGCGCTGCGCACCCTCGAGGAGTTCCGGCTCGAGCTCGACTCGTCCCGCTTCGACGAGCGCCGGCTCGACCTCGCCTGAGCGCGCGTCAGGCTTCCTGCAGCACGGCCAGGATGTTCCCGGCCGGATCCTTGAACCAGGCGATGTCCGGCCCCAGGCCGCGCGAGATGCCCTTTTCGTCCTGCTCGAAGCCGTCGTAGCGCTCGAAGCGCACGCCGCGTGCAGCCAGCCCGTCGACGGCCTCGTCGATGTCCGGCACCTGGAAGTTGAGGATCGTGTAGGTGGCCGGAACGAAGTCGGGCTTGAGGTAGACGAGCGTGTCGCGCCCGCCGGCGAGATGTAGCGCCAGCAGCCCCTCGGTGGGAGTCGACGTCCGCAGGCCGAGCGTCTCGCCGTAGAACGCCTCGGCCTCGCGCAGGTCGGCGGCGGCGAAGCCGCTGAACGCCTTGGTCTCGGTGAACATGCCTGTTGCTCCTCTCGTCGGGTTTCGTCGATCAGACCGCGAGCCGGGCGAGAACTCATCGCCGAGGCGGGTTGGCGCTTGCCAGACAGGGGTATCCACGATCAAACGGCTTGGGGGTGACCCATGTACGGAATCACACGAGGTGTGGCGACGCTGATCGGCGTCGGTGTCGCAGGCTTCCTGATCTGGCTGGCGGCCCAGATGGGCGACAACTCGGCGGGCGGGTACTGGGCCACGTACGGGCTGGTTGCGGCCGCCGGGCTCACGATGGCGCTGTCGCAGCTGCTCGGCGGCTGGACGAAGTGGGGCTGGCCGCGGCTGAGTCTGCCCGTCTTCCTGCTCGGCTTCCTGCCCGCCGCGATCGTCGGACTCTGGCTGCTCTTCGCGAGCCAGCCCGGCGATCCGTTCCTCGACACCGCTGCCTGGTCGAACGATCTCGGCGTGGGGGGTGTCGTCTCGGATCTGGGCGAGCTGCTCGCGGCGGTCGTGTTCGGGATCGGGCTGACGTTCGGCTTCACGTTCGACACCTCTGGTCCGCGGCTCCGGTCGCTGCCTGGGCAGCCGGTCGAGCGCGAGGAGCCGGCTGCAGTCGACACATCTGTGGCCGACGAGCCGCTCACGGCGGAGCGCCGGACCGAGGCGGAGACCGAGGTCGAGGATCCCCCGCAGCAGGTGATTCGCTCGTAGCTCACTCCCGCCAGGGATCGCCGGCGAAGACGGGTGACCCGATGCTCTCCGCATGAGCGTCGCCGCCCTCGGATCGCACGGCATCACCGGTCACACGCTGCTGATCGAGCACTGCCTCGCGCTCGGGCTCACGCGCAAGCGCCGGCCGGCCCGTGACCGCCTCGAGGAGGCGCTCGGGCAGGATCTGACGCGCAGTCTCGTCTTCGCGCTCACGCGCCCGCACTGACGGCGGTCAGCCGCGATACGGGCGCGGCCGCTCGCCGCCGCGCGTCCGGACGAGCAGCCAGATCGCGGCCGAGAGCACCAGCGAGAGGATGAACGCGGTCGCGCCGGAGACGCCGACCGCGAGCATGCCGACCCACAGGTAGAGAAAGAAGACGACCGCCCAGATGAAGGCCTGGACGCCCTGGTCGATGCTCGGCATGCGCAGGTGCACGGCGCGATCCTAGCGAGCGGGGCAGCGGCGGGACCCAACCAGCATTTGCCCAAAAAAAATTCACCGAGCCGGTGGCGCTTTCGTCCACTCCGCCCGCTGACCTTTCGCTTCCGCGTAGGGCCTTCGAGCTGAGCTTCGACCTAATCGCGCTCCGTGCTCGGTGCAAGAGGGAACTTAGGGAACGCCGTTGGGGCGCGCAAGGGCCCTCGGGGACGAAGCTCGCAAATTGCACACGATTTCGTTCCGAGCGCTCTGCGCGGCGACGGGGACTAGGATCGCGCGGTGCGCAGGACGCCGCTCTTCGCCGCCGCGGCGGTCTGCCTGCTCACGGCGCTCGTGCTCGCCGCCCTCGGTGTGGGGGAGGAGCCGGGCTCGCTCACGGGGTGGCAGGCACTTGTCCTCGGCATCGTGCAGGGTCTGACCGAGCTGCTGCCCGTCTCGTCGTCCGCTCACCTGATCCTCGTGCCGTGGCTCGCCGACTGGGGGTTCCTGCGGACGCACGAGGCGTTCAACAAGACCTTCGACGTCTCGTTGCATCTGGGCACGCTCGTCGCGGTGATCGCCTACTTCTGGGCGGACGTGGTCACGTTGGTCGCGGCCTGGCTCGGCAGCGTGCGGCGCCGCTCGATTCAGACCGACGACGAGCGCGTCGCCTGGCTGGTCGTTGTCGCCACGGTCCCGGCTGCGCTCGTCGGCGCGGCGGGCGAGAGCTTCATCGAGGACCACCTCGGCGATCCATGGCAGATCGCGATCCTCCTCGCCGTCTTCGGCGTCCTCCTCTGGTGGGTGGATCGCGTGGCGCCGCAGAATCGGGTGACGCGAGATCTCGGCTGGCACCGTGGCGTCCTGATCGGCTTCGCCCAGACGCTGGCGCTCGCGCCGGGTGTCTCGCGCTCGGGGATCACGATCACGGCTGCCCGCGGCTTCGGCCTCTCGCGCGACGCGGCCGCGCGCCTGTCGTTCCTGCTGCTGATCCCCGTCGTGTTCGGCGCCGCGCTGCTCAAAGGCGTGAAGGACGTGCTCCTCGGCGACCTGCCCGCCGGGTGGCAGGGACCGTTCCTGATCGGCACGATCGCGGCCGCCGGCAGCGGGCTCGTCGCGATCTGGGCGCTGCTCGGCTACGTGCGCCGTCACGACTACTCCGTCTTCGCTATCTACCGGCTCGCCCTGGCGGCGTTCGTCCTCTCGCTGATCGCGCTGGGTGTCCGGGACGCGACCTTCTGACTGGGGCAGGGGCGGCGAAATCCCAACTTGACATAACGCCGGTTATCGTGCGCTGATCTATCAACGATCGGACACCCGATCAGCGGACTAGAACGCGCCTCGGCGGCCACAGACCGCCGGCAGCGTCAAACCGAGGATGCGCAGGTCGCGCCCAATCGTCAGGTTGTCGATGTACTCGCGCTCAACCGCGAGCCGCTCGGCGAACGACAGTCGGCCTCGCCCGTAGACCTGCATCGGCCCGGTGAGGCCAGGTTTCACGCGGAGACGGTCCCGCTGCTCCGGCGTGTAGAGGGCCACGAGCTCGAGCTGCTCCGGCCTCGGGCCGACGAGGCTCATCTCCCCACGCAGGACGTTGAGCAGCTGCGGCAGCTCGTCGAGGCTCCACCGGCGCAGCCAGCGGCCCGTCCCAGTCGTGCGCGAGTCGTCTTCCAGCTTGAAGACCGGCTCGGCGAGGCCGTCGAATGAGACGAGCTGCGGGAGCAGCTCCTCGGCGTCCGCGACCATCGTCCGGAATTTCAGCATCCAGAACGGCCGTCCCTCGAGGCCGGCACGCCGCTGCCGGAACAGCACGGGCCCCGGGCTGTCGCGTTTGATCAGCAGCGCTACGAGGGCGAGCAGCGGCAGCAGGACGAGCAGGAGCATCGCCGAGACGACGAGGTCGAGACAACGCTTCAGGAACAGGGTCGAGCGCGAGACGTCCCAGGTGTGGTACTCGATCACCGGCAGGTCGGCAACGTGATTCAGGGTGACCGCCGTCCCGAACATGCCCGCCACCGTGGGCACGACGCTGACCTTGACGCGGCGTCGCCGACCGACCGCGACGAGGCGTCGGACGACATCGTCGTCGACGGAGGACGAAACGACAATCACGCGCTCGAGGTCGTCTAACCACGCCGGATCGCCGTGCAGTTCCTGGGCCGAGAGTTGCGGTTGCGCGTGGACGACCTCGACATGGATGTCGTCGAAGAGCTCGAGCTTGCGCCGAACGGCGGCGCCTGCCGACCCGTTTCCGACAATTGCGATCCGCTGTGGGGGCGTGGCACGGCGCCAGACGTGGCGGGCGACGGCGCGCAGCAGGAAGGCGAGGCTCGAGGTGACGAGCGCGAGCATTGCGCCCTCACCGAGTGTGAGCGGCGGGCTCGGCAGGAGCACGAGGACCGTCGCGAGGGCGAACGTCGCGCCGACGGCCGCGAAGAGGAGCCGCGGCGCCTCGTCGACGGTGAGGTGCCGGAGCGCACGCTGGTCTTGGTCGTAGAGGCCCGACAGTTTGGAGAGGACGAGGCAGGCGGGCAGGAAGATCGCGGCGCGGACGAGCCGGTCCTGTTCCGGCAGCGAGGTCGTGACGACGAGAAGTGCGAGCGTCCCGGCCGCCAGGTCGGCCGCCGCCACCAGCCGGCGCAGCAGGGCGTCGCGCCAGATGCCGCGATGCGCCCGCGAGTCCGCGCCGAGGAGCGCGCGGCGCAGCACCGACGCGCGCGCAGGAGGGGTTGCTCCCAAGGCGGGCGACCGCTGGCCGTACACCGAATCCCCCATGTCCCCCTTCCGGTCGGCGGCGAACCGACAGGCATCGCTGTGTCGAGCATAACGCACGTCTGACGTTCTTCCACAGGCGGCTCACGCCACGCTCACCGGCCCCTCACCCGAACGTCACGGAAGAGCGGCGAGCGCGGGTTGAGCTCGACCGCCCGCGCGAGCGCGTTCCTCCCGTCCTCGATCCGGCCGAGCTTCGTGTTCACGCGGGCGGCGACGAGCCAGAGCCGCCAGTCGCTGCTGTCCCGCTCGAGCGCCGACTCGACTTCGTCACGGGCGGCACGCAGGCGGCCGAGCCGCTCGTCGATCAGGGCGAGCTGAAGGTACGGCGACGCCGCCCATGGCTGGATGTCGCGGGCGCGAAGCGCGGCGTCGCGCGCGTCCACACCGTCGCCTCGTGCTGCCGCGTCCCGGCTCCTGGCGATCTCGCGCTGCGCGAGCAGCGGCACGGCCTGCCCGACCATGCAGAGGAGCGCAACGCCGAGGAGCGAGACGCGGAGCCAGGCAGGCGAGTCGCGCCGCTCGGTGTCCGTCGTGACGCCGAGTCGAGACGCCAGCGCGACGGCCGTGAGCGCGACGGCCGAGACCACGGTCAGCTCCCACATCCAGTCGATGCCGGCGGCGACCGCAAATGCGGCCGCCACCGCAGCGAGGGCGGCGGCGGTGATCCGCTCCGATCCTGCCAGCCGCCACGACCGGCGTGCCGCGAGCGCCACGCCGCCGAGACAGACGGCCAGGGTCAGGAGCAGGCCGAGAGGGCCGAGCTCGCCGAGGCTCTCGAGGTACAGCGAGTGCGCGTCGCGGACGAACGTCGCCAGCGAGCCGTGCTCCGCCCACCACGCCTCGAACGTGCCGGCCCCGCCGCCGACAACGGGGTCGGCACGCCACTCGTCGACGCTGGCGTGCCAGAACTGCCAGCGGCCACTGCCGTTCGCGCTGAGCAGGTGCTCGCTGACGGACGACCCGTTCGGCCCGACAGCTTGGGCTGCGGTCGGCGGCTGCTTGAACTCCCGGAGGCGCTCGACGGGGTCGGAGGCGACGGCGACCAGGAGGAGGAGCGCGACTGCGACAACGGCGAGCACCCGGCCCCACCGCCGCGAATGGATGCGGCCGGCGACCGCGAGAGCGAACGGCGCGACGAGACCGGTGGCGAGCGCGACCACGACGAGCAGGAGTGCGGCCTCGTGCCCCTGCTCCGTCGCGCGTGCAGAGTCGAGCGGGCCGTCGACCAGCGTATGCCTCGGCGCCAGCACTGCAACGGCGGCCGCCGCGCCGAGGCCGCCGAGCACCAGGACCGCGCCGGCCTCCCAGCGGTCGTCGGTGAGGACGAGGAACGTGGCGAAGGCGACGACCGCCACGGCGACCGCGCCTCGCGACGACGTCAGGTAGAGGGACCCCGCGACGACCGGCAGCGCCGCGACCGCTGCGCAGCGCACCACGACCCAGCGCGCGACGAGGCCGAGCCTGGACGAGCAGCGGCACACCGAGCGCCAGCAGGACGCCGAGCCCGTTCCAGTAACCGAGCGGGAAGCTCAACCGAGTCGCCGCCGAAGGCAGCAGGGTCGCGAGCTCGCGACCCTCGACGAGGCCCGGGAAGAGCCGCGTCAGGAGCGAGGCGATTGCGACGGCGGCGATCGCGGCCGCGAGCCCGTCGGCCCATGCCGCGACCGATCGCAGCGCTGTGAGCAGCGTCACGAGCAGGACGATCCCGAGCAAGCAGCGTGACCCGGTTGACCTCCTCGAACGCCTTCTCCGCGCTCGGCGCCCAGAGGAGCGAGGCGAGGGTCAGCAGCGCGAGCAGGCCAAGCAAGGTCGCGATCACGGCGATGCCCCGGAGCCGGCGCAGCGGCACCAGCTCGAACGCCGCCAGCATCCCCACGCCCCACCAGACCGCAATCGCCAGGGTGTTCCGCGCCGCAAGCTGGTACGTGCCGTTGTCGAACGCGAGCCACGCCGCGACGGCGCCGACGGCGAGAGCCAGGATCGACGGCCAACCGGCCCCGGCTCCGGCACGCCCGAGCACGTTCGGTACGCTAGCCGTCTGCTCGGAACGGCGATGACACATCGGTCGCCCGCGTGGCGGCACGCCGTGGTGCTCGGCACCACGATCGTCGTGACCCTGCTCCTGCCCACACTCGCGAACGCCGACGGTGGGCCGCCCGACTCGGCGGTCTCGCAGTACGTGGAGACGGTGCCGACGAGCGACGGCTCCGTCGCGGTCGGGGTCGGCAAGGTCCGCCGAGCGCCGCTCTCCCCCGCCGTCGCGCAGCAGCTCAGCTCGGCC
Source organism: uncultured Gaiellaceae bacterium (assembly GCA_963808915.1). Taxonomy (GTDB): domain Bacteria; phylum Actinomycetota; class Thermoleophilia; order Gaiellales; family Gaiellaceae; genus CAVTBT01. The sequence continues at coordinate 175,162 of CAWEHJ010000002.1, read as the reverse complement.
GGCGCGAGCGGCGCCGCGCTCGAGGCGGTCGCCTCCTCCTCGTCCTACGGCGCCCCGACGACCCCGCTCGAGCGCCGCCGAGTCGACCGCGGCGCCAATCGACGACCGGGAGCGCGAGAGCGCTTCGATCGGCTCGTCGCTCGGCGCAACCATCGAGGCGACCGGCTCTGCGGCGGATGCGCGTCTGGTCGTGCTGCTCGTCGTTCTCGCCCTCACGACGGTCGCCGCGGTCGGCGTCCGCGTGCGCGGACCTCGCTGAAACCGCACCGCGAGGGTTTGGCCCTGCCCGGATGCAGGAAGGGACCCACTCGCGGGCATGACGACCGTCGACATCGACACCTTGCTCCAGCTGGAGGGCGTGCGGACGCTCCTCGAGGGCGCTGAGCCGACCGGCTCCGTCCAGGCGACCGAGGTGAGCGACCTCGTCGAGACGTACGAGCTCGACTCGCTCGAGCAGGACGCGCTCTCGCGCGTGCTCGACCAGCGCGGGATCGAGATCGTCGAGGCCGTTCCCGTCCCCGAGCCGGAGCCCGCCCCGGTCGTGGTCGCGACGCCTCCGGAGACGACGACCGACGCGCTCCAGCTCTTCCTTCGCGAGGCCGGCCGCCACCAGCTGCTCACAGCGGCGCAGGAGGTCGAGCTGGCGAAGAAGATCGAGCGCGGCGACATGCAGGCGAAGCAGCTGATGATCCAGTCGAATCTGCGGCTCGTCGTCTCGATCGCCAAGAACTACCGCAACCAGGGCCTGCCGTTCCTCGACCTGATCCAGGAGGGCACGCTCGGCCTGATCCGCGCCGTCGAGAAGTTCGACTGGCGCCGCGGCTTCAAGTTCTCGACCTACGCCACCTGGTGGATCCGCCAGGCGGTCGCCAGGGCGCTCGCCGACAAGGCGCGCACGATCCGGATGCCCGTCCACATCGTCGAGCGGCTGCAGAAGATGAACCGCGCCGAGCGGACGCTCTGGACCCAGCTCGGTCGCGAGCCGTCGCTCGAGGAGATCGCCGAGGAGGCCTCGCTGCCGCTCCAGCAGGCGATCGAGGTGCGCGCGGCCGCGCGGGCGTCGACGAGCCTCGACCAGCCGGTCGGCGACACCGACGACGCCGTCTTCGGCGACTTCGTGGCCGGCGACGAGCCGTTGCCCGAGGAGGAGGTCGAACGGGCATTGCGCTCGCAGGCGCTCAAGCAGGCACTGGGCGCGCTGACCGAGCGCGAGCGCGAGGTCGTCGTCCTGCGCTACGGGCTCGCCGACGCGGAGCCGAAGACGCTCGAGGAGATCGGCCGGCGGCTCGGCCTGACCCGCGAGCGGGTCCGGCAGATCGAGCTCGAGTCGCTCAGGCGGTTGGCGTCGCTGCGCGAGATGGAGTCGGTCGCCGCCTCGCTCTAGCGGCGAGGCACGGCCCCCACTCCCGCCCGCTCCTAGGTCTGGAGGTAGAAGACGAGCTCGGGTGCGACGGCGCGCAGCTGACGCAGCGCGCGCGCCTCGAGCTGCCGGACGCGCTCGCGCGTGATGCCGAGCCCCGTGCCGACCTGCTCGAGTGTCTGCGGCGGCTGGCCGTCGAGCCCGAAGCGGCGCGTCAGCACCAGCCGCATCCGCGGGTTGAGGTGCTCGAGGGCCTGTCCCAGCTCCTTCGAGCGGAGCCGGACGGCGGTCTGGTCGTCGGGTGCATCCGTGTGCGTGTCCTCGATCATGTCGCCGTAGAGGCTCTCGCCGTCGCCGACGGGCGTCTCGAGGCTGACCGGGTCCTGGACGAGGTCGAGGAGCTCCTGCACGCGCTCGGGCGTGAAGCCGCTCTCCGTCGCCATCTCCTCGATCGAGGGATCCCGGTTCAGGCGCTGCGCGAGGAGCCGCCGTGAGCGCATCACCCTGCGCACCTGCTCCGCGACATGGACGGGAAGGCGGATCGTGCGACCCTGCTCGGCGAGCGCGCGCGTGATCGACTGGCGGATCCACCACGTCGCATAGGTCGAGAGCTTGAAGCCCATCGTGTAGTCGAATTTCTCCACCGCGCGCATCAGCCCGAGGTTGCCCTCCTGGATCAGGTCGAGCAGCGGCACGCCCGCGCGCGTGTAGTGGCGCGTGATCGACATGACGAGGCGCAGGTTGGCCTCGATCAGGCGCCGCTTCGCGACCTGGTCGCCCTCGTCCTTGAGCCTGGCGAGCTCACGCTCCTCGCCGGGAGTCAGCAGGCGTCCGTCGCCGATTGCGCGGACGTAGAGCTTGAGCGGATCCTGGGTCGCCTCGGCCTTCGCGACCGGAGCGGCTTCCTCCGCCTCTGTCTCGTCAGCGGCCTCGACCTCCTCGGCGTCGTCGGGCTCGACGGCGTCCGGGGTCGGCAGCAGCTCGAGATGGGGCTCGGAGGCATCCTCCGGCTCGGGCAGGGGCTGAGCGAGGTCGTGTTCCACCCGGCATCTATCGGCGCTCGGCGTGCCTCGCTTGAGGGAGGCGCAAACGGCCGGGCGTCGAAGCTGGCCCTAACGAACCGCTCACACCCTCCGTCTACAGTTTTCAAGTAGCAAGTCGGGGCATCCGATAGAGAACAGAGAATCTGCGGCATGTGCGGAATTGCGGGATATAGCCTGAGTCAGAGCTCGTCCGTCGAGCGGACGTTGGCTGCTCAGGCCCTGCTCGCCGGAATCGCCGAACGAGGGGCGGACGCGACGGGGTACGCCTTCCGAGGGGTCGGCACTCGGGTGACGGTCGTGAAGCAGCGCACCGCCGCGAGCAAGCTCCTCGACGCAGTCCGGATTCCGGCACGTGCGAACGAAGCGCTCGTCCACGTCCGTGACTACACCAAGGGCCACCCGACGATCGAGGCCAACAACCACCCGATCCGGCACGGCTCGGTGGTGGGCATCCACAACGGGATCATCGAGAACGACGACGAGCTCTTCGCGTCGCACGGCTGGCAGCGTGCACAGCCGCGGATGACCGTCGACTCCGAGGCCATCTTCGCCCTCGCCGAGGAGCGCCGGAGCGACGCGCGCGCGTTGGAGGAGCTGTCGGGCGCGATCGCGACCGCGTGGATGGACGAGCGCGACGCCGGCGTGCTGCATCTCGCCCGCGGCGTCGGCCGGCCCCTGTGGGTGGGGCACCGGTCCGGCGAGGTCTTCTTCGCCTCCACTCGTGATGCTCTCGAACTGGTCGAGCGCACGCTCCGGATGACGCTCCGGAAGCAGGAGGTCGCCGAGGGCCGGCTCCTGCGGATCGAGAACGGTCGCATCGCCGAGCGCGTCAGATTCACACCCGACCGCAGCTACCGCGAGCAGGACGCTCTTCCCCCCGTGCGCGCCCCGCACGAAGGCGCGAGCTGCATCGAGCGCCTCGCCGCAATCGCGGCCGCGGCCTAGACCGCCGCTCACCGAGCCGTCCGCGAGCACCTCGGCGCCCTCGTCCCGCAAGCGCTCGCGCACGAGGAACTGGAAGGCCGCCCAGGGCGGCGTGACGTCGAGCAGCCGGTAGACCTGCCACTCGCTCAGCAGCGTGTCGTCCTGCTGTCGCGACCGCTTCCAGTCGTCCATCTTCGGCAGCCGTCCGAGCCGTCGCGCCATCGCCGCGCCCTGCTCGACGGCTCGCTCGAGCCGCTCCTCGCCGACCGGAACGTCGAATCCGGCCTCGCGAAGCGCCGTCGTCAGGGAGCCGAAGGTGTGCCAGACGAGCGACTTGGACGGCATCGAGCCGCGTCGCGCGTCGAGGTCGCGGGCGGTCGGCGTGCGGCCGAGCTCCTCCCCCAGCTCGCGCAGCAGTCGCACTAGCTCCTCCCGGGTGACGAAGCGGCGCGGCACCAGGCCGGCCGCTCGCTTGGCCGCGTTCCACGTGCCGAAGTGCTCGATCACGGTCTGCGGGTGCACCTTCGTCTCGGCGTCGGCGGCGAACTCGCGCATCGTCGGCGAGCGGCCGAGGCGCTCGGAGGACGCACGTAGCTCGGCGAGGATCTCCTCGTCGGAGTAGCGGCGCCGCATTCCGGCCTGGAACTCGGCGAGCGCCGCCTCGTCGATCCGGGCCGCGATGCGGCTCCGGCGGGGGCGTCCCATGCAACAAGCGTAGAGCAAAGCTGAGAAAGTGCAAGAGCGGCAGAGCAGACGTGTCCTGCGGGCTCCGCCGCTAGGCTCGCCGCGATGAGCGTCCGCCTTCAGGCCGAGCGTCTCGCGGCCCGCGCCGCCGCACGCCTCTCACGGGCGGCGGGTCGCGGCGGCGGCACGACGCTGCCCGGGAAGCTGCTCTGGAAGCTCGATCCGGGCGCGATCGACCGGCTCGCCGCGACGCTCCCCGAGGGCGCCGTCCTGATCTCGGCGACGAACGGCAAGACGACGACGAGCGCGATGGCGGCCGCGATCCTGGGCCGCGGGAGGCGTCTCGCCTGGAACCGTTCCGGCGCCAACCTCGTCTCTGGCGTCGCCTCCGCCCTGCTCGCCGCCGACGGTGCCGAGCTGGGCGTGCTCGAGGTCGACGAGGGCGCGCTGCCCGAGGTGGCGCGCCGGGTCCACCCGCGTGTCGTGTGCCTCGGCAACCTCTTCCGCGACCAGCTCGACCGCTACGGCGAGCTCGAGCTCGTCGCCGAGCGGTGGCGGGCCGCCGTCGCCGAGCTTCCAGCCGACTCGCTCGTGGTCGTGAACGCGGACGACCCGCAGGTCGGGGATCTCGGCCTCGAGCGGGCGTCGACACTTCATTTCGGGCTTGACGATCCGCGCCACGCCCGTGCGGGCCTGCAGCACGCGGCCGACTCGAAGTGGTGCATCCGTTGCGGCCGCCCGTACGAGTACGCGTCGGCCTGGGTCGGGCACCTCGGCGACTACCGCTGCCCCGCGTGCGGCCACAGCCGGCCGCCGCTGGACGTGGCCGCCCGCGAGCTCGAGCTGCACGGCCTCGAGCGCTCGGCGTTCACGCTCACGACGCCGACCGGCTCGGTGCGCGTCGAGCTGCGCGTGCCCGGCCTCTACAACGTCTACAACGCGCTCGCTGCCGCGTCACTGGCCTACGCGCTCGGCACGCCGCTCGACGAGATCGCCGCCGGGCTCGCCGGCTTCGACGCAGCCTTCGGCCGCTTCGAGCGCATCGCAGCCGGCGACCGGCGCGTCCTGATGCTGCTGATCAAGAACCCCGCGGGGGCGAACGAGGCCGTGCGGACGCTGCTCGACGGCGGTTCCCCCGCGACGCTCGTCGTCGCGCTGAACGACGCGATCGCGGACGGCCGCGACGTCTCCTGGATCTGGGACGTCGACTTCGAGCCGCTGCTCGCGGGCGCCGGCCGGGTGGTCGCAACCGGCGACCGTGCGGCCGAGCTCGGCCTCCGGTGCGTCTACGGTGGCTTGCCGGAGGAGCGCCTGGACGTCCTCCCCGATCTCGCGAGCGCACTCGATCGCGGGCTCGAGCTCACCCCGCCGGGAGGCGAGCTCGTCGTGCTTCCCACCTACACGGCGATGCTCGGGCTTCGTGCGATCGCCGTCGAGCGTGGGCTCGTCAAGCCGTACTGGCAGGCGGCATGACGACGATCCGCGTCGGTCACCTCTATCCCGAGTACCTGAACATCTACGCCGACCGCGGCAACATCGCCGTGCTGGCGCGCCGTGCCGCGCTCCGCGGTCACGAGCTCGTCGTCGAGGGCGTCTCCGTCGGCGACGAGCTGGACCCGGGAGCGCACGACCTGCTCTACGTCGGCGGCGGCCAGGATCGAGAGCAGGCGCTGATCTCGGGCGACCTGGCGGCGAAAGCGGAGCCGATCGGGACGGCGGTGGAGGGCGGCGCCGCCCTTCTCGCCGTCTGTGGCGGGTATCAGCTGCTCGGCCGCGGCTACCGCGAGCGAAGCGGCGCTCTGCTCCCCGGCGTCGGCCTCTTCCCGCACGAGACGGTCGCCGGCGAGCGGCGCATGATCGGCGACGTGTTGCTCGACTGCGCCTGGGCGGGCCGGACGCTCGCCGGCTTCGAGAACCACATCGGCCGGACGCGGCTCGATCCAGGCGCCCAGCCGCTGGGGCGTGTCGTCGCGGGGTTCGGGAACGACGGCGAGTCGGGCCAGGAAGGGTGTCGCGTCGGGCGTGCGGTCGGCACGTACCTGCACGGCCCGCTGCTGCCGCGGAACCCCTGGCTGGCCGACCGGCTGCTCGAGTGGTCACTGGCGCACCGGACGGGCGGCGAGGCGGAGGAGCTCTCCCCGCTGCCAGACGAGCTCGAGGCGACGGCGCACGAGGTCTCGGCCCGGCGGGCGCGGGACCGCGGCGGTCGGTACTAGCTAGGGCACCCACATCCGGCCGAGGTACGCGGCCGGATCGCCGGGCTCCCAGCGCTGGAGGAAGCGCGCGATCGGCGGGTGCAGCACGATCCCGTCCAGCTCGTCCAGCACGAAGAGCCGGTGACCGGACACCGCCGCGTCCTGCGACGTGACGGACTCGAGCGACCCCTCGAGCTGGCCGGCGAAGATGACGTGGACGACGTGCTTCGCCCGGATCGACCGGTCGGGCGCGATCGAGTCGACGAGCGCGACGGGGCCTTCGAGCGCGGGCGGCTCGAGCCCGACCTCCTCCCGCAGCTCGCGCCCGAGCGCCTCGGTCAGGCTCTCCCCCGAGTTGACGCCGCCGCCCGGGAGCAGCCAGACCGCCTTGCCGCCCTTCTCGTGCCGGCAGAGCAGCACGCGCCCCTGCCAGCGCAGGATCGCAGAGACCCGGATGCGCGGCTCGAACACGAGCTACGCCGCCGAGGAGCCGAAGCCCCGCTCGCCGCGCTCGCTGGCCGGCAGCTCGTCCACCTCGACCAGCCGCACCGGCGGCACCGGCACGACGAGGAGCTGGGCGATCCGCATGCCCGGCTCGACCGTGAACGGCGTCTGGAGGTCGGTGTTGTGGAGCACGACCCGCACCTCACCCCGGTAGCCGGCGTCGATCACACCCGGCGAGTTGACCTTGCCGATCCCGTGCCGGGCCGCGAGGCCCGACCGGGGCACGACGAGGCCCGTGTACCCCTCGGGGATCGCGACGGCGAGCCCCGTGCCGACCACCGCCCGCTCGCCCGGGCCGATCGTGAGCCCGTCTGCCGCCGAGAGGTCCAGGCCAGCATCGCCCGCGTAGGCCTGCGAAGGGAGCACGGCGTCGTCGCGCAGCCGGCGCACCGGCAGCTCGATCACCGGCCGCTCGTGACGGTCGAGTCGTGAGCCTCGGCGACGAGGAAGCGCGCGTAGCGGCGGAGCTCGCGACGGGGCAGGCGTGCCCGCACGAGCACTCCCTCTTCCACGTCCTCGCGCTCGTCGATCGGCGCGCCGAGCGCGTAGAGCTCGGCCAGGCGGCCGCCCTCGTCGTAGGGCAGGAGCAGCCGGACCTCCTCGTAGCGGTCACCGAAGCGCTCGGCGATGCGACCGCGCAGCTCCTCCACCCCCTCCCCACTCGCCGCGGAGATCTGCGGCGCGCCCGGGAACCGATTCGCCAGCCGCCTGCGGCCGAGCGGGTCGACGCGGTCGATCTTGTTCAGGACGAGCTCGACGGGCACCTCGTCGACGCCGATCCCCGCGAGCACTGTCTCGACGGCGTCGATCGTCTCCTGCAGCCGCTCGTCGGCCAGCGAAGCATCGGCGACGTGCAGGATCAGGTCGGCGACGAGCGTCTCTTCGAGCGTGGAGGCGAAGCCCTCGACGAGCTGCGTCGGCAGCCGCCTGATGAAGCCGACGGTGTCCGTGACGAGGTACCGCTTCCCGTCGACGTCGAAGCCGCGCGTCGTCGGGTCGAGGGTCTCGAAGAGGCGGTTCTCGACCGAGACGTCCGCGCCGGTGAGCGCGTTCAGCAGGGTCGACTTGCCGACGTTCGTGTAGCCGGCGAGCGCGACCACGGGCGTCTCGTTCCGCTCCCGCTCCTTGCGGCGCGTCGCGCGCTGGCGGCCGAGGTCGCGCAGGCGGCGGCGGAGCAGCGTCACCCGCCGACCCGCGAGGCGGCGGTCGGTCTCGAGCTGCGACTCGCCGGGGCCGCGGGTGCCGACACCCGCGCCGAGCGAGCCCATGCCGCCGCCGAGGCGCTCGAGGTGCTTCCACATGCCCCGCATGCGCGGCAGGTTGTACTCCAGCTGCGCCAGCTCGACCTGCAGCTTGCCCTCGGCGCTCGTGGCGTGCTGGGCGAAGATGTCGAGGATCAGCTGCGTCCGGTCGACGACACGGGCGTCCAGCGTGTTCTCGAGCGTCCGCTGCTGGGTCGGGTCGAGCTCGTCGTCGACCAGCAGCACCTCCGAGCCCGCCTCGCGGTAGGCGCCCTTCAGCTCCTCGAGCTTCCCCTTGCCGACGTAGCTCCGCTGATCCGGCCGCTGGCGCTGCTGCACGAGCCGGCCGACCGGCTCGACTCCGGCGGTTCGCGCGAGCTCGGCCAGCTCGGCGAGCTCGTCGTCGGCGTCGACGCCGCGGGCCAGCACCGCGAGGATGAATCCCCGCTCGGGCTCGAGGCCCGGCGCGGGGGCGGGCTGACGCGTCGTCACTCGGGGGATTGTGCCACGCTCCTCGCGATGCCGGATCTGGCCGCCAGGCTCGCCGCCCGTACGCTCGAGCTCGTCGACATCCCGTCGGAGAGCCGCAACGAGGCGGCGATCTCGGCACACGTGGCGGCGCTCGTCCCGGCCTCGTTCTCACTCGAGACGCAGGTCGAGGGTGCGCGGGTCTGGGCGACCGATCGACGGCCGGATCGGTCGCTCGTCGTGCTCGCGGGACACGTGGACACGGTTCCCGCCCAGGGCAACCTGCCGGGGCGGGTCGCCGACGGAGCCGTCCACGGCGTCGGCGCCAGCGACATGAAAGGCGGGGTCGCCGTCGCGCTCGAGCTTGCGCGTGAGCTCGACGCCGAGCAACCCCCGACCGAGTTCGACGTCGCCCTGCTGCTGTTCGAGCGCGAGGAGCTGCCGGCGGACGAGAGCCCGCTGCCCGATCTGTTCGCGCGCTCGACCGTACTCTCGGACGCCGCCCTCGCAGTCCTGCTCGAGCCGACCGGCTGTGCGATCCAGGCGGGTTGCGTCGGGAACATCACGGCGCGGCTCGTCTTCCGGGGCCGGAGCGGCCACTCGGCCAGGCCGTGGCTGGCCGACAACGCGATCGAGCGGGCGCTCGAGGGCCTTCGTCCCCTTGCCGGGATCCCGCGGCGCGAGGCGCTGATCCAGGGACTCCCCTTCTACGAGGTGGTGACGCTGACGCAGCTCCATGCGGGAATCGCCGACAACGTCGTGCCCGGCGAGGCCGTCGCCCACGTGAACCTGCGCTACCCGCCCGACCGCACGGCCGAGGAGGCTGAGGCGTACCTGCGTTCGCTCGTCCCGGACGGTGCGGAGCTGGTCGTCGACGGCAACTCGCCGCCCGCCCGTGTCGTCGCCGACGCGCCGCTCGTGCGTCGGCTGCGCGAGGCAGGCGGACTGGCGCTCGAGCCGAAGCAGGCGTGGACGAACGTGGCGGACTTCACCTCACGCGGGATCGACGCGGTCAACCTCGGGCCGGGCGAGCCGCGCTACGCCCACGCGGCCGACGAACAGGTCGAGATCGCCGGGCTCGTCCGCTGCTTCGAGACGCTGTGGCGGTTCCTGACGGCGGCGGCGTGAGCGAGCTGGCGCGCCTGACTCGTGGTCGCGAACGAGCCGGAGGCAGAGCTCGTCTGCCAGCTCCTGCGCACCGAGGGGATCGAGTGCTTCCACCGGGTCACGAACGCCGGCGCGGGCGCGCTCGACGGCGCGATGACGCCGGCCGGCTACCGCGAGGTGATCGTCCACGGCGAGGACGTCGACGAGGCACGCGCCCTGCTCGCCGCGCAGGCGCGGGACGACTAGCGTTCTCGCCGTGCCCATCTCCCCCGTCCTGCGGCAGCCAGACCGTCTACCCGTTCGTCCGACTCGCGCAGGCGGCCGCAGAGGTCGAGTCGCGCGGCACCCGCGTGATCGACTTCGGCACGGGCGACCCACGCGAGCCGACCGACCCGAGGATCCGGCAGGCTCTGGCGGACGGCGTCGCCGAGCGGATGGGCTATCCGCAGGCCGCCGGGCTGCCGGAGCTCCGCACGGCGATCGGCGACTGGGCCGGACGCCGCTTCGGCGCCACGCTCGATCCGGCGACCGAGATCGTCCCCACGCTCGGCTCGAAGGAGGCGATCTTCAGCTTTGCACAGGTCGTCCTCGATCCCGAGGGCGGCAAGGACACCGTCGCCTACCCCGAGCCCGGCTACCCGGTCTACGAGCGCGGCGCGCTCTTCGCCGGCGGACGGACGCTGGAGCTGCCGCTGCTGGAGGCGAACGGCTTCCTGCCGGATCTCGACGCGATCACGGCCGAGGACTGGGGTCGTGTCGCGCTGCTCTGGGTCAACTACCCGAACAACCCGACAGCCGCGCTCGCACCCGCCGACTTCTACGAGCGCGCAGCCGAGCTCTGCCGTGAGCACGACGTCGTCCTCGCGTCCGACGAGGCCTACAGCGAACTCTGGTTCGAGCAGCCGCCGCGGTCCGCGCTCGAGCTCGACGACCTCACCGGCGTCGCCGTCTTCAACACGCTCTCGAAGCGCTCGTCGATGACCGGCTACCGCTCGGGCTTCGTCGCCGGCGACGCCGAGCTCGTCGCCGCCCTGAAAGCGTTCCGTCCGACGGTCGGTACCGCACCGCAGGAGTTCGTCCAGCGAGCCTCGGTCGTCGCCTGGGGCGACGAGGAGCACGTTGCTGCCGCACGGGAGCGCTACGCGCGGAAGCGGGCACTCTTCCTCGACCTGTTCGCCCGCGTGGGCCTCCGCGTCGCCGGTGCCGGCGCGACGATGTACCTCTGGCTCGCGGTCCCCGACGGCGAGACCTCCGAGGGCTTCGCCGAGCGCCTGCTCGAGCACGGTGTCCTACTTGCCCCGGGCTCGTACCTCGGCCCGTCGGGCGAGGGCTACGCGAGGCTGGCGCTTGTCCCGACCGAGGACGAGTGTGCCCGCGCGGTCGAGATCCTGGAGCGGGTCCTGTGAGCGCCGCGCTCGCGCAGGAGATCCGGCGGCTCTGGGAATCGGGCGAGCCCGAGGTCGGTCCTGTGGAGGAGGCGATCGCCCTGCTCGATCGCGGCGAGGCGCGCGTGGCCGAGCCAGACGGAGGCGGCTGGCGCGTGAACGATTGGCTGAAGCTGGCGATCCTCCTCTACTTCCGGCTGCGCAAGGTCGAGCCGATGGAGGTCGGCGGCCTCCATTTCCTGGACAAGATCCCGGTTAAGCGCGACTACGCCGACCGCGGGGTCCGGGTCGTGCCCCCCGGGGTCGCGCGCTACGGCTCCTTCCTCTCCGAGGGGGTGATCCTGATGCCCGGCTACGTCAACATCGGCGCCTGGGTCGGCCCGCGCACGATGGTCGACACGTGGGCGACGGTCGGCTCCTGCGCGCAGATCGGCGCCGACGTGCATCTCTCGGGCGGTGTCGGGATCGGCGGCGTGCTCGAGCCGCCGCAGGCGGTCCCGGTCGTGATCGAGGACGGTGCCTTCGTCGGTTCCCGGGCGATCGTCGTCGAGGGAGTGCGCGTCGGCGCCGGCGCGGTGATCGCGCCGAACGTCGTCCTCAGCGCGACCGTGCCCGTGATCGACGTCACCGGGGAGAAACCGGTCGAGTACCGAGGCGAGGTGCCGCCGCGGGCGGTCGTGCTGCCCGGTGTTCGGCAGAAGGCGTACGCGGCCGGCGAGTACGGGCTGCCGTGCGCGCTGATCGTCGGCGAGCGCAGCGCGTCGACCGATCTCAAGACGTCGCTGAACGACGTCCTGCGCGAGTTCGAGATCGCCCTCTGAGACCTCCGGAGGGGCGGCTGCGGCTGCCGCCCCTCCGAAGCATTGCGATCGCGGTTGGAGGTCGACCTCGGGCTGGCGCTCCCGAATCGCTCCTAGAAGCCGGTATCCGTCGGGAGCTCGTAGAAACGGAACTGCGCGAGCTTCAGCCCCGGACGGGCGGAAGGTAGCCAGGCCGCCGGACGGGGCCTATCCCCCGTTCGGGTGATCGCCGTTAGGTCGAGATGAGGAACTCGCCACGGCAGATCTCCTCGGCCGGCCCGTCGAGGATCGCGCGCCCGTCGCGAAGGTCGACGCCCAGCGTGCCCCCGGGAAGCCGCACTCGCACCGGCCCGTCGCACCAGCCGTGCACGATCGCGGCCGCCGCGGCGGCCACCGCGCTCGAGCCGGAGGACCTCGTCTCCCCCGCGCCCCGCTCCCAGACGAGCACCGAGAGATCCTGTGGGCCGTCGACCCGGACGAGCTGCACGTTCGTCCGGGTCGGGAAGCGCTCGTGGCGCTCGACCAGGGGGCCGAGCCGGAGCAGATCCTCGCGGGTCGCGTCGCGGCGGATCACGGCGTGCGGGTTGCCGACGGAGACCGGCGTGAACTCCAGGCGCTCGCCGTCGACCTCGAGCGCCTCCGGCCGGCCCACTTCGACCTCGCCGAGGTCGATCTCGACCCGGTCGCCGTCGATGCGCGCCGGCAGCCGCCTGCCCCCGGCGCGGATCCGCACGAATGCAACGCCCGCGCGGCGCGCGAGCCAGAGCGCCGCAATGCGTGCGCCGTTGCCGGAGATCTCGGCCTGCGACCCGTCGGGGTTCCAGATCACGACCTGCGCCTCCGCACCCTCGACAGTCGTCGAGCTCGAGCAGGCCGTCGGCGCCGATCCCCGTGTGCGGGTCGCAGGCGCGCTGCACGAGCTCCGGGTCGAGGGGAGCCTGCAGGTCCGCCGCCTCGACGACGAGGTAGCTGTTGCCGAGCGCGTGCCACTTCGAGAACCGCATGGCCCGCGAGGGTAGCTAGGAGCCGCGCGCGAGGTCGAGGATCTCCGCTGCGATCTCGTCCGGCGGCCGGTCGGCGTCGAGCGGCACGAGCCCGGGCAGGCGGCGCATCCACTTCCGCTGATACCGCGCGAGGCGGCGGCTGGCCGTGGCCAGCGCGTCTGCGACGTCCGCTCGCGGCAGCTCAGCCGCCTCTCTCAGGCCCATGATCTTGGCCGCGGTGAGCGACAACGGCCTGGCAAGCGCGGCTCTGGCCTCCTCCTGCACGCCGAGCTCGACCATCTGCGCCGCCCGCGCCCGGAGTCGCTCGTCGAGCACCTCGCGGGGCACGTCGAGGCCGACCACGAGGCTCGGCCGGCGCGTCTCCGCGCTCCAGAGCTCGTCGTGCGCCGGCCGGAGCGACAGGCCGCTCTCGGACAACTCGAGCGCCCGAACGACGCGGCGGCGGTCGTTCGGGTGGATGCGAGCCGCCGCGTCGGGGTCGCGACGTGCGAGCGCCTCGTGCGCGCTCTCGCCTCCGAGACGGTCGTAGAGGCGCTCCCAGTGCTCGCGTTCCCCCGGCTGTGGAGCGGGCGGCGGAGCGAGCGACGACAGCGCGGCGCGGAAGTACAACCCCGTCCCACCGACCAGGATCGGCGTCCGGGCCTGCGAGATCAGCTCGTCGATCGCCGCATGCGCGAGGCGTTGGTAGGCGACCACGCTCGCCTCCTGCTCGAGCTCGAGGACGCCGACGAGGCGGGTCTCCGGCCCCGGAGACGCGGTCAGTACCTCGAGCCCGCGATACAGCGCCGCGGAGTCGGCCGAGACGGTGCCTGCGGCGATCCGGGTTGCGATTGCCTCGGCCACGGCCGTCTTCCCCGACCCCGTCGGCCCGAAGATCGCGAGCACGAGACCCGCCGGAAGCGGCGCGTCCACGCCTACTCCCGCAGGCGCGCCCGGGCTCGCTCGAGCGTCGCGTCGTCTGCGCCGGCAGCGCTCAGGTAGCCCGCGGCGCTGCCGTGGCGGCGGTCGATCTCGCCCAGCAGCGAGATCATGGCGGCCGCGGGCGTGGCGGCGATCCGGCGGAACCGTTCGCGCTCCGCGTCGTCGCGAGCCTCGGCGAGCCAGCGATCGTGTCTGGGAGCGAGATACTCGGCGCTGGACGCGTAGTCGGCGGCGATCGCGGCGACCGACACCCCGGCGAGCCGGAGCAGGAGCGCGGACACGAGCGCGGTTCGGTCCTTGCCGCCGACGCAGTGGACGACCACTCCGCCCGGAGGTGCATCCGCGACGACCCGGATCGCGGTGGCGAGCTCCGGCCCGTTCCGTTCGATCGTGTCGAGATAGACAAGTCGCGTCGAGGCGACATGGTCGCCGGCGGCTGCGGCGCGCCGGTCGAGCTCGCTCCAGTAGTCCTCGTCGCGCTCGCCGAAGAGCGAGACGTGGACGACCTCGACCGGATGTGCGCGTGGCGGGTCGGACAGGTGCTCCTCCGCGAAGCGGAGGTCGAGGATGGTCACGATTCCGAAGTCGACGAGCGCCCGCCACCCCGCCTCGCTCAGCTGCGAGACGCTGTCGGACCGGACGACCCGGCCGAACCGTGTCTCGCCGCCGTCTTCCGTCGGCAGCCCGCCGAGGTCGCGGACGTTGAGACAACCGTCCCAGGCGAGGACGCGATCCGGCACGGCGACCTACGCGGCGACTGCGGCGGCGACTCGGCCGCGAAGCGTCGTCGAGGTGGCGCTCTCGATCAGCACGTCGACGAGGTCACCGGGTGCCGCCGACCCCGCGAAGTTGACGGTCGTGTTCCGGCGCGTGCGGCCACGCAGGACCGAGTCGTCGGTCCGGCTCGCTCCTTCGACGAGCACCTCCTCGATCCGGCCGACTCGCTCCTCGTTCCGCTCGGCGGCGATTCGCTGCACGACCTCCACGAGTCGCTCGAGCCGCTCGTGCTTGACGTCGTCGGCGACCTGATCCGGGAGGTCGGCCGCCTCCGTCCCGCGCCGGGGCGAGTAGATGAACGTGAACGCGCTGTCGTAGCGCACCTGCTCGACGAGCTCGAGGGTGGCGCGGAAGTCGTCCTCCGTCTCGCCGGGGAAGCCGACGATCACATCGGTGCCGAGCGCGAGGTCGGGCACGGCGTCGCGCAGACGCTCGACGAGCGCGAGGTAGCGCTCGGGCGTGTACGTGCGCCGCATCGCCTTCAGCAGCCGCGCCGAACCCGACTGGAGCGGCAGATGAACCTGCTCGCAGACGCTGTCGCACTCTGCCAGCGCCGCGATCACCGGCTCGCGGAAGTCCTTCGGATGCGGGCTCGTGAAGCGGATCCGCTCGATCCCGTCGACCGCGTCGCAGGCGCGGAGCAGTTCGCCGAACTCCGTGCGGAGGTCGGGCAGGAGGTCGCGCCCCCAGGAGTTCACGTTCTGCCCGAGCAGGGTGATCTCGCGCACCCCGTCCTCGGCGAGCCGCGTCACCTCGGCAAGGATGTCCCCCGGCCGCCTGCTCTGCTCGCGCCCACGGACGGACGGGACGATGCAGTACGCGCACTTGGAGTTGCAGCCCATCGAGACCTGCACCCACGCGTGGAACCGCCGCTCGCGGTGCGTCGGCAGGTGGCCGGCGAAGTGCTCGTGGGTGCCGAAGCGGCTCCGCTCGACGCCGTAGCCGCCCGCCTCGATCCAGTCGCCGAGATGCGGGATCGACCCTGGGCCGAACGCAACGTCGACCGCCGGGTAGAGCTCGAAGATCCGCTCGCGCTGTGCCTCCGCGTAGCAGCCGCCGACGGCGATCACGACCTCCGGATCGCGCCGCTTCCGTGCCGCCGCAGCGCCGAGGTACGCGGCCAGGCGGGTGTCGGGCTTCTCGCGGATCGTGCACGTGTTGAAGACGAGGACGTCCGCGTCATCCGGGCCCGTGCTCTCGCCGAGCCCGAGCGACTCGAGCATGCCCTTGATGCGTTCCGAGTCGTGGGCGTTCATCTGGCAGCCGAACGTCGTGACGTGGTAACGGCGCATCGCCGCGCCAGTGTAGCCCCGTCCCGTCAGCGTCCCAGCTCGGTGAACAGCGTCAGCTGCAGGCCGGCAGGTGCCTCGAGGCGCGCGTTCAGCGAGCCCCAGGGCGTCCTCGTCGGGCGGGCGACGACGGTCGCGCCTGCCGCCTCGAGCGCCGCGGTCACGGCCTCGGAGTCGTCGACCTCGAACGCGATGCGAACGTGGCCGGCGACGCGTCTTCCGACCTCGACCTCGTCGACGAACGCCGCGTGCGCCGGATCGAGGAGCTCCAGGGTCGCGCGACCCGCGTCGAGGATCGTCACCCGCCCGTCCGCCGACGAGTACGCCTCGCGCTCGCGCAGACCCAGCACGTCGCGGTAGAAGGGCAGCGCCGCGTCGTAGTCCTCGGCGGTGACCGCGAGCCGCAGCTCTCGGACGCCCGTCGATCCGTCCGGCTCCGGCGGCGCCCAGGCCGGCAGCTCGTGTCGGCCCGGCTCGGCGGCCCAGACGTCCCGCTGCTCGACGACCCGGCCCTCGGGCCCGAATCGGAGCAGCGACGTGCCGGCAAGCGTCTCCTCCGCACCGGCCGCGTCGACGACGACGGCCCACCAGTCGACGGCCGCACGTTCTCCTTCCACGACGGGCCTGCCGAACCGGCAGGTCGCCGACGCTTGCTCGGCGAACGCCCACGCCGCGTACTCGAGCGGCGGCTGCGGGTCGCGGAACGGATACGAGAGCATGGTCGCACTGCTCGGCGTAGACCGCCTCGAGCGGCGCGACGTCGGCGGCGGGCCAGGCGAGCTCCCAGGCAGCGACCCAGGCGCGGGCTGCTGCGGCGGGATCCACTACTTGGCGACCTCGACCGCGCGGGACTCGCGGATCACGATCACCTTCACCTGACCCGGGTACTCGAGCTGATCCTCGATCTCGCGAGCGATCTCGTGCGAGAGGAGCACGGCGCCGTCGTCGTCGACCTCGGTCGGCTTCACCATCACCCGGATCTCGCGACCGGCCTGGAGCGCGTACGCCTTCTCCACGCCCGGCTTGGACGAGGCGAGCTCCTCCAGCGCGCCGAGCCGCTTGATGTAGTTCTCGAGCCCCTCGCCGCGCGCCCCCGGGCGCGAGGCCGAGATCGCGTCGGCGGTGATCAGCAGCACCGCCTCGACCGTCTGCGGCTGCTCCTCGTAATGGTGGGCCTCGATCGCGTGCACGACGCCCTGCGCCTCGCCGTAGCGGCGCGCCATCTGCGCCGAGATGAGCGCGTGCGATCCCTCGACCTCGTGGGTCATCGCCTTGCCGATGTCGTGCAGCAGGGCGGCACGCTTCGCGGTCTTCACGCCCGCACCGAGCTCGTTCGCCATCAGCCCGGCGAGATGCACCACCTCGAGGGTGTGCTTGAGCACGTTCTGGCCGTAGCTCGTCCGGTAGCGGAGCCGGCCGAGCACCTTGACGAGCTCCTCGTGGAACTCGCCGCAGTTCGCCTCGAACACGGCCTGCTCGCCGGCGAGTCGGACGTGCTCCTCGAGCTCTGCCTTCGAGTGGTAGTACATCTCCTCGATCCGCGACGGGTGGATCCGGCCGTCCTCGATCAGCTTCTCGAGCGTCAGGCGCGCGACCTCGCGGCGCAGCCCGTCGAACGACGAGAGCACCACCGCCTGCGGCGTGTCGTCGACGATGAAGTCGACGCCGGTCAGGTGCTCGAGCGCCCGGATGTTCCGGCCCTCACGGCCGATGATGCGACCTTTCATGTCGTCGGACGGAAGCTGGACGACGGTGACGGTCGTCTCGGCGGTGTGACTCGCTGCGACGCGCTGCAGGGCATCGGCGACGAGCGCGCGGGCGCGGCGCTTCGCCTCACCTCGCGCCTCCTCCTCCAGCTGGCGTACTGTGCGTGCGAGCTCGTGGCGGACGAGGTCCTCCGACCGCTCGAGCACGTGCTGCTTCGCCTCGTTCACCGTCAGGCCCGAGATGCGCTGCAGCTCGCCGAGGGCCTGCTCCTTCGCCAACTTCAGCTCGTCCTGCAGCTCGCGGGCGTGCGTCTCGCGGTCCGTGACGCCCTGTTCGCGCCGGGTCAATTCGGTGCCCTTCGTCTCGAGCTCCTCCTCGCGCTGCAGGAGCCGCTCCTCCAGCTTCACGACCTGCGCGCGCCGGTCGCCGACCTCACGCTCGATCTCCGCCCTGAGCTGGATCGCCTGCTCCCGGGCCTCGACCTGTGCCTCGCGTCGCAGCGCCTCCGCCTCACGTTGCGCGTCACCGAGGAGCTGCGCCCGCTCCTGCTCGGCCCGCCGGACCCGCGTGTCGGCGAGGAGGCGGAGCCCCACCGCGGTCAGCGCGCCGCCGGCAACGAGCCCCACCAGCACCGCGATCCCCGTGAGCACGTGCGCTCCTTCCCTCGAAAGAGGTTCGGTTGGCCGCGGCGATGACCGCCGCGGGTGCTCACATCCGGCGCGGCCCGGCGAGCCGCGTTCCGGGATCGGCAGAGCTCAGCTCGGCGTCCGAGGCCCTCCGGCGGCTCGGATCTGCGGTTCGGTCATGCGTGGAAGAGTCGAGGTCGAGGTCACCGATTTCGGAAATGCGCTCTCAGCAGGACAAAACGTCGGATGAAGCCCCACTATCCTAGCTCCGCCCGCTCGGCCGGCGCAACGAGGCCCTCCAGCGCGTCCTCGCCGAAGCCGCGTCGCGCAAGCGCACGGGCCGCACGCAGGCCGCCGCCGAGCCGTTCGGCGTGCGGGATCGCGCGCGCAGACTCGGGCTCGAGCCGGCCGAGCGCCAAGGCGATCTCCTCGTCCTCGACCCCGTTCCGCTCGAGGTCGGCGCGGATCGCGGCGTCGCCGTAGCCCCGCGCCGCGAGGCTCTCCGCCCGCCCGAACGCGAACCGCGCGTCGTCCACCACGCCCGCACGCCGCAGCGTGCCGAGGGCCCGTTCCCGCTCCGCCGCGGCGACGCCGCGCCGCTCGAGCCGCAGTCGCAGGTCCTGCTCGGAGCGGTCGCGCCTCCTCAGCGCGGCGGCGGCGACGTCGAGCGCAGCCAGCCGGCGCCGCTCGCGCGCAAGCGTCCTGGCGCGACTTCGGTCGAGCTCGCCACCCGAGACGAGCCCGGCGCGGACGACGGCCTCGAGCGGGAGCGTCCGCCAGCGCTCGCCGTCGAGCTCGACGGCGACCTTCCCGCGTCCTGCGGCTCGAAGCGCGGTGACGACCGGCACGGCGCGCCTATGCGGTCGAGCCGACCTCCGCCGCCTCGGCTTCGGCCTCCGCCTCCGCGTCCTCGGCGGCCGCTGCGGTGCCGTTCGACTGCGCACCGCCACCGGCCGCGCTCGGCAGGAGTCGCGCCGAGACGATCTGCTCGCCCACCGTCTCGGCCTGGATCCGCGCGAGGATCGACTGGACGATGTCCGGGTTCTCGGCGAGGAACGCGGCGGCGTTGACGCGGCCCTGACCGAGCCGCTCGTCGCCGAAGCTGAAGTACGAGCCCGACTTCTGGATGATCTTGCGCTCGAGCGCGACGTCGAGCACCGTGCCCTCCCAGGAGATCCCGGTGCCGTAGATGATGTCGAACTCCGCCTGCTTGAACGGCGGCGCGACCTTGTTCTTGACCACCTTCACGCGCACTCGGTTGCCGTACGCCTCGGCGCCGTCCTTCAGCGTCTCGATGCGGCGGATGTCGAGGCGGACCGAGCTGTAGAACTTCAGCGCCCGGCCGCCCGGGGTCGTCTCGGGCGAGCCGAACATGACGCCGATCTTCTCGCGCAGCTGGTTCGTGAAGAGGCAGATCGTGTCGGTGCGGTTGAGCGTGCCCGCGAGCTTGCGCAGCGCCTGGCTCATCAGCCTGGCCTGGAGCCCGACGTGGCTGTCGCCCATCTCGCCCTCGATCTCCGCCTTCGGCGTCAGCGCCGCGACCGAGTCGACGGCGACGACGTCCAGCGCGCCGGAGCGGATCAACAGCTCGCAGATCTCGAGCGCCTGCTCACCGGTGTCGGGCTGCGAGACGAGCAGGTCGTCGATGTTGACGCCGATGCGGCGCGCGTACTGCGGGTCCATCGCGTGCTCGGCGTCGATGAAGGCGCAGATCCCGCCGCGGCGCTGGGCCTCGGCGATCACGTGGTAGACGAGCGTCGTCTTCCCCGACGACTCGGGCCCGAAGATCTCGACGACCCGCCCACGCGGCAGACCGCCGATCCCCAGGGCGGCGTCGAGCGACAGTGAGCCCGTCGAGACGGCGCCGATCGACACCTGGGCCTGGTCGCTCATGCGCATCACCGAGCCCTTGCCGAACTGGCGCTCGATCTGGCCGAGCGCGACGTCGAGAGCTTCCTCGCGGTTCATCCTGTCACTCCTCCTAGCGCGAACGATTCGAGCACCTCGTACCGTGCGCCGGCAGGGTGCAGACGGGAAAGGAAAGCAGCGGCGTCGGACGGTGCGAACCGCCCGATCGGCGGCAGCGACGGTCCGAGCCGCGGCCGCTCGCGGAACCGGAGCACGGTGACGTGCGCCAGCCAGGGACGGCGCTCGCGCTCGTAGACCCCGAGCGCCTCGAGCCGCTCCTGCAGATCGACCGCGAGCCGTCCGGCCGCGCCGCCCTCGTCGTCGAGGACGACCATGCCGACGCTCCTCGTCTCGCGCCAGCGCACGGGCTCGAAGCGGATCGGGCCGGCGGCCGCCGCCGCGGCGCGGAGGGTGTCGGCGACGGCCGCCAGCTCGCTCGCCGGACGCGAGCCGAGGAACGCGAGCGTGACGTGGAGCTGCTCGCGCGGCACGATCCGGCCGGCCCGGAGGTCACGCGCTCCCCACTCGACGAGGCCGTCGAGGGCGTCGTCGGGCAGCCGGAGCGCGAGGAAGAGACGCAGGCGGTCATCGCCGTCCACGGTACCTCCGAGTCTCAGCCGTCTTCGTGCCGGTCCTGTGTCAGAAGACGCCGGAGGAGATGGAGCGCCGAGACGGCCGAGCGGGTGCGGATCGCGTCCCGGCTCCCCGGCAGGTCGAACCTGGAGGCGAGCTCGCCGTCCGGCCCGGACGCGTGCAGGAAGACGAGCCCGACGGGCTTCTCCTCCGTCCCGCCGCCGGGGCCGGCCACGCCCGTCACGGACACGGCGACGTCGACCCCGAGGCGCTCCCTGGCTCCGTCCGCCATCGCCTTCGCGACTTCGGCCGAGACGGCTCCGTGCTCGTCGAGGAGCACCTGCGGGACTCCGAGCTCGGCGGCCTTGACGCCGTTCGAGTACGCGACCACCGAGCCCTGGAAGACGTCGCTCGAGCCCGGGACGGACGTCAGCCGGGCCGCGACGAGGCCGCCGCTGCAGGACTCGGCGGTGCCGAGCGTGAGCCCGCGCTCGCGACAGAGCTCGAGCACGAGCGCCTCGATCGGCGTCTCCTCGTCGGCGTACACCCAGCGGGCGAGCGGCTCGCGCAGCGCCGCGGCGATCGCATCGCCGCGAGCCTCCGCTCCGGGCTCGACGTAGAGGTCGACGTGGATCTCGAAGTCGCGTGCGCAGATCGTCGCCTCCACCCCGTTGCCGTCGCCGCCGGCCGCCTCCAGCGCCCGCGCGACCGCCGACTCGCTGACGCCGAAGAGCCGCAGGACCCGCCGCGCGGGAGGTGTCGCGCGCGCGAGGACCCGCTGCACCGGTTCCGTCTCGAGGGCACCGGGCCAGAGCCGCTGCAGCTCCCCCGGCGGCCCCGGCAGGACGACGATCGCGACACCGTCGACGTCGAGCACGCTGCCCGGCGCCGTGCCGGCGAGCCCGATCTCGATCGCCCCCTCCGGCAGGGTCGCCTGCTTGAGCACACCGGGCTCGAAGTCCGCGTACGGCCGTCGGAGCCGGTCGGCGACCATGCGCGACACCGCCTCGATCCGGCCTGCGAGCTCGGGCCGGGCTTCGAGCCGGCGGCCGGCGACCCGCGCGACGAGCTCGACGGTCCGGTCGTCATGTGTCGGCCCGAGCCCGCCCGAGACGAGCATCAGCTCCGAGTGCATGCCGTCGCGCAGCGCCTCCTCGAGCTCCACCGCCGAGTCGCCGACGATCGCGATCCGGACCGGATCGAGCCCGAGTGACAGCGCCTGCTGCGCGAGAAACGGACCGTTCAGGTCGGTGCGCTCCCCGCGCACGAGCTCGCTCCCGGTGACGACAATCGCCACCCGTGGGCGACTCACGTCTGCGCGGCGACCCGAACCAGGCCGTTCGGGGTGACGAGGTACGTCCCCCAGCGGCGCGTCAGCTGCGCACGCTCGCCGTTGACCGCGACGCGCACGTTCTCCGGCCGGCCGATCCGGACCGCGACCCGGGCGCCGGTGAAGCGCTGGGTCTGGCCCTGCTCCAGCGTGCCGGTGTAGAGCACCTTGCCGCTGAGCGCGCCCCTGTAGACCTGGAGGCTCGTGTCGCCGCCGTTGGCCCAGATCGTGATCCGCGCCGTGCCCTTGGTCGACGGCGTCACGGCGTGCTTCTTCGCGGTTGTCGTGCCGGAGGCGCCGTCCAGCCCCGGGACGTTGCTCTGCTCCGGGCCGCCGAACTTCCAGGCGGCGATCACGAGCGCCGTGACGAGGGCGATCGCGCCGAGTGCGACCAGGACGGCGCCTGCTTCGCGGCGCTCACGGCGCCGGCGCCTCGCGGCAGGCACGCGCCTCGTCCGGATCGGCGTCGTCTCCTCGTCGCCGCCGATGACGTAGCGGGAGTTGTACTCGTCCACGTACAGGTCGCCGTCGAGCCCGAGGAAGTCCGCATAGGAGCGGAGGAAGCCCTTGATGTAGGTGTGCGCGGGCAGGAGCTCGAAGCGCTCGTCCTCGAGGGCGCGCAGATACTTCGCCCTGATCTTCGTTCCCTGCTCGAGGGCGGGGAAGTCGATGCCCTGGCGGAGGCGGGCCTCGCGCAGGCTGCTGCCGATCTCGAACACGCGCGGAACAGCCTAGCGCCTAGTCCGTGACGACCGTGAGAACCGCGTAGGTCCCGACGGCGATCGCGCCGCTCGTGGCGAGACAGAAGCCGAGCAGCCCGAGCAGCCGGCCGGTCGCCGCGGCCCGCGCTCCGCCCGCTCGGCCCAGCGTTCGCTCGATCCGCAGCCGCGCACGCCGTGCGAGGGCGACCGCCGCGACACCGAGCGCGGCGCCGACCGGGATCGCATAGCCGGCGTCGAGCAGCCGATAGCCCTCGAGCGACCGCGACGCGGCCACCGCGGCGGGCATCGTCGCCACCGAGAGCAGGCCGACGAGCACGGCCGCCCAGGCGCTCCCGTTCCGGAGCGGGCGGCCGTTACTGCTTCTTGTACGGGCGGCCAACGGCGGCGGGCGGGATTGTCCGGCCGATCACACCGGCGACGGCGATCAGCGTGAGCACGTACGGGAGTGCCTGGAACAGCACCGATGCGGATTGCGAGTACTCCGGCAGCCGCTGCGCGAGCGCACTCGAGAAGCCGAACAGGAGGCACGCCGCGGCGGCGCCGTACGGTCGCCAGTTGCCGAAGATCAGCGCGGCGAGCGCGATGAAGCCGCGGCCGGCGGTCATGTTCTCGCTGAAGGAGTTGACGAAGCCGATCGAGAGGTACGCCCCGCCTGCCGCGGCGAGCATCCCGGAGACCGTGACCGACGCATAGCGAACGGCATAAACGTTGATCCCGACCGTGTCGGCGGCCCGTGGATGCTCTCCGACCGAGCGGATGCGCAGGCCGACCGGGGTCTTGAACATGACGAGCCACGAGACGACGACAAGCAGCAGCGCGAGCCAGATCATCAGATTCATCCCCGCGAAGATGTCGCCGAAGAAGCCGACGTCCTCGAGGAACGCCAGGTGGACGTTGGGGATGCTCGGCAGGTCGGTCGGCGTCCCCTCCTGCCCGTAGACGTCGACGTAGAGGTATCCGGTCAGCCCGAGCGCGAGGAAGTTGATCGCCGTGCCCGTGACGATCTGGTCCGCGCGGAGGTGGATCGAGAAGAACGCGTGCACCAATGCCGCCGCGCCGCCCGCGAGCATGCCGGCGATGAGCCCGAGCACCCACGAGTCGAGCTTGTCGGCCGCGAGCACCGAGAAGAAGGCGCCCATCAGCATCATCCCTTCGAGGCCGATGTTCACGACGCCCGAGCGCTCGGAGAACATGCCGCCGATCGAGGCGAAGATCAGCGGCGTCGCGTAGCGGAGCATCGCGGCGAAGAGCGCCGACCAGACGACGACCGACTCGAGCTTGCCGAGCGAGGAGAGCGTCGCGAGGTAGGCCACCGCGAATCCGAGGACGCCGGCCGCGAGCGCGAAGCCGCCGAGGCGGCGCTCGCCGCGGGCGACGACCATCGCGCCGAGCAGGGCGGCGAGCAGGCAGACAAGCAGGCTCCACCACCAGGATCGCGCCGAGACCGGCGGCAGCGCGATCCAGGCGCCGAGCAGGCCGAGGCCGACACCGGTCCACGTGAGAGCCCGGTCGGCGCGACTCGACCCGGCGGTGAGCCGTGAGAAGAGCGTCGGGCGTACGGCGGGCTCGGGCTGGGTGGTGCTCATGCCGGTCTCCCCCGTCCGCGCCGGAGGCGGCCGAGGAGCGTGAGGATGATCACGTCGGCGCCGACGAAGAGCACGACGAGGCCCTGGATCAGCAAGGTCAGGTTCGACGCCAGCTCCGGCTCGAAGACCTCCGGGTCGAGGTTCCTGGTCGAGGTGCCGTTGACGAGGGCCGCGAAGAGCAGCGCCGAGAGCCCGACGCCGACCGCGGTGTTCCGGCCCAGCAGCGCGACGGCGATCCCGATGAAGCCGATCTGGGAGGCGTTGATGTCGCTCGTGGCGATGTGGAACTGCCAGCCGAGTACGTCGAGGCCGCCGGCGAGGCCCGCGAACCCGCCCGAGATCGCCATGGCGAGGAAGTAGTTCCGCGCGACGCTGATCCCGCCGTACCGTGCAGCCTCGGGGTTGAAGCCGACGGCCTTCACCCCGTAGCCGAGCGTCGTCCGGTTGAGCACGATCCAGTAGACGACGAGCGCGGCGATCGCGATGAAGATCCCGATCGAGAGCCCCTGGAACTCGGGATCGCCCCAGAACACCTTGAGCCGCGCTCCGGGGACGATGTCGTCCGAGATCGGGATCTCTGGCTGCGACCCTTGCAGCGGCCCTCCGAGCCCGAACAGGAACTGCGCCACCCAGATCGCGATCCAGTTGAGCATGATCGTCGAGATCACCTCGTGCGCGCCCACGGTGGCCTTGAGGAGGCCGGCGATCCCGGCCCATGCCGCCCCGGCGAGCGTGGCGATCACGATCGCGAGCACGACGTGCGGGATCGGGCTCATGTCGGAGAACGACGTCCCGATCCAGACGCCGAAGATCGAGCCGACGAGGTACTGCCCCTGGCCGCCGATGTTGAACATGCCGCAGCGGAACGCGAACGCGACCGCGAGGCCGGTGAGGATCAACGGCGTCGTGATCAGCAGCGTCTGCTGGAAGTTGAGCGCGGCCGTGATCCTCTCGTCGCCGGTCACCCACGGGAAGAGCCAGTTCAGGCCGGTGCCGTCGAAGATCGCCTTGTACGTGTCGATCGGGTTCTTGCCGGTCGTGAGCAGGACGACGAGGCCGCCGACGATGAACGCCAGCAAGGCGGTCAGCACCGGCGCCAGAATCCCCTCCGCCTTCTGGGCGAAGCGGTAGCGCTCGAACATGGTCAGCCGGGGCTCGGGCCCGAGCCCGCCCGGATCGCTCGGAGCGGGCTCGACGGGGCCGCTCACGCCGCCTCCGTGCGCGGGCGGCCGCCGCCTGTCATCGCCACGCCGAGCTCTTCCTCGGTCGCGGTCGGCGGGAACTCCGCCACGATCTCGCCCTCGTACATGACCAGGATCCGGTCCGAGAGCGAGAGGATCTCCTCGAGCTCCAGGGAGACGAGCAGGATGCCGCGACCCTCGTCCCGCTCCTCGACGAGCCGCCGGTGCACGAACTCGATCGCGCCCACGTCCAGGCCGCGGGTCGGCTGCGCCGCGATCAGCACCTTCGGGTCGCGGTCGATCTCGCGCGCGAGCACGAGCTTCTGCTGGTTGCCGCCCGAAAGGCCGCCGGCCGGCGTCATCGGGCCGCCGCCGCGCACGTCGAACTCCTTGATCAGGCCGCGCGCGCGCTCGATCAGGCGCCGCAGGAAGAGCCAGCCGCCGCTCGAGTAGGGCCTGTCTCGGTAGTCGTGCAGCGCCGTGTTCTCCGCCAGGTTGAACTCGAGCACCAGCCCCCGGCGCTGACGGTCCTCGGGGACGTGCCCGAGCCCCGCGTCGTAGTGCGTCTTCGCGGTCGCCTGCGTCAGGTCGCGCCCGCCGATTCGCACGGTGCCGGCGGTGATCGTCCGCAGTCCGCTGATGGCGTCGATGAACTCGGACTGGCCGTTCCCGTCGATGCCGGCCAGCCCGACGATCTCGCCGCCGCGGACCGTCAGCGAGACGCCCCGCACCTTCTCGATCTCCCGCTCGTCGATGACGTGGAGGTCCTGCACCTCGAGCAACGGGTCGCCTGGCTGCGCGGCCGGCTTCTCCACCCGCAGCAGCACCTCCCGGCCGACCATCAGCCGGGCGAGGCTCTCCTCGGTCGCCCCGGCGCTCGGCAGCGTCTCGACCTTCTTGCCGCGCCGGAGCACCGTGATCCGATTCGCGATCTCGAGCACCTCGTTCAGCTTGTGGCTGATGAAGATGATCGACTTGCCCTGCTCGGTCAGCGAACGAACGATCGTGAAGAGCTCCCGGGCCTCCTGTGGCGTGAGCACCGCGGTCGGCTCGTCGAGGACGAGGATCTCGGCGCCGCGGTAGAGCGCCTTCAGGATCTCGACGCGCTGCTGCTGCCCGACCCCGATCTGCTCGATCCGGTCGTTCGGCTCGACGGCGAGCCCGAACCGCTCCGAGAGGTCGCGGACGCGCTCGGCGGCGACGCCGAAGTCGAGGAACACGCCTGCCTTCGTCGGCTCCGTCGCGAGCACGATGTTCTCCGCCACGGTCATGACCGGAATGAGCATGAAGTGCTGGTGCACCATCCCGATCCCGCGCTCGATCGCATCCTTCGGCGAATTCATCGTCACCGCCTGGCCGTCGACGAGGATCTGGCCCTCGTCGGGGCGGTAGAGCCCGTAGAGGATGTTCATCAGCGTCGACTTGCCGGCGCCGTTCTCGCCGAGGAGCGCGTGTACTTCGCCGCGCCGGAGGTCGAACGAGACGCCGTCGTTGGCGACGACGCCCGGGAAGCGTTTGGTGATCCCGCGGAGCTCGAGAACGGGCCGCTCGTCCACGGGCGCGATTCTAAGGGGGTTCGCGGCGGGGGCGGTCAGCCCACCGTCTCGGGGATCGGCCCGATCTTCCCCGCGGCCAGATCGTCCTGCAGCGCTTGCACCCTCGCGAGGATCTCGGCGGGCACCTCCGGCGAGATGCGCCCGAGCCCGACGCCGCCCGATGCGACGTCGAAGAGCCGGTCCTCGCCGCCGCTGAAACGGTTCCGCTTCACCGCCTGGACCGTGTCGAAGACGGCGACATCGACGTTCTCCACCGCGCTCGTGAGCACGTACGGCCCCAGAGCGCCCTGGTCGGCGCCCGAGCCGATCCCCCAGACGTTCTTCTCCTGCGCCGCCTCCAGCGCGCCGAGCCCGCACCGTCCTGCGACCTGGAAGACGATCGTCGAGCCCTGCGCGATCTGGCCGAGCGCAAGCTCCTTGCACTTCGCCTGGTCGGTGTCGTCGTCGGCGTAGCCGCCCAGGATCGTCACAGCGGGATCGGCTTTCCTCGCTCCTGCGCGGAAGCCGGCCAGGTAGCGGTCGACCGCGGGGGTCTTGCTGCTCCCCACCGAGCTGATCGTCCGGCTCGAGCCCGAGTCCTGCTGGAGCAGCCCCGCCAGGTAGCCGGCGAGGTAGCCCGCCTCCTGCGACTCGAACAGGAGGCCGCGGACATTTCCGGGCTTGGACGGCATTGCGTCCTGGGACGCGTCGACGGTCGCGAACCGCGCGTCCGGGTATTCGTTCGCGACCTGCTCGACCGGACCGGCCAGCGCGCTCCCGACGGCGATCACGAGGTCGTATCCCTCGGCTGCGAGCGTCGAAAGCTGCGTGACGCCGCGGGCCTGCGACGTCGCCGTCAGCACGCGAGCCTGAACGCCGAGCCGCTGCTCGGCACGTCGCAGCCCGCGCCTGGCCGATGCGCCCAAATGGAGGTCGTCCGTGGACGGCGCGGTCACGAGGCCGACCCGGAGCGGCGGTGCGGCAACGCTCTGCCCGGTCGTCGCCGGTGCCGTGCTGGGTGCGGGCGACGCCGATGTGCCGGAGCCGCCACAACCGCCGGCGAGCAGCGCGGCCAGAGACCACGAACACCGAAGGGAGGAGCGGCCGGACCATTGGGGCACGATGCCGGAAACGGCGAGGGGCGGGCACCAGGCCCGCCCCTCGCGGCATTCCGTTCGAGCTCGTTACTTGCGCGGGGGCTTGATCTTGCCCGCCGCGATCAGCTTCGAGACCGCGGTCAGCTTCACCTTCAGCGCAGCGGCCTTCGAGAAGCCGGGGCTGATCTTGCCGAAGCTCACACCCTTGTTCTTGATGTTGAACAGGAAGTCGCCGGACGAGAACTTGCCGGCCTTGACGTCGCTGATCGTCTTGTAGACAGCCAGGTCGACCCGCTTGACCGCGCTCGTCAGGATGTAGCTCCCGAGGAACGACTGGTCGTTGTCGACGCCGATGCCCCACTTCTTCTGCTCCTTGGCGGCCTGGAGCGCGCCGAGGCCGCAGCTGCCGGCGGCGGCGAACACGACGTCCGAACCGGCGTTGATCTGGTTCAGCGCCATCTCCTTGCACTTCGCCTGGTCGGTGAAGGACTCGGAGTAGCCGGCCTGCACCTTGATGCCGGGCTTCGTCTTCTTGGCGCCTGCGATGTAGCCGGCGCGGAACGCCACCACGGCCGGAACGGCCTGGCCGCCGACGAAGCTGACGTTGTTCGTCTTCGACGCGAACGCAGCTGCGACGCCGGCGAGATAGCCGGACTCCTGCTCGGCGAAGATCAGGCCGCGCAGGTTCTTCGCGCCCTTCGTGCCGTAGCCGTAGTCGATCGTCGCCCACTTCGTCTTCGGGAACCGCTTCGCTGCCTTCAGCGTGTCGGCCCCGAGGAGGAACCCGCACGTGACGGCCACGTTGTAGTTGCCGCGGCCCGCCGCCGACAGGTTCGGGATGTAGTCGGTCGCCGACTTCGAGATGAAGACGCGGCCGGTGACGCCGAGCCTGGCCTTCGCGTTGTCGAGACCCTTCTTGCACAGATCGTTGAAGCCCTTGTCGCCCAGACCACCGATGTCGGTGATCGTCGCGGCCTTGAACGTCGCGGCCGGCCGCGCGGGAGCGGACGTCGCCACGAGCAACGTGACGAGCGCGCCAAGCGCAAGCACGGCTCCAAGCATCGTTCTACGAGACAAAGCTGCCCTCCTTGGATTTACCCAACCCCGTCTACGACGGGTGATTAGACAGGAAGTTGGCGACGAGTCCAAGTGGTTCTGCCGCAGACCTCCAGATCAAGCGGAGGGAGCGTAGCCGTCTTTACAGAAGGTTCATGACGGCCCTTACAGAAGGTTCACGAGGGCGAGAGCACGCGGTGCAGGTCGGCCTCCTCGATC
The DNA here is from genome assembly GCA_963808915.1 of uncultured Gaiellaceae bacterium. Taxonomy (GTDB): domain Bacteria; phylum Actinomycetota; class Thermoleophilia; order Gaiellales; family Gaiellaceae; genus CAVTBT01. Next base: position 145,920 of record CAWEHJ010000002.1, on the reverse strand, counting down.
AGCACCCGGCGCGGCTTCGAGCCCTCGTAGCCGGAGATGATCGAACGCCGTTCGAGCATGTCGATCAGCCGCCCGGCCCGGGTGTAGCCGACCCGCAGACGCCGCTGGATCAAGCTGACCGAAGCGGTCTGCGTCTGCACGACGATCTCGATCGCCTTGTCGAGCAGCGGGTCCTCGTCGGGGTCGAAGTCGCCCGCGTCCTCGTCCGCACCGGCCTCGACGAGCGCCTCGGGCGGCTCGAGCAGCGACTCGTCGAGCTGCTGCTCGCGCTGGTGGCGGCACTGCTCGACGACGAGCGCGATCTCCTCCTCGGAGACGTACGCGCCCTGGACGCGCTGCAGCCGCGAGGTGCCGAGCGGCTTGAAGAGCATGTCGCCCTGGCCGAGCAGGCTCTCGGCGCCGGCGCCGTCGAGGATCACGCGCGAGTCCGTCTGGCTCGAGACGGCGAACGCGATCCGGCTCGGCACGTTGGCCTTGATCATCCCGGTGATCACGTCCACCGAGGGCCGCTGCGTGGCGAGGACGAGGTGGATCCCGACCGCGCGCGACTTCTGCGCCAGGCGGATCACGGCGTCCTCGACCGCCTGCGGCGAGATCATCATCAGGTCGGCCAGCTCGTCGATCACGACCAGGAGATACGGGAGCGTCTCCTCCCCACGCGAGCGGAAGGCCCGGTTCGCCTCGGGCAGGCTGCGGGCGCGCACCTGCGAGAGCCGCTCGTAGCGCCGCTCCATCTCGGCGACGACGTTGGTGAGGACGGCGCTCGCCTCCTTCGGGCTCGAGACGACCGGGGTCAGCAGGTGCGGGATCTGCTCGTAGTAGTTGAGCTCGATCCGCTTCGGGTCGATCAGGATCAGCCGCACGTCGTCGGGTGTCGCGCGGAGCAGGATCGACGTCAGGAGGGTGTTGATGCAGCCGGACTTGCCCGAGCCGGTCGTGCCGGCGATCAGCAGGTGCGGCATGCGCGCGAGATCGGTCCAGACCGAGTTGCCGGAGATGTCCTTGCCGAGCCAGACGCTGAGCGGGCTCGCCGTTCCGGGAAGGTCGTCGAAGATGTCGCCGAGGGTGACGATGCGCGGGCTCAGGTTCGGCACCTCGACGCCGACCGCCTGCTTGCCGGGAATCGGCGCGAGGATCCGGATCTCCGTCGTCGCGAGCGCGTAGGAGAGGTCGTCCTTGAGCGCCGCGACCTTGCTCACCTTCGTGCCGGGCGCGAGCTGGAGCTCGTAGCGCGTCACGCGCGGGCCGGAGATCTGGCCGACGATCGTCGCCTCGACGCCGAAGTGCGCCAGCGTCTCGACGAGCGCGCGGGCGACGCGCTCGCCCGCCTCGGACGAACCGGACGGAGCCGGCGCCGAGATCTTGAGGACGGATCGGTCCGGCAGCGTGTAGTCGCCGTGCGTCTCCGCCGAGGCGGCGAAGACGTCCGCTGCGGTCTCCTCCGAGCTCGGGTCGTCGTGCACGAGGAGCGGCGGCGGATCGTTCGTCGCCACCTCGGAGACCACGTCCGGGTAGTCGTGCGCAACATCCACGGGCGGGTCGTGCCGGATCTCTGTCACCTGCTCGTAGGAGTCGACGTCGCCCCACTCGCGCTCGAGCGACCGGCGGGCGGCCGAGTGGGCGCGGCGGACCGCATGGCCCGAGCGGCGGAGGAGCGCCCCGGCAGATGCGCCCGTGAGGAGCAGCGTCCCGCCGAGCAGGAGCGTCGCGCCGACGAGCGCGGAGCCCGTCCCGCCGACGAGCCGCGCGAGGCCGCCGCCGAGGAGCGATCCGACAGCACCGCCGTGGTCGGCGCCGAGGACGATCATCAGGCCGCCGAGCCACACCACCAGCCCGGTGCGGAAGGGGCGCACGTCGACGAGCGCGCTGCGGAAGAGCATCAGGCCGCCGACGCAGGCGAGGACGACCGGTGCGGCGTACGACGCGCCGCCGATCGCCGAGTCGAGCCAGTCGACCAGCGTGCCGCCGACCGGGCCACCGTCCCAGCCGAGGTAGAGGAGCGAGGCGAGGAACAACCCGATCGCGACCATGCCGAGGCCGACGAGTTCGGGATGCTGGTGCGCGTGCGAGCGCGCGCGGCCCTTCTTCGTACGCTTCTTCACCCGCGAGGGCGTTCGCGACCGCAGGGGCCGCTTCTTCCGCTTGGCAGCCATGCGGGCACGCTTCGGCGCCCGCGGCCGGTGTCCTGCGGTGCCGGCTAGCGCCCCGCGGGTTGGTAGGTGGCGACGAGCAGCCCGAAGTAGGTCGGCGCCTCGTAGGCGAGCAGGTCTGCGGAGAAGGCGTCGCCGAGTGCGCCGTGCAGCATCGCCAGCTGCCAGAGGCTGTCGGCCTTCGCGTCCTCGACGATCCCCTCCAGCCCGAGGACGTCGCCGAGCCGGTCGTGCCGCACGAGCTCGACGACCCGCTCGTCGTACTCCGATGCGGCGGGATGGAAGCCGAACGGGCCGTCCGCGTCGTGGGCGTGGCCGTGGTCGGCGCTCGCGACGAGCGCGACGTGCCTGCCCTCGCAGGCGGCGGCGATCGCCTCGCCGGCCCGCACGTGGTCGGCAAGCGAGAGCTCCCGCGCAGGCGAGACGACGACCACCGGCCGCGCATCCCGGCCGAGGAACCAGAGCGGGATCAGCACGCCCCAGTCGAGCGGATGCTCGGCGAGCGCGGGGTCGTTCGAGCCGAAGCTGAGGCCGGCCGCCGGCAGTCCCGCCGCGTGCAGGCGGTCGAGCACGGCAGCTGCGAGCTCGCGGTCGGTCTCGACGGCGAGCGAGATGTCGGGCTCGTCGAGCCGTCCGGTGAGCGCCGCAGCGACGACGACGCCGAACGATCCCTCGACGTGGACGTTGTGCGGCGTCAGGACGACGGTCGCCTCGGGCGCCGCCGCCTCCAGCCTGCGTCCCGCCTCCTCCAGCGCTGTCCGGGTCGCCGACCCGTCGACGAAGGCGGGATCGCCGTGCGGCGCGATCGCCGCGAACGTGATCACCCGGACGCGCGGGCCCGCGCCTCGTCGATGATCTGCTCAGCCTCGGCGCGGTTGCCGAAGCCGCCCGTCTCGACCTTCTTCTCCTCCAGGTCCTTGTAGACGGCGAAGAAGTGCTCGATCTCGTTCCGCAGCTCGGGCGGGATGTCGTGGATGTCGCTGACGCGCATCCAGGCCGGGTCGCGGAGGGGCACGCAGATCACCTTCTCGTCGGGGCCCTTCTCGTCGGTCATGTGGAAGACGCCGACGACGCGGGCACGGATGCGACAGCCCGGGAAGGTCGGCTCGCCGACGAGCACGAGCGCGTCGAGCGGGTCGCCGTCCTCGCCGAGCGTGCCCGCGACGAAGCCGTAGTCGGCCGGGTAGCTCATCGAGGTGAAGAGGCGGCGGTCGAGCACGATCTCGCCCAGCTCGGAGTCGAGCTCGTACTTGTTCCGAGAGCCCATCGGCACCTCGACGAAGACGACGACCTCCGTCACGCCGCCGAGCCTAGATGATTGATGCCACGAGGCCGTCCGTCTCGGGGCGTGGCTGGTCGCTCTGGGGCGCGGGATCGGGCCGTTGCCGATGCTGGTTGCATCGGTGACGGCCCGAGCCGCGAAGCGGACGGGACGGCTGGGCGGCCGTCAAGGCCGATCAGCCGTCCCGGGAGCGGCCCAGACTCGCCAGACCGCGCAGCCGAGCGCGCGGAATCGTGGCATCAATCATCTAGCTCGCGCCGAAGGTCGGGCAGCACGTCGCGGGCGATCCGCCCCACGATCCCGTGCGGCGGCTCCTCGCCGAGCGGCGCCATGAAGTACGGGTCCGCGTAGACGACCAGCTCGTCGAAGCCGAGCCCGTGCCAGGCGCGCGCGACCTCGGCGAACGCGTCCTCGGAGGCGAACGGCTCCTCGGCGACGAAGCGGTTGCCCAGGAGGGCCGAGCGCCTGACCCTGCGGCCGGTGGTGCGGCAGGCCTCGTCGAGGAACGCGATCCGCTCCGCAGCCTTCGCACGCCCTTCCTCGGCCGAGAGCCCGCGGCCGCCGTACGTGTTCCAGCCGTCGGCGAGCTCGGCGGCGAGCCGGAGCAGGCGGTTGCCGCTGCCGCCGAGGACGAGTGGGATCCTGCCGCCTGCGGGCCGGGGCTCCATGCGCTCGTCGTCGAGCAGCTCGCGGACCCGGCGCGCGAACGCCTCGAGCCGGTCGGCGCGCTCACCGGGCCGCCACGCCTCGACCTGCGCGAGCTCGTGGTCGTGCGTCGAGCCGCCGGCGCCGAGCGCGAGGTCGAGCCGGCCCCCGCTCGCCGCGTCGACGGTCAGCGCGGCCCGCGCCAGCGGCGCCGGGTTGCGGAAGGTGATCGGGGTCACGAGTGGGCCGATCCGAGCGCGCTCGATCACGAGCGCCATCGCGCCCAGGCAGCTCCAGGCCTCGAGCCAGGGCTGCTCGGGCCGGTACGGGTTGCCGAGGTGGTCGGCGACGTAGATCGCATCCCAGCCCTGCTCGTCGAGCGAGCGCCAGCGGGCCGTCAGCTCGCCCCACGGCTCGTTCGGCAGCGTGAGGACGCCGAACGTCAACCGAGCCGGGCGATCCGCTCGGTCAGCAGCCGGAAGAACCCCTCCGCATCGATCCCGACGCCGACCCGCGCGTTCGCCTCGCGCCCGGTGCGCTGCCAGAGGTCGACGACCGTCCGGCCGCGGCAGAGCTCGGAGACGGTCTCGACCTCCACGTTGCGCAGCTTCGTCGTCACGAGGCCCGGCTGGATCACCTCGGCCACGGCGACCGCGTCGTGAATCGGTGCTCCGTCCCAGCCGTAGGTCTCCAGGTGGTAGCGCTTGAAGAACTCGACGAGGTCGGCGACGAACGCCCCGATCCGGCCGGTCGAGCGCAGGCGCTCCGCGTCGTCGCTCGTCAGCAGCGCGCGGTGCGTGACGTCGAGCCCGACCATCGTCACGTCGATCCCGCTGTGGAAGACGGCCTGCGCCGCCTCGGGATCGGCCCAGATGTTGAACTCGGCCGCGGGCGTCATGTTCCCCTCGGCGATCGCGCCGCCCATGAGGACGATCTCGCCCAGTCGGCCGGCCGCGTCCGGGTGACGCTCGAGCAGCAGGGCGACGTTGGTGAGCGGGCCGGTCGGGATCAGGACGGTGCCGTCGACGATCCGCTCGGCGAGGAAGTCGACGGCATGCTGCTCGACCGGCTCGGTGGTCGGATCGGGCAGCACCGGGCCGTCGAGCCCGCTCTCGCCGTGGACGTGGCCGGCGACCTCGAGCTCGCGCTCGAGGGGCGCGTCGGCGCCCGCGGCAACTGCGACGTCCGTGCGCCCGGCCAGCTCCAGAACGCGCAGCGCGTTCGCGGTCGTCTTCTCCAGCGTCTGGTTGCCGTGGACGGTCGTGACGCCGAGCAGCTCGACCTCGGGGCTCGCGAGCGCGAGCAGCAGAGCGATCGCGTCGTCGTGGCCGGGGTCGCAGTCGATCAGGATCGGGGTCGGGCTCATCGGTCGAGTATCGCCTCCAGCTCGTCGGTGGTCGGTAGGGAAGGCTGTGCCCCGAACCGGCTTGCTGCCACCGCACCGGCCGCGCAGGCGCGCTGCAGCGCCTCCTCGCGCGGCCGCTCCTCGAGCAGCGAGACGAGCAGCGCGGCCGTGAAGGCGTCACCCGCGGCCGTGCCGTCGACCGCAGCGACCGGAGGCGGGACGGCGCGCGCGACCTCGTCGCCGTCCTCGAGCAGGATCGCCCCTTCCGCGCCGAGCGTCACGGCAACGAGGCCGTCTCGCCGCGCCAGTGCCTCGAGCTCGTAGCGGTTGACGACGGTGAGGTCCGCGTCGACGGCGACCGGACGGGCGGGCGCGGCGTTGAGGCAGAAGAGACCGGTCGTCCCCTCCCACGCCGAGACGACCGCCTCGTCGGGGATCTCGAGCTGGCAGAGCACGGCGTCGCTCTCCGGCAGCTGGACGGCGCCGAGGGTCGCGTTCGCCCCGGGCGCGACGACGATCTGGTTCTCGCCGGCGGCGTCGACGAGGATCAGGGCGACGCCGGTCGGCTCGTCCGTTTCGCGCACGTCGAGCTCGACGCCTGCCTCGCGAAGGCCGGCAAGCGCCTCCTCGCCGATCGCGTCGCGCCCGACCGCGCCGACGAAGCGCACGCGGGCGCCGAGCCGGGCACAGGCAACGGCCTGGTTCGCGCCCTTGCCGCCGGGCACTCGCTCGAAGGTCGCGTCGGTGACCGTCTCCCCCGCCCGCGGCAGCCGCTCGCAGCGCGCGACGAGGTCGAGGTTGACGGAGCCGACGACGGTGACGGAGGGCGGCACCGCGCGATCGTACTTAGCAACAGACTGTTGCTAAGTGCTTCTCTGTCGTCCCGGCGCGAGCGGCTCGCTGCTAGGCCGCGAGAGCGCGCAGGTCGGCGACCGTCGCGCCCATCAGCGTGTCCTGCAGGTCGAACAGGCCGGCCCAGAGGGAGGAGCGGTCCGGAGCCGTGTCCATCCGGGCCGCGTCCTCGAGACCCTGCAGCGCCCGGACGAGCACCGCCAGCTCGAGATAGACCGAGGCGACGCGGTTCGGGCACGCATCCACGCCCGCCCGGTCGAGCACCCCGCGCCACTCAACGAGCTCCGCCGCACCCGGGCCGCCGTACCAGGAGCGACCCTCCGCCCGGTCGGGCTCGAGCTCGAGCAGGTAGCGCTGCAGCGGCTCCTCGAGGCCCGCCAGCGCCGTCTCGACCCGGTCGGCCGCGTGGCGGAAGGCCGCCTGCCGCCCGCCCGGGGTCGCCGGATCCGGCTCGCCGCTCCGCCAGCGCTCGAGCAGCCGGCAGAACGCGAGCGCCGAGGCCTCGCAGGCACGCAGCTGCCGCACGAGCCGCCTCGCGGTCAGATCGGTGGCGGCATGCGCCTCGAGCACTCCGGGCCAGCCCGTCAAATTTCGATCACCACGGGGAGAATCATCGGTCGCCGGCGCGTTCTGTCGTAGACGATCTGCCCCAACGAGTCATGCAGGTGCTCCTGGAGGAGCTTGATCTCGGTCACGTCGTCGGCGGCCAGCTCGCGCAGGACGCGACCCGCCTCGGCGCGCATCTCGTCGATCAGGTCGTCGGAGTCGCCGAAGCCGCGCGCGATCAGCTCGGGCTCGGCGAGCTCGCCGCCGTTCGAGGTGGCGAGCGTCGTGATCACGATCACGACACCGTCCTCGGAGAGCCGCCGCCGGTCGCGGAGCGCCACGTCCTGGACGTCGCCGACGCCGAGCCCGTCGACGAACGTCACGCCCGACTCGATCCGGTCGACGATGCGCGCGCCCTCCTTCGTCACCTCGACCACGGAGCCGTTCTCCGCCAGGACGATCGCATTCGCCGGCACGCCCGCGTCCCGCGCGAGCTGCGCGTGGGCGGCGAGCATGCGGTACTCGCCGTGGATCGGCATCATCGCCTTCGGCCGCACGAGCGAGAGCATCGTCCGGAGCTCCTCGGCGTGGCCGTGGCCGGAGACGTGCACCGGCGCGTTCTCCTGGTGCAGCACCTCGGCGCCGGACTTGGCGAGCCGGTTCATCGCGTCGTGAACCCGCAGCTCGTTCCCGGGCACCGGGCGTGCGGAGATGATCACCGTGTCGCCGCGATCGACCGAGACGGACTGGTGGTCGTCGTACGCGATCCTGGTCAGCGCCGACATCGGCTCGCCCTGGCTCCCGGTGCAGAGGATCATCACCTGCTCGGGCGGCAGGTCGGCGGCCTCCTTCGGCGAGACGAATGCGCTCTCGGGCAGGTCGACGTAGCCGAGGTTGCGCGCGATGTTCATGTTCTTCCGCATCGAGCGGCCGACGATCGCGACCTTGCGGCCGTGCTCGATCCCGATCTCGGCGGCCTGCTGCATGCGGTGGATGTTCGAGGCGAAGCTGGCGACGAGGATGCGGCCGCGCCGGACCGGGATGATCGTGCGGAAGGCCTCGCCGACGAGCCGCTCCGAGCCGGTCATGCCCGGGCGCTCGGCGTTCGTCGAGTCCCCCAGCAGCAGGTCGACGCCGCGGTTGCCGAGCTCGGCGAGCTTGCCGACGTCGGTCTTCAGCCCGTCGACCGGCGTGTGGTCGAGCTTCCAGTCGCCGGTGTGCACGACCCGGACGTCGGCGGCCTCGATCACGACGGCGACCGCATCCGGGATCGAGTGCGCGACGCGGACGAACTCGACGCGGAACGGCCCGAGCTGCATCGGCTCGGCGAGCGGGTCGGCCTCCTCGAGGTTGGTGGAGCTGCCGAGGCCGTGCTCGTCGAGCTTCGACTTGATCAGGCCGAGGGTGAGGCGCGTGGCGATCACCTGGCCGACCTCGATCTCGCGGAGCACGTACGGCAGCGAGCCGACGTGGTCCTCGTGGCCGTGCGTGAGCACGATCGCGCGGAGCGGCCGGTCGCGGAGGTAGCCGAAGTCCGGCAGGACGAGGTCGACACCCAGGTGCTCGTCGCGCGGGAATGCGAGCCCTGCGTCGATGCAGGATCCGCTCCTCGCCGAGCTCGAAGAGCGTCATGTTCTTGCCGACCTCGCCGAGCCCGCCGAGCGGGATGATCCTGAGTGCGTCCACCGGCGGAGTGTACGGCGCTCCTCCGCCCGACCGGTCAGGCGACCCGCATAGGGTTGCGGGCGATGGCTCTCCTGCTCAGGGCCGCGGCCGACGGAACGCTCGTCGCGATGGCCGACCTTCGCGGCGCGGTGTCGCCGGCCGACGCGATCGCGGAGGCCACGAGCGGCGGCGCGGTCGAGCTGTGGGCCTACGGCGAGAGGCTGGCCGAGCACGGGTTCGAGCCGGCCCCGGGCTACACGCGGCTCCGCGCGGAGGAGCTGCCGCCCGGTGAGCCGCTCGACGAGACGCAGGACTTGAATGTGATCGTCTCGCTGCTCGAGCGGTGCTACCTCGGGCTCTGGGGCCACTGGCTCCCGGACCGCGGCCTGGTCGCGCAATCCGCTTCCCGCCCTGAGCTCAGGCACTCGCGCTCGGCGACGAGGGCCTCTGCCGGGTCGACGTCATCGCGCGGGAGATCGATGCACCCGGGATCGTCCCGGAGGCGCGCTCACCCGACCGCTACGCGCGGCTCGTGCTCGGCGCGGCGTCGCTGCTCGGCCCCGGGCCGGCGAGCATCGAGTCCTGGGGCGACGCGCCCGAGACCATCACGGCGTACGAGACGCTCGGCTTCCGGGTCGAGGAAACGCAGCAGGGCTGGCGCCTGCGCCTCTGACCTCTTAGCGTGCGCAGAATGGACGTCAGCTTCGAGGAGCTCCAGCTCGCGACGCGGAACCACGGCATGCCGCTCGAGGCGTTGCGCTACGAGATCACGCCCGTGGGGCTGCACTACCTGCTGATCCACTACGACATCCCCGCGGTCGACCCGGATTCGTGGCGGCTCGAGGTCGGCGGCCGCGTGGCGAAGCCGTTGTCGCTGTCGCTCGGCGACCTGCGCGAGCGGCCCGCGACCGACCTCGTCGCGACGATGGAATGCGCCGGCAACGGGCGGGCGCGAATGGAGCCGCGGGCGATCAGCCAACCCTGGCTGCTCGAGGCGGTCGGCAACGGACGCTGGGGCGGCACCTCGCTCGCCGCCCTGCTCGCGGAGGCCGAACCGCTCGAGGGTGCGGTCGAGGTCGTCTTCACCGGGCTCGACGGCGGCGTCGAGGGAGGCGTCGAGCAGCGCTACGGGCGTGCGCTGCCGCTCGCGGAGGCGCTGGGCGGCGATTCGCTCCTCGCCTACGACCTGAACGGCGGCCCGCTGCCGCCGCAGCACGGCTTCCCGCTCCGGCTGGTGGTTCCGGGCTGGTACGGGATGACGAACGTCAAGTGGCTCGCGCGGATCGAGGTCGTGGACGAGCCCTTCGACGGCTACCAGCAGACGACCGGCTACCGCTTCCGCCGCACCGAGGAGGACGAGGGCGTCCCCGTCGACCGGATGGCGCCGCGGGCGCTGATGATCCCTCCCGGCGAGCCCGACTTCCTCACGCGCGAGCGCTTCCTGCCGGCCGAGCCGACGACGCTCGAAGGTCGCGCCTGGTCGGGCCGCGGCACGGTGACCGGCGTCGAGGTCAGCGGTGACGGCGGCAAGAGCTGGCACGCCGCGACGCTCGAGCCGGGCGAAGGCCGCTGGTCGTGGCGCCGCTGGACCTACGCGTGGGCCTCCCCCACCCCCGGTCATCACGTGCTCTGCTGCCGCGCGACGGACGACGCCGGCAACGTCCAGCCGGTCGTGCCGGAGTGGAACGTCGGCGGTTACGCGAACAACGCCGTCCAGCGTGTGCCGGTGACCGTGCGGTCGGGTTAGACCGCGGCGGGCTGGAGCAGGCTCAGGCGCTCGAGGCAGCCGCGCACGGCTTCGCGTTCCTCGGGCGTCGCCTCGACGAGCGGCAGCCGGTGGCCGCCGACCTCGTGGCCGAGGAGGTTCAGCGCCGCCTTGATCGCGATCGGGTTCGGCGCGACCCGCAGCAGCTCGATCGACGGCCGCAGCTCCCGGTCGAGTGCCCGCGCACCCTCGAGATCGCCCGCGCGGAAGCGCCGCACGAGCTCCGCGACCTGCGGCCCGACGACGTGCGTGTGCACGCAGACCCCGCCGACGCCGCCGAGCTCGAGGAAGGGCAGGACGAGGTCGTCGTCGCCGGCGTAGAGGTCGAGGCCCAGCCCGACGATCTCGCGCGCCTGGTCGAGATCCGCGTTGGCCTGTTTGACCGCGGTCACGGTCGGGAGCTCCGCCAGCTCCGCGATCGTGTCGGGCTCGAGGTTGAGCACCACCCGGCTCGGGATGTTGTAGACGACGAGCGGCCGGTCGGTCACGTCCGCGATCGCGGCGAAATGGGCGACGATGCCGCGCACAGGCGGCTTGTTGTAGTACGGCGTCACGATCAGGAAGCCGTGCACGCCGAGCTCGTGCGCCCGCTCGGTCAGGTGAACGGAGTGCGCCGTGGAGTACGTGCCCGTGCCGGCGACGACGGTCGCGCGATCGCCGACCTCGTCGAGCGCGGCCGCGTAGAGGGCGAAGCGCTCGTCGTCGGAGAGCGTCGGCGACTCGCCGGTCGTCCCGGTCACGACCAGCCCGTCGGAGCCGTTCTCGACGAGGTGGCGCGCCAGCCGCCGGAAGGCGTCGAGATCGACCGACCCGTCCTGCTTGAAGGGCGTGACGACCGCGGTCAGGATCGTGCCCAGCACGCCCTCAGTCTACGACGTGCCCAGGAGGGCGATGCCCTCTTCCGCTACGGGGCCTTCATCACGGACGCGATCCAGTTCCTGGCTATCGCCGCTGCGGTGTTCTTCTTCATCATCAAGCCGGTGCCACTAGCCGCGAAGACGTCGCGCAGCCCCGCGTCGAGGAAGACGAAGCGGAGCTCGTCGAATCGCCCGAGCAAGGGCCGCACCGCGTCGAGCGCGACCGGTGCGGCCCGCCCGGGCGGGTAGCCGTAGATCCCGCAGGAGATCGCCGGGAACGCCACGGTGCGCGCGCCGAGCTCCTCGGCGACCTCGAGCGAGCGCCGGTGCGCTGAGGCGAGCAGCTCGGGCTCTCCTTCGTCACCGCCGCGCCAGATCGGCCCGACCGTGTGGATCACCCAGCGCGCCGGTAGCCGCCCGGCCGTCGTGGCCTTCGCGTCGCCGGTCTCGCAGCCTCCCAGCAGCCGGCACTCGGCGAGGATCTCCGGCCCTCCGGCGCGGTGGATCGCGCCGTCCACCCCGCCTCCGCCGAGGAGCGAGGAGTTCGCGGCGTTGACGATCGCGTCCACGTCCTGCCGGGTCAGGTCGCCGACGACGAAGGTGAGCTCACCCATCGCGCCGGAGCGCGACCAGGTGGTAGCCGCCGCGCTGGAGCCGCAGCGAGAACGCCCACGTCTCACGGTCGAACGGGCGCGACAGGCGGTCCCACTGCCAGCGCCGCGCCTTTGCGAGCACCGCGGCGCCGGCCGGGAACGAGAAGCGCTCGTAGAGATTGCCGATCACCGGCCCGCCGACCGGCGAGCGCACCCACCGCGCGCTGACGTAGCCGACCCTGCCGGCGCGGACGACGCCCACCTTGCCGTGCACGGTCAGCCTCGCCGCGGTTCCCGTCCTCCGCACCGTCGTCCTGGCGGCGACACCCGGCACCTGGAGCGCGAGGACGCCGAGATACGCATCGCTCGCGTCGCGGACGTCGATCCCCCGGACGTCGATCCGGCTCCCGATCCGCGGCACCGACGCGAAGCGGGTGCGGCCGGTGTAGAGGACGATCACGCGCCCCTCTTTCGTCGCCACGGAGCAGAACGTCCTGCCTGTCTCCTCGCAGTCGACGACGACCAGCCCCCGGACGCTGACGAGCTTCGTCGTGTACGCGCCCGCGGCTGTCGCGCCCAGGCCCAGCGCCAGCACGCCGAGGGCGAGCAGACGGGTCACAGCAGCGCGTCCAGGCCGATCGTGAGCCCCGGCGGCAGCGTGCGCAGCCGTTCGAGCGCGAGCAGGACGCCCGGGACGAACGCCTCGCGCGAGCTCGTGTCGTGCCGGATCGTCAGGGTCTCCCCCGCTCCACCCAGGATCACCTCCTGGTGCGCGACCAGCCCGGGCAGACGCACGGAATGGATCGCCGGGCCGGTGCCCATGCGCTCGGCGGTCGCCTTCGCCGTGCCGGACGGTGCGTCGAGCTTCCCCTCGTGGTGGAGCTCGACGATCTCGGCGCGCGGGAAGACGCGAGCCGCCTCCTCGGCGAAGCGCATCATCAGGACGGCGCCGAGCGCGAAGTTGGGCGCGTAGAGGACCGGCAGCCCGGCCGCCGCAGCGGCCTCGCCGACCCGCCCGGTCTCCCAGCCGCTCGTGCCGACCGCGACCGGCACACCGGCGGCGAGGCAGGCGAGGACGTTCGCCTCGACCGCGTCCGGCCGCGTGAAGTCGACGGCCGCGTCGCAGCCGGCCGGATCGGCGTCCACGACCTCGTGCCCGGCCTCGACGAGCGCAGGCCCGAGAACGGAGCCGACCCGGCCCCGGCTGCCGTAGAGCGCGACGCGCACGTCAGGCCGCGCGGGCGAGCAGCGCCGGGTTCACGCGCTCGACGGCCGCGTGGAACCGCTCCTCGCTCGGTCCGATCCCCGCGGCGGAGAGCACGTCCGGGCGCCAGCAGCTCGGCGGCCAGCGCGGCCACGTCCTCTGGGGTGACCGCCTCGATGTGCTCGATCAGCTCCTCCGTCGAGAAGAGATCGCCGCCCGTGACGACTGCCTTCCCGAGCCGGCTCATCCGGTTCGACGTCGACTCGAGCGAGAGCAGCAGCCGCCCCTTCAGGTTCTCCTTCGCGCGCTCCAGCTCGCCGGGGCGCACGTTGCCGGCGCCGACGTCCGCGAGCTCCGCCGCCGCGATCTCGAGGCAGGCGCCGAGGTTCTCCTCTCGCGTGCCGATGTAGATGCCGAGCTGCCCGGCATCGGTGTACTGCGAGCCGAAGCTGTAGACGGCGTACGCCATCCCCCGCTTCTCGCGGATCTCCTGGAAGAGGCGCGACGACGCGGATCCGCCCACGATCGCGTCGAGCAGGGACGCGGCGTAGCGGCGCTCGTCCGTGCGGGAGACGCCAGGAGCGCCGAGGCACACGTGGTACTGCTCCGTCGGCTTGGCCTGGAAGCGGAGGCCGGGCCGCGTGGCCCGCGTCAACGGCCTCCGGTCGCGCCGCAGCGGCTGCTCGGGCCCGCGGCGGCGCTCGGCGAGCAGCTCGACCACGCGCCCGTGCTCGACGTTCCCCGCCGCCGCGAGCACCACGTTCGAGCCGGCATACGCGCCGCGATGGTAGGACGAGAGCGAGCGCTTGCTCACGCCGGCGATCACCTCGGCGCGGCCGATCACCGGCCGGCCGAGCGGATGCCCGCCGAAGACGGCCTCGGCGACGATGTCGTGCACGAGATCCTGCGGCGCGTCCTCGACCATCGCGATCTCCTCCAGCACGACCTCCCGCTCGGCGTCGACGTCGGCGAAGATCGGCTCGAAGACCATGTCGGCCATCACGTCGAGCGCCGTCTCGAGCCGCTCGTCGGGCACGCGCGCGTAGACGACGGTCGTCTCGCGGGAGGTGGCGGCGTTCAGCTCGCCGCCGAGCCCGTCGAAGACCTCCGCGATCTCCTGCGCCGAATAGCGCGCCGAGCCCTTGAAGAGCAGGTGCTCGATGAAGTGCGACACGCCTGCCTTGCCGAGCGGCTCGTCCCGCGAGCCGGCGCCGATCCAGAAGCCGAGCGCGACGGAGCGCACGCCCGGGACGTACTCGCTGATCACCCGCTCGCCGCTCGAGAGGGTCGTGAGCTCGTGCTCGACCACGGGCGGATCGTACAACCGCCCGACCACGTCACCCGCCTCGGGCATGGTTCGCTGCATGCTCGGCTCCTCTCGGCCGCGCGGGAGGCGGCCGCTCCACCTCCTGCTCGTGGCGCTCGGCTTCGCGATCACCGTCGCGTTCGGCTATCTCGCGGTGCGCAACGCCCACCTTCGAGACGTCTGGGACGGCGTCCGCGAGATGGGCGCCGCGTGGCTCGTCCCCGCGTTCGGCCTGCTCGCCGCCTGTGTCGTGCTGCGCGCGGTGCGCTGGCGAGCCCTGTTCTCGCACGCGACGAGGCCGCCGCTCCGGGAGGCGTTGCGCGCGCTGCTTGCCGCTTACTTCTTCAACAATCTCCTGCCGCTGCGCCCGGGCGAGGTCGTGCGCGTGGTCATGCTCAAGCGGCGGGCGGCGACGTCGGCTGCGGAGGCGGGCGTGACGGTGATCCTCGAGCGCGTCTACGACGTGCTGGCGCTGCTGCTGCTCCTGTTCCTGGCGACGCCGTGGCTGCCGTCGGTGAGCTGGCTCGACGCGGCAGGGGCGTTGGCCGCCGTGGTCGTGGTCGGCCTCGTCGCGGCGATCGTCGTCGTGGCGATCTGGCAGGAGCGTCCGCTCCTGGCCGTGATCCGACCGCTGGCGCGGTTCGCGCCGGTGACCGAGGAGCGGCTCGAGGAGGTCGCGCGGAACGCCGTCGTCGGCCTCGCCGGGCTGCGGCAGCCGCGGATCGCGGGCGTCGCCTTCGGCTGGACCGTCCTCTCGTGGCTGCTGCTCGCCGCGTCGAACGCGGCGTTGCTCGCAGGCTTCGACACCGGGCTGTCGACCTCCGACACGCTCGCAGCCGGCCTGCTGGTGGTCATCGCGACCAACCTGGCGATGATCCTGCCCTCGTCGCCTGCCGCACTCGGCGTCTTCGAGGCTGCGACCGTGGTCGCGCTGAAGGCGTTCGGCGTGGACGACTCCCTGGCGCTCTCGTATGCGCTCGTGCTGCACGCGCTGAACCTGATCCCGTACCTCGTCGTCGGCCCGCTCGTGCTGCGCGGCTCGCTCAGGCGCGACGGCCGCTGCGACCGCAGCGGATGTCGGCTAGGGTCCCGCGACTCCGAGGACGGGCAGTCCGGCCAGAAGCGTCCGACGCGCCTTGCATCCTGCACGCGGGTGACGCCGATCCCCCGTCCGAGGGTCACAGGATCGAGGAATTCGACGATGAGACTCGTAACCGAATGCACGTGGGCGCACGGGGTCGCGCCCTAAAGCCGCTCAGGAGGTCTCCCAGTGACCGCACGTAGCACCGTTCTCCGCATCACCGTTCTCGCAATCGCCGTCTGCGCTCTTGCCCTCGTTCCCGCGTCGTTCGCGGCCAGGGGCGGTGGTGGTGCTGGCGGTGGCGGTGGCGGCGGGAAGCCGCATGGAGGAGGCGGGACGACCGGTGGTTCAGGAAGCCTGTCCCTCGTCATGGTCGACCCTGCCGACACTGTCGCGAACTGGGGCGATCAGATCACGTTCAAGATCACGACGACCGCGACCACCGAGCCGAACGTCAGCGTCACGTGCAAGCAGAGCGGCGTCGTCGTCTACGGCGCAGTCGCCGGCTTCTACGACAGCTATCCGTGGCCATGGACGAAGATCATGACCCTCTCGTCGCAGTCCTGGACGGGCGGTTCAGCCTCGTGTGTCGCCGAGCTCTATTACTTCAGCGGCACGAGCACGGTCGGCGCTCGCGTCGAACAGCTTCACTGTCGAACGCGTCAGCCGCACGCGTCACGAACGAATACGAGAGAGGCCCCGGCGGACGCCGGGGCCTCTTCGTTGAGGACCTCCGTCGAGTCGACGGTAGATCGTCGTCGATCGTGACGGTTGACACCTCGCAACTGCTCGTCGACCCGGAGATCGCGTTGCTGTCCGTGGGCGTGAAGACCGCGCCCCACGAGACGGTCTGACCCGGATCGGTCAGCACGACGGTTGTGCTGTTGTTCGTGCTGGCGTTGCCGCTCGCGTCGATCGGCCGGTCGACGAACGTCGCCATGACGTCGCCGGTGCAGTCGTCGCTGTCGTACAGCGTGAAGGTGACGGTGCCTGCAGGCGCCGCACCACTCCCGGTCATCACGTGCGCCGAATCGTTCGGCAGCCAGTTCTGCGCCGTCGAGATGTCCGACGTGTCCTTCACCGCGAAGCACTCGTCGGTGTCGTTGGTGAAGACGATCGGGCCAGCGTAGTTCGAGTCTCCCGGCCATTCGGCCCGGAAGCAGTACCGGCCCGCGTCGAGCGGATCGGCGATCGTGTTGACGTCTGGAGACTGAGCGCTCGCCGAGCCGTCGGTCGTGTTCGCGCCGCCGGCGAGGGTGCCCGTGCCGATGTTCGTCCCGCCGGTCGCGCAGCTACCCGTGGCGATCGGACCACAGAGGTAGAATGTCACGTCGCCGACCGGGTCCGGAGCGCTGGTGCTGCCCTGAACCGAGAGGTTCGCCGTGTCATGGACTGGCGATCCCGGCAGTACCGGGCTGGCCGTGGTCGCGGACGCATCGGTGTCCATCGACGCCGTGCAGTTCGCGAACTGCCCGAGCACGAAGTCCTTCAGCGTCGCGGTGGTCGACGTCGACGACCGGGTCTCGGAGAGGACGCTGGAGAAGCACTCGTCCGCGAGGCCGAGCAGTCGACAGGTTGATGCCGCCCTCGTAGAACTCGCCGTTGAGGTAGGTGTGGTTGCCGCTCTTGTCGGTGAACGGCCACGGCGCCGTGGTGATGCCCGTTCGCCGGGTTGACGATGCCGCAGAACGCGTCGGCCGTACCGCGCGGTCAGTGCAGTCCGCGGCGTTCGAGGTCGCGCAGCAGCTGCGAGGTTGCCGCTGACGGCCGGTGTTCCACTTGTAGACGGTGATCGTCGAGGTCGTGCCGCCGTTGCTGAAGTCGCTGATGATCAGCAGGTCGCCGGTCTTGTGCACGCCGTTGAAGTTGAGCCCGCCGCCGCACGGCTGTTGTGCCGAGCGTGATCTTGTTCTGGAAGAACCAGAAGCCCTGCTGCGCGTCACCGCTGTTGTCGAAGCGGTCGGAGCCGAAGTAGAGCACGTCGCAGGTCGCCGCTGTGCCCGCGCCGGGCACGTCGGCGCTCGGCCGGTCAGCGAGTAGCGGGCCGCGAAGCTGTGCAGGAGGTTGTCCTTGTCGGGCAGGCCGCCGGCCCCGTCCTTCCAGGCCCACTGGTTGATGTCTGCGGGTCCTTCGAGCCGCCGCCGGTGAAGATGGTGGCGTTGTTCGAGCCGGCTCGCCCACGAGACCGCGTTCGCGCCGGTCGTGTTCGACGGCGCTTGCGCACTCGTTCGGGATCGTGCTGCACGTGTCGTCGGTGATCGTCACCTGGTGACAGACGTTGTCCCAGTCGTCACCGACCGCCGCACCGTTGACAGCGTTCCCGTCGAGCTCGAAGTTCCCCGTGTCGTGGACGGCCTGTGCGCCGGTGATCCAGAAGAGCGCCACCAGCGTGACCAGAAACAGAGGCCCGACCAGGAAGCGGCGTCTCCGCCTGCTTCCTGCTGGGCCGACGATACGTGTCATGAAATCTCTCCTTCGTTGTGAAATGCCGGGGCCTCGCCTGATCGGCCATCTGCACCCACTCCCCTTTCGTTTCGCCGGATCGACCGGCGGAAAGCACGAGAGGCCCCGGTGACCCGGGGCCTCTCGTCGTTCTCATCGTGCGAACCTGACCCTTACGTCGTGTTCGACTAGTTCGTGATCGTCAGGTTGGTGTTCTCGGTGCAGGTAACGCCGATGTCCCTTTGCGCTGGGTTGGTACTCGTGTAGGACACCTGCCAGTAGACAGCGTGCGCACCCGCCGTGGTGTACGTCACGACCGTCGTGGCGTCTACCGTTTGCGGGCTCGCGCCCGAGACGGCCACGTTCTCTTGAGCCGCGAGCGGCGTCGTCGAGCAACCCGAGTCCCGTAGGGCCGGAAGTGTGCCGTCCCAGCGAGGTTGCCGCCCCCGGCCACGGTGATGGTGGCCGAGTCGGTGATCTTGACCGTCTGTGCAGTCGAGAGCCCCGGCTGGAACTGGTTGACGGTGAGCGTCTCCGAGCAATCACTGGACGAGTCGTTGTTCAACCCGGTGCCAGTGAAAAACGCCCGGAAGTAGTACGTGCCTGCCGTCAGCTGCAGCGTCGAACCGTGCGCCGACCCGCCACTGACCGTGCCGCTACCCGCCGACGTGCCGCCGGAGGCGGTGGCCGCGTTGCAGACGGTCTGGTCGGTGAAGTAACGGAACACCACCGAACCGGTCGCCGTCGTCGGCGTCACGTTCGCATAGTCGACCACATAGCCGCCCGCGTTGATCGTGATCGTCGTCCCGTTGTTCGGCGACGCAAGGTCGCGCCGGCCGCGTCGTCTCATGCAGCGTCGTCGTGAGCGACGTCGGCTGCCTGACGGTGAGCGTCTCCGAGCAGTCACTGGACGAGTTGTTGTTCAACCCGGTGCCAGTGAAAAACGCCCGGAAGTAGTACGTGCCTGCCGCCAGCTGCAGCGTCGAACCGTGCGCCGACCCGCCACTGACCGTGCCGCTACCCGCCGACGTGCCGCCGGAGGCGGTGGCCGCGTTGCAGACGGTCTGGTCGGTGAAGTAACGGAACACCACCGAACCGGTCGCCGTCGTCGGCGTCACGTTCGCATAGTCGACCACATAGCCGCCCGCGTTGATCGTGATCGTCGTGCCGTTGTTCGGCGGCGGCGAGATGTCCGCACCGGCCGCGGTCGGTCTCATGCAGCGTCGTCGTCGAGCGACGTCGGCTGCCTGACGGTGAGCGTCTCCGAGCAGTCGCTGGACGAGTTGTTGTTCGGCCCGGTCGCCAGTGAAGAACGCCCGGAAGTAGTACGTCCCGGCCGCCAGCTGCACGTCGACCGTGCGCCGACCCGCTCACTGACCGCGCCGCTACCCGCCGACGTGCCGCCGGAGGCGGTGGCCGGCGTTGCAGACGGTCTGGTCGGTGAAGTAACGGAACACCACCGAACCGGTCGCCGTCGACGGCGTCACGTTCGCGTAGTCGACCACGTGGCCGCCGGCGTTGATCGTGATCGTCGTGCCGTTGTTCGGCGACGGACGTGTCCGCGCCGGCCGCGTCGTCTCATGCAACGTCGTCGCGAGCGACGTCGGCTGACGTGATCGAGAAGCACTCGTGCTGCTGCCGTCGGTGAACGCGGTGTCGGGAGCCGTCGGGCACGTAGTTCGTGGTCGCCGGGCCAGGTCGCGAACCAGCAGTAGTAGCCGGATGCGTTGACCGTGACGTCCCCGGAGCCGACGGTGAATTCGTTTCCGCTCTGGTCGCGGTGCTCAGGTTGATCGTGCTCTTGAGCGTGCCCGTCGCGTCGCAGCTCGTGAGCGCCGTCGCGCTCGGGCCACAGAGGTAGAACTTCACGCTGCCGGTCGGGGCCGGGGGTTCGCGCGCCGTCGACGTGATCTCCGCGCTGTCGGAGACCGTCGCCGTCCGGTCACGCCGCTGAGTGTCGCCGTCGCCGCTCGGCGTCGTCACGAGCGACGCGCCGCACGCGCCGAAGCCGCCCAGGACGAAGTCCTTCAGCGTCGCGGTCGTCGACGTCGAGGAGCGGGTCTCGGAGGCGACGCTCGAGAAGCACTCGTCGCCGAGGCCGAGCAGCGACAGGTTGATGCCGCCCTCGTAGAACTCGCCGTTCAGGAAGCTGTTGGCGTTGCCGCTCTTGTCGGTGAACGGCCACGGCGCAGTCGTGATCGTGCCCGGGTTGACGATGCCGCAGAAGTCGTCGCTGGCTGCGGCGGTGCGCAGTTGGCGCTGTCGACGTCGCAGCATCCGCAGGTTGGCGTCGCCGCAGTCGCCGTCGGCTTGCCGGTCGCCGTGCAGGTGGGGTCCCACTTGTAGACGGTGATCGTCGACGTCGTGCCGCCGTTGCTGAAGTCGCTGATCACCAGCAGGTCGCCGGTCTTGTGCACGCCGGTGAAGCCCGGTGCCGCCGCCGACGGCGTTGCGTGCCGAGCCCGATCTTGTTCTGGAAGAACCAGAAGCCCTGCTGGGCGTCGCCGCTGTTGTCGAAGCGGTCCGAGCCGAAGAACAGCACCTCGCAGGTCGTGGTCGGGTCGCGCTGACGCGCCGGTGCCGTCGGACAGTCGTCGGATCGACGGGCAGCGAGTAGCGGGCCGCGAAGCTGTGCAGCAGGTTGTCCTTGTCGGGCAGGCCGCCGGCGCCGTCCTTCCACGCCCACTGGTCGATGTCCTGCGGGTCCTTCGAGCCGCCGCCCGGTGAAGATCGTCGCGTTGAGTGATCCGGTCGCTTCGCCCAGCTCACAGCCGTCGGCGTCGCCGGCCACGCCGTGTTCGACGCGCCGCGGAACGCCTGTGCCGTTGCCTGCGTACAGACGCTGATCCCAGTCCTCACTGCCGGTGGGGTCGACTGCGCCGTGTTGCCGCGTTCCGTCCAGCTCGAACGAGCCCGTGCATCGTGCACGGCCTGCGCGCCCGCGATCCAGAACATCGCCACCAGCGCAACCAGTGCGATCGGGACCCCCAGCCAGCGCCGCCTGCGCGGGCTGCCTGTCGGCCCAAGAATCCGTTCAGTCATCTAACTCCTCCTCGTCCCCTTGTGGGGTCAGGTGGCGCGACGCGACCGCAGGCCGAGAGAGCTGGTGGGGGGTGCACCCTCGGATCTCGACGCGCGTCGCGCCACCCATTCCCCTTTCGCGTCCCCTCACAGGGACCCGTCCGCAGTACCTCCACGCGAGCCCTGTTCTCCACAAAGCTGCGCACAGACGAGGGTATGGCTGTGGACAATCGGAGAACAGACGGCGATCGCCCGATCTTTGGTCGTACTGCGCGCGCACGTTGGTCCTGCTGGATTCGCAGTAGGCGCCGGTTGACCGGCGTTCGGACTCTGTGGTACTACCAACACGAGTTGGAAAGGGGAACGGGACGCGGCAACCCAGTTCTGGTCGTCGACGATGACGACGGCTGCCGCGCTGCTCATGGTCGAGCTGCTGCAGCGGATCGGCTGCACGGTCTACGAGGCGGCGAGCGGCGACGAGGCGCTCGACGTCGCCGAGACCGTCCGCCCCGCCCTGGTCATCCTCGACGTCGACCTGCCGCGGATCAGCGGCTACGAGGTCTGCCGCGAGCTCCGCGACGCCTTCGGCGACGCCGTTGCGATCATGTTCGTCTCGGGCACCCGCGCCGAGGCGTACGACCGCGTCGGCGGGCTGCTGATCGGCGCCGACGACTACGTGGTCAAGCCGTTCGACCCGGACGAGCTTCTGTCGAGGGCGCGGGTGCTCCTGCGCCGCGCCGGCGGCCGCAGCACGGCAACGGATATCGCAACCAGGTCTCCCTGACGAACGACACGCCCGGAGCGCCGCTGACGTCACGCGAGCGCGAGGTGCTCGAGCTGCTCGCGCGCGGGCTCAACCAGGAGCAGATCGCCGCCGAGCCTCGTGATCAGCTCCAAGACGGTCGCGACGCACATCCAGCGGACGCTGGCGAAGCTCGGCGTCCACAGCCGCGCCCAGGCCGTCGCCTACGCGCACCGCACCGGGCTCATGCCGCGCCGACTTCCAGGCGCACACGATCCTCGCCTGAGACGAACGCGGGGCCTCGGCAGCCCTCGACGGCCGCCGAGACCCCGTTCGCTACCCGCTACTCCGGCGCGGCGCGGGCCGCGGTCGCGGCCGCCACGGCCGCCGCGGTTCCGATCGCCGTCGCGCCGGGGACGATCCTCCTCCGGCTCGCGCGGCGGGGCGCTCTTCGCCCGCTCGATCAGCTCCTCGGGCTGCACGAGACGGTCGTCCTCGTGCTTGGCGACGAGCTTGAGGCCGATCCGGCCCCGTGCCTTGTCGACCTCCTGGACGAGCACGTCGAGCACGTCACCGCGCGCGATCACGTCCTCGATGTGGCCGACCCGGCCCGGGCCCACGTTCGAGACGTGGAGCAGGCCGTCGGTGCCCTTCTTCAGCTCGACGAACGCGCCGAACTGCGTCGTCTTGACGACCCGGCCGGTGTAGGTGTCCCCCACCTCCGGCTCCTTCGTCAGCGCCTGGATCGCCGAGATCGCCGCGTCGGCGTTCGTGCCCTCCGTGGCGTAGACCAGGATCGTGCCGTCCTCGCTCGATGTCGATCTGCACGTCGTGGTCGGCCTCGAGCGCGCGGATCGTCTCGCCGCCCTTGCCGATCACCATGCCGATGTACTCGGGGTTGATCACGACCGACGAGATCCTCGGCGCGTGGTCGGCGAGCTCCTGCCGCGGCTGCGGGATCGCCTCGAGCATCCGGTCGAGGATGAACGCGCGCGCCCGCTTCGCCTGCTCGAGCGCCGAGCTCATGATCTCCCGCGTGACGCCGGTGATCTTGATGTCCATCTGCAGCGCGGTGATGCCGTCGGGCGAGCCGGCGACCTTGAAGTCCATGTCGCCCAGGTGGTCCTCCGCGCCCTGGATGTCGGTGAGGATGACGTAGTCGTCGCCCTCCTTGACGAGGCCCATCGCGATGCCGGAGATCGGCGCCTTGATCGGCACGCCGGCATCCATCAGCGCCATCGTCGAGCCGCACACGGAGCCCATCGAGGACGAGCCGTTCGACTCGAGCGTCTCGGAGACGAGCCGGATCGTGTACGGGAAGTCCTCGAGCGGCGGGACGACCGCCTCGAGCGCCCGCTGCGCGAGCGCACCGTGGCCGATGTCGCGACGCTTCGGGCCGCGCATGAAGCCGGTCTCCCCGACCGAGTACGGCGGGAAGTTGTAGTGGTGCATGTACCGGCGCTCCTGCTCGAGCGAGAGGTCGTCGATCCGCTGGCCCTCCTTGGCGGTGCCGAGGGTGAGCAGCGTCAGGATCTGCGTCTGCCCGCGCGTGAACAGGCCGGAGCCGTGCGTCCGCGGGCTGACGGAGACCTCGCACTCGATCGGGCGGATCTCCTCGGTGCCGCGCCCGTCCGGGCGCCGCTTCTCGACGGCGATCTTCTGCCGCACGAGGTCCTTGTAGATCGCCTCGGCCGCACGCTTCACGTACGACTTCGTCAGCTGGTCCTTGACCGCCGGGCCGTCGCCGTCGACCGTGGCCGGGCCGACCGGGAACGGCACGTCGACACCCTCGATGATCCGCTCGAAGAGGAGCGTCCGCTTCGCGGACTTGAGCTCCTTCGAGTCCTGCTCGGCCTCGGTCAGCGCCTTGAGGTCGTTCTCGAACTGCTCGCGCACCGGCGCCTCGACGGCGACCATGCGCTGCTTCTCGAGCAGCAGGTTGAGGCCGGCCCGGACCTGCATCTGGCGGACGATGTCGTCCTCCGTCGAGTCCATCGAGATGCTCGGTGCGAGCTCCTCGAGCAGCTCCTCGACGATGGCGCCGCCCTCGCGGATGCCCTGGTCCTGGATCCGCTGCCAGATCGCGTGACCGTGCTCGCCCTCGAGCTCGGCGGTCAGCTCCGGATCGAGCCACTTCGGCTTGCCGACCTGCGAGCGCAGGTCCTCGAGCGCCTCGCAGATCCGCCGGATCTCGGTGTGCGCGAGGTCGAACGCCTCGAGGATGCATCTCCTCGGGCACCTCGTCGGCGCCGGCCTCGACCATCGTCAGGCCGTCCTTCGTGCCGACGACGATCAGGTCGAGCGACGAGTCCTCGAGCTGCGGCAGCGACGGGTTGAGCACCAGCTCGCCGTCGATCCGGCCGACGCGGACCGCGCCGATCGGGCCGAGGAACGGCAGCGGCGAGACCATCAGGGCCGCCGAGGCGCCGTTGATCGCGAGGATGTCGTGCGGCGTCACCATGTCGGCGGACAGCACGGTGCAGATCACCTGCACCTCGTTCTTGAAGCCCTTCGGCCAGAGCGGCCGGATCGGGCGGTCGATCATGCGCGCGGTCAGGGTGGCGCGCTCGCTGGCGCGGCCCTCGCGCTTGAAGAAGCCGCCCGGGATCTTGCCGGCGGCGTACATCCGCTCCTCGACGTCGACCGTCAAGCGGGAAGAAGTCCGCATCCGCACGTGCCTCCGTGCGTCCGACTGCAGTCGCCAGCACCATCGTGTCGCCACTGCGGACGACCACGGCGCCGTCGGCCTGCTTGGCCAGCTTGCCCGTCTCGAAGACGATCTCCTGGCCGCCGATCTCCACCGAGACTGACGCCCGGCGATCGGTTGCAATACTCATATCTCTCCTCTTCCTCCACTGTGCCTTGGTGAAGGGTGGGAGTTTGGGTCAGCCTCGGCCGGTCGCCGGGGCTCGCTCAAACTTCCACCCTTCTCGATTCGGAGCTAGCGCCTGAGGCCCAGCTCCTTGATGAGTGCGCGGTAGCCCTCCAGGTCCTTGCGCTGCAGGTACACGAGGAACCGCCGCCTGCGGCCGACGAGCTTGAGCAGGCCGCGCCGCGAGTAGTGGTCCTTGGGGTGCATGCGCAGGTGATCGGTGAGCTCGTTGATCCGCCGCGTGAGCATCGCGATCTGCACCTGGGGCGAGCCGGTGTCCTGCTCGTCCTTGCCGTGCTTCGCGATCAGCTCCTGCTTGGCTTCCTTGGTGAGGGCCATGCGTTCTCCTCTCGTAGTCGTCTCCGGCAGCCCCGCGCGGCGTGAAGGAAGAACACGGCCGGCCGAGCTGCGGTCGGGCTCTAGGGTAGCGGACGGTGATTTCGGGCGTGGCAGCGGGACATCCGGCGACGGCGCAGGCCGGGCTGGAGATCCTCGGCCGACGGCGGGACCGCCGCGGACGCGGCCGTCGCAGCCGTGCCTCGCCTCGTGCGTCGCCGAGACGGTGATGACCGGGCTGCTCGGCGGCGGGCACGCGCTCTGGTGGGACGGGAGCCAGGCTCGGCTCCTCGACTGCTTCGTCAGCGTGCCCTCACGGCTCGGGGAGATGCAGCAGCTGCCGGTGCCGTTCGGCGAGGAGGTCGTCCACTACGCGATCGGGCCGGCCTCGTGCGCCGTGCCGGGCCTCCCCGCCGGGCTCGAGGCACTGTGGCGGGCCGGCGGTCGACTGCCGTGGGCGCGGCTCGCCGAGCCTGCCCTGCGGCTCGCGCGGGACGGGCGTCGACCTGCCGCCGGCGCCCACGCGGCGTGCCTCGCGATGCTCGCACCGGTGATGACGCTCGGCCGCGGGGCCGAGCTCTACGCGCCGAACGGCGAGCTGCTCCGGGACGGCGACGTGCTGCGGCCAGCCCGGCCTCGTCGCGGCGCTCGAGGCGCTCGTCGACGAGGGCGCCGACGCCTGTCTACCGCGGCTCGATCGCGGACGGCGCTGCTCGACGTCGACGGGATCGCGGTCTCACGCGCCGACCTCGACGGCTACGAGGTCGGCTGGACGGCGCCCGTCGCGGACTCGCTACGCCGGTGACCGAGGTGTGCACCCGCGGCCGGGATCTCGGGCGTCCTCGAGCTGCTCGGACAGGCTGCCGCCGCTCCGCGGCCTCGTCGGAGACCGAGCGCGTCCTCCGCTTCCTCGACGCCCTCGAGGCGCCGCCGGAGGCCCGGAGCGGCCACACGACGAACCTCGTCGCGGTCGACGGCGAGGGCCGCGCCTGCGTGCTGACGACGAGCCTCGGCCTCGGCTCCGGCGACTTCCTGCCCGGGCTCGACCTGCACCTGAACAGCATGCTCGGCGAGATCGACCTCGTCCTCGAGCCGCTCGTCGCCGGACGAGCGGATGGAGAGCATGATGGCGCCGACCGCTCGGCGTCGATGCCGACGGCCTCGTGCTCGCGATCGGCTGCCGCCGGCGGCACGCGGCTGCGGACGGCCCTCGTCGGCGTCGCTGGCGGCGATCCTCGACGAGGGGCTCGAGCCGCAGTCGCTGCCGTCGAGCGGCCGCGCCTCCATCCGGCCGACGGCGGTCGTCAACGCCGAGCCGGGCGTGGACGAGGACGCGCTCGGCGGAGCTGGAGGCACGCCGGCCGCACGCGTGCGCCGCTGGCCCGCGCTCCACCACTACTTCGGCGGCGTCTCGCTGGTCGGCAGGACCGGGCTGGCCGGCGACCCGCGGCGCAGCGGAGCGGCGCTCGCGCTGTGACGCTCGACGAGGCGGTCCGGCTCGAGCACGTCGCTTCTAGACGGGCCGGACGGCGGCGCGCGTCGCGCTCGACGTCCCGCCCGATCTGCTCGACGAGCGCTGCCTCCGACTCGAAGACGGCCTCGTCGCGGAGCCGCTCCCACAGCTCGACGACGAGCCGCCGGCCGTAGAGGTCGCCGTCGAAGTCGAGCAGGAACGGCTCGATGCGGCGCTCGCCGCCGCCGTAGTGGGGGTTCGTGCCGATCGAGATCGCCGCCCGGTGGCCGAGCGTCGAGCCGGCGTAGATCCCGTACCGCGGCACGAGCAGGTCCGGGTCGACGCTGAAGGTTCGCGGTCGGGTAGCCGAGCGTGCCGCCGCGCTGGTCGCCCGTGACGACGACGCCGTCGAGCTCGGGCGGCCGCCCGAGCATCCTCGGCGCCGCGGCCAGGTCGCCCTCGTGCAGCGCGAGCGCGGATCGCGCGACGACGAGACGCCGTCGACCTCGGGCGCGACGACCGTCCGGAAGCCGAGGCGCTCGAGCAGCGCGAGGTCGCCCGCCCGCCGGTGCCCGAAGCGGAAGTCCTCGCCCGCGACGACGACCTCGGCGCCGATCGCGCGCAGGTAGCTCGTCGACGAACGCCTCGGGCTCGAGCCGCATCACCTCCGGCGTGAACGCGACGACGATCGTCGCCTCGACGCCTGCCTCGTCGAGCAGCTCGAGCCGCCGCTCGAGCGTCGCCAGCAGCTCGACCCGGTTGCCGAGGGCCAGCCGCGGGTGCGGGTCGAACGTGACGACGGTCGGCGCGAGCCCGGTCGCCACTGCCGCGGCGATGACGCTCCGATGGCCGAGGTGCACGCCGTCGAACGTGCCGATCGCGACCGCGCGCGGCCTGCGGTCGAGCTGCGAGGGGGCGTGCGCGATCCTCATCCGAGCCGCGCCAGCGCGTCCTCGATCGACATCATCGCGCTCCTCGTCCGCCTCGTCGACGCCGAACGGGCCGACCTCCGTCCGCCGCAGCGCGCGGCAGTGCCCGCCGAGCGCCTCCGCGATCGAGCGCACGTACGTGCCGGAGCTCGACGGTCAGGTCGAGTGTCGCCACGCCGTCCTCATAGCCGAGCAGCTCGAGCGCGTCGACCCGCGAGCGCCGCATGCGGCATCTCCACCTCCACCCCGCGCCGGTGCAGCTTGTAGGCGCGCTCGCCGCTCGATCTTGACCGCCGACGCCGCCGGGATCGCGCAGCTCGACCTCGCCGCGAAGCGGCGTCAGCCGCCGCTCGAGCTCCTCCGGCTCCGGCGGCTCGAGCTCCTCGACGACCTCGCCCTCGGGGTCGCCTGTCGACGTCCGGGCGGAGAGGTCGATCTCCGTCAGGTAGCGCTTGTCGAGGCCGACGAAGCGCGGAGCGACCTTCGTCGCCCGGCCCGAGAGAAGCACGCAGCAGCCCGGTCGCGAACGGGTCGAGCGTGCCGGCGTGCCCCGTGCGCGTCCCGAGCCGGCGCCGGACGCGCGCTGACGATCGCGAACGACGACGGGCCCGGCCGGCTTGTCCACGAGGATGATCCCGGCCGGCTCGAGCGCGCGCGGCGGCGGCATCGCGCCCAGCGCGTCGACCGTGACGACGGAAGGCGGCGAACTCGCGGACGATGAAGGCGTGATCCTCGATCGAGTCGTCGCTCGAGAAGCCGGCGGCCTGCCGATGACCGCCGCCGCCGGCCGCGCGCGCGATCGCCGAGACGTCCAGCTCGTCCACCGAGGAGCGCAGCGAGACCCGCCTGGCCGGCGCAGCCGCCGCGCGGCGGCTCCCGGATCAGCGCGGCCATGTCCGCGCCCTTCGACCGCGCGCAGGTAGTCGATGATCCCCTCCGAGTACGGCTCGGCGGCGCCGACCTCGGCGAAGTCGTCCCGCGCAGCAGGAACGAGACGACGAGCCGTGCCGCCCTCGTAGACCTGCGCCCGCTCGAGTGCGCGCGCGAGCAGCTTCAGCTTCGCGAACTGGACCGACTCGTAGACGCCCTGGAAGACCTTGTGCACGTCCGCCCCGGCTTCGACGAGGTCGGCGGCGAGCCGGAGCGCCTTCGGGGTCGTGTTCGCGTACTGGAAGCGCCCCGTGTCCGTGACGAGGGCGGTGTAGAGCGGCTCCGCGATCTCGGGCGTGATCGTGACGCCGAGCAGCCGCGAAGACGTCCGCGAGCACCTCGCCGGTCGAGGAGGCGCCGGCATCGATGAGGTTGACGTCGCCGAAGCGCGTGTTGTCGTGGTGGTGGTCGATGTTGACGCGTGAACGGCGTGCCGTGCAGCACCTCCGGATCCGGGCCGAGCCGGCTCTCGTTCGCGCAGTCGACCGCTAGCGAGCACCCGCTCGCCGGCGTCGTCCGGCAGCGTGCGCAGGAGCTCGGCGAAGCGCAAGGAAGCCGTACTCGGCCGGGAGCGGCGCCGTCGCCCGCCAGGAACATGACCGCGTCCTTGCCGAGCTGCCGCAAGGCGAGGTGCAGGCGCCGAGCAGCGAGCCGAGCGCGTCGCCGTCCGGGTTCTCGTGTGCAGTGACGAGGAAACGGTCGTGCTCGCGCACCGCCGCGACGGCGGCCTCGAGATCAGCCTTCGTCGTGCTCGGATCCGTCGGATTCGTCTGGGGCGAGCTCATCGATCAGCCTGGTCATGCGCACGCCGCGCTCGACCGCGGGATCGTACTCGAACGTCAGCTGCGGAGTCCGCTTCAGCCTGAGCTCCCGCGCGATGCTCGCCTGGAGCACGGCGTGCGCCGCCTCGAGCCCGCGCATGGTCGTCTGCTGCTTCTTGCTCGCCGCCGAGCACGCTGACGAACACCGTCGCCTGCCTGAGGTCGGAGGTCGTCCCGACGCCCGTGACCGTGACGAAGCCGATCCGCGGGTCCTTCAGCGTCGGGGACGGCCTCGGAGAGCACCTGCCGGAGCGCCTCGTTCACCCTGCGCATCCGCGAGGTCACGCCACCTAACGTATCGGCGATGCCGCCGTCTCTGCCTCCGATGAGGCTCCCGCTCCTGGTCGTCGCGTTCCTCGCGCCGCTCGTCGTCGGCGTGAGCGTGGCGCTCGCGGTCTCGTCCCAGCCCGTCACGGCGCGCTGGGAGGTCGTCGGCCACGTGCGGCCGGCCGGCGACTACAGCGCGGACGTCGAGGCGTTCCGCGGTGTCGCCTACCTCTCCAGCCACCGCGGCCTCGCCACCTGCAAGGCAGAGGGCGTGCGCGCCTATTCGCTCGCGAATCCACGCCGGCCGCGCCTGGTCTCCACCTTCGGCCGCATCCCCGGCACCTGGACGGAGAAGACGATCGTGCGGGCGATCCGCACGCCTGCGTACGCCGGCGACCTCGCAGCGGTCAGCGTCCAGGGCTGCTCACTCGCCGACTGGCGAGGCTTCGCGCTCGTCGATGTCTCGCGTCCCGCCCACCCGGTCGAGCTCGCGCGCGTCCACCTCGACCCGCGCGGCTCGCACGAGATCTGGCTCGCGCAGGCGGGCAGTCGCGCCCTCGTCTTCACCGCGAGCCTGCGTTCCGAGGCGATCGACTCGCCCGACGGGACGACGCCCGGCCGGCCGGACTTCCGCATCTTCGACGTCTCCGAGCCGCGGAACCCGGTGCAGGTCGGATCGTGGGGCGCCTGGAAGGAGCTCGGCCTGCAGCCGTTCCCGGACCTCCGCAAGCCGCTCGACGGCAACCTGATGCACTCGGTCGTCACGAACGCCGCCGGCACGCGCGCGTACCTCTCGTACTGGGACCTCGGCACCGTGATCCTGGACGTCTCGGATCCGGCGAAGCCCGCGTACCTCGGTCGAACGCCGGCGACGCAGAACGCGCATTCGGCCTGGCTCGGCCGCCGCGGCCTGCTGATCGAGACGCACGAAACCGCGGGAGGGTCGCCCACGCTCTACGACGCCTCCAATCCGGCTGCGCCGCGCCGCCTGTCCGAGCTCCACCTCTCGAGCCGGCTGCTGACGGCCGGCCACCGGAACGGCGGCATGTCCGCGGTCAACGGGCTGACGCTGGCGGACAGCGTCCACGACCCGAAGGTCGTCGGCACGAGGGCGTACTTCTCGTGGTACTCCCAGGGCGTGGTTGCGGCCGATCTCTCGAATCCGGCGAAGCCGAAGGTGCTCGCGCGCTTCCTCCCGCCGGCGGCCCGCGACCGCGAGTCGCTGCTCTGCCCGGATCGCCCCTGCAGCGCCGTCTGGGGCGTCGACACGTCGGGCCCGTACGTCGTCGCCTCGGACATGAACTCGGGCCTCTGGGTCCTCCGCCTCCTCAGTCCTCGGGGCTGACGAGCAACCGCTCGACCACCGACAGCTCCCACGCCTGGCCGGCGAGCCAGCGCTCGGCCTCTGCGAGCAGCCGCTCCGTCTCGCCGGACTGCCGCGCGACGCAGGCCAGGGTCAGCCGCGCCCGCTGCCAGACGTCGTGGTGGTCGACCTCGGCCACCGACGCACCGACCCGGTTCTGCAGCTGCGCCTTCGCCGAACGCAGGAACATGCGCTTCTCCTTCAGCGTGTGCGCCTCGGGGAAGCGGAGCTCGACCGTCAGGATGCCGACGTAGCCGCTCGCCACGTCCGTATTCAACCTGGCGCAAGCCGGTCAGAAGAGGATCGCAGCGCCGCCTGCTCGACGGCGCTGCGATCGCTCCTCAGTGCGAGCTACGGCAGCCGAAGCTCGTGGCGCTTGCTCCGGGCGACGAATGCCGCGCCGGTGATCAGCAGGGCGAACCCGCCGAGCACTGCGGCCGTCGACTCCGGGCTGGGCAGCGAGACGGCGAACCCACCGTCGGTGGCCGACGGCGTGCGAGCCGAGGCGGCCTCGGCCGAGCGAACACTCTCGATCGCCGACGACGAGGCCAGCGCACCGGTGTCCGACGACGCACCGAGCGGCTCCGCCGAGCGGACAGCTTCGATCCCGGACGCCGATGCGAGCGCACCGGTGTCAGCAGCGAGCGGCTCCGCCGAACGCACAGCCTCGATCCCCGAAGCCGCGGCCAACGCGCCCGTGTCCGACGCAGCGAGCGGCTCCGCCGAGCGAACGGCCTCGATTCCGGAAGCCGCGGCCAACGCACCGGTATCCGCAGCGAGCGGCTCCGCCGAGCGAACGGCCTCGATCCCCGACGCCGACGCCAGCCCACCGGTGTCCGCAGCGAGCGGCTCCGCCGAACGTACGGCCTCGATCCCCGACGCCGACGCCAGCGCACCGGTATCCGCAGCGAGCGGCTCCGCCGAACGTACGGCCTCGATCCCCGACGCAGCAGTCGTCGCCGACGGCGTCGCCGCGGCAGACCTGACTGCCTCGATCTGCGCGCCCGGAGCGACGTGCGCGATCGCCGCATCGCCCGCACGCGTCCCGTCGGCCGGATACGCCATCGCGGCACTGGCCGCTCCACCGGCGGCGACGGCGACCGCGAGGACCGCAATTGCCTCGCGCATCCCGTGCGCCTCGAACTCGGCGTCCAACAGCCGCCGCAGCTCGTCCTCGTCGAAAACCATCGTGATCGACTCGTCGTCGGTGCGGCCGAGCAGCTGCTCGAGCTCGTTCCGCTCCCACGCCACCGCAATCCTGCCCGTCTCCGGCTCGGCATCGCCGGCCGAGCGGCTGACGTCCAGCACCAGATCGATCGGCTCGTCCATGGACAGCGCTTCCTCGACGTGCCGGCGTGGCAACGTCAGGGTCAGCGAGCCGGCGGCCGTGGTGTCGGAGAGGTCGACGAGCGTCACCCGTGCGTCTGCCTCCTCCATGCCTGCTCCCTTCTCGGTTGACCGGAGATGCTCCGGCGCAATACCCCATCTGTTCACCTGACGGGGCAGCACGCAGGGATCTTCCCATCGCTTCGTGCGAAGTGCAACGAAGCGATAGGGCGTGCGGGCTACTGCGTGGGAGTCGCGGCTGGTGCGGGAGCCTCGGCGGGCTCGTCGAGGCTCGTCCGCTCGACCTGCTTGATCTCGTAGGCCTCGAGCACGTCGCCTTCCTTCACGTCGTTGAAGCCCGCGAGCAGGATGCCGCACTCGAACCCCTCGGCGACCTCGCGGACGTCGTCCTTGAAGCGCCGGAGCTGGGAGATCGTCGTGTCGTAGATCACCGTGCCGTCGCGGACGACCCGGACCTGCGCGTTCCTCCGGATCACGCCGCTCGTGACCATGCAGCCGGCGATCGTGCCGAGCCGCGAGACCTTGAAGAGCGCGCGAACCTCGGCCTCGCCGAGCGTCTCCTCGGTCGTGACCGCGGAGAGCATGCCGACGAGCGCCTGCTCGATGTCCTCGGTGAGCTGGTAGATGACCCGATAGGTGCGGATGTCCACGCCCTCGCGCTCGGCGAGCTGGCGCGCCTCGGTGTTCGGCCGGACGTTGAAGCCGACGACGAGTGCATCCGAGGTGGCCGCGAGCATGACGTCGCCCTCGCTGATCGCACCCGTGCCCTGGTGGATCACGTTCACCCGCACCTCGGGGTGCTCGATCTTCGAGAGCTCGGAGACGGCCGCCTCGACGGAGCCGCCCACGTCGCCCTTCAGGATCAGGTTCAGATCCTTGACCGCGCCGGCCTGGATGTCGTCGAAGAGGGTCTCGAGGGTCGGGCCGCGGCGGGAGCGCTGCGCGAGCTGCTCGCGCCGAAGCCGCTCGCCGCGCGAGTTCGCGACCTGGCGCGCCTGGCGCTCGTTCTCGACGACACGGCAGAGCTCGCCGGCCGGCGGCGGCTTGTCGAAGCCGAGGATCTCGACCGGATCGCCCGGCCGCGCCTCCTTCAGCTTCTCGCCGCGGTAGTCGTAGAGCGCGCGCACGCGACCCCAGGCGTCGCCTGCGACGACCGAGTCGCCGACGCGCAGCGTGCCGCGGTGGACGAGCATCGTCGCCACCGGGCCGCGTCCGATGTCCAGACGCGACTCGATGATCGGCCCGGAGGCCTCCGTGTTCGGGTTCGCCTTCAGGTCGAGCTCGGCGTCGGCCACGAGCAAAATCCGCTCCAGCAGGTCGTCGAGGCCCTCCTTCTGCTTCGCCGAGACGAGCGCGAACTGCGTCGTGCCGCCCCAGTCCTCGGGCTGCAGGCCCTCGGCGGCCAGGTCGGACTTGACCCGGTCGGGATTCGCGTCCGGCAGGTCGATCTTGTTCACCGCGACGACGACGGCACCGCTGCGGCCTTCGCGTGCGAGATCGACTCGCGCGTCTGTGGCATCACCGAGTCGTCGGCGGCCACGACGAGGACGGCGATGTCCGTCACCTTCGCGCCGCGGGCGCGCATGGCCGTGAAGGCCTCGTGGCCCGGTGTGTCGAGGAACGTGACCTTGCGCCCGTCCACGTCGACCTGGTAGGCGCCGATGTGCTGCGTGATCCCGCCGGCCTCGGTCGCGACGACCGTGGTCTCGCGGACGGCATCCAGCAGCGAGGTCTTGCCGTGGTCGACGTGGCCCATGATCGTGACGACCGGCGGCCGTGGGGCGAGGTCCTCCTCGGCGTCCTCGTAGACCTCGGGCTCCTCCTCCTCCTCGCCGACGTGCTTGATCGTGATCTCGCGCCCGATCTCGGTCGCGATCAGCTCGACCGACTCGTCAGAGAGCGTCTGCGTGATCTGCACCATCTCGCCGAGCGCCATCAGGATCTTGATGATCTGGGCGGCCGGGATGCCGAGCGCCTGCGAGAGGTCGCGAACCGTCACCCCGGAGGCGACGGTGACCGGCCCGGACGGAGGCGTGACGGGCGTCTGCTGCTTCGGCCGCGCCTCCTGGCGGTCGCGCGCCGCGCGCGCGTCCCGCTGCCTGGCCGCCCCGCCCTCGATCACCACACGGCGCTTGCGGCCCGACGGGCCGCCGCCGCGCGGGCGGATGGGACGGTTCGGTCTGTTGGGTCCGTTGGCCATGGCTAGGAGTCAGTGTAGAGGCGCGCGAGCGCCGGATCGACGGTCACCGTCCGCCGCAGGACGCGGTTGAACGCCCGCTGCGCCTGGGCCCGCTCGAAGCAGGCGAGCCGCCGGCACGTGTAGACGCCGCGGCCCTCGAGCCTGCGGCCGGGCGTCAGCACACCGCCGACCGCCGCGAAGCGGAGCAGCTCCGGCTGCGGTGCCTTGCGGCCGCAGCCCGCGCACGTGCGGACGGGACTCACGCAGTCCGCTCGGCCCCCTCCACCGCTGTCTCCTGCAGCGCGATCTCCTCCGGTGTGAGCTCAGCCTCGGCGAGCGTGCTGGCAGGCGCGGGGGAACCTCCCGGTTCCCCGCGATTCCCCCTCCCCTGGTCCGCTGTCGCGGACAGGCCGCTCCGCGGCCTCCGCGGCGGGGGCGCTCGTCGTGAGCGCCTGGTGCGCGGGCACGCCGCAGTACTTCGTCCCGGGCAGCGCCGCGTTCGGGCAGCGCTTGCCGTTCGACAGGATCGCCGAGCAGCGGCCCGAGTAGTCCTCGCCCTCCTCGCTCGAGCCGGCGAAGGCGGCGTCCGCCTCGGCCTGCGCGAAGTCGGAGTCGGACTGGATGTCGATCTTCCAGCCGGTCAGGCGCGCGGCGAGGCGGGCGTTCAGCCCCTCCTTGCCGATCGCGAGCGCGAGCTGGTCGTCCGGGACGACGACGGTCGCGTCACGTGTCTCGTCGTCGATGTAGACCTCGCGGACGCGGGCCGGCGAGAGCGCCTTGGCGACGAACCGGGCAGGCTCCGTGTTCCACGGGATGATGTCGATCTTCTCGCCTCGGAGCTCCGAGACGACCATGCGAACGCGCGAGCCGCGGGGCCCGACGCAGGCGCCGACGGGATCGACGCCCTGGACATGGCTCTCGACCGCGATCTTCGAGCGGTAGCCCGGCTCGCGGGCGACGCCGCGGATCTCGACGAGGCCGTCGGCGATCTCGGGCACCTCGAGCTCGAACAGCGTCTTGATCAGCTCCGGATCGCGGCGCGAGAGGATCACCTGCGGCCCCTTCGTGCCCGAGCGCACCTCGGTGATCACGGCCTTGATCCTGGACCCCTGCTCGTAGCGCTCGCCGTCGACCTGCTCCGACCGCGGCAGGAGCGCCTCGACCTTGCCGAGGTCGACGAGCACGTTGTTGCGGTCGCCGGCCTGCTGCACGATCCCCGTCACGACCTCGCCGACGCGGTCGACGTACTCGTCGTACATCATCGCGCGCTCCGCCTCGCGGATCCGCTGCTGGATCACCTGCTTCGCCGTCTGCGCGGCGATGCGGCCGAAGTTGTCGGGTGTGACGTCCGCGCGGACGATCTGCTCCTCCGCGACCTGCGACCAGTCGAGATCAAGCTCGTCCTCGTTGATCAGCGTGTGCTGCTTCTCGCCGGTCTCCTCCTCGAGGCGCTCGAGCTCGTCGATCTTCGACTCCATCGCCTCCTCGAGCAGGCGTGCCTCGAGGTCGCCGGGGATCTCGATCGAGTAGACGCGGTACTCGCCCTCCTCGTCCAGCTCGACGGCGGCGTGCCGGGCGGCGCCCGGGGTCTTCTTGTACGCGGCGAGGAGCGCGTCCTCCAGGGCGTTGACGAGCGTGTCCTGCTCGATGCCCTTCTCGCGCTCGATCGCGCGGACCGCCTCGATGATCTCCTGGCTCATGACCTACCTCTCGTGGATCAGGTTGCTCCGTACGATCGCGTCGTACGGGATTGCGAGCGTGTTGCCGCCCGCTGCGAGCGTGACCTCGCGTTCGTCTGCGGCGAGCACCTCGCCGCGGAACTTCTTCTTGCCGCCGACCTCGCGGGACGTCCGCAGGCTGATCTCGCGGCCGACCGCGTTCCGGAAGTGCGCCGGCTTGCGCAGCGGGCGCTCGATCCCGGGCGACGAGACATCGATCGTGTACTCGGCGCGGTAGTCGTCGAGCAGCTCGTGACCCGCGCGCAGAGTGCGTGGTCGACCCCGTTCGGGTGGTCGACGTAGACGCAGAGCCGGCTCGGCGAGAGCAGCTCGAGCGCGAGAACCTCGACGCCCGGCAGGTTGCGCTCGACGGCAGGCACGATCTCGCGCTGCAGCGTCCGCTCACGGGTGTGGATGTCGATCGAATTGCCTCCCTTCAAGAAAAAATGGGCGCCACGCGCCCATTTCGCCAAGCAGGTGAAATGCGGTGAGGGCAGTGTAGCACCGGCTATTCGGCCAGCAGGAGCACCCCCGCGACCACCAGAACGGCCCCGAAGAGGCGTCGGCGGCCGACCGGCTCGCGCAGGATCAGGGCCGAGAGCGCGACGGCGATCACGACGCTCGTCTCCCGCACCGCGGCCACCGGGGCGGCCGGCGCGAGGCGCAGTGCGGCGAGCACGAGCGCGTAGGCGGCGAAGCCGAACAGCCCGGCCGCGACCGTCAGCCGGCCGAAGCTGCGGGCGGACTCTCGACGCTCTCGTCGCCGCCAGCGACGCAACGGCGACCGGCAGGAGCACGAGCTCCAGGTAGGCGACCGGGGCCGCGTGATCGATCCCGTGTGAGTCGACGAGCGTGTAGCCCGCGATGCAGAGGGCGACGGCGCCTGCGAGGGCCAAGGCTCGCCGGTCGCCGCGGCCGCCGCCGCGCACCGCGAGGACGCCGCAGCCGACCAGCGACGACCCCGGCGCACGCGGCGAGCGACGGTCGGTCGCCGACGACGAGCCCGCCGAGGAGCACCAGCACGGGCGCCGCACCCCGCGAGAGCGGGTAGACGACGCTGACCTCGTGCTCCTGGTAGGCGCGCGCGAGCAGGAAGAAGTACGCGACCTCGAGCAGCCCCGAGACGACCAGGAACGGGATCGCGGCGCGGTCGACGTCCCAGGTGAGCACCGCGACGGGCGCTGCCACGACGACGCTGGTCGAGACGGCGACCGCCGTCGCTGCCGAGCACGTCGCGCGAACCGCCCAGGAGCACGTTCCAGGTCGCATGCAGGCAGGCCGCGGCGAGCGCGAGCCCGAGCGCCGCCGCGCTCACGTGTCGAGCACGATCGTGACCGGGCCGTCGTTCACCAGCTCGACCTGCATCCTCGCGCCGAACACGCCGCGCTCGACCGGCACGCCCAGGGCTCCGAGCGCCTCGCAGAAGGCGAGATAGACAGGCTCGGCCTCCCCGGGCGGCGCGGCCGCGGCGAAGCTCGGCCGGTTCCCCTTCGCCGTGTCGGCGAGCAGCGTGAACTGGCTCACCACCAGGGCGGAGCCGCCCGTATCGAGCAACGAGCGGTCGAAACGGCCCTCGTCGTTCTCGAACACGCGCAGCCGGGCGACCTTGCCGGCCAGGCGCACCGCCTCCTCCGCTCCGTCGTCCCGGCCGACTCCCAGCAGGACGAGCACTCCCGCGCCGATCGAGCCGCTGATCTTGCCCCCGACGCGGACGGAGGCCCCGGAAACCCGCTGAACGACCGCTCGCACCGGCCGATCTTCCCTCAAGGGAGGGACGGGGTCGGCCGATGAGGACAGAGCATGGAAGCGGCCCATCACCGGCTCTGGCCTGCGCTCGGCGTCCTGCTCGTACGCAGCGGCGCGATCAGCGCCGAAGCGCTCGAGGAAGCGATCGAGACTCAGCAGGGCACCGGCCTGCGGCTCGGCGAGCTGCTAGTCGACCGCGGCCTCGTCACCCGCGCCGCCGTCGCGCGCGCGCTCGCCGAGCAGCACTCGCTCGAGTTCGTCGACCTCGGCTCGACGCCGATCGACCCCGACGTCGCCTCCCTCCTCCCCTCCTCGCTCGCGCGCCGCTACGGCGCCGTCCCGGTCCGCTTCCTCGACGACGGCGCGCTGCTCGTCGCGGTCAGCGACCCGACGAACGTCGTCCACTCCGACGACCTCCGCCTGGCGCTCGGCGTCCCGATCCAGGTCGGCGTGGCGGCGGCCGACGCCGTCGCGGCGTCGATCACGCGATCCGACGCGCAGGAGATCGAGCTCGACGACGAGCTCGACGACCTGGACGACGAGCCGATCGACGATGTCGGCTCCAACGTCGTCGACCTGCAGGAGGCCGGAACCAGCGCCCCCGCGATCCGCCAGGTCAACCGTGTGCTTCGGCTGGCGATCGACCTCGGCGCGTCCGACGTCCACTTCAACCCGCAGAAGAGCTCCGTCCGCGTCCGCGCTCGCGTCGACGGCGTGCTTCGCGACATCCAGACCCTGCCCAAGTCGATGCAGTCGGCGGTGACGAGCCGCCTCAAGATCATGGGCCAGCTCGACATCGCCGAGCGCCGCCTGCCGCAGGACGGCCGCGCCTCGATCCGCGTCGGCGGCCGCTCGATGGATCTCCGCGTCGCGATCCTCCCGACCACCCACGGCGAGAAGGTCGTGCTCCGGATCGCGCACACCGGCCAGGAGACGCTCTCGCTCGCCCAGCTCGGGATGACGCCAGAGACCGAAGCCGTCTTCATGAAGTCGATCTCGGAGCCGTTCGGAACGATCATCTCCTGCGGCCCGACCGGCAGCGGCAAGACGTCGACGCTGTACGCGGCACTCGAGCTCCTGAACGACTCCGAGCGTCGATCCAGACCGTCGAGGACCCGGTCGAGAACCAGGTCGAGGGGATCGACCAGATCGAGGTCAACGTCAAGGCCGGCCTCACCTTCCCCTCCGGCGCTGCGGACGATCCTCCGCTCCGACCCCGACGTGCTCCTGATCGGCGAGGTCCGCGACGAGGAGACCGCCCAGATCGCGTTCCGCGCCGCCATGACCGGCCACCTCGTGCTGACGACCCTGCACGCCCACAGCTCCGCGAGCTCGATCCAGCGGCTCAAGGACATCGGGATCGACCCGGCGATGCTCGCGACGTCGGTCAACTGCGTCGTCGCCCAGCGGCTCGCGCGGAAGCTCTGCACCGAGTGCCGCGAGGCGTACAAGCCGACCCCGGCCGAGGCGGCCGAGGTGGGCGTCAAGCGGACGACGACGCTCTACCGGCCGAACGGCTGCGGCGCCTGCGGCGACACCGGCTACAAGGGCCGCGTCGGGCTCTTCGAGGTGATGCCCATCGCCGGCGAGGTGCGGCGCGTGCTGCACGGCTCGACCGAGCAGATCGCGGAGGCCGCGGTCGCCCAGGGCATGACCACGCTCCGCCAGGACGGCCTGCGGCTCTGCCGCGACGGCGTCACGTCGCTCGCCGAGGTCCGGCGCGTGACGAGCGAGCGCCTCGACTGAGCACCTAGCAACACTGTGTTGCAAAGTCCCGTTCGTGACCCTCCACGTCACGAACGGGGACTCGGCCGCCGGCACTCTGAGCGCGACGGCTCTCGACGGCACCGTGCTCGCCTGGCGCGACGCGCTGCACGAAGGCCCCGTACCGGCGGGCAGCGACGACGACGTCCGTCGCGCCAGAGCGCGCTTCCTGGCGACGTTCGGCGGCGACGAGACGACGATCCACCGTGAGCTCGAGGCACGCGACGCGGCACTCGTCGGCACGCTCGCCTCGGGCGACGACGTCGTCCTCTGGTTCGAGCACGACCTCTACGACCAGCTCCAGCTCGTCCAGGCGCTCGCGCTCGTCGCCCAGGCCGGCGTTCCCGTCGGCTCGCTGCGGCTGATCTGCATCGATCGCTTCGAGGGTCGGCCACGGTTCGCCGGGCTCGGCGAGCTGGACGCGGCCGAGCTCGAGTCCCTCTGGCCGCTGCGGCGGGCGGTCGAGCCCGAGACCCTCGAGTGCGCCGTCGAGGTCTGGGACGCCTTCCGCTCGCCCGATCCGCGCTCGGTCGAGGCGTTCCTCGCTGCCGAGCTCCCCGGGCTCCCGTTCCTCGCCGCGGCGCTCCACCGCCTCCTGGAGGAGCTGCCGGCGCTCGACGACGGGCTGCTGCGGAGCGAGCGCCAGCTGCTGGCGGCGCTCGAGGCAGGCGCCTCATCGCGCGGTGAGCTGATGCATGCGGCCACGGACGCCGAGGAGGCGCCGTTTCTCGGCGACACCTGGATCTTCGACCGGCTCGGCGCTCTGACGAGGGGAGCACGCCCGCTCGTCGCCGCCGACTACCGCCTCACCGAGGACGGCCGGGCCGTCCTCGCCGGACGGCTCGACCGCGTCGCGGCCGTCGGGATCGACCGCTGGCTCGGCGGCACCCACGTGCACGAGCCCGATCCCTGGCGCTGGGACCGAGTTGCA
This sequence comes from uncultured Gaiellaceae bacterium, assembly GCA_963808915.1. Lineage (GTDB taxonomy): Bacteria > Actinomycetota > Thermoleophilia > Gaiellales > Gaiellaceae > CAVTBT01. Next base: position 105,768 of record CAWEHJ010000002.1, on the reverse strand, counting down.
GGGCGGGTCGCCGCCCCAGCGCCGCGCTAGCCCTCCTGCTCCTCGGGGTCGGCCAGGTCGCGGATTCGCGCCGCGTACGCCTTGCTGCCCGGTCGCAACGAGCGCGCCAGCTTGTAATGGCCGTTCGCCTCGTGGTCGCGGCCCTGCTTCTCGAGCGCGCGCCCGAGCCCGTAGTGGGCGTAGTCGTCGGCGGGCGAGAGCTCGAGCATCGCGCGGAACTCCGCCTCGGCCTCCTTCCAGCGCCCGATCCGGAAGTAGGCGATGCCGAGGGCCTCCCGGATCGAGGCCTTGTCCGGCTCGAGCCGCTTCGCCTTCTCGAGCGCCACCGTCGCCTGCGCGGGCATGCCGCTGCGAAGGTGCGTGCGGCCCTGCTGGAAGAGGTCGTAGGTGTCGCTCATGTGATCGCCCTGAGGTAGGGAAAGTTCTCCCTCAACAGGTCTAGCGGCAGTGTCAAGTCGCGCGTCGGGCCGACCGGGATGGCGCGAACTGCGTGACCGTCGTCGATTGCGCGCTGAAACGCGTTGCCGAGCTCGTACGGCTTCCCGTCGAGGCAGAGCCGCTCGTGCACGGCCGGCCCGACGGCCCACAGCGGCGCGCCCGTCCACTGCCCTGCGCCGCCCCGGTCGAGCACCCGCACCACGAAGCCGTCCACGACGCCGATCGCGTCCTTGTGGTCGCTGCGGCGGACCGCGATCGCCCCGGCGGCGCCCATGGACGCCTGGACGAAGCCTGCGAGGTCGCCGCGGCCGAAGACGGTGTCGGCGGCGCAGACGAGGTACGGGGGCTCGAGCCCGGCGACGCGAACGGCGTCCGCGGAGCCGTCGGGCGTGGGCTGGCGGACGCAGCGAACCGCCGGCCCGAAGGCGCGCCCGTCGCCGACGACCGCCTCGACCTGCTCGGCGAGGTGGCCCGTGACGACCGTCACCTCCTCGATCCCTGCGGCGCCGAGCTCGCGCAGCAGGAGCGCGACGACGGGCGACCGTCCATCGGGCAGCACCGGCTTCGGCACGAGCTCGGTGAGCGGCCGCAGGCGCGTGCCCAAGCCCGCGGCCATCACGATCGCCTGCAGGCTCACGCGCCGCGCAGCGAGCGAATGGCGAGCCAGCCCCGCACGCGGTCGCCGGTCGAGAGCTGCCGGCGAATCGCACGCAGCAGCGCGCCGCAGCTCCCGCTCGGTCCGGAGCTGCAGCGAGGTCGAGGCCGTCGGGCGGGCCGTACCGCGCGGCGCCTGCAGCTCCCGAGAAGGCTCGGGCATCGACTCCCAGCTCGCTCTGCAGCAGTGCTCTCAGGTCGTCGAGAGTGGCGCTCTGCGGGACGTCGAGCCGCTGGTCTCGGAGAAAGTCCGCCAGCTCGCGTCGGGCCGCTGCCGCGCGCCGCCGTGGCTCGCGCCCGACATAGCGCAGGCGGCGGAGCGCGAGCTTCGCGAGGCCGATCCCGAGCACGACGACGAGGAGCAGCAGCGCCACGGCCCGCAGCACCGGATGACCGCCGCTGCCTGCCGTCGTGCCGCCGCCGGTGTCGAACGTCGGCCCGCCGGCCGTCGGGTCGAGCCCGCCGCCGACGCCCTGCAGGGCGTCGCGGATCGACTCGCCCGCGCTCTCGAACTGCGAGGCAGTCGTGTAGCCGGCCGAGAGCAGGCCGCGACCGGGCGTCGGGTCGAAGGAGAGCCAGCCGTAGCCGGGGAACCAGACCTCGACCCAGGCGTGCGCGTCGTGGTCGGTGACCGTCCAGGTGCCGTCCTTGAACTTGCCACTCGTGAAGCCCGCCGCGACGCGCGCCGGGATCCCGAGCCAGCGGAGCATCAGCGCCATCGCGCCCGCGTAGTGCTGGCAGTAGCCCGGCCTTCGTACGGAGGACGAAGTCGACCAGCGGCGGCAGAGCCGCCGGTCGCGGCGGCTGCTCGTCGTAGGTGAAGCCGCCGCTCGCTGCGGAACCAGCTCTCGAGCGCGACGACGGCCGCGTACGGCGACCGCGCGCCGGCGGTCAGGCGCTCCGCGCGCGCGGACGAACGGCTCGTAGACCTTGAGGTTCTCGGTCAGCCGCCCGTCAGGAGCTGCCGGACCTGCGCGGGGCGGGTCGGGTCGCCGAAGGAGCGGATCTGGACGCCCGCCTCGACGCGGAGGTCCCGATCGAGCTCGTCGGGGTACTCGGCCTTCGCGGCCGTGAGCTGCTTCGGCGTCGGCTGCGGCACGCGCTCCACGAGATGTAGTGCTGGCCCCGCACCAGGTTCGAGCCGACGCCGTGCCACGCCGCCGCCGGACAGCGTGACCGGCACGCCGAGCTCCGTCGTCCGCAGCTGCACGGGCGACGCGGCTGCGACGAGGTGGTCGTCGCGCAGCGCCACGACCTCGACGTCCTGCTCGACCCAGCGCTCGGGCGCTTGGGCGGGAACGAGCGGATCCCGCGGCAGTCGAGCCCGAGACGTCCGTGCGCCTCGGGGTTGAGATTCTCGAACCAACGCGTGCCGTCGAAGCCGTCCAGGGTCGTCGCGCGCCAGTAGACGGCCCGCTCGGGGGCGCGGATGCGCAGGACGACGGTTCGCTTGTCGGGAAAGTCGATGCCGGAGTAGTTGGCGTCCCAGACGTAGCCGACGCCGACCGGATGGGACGGCGTGTCGTAGAAGTCCCAGCCCTGCCAGTCGAGGAGTGCGGCCTTTGCGACCGTGCCGGCTTGTTGCCGCGGCGCCCGCGGCCACCACCACCGCGACGGCCGACGACACCCGCCGGAATCGCGGCACGGGGCGCCTGCGCGCGGAGCGCGACGAGGATCCAGAGCGCCCCGACAGGATCGCGATCCCGATGCACGTCCCGTTGGCGTCCGTCACGAGGGTGGCGGGCCAGCCGGCGCCGACGGCGAGCGCGACGACCGCCGGCAGGCTGCGGCGCGAAGCGAGCGCGAGCGCGACGGCGAGCGCGGTCGCGAAGAGCCCGAGCAGGACCGCTCCGTGCATCTCCGCGTTCTCGACGGGAGAGAACGGGACGCGGACGTCGTAGAACTCGAGCACACCGTCCTTGAGCCCGCCGCAGAGCGCGCGCTCGTCGAAGGGCGACACGTCGAGGGCGATGCCGGCGGCCGCGAGCCCGGCCACGATCGCGGCGGCGAGACGGAGGCGCAGCGTCGGCACCAGCGCCGGCAGCAAGGCGAGCAGAAGCACGACGAACGCCTCTCCGCCGCGGCGCGGGCTCTCGAGCCGCAGCCAGCTGGCCGCCAGCACGATCGCGGGTACGGCGTATGCGGCGGCGGTCCTAGCCACGTGCCGCCCGCTCCAGCCGCTGCGCGCCGAGCGCCGTGCGCAGGTCGTCGCCCTTGCGGATCGACCGCGACCGCACAGCCCGCCGCCTGGAGCCTGGCGAGCTCCGGCTCGCGGGTCGCCGGCCGGCCGGCGAAGCTCCCGCCGTCCACCCACACGAGCGAGACGCCCCGATGCGTGGTCGCCCGCTGCACGAGCCGGTCGGTTAGCCGGGGCTCGAGCCGGGTCGTGACGAGGGCCAGCTCGAGCGACCGCGCGACGACGCCGCCCTCGCGCACGATCATGGCGGAGACCGAGCGAGCCGAATCCGCGCGGGCGGCCGCGAGCGCCTCCATCGCCGCTCGCCAGTCCCCGTCGAGCGACGACACCCGGTGCACCTCGGGCAGAGCCCGGTTCAGCGCCAGCACCGTTCGGCGGCCGCGGCGGACGTGCGCGTGAAGGATCGACCCGGCGGCGCGAACGGCCGCGTCGAAGCCGGAATCGGGCGGCTCGCCCACCGCGCCGGCCGGATCGCAGTCGAGCAGCACGACCACCTCGTCGCGCGGCGCGTCCTCCAGCTCCTTCACCATCAGCTGCCCGCGCCGGGCCGTCGAGGCCCAGTGCACCTTGCGCAGCGACTCGCCCTGCTCGTACTCGCGCACCGAGTGGAGGTCGAACCCGCTCGGCCGGCGCAGGAGCAGCCGGCGCCCGTCCTGCGAGTGCCGGCCCGACTCCGAGAAGAGCGCCTCGAGGAAGACGAGCCGCGGGAAGACGACCACCGCCCCCGGCGCATGCAGCGGCACGGTCACCTGCTCGAGCCCGAACGGGTCCTCGAGCAGGACGTGCGCGCTCTCGACCTCGTAGCGGCCGCGCGGGAGCCGCTCCAGCACGTACTCGCCGCGGAGATGGCGGCCCAGGCTGCGCAGCCGGGTCCGGTGCTCGCCCAGGCCGGAGATCCGCTCGACGAGCGTCAGCGCACCCGTCGGCAGCGGCGAGCGGCGCTCGAGGTCGAGCGTGACCCAGACGTCGTCGCCCTCGAGGTGCTCACCCTTGCCGACCCGGCGGCGGAGCGTCATCGGCCCCGCGGCGAGCCGTGTCCACGCCCAGGCGGCGACCGCCGCGAGCGCGAGCCCGACGGCGAGCGGGTAGAGCGGGCGCGAGCCGAACAGCCACGCCACGAGGTACGTCGCGCCCGCGAGCGCCAGCACGGCGCGCGCCCGGCTCGACCACATCAGACCGGGACGGGCGTGCCGTCGACCGCCTCGCGCACGAGTTCCGCGGGCTCGGTCCCTCCGGAACGAGCCTCGGGCGCGAGGATCAGCCGATGTGCGAGGACGGGCACGGCGGCCGCCTGGACGTCCTCCGGCAGGACGTAGTCGCGACCCTCGGCGAGGGCGCGGGCCTTGGCCACCCGGAGCAGCGCGATGCCCGCGCGCGGGCTGGCGCCAAGGGCGAGCCGCGTGTTGGAGCGGGTGTGGCGGAGCAGCGCGACGACGTAGCGGGAGAGGCTGTCTTCGACGAACACGTCCTTCGCGTCCTCGATCGCCTGCATCACCTCGGCTCGCGAGGCGACCGGCTGCAGCGTGTCGAGTGGCGGCTCGGTCGTCTGCTCGCTCAGCATCCGCGCCTCCTCGCCGAGCGGCGGGTAGCCGAGCGAGAGCCGCATCGTGAACCGGTCGAGCTGGGCCTCGGGCAGCGGGTACGTCCCCTCGTACTCGATCGGGTTCTGCGTCGCCAGGACGACGAAGGGACGGTCGAGCGCGAGCGTCGCGCCGTCGATCGTGACCTGGCTCTCCTGCATGGCCTCGAGCAGCGCCGCCTGCGTCTTCGGCGACGCGCGGTTGATCTCGTCCACGAGCAGCACGTTGGCGAACACGGGGCCGTGCCGGAGCTCGAAGCCGTTCGTGCGCTGGTTGAAGACGTTGACGCCGGTGACGTCCGAGGGCAGAAGGTCGGGCGTGAACTGCAGGCGCGAGAAGTCGAGCGCGAGCGAGCGCGCGAGCGCCTTCGCCAGCATCGTCTTCCCCACGCCGGGGAAGTCCTCGATGATCAGGTGCCCCTCGGCGACGAGACAGAGCACGCAGAGCCGTAGCGTCTCGGCCGGCGCGCGCACGACGACGGCGAGGTTGTCGACCACAGCCCCGACGACGTCGGCAGTCCGCGGCGTCGAGGCCGGCTGCTGACTCATCCGCGCTCTCCGAGCAGCCGCTCGACCTCGTCGAGCACGGCGGCGGCGATCGCAGGCTTCGGCGCCTTCGCCACGTGCCGGTCGCCCGCACGCGTGACGAGCACGACCTCGTTGTCCTCCGCGTCGAACCCGATGTCAGGCCGCCCCACGTCGTTGTAGACGACGAGATCGGCGTTCTTGCTGTCGAGCATGGCGCGTTTCCGCTCCAGCCCGGCCTCGCCGTGCTCCGCGCCGAAGGCGACGAGGACGGCGCCGTTCTTCCGCTCGCCGAGCGCCCGGGCGACGTCCGCGGTCGGCTCGAGCTCGACCGACCAGGCCTCGTCGTCCTTCGGCCGCTTGTCCGCCCGCGCGTCGGCCGGGCGGTAGTCGGCGACGGCGGCGGCCATCACGATCACGTCCGCGTCGGCGCGAGCGAGCGCCTCTCGCTCGACGTCGGCGGCGGTCGGCGCCTGCACGACCTCGACGCCGGCGGGCTCCGGCACGGCGAGATTCGAGGCCAGCAGGGTCACCTCTGCGCCTCGGCGCCGGGCTTCCGCTGCAAGTGCGACACCCATCCGGCCCGACGAGCGGTTGCCGACATACCGCACGGCGTCAATCGGCTCGCGTGTGCCTCCCGCGCTCACCAGCACCCGCTTCCCACGCAGCACGCTTTCCGAACCGGCGAGGAGCGCCTCCGCGCGCGCGACGATTACTGCCGGCTCGCTCATCCGCCCCACACCCGTCTCGCCCTCGGCGAGCTCCCCGTCCTCGGGGCCGACGAGCTCGACGCCGCGGGCCCGTAGCGTCTCGACGTTGGTCTGCGTCGCCGGGTGGCTCCACATCCGGTGGTTCATCGCCGGGGCGACGAGCACGGGGCCGCGGTGCGCCAGCGCGGCCTCGGTCAGGACGTCGTCTGCGAGCCCGTGCGCGAGCCGGGCGAGCGTGTTCGCCGTCAGCGGCGCGACAAGCAGCAGGTCGGCCTGCTCGAGATGCGGGTAGGGGTCGGTCGACGCGGGCTTGCGGGCGAGCGCCCAGAAGGTCTCGGCTGCGACGAAGCGCTCGGCCCCGCGCGTCACGAGCGGGACGACGTCGTGCCCGGCCTTGACGAGCAGGCGCACGACCTCGCAGGCCTTGTAGGCCGCGATACCACCGGTCACGCCGAGGAGGATGCGCGCCACGCGCTCATTGTGCCCGAGCGCGTTCAGGATCGGCTACGAGCGCCTAGCGGCGGTACTCGTACGCGATCTTGCCCTGACTGATCTCCTCCATGGACATCGTCAGGTAGTTCTTCGAGCGCGACTCGATCAGCGGCGGCGGGGCCTCTTCGAAGCCCATGCCCTCGCCGAGCTGGTGGTGGTAGTTGTTGATCTGCCGGGCGCGCTTGGCGGCCACGATGACGAGCGCATAGCGCGAGTCCACGTGCTCCAGCAGTTCGTCGATGCGCGGATGGATCATGGACGGGCCATGGTACCTGCGAATACGGACTCCGCCTCGACGAGTGCTGCGAGCGCGTCGGTCGCCCGCTGCACGTCGTCGTTCCGCACCACGTAGCGGAAGCGGTGGGCCTGCTCGAGCTGGTGCCGTGCGAGCGCGATCCGCTCGTCGATCTCGCCCGAGCTCTCGGTCGCCCGGCTCCGCAGCCGGCGCTCGAGCTCGGGCACGTCGGCGGCGATGAAGAGCGTCACGCTGCCAGGTACCTCGTCCTGAACGCGCAACGCGCCCTCGAGCTCCAGCTCGAGCACGCAGATGCGCCCGTCGGCAGCGATCCGGTCGAGCTCAGAGCGGAGCGTCCCGTAGCGCGCCGAGACGAAGCGCACGTGCTCGAGGAACGCGCCGGCCTCGATCCGGCGGACGAACTCGTCCTCGGGCAGGAACCAGTATTCGCGCCCGTCCTCCTCCGCGGCCCGCATCGGTCGCGTGGTCGCCGAGACCGCCACCTCGAGCTCCGGGAGTCGCTCGGTGAGCGCGCGGATGAGCGTCCCCTTCCCGGCTCCCGAGGGGCCGGTGACGACGAAGACCGGGCGCGGCTTCAGGGCGCTACTTGTTGAAGAGGCCGACGAGCTCGGTGCGCTGGCGCTCGGAGAGGCCGCCGACCGTCTTCGACTGGCTGATGCGGCACTGGTTCAGGAGCCGGGCCGCCTTGACGCGGCCGAACTTCGGCACCGCCATGAGCATGTCGAACACCTTGGCCGTGGAGACCCAGTCGGGCGGGTCGAGGAGGATCGCCTCGATCTGCGCGCGCCCGTCCTTCAGGTCCTTCTTCAGCTGTGCTCGCCTGACCCGGATGTGATTGGCCCTCGCGAGGGCCTCCATGCGTTGATCGAGTGAACGAACGGGCGCCTGCACCTGGAGCTTCGACGAAACCATGAGCGGACGAGTCTAGCAAGCTCCCCGATAGGGTCAAGCAGGAACGTTTTGCGGGATTTGCAGGGATTTTGCTGTTGTCTCTTTGGCATACGGTGGCCGACCGTGAGCGATTCCCTGGACGGCGCCCGGACGGTCGTACCCGCGCGCGCCCGCCTCGGTCTCGAGCTCCGCCCGGATCCGGGCGGGTGCCGAGGGGTCGCCGAAGAGGACGGTGCCGAGGGCGACGGCACTCGCTCCGGCCGCCACGAGCTCGAGCGCGTCGAGCCCCGAGCCGACCCCGCCCATCCCCACGATCGGCAGGTCGACGGCCGCCGCGCAGGCGTGAACGCAGGCGAGCGCGACCGGCTTCAGGGCAGGCCCCGAGTAGCCGCCGACGGCTCGCGCAAGGCGCGGTTGAAGCGTCCGCGGATCGAGTGCGATGCCCCGGATCGTGTTCACGAGCGAGAGCCCGTCGGCCCCGGACGCGGCGACGGCGCGGGCCGACTCGGCGATGCTCGAGGTCGCCGGCGAGAGCTTGGCGTAGAGCGGCTTGGACGTCGCCGCCCGTGCGGCGGCGACGAGCTCGGCCGCGGTCTCGGGCGCCTCCTCGACGTTCGGGCAGCTCAGGTTCAGCTCGATCGCCGCGACCTCGTCGTGCCCGTCGAGTTGCGCACACACGAGCCGGAAGTCCTCGGCGGAGAAGCCTCCGACCGAGACCCACAAAGGGATGCCGAGCGCCGCGAGCCGCGGCAGGTGGTCGCCGACGAACGCCTCGATTCCGGGGCCCTGGAGCCCGATCGAGTTCAGCATCCCGTGCTCGGTCTCCGCGATCCGGACGGGCGGGTTGCCCTCGCGCGGGAGCGGCGTGATCGTCTTCGTCACGAACGCGTCGAGCGTGCGGGCGACGTCCGGCGCCGTCAGCGCGTCGAGGCAGCCGGACGCGTTCAGGATCGGGACGCTCATGCGGCCGCCTCGAGCACCGGGCCTTCGACGCAGAGTCGCTTCAGAGCGCCGTCGATCTCGACCACGCAGCCGTAGCAGGCGCCGTAGCCGCAGGCCATCGGCGCCTCCCAGGCGAGCTGGGCAGCAGGGACGAGGGCGCGCAGGGCCTCGAGCATCGGCTCGGGACCGCAGGCAAGCACGTCGCCGGGATCGGCGGGCAGCGCCTCCGTCACGAACGTCGGCTCGAGCACGACCTCGGCGTTCGGAACGAGCGCCGCCGCCTCTGCGTGCCACTCGGAACGGAAGCCGAGCAGGGCGCGCGGGCGGCCGAGGGCCTGCGAGAGGAACGGGAGCGGTGCGATCCCGATCCCGCCTCCGACGAGGAGCGGGCGGGCGACGTCGAGCCGGAACCCGTTCCCGAGCGGGCCGAGGATCCCGAGCTCGTCGCCTGCCACGAGGCCGCAGAGCGCACGCGTCCCGGGGCCGATCGCGTCGATCAGGAAGCCGAGCTCGCCCGGCGGAGCGAGGCAGAGGCTCATCGGCCGCGGCAGCACGCGTCCGGGCGCCTCGAGCATGAAGAACTGTCCCGGCACGCCGGGCGCGAGGCGCCCACGCTCGACGCGAAGGAGCGTGTACGGCCCGACCGCCTCGGCGGCGACGACCCTACGACGCTCGGGCGACATCCAGCCGTTCCTGCAGCGAGGTGGCGATCTCGGTGCGCGCGTTCGCGATCGCGTGCACGGCCGCAGCCGCGCCCGAGAGCGTGGTGATGCACGGCACGCGGGCGGCGAGCGCCGCCTCGCGAATCAGGTAGCCGTCGGCTCGAGCGCCCGACCCCTGCGGCGTGTTGACGACGAGGTCGCAGCGGCGGCGGCGGATCAAGTCGACCACCGTCGGCTCGTCCCCGTCGGCCTCCGTCACCTTCGCGACCGTCTCCACCTCGAGCCCCGCCGCCTGCAGCGTGGCACAGGTGCCGGTGGTGGCGACGAGCCGGAAGCCGAGTCCGGCGAGCGCAGCCGCGACGGGCACCAGTCCGGGCTTGTCGGCCTCGCGGACGGAGAGGAACGCCGTGCCGCTGGTCGGCAGCGGCCGGCCGGCCGCGCGCTCCGCCTTCGCGAAGGCCGTCGGCAGGTCGGCGGCACTCGCCATCACCTCGCCGGTCGAGCGCATCTCGGGGCCGAGGACGGGATCGGAGCCGGGGAAGCGCGCGAACGGCAGCACGGCGGCCTTCACGCTCACCTGGGAAGGCGCGGACTCGGCCGGTAGGTCGAGCTCGGCGAGCCGCGCACCCGCAGCCAGCCGACAGGCTGCGGCGACGAGGTTGACGCCGGTCGCCTTGCTGGCGAACGGGACCGTCCGCGACGCCCGCGGGTTCGCCTCCAGCACGTAGACGGTCTCGTCGGCGACCGCGAGCTGCACGTTCAGCAGCCCGACCACCCCGAGCGCCGGCCCGAGCCTGCGGACGATCGCCTCGATCTCCCGCTGGGCGGCCGCGGTCAGCGAGGGCGCCGGCAGGACGCAGGCCGAGTCGCCCGAGTGGATCCCGGCCTCCTCGACGTGCTGCATCACCGCGCCGATATACGTCTCCTCGCCGTCGCAGAGCGCATCGACGTCGATCTCGACCGCTCCCTCGACAAAACGGTCGACCAGCACGGTCCCGGCCGCGGTCGCCACGGCGTCGCGCACGGACGCATCGTCGTAGCAGACCCGCATCGCGCGCCCGCCGAGCACGTACGAGGGCCGCACCAGCACCGGGTAGCCGACGCGCTCCGCGACCGAGACGGCCTCGTCGGGCGACGAGGCCATGCCCCACGGCGGGCACTCGACGCCGAGCCGCTCGAGCAGGGCCCCGAAGCGCTGGCGGTCCTCGGCGAGATCGATCGCCTCATGCGGGGTGCCGAGGACGCGGAAGCCGGCGGCCTCGATCGCCTTCGCGAGCTTGAGCGGCGTCTGGCCGCCGAACTGCGTCACGACGCCGAGCGGCTGCTCGCGTTCGAGCACCGAGAGCACGTGCTCGGGTGTGAGCGGCTCGAAGTAGAGCCGGTCGGAGGTGTCGTAGTCGGTCGAGACGGTCTCCGGGTTGCAGTTGACCATCACCGCCTCGTGCCCGAGCGCCCGGAATGTCTGCGCCGCGTGGACGCAGCAGTAGTCGAACTCGATCCCCTGGCCGATCCGGTTCGGGCCGGAGCCGAGGATGACGACGCTGCGGCCGGGCTCGGGCGGCGCCTCGTCGACCTCGCCGACCGTCGAGTAGAAGTAGTTCGAGGCCGCCTCCACCTCGCCCGCGCAGGAGTCCACGCGGCGGTACACGCGCTTCCCGGTCGGCAGCCCGTTCAGAGCGAGCTCCGCCAGCTCGCGCCGGAACCACGGGTGCAGGCCGTCGGGCAGCTCGTCGAGGCTCGGCCACGGCGTCACGGCGCCGCTGTCGAGCTCGCGGCTGGCCATCGCCTTCGCGAACGCCTCCTGGAAGGTGCGCCCGATCCCCATCGCCTCGCCGACCGACTTCATCTGGGTGCCGAGCCCGTGGTCGGCGCCGGGAAACTTCTCGAACGCGAACCGGGGTGCCTTGACGACGACGTAGTCGAGCGTCGGCTCGAAGCTCGCCGGCGTCGTGCGCGTCAGGTCGTTCGGGATCTCGTCGAGCGTGTAGCCGACGGCGAGCTTCGCCGCCACTTTGGCGATCGGGTAGCCGGTCGCCTTGGAGGCGAGCGCGGACGAGCGTGAGACGCGCGGGTTCATCTCGATCACCCGCACCTCTCCGGTCTCGCGGCTGCGGGCGAACTGGATGTTCGACCCACCCGTCTCGACGCCGACTGCGCGGACGATCGCTGCCGCCGCGTCGCGCAGCTCCTGATAGGCCTCGTCGGAGAGGGTCATCTGCGGCGCGACCGTGACGGAGTCGCCGGTATGGACGCCCATCGGGTCGAGGTTCTCGATCGAGCAGACGATCACGACGTTGTCGGCGCGGTCCCGGATCACCTCGAGCTCGAACTCGTCCCAGCCGCGAACGGATTCCTCGACGAGCACCTGGCCGATCGGGCTCTCGCGCAGCCCGATCTCGACCTGGCGGCGCAGGTCGGCCGCGGTCTCGGCGAAGCCGCCGCCGTGCCCGCCGAGCGTGAAGGCCGGCCGGACCACCGCCGGGGTCGCGATCCCCTCGATCTGGTCGAGCGCGGTCACGATCCGCGAGCTCGGCACCTCGAGCCCGACCGAGCGCACCGCCTCGCGGAAGAGCTGGCGATCCTCGGCACGACGAATCACGTCGACGGGTGCGCCGAGCAGCTCGACCCTGAGCGCGGCGAGGATGCCCGCCTCGTGCAGCTCGATCGCGAGGTTGAGGGCTGTCTGGCCGCCGAGCGTCGGCAGCAGCGCGTCGGGCCGCTCGCGGCCGAGAACGTCGGCGACGCCGTCGAGGTCGAGCGGCTCGAGGTAGGTGCGGTCGGCGAAGCCCGGGTCGGTCATGATCGTCGCCGGGTTCGAGTTGACGACGATCGTGCGGTAGCCGTCCTCCCGCAGCACCTTGAGCGCCTGGCAGCCGGCGTAGTCGAACTCGCAGGCCTGGCCGATCACGATCGGGCCCGAGCCGATCACGCAGATCGAGCGGAGGTCGCGGCGGGCAGGCATCAGGCGTCTTCTCCGAGCCCGGCGACCCAGCGCTCGAGGATCGGCCAGGCGTCGTGCGGCCCCGGGCCGGCCTCGGGATGGAACTGGACCGAGCGGGCGCGGAGCTCGGGGTAGTCGAAGCCCTCGACCGTCCCGTCGTAGAGCGACACGTGGGTTGCCTCCTCAGCGTCGGTGGGCGAGACGGCGAAGCCGTGGTTCTGGCTCGTCACGAGCACGCGGCCCGTGCGACGCTCGACGACCGGGTGGTTCGCGCCGCGGTGGCCGAACGGGAGCTTGAAGGTCTCGTGCCCGGTGGCGAGGCCGAGCAGCTGGTGGCCGAGGCAGATCCCGAGCACCTCGGTGCGGCCGAGCAGGCCCTCGATCGTCCGCACCTCGTCGCGGAGCGGCTCCGGGTCGCCGGGGCCGTTCGAGAGCAGGACGCCGTCGTGGCCGGCGAGCTCGTCGGCGTCGACGTCGTGCGGGTAGACGGTGACGGCGGCGCCGGCGGCGGCGAGACGGCGCGCGATCGAGCGCTTCGTGCCGTAGTCGACGAGCGCGACGCTGACCCGGCCCTCGCCGGCGGCGACGTACGGCCGAGTGGTCGAGACCGCTTCGACGAGCGCACGCCCCTCCATGTCCGGCTGGGAGCGGACGGCTGCGAGGGCATCGGCGACGGGAACGCCGCCGGCGACGGCGACCGCCCGCACGGCACCGCCCTCGCGGAGCCGGAGGACGAGCGAGCGCGTGTCGATCCCGGTCAGGCCGACGATGCCGCGCTCGCGCAGCCAGTCCGTCCATTCGGGACCGCGCGCCTCGCGCATCAGCGCGGCGCGCGCGTGCGGGCGCTCGCTCTCGTCGCGTGAGTCGGCGATGCCGTAGTTGCCGACCATCGGCGCGGTGAAGCAGACGAGCTGCTCGGCGTAGCTCGGGTCGGTGACCGTCTCCTGGTAGCCGGTCATCGCCGTCGTGAAGACCGCCTCGCCGAAGGCCATCCCCTCCGCGGCGACCGACTCGCCGGGAAACACCGTTCCGTCCTCGAGCAGCAGGTAGCTCACGCGGCGAACACCTCCCTGCCGTCGGCGACAGTTCGGACGACCGCGCCGCGCAGGCCTGCGCCGAGCAGCCACGAGTTGGCCGAGCGGGAGCGGAAGCCGTCCTCGGTCACCGTCCACTCGGCCTCGAGGTCGAGCTCGACGAGGTTCGCCCGCTCGCCGACCGCGATCCGCGGCACCGGCAGGCCAAATGCGCGCGCGGGCCCGGCCGACATCCGCTCCAGGAGCGTCGCGAGCGGGACGAGCCCCGGCACGACGAGATGGGTGTGCAGCGCGGCGAACGCCGTTTCGAGCCCCGTGACCCCGAACGGCGCCTCCTCGAAGGGCACGTCCTTCTCCTCGCGGGCATGCGGCGCGTGGTCGGTGGCGACGCAGGTGATCGTGCCCTCGCGCAGCGCCTCGACGAGGGCAGCGCGGTCGTCCTCGCCCCCGAGCGGCGGGTTCATCTTCCGGTTCGGGTCGAGAGAGCGGACGGCCTCGTCGGTGAGGACGAGATGGTGCGGCGTCACCTCGCCCGTCGCCGCGACCCCGTCCGCGCGCGCCCGTTGCAGCGCGTCGACCGACCGTCGCGCCGAGAGGTGCATCAGGTGGATCGGGTGCCCCTCGAGCGCGGCGAGCGCGAGGTCGCGCTCGACCATCACGCTCTCGGCCACCGACGGCCAGCCGGCGACGCCGAGCTGAGCCGAGACGGAGCCCTCGTGGAGGTGACCGTCGCGCGAGAGCGACGGATCCTCGCAGTGGAGCGCGAGCGTCCGGCCGTGCACGGGGCCGTACTGGAGCGCCCTTCGCATCAGCCCCGACGACACGACCGGGCGACCGTCGTCGGTGAAGCCTGCGGCACCAGCGTCGGCGAGCTCGCCGAGCTCCGCGAGCTCCTCCCCGCGCTGGCCCTTCGAGATCGCGGCGAGAAAGCCGGTCGGCACGAGCGCCTGGTCGCGGGCCTGAGCCAGCAGGCCGCGCAGGATCGCGGCCGAGTCGACGACGGGATCGGTGTTCGGCACCGCCAGGATCGCGCAGTAGCCGCCCGCAGCGGCCGCAGCAGTGCCGCTGGCGATCGTCTCCTCGTCCTCCCGTCCAGGGGTGCGCAGGTGAACGTGCGGGTCGACGAAGGCCGGTGCGATCGTCGCGCGGCCGTCCCCGCCCGGCTCGAGCCCGGTGATCACGCCGTCCTCGACGGTCACCGTCAGCGTCTCGTCAATGCCCGCGCCGGGATCGACGACCCGGCCGGAGAGGGTGAGCGAGTCGCCGTAGCCGTTCCGGGAGGCGAGCATCACGCCACCTCCAGACGGTCGGCCGCGGGCGAGCCGGCGAGCTCGTGCAGCACGGCCATCCGGACGGCGAGCCCGGCGCGGACCTGGTCGACGACGAGCGAGGCGGGCGAGTCCGCGACCCGCGCGTCCAGCTCCACGCCGCGGTTCATCGGGCCCGGATGCATCACGAGCTGTCCCGGCCGCACCCGCTCCGGTGTCACTCCCCAGCGGGCGGCGTACTCGCGGAGCGACGGCACGAACGCCGCGCCCGGAGCCATTCGCTCGCGCTGCATCCGCAGGACGTAGACCACGTCCGCGTCGCCGATCGCCCCGATCTCGTATGAAACGGGCGCGCCGAGTCCCTCCGGCACGAGCGTCGGCGGGCCGACGAGCGTCGAGCGCGCGCCGACGAGCGAGAGCGCCTGCACGAGCGAGCGCGCGACCCGCGAATGGAGCACGTCGCCGACGATCGCCACGTGCAGCCCTTCGAGCCGGCCGAGCGCGGTTCGCAGGGTGAAGAGGTCGAGCAGCGCCTGAGTCGGGTGCTGCCGCTTGCCGTCGCCGGCGTTGACGACGTGCGCCGTCGTGTGCCGCGTGACGAGCGCGGGGGCACCCGCATGCGGGTGGCGGACGACGATCACGTCCGGGTCGTAGGCGGAGAGCGTCAGCACCGTGTCCTTGAGCGACTCGCCCTTGTCGACCGAGGAGCCTGCCGAGCGGATCGTGGTCACCGATGCGCCGAGTCGACGCGCCGCCAGCTCGAAGCTCGACGAGGTGCGGGTGGAGCTCTCGTAGAAGAGGTTGACGGCAGTGCGTCCGCGCAGCGAGTCCGGCGCGTCGCCCTCCGCGAGCGCCTCGGCTGCGCCGAGGATCCGCTCCACGTCGTCGCGGTCGAGGTCGGCGATCGAGATCAGGTGGCGGAGGCGGCTCATGCGTCCTCCTCCGCCGGTGCCGGGACGAGCAGGACCCGATCGGCGCCGTCGATCTCGGCCAGCTCGACCTGCACCCGCTCGCCGTGTGCCGTCGGCAGGTTCTTGCCCACGTAGTCGGGCCGGATCGGCAGCTCGCGGTGGCCGCGGTCCGCCAGGACGGCGAGCTGGATCCGCGCGGGCCTGCCGTGCTCGAGCAGCGCATCCATCGCGGCCCGCACCGTCCGGCCGGTGTAGAGGACGTCATCGACGAGGATGCAGGTCCGGCCGTCGAGCTCGAAGTCGAGCTCGGTCGCGTGCAGGACGGCGTGCTGGCGGCGCGGGGCATCGTCGCGGTGGTGGGTGATGTCGAGCGCGCCCAGGTCGAGCGTGAGGCCGCTCCGCTCGGCGATCAGCGCCTGCAGCCGGCGCGCGAGCGGGACGCCGCGGGTGTGGATTCCGACGAGCGCGACAGCGCCCAGGTCGGGATTCCGCTCGATCACCTCGTGGGCGATCCGGGAGAGGATGCGGGCGACCGCCTCGTCGTCGAGCAGCGGGGTCGGCGTCGGCCGGCTGGGGACGTGCGTGGTCATCGTGCTCCTTTCCGGCCTCGCTGGACCGGCTTAAAGGGTCGGCGGGGATCCTAGCCGGGGCGGCGGACGTGTGCCACTTGCCATGCTGCGGCGATGCCCCGCCTCACCCCCCGCCGTGGCGTGGTGCTACTCACGCTGCTCGTGCTCGTCTCCGCCGCGGCGCGACTCATCGCTGCACAGTCGATCCCGGGACCGTTCATCGCTCCGGACGAGATGATCTACGCACTGCTCGGACGAAGCCTCTGGAGCACCGGGCACCTCTCGATCCTCGGCGCCGACACGCCGTACTACAGCCTCCTCTACCCCGCCGTTGCGGGGCTGCCGCTCTCGATCGGCAGCCTCGACACCGGGTTCTCGCTGCTCCAGGGGTTGCAGGCGGTGCTCGTGTCGCTGACGGGGGCGATCGTCTACACCTGGGGGCGCCGCTTCCTCTCGCCCGCCTGGGCTCTGGTCGCGGCCGCGCTGGCACTGGCTCCGCCCGCCCTCGCCTACTCGGGCCTCGTCATGTCGGAGGCGTTGTTCCTGCCGATCCTCACCCTGGCCGTGTGGGCGCTCGCGTGCGCGATCGAGCGGCCGACCGCGAAGAACCAAGGCCTGTTGGCGCTCGCGATCGTGGCGGCGCTGCTGACGAGGCTGCAGGCGGTCGTGCTGATCCCGGTAGCCGTTTCGGCGGTGCTTGCGGACGCCGGCCTGGCACGAAACTGGCGGCGGCTCGTGCCGTGGCGTCCCGCGGCGGCGGCCTTCGTCGTCCTCGCGACCGGCTGGGTGGTGCTCTCGGTCGGCACCGGCACCTGGCGCTCCGCGCTCGGCGCATACGGGACGACGATTGGCTCGTACGACGCCGGCCGCGCGGCGAGCTTCGTCGCCTGGCACGCGGCGGACGTCTTCCTCCTCTGTCTGGGTGTGCCGCTCGTCGCGCTTGGCGCTCTCGTCGTCGAGGCCGTGGCCGGTCGCCTCCGAGGCGCGCCCGAGCGGGCGCTCGTCGCCGTCTCGCTCTCGCTCTGCGTCTGGCTGGTGCTGCAGGTCGGCGTCTTCGCCTCGAAGTACGTGGGCCACCTCGCCGAGCGCGACCTGATCGGCGTGCTGCCGGCGCTCTTCCTCGTCCTCGCGCTCTGGCTCGCGCGAGGGGCGCCCCGACGGCAGCCCTGGACGACCGTCATCGCCCTCGCCGTAGCGGCGCCGGCGATCCTGCTGCCAATCGCGCGCTACTCGATCCTGGAGTCCGAGCCCGACGGGTTCATGCTGATCCCGTTCGTGCGCGCTGCGGCGTGGGGCGAGTCGACGTTGCAGACGCTCTGGCTCGCCGGCGTCGTCGCGGCCCTGCTGGCGGCCGTGCTCGTCCCGCGGCGAGTCGCGCCCATGCTTGTCGTCCCGATCGGCGTGCTCCTCGTGGCAGCATCCATCCGTGCCCACGCGACCGTGGGCGACCTGTCGCTCGACACGCGGCACCGCTTCTTCGGCGACGCCGAGCCCGCCTGGGTCGACCGAGCGGCCGACGGGCCGGTCGCACTGCTCTTCGACGGCGGCGCCTACTGGCCGTGGGTCTGGCACCACGTGCTCTGGAACCGGCAGGTGACGACGATCCTGCACGCCCCCGAGCGGCCCGTCCCAGGCGTCCTGCCGCAGCGGGCCGTCGGCCCACGCTTCGACGGGCTCCTGCTCGGCCTCGACGGCAGACCGGTCGGGCTTCGATACATCGTGGCACCGACGCTGCTTACTTTCCGGGGCGAGCAGGTGGCCGAGATCGCGCAGCAGAACATCGATCAGGCCGGGCTGGCCCTCTGGCGCGTCCGCCCGCCGGTCGCGGTTGGCGACCTGGATCAGCGGGCTGCTAGCCCAACGGCGACTTCACGACCGGCGCGACGTGACGGTCTACGGCTGCCGACCGGGCACGTCTCGAGCTGACGCTCCTGCCGAAGGAGCGGCCAACCGGTCAGCCTGCGCGCCAACGGCAAGCTCGTCGACACCGTCGACCTCGGCGGACGCCGCGTTCTGGAACGGCGTGATCGACTCGCCGCCCGGCGCGGACGGCCGAACGACCTGCGACTTCGAGCTCGCGAGTGCCGGGCTCGTCGGCTCGACCCGGATCGAGTACGTCGCGAGCTAGCCGCTCAGGCGTCGAAGCCGTCGTCGGGATCGCTCATCGCCTCGATCGCGTCGCGGGCGGCCTCGACCGAAGACTCGGCGACGAGCACCTTGACGTGCTCGCCATCCGGAACGCCCTCCGGGTCGACCGACGGCGCCAGCGACGCGTCGATGCCCGCGGTGGCGAGCATCTCCTGGATCTCCTCCGCCTCGGCGACGTCGCCGCCGACCGCAACCTGCACGAGCGAGCTCACGGCTCGGAGGATACGACAGCCCGCGCGGGCAGCGCGCCGCCCTTCCGCAGCTCGGGCCCACCCCGCTCCGGGAACGGGATCTCGATCACGTCGTAGTCCTTGGGCACCACGGTCGCCGGAAACACCTCGCGGGCCTCCTTCGCCACCTCGGGCCCGAAGTAGCGGTTCGAGAGATGCGTCAGCGCGAGCAGCTCGACGCCCGCCGCGAGCGCGACCGCCGCAGCCTCCCCGGCTGTCGAATGGAGGGTCTCGCGCGCGCGGTCGCGCTCGTCGTCCAGGAACGTCGCCTCGTGGACGAGGAGGTGCGCCCCGGTCGCGGCGGCGACGACACGCTCACTCGGCGCCGTGTCGCCGGCGAGCACGACCGTCCGCCCCGCGCGCGGCTCGCCGATCAGGCGGCCGGGCTCGACCCTCGTCCCGTCGGCGAGCGTGACGGCCTCGCCGCGCTGCAGCAGGCCGCGCTCTGGCCCGAACGGGACGCCGAGCGCGTCGGCCGCCTCCTCGTCGAACCGCCCGGGGCGCTCGTGCTCGACGAACGCGTAGCCGATCGCGCTGACGCCGTGGTCGAGCCCGAAGGCCTCGATCGCGTAACCGTCCCGTTCGAGCCGGTCGCCGGGGGAGAGCTCGTGCAGGGACACGTCGTACCCGACCCGGCCCATCAGGCGGCGGAGCGCACCGAAGAGGTCGCCGAGGCCCGGCGGGCCATGGATCGCGAGCGGGACCTCGCGGCCGCGCAGCGCGAACGTCTTCAGGAGGCCCGGCAGCCCGAGGTAGTGGTCGGCGTGGTAGTGCGTGAGGAAGATGTCCTCGAGGTCGGGCAGGCCGACGCTCGACCGCAGCAGTTGCCGCTGCGTCCCCTCCGCGCAGTCGACGAGCAGCCGTTCGCCGCCCCGGCGGATCAGCGTCGCCGCGGGGGCGCGCTGGGCGGTCGGCGTGGAGCCGGACGTCCCGAGGAAGACGACGTCGAGGTCCACGGGCGCCGATTGTACGGCCCCACGGCGAGCGCGCCGGGCTACGGGAGCACGAGCACCTGGCCGGGCGCGATCGTCGTGCCCTCCAGGTCGTTCCGCTGCTGCAGCTCCCAGACACCCTGGCGTGGGTCACCGGCGTGCGTCCTTGCCGCGATCGACCAGAGCGTGTCGGTCGGCTGCACGACGTAGTGCCGCTCGGGGCCGGTTGCGCCCGAGGAGTGCGCGAACATCGCCCAGACGACGACCGCGACGAGCGTGAGCAGGAGGATTCGTCCGAACATGTGTTCGCCAGTGTGCCATGCGAACGCATGTTCGTCAAGTCTCTACCGCAGGACTCCTCCGACCGTCAGGGGCCGCCCGAGGAAGACCGAGGCGCGCTTCGGGTTCGCCCAGGCGGCGAGCCGGATCCCGAGCACGTAGCGGCCGGGGCGGAGCACCCGGGTCGAGAGCGTGACGCGCGGCACGCGGTTGGCCCGCAGGAGCCCCGTCTTCGTCACGAGCGACGACCTTCGGGCGGAGAGCTCCCGCTCGATCCGCGACGTGGTCGTCCCGGCGCGGAACAGGCCGGCGGTGTACGTCGACTCCTCCCGCGCCGAGGCCGTGAAGCCGGCGCCGGAGAACGTGACTGATGCGCCGACGACCCCGCGTGTCACCCGCCAGCCCTTCAGCTCGCCGAGGCAGCCCCCGGCCGTCTGCTGGATCGCCGCTTCGACCGCCGCGGCGGCTGGGCGCGGTGTGCCGTCGGCGCGCAGGAGCCCGGCCTGGAAGCCGAGCCGGTCGGTCTCGTCGCGGAAGCCGAAGAGGTTGACGTCGGCAATCGACGGATCGCAGACGAGCATCCGCACGAGATTGCCGTAGATGGCCGCCTGCGTGGCCTCGTCCGTGACGGTGACGTTCTCCCAGTTCGTGTAGGCCGTGCTCGCCCCGGTGTCGACCTGCCAGCCGAGCTCGTCGAGCGAGAGCTTGAGGCCGTTGGCGGTCGTCGGCTGCGGCGTCTTCGCGAATGCGTCCCAGACGGCGAGCTTGATGCGGCCGAGGTCGGCGATGCCGGCGTTCGGCCAGGGGTAGCCGCGGTCGATCCCGTCGTGGTTCGAGCTCGGGTACGGGTGGAAGCTGAGTGCGTCCATCAGCGGCAGGCGACGGCCGCTCAGCCGGTACCAGTCGCCGAGGGCCTTCAGGAACCGCACCGGCGACGTGGAGACGTTGTCGCGCGCGTTCGGCTGGTCGTTGCCGCGTGGCGAGAGCCCGACCCCGACCACCTGGATCGCTGGGTCGACCGCCTTCAGCGCGTCGTACCCGGCGGCGAGGACGGGGCCGAAGGCCGCCGCGCTCGCCTGCGTGCCGTCCCAGTCGAACTGCGGCCGCCAGAAGCGCGGCTGGTTCGGCTCGTTGCCGATCACGAACCGGGTCACGTCCGGATAGGCCTTGGCGACGAGGGTGACCCAGGCGGCGAAGGACTCGGGTGTAGCGCCCTCGTCCGTGAAGACGGTCGGCCTGGCGCCGTAGAGGGCGAAGACGACGCGCACACCCGCCGCCTTGGCCTGCGGGAGCGCCTCGTCGAGGTGCATCCGGTCGGGGATCGCGTCGGCCAGCGTCGGGTCCCAGCGCAGCGTGATCACGTTCGTCTTCAGGCCGACCGCGGCCATCCCCGTGTAGAAGTCGGCGCTCGCCGCACCGAGGAACCTGCCGGTGTCGTCGTTCGCGCCGAACTCGGCCGCGCGGGCACTCCCGGCCGCGAAGCAGGCGAGGAGGAGCGCGAGGACTGACGAAAACTTGATCATTCGGCTGATCTCTTCGCCGGGGAGCCGGCGGAGCCTACGTGAGAGCGACGATGGCGTCGAGCAGTCTGCCTGCCCCGAACCGAACCGGGTCGTCGGCCGTGAGACCTGTCTCCGCCTCGACCGCCGCGATCGCCGCCCTCGCCTCGTCATCGGTCGCGAGCGCGCTGGTGTTGAGAGCGACGCACGCGACCGCGGCGGGGCGCGCGGGCAGCGAGATCCGTTCGTGCAGCTCCACGAGCTCGGGCAGCGGCGGGATCGGATGGCCCGGGTAGCCCTCCACCTCCGTGTGACCCGCGAGGTGGCAGAGGACGAAGAGATGCGGGGCTGCCCCGTGCACGAGCCCGAGCGTGACGCCCGAGTAGGCGGGATGCAGCAGCGAGCCCTGGCCCTCGACGACGAGCAGCTCGCCGCCGCGCCCGACGCCTTCGAGCACGAGCCGCTCGGTCGCGCCGGCGAGGAAGTCCGCCACGACCGCGTCGACCGAGATGCCCCAGCCTGCGATTGCGATCCCGGTCTGGCCGGTGGGAACGAACACGGACGCGAGCCCGCGTGCGCGCGCCTCGCGGTCGAGCTCGAGCGAGACGGTCATCTTCCCGATCGCGCAGTCCGAGCCGACGGTGAGCACCACCTTCGCGCCGTGGCCCATGTTCTCGCCGGTCGGCGTGCTCAGGTCGGCGGGCGGCCGGCGAAGGTCGCGCAGCTCGACGCCGTGCCGGCGGGCCAGCTCGGCGAGCTCAGAGTCGTCCGCCAGGAACTCGTGCAGCCCGTTCTCGACGTGCAGCCCGTTGGCGACACAGTCGCGGAGCAGCTCGAGCCAAGCCGGGGGGAAGCGCCCGCCCTGGGTCGCGACGCCGACGAGTGCCGTCGTCGGCCCGAACGGCAGCGCCTCCTCGACCGTCGCCACGATCGGCAGCCCGTCGAGCGTCTCCCCCGCCCGCTGCGAGTCGAGGATCGCGACGACGTCGTCACGCCGGTAGCGCAGCACGCCGCGCATCGTCTTGCCGTAGTGCGTGTCGTGCGAGTAGCCCTCGGCGAGGATCAGGAGCGGCTCCCGCGTCACGCTCATCCGACGCCGAGGCCGGGCTCGTCGCGCGGCACCTGAACGCCGTCCTCGAAGACCGGGCCGGGCAGCGGATCCTCGGCGAGGAGCAGGTTGCCGTCGAGGTCGACGTGGTCGCAGAGCGGCGCGACGACACACCCGGCAGCGATGCCGAGGCCGGACTCGATCATGCAGCCGAGCATCACCCCGAGCCCGAGCGCGCGCGCGGTGTGCGCGATCGCGGAACGCCTCCCGGATCCCGCCGGACTTGGCGAGCTTGACGTTGACGCCGTGGCCGAGCTCGCCGCAGCGGGGCACGTCGGCGGCGGTGTGGCAGTCCTCGTCGAGGTAGATCGGGATCGGCGAGCGCTCGCGCAGCTGCTCGCCGCCCGCGTCGCCGGCCCTGAGCGGCTGCTCGCAGTACTCGCACGCCGAGCGCGGCGAGCTGAGGGAGCGCCTCCAGCGCCTCGTCGAGCGACCACCACTCGTTCACGTCCACCTGCAGCGGCAGCTCCGTGACCCCGCGCACCGCGCGGACGCGGTCGACGTCGAGGCCGTCGCCGCCGCCGAGCTTGAGCTTCAGCCGCCGGAAGCGCGTCGCGGCGCGCTCGGCCCGGCGGGCCATGTCGTCCGGGTCGCCGAGCCAGACCGTCCACGAGGTCGGCGGCCCGACGCGCGGCATCCCGAGCAGCCGCCAGACGGGCTGGCGAGCGACCTTGCCGCAGAGATCGTGCAACGCCATGTCCAGCGCAGCCTTGGCCGCCCGCTCGCCCGGCTCCTCCTCGAGGCGCGCCCCGATCGTCTCCAGGGCGAACGGGTCGTCGCCGAGGTCGCCTGCGTGGCGCTCGACGAAGGCGAGCGCCGACTCGGGCCCCTCCTCGTAACGGTCGATCGGAGCCGCCTCGCCGCGGCCGACGAGGCCGTCGTGTGCCAGCTCGACCTGGACGACGTCCTCCCAGTCCCGCGCCTCGCGCGAGATGACGAACGTCTCGGCGAGCTGCAGGCGGACGATCCTGGCCGAGAGCTCCACGGCGCGGAGCCTACTGCGGGCGTTGACCCTGACCGACACGCGTCGTACCCTCCGACGGCTCGGGGCATCGACTCTAGGGGGATCGGAATGAAGCGGATCTTCGCTCGCGCTCGTCGTCGGCTCGCTCGCGTTGCTCGCGGTCTCGCGGTCTCACCCGCAGCAGCCGCACCCGGCGCGGGCCTGGCCGGCTCGAATGCGTGCGCGACCTGGCAGGGCACGCCATGTTCGACTCGCTCGCATCGCTTGGCGCAGGGCGCGGGCCGCGGCGGCTGGAAGCACGACGTCGTCGCCGACGGCGCGATGAAGGAGGCGCCGAGGGGCAAGCCCGGCGGGCCTGCGGGCCACCACCGCAGACCGGCGGCACGATCCAGGTCTACTTCCACGTGATCACCGCGGCGAACGGCAGCGGCGGCGTATCCAGCGGCCAGATCAACAGCCAGATGAACGTCCTCAACGCGGCCTACGCGCCTTCCGGCTGGCAGTTCGCGCTCGCGGGGACGAACGACGACCGCGAACGATTCCTGGTTCAACCTCGACCAGGGCTCGACGGCCGAGATGCAGATGAAGAACGCGCTGCGCCAGGGCACCGCCGACGACCTGAACATCTACACGGCCAACCTCGGCGGCGGCCTGCTCGGCTGGGCGACGTTCCCGTCGGGCTACGCGTCGCAACCCGAAGCACGACGGCGTCGTCGTGCTCTACTCGTCGCTGCCCGGCGGCAGCGCGGCGCCGTACAACCTGGGCGACACGGCGACCCACGAGGTCGGCCACTGGATGGGCCTGTACCACACGTTCCAGGGCGGCTGCTCGAAGAGCGACGACCTGGTCGAGCGACACGCCGGCCGAGCAGAGCCCGGCGTTCGGCTGCCCGGTCGGCCGCGACACCTGCGGCGGCAAGTGGGGCGCCGGAGTCGACCCGATCACGAACTTCATGGACTACACCGACGACGCCTGCATGAACACGTTCACGCACCGGTCAGGACGCCCGGATGGACGCGCAGTTCACCGCATATCGGTACGGCAAATAGCGCTTCCGCGGGGGCCTGGCGCAAGTCGGGCCCCCGTGCCGGCCTTCCCTGCTCGAGTCTCGATGCAGGACCAGTGGCTCGCCGTCCGCGCGGCCTGACGATCGGCGGCGGCGAGGACAGGGCGACCTGCTCCCGCCGCGACTACACTGGCCGTTCCCCGCGCCCGTAGCTCAGGGGATAGAGCGCGCGCCTCCGGAGCGCGAGGTCGCAGGTTCGAATCCTGCCGGGCGCATGGCCGCAGCTACGGTCTGACGGGTGAGCGCCTGGCTCCGCAGCCTCAACCCGCGCCTGCCCCGCTCGGTGCAGATGCTGCAGCTCGGCGGGCTCTTCAACGCGATCGGGAACGGCCTCGTGCTCCCGTTCGTCCTGATCTACCTGCACAACGTGCGCGACATCTCGCTCGGAACCGCGGGCCTCATCGTCGCGACGAACGCGTTCGTGAGCATGGTCGCCGGGCCGTTCTTCGGCATGCTCGTCGACCGCGCCGGCGGCCGACGGATGCTCGCCGTCTCGCTGGTGTTCCTTGCGGCCGGCTTCGGCCTCTACCCGTTCGTGCACGAGCCGTGGCTCGGCTTCGTCGCGGCCGCGCTGACGGGGATCGGGAACGGCGGCTTCTGGGCCTCGCAGTCGACGCTGATCGCCGGCCTCACCCCCGCCGACAAGCGCCCCGCGGCGTTCGCGATGCAGCGGGTCGTGATGAACCTCGGCATCGGCCTCGGCGGCGTCGCGGGCGGCTTCGTCGCCACGACCGACCAGCCGGCTACGTTCGTCGCCCTGTTCGTCGGCGACGCGCTCACGTTCCTGATCTACCTCGCGATCCTGTTCGCGCTCGTCCCGGAGCCAGGGCAGTCCCGCCGCCACGGCGAGGCGCCGGGACGCTACCTCGACGTTCTTCGCAACCGGGCGCTCGTCTCGGTGCTGGCGCTGAACACGGCCTTCATCTTCGCGGGCATGTCCGGCTTCGAGCTCCTGCCGGTCTACGCCA
This sequence comes from uncultured Gaiellaceae bacterium, assembly GCA_963808915.1. Taxonomy (GTDB): domain Bacteria; phylum Actinomycetota; class Thermoleophilia; order Gaiellales; family Gaiellaceae; genus CAVTBT01. Next base: position 80,504 of record CAWEHJ010000002.1, on the reverse strand, counting down.
AGAACGAGGCCGGCGTGGACGAGAGGGCGATCGGCCTGATCTACCTCGCGAACACGCTCGTGATCGTGCTCGCGCAGCTGCCGATCGCGCGGCTCTCCCAGGGGCGGAGCCGGATGCGGACGCTCGCGCTGATGGGGCTTGTCTGGGCGGTCGCCTGGGCGATCGTTCCCGTGGCGGGGCTCTCGCTCTCCGGCACGACAGCGGCGCTGCTGCTCGGCGTCGCCGTCTGCGTCTTCGCGATCGGCGAGTGCCTGCACGGCGCCGTCCAGGCGCCGCTCGTGGCCGACCTCGCCGACCCGCGCCTGCTCGGCCGCTCGATGGCACTCTCCGCCCTCTCGTGGCAGATCGGCTTCTCGCTCGGGCCGGCGTTCGGCGGCTTCGGGCTCGCCGCGGCACCGACGGCGGTGTGGCTCGTGGCAGGCAGCATCTGCGCGCTCGCGAGCGTCTGGGCGCTCGCGCTCGAGCCGGCGCTTCCGGCCGAGGCACGGCGCACGCCCGAGGCCGTGCCCGCCTGACGTGCGCGCAGGACAGCGGGACTACAATCCGAAGGCCATGGCGACCACCACGGACGACCCACTGAGTACGCATGCCGAGCCTGCCCCGCATCCGTGGCAAGCGGCCGCGCACCGGCGCGGACGTCGACGCACGCCCCCGGCCTGACGCGCTCGAGCTCGAGGCCGCCGGCCTCACCTGGGTCCAGGTCGAGCGGCCGGACGCCGAGGCCGCGCAGGAGCTCGCCGACCGCTTCGGCTGGCACCCGCTCGACGTCGAGGACATCCTCTCCAAGCGCCAGCGCCCGAAGATCGACGAGTACCCGGACGAGCGCTACCTCTTCGCCGTCCTCCACTTCCCCGTCTACGACAAGGCGATCCAGCGCCTGAACGCGGCCGAGCTCGACATCTTCCTCGGCCCGGACTACCTCGTCACGCTGCCGAACGTCGAGCTGCTGCCGGTGACGCGCCTGTTCCGCCGCTGCGCCGAGGACGAGCGGTTCCGCGAGCAGATGTTCGTCAAGGGCTCGGGCCGCCTGCTCTACGAGGTGCTCGACGACCTCTTCGACTACTGCTTCCCGATCCTCGACAAGATCGGGCACAAGCTCGACCGGGTCGAGGACGAGATGTTCGAGGGGCGCGCCGAGGACGTCGTCCGCGACCTCTCGAACGTCAAGCAGGAGATCATCAGCTACCGCAAGATCATCAAGCCGGAGCGCTCGACGCTGCGGCTGCTCGAGCGCCGAGTCGAGCAATTCCTGCCCGACGAGCTCGACCTCTACTTCGACGACATCGTCGACGCCGCCGAGCGGGTCTGGGACCTGCTCGACAACTACAAGGAGGTCGTCGAGGCGCTCGAGTCGACGAACGAGTCGGTCATCTCGCACCGCCAGAACGACGTCCTGCGCCTGCTCACGATCATCAGCGTGACGATGCTGCCGCTGACCCTGCTCACGGGCATCTTCGGGATGAACGTCGACTACCCGGGCGAGGGCACCCACGCCGCCTTCTGGATCATTCTCGGTGCGCTCGTCGCGACGCTGATCGGGATGCTCGGCTTCTTCCGCTGGAAGCGTTGGATCTAGCGGGCTCGATGCCCCGCGAGACGCTCAGCGGAGGAACGTGAGCAACCCCGGGATCATCAGCAGCAGACACAGACCCGTGACATATTCGACCCCTGACATGGGGTTGCAACGATTGAGCCGCCGATGCGGTTGCGAGCGCGTCCTGCAAGAGATCGGGTCGACGCGGCGAAGGTGCCGTCGATGCTGAGCGCCCTGCTCTTCGACCACCGAAAGGGTGAGCCCGTCGAGAACTGGGACGAGCTCGCCGACCGTCTGAGGAGGCGTCAGGTGCTCTGGGTCGACCTCGAGGAGCCGACCGAGCGCGAGGTCCGCGAGGTCAGCGAGGCATTCGAGGCCGACGACATCGACGGCGACCCCAGTGATGCGGCGGGCCAGCGGCTGATCCAGCGCGAAGGACAGCTGACCGTCACCGTCTCCGCGGTCGACGAGGAAGCAGAGGGCGGCCCGGCCATCTTTCCCGTCCGCTGTGTCGTCGGCGAGAACTGGATCGTGACCGTCCGCTCCTCTCCGGCCCCGGTCTTCACGCAGTTCCGCGAGCAGGCCGCAGGCGAGGGCGAGCTCGGCGTGCTCGACAGCCCGTCGTTCCTGGCCGCCCTGTTCGAATGGACGATCAACAGCTATCTGCGGGCATTCGAGAAGATCGAGGCGCACCTGGAGGACTTCGACGTCGAGGTGCTCCGAAGCGAGGTCCTGGACGACGAGCGGCTGGTCGGCGAGCTGGTCGACACGCGCAGGCTGATCGGGGGGCTCCGTCGTTCGCTCGCCCCGCAGCGCGAGCTCTTCACGGTGCTGAGCCACTCCGAGTTCGACGTGCTCTCGAGCGAGGAGTCCGCCGAGCGCTTCGCCGGCCTCGCGGAACGGGTCGACGTGGCGCTCGCGGCCGCACGCGACGCGAAGGATTCCGTCGTCGGCTCCTTCGACGTCCTCACCGCCCGGACCGATCACCGGACGAACGAGATCATGAAGGTGCTGACGCTCTCGTCGGTCCTGCTGCTGCCCGGCGCGCTGCTCGCGGGCGTGATGGGGATGAACTTCAAGGTCGGCTTCTTCGAGAACACCGCCTACTTCTGGGTCGTCATCGCAGTGATCATCGGCTTCGCGGCGGCGACCATCGCAGCCGCGCGCGTGCGACACTGGATCTGACGCCTCCTCTGCGGATCAGCCGCGGAACCAGTCGTTCGCCGTCTCCCCGTCCAGCCCACGGGCGACGGACTCCATCGCGAGCAGCGCGAGCACCACGCGTGCACGGACGTCGTCCAGTGCGAACACGACGCGCAGGAGGTTCTCGAAGCTGTCCTGCGACCGGATCGCCTGCAGGCTGATGCGCGCATGATCGAGCTCGCGGACGAAGGTCTGCGCCGCCTCGCCCGCGTGCTCCTCCCCGAAGGCGCGGATCGTCTCGTCGATGTCCATCTCAGCGGACCCGGTAGGAGAACGACTTCGTCACCCTCGCCCCTCCGGCGACGACCGTGAGCGTGCCCCGCAGCAGCTTGCCGCTGCTCTTGGCCGGCACGCGGACGACGCACTGCGGGCGCCCGGCTCCGAACCGGCCCACCGCCCGCAGCACCTTGCCGCCGAGGGTGGCGCGGCACGTCACCCTGCCGGCGGTCAGCGCGCGGCCGGTGTCGCTTCGCCGGACCGGAACGGAGACGACGAGCGCCTTCCCGGCCACCGGCCGCACAGGCTTGGCAACGGGCCTGCCGGCCGTGAGCGTCAGCGCCTTCGGCAGCGTCAGCGCGTATTCGAGCACGCCGTCGCCGTCCGGCACGTCGTCCTGCGCGACCGTCTCGCCGTCCGCGAGCTGCACGCTGAAGAGGTAGAAGGAGAAGCGGACGGTGTTCAGGAGGTCGCGACGGTGCACGGTGATCGTGACGGTGCCGCCGGCAAAGCTCGCCGCCAGGCTCGGCGCGGCGACGTTGAAGTCGTAGCTCTCGCCCGTCCAGCGGCCGATGCTCCAAGACCGGTCGCTGCCGTAGACCTCGAGCAGGGTGTCGAAGCCGGCGCTGTCGCCCGTCGACTCGTCGTGGTCGGAGTCGAGCCCGAGCGCGAGCTCGGAGTCGGCCGCGAGACCGATCCCGCTCGCGAGGGTGATCGTGAAGGTGATCGTGCCGGCGAGATCGTTCGCGATCGCCACCGACGTGAGGTCCGGGGCGCTCTCCGAGTCCCCGACCGGGTCGGTGAACGTCGCCGCCGCACGCGCTCCGCCCACGGCCCCGAGCGCGACGCCGGCCGTCAGCAACCCCACCAGGATCCTTCTCATCCGTGCCCTTTCGTCGCCGTCTCGTCCGCGCCTGCCGTTGCATGCTGCCCGAGTCGCGCGCACAATGGGCCCAACACGACCGGCGATGCGGCGCGCCCAGAGGAAGGGAGCTTGGACGATGACGGCCGCAGTGCAGTCGGTTGACCTGGTCTTCGAGGGCGGTGGCGTGAAGGGGATCGGCCTCGCGGGCGCGCTCTCCGTGCTCGAGGAGCGCGGGTTCGTGGCGGAGAACGTCGCCGGCACCTCCGCGGGCGCGATCACCGCCGCCCTGCTCGCCGCCGGGTACCGCGGCGACGACCTGCGGGAGATCGTGCTCGAGCTCGACTTCCGCCAGTTCGAGGACAAGGGGTGGGAGGACAAGGTGCCGCTGATCGAGCGCTCGCTCAGCCTGCTGCTCGACCTCGGCCTCTACGAGGGCGACCGCTTCCTCGAGTGGATCCGCGAACGACTGGCGGCGAAGGGCATCCATACCTTCGGCGACCTGATCCGCGACGGCGAGACCGATCCGCGCTGGCGCCACACGCTCCAGGTCATCGCCTCGGACGTGACCAAGCACGAGCTGCTCGTGCTCCCGCGCGACGCCGGGAGGCTCGGCATCGACCCGGACGACCTCGAGGTCGCGCTCGCGGTGCGGATGAGCATGAGCATCCCGATCTTCTTCGAGCCCGTGCTGTTCGAGAACCCGAAGTCGGAGGAGACCCACGTCATCGTCGACGGCGGCATGCTCTCGAACTTCCCCGTCTGGCTCTACGACTCGGACGGCATCCCCGACTGGCCGACCTTCGGTCTCCTGCTGGTCGAGCCGAAGCCGCAGGTCTCCATCGGCCAGCGGCTGCCGAAGCCGGAGCCGGTCGCGAAGGGCCCGCGCGGCGTCGTCACCTACGTCAAGGCGCTCGCGCAGACGATGATGGAGGCCCACGACCGCCTCTACGTCGAGTCGGCGAACTATGCCCGGACGATCCCGATCCCCACCCTGGGGGTCGGCACGACCGCGTTCGAGCTCTCTGCCGAGCGGAAGCTCGCGCTCTACGACTCGGGCCGCACGGCGGCGGAGGACTTCCTGAAGACCTGGGACTTCGACGCCTACATCGAGACGTTCCGCAGCGGGCAGCAGCACTCCCGGCGGCAGTCGCTGGTCACGTCGATGACCCCGACGGAGGACGTCCACACGGGGGTCGCCTAACCTTCCGTCTGCTAAGAACGCCGCGTGACGAAGCCGCTGTGGGCGCCGTGGCGCCTCGAGTACGTCGCACAGTCCGGCGAGGAGCCCGGCTGCGTGTTCTGCGCCGAGGCGGCGGGGGACCTGCCCGAGCCGGAGTCGCTCGTCGTCCACCGCGGCGCCCGCTGCTTCGTGCTGATGAACAAGTACCCGTACTCCTCCGGTCACCTGCTGGTGGCGCCGACGAGGCACGTCGCGGCGTTCGACGAGCTCGCGGACGAGGAGGCACTCGAGGTGCATCGACTGGCCGTGGCCTCGCTCGCGGCGCTCGACCGGACGGCCGGCCCGCACGGCCACAACCTCGGCTGGAACCTCGGCCGCGTGGCAGGCGCGGGCATCCTCGACCATCTGCACCTGCACGTCGTCCCGCGCTGGGGCGGCGACACCAACTTCATGCCCGTGCTGGCCGACGTCAAGGTGCTGCCGGAGCACCTGCGCGAGACGCGCGACCGGCTGCGGGACGCCTGGGCGGACTGACGAACCTCCCGCCGTCCGATCCACCGCCGATGCTCCTTCCGTGAATGCACCGCCCCGCCCGCGACGACGGCTTCAGTTCCAGGACGTCGTCCAGCATCTCGCCCATTCCTGACGATCAGCCTGTCGCGATCCGTCTCGCCAGCCGCCAGTAGGCGGAGCCGAGCGGGCCGACACGCCAGCGAGTGCTCGCGCGGAACGCTCGTCCCGACGCCTGCGGTCCGATCTCGACAGCCGTAGCCCGAGCCGCTCGGCTGCACGCAGTGGGTCGTCGTGCGGCAGGTACCGCACGCGACGGCGCAGGTCCGGCCCGAAGAGCGGATACGCGGCGTCGTCGACTCCGAGGAGCGCTCCGATCGTGCCGTCCTCGGGAACCCGCGCCTCGAGCGCCTCCACGGCCGGCCCGAGCCCCTCTGCGTTCAGCGCGAAGGTCGCCGCGCGATCGAGCATCCAGATCGGTTCGTCGCCGAGCGGCTTCAGCTCGTTGTGCGCGTGGACGACGACGAGCGAAGCGGCCGCGAGCGCCGCCACCCCTGCCGCCGCCGCGCGGTAGCGCAGGACGATCGCGACGAGCGGCAGCGAGAGCACGACGGGAATGACGAGAAAGCGCCCGAGGAACGGGTTGTACTTGTAGATCAGCGACATCGTCACCACGAAGAGGGGCAGGCCGAGCGCGAGCGCCGCCCGCCGGCGGTCGCCGCCGCCGCGCAGGCCGCAGAAGGCGCAGACCGCGCAGACGGGCAGCAGGACGAGCGCCACTAGCGGCCCGAAGTACGCGAAGTCCTCATGGGCGCGGCGGTTGACGTGCCAGGCGAACGGCCCCGAGGTCGTCTCCGGCGGGTTGATCGGCACGTTCAGCCGTTCGGCGGCGGCTCCGATCGCCCCGGCGGTCACCGCAACCACGAGCGGCCCGGCGAGCACGAGCACGGCGACGACCGGCGCGAGACGAGCCCCGTCCCGCCGGCGCGCCCGGAGACCGAGACGACCGCAGCCGCGACCGCGGCGAGCCCGAGCCCCAGCTCCAGCGCGGCCGTCCAGCCTGAGAGGTCGAGCAGCCGGTAGCCCACGCGCACCACGGTCGCGAGCGCGCGCACTTCCGGGTCGGCCTGGTGCTCCACGCGCCCGCGAGCCTTCACCGAGCAGGTGCCCGGTCTCGACGAGGTTCCGCACCGGCCCCCAGGACGCGACGAGCACGACGCCGCCGGCCGTCCAAGCGCCGAGCCTGAGCAGCCCGCGGCGGTCGAGTGTCACCGCCGCCAGCAGCAGGAGGCCGGGCAGTGCGAAGACGATCGTCTGCTTCGTCGCGGCGGCGAGCCCGAGCCCGAGCCCGGCGAGCGCAAGCTCGCGGCCCGTGCCGCCCAGAATGAAGTAGACGGCCGCTGCCAGCGAGGCCGCAACGAGGAGGTCGGTCTGCGTCGTCGTCGACTGGAGCGCGACCTCCGCCAGCGTCGGCACGAGCAGGGCCGCGAACAGCGACGCCGCTGGCCGGAAGCCAAGCCGTCTGCCGATCCCGTAGGCCGCGGCGACGAGAACGAGCTCCGCGAGCAGCTGCGGCGCCTCGACCAGGCGGTCTCCGCCCCAGGCCACGACCGTGAAGAGGACAAGGATCTCGGCGCCCGGCGGGAACTCGTTCTGCCGGCCGGTCTGCGTCGGGGATCCAGTGCACGCCCCCTTCCTGGTACCACGCGGCGACGCGCGCGAGGTGGTACGTGAGCGAGTCCCATGTGTTCGGCGCGGCGACGACGACGAGCAGTGCCTCGTAGGCGACGGCGAGCGCGACGACAGCCGGCGAGTGCGGCGACGACCGGTTCGCGGCGAACCACGTTCCGCGGCAAGGCAACGCGCGGGAAGGCAGGCCGCCCCGTTGTCCGCCACGCGGCGACCCCGACGACCAGCGCTGCGAGCCCGGAGGCCGCCAGCTCGGCCCGGTCCACCCCGTGTGCGAGGCTGAGCAGCTCGACGGCCAGCAACACGAAGGCGGAGAGCAGCAGATACCAGGCGAGCACGAAGGCCGTCGCCGAAGGCAGCCGGAGCGCCGCTGCCCCGAACGCGGCCGCCGTGACCGGAAGGAGGACCGCCAGAACGCCGAGGGCCGCGCCCGTCACCGCGTCATTGTCGTCTGCCAGGTCGCGTGGGCACGGCGGTTACACTGGCCGCCCACGCGGACGTAGCTCAGCTGGCAGAGCGCGGGCTTCCCAAGCCTGAGGTCGCGGGTTCGATCCCCGTCGTCCGCTTCCCCAGGTTGAGCCGTTGGCTCGCCATTACGTCGCTCCTTCGATTTCGCTCGTGGGCCGCTCTTGGGCCAACGAGCTGAGAATGCGTCGAGCCGCTGCCTGGCGAGATCGGCGCTCGACTCCAACAGGTGCGCGTAGGTCTGCTCGAGCATCGTGACGGTCGTGCCGCCGAACCGGGCAACGTCGCTTGGCGGGATGCCGGCGGCGAGCGCCCAAGGCTCCTCCGCCAAGCTACGGCGGCGGAGGACCCTTGACAGTCTGAACCTCCCGGCGGGAGAGTCCTCCGCGCGGGGTCGTCTGCGGAAAGGAGCATCCGACATGGCAACGATCGAGGTCAAGAACTTCGGCAGCCCTGATGAGACGCGTCCCTTCGAGGGGAAGGGCTACGCCGAGGTCCTGAACATCGCGGGCAGGGTTGTTGGCCGAGGCGTATTCGAGCCTGGCTGGCGGTGGAGTACGAATGTCAAGCCGATCGCCGGGACCGATTCGTGTCAGGTCTCGCACTTGGGCTACATCATCTCGGGCCGAATGAAGGTCTACTCCGACGACGGAACCGAGGGTGAGATCGGTCCGGGCGATGTGTATGCGCTTCACCCGGGACATGATGCCGAGGTCGTCGGTGACGAGCCGTGCGTCTCGTTGGACTTCGGCGAGTTCGGCGATTACGCCAAACGTCACTAGCCGTACGGTTCGCTGGGGCGGCGCAGCGCGGAAACGTTGTGCCGCCCGCACCGCCCCGAACGGCTCACGCGGTCAAACCGGGTATCGGCTCCATGCTGAGCCACGGGCTGGCGAAGTCCGGCAGCCGGCACCTCGAAGACCACGACAGCGCCTGGACATAACGACTGCTCACGGCCCGCGACCGGCCGAAAGGGGCGCCAGCAGAAAGCGTTTCGCTGGCGCCTCTTCGGCGCCGGGCCGCGGATCCGAAATGGCGCGGACGGGCGGCCACTGGTTTTCGTCTCCTCGCGAGCGGAAGGACACGAAACATGGCCGGCCCGGACAACCGCACCGAGATCGAGCGTCTTGAATCGCTGCTGAACAGCTGCCACGCCATGATCCGCGAGCTCGAGCAGGCGAGCGTCCGGGACGACGGGCTCCGCGACGCGCTGCGCGAGGCGTGCCATCGGATCGAGGCCAGGCTTCGACGGCTCGTAGCCGCCACATAGCCACGTCACCAGCCGCCCCACCCAGCCGTTAGCGCCCCACCCGTGGCACTGCGAAACCGCATTGGCCAGGACGGCGTTGTGGGTGGGCGAGGTGGGCGATCCAGAGGGGAACCCGCTGCCTCGCGGGCGATACGAAGCGCGGGCTTCGCCGCCAAGGGGTCTAGCCGTGGAGCCCGCGCTTCCTCCTTGGGAACCTTTGGCCGCCGGTGGTCTGCCGGCGCGGCCAAGGCTCACCGACATCTGGGCCGCGTCGGGGTCTGCCGTCGGGGGTTGCCCTGCGCTAACCGGCTTCCCAAACCTGAGGTCGCGGGTTCGATCCCCGTCGTCGCTTCTTCTTCGCTCGGCGGAGCGGCTCCGCGTCTTCCCCGGTCGTCGGCTAGAGGCGCGAGCGCACGAACGCGTGCCCGTCGCGCGCGAGCTGCTCCTCGCTCTCGAACAGGCGACGCCAGATCCTGGTCGCCGCCGCGAGCTCCGGCAGCGCGTCGCCGAACGCCTCGATCACGACCCAGTCGTCGTAGCCGATCTCGCGAAGCCCGTCGAACGTCGCGTCCCAGTCGACCTGACCGGTGCCCGGCGTGCCGCGATCGTTCTCGGAGAGGTGGACATGGACCAACACGTCCGAGCACGCGCGCAGAGCCTCGCGCGGATCCTTCTCCTCGATATGGGCGTGGAAGGTGTCGTACATCATCCGCACGCGCGGATGGTCGACGTCTCGCACGAGCGCGGCAAGGTCGGCCGCGCTGTTCGTCAGGTACATCTCGAAGCGGTTGAGGTACTCGAGCGCGATCGTCACGCCGCGCTCATCCGCATACGGCGCGACCTCGCGCAGATACGCGACCGAACGAGCCTTCTCCTCCGCCGTCGGGCCGGCGCCGCTGAAGACGCCGAGCGCCGCGCCGAGTGGGCCGCAAATCAGCGGCGCGCCGAGCGCGGCAGCCGAGTCGAGGTTCGCCTTGGTCGCGACCACCGCGTTCGCGCGCTCGGCCGGATCGGCGGCAACGGGGTTCTCGCCCTCGCCGCGCGCCGAGACCGCCAGCCGTTCGAGGCCAAGTCGCTCGAGGCGCTCGCCGAGCTCCGCGTACTTCTCCACCTCGCGGTCGAAGATCGGGATCTCGACGCCGTCGAAGCCCAGCTCCGCCAGCCGCTCGAAGACCGGGTCGTAGCTCCGCTCGGTCACGTCCGTGGACCAGAGCAGCATGTTCATCCCGACCTTCACGCGCGCCGATCTTAGCCCGGCATGGCCGGAGCCACGACCACGGCGAACCGGCCGATTCGGTTTCGGGCCGTTCCCGACCGGCCGCGGCGGTAGGTTCCGGCTGTGACGAGCGACCCACTCGACCCCCTCTTCGCGGCTCCGCTCGAGGACTTCGTCGAGGCCAGGAACGAGCTGGCGAAGCAGCTCCGCGGCGAGGGTCGGCGCGAGGAGGCCGACCGGGTCAAGGCGATGCGCAAGCCGCCGGCGGTCGTGTGGGCGCTGAACCAGCTCGCCCGCACGAACGGACGCGGGGTCCGGGAGCTCGTCGACGCCGCGGAGACGATGCGCAAGGTCCAGAGCGGGCGGAGCCGCACGTCCTTCGCCGATGCCCAACGCGCGCTCGCCGACCTCGTACGGCAGCTGGCGAAGGAGGCTGCGGACCTGCTCGACGACAGCGGACGACAGCCGAGTCGAGCGCTCGTGCAACGGCTCGATCGGGCGTTGATGGCTGCGGCGGCCACGCCTGCGACCAGCGACGAGCTTCGGGCCGGACGCCTGCTGGCCGAGCCGGAACCGCTGGGCTTCGCAGGCCTCGGCGAGCCGAGCGGGACCGCGCCGAAGCGGCAGCGCCGGCCCGCCGCGGAGCGCAAGCAGCGTGAGTCGGAGCAGGCGGCCAGGCGCAAGGCGAAGGTCGAGGGCGCGCAACGCGAGCTCCGCGAGGCGAAGGCAGAGGCGGCGCGCCTGAGCCGCGACGCCGAACGTGCGAACGCGCGCGTCGCCGAACTGGAGCGGGCGCTCGCGCGGCTTCAGGCCGAGCGCTGACCCAAATCCTTACGACACCCTCACGGCTTCCGACCCCGCGCATCACGGCCCCCTCACAGGTGCGGCGCAAGCTCCGACGGTCAGACAAGCAGGAGCTTCGAGGGAGGACGCATGAAGGGATTGGCAGGCATCGTGGCAGTGCTCGGGGTGCTAGCGGCCGTGCTCGCAGCGACCTCCGAGTCGGCTCCCAGGACGAGCGGGCACGTGAACGGGAGGATCGTCTTCAACGACCAACGCGGGCGGCTCGTGCTCGTGAACCCCGACGGGAGCGGGCTCGTTCAGCTCGTCCGGACGAACGCGCCCGACTGGATCGTCGGCACATCGTTCTCGCCCGACGGAACGCGCGTCGCGTACAGCGCGATCACCGGCAGCGATCCCGACGTCTACGTGATCCGGCTCGACGGCAGCGGCCAGCGGCAGATCACGTTCTCGCGCGGGACGGATGTCGACCCGTCGTGGTCGCGCGAGGGCACGCGGCTCGCATTCGAGAGCAACCGCAACGGCAACGTCGACATCTACTCCGTCCAGGCCGATGGGACGGACTCGACGCGACTCACCGTCGGGCCGGAGAACGAGCTCGATCCGGCGTGGTCGCCGACGGCCGACCGGATCGCGTACACGGTCGAGTCGACGGACGGCGGCTCTCGGCAGATCTGGGTGATGAACGGCGACGGCAGCGGCAAGCGGCAGCTCACGGCCGCGGCCAACTTCAGCGAGAACCCGCACTGGTCGCCGGACGGCCGCTGGATCGCGTTCGACTCCGACCGGGCGGAGAAGGGCGATCTCGAGATCTACAAGATGCGCGCCGACGGCACGAGCGTGCAGCGCCTGACGAACAGCCCTGCCCTGGACGCGCTGCCCGTCTTCTCCCCCGACGGCCAGCTGATCGTCTTCGTCAGCGACCGGGCCGGCCAAGGACAGCCGCAAGCTCTACGTGATGGGGGCGAACGGCGGTGTGCCCCGCCGGCTGCTGCACGCCAGCGGCTGGACGTACCAGATGGTGCCGGACTGGCAGCCCCTCCACGCCAAGGATCCGTGCACGATCCGCGGCACGATCCACGTCGACCGGATCGCCGGCACGCGCAAGGGCGAGACGATCTGCGGGCTCGGCGGCGACGACCTGATCGAAGGGCTCGGCGGCAACGACCGGCTGCTCGGCGGGGCCGGCAACGACCGCCTCACGGGCGGGGCAGGCGCCGACCTGCTCTCCGGCGAGGCCGGTAACGACTGGCTCATCGCCAAGGACGGCCGCGGCGGACACGGTCAGCGGCGGGCCTGGTCGCGACCGGGGCGTCGTCGATCGGAGGCTCGACCGGGTCACGAGCGTGGAGAAAGTCAACCGCTAAGCCGACTGCGTGATCGGGGCGCGCACCTCGCCGCGCGTCCCGATCACGATCCGCGGCCGCGCCGCCGGGCGAAGCCAGCGGAGCACACGGACGAGCGTCGGCGCGCGCCAGGCTCACGCAGCCGTTCGTCGTCCGGCCGGTGGACACGTGCAGGAAGATCCCCGACCCTCGTCCCGGTACGACCGGCCCCATGTTGAACTCGACGACGGCGACATGGGCGTAGGCGTGCGTCTGCTGCCACATCCCCTCGCTCCCGTTCCAGAAGGCGGGCCGCCGTCCACAGGGGACGTGCTGGAACGAGTTGTAGGTCGGTGAGGCCGGATCCTCGTTCCACCAGTCGCCGCAGACGAGGCGGTGGTAGCGGAAGCGGACGCCCGGGTCCGGCGCGTTGCCGTACATCGTCGGCGCGATCCCGAAGCTGCCGACCGGGGTCGTGCCGTCACCCTCGCGGCGGCTCGCGGAGAGGCCGTTCCTGCCGACGCGGGCGGCGTACGGTCCTGCCGCCGGACGCCAGCAGCCGTCCTCGCGCCGCCAGAGGCGGACGGTCGCGGACGTGGTCCGGTGTGAGGCGGCCTCGACGGTGATCGCCTGGGTCGAGCCGGACGTTCCCGCGAGCTGCGTGCACGTGACCGCTGCGGCGAGGAGCGAGAGCACGGCCGGCAGAGTACGCTGCGCGGCCGTGAGCCGCCTGCTCGTCGCCGTCGTGGCGCTGCTCGCGGCCGGCTCTGCAGCCGCCGCGACACCGCCCTTCACCGCGAAGGTCGAGAGCGTCCGCGCTGCCGACCTGCGTTTCTCCTGGCGGCAGGGCTGCCCCGTGCCGCCGTCGGAGCTGCGCCGCGTACGGCTCGCCTACTGGGGCTTCGACGGCATGCGGCACCTCGGTCTGCTCGTTGTCAACCGCGACGCAGTCGCGCCGGTGACCACGGTCTTCCGCTCGCTCTACCGCACCCGCTTCCCGATCCGACGCATGCGACCGGTCGACGCGTACCGCGGCAGCGACGACGCCTCGATGGCGGCCGACAACACGTCGGCGTTCAACTGCCGCCCGGCGGTGTCGAGCGGGCCACGGCGCTGGTCGGTGCACGCGTACGGGAGGGCCGTCGACGTGAATCCGGTCGAGAACCCCTACCTCCTCGGCGGCCGGGTGCTGCCGCCCGCCGGCGCGCGCTTCCTCGACCGCGACGCCTACCGCCGCGGCATGGCCGTCCGCGGTGGAGGGCTCGTGGACGCATTCGCGGCGGCCGGGTGGGGCTGGGGCGGCGTGTGGAGCTCGCCGGACTACCAGCACTTCTCCGCAAACGGCCGCTAGCCGCGGCGGAACAGTCGCGCCAGGCGCGAGGGCGGCTGCGTCGCGCGCCACTCGTCGAGGCTCGGCAGCCTGCCCGCCGCCCGGGCGGCGCGGACGCACTCCGTGTGCGCGTGCCGTCTCCGCCCCGAGTCGCCCTCAGGAAAGAGGAGCGCGTGCTCGACGGAGGCGTGGAACTGCTCGCCGCAGATTGGGCAGCGGTACGTCGCCGGCTTGAGGCTGCCGGAGGCGCGCACCGCCCACCAGCGCGGCTCTACGTCGCCCGAGCCAGCTCCTCCAGCTCGACCGAGTACTGCCCACCGGCCGCGGCGCTGTTCAGCCGCGCGCGGTGCAACAGCATCTGCTGGGCGAGCTCGACGTTCGCCGGATCGCCTGCCCACGCCTTCAGCGCGGGCGCCTGGAGCGCGCGGCCGTAGGAGTAGGAGAGCTTCCAGGGCTGCTCGCCGTGGGCGTTGATCGCGTTCAGGTTCTCGCTCGCCTGCTGGTCGGACTGACCACCGGAGAGGAAGACGATCCCCGGCACCGCGGACGGCACCGTCCGGTGGAAACACTGCAGCGTGAGCTCGGCGACCCGCTCGGCATCGGCCTGCTCGGCCGCGCCCTTGCCCGAGATGACCATGTTCGGCTTCAGCAGCATCCCCTCGAGCAGGATCCCCTGGTGGTGCAGCTCGTCGAAAACCAGGTGCAGCGTCTCGGTCGTCACCTCGAGGCAGCGCTCGATCGAGTTGTCGGCGTCCATCAGCACCTCGGGCTCGACGATGGGCACGAGCCCGGCCTCCTGCGAGAGCGCCGCGTAGCGCCCGAGGGCGTGCGCGTTCACGCGCAGGCAGTTGTCGGTCGGGATCCCGTCGCCGATCGTGATCACCGCGCGCCACTTCGTGAAGCGGGCGCCGAGCGAGACGTACTCCGCCAGCCGCTCACGGAGCCCGTCGAGCCCCTCGGTGACCTTCTCCTCCGGAGAGAACGCCAGCGGCTTCGCGCCCAGGTCGACCTTGATCCCCGGGATCATCCCGTTCTGCTGCAGGAGCTGCGGGAAGGCAGTGCCGTCCGCGCTCGACTGGCGAATCGTCTCGTCGTAGAGGATCACGCCGCTGACGAACTCGCCCAGGCCCGGCGTGGTGAAGAGCAGGTCGCGGTACGCGCGCCGGTTCTCCTCGGTCGACTCGACGTCGATCGAGTCGAAGCGCTTGCCGATCGTGCCGGTGCTCTCGTCCGCGGCGAGGATCCCGCGGTCGTTCGCGACGATCTCCTCCGCCGTGCGGATCAGCTCCTCCGCGTGCTCATGCGCGCCCATCGCGCTCTCCTTTCCTGAAACGACGTGTCTTCTCGGAGGGATGGTAGGCGGCGATGCGCCGCACCGTGCCGGAGCGCGACCGCATCACGATCGACTCCGTCTCCGCGCCGGCGCCGCTGACGCGGACGCCGCGGAGCAACGCGCCGCTCGTCACGCCGGTTGCCGCGACGAAGACGTCCTCGCCGGCGACCAGGTCGTCGTGGGTGAGGATCCGGTCGACGTCGTACCCCACAGCGACGAGCGCCTGCCGCTCCTCGTCGTTCCGGGGCCAGAGCCTGCCCTGCAGCGCGCCGCCGAGGCACTTGATCGCCGCCGCGGAGATCACGCCCTCGGGCGTGCCGCCGATCCCCATCAGCATGTCGACCCCCGTGAACGCCTGGGCGGCGGCGATCGAGGGGGCGACGTCGCCGTCGCGGATCAGGTTCACGCGCGCGCCGGCCTCGCGCAGCTCGGCGATCAGCCCGTCGTGTCGTTCGCGTTCGAGCACCACGACCGTCACGTCAGTCGGCGCCATGTCTTTCGCCTCGGCGACGCGGCGCACGTTCTCGGCCGGCGACGCCGCGAGATCGATCGCGTCCGCAGCCTCGGGGCCGACGGCGATCTTGTCCATGTAGAAGGCGGTGCCCGGATCGAACATCGCCCCGCGCTCGGCGACGGCGATCACCGCGATCGCATTCGGCATCCCGAGGGCGGTCAGGCGCGTCCCCTCGAGCGGGTCGACCGCGACGTCGACCTCCGGCCCGTCGCCGTTGCCGACGTGCTCCCCGTTGTAGAGCATCGGCGCCTCGTCCTTCTCCCCCTCGCCGATCACGACGACGCCGTTCATCTCGACGGTGTCGAGCATCACGCGCATCGCGTCGACGGCGGCCTGGTCGGCGCTCTCCTTCTCGCCGCGGCCGACCCAGGTGGACGAGGCGAGCGCCGCCGCCTCGGTGACGCGGACGAGCTCCAGCGCGAGGTTGCGGTCGGGGGCGACGCTCATTCGGCGCTGATCCTATGCGGCCGGCTACATCCGCTCGGGAGCCTCGACGCCGACCAGGTCGAGGCTGCGCGCGACCACGAGCTGCGTCGCGCGGACGAGTGCGAGCCGGAAGGCCTGCGTCTCCGAGCCGAGCACCTTGTGCTCGTGGTAGAAGCGGTGGAAGTCGTCGGCGACGCGGATCGCGTAGTTCGGGAGGGCGTGCGGACCGCGGCGGTCGGTCGCCTCGGCGACGACTCCGGGGAACTCGGCCAGCCGTTTGATCAGGTCGCGCTCCTCGTCGGCCAGCGCGGCGGGCGGCTCCGGCGAGACGCGCGCGTCGTCCGCGTTCCGCAGGATCCCGGCGATCCGCGCGTGCGCGTACTGGACGTAGTAGACGGGGTTCTTCTGCGTCTTCTCGGCCGCCAGGTCGACGTCGATCTCGATCGTCTGGTCGTGGCCGCGGTTGACGAGGTACCACCGCGCCGCATCCACGCCGACCTCGTCGACGAAGTCGTCGAGGAAGACCACGTCGCCGCGCCGCTTCGACATCTTGGCCGCCGCCTCGCCGCCGCGGGTCAGGTGGACGAGCTGGTAGAGGAGCACCTCGACCCGCTCGGGGTCGTGGCCGAGCATCCGCGCGATCGCGGCGTACCAGTTGCGCGTGCCGTGGTGGTCGGCGCCGAGGACGTAGATCGCGCGGTCGAAACCGCGGCCGAGCTTGTCCTCGAGGTAGACGACGTCCGCCGCGCGGTAGGTCGGCCCGCCACCCTCCGAGCGGACGATGACCCGGTCCTCCTCGTCGCCGTAGGCCGAGGAGCGTGCCCAGAGCGCGCCGTCCCGCTCGAACGTGTCGAGACGCGGCAGGTACTCCTCGAGGCGACGCTCCAGCTCGCTCTGCTTCGCCCAGCCGTCGAAGTGGATCCGGAACCGCTCCATCGACGCCTCGATCCGCTCGAGCATCCGCGGCACCGGATCGCCATCCTCGGCCGCGAGCTCCGCGACGTACGCGCCCTGGTAGCCGTCCTCAGGCGGCTGCTCACCCCGCCGGATCGCGTCCACCGTGGCGCGGAACCGGTCCATCTGCGCGCCGGCGTCGTTGTAGTAGTACTCGCGCTCGACGTCGTGGCCGGCGAATGCGAGCAGCCGCGCGACCGAGTCGCCGTAGGCGCCGTTCCGGGCCGCGGCGACCGTGATCGGCCCGGTCGGGTTCGCGGAGACCATCTCGACCTGCACGTGCTCGGGCGCCACCGCCGAGCCGGCGCCGTAGCGCTCGCCCTGCTCGAGGATCTCGCCGAGCGCGTCGCCGTACCAGGCCGTGCCGAGCCGGAGGTTGACGAAGCCCGGGCCGGCCACCTCGGCGCCCTCGACGTCCGCCAGGCCCGACGCCGCAGCCGCCAGCTCCTCGGCGATCGCCCGCGGCGGCTGCCGCCGCTCCTTCGCCAGCCGCAGCGCGACCGTCGTGGCGTAATCGCCGTGGGTCGGGTCGCTCGGCCGCTCCAGCTCGACGGCGACGCCGGCTGCGTCGCTCAGCGCCTGCTCGAGCCGGCGGATCGCCTCAGCCGGCACGGACAGTCTCCTCAGGGTCCCGCTGCACGACGACTAGTATCCCGATCCGTGGACGACGAGCACGACAGCGACGACGAGACCACCGAGCGCCGGATCAACATCCACATCGAGCCGGAGCATCTGCCCGGGGTCTACGCGAACTTTGCCAACGTCAGCTTCTCGGACTACGAGTTCACGCTCACCTTCGCCCGGATCGACCACGAGATCGAGGAGGGCGAGATGCCAGGCGTGGTCGTGTCCCGCGTCAACATGTCGCAGCGCTTCATGAAGGAACTGCTCGACGCGATGCAGGACGCCTGGTCGAAGTACACGACCGTCAAGGGGATCCAGGACCTGCCCGAGGCTCCCGGGCCTCCGCGCGACTGACCCGCGCCAGCTCGACGCGCTCGACGAGCGTCGGATGCGTGCCCACGAGCACGTGCCAGAGACGCGGCGGGTCGGGGTCGGCCCGGCTGGTGCGCGTGAAGCGGCCGAAGAGCGCCTCGGCGCCCGCGGCGTCACCGGTCGTCCGTAGCGCAACCCAGTCCGCCTCGCGCTCGTAGCGGCGCGAGATCGCGTTCGCGAACGGTGCCAGCCCGAGCGCGAGCAGCGCCGCCACGAGCGCCGCGAGCGGTACGTCCTCCGCGGCGCGGAGCCGGGTCGCGCGCGAGAGAACCCACGCCGCCGGCAGAGCGAGCAGCGCGAACCAGGCGACCCCTTTCTCGGCGTGCCGGCGGGCGACGTGCGCGAGCTCGTGCGCGACGACGAAGCGCACCTCGCCCCGCCCCACGCCCGGCTCGAGCAGCGTGTCCCAGAGCACGACGGTCGTGGTCGGCCAGACGCCGATGGCCTCGGCGTTGACGGCCCGTGTCCTCGTCCTCGCCTCCCGCACCTCGACCCGCACGTCACCGAGCCCCTCGCGGCGCGCGAGCGCGCGGATCTCGGCGGTGAGCGCCGGATCGCCGAGCGGCCGGAGTCGCGGCGCGAGCACTGCGGGCGCGACGAGGACCCAGATCGCGGCGAGCAGGCAGGCTGCCGCCCACGCTCCCAGCCACCAGCGCCTGCCGAGACGCCGCGCGAGCAGCACGAGCGCCGCTGCCGCGAGAGCGCCGAGGATCAGCTCCGCCGCCGCCGGGACGAGCTGGTCGGCGAGCCAGCGGTCGTAGCCGGATCGCGCGACTCCTTCGCGGCGCCCCCACCACAGCGCGGCGAGACCGAACGGCAAACCGGCCAGCCGCACGCTGAGCGCAACGATCGAGCCGAGCAGCGCGGCGCGCAGGAGGAGCGGCCCCGGCAGCCGGCCCGCGAGCTCCCGTCGACGCCAGGCGAGGGCGACGAGCACGGCGAGTTGCGCGAGCACGGAGCCGACGAGGAGCCAGCGCAAGACGCGCGCGTAGTCGCCGTTCGCCTCGACGATCGCCTGGCCGAAGATCCCGCGCGCGGAGAGCGTCGGCGGCTGCAGGTGGTCGGGTACCTGCGTCCGCCACAGCAGCGCCGCCGCCGCCGCCCAGGCCGCGGCTAGGGTCGCCCCCACTCCGATGCGCGTCGCCGTCATCTCCGACATTCACGCAAATCTGCCCGCGCTCGAGGCCGTCCTCGGCGAGATCGACGCCGACGGCGCCGACGAGCTCTGGTGCCTCGGCGACCTCGTCGGCTACGGGCCGCACCCGAACGAGGTCGTCGCGGCCGTCCGGAGCAGGGCGACCGTCTGCCTGGCCGGCAACCACGACCTGGGCGTGCTCGGCACGATCGAGCTCGAGGACTTCGGCGGCGAGGCCGGCGAGGCGGCGATCTGGACGCGGGGCGTGCTCGACGACGACTCGCGCGCGTTCCTGGCGGCGCTGGAGCCGAAGGGAGCACGCGCCGGGATCGGTCTCTACCACGGCAGCCCGCGCGACCCGATCTGGGAGTACGTGCTCGACGACTGGACCGCCGCGCGCTCGCTCGAGGCGGCGCCCGAGCGACACGTGCTCGTCGGCCACAGCCACGTCGCCCTGCAGATCTCGATCGAATCGGACGGGACGCAGGACGGCGGGCTCGCGCCGGCGGGGACCGAGCTCGAGCTCGGCGAGAGCCGGCGTCTGCTCAACCCCGGCTCGATTGGACAGCCGCGCGACGGAGACCCGCGGGCCGCCTGGCTCGTGATTGACACCGAGGCCCGCCGGGCAACGTTCCGCCGAACCGCGTACCCGATCGGGCGGACACAAGCCGACGTTCGCGCCGCGGGCCTGCCCGAAGGGCTGGCCGTCCGGCTCGAGCACGGTCTTTGACGCCCAGGCACAGGAGGATCACCGATGGCACGTCCACGCTCCACCACCCGCGGGCGGCGCACGACCAAGCGAGCGGCGCCCCAGCTCACGAATCTCGAGTCGAAGCTCGGCGAGGTGATCGGGCTGGCGATGGCCGCCCAGGGCGGCACCGACAAGATCGCCAAGCTCGTCTCCGACCGCGAGCTGAAGAAGCAGCTGAAGACGATGAAGTCCGAGGCCGCCACGGCCGAGCAGAACGGCACGGCTGTCGCCGCCTCGATCGCCGGCAAGAAGGGCGCGATCCTGAAAGAGGCGCGTGAGGTGAAGCAGAAGGCGACGAAGATGATGAACACGTACCTCGACCGCTCCGCCGACGGTCTCGACGGGTTCGAATTCCTGACGATGGCCGAGGCGGCCGAGGTCGGGCACTGGACCGTGCTCGAGGAGCTGAACAAGCAGGCGAAGCACGCGGGGATCAAGCAGCTGACGAAGATCCAGATCCCGATCCAGCGCCGCCACCTGAAGGAGGCGATGGCCGGCAGCGTCAAGCTGGCCGGCAAGGAGGACGCGACGGCGACCGCGTAACTCGGCGTCCGCCGAACGGCAGGCCGGGCTCGGCGGCGGCTAGAGCGCCGCGGGCTCGGCGGCCGGCTCGGCGTCGGCGCCGCTGCCGGACGAGTTGCCGAAGGTGATGCCCTCGCGGGCGAGCGCGAGCTGGACTTCCTCCCGCGCCTTGTAGATCCGCCACTTGACCGTCGCGAGCGTGATCTCGAGCGAGTCGGCGATCTCCGTGTACGAGAGCCCGACGACGTCGCGCAGCAGCAGCGCCATCTTCAGGTCGACGTTGAGCGCCTCGATCCCGCGCCAGACTGCATCGATCGCCTCGACGCGCTCGAAGGGAGCGTCCACCACCTCGAGCGGCGGGATGTCGTCGAGCGTGACGACCGACCGCGGCCGGCGCTCGAGCGCGCGCAGCTCGTCGAGCACCCGGTTCTTCGTCACCTGGAAGAGCCACGTGGTGAAGCGGCAGCGCAGCGAGAACGTGTTCAGGCCCTGGTAGACGCGGAGGAAGACCTCCTGCGTCAGATCCTCCGCGAGCGCGCGGTCGCCTACGAGCCGCAGGACGTAGTTGTAGACGGGAAGCTCGTACGCGCGGACGATGAGCGAGAACGCTCGCTCGTCACCGCGCTGTGCCTTCCGCAGAACCCCGAGATCAGGCTGTGGGAGCGCCAAGTCGGCGCAGTATAGCCGGGTTCAGCGGCTGTCGAGGAGCGATTTTCCGGTCATCTCGGCGGGCTGCTCGAGCGCCGAGGAGCGCCAGCACGGTGGGCGCCAGGTCGGACAGCTCGCCGCCCTCGCGCAGCTGCTCCGCGCCGTTCGTGAGCACGAGCGGGACGGGGTTCGTGGTGTGCGCCGTGTGCGGGCTGACGCCGTCCGCCTCCAGCATCGATCTCCGCGTTGCCGTGGTCGGCGGTGATCAGGCAGACCCCGCCCGCCTCGTGGACCGCGTCGACGACCCGGGCGAGACAGGCGTCCGCGGTCTGCACCGCCTTGCACGACGGCAGGGATCGAGCCCGTGTGCCCGACCATGTCGGGGTTGGCGAAGTTCACGACCGCGAACGCGTAGCCCTGCCCGACCTCCTCGCAGAAGCGGTCGGTGACCTCGTCGGCCGACATCTCCGGCTTGTGGTCGTAGCTCGGCACGTCCCGCGGCGAGGGCACGAGCATGCCGCGTCTCCCCCGCCCACTCCGGCTCGACGCCGCCGTTGAAGAAGTAGGTCACGTGCGCGTACTTCTCGGTCTCGGCCACGTGCAGTTGGCGCAGGCCGCGCTCGGCGAGCACCTGGGCGAGCGTCTCCGGCACGTCCTGCTCGGGGAACGCGACCGGGCAGTCGAAGTCGTCGCGGTAGACCGTCATCGTCGTCAGGTCGTCGCCCGCCTCGAGCAGCCGCTCGAGAGCTGGCGGCCGCGGTCGGGCCGGAAGTTGAAGAAGATCGCCGCGTCCTCGCCGGGCCGGAGCCGCGGCCGGTCGTCGACGCACGACCGGCTCGATGAACTCGTCGGTGATGCCGGCGTCGTAGGCTCGCCTGCACGGCGCCCAGGTGCTCTCGTGCTGGCCCTCCCCGACCATGATCGCGGCGAGCGCCCGCTCGGTCCGGTCCCAGCGCTCGTCGCGGTCCATCGCGTAGTAGCGGCCGACGACGGTCGCGATCCGCTCGGCGGGAGCTCGCGCAGATCGCGCACGGCGGCGTGCGGCGAGACGTCGCGGCCGTCGGTGAACGCGTGGATCCACGTCCGGTCCGCCATCCCCTGCCGGCTCGCGAGCTCGAGCAGCGCGCGCAGGTGGTCGATGTGGGAGTGGACGCCGCCGTACGAGACGAGGCCGAGCAGATGGACGTCGCAGCCGCGGTCCTTCGCGCGACGGAAGGCGCCGACGAGCGCCGTCGTTCTCGAAGAAGGCGCCGTCGCGGATCGCTCGGTTGACGCGCATCAGGTCCTGGAAGAGCACCCGCCCGGAGCCGATCGTCAGATGGCCGACCTCGGAGTTGCCCATCTGCCCGTCCGGGAGGCCGACCGCCTCGCCGGATGCCTCGAGCGTCGTGTGCGGCGTAGCTCGCGCCAGAGACGGTCGAACACCGGCGTCCGCGCGAGCTCGACCGCGTTGCCGGGGCCCGGCTGCGCGCAGCCCCAGCCGTCGAGCACGACGAGCGCTACGAGCGGATACGTGCCGCCGTCTCGCAAATCGCCCCGAAGGACTCGGGATCGAGCGAGGCGCCGCCGACGAGCGCGCCGTCGACCGCCGGCTGGCGCAGCAGCTCCTCCGCGTTCTCCGGCTTGACCGAGCCGCCGTAGAGGACGGGGCGGTCGAGACGTCTCTTGACGAACTCGTGCGCCTCCTGCGCCTGCTCGGGACTCGCGACCTTGCCGGTGCCGATCGCCCAGACCGGCTCGTAGGCGACGACGAGGTTCTCGTGGTCGCCCGGCGGCAAACGCGATCGCCTCGACCTGGATCTTGAGCACGAGCTCGGTGTCGCCGGACTCTCGCTGCTCGAGCGTCTCGCCGACGCAGGCGATCACGCGCGAGTCCGGCGGCGAGCGCGGCGCGAGCGCGGCGCGCGACCATCTCATCGGTCTCGCCGAAGAGCTGCCGCCGCTCCGAGTGGCCGACGAGCGTCCCGACGACCCCCAGCTCGGCCAGCATCTCCGCCGAGACTCGCCCGTGTAGGCGCCGCTCGGCTCCCAGTGCGCGTTCTGGGCGTACATGGTCGCAGCCGCTCTCGACCGCGGCCGCGAGCGAGACGCAGGCGGGCAGAGCACCACGTCGATGCCCGTCCGGCGGCGAGAACGCGTCGAGGAAGGCTTCGGCCTCCGCCGGGCCCTTGAACATCTTCCAGTTGCCAGCGATCACATTGCCCGGCCATTCTGGACGGATGTGGAGGTGTACACCTACACATCAGGCTCGCCGGAATCGCCGCGACGCCCGGAAGCTCCTTGCCATCGAGCAGCTCGAGCGACGCGCCGCCTCCGGTCGAAACCCACGAGATCCGCTCCGCCAGGCCGGCTTCCTGCACGGCGCGAACCGAATCGCCGCCGCCGACGACCGTGTAGGCGTCCGCATCCGCCACCGCCTGCGCGACGGCGCGGTTCCCTCCGCGAAGCGATGCCACTCGAACACGCCCATCGGCCCGTTCCAGAACACCGTCCGCGCCTCACGGATCCGCCGCGCCGAACGCCTCGCGTGTCGTCGGGCCCGATGTCGAGCCCGAGCCAGCCGTCGGGAGCGCGTCGAACGGCGTCACGCGCGACTCGGCGTCGATCGTCGAACGCGGCAGCCGCGACGACGTCGATCGGGAGCTCGACCGTGGAAGCCGAGCGGGTTCTCGTCGCGGAGCTCCTCCGCCATCTTGCCGCCGACGAGCACGGTGTCGGCGCGGCCGCCCAGGTGCCGGAGCACGCCGAGCTTGTCCTCCACCTTCGCGCCGCCGGTCACCAGGACGAAGGGCCGCTCGACCTCGCCGAGCAGCCGGCCCGAGATGCGCGAGCTCGGCGAGCAACAGCAGACCAGCGTACGCCGGCAAGAGATGCGCGACGGCCTCGGTCGAGCTGTGCGCGCGGTGGGCCGAGCCGAAGGCGTCGTCGACGTACAGGTCGCAGCCGTCGGCGAGCTCGCGCGCGAAGCCCTCGTCGTTCTTCGGTCTCACGGGGGTCGAAGCGGGTGTTCTCGAGCACGCGGACACGCTCGTCGCCGCGAGCAGGCTCGTCAGGCGCTCCGCGACGGGCGCGATCGCGGAGGCCGGGTCAGGCCCCTTCGGCCGACCGAGGTGCGAGCAGACGCGCACCTCGCCGGCGTACCGCGCTCGAGCAGCAGCCGGAGCGTCGGCAGCGCAGCCCGGATGCGGGTGTCGTCCGCGACGCGACCGTCTTCGAGCGGCACGTTCAGGTCGGCGCGGACGAGGACGGCGCTTGCCCTCGACCTCGGCGCGTCTCGACCGAGCGCGGCAGCCTCATGCGTCGCTCCGGATCGACAGCCGCTTGCGCGATCAGGTCGACGAGCCGGCACGAGTAACCCCATTCGTTGTCGTACCAGCCGAACACCTTGGCCGTGGCGCCGTGCGTCATCGTCAGCTTGCTGTCGAAGATGCAGGAGTACGGCGACTTCTGGATGTCGGTGGAGACGAGCGGGTCCTCGGAGTAGCTGCAGCATCCCTTCGAGCGTGCCGCTCGCAGCGGCGCTGAACGCGGCGTTGATCTCCTCGCGTCGACACCTCGCGGCCGAGCGTGACGACGAGGTCGGTGATCGAGCCCGTCGGCACGGGGGCGCGCACGGAGAGCCCGTCGACCTTGCCCTGGAGGTGCGGCAGCACGAGCCCGATCGCCTTGGCGGCGCCGGTCGAGGTCGGGATCAGGTTGATCGCCGCCGCCCGCGCGCGCCGCAGGTCCTTGTGCGGCATGTCCTGCAGGCACCTGATCCTGCGTGTAGGCGTGGATCGTGGTCATGAAGCCGCTCTCGATGCCCGGCCAGGTCGTCGAGCACCTTCGCCATCGGCGCGACGCAGTTGGTCGTGCACGAGGCGTTGGAGACGATGTGGTGCGCGTCGCTTGTCGTAGGCGTCGTCGTTGACGCCGAGCACGATCGTGAGGTCGGGATCGGTGGCCGGCGCCGAGATCACGACCTTCTTCGCGCCCGCGTCGAGGTGCTTCTGCGCCCCGGCGCGGTCGGTGAAGAAGCCGGTCGACTCGAGCACGACGTCGACGCCGAGGTCGCCCCACGGCAGCGTCGCCGGGTCGCGCTCGGAGAGCATCTTCATCTCCTCGCCCGCCGGCGCGGATCATGCCGTCGCCGAGCTCGACCTCGCCCTGGAAGGGCCCGAGCGTTCGAGTCGTAGCGGAGCAGGTGCGCCATCGTCTCGGCGTCGCCGAGGTCGTTGAGCGCGACGATCTCGAGGTCGGCGCCGAGCTCCTGCTGCGCCCGGAAGAAGTTGCGCCCGATGCGCCCGAACCCGTTGATCCCGACCCGTACCGCCATCTCCGACTCGCCTCCCGTTCGCTGGCTACCCGGCGGCGAGTCTAACGAGGCGTTCCGGCCCGCCGGCTCGTAGCGCGACCGCACGCTCGTTCTGCTCAGGCGGGTCGCTCGCGGTGCCCGGCCGGAGGGGATAGTGCGTCAGCCCAGACCCGGAGAGCCGGGTGCCGCGAGCGGCCCGAGCGCGGCGGCGGAGCCGGGCTCCGCCCGGCGGGAGCCGACGCGCGGCCTGTGCAGAACGGGCGGGCCGGAGGGGGAGCTCCGAGGACGACCTCCCCCTCCGCGGAACCGCGCTCCGGACCGGGACGACGGACGGGGTCTGAATCCATCGCCGGACGAGCGCGGACCCGCCCACGGCAAGGTTACGTCAAGCCCACCCCGCTCAGTCATCGGCTTTGCAAGCGAGAAACGCCATGCGCGTTTCCGGTCTGCCAACTGGCGGAGCGCGGAGAGGCGGCGGTGCATGCCGGCCTTCGTGGCCGGAGGATCGGCGCGCCGCGCCAGCTCGGCGAGCGAGAGCGTCGGGTGGCGGAGGCGCAGGCGGCCGGCTTCGCTGCAGCCGATCCGGCAGCCGCGTCGAGGCTGCCGTCGGCCGCGAGGCGGCGCACGGCGTCGAGCTGCGCCTGCGCGGCGCGGCTCGTGCGGACGAGGTTGGCGTGATCCGCGTTGGCGAGGCGGTTCGCGTGGGCGCGAGTCGCGGCCAGCACGGACCGCTCCTCGAAGCGCGAGCACGCGTCCCGTCGGCGCCGGCGGCGAGCAGCAGCCCCTCGATCGCGTCCGCGCCCTTGGCGTAGAGCGGCGGCGTGGCGACGGCCGGTCGATGACCCGGTGGCGGTGACGCCCTGCTTGGCGGCGATCGACCGCAGGAAGCGCGGCGCCTTCGAGCGAGGCCGTCCGGATCTCGAGGTGCGGCGAGCGCGGGCCCGAGAACGAGCCGGCGCCGAGGAGCGCGCCGCGCAGGTACGCGCCGCGGCAGCAGCCCGCGCGACGACGCGGCTTCGGCGGCGCTCGAGCGGACGCAGCGCGGAGTCGAGCACGCCCGCCTCGCGCAGCAGGCTCGAGCGCGGCGCGCGTCGCCGGCGACGTGGAGCTGGTAGCGCGTGGCCCGGTCGAAGGCGCGCTGGCGATAGGTGCGGATCTCCGAGCGGACGCCGAGGTCGCGGAGGAGCGAGAACGCACGCCGAGCCACGCCCGAGCCGGCCACGTCGAGGTGGACGGCGACTCGCCGCGGCCGCGAAGGTGCGCGCTGCCGGCCGTGTGGAAGAGCGCCGAGAGCTCGGCGACGCGGTCGCAGCGCCTGGCCGGGGGCGATCGCGGCGAGCTCGTTCCGGAGCTCCTCAGAGAGCGGCAACCGGGACTGCCCTCGAGCTCGAGCAGGCGCTGCTTGAGCGCCGTGCCGCTGGCTCCGTAGCCGCCGAGCCCGGTCGCGCCGACGACGCGGTGGCACGGCACGAGGAGCCAGAAGCGGTTCGTCGCGCAGACCGGTGCCGGCTGCCCGCGCCGCGCCCGGAAAGCCGGCGAGCGCGGCCAGCTCGCCGTAGGTGACGACCTCGCCGCGCGGCACGGCCCGCGCAGGCGTCGATCGCCGCACGCTGGAACGGCGTGCACCAGCTCGAGGTCGAGCGTCGACGTCGGCGAGATCCTCGTGTCTCGCCGGCCAGCAGCCGTGCGCAGGCGCCGTTCCACTTCCGGCGCGAAGTCGGCACCGTCGCGTGCGCGTTCGGCCGCGAGACTCGCCGAAGGGGACTTGGGGGTCCCCTTGGGGCGGCGCTGCCTGGACGTGTCCCGTCCAGCCTCGGCTCCAGGCGAACGAGTGCTCGACCACCGCGCCGTCCCGGCCGTCCAGAGCTCGCCCGTCGCCCCAGCCCTCGACGGCGTAGGGGTGGCGCCTCGCCCCCACCGCGCCGACTCTACTATCCGCCCCGTGAGCGCTCCCGGCATCTTCCGGCCGCCGCCGGCGACGAACGAGCCGGTCCGGGGCTACGCGCCAGGCTCGCCCGAGCGCGAGGAGCTGCAGGGCCGGCTCCGCGTCATGTCGAGCGAGCGGATCCGGATCCCGCGCGTCATCGGCGGCAAGGACGTCGACACCGGCGAGACGTTCGAGGCGGTGATGCCGCACCGCAAGGCGCACGTGCTCGCCGACGTCGCCAAGGGAGGCGCCGCCCGAGGTCGAGCAGGCGATCAAGGCGGCGGCCGACGCCTGGCACGACTGGTCGCGGACGCCCTGGGAGGAGCGCGCCGCCGTGCTCCTCCGCGCCGCAGAGCTGCTCGCCGGCCCCTGGCGCTCGACGCTGAACGCCGCGACGATGCTGAACCAGTCCAAGACCGCGCACCAGGCGGAGATCGACGCGGCGTGCGAGGTGATCGACTTCTTCCGCTTCAACGTCGACTTCATGCTGCGGATCTACGAGGAGCAGCCGACGTCCTCGCCGGGCGTCTGGAACCGGCTGGAGTACCGGCCGCTCGAGGGCTTCGTCTTCGCCGTGACGCCGTTCAACTTCACGGCGATCGGCGGCGAACCTGCCCACGTCGGCGGCGTTGATGGGCAACACGGTGGTCTGGAAGCCGGCGTCGACCGCGGCCGTTCTCCGCCTACTACCTGATGCGCCTCTTCCAGGCCGCAGGACTGCCGGACGGCGTGATCAACCTCGTCTACGGCAGCGGCGCCGAGATCGGCGACGCCGCGCTCGCGAGCCCCGACCTCGCCGGCGTCCACTTCACCGGCTCGACACCGGTCTTCCAGTCGATGTGGAAGACGATCGGCGCCAACATCGCCGACGTACCGCAACTACCCGCGGATCGTCGGCGAGACCGGCGGCAAGGACTTCATCCTCGCGCACCCGTCCGCGGACGCCGAATCGGTCGCGACGGCGATCGTGCGCGGCAGCTTCGAGTACCAGGGCCAGAAGTGCTCTGCCTCGTCCCGCCTCTACATCCCGTCGAACCTCTGGGACCAGGTGCGCGACCGGGTCGTCGCCGACGTCGGCGAGATCCGGATGGGCGACGTCGGCCGACTTCGGCAACTTCATGGGCGCGGTGATCGACGAGAAGGCGCTGCAAGGAGCACGCCAAGGCGCTCGAGCTGGCGAAGCGGGAGGCGACCGTGCGTCGTCGGGCGGCGAGGTCGACGACTCCGAGGGCTACTTCGTCCAGCCGACGGTGATCGAGACGAGCGACCCCGACTTCGCGCTGATGAAGGAGGAGCTCTTCGGGCCGATCGTGACCGCGTACGTCTACGACGAGAAGCAGCTACGAGGAGACGCTCGATGTGGTCGACCGGACCGCCTCCTATGCGCTCACGGGCGCGGTCTTCTCGCGCGAGCGGGCGCCGATCGACCTGGCGCACGAGAAGCTCCGCCACGCCGCCGGCAACTTCTACGTCAACGACAAGCCGACCGGCGCCGTGGTCGGCCAGCAGCCGTTCGGCGGCGCGCGGGCCTCCGGCACGAACGACAAGGCCGGCTCGATGTGGAACCTGATCCGGTGGGTCAGCCCGCGGACGATCAAGGAGACGTTCGTGCCGCCGACCGACTACCGCTACCCGTTCATGGATCCTGGACCGCGACGGCGGCCAGCCGGATCGTCCCTAGCTAGTCGTCTCCCCGCAACCGGGCTACGGTCAGGGCGTGGACCGCGTACTCGACGCCATCCAGGCGTTCTTCGACCGCCTGTCGGAGGTGGACTTCCGCTTCCTCGCGCTGGCGATCGCGACGCATCTCGTCAAGACGCTCTGCACGAGCCGAGCCTGGCGGAACACGCTCAAGGCCGCCTATCCGGAGGAACGGGTCCACTGGCCGTCGATCTACGCGGCCTATATGGCCGGGGTCGGCGTGAACGCGATCATGCCCTTCCGCGGCGGCGACGTCGTCAAGCTCGGGCTCGCGCACCGGGCGATCAAGAACTCGACGTACACGACGCTGGCAGCGAGCCTGCTGGTGCTCGCGATCGTCGACAGCGTGATCGCGGTGTGCTTCTTCGCCTATGCCCTGACCCAGCACGTGCTCCCGAGCCTCGGCCGCCTGCCCGACCTGCCGAGCTTCGACTACTCCTGGCCGCTCCACCATCCGCGGGTTGCAGCAGCGATCGTCGGCATCCTCGTCGTGCTCGGCATCGTCGCGGCCTTCTGGATCAAGCGCCGTGTGGACGAGTTCAAGGCCCGCGTCCGCCAGGGCGTGTCCGTCCTGCGCGATCGGCCCCGCTACCTGCGCACGGTGGCGTTCTGGCAGCTCTGCGACTGGAGCCTGCGCATGGTCACGATCGGCTTCTTCCTGCGCGCGTTCGACGTCGACGCCTCGGTGCGGAACGTCCTGCTCGTCCAGGTGACGCAGAGCATGGCCACGCTCGTGCCGGTCAGCCCGGCCGGGATCGGCACCGAGCAGGCCTTCATCGTCTACGTCTTCCGTGGGACCGTCTCGGGCTCGAAGCTGCTCGCGTTCAGCGTCGGGATGAAGCTGACGCTCGTCGTCACGAACGTGGTCGTCGGCTTCTGCGCCCTGGCGCTGACCCTGCGGACGCTGTCGACGTCCGCAGCTTCGCTCGCGTCGAGAACCGCGAACGAGGCGGCGGCCGAGATCTAGCCCGCGCGCGCCCGCCTTGTGCAGCTGCGCGTAGATCGCCCGCGCCGTCTTCGCCGGCACGCCCGGGACGCCCTCGAGCTCCTCCGGCGACGCGGCGAGCACGCCCGTCGGCGGAGCCGAAGTGGCGCAGCAGCGCCTTGCGGCGCGCCGGCCCGACACCCGGGCAGCTCGTCGAAGATCGAGCCGAACGCCTTGGTGTCGCGCCGCTGCCGGTGGAAGCCGATCGCGAAGCGGTGGGCCTCGTCCCGAACACGCTGGAGCAATTGCAAGCCCGGGTTGTGGTGCTCGAGCACGATCGGGTCCGGGCCGGCCGGGGACGAAGACCTCCTCGACCCGCTTCGCCAGCGAGATCACGGCCACGCGCGGCAGGTCGAACGCCTGCATCGCCGCCAGCGCCGCGGAGAGCTGCCCCTTGCCGCCGTCGATCACGACGAGGTTCGGCATCGCGGCGAAGCCCTCGTCGTAGTCGTCGGCAGTCACGCCGACCGACAGCCGCGCGAAGCGGCGCGAGACGACCTCGGCCATGGCTGCGAAGTCGTCCTGCCCGTCGAGCGAGCGCACGCCGAACTTGCGGTAGTGCGCCTTCTTCGCGACCGCGTCCTGGAAGACGACCATCGAGCCGACGACCGACTCGCCCTGGATCGTCGAGATGTCGAAGCACTCGATCCGCAGCGGCAGCGACTCGAGGTTGAGCGCCTCGCGCAGCTCCTCGAGCGCCTCGACGCGCCGCAGCCGCCTCTGCTCCGAGACGGCGAGGTCGGAGGCCAGCGCGACCCCCGCGTTCTCCCCCGCGAGCTGCGCGAGCCGCCGCTTCTCGCCGCGCTCCGGCACGCGCACCTCGACGCGGGAGCCGCGCCGCTCCGACAGGAACTCGGCCAGCGCGGACGTGTCCCCCACGCCCACCGGCACGACGATCTGCGGCGGCACGCTCGGCGCAGAGCCGTAGTACTCGAGCACGAACGGCCTCGAGGACGGTGTCGAGGTCCTGGCCGGCCACGTTCTCGAGGTGGAAGCCGTGCCGGTCGACCATCTTGCCGCCGCGGAGCGGGAACACCTGCACGGCCGCGCGGTCGCCCGCGACCGCGATCCCGATCACGTCGATCGTCCCGACCGCGGCCTTGTCCGCGGCCTGCCGCTCGGCGAGGTGCTGCACCGAGAAGAGCCGGTTGCGGTACCGCGCCGCCTCCTCGAAGCGCTCGCCCGCCGCCGCCTCGGTCATCTTCCGCTCCAGCTCGCGCAGGATCGGCTTCGTCTCGCCGGAGAGGAACTCGATCACGCCGTCGATGATCCCGCGGTAGTCCTCCTTCGAGACGTAGCCGACGCAGGGCGCCGTGCAGCGCTCGATGTGGTAGTCGAGGCACGGGATCCCGCTGTGCCGGCCCGGCTTCGGCCCCTCGCAGGGCCGGAACTGGAAGACGCGGTTGAGCACGTCGAGCGTCTCGCGCACCTTCTTCGCGTTCGCGTAGGGGCCGAAGTACCAGACCCCGCGGCGGTGGCGCTCCCGCGTGAACATCACCCGCGGGTACTCGTCGTCGACGGTGACGGCGATGTACGGGAACGACTTGTCGTCGCGTAGCCGCACGTTGAACGGCGGCCGGTGGCGCTTGACGAGGTTCTGCTCCAGGTGGAGCGCCTCGACCTCGGTGCCGGTGACGATCACCTCGATCCGGCGGATCCGCTCGCGCAGCTGCGCACGAGCCGGGCCGGCCGTCCGTCTTCGTCTGGAAGTACGAGCGCACGCGCGGCCGCAGGGACTTCGCCTTGCCGACGTAGAGGACGTCGTCCCGCTCGCCGCGAAAGAGGTAGACGCCCGATTTCGCGGGCAGTCCCTTGAGCTGCTGTTCGATGCCTTCGACCACCCGGCCAAGCGTATCCACCGCCCTCCGGCTCTCCGGCGCGGCCGCTGTTCGCCTGCCTCGCACTCGCCGTCTCCCGCGGTCGCCGGCGGCCCGAACCTGACGCTCGGTGCGTCCGAGGACGCCGTGCGCTCGACCGACCTCGTCAAGACGAAGACGAGCATGTCGCTCCTGACGCTCGCCGGCCTCCGCGCGGTCCGCGTGACGAGCGTCTGGCTCGGCGGCCAGACGGCGCCGACCGAGGCCGAGCTCGCGACGCTGAAGAACGTCGTCGCGCCGCGGCGAGCCTCAGCGGCGTCCGCGTCTACCTCGCGGTCTACAACGCGGGCTCGAAGACGACGCCGAACGCGCCGCAAGCCCGAGAACAGTTCGTCCAGTACGCAGCCGCGATCGTGAAGGCGGTCCCGGGCTTCCGCGACGTGATCGTCGGCAACGAGCCGAACGCCGACCGCTTCTGGCTGCCGCAGTTCGCGCTCGACGGCACGGACGAGGCCGCGCGCTCGTACCTGATGCTGCTCGCCCAGACCTACGACGCGCTCAAGGCGGTCTCGGCCGACATCCGTGTCTACGGCGGCGCACTCGCCCCGCGCGGCGCCGACCGGCCGACAGGCACCGGCCGATACACCCACTCCCCAACGGCTTTCATCCGCGACCTCGGAGCCATGTATCGCGCGAGCGGGCGGAAGAAGCCGGTGATGGACGCGCTCTCCTTCCATCCGTACGGCGACAGCTCCAGCGACTCGCCCGACACGCTGCACCCGCTCGCGACAACGATTGGGCTCTCCGACTACGCCAAGCTCGTCTCGCTGCTCGGCTCGACGTTCGACGGCACGGCCCAGCCCGGCTCGAAGCTGCCGATCCTCTACGACGACTTCGGCGTCGAGACGAAGGTACCGGGCGCAAAGGCGAAGCTCTACGCCGGCCAGGAGCCGTCCGCGACGAAGCCGGTCGACGAGGCGACCCAGGCGGCGTACTACCGCCGCGCGCTCGAGCTGGCGTTCTGTCAGCCGACCGTCTCCGGCTTCCTGCTCGGGCACGCACAGGACGATCCGGCGCTGGCTGCGGGGCAGTCCGGGCTCCTCTACGCGGACGGCACGCCGAAGACGAGCCTCGCGCCGGTGCGCAAGGCGCTCGCCGCCACCCGCGGCGGCTCGATCGCGCGCTGCCCGGGCCTGGCGCTGCCCGTGAAGCTCCGCGTGCTCCGCTTCCCGTTCGGCTCCGGGCTGCGCGCTCCCGCGCTCTCCTTCCGCGTCCGCTGCGAGCTGGACTGCGTCTTCCGCGCCCGGCTCGTCCGGCTCACGGACGGCTCGACTGCGCTCGCGGCCAACGGCCTGTCCACGGCCGGCGAGCTGACGCGCACGCTCCTGCCGAAGCGGAAAGTGGCGCCTGGCCGTTATCGCCTGGTGATCACGCTCAGCCATCCGGTCAATCCCGGCGTGCCGCTCGTCCGCGAGAGCAAGCCCTTCCGCCTCCCCGCCTGACGTGCGCCTCGTGACGACGGCGGCCGCCGCGGCGGCCCTGCTCGTGCTGGGCGGTTGCGGGGGCGACGGCGACGGCAAGGCCGGTGGCACCGACGAGCTCGTCGTCGGCGTCGCGGACGACGCGGTGCGCGAGCCCGAGCGCGGCGCCACGGTGATGCAACAGCTCGCCGACGCAGGCTTCCGCGCCGTCCGGATCACGAGCGTCTGGGATCCCGGCGAGACCGAGCCGGCCGCCGACGAGCTCGCGGCGCTACGGCAGGTCGCCGACGACGCCGACCGCGAGGGCGTGCGGATCTTCCTCAGCGTCTACCAGCCGGGCTCGGCGACGACACCGCTCACCGACGAGGCACGGACGCAGTTCGCCTCCTACGCCGCCGCGATCGCCCGCGAAGTGCCCTCGATCCGGGACGTGATCGTCGGCAACGAGCCCAACCTGAACCGCTTCTGGCTGCCGCAGTTCGGGCCGGGCGGCGAGGACGTGGCCGCGCCCGCGTACCTGGCGCTGCTCGCCACCGCCTACGACGCGCTGAAGGAGGTCTCTGCGGACGTGCAGGTCTACGGCGGCGCGCTGGCCCCGCGAGGCATCGACCGCCCCGACACCGGGCGCGACACGCATTCGCCGACCGCGTTCATCCGTGACCTCGGCGCCGCGTACCGCTCGAGCGGCCGCACGCAGCCCGTGATGGACGCGTTCACCTTCCATCCGTACGCCGAGAGCTCGAAGATCCCGCCCGACCGGCCGCACCCGAACACGACGTCGATCGGCCTGGCCGACCACGACAAGCTGGTGCGGCTGCTCGGCGAGGCCTTCGACGGCACGGCGCAGCCGGGGTCAACCCTGCCCGTCCTCTACGACGAGTACGGCGTCGAGACGGTGATCCCGGCCGCGAAGGCAGCGCTGTACCAGGGCGAGGAACCGCCGACGACGGGCGCGACCGACGAGGCAACCCAGGCGCGGTCGTACAAGCGCGCACTCGAGCTCGCCGCGTGTCAGGAGAACGTCGTCGGCCTGCTCTTCTTCCACTCGCACGACGAACCGGCGCTCGCCGGCTGGCAATCGGGCGTCTACTACGTGGACGGCACGCCGAAGTCGAGCCTGGAGCCGGTGCGTAGCGCGGCCGACGACGCGCGTGCGCCGGCCTGCTAACGGCAGCGGCGCCCGATCCCGAAGCGGAAGACCGTGCTGCGCCCGCCGACGCTGAAGAGCAGTGGCACGCAGGCCGCTGGGACTGTGAGGAAGAACCCGCCCGCATAGGCGTTGCCGACGTTGGGCCCGTGGCGGCAGCCGGCGAAGTGGATCGACTGGAAGACGCCGTGACCGGCGTTCCCCCACGAGATCGCCAGGCGGTCGCGCCAGGCGGGCGGCACCGTCACGGTCGCAGAGCGTCCGTCCGAGCGGACGACCATTCCCCACTTGCTGAAGTAGCGCCACGGACGCTCACCGGTCGGATTGATCTGCGGCAGGAACGCCGGCGGCACCGAGAGCGCGTCGAGCACCAGGCGGCTCCGGTAACGCGGCTGGCTGGAGCCGAGGTACGGGAACCGCGTCTGCTCGATGATCTCGCCACACGGGACGGTTCGCGAGCGTCCGGGCGCGCCCGCTGTGGCTGCGCCGGCGGCCTGCACGCTCACCACGACCAGCAGCACGAGCAGCGCGAGCCGAGCGGGCGTCATGGTCCCTCTACACCCGCGGCCCGTTCAGGGTTCCCTGGCGTGGTTCTCGACCTGGTCGGTTGGCAGCACGCCTATCCGGCAGGCGGGCAACGTCCGGCCACATACGCCGCGTAGTCGCTCGGGCCGATCACCCAGGCCCAGCGGCCGTCGACCGGGAAGAGATGGACGGTGAGGTCGTTCGTCTGCGCCGCGGTCCCGGGCAGCTTCAGGCGGTAGCGGAGCTCGACGGCGGTGCTCGTCTCCTCCCCGTCGCGGCCCGGCACCATGGCCGGCTCCTGCTCGACGCCGACCACGTCGATCGAGGTCACGTCGCCGGAGATCGGGTCGGTGCGCTCGCACCGGACGTAGCGGGCGCGCGTGACGGCCTGCTGGTGGAGCGGGTGCAGCTCGTCCCAGGCGCTGCCGCTCTGGCCGCGGTCGAGCTGGCGGAGCAGCGTCACCGCGAAGGCGGCGGGGTCCTCGTCCGGCGCGCTGCTGCCACCGCAGCCGGCGACGGCCAGCACGGCGAGCAGGGCGACTGCGGCGAGCCTCACGCTGCGTACCATACGAGCCGTGAGCACGCCCGAGACCGGCCAGTACGTCGCCTACACGTTCTTCCGGGTCGATCCCGCCTGGCGGCGCCTGCCGGTCGAGGAGCGGATCGCGGGCAAGGACGCCTTCGCGGACGTGGTCGATCGCTGGGCCGACCGTTTCGCCCACCTCCGCCCGTACAGCTGCGCGGGCGTGCGACCCGAGACCGACTTCTTCCTCTGGAAGATCACCGAGCGCTACGAGGATCTCGGCGAGCTCGCAGCGGAGCTGAACGGCACGCCGCTCGCCGGCTGGCTCGAGACGCCCTACTCGTACCTGGCGACGACGAAGGCCTCGCCGTACACACAGGCGCGCAAGCCGCGGAAGATCGTCCCGAAGGGCTCGCCGTACCTCGTCGTCTATCCGTTCGAGAAGGTGCGACCCTGGTACGCGCTGCCGCTCGAGGACCGCCAGCGCGCGATGGACGAGCACATCCGAATCGGCCGCGAGCAGTTCCCGACGATCCACAACCACACGACGTACTCGTTCGGGATCGACGACCAGGAGTTCATGACGGCCTTCGAGTGCGACGAGCCGTCCGACTTCATGCACCTGATGCTCACGCTCCGAGAGTCGGAGGCGTCGGCGTACACGTTGCGAGACACGCCGATCTTCGTCGGCCGGCACGTCGAGATCCGCGAGGCGCTCGACGCCCTGGACGGCACGCCGGCTCGCGTCGAGGCGTGAGACGGACTTAGCAACACTGTGTTGCTAAGTCCGTCTCAGCCGTACCGGTGCTCGTCGCGCCAGACGCGGAACACGGCGTAGCCGCAGGCGGCGAGGACGAGCAGGAAGGCCAGGGCGTCCGGGCCGCTCGGCCCGAGGCCGATCAGCATCCCGACGTCGACGACTGCCAGGATCACCGCGGCGTAGAAGATGCGGCGCCCCCGCTCCGACCAGGTCTCGATGTCGCTGCGGCGCTCGCGCCAGACGAGGAACAGGAAGAACGCGATCGCGAGGAAGAACGCGATCCGCAGCAACCCACCGATCGCGGTCAGCGTCGACTCGAGCGAGAGTACGACAACGACGAGCGCGATCACCGCGATGATCAGGAAGCCGCGCGCGGTCGGGTGATCGGAGAGCCAGCGCCTCACGTCACGATCCGGTCATGAAGGCGCGAACGGCGAGCGCCGCGGCGAGGAGGCTCATGCCCGCGAACCAGAGCAGCCGTCGCCGCCCCTCCGCCGGGGCGTAGAACCAGGGCGCGAGCACGACCGCGAGGGAGAGCGACCCGTAGGCGTAGTGCAGGTCGTCGGGCGCGCGACGATCGTCCGAGAGGAGCAGCAATCCGAGCCCGACCTGCGCGACGAGCAGGGTCTGGGCGAGCGCGAGCACGTGTGCCAGGATGCCGCCCGCTCCGCGTCCGCGCCAGTAGGCGAGCCCGCCCCAGAGCGCGGCCAGCGCGCACACGCCGATCACGACGCCGCCCAGGACATGGTGCGTGGATAGCATCGCGCGAGACCCTAGCGACCCCTTGGGAGGCGACGTGATCGAGGAAGGCAAGCCCGCACCGGACTTCGAGCTGACGAGCGATTCGGGCGACACGGTCCGGCTCAGCGAGCTGCGCGGCAAGCCGGTCGTCCTCTACTTCTACCCCAAGGACGACACGCCGGGCTGCACGGCTCAGGCCTGTGGCATCCGCGACGCGTGGGGCGACTTCGAGGAGCGCGGCGCGGTCGTGCTCGGCGTCAGCCCCGACGCGGAGAGCTCGCACGTCAGGTTCAAGGAGAAGTACGACCTGCCGTTCACGCTCCTTGCCGATCCCGACCACTCCGTCGCCGAGGACTACGGCGTCTGGGGAGAGCGGACGAACTACGGCAAGACCTACATGGGGATCGAGCGGTCGACGTTCGTGATCGACGCCGACGGCAATGTCTCCAAGGTGATGCGCCGCGTGAAGCCCGACACGCACACGGCCCAGGTCCTGGAGGCCCTGCCCGCGTAGCGCCCTGACGACTCGCGCTTGAGCGGCGAGCCGTCAGGACAGATGATGGGGAACACACCGTGCTTCCCCTTTCGCGCGGTGTGTCAGGCGCCGGGGGGTGGCGTTGTTCACCCAGCCGCCCCCGGCGCCGCCCCATTTCTCGTTCGCTCCGGTAGATGCGACCGACCGCCAAATCTTGCGCGGTTCAGCGCGTCGGCCGGGCGGCCGACGCGCGGCGCGCCGCGTGGCGTGACGTGACGACCTTCTCGCCGTCCTCGAACTCGAGCAGGACGCTGTTCATGCGGCCGGTGGCAACCAGGCGGCACGCGCGCCCCCGGAGCCCGGCTCGCTTCTCGTTGTTGGCCCAGACGTAGACGAGCGGGAACGCCGACCCGCCCTCACGTCGGTGCGGCGCCCTACTCAGGCCTGCTCGTCACCCGCACGTAGATCTTCCCCTCGCCGCACTCGTCGGCGAGCTTGACCTGCCCGCTCTGACCTCCGCCAGTGAACGAGATCTCGGCGTCGTGGTCTTCGAGTTCGTCGAAGGTGATGTCGTAGTCGCTGTCCTCGAAGGCGCTGTGCCACTCGTTGTAGACGTCCTCGAGCTCATCCTCGGCGAACCCCTCGACGATCCGTGACGGCCCCGCGTCTTCCGCCTTGACGAACGTCACTTCGCCTGGCACCGGGAAGTCCGCCGGAAGCCCTGTCTCGCCGGTCAGCGGCGACATCTCGCAGATCGTCGCAAACGCCTCACTGCGCTCGCCCTCTCCCTCGTCCTCGTCCTTGCCGCCGCACGCCGCGAGCGCCAGGCCGAACACGAGCACGACGCAGAGCGGAAACAGGATCGAGCGACGCAAGGGGTACCTCCAGGTCGGGTGACTGCGGAGCATACGAAAGCGACCGGGGTCGGGCAAACCACGCCCTGTCACGGCCGCCGCCTTGCTTCGTCGGGGCGCCGTGGGGAAGCTCGACGCCCGCCTGGACCTCGCGCTGTGTCCGTGCTGCCAACAGACGCCGCGGCCCGGACGCTGGCGCGGCCGGGAATCAGACGTCCGCATCAAGCTGGGCTGCCGGTTGACCCCCAGGTCTTTCCGGTCGGAGGGAAGCGCGGACTCCGCGGCGGCTTGACATGCCTTGGCGGCGAAGGGCATACAACGCCGTCGGGGAGAAGCGGTTGCTGCCGACGGGGCCGACTCGCGGCCGGCCCCGTCTTGGCGCGTTACGAGAGACGCTCGCGTTCGCTCGTGGAAGGCCGGTAGCCGGTTCCACCTTCGCCGTAGTAGCCGCCGAGCTCGCCGCGATAGCCCGCATCGGGCTGGCGGCTTTCGTCGAACTCCGGAGAGTTCTTGATCTCGTCCTTCGTTCGGTTCACGAACACGGTCTCGGTGTCGTAGTCGACCCTGTCAACCAGGCCCGCCGGAAGCATCACCTTCTTGCCGAAGATCCACGGGCCCGTGTCGACAACGAGAAAGCTGCCGCTCGCATCGTTCGTTGCCTCGTCGATCTTGCCGATTCCGCCGTCGATCGCCTCGATCGAGAAGCCAGTCAAGTCACTCGAGACCTCCAGGCCCGAGCGATACCTCCAAATGTCCTGTTCGGTACGCATGAACGCTCCTTTCTGCGCGGTCTGCACGTGGCTCCCGCACCTCCTCCGTTTTCGTTCGATAACCGTTCCCGAAGGCACGCGCGTCACTCGCCCCGTTCGTAGTCGCAACGAACTCCCAATGTTTAACGGTGCCGACGGCGACTCACGAGCAGGAATGGAAGACAGGTCGGAACCGCTCACCACGTGCGCGAGCTGCGAGCAGCCGACAGATGATCCTGATCGTGACGGCTGGCACATCTTCAGCGACGGCACTCACGAGCACCACGCCGTTTGCGTCGACTGCGCGCCACCGCGCGACCGACAGCACGCCGGACAGCCGCTACCGCTGGGCACACGGGTCCGCTCATCAAGCTGACGATGGGGCGAACTGACGATTCAGAGGGCAGATACGAGCAGCAGGCTCGGAACGAAGCACTCATCCGTACCGTCAACGAGCGCATCAAGTCGCTCGACCAGGAAGCAGGCGCATGGACGGACCACAAGGAACGCTTCTGGTTCCAATGCGAATGCGGCAACACCGATACTTGCGACGAACGCGTCGAGATGACGCTTGCCGAATACGAACGCGTCCGAAGCCAGCGCGACCGCTTCGCCGTTCTTCCTGGCCACGAGACCGACGAGATCGAGCGAGTCGTCGAAGCAAACGACCGCTTCCTCATCGTCGACAAACGCGACGCGGTGGAGCCCCTCGTCGAATAGGTGCGTGGCTCGCGGTGATCGCGACGTCGGCCTGCGACACGACGCCGACCAGCCGCTCCCACCGATGGTTGGGAGCTGACTCCACGGGCATCGTTGCGGTCGATGACGTCCGGACAGGATCCTTTCGACGACGGGCGAGACGCTCTCCTCCGGATTTCCGATGGAGCAGCGCGAGCGACGGGACAGCTGTTCACCCAGGCATTCGAGCGGGTGCTCTCGTCGGACCTGCGCGTTACGACGGCCCTCGAAGGGAAGCGGCTCCTGGCGGAAGACGACAGCACTGAGGAGATCGCAGACGCCATCCAGCGGTTCGTCGGCGTCGCAACGCCGATTGTGCGAATGGTGGCGCGCGGCGCGCGATTCACGCGCGTGCCGTGGGTGCTCGCAGCGTCGTCGACCGTATCCATCGGCGTGACCGTCAGGGCTGGCGTCCGCGAGCTGCAGGTGCTCGCTGCGCTCCTCGCTCACCGGTTCGAGCAGGACACGGGAGAGCCGCCCGAACCGATGCTCTTGCAGAAGCTGACGCTGGAGCTCTACCTCTCGCCGCGCAGAACACCGGACGTTTCGGACCTGCGGCTACCGATCGTGCGTCTCGCTCGCCGCTGGATCACCAGCGGCGCCCTCGGTCGGGACACGCGGGGCAAGACCGGCAAGGCGCTGGACAGGGCAGAACGTCTCGACCTCGCGACGCTCGCCGCACGCTCACGCGTCGCGCGTCGGTAGTTCAGAGCGGTCGGACGGCCTGCAATCTCTGACGTAGAACCGAGTGCGGATGAGAGGACTTGAACCTCCACGGGGTTTCCCCCACACGGACCTGAACCGTGCGCGTCTACCAATTCCGCCACATCCGCGGGCGGCGGACATGATAGCCCGCGCCTTCGCGGGGCCTGACCACAGGCACGATCGGGCGTCTCACCTACCATGGCCGTCTTGCGGTGGGTCGCCTCGTTGTCGCTGCTGGCTCTGCTCGCGCTCGCCGCGGGGGCGCAGGCGCGTCCGGAAACGGCCGCCTCGCCGCTCGTCGAGGTCGTCGTCGCGCTCGACGGGCCGTCGCTCGCCGACGCGCTGCCGGTCCGGGTGCCGGCCTCCCGCGGCGAGTCGCGCCCCAGACGGCTGAGCCTCCACACGGCCACGAGCCGCTCGCGGCTCCGCACGCTCGCCGCCGTGCAGCGCACCCTCCAGGCCCGGCTCGAGGCAGCGGTGCCGACGGCGACCGTGCGCTGGCGCTACCGGATCGTCGCCAACGGCTCGCGGTCGTGCTGCCGCGTTCCGAGGTCGGTTGCGCGTCTACCAATTCCGCCACATCCGCGGGCGGCGGACATGATAGCCCGCGCCTTCGCGGGGCCTGACCACAGGCACGATCGGGCGTCTCACCTACCATGGCCGTCTTGCGGTGGGTCGCCTCGTTGTCGCTGCTGGCTCTGCTCGCGCTCGCCGCGGGGGCGCAGGCGCGTCCGGAAACGGCCGCCTCGCCGCTCGTCGAGGTCGTCGTCGCGCTCGACGGGCCGTCGCTCGCCGACGCGCTGCCGGTCCGGGTGCCGGCCTCCCGCGGCGAGGTCCGCCCCAGACGGCTGAGCCTCCACACGGCCACGAGCCGCTCACGGCTTCGCACGCTCGCCGCCGTGCAGCGCACCCTCCAGGCCCGGCTCGAGGCAGCGGTGCCGACGGCGACC
This sequence comes from uncultured Gaiellaceae bacterium, assembly GCA_963808915.1. Classification (GTDB taxonomy): domain Bacteria; phylum Actinomycetota; class Thermoleophilia; order Gaiellales; family Gaiellaceae; genus CAVTBT01. Next base: position 39,270 of record CAWEHJ010000002.1, on the reverse strand, counting down.
GTGCGCTGGCGCTACCGGATCGTCGCCAACGGACTCGCGGTCGTGCTGCCGCGTTCCGAGGTCGGTGCGGTCTCCCGCCTGCCCGGCGTCCGGGCCGTCTACCCGAGCGTCTCCTACCGTCCGGCCCTCGACCGGGCGCCGCAGCAGATCGGCGCGCCGGCGCTCTGGGGCCCCGGCCTGACGGGGACGACGGGCGCAGGGATGAAGATCGGGATCATCGACCAGGGCATCGACGCGAAGCATCCCTTCCTCGACGCGTCGGGCTACGTGATGCCGCCGGGCTACCCGAAGGGCCAGACCCAGTTCACCAGCGCGAAAGTGATCGTCGCACGCGCCTTCCCGCCGCCCGGTGCCGACTGGCAGGGAGCCGCGCTCGCCTTCCACGACGACGACTCGGCACACGGCACACATGTGGCGGGCATCGCCGCCGGCAACCCGGACACGGTCGCAGACACGGGCACCTCGCACCCGCGCCTCTCGGGTGTCGCGCCGCGGGCCTACGTCGGCAACTACAACGCCCTGACCGTGCCGAGCTCGTTCGGCCTCAACGGCAACTCGCCCGAGCTCGTAGCAGCGGTCGAGCAGGCAGTCGCCGACGGGATGGACGTGATCAACCTGTCGCTACAGGAGGCCGAGATCGAGCCGTCGCGCGACATCGTGGCGCTGGCGCTCGACGCCGCCGCGAAGGCCGGCGTCGTCCCGGTCGTGGCCGCGGGGAACAGCTACGACGAGCTCGGCGACGGCTCCGTCGGCTCACCCGCGAGCGCGGCCGGGGCGATCACCGTCGGAGCCGTCACCACCTCGCGAGGCGGGACCCCGAATCGGATCGCGTCGTTCTCGTCCGCCGGGCCGACGCAGCTCTCGCTACGGCTGAAGCCTGACGTGAGCGCGCCGGGAGTCAACATCCTCTCCTCCGTCCCGGAGGGCTGGGAGCTCCTCTCCGGAACGAGCATGGCCAGCCCGATCGTCGCCGGCGCCGCGGCCCTGCTCCGCCAACGGCACCCGGACTGGTCGGTGGCACAACTCAAGTCGGCGCTCGCCACGACCGCGTCGAACGCGGTGGGCGACATCCCGGTGACCCGCCAGGGAGATGGGGTGGTCGATCTCCGTGCCGCCGACTCGCCGCTCCTCTTCGCCTCCCCGACCTCGATCACGTTCGGGCTCGTCCGGCGCGGCAAGAACGCATCGCGGGCGGTCGACCTGACCGACGCAGGTGGCGGCGCCGGCGCGTGGCGGGTGAGGCTCGACCCGCGCACCGCACGCAAGGGCGTGACGATCACCGCCTCCGGGACGACGGTGAACGTGCCGGGCCGGCTGAGCGTCCGGATCTCGTCCAGCGGCGGCGCGGCGCAGGGAGAGGTCTCGGGCAGGGTCGTGCTGACTCGCGGCACCGACGTCCGCCGCCTTGCCTTCTGGGGCCGCGTCACGGCGCCGGCGCTGCCGAAGCCGTCGAGGACACTGACTGCGCCCGGGATCTACCACGGCTCGACGAAAGGGCGTCCAGCCCTGGTCTCCACGTACCGCTATCCCGAGCGGCCCGCCGGGGTGAGCTTCGCGACGATCCTGCGCGGGCCGGAGCAGGTCTTCCGGGTCCGGATCCGCCGACCGGTCGCCAACTTCGGCGTCGCAATCACGCGCCGTGCGCCCGGCGTTCGCGTCGAGCCGCGGATCGTCGCGGCGGGAGACGAGAACCGCCTGACCGGCCTCACCGCGCTCCCGTTCGACGTCAACCCGTACGGCCGGGACTACGGCGGCCCCGTCCTCGCGGCGGGTGCGATCGCGCCGACGCCGGGCAGTTACGACGTCGTCTTCGACAGCGGCAGCAGCGCCGGAGCGGGCGCGTTCACGTTCCGGCTCTGGCTCGACGACCGTGCCCCGCCGAGCGTCACGCTGCCCTCGAGGACGGTCGTTCGTGGGAAGCCGCTCGTCGTCGTGCTCCGCGACGCGGCCAGCGGAGTCGACCCTGCCTCGATCAGGGTCACCGTCGACAACCGAGCGCCGACCGCAGTCCGCTTCCAGAGCGGAAGGATCGCGATCCCGACGGCGGGCCTCGGGGTCGGCCGACACGGGCTTCGCGTCGAGGCGGCCGATTTCCAGGAGACCCGCAACATGGAGAACGTCCGCGGCGTGCTGCCGAACACACGGCAGGTACGGACGACCTTCGTCGTCCGCACCTGACCGGGGAGGGGTCGGCGGGCGAGCCGGCCGGAACTCTGCCACCAGTCCTCCGGCCGTGCTGGCACCCGCTTCTGTACTGCGTCCGGGCCAGGAGGGGAGACCGGCGTGGCTGCGACGCGGATCTCGGCGCGAGGTCTAGGCGCCCACCCATAGTCGCAAATCGTCGCAAAAGATACAAGGGCCGCCATTCAGAGTACGATGAGTGGGCGCGCCCGTCTCGTCATCGCCGTTCCCCTCGGGCCGGGGCCGTCCTGCCCCAGCGCACTGTGTCCCAACGGCGCAAGGCGGGTCCGTGTCGGACGGTGCAGTGGGAACGGAGCTTGCCCGGCTGACGGTCGAGCTCGACAAGCTCGCCCGCTACGCCGACGAGCAGGAACGGAAAGCGACCCAGCTGGAACAGGCGCTGGAGTCTCGAGTCGTGATCGAGCGGGCGGTCGGCGTGCTCGCCGAGCGGTTCACGCTGAGTTTCGAGGAGGCGTTCGACCTGCTCCGCCGGGCCGCGCGCGACAGCCGCGCGGAGCTTCGCGGCATCGCCGCCGAGTTGCTCAAGACCCGCACCACCCCGGCCGCGATCAGCGCGGCGCTCGACCTGGCCTAGGTCCGGTCGCGCTCCTCGATCGTCGGCAGCGCGTCGAGGTCGCGGCGGACGCTCTCGGCGAAGTCGTCGGGCTCCTCCGGCTCCGCCGCGTCGGAGCGGATCACGCGCAGCGTCGCCTTGCGGCGCTTGCGCTCGCGCGAGCGCCGCGCGTCGGCGCCGAGCAGGCTCGCGACCCGCGGCCACTCCGCCCCGATCAGAACAGCGAGCGCCGCGGCGAGCACGGCGATCCACGGCCAGCTCACACCGGGATTCTACCCGGGCGCGGACGCGACGAAGCGCGCGCCGCGGATCTCACGCCGGTAGGCGGCCAGCCCGCGAGGCTTCGTCCGCAGCTGGTAGACGCCGCTGCCGCCGCTCCAACCCTTGTCGAAGTAGACCAGCCCGACCGTGCGTGGATGCGTCGCCACCCACGCGAACATGCGGTGGACCCAGGCCGGGTCGTCCTCCCGCTCGAGCGCCCATTCTGCGACGAGGAACGGCTTGCCGAACGAGTAGAGCACGTTCATCCCCGTCCAGGACGGTTCGCCGCTGTCCGAGTAGAGGTCGTCGCCGACGATGTCGGCGTAGGCGCCGCCTGGCCAGTACGCGCGCGGCCCGTTCGCCGCGATGAACGGCGTGCCGTGGCCCTGCGGGTTCCAGACGATCTTCACCTGGCGGGACGCCGGCAGGTCGCCAGGCGTACGGAGCGGCGGCAGGCCGAGCGATGCGAGCCTTCGGTTGATCGCAACCGCGGGGCCGCCGCGCAGGATCACAGCCATGCGGCGAAAGGCGCGGACGAACTGCGCGGTCGAGTGCGACGCGCCGCGAGCACGTCCCGACTCGTCGAACGCGCACCACGGGTTCCAGCCGCCGTTCATCTCGGGCAGCGGCCGGACCCAGACCGCCTGCCCGCTCGCGTTGACCTGGCGGGAGAGAGCGCCGAGCCAACCGTCCTCGGCGCCGCCCGCGATCTGGGCGGGCGCGACCGGCGATGTGAGCGAGAGCACCGGGATGCGGCCCGCGGCGCGCTCTCGCGCCAGCAGCTGGGTCACGTCGGCCCGGAAGGCGCCGAAGATCACGTGCAGGACGTGATGCTTGCCGGTGAGCTGGTCGAAGCCGGCCGGGTCGGGGCTGACGACGCCGAGCAGCACACCGCCGCCCTTCGCCGGCGCGGCGGGAGCGGTGCTCGTACCGGCCGCCAGCACGGCGGTGACGACCAGACATGCGAGGACGGCGAACCTCGACACCGCATGAGCGTAGCGCGAGCTAGGCCGGAATCGAAAACGCGGCCCGAGCCCGCTCGGCTGTCCGACGCACCGAACAAGCCTCGACGTGGTCGTTGACGAGGCCCATCGCCTGCATGAACGCGTAGACGGTGGTAGGGCCGACGAACGTCCACCCGCGCCGCTTCAGCTCCTTCGCGAGCGCCCGTGACTCGGCGGTGTGCGCCTCGGCCGAGGGCGCGGCTGCGCGCATCGGGCTCGAACGTCCAGACGAACGCCGCCAGCGAGCCTTCCGCCTCGACCAGCTCGAGCGCCCGCCGAGCGTTGTTGACCGTCGACTCGATCTTGCCGCGATGCCGGACGATTCCGGCGTCGCCGAGCAGCCGCTCGACGTCGTCCGGCCCGAATCGGGCCACCTGCTCGATGTCGAAGCCCGCGAACGCCTGCCGGAACGCCTCCCGCTTGCGCAGGATCGTCAGCCAGGAGAGCCCGGCCTGAAAACCCTCGAGGCAGAGCTTCTCGAACAGCCGCCGGTCGTCGCCGACCGGGAACCCCCACTCCGTGTCGTGGTAGGCGCGGTACTCGGGGGTCGAGTCGCCCCACGGGCAGCGCGCGATCCCGTCCTCGCTCATGCCGCCGCGTCGTAGATCCGCATCGGCAGACGCGAGAGCGACTCGCCGCCCGAGTCCGTCACGAGCCACGTGTCCTGCATGTAGAGGCAGTCGCGCCCGTTTTCGGCGATCACGTGCGGATGCATCGAGAAGACCATGCCGGCGGCGAGCTCCGTCGCCGACGCCCTCGCCGATCTTCGGATGCTCGATCATCGTCATCCCGATCGAGTGGCCGGTGACGTGGCCGAGGTGGTAGCCGCGCGCGGTGAAGCCCTTCGAGACCGCTCGGTGGACGTCGTGCGCCGAAGCGCCGGCGCGCATCGAGCTGCGTGCGGCCTCGTGGTACTCCTCGTACGCCTCGGCCATGCGGACCACCTCTTCGTTCGCTCGCCCGATCGCGCGCGAGACCTCGACCCAGTGCATCCCGGGCCCGGCGATCTCGAGTGACGGCAGGACGAAGTCGCCGAGCGTCGTCTCGTGCCGTGCGATCGCGAACTCCGGGCCGACGAGCACCATGTTCATCGTCAGCCGCCCGCAGCCGCGCTCGACGAACAGCTCCTCGGCGGCGGCCATCGGCTCGCCGGCCGGGCGCCCGGGCCGGTAGGCGCCGAGGAACGCCTCGAAGCCGTCCTCGTTGATCCGGACGCTCTCGCGCACGGAGTCCAGCTCGGCCTCGCTCTTCACCGCACGGGCCAGGTCGAACTCCTCGTCGAACGGGACGAGCTCGAGGCCCTCGAGGGCACGGAAGTCGCGCACGGTCATGACGTAGTCGAGCCCGTAGACGCCGACCCGCCGCCAGCCGGCGTCTTCGGGCGCCGCTGCGCGATCGCGACGCCCGGCCGGTCGTGGAAGACCTGCTCGATCCGCGCCGTGCCGTGCTCGCCGACGTAGCGCGCCTCGGTGGGGAAGACGACCGACGGGTCGCCGTCGACGGGCACGACGACGTAGGCGTAGCGGTGCACGATCTGGAACCCCGAGAGGTACGTGACGGAGCCCTCGAAGCCCGAGTACTCGCTGCCGGAGACGATCGAGAGCGTCGAGCTCGTGCTCGGCCATCGCGCGGCGGACGTTCTCGTAGCGGCGTGTCAGTTCTGCGATCCACGACGCCTCGACCCCTTTGATCAGGGCGGTGATGGCGTCGTTGAGCGGGGTCGGCACGCCGAGTCTCGCGGCCGAAGCGCGAGATGCCGCCGTTGAGCCAGTCGACCTCCGTCGCGCGGCGCGCCTCGACGTCCTGCAGCATCGACGCCTTGTGGCCGTACGCCACCTCGGGCTTCGCGGCATGGTCGATCAGCTGCTCGGGGTCGGCGTCGAGCTCGATCGCCCTGGGCGGCGACTACGGCCTTGCCCTCGTCGACGAGCCCGCTGACGAGGCGGCGGAGCGCCGGGTCCTCGCAGACGCGGCCGTGGGTCAGGCCGGTCAGCGCGCCGATCGGGTTCGTCGCGGCGTTGAAGATCACCTTCCGCCACTGGGCCGGCCGGGCGTCGGGCGACCGCAGCCGCCGGCATGCCGGCGCGGCTGCAGGCGTCCGCGAGCGCGGCGATCGCCTCCACGGGCGCCGGTCGGCCGCGGCTCGAAGGGCCGAACGTCGTGTCGCCCTTCACGTCCCACTGCACGTGGCCGGGGCTCGAGCAGCTTGCCGGCCGGAAACGTCGTGCCCCGGATCACGCGCTCGACGTGCTCGGCGATCGCCTCCTCGTTGCCGACCCCGTTCTGCACCGAGGCGACGCAGCGCCGTCGGCGAACGCGTGCGCGGTCGCCGCGATCGGCGGCGCTCGGTGTGCATCGCACTTCGTCGCCACGATGCCGAAGTCGCAGGCGGGCAGGTCGGCTCGCGTCGGTCGGTCGCCCGCAGCTGGCCGACCACGTCGCCGGCGCCGGACAGCCGCAGCCCCCGCTCGTTGATCGCGTCCACGTGCGCGCGGCGAGGTCGTAGGCCCAGACCTCGACGTCGTCGAGCAGCGACAGGTTCGCCGCGAAGAGCGAGCCGACGGCGCCGCAACCCGACGACGCAGACCCTCATCCCGCCGCCTCCGCCTCGGGCGTCGCGAGCGGCGCGTGCAGCCACGGCAGCGACAGCTCGCGGCCGCCGGTCAGCCCGGCTCGGCCGCAGGATCGAGCACGAGCGCCATCGCAGCGCCGACGACGATGATCCGCGTCCCGGCGGGCAGGTCGAGCGTCCGGCCGGCCACCGCGATCCCGGCCTCCGCCTCGGCAAGGAACGAGTCGAGGGCGCTGACGGCAGCGCGCCGACGACCGCGCCCCAGAGGCTCGAGGCGCCGCCGATCACGAGCATCGCGAGCGTGATGAACGTCAGATCGAGATAGACCGTCTCGGTGTTCAGCGGCAGCAGGTGGACGTACAGCCCGCCCGCGAGCCCGGCGAGCGCGCCGGAGAGCGTGAACGCGATCAGCCGCTGCCGGTAGACCGAGACGCCGACCGCGCGCGCCGCCGCCGGCGTCCTCCCGCGTCGCGCGCAGCAGTCGGCCGAAACGCGAGCGCTGGTAGGCGAACGCCACCACGATCGGCGAGCAGCGCGCCGATCGCCGCCTGGCGCAGATCCGGTCGTCTCGGGCACGGACGAGAACGTGTTCAGGCCCGGCCCGATCTTCTCCTGGAAGCGGAGGAGGTTGTGGGTGATCTCCAGCACGGCGAAGGTCGCGATGCCCGCAGCCAGCCCCGAGAGCCGCATCAGCGGGAGCCCGGCGACGAGGGCGAACGCGCCGCCGACCGCGGCCGCGAGCACGAGCGACGAGACGTTCCCGACGGTCGTGTCGCGGAGGAAGTGGGCGAGGTTCGGCATGATCGCCGGCTTCTCCGACTTCGGCACGGACAGCACCCCGGCGGTCCAGGCGCCGACGGCGACGAAGCTGATGTGCCCGAAGGAGAGCACGCCCGAGTGCCGATGAAGACGTAGAGCGCGACGACGATCGCGACGGCGACGAGCGCGTTGATGAAGTAGGTCTCGGTCGCGCGGGAGACGGTCGTGCCGAACAGCGCCGCCAGCACGACGAGGGCGACGGGCCCGCCCAGCTCGAGCGGCGCGCCAGCGTCTCACACGCGCTCCACCGCCAGGCCGCGCCGCGCGAACAGGCCAGCCGGGCCGCACGAGCAGGACGAGGATGACCGCGGCGAACAGGAACGACGGCAGGTACTGGCTCTGCTCCGTCGGCAACGCGCCGCCGAGCAGCCCCGAGGCGAACCCGATCGCGAAGCCGCCGAGCGTCGCCGAGACGAGCCGCGTTCATCCCGCCGAGCACGACGCCCGCGAGCACGATGATCGTGTCGGTCAGAGGCGAACGTCGGCGTCACGAGCGGCGTCTGCACGGTCAGCATCACGGCGACGATCGCGGCCGCATCAGCCCGAGAGCAGCACCGCCGCGCCGATCACGCGGTCGGCCCGGACGCCGAGCATGCGCGCCGTGCGGAAGTCCATCGACGCCGCCCGCATCTGCAGCCCGACGCTCGTCCGCTCGAGCAGCAGCACGAGCACGAGCGAGCCGACACGGCCGCGACGACGATCGCCACGATCGTGATCTTGCGGACGTCGACCGCCGCCGACCGTGACCGGCTGGTTCAGCTAGGCGAGCGAGGCGGCGATCTTGCCGAGCGGCCCGAACCAGAGCAGCGCGATGCTCTGGAGCAGGAAGGAGATCGCGAAGGTCGCCACGAGCATCACCGACGGCGACTGCGTCCGCAGCGGCCGGAAGACGAGCCGCTCCATTGCGCAGCGACAGCACGAGCACGACGGCGAAGCAGAGCATGATCCCCGCCCAGACCGGCCATCCCCACTCGACGCGATCGCGAGCGCGAACGCGCCGGCCATGATCAGCTGGCCGTAGGCGAAGTTGACGAGCCGCAGGACGCCGAAGACGAGCCCGATCCCGACGGCCATCAGCGCGTAGATCGAGCCGAGCCCGACCGCGTCGGCGAGCACCTGCCAGTCGATGTTGAGGACCTCGGCGATCACGAGAGGTAGGCGGCCACCATCGTCCGCGTGTCGGCCGCGTCCTCGGGGGTCAGGGTCAGGCGCAGGCGCGCCGTTCGAGATCACGTGCGTCCGCGAGGCGAGTGCGACCGTCCGTTGCGCGCGCTGCTCGACGAGCAGGACGGCGAGCCCGCGGTCGCGGATCCCGGCCAGCGCCTCGAAGACCATGTCGACGATCTTCGGCGCCAGGCCGAGCGACGGCTCGTCGAGCAGCAGCACCTGCGGCTCGGCGACGAGGGCGCGCGCGATCGCGAGCTGCTGCTGCTGGCCGCCGGAGAGCGTCCCGGCGGCGCGCCCCCGGTCTCGTGCACGACCGGGAAGAGGTCGTAGACGCCGTCGAGGCCGCCGCCCCGCGCGCCGACCCGCCGTGCCGCGACATCCCGAGCCGCAGGTTCTCCTCGACGGTCAGGTCGGCGAAGATCCGCCTCCCCTCCGGGACGAGCGCGATCCCGGAGCGGGCGACCTCCTCCGGCCGCCGGCCCGCCTGCTCGACGCCGCCGAGCCGCACGTCCCGGCCGCGGGCCGGACGCATCCCCATCACCGCGTGCAACGTCGACGACTTGCCCGCCCCGTTCGGCCCGATCAGCCCGACGATCTCGCCCGGCCCGACCTCGAACGAGAGGTCGTGCACGGCCTCGACCGCACCGTGGCGGACGGTCAGCCCCTCGACGGCGAGCGCCGACGCCGCTCATCCCGGGACCTCGTCCTCCGGGACGGCGCTCTCGCCCAGGTAGGCGGCGGCGACGTCGAGGTTCTCGCGAATCTCCGCCGGGGTGCCCTCCGCGAGCGTCGTGCCCTGGTCGAGCACGTGGATCCGGTCGCAGATGTCGAGGATCAGCGACATGTTGTGGTCGATCAGGAGCACACCCGCGTCGTGCTCGTCGCGCACGGAGCGGACGACCGAGGCGAACTCGGGCACCTCCGCCTCCGGAAGCCCCGCGGCCGGCTCGTCGAGCAGCACGAACTGCGGGTCGGTGGCGAGCGCCCGCGCGACGCCGAGCCGCCGCTCGTCGCCGTGGGCGAGCGTCCCGGCCGGACATCCGCGAACCGCGTCAGCCCGAGCACGTCGAGCAGCTCGCCGCCCGCTCCCGCGCCGCCTCGGCCCGCTCCCGACTCCGAGCGCCGCGACCTCGACGTTCTCGCGCACGGTCAGCGAGCGGAAGGCGTGGGCTGTGCTGGAACGTCCGGGCCAGGCCGTTGCGCCCGCGGCGATGCGAGGTCCAGCGCGTCATGTCCCTGCCGCCCGAGCTCGACGGAGCCCGAATCCGGCCGGTCGAAGCCGCTCAGCACGTTGACGAGCGTCGACTTGCCGGCGCCGTTCGGCCCGATCAGCCCCACGATCTCGCTCCGGCGGACGTCGAGCGAGACGCTGTTCAGCGCCCGGACGCCCGCGAACGAGCGCGAGACGGCGGAGGCCCGGAGCAGTTCGCCGGGCCTCCGCGTATCCATCGGTGTGCGTCGTGCTCCGCCTCCCGCCCAGATCTTCGGCACGACCTTCGCGATCACCATCCCGACGCGCTTCGCCTTGTTGTTCTGGATCTTGATCACGCGGTACTGCCGCCCGAAGACCGAGTGCAGGTTCTTCGTGAAGCTGACCTTCCCGGACAGGGTCGGGACGCCGCGGAACCGCTCCAGCTGCGCCGCGAGCCGGAGCGCCGTTCGTCGAGCCGCCGGCACGCTGGATCGCGATCCGGATCCCGTCGATCGCCGCCGGGCCGGTCAGGAAGCCGCCGGTGCCGGCCTTGACCTGCTTCGCGAGCGTGTTGACCGCCTTGACCTGGTCGTCGCCGAAGATCGACGCGTACGTGACGAAGTAGTAGTTCGTCACCTTCGGGTTCTTCGGGACCCAGTACGTGCCGTCGCCGGCCCACGAGTTCAGCATCGCCGTGTTGTTCCCGAGCGTGCGGAGGCCGTTCATGATCGGCACCATCGCACCCCACGTCGGCGCGGTCGCGGTCACGATCACGTCCGCCTTCTTCGAGTTGAGGCGAGTCGTCACCGCCTGCCAGGAGGCCGAGTTGCCGCCGCCCGCGGGCGCCGACTGGTAGGTCTCCTTCGTCACGATCGTGCCGCCGAGCTGCTTCCAGCGGGCCTCGAACGCCTGCACGACGTTCTTGAAGTAGACGATGATCGTGTCGGTCGCGAGCGACGCCTTGCGCCACCCCTTGCGCCAGGCGTACTCGGCCATCGCCGAGCCCTCGTCCTGCGCGACGTTGCCGAACGTGAACGCGAGCCGACCCTTGGGCCGAAGCGCTTCGGGCCCATCTGGTCGGTGCCGATGCACGGCGCGACCGCGAGCACGCCGCGGTTGATCGCCTCCTGCACGACCGGCGCCGCGAGGTCGACGTCGCACGTCGTGAAGATGATCTTCGCGCCGCCGCCCAGCAGCCGCTGCGCGCACGACTTCGCCGTCGCCGGCTTGTTGCCCTGCGTGTCGCACGTCTTGATCTGCAGCGGCCGGCCACCGACCCCACCCTTCGCGTTCCACTGCTTGACGCGCACCTGGGCGGCCGCCAGGGCCGGCCCGTCGAATGGCGCCATGCCGCCCTTGCTGTCGAACGCCCAGCCGATCGTGATCGGCGTGGTCGCGGTGCTCGCCGCCGAGGCACGAACGGTGCCGACCACGGCCGCAGTGGCTGCGACGAGCGCGACGAGTGCCGCGAGCGCGAGCCAGGTCCTACGTGTCATGTGACCCTCCCTTGAACGGTTGACTCCGGTTGTCGTGCTGGTATGTCTGCCTGCTCGACCGACCACGACGCCTCGCGCGCCCTGATCAGCCGGTACATCGTCTGATGGAGCGGGACGGGCACGCCGAGCCGCTCGGCCTCGCGGACGAGCGAGCCGGTGATCAGCTCGATCTCGGTCGGCCGCCGTGCGTCCACGTCTTCGAGCATCGACGGGTAGTGCGCGCTGCCGCGCCTCGTCGCGAGCACGTTCATCTCCCACGGGTCGTCGTGGAGCTCGACGCCCGCAGCGGCCGCGACCCGCTTGCCCTCCTCGACGAGCTCGCGGACGAGGTGGCCGAGGTCGCCCGGCTCCTCGACCTCCGCGAAGTGGTGGTCGTGCGGCAGGCCGGTGAGCGCGGCGACGGCGTTCACCGTCGCGTTGAAGATCAGCTTCGACCACTGCGCCGGCCGGAGGTCGGGCAGCGCCTCGGCGCGCAGGCCCGAGCGCTCGATCAACGCGGCCATCTCCTCGACGAGTCTCGAACGGCGTCTCCTCGTAGGGGCCGAGCCAGGTCGGCGTGTCGAGGATGTACTCGACGTGCGTGTCGTCGTGCCGCGTGCCGCTCATGAAGGTCACGGCCGAGACGATCGGCCAGGCGCCGTGGGCGCGGACGACCTGCTCGGCGCCGAGGCCGTTCAGGACGGGCATCACGGCGCTGTCCGCGTAGTGGCCCTCCAGCGTCGCCGCAGCCGATTCGAGCCCGGGAGCCTTGGTGGCGACGATGACGACGTCCGGCGGCTCGAGCCCCGCCGGTTCGGTGGCGGCGGTCACCCTGGCGGTGAAGTCGCTGCGGCCGGAGACGCGCAGGCCCCGCTCGTTCAGCGCCTCGGCGTGCTCCCGCCGGCGCGTCAGCATGGTCACGTCGACCTCGCGAGCGAGATGCCCGGCGAACAGGCTCCCGATCACCCCTCCTCCGGCCACGCAGACCCGCTCGATCACGCCTCGGCGGCCACCGGCGCGCGCGCTCCGGTCCGGAAGCGGCTCACGACGTGGTTCGCGAACAGCTCCTGGTTCTTGATCGCCATCCAGTGGTCTGCACCGCCGGCGTTGACCGTGATCCCGATCTCGGCGATGCCCGGGCAGAGCTCGAGCGTCTGCTCGATCCGGGCGGCGATGTCGTCGGGCGTGCCCACCCAGACGTAGTCGTCCTCGACGAGCTGCTCGAAGGGGATCTCGACGAGCGACTCCATGATCCCGGAGGCATAGAAGCCGTAGTCGGCCTTGACGAGATCCTCGGTCGGCGGCTTCTCGTGGTCGGTGAGGGGCGAGGAGTTGCCGCTGATGAACCCGAGCATCCAGTCCCGGGCCTCGCGCATCGCGGTCTCGCGGTCCTCGTCGATGTGGACGGCGTGGATCCAGACGATGTCCGGCTCGGTGCCGAACTCGGCGCACTTGGCGCGGTAGAGGTCGAGCTGCTGCTCGAGCGCCTTGTAGGGCAGGAGCGGCGGTACGGCGACCGACCAGCCGTTCTGGGCCGCGAGCTCGTAGGTGCGGTCGGAGGTGCCGCCGAGCGTGACCCTGAACTTCCGACTCCGGGAACGGGACGATGTGCGAGCCCGCGACGTGGAAATGCTCGCCGATGTGGGAGAACTGCTCGCTCGCGAGCGCCGCGAAGAGGACGTCGACCGCCTCCTCGTAGCGCGCCCGCGCGTGCTCGTCGAGCGGCAAACCCGCCTTCGGCGGGAGCCAGCCGTGGCCGCGGCCGACGCCGAACTCGTATCGGCCCCCCGTGAGGATGTCCGTGACCGCGATCGCGGAGGCCAGCACGGTCGGGTTGTGGTACGGGAGGGCGTGCAGCATCGTCCGGAAGTTGATCGCCGTCGTGCGCTGCGCCGCCGCCGCGAACAGCGCCGTCGGGTTCGCCGAGATCGGAGAACCGCGGGAAGAAGAAATGCTCGATCACGGCGTAGACGTCGTAGCCGAGCCGGTCGGCGTTGATCATCTGCTCGAGCACTTCGGCGTAGAGCTGTTCGGGCGACTTCGGGGGGTGGAGCTGCAGCTCCGAGTACAGGCTGAACCTCACGGCGGCCCTCCCTGGCGCGTGACATGTCTCGCGGCGCGAGTATCTCCCGCCGTGACATGTCAGGTCAATACGGCCCGTCGATCCGCGACGATTACGCTCTGGCGATGAGCATCTGCACCTCCTGCGGCCAGGAGAACCCCGGCGAGGCACGGTTCTGCCTGGCCTGCGGCGCGGCGATCGCCGACGCCGCTGCGCCCCGCCGGGAGGAACGCCGCATCGTCACGGTCATCTTCGTCGACCTGGTCGGCTCGACCTCGCGCGCCGAGGCGCTCGATCCCGAGGACGTCCGCGCGATCCTCGATCGGTACCACCGCTGCGTCCGCGACGAGATCGAGCGCTTCGGCGGGATCGTGGAGAAGTTCGTCGGCGACGCGGTGATGGCCGTCTTCGGGGCGCCGATCGCGTACGGGGACGACCCGGAGCGTGGGGTCCGCGCCGCCCTGGCCGTGCAGACCGCGCTCGGCGTGCTGAACGCGAGCGACCCGGAGCTGCACCTGCAGACCCGCATCGCGGTCAACACCGGTGAGGCGCTCGTGGCGATCGACGCACGCCCCGGCCACGGCGAGGCGATGGTCGCGGGCGACGTCGTCAACACCGCCGCGCGGCTGCAGTCGAGCGCGCCCGTGGACGGCATCCTCGTCGGCGAGAGCACGTACCAGAGCACGCGCGGCGCGATCGAGTACCGGCCGGGCGAGCCGATCACCGCACGCGGGAAGGCGGAGCCCGTCCCCGTCTGGCACGCCGTCGCCGCCACCATGCCCGCCGGCGAGCGGCTGCTCTCGTCGGCGCCGATGCTGGGCCGGGAGCGGGAGCTCGAGCTGCTCCGGAGCGTGTGGGAGCGCGTGGTCGACGAGCGGCGCGCCCACCTCGTCACGATCTTCGGGCCGCCGGGGATCGGCAAGTCACGCCTGACGCACGAGCTCGGCGAGCTCGTCGTCGCGCTCGGCGGCCGGGTGCTGCGCGGCCGGTCCGCGCCCTACGGCTCCAGCACCCCCTACGCGGCCTTCGCGGCCCAGGTGAAGCAGGTCGCGGGCATCTTCGACAGCGACGAGGCCGACGACGCGGGGCGGAAGCTCGAAGCCGCGGTCGGTGCGGTGCTCGGCGACGACGACGCCAAACAGGTCGCATCCCACCTCGCGGCGCTCCTCGGGCTGCCGAGCGAGACCGTTGCCGGCGACCGGGAGACGTTGTTCCTCGCGGCCCGCCGGCTCGTCGAGCAGCTCGCCGGCGAGCAGCCGACGCTGCTCGTCTTCGAGGACCTCCACTGGGCCGACGGGAGCATGCTCGACCTGCTCGACGAGCTCGCCGCGCGCCTCCACTCGGTCCCGGTCTTCCTCCTCGCCGTGGCCCGGCCCGACCTCCTGACCGAGCGTCCTGCCTGGGGCGGCGGGCTGCCGGCCTACACGGCGCTGCCGCTCGAACCTCTCCGCGGACGGGACGCCGAGACACTCGCCGGGCGGCTTCTGGGCCTGCCTGACTCAGGGGAGCTGGCGCGGCTGATCGAGCTCTCGGAGGGGAATCCCCTCTTCATCGAGGAGATGGCGGCCGCCCTCGCCGAACGCGGCGACAAGCGCGGCACCGCCCTGCCGACGAGCATCAGCGCGATCATCGCCTCCCGCCTCGACGCGCTGCCGGTCCCGGAGCGGACGTTGCTGCTCGACGCGTCGGTCGTCGGCCGCGTGTTCTGGGACGGCGCGGTGGCCTCGATGGACGGCGGCCGCGACGTGGGCACGCTGCTCGGGTCGCTGGAACGGCGCGATCTCGTTCGCCGCGAGAGCGTCTCGCGGCTCCAGGGCCAGCAGCAGTTCCGCTTCAAGCACGCCCTGATCCGCGACGTCGCCTATCAGCGGCTGACCCGCGCCGCCCGCCGGACGCGGCACGAATCGGTTGCGCTGTTCCTCGAGGACGCGACCACCGGCGGCGCGGTCGCCGCCGACGCCCTCGGCGAGCACTGGCGGGAGGCGAACCGCCCCGACCGCGCCTTCGACTACGTCTTGACCGCGGCCGACGACGCCGGTCGCGGCTGGGCGAAGGAGCGCGCCGCCGCCCTCTACCGCGACGCGCTCACCCTGCTGCCGGACGAGGACGCGCGACGGCGAGAGCTCCAGCTCAAGCTCGCCGTCGCCGTCCAGGCCGCCTACCACGTCGACGAAGTGCGGGGCCGCCGCGGCGGCTGATCAGTCGAGCGGGAAGTCGTCCGGCGTCACGTCGCCGGCAATCTCGTAGATCGCGACGATCGAGTGATCGCCCAGCCGGTCGGCGTGCGTTCGGACGAGTGACTCGCTCGGGGCGTCGTAGATGCAGAACGACTTCGGCATCCCGTCGTGGTCGACGACCACGTGGCTGTGCTCCCAGGTGATCTCCGGGAAGTCGTCGCGAACGAGCCGCTTCGACCGCGTCGCGACAATCGGCACCTCCGCCTCGTTGACGGTGTAGGCACGCTCGATGACGTATCGGGGCATGGTGCTGGGTCCTCCTTGCGGACGGGTTGTCGTGGCGCGGCTTACGCAGCGTAACGATCGGGCGACGGGCTACAAGGCGCGGGTGCGCTTTGCGATCCGCTTGAACTCGGAATCCGTGAGGAGCCTGCGGTGCTTCGTGCCGAAGGCCTTCACCTTCGCCAGCAGGGCCGCCCGCTGCTCCTCGGGCAGTTCGATGCCGAGCTGCTCCGCCTTGATCCTGATCGAGTCGATCCCGCTCTTCTTGCCCAGGACGAGCCCCCGGGTGGCGCCGATCACGTCGCTCGAGTACGGCTCGATCGCGGGCGGGTCGTGGAACTGCGCGGCCACGGCGCCCGACTCGCGCGTGAAGAGGTTCTCGCCCGTGATCGGCTTCCACGGCTCGAGCGGCGTGCCCGCGATCTCCGCCACGAGCCGGCCGAGCGCGCGCGCCCGGTCGAGCCTGAGCCGCGTCGGGATGCCGTAGAGCGCCTCGAGCGCGAGCGCGGCCTCGAGCAGGCTCGCGTTGCCGCCGCGCTCCCCCATGCCGTTCACCGTGCCCTGGATCCAGGTCGCGCCGGCCTGCACGGCGGCGACGGCGGCAGCCGTGGCCAATCCGAAGTCGTCGTGCCCGTGCCAGTGGACGGGAACGTCGTCGCCGAGCCAGTCGACGACCTGACCGACGAGATATGCGGCGGCTTCCGGGGTGGCGACGCCGAGGGTGTCGACGACGACCACCTCCGCCGCTCCCGCCTCGACCGACGCCTCGTACGCCCGACGGAAGAAGGCGAGGTCGGCCCGCGTCCCGTCGACGCCGAAGTACGCGACGCGAACGCCCGCGTCGGTCGCGGCGCGCACGGCGGTCCGGATCCGTTCGAGCATCGTCTCGCGCGAGACGCCGAGCGCCGCCAGCTTCGCGTCCGAGATCGGGCTCTCGACGACGGCCGCCCTCACCCCGAGGTCCGCGAGCGCCTGGACGTCCGCCGGCACGGCCCGGGCGAAGCCCCAGACCTCCGCTTGCAGATCCTCCTGCATGATCAGGCGGATCGCCTCGGCGTCCTCCTCGGAGACGCGCGGGAACCCGGCCTCGATCCGGTCGATCCCGGCCTCGTCGAGCGCCCTGGCGATCGCGACCTTGTCCTCCGGCGAGAGCACGACCCCGACCGTCTGCTCGCCGTCTCGCAGCGTCGTGTCGTACAGGCCGACCGTGCCGTGCGGCTGCGGTTCGAGTGCGGCGCGGTTCAGCTCGCCGGCCCAGATCTTCGACCGGTCGAGCGTCATGCCCGCACGATCCCGTCCGGGAACGGCGAGAGCTTCTCGGCGCCCTCGGCAGTGATCAGGAAGTTGTCCTCCACGCGCAATCCGCCTCCTTCCGGCCAGTAGACGCCGGGCTCGATCGCCAGGACCATCCCCTCGCGCACCTCGCCGCCGCCGGCCTGGTGGGCGTACGGCGGCTCGTGGGCGCGGGCGCCGATCCCGTGGCACACCGGGTGGGACGGCTGGCCCGGGTAGCCCAGCGCCGCGAGCCCGGTCCCGGCACTCCCGGTCGAGATCGGCCAGGCTCCGTCCGGGCACCGACGTCGACGTGATCGAGGTGTACACCTCCAGCAGCCCCTGCTCGAGCTCGTGGTAGCGCTCGGTCAGCTCGCCGCAGACGAGGTTCTTCGTGTGGTCGGCCCAGTAGCCGTCGGCGCAGACCCAGATCTCGAACAGGGTCGGCTCGCCCTCGACCACCGGCCGGTTCGAGGTCGCCGTGAACGTCCGGATCCCCGGCCCGGCCCAGACGAGCGAGAACGGGAGGGCAAGCTCGACGCGGCCGTCCCAGCCGGTGCCCTCGCCGTGGACGAACCCCTGCCACTCGGCGGCGGCCTGCGCCTCCGTCATCCCGGGCCGGATCAGGCCGCGGACGTGATCCATGGCGGCCGCGGCGATCTCGTTCGCGAGCCGGATCCGCTCGACCTCCTGTCCGGTCTTGAGCGAGCGGGCCTCGACGAGGAGCGGCGTCGCGTCCACAGCGTCCGGAAAGGCGTCGAACCAGGCCTTGGGGTACGTCGTCGGCTCGCCGACCATCCGGTCGGCCGCCTGGGTGCCGAGCGAGAGCTCGATCCCGACCCGGTCGTAGGCACCGGCGAGCTGGCGCGCGAGGTCGAGCGCGCGCAGCCCCGGCGGTCGGGGGTCGCTCTCGTCGTAGCCGGAGAAGAAGCGGAGGTCGCTCGTCCAGGCCATCCGGTCGGCGTCGCCCTCGGAGGCTTCGAGGCAGACGAGCACCGGCTCGCCGTCGCGTGGGAAGACGACGGCGTCGTAGCCCTTCATCCCCCAGAAGTTCGTCAGGTAGAGGACGTTGTCGGGCGCGCGGACGACGAGGGCGTCGAGCTCCTGCTCGCCCATCAGCGCCCGGACCCGGTCGAGCTTCTCGTCGTCGCGGGGCCAGCTCACAGCTGCTCGTCGGTCGGGGGCGGCTCGACCACGGCCGTTCCCGAGCCGGACGAGGGAAGCGGCCGGCGCGGCTCGCGGACGCCCGCCGCAGGCGGCGGCTCGGGAGGAAGCGTGTCGGGCACGCCCGGCGACCGGCGGCGGAGCCGGTCGAGGAGACGGCGGAGCGGGCCTCGCCTCACCAGCGCACGCGCTCCGGGGCAGGCTCGCCGTGCGCCTCCTGCCAGGAGACGACCGGGTTCCGCAGCACGCCGATCCGCTCGATCTCGCACTCGATCACGTCGCCGGGCTTGAGGTAGAGCGAGGCGGCGTCCTCCGAGAAGCCCGCCACGCCCGACACCGTCCCGGTCGAGACGACGTCGCCCGCCGAGTAGCCGAGCGCCGAGTAGTGGCTGAGGATCTCCGGGATCGTCACGCTCATGTTCCCGGAGTGCGAGGTCTGGCGCTGCTCGCCGTTGACCCGCAGCTCCATGCGCAGGTCGTGCGGATCCGGGATCTCGTCCGGCGTGACGATCCACGGCCCGAGCGGGCAGAAGGTGTCGATCGCCTTGCAGAAGCTGAAGACGCCCGAGCGCATCTCGCGCCGCTGGATGTCGCGTGCGGTGATGTCGTTGAAGATCACGTAGCCGCCGATGTAGTCGGGGGCCTCCTCGGCCGAGAACCACTTGCCCGGCTTGGAGATCACCACGGCCAGCTCGAGCTCGTAGTCGAGCTCCTCCGTCAGGTGCTCGGGATAGACGACCGGCTCGTCTGGGCCGACGATCGCGTCGACGTTCTGGAAGAAGACGATCCACGGCGCGATCTCGTGCGACCACGCGACCGTCTTCGACTCCTCCTCGTGCTCGCGGAAGTTGCCGGCGGTGTGGAAGAACTTCTTCGGCACGATCGGCGCCCGCAGCCGCGCGTCGGCGAGCGGCACGCGCTCCCCGGTCGCGTCCGCCCCACCGCGCTCGAACCACTCCCGCATCGAGGCCACTCCGAGCACCTCGATCTCCTCGCCGTCGATCCGGCCGACCCGACCCTCGTCGAACGTGACGAGCTTCACGGCGCCACTCCGCAGACCTTCGCCGCGACGCGGGCGTACGTGTCGGCCGTCTGCACGAGTCCGTCGATGTCGAGATTCTCACCGAGTTCGGTGTCCATCAGCCCCGTGGAGGTGCCGTAGTTGACCGTCGGCACGCCGTAGCGCGTCAGCGCCGAGGCGTCGGAGAACCAGCGCGTGACGTCGCGGCCCGGCGCCTCGCCGAAGACCTCCGCGTGAGCCTCGTCGATCGCGGCCACGAGCGGATGCGACTCCTCGATCTCGGCCCCGGGCGCGGTCACGTAGACCTCGCCCTCGATCCCGTAGTCCGGGAAGCGCTCGCGGAGACCGCGAACGAGCTGCAACACCTCGCCGCGTGCGAGCGGCATCGGCTTCGTCGGCGGCACGCGGACATCGAGGAAGAGGTCGGTCCGGTGCGGCGTCCGCGAGACACGCCAGCCGAAGCCGCCCTGGAGCGCGCCGACGTTGACGATCGCCTTCGCGCCGCGGTACGCGTTCGCCGGGTCGTCCTCCCAGGTCGGGATCCATTCGAGCACGGCGTCGAGCACCTCGCGCATGCGCAGGATCGAGTTCCGGTCGCGCAGGCCCTCGCTGAAGGCGGTGTGGACGAAGTTCCCTTGCGTCGAGATCCGGAGCCAGAGCGAGCCGAAGTGGCCGAGCACCACCTTGCCCTCGGTCGGCTCGCCGAGCAGGCACATGTCGGCCAGCCCACCGTGCGTGACGAGGTACCTCGAGCCGGCCGCGTAGCCGCGGTACTCAGCGCCCGTCGCGTCGCCGAACTGCGTCTTCTCGATCTCGCCGCAGACGGCGGCGATCATCACGTCGCCCCGCAGCGTCACGCCGGCCTCGGCGAGCGCCGTCACCGCCTCGACGTAGCAGGCGATCGCGCCCTTCATGTTCGAGATCCCGAGGCCGTAGAGCCGCCCCTCGTGCTCGAACGGATCGGGCTGGAAGCCGCGCACGCCGGCGAGCCAGGGCTCGCGGCCGGAGTACGACGTGTCCATGTGCCCGTTGAACATCAGGCTCGGGCCGTCGCCGGCCCCTTCCCGGATGCCGAGCACGTTCGCCCGTCCGTCCTCGACCTGCTGCCACTGCACGCGCAGCCCACGCTCGGCGAAGACGTCACGCAGGTGCTCGGCGCAGGCCTGCTCCGAGCCGGTGAAGCTCGGGATCGCGACGAGGTCGCCGGCGGTGCGGACGAGCCGGTCTCGGTCGATCCGGGCCTCAGTCACGGACGTGCGGCAGGACCTGCTCGCCGAAGAGACGGATCTGCTCGTGCCGGTCCTCGCCCCACAGCTCGAGCATGACGTGTGTGCAGCCTGCTTCGCGGTACTCCTGGATTGCGGCGACGCAGTCCTCGGGTGTGCCCGCGATCGGCTTGCAGCGGTCGAGGATCGAGTCCGTCACCTCCGCCTTCGCCGCCAGGCGTCCGCCCCGCTCCATCGCCTCCGCAACCGGGCGGATCTCCTCGACGTCGATCCCGGCCAGCTGGAGGAGCGTGTCGGCCGCGCCCTGGATGTTCTGCACCTTGTTGGCGAGGTACATGCCGGCGATCTCCCGCGCGCCGTCCCGGCCCCGTTCGCGGTCGCTCTCGTGGATCGAGGCGACGACCGTGCAGCCGATGTCGATGTCCGCCGCCACGTTCTCGCAGGTGTAGCGAACGAAGGCGGGAGTCGTGATCGAGGGCGTGAGGCAGCCGTCGCCGATCTCGCCGGCGAGCGCCTGCATCTTCGGCGCGGTGGCGGCGACGTAGACCGGCGGCACGCCACGCGGGGTGTGCGCCTCGGCCTGCAGCGCGGGCACGGACGCGCTCCAGGTCTCGCCCTCGTACTCGAACGCGTCCCCGCCGAGCACGCCGCGGACGATCGAGACCGCGTCGCGCATCGGTCCCAGCGTCTTCTTCGTCTGGTGCCTGATGTTGTTGAGGAAGATCTTCGAAGTGCCGAAGCCGAGCAGGAACCGCTCCGGTCCGGCCGCCTCCTGCACCACCCGCGCGTCCATCGCGACCTGGACGGGATGGCGCGTGAACGGCGAGATGATCCCCCAGCCGATCGTCAGACGCTTGGTCGCGCGGGCCATCAGGGCCGAGACGACCGTCGAGCTCCGAGCCTCCATGCCGTGCTTCCGCCACCACGGATAGGCCTCGGCGAGCCAGATCGTGTCCAGCCCCGCCTCGTCCATCACCCGGGCCGACTCGAGCATCTCGTCGAGCGGCTCCATCGTGAGCTGCATCACGCCGATCCGGAAGGGCGGTGACATGTCACGGCGACCCTAACATCAGGTCCGCGACCTACGTGCGACCGCTCAGACCTCGCCGTCCCAGTAGTCGACCTTGCTCTCGCGCCGCACCATCAGCTGATCCTCGCCGCCGCCCGGCACCGGCCACACGCCGATCTTGCCGCTGTCGGGATACACGGCGACCGCCGGGTTGTTCTTCGTCGAGAGCATGACGAGACGCACGGGCTCCTCGCCGCGATTCGTCAGCTTGTGCGCGCCGTCGGGACCGTCCGGGAAGCAGACGGCCTCACCCGGCTCGACCTCCTCCTCGCCGTCGGGAGTCCGAACCGTCAACCGCCCCGACAGCACGAGCAGCCATTCCTCGTCCCCGTACTCGTAGTGGTAGGGGCAGTTGCTCTGGCCGGACGCCAGCTCGTAGATCGTCGCGCCGACCTTCTCGGCTCCGATCAGCGGCCCGACTCTGGCGTAGCCGACCGCGTAGCCCGGCGGATCGTCGTCGTCGTGCTGGAGCTCCTGTGTGTAGAGGTTGACGCGCCGCATCGGCCCTACGCGGCGGCGTCGTGCGTCGGCCCTTCGGGCTCCGGCTCGTAGGCCTCCGGCGAGGCAGGGTGGACGCCTTGCTCGGCGCCGCCGGCCGCCGAGCGTGCCGCGGCCGTGACCTGCTTGTCGAGCGCCGCGAGCACGTTCTTCACCTGCTGGTTGACGATCGGCTGCAGCACCCGCTGGCCCATCGAGCCGACCGGGCCGGCGATGCGGACGTCCGCCTCCCAGGCCATCGACGTCGCCGCGCCGTCCTCCGCGAGGTTGAACTGCGTCGTCATGTTCATGATCGCGCCGACCCCGTTGCCCTTCGCCTTCAGCGACGCGTACTCGGGCTCGCGCTCCTCGAGCTTCTCGAAGTCGACGGTCAGGCGCAGGCCGCCGAGCCCGAGCGGGATCTTGACCTTGGCCGTCCAGTGCCGGTCGTCCTTGATGTCGAAGCCTTCGACACCCGGCATCAGCTTCGCCATCTGCTCGGGATCGTTCAGCACCGCCCACACGGTGTCGCGCGGAGCGGAGAGCTCCTTGGTGCCCTCGATCTTCACCGGGAGCTCACCTCCACGTTCGCCCGCGTCGACTCGGGGTCGGTCAGCATCTCCCAGACGCGCTGGTTCGGGTTGCAGCTGTCGTAGACGATCGGCCGGCCGGCCGGGCGCAGGGCGTCCTGGATCGCGGAGCAGATCGCGTGGATGCCGCCGCCGCCTCCCTCGCCCATGCCCTTCGCGCCGAGCGGCGAGAACGGCGAGGGCGACTCGATCGCCGCGGTCTTCAGCTCGGGCATGTCGAGCGCGTGCGGCACGTGGTAGTCGTAGAAGTTGGCGGTCAGAAGCGTCCCGTCCTCGTCGTAGACGAAGTTCTCGTGCAGGGCGGCTCCGATCGCGTGCGCGGTCGCGCCGTGCACCTGGCCCTCGACGATCTGCGGGTGGATCCGCGTGCCGCAGTCGTCCACGGCGCCGTAGTCGACGATCTCGACGGCCCCGGTCTCGCGGTCGATCTCGAGCACGCACGCGTGGATCTGCATCGCGTAGGTCAGCGTCAGCTTGCCGGTCTTCTTCTCGGTGTCGACGACGCCGAAGTACGGCCGCATCACGAAGCGATGGTTGAGCGTCGGGTTGAAGTCCGGCGGCAGGAAGGCGTTGTTGGCGTTGACGATCGCGCCGAGCGCCATGAACGGCAGCGCAGCCTCGGCCGGGCCGTCCTTGACCCGCGCCATCCCGTCGGCGAGCTCGATCTGCTCCTGCTCGGCCTGCAGGACGAAGGCGGCGAGCTCGATCATCTCGTCGCGGAGGAGCTCGGCCGCGCCCTTGACGGCGCCGAGCCCGGTGACCGCGAACTGGCTGGCGTACGTGCCCGAGAAGCCGGCGTGCGAGTTCTGCGCCGAGTCGTGCCCGCGGCGAACGTTCACCTGGTCGGGCGAGCAGCCGAGGATGTCGGCGACGACCTGCGCGCTCGTCGTCTCGTGGCCCTGTCCCTGCGGCACCGTCCCGAGCGTGACCACGACCTCGCCGAAGATGTCCAGCTTGACCGTGGCCGCCTCGTTGTTGCCCGAGAACTGCAGCTCCGGGTTGAGAAGCTGCGACTGGCCGAAGTTGTTCGTGCCCGAGTCGAGCGTGGAGCCGATCCCGAGCCCGAGCAGCTTGCCGCGCGACTCGGCCTCGGCGCGCCGCTCCTCGATCGAGCCCGCATCGACGAGCTCGAGCGCCATGTCCAGGCAACGCGCGTAGTCGCCCGAGTCGTAGACGCAGCCGTTCGGCGTCTCGTACGGCATCTCGTCGGTGCGCACGTAGTTCTTCTTGCGCATCTCGACCGGGTCGATCCCGAGCTCGGCGCCGACGACGTCGCAGATCCGCTCGGTCAGCCAGAGGTGCTGCATCCGCGAGTAGCCGCGGTTCGGCGAGACCGGGCTCTTGTTCGTCACCACCTGCGTGAAGTCGACGCGGATGTTCTTCCAGCGGTACAGGCCCGGCGTCACCTGCGCCCAGATGATGCAGCCGAGCGGCTCGTAGCGGGGGTACGCGCCGGCGTCGTCGAGCGCCTTGACCGAGAAGCCCGTCATCTCGCCGTCGGCCTTCACCGCGACCTCGACGTCGAGGAACGTCCGCTCGTTGCCGTGCGCGTTCGCGGTGTGCTGGTCGGTGCGCCACTCCGTCCACTGCACCGGCCGGCCGAGCTTCCGCGCCAGCAGGCAGAGGACGACGTACTGCGGGTGGAGGCAGATCTTGTTGCCGAAAGCGCCGCCGATGTCGCTCGTGACGAAGCGGAGCTTGTCGAGCCCGACCCGCAACGCCGGCGCCATCCAGATCGCCCCGACGCCGGGCATCTGGTGGTTGCAGTGGAGCGTCCACTGCTGCACGCCCTTGTCGTACTCAACCAGCGCGCCCGAGCACTCGAGCGGCGTCGAGGAGAAGCGGTGGAAGTGCAGCTTCTTGATCGTGACGACGTGGTCGGCCTCGGCCTTCGCGGCCTCCCAGTCGCCCCAGTCGAAGACGCCCGACCAGACGACGTTCGACCCGGCGTCGTCGTGCAGGATCGTCTCGTCCTTCAGCGACTCCTCGGCGTCGACGAGGACGTCGAGCGGCTCGTACTCGACCTCGACCAGCTCGGCAGCGTCGCGTGCCAGTTCCCGGGTCGACGCGACGACCGCCGCGACCGGCTCCCCCATGTGCCGGACCTTGCCGACGGCGAGCGCGTAGTCCTTCACGTTGGCGCCCGGCGGCGTCGACATCTCGAAGAAGGGATCGGTCTGGATCGCGACCTCGTCGCCGGTGATCGTGCCGTAGACCCCCTCGACGGCCAGCGCCGGCGTCACGTCGATCGAGAGGATCTTCGCGTGCGCGTAGGGCGAGCGGACGAAGTGGACGTAGCCCGTGCCGTGGCGGCGCACGTCGTCGAAGAAGAGGCCCTGGCCCTGGACGAGGCGCCGGTCCTCCTTGCGCGGGATCGACTGGCCGGCCCAGCCGCGCTTCAGCTCGGTGCCCTGCTCGGTGGTGACGGTCGGCGTCGTCGTGGTCGTGGAGCTCATGCCGGCTTCCCTGCCCCCTCGCCGACGCCGACGATCGCCTCGACGATGTTGACGTAGCCGGTGCAGCGGCAGATGTTGCCCTGGATCGCGATCCGGGCGTCCTCCGCGCTCGGCCGGGGATTCGACTCGAGCAGCGCGGTCGCGCTCATCAGCATCCCGGGCGTGCAGTAGCCGCACTGGAGCGCGTGGTGGTCCGAGAAGCTCTGCTGCAGCGGCGTCAGCTGCTCGTCGTCGGCCAGGCCCTCGACCGTGCGGAGGCGCTGCCCGTCGGCCTGGACGGCAAGCAGCATGCAGCTCTTCACGGCCTGGCCGTCGAGGTGGATCGTGCAGGCGCCGCAGTTGCCCGTGTCGCAGCCGATGTGCGTCCCGGTCAGCTCGAGGTCGTCGCGGATGAAGTGCACCAGCAGGCGTCTCGTCTCGACCTCGCGCTCGTACGTCGTGCCGTTGACCTCGACCGAGATCCTGCGGCTCGTGACGGGCTCCTGCACCTACGACCCCCCTCTCTGCTCGGCCTGCCGGACGGCCCTGATCGCGCACACCTCGGCGAGGTGACGGCGGTAGTCGGCGCTGGCGTGCACGTCCGACGGCGGCTCGAGCCCCGCGCCCTGCACGGCCGAGCGAAGCGCCTCGTCGTCAGTCCCCTCCGGCCGGACGAGCACTGGAACGGCGTCGACGCAGCCGATCGCGAGCCGCGGCGCGTCGTCGCCGAGCGAGGCCGCGACGCTGACGATGCAGGTGCCGTGCGCCCCGATCGTCACGGCGGCGAAGCCGTCCTTGGCATGCCCGGACGCCGGGACGGAGACCGTCGTCAGCAGCTCGCCCTCCCCGACCGCTGTCAGGTAGACGCCGAGGAAGAAGTCCTCCGCCGAGACCCAGCGCGTGCCGCCGCGTCCCTGGATCGTGAAGGTCGCGTCGAGCGCGACGAGGAGCGGTGGCAGGTGGTTCGTCGGGTCGTTCGAGCAGACGTTGCCCCCGACGGTGCCGCGATTCCGCACCTGGAGATCGGCGATCGTGGCCGCGACCTCGCCGATGATCGGCCGCGCGACGTCCACCTCGGAGGAGGCGATCAGCGCCGAGTACGTCGCCATCGCGCCGAGCTCGAGCCGGTCGCCGGCGATGCGGATCGCGCGCAGGTCGGCCAGGTCGTTCAGGTCGACGAGCACGTCCGGCGACGCGGCGCGCTGCTTCATCACGTTGACGAGCGTCTGCCCGCCCGCGAGTGCCCGCGCCCCGTCATGGCCCGCGAGCAGCGCGACCGCCTCGTCGATCGAGCCGGGACGCGCGTACTCGACCTCACGCAGCAGCATGCGGGTATCTAACCAAGATTGCTCGCTGACATGTCAAGAGGCTAGGCTCGGCCGCATGGCGCCCTACGACGCCGTCTTCGTGGGCAGCGGCATCAACGCGCTCGCCGGCGGAGCACTGCTCGCCAAGTCCGGTTGGCGGGTCTGCGTGCTCGAGCGGAACGACCGCCTCGGCGGCGCGATCCGGACCCGGGAAGGGCTCGTCGCACCGGGCTTCACGCATGAGGTGCTGAGCTCGTGGCACCCGCTCTTCACCGGTTCGGCTGCGTATGCGGAGCTGCAGGAAGACCTCGAGCGGCACGGCCTCGAGTACCTGAATACCGAGCTGCCGACCGGCACGGCGTTTCCGGACGGCTCCTCCGCGTTCCTCACCACCTCGCTCGACGAGAACATCGCCGAGCTCGACCGCCACGCGCCCGGTGACGGCGCCGCCTGGCAGGCCGCGTTCGACGGCTTCATGGCGAACGCCGACCTGTCCTTCGGCGTGCTCTCGACCGAGCTCTGGTCGGGTGCGGGGCTGGGCCTCGGGCAGAAGGCGTACCGCAGGTTCGGCCGCCGCGGCCTGCTCGCCTACGGCGGCGAGGTGCTCTCGACCTGCCGCGACTGGCTCGAGGCCACCTTCGCGAGCCCCGAGGCGCACGGCCTGCTCGCCCCGTGGGTCCTCCATACCGGCCTCGGCCCCGAGCAGGCGATGTCCGGCTTCATGACGAGGGTGATCGGCGCAGCGCTGCAGCTCGGCGGCATGCCCGTGCCGAGAGGCGGCGGCGTCACGTTGGTCGACGCACTGGCGGCGATCGTCCGCGAGGCCGGCGGCGAGCTGCGCACGGAGGCGGAGGTGGAGCGCGATCCTCGTCTCCGACGGCCGCGCGACCGCCGTTCGCCTGGCGGACGGCGAGGTGATCAGCGCCGAGCGCGCGATGATCGCAGGCGTCACGCCGACGCAGCTCTACGCGCCGGCTGCTCGCCGACGGCGACACGCCCGCGCCGGTGCGCGAGGCGGCGGCCCGCTACCGCTACGGGCTCGCCGGGATGCAGATCCATCTCGCGATCGAGGAGCCGCCGCGCTGGAAGCGGCGACGAGCGCCTCGGCGCGCACCGCGATCGTGCACGTCACGCCCGGGCTCGACGGCGTCTCGCGCGCGGTCAACGAGGCGACGCGGGGCCTGCTCCCGGCCGAGGCGACGATCGTCTGCGGCCAGCCGATGGCCGTCGACCCCACCCGCGGGCCCGACGACGGCTGGATCGTCTGGATCCAGCTGCAGGAGCTGCCGCAGCGCCCGGTCGGCGACGCGGCCGGTGAGCTCGACGTCGGCGACGGCACCTGGACGGAGGAGCTTCGAGAGGCGTACGCGGACCGGATCGTCGAGCGGCTCTCACGGCACCTGGAGAACGTCGAGTCGGCCTCGCTCGGCCGGGTCGTCCTCTCCCCCGCCGACCTCGCCTCGCTGACGTCAACCTGGAGCACGGCGACATCTACGCGGGCTCGTGCGCGCTCGACCAGAACCTGCTCTGGCGGCCGCTGCCCCAGACGCCCGGGCACGAGACCCCGGTCGACCGTCTCTTTCACATCGGCGCCAGCACCCATCCCGGCCCGGGCCTCGGGGCAGGCTCCGGGTATCTCGTGGCGAAGAAGCTGACGCAGCCGCCTCTCGCCAGGCGGCTGCTCTCACGTGTGCCCGGCCTGCCGTGAGGGACCTGCCCCGCGGGACGGTGACGTTCCTGTTCACGGACATCGAGGGCTCGACGCGGCTCCTGCACACGCTCGGGCCGGCCGCGTACGCCGACGCGCTCGCGGAGCACCGGCGCGCGCTCCGCGCCGCCTTCGCCGCTCACGACGGCGTCGAGGTCGATACCCAGGGCGACGCGTTCTTCGTCGCCTTTCCGACCGCGGACGGCGCCGCCTCCGCCGCCCTCGCCGGCACCGACGAGCTGAGCGGCGGCCCGATTCGCGTCCGGATCGGCCTGCACACCGGGGCGCCGACCGTCGCGCACGAGGGCTACGTCGGAGTCGACGTCCACCGCGGGGCGCGACTCGCGGCGCTGGCCCACGGCGGCCAGGTCGTCGTCTCGCCGACGACCGCGGCGCTCCTCGACAGTCGGCCGCTCGCCGATCTCGGGCTGCACCGGCTCAAGGACTTCGACGGGGCGACGCGGCTCTTCCAGCTCGGCGGCGGGGAGTTCCCCGACGTCCGCACGCCTGGCAGCGTCTCCCTGCCCAACCCCGCCGACGGCGTTCATCGGCCGGGAGCAGGAGCTGCTCGACGCGATCGGACTGGTTTTCGAGCGCGATCCGCGCGTGCTCACCGTCGTCGGCCCCGGCGGCACCGGCAAGACGCGCTTCGCGATCGAGCTCGCCCGGTTGCTCGCCGAGGAGGCCGACGGCGGAACTGTCTTCGTCCCGCTCGCACCGCTTCGCGATCCCGCCCTCGTCGTCCCGGCCCTGGGGGAGGCACTCGGCGCCGAGACGGGCGACGCCGCGTCGATCGCCGGCAGGCTGCTGGGCAAGCGGACCCACGTCGTGCTCGACAACGTCGAGCAGCTGCTGCCCGCCGCCGCGGCCCCGCTTGCCGCACTCGCCGAGGCGGCGCCGTCGTTGCGACTGCTCGTGACGAGCCGTGAGGCGCTGCGAATCGGCGCCGAGACGGAGCTCGATCTGCCGCCACTACCGGCGGACGACGCGGCCGAGCTGTTCGTCACTCGGGCCCGCGCGATGCGCGGCGACGTCACCCGAAGCGCCACGGTCGACGAGCTCTGCGAGCGACTGGACCGGCTGCCTCTGGCGCTGGAGCTTGCGGCAGCCCGCGTGAAGCTGCTCTCGCCCGAGGCATTGCTGCAGCGCCTCGGCGAGCGGCTCGACTTGCCCGCTCCACGCGACGCCGACCCACGCCACGCGACGCTGAACGCGACGATCGCCTGGTCGTACGAGCTCCTGACGGACGCCGAGCGCGTCCTCTTCGCGCGGATCGCCGTCTTCCGCGGCGGCTGCACGCTCGAGGCCGCCGAGCGAGTCTGTGGCGCCGACCTCGACACGCTCGCGTCGCTGCTCGACAAGAGCCTGCTCCGCCGGCTGGCCACCGACGGGCTTGATCGCTTCTGGATGCTCGAGACGATCCGGGAGTTCGCCCTGGCTCGGCTCGCCGAGTCCGGCGCGGGCGACACCTTGCGGCGGGCTCATGCCGAGTGGCTCCTCGACCTCACGACGCACGTGCCGCGCGGCGCCGCGCACGAGATCTTGAGCCGCGAGCAACTCGACCTGCTCACGCCGGAGCTCGACAACGTGCGAGCCGCGCTCGAGTGGGCACTGGCCGGAGACCCCGCCCTGGGACTCGAGCTGGCCGTGTCGCTCGAGGAGTTCTGGGTGATCCGCGAGCCCTTCGAGGGGGCCGGGTGGGAGGAGCGTCTACTCGAGGCCGCGTCCGACGCTCCGCCGCATCTGCGCGCCTCGGGGCTGCGCGCGCTCGCCGGCGCGCTCGACATCGTGGGCGAACACGACCGCGCGGCACCCCTGTACCAGGCCAGCCTCGAGCTCTTCGAGCAACTGGACGACGACGCAGAAGCTGCGTACGTCCGATTCCGGATCGGTGCGAACCACGTCAACCGCGAGGAACATGAGGTCGGCTGGCCGTTGATCGAGGCCTCGCTCGAGGACTTCAGACGCCTCGAACAGCCGGCACGTGAGGTGCAGGCGCTGTCCTTTCTGGCGTGGAAGGCCGGCCGGGAGGACGATCTCGACCGCGCCGTCGAGCTGTCCCGCGAAGCAATCGTGCTGGCTCGTTCGGTCGGCTGGCTGTGGTGGCTGGGCGACCAGCTCGTCAACGCCGCCGAGCTCGAACGCCGCCGTGGCGACCCCGCTGCCGCCGCCGGGCATGCGCGCGAGGCGCTTGCCGTCGCGAGCGAGATCGGCGACCGCATGCACGCGGTCTTCGCGGCTGCAGAGCTCGCAAGCGCTGCAACCGCGGTCGCCGACCCCGTCTCGGCCGGCCGGCTCTGGGGCGCGATCGAGCGCGAGGAGACGCTCGGCGTGATCGGCCAGTGGTCGGCGTACCGGGACGTGTACGCCGCCCTGGTCCCGCGTGACGGCGATCGCGGGTTCGAGCAGGGTCGGGCAGAGGGACGGCTTCTCACGCTGACCGAGGCTGCTGACGCAGATCTCGCGTCTAGACCCGGCCGCGCAGCGCGAGCACGTTCGCGACGAACGGCTCGCTGACCGGGTACACACCGTGGTCGCGCACTGCCTGCGAGCCCTGGTACCAGGCCGCGAGCGCGAGCCGGGTGTCGCCGTTCCACTCACGGAGCAGGTGCGCGAGCAGCCGCACGCCGAGACGGACGTTGCCGTCGACCGTCGAGGTGTCCACGTTCTCACCGAGCAGCACGGTCTGGACGAAGTCCGTCGTCACGGGCAGGAGCTGCATCACGCCGCGTGCGCCGACGGACGAGACGACGTGGTTCTGGAAGCCCGACTCCATCCACGCAAGCGCGCGTGCGAGCTGCGCGTCGACGCCGTAGGTCGCCGACCAGCGGTCGATCGCAGTGCGAACCTCGTCGCGCGACGCCGCCGGCGCAAGGGCCGCCGCGCCGGTCGGCACGCGCAGCCGGGCACCGATCAGCAGGAAGCCGCGTGGATCGAGGTGGTTGTCGCGGGCCAGTGTGGTGACAGAGGTCCCGATGCCGCACTGCAATCGCCGTCAGGCTGTCGCCGGCGCGCACGACGTACGTCCCCGCCGACGCCGTCCGGCGGACCGGCTCCGGCCGGGCCGCCGCGGCGGGCGCAACGGCGGTACCCGGAAGCCGGAGCCGGGTTCCGACGAGCAATACGCGGCCCGGGTCGAGGCGGTTCGCGCGGGCGAGCGCAGCAACACTCGTCCGGAAGCGCTCTGCGATCGCGGTCAGACTCTCGCCGGCGCGGACGACATGGAACCGCGCGGCCGCCTGGCGCTTCGCGACAGGCACGCCCTGGCTCGCCAGTGCGGCGATCGTGGCCCGGCCGGCGATCCCGTCGGCGACGAGCCCGTGCGCCACCTGGAACGACTTGACGGCCGCGGTCGTCCGCGGCAGTGAAGGCGCCCGTGGGCTCGTCCGAGCAGAACCCGCGCGCGCGAAGCAGGAACTGGAGCACCGAGACGTCGAGGCCGACTGCGCCCTGCGCGAGGTCGCGCCGGCCGAGCAACGGGCGGCCGAGCGGTCCGAGCGCCGCGCGCGTCCGCTTCCCCGCGCGCCCGTCGACCGCGAGCCCCTGACGAGCCTGGAAGAGCCGCACCGCCGCGACCGTGCCCGGCCCGGCGACGCCGTCGATCCCGCCCGTGTAGACGCCGTGTGCACGCAGCGCGACCTGCAACCCTGCGATCTGGGGGTTCTCTGCGCGCGCGATCCCTGCACCCGCTGAAAGGGCCAGGACCGCGGCGCCCACCGTCGCTGTCCACCTGGCTGACACGAGCTTCCAGAGTTCGCGGCAGGGCCGCGCCCTCCTTCCCGGCCGCTACTCGGCCGGGACCACCACCGGGCTCGAATAGGAACGGCGGAAATACAGGATCGGCACGCTCGCGGGATCCGGCGCCATCCCCGCCTCGACGAGACCGGTGACGATCACGTGGTCGCCGGCCTCGAAGCGCTGCTCGACCGCGCACTCGGCATAGGCGAGCGAGTCGGCCCGCAGACACGGCATCCCGCCCAGCCCGGGCTTCCAGTCGACCCCGTCGAACTTGTCTTCGGCCTTCGAGGCGAAGACGCGCGCCAGCTCGTCGCGCTGCTCGGCGAGGAGGTTGACGACGAAGCGGCCGGAATGAAGGACCGCCGGCAGCGTCCGGCTCTCACGGTCGAGGCAGACGAGCAGCAGCGGCGGCCGGCCGGAGACCGAGCAGAGCGCATTCGTCGTCAGCCCGCGCGGCTCGCCGTCGGCATCGAGAGTCGTGACGACCGCGACCCCGGTCGGGAACGCGCTCATGATCGCGAAGAACTCCTCGCACTCGACCGCCATGTCGTGAGTGTCGCACGCGGCCCGCGGGTAGCTTGCGTCCCGTGCCCGCCGGCCCGCGCCTCGCCCGTCTCGACCACGCAGTCATCGCCGTGACCGACTGGGAGCGCTCGAACCGCTTCTATGCGGACGTGCTTGGCGCCGAGGTGGTGCCGCACGGCGCAGGCTTCGCCTACCGGCTCGGCGAGCAGCAGCTGAACGTCC
Source organism: uncultured Gaiellaceae bacterium (assembly GCA_963808915.1). Taxonomy (GTDB): domain Bacteria; phylum Actinomycetota; class Thermoleophilia; order Gaiellales; family Gaiellaceae; genus CAVTBT01. The sequence continues at coordinate 6,750 of CAWEHJ010000002.1, read as the reverse complement.
ACGGACCGGGCGTCGAGCCCGATCCCGTCGCGCTCGTGCCCGTCGTCCCTGGCGGCAGCGACCTCTGCTTCGCGTGGCCGGGCACCGCCGAGGACGCCCGCGAGCACCTCGAACGTCACGACGTCGAGATCGAACTCGGGCCTGTGTCGCGCTTCGGCGCCGGCGGGGACGGTACGAGCCTCTACTTCCGCGATCCCGACGGCAGCCTGCTCGAGCTGATCGCGTACGAACCCAGCGGCTAAGCGAGCACCGCACGAAACCGCATAGGCCGAACGGCCCATTGCGTGTCGCCATCGGAGACGACAGTGTGGAGATGTGCGCTACCTGGTCGTCATCCCGCCCGACCGCGACTCCGCAGATGCGTCCTTCCACGACTTCGAGGCCCATCAGCACGTCGCAGTCGACGACCAGCTGATCGTCGACGATCTGCGTCTCCGCGTGCGCTCGCTCGTCGACGTGCCGGCGGACGACGGGTACGACGCCACGCTCATCTGCACGACCTGTGAGTACGACGAGCCACGCTCGACCAGGTGAGATCACGTCAGGTCGGTAAGAAAACCGGTACGAAGTTGGCCGCTCGCGTCGGCGACCAGCGGTGCATTCGCGGTGACGGCAAACACGCACTACGAGAATCGATCTGACCTGGACCGGGCTGCCCCGTAGGTTGGCTTCCGGGCTGTAGCTAGCCGAAAGTCCATGACGGAACCCGACCTGCGGGGGTGCCGCCGACGCCCACGGGCATGCACCATTCAGAGGTCGGGACAGGGGGCAGGTGGGGATGTGTGGCGCCGAGCGGGCGGGACGCGTGGGGGAACGAAGACCCGCTCGGCGCCAACTAACGGCCCCCAAGGGGAAGCGGCCGCAGGTCACCCATACTCCATCCCACTGTTAGGCGGGTCAAGTCGCGTTCGCCTGGCGCAGCCGATCGGGCCGAGGAGCGGAGCTTCGGAGGTGTCGCCGCTTACGCCGGTGCGACGTTCGGGACGAAAAAGGGCGGGGCGCCCTTCGCGTTCCGGCCTCTTTGCAGGGAGTTCCTCAGCTCCCGCGGTTGGACTCGAACCAACAACCCTCCGGTTAACAGCCGGATGCTCTGCCAATTGAGCTACGCGGGACCGTAGCGGCGGCAATTGTAGCCGGGTCTCAGGCGAGCTCGGCGATCGCGTGCCGCACGCGGGCGAGCGAGGCCTGCAGCTCGGTCGTCCGCTCGAAATCGGCCGCCGCGAGCTCCCGCCGCAGCTTCCGCTCGCGCAGCCGCAGCAGCAACTCGGTGCCGGTGCGGACGTCCAGGCCCTCCCGCGCCGCGCGCGCGTCGAGCTCGGCGCGGAGCCCGACGAGCTCGGCGTCCTCCGACTCGGCACCCTCGACGAGGGCTGCCTGAAGACGCCGACCGGGCTCGTCGTCGAAGTGGTCCGGCGAGAGCTCGGCGAGCAGCTTCACCAGCTCCGGATGCGCGACGCAGGCCGCGAGCGCATCGCGCTCGAGCCGGTCGCCCGCCTGCAGCAGCCGCGGCGACTCGGCCACGGCCGCGCGCCCCTCCGACCTGCCGCCGGAGCCCGCTGCCGCGAGCCCTGCCAATGTCTCGCGCGGCAGGTCGAGCCTGTCGGCGAGCAGCCGCAGCGCCTCCTGGCGCTCGGGCGAGTCCTGCGCGCGCGCCAGCACCTCGCGGGCTCGGACGAAGCCCTCCTGGCGGTCGGGCGCCCGCTCCAGCTCCAGCCGCGTGCGATAGAGGACGTAGCTCTCCGCGCCGCCGAGCCGCTCCTCGAAGCCGTCCGGCGCGTCGGCCGGGTCCTGCCCGTGCGGCATGGTCACGACCCTGACGTCGAAGCCCTGGGCGGTCGCGGTCTCCATGCCGCGGAGCGTGGCGTCCTCGCCGGCCGAGTCGGCGTCGAAGCAGAGGTAGAGCCGCCGCGTCAGGCGCCCGAGCTCCTTCAACTGCCGCTCGGTCAGCGCCGTCCCCATCGACGCGACCACCGGCTCGAACCCCGCCTGCCTGAGCGCGATCACGTCTGTGTTCCCCTCGACCACGACGGCACGCTCCTGCTTGGCGATCGCGGTCCGGGCGAGATGCAGCCCGTACAGGATCGCGCTCTTGTGGAAGAGCTGGCTCTCCGGCGAGTTGACGTACTTGCCGCGCAGCGGGTCGTCCTCGCGCAGCCGGCGCGCCTGGAAGCCGACGATCCGCCCGCGCGCGTCGGCGAGCGGGAACATCAACCGGAACGGGAAGTAGTCGTTCCCGCGCGCGTTCGCGAGGCCGACCGACCGGAGCTCGTCGATCGTGAACCCGCCCTCGCGCGCCTTGGCCGTGAGTCCACGCCCCGGCGAGAGGCCGAGCCGGAACTCGCGCGCGATCGGCTCGCCGAGGCCGCGCGACTCGAGGTACGCGCGGACCTCGGCACCCGCATCCGTCTCCCAGAGGTGCCGCTCGAAGAACGCGACGGCCTGGTCGAGCACACCGTGGAGCCGGTCGCGCCGCTTCCGCTCCTCCTCCTGCCGCGGCGACGACTCCTCGTACTCGAGCGCGATGCGGAAGCGCTCGGCCAGCCACTCGACCGCGCCGCCGAAATCGAGGTTCTCGGTCTCGCGGACGAAGGTGATCACGTCGCCGCCCTTGCCGCACCCGAAGCAGTAGAAGAGCTTGTCGACCGCGTTGACGGAGAAGCTCGGCGTCCGCTCCTCGTGGAACGGGCACCGGCCGGTGAAGCGAGCGCCGGCCCGCCTGAGCGCCGTCCGGCCCGAGACGACCTCGACCATGTCGGCCGCGGCCACGACCTCGCGAACCGACTCGTCCTTGATGCGGGGCACGGCCTAGTCCAGCTCGTCGGCGTACTGCAGCGCGAAACGGTCGGTCATGCCGGAGATGAAGTCGACGATCGCCGCCGGCTCGTCGCCACGCTCCACGAGGTGGCCGAAGATGCGCTGCACGACGTCGTGGGCGCGCCGGTGCTCCGCGCGGGCGTCGGGCGCCAGGTAGACCTGCTCGAACATGAAGGAGCGGAGCGCGAGCATCGCCTCGCCGATCTCGTCGCTCTGAGCGATGTCGCCGGCCGCCGCCGAGGTCTCGACGAGGTCGAGGACGAGCGTGTCGATCCGCGCGGCGCCCGTCGCGCCGAGGAGGTCGATCTCGGCGGTCGGCAGGTCCGACGGCGAGAGAATGCCGTGCCGGATCGCGTCGTCGATGTCGTGGTTGATGTAGGCGACGCGGTCGACGATCCGCACGATCCGTCCCTCGAGCGTCTCGGGCAGCTGCTCGCCGCGGTGGGTGAGGATGCCGTCCCGCACCTCGGCGGTGAGGTTCAGCGCCTCGGCAATCGCGAGCGACTGCTCGTTGTGCCGGAAGCCGAGGTCGAACCGCTCGCGCAACGCCCGGTCGAGCGCCTCCTCGCCGGCGTGCCCGAAGGGCGGGTGGCCCATGTCGTGCCCAAGGCCGATTGCCTCGGTCAGGTCCTCGTTCAGGCCGAGCGCCCGTGCCACGACCCGCGCGATACCCGTCGTCTCCAACGTGTGCGTCATCCGCGTGCGGTAGTGGTCGCCGCCGGGGTCGATGAAGACCTGCGTCTTGCCCTTGAGGCGCCGGAACGGCTTCGAGTGGACGATCCGGTCGCGGTCCCGCTGGAAGGGTGTCCGGACGCTGGACTCCTCCTCGGGACGCAGGCGGCCGCGGGTGGAGTAGGAGCGGACGGCTCCCGGCGCGAGCGTGAGCTGCTCACGCCGCCGGACGCGTTCGGCGAAGGCGTCCGCGACGCGTCCTGCGAGGTCGGAAGGCACGATCCGAGCCTAGATGATCACCGGGACGGTGCCGCCGTCGACGCTCCAGGCCGCCCCGGTCACGTAGGCCGCGCGATCGGAGCAGAGGAAGGCGATCGACGGCGGCGATCTCCTCCGGTCGGGCCAGCCGACCGAGCGGGCGGCCCGCGGCGACCTTGCGCAGGACCTCGTCGCGGTCGCCGCCCTGCTGGTCGGCCAGGCCGCCCTCGCCCAGCCAGGCCTCGGTCGCAGTCGGCCCGGGCGTGACGGCGTTGCAGCGGATCCCGTCGCTTGCATGGAGGTCGGCAACGAGGCGCGAGAGCGAGAGCAGCGCCGCCTTCGTCACGGAGTAGTTCGGCATCCCGGTCGACGGGCGCTTGCCCGCGGTCGACGAGACGTTGACGATCGCGCCGCGGCCCGACGCGCGCAGGTGCGGCGTGGCCGCCCGGATCGCGCGGACCGCGCTCATCACGTTCAGGTTCCACATCGCGTCCCACTCGCTCGTCGGTCAGCTCGTCGAGGCGCGCCTGGTAGCGATGCCGACGTTGTTGACCAGGACGTCGAGCCCGCCGAGTCGCTCGACCGTCTCGGACACGAGCCCGCCCGGGGCGCCCGGCTCGGAGAGGTCGGCAACGAGATGGAACGCTTCGCCGGCGCCGGGGGCAGCCCCGCGGCCGGTCGTCACCACCCGCGCCCCCTCGGCGGCGAGGAGCCGAGCGACCTCGAGCCCGATCCCGCCCGTCGAGCCGGTCACGATGCACACGCGGTCGCGCAGTCCGAGATCCACCGGCGGCTAGCGTATCCGCGTGACGACCCTGCTCCTCGTACGGCACGGCGAGACGGACTGGAACCGCGAGCTGCGGATCCAGGGCAGCTCCGACACCGACCTGAACGAGACCGGCCGGCAACAGGCGAGGCGCCTCGCGCGCGAGCTCGAGGGAACGCGGCTCGACGCCGTCTGGTCGAGCGACCTCAGCCGCGCGCGCGAGACGGCGACGATCGTCGCCGAGCCGATCGGGCTCGAGGTGCGGCTCGACCCTGGGCTGCGCGAGCGGAGCTACGGCGCCTGGGAAGGGCTGACCCGGGCGGAGATCGACGAGCGCTTCGCCGACCCCGCCCAGCACGACGGGGAAACGGACGAGCAGGTCCGCGCCCGCGTGCTCGCGTCCGTGCACCGGATCGCGTCGTCCCATCCCGGCGAGGAGGTGCTCGTGGTCTCCCACGGAGGCGCGCTGAACACCCTCTGGCACCACGCGTTCGGGGAGCGGATCGGGTGGTGGGGGAACTGCGTCGCGTACCGGCTGGAGTTCCGGGACGGCGAGTTCCGAGCAGTAGACTGAGCGGCCTCGTGGAGGACTACACGAACAAGTACAAGGGCGAGCAGGTGGAGGTCGCACTCTTCGGCGGCGAGTACCAGGAAGGCGTGCTGACCGCGTACTGCTCGATCGAGGAGGTCCCCCACATCGAGCTGAACGGACACATCCTCGTACCGCTCCAGAACGTCGCCTCGCTGCACTGCTCGAGCCGCTGCGACGCGCCGGAGCCTGACTGGCCGCCACGCGGCCTCACCGAGGACGACCGCGACGACGAGGGGTAGCGGCGTGCGGCGCGCTGCCGCGGTCAACATCCTCAAGGCCTGGCTGCTCTTCGCGATCGTCGCCGGGGTCTTCGGCGGCTTCGGCTGGCTGCTCGCCGGCTATCGCACTGCCTCGATCTTCGTCTTCTGCGCCGTCCTCGCCGGTCTCGCCGTCTACGCCTACGCGGACCGGGCGCTGCTGGGGATGCTCGGCGCCCGCGAGTACGCGCTGGCGGAGGATCCACTGCTCGCGTCGACCGTGGCCCGCCTCGCCGCCAAGGCCGGCGTGATGCCGCCGAAGCTGTACGTGATCGCGGACGGGTTTCCGCGCGCGCTCTCGGCCGGGCGCGGCCCGCGCAGCTCGTCGCTCGCCGTCTCGACCGGTCTGCTCGGAGCGCTGCCACCGGCGGAGCTCGACGCCGTGCTCGCGCACGAGCTGGCGCATGTGCGCTCACGCGACGTCCTCGTCCAGACCTTTGCGGTCTCCTTCGCGGTCACGCTCGTCGAGCTGAGCCGGATCGGCGGCTGGCTCGAGCGCGCCCTGCTCTTCGTCTTCGCGCCGATCGCCGCCGCGTTCGTCCATCTGCTCCTCTCCGAGCGGCGGGAGTTCGCCGCGGACCGCTTCGCGGCCGCCCTGTGCGGCACGCCACACGGTCTCGCCGGTGCACTGCTGCGCCTCGACCAGGCCAGCGAGCTCGTCTCGTTCCAGGCGTCGGCCGCCACCGAGCCGCTCTACACGGTCAATCCGTTCGAGGAGGCCGGGATCGCGCGCATGTTCCTCACCCATCCGCCGCTCGCCGAGCGGCTCGGCCGCCTGCGCGACCTCGATCCGGTCGGCGACAGCGTGCAGGCCGCCTGAACGACGAAAGGCCGCCCTCGCGGACGGCCTTTTCGCTCGAAGAAATGGGCGGCGACCTACTCTCCCGGGGGCTTGCGCCCCGAGTACCATCGGCGCAGGCGGGCTTAACTTCTCTGTTCGGAATGGGAAGAGGTGTATCCCCGCTGCTATGACCGCCCAACTGTCAAGGGCGCTGCGTCGCTCGCGCACCCTCAAAACTCCATAGCAGCACAGACGTGTTCTAAATCAAGACCTCGGGCAATTAGTACCGGTCAGCTGAACGCATTGCTGCGCTTGCACCGCCGGCCTATCGACGTGGTGGTCTACCACGGCCCTTACTCCTCGAAGGGGATGGGAAGTCTCATCTCGAGGTGGGCTTCCCGCTTAGATGCTTTCAGCGGTTATCCCATCCAGGCGTGGCTAATCAGCAGTGCCGTGGCACGACAACTGATACACCAGAGGCCCGTTTGTCTCGGTCCTCTCGTACTAGAGACGACTCCTCTCAAACTTCCAGCGCCCATGGTGGATAAGGACCGAACTGTCTCGCGACGTTCTGAACCCAGCTCGCGTACCGCTTTAATGGGCGAACAGC
>CAWEHJ010000001.1:0-288755 GCA_963808915.1 uncultured Gaiellaceae bacterium | reverse complement strand
TCGATGTCGGAGCGCATCGGTCCGGCAAGTGCGCCGTAGTGCGTCGCCGGCGACGGCACGAAGTTGCAGTGGTTCGATTCGATCGTCTCGTCCGAGACGACTCCGGGGAGGATCAGCTTGCCGCCGCCGCCTGCGCCCCAGTGATTGGCCTGCGCCTGCCCGATCGTGATCTTGACGTCGCGCCGGGCGACCTCTGTGTGCAGCCAGACCGGGGTGCCTCGCGAGGAGACGCCGACATACGTGTACGCGTCGGCGTTGCGGGGGTCGTTCTGGAAGAACGGGATTCCCAGCCGCTCCATCCGCGCCAGGTTCTCGCGGCCGAGCTTCATCTCGATGTCCGACTCGGACATCGGGAAGACCTTGCCGTTCGCACAAATCACGCAGGCGTCGGTGGTGCCGGCGGCCTCGAGCGCGTCGAGCACAGCGGGCAGGAGCTTCGACTGGGGCGTGGGACGGAACTGGTTGTCGATCACGATCGCAACAGACTTGCCGCCTGCGATCAGCGCCGAGAACGGGGCTCCGGCCGTCGGGCTCTCGAGTGCCGCCCGGGCCGCTTCGGTGGCGTCGGCGACGGGTTCCGGCTCGTCGGGGTAGATCGCGGCGAGGAGATTCGCATCGGCGATCTCGAGCTCCAGTGTGTTCCGGTAGACCTTCGACTCGTCGTCGGCCGCGCCGATCGTGAGCGGGTCGAGCGACTCGTAAGGGATCTCGAAGCGCTGGGTGCCGGTCATATCCCTCCAGTGTTCGCGGAGCGTCCGTTGGCTCGAACGTAACAACGAGACGAGCCGAGCGCCAGATCTCTCACATCCTGCCGCGAAATTCCTAGATTCGCATAGGCGAGTCATCGGGATGTCACCCAACGGATCCCTGGGGATCTGGTTTTCGCGACCCGTCAGGCGGCGCAGTATCTCTTCGGGTCTGCCGGGTTATCGCACACGACCGCCTTGGCTGGCCTCCTGGTATGTGACCAGGCAAGCGCCGAAGGTCGAACTGAGAACCGTACGCACCGCGTACGTGGCAGCACCGGACGGGCACGGCTTCTCGCGGCGGACTATTCGTCCCCCGAGCGCGAGCACGTTCGAATCCCGTATGGGCCCTCTCTAGGCCGCGTGGTAAGCCGATTCGGCTGGTCGTGCTTACGACGGCCGGGGATCCTGCGCACTGGTCGCGCAAGGGTTCTCGATCACGCAATCGCCGACCCGTTCTGGCGCGTTCACGAGGTGTCCGGTCCGGCACCGCGGCTCGACCCCGCCCGACTCGCCGAGCAGCGCCGTCGACTGCCCGAGTCCCGTTCGATCGCCGCGTAGGCGGGTACTCTCCGAGTTGTGAAGGCGGTCTGGCAGGGTCGAGTCGCCCAGACGGCGGCGAAGTACGGCGAGAACGCGCCGATGGCGACGGTCTGCTGCAACGCCTGCCGGACCTGCGTCCAAACGAACCTGATCGGCATCGCGCTCGGCGGCCTCACCGCCGCCGGGATGGCTGCCGCCCGTGTCGGGCGACGATTCATGCGGCGCTAGCTCGACCGCTGAAGCCTCGATTCCTTTCTTAAGGGATTTCCGTCACCAATCCGCGGAGTTGACAACCCGCGGGTGCAGGCCCCGCAAGGTAGAGGTCACTGACGGCTGATGAAGCAGAAGCAGTATTCGTCGATGCCGCCTGAGCCGTCTCCGGGCGCGAGGAAGTGCAGCTTGTCGACCATGTGGTTGTGGCCGCGGACGAAGGGCTTATAGATCCCGGTGGCCTCAAGGATCGTCAGCTCGAAGGTTCCTTGCAGGAACCGTCCGCCCTGCCCGTCGGCCACGAAACCGGCGTTGCTGCCGGTGAACTGCATCGCGAACGAGCCTCCGGGGATGTGGTACGCACACAACGCTCCCTTCGAACTGCACATAGAAGTCGCCGATCGGTTTGCTGAGGTTGGTGCCACCCGGAGTTCCGTTGACCGGGTAGATCCGGGTCGTCGAATAAGAGCCATCGCCTAGCTCAACGCTGGAGAGGCCGAGGTTAGGCCGCTTAGTGACGGGGTGATAGAGCCCCTGTAGCAACACAACGAAGGAATCGCTGGGCACCGTCTTTCCTTCGGCTCGCAGCTGCCCGGGCAATGCAAGGGCAGACAGCGCGACCAGTCCTCCGCCGATCGCTGTTCTTCTGTTGACCAAGGCTTGGCCCTCCAAGACAGAACGCTCCACGGCACTCGCCTCCTCAATCCGATTCCCCGCTCCGGTGTGAGCAGGTCTACACACCAGCGAGGAAAGGGCAGAGGGCGTCGCAGAGGCGGAAGGTGGCTGTCTAGGAGGCGTCCTCGCGCGATCTAACCCGCTGAACACCAGACCCTAAGTCCTTGTAGCAAATGTGTCAAGCCCAGGGCATGGACTCGCCCGGGCCAGCGTCCGTGTCACTTAACGAACCGAATGGTTCGAGGTGCCTCGCCCGCCGCGCGTTTTTGGTAACGGGCCGCTGAAGGTCGAACTGAGAAACCATCCGCGCGATGTACGCCCAGCACCGAACCCGAATACCTGGGTGAGCGTGGGCCGAGGTGTGCCGCGAAAGCAGGATCGTCGCGACCGGTCCGGATGCGTACCTCAGCCCGTACGTAGAAGTCGCTGTCGAACGGGGGGCCGCGTTGTCATTTCTGAGCAAAGGGCGTATAAGAGCCGGACATCCGGGGGGAGAGGGGAATGAACCATGCGGCAGCGGTTTCTGTTTGGTTTGGCGATCCTTGCAGTAGTCGGAGTGACGGCTGCTACCGGGCTTGCGGATCCGAACCTCAGCAACGTCAGCCCGCACCGTCACTTCATCGACGGTCAACCGGTTGGGCCGGATCTCTGCGACAACTACGACTTCGTGAATCACGTCGCGACCGCCCCTGGCATCCAGCAGGCGTTCAACCAGTTCCACAACAACCTGCACCGGGCGACGAATCCTGGCGGCACGAATGGGCCAGTCGCGCCCGGACTGCACAACGGCAAGGGCGGCGAAATCACGTTCACGGCCTGCTAGTAGGTCACGCTCGACCCGGGACGACCCTGGGCGATGATGCTCAGGGCCGTCCCGGCTCGATGCCTCCGTAGCAGCTACGCGAAGGCCGCCTCGCAGAACGTCGAGGACAGAGCGTCGAATACGAAGAGCGCCCTCGGAGGGGCGCTCTTGGTATCGGCGCACTGGACGGCCATTTCCACCGCGTGACTCACTAGATGGGTCGCTGCGGGCGGGCGGATCGGGGTGGGCGGAGCTGCCACGACCGTCGGTCGGGATGTAGTCCTCGGGCGCTCGCTCCCGCATCCGCGGCGTGCTTTCCGCGGCGAGGGCTCGAGCGCGTCTGCGGCCGCGGCAGGGGATTGTGTGGCTGGCGGACGATCCCTAGAACTCTGAAGTCGGGACCTTGGTGTGCGGCTAGTGCGCCTTCGAGCTCGGGCAAGGCCGAGGTCTCGAAACGGGGTGGTGGGAGCGGCGCTGATTCGGTCCACTCATGGGGCCGGCGAAGCTCGCCGCCGCGGCGCGCCGCTAGCCGGTGCTGTAGCTGAGCAGTTCGTCGCGGTCGGACCCGCCTGACACCGTGATCTCGAGCACGACGCCGACGCCCTTGGCGTAGATCTTCTCCTCGATGACGTCCGGCTCGATCCCGCTGAAGTTCCGGGTCTGAACGCCGTGGTCGAACCGGCCGGCGGGCACCTTCGCGAGCGCGTCGACGTAGATGATCTGCGCGCCGTCCTCGGCATGGCCCTTGTAGTACTCCTCCCGGTACCTGAGGCCGACCTGCGGATGCGCGGGCAGGATGATCCCCGGGAGTGCCCCGTCGACGCCCGCCTCCCACGATCCTTCCTTCGTCTTCGGCTTCCCGTTCTCGTATTCGGTCGTGTCCTCGCCGAGGTACCAGAGGTTGCCTTTGTCATCCTGGGCGTACCAGTCGAACGTGTCCTCCTTGATCTCCCCGTCCTCGGTCACCTGGTCGTGGACGACGCGCGCCTCGATGCCCATGATCGTCTTCGTCCTGTTCGTGACCGTGACGACAACGCGCGACACGGCGCCTTCGGCGTCGGTCTCGCGGTAGATCCAGCGGTTGCCCGGCTTCATCGGCCAGTACCTGTGATCGATCTCGGTCGTGAAGTCCGCGGGATCGACCTTGAATGGCTTGCTTCCCTGCGGCAGCGTCGCCGTGCCCGTCTCGGTCCCCTGTGAGTCGTCGCCGCCGCAGCCGGCGCAGACCGCCAGCAGGGTGATGGTGATGAGCGTTTTGCGCATGTGGCGCGCACGTTATTCGTGGCCGATTAGAGGTCGATGAGAGGCGGCTCTCATCGGCATCCCGGGTTCGGTCGAGGCTGAGAGGGGCTCGGACGTGGTTGGGCTATGTGCAACGTGAGTCCGGGTCCTCTAGGAGTTCGCGGTAGCGGATGTGGTCGAGCGGCTGACCGCGCTCGGAGGCATGAAAACGAGGTAATGCATCGTCATCTGGTAGATGCCGACAACCGACGTTTCCTGCGCGGGTTAGCGGCGGTGCCGTTTGTCCGGCACCCCGCAGGCCCAAAGCACCGTTGCTTTCTTTCCTCACTCCTTCTGAGCGGGCGACTGGTCGCTGCGAAGTTCCCGTTCAAGCGTCGAGCGGACCTGCTCGAGGCGGTCGATTCGGTCGAGTCGGTCTGTGGGAACGCCGTAACCAGCTTCCTCGTCGATCGCGACGAGTCGCAACTCGGCGGAGGTGTACGCGCGAACGGCGATCAACAGGTCGAGCGCCAAGTCGGGATCGGACTGCGCGAGCTTGTCCAGCTGTACTGCTGCGGCGCGGCCGCCCTTATCGTCGCTCATGACCCCTCCCCGAATTTCCCTGACGCGACCCCCCGTACCCATCTTCGGCCAGAAGGAAGCTTCCGCCTGTCAGATGGTGTCGCGGCGTCCCTGCTCCCAGTCTTGGACCAGCACCATTCAGCTCGGCGAGTGCGGGCGTCGTTGCCTTCTCGAGAGCGCCGAACAGCCGGCTTCGTTGGGTCTCGTTGAGCCCGAGCTGCGCGAGCTTGTCGTCGATCGCGCCTGCGCGTAGCGATGTGCGTCGACGCTTGTCGCGTCGCGTTGCATCTTGGCGCGTCTAGCTTCCTTAGGGGACCGCGGCTTTGCGGCTACTTCCAGTGACGCATTTGGCCGCAATCGGCTTGGCTGGTCCCTTAAGCCGTAAGCACTCGAACTCCCGCTCGCGCTAACTTCGGTTGGCCGTTTAGGAACCGCAGGCCACCGGATCCGCAGTGGCGCAAGCGCTTAGCAGAAGAAGTCTTAGGTGAAGGACTGAACACGCCGACCCCTAGTGATGACCTAGGAGGTGTGTCTCGCATGTACCAGGCATAAGCCGAGAGCGCCTTGACGCCGCCCTCGACGGGCTCGCTTCTGGTGTTTCGGCTTGCTGCGGGCCCGGCCGAGCGGGCATAGTCGGGCGGATGCCGCCGCTGGTGCCGGGTGAGCTCGAGGTGGTGCAGCGTTACAACGACGACTGGCGAGGCTGGCCGGTCGCGCCGGTGGACCGTCAGCATCCGATCCGCGGCTCGTTCCTCGACCCGCGTCCCGATCCTAGGCTTGGTGCGATCTACCACGACGGGATCGACATCGCTGTCCGCGATGACTCGCCCGAGCGGGGTGCGCCGCCGGGCCGGACGCACCGTGTGTACGCGATCGAAGGTGGTCGGGTGCTCAGCGCGTCGAAGCCCGGCGTGCGCGGCTTGGTCGATGTCGCGCACTTTCGCTATGAGCACGTGGACGCGCGGGTTGCGCGCGGCGACGTCGTCAGGGCGGGGCAGCTCATCGGCTGGACCTGCTTCGACAGCTGGCACGTCCATCTCGGCGAGTTCGTCTTCTCGGGCGCCAACCGCCTGCTGATCAATCCGCTCCGACGCGGTGGCAAGCTCCACCCGTACGTCGACGAGGCACCGCCCTCGATCGACGAGATCCGCTACTACGCCCCGGCAACGCCGAGCTGGGATCGACGCCCTGGCAACGTCGCCCGGCTGCCGCAGGCCGGCACGCGGCTCGACAAGAGACGGTTGGCCGGCCGGGTAGACGTTCGCGTCCGCAGTTCGGATCCGCAGTCGTTCATCGGCTTCTTCCGCGAGCTTCCCTGGCTGGCCGCTCCGCACCACCCGTTTCGCCTCGCAGTCACGGTCATCCGCCTGCCTGACCAAACGGTCGTCGCAGAACGGGAGACGTTCCGGGCCGAACAGATGCTCGAGCGCCCGGCTGGCACCCATTTCGCGCCCGGCACGGAGCAGAACCTGCCGGCGAACGCTTGCATGCGGCTTCATCGCTCGGTCCGCTGCGACGGTGTCTACTGGTTCAGGGCCTTTCCCGACTACTGGGACACCAGCCGCGTACCCAACGGACGCTACCGGCTCCGAATCCGTGTCTGGGACACAGTCGGAAATCCGGCCAAGGCCGACAGCGAGGTGACGGTCCGAAACTGATCGACTACTCATCGGCCCCGACTGCGTCCCACCGAGCCGCCCGCTGAAGTGCTCTCGTATGGCGCTGCCGAGCCGCTCCGAGGCGTGATCCGGGAACGACCAAGTTGAGCCGAGATCACGGTTCGCTGACGAGATCGTGACGGTCTGGTCGTCTGGTCGTCACCAGCGCGTCGACGCCGACGCCCCGATCGCGGTCGCCCAATCGAGCCGAAAGATGACAACGGCGATGTCGGCGCCGTGCCCCGACGTCGATGTCCGACCGCGCGATGATGCGCATCTCCAGATGATCATTGACCACGTCAGCTTCGAGCAGAACGTCGCCTGTAATTCAGACGAGGCTGTGTTGTCATTATTTTGTAAGTGCCTTCACCTCGACGTTGCTCGGCCAGTGTCACTGGGCATTCTTTGCTGGCACTGCGTCTTCCTGACGCGAAACTTAGAGGGGGGAAAGCTATGAAATCCACGAGCCTCGTGAGGCGATTTCTCGTCCTTGCAATCGTGGTCGGCGTCTGTGCTGTCGCTGCACCGCTCGCGTTCGCGGCGGCGCCTGTGAACAGCAGTCCGCCGACGATCACCGGTACCGCCCAGAAGGGCTCGACGCTGACGGCCCAGAACGGCACCTGGCAGAACAGTCCGACCAGCTTCCAGTACCAGTGGCAGCGCTGTAACGCCACGGGTGGAAGCTGTGCCAACGTCGCGGGAGCGACCGCGAAGACGTACACGCCGACCGGGAAAGATGTCGGGGATACGCTGCGAGTGCGCGTGACGGCCGTGAATGCCGACGGCACCGCGACCGCTGACTCGGCGGTGACGCCAGTTGTGACTGATGCGGCCTCGCCGGCCGCGCCGAAAAACACTGCGCCGCCCGCCATCACCGGTACGTCTCGTGTCGGGCAGACGTTGACCTCGAGCACGGGTAGCTGGAGCGGCAATCCCGACTCCTTTGCCTATCAGTGGCAGCGCTGCGATTCCGACGGATCCAACTGCGGCAACATCACAGGTGCGACCACAAAGACCTACCTGGTGCGGCTTGCCGATCTGGGCTTCCGTCTCCGTGTGCGCGTGACCGCCAGGAACGAGAAGGGCGCAGCGACGGCCAACTCCGGCCTGAGCGCGATCGTCGCTCCCGCAACTGCGATCACGAACAAGCGTCCGACGGTTCGGATCCTCGGCGTGCGCTTCGTCGGCGCCACCGTGTACGCCCGGTTCCGGATTTGTGATGACTCGATGAAGAACCTGACGATCATCCAGACCGACTCGCGTCCTGGCGCTCTTTCCTACACGCGCCGCTTCTCGACGCTGGTGCCGCCGCGCCCGTGCGGCGTCTACACGCGTCACTGGACGCCAGCACCGCGTTTCCGCGGTAGCGGCCGCTACACCCTCACGCTTCGAGCCCGCGACAAGTCCGGGTTCACCAGCCTGCCGGCCCGCCGGAGCTTCCTCCGGTAGATCCCCGCGTGACGCTGCCGGGGCGCCTTCTTCAGCGCCTCGGCAGCACCGCGCGTGGTATCCGATCACTGCCCGAGCGTGGCTTCCTGCCGTGTCTCGCGGACGCAGTGCAGGCGCGTCCATTTCCCCTCGTAGACAGCCTGCCTCTGTCCACACGGCTCGCGGAGCGCGGAGGCATCAGCGCTCCCCATTTACCCGGCCAGCGGTAGCCGCCGGCTGGGCACGCATCGACCGCGATACTGGGGTCTGGCTGTCGACCAGCTTTGGGTCAAGCGTTAGCCCTCGAGTGACTCAAGAGCCTGACCGCCTGGTGATGACCCAGGAGGTCGGCGGTTCGAGCCCGCCTAGCTCCATAACGTTTCCCTCTCGTTCCTTTCTTGCGAGAGAAAGCCGCGAGCGCCCCGACGTCGGTATAGGCGAGTCCGTCCGTGCAGCGATCCTAAGGGCGGTTAGGCGCTGACCACGCGGCGGGCGCCCTCGTAGCTCGACATCCGGCTCGAAAGGTTCTGCCAGCGCACGGACTCGCCGGACCGCGGCGAGTGGATGAACTTGCCGTGTCCTGCGTAGATGCCGACGTGACCGAGCCCGGAGAAGAAGACGAGGTCGCCGGCGCGCAGATGGCCGGGCGACACGGGCCGCCCGAGCGACCACTGCGAGGCGGCGTGGTGCGGCAGGTGGATCCCAAGCCGGCCGTAGACGTAGCGGACGAGCCCGGAGCAGTCGAAGCCCGAGGACGGCGACTCGCCGCCCCAGGAGTACGGCGTCCCGGTCAGGTGGTTCGCGAGCTGGGCGGCGCGCGTGCCGAGCGTCGGGCGCTTCGGCTTCGCGACCGTGCGGTGCAGCGCATGCTCGCGCTTGGTCACGTGGACGCGAGGCTTCGGCTTCGCGGGGACGGTGCGTGTCGCGGGAGCGCTGGCCGCTGCCGAGGAGCTGAGCAGGAAGAGACAGGGGACAACGAGTGCGAGTGCAAGCGCGGCGCCACGGGCCGCCCTGGTCGGCTGGACCATACGTACGAGAACCTCCTCAGCGCGACGAAGCCGGGGCGCACATAGGGGGTGGAGAGCGCCCCCGGGGACCGCCGCTCATTGACTGCGCCGGCATTCCAGCAGAAACCACGGAGTGGTCGACTCCCCCAAACGGGTCAATTCTCCCGTCCGGCTAGTTCGGGCTCTTCGACGCGAGCGGCGCGCGCGATCATCCGGAACGGCGATCATCGGGTGCTCCGGCCCCCGCAGCGATGAGTTCGTCCGCCCGCGGCCGTCTGAACCGGCACATGACCCCAAGGAGGCAGACATGGGCAAGCTGATCGTCACCGAGTTCATCTCGCTCGACGGCGTGATCGAGGACCCCGGCGGCTCCGAGGAGTTCGCCCACGGCGGCTGGAGCTTCAAGTTCGACCGGGGCGACGAGGGCAACACGTTCAAGCTCGACGAGACGATGGGGTCGGACGCGCTGCTGCTCGGCCGCGTCACGTACGAGGGCTTCGCCGCAGCGTGGCCGTCCCGGTCGGATGACATGGGCTTCGCGGAGAAGTTCAACTCGATGCCGAAGTACGTCGTCTCCTCGACACTCAGCGACCCGGAGTGGAACAACTCGACGGTGATCTCCGGTGACCTCGCCGCCGAGGTGACGAAGCTGAAGGAGCAACACGACGAGATCGTCGTTCACGGCAGCGGCTTGCTTGTCCGGGGCCTGACGGAGCTCGACCTCGTCGACGAGTACCGGCTGATGACGTTCCCGGTCGTGCTCGGCAGCGGCAAGCGGCTCTTCGGCGACTCGGACGCGGCGAAGACGTTGCAGCTGGCCGACGTGAAGCCGGTCGGGCCGGACGGCGTAGTCGTGCTGACCTACCGCCGCCCGGCGACCTAGGCGGCCAGGAGGCCGCCTCCAAGACCCACGGGTGTCGCGCCTGGCTCATGACCCGGAGGTCGCAGGGTCGTGGGGGCCCGACACTGGCGCAGGTCTCAGTCCTCGGGCGTGAGCAGTTTCCAGTGACCCTCGGAGACGACCTCGACGGTACCGTCGACCACTTTGAAGGCGGTCTCGTCGTCGATCGCGTACGCGGGGCCTGACAAGCCTGCCGCCCATTCTTCTGCGGTGGCCATCGTGTTCCACGGCAGGTCAGGATTGTCGAGGTGCGGGAAGATCGAGAAGTCGACGATCCCTAGGGTGCGGTCGTCTGTCGCGGATGGCCACGTCACGAAGTCGTCTCCGATCCGGGGGGTCATCACCATGCTTCCGGCACTCACTCCAACCCAGACTGTCTCGGGCAGCGTCGCCAGGAGGTCCGCCAGCCCGCTCTGCCGCATCCAGTGGCACAGGTACGTCGCATCGCCGCCGTCCACCAGCAGAACGTCAGCCTCCCGAACCCATGGGACCCAGCGCTCCTCGCCGATGCTGGACAGTGCGGTGAGCTCGAGGACGCCCACCGATTTCCAGCCGAGGTCGCCCTGGCCAGCGATGAAGCGCCAGGCAGAGGCTGGCGTGCACCAGGGATGGCCGTACTCCGCTGTAGGAATGCACAGGGCACTGGAATCGTCGATCGATTTGCCGAGCAGGTCGACCAGCGCATCGCGGATGCTCGTGTTGGTGACGCCGCCGGACGTAAGAAGAAGCTTCAAGGTGCCTCCGCATTCGTTGAGTCGACGAGGGCGTTCTGGGCGCTTACGGATCCGTACGCGGTAGAGACCGACAGGCCAGCGAAAACTCATCGGTTCCGGCCAGATCCAGCGTCCCTGCTTCAGGTGACATTCCCGAACACGGGCGCAGGCGGGGTTGCCCCACCAGCGGAGGAGCAGGCGCTGGCCTTGACTGCTCCTCTCAATCCGTCCGGCAAATTCATCTGATCGTCATCTGCCAGCGTGGGTTGGCGCGGCGGGTAGTTGCACGGTGACGCGGAGCCCGCCTTCGTCCCGGGGGGTGAGGGTGAGCGTTCCGTCGTGTGCCTGGGTGATGCTCTTGACGATTGCCAGGCCGAGGCCGACACCTGCGTGGTCGGTGCGTATGCGCTTGGAGCCGCGAAGAAACGGCTCGGCAAACGTGGTGACCTGCTGTTGGGCGAGCTTGTCGCCGGTGTTCTCGACGGTGAGCACCACGTTCTGGGGCTGAACGCTGGTGCTGACCCACACGATGCCGTGTTCAGGCAGGTTATGGACGATCGCGTTTTGCACGAGGTTCGTCGTCATTTGCAGCAGGAGCGCGTGTGAGCCGATGGTGGGGGTCGTGTCGCCGGAGGTCTCGATGGTGAGGCCGCGCTTTTCTGCGACGGGGAGAAGCGTTTCAGTGGCTTCTTCCGCTACGAGGGACAGGTCGACGTGTTCTCGGGCGAATGACCGTTGGTCGGCGCGGCTGAGCAGGAGCAAAGCTTCAGTGAGATCGATCGCCCGGGTGTTGACGACGTGGAGGCGGTCGACGAGCTCGCCGGTGTCGCCGTTCAGATCGGTGCGGGCCACGTCGAGAAGCGTCTGCGTGATCGCCAGCGGGGTGCGCAGTTCGTGGGAGGCGTTGGCTGCGAATCTCTGCTGTTCGGCGACGTGTGCTTCGAGCCGCACGAGCATGGTGTCGAAGGCGTCGGCGAGTTCGCGGAACTCGTCTCTGCGGCCCGGAAGCCGGATTCGATGCGAGAGCGATCCGGTCGCCGCCATGCGGGTGGCATCTGTGATGCGAGTCAGGGGGGCGAGCATCCGGCCGGCGAGAAGCCACCCTCCCACGAGACCGAACACCAGCAGAAACGCCAACACGATGGCCGCGGCCGGCGCGAAGGCGCGCAGGAGGAAGGAGTTATTCCCGGGCACCAACTCACCGATGGTGCTGATCACACCGTCGGGTACGTACCGCAGGAGGTCAGACGATTGCCCGGGCTGGCCGGCGAGCCACGCGGCGGCGAGCATCAAGGCACCTGCGAGCATGAGGAAGCCGGCGTAGCTGAGGGTGAGTTTGAGGCGAACACTCAAACCAGGGGCTCTATCCACGCTCTTCTCCCTCAGCGACGGTGTCTGGTTGTGTGTCGATGCGGTAGCCGACGCCGGCCACGGTGGCGATGATCCAGGGTTCGCCGAGCCGTTTGCGCAGCCCCGAGACCGTGATTCGCACGGCGTTTGTGAACGGGTCTGCGTTCTGATCCCACGCCCGTTTCAATAGCTCTTCGGCGCTGACGACGCCGCCTTCTGCGGCAACGAGGACTTCGAGCACTGCGAACTGCTTCCGGGTGAGCGCGACGTAGCGGCCGTCGCGGTAGACCTCCCTGCGGAACGGATCCAGCCGCAGACCTGCGATCTCTCGCACGGGTGGCCGGTTATGGGCGCGCCTGCGGTCGAGCGCTCTGAGCCGGAGCACGAGTTCTTGGAGTTCGAACGGCTTCGTGAGGTAGTCGTCGGCGCCGAGCTCGAACCCGGTGGCCTTGTCGTCGAGCCGGTCGGCAGCGGTGAGCATGAGGATCGGCATGCCGCTGCCTGAGGCGACGATGCGGTTGGCGATCTCGTCACCGGAAGCTCCGGGGATGTCTCGGTCGAGGACGGCGATGTCATAGGCGTTGACGCTCAGCAGCTCCAGAGCGCTGTCGCCGTCACCTGCGACGTCGGCGGCGATCGCTTCCAGGCGTAGGCCGTCGCGGATGGCTTCCGCCATATAGGGCTCGTCCTCGACGATCAACACACGCATGCTCCGATGCTAGAGCCGGCGCCTATCGTCGGCGTATCGAAAACCACATACGTGCTGGCAACGCCACGCCGCTTTGACTGGAGGCGTGACCTCCAGCACACGAGCACGAGCAACGCCCGGTCGGATTTGGATTCGCAGGATCCGTGCCGCCGGCGTGCTGGTCGTCATCGCGGCGATCGCCGCAGCCCTTGGCTCCCACTTGCTCGCGTCCTCGTCCTCGACGGCGTCCTTTGTGGTGTCCTCCCCCTCGACGGCGTCCTCATCGTCGACGATGTCCGCGTCCTCGACGGCCACATCACCCATCGGGGTCCCTCGCAGTGAGCAACGTGGTGCGCTTGGCGAGGCTGACGGTGTCGTCCCTGCCGGCACGACGGTCTTCGATGACGCGATTCCGGGTGTAGCCAATCTTGATCCAGCTCTCCGCGGTGCCCTGCGCCAAGCCGCAACCGATGCCGCGGACGCCGGGGTTCAGTTCTTCGTAGATAGTGGCTGGCGTTCGCCGGAGTATCAGGAGCGACTACTCCAGCAGGCGGTCCTGCAGTACGGCTCGGAAGAGGAAGCTGCCCGATGGGTGGCAACCCCCAAGACGTCTGCTCATGTGTCGGGGGACGCGGTCGACATTGGGCGCTCCGATGCCACAGCGTGGCTGTCCGAGCACGGCGCCGAGTACGGGCTATGCCAGATCTACGGCAACGAACCCTGGCACTACGAGCTTCGCTCCGAAGCCATCGATCACGGCTGTCCTCCCATGTACGCCGACCCTACGCACGACCCGAGGACGCAGCAGTGACTAACAACGCTCGGCGAAGAACCATGTCAGCGCAATCACGAGACGCGGGGAGAAACTCGAAGAACACTTTGGCCGCTGCCCGCCTTGCGTCCTCGCGCTCCGGGGGACATTCCCGAACGCTGGCGCAGGTGACCACTCTTTGGCGAAGGACGCCCATCGGCCTGAACTTCGGCGGTCACGACCCCCGCGCGCGCATCCCGTTCGTTAACGCGCCGAGTGTGTCGTCCGCCAGCCCTCCTCGCCGGTTGACGGCGGTTACGATCGACGCAACTCCCAACGACCCGCGCGACTCGGAGGTGAATGCGGATGAACGACAAGCCGACGTGGCAGGTTGCGCACCTCGATGACATCGAGCGGCTCGGCACAGATATTCCGGTGCGCGAGCACCTCGGGATCCACGCATTCGGGATCAACGCCTTCACGCCCGGCGAGGACGGCACGCTGATCAACGAGCACGACGAGGCGGGGTCGGGCCAGGAGGAGCTGTACCTCGTGCTCGACGGGAAGGCGACCTTCGAAGTCGACGGCGTGGTGGTCGACGCGCCGCCAGGAACACTCGTGTTCGTCGGGCCGGAGTCGCGGCGGAAGGCGACCGGAGACGGAACCGTCCTTGCTGTCGGCGCCACCCCCGGCAAGGCGTACGAGGGGGTCGACTGGGGTGAGGCGTGGCCGTTCCACAGAGAGTCGATGACGGCCTACGGCGAACAGCGGTACGCCGACGCGCTCGAAGCGGTCCGCGGTGCCCTCGAGCTGATGCCTGACCACGCCGGCCTGCATTACAACTGCGCGTGCTTCGCAACGCTTGCGGGCGACACCGGCGACGAGACGTTCGCCCACCTCCGACGCTCGGTCGAGCTGCTCCCGCGGTTCCGTGAGGACGCGCGCAGAGACGACGACCTCGCCGCGCTACGGGATGATCCGCGGTTCGAGGAGGCTCTTCGCTGAGCGCGTACGTGTCAGAGCTTCGACGACGTCTAGCGCGATGTCGCCGGGTCGGTCTTACGCCGCCTCGTCGGTGGTCGCGCGGTATCGCATCACGATGAGCTCGAACGGCTTGGGGTCCGGGGGAAAGCTCACGCCGGCGCCGCGGTAGTGGTCGATGCCGTCGAGAGTGGCTTCCTGCGTCAGACCGTGTCGCTCGTAGAAGCGAACTGCTCCGTCATTTCCCCTTACGACGAGCAGGATGTAGGTCTCCGGGCTGAGGCGCCGGTGCAGCGCGTCCATCAGCGCGGCGCCTACTCCCCGGCTGCGGAACTCCTGGTCGATGTAGATCCGATGAAGCTCCGGCGCGTCGCCGAACGAGTCGAAGTGCAGGTACCCGACAACATCGCCGTCAACCTCAGCGACCAGGAAGACAGCATCCTCGGCGTCGGTACATCGGCGGATGCATGCGGCCACCGCCTCGGGTTCGTAGGTCTGCGTCGCGACGGCCTCAACCACGACGGAATCGACGAGTCCGGCGAACTGCGCTGGCATCGATTTCCGACCGATCAGCGAGACGGCCGCGGCGTCGTCGGGTCTCGCATCGCGAACCGCCGTCACGCGGCGACGCTAACAGAGTCGCCATCGGCCCCCGGCCATGCCTCGGGTGAGCAGAAGACGTCGGGCGCGTCCTGACGCGCCCTGGGCGGGCTAGGCGAGTCCGAGAGGCCTGGCGCGTTAGCGCATGTCGTGGAGCTCAGTTGCCGTTGGGGTTGAGCAGGGCGGCTTGGCCTTGGAAGGCGAAGAAGAGCAGGTCGATCATGCGGAAGGTCGTGTTGTTCGGTCCGAGCGTGGGTCGGAAGGCGGGGTCGCGGACGATTGAGAATTTGCTGCCTTGGATCGCGCGGTGGAGGGTCTCGGCGACGATGCGGGCGCCGACGCCGTTGAGCTTGCCTTGGTTGAGCTCGGCTTCGCGCAGGAGGTAGAACCAGAGCGGCGTGTTCGTGGTCAGCGCGCCTCGTTGCGCGGTGGTCAGCGCGGTGAGCTTGGCGCCGTTGCTGCCGTCTCGGATCTGCGCGGTGGTGAGCTTCGTCAGTGTCACGCCCTTGTTCTTGAGGAAGGTGACCATCTGCTGACCGGTCGCGAGCTTGACCATGTTCGCCCGGAGCAGGTTGCGGAAGGCGAGATTGTTCCTGGGGCTCGGATCGGGCACGGGGAGCTGCCGAAGCGGGTTGACGAGCTTGGTGTCGATCCGCATCGCGCGGTTGAAGATGTTCGGGGAGACGGCGAGGCTGGGGTGGGCGTTGGGGGTTTGGCCGAAGTTGTAGAGGCGGCGGAAGTCGGCGATCCAGATGCTGGGGATGCCGCCGCCGATTCCTCCGCTGAGGTGGGAGAAGTCGAACAGCTGTCCGAGTGTGGCGTTGGGGAAGTGCTTGTTCCAGCTGTAGGTGGCGCGGATCATGCTGTGCCCGAGTCGGAAGGCGGCGACGGAGAACTCGAGCGGCATGGTTGGGATGCTGTTGGGGGCTGCGCCGACCTCGAACGCCTTTCGGCCCTGGCTGAAGACGTTCGTGACAACAGCGGGGGCGCAGATCCTGGGCAGGTAGTCGGTCCGGATCATCCACTGGTAGTGCTTGGTGACGATCTTCCGCGCCTCGGTGAATCGTTGCGCGGCCGGGACCGAGGCCGGGAGCGTGTCGACGACGCGGTTGTGGAAGCGGATGAAGGCAAGGTGCGTTTGCGCGACTGCGAGGTTCTCGTCGTTTCGCGGGTCGGGGATGATCGCCAGCCCGGGCGTACCGGCTGCTCCTTCGCGGGGAGATCGAAGCCCTGCGTTGCTGCGCCGCCTTCGGCTGCGCCGAACTTGAGATGGAGCCCGTCGCTGTAGAACTTGGCCGAGCCGGGATCCTGCGGTCCGTTGCCGTAGAGCGAGTCGAGGTCGAGGCTGGGTGAGCGCGATTGCTCGATGTCGGCAGGCGAGATGTCCGCGTTCTCCATCAGCGCGGTCTTGTCGAAGGTCAGGTCATGATCGATGAACTGGCCGAGGTAGGTGTACCCCGCCGGAACCGCGCCGGGCGAAGCATTGTCGACCGTCATCGCCTCGGCGATCTTGCGCCGGTTCGGCTCCCCTAGTTGCTTGCCGGTTCCCTTGGGACCCAGCCGGGTGAAACGGAACTGCGGCACGGCCGCCTCAGCCGCCGCCGACAAGGTCTCGTCTCTGCCGCCCAGGCTCTCACCAAGCAGCCCCTCGCCAAGCACAAAGAACGTCTCTGACCCATGCCGTTCCATGCGTGCCTCCCTTCAGCGACCACCGATGCAGCGCGGCCGCAACACGCCCGAAACGTTCAGACCGAGTAGCTCTTCCGCTCGGTTCGATTCCGACGATTCCACCCGCCGCGCTCGATGTCAATCCCAGTCTTTCGGCGTCGCAGCAGCCCGAAGCCGAGCCTGGGCGGGGAAACTCGACCATCTGAACCTAACGCGACGGCGCGGAGGCGTTGCGGGCCTCCGCGCCGTCGCTTCGTCGCCCGTCTAGTAGGGCTGCGTCTTCATCGTCTCGGAGTTGTCCTGTCTCTTGTGCGCGTTCCTGCAGGTTGGAGGCGAGCTCCTGGGCCTGCTCGGCGCCGCTCTCCTTCGCCACCTGAGAGGCCTCTTGAGCTACGTGCTTGCCTCGCTCGACGGCTTCGCCGGCAGTTTCCTTGGCGGCATCGACGACGCGGTCTGAGATCTCGCCTAGACGCTCGTTTTCCATTCGCGTCGAGGGGAGCAGGAGCCCGGCGACGAAGCCGGCAGCGGCGGCGCCGAGGGCGAGGCCGAGCGGGTTCCGTTCCGCAGTGTCCTTGACCTTGCCGACCGTCTCTCCGCTGGGGACTGCCTTGGAGGCCGTGTCGGTCACCGCGTCCTTGGCTCCGGTCAGCTTGCCCTTGACGGCCTGCTTCTTCTCGTCGACATAGTCGCCGACTCGAGCAGGCACATCGGTCTTGTAGCTCAGCGCGTCGACCTCATTGCCGACGCGGGCGCGGGTTTCCTCTATTTCCGCGCGGATGTCGCTCGGGTCTTGGCCCATTCCACGTCCTCCTTCACTGTTTCGATCGTCTGTTCAGGAACCGGTCTCCCGGCGTCTTCGACTCGTTCCTTGCCTCGTTTGGCGAGCAGGTAGGCGGTCGCCGCGAGAACGGCCCCGACAATCAGCGCCGAGAGCCACTCGGGCAGGACGATCGACAGCACCAAGACGAGGAAAGCCGTCAGGGCACCCGCAGCCATCAGCGCGACGACGCCTGCCCCTCCGATCATCCCGAGCCCGGGAGCTGCAACACGCCCCTTTTCAGTCATCTCTGCCTTCGCCAGCTTCACCTCTTGGCGCACGAGCAGCGACACGTCCTGGGTGAGATCACTCGCGACCTCGCCAAGCGGACGATCGCGTAGGTCGGACCCGTCGTTGTGATTCGACATGTCGCTCACCCGCTGGCGCCGTAGCTCTCGCGAGCTAGCGGACCATCGGCGCCGGTCGTGCCGTGCTCATCAGCCCGGAAACGGTTGCGGCTTGCCGAGTTCTCGTAGCGGCGTTCGGACGAGGCCTTCAAGAATCGCGAGGCGGCCAGCCCCGCGACCAATCCGATCCCCGCAACCATCCACGGCCGCCGCCGCGCGAAGCTCTCGGCATCGCGCAGCAGCTCGTCGCCACTGGTCTGAGCCAGATAGCCGCCGAAGCGTTCGATCCGATCTGCAGCCCCCTCGGCGACCACCGCTGCCTGGTTGCTTTCGCCCTGTCCCCGCAACTGCTCGCTGCTCTGGCGAAGTGCCTGCGCCATCTTGCGCGCCTGCTCCCCGGCCTGATTCGTACGCTGATCGAGCGACTGGCTGAGCTTGCTCCTGCCTTGATCCTTCAGCTCGACAGCCTTCTCCTGCGCGGCGGCAGCCGCATCCCCGACCTGAGCCGACGCCTCCTGGACGAGCCCTTTCTGGCCCGTCTCATCGACGGTGTTCGTCATGCTGACCCCTTCTTCCGTAGTGACGTGGGGCTGGACTCTCCCCCTTACTCAGCCCTTGAAACCGCGCTCGCTTCTTCGAGCCAAGCGCGTTCGCTCGCCGGGTGCCCTGAGCGCGCCGGAGGCTTCGTGTCACCATTGTTCGAACGAGTCCGAGGGACGTATCTGTTTCGCCGGGTTCGCCGTTATCGCCGCCGAGGAAGCGGCACGAGCCGCTTTCGGGGTCCGAATATCGGTGCAGCTTCGTATCCCCGGTCGCCTAGCAGCGCGGGGATGCGGAGCCGGCACCGGTGTGAAAATTGGGGGAAATGACATGGCTGTGCTCGAGCCGGGGCGTAAGCGGCGCCGGCGGATTCGTCGCCGCCCGAAAACCGCTCTCGGTCTAGTTGGCTTGATGCTCTGGACGGTCGTCCTGCTCCTGGCCGTTCTCTTCGTCGTCGGACTCTTGTTTCTCGGCTGATGCGCCAGGACCTCATCTGCAGCATCTGTTTGCGGCGAGCGGACGGCAACGCACGTGGGTGGCGCGGATACCTCGCCAGCGACTTCGATCAGCCGGACGAGGTTCTGATCGTCTGCCCTGATTGCGCCCACCGCACATTTGATAGCAAGCCTCCCCGGCCGAAACGCGTCCGGAAGCCGAACACCTAGCCCAGTACGAGGGCCGGGTCTCGAACCCGGCCCTCGCTCGCTGTCGCAGCCTTCGTCTCTTGCTCTGCGGGCGACGCATTATCTGAGCAGCGTGTCGAGATCTGCGTAGCGATCGGCCAGAACGGACTGAATCGCCTTTACGAGCGGATCATTCTCGTCCCCTTGGCCGGTCAGGCGCGCCAACAACGTCTCGAGGGTTTCGATGTCCGCCCGCAACGCCTCAACGACATCGAAGCTCATACGGGCTTCGATGCGTCATTGCACACGCCTCTAAACGGATTGACTCGTCAGTCAATCTCGCGCGAAGCACTAGTTCATTCGCGCGACCGTGGATCTAACCCCTCGACGTATTGACCCGCATCGCCGGTCTTCTTCACGACCCAGAACCGGTCATTTCGCGCGACCAGCTCTTCGATCTCGGGCGTGTAGTGCTCAGGCAGCACCACGAATTGCGTCGGGTCGGAGCGGACGGACTCGTACTCGCCAACGTGTAGCGGAACATGGAACGTGCAGTCCGCGTTCGAGCATTCGCAGAAGTACTCGTACACGTGCTGGTCTCGTCCATGATTCTCGGCGACGTCGTTGACGCGCTCGTTCACCTCTCGAAACAGCGTCTCGTTCCGAGCCATGCGCCTTTCCCGCTCATCCATCGGCTCGGCCATCCAGCCCAGAGTAACTCGTAGCAATGCCGAACGGGATCCCGCGCCGCGGAACTCGGCGAGTGCGTCGGTTCGATCTTCCTCGCACGGTTACCCGTCCAGCGATGAGAACGAGGTATCGCATCCACGTCTTGGTGGATAAGGCGGAGAAAGCGCTGTGGCAGTCGGCGCTTTCTCCGCCTTGAGCCTGGCTAGTCGCGATCCCGTTCGTTCTCGCCCGGCACGGGCTCTTTTCCGGTTGCCTGGCCGATCGTGTCGCCGGCGTCCTGGTCGAGGTCTTTGCCTTCCAGGCCCGGCAGGTCGTGCTTGGTCTGCTCCCAGTCGCGCTTGAGCGCATCGCCCGCGCGGTCGCTCTTGTCGTCGCTCATCTGACCCCTCCTCGGTGTGCTGACAAGTGGCGAAGTACCCATTCGCGCTGAACGAGAAGCCTTGAACGAGTAATCGGCGGACGCTCCGGGAGGCTCTACGTCCGCCGTCGCCGGCGGGGGCTCGAGCCGGACGGCCTCCGCGTCGGCCTCGTCGCAACCGACATGCCGGAGGCGGCGAACCGGTCGCCGTGGCCGAGGCGCGCGGCGAGGTGGCCGACGTCGCGGCGCTGCTCGGGCAGCACGAGCGTGATGCCGGTGCCGCTGCGCCCCGCTCGGCCCGTGCGGCCGACGCGGTGGACGTAGTCGTTGTCGCCGTGCGGCGGATCGAAGTTGATCACGTGCGTGATGTCGTCGACGTCGAGGCCGCGCGCGGCGACGTCGGTCGCGACGAGCGTCGAGACGCGGCCCGACGTCGAATTGCGCGAGAGCGCGCTCACGCTGGCTCTGCGAGAGATTGCCGTGCATCGCCACCGCCTTGATCCTGTGCTGGCGCTCCAGCTTGCGCGCGAGCTTGTCCGCGCCGTGCTTCGTCCGCACGAACACGAGCGCGAGGCCGCGGTCGGCGCCGAGCTGTTCGACCAGGCGCTCGAGCTTGTCCTCCGACGTGACGGCGACGAATGTGTGCTCCACCTCGCCGCGCTGCGCCTCGGCCGGCAGCTCCGCCCTGACGTGGGACGGCGTGACGGTGTAGGCGCGGGCCAGCTCGGCGACCCCGCCGTCGAGGGTGGCCGAGAAGAGCATCGTCTGCCGGTTCGCCGGCACGCTGCGCAGGATGCGGTCGACCTGCGGCTTGAAGCCCATGTCGAGCATCCGGTCGGCCTCGTCGAGGACGAGGACGCGGACGTCGGAGAGCGAGACGGCGCGCCGCTCCAGGAGGTCGTACAGCCGGCCGGGCGTCGCGACGAGGACGTGCGCGCTGCGCGCCTTCCTGATCTGCGCCGCGATCGGCGCGCCACCGTAGACGGTGGCCACGCTGACGCCCTTGGCCGCCGCGAGCGGCGTCAGGTCGGCCGCCACCTGCAGCGCGAGCTCGCGCGTCGGCACGAGGACGAGTGCGCCGGGGCGCTTGCCCGACCCGGCCGTCCGCTCGATGAGCGGCAGGCCGAAGGCGAGCGTCTTGCCGGAGCCGGTCGGCGACTCGGCGAGGATGTCGAGGCCGGCCAGCGCGTCCGGAAGGACGAGGCCCTGGATGGCAAAGGGATGGGTGATGCCGGTGCCGGCGAGCGCCCGAATGACGGGTGCGCTGACGCCGAGCTCCTGAAATGACTTGGACACGTTGTTCGACTCCTCGGGTTGAAACGGGTTCGAGACGCAACTGACCTCGAACAACCTCGAAAGGAGGAACGAGAAGCTAAATCTCCACGGGCCGGTCGGCGCCGTGCGGCCACGGTAGCAGCAATGTCGCGCGCCGCCCCGTCTCCGGCTACGCCTATGGTGAAAGGTCGTGCCGAGACTCGAGATCATCTGGCAGCAGGACGCGACCGCGCATGTCTTCACGCGCGACCCCGACGACTCACGGACCGACGAGCGGCGGATCGACGCGGCGGAGCTCGTCCGGCTCGCGGACGCGCCGCCCGACGGGCTCGAGCTCGGCGGCAGCGCGCGGACGACCTTCGCGATCGTCGAGCTCGCCCGCCGCGGCGTCGCCGAGGGCCTCGTGCACCCCTACCTCGAGCACGCGAACGGCGCCTGGCACGCCTTCTGGGGCGCGACGCTCGACGCGACCGTGCAGAAGGCGCTGACCCAGATCGCCGCTGCCCTGCCCGCAGGTCTGCGCGGCTCCCTTCGACGGCGACCGCGATGCCGCCGTCCACGACCTCTATCCGGTCCTCGTCGACCGGATCGCGCGCGACCGCCTCCGGGCGGACCGCGTCCGGCTGACCGGGCAGCCCGGCGTCCGCCGCGCAACCGCCGCGGAGCTGTTCCTCGCCGGCCTTGCCGCGGCCGAGCCGACGCTCCCGCCCCACTCGGGGTACGAGGCGCTGCGACGTCGGGTGTCCGGCTGGATCGACGCCGGTCTCACTCGGCGGTCGTCGGCGCCGTGGAGACTCGGCCTGCACCTCGACGAGCGGCCCGGAGCGAAGCCGGAGGAGGCTCACGCGATCGTGCTCGAGCTCTGGCTGCAGGCGGAGGACGATCCCACCCTCGGCCTGCCCGCCTCGCTCCTCTGGAGCGGCGGCCACGAGGTGTATTCGTTCCTGCGTGCGGGCGACGCGCGCCGCGATCTGATCCGGCAGCTGACCGAGATCGCGCCGCTCCTCGCCGACGCCGGCATCGAGTTCCATCCGACCGAGCCGTCCGAGGCGGAGCTCGAGCCGGAGACGGTGCGCCGCTTCCTGCGCGAGTTGATCCCGCGGCTCGAGGAGCGCGATGTCCCGGTCACGCTGCCCGCCGCCTGGCTTGGGACGCGCAGCCGGCTGCGCGTCAACCTCCGGGCGACGAGCGGGCCGCCGGTCCGGTCGAGCGGTCTCCTGTCGACGGCCGAGCTCGCCCGGTTCGACTGGCGGCTCGCGGTCGGCGACGACGTCCTCACCGACGAGGAGCTCGCCGAGCTCGCCGCCGCCAAGGAGCCATTCGTCCGGATCGGCGGCCGCTGGCATGCCCTGCACCGCACCGAGGTCGAACGCGCCCTGCGCTTCCTGGAGCGCCGCCAGCGAGGCCACGGCGTCGTCGACCTCGTGCGGGCCGTCTCCGGGCTCGAGACCGACGAGGCGGGCGTCGAGCTCGGCGCGGTCGAGCTCGATGCTCCGCTGGCCGACCTGCTCCAGGGTGGCGAGCGCCGCTTCACGTCGCTCCCGACCCCGGCGGCGATGCAGTTCGACCTGTTCCCGTTCCAGGAGCGCGGTCACGGCTGGCTCCGGCTGCTCGGCGATCTCGGAGCCGGCGCGATCCTGGCCGACGACATGGGCCTGGGCAAGACGGTGCAGGCGATCGCGATGCTCGCCTCCGAGCGCGAGGACGGCGACGTCGGCCCGACCCTCGTCGTCTGCCCGATGAGCGTCGTCAAGCAATGGGAGGCGGAGCTCGGGCGGTTCGCGCCGTCGCTCCGCGTCCATCGCCACCACGGCAACCTCCGTCTCTCCGGCCCCGCGCTGGCCGACGCGGCGCGCGCGTCCGACGTCGTCGTCACCTCCTACGACATCGCGGCGCGTGACGCGGACGACCTCGCGGCGGTGGCCTGGGACCGCGTGCTGCTCGACGAGGCGCAGGACGTCAAGAACCCCGCGACGAAGCGGGCGCGGGCGCTGCGGCGGCTGCCCGCGCGGCGCAAGGTCGCGATGACGGGGACGCCGATCGAGAACCGGCTCGGCGAGCTGTGGGCGATCATGGACATCGTCAACCCGGGCCTCCTCGGCTCACGCGACTGGTTCGACCGCACCTTCGCGCGGCCGATCGAGGGCTACGGCGACACACAGGCGCTCGAGCGCCTCCGGTCGATCGTGCAGCCGTTCATCCTCCGCCGCGAGAAGGACTCGCCCGAGGTCGAGCTCGACCTGCCGGCGATCACGATCGCGAAGGACTACTGCCCGCTCACCGTCGAGCAGGCGTCCCTCTACCGCGCCACCGTCGACCGCTGGCTGGCTGCGCGTCGAGGCGCACGAGGATCGCTTCGGCCGACGCGGCGCCGTCCTCGCCATGCTCGGCCAGCTCAAGCAGGTCTGCAACCACCCGGAGATGGTGCTCACGACCGGCCGGCCGCTCGACGGGCGCTCCGGCAAGCTGGAGCGGCTGGTCGCGCTGCTCCGTGCCGTGCCCGCCGGCGACAAGGCGCTCGTCTTCACCCAGTACCCCGGCTTCGACCGGCTCGTGCCGCACCTGGAGCAGCGGCTCGAGCGACGCGTCGGCTTCTTCCATGGCCGGTTGAACGCCCGGCAGCGCGAGGAGGTGCTGGCGTCGTTCGCGACGGAAGAAGGCCCGCCCGTGCTCGTGATCTCGATCCGGGCAGGAGGTCGCGGCCTCAACCTGCCGGCCGCGAATCACGTCTTCCATTTCGATCGTTGGTGGAACCCGGCGGTCGAGCAGCAGGCCACCGACCGCGCCCACCGGCTGGGCCAGCGCAAGCACGTCTACGTGCACAGCCTCATCTGCAACGGCACGCTCGAGGAACGGATCGACCAGATGCTCGACTCCAAGCGCGAGCTCGCCGAGAAGGTCATCGCCGGCCGCTCCGAGGACTGGCTCGGCGACCTCGACCTCGGTGCGATCCGCGCGGCCGTCGAGCTCTCGGTCGACCCGGTCGAGGAGGCCGCATGAGGGATCTGCCGGGACAGGGCCCGTGGTCGCGGCTCCTCGCGAGCGGGATCGTCGGCGACGAGAGCTCCGCGGTGGCGGAGCGCGGACGGGTGCTCGCGCGCGAAGGGGCCGTCCAGAGGGTCGACGTGACGGCGGGCACGATCGCCGGCGTCGTCGAGGACTGCGCGGTCACGATCTCCGCCGCTCGCGTCCCGCCGCGGATCTGGGCGGCGATGAAGCGCTACGCCCGTGGCAAGCACCCGCTCGAGGAGGCGGTCGAGGGCCGCACGCAGTCCGTGCATCTCGAGCACCTGATGAACGTCGACTGGGAGGAGCCGCTCGTGCCTCCCGCCCGGGCTCTCGTTCGCGCGTGCACGTGCGACGCAGAGGGCTGCGCCCACCTCGCCGCGCTCGCCTATGTGATCGCGGACGAGCTCGACCGCGATCCGTCGCTGCTGCTTCGTTTCCGGGGCTGCGACGCCGAGGAGGAGGAGGACGGCGCCGGCCGACGAGCCGGAGCCGGCCCCGGTCGAGGCCTTCGACGGCGACCCGTGGGCGGCGGGGCCTCTGCCGCCGACTCGCGACCTGCGGCCGCTCCCCGCGGGAGCTGTGCTGAAGCGGTTCGGCCCAAGCGGCGTGCGGGTCGGCGGGGACGACCTGGCGGACGTGCTGAAGCGGGCGTACGCGTCGTTTGCGGCGTCCGCGCGGCCCTAGGTCGCTCCAGGAGCGCGCGACCATCGACCGCGGCGCGCAGTCGGCCCGCCATCACCTCGCGCGGATCTCTTCTGGGCCGTGCAGAGGGCTCGCCGACGGGCCCCCATTGATAGGTCGCGTCGGCGCTGAAGAGACTTGCAGCGGCGTCCGCGTCCTCGCGCACGAACGCATTGCGTACCGGTCGACCAGACTTGCAGTTCGCTCTCGATCATCGATCGCGAGAGGCGCCTGTGGCTTGGCGTGGTTAGTGTCTGCAGCGTGCTGCACCGGGAGGATGCGCAGGGCCTGATCCTCATCGGTCAACCGGCTCACGCCTGGGTCTCGGGGCAGCTCGCTCGTGCCTGGGGCAACGACCGCTTTGGCGGCTTCGAGCCCTGGGAGGAAGTGTGTCTCGCCGCGGAACAGCACGACATCGGAATGGCTGCCTGGGACGCCGCTCCTGATCTGAGCCCTGCTTCGGGGCTGCCGTACAGCTTCCGGGAGCTTCCGCGTTCGACGCATCTCGCCTTGTGGGCCTCGGCCGCGAGCTTGGTCCTGCCCCAGTCACGCTATGCCGCGCTTCTCGTCTCGCTGCACGGCACCGGTCTCTACGAGCCCGCCGACCGCGAGAACGGAGCGCCCTCCGACGATCCTGCCGTCGTGGAGTTCTTAAGTCGACAGCGTGTCCTACAGGACGAGCTGCTCGGATCGCTTCGTGCAGACGACCGATACGCCCCGTATGCAACCGCGGGTGTGCTCGCCCGTAACCGCCGTCTCGTCGCTTGGTTCGACGGAATCTCCTTGGCGCTCTGTCACGGCCTGCGCAGCGTGCACGCGCATGAGGGGGTCCCGACTGCGAGCGGTGAGGTGACGGTCGTGGCCGCCCCTGTCGACGCCGAGGCGAGCGAGTACACCGTCGATCCGTGGCCGTTTCGCGACCCGTCTGTCGCGCTCGTCTACGAGGGACGCCGGCTCACGCAGACGTTCACGAGCCGGGACGAGATGCGTCACGCACTCGCCCGCGCCCCGTGGCTCGTTCTCGAGACGCGGCTGCGGCCGACAGGTGGAGGGGCGCTCGCCTAGCGCGCCGCAGGCGCCGTCGGTCGGCGAGCAGATCCCACGGCGCTCGCCGCGCTCGCGGGTGGCGAAGGGGTGGGGCGGAGGGAGGTGAACTCCGACTCGCGGAGGAGGTGAGATACGGCTCTGGGGGGCTACGTGATGTAGCGAGAGCTATGAACTCAGGCTTCCATCTCACGGAGCAGCACGTTGCGCAACCAGAGCAGTTGACGAGAGAGTTGACCAGGTCGTCGCTAGTGCTGCACCGAAAGCGGGCCCGGGTCTATGAAGCCGATGCCGACGCACGCGCCTTGGCCGACGGAACCGACGTCGAGGGATCGACCGTCGGGCGACGGATTAGCCCATCTCGATCTCGGCGGGTATTCCCAGTCGGCCCATTGCGCGGAGGTGCAGGAAGTGCGAGCGCAGCGCGGCTCGCAGGGATGGTTGTGACGAGTAGCGGATGCCGTGCTTGGCGCAGTTACGCCGAACGATCTCTGCGACCTTGGGGTAGTGCGTATGCGGCAGGAGCGGGAACAGATGGTGCTCGATCTGGAAGTTGAGGCCTCCCAACGCCCAGGTCAGCACGGGGTTGCGGGGGCAGAAGTTGACGGTCGATTCGACCTCGTGGACGGCCCAGACCGGGCGCGTGGCAACCGCCTGCTCCGCTGAGGTGAATGTGGCTTCCTCGACACAGTGGGCGAGTTGAAAAGTCGTTGCCATGATCAGGCTGGTGATCATCGCGAAGCCGAGGTAGACGCCGACCACAGCCCACCAGGGATACACAAGTAGCGGGATCACGATCGCCAACGTGAAGAAGATGCCTTTACCAACGATCACTCCAGCAAGATTCCAGCCGCGGGGCACTCTCAGTGCGCTTTTTCCGACAGTGCCACGCGCAAATGCGGCGAGGTCGCCGACGATCTGCAAGCGCAAGCCCATCAGCGTGTACATCGGCCAGATGTAGAGGTGCTGAAACCGGTACCACGGCTTAGGCGCCTGGGACGGCGCGAATCGAGCAAATGGCACCTGCCTGGCATCGTCGTCGAAGCCATCGATGTTCGTATAGGTGTGGTGGGCAATGTTGTGCTTCACGCGCCAGGCGTAGCTCGAGAAGCCGAGGAGCGCGTCTGCTGTCCAGCCGAGCAGGTGGTTGTAGCGGCGACGCCGGAAGTAGGCGCCGTGGTTCGCGTCGTGCTGCACACAAAAGGCTGTTAGCAGCGCGCCCAGTATCAGTCCCGCGAGGCACATGAGCGCCGCCGCAACACCGGGCCGCGCGAAGACGAGCACCGCCCACGAGGCGGCAGTCAGCCCGATCGCCACGGGAACCTTCGCGAAGAGGAGGAGCGACCCCTTCAAGCGAGTGCGGCGACGCGCGAGATACTGCTCCACCTCGCGACGCGTGTCTTGCATGAACGCTCCGCCGTTGCCGAACGTAAGCCTGTCTCCGCCTATTGCCATGACGCACCTCCCTGATCCTGCGAATGGACAGTGAAGGCGCCTAGTGGCCGCCGGTACTCGTCCGGTGAGCTCGCAGGATAGTCGCTCATAGAGGGCGTTGAGTCTCGCCACCAAGGCCCTACTACCGAGCACCTCGAGAGGGCAGGGGGTGCCCACCGCTGCTGACGGCCAAATACGACGCCGCGGCGGCTGCTTCGGCGGCACTTGCCACCCGCCCACCGCCGTCATCCGCGAGGTTCTCGCCGGACCCGAGGCTCCGAGCGCCTGGTTATCAGCCAGGCGCCGACGGACTGACCTTCTGCTACGACTCACGCTGGCGACCTACGGGCGCGGCTCGACGCGCAGCGGTCCGCGCCTACGTGCGTCTCCCTTGCGCCGGCCCCTTGCGGATCTGCGGCTGATTAGCCGTAGCGGTGGCGGGCTATAGCGATGGCGTGGCAGTACGTCCGGATGAACTGGAGCGCAAGGTCGTGGCGCTTCGCGCACAGATGGAGGAGGCGCGTGCGCTTGCGGATGAGCGCGAGCAGGAGCTGGAGCAGCTGGACGCGCTGCGAGACGAGGCTGATGGCAGGCTGGCGATCGCGCTCCGCGAGGCAGCGGCGTTCGAGGAGCGTCTGGCCCAAGAGGAAGCCCGAGTCGAGCAAGTACGCGTCCAGGCAGCCTTGGCCGCCTTCGAGCAGGCTGTCTCGGCAAGGAACGAGGCTGATGAAGCGCTCGCAGCGAAGATCTTCAAGGTCCTCGAAGGGTTAGCCCAACACGAGGACCTCACGCGCGTCGTTACCGAGCTGCACGCAGAGCTAGCAGCACATGGAACGTCAACGGACCTCCCGGAGCAGCTCCCGAGTTTGAGTGACGCTTGGCAGCGCTTGCAGCAGATCGTTCGAACATCGCTAGGCGAAGAACTCGACGACGAACTCATCGAGGCCGCGGTCGCGTCGCCACTCGGACAGGCCATCGACGAGCTTCCGACACATCTCCAAGAGGCGGCACGCCGGCGCTGGCGCGAGAGCACACGGTCGCGCCGCGGCCGCGAGCGAGCGTCGGGGTAGAGAGGTTGAGCGCGGGCAAGGAGTGTTACTTCAGTTGCGGGTGTGTCCTCACCGCGGTGCACGCTCGACGAGATCGGCGAGCTGGCCGAGTCGCTGCGATCAGACCCCGGACCGGAATCCGCGCACCGACCGTTCTCTGGTCGTGGCACACGCAGAGATAGACCATCTCCGGAGACTCATCGTCGAGGCGACCTGCCTGCGGCTGCGCTGCCGGTTCAAGCGGTGGGTTCGCGATCCCGAGCTGGCCCGCTACGACCTGGTGATCCTGGCCGTGGAGCTCGTGCTGTTCGCCCTGGTCGTGGCGTGGTGGGCGCGATGATCGGTGCCGGGACCCGCGCCTAACTAGGCTCGGAAACATCTGGGCCGCCGTAGGGATTTGACCGGCGGCGATTGCGCCATCCACATATATTCGTCGCAGGACGATGCCGGCAGGTCGGGTGCGACGCTGGCCGCCCGGAGGGTCGGCGATGTGGGATCGACCGTCGAGGAGCTGGCGGCGGAGGGCATGGTGTTCCAGCAATACGGCGAGCCCTTCACGACCGATGCGCGTATCGCCTTCGACGGTGGCCTGGAAACGGCGTGGTTCAAGGACCCTGACGCGGACGGATCGGCCGAGCGCCGCGCCAGCCCTCCCCGTTCTCTGCTGCCGCCGCAGAAAAGGCTGCAGGCGCTCGGCCTGTCCAGGAAGATGCGAGCGGAGGGAGAAACGTGCGCGCCGGCGAACCCGGCTCTCCGGGGTGCGCGCTGCGGCGACGGCCGGGACTCCCCTCTCGCCCGTCACACTCGTCAGCCGGTGCCGCGTCTGCCCTGTCCCAGCGGCACCAACGCACCCCGGGTCATTCGGGGCGCACGATGGCGCGCGCCGGTGCTTAGCTCTTTGCGATGGCGTCGACGACCGGCTTGTCGCTGCCATTCGTGCGGAACATGCCGTAGTGCGCTTCCTTGTCGCTCCCCGCCCCGTCGCGATCGCCTGTGTGGATGAACATCACCTCGACGCCCCATTCTTGTGTTGCCCGGTAGATCGCTTGGGCGGTGTACCGCGCCTGCTGCGCCTCCGAGACGCACTCCGACGGGTCATCGGTGCAGGTCGACCAGCCGAACTCGGTCACCCAGATCGGGCGGGACGCGCCGTGGGCACGCGCCACGGCCTTCAGCTTCCCGATCCGGTCGAAGCGCCAGTCGGGCCGGAGCTTCCCGCACGAATCGTTCAGGTCGGCAAGCGGCGAGCAGTTCGAGGTGTAGGGATGCATGCTCCAGGCGTCGAGAAGCTTGTAGAGCGTCGGGTCGGCGTCGAGGAACTCCTCGAAGTACGGCGAACCGTCGGCGTAGTTGCGGACGTCGACGTTCGCCATCAGGCGAATCCCGTAGCCCGCGGACCGCACAGCCGTCGCCGCCGCCCGAACCATCGAGGCGTACTTGACCGGATCCGGTCGCTGCCCACCCCAGGTCCAGTTCATGTATGGCTCGTTCCAGAACTCGAACGCCAAGCGCTCGCCGAAACCGTGGTAGCGATCTGCAACCGCTCGAGCGAAGCGGGCGTAGTCCGCGTTTCCGGGTGGGGTGCCCGCCCAGGGCGTGCTGTAGTCGATGATGAGCAGCACGTCGACTCGCGCTGCACGGGCGTTCCCGAAGATCTGGTCGAGGCGTCTCCAGCGGTACTTGCCGCGTGTCGGTTCGGCGTCCCTCCAGAGCGCGTCGTCCCGATACCAAGTGATGCCGGCCGCTCGCTTCAGGTGCTTGAGTTGACTGACGTTTCGCCCATGCGTGGACGCGCCCTTGTGACCGGACCGGGCGACCTGTTCACGGTGCGGCTGTGACCTGGGAAGGGTCTGCGCGATCACCGCTGCCGGCGGCAGCGCGAGCGCAAGCGCGACGATCAGGTACTTGACGGATCGGGTCGTGAGCAGGAGAGACACGACGCTGTTCACCACCTAGCGGGTAGCCGACTCTCCACACAGCATGCGACGACCTGCGATCGACTGATGCCGGGTGCCGCAGAGATCCAGCGTTCGAGGGTCGGGTTAGCCTACTCCGAACTCCGGACGCACGGACCGCGCGAGGCGCCGATGCGTCGCGAAAGGGGGTTTGGGCGTGCGATGAGCTAGGATCGAGTGCAATCGGCGCGCGGAGCTCGGTGTTTCTCATGCGCCTCTCCGGTGAACCGTGAAGGGCGCTGGTGAATCGACGACGTGAGTAGCAACACGCCATCGCGGATCCCTGAGATCTGGGGCACCGAAAGGCCGAGCGTGCCTCGGCACGTCGTCTCAGGGCCGATTTCTGCCGTCGACGCCGACGGCTGGACGACACCGGAGCGGTTCAACTTCACGCGGGACGTGATCGAGCGATTCGCGGAAGTACCGCACACACGTGCCGCCCTCTCACATGTCGACCCGAACGGCGTGATCGATCGCCTGCTCTTCTCGGAGCTCGCGGCCCGCGCGGCCCGTTGGGCAGGTCTACTCCGGACGAACGGCGTGGAGGCCGGTGACCGCGTGATCGTGTCGATCGGGACTCGGCCCGAGTGGCACGAGGTTCTGCTCGCCGTGCTCAAGTTGGGGGGGATCGCGGTTCCATGTCCGACGGCGCTGCCGGCCGAAGAGCTCGCGTTCCGGGCACGCGACTCCGCTGCGTGCCTCGTCGTGGCGGACGAAGCGGTGCGGCCGGCGCTCGCGGGCGTCGAGAACGCGCCGCCGGTGCTCTACGTCGACGACGCCTCAGAGCTATTGGGTGGCGAGTCCGCCGTCGCGCAGACGCACGACACCCACGCCGACGACGCTGCCTTCATCCTCTACACCTCTGGCACGACGTCGCGTCCAAAGGGTGTCGTGCAGACACACGGATACTGCTTCGCGACGGCGATGCAGGCGGAGCACTGGCTCGAAGTCGAGCCGCGCGATCGGGTCTGGTGCGCACATGCGATGGGATCCACGGAGTCGATCTGCAACGGATTGCTCGGCCCGTGGAGCCGTGGCGCGGAGGTCGTCGTCGACGAAGGCGACTTCGTCCCGGAGGCACGCGTCGAGCTGATCGAGCGCCTCGGTGTGACGACGCTCTGTCAGACGCCGAGCGAGTACCGCCTGATGGCAGAGCTCGGCGATCTGCGCAAGCCATTGGGATCCCTGCGAGCGGCGGTTTCGAGCGGAGAGGTGCTCGACCGGGATGTGATCGAGGCTTTCCACGAGGCGTCGGGACTGACAGTTCGCGACGGTTACGGCCAGACGGAGACGACGCTCTTGATCGGGAACCTTCCAGAAGCGACGAGGGCCGGGTCGATTGGCGTCGCCACGCCTGGGCACATAGTTGCGCTGATCGACCATCACGGGCGCGAGGTGCCCCTTGGTGAGGAGGGCGACATCGCAGTGTTCGGCGACCCCCCCGGCCTCTTCGTCGGATACTGGAACGATCTCGACGCAACGCTGGCGAAATTCCGCGGTGACTGGTACGTGACCGGCGACCGTGCGACTCGGGACGAGGACGGCTACTTCTGGCTCGCCGGGCGCGCGGAGGACGTCATCGTCACCGCGACGGATCGCATTCTTCCGACCGCGCTCGAGCGGCTTCTGTTGGCGAACGCCGCCGTCGCCGAGGCGGCCGTCGTGGCGAAACCCGACCCTGCTGGGCATTCGAACGCCGTGAAGGCGTTCGTCGTCCTTCACCCGCGCCGCAAGCCGACCGAGACGCTCCAGCGTCGGCTGCTGGCCCAGAGCCAGCGAAAGCTCCCGCCCGGCGAGGTGCCCTCCGAGATCGAGTTCGTCGACGAGTTGCCGAAGACCTCCAACGGCAAGATCCGGCGGGTCGAGCTCCGAACCCGCGAGTTCGAACGCGCCGGTCTCCCTGTGCCGGACGCCTCGATGCAGCAGTCCGTCGACCCGGCGGAGACCGAGGCGTTGGAGCTCGGCGAGACCGCGCTGATCGTCGCGGCGCTCGAGCTTACGGGGCGGGAGGGTAAGGAGGGTCGTTCCGAGGAGAACGAACGGGCGGAGGACCGTCGCCGCGAACGGGACGAACGGCGCCGGCGCCGGCAGCGCCAGGCGGGGGCTGACTAGCTGGCTCTCGAGGTAGAGCCGATGCCGTGGAGGCGAACGAGCGGCTGCTCGTCGGGCGGGCGTTTGGCCATCGGCTCTGACGGGGTAGGACGCGTGGCACGGGGACAAGTCGAAATGAGGTAGAGGACTCGTTTCGACAGCCAAAACCGGCTAGTCTGGAGCGTGGGCACCGGGGGCGGGGCCCGCAACATAGGGGAGAGGTATGACGGACGTTGCTGTCGAACAGCTGCAGCCGGTTGCGGAAGGTGTCTTTCCGGAACAACCGGGTGTTTTTCCGGAACAACCGGCGCTTGTGGCGACCGAGCTGCCGCGCAGACTCGAGCTCGCCCTGCTCGCCCTGCTCATCGTGATCGAGCTCGGCTGGCTGGTCTCCGTCGCCTTCGTCCTCTACCTCGTCCTGTAGGCGAGAGGCATACCGGGCTTTCACGTCGCCGGCGGCCGACCGGGACGTTCAGAGTGGCCCGACTACAATCCGGGCGACAGCAACGGTCGCTGACGAGATGGATAACGACACGAACCAAGACAGACTCCCGACGCTGACCGAATTCCTTCGGATCGTCCGACAGCGGACTGTGCTGATCCTCGTCACGGCGGTCGCCGTGCCACTGATCGCCGTCCTGATCGCTCTACGTGCCTCACCACTCTACGAGGCGAAGGCGGACGTGCTCCTCAGCCGGCAGAACCTCGCCGCAAGCCTGACGGGCGCGACCGACCCGAACTCGTTCCAGGATCCCGATCGCTTCGCCCAGACGCAGGCGGCCGTCGCCACGGCGCCGCAGCTGATCACGCGGGTGCTGAAACGGGAACGGCTCAACTGGCCGATCGGTCGGTTCCTCGATGCCTCATCCGTCGCTCCCGAGGCGAATGTCGACCTGCTCCAGTTCACCGTGTCGGATTCGGAGGCGGCGCGGAGCAAGCGGCTCGCCACCGCTTACGCCGACGAATTCATCAACTTCCGTCACGAGCTGGATACGAGCGCTCTGGTAAAGGCCAGGTCCGACGTCCACGCGAAGCTCATCGGACTTGCAGCCTCGGGTGGCAAGGACACCGCGCTCTACCGATCGCTGCTCGACAAGGAACAGCAGCTCGTCACGCTCGAGACGCTTCAGACCGCGAACGCGGTTCTCGTGCATCCTGCGGAGGGCGCCGAGAAAGTCCGTCCGCGCCCGAAGCGCACCGGGCTGATCGCCCTCTTTCTCGGCCTGGGGCTCGGCCTGATCCTGGCCTTCGTGCGTGACGCGTTCGACACGCGGCTGCGCTCGTCCCGGGAGATCGAGGACGAACTCGCCCTCCCCGTCCTCGGCCAGATCGCCGAGGCATCGCGCCGGGGCCCGCGTCACGAGCGCCTCGTCATGCTCGCAAGCCCCGATTCGGTCGAGGCCGAGGCGTTCCGCATCTTCCGTACGAACCTTGAGTTCGCGAACGCCGAGACGGACGCGAGGCTGATCATGATCGCGAGCGCGATGGCCGAGGAGGGCAAGACGACGACGATCGCGAACCTCGGCGTCGCACTCGCCCGGGACGGCCGCCATGTGACGCTCGTCGACCTCGACCTGCGCCTGCCGGCGTTGCCAGAGCTCCTGCGCGTCAAGCCGAGACACGGCATCACCGACGTGGCGATCGGGAGGGCCACCCTCGAGGACGCGCTCGTCACGATCCCGACGTCCAACGCCTCGGTCGCCAAGCTCCTGAGCGAGTCGAACGGGCGGCGCGGGCGGGACGGCTATCCCGGCCTGCTCGAGCTCCTCGCCGCGGGCCCGAAGCCCCCGAACGTCGGTGAGTTCATCGGTACGAGGAAGATTGCGGAACTGCTCGCGAAGCTGCGCGATCGCGCCGACATCGTGCTCGTCGACGTGCCGCCGATCCTGCAGGTGAGCGATGCGCTGAACCTGAGCTCGAGCGTCGACGCGCTGATCGTGGTGACCAGGCTGAACGTGCTCGACCGCGGGTCGTTGAGTGAGCTCAAGCGCGCGCTCGACCGGGTTCCGACCCCCAGGCTCGGGCTCGTCCTGACCGGCGTCGAGCCGGCCGCCGAGACCCGGTACGGCGGCTACTTCCCGGTCGACGAGACGCCCGAGGACAAGGCGGCCACGGCAACCACTGCCCGCCGCTTCGCCCGCTTCGGCCGCTCTCGCTGAAGCGCACGCCCGATGCGCGTCGCGATCGCCCACGACTGGCTCGTCCGCTACGGCGGCTCGGAGCGTTGCGTCGAGGAGCTCCTTGACGAGTTCCCAGACTCCCGTCTCGTGACGACTCTGCTCGACCGCCGCAACGTCCCGCCCGCCCTCACGCGGGCCGAACCGTCGCTCCTGCAGCACGTGCCGCGGGGCACCGCGAACCACGAATGGCTGCTGCCCTTGATGCCGCTCGCCTGGCGCCTGCGCCCTGCGCTCAAGGACGTCGACGCGGTGGTGTCGAGCAGCCACGCGTGCGCCAAGGCGGTTCGCGTCGAGGAGGGGATCCCGCACGTCTGCTACTGCCACACCCCGATGCGCTACGCCTGGAACTTCCCGGCCGAGGCCCATCGCTTTCCAGCGCGGCTCCGCGGCGTGGCCGGACATTCGATGTCGCTCTTCCGCCGCTGGGACCGGTCGAAGGCGTCCGGCGTGACGTCGTTCGTCGCGAACTCGAGCGCCGTTCGCCGCCGCATCGAGCGGTTCTACGGGCGCAGCGCACGGGTTGTGTTCCCGCCCGTACGCACGGACTACTTCACGCCGGACGGGTCGGAACGCGACGACGAGTATCTGTTCGTCGGCCGACTCGTCGCGTACAAGCGTCCCGACCTCGTCGTCCGCGCCTTCGCGGGGCTGCCACAACGGCTGGTCGTCGTCGGCACGGGCCAGCTCGAGTCGGAGCTTCGTGCGGTCGCGACGCCGAACGTCGAGTTCCGACCGAGCGTGACGGACGACGAGCTCCTTTCCCTCTACCGGCGCGCTCGCGCGCTCGTCTGCCCCGCCGAGGAGGACTTTGGGATCGCGATGGCCGAGGCGCAGGCGACAGGCACGCCCGTGATCGCTTTCCACCGCGGCGGTGCAGCCGACATCGTCGTCGACGGCGCGACCGGCTGGCTCATCCGCGACCAGACCGTCGCGGCCCTGCGGGAGGCGGTCGTCCTCGCTGCGCGCGAGCCGCTGAACCCCGGGGCGGCTCGAACGAACGCTGAGCGCTTCTCGCGCGTGCGGTTCCGCGAGGAGATGCGTGGGGTCGTGACGGAGCTCGCCGGAGCGTGGTGACGATGGAGGCGCGTTCGAATCGGGTCGGTG
Source organism: uncultured Gaiellaceae bacterium (assembly GCA_963808915.1). Taxonomy (GTDB): domain Bacteria; phylum Actinomycetota; class Thermoleophilia; order Gaiellales; family Gaiellaceae; genus CAVTBT01. Next base: position 253,034 of record CAWEHJ010000001.1, on the reverse strand, counting down.
GGGCGGCTTGGGCGGGGCTCGAGCGTGGGGCCTGGCGCGTTCGGGGTGTTCGGCCGCTCTCGATGGTGGTCGTGTTCGCAGTTGTCGCGTTGGTGGCGGCGGGCGTCGCACTCGCGCCTGCGCGGCTCGAGCTGCTCGGGCTCGCGGCCCTCGCGGTCGTGGTGGGGCTGGCGCTCGCCGAGCGCCCAGCGGCGGTGCTCGGGGGTCTGCTCGTCGCGACGGTGCTGTTCGAGAACGACCGCCACTCGCTCGTGCCGCTTGCGGCTGAGTTCTACCGGGGGCCGCCGTCGGCGCTCGACCTCGTGCTCTTCGTCATCCTCTTCGGGGTGGTCGTGCGGGCGGCGAGCGGGCGCGGCTCCGTCTTGCTGCCCGGCCGGCTCACGCTGCCTCTCCTCCTGCTGGCGATCGCCGCCTGCGCGGGCGTCGTTGCCGGGCGGCTGGGCGGCGCCGACCCGACTGCCCTCTTGGTCGACCTCCGAGGAGTCGTCTACCTCGTGCTGTTGCCGCTGCTAGTGGTGACGCTCCTCTCCTCGCCGAGGGACGTGCGGCTCATGGTCGTCGTCGCCGCCGGGCTGGCGGTTGCGAAAGGGATCGAGGGCCTGGCCTCGTGGCTCCTCGGCGCCGGCCGCGACATCGAGGGGACGACCCTGACGTTCTACGCCCCGACGGCCAACTTCTTCCTCGTCCTCTTCGCGACGGGGGTTCTCGCCGCGCTCGTGGCTCGCGTCCCCATCCCGGTGTGGACGAAGTTGGCGGCGGGCCTCGCGGTCGCCGTCATCGTCCTCTCGTTCAGGCGCAACTTCTGGATCGCGCTTCCTCTCGCGCTGCTTTCCGCGCTCGTGGTCGCGAGCGGCGCCCGCCTCCGGCTGCTGGTGGTCCCGGCGATCGGCGTGCTCGCCCTTGCGTCGTACCTGGCCGTCACGACGTATGGTGGGCCGCAGGTGAGCGGGCCTGTCGGCAAACGGGTCGAGTCGTTGACGCCCTCGCAGATCCTCGGCAACAAGTACGACCGCTACCGGCTCGACGAGGCGAAGAACGTGCGCGCCGAGATCAGGCACCACCCGGTGGTCGGACTCGGTTTCGGCGTGCCGTGGCAGGAGCGCTATCCACTTCCGGTCGAGCTCGACGGCGGTCACAACTACACCCACGTGGTCGCCTTCTGGTTCTGGCTCAAGCTCGGTCTGGCGGGCGTCGTCGCGTACGTGTGGCTGATGCTGGCCTCGATCGCTGCCGCACTGCGCATTTGGAGGGGCCACCCGGATCCGATCGTGCGCGTGGCCGGGGTTGCCGTCGCCGCGTCTCTGCCCGCGCTAGCGGTCGCCGAGACGACAGGATCGTTCACCGGCGCGGATCCGCGCTTCAGCGTCGTAATGGGAGCGCTCTTCGGATGGTTGGCCGCTGCGACCGCGCAGACGCGCCGGCCCGGGCGCGACTGATGCAGTGAGCAGCGCCCGGCTGTCGATCGCGGTCGACGCAAACGCTCTGGCCTGGGGCTGGGGCGGGATCCCGAAGGTGACTCACAGGATCGTGTCCGAGTGGGCGACTGCGGCTGACCTCGACGTGACGCTGCTGGCGAACGCGCATCGGCCGTTCACCGACATCCCGGTCGTACGGCACGCCTGGGGCCGGCGGAAGGGCGCAAGCGTATGGCGCGAGACGTTCGTGCTGCCGTGGCTCGTCCGCAACCGGCCGGACGTGTTCTGGGCGCCGGAGACCGTCCTGCCGTGGCCCTGTCCTGTTCCGTCTGTCGTGACCGTGCACGACCTCGCGCCGCTGTTGTTTCCAGGGATCAAGCCGCGACGGCACGAATTGGAGTTTCGAACCGCGGTGCGACGCTCGGTGCGGGCCGCCGACGCGGTCGTCGCCGTCTCGCGCGCCACGGCCCGCGACCTGAGACGCCTCTGGGGGATCTCCGAGGAGTCGGTTCGCGTCGTACCGCTCGGCGTGGACGACGCCTTTCGCACGGGTGACCGCACGGCGGCCGCCTCGGCGGTGCGGTCCCGCCACGGCATCGCCTCGCCATACATCCTGTTCGTCGGCACGCTCGAGCCGCGGAAAGGCCTTCCGGTTCTGCTCGAAACCGCCGAGGCGGCGAGAGCAAGCGGCGAGCCCTGGCATGTCGTCCTGGTCGGTTCGCCTGGGCATCGCGGCGAAGAGCTCGCTCGGGCGGCGGTCCGCGCCGGCTGCACGGTGCTCGCGGGAACGGGCGACGGCGATCTCGTCGACCTCTACCGCGCCGCCGAGGCGCTCGTTATCCCCTCGCTCTACGAGGGCTTCGGGTTGACCCCACTCGAGGCGATGGCCTGCGGAACGCCCGCGGTCGTTGCCGCGGACGCCGGCGCGCTGGCCGAGACGGCGGGACCAGGCGCCGTGATTGTGCGCGCGCGAACCGCCGCGGCCTGGTTGGACGGCATTCGCGACGCTCTCGCCCGGCGAGAGGCCCTGGGCGCGGCGGGACTGGCGCACGCCGCTCGTTTCCGCTGGCCCGAGGTCGCCGCGCAGACGCTCGACATCGCCCGAGAGGCTGCCGCGCTCAGTCCTCGAAGCGTGGTTTGACGCGCTCGAGCACGCGTTCGCGGAGCCGCCGCCGCCGCTGGCCGGCGATCCGACGTTCGAGGTCGGCGGCCCGCTGGGCGCTCACTCCGTCCAGCAGGCAGCGACGCGCGGCCAGCGTCGAGCGAAAGTGGACGGCATTCCAGCGCCATGCCGCGAACACATCTGTCCGCCGCCAGAGGACGCCTTTCGCGAGCGTCGACGCTGCGCGGCCGAGCAAGGCAAGGGGCACGCGCCGGCCCCGACGGAGCTTCAGTGTCACGTAGACGGCGTTTTTCATCTCCTCGCCGGCCCACCGGCGGCTGCCGCCGCCGCCGTGGCCCTCGTCGTGGACGGCGTACGTGCCGAGCGTCTCGATCACGCGCCAGCCTTGGAGCCACGCCCGCCAGCAGAGATCCGTGTCCTCCCAGTAGAGAAAGATCGTCTCGTCGAAGCCCCCGAGCTGCTCCCAGGCCCTGCGAGAGACCATCATCGTGCAGCCCGGGACCATCGCAAGCTCGACGGCCGACTCGTCGCTCGTCCGAGGCCGCCATCCGGGGGGCAAGATCTCCGGCGAGACGACACCGACGTCCGTGTGCTGCTCGAAGGACGCCAGCAGTTCGTCGAGCCAGTGCGGCGGGACGACGATGTCGGGATTCAGGAAGACGAGGTACTCCCCGTGCGCATGCCCGGCGCCCTGGTTGCAGCCCGTGCCGTACCCGCGGCTGGCGGGATTCTCGAACAGGGTCGCGTCAGGCCGCCGTTGCCGGACGAGCGGCAGCGTCTCGTCCGCCGAGCCGTTGTCGACCACGATCAGCTCGTACGGGCCGTACGTCGTCTCCGCGAGCGAGTCGAAGAATGCAGACAGCACACGCTCCGAGTTGAACGTGACCAGTATCAGCGAGACGAGAGGTGACGCCACGATCAGAAGCGCGGGCGGTACCGGAACTGGACGACGCCGCGGTAGTAGTGCCAGACGTACACCCAGGGCACGAGCGCCGACACAAGCGCGAGCGGCGCGACGTCGGCGCCGCGGACGCGCCGCCCCCACGCAAGCCCGCAAGCCGTGCCGAGCCACCCGGCCATGGCAGCGACGCCGCCGAGAGCGGCGGTGGTGCGGCTGCCTGCTATGACGCCGCCGCCGCCGAGGAGCGCGCCACCCACGGCGATGAGCGCCGCGTCGTGGCGTGCAGCACGGAGCGTGATGGGGCCGATTCGACGCCGGCCGAGGAACTCGGCAAAGCGCCGCGGATGCTCGCGGGCGAGCAGCGGGTCGAAGTGGTAACGCCGGCTCAGGCGCAGCGGCGACAGCAGCGATGCTGGAAGCGGCGGATGTCTGACCACCAGCTCCGGCTCCCAGCCGACCGCGCAGCCCGCGTCCTCGAGGCGGAAGAACAGGTCGGTGTCCTCGCGGAAGTGGAGCCGCCGCGACGGATCGTAGAACCGTTCGTCGAAGCCGCCGACCCGGCGCAGCGTCTCGGTGCGGACTGCAAGATTGCACGAGACGTGGTTGGTCCCGGGATCCTGTGCCTCCGTCGCATGGGTGAAAGGCGTGGCCTCGCCGGGGATCTCGACCGGGCCCTCGACGACGTCGAGCAGGTCGGCCGCGGCGACCCGCTCGAGCGCTGCGAGCCAGCCTGGCGCCGGCAGGGTGTCGGCGTCGAGGAACGCCACCCAGCCGGTCTCAACCGCGCCCAGGGCGAGGTTGCGGGCGGCGCCGGGGCCGCCGTTGCGGTCACGGCGGACGATCTCGAGCCGGAGTGCCGCGTGGGACGGCAGCTGGTCGGCGAGCGGTTCGGGCGAGGCGTCGTCCCCGACGACCACGCGAAGCGGCCCGTTCCCATCCGATTCCGCCTGCTGGGCGAGAGCCGCCAGCAAGCTTTGCAGCCGCTCGGCACCACCGTACGCCGGGATCACAACCGTGACGTCGCGGCTCATCGTCGGTCTGCCAGGCGCCGGTGCAACTCGACGAGCGGCCGGGTGACGAGCGACCAGTCGTAGTGCGACTCGACCAGCGTTCGCCCGGCCATGGCGAGCCGTTCGCGCAACTCCTCGTCCCGCAGCACCGTCGCGGCGGCTTCGGCTAGGTCTGCTCCAGAGTCCGCGAGCAGGACGTGCTCTCCGTCTCGAACGTCGAGACCGGCGACGCCGAGGGGGGTCGACACGACGGGCACGCCTGCGGCCATCGCCTCGAGCGCTTTCAGCCGCGTGCCGCTCCCGGCTCGGAGCGGGATGATCGAGACGCGCGCGGCGTGGAGGTGCGGCACGACGTCGTCGACGTCTGCGAAGACCTCGACGCCCGCTCGTGCATCTACCCATCGCATCGGAGCGTTGCGGCCCACGAGCCGGAGGGTAGCCGTGGGCACTGCGGCCCGGAGACGCGGCAGGACTTCCTCGATGAGGTCTCGCGCCGCGACCACGTTCGGCAGGTAGCCGAAGTTCGCGACATAGACCACCAGCGACCCGCCTGTGGCGGGCGCGAAGGTGATCGCGTCCGTGTCGACGCCGTTCGGGACGACGACGACCTCCTGTGCGCCCAACTCGGCGAATGCCGCCGCGTCCGCTTCGCTCGTTGCCGCCACCGCGGCGACTGATCGAACGGCATCGCGTTCGAAGCGCGCGAGCTTGTCCGCCTCCCAGCGCCAGCGCGCCCGCCGGAGCTGCCGCCTGTCGGACGCCGCGAACGTCTGTGCGAGCGCGCTTTCCACGTTGTGGGCGTCGAGCACGATCGGCGCGCTCGCGTGGAGGGCAGCCGGGACGAGGTACGGAAACTCGGCCTGGACGGTGTCGGCGTCGGTCGAGTGTGCGATCCGGACGAGATCCCGCGACGCGTGCCGCGCGACCAGATACGGTCGTGTCACGGATCCGGCCAGTGCGCGAATGCGAGCAGGCGCCTCGCGCGTGCCCAGGATCGGATACGGCTCCTCGTGGTCGGGCACCGCTCCGAGGACGGCTACCTCCAGCTCCGCGGAGCGGGCGAGGGCTCGCGCGAGGTGGAGCATCCGCAGCCGCACCCCGGAGGTCGCGGGCACGGGGCTCTCCGGAGCCAGCATCAGGATGCGCATCGCCTCAGACCCGAGGTGTGCCGGCGTCGACATTGGCTCCCCGCCGTCGTAGCAGCTCGGGGACGAATGCCCGCATGTCGTCGGGCGTGACCATGCCGACCGCGACCGCGGCGACGCCGTACGCGACGACTCCGGCGACGATCTGGGCTCCGACGGGGATCGCAAACCCGACGAGCAGCGTCGCGGTCAGGATCGTGCAGGGGATCACCGTGCGCACGAGGTTGCGATCGAGCCACACGAGCCCGAGCCGAGTCCGTAGAGCCCGAATCGAGAACACCATCACGACCCCCTCCGTGACGCTCGTCGCGATCGCGGCGCCGATGTAGGAGTAGGGCGGGATCAGCGCCAGGTTCAGCGCGAGGTTGAACGCGAAGCCCCAGGCGGCGATCACGAGCAGTCGCCGCTGCAGGTGCGCGCTGATCAGGATCCCCTGTGCAATCGACGCGAGGAAAATGAACGCAGCCGCGGACGAGAGAATCGAAAGTGCCACGCCTGCGCCGTCGAAGCCACCGAGGCCGGGAATCTGCGGCAGCAGGCGCCAGGCGGTCAGCGACCCCGTCAGACCGACCGGGAGCGCGACCTGCAGCGCGAGCCGCATCACCCGCCGGTACCGGCGTTGCAGGATCCCGGCCCGCCCGACGAAGCTGCGCGCCCAGACAGGGGCGAGCACGAGGGCGACCAGCGACGCCAGCACGGCGAAGGCGTCCAGAAAGCGGTAGGCCGCACCGTACTGGCCGACATCCTCCTCCGGCTTCAGGGCGCCGAGCAGCACGATGTCGAAGCGGTAGTAGAGCGCGATCAGCAGACCGGCTGCCGCGAGCGGCGCGGCGGCGCGGGCCGTAGGCCACCACAAGGAGGGCCGTACGCCCCAGCGGAGCTTCGTCACGGCCAGGGCAAGCGTCAGGACGACGAGCTCGGCGCCGAGCGTCGTCAGCAGGTAGAGCCACACGAACCCGAGCACGTCTGCATCTGCGGCGGCCAGGATCACCGCGCCAGCGGCGAAGGCGAACACGCGCACGATCTCGACGAGTGCCATTCGCCCCATCTTCAATCGGGACTCGAGCGCGGAGCGCATCGAGCTGAGCGGCTGGATCATCAGGGCGAGTGATGCGACGAGCGCGGCGGTACGTTCGTTGGCGCCGAATCCCCCCACCAAGAGCGTGACCGCGAGCGCGGCGTAGGCGATCGCGCCGAGAATCGTGCGGAGGTAGAGCAGGTTGGGAAGCAACTCGGCTTCCCGGTCGGGGTGCTGTGAGATGTCGCGCGTCACGATCGGGCCGAAGCCGAAGTCGGGGACGATGCGGAAGAGCTCCGCGAACGCGAGCGCGAACACGTAGACGCCGAAGCTCGCAGGCCCCAGATGCGCGGCGATCACGGCGAACGCGGCGAGCTGCACCGCGAATCCGAGCCCGCGCGAGAGCCAGAGCGACGTCAAGTTCCGTGCCACTGGGCGCTGGACGTCGTCGCTCAGTTGGTCGAGGCCTTCAGCAGCCGTCTGCTTCGACGTCCGGGGCGCGAGCGGGGCGGCGGACAGCGGCGGCTCGCCGGCAGCCTCTTGCAGGATGTGGATCAGCTCCGCCGATTGGGTGCGTAGGTCGTAGCGCTCCTCGCAGCGGCTGCGAGCATGCCCGCCGAGCTCGCGCGCCCTCGTCGGGTCGCCGAGCAGTGCCTCGACGGCGGTGCGGAGCGAGCGGGGATCCCGCAGTGGGACGATGACACCGGCGAGACCCTCGTCGAGCAATTCCGGGATGGCCGCGACTGGTGTCGACACGACGGGCTTCGCACAGGCCATGGCCTCGAGGATTGCCCAACCCATCGTGTCCGCGTGGGTCGGGAGGCAGAAGATCTCGGCGCGGTTGTAGAGCTCGACGAGGCGTTCCTCGTGATGCTCGACCCGGTGGACCCGCAGGCCGGGCAGCGTCGGCAGCTGATCGCGGGTGACGACGTCGAGGACGGCTCTACCGTCCTCGAGGAGCGGACGCATCGCCTCGATCAGATCGAAGCCGCCCTTTTGTGAGAACCGCGAGCCGACGAACAGCACGGACGGAGGCTGCGGCTGCGACGGCTGCGGCAGCGGTCGGAAACGGGTGAGGTCGAGGCCGGGATTGTGCACGACGATGTTGGCGTTCGGTGCCTCTCGCAGCAGCTGTCGCCCGGCCCACTCCGTCCAGGCCAGCACCGCCTTCGCGCGCCCGAGAGCCCGTCGCTCCAGGGCGATGCTGGGGCCGAGCATCGCCCTCGAGTAGGGACGGGGACGGCGCCAGACGCCGAGCTCGTGCCACGACCAGACGCTGCTGTCGGCGGAGAGGACGGTCGGCACGCTTCCCATGACGCGGCCGAGGGCGAACGCGATCGAGTGACTGTTGACGTGGAGCACGTCGTACGGTTGCCGCTCCAGCTCCTCGCGAACGACGCGCCGGGCGCGTGCCGCCTGGACGAGGTGCCAGCGGACCGGCTGGAGGTCGAGGTCGAGCCGCCCGAGACCGGGCACCCAGCCGCTCGCGACTCGGTCCGCGCGGCTCATCGGCGGCAGCTTCACGAAGTGCGCGTCGATCCCGCGCTCGCCGTCCCCGAACGCGTCTTGCAGCATGTTCTGCAGCGTGATGTGGCCGATGACCTCGTCCAAGTCGCCCTCGCTGACGAAGAGCGTCCGGAGGCGACGGCGGCTCACGGCCCGGTCCTCGTCAGGTAGCCGACGAGCGCATCGATCTGGGCGCTCGTCAGCGTCTCGGCGTAGTCGAGCGGCATGCGGTTCGGTCCGTACCCGGGATGGAGGATCGCGTTCGGGTCGAGGATCGACTGGCGCACGAAGGAGGCCGGCGCGCCCGCGAGGCGGTCGAGCGCCGGCCCGCTCGCCGAGGCCGTCCCGGCCTTGCGCAGCGCGTGACAGCCGGCGCAGCTCGCGTAGGTGAAGAGGCGACGGCCGTCACGGATCGAGGGAGGCGCAGTGACGACGCCGCTCTCGGTCGGGCGGCAGCAGAGCCCCAACTTCTTGCCGGCCTCGCGAACCACGACGCGCCAACTGGTGGCGGAGCGGCCGTCGTCGTTGTGGTTCGGGATGTCTCGCACCTCGTCGATCGCCTCGCTGGACGTCACCTCGTACTGGCCAGGGCCAGTACGGACGATCCCGAGGGCGAGGATGCGCCCGTCCTCCTGCGCGACGTAGAGACGGCCGTCCGGCCCGAACTGCAGCGAGGTCGGCTCCTGCAGCGTTGCGCCGCGCAGCACGCCGCTGCGAAATGCGACGCGCTCGCTCGTCGCGGGCTGCGCGGTCGTCGAGGTTCGTCCGCACCCAGCCCCCGCAGTCGGGGCGTACACCTGCGTGGTGTCGGTCGGGTGGTCGCCGTACGGCTGGGCACCGCCGTCGAGGACATACACGGCGCCGCCGCAGACCGCGGCCTCGATCCCGTGCCGGCCGCCGGGAATCGGCTCGAGCTCCCGCCACGCGTCGTGGGCGGGGTCGTAGGCCTCGACCTGGTGATGGATGCCGGTCGGCCCCTCGCCGCCGATCACGAGGATGCGGCCGTCGAGCACCGCGGTCGCGAAGCCGCCCCTCGGCGTCGGCAGCTCCTCGAGCCCGGTGATCCAGCGGCTCTGTGCGAGATCGAAGGCGTCGTTCGAGCGCGTCTCTTTGCCGATGTCTCCGTCCCTGCCGCCGATCGCGTAGAAGCGCCCCCCGAGGACCACCGCCTGGAAGTGATCCTTCGCCTCCGGCAGGTCGGGCAGCTGGCTCCAGCTGTCGGTCCTGGGGTCGTAGACGTCGAATCGCCTGACGGCATGCCCCTCGACGAGCCCGCCCGCGTAGAAGATCCTCCCGCTCGTGCATCGCGACGCCGCCGGCGCCCCGTGGCACGGGCATCGGCGCGCCGCGCGAGAAGCTGTCCGTCCGCGTGTCGTAGACGAGCACGGCGTCGGACGCCGGCTCGGGCCAGCCGAGCAGGCCGCCGATGTAGTAGATCCGCGGCCCGACGGCGACCGCCTGGATGTGGTCGACCTCGATCGGGAGCGGCGCGACGTCGCTCCAGCGGTTGGTGCCGGGGTCGTACACCTGCTGTCGCCGTGAGCCGCCGGCGCCGACGTAGAGCTTGCCGCCGACCAGGACGGTCGAGACCTCCTGCCGCCGCAGGCCGCTCGGCGCGAGCGACTGCCAGTGCGGTCCCTGGTCGAAGTCGCGTGGCTCGTAGACGTGCACCGCACCGGTGCCGTAGTCGCCAACCCAGATCGTGCCTGGGAATGGCTCCCCGGCTTGCGTGGTCACGTCGAGCGGAAAGCCCTCGATGGTGAACAGCGGCGTCTTGGCGACGACCCGCCGGCCCGAGGAATCGAGCTGCACGCGGTAGACGCGATGATCGATGCTGGTCGCGAGGAGGTCGCCGGTCATCGCTCCGCCGAAGTTCGACGCCCCGTACTGCGCCAGGCCGTTCGTCGAGGTGTCGAAACGCGTGAGCACCTGGCGGTTCTCGGCCGGTGGCACGTAGTTGCACTGGCGTCGATCGTGTCGACCCCGGGTCGGGTTCGGGTGGCCGCCGTAGTACCCCGGCCCCGTGATCAGGTGGAGCGTGTCCGGGTCGTATGAGCCCGAGTTGTGAACCGCGTCCCGGCAGCCGATGGGACGGTCGCCCCAGTCGAAGCCGGCGCCGTTGTCGATCGTGTATATGCCGCCGTTGCGCCCGAGCACGAGGTCGTACGCGTTGCGGAAGCCCGGCGCATAGATCCGCACGGGCGAGCCCGGATCGATCCGCGCCTGGTTGCGGCCGTCGTCCCCGCCGAAGGGTGTCTCGGTGCCGCTGGCCGCCGGTAGGTCGTACGTGCCGTGGAGCCGCCCGAGGTCGACGGCGAGGATGGCCGCGGAGAGCCCGTATTCGGGCAGGTAGGCGAAGTGATCCGAGGGCGCGCCCTCGTTCGTGTTGCCTCCCTGCGCGACGTAGAGGACGTTCTTCCGCGCGTCGAGCGCCAGGCCGTTCGTCGCGTGATTCTCCTCCGACCGCGGCAGTCCACGCACGAGGTTCTGCATGCTCCAGTCCGAGCCGTCCCACTCGAGTCGCGAGACGACTCCGGAGTTGGTGTCGAGGCCGAGATCGACGCCGTGTGGGCCGGCTCCGACGCGTGGGTCGCTCGAGGAGGCGTAGAGCACGGGCCGCGCGGGCGTTCCGGCCACGAGGATCCCCGTCACCAGCCGTTCGCTCGCGGCGACGAACCCCTCCCGGGCGAGGATTCGCCTCGGGCCGACCACAAGAGCCGCGACGACCCCGAGGATGAAAAGCCCGAGCAGCGCCAGCCCCGCACCGCGGAGCACGCGTCGCTTCGTTCGAGATGGAGCGCGCACCGCGAGCGAGGACGCTAGCAAGGACGGGTGCGGGCGCTCAGCCTCGCCTCGCCACGAGGAGGACGTCGACGCCGGTGAAGGAGCGAGAATCGAGGCGACGCCCCGCCGCTGCGGCTGCGGCGCGAACCGTCGCCTCCCCGCCCTCGGAGCCGTGGCTGAGGACGATCCAGACGCGCGGTCCGTGCTCGAGCAGCGGGCCGACGAAACGCAGCTGCGGGTCGTCGAAGGTCGCGTGCGAGAGATCGAGCCGGCCCCATCGCGCGGGCGGGTAGCCCGGCTGCTCACGGTCGTCCGCGTCGCGAAGGACGTAGTACTCGAACGGGATGCGGGCATACGGCGCGTAGAAGCCGACGGTGTCGCCGGGCTGCGCATGCGTGGCGACGTAGCGCTCCGCCGCGCGCCAGTCTTCCTTGTCGTAGGTGCCGTACCAGAGCGCGAGCTCGACCGCGGTGACCGCGGCGACGAGCGTCGCGGCGCCGAGGCGCCAGCGGTGCGACGGGAGCACGACGAGCCCGCGAGCGACGATGATCACGACGGGCGGCAGGCAGACGATCAGGTAGAAGGCCTGGTAGAACGGCTTCGCCTGTGACGCTGCGAAGCTGACGACGATCGGGACGAACAGCCAGAGGAGCAGGAAGGCCCATCGTCTGCCCGCCTCGCTCCGGGGCGAGGAGAGCTCCCGGCCCGTCGAGACCAGCGCGAAGAGCCCGAGCGCGGCGTAGAGGAGCGTCGGGGCTCGCCCGCCACCGAGGTGCGCGAACGTCTTCGCCAGCTCGACTGCCCCCGGCCTGCCGAGGTAGCTGAGCTGGCCGGTGTCGCGGAAAAGCACGAAGAGAGCGAGCGGCGAGCCGAGCGCGCCGATCCCTACGAAGGCGACGGCGAGGCGGCGGCGAGCGTGCGGGAGCAACGCAGCCGCGATCGCGTGGGCGAGCAGCACGAGGGCGGCGTAGAGGTGGGCGTACAGCGACAGCCCTCCGACCAGCGCGTAGAGGGCCAGACGGCCGGGCGTCGGGCGCTCGACCGCCCGCAGGAAGAGGAGGGAGGCGAGCGACACGAGCAGCACGACGAGCGAGTAGCCTCGAGCCTCCTGGGCGTACTGGACGAGAAATTGGTTCCCGGCCAGCAGGAACGCGGCGACCGCCGCGGTGGTCTGGTCGAACAGGCGTCGCGCCAGCGCCCAGACGACCGGCACCGAGGCGGCTGCGAACACGACAGAGAGGCTGCGCAGGGCGAACTCGCCGTCGCCGAGCACCCGCCAGCCGTGCAGCAGGAGGTAGTAGAGGCTCATGTTCGCCTGGCTGTCCGCGGCGAGGTCGGCGAGCGAGCCGGGCGAGAGCCTCGCTGCCGCTGCACTGAACGACTCGTCGAGCCAGAAGCTCTTGGAGCCGAGCGCGACGAGGCCGAGCGCGGCTGCCAGGGCCGTCGCGGCGACCGGCACGAGCACCTCGGCGCGTCGCGGGACGCGCTCAGACGTCGCTTCGCTCACACGGTCGCCGGCGCGGCCGCGGCGGGGACGAGGTCGTCCTGCTCCGCCCGCAGCTCGTCGGCGAGCCGGCCCGGCGGCAGCTCGACGTCGTCGTAGGTCACGGCGGTCTCAGCCGCGACGGCCCGCGTCACGGTGCAGCCGCCCGAAAGGCCCATCGGCAGGAGGCGGTCGCGCCGGCTGACGGCGGCGTTCTCGATCATCCCGAAGGTGTCGAACCCGCCGATCCCGTCGAGCGTGTCGCCCACGCCCAGATCGCGCTTCGCGATCGTGACGACGTCGCAGACATGTCCGGCGGCGGCAACCGCCGCGTCGTGGAAGAGGACGGCGCGTGCTGCCGTCAGGGGCACCTCGAGGTGCGGCAGATGGAAAGGCCGGTAGAAGACGTAGAACGGACCGTCGCCCATCTTGAAGTAGCGCATGTACTCCGCCTTGACGGCGTCGTCGTCGTAGCCGACGACGAAGGCCCCGGAGCCGGGCTGCGCGCCGAGGACGAAGTCGACCCAGCCGCCGGCGAGCAACTCGTCGGGCTCGAACAGCGACGCGACCTCGTTCACGTGCTCGAGCCGGTGTCCGCGCATCCCGCGCTGGAGCACCCCGAAGCCGGTTGCGTTCGCGACGAGCGTCGACTCCATCGAGAGCTTGGTGCCGTCGGCGAAGGACGTCACCATCGGCGCCTTCTGCCCGGTCGACTCGGCGAAGCCCCGCTGCGTCTCGGGGGTGCGATGCGGGTCGTAGAAGCCCTTGATGTTGCCGCAGAGCACCGGCCTCAGGCCGAGCGCGCGAACGGAGCGGACCTGGTTCATCACCACGCCGGGCTCGTCGCCGTCGGCATCGGTCAGCACGACGCCGGCGGCGTCGGCCCGGCGCTTCAGGATCGGGCCGACAGTCGAGTCGAGCTCGGCGTTCATCAGCACGACGTGCTTGCCCGCGTCGATCGCGGTCACTGTCACGCGAGCGCCGAGCTCGACGTCGCCTGTCACCTCGATCACGACGTCGAGCTCGGCGGCCGCCGCGAGCAGGAGCGGGTCGTCCGTGGCCACGTGCCCGCCGCCGGAGATCGCCGCGGCGAGCTCGTGGGACGTCGTGGCGCGCACGACGCCGTCGACGCCGGCGGCGGTGAACGCGCGCTCCGCGTCGTCGCCGCTCCGGCTGGCGACCGCGGCGAGGCGCATCCCCGGCACGCTCGTGAGCAGCTGCCGCGCGATCGCCCGTCCCATGTAGCCGGCGCCGACGAGCCCGACGCGCACCGGGTTGCCTTCGCGCTCCCGCTCGGCGAGCGCCGTGTCGACGATGATCATGCGGACTCCTCGCCCCGCGGGAGCAGCGGCCAGTCGCGGTCCTGCTCCGACACGACCGTGACGGGTGCCGGCCATTCGATGGCGAAGGTGGGGTCGTCCCAGCGTCGGCCGGCCGCCGCGTCCGGGCTGTAGAAGGCCGAGGTGTGGTAGAGCATCTCCGTGTCGTCTGCCAGCGTCAGGTAGCCGTGGGCGCAGCCGGGTGGGACGTAGAGCATCGTGTGCTCGTCGGGGTTCAGTTCGAGGCCGAACCAGCGCGCCCAGGTCGGGGAGCCCTCGCGGAGGTCGACGGCGACGTCCCACGCGCGCCCGCGGGTGCAGCGGACGAGCTTCGCCTCGGCGTGCGGCTCCCGCTGGAAGTGCAAGCCGCGCAGCGTGCCGCGCCGCGTGTTGAAGCCCACGTTGGCCTGCACGAAATGCCCGATCAGGCCGTCGGCGCCCAGTTCGTGCTCGCAGACGACGCGTGCGAAGAAGCCGCGTTCGTCGACGAGCTTCCGCGGCCGAACGATCCGGACACCCTCGATCGGCGTCTGCTCGAACTCCACCTAGAGACCGATTCCCTCGTAGCGCTCGAAGGCGCTCTTGTCGAGCAGCCGGCGGCCGTCGACCACCAAAGGCGTCGAGCCGGACGCGCGGATGACGTCGGCGAGCTGTTCGTACTCCTCCCAACGCGTGACGAGCACAATTGCGTCGGCGCCCTCGACGGCATCCGCGAGCGTCGTCGCGCGACCGACGTCCCCGTTCGGGAACACCTGTCCTACGACACCCCCGGCAGCTGGATCGTGCACGCGCACGACGGCCCCCTCCTCCAGTAGCCGGCGCACGAGCGGGATCGCCGGCGACTCGCGGACGTCGTCGGTGCCCGGCTTGAACGCGAGACCGAGGACGCTGACCCTCCGGCCGGCCAGCGATGGGTGGTGCCGTTGCAGCAGCCGCACGAGCTCCTCCGGCCGCGTCGAGTTGACGTCGAGCACGGCCTCGAGCACTTGCATCGGAGCGCCGACCTCGCGGCCCTGGGTCGCCAACGCCCGGACGTCCTTCGGCAGGCAGCTGCCGCCGAAGCCGCACCCGGCCTCGAGGAACGACGCGATCGGCGCCGTCCGTCGCTCACCGTTCGGCAGCTCGATCGTCAGGTACTGCGACGCGTGGAGCGCGTCCGTCACGTCTTTGACGTCGATGTCGCCCAGGGCGGTGGAGAGGTTCGCGAGCTCGTTCGAGAAGGAGATCAGCGTCGCCAGAAGTGCGTTCGATGCGTACTTGATCAGCTCGGCGGTGGCGTTCGTCGTGCGCACGCGGGGGGCGGCCGGGAAGCCGCTGTACAACCGGTCGAGTGCCTCGCGGGTGCGGTCGTCGGTCCCGCCCAGCACGATCCGGTCCGGCGTCATGAAATCGCGGACGGCCTGCCCCTCGGTCAGGAACTCGGGATTCGCGCCCACGCCGAACGACGGCCCCGCGGTCTTGCCCGACGCCTCTTCGAGCAACGGGCGCACGACGCCGTCCGTGGTCCCGGGCAGCACGGTGCTCTTGACCCCGACCACGTGATAGCGAGGGTGTTCGGCAAGGGCCTCCCCGATCTGGGTCGCCACCGAGCGGATCGCGCCAAGGTCGATGCGTGCGTCGACCGTGGGCGTACCCACCGCCACGAGGGACGCATCCGCGCCGAGCACCGCCTCGCGAAGATCCGTCGTCGCGGTCAGGCGCCGCCCGACGTTTCGCTCGAGGAGCTCCTCGAGCCCCTCTTCGTGGATCGGGCTGCGCGCCGCATTCACCTCGGCCACGCGCACGGCGTCGCTGTCCACGCACACGACGTCGTGCCCGGTCTCGGCGAGGCAGGCGCCGGAGACGAGGCCGACGTAGCCCGTGCCGATGACCGCGACCTTCACGCCGCCTCCCCCACCGCAGCCGGGTCCGTGTACCAGACCAACGCCCGTCGAATGCCCTCCTCGAGCGACACCGACGGGTCGTAGTCCAACGCGCGGCGGGCCTTTTCGATCGACGGGCAGCGTCGCTCGGGGTTGTCGACGAGGTAGAGCTCGTCGGCGCTCTCGGCGCGGACGACGCGTCCCTCGTAGCCCAGGAGCTCATTCGCGGTCCGGACGACGAGCTCGGCGAGCTCGACCATGCTGACCTCCGGCCCGTCGATACCGATGTTGTAGGCCTCGCCGGCCGCTCCGCGAGTCAGGATCTTCAGGTACCCGACGACGGCGTCGGCGACGTAGCAGAACGTCCGGGTGGGCGAACCGCTCGAGAGGAGGACGATGTCACGGCCCTCCAGGACGTCACGCGCGAAATCCGGGATCACGCGTCGGTCCGAGAGCTTGAGACCGGGGCCGTAGTTGTTGAACGGCCTCGCCATCGCGACCGGGACACCGAACTGCGTCGCGAAGGTGACGCACAGTGTCTCGCCGAAGCGCTTCGACTCGTCGTAGCAGGCCCGCGGGCCTGTGCACGAGACACTGCCGCGATAGGTCTCAGGCGTGGGGATCGCGTCCGGGGTCGGGTCGCCGTAGATCTCGCTGCTGGAGAAGAAGAGGAAGCCCTCGAGCGGATCGTCCGCTTCGGTGCGCTGCCGAGCATGGTCGAGCAGCCGCCTGAGCCCGACGACGTTCGCGTCGATCGTCTCGAGCGGGTGCAGGCGGTAGTAAGTCGGTGAGGCGATTCCGGCCGCGTGGACGACGTAGTCGAACCGGGGCAGGTCGGCCGGAAGCGGCGCCACGACGTCGTGGCGCCGGAGCGCCAGGTCGGGCCGGCCGTCGAGTGCGGCAAGCCACGCCGGCAGCCCGCGCGCGTAGTTGTCCCAGACCTCGAGCCGGACGCGGTCGGCTTCCGGTGCCCCGTCGTTCCAGCCCAGGACAGCCTGGACGAGCTCGTAGCCGAGGAAGCCCGCGCCGCCGGTGACGAGCAGCCGCTTGCCTGCAAGCCGTGGCAACTCGGCCGCGAGGCCGGCGAGAATCGAATCCAGGTCGCCGCGGAGAACGGCTTCGGCGGCCTCACGGCCGCGTGTCGCGGTCACAGCAGCCTCAGCTTGCGACCGTGGAACGCCTCGGCCCACCCGCTCGGCGAGGCCGCCTCGACGCCTCGCAGGCGCATCAGCCCGCGGAAGACGGCCTCGTCGAACCAGTGCTTCGCCGCCTGTGATGCGAACGAGTCGAGGATCGTCGTCACCTTGCGCTCCACGTGTGCCTCGTCGAGGTGGACGAAGACGTTCGGGCGCCCGAGGTCACCGTCGTACTTCGGAATCTCGTACTCCAGTACGAGGTGGTCCCTGAAGGTGTTCCACGTCAGCTCCGAGACGACGCGGTGATCCTGGTGTGCGTCCGCCACCCCAGTGGCTGAGCACGAGGTCGGGCTGGGTTCTCGCCTTGAGCTGTTCGAAGACGTCCTTGAGCTCCGCCGCCGACGTAGGGAAGTAGCTGCCGCGGAACGCCAACACGTCGACTGTGCTCGACGCGGCTCCGGTCAGGAACGCCGCGGCGCTCGCCCGCGCCTCGGCTGCGCGCTGATCGTCCGCTGACAGGACGAGCCAGTCGACGTGCAGGCCCGGATTCGCCTCAATGAGCCGAAGCACGGTACCGCCGCACCCGATCTCCACATCGTCGGAATGCGCGCCGACGCAGAGCAGCGTGCGTAGGTGACCCGCAAGGGCCTGCTCACCGATCGCCAGCACGTGTCACCCCCGGGAGCGTTTGCCCGCCGTCATCCGCCCTTGGCGACGCTCGTCGCATCGAGGCTCCCGCGTCGGCCCGTCGCGGTCCCCTTCCCAGACGAGCCACGGCGCCTCCCCGCGTTCGAGCAATGTGTCGAGCAGGGCCTTGTCCTTCAGCGTGTCCATCGGCGCCCAGAAGCCGTCGTAGTCGACCGCGAGCAGCTGTTCCTGCTCGATCAGACGCTCGAACGGCCCGTCGACGAGATCCTCGCCGGCGCGGAGGTGATCGAAGATGGCGCTGCGGAAGACGAAGAACCCGGCATTGACCCGGACAGTCGACGCCGCGATGTTCCGGATTCCGCGGACGATGCCGTCGGCGTCGGCGTCGACGGTGTGAAAGGAGTAGGTCGACGGACGCACGGAGAGGAAGCCTGCCACCACGCCCCGAGAGACGACGGTGTCGACGATCTCGGGGAGCGGCGCATCGCTCACGCCGTCGCCGTAGGTCGCGAGAAAGACGTCCTCGCCCGCGAGGTACGGCCGCACCGCGGCCAGTCGCTCGCCAACGCTCGCGTGGCGGCCGGTGTCGACGAATGTGATCCGCCAGTCGTGGATGTCGCTCCGGATCAGCTCGATCTGGGCCCCGCCGTTTGCGAAGACGAAGTCGTTCGACAGCGCCTCGTTGTACGTGAGGAAGAACTCCTTGATCGCCTCGCCCTTGTGGCCGAGGCAGATGATGAATTCCTTGTGCCCCCAATGGGCGTAGTACTTCATGATGTGCCACAGGATCGGGCGGGTCCCGATCGGCACCATGGGCTTGGGCACACGCGCGGACGAGTCGTCCATGCGCAACCCGAGACCGCCACAGAACAGTACGACCTTCACCCGCTCTCCCTCCGTCCCCCCGACCCTCGAAGGAAACCACGCCGCCAGCGATCCCGCAAATCGCGGGTTTTTCTCTCTGAGCTGATCGGAGCGATCAGCCGCGACGCGTGGGGGCGGCCGGCTTGCCGATCACTGCCAGCCGTCGCCACGCCCAGGGCGGGATCTGCGACGGAGCCGACCTCGGGCGATGCGCGCGGCCAGGGCCGGCCGTCCGGAACTCACCTCGACCGAGGCGCCAGCGGGCCCACGTCCAGAACCAGACTGGTGTGACCTCGGGGGCGGCAGCGGTCGCATTCTCGGAGAGCAGCACGCGGCGGCCCTCGTGGCCCTTCTTCTTCCCGTTGCCGTTGGTAGCCGGCGGGGGCGTGATGGTGGTGGTCGTCGTAGTAGTGGTCGTTGTCGGCGGCGGCGGAGGAGGAGGCGGCGGCGCGGTGGTCGTCGTGGTGCTCGTCGTGGTGCTCGTCGTGGTGGGCGGCGGCGGAGGGGGAGGCGTCGTGGTCGTGGTGCTCGTGGTACTGGTTCCCGTCGTCGATCCCGGAGACGCTGCGAGCACTGCGCGCAGCGACTGCCAGACGGGCTTCTCGCTCCCGTCGTTGTGGCGCAGCCCGTAGTGGGCTTCCTTGTCGTCGGGATTCGTCCCGTCCCGGTCGCCGGTGTAGGCGAAGACCCGCTCGACGCCCCATTCGGTCGTCGCGCGCGTGATGCCGTCGGCGATGTACTTCGCCTGTGTGGCCTCGCTCACGCCGCTCGACGCCGTCGTGTAGCCCCACTCGGTGATCCAGACAGGAAGCGTGGCGCCGTGGGCCGCTGCCACCGCCTGGATCTTCGGGATCCGGTCGAACCGCCAATCCTGGCCGAGCGAGGGGCAGTCTGCGTTCGTCGCATAGGGCCCGCAGTTGCCGGAGTAAGGATGAACGCCCCAGAAGTCGACGACCCTGGAGATCGTCGGATCGGAGTTCAGGAAGGCGTCGAAGTAGAGCGAGCCGTCGGCGTAGTTGCGGAGGTCGATCTCGGCGCCGACCTTCACGTTCGGGTTCGCGGCTTTTGCGGCCGTGGCGGCCGCCCGAACGAGCGCGGCGTACTTGGCCGGGTCGGGTCGCGTGTCGCCCCACGTGTGGGTCATGAACGGCTCGTTCCAGAGTTCGATTGCATGGATCGAGGGATAGCGGCGGACGATCTGGGCGGCGAAGTTCGCGTAGGCGGTGACGTCGAATGTGCCCGCTGCGATGCTCGACCACGACGTGTCGTAGTCGACGATCGGCAGCAGCTCGATCCCGTACTGCGCCGCCAGGTTGACGATCTGGTCGGCCCGCGACCAGTTGAACGAGCCTTTCGTCCGTTCGATGTCCGACCAGAGGAAGTCCTCACGGTCCCAGGTGACGCCGGCGGCGCGCATGCGGCTGAACTCGGCCGCGATCGTCGCACTGCTCTCCCAGATCAGGTGGTTGCTGAGGCCGACCCGGCCGCTGAGGCCGGCGCCGGTGGCGGCGGCGGAGCCGGAGGAGCCGAATGCGACTCCGGCGACAGTGCCGGTGACGGCGAGGGCGACGAAGGCGACGACCCTCGCTGCGGCGGGCGCGAGGCGGGGCATCTGCTTTCCATCGGATGCGCCAAGGGTTGCGTCTCTCACCCCGCTGGGGGATTTCTCACCCCCTCGAACCGAGTGATAAGCGCAGAAAACGGGTCGAAGCTGTCTAACCCGGCGTCGACGGCAGTGCCGCGACAGCGTCGATTCTTAGGTTGTCATTCGGCGCGCCAGAAAGGCGCGAGCAACGTCAGAACGAGGATCTTCACGTCGAGCCAGAGCGACCAGTTCTCGATGTAAAAGTTGTCCCACTCGACTCGCTCCTCCAGCGACGTTCGCCCGCGGAGTCCGTTGATCTGCGCCCACCCGGTGATGCCCGCCTTCACGCGATAGCGGTCGGCGTAGCGGTGCACGGAGTGCTCGAAGAGGTCGGCGTAGATCGGGCGCTCGGGCCGTGGCCCGACGATGCTCATCTCGCCCTTGAGCACGTTGGCGAGCTGAGGGAGCTCGTCGAGCGACGTGCGCCGGAGGAAGGCGCCGAACCGGGTCCTGCGGTCGTCGCCCTCGATCCCGCCGGGCGCGATGCCGGCGCCCACGAGCTCGGCGCCGTCGGCATGCTCGTCCAGGGACAAGGATCCCTTCATCGAGCGGAACTTGAGCATGTCGAACGTGCGTCCGTGCAGGCCGACACGCTTCTGACGGAAGAAGATCGGCCTGCGGACGGAGATCAGCACCGTGAGCGCGATCAGCGCGAAGATCGGCAGGACCGCAATCAGCACGAGGCCGGCGAGCAGGCGGTCGAAGCCGTATTTGACGCGGAAGCGCCAATCCGTTGGATCGGATGGTTGCGCGCTCAGGATCGGTAGCGCACCGAAGTACTCCACCTCGATCCGGCCCTGCACCTGCTCGAACAGACGCGGCACCGTCGAAACCGTGAGACCGTAGTCGTGACAGCGTCCGACGAGGTTGAGCAGGACGTGGGTCGGGGCGGTGGAGAACGTCACGATCACGTGCTCGATCCCGTGCTCGCGCACGATCTCGCCGAGGTCCCAGCTGGCGCCGAGCACGGGCGGCAGGTCGTCGACGCCCTCGTTGGGCAGCGGATCCTTGTCGATGAACCCGACCGGCACCAGCCCGGCGTGCGGCAGCTTCTGGAGGCGCCGAGCCACGAGCTGGCCGACGTGGCCCGCGCCCACGATCAGAGTTCGTCGCCCGCCGCCGCGCTGCAGCGCCCGCGCACGCATGCGGTCGACCGGTGTTCGTCCCGCGACGAGCGCGAGCGCTGCGAAGAGCCAGTAACGCGTGATCTGCTGGGCAAGGTGCTCCTGTGGATCGAACACGACGGCGGCGCCGAGAACGACGATGGCCGCGACGGCCGTCGAAGCGACGAGCGTACGCATCGTCTCGAGGAACTCCTGTTGCGTCGGTGGATCGTCGAGCGCGCGCCGCAGCAGCACCAGCGCGAGCAGCGGAAAGCCGAGAATCAAAAGTGGCGACCCATGCGGGATCCCGGCCGACGGCGCCGTCGCCTCCGCCGCGCCCACGGCGGCGACGAGCGCGATGCAGTTTACGAACGTGTACGTGCCGCGGCGGAGCGCCAACGGCGTTCTGCCGCGACGCGCGTCGGGCGCCGGCGTCGTCAGTCCCTCGCTACTCCGCCTCCCCGAGGAGGGGTGTGTCGTCGCCTCCTCATCGGAAGCCGTCTTCGACCCTGTCGTGTCCATGACGCCGCAGCGAGGGCTGCTACTCCCTTACCCGCGAGCGACGAGCGCCCTTCGACCCGAGGTTCCTACTGGGGCTCGCCCAGCTCGACACGGCTGCCCGCGCTCGCTGCACCGGCCCCACGAGCACGGGTCTGCATGGGCGCCTCATCGCCTCCCGCTCCCTCGGTCAGCGATCCGAGCGCCCGCCCCACGAGCACCGAAAGCACTCCTGCCATCAGCCCCCACGCGACAAGGACCCCCACGAGCCATGTGGCCATGCGCACATCATGGGCTGTCCACCGGACGAATGAGTTCCCAACCGTTCACGGTGTCGTCCAAGTTGCAATCGCGGTTGCGTCGCCGGCGTTCTCGTAGTACTCGACCTTGATCGTGTGAGCGCCGGCCGTCAGCGTTCTCGTCGCCGTATACGTGGTCGCACCCTGATCGATCCACTTGTCGATCAGAAGGACGCCGTCGACCCAGAGGCGAACGCCGTCGTCGGCTGTCGCGTTGAACGTCGATGTTCCGGTCTGGAACGTGAAGCTGCCGCTCCAGCGGATGGAGAACGAATCGTTCGGCAGTCCATTGCCGGGGCCACCCGCGCCCCAGGTGTTGGCGATCGTGGCTTCGCACCTGGTGAAAGCCGAAGCCCCGGTCAGCGTCCGGTTCGCGAAGTACTCGGCGTAGAACTGCCCCGTCGTGCAGGGTGACGTTGGCAGCCCGCTCGTCGTCCAGCTCGCCCGCGCGACCGCGCCTCCGGCTCGCTCGTAGTACTCGATCGTCACGTCGTGCGAGCCTGCGGTGAGCGTCTTCGTAGCGGAGTACGTGGTCGGCCCCTCATCGATCCACTTGTCGATCAGGAGGATGCCGTCGACCCAGAGCCGGATCCCGTCGTCGGCGGTTACCGTGAACGTCGCCGCCCCGGCCGGGAAGGTGAACGTGCCCTTCCAGCGGGCCGAGAAGTTGTCGTTCGGTATGCCGTTCCCGGGGCCGCCGTTGCCCCACGAGTTGTCGATCGCAGCCTCGCAGCGCGCGAGCGTCCCTGGCCCCGCAAGGGAGGTGTTGGCGAAGTACTGCGCCTGGAACCCGCCGGGGCACGTCGGCGGTGGGGCAGTCGCAGCGCTCCAGGTCAGTCGCGCGACGGCGCCGCCACCGCCTTCGTAGTACTCGACCCGGATGTCGTGAACGCCGGCGGTGAGTGCCCTCGTCGCCGAGTAGCTCGTCGGCGCCTGGTCGATCCACTGGTCGATCAGCAGTGCGCCGTCGACCCAGAGTCTGATCCCGTCGTCGGCCGTAGCGGTGAAGGTGGTGTCGCCAGCCTGGAAGCCGAAACTGCCGCTCCAGCGAACCGAGAAGCCGTCGACCGGAATCGATCCGCCCGGCCCGCCCACGCCCCAGTCGTTGTCGATCGCCGCCTCGCAGCGCGTGATCCCGGCTGTGCCTCCCAGGGTCGTGTTCGCGAAGTACTGCGCTTGGAACTGGTCCTGCGGGCACGAGCCGCCCGCGACGGGGTTGTACGTGGCCGTGTACGTCGCTGCACTCGAACCGGCGACGAGGGTGTGCGTCTGGGCGCCGCCGTCGGACCAGCTCGCGAACGTGTAGCTCGTCCCCGTGAGCGTCTGCGGCGTCGTTGCGGTGAGCGCATTTGTCGAGCCCACGATCACCGTCCGCGTGAACGGCGTCGCCTGCGCGGTGCCGTCGACGGCAAGCTGCAAACCCGACGGGGACGAGGCGAACGAAAGATCGACGGTCGCCGGGTCGAGTTGGACGCTCGCGCTCGCGGTCTGGCCGCCCGAATCGGTGGCCGTCAGCTTCAGCTCGAGGTAGGAGGGGTACTCGTGGTCGGGCGCGCTGAACGAGCCGCTGGCGACGCCGTCGAAGGTCTGGATGAGATGTGTGTGGCAGTTCGACGGACAGTGGTGCACGATCAGCGACCACGAGAGTGCCGCCGGCCCGAGGGTTCCGTCCTCGGGGTCCGTGGCCGTGCCGCTGAAGCCGACGGTGTCTCCGACCTTCCACCTCGGCGCGGGGGTGGCCGGCGCGACGATCACGGGCTGCGGCGGGGCGTTCGTCGTCCCCGCTGTCGTCCATGAGGCCTTCGCGACCGCGTCGCCGCCGCTCTCGTAGTACTCGACCCGCACGTCGTGCGCCCCGGCCGCGAGGGTTCGGGTCGCCGTGTACGTCGTCGCGGAATGGTCGGTCCACTTGTCGATCAGCAGGGAGCCGTCGACCCAGAGGCGGATCCCGTCGTCGGCCGTGGCCGAGAACGTCGTCGTCCCGGCCTGGAAGGCGAAGGTCCCCGTCCAGCGAGCGGAGAAGTTGTTCGTCGGGACGCCGCCGCCGGGGCCGCCTGCGCCCCAGGTGTTGTTGATCGTCGCCTCGCAACGGCTGATCGATCGGTGTGCCGCTCAGAGTCCGGTTCGAGAAGTACTGGGCGAGGTACTGCCCCGTGGCGCATGTCTGCGGTGGCGGGCCCGAGCCCGTCCAGCCGACCTTCGCGACTGCACCGAAGCCGGAGTCGTAGTACTCGACCTTGATGTCGTGCGTCCCCGCGGTCAGTGTCCGCGTCTGCGTGTAGGTGGTGGGCGACTGGTCGATCCACTTGTCGATGAGGATCGTGCCGTCGACCCAGACGCGGATGCCGTCGTCGGCTGTCGCGGTGAACGTCGCGCTGCCACCGGTGAAGTCGAACTGCCCCTGCCAGCGGACCGAGAAGTTGTCGTCCGGGATGCCGCCGCCCGGGCCGCCGAGGCCCCAGTCGTTGTCGATCGTCGTCTCGCAGCGGCTGATCGTCGGTGTCCCGCTCACGGTCCTGTTCGGGAAGTACTGGGCGAGGAACTGATTCTTCGCGCAGGTCGTGGGCTGCCCGGGCGAGTAGTCGATCCGACGGACAGTGCCGCCGTTGAAGTCGGGGTAGTAGAGCTTGCCGTCCGGGCCGAACTGCAAATTGACGGGGCCGGAGGCGTCGGCGTCGAACGTCTCGATGTTGGCGGGTGACGGATTGCCGTCCGCCCCCTTCTTCATCGCCCAGATGCAGTTGCGGGAGTAGTCGGCGAAGAAGAGCGCCCCGTCGTACGCGGCCGGGTAGGCGCTGCCGGTGGGAGGCGTGAACGCGAGCCCGGAGATCGACGAGCTACCCGTCGCGCATGTCTCGGCCGGGACGACCTTCGCGTTGTGGTTGTAGGTGTAGTACGGCGGCGCCACGGTGCCGGCCGTGTAGAGGTTCTCGCAGAGCGCCAGATTCGCCCCGTCGTATCCCGACTGACGGCCGGCGCCCTCGTAGCAGGGCCACCCGAAATTCGAGCGGCGCCGCGGTCGGGTTCGCGACGTGGTCGAGCTCTTCCCAGTCGTTCCAGCCGACGTCGCCGACCCAGAGGTCGTTCGTCCCCGGCCGGAACGTGAACCGGAACGGATTGCGGAAACCGAAGGCTACGATGCGTCTGGCGTTCGGGTCGGAGCTCCCTGCCAAGGGGTTGTCGGCCCGCGCTGCGCCGGTCTGCGGGTCGATCCGGATCACCGAGCCGTCGAGCCCCGTCGGGTCGCCCGTGCTGCGCAGGTCCTGTGCGCGCAACGCGCCGCCTTCCGCGTCAGGCGGAGTCTGCGTGCCACCCGAGCCATTGGGCGGGTCACCACAAGGGTTGGGCGGCGACCCTGACTGGCCGTAGTCGGAGAGGAAGAAGTTCGACCCTTCGCCGGCGCTGGCGTACAGCGCGCCGTCCGAACCGAACTCGAGTGAGCCGACCGAGTGGCTCGGGAACTGCTGGCACCAGTCCTCGACCAGCACCTGCTCCGGTCCGGTCATCGTGTTCCCGGACGCCTGCAGGCGAGAGAGTCTGCCGCTGACGACGCACCCGTCGGTGGTCGGCCCGGGCGGCGTCGGGCAGCCGTCGGATGTCCCGCCGAACGTCCCCCACGCGGGGCTCCGCCCGATGCGCCCAGGGCGTGGTCGTAGGTGTAGAGGACGTAGACGCTCGGCTGGACCGCGAAGCTCGGGTCGAGAGCCATGCCCAGCAGACCCCGATCCCAGAAGTTGTGGACGTTCGTGCGGAGATCGGCGAAGACCGTCGGCGTTGTGTCCGCGAGGTTGTCGAAGACCTTGATCAGCCCGCTCTTCTCCGCGACGAAGATCCGGCCGTCAGGCGCGAAACGAACGACGGTCGGATTGACGAGGCCGGAGAAGACGACCGATTCGGTGAACCCTCCGGGCAGCGTCGCCGCGCGTGCCTCGCGCGGACGCGTCGGCCCAGCCTGTCCGAGCAGGCTGACAACAACCACAACCGAAAGAGCGACCGCCAATCGCGCCGCAGCCCGCACGCCCATCACCCCACCGCCTCGTGTCCGCGAATCCCCACCCGTGTTCTAACGAATTTCCGGCAAAAGTCCAAGCTCCGCGGGCTCGGCTATGTCTCGGCCCGAGGCCTCGGGAGACGCCAGCGACGGTGCCTGCTCGCGTCCGGACGTGGGGGGAGCGCGGTCTGCTCGGCGATCGCTCGCGGCATTTCGTGGGCCAGCCACTCACCGAGGCTCGGCTCCAGCTGCTGTGCCGCCTCGGCCAGCGAAGCGCGCCGGGTCGACGCACGATGCCGGTCGCTCGCGACCAGGTGCGCGAGCTCCAGCTCGATCAATCGCGCCGCGGTCCGTCCGGCGGGGTCGCTCGTGTCACCTGTAATGACGTGGCCGTGAGCTGCACCAGGGCGCCGCCGGGACACGAGGTCTTCAAGTCCCTTCGGGCTGCTCCTGCACGCGCGGATTGCGCTCGGGGTGAGCGAGCACGGGCCGGATTCCGTCCGAGACGAGCCGGGCGACGAGCTCCGGCAGCATGAGCGGCCAGCCCACGTACGGAATCTCGAGCAGAACGTAGGCCGGGTTGCCGGCCAGACCGAACTGCGCGAGCTCCTCCGACGACATCGCCAGGGCAGCCTCGATCGAGACTTCGGCCCCCGTCAGGATCGAGAGCTCGACACCTTCTTCGCCGAGTCGCGCTCGGAGCTCATCGACGGCCTGTCGCATCGCCACGGACGTCGTGGGGTAGTCGGGGCGCACGTGCGGTGTGGCAGCCATGGCCGCGACGCCCTCGGCGGCAGCTGCCCTGGCCATCGCGACGCTTTCGTCGACGTCGCGAGCGCCGTCGTCGAGTCCCGGGAGGATGTGGACGTGGAGGTCGTACAGCTGGCCGCTGATCGTATGCGAGCCGCGGGACCCTGCGAGCGCGTTCGTCTCGTCGCGCCCGCAGGATTCCCGGCTCGGGTCACCAGCCGTTCGTCGTCGCGACGCTCTTCAATGCGGCCATGATCGGCTTCTGTGTGCCGTCGTTCCGCAGCATCCCGAACTTCGCCTCCTTGTCGGCGGTGTTGGTCCCGTCCCGGTCGCCGGTGTAGACGAAGAACTTCTGCACGCCCCAGTCCTTGAAGGCACGTGCGACGGCCGCTGCCGTGTAACTCGCCTGCTGCGATTCGGTCACGCCCCCCGACCAGGTCGAGTAGCCGAACTCCGTGACCCAGATCGGCAGGGTTGCTCCGTGGGCGGCGGCGACGGCTTGGATCTTCGGGATCCGCTCGAACTCCCAATCCGTCCCGATGCTGTTCGACGCCTGGCTCTGTGAGTCGGGGCCAGAGTTGTCCGAGTACGGATGCACGGTCCAGAAGTCGAGCAACTTGTGGAGGGTCGGGTCGTAGTTGAGCAGCCCCTCGAAGTAGAGCGACCCGTCGGCGTAGTTGCGCAGGTCGACGGAGCCGCCGACCTTCACTGCCTTGCCGGTATTGCGGATGGCAGTGGCGGCCGCGCCGGGCCATGCGGGCGTACTTCTGCGGGTCGGGGCTCTTCCCGCCCCACGCATAGTTCATGTAGTTCTCGTTCCAGAGCTCGACGGCGAGCTCCACCGGTCGGAGCGCGGAGTTGCTCGACCAGAACGTCCCGCCCGGCCCGTACCTGATTGACGAGCTTGGCGCAGAAGTTCGCGTAGTCGGCGTCGTTCGCGGGCGGCACGCCGGACCAGCCGGGCGCATAGTCGGCGATCACGAGGAAGCCGCTGATGCCCGCGCGGGACGCGTTCGTGAACTCCGAGTCGAGGCGACCCCAGTTGAACGCGCCCTTCGTCGACTCGACGTTCTCCCAGAGAGCGTCGTCGCGGAGCCAGGTGGTGCCGGCGTTCTGCAGCAGCATCGCGAAGGTCGGATTCGTTCCGGGTATGCGAGGAGGTGCCGATCCGACCGGTTCCCGACACCGGGGGCTCGGGCGGCGGCGGCGTGGAGCCGGTCGTCCAACTGGCCTTCGCGACCGCGCCGTATTGATGCTCGTAGTACTCGACCTTGACCTGATGGCTACCCGCGCTGAGCGTCTTGGTCGCCTTGTAGGTCGTCGCGGGCTGGTCGATCCACTTGTCGATCAAGAGCGCTCCGTCGACCCAGAGACGGACGCCGTCATCGGCGATGACACTGAAGACGGTGTCGCCTGCGGCGAAGCCGAAGTCGCCGACCCAGCGAGCCGAGAAGTTGTCGCTCGGGACAGAGGGATCGGGGCTGCCGCCGTTCCACGTGTTGTCGATCGCGTTCTCGCAGCGGCTCACCAGCGGCGTGCCTGTCGGGCTCGTCGAGGTGAAGTAGTCGGCTTGGAATGTCCCTGCGCTGCAGGTCACGGGGGGCTTCGGGCACGCGGTCGTCGTCACGGAGACGCTCGCGGCTGCGCTGCGGTTCCCGGCGGCGTCGTAGGCGCGGACGCCGAGCGGGTAGGTCGTGCCGCACGCCAGCCCTGCGACGGTCGACGTGAGGCTCGCCGTGGTCGACACAGCCGATGCGCCCTGCAGCACCTCGTAGCCCACGACAGCGACGTTGTCGGTTGCGGGATCCCACGCGAGCTCGGCCGAGGTCGCGGAGACTGTCGTGGCATGCAGAGAGGCCGGTGGCGTGGGCGCGACTAGGTCGGACGAGGTGCTCGTCCAGTCCGCCTTCGCGACCGCCCCATAGAGGTGCTCGTAGTACTCGACCTTGACCTGGTGGCTGCCCGCGGCGAGAGTCTTCATCGCCTTGTACGTCGTGAACGACTGGTCGAACCACTTGTCGATCAGCAGCGCGCCGTCGACGTAGAGGCGGACACCATCGTCGGCGGTCACCGTGAAGGCGAACGTCCCTGCGGCGAAGCTGAAGTCCCCGACCCACCGAGCCGAGAAGTTGTCGGTCGGGACCGACGGATCGGGGCTGCCGCCGTTCCAGGTGTTGTCGATCGTCGTCTCGCACCGTGTCAGCACCGGCGTGCCGGACAGGGACGTATTGGAGAAGTACGTCGCCTTGAACTGCGAGGCCGTACAGGTCGCCGGCGGCGTCTTTGGGCCGCCGTTCGGCGCTGGGCGCCCGTTCGCGGCATAGCCGGAGGCGGCGAGGACACAGGTGAGGACGACTGCGAGTAGGGAGATCGGAAGACGGTCGACGCGCATTGCGCGGCCGACCCGCCTCCAGGCGGCGGCGGGGTTCATGCTGGGGCTCCTTGAACTGGTGGGCGGCGTCGCGCCGGCCTATGCAGGTGCGACAGAAAGAGCCGTCGGCACCACTCCGCCCGAGCCGTATCCCCTGATCAAGCCGTTCGATCCGTGCTCAATCGGCGTTCGGCTCGAACGAGCGGCATGCCGTCCCCCGGCGCGACGTCGGCTCGGACGGCGATGATGGCGGCTGCATGTCGCTCCTCTCGCGTACGGCGCCGCAGGACGGGGTACCCGGTGCCGTCACGGGCGGGCTCATCCTGACCGCACGCCAGTCGATGTCCGGACGGGAGTGGCGGACGGAGCTCGAGGCGGCGCTGCCGCTGTTGCCTCTGGGTGGGTTGCTGCTGACGATGGCAGCGGTCGAGGGCGGATACGCGTCGACCATCCGGCTGCCGGTCACCCTCGTGCTGCTTGCCCTGGTCTGTGTGCTGGTCGTGGCCGAGCCGCAGAGAATGCTCGGCCCGCTTGGCGGCTCGGGACTGGCGATCGTTCTGCTCGCCGTCTTCGTCGCCTGGCTCTACGTTTCGATGCTCTGGGCCGACGATCGGGCCGCCGCCTGGTCCGGCGCCAACCGGGGACTGTTGTACCTGTTGATCTTCGCGCTCCTCGCCCGCTGGGGCGTCACCGCCGCCGTCGGCTGGGTGTCGCTCCTCGCGTTCGGCATGGCGACCGCGGTGCTCGGCACCATTACCGTTGTCCGCGTCTTCGTGGTCGACGACCCGTTCGGGCTGTTCATCGGCTCGCGGCTGTCAGCGCCGGTCGGCTATCCGAACGGGGCAGCGGCGCTGATGATGATTGCGGCCTGGCCGCTCGCCGGGCTGGCGATGCGGCGCTGGCTTCCGGTCGTTCTGCGTGCGACGTCGCTCGCGGCGGCCGTTCTGCTGGTGGATATCGGGCTTCTGTCGCAGAGCCGTGGCTCGATCTACACAATGCCGGTGGTCGCTTTCGCAGCGTTGCTCGTGACGCGCGAGCGGCTCAGGCTGCTGGTCGGCATCCTCGTGGCGGCTGCGGCAGTCGCGCCTGCGATCCGACCCGTGCTCGACGTCTACGCGCCGAACGACGCCGATCAGCTGCGTTCGGACCTGCGCGCGGCGGTCGCCGCCATCGCGATCTCGACGGTGCTCGCGTTCGCCGCAGGGGGAGTCGTCGCACTGGTCGATCGTCGGATCGTGTTCGGTGCGCTTGCGCGGCGAACGGCATGGTGCATCCTCGGTGCGGCCGCGCTCGTGGCGATCCTCGTCGCGACTGCGACGGGGTCGCCGGTCTCGTCGGCCAGGACGGCGTGGGATGACTTCCGTTACAGCGGCGAGCCCGTCGGCACCCCGACGCACTTCCACGGGCTGGGAAGCAACCGATACGACTTCTGGCGGGTCGGGCTCGTCGAGTTCCGCGAGCATCCGGTCGTCGGCATCGGCGCCGACAACTTCGCCGTCCCATATATGCAGGATCGCCGCGCCGGCGAGGAGCCCCTCTATCCGCACAGCCTCCCGATCGGCGTGCTCCAGCAAACGGGCGTCGTCGGCGGATTCCTGCTCCTTGCCTTTGCGGCGGTCTCGCTGGGTGTCGCGCTGAAGGCGCCGGGCCGGCGCGGCGAGATCGCCCGGCTCGCGCTTCCAGGGTGGTTCGTGCTCGTCTTCCACTCGTCGGTCGACTGGCTCTGGGAGCTCCCAGCGACTGGCGCCGCCGGGATCGCCCTCCTCGGGCTCGCAGTCGGGTTGGCGCGGCCGCAGGAACGAGCCGGGGCAGGGCCGAACCGGCTGATCGCGGTGCCGAGCACGATGCTCGTCGCGCTTGCCGCTGTCAGCCTGCTGTTGCCGTGGCTCGCCGCCCGGCGGTTGAACGAAGCCCTCGCGACCTGGCGGCGCGACCCGGCAGGCGCATTCGCCAGCCTCGACCGCGCCAGGTCGCTCGATCCGCTCTCCGACCACGCGGATGTCGTGGCGGGAGCGATCGCGAGCCGGCTCGGACGCTACGGGACGATGCGTGACCACTACGCACAGGCGGTCGAGCGTTTTCCCGGCGACTGGTATGCCCAGCTCGGGCTCGCGGTCGCCGCAGCCCAGACGCGGCGCCCGCGACTCGCCGCGGCCGCCGCCGCCCGGGCAGTTGCTCTCAATCCTCGAGATCCCACAGTCCGGGAGGTCGCTCGTCGCATCGCTTTGGGCAAGCCGCCGGATCCGATCGCGGTCGATCGCGCCTTTTCGGGTGGAAACCACGACAGAAACGGTTAAGATCCCTTGACGGGGGCACCATCAATGCGGTCACGACCAGGGGAGAAAACATGAAACTCGGATTGCTCGTCGGCACGATGCTGCTGACGTTTAGCGTTTCCGGTGCGATGGCCGGCAACGGCCCGTCGAATGCGGTCTACGGCGGCAAGGGCGGGAGCGTTCAAGGCTCGCTCTCCGGCAGCGGCCCATCCTCCGGGCAGCTTCCGTTCACGGGTTTCGACCTGCTGCTGCTCGTCGGCGCCGCGATCGTGCTGATCGCAGTCGGGCTCGGCGTGCGCCGGCTCGCCCGTAACGACACTGCCAAGGTCTAGCCGTCTGCGGACGCGGTGGCTGCTTCGCCGCGTTGCCGAGCTAGCGGTCGTCGCAGGTCTCGTCCTGCTCCTTTGGTCGTTCTGGATCTGGAGGTGGGGCGATCCGCTCACCGCGATCTACGCGAGCCGGCAACAGGACCGGTTGCGCACCGAGTACGAGCGGGTCGAGCACCAGTACCGCCCTCATCTCGCTGCGACCGATGGCCAGGCACGGGCCGCGCCGAGGGTGCCAGTCGAGACGCTCGCGCACCGCTATCGTCGCTCCCTGCCGGCGGGCGCGCCCGTAGGACGGCTGCGGATCCCGCGGCTAGGACTTGACGCGATCGTCGTCAACGGCACGGACGCATCGATGCTCAGGCGAGGCCCCGGCCGCGA
This sequence comes from uncultured Gaiellaceae bacterium, assembly GCA_963808915.1. Classification (GTDB taxonomy): domain Bacteria; phylum Actinomycetota; class Thermoleophilia; order Gaiellales; family Gaiellaceae; genus CAVTBT01. The sequence goes on along the minus strand of CAWEHJ010000001.1, from coordinate 221,180 downwards.
CCCGCGGACAGCGATGCCCGGCGAGCACCGGCTCGTCTACGTCGCCGGTCACCGTACGACGTACGGCGCACCGTTCGCGCACATCGACCGCCTGCGAGCAGGCGATCGCTTGACCCTGACGACGCCGTACGCGGTGTTCACCTATGCGGTCCACGGCTATCGGATCGTGCCGGCCGACGACCTGTCCGTGCTCCGCTCCCGGGGCCGTGAGGAGCTGCTGCTGCAGGCCTGCCATCCGCGGTTCTTCGCGACACATCGCTACATCGTCGACGCCCGGCCGGTGGCCATCGCGGCCCGCGGCGTGCCGACCGGTCGCAGCGTGACGCTCGGCGCGACGCGCGTGTCCTGAGCCGAGAGTCCGCCGTCGCGTTGTGGCTCACGATCTGATCGAGACGGGCGTGCCGGGCTCCGCGAGCTCGTACAGGCGCCGCAGCACGTCGTTCCGAACCCGCACGCAGCCGTGTGAGACGGCGTGCCCGATCAGGTCGGGCCGGTTCGTCCCGTGGATCGCGACGGGGCCGCCCTGAATCCAGTCGACGAGCACCGGCGAGAACGCCGAGATGCCAATCGCGCCGGGGCCGTACGGCCCTGACGGGTCGGGCGCGACGAGCCGCTGGTTCACGTAGAACGAGCCGACGGGTGTTGGGGTCGCCGGCGCCCCGATCGAGACTGGAGCCGTCAGCACGATTCGGCCCGCGCGGGACAGCCAGAATCGTCGACGTGAGAGATCGACGACGATCCGCATGCCGACGGCCTGCAGTTGGACGTCCGTCGTGCGAACCCAGCCGACGGCGCCGTTCGGCCGGACCGGGAGTTGGACGCGGTACCAGCCGCGGTCGGCGCAGCCGCGGCGGGCGAGGACGCCGAACACGGTCGCCACGCCGTTCGCGTTGAGGACGCCGAAGCGCGCGATCGCACGGCCCGCCGGACGGCTTCGGGCAACGAGCGAGACACGGGCGACGGCGGCGTAGGCTCGCGTCTCGGACCGCATCGGCAGGGCGGCGGTCGCGCAGTCCCGGTCGGCGGCTCGCGGTGCAACGACGTTCGTGACCTGTCGCGTGACCACCGTCGGGGTGACGATGCGTTCGTCGTGGTCGGTGGAACCGCACCCGACGGCGCCGAGGGTCAGCGCCACCGCCGGGACGATGCGAGACAGGATGCCCGTCATGTGCAGACGACGATGGTGCCAGGAACGTCGGATCGATGCTTGGACGACGCGCCGGGTCGCTAGTGACCGTCGGACGGTCACGCACACCAACTCGAGGGCGCACCGAAGACGCCCGAGGCCGGAAGGAGAGGGAGCATGAATCGATGTAGCCGCATTGCCGCGTGAGCGCAACGCAGTCATGGGCCGCGCCGCGGCCTATCTCCTGAGGTAGCGGATCGCACCGGACACTTGCGGCGCGGTCGCATCTTGGTCATCGTCACGCCGACGTGGCCGCGACGACGAGCAGGGACGGGCGTGGACGCGGGGTCGACGTGGCGGTGGTCGGTGCAGGCGTGGTCGGGCTCGCGGTCGCCTGGCACCTGCGCCGGCTCGGGGTCGAGACCGTGGTGCTCGAGCGGGAGGGGGTTGCGGCGGGCGCATCCGGGATCCAGCCCGGTGGGGTGCGACAGCAGTGGGGCACGGCGGTGAACTGCCGCCTCGCGCGGGAGTCGGCGGCGTTCTACGGGCGCGCCGACGAGTTGCTGGGCGGGCCGGTCGAGCTTCGCTTCACGCGGTGCGGCTACCTCTTCCTCGCGCACACCGAGCAGGCGCTCGAGCGCCTGCGTGCCAACGCCGCCGTGCAGGCTGCCGCCGGTGTCCCCTCCCGGATCGTCGACCCGGCAGAGGCGGCACGGCTCGTGCCGGGACTCGAGGTCAGCGGGGTCACCGGCGCGTCCTGGTGCGACGAGGACGGCTACGTCGACCGGCCGCAGTCGGTCGTCGAGGCGTTCGCCCGTGACGCGCGGGTCGAGCGGGCCGACGTCGTAGCTCTGAGCCGCGCCCACGGTGGCTGGCGGCTCTCGCTCGGGCACGGCGGCGAGGTGCGGGCAGCGAACGTGGTGATCGCAGCCGGTGTCGACACGCCCGTCCTGCTCGCCCCACTCGGCATCGAGCTCCCGATCGAGCCCGAGCACAGGTGGCTCTTCTTCTCGCGTCCGATCCGCGAGCGTCTGGTCGAGCCGCTCGTCGTCTCGGCAGAGCGGCGCTTCGCCGCGAAGCACCTGGCCGACGGGCGCGTCCTGGCGAGCGATCTCTCCGCCGTGGGCAGCTCGGACGCCGACGCGCCGCGCTGGCGGGAGGCAGTCCGGCGCTCGATCCGAGAGCTCCTTCCCGTCCTCGAGTACGTCGACTTCGCGGTGCTCGCGCGCGGTGTCTACGACAGCACGCCCGACCGGCAGGCGATCATCGGGCCCGTGGCCGGCTACGACGGCCTCTGGGTCGCGTCGGGCTTCAGCGGGCACGGCTTCATGCTCGCCCCGGCGGTCGGCCGCATCCTCGCCGAGGCGCTCACGGGCGGCGGCGACGACGAGGCTCTCGGCGTCCTCGACCCCGGCCGCTTCGAGGAGGAGCGGCTCGTGCCCGAGCCACAGATCGTCTAGGTGTCTACCTCGGCGGCTCGTCGACGACGGCGTCGAGCTCGAACTCGACCAGCGCGCCTTCCGGCACGAGCTTGCCGACGAAGTAGGTCGTGTTCGCCGGCTCGGCGCCCCTGAAGGCCTCGGCATGGGCGCGCACCACGGCGTCGACGTCGCAGCCCGGCGCGAGCAACAGCCGCGTCCGCAGGACGTTTTCGCGCCGGGCGCCAAGCTCGGCCGCGGCCGCGAGCGCCCGCGCGATCACCTCCTGCGCCTGCTCGTAGGCGTCGCCTGCGGCGCGCCCGTCGGCGGCAGGCGCGGCAGCCGTCCCGCTCACCGCCACGAAGTTGCCCTGGCGAACCGCCCGCGAGTAGGCCGCGGCCTCCTCGAAGCCGCCGCCTTCGCGAAAGCGCTCCGTCACGCGCGGCAGACTGACCGAAATCCGGGTCGGGTGCAAGAAGCGGCCCGCGGTATGCTCGCGCCCGATGGCCGAGATGCGGCTCTTCGACCTGCGGGTCACCGTCGAGCGGATCGAGGGCCGGTCGGTCTGCGGCCTCGCCGTCGGGGACTTCTTCGAGCTGACCGAGTCGAGCCGCGTGCGGATCCCGGCAGGGAAGCACTTCTGCCTCTACGCGCTGCAGAGCGTGCTGCCGCTGCTGCCCGCCAAGCAGCGGCGTCTGCCGGAGGAGGACTGGCTCGAGCAGGACTCGCTCGTCTGCTGCCCCGACCCCGACGAACGCGTGGTGATGCGGATCGAGCGGATCGGCGAGCGGACGATGGAGAGCGGCGACCTGACCTAGTGCTGGGCGGTCGCTGATGGAGATCGGGCTCGGCCTGCAGTCCGACGAGCCGCCCGGTACCTACGCGGAGCTGGCCCGCCGCGCCGAGGCGGCCGGCTTCGACGTCGTCTCGGTCTTCCACGACATGTTCTTCCCGCCGGCGATCGCGCCCCTGCTCGAGATCGCGGCGGCGACCAGCTCGATCCGGCTCGGCCCCGCGGCGCTGAACCCGTTCACTCTCCATCCGGTCGAGATCGCCGGGCAGATCGCGGCGCTCGACCGCGCGTCGGACGGGCGTGCGTATCTCGGTCTCGTGCAGGGCGCCTGGCTCGACGAGCTCGGGCTCGACCACGGCCGGCCGCTGAGTGCGCTGCGTGAGGCGGTCGAGATCGTTCGACGGCTGCTCGCCGGCGATCGGAGCGGCTTTGCCGGCGAGCGGTTCCGGCTCGCTCCGGGCGCGGGCCTGCGCTACGAGCCGCGACGCGATGCGGTCCCGCTGATGCTCGGCACCTGGCGGCCTCGCACGGCGGCCTATGCGGGCGAGGTCGCCCGGGAGCTGAAGATCGGCGGCTGCGCGAACCCGGACATGGTCCGGCTGATGCGCAGCTGGATCGGCAACGACGAGGTCGAGATCGTCGTCGGGGCCGTGACCGTCGTCGACGAGGACGGCGACCTCGCCCGCAGGCGTGCCCGCGAGGAGGTCGAGCTCTATCTCGGCGTGGTCGGAGAGCTCGACCCGACGCTGGAGCTCGAGCCCGGTGAGCCCGCGCCGCTCGACCGCTTCGTCTTCGCCGGCACGCCCGAGGAGGTCGCGGCGCACGCCGGGCGGCTCTTCGAGGCCGGGGCGGCGCGCGTCGAGTTCGGCACGCCGCAGGGGCTCACGACTCCCGGCGGCGTCGACCTCCTCGCCGACCGGGTGCTCCCGCTGCTCCGGGGCTGAGCCCGTCCGTAGACTTCCGGCAGTGTTCGACTACGCGGAGCGGAGGCGGCGCCTGGCCGCACGCATGCGCGAGGAGGGCGTCGACCTGCTCTTCCTCGGCCTGTCGGTGGACCTCGAATACCTGACCGGCGCCGAGCGCGGTGTGCCGAACTTCGGCGAGACCGGCTACGCGCACGGCTGGGTCGCAGGCGCCTTCTTCCGACCGGACGCCGAACCGGTCTTCGTGCTGCCCAGGATGGTCGCGGCGTTCGAGCTGCAGGGATTCGAGCCGCCGGGCGAGTCCGTGGTCGTGAACGAGACCGACGACGGGGACGCGATCTTCGCCCGGGTGGTCGGCGGGCTTGGCTCGCCGGCCGCCGTCGCGGTCGGCGATCGGGTGCCCGCCGAGACCGTGTTGCACCTCGGCCGGATCCTCGGCTTCGAGCGGCTCCGTACCGGCTCCGCGCTCGTGAACGAGCTGCGGCGCGTCAAGAGCGACGAGGAGCTCGCGGCGATGGGGCGCGCGATCGACGCGGCCGAGGCGACGATGGCAGCCGTGGGGCCGAAGGTCGTGCCGGGCGTCTCGATGCTCGACCTGCTCGAGGAGGTCGAGCACGAGCTGCTCGCGCACGGATCGCGCACGCCGTCGTTCGCGACGCACATCTTCACCGGGCTCGGGCCGGGTGAGCTCGACTCCGGCACCGAGACGGCGCGCGAGCCGATCGGCGAGGACGTCTCGGTCATGTTCGACTTCGGCGCGGTCGTCGACGGCTACTGCTCCGACTTCGGGCGAACGGTCTACTGCGGCGAGCCGCCCGCCGACTACCGCGAGACCTATGACGTGATGCTCGCCGCCCAGGAGGCGGGCCGCGCCGCCGCGCGCGCGGGAGTGACGGCCTCGGCGGTGAACGCCGCCTGTCGCGCGCCGATCGAGGCGGCGGGTCTCGGCGAGCACTTCCGCCACCGCATGGGCCACGGGATCGGGCTGAACGTGCACGAGCGGCCGTACATCTCGGCCGAGGACGAGACGCCGCTCGAGCCGGGCATGACCTTCACCGACGAGCCGTCGATCATCATCCCCGGGCGCTACAGCGTCCGGATCGAGGACATCGTCGTCTGCGAGGAGTCCGGCGGGCGCAAGCTCGGCTCGCACCCGCCGGATCTCGTCAGTACTACTTCGCGCCGACCTGCGTGACGTCGATCTGGTAGACGGGGTGGAAGACGGCGTTCTTCAGGTCCGTCGTCGCCACGAACACCTGGGTCGGCTGGATCAGCGGGAAGTACGGGCCGACGGCGTTCAGCCGCTGCTGGATCGAGCGGTAGAGCGTCGTCCGCGCCGCGACGCCGGTCGTGACGCGCACCTTGGCGCCGAGCGTGGCCAGCGTCTTGTCGGAGCCCTTCGGCCAGCCTGCGCGGGTGCCGACCAGCTCACCCGGTAGGAAGGCGAGGTAGTCCGCCGGGTCGGGGTAGTCCGGGCCCCAGAGCGAGAGGCCGAAGGCCATCTTGCCGTCGCGGTACTTCTGCAGCCACGTTCCGACGGGCGCGCCCGAGAGCTCGACGTCGAAGCCGGCTGCCTGCAGGTTCGCCTGCACCTTCTGGGCGAGTGTCGGGAACGGCACGCCGTTGATCGTCAGATCGCTCGGGAACTCGAGCGAGATCTTCTGGCCGGCGGCGCCGGACGCGGTCAGCTCGCTCTTCGCCTTCGCGAGGTTGTGGACGATCTTCGCCGACTGCGGCAGCGAGCCGAGGAACATGTTCGGGATGATCCCCGGCGCCTGGATCGCACCGGGCCCGGCGACGCCGACGATCGACTTGTAGTCGAGCGCGTAGCGCACCGCCGACTGGAAGTGCTTGTTCGGCGTGATGCTCGAGATCGCCGAGTTGTTGTTCGCGAACAGCCAGAAGACCCACGTCGACGGCGTCAGCGACACCTTCAGGTTCTTCTTGCCCTGCAGCCCGGTCGCCTGCTGCGCCGAGAGGTCGATCGCGACCTCGTGTGAGCCGCGCTGCACGTTGATGAACTGGGTCGCCGAGATCATGTTCCGGACGACGATCGTCTGCCAGACCGGCTTCTTCGAGCCCCAGTACTTCGCGTTCGGCTTCAGCGTGATCAGCGACGTGACGCTGTAGGACTGGAGCACGTACGGGCCGCTGCCGGCTCCCGCGGAGGCGGGCGAGTTGAACCACTTCTCGGCCTTGTCGGTCTTGGCCGCGTTCGCCCCGTCCGTGCCGCCGTGCTTCTTGACGAGCTTCGAGTTGACGATCCCGAGCGACGTGTTCGCGAGGATCGCGGGGAGGGCCGTGTTCGGCGTGGTCGAGCGGAGCACGACGACGTACTTGCTCGGCGCCGAGACCGTGACGCCGGCGAGCAGGAACGACGGGTTCCCCTTCAGGTTGATCAGGCGGCGGTAGGAGAAGACGACGTCCGCCGAGGTCAGCTTCGTGCCGTCGGCGAAGTGGACGTCCTGGCGCAGCTTGAACGTGAACCGCTTGGCGTTGCTGGACGCCGTCCACGACTTGGCGAGGAGCGGCACCGGGTGGGCGACGTCCGTGCCCTTGTACGTGAACATCGTGTCGTACATACCGCGGTTCACGATCGACGCAGTCGGCTCGAACGCGCGCTGCGGGTCGGCCGTCTTGATCTCGAACGAGCGGTCGATCACCAGCGTCCCGCTCGCGGCGGCTCCCGCGCCGCCGGTGCCGGCCGACGTCGCGCCGTAGGCGGCGACGGCGGCGACGAGTGCGCCGACCGCCACGAGCCCCACACGCGCGGTCCGGCCGATCCCAAATCTGATCACTTTTACCCTCCTCGGTCGCGAATCCCGAGCTTATTGCAACGGTTCTCCGGTGGCGAGTCGCGCGGCTCGCTCGGCGGGCCGGGCCGGCGGCGCGTCCGCGGACTGGAGCCAGCAGGCGGCGCTCCGTCGCTCCGCCACTTGCAGGAGCTCGGGTTCCTCGCGCGGACACCGGTCGAACGCGTAGGGGCACCGGGGATGGAACCTGCAGCCACTCGGCGGCCGTGCGGGGTCGGGCACCTCGCCGGGCAACGCCTCGGGGAGGAAACCGGTGCCGTCCGCATGCGGCACCGCGCCGATCAGCGCCTCGGTGTACGGGTGGAGCGGCAGCTCCCAGAGCGGCTGCGGTCGGGGCCGTCTCGACCATGACCCCCAGGTACATGACGGCGACGACATCGGCGACATGGCGGACGATCGCGAGATCGTGCGAGATCAGCAGCAGGCTCAGCTCGAGCTCGCGTGAGAGCGTGACGAGCAGGTTCGCGATCTGTGCCTGCGCCGATGCATCCAGCGAGGCGAGCGGCTCGTCGAGCACGATCACGGACGGGTCGGCGGCGAGCGTCCGCGCGATCGCGATCCGCTGGCGCTGGCCGCCGCTGAACTCGTGCGGGTAGCGGCCTGCCGCGGTTTCCGGCAGGCCGACCAGCTCGAGCAGCTCGGCGATGCGGGCTCGCCGCCGGTTGCGCGGGAGTCGGGAGTCGAGGAGCGCGAGTGCGTCGGCCAGCTGCGAGCCGACCTTGCGTCGCGGATTGAGCGACGAGTATGGGTTCTGGAAGACCATCTGCAGCCGCACGAGCTCCCGTGGGCGGGCGCGGCGGCTCAGCGGCGCGACGTCGGCGCCCTCGAACCGCACGGAGCCTGCGGTCGGCCGGACCAGCCCGACCGCCGCGCGCGCGAGGCTCGACTTGCCGCAACCCGATTCGCCGACGAGCCCGACGATCTGTCCGCGCTCGACCGTCAGGCTCGCGCCGGCGACTGCGCGAACGCCCGGGCTGCCACGACGCTCGTAGACGACCTCGACATCCTCGAGCTCGAGCGCGCTCATCGGCCGAACGGGTCGACGGGGCAGGCCAGCCGGCGGTCGCCGACCGCGACGAGCGGCGGGTCCTCGGTCGTGCACGTGTCGACCGCGTACGCGCAGCGCGGATGGAAGGCGCAGCCGCTCGGGCGCCGGTGCACGCTCGGGGGCGCTCCCGCGATCGCGATCAGCGGCGCGTCTCGGGTCTCGGGGTGCGGCAGCGCGTCCAGGAGCGCGCGCGTGTAGGGGTGCCGCGGCTCCCGGAGGACGCTCTCGCGCAGCCCCGATTCGATCACCCGGCCCGCGTAGAAGATCGAGACGCGGTCCGCGAGGGAGGAGAGGACGCCGAGGTCGTGCGTGATCAGGATCACGGAGAGCTCGTTCTCGCGCCGGAGCCGGTCGAGCAGCCGCAGGATCCCCGCCTGGACGGTGACGTCGAGCGCCGTCGTCGGCTCGTCGGCGATCAGCAGTTTCGGGCCGCACGCGAGCGCGACGGCGATCGCGATTCGCTGGCGCATGCCGCCCGAGAACTGGTGTGGGTACGCGTGCTGTGCGTTCTCCGGATCGGGGATCCGGACTTGCTCGAGCAGCTCGATCGCGCGGAGGCTCGCACGACGCCGGTCGAAGCCGAGGTGGCGGCGCACGTGCTCGGTCAGCTGCCGGCCGACGGACAGCATCGGGTGCAGCGACGTGAGCGGGTCCTGGAAGACCATCCCGACCTCTCGGCCCGAGACGCGGCGGAGCTCCCCGCGCCCCAGTCGCAGCAGATCGCGGCCCTCGAAGAGGGCGCGACCCTCGACGACGGCCCCGGGCGGCAGCAGCCCGAGCAGGGCGAGGACCGAGATCGTCTTCCCGCTCCCGCTCTCCCCGGCCACGCCGAAGACCTCGCCGGGCTCGACGCCGTAGTCGACGCCGTCGACGATCCTCGTCAGCCCCGCTCCGGTGCGGAGGGACACGTGCAGCCCCGACACCTCGAGCAGCGCGCTCATACCTGCGTCTCCTCGGCCCGCCATGCGGTCTGCGGGTCGAAGGCGTCGCGCAGGCTGTCGCCGAGGAAGTTGAACGCGAGCACGGCGGTGAAGATGGCGAGCCCGGGGAACGTGCCCATCCACCAGAACTGGAAGTACTGCGTCCCCGTCGCGACCATCGAGCCCCACTCCGGGTCGGGCGGCTGGGCGCCGAGCCCGAGGAACGAGAGGCCCGACAGCAGCAGGATCGCGTTGCCGAGGTCGAGGGTCGCGAGCACGAGCACGGGCCCGGCGATGTTGGGCAGCACGTCGCGGAAGAGCGCGCGCCTGGCGGAGGAGCCGAGCAGCCGGGACGACTGCACGTACTCGGCGTCCCCGATCGAGAGGACGAGGCCGCGGACGACGCGCGCGTACGCCGGCCACGCGACGACGACGATCGCCAGCACCGCGTTGCGAAGGCCGCGCCCGAGCACGGCCGTGACGACCATCGCGAGGATGATCGCCGGGAACGCGAAGACGAGGTCGGTCGAGCGCATGACCACCCCGTCGACGATGCCCCGGAAGTAGCCGGCGATCGCGCCGAGCACGCCGCCGATCGTGGAGGCGAGCACGACGAGGACCAAGGCGAGCGGCAGCGAGATGCGGGCGCCGTAGATCACGCGGCTCAGGACGTCGCGGCCGAGCTCGTCCGTGCCGAAGAGGTGGGCGCGGGAGGGCGCCTCGAAGGGCACGAACTGCTGCGCGAGCGGATCGTGCGGGGCGACGAGCGGAGCGAAGACCGCCGCGAGCAGCCAGGCGAGCGCGATCGCCGCGCCCGTGAGCGCGAGCGGCTGCCGCCAGGCCGGACGGACGCCGTCGCGGCGGCGCCGGCGGAGGATGCCGCGACGCACGGCGAACGGCTCGCTCACGTCACCCGGATCCTCGGGTCGATCACGCCGTAGAGGATGTCGACGACGAAGTTGACGGTGATGTAGACGACGGCGACGAACAGGCTCACGCCCGCGATCGCGGGGACGTCGAGGTTGATCGCGGCCTGGTAGGCGTACTGCCCGATCCCGGGCCAGGCGAAGATGTTCTCGACGAGCACGGCGCCCGTGAGCACGTTCGCGAAGACGAGCCCGAGGACGGTGATCACGGACGGCAGCGCGGCACGCAGGATGTAGCGCGTGACGACGATCCGCTCGGGCAGCCCCTTGGCTCGGCCCGCGCGCACGTAGTCGTGGCCGACGACCTCGAGCACCGCCGACCGCGTGTAGCGCATCAGCAGGCTGACGTTGAATGCGGCGAGCACCAGCGCCGGCAGCACGATGTGGTGGAGCGCTTCGCCGACGACGTCCCACTGCCCCGCCAGCATGCCGTCGATCGTGTAGAGCCCGGTTCGATGAGGCGGCGGCACCGTCCCGGGCTCGAGCCGACCGCCTCCCGGGAACCAGCCGAGCCGGTAGAAGAAGACGTAGACGGCGACGAGAGCGATCCAGAACGTGGGCATCGAGATCCCGCCCAGCGAGACGACGCGCAGCACGTGGTCGGTCGGCCGGTTCCTGCGCATCGCCGCGATCACGCCGAACCCGATCCCGAACACCGCTGCGACCACGATCGAGAAGAGCGCGAGCTCCGCAGTGGCGGGGATGAAGTTGGCGAGGTCGCTCCGCACCGAGGCGTGCGTCAGCGCCGACTCGCCCAGGTCGCCCTGCGCGAGATGCTCGAGATACAGCGCGTAGCGAACCGGTAGCGGCTTGTCGAGCCCGTAGTGCTCCTCGAACGCGGCGACGGCTGCCGGATCGGCGGCGGCCTGCTCGCCGAGGTTCGTCACCGCCGCGTTGCCCGGCACGAGCTGCGTGAGCATGAAGACGACGAACGTGATCCCGATGCTGAGGAAGACGAGCGCCACCAGCCGGCGCAGCAGGAAGCGGAGGAAGCTCGACGAGGGGCCGAGTCGGCGGCGCGTTCTCCCGGGCGGTTCCGCGATCGCGTTGGGCGCGGTCGTCAAGAGGCCGTGATGCTACCGCGAAGCCCGCCGCCAGCATGGAAGGCACCACAGGCGCTCGTTCCGATGCCGTACGGTGGCGGAGGATGGTGCGGGTGCGCCCGATCGTGCTCGCGCTGGCGCTGACGGGGGCCGGCGCCGCAGCGGTGCTGGTCTTCACGGCCGGCGGCCCGTCGCCGCGTCCTGCAGAGGGCTTCCGCGACGAAGTCGTGCTGCGCGGGCTCGAGGAACCGCTCGGGCTCGCCTTCGCGCGCGACGGGAGCGTCGTCGTCGCCGAGAAGCGCGGCAGGATCAAGATCTTCTCCCGGCTCGGCGCCGACCAGCATGTCGTGTTCGCCGACCTCGGGCGGCGGATCTTCCGGCTCGGGGATCGGGGGCTCTTCGGGCTGGCGCTCGACCCGGGCTTCCCGCAGCGGCAGCGCCTCTACGTGCTCTACACGTTCGACGGGCCGGTGGGCGCGAGTGAGCCGCTGGGTCGACGGCGGTGCAGGCCCCTCTTCGAGGGCGGCTGTGTGGTCAGCGGGCGACTCTCGATGCTCGAGGAGGGCGGGCGGGAGACCGTGCTGCTCGATGGCTGGTGCCAGCAGTTTCCGAGCCACGGCGTCGGCGATCTCGTCCTGGGCGCGGACGGCGTGCTCTACGCGAGCGGCGGCGAGGGTGCCAGCTACTCCCGTGTCGACACGGGGTCGCAGGGTCGCTGCGGCGATCCGCCCGGCGAGGGTGGGGCGCTGCGTGCGCAGGACGCGCTGACTGCGGGCGATCCGCTCGGCTTCTCCGGCGCGGTCACCCGGATCGATCTCGGCACACGGGCGCATCGGCTGGTCGCGTTCGGGCTACGCAACCCCTTCCGCTTCGCGCTTCGACCGGGCACGTCCGAGCTCTGGATCGGCGACGTCGGATCCAGCCGCGCCGACGAGCTGGACGTCGCGGGCGGAGCGTCGCTGCGGCCGCGCAACTTCGGCTGGCCCTGCTACGAGGGCCGCAGCCCCGCTACGAAGCTACGACGAGGCCGACGTCCCGCTCTGCGAGCGGCTCTATGCGGCCGGTACCGTCGCGCAGCCCGAGGCCGTCTTCGACCGAGACGAGCCGTTCCTCGACGGCGATCCCTGCGGCTCCGGGACCCAGGCGCTCTCCGGGCTCGCCTTCTATCAGGGCGGCGCCTACCCGGCCCGCTTCCGCGGCGCGCTCTTTCTCGCCGACTACGCGCGCCGGTGCATCTGGGCGATGCTGCCCGGAGCGGACGGCCGGCCCGATCCGGCTCGGCTCGAGCTGTTCCGGACCGGAGTGGCCAGCCCCGTCGAGCTCGTCGTCGGCCCGGCCGGGGATCTCTTCTACCTCGATTTCACCGGTGGGGCGGTGCACCGGCTGCGGTACGTCGGTGACGCGACGTCGTAAGCCGGCTCGATCGGTCGGGCATCGCCGCCTTGTTGCGACGACGCTCGATCTGCGGCCCGCGACGCCTGTTCGTGCGCGTCTCAGGCGGCGATCCGCTCGCTTCCCGCAACGAGCACGGTCCGCACTTCGAGTCGGTCGTCCAGCACGACCACGTCTGCGACACCGCCGGGGCGGAGCACGCCGAGATCCTCGCGGCCCAGCACGCGCGCGGGCACCGAGGTCGCGGCCGCGACCGCGTCGAGCAGCGGCACGTCGAGCAGGTGGAGGTTCCGCACGGCCTGAAGCATCGTCAGGACGCTGCCGGCGAGCACGCCGTCCTCCCGGCGGACGACCCCGTCGCGCACCAGCAGCTCGAGCTCGCCGAGCTGCGCTCGCCCGCCGCTCGGCCCGGTCGCCGCCACCGCGTCGGTGACGAGCGCCACGCGCCCGGCCGCGGCACGCCAGACGACGCGCGCCGTCTCGTCGGCAAGGTGGTGGCCGTCGAGGATCGCCTGGACGATCACGTCCTCGCGGACGAGCGCGGCGCCGACGATCCCCGGATCGCGGTGCGAGAGCGGGCGCATGGCGTTGAAGAGGTGGGTGACCGTTCCGACGCCGCGGTCGAACGCCGCGTTCGCCTGGGCGACGGTCGCGTCCGAGTGCCCGCAGGAGACGACGATCCCGCGTGCGTGCAGGAGGTCGACGAGGTCGAGCGCCCCCGGGAGCTCGGGCGCCAGCGTCACGTAGGTCACGGGGCCGGCGTCGAGCAGGCGGCCGAGCAGCGCCGGATCGGGGTCGCGGCGGGCGGCGGCGGGATGCGCGCCGAGGCGGCGCGGCGAGAGGAACGGGCCTTCGAGATGGACGCCGAGGATCCGCGGGCCGGAGCTCTCGGCCGGCACCTCGGCGAGCGCAGCGACGAGATCCTCCTCGGGCGCCGTGATCAGCGTCGGCTGGAATGCGGTCACGCCGGTGGCGAGGAGCGCCTCGCCGGCGCGTCGGTAGCCGGCCGTGTCCGTGGTGGCGAAGTCGACGCCGCCGAAGCCGTTCACCTGCAGGTCGACGAACCCCGGCACGGCGATCCCGCTCCCGCGCGAGCCTGCGAGCGCGACCTCGGCGATGCGCCCGTCCGCGATCTCGACGTCCCCCGGCAGCAGCATGCCGTCGACGATCGCTGCTTCGACACCGAGCCTCACGGTCGCTCCAGGGCGCGGGGGGTGAGGAGCGAGCCGAGGTCGTGCCGCTCGGTGACGGGCTCGGTCGTCATCGGCCGGGTCGTGACGGACACGTCGCCATCCTCCGTGTCGTCGTGCCGGCGCACAAGCCGGCTACCGGCCGACGCAGGTGCCGTTCCGCTGCTGGTCCCGGCCGGACCACCAGGGCGCGTGCTGCAGGCTGGCCCGCCACGTGAGCCGGCCCGCGGCGGAGATCCGCGCGGTGATGCTGCCGTTCGTCTCGGTGCACCAGATCGTCGCGCCGATTCGCTCGAGCCGGGAGATCGCCTCCGGCCGAGGGTGGTGGAAGCTGTTCGGCCCCGTCGAGAGCACGGCCCAGCGCGGCCGCGTGACGTCGAGCAGGTGCTGCTCGGAGCCCTCGGCCGAGCCGTGGTGGGTGGCGAGGAAGATGTCGACCGGCTCGTCGAGCTCGGGCTGGAGCTCGCCGGCGATCCGGCGCGCGACCTGCGGCTCGATGTCCCCCGTGAACAAGGCCCGCACCCCGTTGTAGGTGAGCAGGTAGGCGATCGAGACGTTCGCCGCCTGCGGGCTGCCGCCGAGGAACTCGCCCTTCGGCGGATTCAGGATCAGCCAGTCGCCGCCGCCCCAGTGGAAGCGCTCCGAGCGGGTTGCGACCTCGATCGGCACGTGTTCGGCCTCGAGCAGGTCGATGATCGCGCGGTTGGTCTTCGTGCCCTGCCACCACTGCGACTCGCTGATCACCGTCAGGCCGATCTGCCAGTGGTAGTCGCGGACGAGCGTGAGCAGGTTGCGTACGTGGTCGTCGTGCGGATGGCCGAGGATGGCGACGTCGATCCGCTTCGCGCCGAGCTCGCGCAGGGTCTCGTCGACCGTGGCGGCGTTGTGCTCGCCGACGTCGGAGACGACGATCGTGCTGCCGAGCTTGATCACGACGCCGTCGCCCTGGCCGACGTTGACGAAGACGATCTTGCCGCGGGTCGCTGTGTTGCGCGCCGAGCCGGCACCGTCCTGAAGGAGCAGGCAGGCGAGGATCAGCACGGCTGCGGCGGCGGCGCGGCCCATCGACCCAATCATGCGCCACCGAGGTGACGCTGCCCAACCCCAAGCGCGCTCAGAGATCGCCGTCGGGAACGAGCCCGCGGCCGAAGCTCGTCACCTGCTCGGGCGTGAACGGTGGGTCGAAGAGGCCGGCGTCCGAGTGGAAGGCGCGGAACAGGTGGCTGATGTAGTGCATCCGCTGTGGGAGCTCGGACCAGTCGCGGGCGCCGCAATCGTCGAGTGCCGGCGGGGCGGGCTCGAAGCGTCCCAGCAGCTCCGCGAGCTCCGGATCCGCGGGCTCGCGCAGAGCGTCCGGGAACGAATCGTCGAGGTGCGTGCCCAGCGCCAGCACGCGCGTCGGCAGCGACAGCACCATGAACGAGTCGGTGACCACGTCTCGCGCGAGGCGGCTCGCAGCGCGCTGCACGGCGGCCGCGACCGGCCCGAGGACCGCTGCTGCGGGGCGGGCGAGGACGGCGTGCCGGCCGGCCATCCCCGGAAACAGCGCGACGAGGACGCGGCGACCCAGATCCTCGCTCGTGGCGTGCGGTGCGTCGAGCGCCTGCCTGATCTCCGGCTGGAGGCGCGTCTGCTCGTGGAGCCCGATCTCGAGGTTCGCGAGGACGAGCAGCTCGACGCGCGCCTTCGGGTCGTCGACGACGCGCAGGCGGTCGTAGCGCGCGAACGCCTGGCGCAGATAGCGCTGGCCGTCCGGGGGCTCGCCCGGGTGGAGGCCGGCGAGGAACTCCTTCAGCTCGCTCGAGCCCGGCGGCCGGTCCGGTGGGCACTCGTCCAGGTAGCGCGCGAACTCGAGGCCGATCTCCTCGAACACCTTGGCGTTGCCGCGCGCGACCGCCGCGCTCGCCAGCTCGACCGCGTCGAAGGGCGTGTGCAGCTGCGCCGTGAGCCTGCCGAGGCGGGAGTCGGGCCGGAGGAGCCCGCGACGAAGCAGCGACCGCCAGAGTGAGGCAACCGGGTGGAGGAGCGAGCCGCGCCGGTCCAGCCGGCGGCCCACCTCGGCGAACAGGTCCTCGCCGCGGATCGTGCGACCCGCCTGCCGGGACGCCCACGTCGCGTAGGTGCACCAGTTCGCGCCCTCCTTCGTGCGTGCCGCCATCGCCGCGGCGAGCCGCGAGTAGCACTCCGTGATCTCGAGGTTGCGCAGGACCGGGCTCGCGATCGCGGCGATCCGCCGCACCTCGTCGGGGGCGGGTGCCGCGTCGCTGCCGTCGCGAGCCACGCCGGCCGCCTAGATCAGCCGCCGCTCGTGCGCCCAGCGGGTCAGCTCGTGGCGCGACGAGAGCTGCAGCTTGCGCAGGACGCTGGAGACGTGGGCCTCGACCGTCTTGACGGAGAGGAACAGGCGGGCTGCGATCTCCTTGTACTTGTAGCCGCGCGCGATCAGCTGGAGCACCTCGCGCTCGCGCGGGGTCAGCGTCTCGAGCTCGGCGTCCGCCCCGACGGGCTCGCCCGCCCGGAACGCGTCGAGGACGAAGCCGGCGAGGCGGGGCGAGAAGACGGCGTCGCCCTCCGCCGTGCGCTCGATCGCCTCCACGAGCTCGTCGCGCGAGATCGTCTTCGTCACGTACCCGCGCGCGCCGGCGCGGATCACGCCGATCACGTCCTCGGCCGCGTCGGAAACCGACAGCGCGAGGAACTTGACGCCGGGACGCTCGGGCGCGACGCCTGCGATCACGGCCTCGCCGCCACCGTCGGGCAGGTGGACGTCGAGGAGCACGACCTCGGGATCGAGCTCGCGGATCAGCGGCACCGCCTCGGTCACGTTCCCGGCCTCGCCGACGATGTCGACGACGCCGTCCAGCTCGCCGCGCACGCCGGCGCGGAAGAGCTCGTGGTCGTCGACGAGGACGACGCGGCGCTTCACGGCTGCCTCGGCAGCGTCAGCTCGATCTCGGTGCCCTCGCCCGGCGCCGACCTGATCGTCGCCCGTCCGCCCGCCCGCGCGAGCCGGCCCTCGATCGACTCGGTCAGCCCGCGCCGATCCGCCGGGACGGCGGCGCGGTCGAACCCCGCGCCGCGGTCCCGGACGAAGACCGAGACGCTCGAGGCATCCGATTCCGCGTAGACCGAGATCTCGCCGGCCCCGGCGAACTTGGCGGCGTTCGCCATCGCCTCCCGCGCAGCCAGCACGAGCTGCTCGACGTTCGCATCGAGGAGCACGTGGCCCGCCGACGCGAGCTCGATCTTCACCCCGTGCAGCTCCTCGATCTCGGCAGCGGCCTCGGCGAGCGCGTCGTCGAGCGTCGTCCCGCCGCCGAAGCCGCCGCCGTACAGCCAGCGGCGAAGCTCGCGCTCCTGCCGGCGGGCGAGCGCGGACACGCGTGCCGCGTCACCTGCGTGGCGCTGCACGAGCGCGAGCGTCTGCAGCACCGAGTCGTGCACCCGCGCCGCGACCTCCGCGCGCTCCTGGAGGCGGATCCTTTCCGTCCGCTGCGCGGCGACCTGCCACAGCCAGGGCGCGAAGACGAGCAGGAGCGCACCGCCGAGCGCGCCGGGCGCGATTAGCGAGCTGGACGCGCCGACGTGGCCGAGGAGCGTGACTGCGCCGGCCATCATCAGCACGATCCCGACCGTGGGAAGCGAGCCGCCGGGGCGGAGCGAGCCGCCGCGGGTGACGACGACGGCGATGCCCGCAACGAGCAGGCCTGCTCCCAGGACCGCCACTCCCGAGAGCCCGAGCGCAAACAGGAAAGCGACGGCGGCGGCGGCGACCAGCACCAGGCCGACCCATCTCATCCGGCCGCTGCCGTAGGTCCAGAGCGCGAGGTAGAGCAGGATCCCGGCGCCGCCGGCGAGCGCGAGCAGCGCGAATGCGAGCCGCACCAGGGTCGCGTCGACTGCGAGCGCCGACGCGACCCCGCCGCAGACGCCCGCGAGCACGCGGTCGTCCTGGCTGCGCCCGAAGGAGAGGGCGGGAGCCTCGCTCACCTGGCCCGCACCACGTCGATCCGGCCCGCGCCGACCCTGGCGTCGATCTCGAACCGCCCGCTGCCGACGTGGACCTGTGCATTCCGGCCGTCGTCGTGGCCGCGGAGCACGAAGAGCTCGCCGGCCTTGGCGTGCGCGTCGACCTGGACGTCGGCGTCCCTGGGGACGACGATTCTCAGCTCGCCGATGCCGAGCCGGGCGTCGATGCGCTGCGTGCCGGTCGATTCGAGCCGTGAGAGGTCGACCTCGAGCTTTCCGATCCCGAGGTTGTAGGAGGAAGGGACGGTCGCCGTCGAGGTGGGCCGGTAGGTGCGGTCGCCGACGCCGTCGCCGAGGCTCACGTCGAACCAGGCGAAGGCGGTGACGACGGCGACGGCCGCCGCGACCGCGAGGAACGTGACGAACGCCGCCACGCCGATCAGGATGCGCCGGCCGCCCTTGCGGCGGCTCGCCCAGAGAATGGCGAGCCCGCCGATCAGGACGACGACCCAGCCTGCACCGGTGGCGACCTCGCCGCGCGAGAGCAGGAGCACGAGCGCGACGCCGGCGAGGCCGAGGCCCAGGACCGGCCACGGCCGGTCGCGCCGCTCCGCCAGGACCTGGGCGGCGATCGACTGCTCCTCGCCCTCGGTCGGGATGACCAGGATGGCGGCGAGGTAGACGAGGACGCCGGCGCCGCCGAGCAGCGTCAGGATCACGAAGCCGAGCCGGAAGACGGCCGGGTTGAGGTCGAAGTAGCGGCCCAGTCCGCCGGAGACTCCGGCGACCATGCGGTCGGAGGAGGTGCGCTCGAGGCGCTTGATCTGGGGTGTGTGTGTGGTGTGTTCGCTCATGTGTCGAGAGTGCCTTGCCGGAGGCCCCGCGTACATCCGGATTCTCCCTGGTCCGACCCTCGACCTTCCCTGACGAACGCCGTCGTCAGGCTGGCGCTACGGCCAGGGTCCGCCGCCCTCCCAGCCGTGCCACGCCTCGACCGCCATCCAGGCAGAGATGCGCTCCGCGTTGCGCTTCCTGAACGGGGCGCCCGTGTAGCGGAGCGCCAGCCGGTCGATGCCGGCGAGGTCGGGGTCCGCCTCGATCCGGACGATCGAGCCGAGCAGGCTGACATGGCGGTACCAGTCCTCGTCGAGCACGGTCAGCGCCACCCGCGGGTCGGCCCGCATGTGGCGGAGCCGCAGCCGGCTCACGTCCATGTTCAGCAGCACCTGACCGTTGTCCCAGTCGTACCAGGTGGCGACGGTGTGGGGCGAGCCGTCGGCCCGCACCGTGGCGACGACCGCGGGATTCGGGCGCCGGAGAACCTCGACGACCTCGGGTGGGAGGGGCGCGCGCGGCACCGAGTTCGGACGATACAGGCGCGCGGCGGCGCCTTCGGTCTGCCGTAAGCTCGCGCTCCTGAGGGTCGCGCTCTTCATCGCGTGCTTCAACGACACGCTCTTCCCTGCGACCGGCCGTGCCGTCGTCCAGGTGCTGGAGCGGCTCGGGCACACCGTCGAGTTCCCGCTCGGGCAGACCTGTTGCGGCCAGATGCACTGGAACGGCGGCTATCCCGACGAGGCGCTGCCCCTGGCGCGCAGGTTCGTTCGGGTCTTCGCCGACTGCGAGGTGATCGTCTCGCCGTCGGCGTCCTGTACCGGGATGGTGCGGGAGCAGTTCCCACGCCTCGCCGAGCGCGCGGGGGATGCGGCATTCGCCGCCGACGTGGCGGCGCTGACGCCTCGCGTCCTCGAGCTGACAGAGCTCCTCGTCGACCGGCTCGGCGTCGAGGACGTCGGCGCCTCGTTCCCGCATCGCGTCACCTACCACCCGACCTGTCACGGCCTGCGCGGCCTGCACCTCGGCGACCGGCCGCAGCGGCTGCTGCGGGCTGTGCGGGGGATCGACCTCGTCGAGCTTCCCGACGCGGAGGAGTGCTGCGGCTTCGGCGGCTCGTTCGCGGTCAAGAACGCAGGCGTCTCGGCGGCGATGCTCGCCGACAAGCTCCGCTGCATCGCGCGCGACGGGCGCCGAGGTCTGCGCGGCGGCCGACAACTCCTGCCTGCTGCACATCGGCGGCGGGCTCGCGCGGCTCGACAGTGGAACCCGGACGCTGCACCTCGCCGAGATCCTGGCGGCGACGGAGACGGCACCGTGACGTCGTTCCCGAAGGCCGCCCGGAAGGGCCTCGCCGACGAGCAGCTCCGCGGGAACCTGGAGCACGCGACCCGGGCGATCCGCGAGAAGCGCTCGCGCGTCGTCGCCGAGCTGCCCGACTGGGAGGCGCTGCGACGGGCGGGCGCCGCCGCGAAGGACACGGTCCTGCGCAACCTCGACGACCACCTGCTCGAGCTCGAGGCGCGGGTGCAGGAGCGCGGCGGGGTCGTCCACTGGGCGCGCGACGCGGGTGAGGCGAACCGGATCGTGGTCGGGCTCGTGCAGGCGACCGGGGCGAGCGAGGTCGTGAAGGTGAAGTCGCTCACGACCGAGGAGATCGGCCTCAACGAGGCGCTCGAGGAGCACGGGATCGACGCGATCGAGACCGACCTGGCGGCGCTGATCGTCCAGCTCGGCGGCGACACGTCCTCGCACATCCTCGTTCCCGCGATCCACAAGAACCGGGCTCAGATCCGCGACCTGTTCGAGCGCGAGCTCGGCGTCGAGGGCCTCTCGGACGAGCCCGCAGCACTCGCCGAGGCCTCGCGTCGCTACCTGCGCGAGCGCTTCCTCCGCGCCCGCGTCGGGATCAGCGGCGCCAACTTCGCCGTCGCGGCGACCGGCACCGTCTGCGTGGTCGAGTCGGAGGGCAACGGGCGCATGTGCACGACGCTGCCCGAGACGCTGATCACGGTCATGGGGATCGAGAAGGTCGTCGCGACGCTCGCCGACCTCGAGGTCTTCCTCCAGCTGCTGCCGCGCTCGTCGACGGCCGAGCGGATGAACCCGTACACGTCGCTCTGGACCGGCGTCCACGAGGGTGACGGGCCGCGGGAGTTTCACCTCGTGCTGCTCGACAACGGCCGCACGAACGTGCTCGCGGATGCGGTCGGGCGCGAGACGCTGCGCTGCATCCGCTGCTCGGCGTGCCTCAACGTCTGCCCGGTCTACTCGCGTACGGGCGGGCATGCCTACGGCTCCGTCTATCCGGGGCCGATCGGGGCGATCCTGACCCCGCAGCTCCTCGGCCTCGGCAAGGCGGGCTCGCTCCCGTTCGCCTCGAGCCTCTGCGGCGCGTGCGCCGACGTCTGCCCGGTCCAGATCGACATCCCGCGCGTGCTGATCCACCTGCGCGGGCTCGAGACCGCGCACGGACGGCCGAGCGCGGAGCGGGCGTCGATGCGGACGCTCGGCCGGATCTTCGCCAGCCGCGAGCGCTACGAGCGGCTGCAGCGGCTCGCGCGGCGAGGGCAGGGCCTGCCCGGGCTGGCGCGGCTCCCCGGCCCGCTGCGCGAGTGGGGGAAGGCCCGGGAGCTGCCCGAGGTGCCCGCAGAGAGCTTCCGCGACTGGTGGCGCCGGGAGCGGGGCGGATGAGCGAGGCGCGCGAGACGATCCTCGACCGGATCCGGGCCGCAGGGGTTGGACGGTCGGAGAAGACTTTGCAACAGACTGTTGCAAAGTCTCCTCCGGTCACGTACCGCCGCAGCCTCGGGCTCGACCGCGAGGCGCTCGTCGCCCTGTTCGCGGAGCGGATCGCGGACTACGACGTCGGCGTTCGCCACTCGCCCGCGGACGAGCTCGCCGACGCGCTCGCCGCCGCCGCGCGCGAGCACGACGCGCACCGGTTCGCGATCCCGCTCGACCTCCCGGCCGCCTGGCGACCGCGCGAGCTCGCGCTCGTTCGCGACAGGCCGCTCGCCGCCGCCGAGCTCGACCGGCTCGACGGCGCACTCACCGGCAGCGCCCTCGCGATCGCCGAGACCGGCACGATCGTGCTCGACTGCGGGCCGGCGCAGGGACGGCGCGCCCTGACGCTGGTCCCCGACCTTCACCTCTGCGTCGTCTTCGCGGACGCGATCGTCGGCACCGTCCCCGAGGCGTTCGACCGGATCTCCGTCGACCGGCCGGTCACGTTCGTCTCCGGCCCGTCCGCCACGTCCGACATCGAGCTCACCCGCGTCCGCGGCGTGCACGGCCCGCGGCGGCTCGAGGTCGTGATCGCTCAGCGGTAGGAGATGTGCTCGCGCCGGCCCGACTCGGCCGAGCGGAGGATCGCGTCGCACACCTCGGCCGCCCGGTAGCCGTCCTCGAAGGTGGCGCCGTGCGGCGCGACATCCGTGTCGGCGACGATCGCGTCGAGCAGGTGGCGCAGCTCGTGCACGAAGGTGTGCTCCCAGCCGAGCATGTGCCCGTGCGGCCACCACCAGTTCCAGAACGGGTGGTCGGCCTCGGAGACGAGCACGGTGCGGAAGCCGCCCGTGCCCTCGCTCCACTGCAGCTCGTTCAGCCGCTCGAGGTCGAAGGCGAGCGAGCCCTTCGAGCCGTTCACCTCCCAGCTGAACGCGTTCTTGCGTCCGGGCGCGAACCGGCTGGCCTCGATCGTCCCGACCGCTCCGCTCTCGAACTCGACCACCGCCTCGAAGGCGTCGTCGACCTCACGGCCGGGCTGGAACGTCCGGACCGACGCGGACACCGACTCGAGCTCGCCGACGAGGTAGCGGGCGAGGTCGATCACGTGCGCGCCCAGGTCGCCGAGCGCGCCCGAGCCGGCCTGCTCGCGCACGAAGCGCCAGGCCTCGGCGTCCGTCATGCCCCACTCCTGCAGGTAGCGGCCGCGGAAGTGGCGGATCTCGCCCAGCTCGCCCGCCTCGATCAGCTCGCGCGCGAGCCGGACCGCGGGGACGAAGCGGTAGTTGAAGGCGGTCATGTGCTTGACGCCGGTCGCGGCGACGCGCCGCCAGATCTCGTGGCTCTCGTCGGCGGTGCGACCGAGCGGCTTCTCGCAGATCACGTGCTTGCCCGCCTCGGCGGCCGCGATCGTCGGCTCCGCGTGGGCGTCGTTCGGACCGCCGTTGTCGAAGAGCTGGACCTCCGGGTCGGCGACGAGCTCGCGCCAGTCGGTGACGTGACGCTCGAAGCCGAAGGTCGCCGCCGCCGCGGCGACCGCCTCCTCGTTCCGCCCCGCGATCGAGACGAGCCGTGGGTGGATCGCGGGCGGCCCGGTCATGTACGCGAGCGTCCGGTAGCCGTTCACATGGGCCTTGCCCATGAACGCGTAGCCGAGCATGCCAATCCCGATCTCGCTCATGCGCCGGCCTTCTGCATCGCCGCGTCGAACGCGATCTCGGAGGGCGGGAAGTCCGTCGCTCGGACGAACGCGAGCGCGTCCGCGGCGCCGAAGTCGCGGTCCATGCCGCTGTCCTCCCATTCGATCGAGAGCGGGCCGCCGTAGCCGATCCGGTTCAAGGCGCGGAAGAGCGCCTCGAAGTCGACGTCGCCGTGACCGGGGGAGACGAAGTCCCAGCCGCGCGCCTCCTCGCCGAAGTTCAGGTGAGAAGCGAGGATCGAGCGGCGCCCGTCGAGCCGCTTCTTCGAGTCCTTGACGTGGACGTGGTAGATCCGGTCGGCGAACTCGAGCGCGAACTCGGCCGCGTCGAGGTGCTGGTGGGCGAAGTGACTCGGGTCGAGGTTGATCCCGAAGGCGTCGCGCCGACCGATCGCGTCGAGGGTCTTCCGCGTCGTGACGAAGTCGTACGCGATCTCGGTCGGATGGACCTCGAGCCCGAACGTGACGCCCTCCTGGTCGAAGACGTCCATGATCGGGCTCCAGCGCTCGGCGAACTCCTCGTACGCCCGGTCGATCTCGGCGAAGTCGTTCGGCGGGAAGGAATAGAGGAGGTGCCAGATCGAGGAGCCGGTGAAGCCGTTCACCTGCCGGACGCCCAGCCGCGCGGCCGCCCGGGCGGTGTCCTTGAGTCGCTCGGCCGCGCGGGTGCGCACGCCCTCCTGCTCGCCGTCGCCATAGATCTCGGGCGGCAGGATCGCGCGGTGCCGCTCGTCGATCCGGTCGCAGACCGCCTGGCCGACGAGGTGGGCGCCGAGGGCGAGCACGTTCAGGTGGTTCCGCTCCAGGATCTCCTGCCGCGAGCGGCAGTAGCTGTCATCCGCCAGGGCCTTGTCGACCTCGAAGTGGTCGCCCCAGCAGGCCAGCTCGAGCCCGTCGAAGCCCCAGTCGCCGGCCTTCCGGGCGAGCTCCTCGAGCGGCAGGTCGGCCCACTGGCCGGTGAAGAGGGTGACGGGACGTGGCATGTCGGTCTCCTAGGTGGCGGCTGCGAGGGCGGGGAGGGCGAGCCCGGCCGCGCCGAGCTCGGAGGTGGTCGGTTCGTACCCGGAGCGGGCGAGCAGCTCGAGCCCGAGCCGGGCTCGCCGCACGCGCTCGCGGCTGAGCGCGACCGTCGTCGCCTCGAGGTGCGTGCCGGCCGGGTAGACGTCGGGCGCGTTGCGGAGGCCGAACTTGACGTAGACCGGCGCTGCGACCCGGATCAGCTCCGGGATCTCGTGGTGGCGGACGAAGCCGCCGACGTTGTCCGGGCGCCTCGACGTAGACGTCGAGCGGCACGTCGACGGCGGCCCTGATCGCCGCGATCTGCGGCAGCGTCAGGTCGGTGGGGAGGTTGATCGTCGAGGCGCCGAGGGTCTCGAGCACGCGTGCCGCCGCCGGGTTCGCCGCGGGGAGCATGACCGAGACCTTCGCCTGCATCTCGGCCGGCAGCAGGCCCGCGCTCCGCGCCTCGCCGAACAGCGAGAGGACGCCGAGATCGGCGATCAGCACCGAGCGGAAGCCGTGTGCCGCGGCCCGGGCGCAATCCTCGAGATTCGCGACCACCTGCTCCTGGCCGTGCGCGCCGGCGGCGAAGCCCGCGTGGGCGCGGGCGGTCGCCGAGAGCCCCCAGGCAGCGTTCGGGCGCGCGAACAGGCTCACCTCGACGCGTGCCTCGACGGCCTGCCAGGCCAGTTCGTTCAGCTCTGCGTCCGTCTGCATGAAGACACCCGAGCCCTGCGAGACGCGGTGCACGCGCACGTCCAGCCGCTCGGCCTCCTCCAGCACGGCCGCGAGGCAGCGCGGCCCCTCGGTCGAGGGGATCTCGACGCGGTACTGCGCCCCGTCGGGGAAGCGCTTCGCCGAGTCGGGCAGTTCGTTCAGGTCGCCGCGCGGCAGGCCCTGACCGGCGAGGAAGTCGCGGATCTCGCTCACGGCTCTACGAGCGGAGCGAGGCCCACGGATCCTCGCCCGAGACGTCCTCGAGCCCGTAGCCCGTGTCGCCGCCGAGCGAGGGGCCGATCACGACCTGCAGGTGTGCGGTCTCGCCGCCGTCGTTGAACGAGGCGTGGATCACGCCCTCGTCGAGGTAGACCGAGTCGCCGGGGCCGAGCGTCGTCGAGTCCTGCTCGATGTACTGGGTCACCGCGCCCGACTTGACGATGATCATCTCCTCCTGGCCGGGGTGGCGGTGGAAGTCGTGGCCACCGCCGGGCTCGAGGGTGACGTCCATGATCACGAGGTGCTTCGAGCCCGCGTCGGGGACGAGGCGCCAGCCGATCGTGCCCCAGTCGAACTGCTCCTGCCGGACGTCGCCCTGCTTGACGAACGTGCTCATCCTGAACCTCCGTTGACGGGGATCGCCTTGAAGCGGTGCATGTTCTCGGTCATCGCCACCTCGGTCGGCAGGCGCTCCATCGAGCTGGCGCCGAAGAAGCCGACGACGCCTTCGGTGTTCGCCAACACGTACGCCGCATCGTCCGGCTCGGCGATCGGCCCGCCGTGGCAGAGGACGAGGATCTCGGGGTTGACGCGCTTGGCCGCGTCGTGCATGCCCTGCACGAGCCGCACCGACTCGTCGAGCGTCTTCGCCGACTCGGCGCCGATCGCGCCGCCGGTCGTCAGGCCCATGTGCGGCACGAGCACGTCGGCGCCGGCCTGCGCCATTGCGGTCGCCTCGTCGTCGGAGAAGACGTAGGGCGCCGTCAGCAGGCCGCGCTCGTGCGCGAGCCGGATCATGTCGACCTCGAGCCCGTAGCCCATCCCGGTCTCCTCCAGCCCGACGCGGATCGTGCCGTCGAAGAGGCCGACCGTGGGGAAGTTCTGGACGCCGCTGAAGCCGATCCGGATCAGCTCGTCGAGGAAGACGGGCATGAGGCGGAACGGGTCGGTGCCGCAGACGCCGGCGAGCACGGGCGTCTCCTTGACCACGGGCAGCACCTCGCGTGCCATGTCGACGACGATCGCGTTCGCGTCGCCGTAGGGGAGGAGCCCGGCGAGCGAGCCGCGGCCGCCCATCCGGTAGCGGCCGGAGTTGTAGATGATGATCAGGTCGGCGCCGCCCGCCTCGGCGAGCTTCGCGGAGAGGCCGGTGCCGGCACCCGCGCCGATGATCGGCTTGCCCGATTCGACCTGGGAGCGCAGCCGTTCGAGCGCCTCCTTCCGGGTCATCGCGCCTCCTGGATCAGCTCGTGCAGCCGGTCGGCCATCGCAACCGCGAACTCGGGGTCGTTCACGTCCGTCTCGACCTCGTGTCTCTCGACGGTGTCGGCCAGCGACTCGCGCAGTGCCCCGAACAGCGCCTCGTCCGCGTCGGGATCGTGGAAGGGCTGGCCGGCGACGTCGATCATCGAGACACCCCCGAGCGGGACGAAGAGCGCGGTCGGGCCGGTCGCCGCCGAGAGCTTCCGGCCGATCGTGCGCCCGAGCTCCGCGCACTCCTCCGCGGTCGTCCGCATCAGCGTCACCGTCGGGTTGTGGACGTAGAGGTTGCGGCCCTCGAACTGCGGCGGCACGGTCTCGCGCGGGCCGAAGTTGACCATGTCGAGCGCGCCGAGCGAGACGACCTGCGGCACGCCTGCTGCACCGGCCGCCTCGAGCCGGTCCGGGCCGGCGGAGAGGACGCCGCCGACGAGCTCGTCCGCGAGCTCGGTCGTCGTCGTGTCGAGCACGCCGGCCAGGAAGCCGTCCCGCACGAGCGCCTCGAGCGACTGCCCGCCCGACCCCGTCGCGTGGAAGACGAGCACCTCGTAGCCGAGCTCCTCCAGCCGCTCGCGTGCGCGGGTCACGCACGGCGTCGTGACGCCGAACATCGTCGCACCGACCAGCGGCTTCTCCTCGAGCTCCGGCACCGTCGCGCCGACCATCCCGGCGATCGCCCCGGCGGCGTTGGCCATGATCCGCGCGCTGACGCGGTTGACACCGGCGATGTCGACGACGGAGTACATCATCGTCACGTCGACCGCGCCGACGTACGGGCGGGTGTCACCCGAGGCGACGGTCGAGACCATCAGCTTCGGGACGCCGACCGGCAGCGCGCGCATCGCCCGGGTCGCGATCGACGAGCCGCCCGAGCCGCCGAGCGCCAGGATCCCGGCGAGGCGGCCCGTCGGCATGGAGCCCCGCCACGATCCGCTCGGCGCCTGCGCCCATCGCGGTCACGGCGGCGCCGCGGTCGCCCGCGGCCGCCAGCTCCGCGACGTCCGCCCCGGCCGCGCGGGCGACCTCCTCGCGCGAGACGTCCGGCTCGATCCCGACAGGCTCGCGGATCCCCGCATCGACGACCAGCACCTCGACCCCGTGCTCGCGCAGCCGGTCGCGCAGGAACGCGTACTCGACGCCCTTCGTGTCGAGCGTGCCGACCAGGACGACCGGCGGCACTACGCGTGCTCCGCGAGCGGCTCGACGCCGAGGTAGCGGCGCTGCAGCTCGGGGCTCTGCGACAGCTCGGCCGCAGTCGTCTCGGCTGCGATCGAGCCCGCCACCATCACGAGCTGCCGCTCCGCGATCGCCGTCGCCATGCCGAGGTTCTGCTCGATCAGGAGAATGGCGAGCCCTTCTTCCGCGAGCGTCTTGAACGTCTCGATCAGGTGCTCGATGATCGCCGGCGCCAGCCCCTCGGAGGGCTCGTCCATGATCAGCAGGGTCGGGTTCGTCAGCAGCGCGCGGGCGATCGCGAGCATCTGCTGCTCGCCGCCCGAGAGCTGGGCGCCGCCGTTCCGCCGCCGCTCCTGCAGCCGGGGGAAGAGCTCGTAGGCGCGGGCGACCGTCCAGCGGCGTGAGCCGCCGCCGCCGCGGATCATCCGCAGGTGCTCGTCGACGGAGAGCGAGGGGAAGAGCCGGCGGCCCTGCGGCACGTAGCCGATCCCGAGCTTGGCGATCTTGTACGAGGGCAGCCCGACGAGCTCGCGGCCGCCGTAGCGGATCGAGCCCGTGACGCGAGCCGGCGGCAGGCCGACGATCGCGTTGCAGAGGGTCGTCTTGCCCATCCCGTTCCGGCCGACGATCGAGGTCGAGCCCTCGGCCAGCTCGAAGGAGACGTCCTCGAGCGCCTGCGCCCGGCCGTAGAAGGCGCTGACGCCGTCGATCGCCAGCAGCGGCTCAGCCATCGGCCTGGTACCCGCGGCCGAGGTAGAGGTCGTGCACCGTCTGGTTGGCGCGGATCTCGTCGGGCGTGCCCTCGACGATCACGCGGCCGTCGTGCATCATCGTGATCCTGTCGGCGACCCGGAGCGCGACGTCCATGTCGTGCTCGATCAGGATCAGCGTGATCGACGGGTCGAGCTCGACCAGGAGATTCGTCAGGGCGACGCGCTCGCCGCGGGACAGCCCGGAGGCCGGCTCGTCGAGCAGCATCAGTGTCGGGTCGACGGCGCGCGCCATCGCGACCTCGAGCTGGCGCTGCTCGCCGTGGGAGAGCGAGCCGACGAGCGTCGAGTCGCGGCCGTCGAGGCCGACCGTGGTGGCGAGCACGCGCGCTCGCTCGCGGAGCGCCCGGTCGCGGCCCGGCAGCACGACGGGGCGGAGGTGGCCGCGCCGGACGCCCAGGATCGCGAGATAGAGGTTGTCCTCGACCGAGAGGCCGAGGAAGAGGCGGGACTTCTGGTAGGTGCGCCCGATCCCGAGCTTCGCGCGCACGCGCGGCGGCAGGGTCGTGACGTCGTTGCCGTAGAACTCGATCGTCCCGCTGGTGGGCCGGAAGTCGCCCGAGATCACGTTGAAGAGGGTCGTCTTCCCGGCTCCGTTCGGGCCGAGGATGGCGCGCCGTTCGCCGTGCGCGACGTCCAGGTTGACGTCGCGCACGGCGTGCAGGCCGCCGAAGCGCCGGCCGATCCCCCGCAGGCGGAGGATCGGCTCGGCGTGCTCGGCTGCTGCTGCTTCGGTCACCTGCCGTTTAGCCGATGACCTTCGGCTTGATCGTGTGCCCGACCCAGGGCAGCGACCGCTTGACGCAGGGCGGGAAGTTCCGCCCCGGCGGCGGCGTCCTGCTCGAGAACGTGCCGCCGAACGTCTGGTCGACGCCCGGGATGTAGCCGACGGTCTTGACCGCCAGCTTGCCGGCCTTCTGGTAGAGCTGCTGGTAGTAGACCGGGATGATCGCCTGGCGGTTCTTGTCCAGCTTGATCGTCCCGTACGCGGTCGGCAGCACGACCTTCCGGAGCGCCAGCTGGAGCTTCGACTGGCCGCCGGAGATGTCGCCCTTCACCGCCTTCAGGCCCTTGATCAGGCCCCAGGTGTTGGCGAAGTAGCCGAACGTGAACGTGCTCGCCGCCTGTGGCGCAGCGGCGCCGAAGGGCGGGATCGTCTTGAACCACTTGCCGATGATCCGCTTCGAGTAGTGCTGCGCGTTCACGGTGGCGAGGTCGCCGGCCGTGCCCGCACCGCCGGCATACGCGCCGGTGACGCGGGTCGAGAGCTGCTCGAACTGCCCCGGGGTGCCCCAGAACAGGTTGCCGATGAACTTCTTCCCGTTGATCGGGCCGTGCGCCTGCTCGTACGCCTTCAGGAACGGGATCAGCCCCGCGCCGCCGACGGCGACGAAGGTGCCGTCGACGTTCGTCGGCATCTGCTGTGCGTACGACGAGTAGTCGGTCGTGTTCAGCGGCGGGAAGACCCGCTTGCTGATCTTGCCGCCCACCGCGCAGAACTCGGCCACGAAGCCGGCCGCCGACGTCCACGCGAAGCTGTAGTCGTCCGCGACGACTGCCGCGGTCTTCCACTTCAGCTTGTTGTAGGCGAGGTCGCCGAGTCCGGCGTTCCACTGTGCGCCGTCCCCGTTGAAGCGGAAGAAGTTCGGCGCCCGCACCTTCAGCGTCGTGTCCTGCGCGCCTGCGGAGCCGTCGACGAACGTCTTCGAGCGATGTGCCTTCGCGTAGTTGGCGACCGCGATCGACTCGTCGCCGGATAGCGGGCCGATCAATACGTCGGCGTCAAGCTGCTCCATCAGCCGCTTGGTCTCCTTGATCGCCGTATCGGCACGGTCGTTGCTGCAGCCGATGCCGACGAGCTTCACCGGATGTCCGCCGATCGAGCCGCCCTTCCAGCCCTTGCGCGGGTTATTCGCGTCGACCGGACGTGCGCCGGCGTACTCCGACATCGCCGAGACGACACCTGCCAGATCCTGGTTGTCGAACGCGCCGAACGCGCCCTGACAGTCCGACAGGACGGCGACCTTGATCGTCGATGCCGACGATCGTGCGGTCGCCGATGATGCCGCGACCGCCGCGATCAGCACCGCGACCACTGCGAGCGGGATGAACACCCGCCTTCGCATACCACCTCTCATTCCATGCCCTCCTCTGACCCTGTGCGGGTCCTTGTTCGAACGAGTGAATCTCTCACGTTCTGCGTTGCCTCCGTCGTTCGACCCCTCCTTTCAGACGCTGGGCTCGGCCTGGCCCAGGTCGACCGGATTTCGATCCTCGGGGTCTTGCCGGCGCCCCGAGAAGAGCCCGAGCCCGCGCTCCCAGAGGCCGATCAGGCCTCCCGGCGAGACCAGCACGATCACGAGGAAGATCGCCCCGATCAACGTGTGGAAACGTGGGCCGATGAAATCGATCCGCTGTGAGTAGTTGTTGACGATGACGAAGAAGAGCGCGCCGATCCAGGCGCCCTCGAGCCGGTAGAGCCCGCCGACGACGGCGATCACGAGCACATCGATCGTCGCGGTCAGATCGATCGAGGCGGGGTCGATGTGGCCGTTCCACCAGACGAAGAGGATGCCGCCGACCGCGGCGACGAACGCGGCGAGGCCGAAGGCGATCGTGCGGTGGAGCGCGATGTTGTAGCCGAGCGATGCCATTCGCACCGGGTCGTCGCGCACCCCCTGGAGCGAGAGCCCGAACGGCGTCCGCACGAGATAGCGGAGCAGCGCGTACACGGCGACTGCGCAGCCGAGGGAGATGTAGTAGAGCCGGTTGGGATCGGCCGACGGATCGCCGACGAGGTCGGGGGTCGGGATGCCGCTGATCCCACCGAACCCGGAGATGTCGGTCACCTGGCCGAACGTGAGGTTCGCGATCACGGAGTAGGTCAGCGTGATCATCAGGAAGTAGATCCCGACGCTCCGGCTGGCGAGCGCGCCGAAGAGCAGGCCGATCGCAACTGCGATCGCGATCCCGGCGAAAACGCCCAGCCAGGGACTCCAGCCGAGATTGAGCCCTTTGGCGTCGCCGCCGGTGGTCGCATTGCCGAGCACGAAGCCGGCGATCCCGTAGATCGCGACCTGTGCGAGCGAGACGATGCCGCCGTAGGCCGAGAGGAAGATCAGGCTGGCGGCGACGATGCCGAGGAACAGCATCTGCGTCAGCAGCGCGCTGACCCAGTACGTCGAGAAGAGCAGGGGCGCGAGCACGGCGATGACAAGGGCCACCACCCCGACGACGCGGTCCGGGGTCACGTTCGCCCTCATCCCGGCCGCCCGAACAGCCCCTGCGGCCGCAGCGCGAGCACGACCGCGACGAGCACGAACGTGAAGATGATCGAGTAGTACGTGTAGTTGGACGGCAGGTAGGCGGCCGAGAAGTTGCTCGTCAGACCGAGCAACAGCGCGCCGACCGCGGCACCTCCAAGTGACCCCATTCCCCCGATGATCACTACGACGAGCGAATAGAGCAGCCAGTTGGCGTCGACGCCGGGCGCGAGCCCGGCGAACGAGCCTCCGATCACGCCGCCGAGGCCTGCGAGCCCCGAGCCGATGAAGAACGCGATCGCGAAGGTGAGCTGGATGTTGATCCCGAGCGCCGAGACCATGGCGCGGTCGTCGACGCCGGCGCGGATCACCATCCCCGTCCGCGTCCGCTTCAGCCAGAGCCAGAGCAGCAGCCCGATCCCGACCGCGATCCCGAGGATCACGAGTCGCGTCATCGTGTACTGGATCCCCTGCACGCGGAGGTTGATGAACTTGTCGAACGTGACCGGCCAGGCCACGTCCTGCGCGACGCCGCCGAAGTGGGCGAGCATCTGGTCGGCGAGGATGATCGAGATCGCGATCGTGATCAACGCCTGGCGCAGCTCCTGGCCCTGGTTCCAGCGCAGGAAGACCTGCTGCATCACGAGACCCATGCACGCCACGATCAGCGTGCCCGCGAGCGCGGGCAGGACCCAGTTCTGCAGGGTCACCTGGGCGCTGGTGAGGCCGAAGACGCCGCCCTCGCCCACGAGGTGCCGCTGCACCTTGAGCGCGACGTAGCCACCGAAGAGGAAGAACGCGCCGTGCGCCATGTTGACGACGCGCATCAGGCCGAAGATGAGCGTGAACCCGCTCGCGACGACGAAGTAGAGCGCGGCCGCGGTGACGCCGTTCAGCACCGTGATCCAGAAGTCCTTCGGGTCGTGCACGGCCGAGCCGAAGCTGGTCGCCCACTTCCCGGTCGTCGGCGCGAGGAAGAGGACCCAGACGATCGGCAGCACCACCAGCACGGCGAAGGCCGCCCAGCCGGCGACCCGCAGGGCGCGCAGCTCCGCCGGTCCCAGCCGTGCCCTCGTCTTCACCGCTCTGGTCTGCCGCAGGCTCGAGTCCATCAGGCGTGGGTGAGGTACAGAACGGCGTCGGCGGAGCTCGGGCGCCTGCGGCACGTGGTCCTCGAGCCGCTGCAGCTCCGGGTAGCGCGAGCGGTCGAGGGTGTCGGCATCGGGCCAGTTCAGCTCGACGAGGTTGCCCGCGGGGTCGCGGAAGTACAGCTGCACCTGACGGGACGGAAGCTCGACGAGCCGCCAGCCCCACGTGTCGGCGGCCCGCGCCTTGACCGCCTCGTAGGCGGCGTCGAAGTCGTCGATCGTGATCGCGAGGTGGTGCCTCGTCGGTGCGGGCGCCTCGTCGAGGAAGAGATGGAGCTGCATGTCGCCGACGCGGAGCCACTGCACCGGCGAGGCGAACGTGGGCGTTGCGATCCGCTCCATCGAGAAGACCTCTTCGTAGAAGCGGGTCGACTCCTCGAGGTCCAGAGCGGAAATGCTGACGTGGTTGATCCGCACTGCGCGCACGCCGAGGAGTCAACTCGATGGCGCCGCGGAGTGCAAATACCCTTTCCAACCGCTAGGCGGGACGGCGAGCCGCTGTCTCTAGGATGCGCGCGTGCGCCGCGGCCTTGCCATCCTCGTGCTCGCCGCCGGCCTGGCGGGCTGTGGCGGCGGCGATTCCGGCCCCGACTTCGCCGGTGCGCGGGAGCGGACGGTCGCCGACGGCACCGCCGCCTTCAGCCTCGTGATCAACGCGCTCGTCGGCGGCAACCCCGTCCAGGCCACGGAGACCGGAACGATCTCGTTCGACTCACGGCAGGCGCACCTCTACAAGCTCGTCCCGGGCGGCGGGCTGCCGCAGGAGATCGTGCTCAACGGGCCGTGGGCGTACTCGAACGCCAACGTCGAGGCCGCTCTGCACGACAGCAGCGTGCCGCCGTGGACGAAGCTCGACACGCGCCGGCTCACGGCCGAGCAGCGGCGGAGCCGTCCCGACGAGCTCGACCACGTGCGCGCACTCGTCCACCTCGCCGATGGCGTCGTGAAGGCGAAGCGGATCGGGCCGGAGGAGATCGACGGCGAGCCGACGACGAAGTTCCGCGGCCGCGTCGACCGGGCGCGGGTCGTTGCTCGCGCGCCGGCGGCTCAGCGGGCGGCAGTCGCGACGGCGCTCCGCAACGACTATCCGGCGCGTACGTTCAGCGCCGAGTTCTGGCTCGACGACGAGGGGCGCCAGCGCCGCGTCCTCGTCTCCTACCGGACACCCGCGGGGACGTTGATCACGCTCGACGGCCGGTTCACGCTCTTCGGCGAGAAGGTCGACCTGACGGTGCCGGCCGCGGCCAAGATCAAGGACATCACGCCGCCGTAGGCGAGGTCTCAGAGCGGCTGCTCGAGGTAGACCCGCGCCCGCTGCAGCTTCGGCTTCTCCTCGTCGGCCGGGTCGACGTACGTGATCGTCCGCCTGCCGGCCCACTCGGCCGGGAGGACGAGGACGCGGACGAACGCGGTCTCCTCCGTCGTCCGACGCGGCGGCGTAGACGGGATCGGGGCCGGTCTCGTACCACCACTCGAACGGCCCGTACTCGTGCGACTCGCCCTGCGTCTCGATCCGGATCCGGCCGTGCAGGAGCACGCGCAGGCCCGGGCCCGGGTGCGTGTGCCGGTAGGCGACGCCGCCGGGCGGGAAGTCGACGCGGTCGCAGCGGAGCAGCCAGTCGCCCGCGGGGCGCTCGGTCAGCTCCCAGACGAGGGCGTGGCCATCGACCCGCGCGGCACCCGCGTGAGCCTCGTCGCGGCCGACGTCGTAGACGACGTGGTCGCCCGGGCCCGGTCTCGACGCCGTCGGGATGCTGCGTCAGCCGGAGGATCAATGGAAGTACTGGCCGCCGTCGATCACGATCGTCTGCCCGGTGACGAAGTCGGAGCCGGGGCCGCAGAGGTAGATGACGGCGCCGACGACGTCCTCCGGCAGCTGGTCGCGCTGGATCGTCCGCGCGCGCTGACCGAGACGTCGCGCAGCTTCTCGATCACCTCGGGGTGCGCCTCGACGCCCGCGGACATCGTGAAGCCGGGCGCGACGCAGTTGACGAGCACGTTGTCCTTGCCGAGCTCCTTCGCCAGCGCGCGGGTGAAGGCGACGATCGCGCCCTTCGAGGTGACGTAGTGGAGCAGGAACGGGACGCCGCGGAACGGCGTGCCGGAGGAGATGTTCACGATCTTGCCGCCGCCGCGCTGCGCGCATCGCCGGCACCACCGCCCGCGCGGTGAGGAACATCGAGGCGACGTTGACGTCCATCACCTGCCGCCACTCCTCGAGCGGGATCTGGTCGAAGGGCCGCATCTCGAGCGACGCGTAGAGGCCTGCGTTGTTGACGAGGACGTCGATGCCGCCGCACTGCGCGACTGCCTCGTCGACCAGGCGCTGCACGTCCTCCTCGCTCGGCGACGTCGGCCGTGAGCCCGACGCCGCCCTCGTACGAGGCGCGCCGCTTCCTCCGCGCCGCGCAGGTCGGCGACGACGATCCGCGCGCCCTCGGCCGCGAGCCCGTCCGCGATCGCGCGGCCGATCCCCTGCGCCGCCCCGGTGACGACGCGACCTTGCCGTCCGAGCGAGCCCA
This sequence comes from uncultured Gaiellaceae bacterium, assembly GCA_963808915.1. Classification (GTDB taxonomy): domain Bacteria; phylum Actinomycetota; class Thermoleophilia; order Gaiellales; family Gaiellaceae; genus CAVTBT01. The sequence continues at coordinate 186,285 of CAWEHJ010000001.1, read as the reverse complement.
TCAGCGGATCGGCGAGAAGGAGGTCGGGAGGAGGATCCGGTTCTGCTGCGTGTGGATCAGCGGCTGGATCTTCGCGAGGAACGCCTTCCACGCCTCGTCCGCCTGCAGCCTCGCCCGCCGCTCCTCCCGCTCGGCGAAGCTCTCGTAGCCCCACATGCTCGTGTACGTCGAGAGCGCGCCGATGTCGGTCGTGAAGACGCCGAGCAGGTTGCCGAGGTAGCGCTGCTGCAGCTCGATCCCCTCGGTCTCGTACAGCGCGACGAGCTCGTTCAGCTTCCCGGTCGTGACGTGGTAGTCGCGCTGCTCGACGATCACGCGCTCTGCCTCGACCCCGCCGATGCAGAGGTACTTGATCTCGAGCCACTCCTCGATCCCGTACTTCGAGCCCTCGCGGCCGATGCCCGACTCCTTGACGCCGCCGAACGGGCACGACCTCGGACGAGATCAGCCCGGTGTTGATCCCGTGGATGCCGTACTCGAGCGCCTCCGAGAGCCGCCAGATCCGGCCGTTGTCGCGGGTGTAGTAGTAGGCGGCGAGCCCGTACGGGCGTGTCGTTCGCGTCGCGGATCGCCTGCTCCTCGGTCGAGAAGCGCGCGATCCCCGCGACGGGGCCGAAGGTCTCCTCGCACGACATCGCCGCGTCGGCCGGGACGCCGGCGATCACCGTCGGCTGCCAGAAGAGGCCGCCGAGGCCCTCGCCGCCGAGCAGCAGCTCGCCGCCGCGCTCGAGCGCGTCCGCGACGTGGCGCTCGACCTTGTCGACCGCCGCCTGCTCGATCAGCGGCCCGACCTTCGTCTCGGCGTCGAGCCCGTCGCCGACCTTGAGCTGCGAGGCGGCGTCGACGAGCCGCGAGACGAACTCGTCGTGGATCCCGTCCTGGACGAGGATCCGGTTGGCCGAGATGCACGTCTGGCCGCTGTTCCGGAACTTGCAGATCAGCGCGCCCGCGACCGCCGCGTCGAGGTCGGCGTCGTCGAAGACGATGAACGGCGCGTTGCCGCCGAGCTCGAGCGAGACCTTCTTCACCTGCTTCGCGCACTGCGCCATCAGCAGCTTCCCGACCTCGGTCGACCCCGTGAAGCCGAGCTTGCGCACGAGCGGGTTGCCGGTCAGCTCGGCGCCGATCACGGGTGCGTCCTCGGCCGAGCCCGTGACGATCTGGAAGACGCCCTCGGGCAGGCCCGCCTCGAGGCCGAGCCGCGCGATCGCGAGCGCGGAGAGCGGCGTCTGCTCGGCGGGCTTCAGCACCATCGTGCAGCCGGCCGCGAGCGCGGGCGCCGACTTCCGCGTCGGCATCGCGGCCGGGAAGTTCCACGGCGTGATCCCCGCGGTGACGCCGACCGGGCTGCTTGGTCACGACGATGCGGCGGTCGGGCGCGTAGGTCGGGATCGTGTCGCCGTAGACGCGCTTCGCCTCCTCGCCGAACCACTCGTAGAACGAGGCCGCGTACTGCGACCTCGACGCGCGACTCGGCCAGCGGCTTGCCCTGCTCGGTCGTGAGCAGGTCGCGCGAGCTCGTCCTCGTGCTCGAGCATCAGGTCGGCCCAGCGGCGGAGGATCCGCGCGCGGTCCTTCGCGAGCAGCGAGCGCCAGGCCGGGAGCGCCGCCTCGGCGCCGGTCGAGCGCCCGGCGCGTCTCGGCGGCGCCCATGCGCGGCACCTCGGCGATCGTCTCGCCGGTGGCCGGGTTCTCGACCGCGAACGTCTCGCCGGAGTCCGACTCCAGCTCGAGCAGCGGGATTCGGCCGTCGTCGCCATCGCCGCCGATTCTAGGGGCCTACCCGAGCGCTGCGACGACCTCGGCCGCGGTCGCCCGCGTCGCGACGGTCGTCAGCGCGTAGTCGAGCGCGGCGTGCTGGAACTCGGCCGAGATCGTCGCGGTCGCGTCCGTGACCACGACGACCTCGTAGCCGTGGTCGGCGGCGTCGCGGCAGGTGTGCTCGACCGCCCAGTTCGTCCAGGCGCCGCAGCAGACGACCGTGCGCGCGCCGAGCCCGCGGAGCTTCGTGTCGAGCGTCGTCGAGTTGAACGACGACATCCGCTGCTTCTCGACCACGACGTCGCCGGCGAGCGGGCACGACGACCGGCTCGGCGCCCCAGGTGCCGCGGACGAGCGCGTCGGCGTCCGCGATCGAGCGGTAGAGCTCGGCGTTCCGCGTCGAGTCGACGTGGCCCGGCTCGTCGACGTGCCAGACGTGGATCACCGGCGCGCCGGCGGCGCGGAACGCCTCGGCGAGCCGCGGTCGCCCGCTCGACGACGCCGTGCTCGCTCGCGAACGCCGCCGCGCCGGACGAGGCGAACGCGCCCTCGCTCGCCGACCGTGTCGTTCTGCAGGTCGATGACGAGGAGGGCGGTCGTGCCCGGGTCGAGCCTCACCCGCCGAGCGCGCCGGCGATCTCGGCGCAGGTGCCGACCGAGGCGACGTTCTGCATCGCGTAGCTCAAGCGCGGCGTTCTGCCACTCGTCGTCGACCGTGGAGGTGCCGTCGGAGGCGACGACGGCGCGGTACCCGGCGTCGGCCGCATGTCGGGCGGTGTGCTCGATCGACATGTTCGTCCAGGCGCCGGTGATGATCAGCGTCTCGACGCCGAGCCCGCGCAGCAGGATGTCGAGCCTCGTCTCGTAGAAGCCGTTCATCCGCATCTTCTCGACGACGTGGTCGCCGTCCTGCGGCTCGAGCCCCTCCGCCGGAGCGGCGCCCCAGGTGCCGCGCACGAGCGCGTTCGCGTCCTTGACGCCCTGGAAGAGCGGCGCGTTCTGCTTCAGGCCGGGCGCGCCCTGCTCGACGATGTACCAGATGTGGATCACGGGCACGCCCGCCTTGCGGGCGGCCTCGGCGAGCCCCTTCACGTTCGCGACGACGTTCTGGCTCGTCGCGTGCGCGGGCGCGCCCGAGTCGGCGAACGCGCCGCCCTCGATGATCACGTCGTTCTGCAGGTCCTGGATGACCAGTGCCGCAGACTTCGGGTCGATCGCGTCCATCTCGCCTCCTAGCTCATGTAGCCGAGCCGGTTGCCCGAGACCTTCATCCGAACCCGGTAGAGGGAGGTCGTGGCCGGGATGTACAGCGTCCGCCAGTCGTCGTCGCCCCAGTTGACGTTGCCGACGTCCTCGGGGACCTCGATCGTGCCGAGGTGCTCGCCGTGCGGGCGAGAACACCCAGACGCCGCCCGGGCCGGTGACGTAGACGTTGCCGTGCTCGTCGAGCTTCATCCCGTCGACGAGGCCGCCCTTGGCGAGGTCGCCGTCGCCGATCCCCTCGGCGAGCACGCGGCCGTTCGAGAGCTGGTGGTCCGGGCCGACGTCGAAGACGCGGATGTGGGCGCGGTCGGTGTCGTTGACGTAGAGCAGCGACTCGTCGGGCGAGAAGCAGAGCCCGTTCGGCTGCGCGAAGTCGTCGACGAGCAGCTGCAGGTCGCCGCCGTCCGGCCGGGATCCGGTAGACGCCCTGGAAGTCGAGCTCCTGCTCGCGCTCGAGCCCGAAGCCGGGCATGCGGCCGTAGGTCGGGTCGGTGAAGATGATCGAGCCGTCGCTCGCGACGATCACGTCGTTCGGGCTGTTCAGCTCCTTGTCGCCCCAGTGCGTCGCGAGCGTCTCGCGCGTCCCGTCCGGGCGCTCGCGGACGACGCGAGCTCGTGACGTGCTCGCAGACGATCAGGTTGCCGTCGTTGTCGAGCGTCATCCCGTTGCACTTGTTGCTCGGGTCGCGCAGCACGGTGACGCCCTCGTCCGGGTGCCAGCGGCGGCGCTTGTCGCCCGGCATGTCGCTGAAGTGGAGCGACCCGTCCGCCATCCAGATCGGCCCCTCGGTGAACGTGAAGCCCGTCGCGACCTGCTCGACCTCCGCGTTCTCGTCGACGAGCTCGCGCAGCTTCTCGGAATGCACTGCGACCGCCATCCGCCCTCCTTCGAAAGAGCGGCGAACGTAACACGTGTCGGAGCGGCTAGGCCGTCGCTTCGTAGTCGATCTCGAGGAAGTCGGCCACCTCGGGACAGCCAGCGCTCCTGGACGAACCGGACGTGCTCGGGGTGCTCGTTGTAGGCGGCGTAGGCGGCGGCGTCGGCGAACTCCATCGAGATGCCGAAGCGGTAGTCGTTCTTCGGGCTCGTCTCGCGCAGGACCTCGAACGCCTCGACGCCCGGGATCGCGGCGAGGCGCGCGGCCGCGGCGAGGAAGTCGGCCTCCTCGGCGCGAGCCGGCGGCGTGCCGCGGGGTGAAGACGACGGTGTGCCGGATGCGGCCGGATGCGAGTCGCGCCATCGCTAGACCTCGGCGTGGATGCGGTGCGGGCGCGGTCTGGAGCGGCGTGCCGTCGCGCCCGGCCCGCACGGCGAGCGCCTCGGTGAGGATCGAGACGGCGGTCTCGGCCGGCGTGTCGGCGCCGAGGTCGAGGCCGGCGGGGCCGTGGATTCGCTCGAGCTGCTCGTCCGTCAGGCCCGCCTCGACGAGCTGGTCGCGGCGCTTGGCCTGCGTCTTCCGCGAGCCGATCGCGCCGACGTAGAACGCGTCCGTGCGCGAGCGCCGCCTGCGAGCGCGGGCACGTCGAACTTGAGGTCGTGGGTGAGGACGACGATCGCCGTGCCGTGGTCGGGGCGGAGCCGGGCGAGCGCGACGTCCGGCCACTCGACGAGCAGCTCGTCCGCGCTCGGGATGCGCTCCCGGCGTCGCGAAGGCGGCCCGCGCGTCGACGCAGACCGTGTGCCAGCCGAGCAGCTTCGCCGCCGCGCAGAGCGCCTCGGCCAGTGTCGACGGCGCCGACGACGACGAGCCGAGGCGGCGGGCCGTAGACCTCGGCGAAGACCTGCATCCCCTCGTGCTCCTGCATCCCGTTCCGGCGCAGCTCGGGCGCGAGCGCGGCCAGCGAGGCGGGCGCGTCGCCGAGCGTCTCGTCGCGGTCGAGCAGGACGAGCAGCTTCGCGCCGGGCCGCGGCCCCTCGACGACCGTGAAGAGGACGGCACGCTCGTCCGTGTGCGCGAGCTCGATCAGCCGGTCGGCGAGCCTCACTCGAAGCGCTCGACGAAGACGTCGATCTCGCCGCCGCAGGGGAGGCCGACGCCGAACGCTCCTCGTCGGAGATCCCGTAGCTGAGCAGCTTCGGCTCGCCCGTCTCGAGCACTCCTCGTGCCTGCTCGACGACGTCGCTCTCGACGCAGCCGCCCGGAGACCGAGCCGCAGATCGCGCCGCTCTCGGAGACGGCGAACTTGGCGCCGACCGGTCGCGGCGCGGACATCCTGGTCGCGACGACCGTGGCGACCGCCACCTTCTCGCCGCGCTGCCGCCAGCGCTCGACCTCGTCGACGATCTCCTTCATGCCGCGTGCCTCCGCTCGATGCCGCCGAGGACTGTACCGAGGCTCTCCAGGCTGGCGACGTCGTGCCCCGAGAGGAAGCGGTCGACGAACGGCAGCGCGGCGCGCATCCCGCCCGCGAGCGGCGCGTACTCGGCGTGGCCCTTGAGCGGGTTGACCCAGACGACCGCGAAGGCCTGGCGGGCGAGCCGCTCCATCTCGCGGGCGGTGAGCGCCGTGTCGCCGCGCTCGCAGCCGTCGGAGAGGATCACGACGACCGCTCCCCGCGTCAGCGCGCGCCGGCCCCACTCGTCGTTGTAGGCCTTGAGCGACGCGCCGATCCGTGTGCCGCCCGACCAGTCCTGGACGCGGGCGGCCGCCGACTCGAACGCGGTCTCGGGGTTGCGCGCGCCGAGCTCGGGCGTCAGCCGCGTCAGCCGCGTGCCGAACGCGAAGGTCTCGACGCCCCGGCCGGAGCCGCGCGCGGCGTGCAGGTAGAGCAGGAGCGCGCGCGAGTAGGCCTCCATCGAGCCCGAGACGTCGAGGATCAGCACGAGCTTGCGCGGAGCGGTCGTGCGGCTGCCGGAACGCGCGCTCGACCGGGTCGCCGCCGGTCGCGAGCGACGCCCGCACGAGCCTGCGGACGTCGAGTGCGCGGCCGTTCGAGTCGCGCTCGAGCCGTCGCGTCCGGCGCAGCGGGCGCGAGACGGCGATCGCCTGGATCAGCCGCTTCGCCCGGGCGAACTCCGCCGGCGTCATCGCGGCGAAGTCCTTCGTCCGCAGCAGCTCCTCCTCGCTGAACGTGCCGAGGCTCGTGTCGCCGCCGTCGAGTTCCGGCCCCGGCCCGGGCGGGGCGGCACCCTTACGCCGCTCGCCCCGCGGCGGCGGCGGCTTGGCGGCGGCCTGCGGCTGCACGGCCGCGCGGAGGAACCAGGCGTGGAAGGCGCGGTCGAAGGCCTCGATCTCGTCGGCGCGCGAGACGAGCGTCTGCCGCAGCGTCCAGTAGACGTCGTCCTGCCGCGTCAGCTCGACCGCGTCGAGCCCGCGCAGCGCGTCCGAGACGCGGCCCGGCCCCACCTCGAGCCCGGCCTCGCGCAGCACGCGGCCGAACGTGACGATGTGTCGCGTGACCGCGCTACCGGGCACGGGCGCTGGCGACGAGGCCGGCCAGCGTCTCGTCGCGGACCGAGAGCAGGTCCTCGTGGTACTTGAGCACCGAGCCGAGCGTGGTCTGCACGTTCTCCGCGTCGAGCTCCCGCTCGCCGAGCGCGGTCAGCGCATGCGCCCAGTCGATCGTCTCCGCCAGGCCCGGCGGCTTCTGCAGGTCCAGCACGCGCAGCTCGGCGACGAACGCGGCCGCCTCCGCAGCGAGCCGCTCGGGGACGCCCGGGACGCGCAGCTTCACGATCTCGGTCTCGCGCTCCAGCGAGGGATGCCCGATCCAGTGGAAGAGGCAGCGGCGCTTGAGCGCGTCGTGCAGCTCGCGCGTCCGGTTCGAGGTGAGGATCACGTACGGCCGCTGCTTCGCCTCGATCGTGCCGAGCTCGGGGATCGTGATCTGGAAGTCCGACAGCACCTCGAGCAGGAACGCCTCGAACTCCTCGTCGGCGCGGTCGATCTCGTCGATCAGGAGCACGACGGGCTCCTCGCTCTCGACCGCCTCGAGGAGCGGCCGCCGGATCAGGAACTCCGGCCCGAACAGCTCGGCCTCGTCGACGGTTCCCTCCTGCGCGGCCCGGATGTGCAGCAGCTGGCGCGCGTAGTTCCACTCGTAGACGGCGTGCGCGACGTCGAGGCCCTCGTAGCACTGGAGGCGGATCAGGCGCGCACCGAGCGCCTGCGCGATCGCCTTCGCGGCCTCGGTCTTGCCGACCCCGGCCTCGCCCTCGAGGAGCAGCGGCTTCTCCAGCTTCAGCGAGAGGTAGAGCGCCGTCGAGAGCCCGCGATCGGGCAGATACGACGCTCCGGCGAGCGCCGATTCGAGCTCGTCGATCGAGGCGAACGGCACAGCGCGGAGCGTACCCGGAAGGAACGTGGCCGTTTGACGCGGACAGCGGCGGCGAACATAGAATCGCCCATGGCTTCCGAGACGCTCGTTCCCACGTCCGCCGCCGAAGCGGCCCAGCTCTACGGCGACGGCGAGGGGATCACCGTCTTCGCCGGCGCCACGATCCTGATGCCGGAGATCGCCGCCGGACGGCTGAAGCCGACGCGCGCGCTGCTCCTGCACCAGAGCGGCCTCGACGGTGTCAGCACGGACGGCGGCGTGGTCAAGATCGGCGCCATGACCCCGGTTTCGGCGCTCGCCGCGGGCAGCGACCCGCTGCTCGCGCGCTTCGCCGGCGAGCTCGGCGACCTCGAGATCCGCGCCGCCGCGACGGTCGGCGGGAACCTCTGCGCCTCCGGCGGGGCTCGGCTCGCAGCGCGGCGACCTGGGCGCGCCGTTGATCGCCCTCGGTGCCCGCGTCCGCTCCACCGGCAAGGGCGGCGAGCGGACCGAGCCGGTCGAGGACTTCCTCGCCGGAGACCGCGCTGGCCGCCTCGTGCTCGAGCTCGAGTACGACGGGCCTGCGGGCGCCTGGTCGGCGCAGACGCTGCGCCGCCGCCACGCGCACTCGTACTCGATCGCCAACGTGGCGGCCTGCTCGAACGGCGACGGGATCCGCGTCGGCATCTCCGGGGTCGGCCCGACGGCCGTGCGCGCCCGCGCCGTCGAGGCGAGCCGCAACGCCGAGGACGTCCTGCAGGACGTCGAGCCCGTCGACGACGCCGTCGCCACCGCCGAGTACCGCCGCAGGATGCTCACCGTCCTCGTCCGCCGAGCACTCGACGAACTGGAGACCACATGAGGCTGACCGTCAACGGTCGCGAGCAGGAGATCTCGAGCCCGCCGCTCACCGCGCTCCTGCACGTCCTGCGCGAGGAGCTCGAGGTGACGAGCCCGAAGGCCGGCTGCCAGCAGGGCGGCTGCGGCACGTGCACCGTCCTCGTCGACGGCGAGCCGCGCCGGTCCTGCCTCACGCCCGTCGCGACGGTCGACGGCGCGACGATCACGACACTCGAGGGGCTCGGCGAGGCCGAGTCGCTCTCTCCGGTGCAGGCCGCGTTCCACAACCTCTACGCCGCACAGTGCGGCTTCTGCACCCCCGGGATGGTCGTCGCCGCCACCGCCCTGATCGAGCGGAAGGGCGGCGCGGTCGACCGCGACGAGGTGCTCGAGGCGCTCGGCGGCCACTACTGCCGCTGCACGGGCTACGTCAAGATCGTCGACGCCGTCATGGCCGCCTCGCGCGGCGACGTGGAGCCGGTCGCCGACCTGCCGGCCGCCGAGGACGGCGAGCCCGAGGTCGCCGTCAAGGGGAGCCCGGCGTGAAGGCCGTCGGCGCACGCCTCCCGCGCTACGACGGCGTCGGCCACGTCACCGGCCGGACGCAGTACGTCGACGACGTCCGCGTCGGCCGGACGCTATGGGTCAAGGCGCTCCGCTCGCCCCACCACCACGCGGCGATCACGAAGCTCGACACGACGAAGGCCGAGGCGATGAAGGGCGTGCACGCGATCGTCACCGCGGCCGACGTGCCGAAGAACGTCTACGGCCACCTCGAGGGGCTCGGCATCCCTGCCGACGAGCCGCTGCTCGCCGAGGACGACGTCCGCTACAAGGGCCAGCCGATCGCCGCCGTGGCCGCCGAGTCGGAGGAGGCCGCACAGGCGGCCGTCGAGGCGATCGAGATCGCCTACGACGAACGACCCGCGCTCTTCGACCTGCGCCTGGGGCTCGATCCGGACGCGCCGCAGATCCACCAGTGGGGCAACGTCTATCCGCACTACGGGACCTACAACCACCGGCGCGTGCGCAAGGGCGACGTCGACTGGGCCTTCGAGCAGGCGGACACCATCGTCGAGGGCGTCTACCGCCCGCAGGCGATCGAGCAGATGCCGCTCGAGACCCAGGTCTGCCTCGCGGTGCCCGAGGCCAGCGGCCGGCTGACGATCTACTCCTGCACGCAGGCGATGTACTTCTCGATGGGCGTCGTCGCGGCGCACCTCCAGGTGCCGCTGAACAAGCTCAAGTTCGTCGGCGGCACGGTCGGCGGCGGCTTCGGCGGCAAGGTCGACACCGCCTCCGACACGATCTGCGCCCTGCTCGCCCTCAAGTCGCGCCGCGCGGTCAAATGGCGCTGGACGCGCGAGGAGGAGTTCCTCGCCTCCTCGACCCGGGCGCCGTGGCACATCGAGATCGCCGACGCGGTCACGAGCGACGGCTGGATCCTCGGCCGGAGGATGCTGACGCTGCACGACTCCGGCGCCTACGCGCGCTTCTCGCCGTACGGAGTCACGAAGCACGCGTTCCACCACTCCGGCGCGTACACGATCCCGAACCTGCGCTTCGACGGCTTCGTCTGCTTCACGAACCGCGTCCCGACGACGGCGATGCGCGGCTTCGGCGTCACCTCGGTCTCGTTCGCGGTCGAGACGCATCTGACGCGGATCGCCGAGGTGCTCGGCCTCGACCCGTGGCAGCTGCGGCTGCGGAACGCGAACCGGATCGGCGACACGAGCGGCAACGGCGTCGTGCTGAAGGACCCGTCCACGGTGCCGGTGACGCTCGCCGCCGCCGAGCGCGTCGGGGTCGAGCTGCCGGCCGAGTACCGGCAGATGACGCCCGACGCACGCGCCGGCGACCTGCTCCCGGAGCATCTCGTCGCGCAACAGCGGCTGAACGGAGAGGGGGCCTGATGGCGAAGCACCGCGGTCGCGGCTTCGCGACGATCGAGTACCCGACCGGCATGAACCAGAACGGCGACCCGAGCCAGGCGTGGATCAAGCTGAAGCCGGACGGCCGCGTCGACGTCTTCTCCGGCACCGTCGACATCGGCCAGGGTTCGAAGACCGTGCACACGCAGATCGTCGCGGACGCCCTCGGCGTGCCCTACGACTGGGTCACGATGGACAACTCGAACACCGACTCGTCGGCCGTCTGCACGGGCACGTTCGCCTCCCGCGGCACCTTCATCGGCGGCAACGCGGTGCGGCTCGCCGCGGAGCGCGTCCGGGAGCGGATCCTCGACATCGCGTCGAAGGAGCTCGAGATCGACCCGAGCGACCTCGAGCTCGCGGACGGCGAGGTCACCGCGAAGGGCGCGCCGCAGAAGTCGATCAACGTCGCCGACGTGGCCGGTGCCGCGACCTACAACTACGGCGAGCTGATCAGCGGCTCCTCGACCGCGCTGAAGCCGTTCGCCGACGTGGACGACGCGACCGGCCAGGTGGAGATCGAGCCGCACTCGGCGATCTCGTACGCGGCCTGCGTCGCGGACGTCGAGGTCGACGACGAGACCGGCGAGGTCGTCGTGCTCAAGATGGTGCAGGTCTACGACGTCGGCCGCGCGATCAACCCGACGCTCGTCGAGGGGCAGATCGAGGGCGGCGCGATCATGGGCCTCGGGCCTCGGCCTGACCGAGTCGAGCTACCCGCACTACCCCTCGCCCGAGCATCGCGGCGGCGAGTTCGGCGCCTACCTCGGCCCGGCGATGCAGGACCTGCCCGAGCTCGACAACGTGATCCTCGAGAACCCGTCCGAGGACGGACCCTTCGGCGCCAAGGCGATCGGCGAGATGGCGAACAACGCCCAGCCGCCCGCGATCACGACCGCGATCTACGACGCCGTCGGCGTCTGGGTGACCGAGATGCCCGCGACGCCCGAGCGCGTGCTCGCCGCGATCGAGGCGAAGAGCGAGCCCCGCCGCGACGGCAAGCGCGTGATCTTCGACGAGGCGCTCTCGGTGAAGACGGTTTCGACGAACGGCGGCTCGGGCTTCCTCGACGTCGATGCCTGAGACCGAGACCGGCGCGTTCCGCACCTGGAACGGGCGCGACGCCTGGGAGTTCGTCGACGGCGTGCGGCTGCACGCGATCGGCGGCGAGCAGGTGCTGCTCTGCCGGGTCGAGTACGAGCCGGGCAAGCAGGTGCCCTGGCACGCGCACGAGGACACCGAGCAGGTGATGGTGATCACGGGCGGCGAGGTCGAGATGACGATCGAGGACGAGACCCGGACCCTGCAGGCAGGCGACGTCGTCGTCGTCAACCGTGGCCTGCACCACAAGCTCTACTCGGCAGGCGGGGTCAGCTTCATGGAGGCGCTCTCGCCGGTGCCGCTCGACCACGTGCCGGACACCTCGCTCGACCTCGTGCTCGGCCCGGACGGCGGCTCGCAGCACGTGGAGAAGTAAGTGCCCCCTCAGGCGATGTCCTCCAGGCTTCTGGGGCACGATCACGCGGCGCGCTGCCGCGTCCTCAGTCGACCCGATAGTTGCACTATCGGGTCTCCCTGCGTCCTTGCAGCACTTGGTGCTCGCGCCCCAGAAGCGTGGCATCACCTGAGGGGACACTGATGCCGCTCGTCCGGGTCGAGCTGTTCGAGCGGCGGCTGACGCCGGAGCTCGAGTCGCGGCTGATCGAGCGGCTGACTGAGACGTTGCTCGAGGTGCTGGAGGCGCCCGAGCTGAAGGAGCACACCTGGGTGATCGTCGAGGGCCACGACGCCCACCGGTGGGGACGCAACGCCAAACCGTGGGACGAAGGAGGAACCTGAGATGCCGATCGTCGAGGTGAAGCTCTACGACAAGCGGGTGACCGAGGAGTCGGTGCCGAAGATCATCGAGGCGATGACCGAGGCGCTGGCCGAGTCCTCAGGAGCCGCGCGTGAGCACATCCAGGTGGTCATCCAGGGCGTGTCCCCCAAGCACTGGGGCATCGCCGGGAAGCAGCAGGGCTAGCTCCACCGGCGCCGCGTCACGCACGACCTCGGCCGCCTCGCGCGCGTGCAGCAGCGTCGTGCGGACGATCAGCTTCGCCCGCGCGTAGTTGTCGAGCACCGTCGGCACGGGCGCGACGGGCCGGCCGAGCGCGTAGCCGGCGGCGTTGGCGCCGATCTGGCGGTACGAGTCGAGCGTCAGCGAAGGCGCCATCCCGAACAGCTCGAGGTTGTCGAGCGGCTCCAGGTCGGCGCGGTGGATCAGCGCCGTGCCCTTCGACTGCAGCCCGACGGCGATCCCCGAGCCGGAGAGGAGGGCGCCGTCGTGGCCGATCGTCGCGACGTCGGCCGACCGGCGCACCCGAACGAGCCTCGGCGTGCCGCCCGCGCTGCGCACGCCGTCGAGGAGCGCAGCGAGCACGTCCGCATGGGCCAGGCCGCCGATCGTCTCGCCGAGCGCGCCGCGAAGGCGGGGCCGACCGCGATCACGACCTCCTCCGGCTGGCCTCCGGCCGCGGCCGGGCCGACCTCCGAGACCGGCGACTCGGCCCCGGTGCCGCTGCCGAGCAGGCGCGCGTCGACGGCGTGGGGGAGTCGCCGCAGCCGTTCCCAGCGCTCGCCTGCCAGCCGGTAGCCGGTGCCGGGGCCGGCGTAGTCGTTCGGGTCGTTCACCGCCGAGACGACCGTGCCGTCGCCGTCGATGATCGCCGAGGTCTGGAGGTAGTCGGCGGCGACTCGCTGGCGCTGCATCCCGAACACCGCCGCGGCGACGTCGGCGTGGCCGCCGCGCTCGAGCGCCCGCGCGACGTCGAGGGCGCCGATCCCCTCGGCGAGGACCCGGTCGCCGGCGCGTACGTCCGCGGCGCGGTCGCGGTCGGGCAGGTCGCGAGAGTCGAGGCAGGTCGCCGCGAGCCGCACCTCCTCGTCGGTGATCGGCGGGAAGTCGAGCCCGGCGAAGACGGCCTGCACGGCGCGGGCCGCGCGCTCGCGCACCGCGACGGCGTCCTTCTCGGCGAGCGGCTCGATCCCCGCGTCGACCTGCCAGTCGCGCTGCAGCGTCAGCCACTCGTCGAGGTCGTGCGAGTCGTAGTTGCCGCCACCGAACATGTTGTCGTAGCGCGGCATCGAGGAGTAGCCCGAGGTGACGAAGTCCGTCCCGGGCAGGAACTGGCCCATCAGCTTCGCCGTCTTGCGGATCTCCGAGTGGCTCGCGATCGCGTCGTTGCCCGAGGCGACCTCGAGGTCGAGCCAGGCCGCGAGCACGTTCTCGGCCAGCACCTCGCGCGTTCCCGCGGGCACGGACATGGCGAGCGCGATGCACGAGATCGAGCCGTTCTGCACGCCCTGCGAGCCCGCGGCACGGACGAGGGAGAGGCAGCGCGCCTCCAGGTAGAGCATCGACTTGCCCTCGGACTCGCCCATCAGCGCCTCGGAGCCGCTGCCCGAGGTGAAGCGCACCTTGACCCCGCGCGAGGCGTACGCCGAGGCGAGGAACGCCTTCGACCACGGCGTGTCGTCGCCGTCGACGAAGACCGGCTCGGTGCCGTACACGGAGAGGGTCTCCGCGTAGGTGACGAGGCCCTGGATCGCGAGGCGGAGGTTGAGCCGCTCCTCGACCGCGCACTGGGTCAGGACGCCCGGCCGGCCCGTCTGCGCGCCGACGAGAATCGCGATCGCGTTCAGGGGCGCGTAGCGGGAGACGCCCACGGTCGTCTCGATCTCGGCGAAGCCGCGGGCGGCAGCCTCCGCGGCGTCGGCGGCGAGGAGGGCGGGGTTCTCCTTCAGGTTCGTCACGTGTGCCTGGTTCGCGGGCGCGCGCCGGGCGCGCAGCTTCTTCTGCGCGAACATCAGCTCGACCGGGTCGAGCAGCGTGATCACCCGCGCGAGCCGCGCCGGGGTCAGCCCGCGCGAGAGCCGGACGAGCTGCGCGCGGGTGACGTCGACGTCGACGAGCATCCGCGCGAGCTCGGTGTCCTCCAGGGCCGCGGCCTCGGCGGCGACGTCGAGGTCGAGCCCGTAGCGGACGACGAAATGGTCGAGCGCGTCCCAGTCGGCCGCGGCCCTGCCGTCCAGCTCGACGACGCGGCCGCCCTCGACGACGAGCGACGGCTCGGGGTCGTTCGGGCCGTCCAACGCGACCAGGCCGAGCTCGGCCAGCGGCTCGATCAGGAGCTCGCGGCGGAGCTCGCGCTCCTCGCGCGCGAGGAACCGCTCCGAGCGTGGCTCAGCCGGCAAGGAGGCCCCGCGCGGCGTAGACCAGGGCGGCCTCGCGGACGAACGCGGCCGACTGCGGCGCGCCGCCCTCGTCGAGCTCGGACGCCCAGGCCTCCAGCTCCGCAGCGGTCGAGCGGCCGGGGCGGAGGGCGGTGTAGATCGCGAGGATCGTCTCGTCCGGCAGCGGCGCGAGCTCGGCTGCGCGGACGAGGTTGTCCGCCAGCTGGGTCCGGCCGACGCCGCGCGCGATCTCGGCCTGCAGCCGGAGCGTCTCGGGTGTCGCGCGAAGCTCCGCTGCGGTGACGCGGTCGTCGTCGAGCGCGAGCTCGTCGAGCGGGATCCCGCCCGGAGTGCGGACGAGATCGGGCCGGCTCGTTCCGAGCGGATAGTCGCGGCTCGGATCGAGGCTCACCCGGAAAACCGTATAGAAATGGCCGGTGGCCAACCACTACGACTTCAGTGGCCGCGTGGCGCTCGTCACGGGCGGCGCGAGCGGGATCGGCGCTGCCGTCAGCGAGCGGCTCGGCGCCGGCGGCGCCGACGTGCACGTGTTCGACCTGGCGAACGGCGACGACGTCCGTGACTCGGCGCAGCTCGACTCTGCCGTTGCGCGGCTGCCTCGCCTGGACGTGCTCGTCTGCTGTGCGGGCGTCGGCGGTGACTCGCTCCACACCGAGGACGTGAGCAACGAGGAGTGGGAGCGCGTCCACGCGATCAACCTGAACGGCGTCTTCTACGCGAACCGCGCCGCGATCCCGGCGATGAAGGCGGCCGGCTACGGCCGGATCGTCAACGTCGCCTCGATCGCCGGCAAGGAGGGCAACCCGATGGCCGGCGCCTATTCCTCGTCGAAGGCCGCAGTGATCGGGATCACGAAGTCGATCGGCAAGGACGTCGCGGGCAGCGGCATCCTCGTCAACTGCATCGCGCCGGCGGTGATCAACACGCCGATCCTCGGCCAGCTCTCGCAGGAGCACATCGACTTCATGACGACGCGGATCCCGCTCGGCCGGATCGGCGAGCCGGTCGAGGTCGCGGCGCTGATCTGCTGGCTCGCGAGCGAGGAGATGACCTTCTCGACCGGCGCGTGCTTCGACATCTCCGGCGGCCGGGCGACGTATTGAGGCGCTTCGTCCGGGCGGAGGTCGGTGGGAACGAGCCCCGTGTGGGCCGGATCGAGGGCGACGTCGTCGCGATGCTCGACCACGACGACCCGCTCGCGGCCCTTGCCGGTGAGGGCGAGGTCACCGGCCACTGGGAGCTCGCAGGGCTGGCCCTCCTCGCGCCGATCCACGCGCCGGAGGTGTGGTGCGCGGGCGTCACCTACGAGCGGAGCCGGGATGCGCGGCTGGAGGAGGCGCAGACCGAGGCGCGCGACGTCTACGCGCTCGTCTATGACGCCGACCGGCCCGAGCTGTTCCTCAAGGACGCGCAGATGCGACGGACGGTCGGGCCCGGCGGCGCGATTCGCGTCCGCAGCGACTCGAGCTGGATGGTGCCCGAGCCCGAGCTCGGGCTCGTCTTCGGCCAGGGCGGCGAGCCGGTGGCGGTCACGATCGGCAACGACGTCTCCAGCCGCGACATCGAAGGCGCCAACCCGCTCTACATCCCGCAGGCCAAGATCTTCGCCGGCGCGTGCGCGATCGGGCCCGCGCTGGCAATCCCGGACGACTGGGACGCCGCCTTCCCGATCCGGCTGCGGATCACGGACGCAGCGGGAGCGGAGCTCTTCGCCGGCGAGACCTCGACCGCACGGATGAAGCGCTCGCCGCGCGAGCTCGCCGCCTGGGCGATGCGCGACAACCCGATCCCGCCCGGCTCAGTCCTCCTCACCGGCACCGGGCTCGTCCCGCCCGACGAGTACACGCTCCAGCCCGGCCACACGGTCGCGATCGAGATCGAGGGCATCGGCACCCTGGTCAACACCGTCGCGGCCTGACTCGTTACCGTGGGGGCATGACCGAGACGATCGAGGCACCCACGCGCCCGGAGGGGCGGAACTACGTCGGCGGCGCCTGGGTCCCCGCCTCCTCCGGCGAGACGTACACCAAGCTCAACCCGATGCGGCCCGCCGAGAGCGCAGGCGAGTTCTCCTCGTCGAGCGCCGAGGACGCGACCGCCGCCGTCACGGCCGCCGAGGCCGCCTTCGCCGAGTGGGCGGCGCTGCCGCTCGCACGCCGCGGCGCCTATCTGAACGCCGCCGCGAACGTGCTCGAGGCCCGCACGGAGCAGGTCGCCCGAGACATGTCCACCGAGATGGGCAAGCCGCTGCGCGAGGCGCGCGGCGAGGCCGGCCGAGCGGCGATGATCCTCCGCTTCGCGGCGAGCGAGGCCTTCCGCTCGGTCGGTGAGCACTTCGAGCAGGCTGCCACGGGCGCCCAGGTGTCGACGCGGCGCAGGCCGGTCGGCGTCGTCGCGCTGATCACGCCCTGGAACTTCCCGATGGCGATCCCGATCTGGAAGCTCGCCCCGGCCCTGGTCTACGGGAACACCGTCGTGCTCAAGCTCGCCTACGAGGCGCCGCGCACCGGCCTGCACATCGCCGAGGCGTTCGCCGAGGCAGAGCTGCCCGCGGGCGTGCTCAACGTCCTCACCGGCCGGGGCTCGACCGTCGGCGCCGCGCTCGTCTCCGACCGCCGGGTCCGCGCCCTCTCCTTCACCGGCTCCGTCGCGACCGGGCACTCGGTCCGCGACGAGGCGACGAGCCTCGGCAAGCGGGTCCAGCTCGAGCTCGGCGGCCACAACCCGCTGATCGTCGCCGCGGACGCCGACCTCGGCCGCGCGGTCGAGGCCTCGTATGCGGGCGCGTTCTGGTCGGCCGGACAGAAGTGCACCGCGACGCGGCGGATCTACGTCCACGACGAGGTCTACGACGCCTTCAAGCAGCAGCTGCTGGCGCGGATCGAGCAGGGCAAGGTCGGCGACCCGCTCGACCCCGAGGTCGAGGTCGGGCCGATCGTCAACGAGACGCAGTTCGACGAGATCATGGCCGCGATCGAGCGCGGCAAGGCGGAGGGCGGCACCGTGCTCGCCGGCGGCGAGCGCGCCGACGACGAGGGCTGGGTGATCGCGCCGACGGTCTTCGAAGGCGTCGCCGACGATGCGTTCCTCTCGTGCGAGGAGGTCTTCGGGCCGGTCACGTCGCTCTATCGCTACTCGACGATCGACGAGGCGATGAAGCGCGCGAACGCGACCGAGTTCGGCCTTTCGGCGGCGATCTTCACCTCCGACCTCGCCACGGCGGTCCGTTTCCAGGAAGAGGCGCAGGCGGGCCTGCTGCACGTCAACTCGCAGACCGCGGGCGCCGACGTGCACGTCCCCTTCGGCGGGATCAAGAACAGCGGCTTCGGCCCGCACGAGCAGGGCAGGGCGGCGCTCGAGTTCTACACGGAGACGGTCACCGTCTACGTCGATCCTTGAGCGAGCGCTTCCTCGTCACCGGTGCGCTCGGCTGCATCGGCGCGTGGACGTGCGCTCTGCTCGCCGAGGAGGGCGTCGAGGTCGTCGGCTTCGACTACGGCACCGACGAGCGGCGGCTCCGACTCGTCACCGACGCCGAGATCCCGATCGTCCAGGGTGACATCGTCGACCGCGAGCGGCTGGGAGCGCTGCTCGACGAGCACCGGATCACCCACGTGATCCATCTCGCGGCGCTGCTCCTGCCGCAGATCAAGCCCGACCCTCCCTACGGCACGGCCGTGAACGTCGGCGGCACGGTCAACGTGCTCGACGCGGCCAAGACGCGCGGGATCCAGGTCGCGTACGCCAGTTCGGCGGCGGTGTACTCGACCGCCGACGACACCGGCGGTCCCGTGCCCAACGACGCGACCGGCCATCCGGTCACCTTCTACGGCGTCCACAAGCAGGCGTGCGAGGGAATGGCACGGATCTTCTGGCTCGAGGAGCAGGTGCCGTCGATCGGGATCCGCCCCTTCATCGTCTACGGCCCGGGCCGAGACCACGGCCTGACCGCGTCGCCGACGCTCGCGATGGCCGCCGCCGCGCGCGGGGAGGACTCGGAGATCTCGTTCGGCGGCCGGACGCAGATGCAGTTCGCGCCCGACACCGCCCGCGTCTTCATCGCAGCGGCCCGCGCGGCCACCGCGGACGCGCGCGTCTTCCACCTCGGCGGCCCGGCGGTCTCGCTCGCGGAGGTCGCCGCCGCGATCGAGGAGGCCGCGCCGGGGGTGTCGGTCTCCGTCGACGAGCAGACGATCCTCCCGTTCCCGGACGAGTTCGACGGCGCCGCGCTGGACGCTGCGCTTGGCGGGATCAGCTGGACGTCGCTGCAGGAGGGCGTTCGCGCGACCGTCGACCGGCTGCGAGCCGTGCGGGCGTGAGCGACGAATCGATCACGAACAGCGCCGCGGTCGTCCCCACGAGCACCCACAGCACGGGCTCGAAGCCGCTGCTCAGGTCGCGGATCCCGCCGAGGACGAGCGGCGACAGCGCCGAGAGCGAGTAGCCCGCGCCCAGCATCACGCCCGTGAACGCGGCCACGTCGGCGGGACCGTGGCCGATGTCGAGCGGCAGCGCCATCGTCAGCGAGAAGAGCGGCCCGATCGTCGCGCCGAGCAGCGCCGCCCAGAGGAAGCCCGCCGACGGGACGACGATCACGCCGAGCATCGAGATGCAGCCGAGCCCCGCGCAGCCCGCCATCCACGTTCGCCGCGACCACATCCGGTCGGCCAGCCAGGCGACCGAGAGCCCGGCGACGATCTGCGTCCCGTTCAGCACCGCGAGCAGCACCCCGGCCTTGCCCTCGCTCCAGCCCCGCTCGACGTAGACGTCCGGGAGCCAGGCGTTCAGGCCGTAGTACGTGGCCGACATGAAGAAGAACGCGCCGACGAGACGCCAGGCGAGCGGGCTCCGCCACGGCAGCGCGAGGGGTCGCGGCGCCGAGGCCGCCACGTGTCCTCGCTCGACGCGGGTGAGCACGAGCCAGAGCACGAGCAGCCCGAACGTCACCGCCGAGAAGACGACCAGCGGGTCGCGCCAGTCGCCGAGCGCGCGAGCGAGCGGGACGGCGGCTGCCGCGGACGCCGTCGCGCCGATGTTGATCCCTGCCGCGTAGACGCCGGTGGCGAAGACGGGCCGGTCGGCGAAGCGCTCCTTCACGCCCACCGGCAGGAGCGCGTTCCCGAGTCCCATCCCGATCCCGACCGGAATGGTGAGCAGGATCAGGAGCCCGACCCCGGGCGCGAACGCACGCGCGAGCCCGAAGACCCCGATCAGCGCGAGTGCCGCTGCCAGCGCGTGCCGCGAGCCGAGCCGCTGCGAGAGGAAGGCGGCCGGGGGTGCGAACAGGCCCATGCAGAGCACGGGGATCGTCCCGAGCAGCCCGGCGACGGCGTGCGAGATGCGCAGGTCGTCCTGGATCGACGGGATCAGCGGCCCGATCCCGACGAGCTGCGGACGCAGTGCCAGCGCCGCGAGGAACAGCGCGGCGAGAAGGGCGCCCCGCCTCAAGCCAGGACGACGAGCACGAACGACATCCGATCCGCTCCCGGTTCGCCTACGCGGCCGTGACGGGATTCGTGATCGACCCGATGCCGTCGATCTCGATCGTGATCTCGTCGCCGGGCTGCAGCCAGACCGGCGGCTTGCGGAAGGCGCCGACGCCGGCGGGCGTGCCGGTGATGATCAGGTCGCCCGGCTCGAGCGTGATCCCCTGCGTCACGAACGAGATCACCTCGGCGACGCCGAAGATCTGGTTCGACGTGCTCGAGTCCTGCATCGTCTCGCCGTTCAGGATCGCGCGGATCGGCAGCGCCTGCGGGTCGGGCACCTCGCTCGCGGGGACGAGGTCGCCGACCGGGAGGAACGTGTCGAGCGACTTGCCCCGCACCCACTGGCCGTCGGCGAACTGGAGGTCGCGACCGGAGACGTCGTTCGCGACCACGTAGCCGCGGACGAACTCGAGCGCGTCGTCGCGGGAGACCTTGCTCGCGCGCCGCCCGATCACGACGCCGAGCTCGGCCTCGTAGTCGGGGTGCTCGCAGATCGCGGGAACGCGGATCGGCTCGCCGGAGGCGATCAGCGTGTTCGGCCACTTGGCGAAGAGCAGCGGCCGGTCGGGCAGCTCGACGCCCTGCTCCTCCGCGTGGTCGCGGTAGTTGAGGCCGATGCAGACGATCTTCTGCGGCAGCTCGAGCACGGCGCGACCCTACGCGAGCGGGCTACTGCAGCGGTGCGGGAACCGAGGCCGCCGATTCGGCCCCGAGCCCGACGGTCGTCGTGCCAAGGCGCTCGGCGAGCGTCATCGCGCCTTCCGGCCGCTCGCGGCACCCGTCGACCCAGCGCTCGGCGTCCGCCACGATCAGCGCACGCAGCACCTCGAAGTCGTGGCCCGAGTCGACCGCCGCGTCCTCGAACACCTCGATCAGCACCTCGTGCAGGCCGAGGGTCAGCTCCGCGCTCGCCTCGTACCGCTGCTGGACGGTGACCGTCGCGTCGGGGACCCGCTCGAGCAGCGACTCGACGAGCCGCTCGACCTCCGGCCGCGTCGCGTCGCGTCCCGTGAAGACGCCGAAGTTGACGAGCACCTGGATGCTCGGACGCGGGAGCCGGTCGAGCGCGACGGCGAGGGGAGCGTCCATCGCGCGCGTTCTGCCCCGTAGCGGCAAACCGTAACCCGACACGTTGTCTAACCACCTAGTGGTGGGCGTGGGCGACCGCGTGCCCGCGGCCGCGCCCGATCAGGTACCGGTTCGCGGGATACGCGGCGGCGCCGGCCAGCACGAGCGATGCGGCCAGACTGCCCCAGAAGAGGCCGTCGCCGAGTCCCGCCGCGAGCGCACCCGGGATCAGGACGATGATCGCGTTGTCGACCACCTCCATGATCCCGATCGAGATCGTGTCGCTCGCGAAGGCGACCGGAATCGCCTCGCGCAGCGAGAGGCCGCCCCGGAGCAGCGGCAGCATCGTCAGCGAGTAGCCGAAGACGAACGCGAGCACGACGGCGACCCCGACGGTCTGCCAGTCGCCCCAGCCGAGGGCCGTGCCGAGGACCATCCCGAGCACCTCGCCGATCGCGCAGCCCGTGAGGCAGTGGACCGTCGCCGCGAACGCGAGCCGGTTCAGCGACTGGGGGCCGTGCGCGTGGTCCACCAGCTAGGACTTGACGAGGCGGCCGACCGCGGCCATCAGCTCGTCGGTCCGGTCGGCCTGCTTCTGGCCCGAGCTGCCGATCACGCAGTTGCGCACGTGGTCGTCGAGCAGCCCGAGCGCGACGGCCTCGACCGCCTTCTGGACGGCGCTGATCTGCGTCAGCACGTCGATGCAGTACCGGTCGTCCTCGACCATCTTCGCCACGCCCCGGACCTGCCCCTCGATCCGCGCCAGACGCTTCAGAATCGCGTCCTTCTCGGCCGTGTACCCCGGTGCCTCGCCTGTCGTCGTTGCTACCACGGAGCGATCGTACCATACCCCCATGAGGTATAACTTCGTCGATATGGAGCTGAACGACGACGTCCCCGGGATGAGCGCCGCGATCGATGACGCGGGCTACGAGACCGCGAACTGATGCTCGCCAGGTACTTCGACCTTCCCCCGATCGCGCGGCTCGCGGCCTTCGCGGCGCTGCTCCTCCTCGTGGGCGGCGCCGCCACTGCACTCGGCGCAGCGGTGGGCAGCGGCACGCCGGGCGGTTCGGCGGGTGAGCCGGCCGGCATGGCGATGGGCGCCGACCACGCAGCCTCGCCGGCGGACCTCGCACGCGAGAACGGCCTCGCCACGACGGCCGGCGGCTTCGCCTTCGAACCGGCCCGCACCCGGCTGTCGCTCGGCCGCAACGACTTCCGCTTCCGGATCGCCGGGCCGAACGGTGCCGCCGCGCACGATTTCGACGTCGAGGGCGGCGTCCGGCTCCACCTGATCGTCGTGCGCCGCGACCTCTCCGCGTTCCGGCATCTGCATCCGCGCCTGCAGCCGGACGGCTCGTGGGCAGTCGGCCTGACCTTCCGCGAGCCCGGTGCCTACCGCGCCTTCGCCGACTTCGAGGTCGACGGGCGGAAGACGGTCGTCGGCAGCGACGTCTTCGTCGCCGGCGCGATGCGGCCGCAGCCGCTCCCGGCTCCGGCGCGGACGGCGACCGTGGGCGGCTATCGGGTCGACCTCGACTCCCCGGCGCTGCACGCGGGTGAACCGGCGACGCTCGCCTTCTCGGTCACCCGTGGCGGCGTGCCCGTGGCGCCGCTCCAGCCGTACGTCGGCATGCGCGGGCACCTCGTCGCGATCCACGACGGGGACGTCTCCTACTCCCACGTGCATCCGCTCGCCGACGACGCGCCGGGCCGGATCGCCTTCGAGACGACGTTTCCCGCCGCCGGCGCCTACCGCGTCTTCCTCCAGTTCAAGGTCGGTGGCCACGTCGTCACCGCGCCGTACACGGTCCGGGTGGCACCGTGAGCACGGCCGAGGCACCGCGCCGGATCGAGCTGCCGATCGAGGGCATGACGTGTGCCTCGTGCGCCGTCCGGATCGAGAAGCGGCTGAACCAGCTCGAGGGCGTCAGCGCGAGCGTCAACTACGCGACCGAGAATGCGGCCGTCACCTTCGATCCCGACCAGGTCGCCCCCGAGGATCTCGTCGCCGCGGTCGAGGCGGCCGGCTACCACGCCCGGCTCGACGAGGACGGGCGGGACGAGCCGGAGGCCGATCCGATCGCCCCGTTGCGCCGGCGGTTGCTCGTCTCGGCCGCCCTCTCGCTGCCGGTGCTCCTGCTGGCGATGGTCGAGCCCCTCCAGTTCGACAACTGGCAGTGGCTCTCGCTGCAGCTCGCGACGCCGGTGGTGCTCTGGGGAGCGTGGCCGTTCCATCGCGCCGCGTGGCTGAACCTGAAGCACGCGACGGCGACGATGGACACGCTGATCTCGCTCGGCACGCTCGCCGCGTGGGGCTGGTCGGTCGTCGCCCTCTTCTTCCTGGACGCGGGCGACCCCGCGATGCGGATGCCGTTCGAGCTCTTCCCCGGCCGCGGCGAGAGCGCGAGCCAGATCTATCTCGAGGTGGCCTCGGTCGTGACGACGTTCATCCTCGCCGGGCGCTACTTCGAGGCGCGTGCGAAGCGCCGCGCCGGCGCGGCGCTCGAGGCACTGCTCGAGCTCGGGGCGAAGGAGGCGACGGTGCTCGACGAGGAGGGCCGCGAGACCCGCGTGCCCGCGGCCGAGCTGCAGGTCGGCGACCGCTTCGTCGTCCGGCCCGGCGAGAAGCTGGCAGCCGACGGCATCGTCGAGGAGGGCCACTCTGCGATCGACAAGTCCCTGGTCACCGGTGAGAGCGTCCCGGTCGAGGTCGGGCCCGGCGACGAGGTGATCGGTGCGACCGTCAACGTCGGCGGCAGGCTCGTCGTCCGCGCGACCAAGGTCGGCGCCGACACGGCGCTGGCCCAGATCGCCCGGCTCGTCACCGAGGCGCAGGCCGGCAAGGCCGAGGTGCAGCGACTCGCCGACCGCGTCTCGGGCGTCTTCGTGCCCGTGGTGATCGTGCTCGCCGCCGCCACCCTGGGCTACTGGCTCGGCACCGGCGAGGGTGCGTCGTTCGCGTTCGCTGCGGCGGTCGCGGTGCTGATCGTCGCCTGCCCGTGCGCGCTCGGGCTCGCGACGCCGACCGCCCTGCTCGTGGGCACCGGTCGCGGCGCGCAGCTCGGCATCCTGATCAAGGGGCCTGAGGTGCTCGAGTCGACGCGCCGGGTCGACACGATCCTGCTCGACAAGACCGGCACGGTCACCACCGGGACGATGGCGCTCGCCCGGGTCGTGACCGCGGCGGGCACCGAGCGGACGGACGCGCTGCGGCTCGTCGGCTCGCTCGAGCACGCATCCGAGCATCCGGTCGCCCGCGCGATCGCCGCGGCGGCCGCGGCCGCCGGCCCACTCGGCGCCCCGGAGAGCTTCCGCAACCGCGAGGGACTCGGCGTCGAGGGGATCGTCGACGGCCACGCCGTTGTCGCAGGGCGCCCCTCGCTGCTGGCGGAATGGGGCCTCGAGCTGCCGGCCGAGCTGGCCGAGGCACGCCGTATCGCGGAGGCCGACGGGCGCACGGCCGTCGCCGCCGGCTGGGACGGCGAGGCACGCGCGCTCTTCGTCGTCTCGGACGAGGTGAAGCCGACGAGCCGTGAGGCCGTCGCGCGGCTGCGCTCGCTCGGCCTGCGCCCGATCCTGCTCACCGGCGACAACGAGCCGACTGCCCGGGCCGTGGCCGCGGAGGTCGGGATCGAGGACGTGATCGCCGAGGTGCTCCCGGCAGAGAAGGCCGACGTCGTGCGCAACCTGCAGGCCGAGGGAGCCGTCGTGGCGATGGTCGGCGACGGCGTCAACGATGCGCCCGCACTCGCACAGGCCGATCTCGGCCTCGCGATCGGCACCGGCACCGACGTGGCGATCGAGGCGAGCGACCTGACGCTGGTGGCCGGCGACCTCCGCACCGCGGGCGACGCGATCCGGCTCGCGCGCCGGACGCTGGCCACGATCAAGGCGAATCTGTTCTGGGCGTTCGCCTACAACCTCGCCGCGCTCCCGCTCGCCGCCGCCGGCCTGCTCAGCCCGCTGATCGCCGGCGCCGCGATGGCACTCTCCAGCGTCTTCGTCGTCTCGAACTCGCTCCGACTCCGCCGCTTCCGGGCCGCGACGTAGAGAATCCGCACCGATGGAGGCAGACGGAAACCGGCCGCCGCGGGCCGTGATCCTCTCGGCCGTGCGCACCCCGGTCGGTCGCTACGGCGGCGGGCTCGCGGGCGTGCGGCCCGACGATCTCGCGGCAGTGGCGATCCGCGCGGCGGTCGAGCGGTCCGGCGTCGAGCCGGAGGCGATCGAGGACGTCTACCTCGGCTGTGCGAACCAGGCGGGCGAGGACAACCGCAACGTGGCCCGGATGGCCGCGCTGCTCGCCGGTCTGCCCGAGTCGGTCGCGGGCGTGACCGTCAACCGCCTCTGCGCGAGCGGCCTGTCGGCCGTCGTCGGCGCCTGCCACGCGATCGCCGCCGGAGACGGCGACCTCTTCGTCGCCGGTGGGGTCGAGTCGATGAGCCGCGCGCCGCTCGTCACCGCCAAGCCGGATGCCGCCTTTCCGCGCGGCGACCGGACGATGTACGACACGACGCTCGGCTGGCGCTTCCCGAATCCCCGCCTCGAGGCGCTCTTCCCGCTCGAGGCGATGGGCGAGACGGGGGAGAACGTCGCCGAGCGCTGGGGCGTCTCGCGCGTGGAGCAGGACGCGTTCGCGCTCCGCTCGCAGCAGCGCTGGGCCGAGGCTGCGGCGGCGGGCAGGTTCGACGACGAGCTCGTTGCCGTCGGCGACCTGGCGCGCGACGAGCATCCTCGGCCCGGGACGAGCGCCGAGAAGCTCGCGGCGCTGCAGCCCGCCTTTCGCGCCGGCGGCAGCGTCACGGCCGGCAACTCGAGCGGCCTGAACGACGGCGCCGCAGCGCTCGTGATCGCAGGCGAGGAGCGCGCTCGCTCGCTGGGGCTGGAGCCGCTCGGCGCCTTCGCGGGCAGCGCGGTCGCGGGTGTCGACCCGCGCGTGATGGGGATCGGCCCGGTGCCCGCCGTGCGCAAGCTGCTCGAGCGCACCGGTGTCGCCGTCGATGCGCTCGACCTGGTCGAGCTGAACGAGGCATTCGCGTCGCAGAGCCTCGCCGTCGTCCGGGAGCTCGGGCTGGACGAGGAGCGGGTGAACGTGAATGGGGGCGCGATCGCGATCGGCCACCCGCTCGGCATGTCCGGAGCGAGGCTCGTCGTCTCGCTCCTGCACGAGCTGCGCCGTCGCGGTGGCCGCTACGGACTGGCGACGATGTGCGTCGGCGTCGGCCAGGGTCAGGCCGCGCTCTTCGAACGTTGAGCGCGCGGCGATAGACTGCGGCTGCCTGCGGCCCTTCTACCGAGCCATCCCGTCGTCGTCACCAAGCCGCACATCCAGCTCGAGGCACTCCACACCCTCGCCCGTGCGCTGGCGAGCGGCGAGTTTCGCGCCCGGGCCGTACTCGAGCGCGCGTGCGCGGCTGTGGCGGCGGGCTTCGGCTTCGAGCGGGTCGGCATCGTGCGGTTCCTGCCGGAGACCTCCACGCTGGTCCCGTTCGCGGCCCACGGCCTGACGCCGCAGGAGCTGGAGTCACTGCCGCCCTCGCTGCCGGTCTCGCACTTCAGCGCGTTCCAGCGCGCGCTGGCCGCCGGGCACGCGGTGTTCGTCGAGGACCCGGGCGAGGAGGACGCCGTCCCGGAGGAGATCGCCCGAGGGTTCGGGATCGGCTCGTTCGTGATCGTGCCGCTGGTCTCCGACGGCAACTGCCTCGGCTTCATGACGTGCGACGAGCGCGGCGGGTCGTTCGCGCTCGACGAGCCGGAGGTCGATCTGCTGACGACGTTCGGCACGCTGATCGCGGCATTCCTCGACAAGGCGATCGAGCACGGTGAGCTGCGACGCCTGAACGAGCTCAAGAGCCAGTTCGCCGCGCTCGCCTCGCACGAGCTCCGCACTCCGGTCGCGGCCATCTACGGCGCCGTGCGGACGCTCGAGGAACGGGGCGGAACGCTTGGCCACGAGCAGGAGGCGGAGATCCGCCGGATGCTCTCGCAGCAGTCGAAACGCCTGTTCGAGCTCGTCGAGAACCTGCTCGACCTCTCGCGACTGGAGGCCGACTCGATCAGGATCGTGCCCTACGAGGTCGATGTCGCGGAACGGCTGGCCGCGCTCGTCGACGCGGCATTCGAGCCTGATGCAGACGTCACCGTCGACGTCGCCGCCGGGCTGCAGGTCGTCGTCGACCCGCAGGCGCTCGAGCGGATCGTCTCCAATCTGCTCGGCAACGCAGCGCGCCACGGCGGCCCGCCGTTCCACGTTGCGGCCGCCGAGGTCGAGGGCGGACTGCTCGTGACGGTCGAGGATCGCGGGCCCGGCGTCCCGGCGCCGTTCGTCGCGAGCCTGTTCGAGCGCTTCACGCGAGGCGCCACGGACGCCAGCGAGGGCGCGGGGCTCGGCCTCTCGATCGCGCAGACGTACGCGCGCGCACACGGCGGAACGCTGGTCTACGAGCCGGCCCGTCCGCACGGGGCGAGGTTCCGCCTCATGCTGCCCGCCTCGGTCGTCCGACCCGGCTGAGACCCGGCCCGGTTCAGCCGCGGCGAGGCCCGCGCTGCCCGAGCCCGCGCCGCAGCGCGTCCAGACGCCGCCGGTCCTGCTTCGTCGGCCGGGCGCCCGACTCGGCGCCGAGGGGACGCGCCAGCCGGCGCTCGGCCACGAGTCGCTCGCGCTTGGCGATCGACTCGGCCGTCTCCTCGTAGAGCGTCTGCGCGACCTTTGCCGGCCCGCGCCTGTCGGCCAGGCCCGTCACGACGACCGTCCAGCGGAGCTCGCCGATCGAGATCTCGACCAGGTCGGGAGGACGAACCTCCTTCGCAGGCTTCACCCTCGTGCCGTTCACGTGGATGCGCCCGCCGAGGACGGCCTCGCTCGCAGCGCCGCGCGTCTTGAAGAAGCGCGCCGCCCAGAGCCACTTGTCGATCCGGACCTGGTCCACGGTCACTCGACCTGCCGCGCCAGGCGCGCGTCGGCGACGGCCTCGCCCGCGGCCCGGGCGCCCTCGTGCCCGGTGATCACGGCGAGGAAGTCGTCGCGGCTCAGGGCGTAGAGGCGGGAGTCGACGCCGGCAGTGACCGTCGCGGTGCGCGGCACGTCCCGCAGCAGCGCAATCTCGCCGAAGGAGTCGCCTGCTCGCGCGACGGAATCGACGCCGTCGGCCTCGATCCGAAGCTCGCCGTCGTCGACGAGATAGAAGCGGTCGCCGCGGTCGCCGGCGCGGATGACGATCTCGCCGGCGGGGACGAGCATCTGCACCAGGTTCGCCGCGACCCGTTCCTTCGTCGCGATCGAGAGCGGCGCGAAGATCTGAGTCCGCTCGATCAAGTCGAGCTCCGGAGCCGGAGCCACCGCGTCGTCGATCTGCACGAGCCGGCTATAGGTGAGCAACGCGAGCAGGGGCAGGATCGCGCCGACGACGACGAAGGCAGCGCGGGGGCCGATGAGGTCGATCAGCGCCGGCGCGGCGAACGACCCGAGCGCTACGCCCCCCATCGCCAGCCCCCAGATCACGCCGAGCACACGTGTCAGCACTTCGTCCGGGACCATCCGCTGCAGCAAGGTGAAGACCGCGACGTCCTCGACGCTGTTGGCGGCCCCGACGACTGCCAGCAGCACGATCGCGACCGCGAGGTCCGGCCGCGGCGCGACGAGCATGATCGGGGCACCCCAGAAGATGAGCGCGAGCCCGAAGCGGACGGCGAGCCCGCGCCCTGCGAGGCCGACTGCCCCGATCGCGCCGAACAGGCCCCCGACGCCGACGGCCGCCGTCAGATAGCCGACCTCGGCTGCACCCCCGTCCAGGATCTCGTAGGCGGCGACGACGATCAGCACGTTCAGCAGCCCACGGACGAACGTCTGCGCGATCATCAGGCCGACCAGGAGCCGGGCGCGCGGCGCCTGCGCGATGGCGGCAAAGCCAGCGCTGATCGCCCGTCGCGCGCCGCCACCGTGCCGGGACGCTCCGAGCGGGACGCGGCCCTCGACCTTGACCCTTGCGAGGACAGCTGCGCCGACGAGCAGCATCCCCGCAGCAACGGCGAAGACGAGGTCGACGTCCGCGACCGAGACGAGCACGCCCGCGAGCAGCGGCCCGAGCAGCGTCCCCAGGCTCTCGACCGTCGACGTCGCGCCGTTCGCCGCGATCAGCTCGCCGGGCGTCCGCGCGAGCGAGGGCAGGAAGGCCTGGAGCGCCGGCCGGACGAGCGTCGAGCAGACGCCGACGACGGCTGCGAGAGCGAACAGCGGTACCCGCTCGCCGGCGAGCGCGGCCACGGCCGAGCCGGCCAGGGCGACCGCCCACACGAGCGAGAGCACGAGCAGGAACCGCTCGCGCGGGAAGCGGTCGCCGAGCGAGGCGGCGAACGGCGCAGCCACCGCTGCCGGCAGCAGCCGCACGAGGCCGGCGATCCCGACTGCCTGCGTGCCGCCGTCCTGGAAGGCGAAGACACCGAGCGCGACGAAGTGAGCCCACTCCGCCGCCACGGCGGCACCCCAGGCGAGCTCGACGCGGCGGATGTTGTCGTTGCGCGCGACGGTGGCGAGCGACGTGAAGATCTGACTCGGCCGGACCACCAGGCAATTGAAACGCTTTTCGCCCGCGTCGTGGCATCGCCGGGAACCGCGAGCGGGGGTGAGCCGTCGAATCGTGTCTCTAGACTGGCGCGATGGCCCGGATGCGCCGGCCGCTCACGGCGGGGTTCCTCTCGATGCTGCTGCCCGGGGCGGGGCAGCTCTATCTCGGCTCGCTCCGGCGCGGTGCCCTCCTCATCGGCACGGCCGCCCTGGTCGGCGTCGCGCTGTCCGCGGCCGCCGCGACCCGGCAGCAGGAGCTCGTCGGCTCGCTCGACCGGCGGGTGCTCGTCTGGTTCCTCGTCGTCGACGGTGCCCTGCTCGCGTTCCGACTCTTCGCGGTCGTGGACGCGTGGCGCGTGGGAGCCGCACGGAGCACGCTGATCACCGGCCTCGCCGTGCTCGCCGCGCTGACCGCGGCGCCGCATGTCGCCGCGGCCTACGTCGCAATCCGCGGCTACGGCGTCCTCGACGCCGTCTTCGCCAACGAGGAGCCGACGGATGTCCTGCCCGCGTCCGGCGGCGTGCTGCTCGCCGCGCCGGCAGCACTCCGCGTCCTGCCGCACCACGACGTCGACGTGCTGGAGCCTGCTCTGGCCGGCCCGGTCCGCGCGACGCCGTTCCAGGGGCAGGCCGAGCCGCTGAACGACTCGCGGCGCGTCTTCCTCGGCGCCAGGCAGGAGGGCCGGCGTCCGTGGGTGACGCTGCTCCTGATGGGCTCCGACCGGGGGCCCGGGAACTGGGGCGAGCGCACCGACACGATGATCGTCGTCGCCTTCCAGCGCGGCACGGGCCGCGCGGTCGCATTCGGCGTGCCGCGGAACTACGTCGAGGTGCCCTTGACCGGCACGGCGGCCCGCGAGATCCCGCGCTTCCACGAACTGCTGAACGGGCTCTACGAGTTCGCGCAGACCCGCCCGGAGCTCTTCCCCGGCGGCAGCGACCCGGGCGGCACGGCGCTGAAACAGACGATCTCCCGCCTGCTCGGGATCCGGATCGACTACTACGCGCTCGTCGACCTGCTCGGCTTCGCGGACATGGTCGACGCTCTCGGCGGCGTGACGATCCACGTCAAGGAGCGGATCGTCGACGAGGTGACGCGCCCGGCCTGGGGCGAGCCGAAGCCGACGATCGACGTCGAGCCGGGGCAGACGTACCACTTCTTCGGGCGGGAGGCGCTGGCGTACGTGCGCTCGCGCAAGGCCTCGAACGACTACACGCGGATGACGAGGC
Source organism: uncultured Gaiellaceae bacterium (assembly GCA_963808915.1). GTDB lineage: Bacteria > Actinomycetota > Thermoleophilia > Gaiellales > Gaiellaceae > CAVTBT01. The sequence goes on along the minus strand of CAWEHJ010000001.1, from coordinate 155,641 downwards.
AGCGCTGCTTCCTCGGCGCGCTGGCGCGGCAGGTCGACGCCGTGTCGGTGCTACGGCACTTCGGCTCGCTGGCCGACACCGTCCAGGCGAGCGTGCGCACCGACGTGCCGCTCGCGCGCGTCCCCGACCTGCTCCGCCTCGCGCGCGGGATCCGTCCCGACCGGACGCTGACGCAGACCTTCGGCCTGGAGTACATCCTCCGGCGCCGGGCGAGCGATCGCTTCCCGCTGCCGAACATCCCGCGGATCCGCGCGACCGTCCGCGACGCGATCCTGTTCCCAGAACGGTCCGAGCAACACGGTGTCTCGTCTGCCCGCCGCGCCTGCTAGCTAGCGCCGCCCCTTCAGCCGCATCGCCTCGCGTCCTTCGGCCCCCCGCTTCGCCCATTCCTTCCGGGCCTCCGACTGCTTGCGCTTGTCCATCCGGCGCTCGAGATGCTCCAGCTCCCGCTCCAGCTTGCGGTAGCTCTCCCAGCGCGCGGGCTCGAGCGTGCCGTCGTCCAGCGCCGCTCGCACCGCGCACCCCGGCTCGCTCTCGTGCGAGCAGTCGGAGAAGCGGCACTGGTCGAAGAGGCTCGAGATGTCCTCGAACGTCTCGCTCGAGCCCTTCCGACGCGTCCCAGAGCTGCAGCTCGCGGAGACCCGGCGTGTCGATCACGAGCCCGCCACTCGGCAGCTGCGACGAGCTGGCGATGGGAGGTCGTGTGCCGGCCGCGGCCGTCGTTGCGGAGCTCGTTCGTCGCGAGCAGCTCCTCGCCGGCGAGCGTGTTGACGAGCGTCGACTTGCCGACGCCCGACGAGCCCGAGCAGGACGAGCGTCCGGCCGGGGCGCACGATCGCCGCCACCTCGTCGAGCCCGTAGCCTGCGCGGACCGACACGACGATCACCGGCACGCCGTACGCGATCGACTCGACCTCGGCGCGTGCAGCCTCGGGATCGGGGTGGAGGTCGGCCTTCGTCAGCACGAGCACGGGCTCGGCGCCGCTGTCCCACGCGGTCGTCAGGTAGCGCTCGAGCCGGCGCAGGTTGAGGTCCTCGTTCAGCGAGGTGGCGAGCAGCACCGAGTCGACGTTCGCCGCCAGCACCTGCTCCTTCGTCGCCAGCCACGGCGTCTTGCGCGAGATGCGCGTACGGCGCGGGCAGAACGGCGTGGATCGTGCCGGCGCCCTCGTCGGGCCGCGGCGCGAGCGCCACCCAGTCGCCGACGACCGGCAGCTCGGCCTCCGTCCCGGCCTCGTGCAGCATCCGGCCGGCGACGTCGGCGCGGACTCGCCCGCCTCGGCGAGCACCTCGTACTGGCCGCGGTGCTGGACCGCGACGCGTCCGGGCAGCAGGCCTGCCGCCAGATGAGGCTCGAAATCGGTTGTCAGATCGCTCGGTCCAGCCGAGCGATTCCAGGTTGTGCGTCAACTCAATATCTCCCTGTCCGAAGTGAGGATGGTCGGCCGCGCAGCTGCGCGGCGACGAGGCTCAGGGAGCGCCGATCCCGTCGACCGACGTCTCAGAGCCTCGTGGCCTGAGCGAAGGGGGCAGTCGTCTGCATGTGTTCGACCTCCTTCGTCGTCGGAACGGGAACCCACTCAGTATGCAGGAGGTTTGCCTAGTGCGCCAGGGCGCGGCGGAGCGCGCCGTCGAGCTCGGCCTCCCGCCATTCGAAGCCCTCGGCCTGCAGGCGCGCCGGAACGAGGCGCGCGCCGGCGAGGACGGCTTCCCGCAGCGCCTCGCCGCCGAACAGCGCCCAGAGAGCGGGGCGCGGCGTGGGGAGGAGCGTCGGGCGGTTGCAAAGCCCGTCCGAGCGCCTCCGTGAACTCCGTGTTCGTGACGGGATTCGGGCTCGCCAGGTTGACCGGCCCCTCGAGGCTGCCCTCGACCGCGAGCCGGTAGCCGGCCACGGCATCCTCGAGCAGGATCCAGCTCCACCACTGGCGCCCACTGCCGATCCGGCCGCCGGCGCCGAGGCGGAACGGGAGCAGCATCCGGCCGAGCAGGCCGCCGCGCCGGGAGAGGACGTGCGCGGTGCGCAGGTTGACCACGCGAAGGCCCGCCTCGCGCGCCGGCTCGGCCGCGGCCTCCCAGGCCTCGACGACGCCGGCGAGGAAGCCGGTGCCGCGACTCGACTCCTCCGTCAGCTCCTCGTCGCCGCGGTCGAAGCCGTAGGCGCCCATCGCCGAGGCGGTGACGAGTGCCGGCCTGTTCTCCGCCGCCGCGGCGGTTTCGGCGAGCAGGCGTGTCGTCAGGACGCGCGAGTTGAGGATGTCGCGTTTCCGGCTCGCGGTCCAGCGGGCGTCGATCGTCGCGCCGGCGACGTTGACGAAGGCGTCGACGGTGCCGAGCGCCGCAGTGTCGAGCTGCGCGTGATCGGGGCTCCAGCGCACCTCGTTCGGGGCTGCGGGCGGGCGTCGGACGAGCCGGACGACCTCGTGCCCGGCTGAGCCCAGCCCGTCGACGAGCGCCGAGCCGACCAGTCCCGAGCTGCCCGCGATCGCGACACGCATGCGGAGACTCTAGTTAGCGGCAGGCCGAACCGAACGTGTCCGCAGCGGTCCGGCAGGGAGCGTAGGATCGTCGGCGCGCGTCCGCCAGAGGCGCGTCATAGGGGAGCCGTCCAGACCCAGGGGGAACACATGCGCCGCCGTCTCATTCTGCTCGCAGCGCTCGTCGCTGCCGTCGCCGCCGTTGCGCCGGCCGCTCACGCCGCGTCACCATCGATCGTCATCAGCCAGGTCTACGGAGGCGGCGGCAACGCCAACGCGCCGTACGCCAACGACTACGTCGAGCTCTTCAACCGCGGCACGACGACCGTGCCGATCGACGGCTGGTCGATCCAGTACGCGAGTGCGACCGGAACGGGCAACTTCGGCGCGACCACGACGATGATCACGCCTCTCAGCGGGGCGATCGGGCCGGGCGGCTACCTGCTCGTGCAGGAGGCTTCGAACGCGGCCGTCGGCGACCCTCTGCCGCCGCCGTTCCTCACCGACTCCAGTCCCATCGCCATGGCCGCCGGCGCCGGCAAGGTCGCGCTCACGACGACGGCGTCGTCGCTCGGCTGCAACGGCGGCTCGACGGCATGCACCGCCGAGGCGCTCGCGCAGATCGTCGACCTCGTCGGCTACGGCGGCGCGAACTTCTTCGAGGGCTCCGGCCGACGGGCGTCCTCTCGGCCACGACGGCCGCGCTGCGCGACGGCAGCGGCTGCACCGACACCGACGACAACGCCGCGGACTTCGCCGTCGGCGCTCCGGCGCCGCGCAACTTCTCGACCGACCCGCACACGTGCGGCGTCGTCGTCGACCAGCCAGTGGTCGCCACCTGCGGTGGCCCGCTGACGGTCGTCCAGGGCGTCGGCGGAAGCCGGGCGGTCTCCGCGACCGATCCCGACGACACCGTGGTCTCGCTCGCGCTGGCGTCGGTCAGCCCCGCGCCGGCCGCCGGCACGATCGCGCTCACCGATGTCACGGCCGCGACGGCTGACGGCGGCACCGCGACAGGGACACTCGGAGTGAGCGCGACGGTTCCGCCGGGTTCGTACACGGTCCAGCTCACGGCCGCGAACGACGACGATCCGGCACGGACGGGGTCGTGCACCCTCACGGTGACCGTCACCGCAGTGAAGACGATCGGCGAGGTTCAGGGCGCCACACTCGACACCGAGGTCGGCTCCTTCGACCGCTCGCCGTTTGCGCCGCTTACCGGCAACGGCAACGGCCAGACCGTCGTCGTCGTCCGTGGCGTGATCACCGAGAAGACGCTCGCCAAGACGTCCACGGGCGGCTCGCAGCGGGGCTTCTTCCTCCAGTCGACGCCGAGCTCGACGGACGGCGACCCGCTCACCTCGGACGGGATCTTCGTCTTCATGGGCAGCTTCACGACCCTGATCGGCGGCTACGAGCCGCAGGTGGGCGACGAGGTCGTCCTCAGCGCACGGGTCAGCGAGTTCTTCAACTACACCGAGCTCACCAACGCCTCGCTCGTGACGAACGTTGGCTCGCTGCTCGACCTCGACGCGGTCGCGCCGGCGTTCGCCGCGGCCCCCCCGGACGACTTCGCCGACTCGGAGCGCTACTGGGAGCGGCGCGAGGGCATGCGTGCCGCCGTCGCCGCCGGTTCTGTCACGGTCGACGGGCTCGATGTCTTCCCGGGCACGGCAGACGCCGAGCAGTGGCTGATCAGCGGCGACCATCCGGTCGCGAACCGCGCCGATCCGTATGCGCGCCGCGTCTTCCGCGACGCCCATCCGCTTGACAATGCGCCCGGGCTCTTCGACGACGGCAACGGCTACCGGATCGTGCTCGGCCCGATCGGGATCAAGCTCGCCGAGGGCCTCGACGCGCTGCTCGCGCCGGCCCGGACATTCGAGACGCTCGCGAACGACCTCGTCGGCGGGGTCTCGTACACGTTCAGCAAGTACCGGATCGAGACGACCACCCAGCCGTCGTACACGCCGGGCGTCGACCCGTCCGCCAACGCGGCACCGGCGCCGCCCGACCGTCACGTCGAGGTCAGCGTCTCGGACTACAACGTCGAGAACCTCTACGACTACCGGGACGACCCGAACGACGGCTGCGACTTCGCCACCAACGGCGGCTGTCCCGGCGTCTCCCCGCCGTTCGACTACGTCCCGGCGAGCGACGCCGTCTACCAGGCGCGGCTCGGGGAGATTGCAGCGCAGATCGCCGACGACCTCCATGCGCCGGACCTCCTGCTGGTGCAGGAGGCGGAGGACCAGGACATCTGCACGGTCGCTGCGGGCGCGCTCGCCTGCGGCACCGCCGACAACGCGGACGGAAAGCCGGACACGCTGCAGGAGCTCGCGCTCCGCATCAGCAACGAGCACGGGATCTCCTACGACGCGGCCTACGACCGCAACGGCGCCGACGACCGCGGGATCGTCGCGGCGTTCCTCTACCGCACGGACCGCGTCGAGCTGCTCCCCGCCTCCGCCGGTCACCCGGTCCTCGGCAGCTCGCCGACGGTCGCGTACCGCTCGGCAGGCCTTCCGTACAACACGGACGTCTCGAACCCGAAGTCCCTCAACGCCGTGCTGCCGGCCGATGTCGACCGGACGACGGGTACGGACGGGAACAACGTCTACACGCGGGCGCCGCAGGTCGGCTACTTCCGCGTCTGGCGGACGGCGATCGGCGTCGGCGCCTGGACCGACCTCTACGCGATCTCGGAGCACTTCTCGAGCACGCCGAACGCCCGGGTCGGGCAGCGCCGGGAGCAGGCGAACTACAGCGCCGCGATCGTCAACGCGCTTGCGGGGGCGGACGACGGGTCTCGTGTCGTCGTGGCCGGCGACTTCAACGTCTACCCGCGGCCCGACGACCCGTTCCCGCCGCCGAGCACGTCCGACCAGCTCGCCGGGTTCTATGCCGCCGGGATGGCGAACCTCTTCGACGTCCTCGTCGACGAGGTGCCGTCGGCCGCCTACTCGTACGTGTTCCAGGGCCAGACGCAGACGCTCGACGGGCAGTTCGTGACCTCGCTCCTGCGCGACCAGCTCGTGCAGGCGCGGGTCGCGCACGTGAACTCCGACTTCCCGGCCGACACGCCAGGGGACGGGCCGCGCGGGCTTTCCGACCACGATCCGCTCGTCGCCCGCTACCAGTTGCCGGCGACGGTCGCCGGTCTGCAGGAGTTGATCGGCTACTACGGCGCGACCGGCGCGATCGGTGGCAACAACACCGTCTCGCAGCTCCTGAGCCAGCTGGCGAAGGGCCACTACGCGGAGTTCATCGGCCAGGTGCAGGACAAGACGCCGCGGTTCATCACGCCGGTCGCGGCGCAGGCGCTGATCGACGAGGCGGAGCTCCTGCTCGGCTAGGCGCCGTTGCTAGCGTCGCCCGCGTGCGTGCGCGGGCGACGCAGACACCGTCGGGGGACGCGGCCGCTTCGCCGCGTCCCCGCGACGGCATCCGCGCAGCCGCCCCGCTCGCGATCGGGCCGGTGCTCTTCGGCGCCTCGTTCGGGCTGCTCGCCGGCGAGGCGGGCATGGGGACGGTCGCCGCCGTCGTCATGTCCGCGACGACGTTCGCGGGCTCGGCCCAGTTCGCCGCCGCCGGCACGCTCGAGACGGGCGGCAGCGCCCTTGCGGCCGTCGCGGCCGCGGTGCTCCTGAACGCGCGCTACCTGCCGATGGGCGTGGCTGCAGCAGGCGCCTTCCACGGCAGGACCACGCGCCGCCTGGCGGAGGCGCAGCTGATCGTCGACGAGTCCTGGGCGATCTCGGGCCGCTCGGGCCGCTTCGAGCGGACGCTGCTCGTCACCGCCGGGCTCGTCTTCTACGTCTGCTGGGTGGGCGGGACCGCTGTCGGCGCGATCTTCGGCGACGCGCTGGGGGACCCGAACGCGATCGGCCTCGATGCCGCCTTCCCCGCGCTCTTCCTCGCACTGCTCTGGCCGTACACGAAGGATCGCGAGGGTCGAACGGCGGCGGTGCTCGGTGGGCTCGTCGCATTCGTCCTGATCCCGTTCGCGCCGCCGGGAGTCCCGATCGTGGCCGCCGCCGTCGTCTGCCTGCTGGGGCTGCGCCGGTGAGCGACACGTGGATCGTCGTCGTCGCGGTCGGCCTTGCAACAGTCTGTTGCAAGGCTGCCGGGCCGGTGCTGCTCGCCGGACGCACGCTGCCGCCTCGCGCGCTCGCGGTCGTCGAGCTCGTCGCGCCGGTGATGCTCGCCGCGCTCGTCGTGGTGCAGGCGGTCGGCGGCGACCGCGAGTTCGATTTCGACAGTCCCCGGCTCGCCGGGGTGGCCGCAGCGGTCGTCGCGCTGCTCCGCGGTGCGTCGCTGCTCGTCGTGATGGTCGCCGCGGCCGCTGTGGCGGCCGCGCTTCGACTCGTCTTCTGAGCGCCTCGCGGCGCCTCGTCAGCGCCGCGCGGGCAGCAGCAGGGCCGCGGCCGCGCTCGCCTCGGCGACGAGAGAGAGTGCTGCGACGATCTTCAACCAGCCGGGCATCGGGACGCCTCCCAGTCGTTTGCCGCGAATGCGACGAGTATCGGCAGGGAGTCGGTACGGCCTTAGGCGCGGTCGCGAGCGCTCCGCCGGCCGCTGATCGCCTAGCCCTCCTGGCTCGACTCGGGCGGGGGCCTCAGCACCGCGAAGCCGTCGGTGATCTCGAGCTCTCGCGTGCGGAAGCGGAAGAGCTCCGCCGGCCGGCCGCCCGCAGGGCCTGGCTCGCGACGTTCGCCGGTCGGCTCGAGCAGCCGGCGGCGGAGCAGGACGCGCTTCAGGTTCGTCGCCGAGACGTCGTGGCCGAGCGCAGCGGCGTAGACAGCCCGAAGCTCGGGCAGCGTGAAGCTCTCAGGCGCCAGCGCGTAGCCGACGTTCGTGTACGAGAGCTTGCCGCGCAGCCGCTCCCGGCCGGCGAGAACGATCTCTCCGTGGTCGAAGGCCAGCGGCGGCAGCCGGTCGACGGGATGCCACCCGGTGTCGGCGGGCACGGCCGGGTCGAGCCCGAGCGGGACGAGACCGAGGTATGCCGTCGCCAGCTCGCGCCGTCCCGGCACGCGGGCGAGGTTGGAGAGGGTCGCGAGCTGCTCGAGATGGGAGACCTCGCGGACGTCGACCTTCGCGGCGAGATGGCGGCGGATCGACTGCTCCAGTGTCTCGTCCGCGGCGAGGAGGCCGCCCGGCAGCGCCCACGCGAATGGGGCGCGCGCCCGTTCCCAGAGCAGGACCCGCAGCGCGTCGTCCCGCACCTGCAGCACGACGGCGAGGGTGGCGTGGACTGGTGCGCTAGAATCGGTCCCAGGTTTCCGACTCATAGGCGCAAACTAGCGAAAGGCTGACGGCGATGCTCAGGTGGACAGGACTCGCGGCACTCGTGACGGCTCTCGGCCTCGCGGCTGCAGGTTGCGGCGGCGGAGACGACGAGGCGACGCCGGGGACGACCGCCGGCACGACCGCCGCCGCCGGGGAGCAGTTGAAGGTCGGTCTGATCACCGACGCCGGCCAGCTCGACGACAACGGCTTCAACGAGCTCGCGTTCAAGGGGCTGAAGCGCGCCGAGCAGGAGCTGGGGGTCAAGGGCCGGGTCGTCCAGGCGAACTCGTCGGCCGACTACATCCCGAACATGGCCGCACTCTCGCGCCAGGGCTACGACCTGATCATCGGGGTCGGCTTCGCGCAGGGTGACGCGATCGACAAAGCCGCGATCCGCTTCCCGAAGACGAAGTTCGCGATCGTCGACGTCGACCAGACCCAGCTCAAGCACGCGCCGGCGAACGTCGAGGGCCTGCTCTTCAAGGAGCAGGAGGTCGGTTACCTCGTCGGCTACCTCGCGGCGCTGACCGCCAAGCGTGACGGCGCGAGCACGATCAGCGCCGTCGGCGGCTACAAGGAGCCGCCGGTCGACCGCTACATCGCGGGCTACCGGGCCGGCGCCGAGAAGGCCGTGCCCGGCACCAAGGTGACGTGGGGCTACTCGTCGGACTGGGACGACCTCGCGAAGTGCAAGGAACTGGCGCTGAACCAGATCGCGGCCGGCTCGAAGGTCGTCTTCCAGGTCGCGGGTGGCTGCGGCCTCGGGGCGCTGAACGCGGCGAAGGAGCGCGGTGTCTGGGGGATCGGCGTCGACGCGGACCAGTCGTTCCTCGGGGCGCACGTCCTGACGAGCGCGCTCAAGGGCGTCGACGAGGCGGTGTTCCGGACGATCCAGTCGGCGAAGGACAACAGCTTCGCCGGCGGCACCAACGCCGTCTTCGGCCTCGACCGTGATGGCGTCGGGATCGGCACCGTCTCGCCGAAGGCCAGCAAGGCGGACGTGGCGAAGCTCGACGCGATCGAGAAGCAGCTCGCCGACGGCGAGATCAAGGGGATTCCGACGAAGCTCTAGCAGCGCGTTCGCGCCTCACCGGTGTCCCGCGCGGCCCGATCGTGGAGCCCGACTAGGACGCCGTGTCCAAGCTCAGTGCCGTGCAGCGGTCCCAGGTTGTCCACGCGGGCCGAGCGGCTGTACGCTCGCGCCGCAACCGCGGAGCGAGAGGGGCGCACGTGAGCGTGTCGATCACCCAGATGAAGAACTACGTCGGCGGCGAGTGGCTCGACGCAGTCGACGGCGGCACGATGGAGGTCCTGAACCCGGCGACCGGCGAGACGATCGCCGAAGTGCCGCGCGGGACCGAGGCGGACGTCGAGCGCGCCGTCGCGGCGGCCCGGAAGGCGCTCCCCGACTGGCTCGACAAGACGCCGCGGGACCGGATGGAGCTGCTGCTCAAGCTCGCCGACGTGATCGACGAGAACGCCGAGGAGCTGACGCTGCTCGAGTCGCAGAACGTCGGCAAGCCGCTCTCGATCGCCCGGGACGAGATGCCGTTCTCGGCCGACAACCTGCGCTTCTTCGCCGGTGCCGCGCGCACGCTCGAGGGCAAGTCGGCCGGCGAGTACGTCGAGGGCTACACCTCGATCATCCGCCGCGAGCCGCTCGGGATCGTCGCGGGGATCACCCCGTGGAACTACCCGCTGATGATGGTCGTCTGGAAGCTCGGGCCCGCGCTCGCGGCCGGGAACGTCCAGATTCTGAAGCCGGCCGAGCAGACGCCCCTCTCGACCCTTCGCTTCGCCGAGCTGGCGCAGGAGGTGCTGCCGCCGGGGGTGCTCCAGGTGATCACGGGCGACGGCGTCCCGGTCGGCGACGCGCTCGTCAAGCATCCCGACATCGCGCTCGTCTCGCTCACCGGCGACATCGAGACCGGCAAGCTGATCGCCCGCAACGCGTCCGCGACGCTGAAGCGCGTCCACCTCGAGCTCGGCGGCAAGGCGCCGATGGTCGTGCTCGACGACGCCGATCCCGGCGGCCGTGGCCGAGGCGATCAAGATCGGCGGCTACTGGAACTCCGGCCAGGACTGCACCGCCTCGTCGCGGATCCTCGTCAGCGAGGCGATCTACGACGACGTGCTCGGCCGCGACGAAGGACGCCGTCGAGGCGATGAAGGTCGGCGACCCCGCCGACGGCGAGGAGATCGAGATGGGGCCGGTGATCTCGCGCGAGCAGCAGGAGCGCGTGCTCGGGTTCCTCGACCGGCTCGACGGGAGCGCGACCGTCGTCACCGGCGGCGGCACCGTCGGCGACCGGGGCTTCTTCGTCAAGCCGACGATCGTCGCCGATGTCGGCCAGGACGCGGAGATCGTCCAGCGCGAGGTCTTCGGGCCGGTGGTGACGATGCAGCGGTTCGGCTCCGACGACGAGGCGCTCGCGATGGCGAACGGCACCCGCTACGGGCTCGCCGCCTCGGTCTTCAGCCAGAACCTCGGCCGTGCGATGAGCGCCGCGCGCAAGCTCGAGTTCGGCACCGTCTGGGTCAACGAGCACCTCTTCCCGCTCGCGTCCGAGATGCCGCACGGCGGCTTCAAGGAGTCGGGCTACGGCAAGGACATGTCGCTGTACTCGATGGAGGAGTACACGCGGATCAAGCATGTCGCGGTGAAGCTCGGTTGACCCAGGCGGCCGCCACGGACGCGGTCGCCGACCGGGCCGCGCTGCGGCAGCGGCTCGCCGCCGAGCGTCAGCGCTGGGCGGCCGGCCATCCCCGCTCGCGCCGGCACTTCGAGCAGGCAGCGGGCTCGCTGCTCGGCGGGGTGCCGATGAGCTGGATGCGGAAGTGGGCGGGCGGCTTCCCGCCGGTCGTCGCCGAGGCGCACGGCGCGACCATCGTCGACCTCGACGGGCAGCGCTACGCCGACCTCTGCCTCGGCGACACGGGCGCGATGGCCGGTCACGCGCCGGCGCCGGTCGTCGAGGCCGTCGCGCGGCAGGCGGCCCGCGGCTTCACGACGATGCTGCCCGGCGAGGACGCGGCCTGGGTCGGCGAGGAGCTCGCCCGGCGCTTCGGGCTGCCGCTCTGGCAGCTGACGCTCTCGGCGACCGACGCGAACCGGTTCGCGGTCCGGATCGCCCGCGCGGTCACCGGCCGCCCGCGGATCCTCGTCTTCAACTACTGCTACCACGGCACGGTCGACGAGACCCTGCTCGCGCTCCGCGCAGACGGCAGCGCCGGCCCGCGGGAGGGCAACGTCGGCCCGGCGGTCGATCCCGCCGAGACCGGGCGCGTCGTCGAGCTGAACGACCTCGCAGGCCTGGAGGCCGCGCTCGCGCACGGCGACGTCGCCTGCGTGCTCGCCGAGCCGGCGCTGACGAACATCGGGATCGTGCTGCCGGACGAGGGCTTCCACGCGGGGCTGCGGGAGCTGACGCGCGCCGCCGGGACGCTGCTCCTGATCGACGAGACCCACACCTTCTCGGCCGGGCCTGGCGGTTGCACGCAGGCGTGGGGGCTCGAGCCCGACCTGCTCACGATCGGGAAGGCGATCGGCGGCGGCGTGCCCGTGGGCGCCTTCGGGCTGTCCGAGGAGGTCGCCGAGCGCGTGCTCTCGCTGCCGGATGTGGATCTCGAGGACGTCGGCGGCGTCGGCGGCACGCTCGCCGGCAACCCGCTCTCGCTCGCCGCCGTCCGCGCCACGCTGGGCGAGGTCCTGACCGACGACGCCTGGGAGCGGACGATCCCGCTCGCGGCCCGCTTCGCGGCCGGCGTCGACGCCGTGATCGAGGAGTCAGGCCTGCCCTGGCACGTGACGCAGCTCGGCTGCCGCGCCGAGTACCGCTTCTCGCCCGAGCCGCCGGCGAACGGAGGTGAGTCGGCCGCTCTCGCCGACGCCGAGCTCGAGGACTACCTGCATCTCTACGCTCTCAACCGTGGCGTCCTCTTGACCCCGTTCCACAACATGGCGCTGATGTGCCCGGCGACGACCGAGGCCGACGTCGACCTGCACACCGAGGTGTTCCGCGACGCCGTGGCAGCGCGTGGCTGAGCAGATCCCCGACGTCCGGCTCGAGAACGTCGTCAAGCGCTTCGACGACGTCGTCGCGGTCGATGGCGTCTCCCTGGAGGTGCCTGCGGGCTCGTTCTTCGCCCTGCTCGGGCCGTCGGGCTGCGGCAAGACGACGACGCTGCGGATGCTCGGCGGCTTCGAGGAGCCCGACGAGGGCGTGATCGAGCTCGGCGGGCGGGACGTCGTCGGCCTGCCGCCCTACAAGCGCGACGTCAACACCGTCTTCCAGAGCTACGCGCTGTTCCCGCACCTGACCGTGGAGGACAACATCGGCTTCGGCCTGCGGCGCAAGGGCCTGAAGGGCGGCGAGCTGCGCAGCCGCGTGCACGAGGCGATGCTGCTGGTGGCCGTCGAGCAGCTCGGCAAGCGCAAGCCGCGCCAGCTCTCGGGCGGCCAGCAGCAGCGGATCGCGCTCGCACGCGCGATCGTCAACAGTCCCCGCGTGCTCCTGCTCGACGAGCCGCTCGGCGCGCTCGACCTCAAGCTGCGCAAGCAGCTCCAGCTCGAGCTGAAGCGGATCCAGAACGAGGTCGGGATCACGTTCGTCCACGTCACCCACGACCAGGAGGAGGCGATGACGATGGCCGACACGATCGCCGTCATGAACAGCGGCAAGGTCGAGCAGCTCGGCGCGCCGGCCGAGCTCTACGAGCGCCCGGCCACGCCGTTCGTCGCCGGCTTCCTCGGCGCCTCGAACCTGCTCGTCGGCGAGCTCCGCGGCGACCAGGTCGTGCTCGCCGACGGGACCGCGATCGGCGTCCTGCCGAACGGCCGCAGCGGTGCCGTCGCGGCGGGCGTCCGGCCGGAGAAGATCCGGCTGGGCGAGGACGGCGGCACGAACCGCCTCACCGGTCGCGTGAAAGAGACCGCCTACGTCGGCGTCGCGACCGAGGTGATCGTCGACACGACCGCCGGCACCGTCAGCGTCTGGTCGCAGAACTCCGACGCGGGCACGGCTCCGCTCGCGCCGGGCCAGGCAGTCGTCCTCACCTGGAGCCCCGAATCCACCTTCGTCGTCGACCGCCCGGAGGAGACACCCGCATGACCGACCTGACTCGTCGCCAGTTGCTCGAGCGCGCCGCCGCCGGCAGCGCACTGCTCACCGTCCCCGGCCTGCTCGCCGCCTGCGGCGGCGACAGCGGCAGCAGCGCCGGCACGACGACAGCCGCCACGAGCGGCGGCTCGACCAAGCTCGCCGACACGCTCCGGTTCTCGAACTGGGAGCTGTACATCGACCAGAACCCCAAGACGAAGCGGATCCCGTCCCTCGAGGCCTTCACCAAGAGGACGGGCACGAAGGTGCAGTACGTCGAGGACATCAACGACAACGCGACGTACTTCGGGAAGATCCAGGGGCCGCTGTCGCAGGGGCGCGGGATCGACCGCGACATCATCGTGATGACGGACAACTCGCGGTTCCCGGGCATCCTCGTCCCGAAGGAGTGGGTGCAGAAGCTCGACAAGAGCCTGATCCCCAACATCTCCAACCTGATCGAGGCGCAGGCGCACCCGCCGTTCGACCCGAACCGCGAGTACAGCCTGCCGTGGGCCTCCGGGATCAGCGGTCTCGCCACGAACCTGAAGGCGTCGAACGGCGACGTGATCACGACGATCGAGCAGCTGCTCACCGACCCGAAGCTGAAGGGCAAGGTGACGCTGCTCACGGAGATGGCCGACACGATGACGATGGTGATGCTCGAGAACGGCGACGACCCGACGAAGGTCGACGACGGCACGTTCGACCGGGCGTACGACCGGATCAAGAAGGCGGTCGACAGTGGCCAGGTCCGCCGCTTCACCGGCAACGACTACGTCGTCGACCTCGAGCGCGGCAACATCGCAGCCGCGGTCTCGTGGTCGGGCGACGTCGCGACCGGGCTCGCGTCGAACAAGGCCCTGCGTTGGAACCTGCCCGAGAAGGGCTCGGATATCTGGACGGACAACATGTTCATCCCGCTCGGCGGCGACGTTCCGACCGCGTCGGCATACATGAACTTCGTCTACGACCCGAAGATCGCCGCCATGATCTCGGTCGGCAACGGCTACATCTCGTCGGTCAAGGGCGTCCGCGAGGAGGCGATCAAGCTCGATCCGGACTCGGCGAAGAACCCGCTCATCTTCCCGACGGACGACATCCTCTCGAAGGTCGTCCAGTTCGACTCGGCCGCGCTGAACAACCAGACGTACATCGAGAAGTGGCAGAAGCTGCTCGGCGCCTGAGCGCCCGGCCGTGGCGCTGATCCACAAGCATCGCTGGCTGGCGCCGCTGCTGCTCCTGGCACCGGGCCTGGCCTGGCTGGTCGTCTTCTTCCTCGTCCCGCTCGGTTTCCTGGGCTATCAGTCGCTGCAGAGCGGCGACTTCGTCACCGGCTACACGTTCAGCTGGGCCTTCTCCAACTACTGGGACGCGATCTCGACATACCACGTGCAGCTGATCCGATCGTTCGTTTACGCCGGGATCGCGACCGTCGCGGCGCTCGCGATCAGCTACCCGCTCGTCTACTGGATCGCGTTCCGCGGCGGCCGCTGGAAGAACCTGCTGCTGCTCTTCATCGTGGCGCCGTTCTTCGTCACGTACCTGGTGCGGACGCTCGCCTGGCAGAGCATCCTCGCCGACGAAGGGCCGGTCGTCGGCTTCCTGCGCCAGATCCACGTGCTCGGCGCCGACGGGCGGCTGCTCGCGACCACGATCGCCGTCGTGGCCGGGATCACGTACAACTTCCTGCCCTTCATGGCCCTGCCGCTCTACGTCTCGCTCGAGCAGATCGACGAGCGGCTGCTCGAGGCGGCGCAGGACCTCTACGCGAGCCGGGTGAAGGCGTTCCTGCGCGTGACGCTGCCGCTCTCGATGCCAGGCGTCGTCGCCGGGACGCTCCTGACCTTCATCCCGGCCGCCGGCGACTTCATCAATGCGCAGCTGCTCGGCACACCGAAGCAGTACATGATCGGGAACGTCATCCAGTCGAAGTTCCTCGAGCTGATCGACTATCCGGCCGCGGCCTCGCTCTCGTTCGTGCTGATGGCACTGATCATGATCGCGCTGCTCGTCTACGCGAAGGTCGTCGGCACGGAGAAGCTGACCGGATGACCACGGCCGCCGAGACCCTGCGCCGGCGCCCGCGGCCGAACCCCGCCGTTCGCGCCTGGTCGTTCGTCCGGCGCCACGCGCTCGCTGCCTTCGCCGCGCTCGCCCTCGTCTATCTGATGCTGCCGATCGCGGTCGTGATCCTGTTCTCGTTCAACGACCCGCCGGGCCGCTTCAACTACACGTGGGAGCGATTCACCTTCGACAACTGGATCCACTGGGACGCCGTCCCGGGGATCCGCGACGCGGTCGTCATCTCGCTCGAGATCGCACTGCTTTCGACCGTGATCGCGACCGTGCTCGGCACATTCGTCGCGATGGCGCTCGTCCGCCATCGGTTCCGCGGGCGCGGCGCGACGAACCTGCTCGTCTTCCTGCCGATGGCGACACCCGAGATCGTGCTCGGCGCCTCGCTGCTCACGCTGTTCCTGCAGGCGAAGTACGCGACCGGGTTCATCACGATCTTCATCGCCCACGTGATGTTCATCATCAGCTACGTCGTCGTGACCGTGAAGGCGCGCCTCGTCGGCTTCGACCGCCACCTCGAGGAGGCGGCGATGGACCTCGGGGCGAACGAGTTGACGACCTTCGTCAAGGTGACGCTGCCGCTGATGGCGCCGGCGATCATGAGCGCGGCCCTGCTCGGCTTCGCGATCTCGATCGACGACTTCGTGATCACGTACTTCAACGCCGGCTCGGAGACCACGTTCCCGCTCTTCGTCTGGGGGGCGGCCCGTGTCGCCGTGCCGGCCCAGATCAACGTCGTCGCGAGTGCGATCTTCGTGATCGCGATCGTGGCGATGATCGCCAACGTCCTCTGGCAACGCCGCGCCAGCCGTCGACCCACCGAAGGAGCCGCATGACCGCCACCGACGCCGTCGGAACCGAGCACCTCCAGCAACTCGCCCGCGACCACCTCTGGCTGCACTTCACGCGCATGGGCGGCTACCGCGACGCCGACGTCCCGATCATCGTGCGCGGCGACGGCTGCTACCTCGAGGACGCGAACGGCCGGCGCTACCTTGACGCGCTCGCCGGGCTGTTCTCGGTCAACATCGGCTACGGCTTCGGCGAGGAGATCGGCCAGGCCGCGCTCGAGCAGATGCGCGAGCTGCCCTTCTACACGAACTGGTCGTACGCCCACCCGCGGGCGATCGAGCTCGCGGCGGAGGTGGCATCGCTCGCGCCGGGCGACCTCAACCGCTGCTTCTTCGTCTCCGGCGGCTCGGAGGCGGTCGAGTCGGCGTGGAAGCTCGCCCGGCAGTACTTCGTGGCCCGGGGCGGCAAGCGCATCTCCGCCTCGGCCGGCCCGGGCGAGCCCGAGACGCGACGGGACGAGCTGGTCGGCGCACCGCCGTCCAAGAAGTACAAGGCGATCGCGCGGCACATCGCGTACCACGGCACGACGCTGGGGGCGCTCTCGATCAACGGCATCCCCGCGCTGCGGGCGCCCTTCGAGCCGCTCGTGCCCGAGGTGCAGCACGTGATGAACACGAACCGCTACCACCGGCCGACGGAGGAGACCGAGGCCGAGTTCACCGCCCTGCTGCTGGCCGACCTCGAGCAGCGGATCCTGGCGATGGGCCCGGAGACGGTCTGCATGGTGCACATGGAGCCGGTGCAGAACGCCGGTGGTGCCTTCACCCCGCCGGCCGGCTACTGGCGGGGCGTGCGCGAGATCTGCGACCGCTACGACGTCCTGCTCTCCGCCGACGAGGTGATCACCGCGTTCGGCAGGGTGGGCCACTGGTTCGGCTCCGAGCGCTACGACATCCAGCCGGACATCGTCACCTGCGCGAAGGGCCTCTCCTCGTCCTACGCGGCGATCGGCGCGGTGGTCGCCACCGACCGCGTGATGGAGCCGTTCCTCGAGGACACCTCGATGTACGCGCACGGGATCACCTTCGGCGGCCACCCGGTCATGTGCGCGATCGCGCTGAAGAACATCGAGATCATGAAGCGGGAGCGGATCGTCGAAGGGGTGCGCGAGCACGAGGAGGCCTTCCGCTCGACCCTCGCGCAGCTGCTCGAGCTGCCGATCGTCGGCGACCTCCGCGGCACGGGCTTCTTCTACGCGATCGAGCTCGTCAAGAACAAGGAGACCCGCGAGAGCTTCAGCGACGAGGAGTGCGAGACGCTCCTGCGCGGCTACCTCTCGGGCGCGCTCTGGGACGCCGGCCTGATCTGCCGCGCCGACGACCGCGGCGATCCGGTCGTGCAGATCTCGCCGCCGCTCGTCGCCCGCCAGGAGGAGTTCGACCGCATCGCAGGCACGCTCGGCGACGTGCTCGCCGAGGCGGGCCGCCGGGTCGGGCTCGGGTAGCGCGGTGTCGACGGGAACCGCCGGCGAGGCCCTTCCGGGCACCGACGACTTCACCTCCCGCTACGCGGAGCTGATCGTCCGTGTCGGCGCCAACGTCCAGCCCGGCCAGACGGTGATCGTGCTCGCCGCCCCCGAGCATGCGCCGCTGGCGCGGGCGATCCTCGCCGCCTCCTGGGCCGTTGGCGCAGGCGACGCCCAGATCGTCTACATCGACGAGATCGAGTCGCTGCTGCGGGTCGAGCACGCGGCCGACGAGGTGCTCGACCGGGCGCCCGTCTCGCGGCAGCTCACGTTCGAGTGGATGCTCGACGCGGCGGCGGTCGAGATCTTCCTCGACGGCGACGTCTTCCCCGAGCGCTGGGCGCTCGTCGACGGCGGCCGCGCGGCACGCGTCCACCGCCCCCGCAGCTCGGCCACCGTCCGCCGCCGGCTGATCAACGAGGGACGGATGGCCTGGTCATACGTCGGCGTCCCGACCGAGGCCTGGGCGACGAGCGTCTTCGGCGAGCCCGACCTCGCCCGGCTGCAGGCGGCGATCGCAGAGGCGGTCCGCCTCGACCTGCCCGACCCCGTCGAGGCCTGGCGCACCCATCTCGCCAGGCTCGCCGACCGGTGCGCCCAGCTCACCGAGCGTCGTTTCGACGCGGTCCGCTTCCGCGGGCCGGGCACCGACCTCACGATCGGGCTCCTCGACGGTCACCGCTGGATGGGCGGCGCCAGTGAGACCCGCTGGGGCCAGAAGCACTGCGTCAACCTGCCGACCGAGGAGGTCTTCACGACACCCGACCGGCGCCGCACGGAGGGCCACGTGCGGACGACGCGGCCGGTCTCCTACGGCGGCGTGCTGCTCGACGCGGTCGAGCTCGTCTTCGAGGGCGGTCGAGGCCGGCTCGTCGGCGCCGCGAGTGGGGCCGACTACGTGGCCGGCGAGCTGGAACGCGACGAGGGCGCCGCCTACCTGGGCGAGATCGCGCTCGTCGACGGCGACTCGCCCGTGGGCCGTTCCGGGCTCCTCTACCACTCGCCGCTCTTCGACGAGAACGTCACGTCGCACATCGCGTACGGCGGCGCCTACACCGCGCCGATCCCGGGCACCGACGAGCTCCCGCCGGAGGAGCTGGTCGCGCGCGGGATCAACGAATCCGGCGTCCACACCGACCTGCCGATCGGCGGCGCCGAGATCGAGGTCACCGGCCTCGGCGCGGACGGCGCGGAGACCGCGATCCTGGCCGGGACGGACTGGGTGCTCTCCTAGAAGATTCGTTCAGGTGCGGTTAACCGCCTGTCGCGAGCCGCGCAGGAGTGGCAGGGTAGTGAGACGTGGTCACCGAGCCTGGAGGATCGATGCAGAACGACAATGGCGCCGTCGTCGTCGCGGACGACGTCACGCGCGTGTACGGCGAGGGCGACACGGCGGTTCGCGCGCTGCGCGGGGTCTCGCTCGCGATCGCCAGGGGCAAGCTGACCGCGGTGATGGGGCCGTCGGGCTCGGGCAAGTCGACCCTCATGCACATCCTGGCGGGGCTCGACAAGCCGACGAGCGGCAGCGTCTCGATCGGCGGCACCGAGATCACGAAGCTCGGCGACAGCGACCTGACGAAGCTTCGCCGCGAGCACATCGGCTTCGTCTTCCAGTTCTTCAACCTGCTCCCGATGCTGACGGCCGAGGAGAACATCACGCTGCCGCTCTCGATCGCCGGCGAGAAGCCCGACAAGGCGTGGTTCAAGGAGCTGATCGACAAGGTCGGCCTCGGCGACCGCCTGACGCACCGGCCCGCCGAGCTCTCGGGCGGCCAGCAGCAGCGCGTCGCGATCGCGCGCGCGCTCGTCTCGCGGCCGACCGTCGTCTTCGCGGACGAGCCCACCGGCAACCTCGACTCCGCCACGAGCGGCGAGATCCTCGAGCTGATGCGCGACTCGGTCGACGCGCTCGGGCAGACGACCGTGATGGTGACCCACGACTCGCGCGCGGCCGCGATCGCCGACCGCATCCTCTTCCTCGGCGACGGCGAGATCGTCCGCGACATGCCCCGCTCCGACCCGGGCGAGGTGCTCTCCGCGATGGAGGAGCTGAGCGCGCGGTGATGCGGTTCGCTCTCAAAGGGCTCTTCGGGCGCAAGCTGCGCACGGCGCTGACGGCGATCGCCGTCGTGCTCGGCGTGGCCATGATCAGCGGCACCTACGTGCTGACCGACTCGATCACGAGCGCGTTCGACTCGATCTTCACCGAGACCTACCGCGGCACCGATGCGGCGATCACGGGCAAGTCGGCGTTCGACCTCGGCGACAGCGGCGGCAGCCAGCTGCCCTCGTTCGACGAGTCGCTGCTGCCGAAGGTGAAGGAGCTGCCGGACGTGGAGGCCGCGCTCGGCGGCGTCCAGGGCGACGCGCACCTGATCGGCAAGAACGGCAAGGCGATCGTCTTCGGCGGCGCGCCCAACATCGGCTTCAGCGTCGACCCCTCGCAGCCGCGGTTCAACTCGCTCGAGCTCGTGCAGGGGGAGTGGCCGGGCCAGGGCGGCGTCGTGATCGACGAGGCGACGGCCGACAAGAAGGACTTCGGCGTCGGCGACACGATCGGGATCCAGTCCGAGGGCCCGGTGCGGATCTTCCACATCTCCGGCATCGTCAAGTTCACGGGCGACCTCGCCACGATCGGCGGCGCGACGCTCGCGGGCTTCGACCTGCCGACGGCGCAGCTCCTCTTCGGCAAGCAGGGCAAGCTCGATGCGATCCGGATCGCCTCGAAGCCCGACGTGCCGGAGGTGAAGCTGCTCGCCTCCGTCCGCTCGATCCTGCCCCCGGGCACGCAGGTCCGCAGCGGCACCGCACAGGCGTCCGAGGACGCCTCCGACGTCAACAGCTTCATCAGCTTCCTGCAGACGTTCCTGCTCGCGTTCGCCGGCGTAGCCCTCTTCGTCGGCGCCTTCGTGATCGCCAACTCGCTCTCGATCACGATCGCGCAGCGGATGCGGGAGTTCGCGACCCTGCGCACGCTCGGGGCCTCGCGTAAGCAGGTGCTGTGGTCCGTGATCGTCGAGTCGCTCGTGATGGGCGTGCTCGCCTCGGTCACCGGTCTGTTCCTCGGTCTCTTCCTCGCGAAGGGGCTGTTCAAGCTCTTCGACCTGATCGGGTTCACGCTCCCGAACAGCGGGCTCGCGTTCCAGACGAGGACGATCGTCGTCTCGCTCCTCGTCGGGATCCTGATCACGCTGCTCGCGAGCCTGCGGCCTGCGCTCCGCGCGACGAGGGTGCCGCCGATCGCCGCCGTCCGCGAGGGCGCGACGCTGCCGCCCGGCCGGTTCGCCCGCTTCCGCGCCGTCGGCTCGCTCGCGGTGACGGTGCTCGGCTTCGCCGCGCTGCTCGTCGGCCTCTTCGTCGCCAGCGGCACCGGCCCGGTGCTGGCCGCGATGGGCATCGGCACGCTGCTGATCTTCCTCGGCGTCGCCGGGTTCGCGGCGCAGCTCGTGCGCCCGCTCGCGGCATTCCTCGGCTGGCCCGCGACGAAGATCGGCGGCGCGGCGGGCGTGCTCGCTCGCGACAACGCACGCCGCAACCCGCAGCGCACCGCCTCCACGGCGGCCGCGCTGATGATCGGGCTGGCGCTCGTCACCTTCGTCGCCGTGCTCGCCCAGGGGATCATCTCGACCTTCACGAGCGCCGTGGACGAGGAGTTCACGGCCGCGTACGCGATCACCGCCCAGAACAACTTCGACCCGATCCCGACCACTGCCGCAGAGGCTGCGGCGAAGGCGCCCGGCGTCGAGGCGATCGCGAGCGTGCGCACCGGCGACGCGAGGATCTTCGGCTCGACCACGCAGGCAACCGGCGTGGACGACCAGATCGGGCAGGTGATCACGCTGAAGTGGCAGGACGGCTCGCAGGCGGTGCTCGGCAACCTCGGCGCCGACGGCGCGATCACGGACGACGGCTACGCCAAGGACCACCACCTCCGGGTCGGCTCGCCGGTGAGCGTCCTGACACCGGAGGGGAAGCGGCTGCGCCTGCAGATCCGTGGGATCTTCAAGCCGCCCTCGGGTGGCTCGCCGTTCGGGCCGGTGACGTTCTCGAGCGCGACCTTCGACGCCAACTACGCCCACCCGCGGAACCTCTTCACCTTCGTCGAGATGAGCGGCGGCGTCACGGACGCGAACACGAAGGCGCTCGAGACCTCGCTGCAGCCGTTCCCGAATGCGAAGTCGCAGACGAAGGACGAGTTCGTCGACAACCAGATCGGGCCGCTGAAGAAGATCCTCTACGTCCTCTACGTGCTCCTGGCGCTGTCGGTGCTCGTGAGCCTGTTCGGGATCGTGAACATGCTCGTCCTGACGGTCTTCGAGCGGACGCGTGAGCTCGGGATGCTGCGCGCGATCGGGATGACCCGCACGCAGGTGCGCAAGATGATCAGGCACGAGAGCGTCATCACGGCCCTGATCGGCGGCGACGCTCGGGATCGTGCTGGGGATCGTGCTCGGCGGCCTGCTGATCGCGCGGGTGGACGAGATCGAGTTCGCCGTGCCCGTGCTGCAGCTGGTCATCTTCGCGATCGCGGCCGTCTTCGTCGGCGTGCTGGCTGCGATCTTCCCGGCCCGCCGCGCCGCGCGGCTCGACCCGCTGGAGGCGTTGCAGTACGAGTAGCCTCACCGGCCGATGCGGGTGACGATCTGCGACGTCGGCCCCCGGGACGGGCTGCAGAACGAGGCGGCGGTGCTCGAGCCCTCCGTGCGGGCGGAGCTGGCAATGCGGCTCGCGGCGGCCGGGCTGCCGCGGGTCGAGGTCGCGAGCTTCGTCAGCGTCGAGCGCGTGCCGCAGATGGCGGGCGCCGAGGAGGTCGTGGCCGCGCTCGACCCGGGCGCCGCCGAGTGGAGCGGGCTCGTGCTCAACGCTCGCGGCTGGGAGCGGCTCGCCGCCTCCGGGCTGCCGCGCGCGAACCTGACCCTCGCCGCGACCGAGGCCTTCAACCGGCGGAACGGCAACCGCTCGCTCGAGGAGGCGATCAGCGGGGCGGAGGAGCTTCTCGCCGCAGCCGACCGCGCGGTCACCGTCACGCTCAGCGTCGCCTTCGGCTGCCCGTTCGAGGGGCCTGTCGACCCGGGCGTGGTCGCGGAGCTCTGTGGGCGGCTCGCGGCCGCAGGCGCCGGCGAGCTCGTCCTTGCCGACACGATCGGCGTCGCCACGCCCGGGCCGGTACGGCGGCTGCTGGAGCGGATCGCGATCCTCGGCCCGGCCACCGGCGGCCACTTCCACGACACGAGGCACACGGGAGTCGCGTGCTCGCTGGCGGCGGTCGAGGCCGGAGCCTCGGTGCTCGACGCCTCGGTCGGCGGGCTCGGCGGCTGTCCCTTCGCCCCGCGCGCGACCGGCAACGTCGCGACCGAGGACGTGGTCTATGCGCTGGATCGGGAAGGCGTCGAGACGGGCGTCGACCTGGAGGCGCTGATCGAGGTCGCGCGCTGGATCGGGGCCGTGCTCGGACGCGACCTGCCGGGCGGCGTCACGAACGCGGGCGGCTTCCCGGTCAGCAGCGGCGGATGACGCCGCAGGCGCGGGCGATCGGCACTGCCGCCCCGCCCGCGTCGATCACGCCGACGAGCCGGCCCTCGGCGTTCAGGACGGGCGCGCCGACGAAGGCGCCGAGCCCGCTCGTCCGGAGGTAGACCCGCCGGGCCGCCTCGCTCGACCTCGACGGTCCGCGCCGTCGTGCGGCCGACGACCGCGAGGCGCTCGCCCGTCCGGGTCGAGGTGCGCAGGGGCGTGTCCCAGAGCGGATCGGCGACGCCCGCTGCGACGACGCGCACGAGCCCGAGCCCGCTCGCGGCGTCCGCGCGGACGAGCGTGCCCCGCCACGAGCGGTCGCCGAACGTCACCGTCAGGCTCCGCTTCGCGCCGAGCTTCCAACCGCCCGCCGGTCGCGCCGTGAGCACGAGCGTGAGGCCGTTCGCCTCCCACGCGACGAAGCCCGTCCCGCGGCCGACGCCGAGCGTGCTCCGCTGCGCCCGGGCGCCGATCGTCTGCAGCGCGAGCTCGTCGGAGCCTGGGCCGAACGTGACGCCGCCGTTTTCCGCGTCGCCGGACGAGGCCAGTGAGGGCAGGCCGCCGTGCCGCGCGTTGACGACGAGCACGACCGCGGTCGCGGCGAAGGCGGCGTAGACGAGGGCGGCCAGCCACGCGCGCGAACGGCGGCGGCGACGTCTGGGCCGGGTGGGGCGCCGACGGGAGATGGACGCGGCCTCCACGCTCGCAGTCTCGCCGGGCGGCGCCCGGCGCAAACCGCGCTCAGGAGAGCCTGACGACTCCCTCGCGCCCGAGCGCCTCGATCTCGTCGTCGTCGAGCCCCGCCTCGCGGAGGACGTCGCGCGAGTGCTGGCCGACGAGCGGCGGCGCGCTCGTGTGCTCGAGCCGCTCGCGGCCGAACGAGAGTGGCAGTGCCGGCAGGCGCAGGTCGGCGATCGTCGGATGCTCGAGCGCCTGGAAGAAGTCGAGCGCCTCCGTCTGCGGCGAGGCGACGACGTCCGCGACGTTCGCGACGGGTGCGGCCGGCACCCCTGCGGCCGTCAGCCGCTCGTGCCAGTCGGCGGTCGTCCCCTCGCGTAGCCGGTCGGAGAGGATCGCGACGAGCGCCTCGCGGTTCGCGACGCGGGCCGGGTTCGTGCGGAAGCGCTCGTCGGCGACGAGGCCCGACAGCTCGAGGACCTCGCAGATCGCCGCGAAGAGCCGGTCGTTGCCGCCCGCGACCATCAGCTCGCCGTCGGCGGTCGGCAGCACCTGGTACGGCGCGACCATGGGGAAGATCGTCCCCTGTCCGGTCGGCACGGTCCCGTCCGCGAGGTAGCCCGCGAGGTGATAGCCGATGTAGCCGAGGGCGGTCTCGTAGAGGGAGACGTCGACGATCGTCCCCTCGCCCGTCCGGCCGCGCTCGAGCAGCGCCGCCAGGACACCGAGCGCGGCCCAGGTGCCCGTGCCCTGGTCGATCAGCGACGAGCCGACGCGAACACCCGGCCGGCCCGGCTCGCCGGTGATCGAGATCAGCCCCCCGGCCGCCTGCATCAGCGCGTCGTAGCCGGGCTCGTGCCGGAGCGGGCCGACGTGGCCGTAGGCGCCGATCGAGCAGTAGACGAGGCGCGGGTTGCGCGCACGCAGCTCGTCCGGTCCCAGCCCGAGCCGCTCGGCGAGACCGGGGCGGAGGCTCTGCAGGAAGACGTCGCTCCCGTCCACGAGCCTGAGCAGTGCGTCGCGCCCGCGCTCGTCGCGGAGCGAGATCGCCAGCGAGCGCTTGTTCGCGTTCGCGGAGAGGAACATCGTCCCCTCGCCGTCCCAGAACGGCGGTCCCCAGGCGCGGCCGTCGTCGCCGGTGTCGGGCCGCTCGACCTTGATCACGTCGGCGCCGAGCGCTCCGAGGATCTCCGCGCAGTACGGGCCGGCGATCGACGTCGTCACGTCGAGCACACGCATGCCCTGCAGCGGCTGGAGCCCCATCCCGCGCGTATCCTGCCCGTTCCCGTGTTCCAGTCGATCGTCGATGCCGTCTCCGGCTCGTCCTGGACGTACGTCCTCGTCTTCGCGATCGCAATGCTGGACGCGTTCTTCCCGCTCGTGCCGAGCGAGACGGTCGCGATCACCGCCGGCGTGATCGCCGGAGCCGGCGACCTGCGGGTGGGAATCGTCATCCTGGCGGCTGCGTCCGGCGCGTTCGTCGGCGACAACATCTGCTTCGGGCTCGGCCACTTCTTCGGCAAGCGGACGGTGGAGCGCTTCTTCGCCGGCGAGAAGGCGCAGAAGCGGCTCCAGTGGGCCGAGAAGCAGCTCGAGGAGCGGGGCGCCTACATCATCGTGATCGCCCGCTTCATCCCCGGCGGACGGACGGCGACGACGTTCACGGCGGGATACGTCCAGGACTTCCCCTGGCACCGCTTCCTCCGCTTCGACGCGCTCGCGGCTGCGATCTGGGGCTCGTACACCGTGCTGCTCGGCTACTTCGGCGGCAAGACGTTCGAGGAGCAGCCGTGGAAGGGGCTCCTCTTTGCGTTCGGCCTCGCTGTCGCGGTCACGGGCGGCATCGAGGCCGTCCGCTGGCTGCGCAACCGGCGGAGCAGGACGGCCGAGCGCTAGAACGCGAGCTTCACGAGCAGGACGATCCCGACCACGATCGCCGCGAGCGTCAGCAGCGTCATCGCGAGGATGAAGAGCCCGCTCGCAGCCATGCGCACCGTCGTCTCCTCGAGCCGCTTGCCCTCGGGACGCTTGCCCGTGAACGACGCCTCGATCCGCTCCTCGACGTGTCGGTGGATCCGCTCCGCGAGCAGGTCGGCCGAGCTTGCCGCCTTCGGCTCGGCGTACGTCCGGATCGGCTCGCTCGCGCGGGCGCCGTCGACCGAGAGCTCGTAGATGTGCTCGTGCTGGACGTCCTTCAGCTTCGCCTCGCCGAGATCGTGGACGCCGACACCCTCGGGCAGGTCGTTGCCCACGAGCGCGCGGGTCGTCTCGGAGAGGAGGATCTGGCCGCCGTGGCCAGCCGACGCGATCCGCGCGGCACGGACGACGTCCATCCCGAGGTAGCCCTCGTCGCCGATCGTCGGCTCGCCGGTGTGCAGGCCCATCCGGACGCGCACCTCGGCGCCCTGCGGCCAGGGGTGGTCGCGGAGCGAGCGCTGGGCGGCGACGGCGCCGCGGACGGCGTCGCGCGCCCTGGTGAAGGAGAAGAAGAACGCGTCGCCCTGCGTGTCGATCTCCGTTCCGCCGGTCGCGCCGAGACACTCGCGCACGATCCGGCGATGCTCGCGCACGACCTCGGCGTAGTCGTCGCCGAGCTGCTGCAGCAGCCTGGTCGAGCCCTCGATGTCGGTGAAGGCGAAGGTGACCGTGCCGGCGGGGAGCGAGCTCACAAGGGCATTCTGTCGAGATGAACCGCCTCGCCGACGAGACAAGCCCCTATCTGCGCCAGCATGCGGAAAACCCCGTCGACTGGTACCCGTGGGGCGACGAGGCGCTCTCCCGCGCGCGGGACGAGGACCGGCCGATCCTGCTCTCGATCGGCTACAGCGCCTGCCACTGGTGCCACGTGATGGCGCACGAGTCGTTCGAGGACAGTGCGACGGCGGCCGTGATGAACGAGCGCTTCGTCAACGTCAAGGTCGATCGCGAGGAACGGCCCGACCTGGACGCGATCTACATGGACGCCGTCGTCGCCATGACCGGCAGCGGCGGCTGGCCGATGACCGTCTTCCTCACGCCGGCGGGCGAGCCGTTCTACGGCGGCACCTACTTCCCGCCGGAGCCGCGGCACGGGCTGCCGAGCTTCCGCCAGCTGCTGGCCGGCGTCGACGAGGCGTGGCGCGAGCGCCGCGCGGAGCTGAGCCGTGCGGCGGCGCAGCTCGTCGAGGCCGTGCGCCACTCGGCGGACCTGCGGCCCTCGGCCGAGCCGCTTGCAGCCTCGCTCCTCGCCGACGCCGAGCGCGGGATCGCCGCCACCTTCGAGCCCGCCTTCGGCGGCTTCGGCCGGGCGCCGAAGTTCCCGCCCGCCTCGACGCTCGAGTTCCTCCTGCGGCGAGGCGGTGACGAGGCGCTCGCGATGGTCGAGCGCACGCTGGACGGGATGGCCGCGGGAGGCATGTACGACCTCGTCGGCGGCGGCTTCCACCGCTACTCGGTCGACGCCCGCTGGCTCGTGCCGCACTTCGAGAAGATGCTGTACGACAACGCGCTGCTCGTGCCCGCCTACCTGCACGGCTGGCAGGTGCTCGGGCACGAGCGCTGGCGTGGCGTCGTCGAGGAGACGTGCGACTACCTGCTCCGCGAGCTGCGGCTGCCCGACGGCGGCTTCGCCAGCGCGCAGGACGCTGACACCGACGGCGTCGAGGGGCTGACGTACACGTGGACGGTGGAGGAGGGCGTCCCGGCCGAGCTGCTCGAGCCGTTCGAGCACGGCCGCTCGATCATCCGTGGGGCGCTCGAACCGGAGCTGCGCGCCCGGTTGCTCGCCGAGCGGGCGAACCGGCCGCAGCCCGGCCTCGACGACAAGGCGATCGCCTCCTGGAACGGGCTCGCGATCGCGGCGCTCGCCGAGGCGGGACGGCTCCTGCGACGGGCGGACTGGATCGAGGCCGCCGAACACGCCGCGGAGTTCGTGCTCGGCCCGCTCTCGGACGGTGACGGCCGGCTGCGACGCTCGTGGCGGGACGGGCGGACGAGCGGCGCCGGCTATCTCGACGACTACGCCAACGTCGCGCACGGGCTGCTCGAGCTCCATCTCGCCACGGGCGAGCCGCGCCTGCTGCTCGAGGCGCGGCGGCTGGCGCTCCTCGCCGTCGAGCTCTTCGGCGACGAGGAGCACGGCGGCTTCTTCCTTGCGCCCGACGGCGGCGAGGCGCTGATCGCGCGGACGAAGGACCTCGACGACAACCCGGTGCCGTCCGGGAACTCGATGCTGGCCCACGTGCTCCTCCGGCTCGGCCGGCTGTGGGGCGAGGACGAGCTCGAGCGACGGGCCGTCTCGGTCTTCCGTCTGATGGGCCCGGCGCTCGGGCGCGCGCCCGGCGCCTTCGCGTGGGCGCTCTGCGGCGTCGACCTCTACCTCAGCCCACCCCGCGAGCTGGCCGTCGTCGGCCCCGTCGACTCCCCGGTGGCGCAGGCGGCTCTCGGCCGCTTCCAGCCGCGGACCGTCGCCGCCGTCGGGCCGTCCGACGACGTGCCGCTTCTCGCGGGCAAGAGCCTCGTCGCCGGGCTCCCGGCCGTGTACGCCTGCGAGCGCTTCGCGTGCCAGGCGCCGGTCACGGACCCGGCCGACCTCTAGGCTCCGCCGATGCGCGTCTGCCTGATGATCGAGGGCCAGGAGGGTGTCACCTGGGACGACTGGGTCGCGCTCGCGGCGGCCTGCGAGCGGCACGGGCTCGAGGGGCTGTTCCGTTCCGACCACTACCTCGGGATCGGTCGCGGCGGCCGGCCGGCGCCCGCGCACGACGCGTGGGCGACGATCGCCGCACTGGCGGTGCGCACGGAGCGGATCCGGCTCGGCACGCTCGTCTCGCCCGTCACCTTCCGCCATCCGGCCGTCGTGGCGCGGATGGTCGTCACCGCCGACCACGTCTCGAACGGCCGCATCGAGCTCGGCCTCGGCGCCGGCTGGTACGAGGCGGAGCACAAGGCGCACGGCTTCCCGTTCCCGCCGGTCGGGGAGCGTTTCGACAAGCTCGAGGCCGATGCCGAGGCGATCGTCCACGCCTGGACGGACGACGACCGCGCCCAGCCGAAGCCGGTGCAGCAGCCGCATCCGCCGATCGTGATCGGCGGCTCGGCGAAGCCGCGCGGCGCCCGCCTCGCCGCCCGCCTGGCGCAGGAGTACAACACCGTCTTCGCCACGCGTCGACGACTGCCGCGAGCGTCGCGCCGCACTCGACGAGGCGTGCCGGGCCGTCGGCCGGGACCCGGCGACGTTGCCGCTCTCGCTGATGACCGGAGTCGTCGTCGGCCGCACGCCCGACGAGGTGCGGCAACGCGGCCGCCGCCTCTACGAGCTGACCGGCGCCGACGGCGACTTCGACGCCTGGCTCGAGGCCCGCGGCCGCGTCTCGCTGATCGGCACCGTCGAGGACGTGGCCGCCCGCCTGCGCGAGCTCGAGGCCGTCGGCGTCACGCGGGTGATGCTGCAGCACCTCGACCACCGCGACCTGGACACGGTCGCGGTGATCGGCGAGGAGCTGGCTCCGGCCGTCGCGACCCCTTGATCGGATCGCCACGAGCGATCACACTGCGAGCTTCTGCGGCACCGAGGAGAGGAAGGGTCATGGGGTTTCGTCTGGCAGGCGCGTGCGCTGCTGCGTGTGCACTCGTGCTCGTGTTCATCAGCGTCGTGACTGCGGCCGCTACTGCGGCAGCTCCGACCTGCGGTGGGTTCACGGTCACGATCTCGGGCACGGCCGGTGACGACAACATCGTCGGTACGGCCGGCAACGATGTGATCAACGGCGACAACGGCAACGACACGATCGACGGCGGGGCCGGCAACGACGTGATCTGCGGTGGGAACGGCACCGACACGATCGACGGCGGTGACGGCGACGACACGATCATCGGCGGTAACGGCGGCGACCTGCTCTCGGGCGAGGCCGGAGGCGACACGCTCACCGGCGGGGCCGGGAACGACACCCTCGTCGGCGGCCCAGGGAACGACAACCTCACCGGAGGCGACGGCAACGACGTGATCACCGGCGGTCCGGGCATGGACACGCTGGCCGGCGACGGCGGCTCCGACACGCTGCGCGGCGAGCCGGGCGAATCCGTCAGCGGCGGCTCGGGCTCCGACGCCTGCGCCGGCGCAACGTGCTCGGACGGCGGCGGCGGCGACATCCCGACCGGCGGCACCCTGAAGGTCGCCACGCTCGGGATCGACACGATCGATCCGGCCTACGCGACCTCGCTCCCCAGCTGGCAGCTGCTCGACGCGACCTGTACGAGGCTGCTGCGAAACACCCCGGGCGGGCTCGAGCCGGACCTCGCCTCGGCGCTGCCGACGGTCTCGGGCGGGGGCACGGTCTACACGTTCCCGATCCGGGCCGGCTGGATGTTCTCCGACGGGCAGCCGCTCGACGCGGCGGCCATGGCGGCCTCGATCCAGCGCGCGCTCCAGGTGAGCCCGTTCGCCCCGGTCGACGGCGCGGACATCGCCAGCGTCGTGCCCGGCTCGGGCACCGTGACGGTGACGCTGACGGCTCCGCATGGCAGCCTGCCCGCTCGGCTCGCGATGCCGATCTTCTGCGCCGTCCCGAGCGGCACACCACTGGCGAAGCAGACCACGCCGTTCCCGTCCAGCGGCCCGTACCGCCTGGACACGTTCACGACCGGCCCGGCAGGGACGACGATCGCTTCCGCCGTAAGGAACCCGGGCTATGTCGGGCTGCGGCCGAGCAACGCGAACGCGATCCAGTGGGTCTTCCTGTCGCCGGCCGACGGGAGCACGCAGGCCGAGAACGGCACAGTCGACCTCGCGGGCGCGGATCCGACCCAGGTCTCGCGGCTCGCCTCGAGCTACCCGACGAGATTCGCGGTCGACCCGGCGCTCGTCGTCCAGTTCCTGGCGGCGAACACGTCCCGCGGGTTCGCGAACCAGAACCTGCGTCGGGCAGTCGCGTACGCGCTCGACCGGACGTCGATCACGAGCTCCGTGCTGAGCCCGTTCCAGGGCTCGCCGACGGACGAGCTCGTCTCGCCCGTCGCAGCGGGCTCCCGCGACGACTCGGTGTTCCCGCTCACGGCGGACACGGCAACCGCGAGCTCGCTCGCCGCCGCAGGCGGGGTGACTCCATCGACTCGGATGGCGGTGGCGCTCTACGTTCCGAACAACGCTGCGTCGAACGCGCTCGGCGCCTACGTCCAGGGAGCGCTCGCACCACTCGGCTTCGACGTGACCGTGTCGAGCCTCTCCTTCGGACAGTTCTTCACGAGGATCGCGACGGCCGGCGAGCCCTGGGATCTCGCGTTCACGGGCTGGTCGAGCGACTACGACGACCCGGCGGGCGTGCTGCCGCCGTTGCTCGACAGCGCGAACATCCCGCCTGCGGGGTCGGCGTCGAACTACCCGCGCTTCTCCGATCCGTCGGTCGACGCGTCGTTCGACTCCGTCGCGGCGCTGACCGGGGCGGCACGGTCGACGGCGTACGCCGATCTCGACCGCGACCTGTCGGCGCGGGCGGTCTGGATCCCGCTCTACACGCAGAACCAGCGGACGCTCTTCAGCGCCCGCACCAACTGCCGGACGTTCGTGCCCGCCATCTCCGGCGTGGCGCTGAACGAGCTCTGCCTCTCCTAACGGCCAGCGGCGCGCCGGGCCCACACGGGCCCGGCGCGCCGGCCGGTCGCTACGGCAGGAAGCACGAGGGCACGATGCAGGCCGTGTAGCCTCCGGCGCATGACGACGACAACGCAGTCCACCGGTGCGGAAGAGGTCGCCTGGGACCTCTCCGATCTGTACGACAGCTCCGACGACCCCAAGCTCCAGGGCGAGCTCGACGAGGCGAAGCAGGCCACCGCGACCTTCCGCGAGCGCTACCGCGGCAAGGTCGCCGAGCTCGACGCAGCCGATCTGGCCGAGGCGGTGGCAGAGCGCGAGCGGATCGAGTCGCTGCTCGACCGGCCGATGACGTTCGCCCAGCTCCGCTTCTCGACCAACATGGCAGATCCGCCGCGGGGCGCCCTCGTGCAGCGGATCCAGGAGGAGAGCGCCGCGCTCTCGACCGAGCTGCTCTTCTTCGGCCTCGAGTGGGCCGCGGTCGACGACGCGCATGCCGAGCGCGTGCTCGCCGACCCCGCCGTTGCCGAGTACCGCCACTGGCTCGAGGCGCTGCGCCGCTACCGGCCGCACCTGCTGACCGAGCCCGAGGAGCGGATCATGACCGAGAAGTCCGTCTCGGGCTCCTCGTCCTGGTCCCGCCTCTACTCGGAGCTGCTCGGCAGCCTGCGCGCCGAGCTCGACGGCGAGGAGCAGTCGATGGAGGTCGCGCTCGCGCGGCTCCAGGACGCCGACCGCGACGTGCGCCGCACCGCCGCCGAGGCGGTCACCGAGGGCCTGCAGCCGGGGCTCCGCACCCGGGCGTTCGTCTTCAACGCGATCCTGCTCGACAAGTCGATCGACGACCGGCTCCGCGGCTACCCGACCTGGATCTCGGCGCGCAACCTCGCGAACGAGGTCTCCGACGAGGCCGTCCAGGCGCTCGTCGACGCCGTCGTCTCCCGCTACGACGTGCCGCAGCGCTACTACCAGCTGAAGGCGCGCCTGCTCGGGCTCGACCGGCTCGCGCACTACGACCGCGTCGCGCCGTTCACCGAGGAGACGAGCTTCACGACCTGGGACGAGGCACGGCGCATCGTGCGTCGACGCTTTCGGCGGCTTCAGTCGGACGAGGCCGGCGACATCGTCGAGTCGCTTCTTCGCGCAGAGCTGGATCGACGCGCCCGTCCGGCCCGACAAGTCGAACGGCGCCTTCTGCGCGACGACCGTCCCGGGCGTGCACCCGTACGTGCTGATGAACTACACCGGCGACCGCCGCTCGATCCTGACGCTCGCGCACGAGCTCGGCCACGGCCTGCACGGCGTGCTCGCCCAGCCGCTCGGGCTCTTCAACGCCTCGACGCCGCTGACGCTGGCCGAGACGGCGTCGGTGTTCGGCGAGTCGCTGACCTTCCGCTCGCTCATGGAGGCCGAGACCGACCCGCGCCGCCGGCTCGACCTCCTGGCCGGCCGGATCGAGGACGCGATCGCCACGATCTGGCGCCAGATCGCGATGAACCGCTACGAGGAGGCCGTGCACACCGAGCCGGCGCGACGCGGGCGAGCTCTCGCCGGACGCGCTCTCGGAGACGTGGCTCGAGACGCAGGACCAGCTCTTCGGCGACTCGGTCGACACGACCGGCTACGACGCCTGGTGGAGCTACGTGCCCGCACTTCGCCTCGGTCCCGGGCTACGTCTACGCCTACGCCTACGGCTACCTCTTCTCGCTGGCGATCTACCGGCGCTACGAGCGGGAGGGCGACGCGATGGTGGAGCCGTACTTCGACCTGCTGCGCAAGGGCGGCTCGGAGACGCCCGAGCAGCTGGCCGAGATCGTCGGCCTCGACCTCTCCGACCCGGCGATCTGGGCGAGCGGGATCGAGGCGCTCGACGAGCTGCTCGGCGAGGCCGAGGCGCTCGCGGACGAGGCGCTCTAGCTCGGCGGTGATCGAGGCGCGGGCGTACCGCGGCGCGGAGGACCTCGCCGCGCATGCACGGCGCTGCAGGCTGGGCGTTCGGCCGTCGCGCGCACGCCGCGCGGCGTCCCGACCGCCGGCGACATCACGTGGTGGCTGCACCAGCATCCGCCCGCGGACGCAGACCCCGAAGACGCGTCGTCGTCTTCGAGGATGCGGGGGAGGTCGTCGCCTGGGCCGTGCTCTGGCTGCCCGTGACGCTGACCTACGGCGTGCACCTACGGCGGCCGACGCCCACGACGCGTGCTCGACTGGTTCGAGGGCGCGGCCGAGGGCGACGGCCCGCTCGACGTCGCCTCGCTCGAAGGCGACGAGCCCGAGACGCGGGGCGCCGCTCGACGGCCGCGGCTACCGGATCGACGATTCGGACGGGGCTGGCTGCACCACATGGCGCTCGACCTCGCAGACCGAGCCGGATGCGCCGCCCTGCCGGACGGCTACCGCTGGCGCAGCTTCGACGCCCGAGCTCTGCCTCGCGCGTCGACGCCCATCGCTCCGCGTTCCATCCCTCGCGCGTGACCGTCGAGAGCTACGGCGCTGTCGTCTCGACGCCGCCGTACCGCGCCGACCTCGACGTCGTCGCGCTCGCTCCGGACGGCACGGTCGCCGCGTACGCGCTCGCGTGGCTGGACGAGGAGAACGGCTCGGCGAGCTCGAGCCGGTCGGGACGCACGAGGAACACCGCCGGCGCGGGCTCGCGCGGGCCGTCTGCATCGAGGCGCTCCGGCGGTTGCGGCGGGCGGGCGCGGACACCTGCCTCGTCTACTCGGTCGACGGCAGCCACTCGACCGCGCTCTACGAGTCCGTCGGGTTCCGCACGATCGACCGGCACGTCCAGTTCCGGCGGCCACGCGAGGCTTGATTTCCGGTTCCTGAAAGGTAATCTGGCCTCGATGCAGTCCGCGGTCCTTCCCTGCACAAAGGAGCATTCATGCGACGGTTGTCACTTCTCGGGCTTGCGCTGATCGCCGCGCTGGCGTTCAGCATCCCGGGGGCGCTTGCCAAGGCCGACGCCACCACGGGCGTCACCGCCGACCCGGGTGTCACCGCGAAGAACATCACGATCGGCGGCACGTTCCCGCTCACCGGCCCTGCGTCCCCGTACGGCGTGATCCCGGCGGCGATGAAGGCGTACTTCAGCTACGTCAACGCGACGAAGGGCCCGGACGGCAAGCGTGGCATCTTCGGCCGTCAGATCAAGTGGATCTACTACGACGACGTCTACAACCCGGCGCAGAGCGTCCAGCTGACGCGGAGGCTCGTGCAGCAGGACAAAGTGTTCGCCGTCGTCGGCTCGCTCGGCACCGAGGTCAGCCTCGCCATCCGGCCGTACCTCAACGCCGCGCAAGGTTCCGCACCTCTTCCCGTCCTCGGGCGCGGAGACGTTCGCCCGTGACTGGAAGAAGTACCCGTACACGACCGCGTGGTTCCCGGACTACGTCAGCGAGGGGCTCATCTACGGCGCGCCACATCCGCCAGAACCACGCCGACGCGAAGATCGGCGTCATCTACCAGAACGACGACTACGGCAAGGACCTGCTCTACGGGCTCAAGGTCGGCCTCGGCAAGTCGAAGGGCAACATCGTCTCCGAGCAGCCGTTCGAGGTGACGTCGACCGAGCCCGGCTCCCAGATCGCCAGGCTGCGGGCCTCCGGCGCCACGGTCCTCGTGATCATCCTGACCCCGCGGGCCACGATCCAGTCGTACGGGATCGCCCGCGCGCTCGGCTGGAAGCCGACGCAGATCTACACGAACCAGGTCTCGGGACGGACACGTACCTGACGACGGCGCGCGACGCGGGCGCCGGCGACCTCGTCGACGGGACGATCAGCATCCAGTACGCGAAGGATCCCGGCGAACCCGATCTGGGCCAACGACGCCGCGGTCAAGCTCTACCGCGACGATCATGTCAAGCTACTTCGCGAACGGCGACAGCCCGGCGATGCGGCGAACGGCATCAACTACTACGGCGTCGCGCTGGCGCACGCGTTCGTGCAGGTGCTCCGCAAGTCCGGCCGCCCCCGACCCGCGACGGCATCATCAAGGCCGCCCGCAACTGGAACCAGGTGAACCCGTTCCTGCTGCCCAACAACCCGCAGAAGACGACGGCGAAGAACCAGTTCCCGATCCGCGGCTTCCGCATGGTGCAGTACAACGGCAGCACGTTCACGTTCATCTCGCCGATGCTCTACCCGCGCGGGCAGAATTGAGCCGACCGCGACAGGTTGAATGACGGGGCCGGCGCTCGGCCGGCCCCGTTTCGTTTCCGACGTCAGGAGGTCGGTCGTGCCAGAAGCCGTCATCGTCGCCGCGTCGCGCACGCCGATCGGCCGCGCGGCGAAGGGGTCGCTCGCCGACGTGCGGCCCGACGACCTGCTCGCCTTCGCGATCGACGACGTGCTCGGAAGGCGCCCGAGGTGCCGCGCGAGGTCGGTCGTCGACGTGATGGTCGGCTGCGGCTTCCCGGAGGGCGAAGCAGGGGATGAACCTCGCGCGGCGCGGCGTGCTCCTCGCCGGGCTGCCCGAGACACCGTGCCGGGCACGACGGTCAACCGCTTCTGCGCCTCGTCGCTGCAGACGATCCGGATGGCCTTCCATGCCGATCCGCGCCGGGCGAGGGCGACTGCTTCGTCGCGGCCGGCGTCGAGTCGATCTCGCAGGTCTCCGGCTACCCGAAGAGCGAGGAGGAGCTGCACCCGCGGCTCTTCGGCGAGGGCGCGATCGCCGAACGTCTACATCCCGATGGGCCTGACGGCCGAGAACGTGGCCGAGCGCTGGGACGTCTCCCGCGAGGACATGGACGCGTTCGCGCAGCGCTCGCAGGAGCGGGCCGTGGCGGCGCAGTCGTCCGGCTTCGCCGAGCGGGAGCTGACGCCGTACACGAAGGCGGACGGGACGGTCGTCGCCGCCGACGACGGGCCGAGGCCGAGCTCGACGCTCGAGAAGCTCGCCGCGCTCGAGCCGGCGTTCCTCCCCGGCGGCAAGGTGACGGCCGGCAACGCCTGCCCGCTGAACGACGGCGCCGCTGCGGTGCTCGTCCTGTCCGACGAGCGGGCGGCGGAGCTGGGCGCTGAAGCCGCGGGCGCGGATCATCGCCTCGGCCGTCTCCGGCGTCGACCCGGAGATCATGGGCGTCGGCCCGATCGAGGCGTGCGCCGCGTGCTCGCGCAGGCGGGCGATGACGATCGACGACGTCGACGTGATGGAGCTCAACGAGGCGTTCGCGGCGCAGGTGCTGCCCGTCTGCCGCGAGCTCGGCGTCGACCCGTTCGGCGAGAAGCTGAACCCGCACGGCGGCGCGATCGCGCTCGGCCACCCCTACGGCATGACCGGCGCACGGATCATGAACACGCTGCTGAACGACCTCGAGACGCTCGACGCCACGATCGGCCTCGAGACGATGTGCGTCGGCGGCGGGCAGGGCATGGCGATGCTCGTCGAGCGGCTCAACTGAGCGAGGTCGCCGCCCCGGCGGGGCTCGCCCGACCAGCGCACGAGGTGGCGCGGGACTGGGGGCTCGCACGCCGGGCGAGCCGTTCGCGCTCGGCCCTACCCGTGCGTCGGCCGCCGACGGCGCGCGGGCGAAGCGTGACGCCGCCCGCGCGACGCCGAGCCCGGCGAGGCGGCGGAGCGCCAGCTCGGCCTCGACGACGGCGCCGTCCGCCAGCTTCGCCGCGACCGCCTGCGGCGCGCGCTCCTGCTCGAGCGGGCCCGGCTCCGGGAACGACGCCTCCGGCCTGCGCCGACGAGGAGGCGACCGCGGCCGCCGTCGAGGTCGGAGCGCCGGCTCTGGCGGCGCCGCGGCCGAGCCGTTCCGCGGGATCGGCACCACGTGCCGCGCTGGCCCGACGAGGCCGCGCGCCGCGCGCGATCACGAGCTCCTGCACGCCGCCCGCCGGCTCTACGCGTCGCGTCGAAGCCGGCCGGGCCAGCTCGTCCACGTGCTGACCTGCTCAACACCGCATCCTGCTCGACGCGCGTACGGCCGGCACGAGCTATCGACCCGGAAGCCGATGCCTCGTGGCGAGCCGCGACGACGACGTGCCTCCTTTCTCGTCACCGAGAGCGGCCGTCCGACCAGCTGCCGCCGCGTCGACGTCGCTGGCCCCGGCTCGTCGCGCCGAGCGCGAGCGAGCCGATCGAGGTACGCGCCGACGCAGCTCGTCGCCGGCGACCGCGGCGCCACCCGGCGCCGACCGCGGACGTAGGCGCGAGCCGCGTCCTCGCTCACGCCTCCGGCAGGCGCATGTCCGTGTAGACGACCTCGCCCTTGAACTTCCGCGCCGCCGGGATCCCAGGGGAAGAAGATCGCGTTTCGCCACGTCGAGCTCGCTCGCCGGTCGGCTCGTAGCTGCAGCCACCGCGCCGCGTGCGTCGCCGTCACCTGCGCCTCCTCGCACACCCCCTGCGGCCCGATCACGATCGAGGTCAGGTCGAAGTGGATGTCCGGGAACGCGGTCAGAGCTCGGTGTAGAACCGCGCGGCGCCCTCGTGCCCCTCCCAGCGCGCGCCCTCCGAGCCGCGCACCTCGTAGACGCAGTCCTCGGTCAGCGTCGAGATCAGCCCGGGCAGGTCGCGGTTGTCCTCGGCGATCGAGTGCGTCTTCCAGAGCTCGCGGATCTCGTCGTACTCGGCCGCGTCGACGGGCCGTCGCAGCAGCTCGAGGATCTGCTCGGTCGCCATCGGGTCAGATCGTCCTTTCGCGGTAGGGGAGGAACTCGCGCCAGTAGTGCTCCATCTGCGTCAGCCGCGGCTGGCAGGTGGACGAGGTCGAGCGGCGCCACGTTGACCGCGCGGACGATCCACTCGTCGCCGAC
Source organism: uncultured Gaiellaceae bacterium (assembly GCA_963808915.1). Classification (GTDB taxonomy): domain Bacteria; phylum Actinomycetota; class Thermoleophilia; order Gaiellales; family Gaiellaceae; genus CAVTBT01. The sequence goes on along the minus strand of CAWEHJ010000001.1, from coordinate 117,848 downwards.
GTCGAGGACGTTGATGCAGCCGGCCGCCTGCTCGAAGGCGCCGAGGAAGAGCCGCTCGCCCGGTCAGCGCCCACGAGAGGATCGCGCGGTTGACGCCGCCGTGCAGCACGGCGAGGGCCGTGTCCCAGTCGTCCGCCGAGCAGCCGGTCGAGCGCGGGAAGGACGCGGTCCCAGAGCTCGCCGATCGACTCGCCGCCGAGGAAGCGCGACTCCTCCGGCACGACGCCGCGGAAGGCGTGCACGAATGCGTCCTCGAGCTCGTCCTCGGGGATCGCGCCGAGGCGGCCGCCGCGGATCTCGCGCAGCTCCGGCCACCGCTCGACCTCGTGCTCGGGCGCGACGATCTCGCGCCGTCTCGACCGTGCGCGGCAGGTCGCTCGCGAGCACGCGGTCGAAGACCGCGCGCTCGAGCGCCTCGGCGGCCGCGTGCGCCTGCCGGCGGCCCTCGTCGTTCAGCGGCACGTCGTCGGGCGGCAGCGGCCGGCCGCTCGGCGTCGAAGTACGACACCGCCCCGTGCCGCATCAGGTACAGCCGCCGTCTCACAGCGCCAGCTCGGCGATCGTCCGCAGGAGGCCGGGTCGCGCGAGTGCGACGAGCAGCGTCGTGACGCCGCTCTCCCGCCACGCGTCGAGCCGGTCGCGGATCCGCTCGGGCGGCCCGACGAGCGCGACGCTCGTCGACGAGCGCGTCCGGCAGCGCCGCCGCCGCGTCTCGCTGCCTGCCGTCGAGGAAGAGCTCCTGCACGCGCCGCGCCTCGGCCTCGTAGCCGTAGCGCGAGACGAGGTCGTTGTAGAAGTTCCGCCCTTGCCGCTGAGCCCATGCCGCCGACGTAGAAGGCGTAGTACGGCTTGAGCTGCGTCGATCCCGTCCTGCGGGTCGTCGCAGACGAGCACCTGCACGCCGGCGGCGATGTCGAAGCCCTCCCGCGCCCGGTCGATCGGGAAGACCTCGCGCGCCTTCTCGGGCGACCAGAAGATCGGCAGCCAGCCGTCCGCGATCTCGAACGCGAGCTCGACCGCCTTCGGCGCCAGGCTCGCGAGGTAGATCGGCACCTCGCGCGCGGAGCGGCCGGGCCATCAGCTTCAGCGGCTTGCCGAGGCCGGTGCCCTTGCGAGAACGGGATGTCGTAGTGCTCGCCGTGGTGCTCGACCACCTCGCGGCGGAGCGCGGCGCGCACGATCTCGACGTACTCGCGCGTCTTGCTCGAGCGGCTTTCCCCAGGGCTCGCCGTGCCAGCCCTCGACGACCTGCGGCCCCGAGGTGCCGAGCCCGAGCAGGAAGCGGCCGCCGGAGAGCAGGTCGAGCGTCGCCGCGGTCATCGCCGTGTTCGCGGGCGTGCGGCCGGGGATCTGCATGATCGCCGAGCCGAGCTTGATCGTCGGTGTCTGCGCGCCGAGCCACGCGAGCGGCGTGACCGCGTCCGTGCCCCAGGCCTCGGCCGCCCACGCCGAGTCGTAGCCGAGCGACTCCGCCTCGCGTGCCGCCTCGACGAGGTCGAGCGGGCTCTGGCCGGGCGACGGCGTAGCCCATGTAGTAGCCGAGGCGCATCGCCTGCGATGCTAACCGGGTGACCGCGACCGCTCTCGCCGCCGCCCGCCGAGCTCGCCGACCTGCGCGCCCGCTACCGCGCCTTCCTCGACGAGCACGTCGTCCCGGCCGAGCCCGTGCTCGCACCGCGAGGACGACGCCGCGGACGCGCTCATCGCCGAGCTCCGCGCGCGGGCGAAGGCCGAGGGGCTCTGGGCGCCGCACGTGCCGCCGGAAGCCGGCGGAACCGGTCGAGGCTTCCTCGCCTACGCCCTTCTGAACGAGGAGATCGGCCGCTCGGTCTGGGCCCAGCTCGTCTTCGGCTGCCAGGCGCCGGACGCGGGCAACGCCGAGATCCTCCACCTCTTCGGCACCGACGAGCAGCGAGGAGCGCTTCCTCGCCCCGCTCGTCGCCGGCGAGGTGCGGTCGTTCTTCTCCATGACCGAGCCGGAGGTGTCGGGCTCGGACCCGACCCTGCTCCGCACGCGCGCCGTGCGGGACGGCGACGAGTGGGTGATCGACGGCCACAAGTGGTTCTCGTCCGGGGCGGACGGCGCCGCCTTCGGGATCGTGATGGCGGTGACCGACCCGGACGCGGAGCCGCACCGGCGCGCATCGCAGATCCTCGTCCCCGCCGACACGCCCGGGGTCGAGGTCGTGCGCGCCGTGCCGGTGCTCGGCCACGCGGGCCGCGGCTGGAACACGCACTGCGAGGTGCGCTACACGGGCGTCCGCGTCCCGGTCGAGCACACGCTCGGCGAGCCCGGCGACGGCTTCCGGATCGCGCAGAAGCGCCTCGGCCCGGGGCGGATCCACCACGTGATGCGCTGGCTCGGCCAGATGCAGCGGGCCTTCGAGCTGATGTGCTCCTACGCGCTCGAGCGCGAGGCGTTCGGCGGGCCGCTCGCCGAGAAGCAGACGGTCCAGAACTGGATCGCCGATTCGGCCGCGGAGATCCACGCTTGCCGCCTGATGACGCTCGACGCGGCCCGGCGGATCGACGAGGGCTCCGAGGCGCGGGTCGAGGTCTCGATCCTCAAGTTCTACGCGGCGCGGGTGCTGAACGAGGTGATCGACCGCGCGGTGCAGATGCACGGCGCACGCGGGCTCACCGACGAGACGCCGCTCGCCGCGATGCTCGCTGCACGCGCGTGCCGGCCGGATCTACGACGGGCCGGACGAGGTGCATCGGATGGTCGTCGCGCGGCGGATCCTGAAGTCGTTCGCCGCCGGCGACGGCTGGCGCTTCGACTGACTCGGAGGACGTCCGCGGCCGGGAGCGAACGGCCGTCCGGATGGGATTGCGGGGGGTTGCGCTGGCGGCGGCGTTGGCCTTCCCGGCGGCAGCCAGGCCGCCGGGTCGCCTGACGTCGCCGCGCTCCAGGTCGCGCTGCACGCGCGCGGCGCGTACGCGGGCACGGTCGACGGCGTGCTCGGCCCGGCGACGACCGGAGCGTCGTGCGATTCCAGGCCCGGGCCGGGCCTGCGCCCGACGGCGTCGCGGGGCCGCGGACGCGACGCGCGCTCGGCCGCCTGGGCCGACCCACGCTCGGCTCGCGGACCCTGCGGTTCGGGGCGGTCGGCGCCGACGTCGCCGCGCTCCAGTTCGCGCTCGCGTGGCAGGGATCGCCGTCGGGCGTCTTCGACGGCCGCTTCGGGCGCGCGGCTGCACGCTGCGGTCCGGCGGTTCCAGCGGGCGCGCGGCCTGCCGGCGGACGGGATCGCCGGCCCGGCGACGCTCGCCGCGCTGCGCACGCCGGCGTCACCGCGGGTCGGCGCGCTCGCAGGCCGGCGGTCGGGCCTGTGTGTCTCCGGCGTTCGGTCCGCGCGAGCGAACGCTTCCACGAAGGGGCTCGACATCGCCGGCGCCGCTCGGCTCGGACGGTCTCGGCCGCCGGGCCGGGCGCGTCGTCTTCGCCGGCTGGGCCGTGGGCGGCTACGGGTTCATCGTCGTCGTCGCGCACGGCGGCGGCGTCCGGACGCTCTACGCGCACCTTGCGAGCGTACGGTCGCGCTCGGCGTCCAGCGTCGCGTGCCGGCTCAGCCGCTCGGCCTCGATCGGCGCAACGGGCCACGCGACCGGCCCGCACCTGCACTTCGAGGTGCGCGTCCGCGGGCTCGCGGTCGACCCGCTGCCGCTGTTCTAGGGGTGTGAGAACGACTTAGCAACAGACTGTTGCTAAGTCTTCGCTCCGCGCGCTCAGCGCGGGCCCGGGACGCCCGGGTACTTGAACGGCAGCGGCTCGCGGCCGACCTGGACGATCCAGGACTCGCCGTGGCCCTCGCTCCGGGCTGCAGCCATGACCCCGTCGGCCACGTTCTCGGGCTCGAGCAGCCGCCAGCCCCGGTCGGCGATGCGTCGCGCGCAGCTCGTCGGGGACGAGCGGCGTGTCCGCCCAGGCCGGGCAGACCGCGTTCAGCCGGATCCCGCGCGCGGCGAGCTGCGGCGCGGCCGAGCGGACGAAGCCGACGACCGCGAACTTCGTCAGGCCGTAGATCGGGTCCTCGGGCACCTCGACGAGGCCGGCGAGCGACGCGGTGGCGACGATCGCCGAGCCCGGGCTGCATCACGCGCGCGAGCCTGCGCACGCCGAGCACGACGCCGTCGACGTTGACCGCGACCGCGCGCCGGTAGGCCTCGTGGCTCAGGGCCACGACGTCCCCTTCGCCGGTGAGCACGCCTGCGTTGAGGACGGCGAGATCGACCGCCTCGACCACCTCCCACGCGACCGGGTCGGTCACGTCGAAGCCGGTCGTGAGGTCGAGCTCCTGCACCTCGTAGCCCTCCGTCTGGAGCCGGCCGACGATCGCGCGGCCGAGCCCTCCGGCCGAGCCGGTGACGAGTGCCTTCACGGGATCAGCACCACCTTTCCGGTCGAGTCCCTGCTCTCGATGAAGTCGAGCGCGGCCGCAGCCTGCACGAGCGGGAAGCGCGCGCCGACGACCGGGTGCACGACCCCCTGTTTCCAGAGGCCGAGCACGTCCTCGGCCGCGATCCGCACGGTCTCCGGCTCGAGCTGGATCAGCCGGCCGAGGTAGAAGCCCGCGACCGCCCGAGTTGCGCCCGACGAGCCGCGCGGTGTCGAGCGGCTCCCACGGCCCGCCGGCGAAGCCGACCGCGACCGCCGTGCCGAGCGGCTTCAGCAGGCCGAGGCAGCGCGTGAAGAGCTCGCCGCCGACCGGGTCGAGCACGACGTCGACGCGGCCGACCTCGTCCAGCTCGTCGTAGGTGACGACCGGATCGGCGCCGAGCGAGCGCGGCAGCTGTCTTCTTCCGCTCCGAGCCGACTGCGGCGCAGACCTGGGCGCCGAGCGTGCTTGACCACCTGCACCGCCGCCGAGCCGACGCCGCCGGCCGCGGCCGTGACGAGCACGCGCGTGCCCGGGCGGATCGACGACCTGCCGCGTGAGCGGCATCCAGGCCGTCAGGAACGTCATCAGGAACGAGGCGCCCTCGGCCCAGCCCTCGCCCTCGGGCAGCGGGAACAGCCAGTCCTCGTCGACGCGTCGCGCGTTCCGCCCAGCCGCCGCCGGACTGGCGCTTGAGCCCGATCCAGGCGCGGCCGTCGAGCTCGCCGGCCGACCTCGGCCCCGGGGATCCAGGGCAGCTCGGGCGGCTGCGGGTAGCGGCCGCTGGCGGACGAGCACCTCGAGGAAGTTGATCCCGGCCGCGCGCACCTCGAGCACGCGCTCGCCGTCGGCGGGCTCGGGCTCCGGCACGTCGTCGTGGAGGACGACGCTCCGGTCCGCCTCGATGACCGCGGCCTTCACCGGCCGGTGAACGTGGGCGTCGCGCTTCTCGATGAACGCCGTCACGCCCTCGAGCCCGTCCTCGCTCGCGAGGCAGCGGCGGAAGCCCTCGGCCTCGCGCTTCAGGCCCTCCGCGAGCGGCAGGTCGCGCGTCTCGCGGGCGAGCTCGCGCAGGATCGCCGATCGCGACCGGCGATTGCGCGGCGAAGCTCTGCGCGATCCCCTTCGCGGTCTCGAGCAGCTCGCCCGCGGGGACGACGCGCTCGACGAGCCCCCAGCGCTCCGCGGTGGCCGCGTCGACGAACTCGCCGGACATGTTCAGGTAGAGCGCGCGGCCGTGGCCGACGAGCCGCGGCAGCCGCTGCGTCCCGCCGCCGCCGGGAATCAGGCCGAGCTTGATCTCCGGCTGGCCGAGCTGGGCGTTGTCGGCCGCGACGCGGACGTCGCACGCCATCGCCAGCTCGAGCCCGCCGCCGAGGCAGTAGCCCTGGATCGCGGCGACGAACGGCGTCCGCGCCTCGTCCATCCGCGCGCCCGACCTTCTGGATCCCGCGCGCCGAGCCGCCCTCGGCCGGCGGCGCCTCGCGCAGCGACGGAAACTCCTTGATGTCCGCGCCCGCGACGAACGCTCGCTCGCCGCCGCCCCGGAGCACGATCGCGCGCGCGCCGTCGTCGGCGTCCAGCGTCTCGATCTCCGCCTCGCAGCTCCTCGAGCAGCGCGGCCGAGAGCGCGTTCATCGGCGGGTTGTCGATCGTCACGACGGCGACGAAGCCGTCCCGTTCGGTGCTCACGTACTGACCCATGTGCCTCCTCGGTCGGTCAGCGAGGGCCCATGCGGAGGGCGCCGTCGAGCCGGATCACCTCGCCGTTCAGGTAGTCGTTCTCGACGATGTGCTGCACGAGTGCGGCGAAGTCCTCCGCGCGCCCGAGCCGCTTGGGGAAGGGGATCTGCGAGATCAGGCTCTCGCGGATGTCGTCGCGCATCGGCCCGAGCATCGGCGTGTCGGAGGGGCCGGGCGCGATCGTGACGACGCGGATCCCGGCCGAGGCGAGGTCGCGCGCGACCGGCAGCGTCATCCCGGCGACGCCGGCCTTCGACGCCGAGTAGGCGGCCTGGCCGATCTGGCCGTCGAAGGCGGCGTTCGAGGCGGTGTTGACGATCACGCCGCGGGTGCCCTCGGCGTCCGGCTCGTTCGCCGCCATGCGCTCGGCCGCGTGGCGCAGGACGGCGAAGGTGCCGATCAGGTTCACCTCGATCACACGCCGGAAGACGCTCGAGGTCGAACTTCGTCGACGCGCGCGCCGCCGCCGATCCCGGCGCAGTTGACGACGCCGTGCAGCTCGGCGCAGGCGGCGACCCGCTCGCGCACGGCTGCCTCGTCGGTCACGTCCGTCTCGGGCAGGTCGAGGATCTCGACCGTGGCGCCCGCCTGCTCCAGCCGCGCGGCGGTCGCCTCGCCGAGGCCGGACTTGCCGCCGGTGACGAGGAAGGTCCTGCCCTCGATCTCGCACTAGGCAGGCGCCTGTTGCTTGGCGAACTGCTCGCGCAGCGCGGTCTTGCGGAACTTGCCGACGGCCGTCTTCGGGATCTCGGCGACGAACTCGAACCCGTCGGGGAGCCACCACTTCGCGAACTGCGGCGCCAGGAACTCGCGCAGCTCGTCGCCCGTCGCCGTCGCGCCCTCGCGCAGGACGACGACCGCGAGCGGCCGCTCGTCCCACTTCGCGTCCGGGACGGCGATCACCGCCGCCTCGGCCACGGCCGGATGGCCCATGAGCGCGTTCTCCAGCGCGACCGTCGAGATCCACTCGCCGCCCGACTTGACCAGGTCCTTCGAGCGGTCCTGGATCTCGATGTAGCCGGTCGGCTCGATCGTGACGATGTCGCCGGTCGCGAACCAGCCGTCCTCCGACCAGCGGTCGGCCTGCGAGTCGTCGTCGTAGTAGCGCGCTCGCGATCCAGGCGCCGCGCACCTCGAGCTCGCCCATCGTCTGCGCCGTCCCAGGGCACGAGGCCCTCGGCGCCGCGGGCGCGGATCTCGACGAACGGCGCCGGCATGCCCTGCTTCGCGCGGTAGGCGTACTGCTCGTCCTCGCGGCAGCGCCTGCTCGCGCGAGGTCAGCTCGGAGACGGTGCCGAGCGGCGCCATCTCGGTCATTCCCCACGCGTGCGTGACGTGCAGGCCGTGCCGCTTCTCGAAGCCCTTCGATCATCGCCCGCGGCGCCGCCGAGCCGCCGACGATCATCGCCCGCAGGCGCGAGAGGTCCCAGCCGCCGGGGTTCGCGTCGAGCGCCTGCAGGATCCCCATCCAGATCGTCGGCACGCCGGCGGTGACCGTCACGCTCTTCCTGCACGAACGCGTCGAGCAGGCTCGGCGGGTCGAGATGCGGGCCGGGGAAGACCTGGCTTCGCGCCGACCAGCGTGCACGTGAAGGGGAAGCCCCACGCGTTCGCGTGGAACATCGGCACGACCGGCAGCACGACGTCCGTCTCGCTCGAGGCCGAGCGTGCCGGTCTGCGTCGAGGCGAGCGAGTGGATCGCGATCGCGCGGTGCGAGTAGAGGACGCCCTTCGGCCGGCCGGTGGTGCCGCTCGTGTAGCACATCGCCGCCGCGGCTCGCTCGTCGACGTCCGCGAAGGTGCCGGCCGGGCTCGGCGGAGGCGAGCAGCTCCTCGTAGTCGATCGCGCCCGGCGGCGTCTCGCCCGGGCCGACGGCGATCACGTGCTCGAAGCCCGCCCGGCCGGCGAACTGCTCGACGAGCGGCCAGAGCACCTTGTCGACGATCAGCGCCTTGTCGCCCGCGTGGCTCGCGATGTAGGTCAGGTCGTCGGGGTGGAGGCGGAGGTTGAGCGTGTGCACGACCATCCCGCCGGCCGGGACGCCGAGGTACGCCTCGAGGTGCTCGTGGTGGTTCCAGGCGAAGGTGCCGACGCGGTCGCCCTCGCCGAGGCCGAGCCCGCGGAGCGCGGCCGCGAGCCGCTTCGTCCGCTCGAGCAGGTCGGCGTAGGTGAAGCGGTGGAAGCTCTTGTCGGGCAGCCGGCTGACGATCTCCTTGTGCCCGAAGTGCTGCTCGGCGCGGCGCAGGATCGCCGGCACGTTCAGCTGGTAGTCCATGATCAGGCCGTCCACAGCACGCCTCCTTCGCCGTCGAGCAGGGCGTTTGCGACCTCCGCGCGCAGCTGCGCGGGGGACGATTCGAGAGTCTGGATGCCCTGCGCCCGCTTGTACAGCCGGTGCAGCACGTGCTCCCACGTGAAGCCGATCCCGCCGTGCGACCTGGATCGAGCGCTCGCAGGCCGCGACCGCGGCCTCGGCGGCCTGCGCCTTCGCGGCCGCGGCGGCGACGCGGCGCGACCGCGCTCGCCCTCGGCCACGCACCACGCGGCCCAGTAGGCGAGCGAGCGCGCCAGCTCGAGCTCGGTGTACGTCGTCGCGAGCGGATGCGAGATCGCCTGGTAGACGCCGATCGTGCGGCCGAACTGCTCGCGGGTCGAGACGTACTCGATCGCGAGCTCGAGCGCCCGGCGCGCCGACGCCGACGGCCTCCATCGCCAGCAGCGCGTGCAGCCGTGCGCGCAGGACGGGCAGGAGACTGCGATCGGCGAGCCGCCGCCCGGCCTCGCCGCCGACCACGACGCCGAGCGGGCGCGTCTCGTCCATGGTCGCGAGCGCGTTTCGCTCGAAGCCCTCGAGCTCGTAGATCCCGTCGCCGCCGACGACCGCCACGTGGGTGGCGCCGTCGAGCCCGGCTGTCAGCTCGTCGAGCGCGAGCGTCCAGCTCGCCTCGCCGGCGGCGACCTCGGCCTGCAGCCTCGGGCGGGCAGCGCGGGGAGGAGCGCGGTCGTCGTCGTCCACGGGCCCGGCGGCGAGCGCGCGGCCGAGCTCCTCGGCGATCGCCGCCTCCTCGAGGAAGCCGAGCCCGGCGCCGCCCTGCTCCTCCGGGACGGAGACGCCGGTCCAGCCGAGCTCCGCGAGCTGCGCCCAGGTCGGCTCCGGGTTCGCGCTCGAGGAACGCGCGGGCCGCGCGGCGGAGCTCCTCCTGCTCGGGCGTGAAGGCGGCGTCCATTAGCGGGACCTCGGCAGGCCGAGCACGCGCTCGGCGACGATGTTGCGGAGGATCTCCGAGGTGCCGGCCTCGATCGTGTTGCCGCGGCTGCGGAGCTGCTGGTGCTGCCAGTAGCCGCCGAGGTGGCGCGCCCTCCCCGAGCAGCTGCGCCTCCGGGCCGAGCAGCTCGAGCGCGAGCTTCGTCAGCCGCTGGTTCGCCTCCGACCACTGCAGCTTCGCGATCGACCCCTCCGGGCCGGGGATGCCCGTCTTGACGAGTGCGGTCAGCGAGCGCAGGTTCGTGAACCGGAGCGCCTGCAGCTCGATCCACTCGCGCGCGATGCGGTCGCGTTGGAGCGGGGTCGCGCCGCGCTCCCTGGCGAGGGCGACGAGCTTGCGGACCGAGATCTCGAGCGCCGCCTGGAGCGCGAAGCCGAGCGTGCCGCGCTCGTGCAGCAGCGTCGTCATCGCCACCTGCCAGCCGCCGCCGATCTCGCCGAGCACGTTCTCGTGCGGCACCTCGACGTCCGTGAAGAAGATCTCGTTGAACTCCGACTCGCCGGTGATCTGGCGCAGCGGCCGCACCTCGACGCCCGGGCGCCTGCATGTCGACGATCAGGTAGGTGAGCCCGTCGTGGCGCTGCGAGTCGGGGTCGCTGCGGGTGAGGAGGATGCAGAAGTCGGCGATGTGCGCGAACGACGACCAGACCTTCTGGCCGTCGACGACGAAGTGGCCGTCCTCGAGCGCGCGCGCTCGTGCGGACGCCCGCGAGGTCGGAGCCCGCGCCCGGCTCCGAGAAGCCCTGGCACCAGATCTCCTCGGCGCTCAGGATCTTCTCCAGGTGCCGCTGCTTCTGCTCCTCGGTGCCGTGGGCCATGATCGTCGGGCCGGCCATGCCGAGCCCGATCACGCCGACGTGCGGCGGCGCCTCGGCGCGGGCGAGCTCCTCGAGGAAGATCGCCTGGTGCGTGTAGGGCGCGCCGCCGCCGCCGTACTCCTCCGGCCAGGCGAGGCCCGCGTAGCCGCCCTCGTGGAGCGCGCGGCTCCACGCGCGGAGCCTCGGGCCCTTCGAACCGGGCCGCGCCGCCGCGGTGGCCGCGCAGCTCGTCCGGGAGGTTCGCGTCCAGCCACTCGCGCAACCCGGCGCGGAACGCTGCCTCGTCGGGCGTGTCGCGGAAGTCCACGCGGCGACTCTAACCGAGCCCTGCCCGCGGCCGGCCGTGCGTCAGCGGCCGGCCGCCTCGGCTTCGATCGCAGCGGCGAGCTCTGCGGGGAGGAAGCCGAACGGGCCCTCGCCGCCCTGGAAGGCGATCCGGCCGTCGCGGCCGATCAGGTAGAGGCGATCGGGCCAGCCGCCGTACGCGAGCGCGACGCGGTCGTCGACGCCGTCGATCGCGATCGGGATCCGCGTGCGCAGCTCGAGCGCGCAGGTCGACGCGACCACGGCGCGCTCGGTCTGGGTCTCCGGATCCACGACCGCGATGTCCTGCTCGCGGTTGTCGCTCAGCACCCAACCGTCCTCCGGGTGCGCCTCCCGGATGTAGACGATCAGGAAGGCCACCTCGGCCCCGTGCCGCTCGTACAGCTCCTCCAGCTCGCCCAACTGGCGGCGGAAGGGCGGTCAGGTGTACGAGCCGAAGACGAGTGCGACGGGCCGCTCGCCGGCGAACCTCGAGAGCCGGACGGTCTCGCCGAGCGGCGCATGCGTCTCGTCGTCGAGCAGCGGCAGCTCGAAGTCCGGCGCGGGTTCGCCCACCGCCAACGTCCGGTGTCATCAGTGCCCGGTGCCGCGGCGAGGCGAGCACCTGCTCCATCGTCAGCGGCGAGTCGGCGGGTGTCGGAGGGCCGTCCACTAGCGGCCGGCCGCCATCTCGCCGCGCAGCGTCATGCAGGTCGCGCCCGCCCGTGCGACCAGTGACCCCTCCGCGTCCAGCACGTCGCACTCGACGAGCCCGATCGTCCGGCCGCCGCGCACGACGTGCGCCCGCGCGGTCAGCAGTCCCGACCAGACCGGCTTGAGGAAGTTGATCTTCAGCTCGAGCGTGGTGAAGCTCTCGCCCTCGCCGAGCCGGGACGCGTAGGCGCAGCCCATGGCCGCGTCGGCCATGTCGCAGAGGATGCCGCCGTGCAACGTCCCCATCGGGTTCATGTGCCGGCTCGGGTCGGCTTCGAGCTCGAATCGCGCCTCGCCGTCCCCGACCTCGACGAGCCGCATCCCGACGAGCGTCGCGACCGGCGGCGGCGGAGTCTCGCCGCGGATCATCGCCTCGAGCAGTGCGCGCATCGCCCCGATCCTATGGAAGCGTGGGAACGGGTCACTCGACGAACGAGCGGTCGACGTCCGCGACCGAGCGCGCGCCGGAGAGCGCCATCGTCAGGTCGAGCTCGCCCGCGAGCTGCCGGACGACCGCCTCCACGCCTGCCTGCCCACCGGCCGCCAGGCCGTAGGCGTACGGCCGCCCGATCAGCACCGCGGTCGCCCCGAGCGCGAGCGCCTTGACGACGTCCGAGCCGCGCCGGATCCCCGAGTCCATCAGCACGAGCGCGTCGGGGCCGACCGCCTCGCGCACCTCGACGAGCGCGTCGAGCGCGGCGACGGCGCCGTCGACCTGCCGCCCGCCGTGGTTCGAGACGACGATCCCGTTGATCCCGTGCTCGAGCGCGAGCCTCGCGTCGTCGCCGCGGAGGATGCCCTTGACGAGGATCGGCAGGACGTCCACTCCCGCAGGCGCGCGAGGTCGGCCCACGTCAGCGCGAGGTTCGGGAACGTGGCGAGCGCCTGCAGCGAGGCGGCGACGACGTCGTCCTCGGGCGCCTGCTCCAGCCGCTCGCGGAAGAGCGGGTCGCTGAAGAACTGCGCCAGGCCCTGGCCCTGCAGGAACGGCAGGTAGCCGTTCGCGAGGTCGCGGTCGCGCCAGCCGAGGTTGAGCGTGTCGACCGTGAGCACGATCGCGCCGTAGCCGGCCGCCTCGGCTCGCCGGACGAGGCTCTCGGCGAGCGTGTCGTCGCCCCACCAGTAGAGCTGGAACCAGCGCGGCGGCCCGACCTCGGCGACGGCCTCGAGCGGCGTCGAGGCGGCGCTGGAGAGGATCATCGGCACCCCGGTCGCCGCCGACGCGCGCGCGACCGCGAGCTCGGCGTCGGGGTGGAGGATCGAGAGCACGCCCACGGGCGCGAGCAGGAACGGCACCGGCGAACGGAGCCCGAGCACCTCGACGGACAGGTCGCGCTCGGCCGTGCCGGCGAGCATCCGCGGCCGCAGGCGCCGCCGCGCGAACGCCTCGAGGTTCGCCCGCATCGTCGCCTCGGAGCCGGCGCCGCCCGCGACGTAGTCGAACGGCCCCGGCTCGAGCGAGCTGCGCGCCCGCGCCTCCCACCCGTCGGCCGAGACGGGCCACTCGCCGCCGCCCGCGAGGTAGATCGCGTTCTGGACGAGGGGGCCGGGGTCGAGGCTCATTGCCCGGATCGTCTCATGGCGCTTTAGGGTAGGCGCGCATGGCGCTCCTCTCGGTCAGGGACGTGACCCGGCGCTTCGGCGGCATCGTCGCGCTAGACCAGGTCTCGTTCGACGTCCGCGAGGGGCAGATCGTCGGGCTGATCGGGCCGAACGGCGCCGGGAAGACGACGGTCTTCAACGTGATCACGCGGCTCTACAGGCCCGACGAGGGCGAGCTCGAGTTCGCGGGCGACAACCTGCTCCGTACGCCCGCGTACCGGATCGTCAGCAAGGGGATCGCGCGCACCTTCCAGAACATCCAGCTCTTCCGGACGATGACCGTGCTCGACAACGTCCTCGTCGGTGCGCACACGCGGCGCGGCACGGCGAAGGACGCGCTCGAGATGCTCGACTACGTCGGCCTTCGGGCGCGCGCGTCGGCACCTGCGGCCGCGCTGCCGTACGGCACGCAGAAGCGCGTCGAGCTCGCCCGCGCGCTCGTCTCGAAGCCGCGGCTCCTCCTGCTCGACGAGCCGGCCGGCGGCCTCAACCACGAGGAGGTCGGGGCGCTCGGCGAGTTCATCCGCAAGATCCGCGACGACTTCGAGCTGACCGTGCTGCTCGTCGAGCACCACATGAATCTCGTCATGGGCGTCTCCGACCACGTGCACGTGCTCTCGTTCGGGCGGCGGATCGCGAGCGGCACTCCGGCCGCCGTCCGTGCCGACCCGGAGGTGATCGAGGCGTACCTCGGCTCGGACGAGCTCGAGGACGACGGCCACGGGCCGGCCGAGTGAGCGCGCTGCTCGAGCTGCGCGACGTCGAGGCGCGCTACGGGCCGGTGCAGGCGCTGCACGGCGTCTCGCTCGACGTGCCGGAGGGCGAAATCGTGGCCGTGCTCGGCGCGAACGGGGCGGGCAAGACGACCACCCTCCGTGCGATCTCGGGCACCGTCCGCCGGTCGGGCGAGATCTCGCTCGGCGGCAAGCGGATGCGCGGCGGCCCCGAGGCGGCGGCCAGGGCCGGGATCGCGCACGTGCCCGAGGGCCGCGGCACGTTCACCGAGCTGACCGTCCAGGAGAACCTCCGCCTCGGGGCGTACACGCGCCGCGACCGGGCCGGGATCAAGGCCGACCTGGAGCGGATGGGCGAGTGGTTCCCGTGGGTCGCCGAGCGGCGCGACCAGGAGGCGGGGACGCTCTCGGGCGGCGAGCAGCAGATGCTCGCGCTCGCCCGCGCGCTGATGGCCCGGCCGCGGCTGCTGCTGCTCGACGAGCCGTCGCTCGGCCTCGCGCCGCTGATCGTCGCCGAGATCTTCCGGATCGTCCGCGAGCTGAACGAGCGCGAGGGGCTGACGGTGCTCGTCGTCGAGCAGAACGCGCGGATCGCGCTCGACGTCGCCCACCGCGCCACCGTGCTCGAGGTCGGGCGCGTCGCTGTGCAGGGCGGCGCCGACGAGCTGCGCGCCAACGAGTCCGTCCGCCGGAGCTACCTGGGGTACTGATGGTCGTCCTCGCCTTCGACTGGAGCCAGTTCTTCCAGCAGATCGTCTCCGGGCTCGCCTCGGGCGGCATCTACGCGTCCCTGGCACTCGCGCTCGTCCTGATCCACCGGGCGACCGGGATCATCAACTTCGCCCAGGGCGAGATGGCGATGTTCACGACCTTCATCGCCTGGAGCCTGACGACGGAGCACGGCTGGCCCTACTGGCCCGCGTTCGTCGTCACGCTCCTGGTCGCGTTCCTGGGCGGGATCGGGCTGCACCGGCTCGTGATCCGGCCGGTCGAGGGCAAGTCCGTGCTGACGACCGTGATCGTCACGATCGGGCTCGTCCTGGTCTTCAACGGCGCCGCGACCTGGATCTGGGGCGGCGAGGTGCGCACGTTCACGGACACGCCGTTCCCGACGAGCACCGTCGACATCGGCGGGGTTGCGATCTCGGTCGCGGACCTCGGCACGATCGCCGTCTCGGTCGGCGTCGTCCTCCTCCTCTGGCTCTTCTTCCGCTTCACGAAGGTCGGCCTCGCACTGCGTGCCTCGGCGATCAACCCGAGCGAGAGCCGGCTCGTCGGCGTGCGGGTCAGCTGGATGCTCGGCCTCGGCTGGGGGCTCGCCGCGGTGCTCGGCGCGGTCAGCGGCCTGCTCGCCGCGCCGACCCAGTTCGTCGACCCGAACATGATGCAGGCGATCCTGATCTACGCGTTCGCGGCGGCAGTGCTCGGCGGGATCGACTCACCGGCTGGTGCGGTCGTCGGCGGCCTCATCCTGGGGGTCGGCCTCAACCTGCTCAGCACCTACGTCGACTTCGTCGGCACCGAGCTGCAGCTGCCGGTCGCCCTCCTGATCATCCTCGTCGTGCTGCTCGTCCGGCCGACCGGGCTGTTCGGCCACGCGGTGGTGAAGCGGGTATGAGGGTCGGGCTGCCGAGCGCCCGGACCGTGGCCGCGCTGGCCGGCTTCGTCCTCCTCTGTCTCGTGATGCTCGTGCTGCCGCAATTCATCAGCGACTTTCGCGCCCAGCAGTTCGCCTACGTCGGCATCTACCTGATCGCCCTTGTCGGGCTCAACATCCTCACGGGTTACACGGGCCAGATCTCGCTCGGGCACGGCGCGTTCATGGCGATCGGCGGCTACACGACCGCGATCCTGATCTCCGATCAGGGCCTGCACCTTCGCGGCCATGTCTTCATGAGCGACATGAAGGACGTGTGGACGATCCCGATCGCGGGACTCGTCGCCGGCCTGGCCGGGCTGCTCTTCGGCATCCCGGCCCTGCGACTGACGGGGCTCTACCTGGCGCTCGCGACGTTCGCGATCGCGGTCGCGGCTCCGGCCGTGATCAAGCGCTTCGAGACCTTCACCGGCGGCAGCGGCGGGGTGAACATGTTCGGCCTGCCCGGCCTGACCGGCGGCATCGACGGCGTCACGATCTTCGGGCACCACCTCACGTTCAACGAGTGGCTCTACTACCTCTCGTGGACGATCGCGCTCGTCGCGCTCGCGGTGGCGTGGTTCCTGCTCCGCGGCCGCACCGGGCGCGCGTTCCGCGCCGTGCGCGACAGCGAGACGGCCGCGGCCTCGTCCGGCGTGAACCTCGCCCTGTACAAGACGCTCGCGTTCGGCATCAGCGCCGCTTTCGCCGGGATCGCCGGCTCGCTCTACGCGATCGCCAACACGTTCGTCAACCCGGACACGTTCCCGATCACGCTCTCGATCTTCCTGCTCGTCGGCGTCGTCGTCGGCGGGCTCGGCTCGCTCGGCGGCCTGCTCGCGGGCGCGGTCTTCATCTACTTCATGCAGATCTCCTGGGCCCAGAAAGCCGACCGGCTCATCCCCGACTGGCTGCCGTGGCTCGGTGATCTCGACACGAGCTCGCCGGGGGCTCCCTCGGTCGCGTTCGGGGTGGTGCTGATCGCGATCATGCTCCTCCTGCCTACGGGCGCCGCCGGCCTGATCCGGTCGGCGTCGGCGGCCGTGAGTAAGGTTCCCGGCCGGTTCCGCTAGGTCTTCCGAAGGAGTCTCGCCCGATGCAGGGGAAGGCACGTCTCGCCTGGGGCGCGGCTGCCGTCGCGCTCGTCGTCTCGCTTCCGGCCGCGCACGCGCAGGCCGGCGCGGGCCGGGTCGTGGCCGCGGAGCCCGGTGTCACGGCGACCCGAGTCCTGCTCGGCGCGACCGTGCCGCTGTCGGGGGCGGATGCCGGCTCGGCCGCGGTGGCGCGCGGCGCCGAGGCGTACTTCCGCTTCGTCAACGCCCGCGGCGGCGTCAACGGCCGCCGGATCGACTACGTCCTTGCCGACGACGCATCCGATCCGGATCGGGCGCTCGAGGCGACCCGCGAGCTCGTCGAGGGGAACCGCGTCTTCGCGATCGTCAACCCCTTCGGCACCGCGCAGGGGCTCGCCGCGCGCGACTTCCTCAACGCGGCGAGGGTGCCGCAGCTCTTCGTCGCTTCGGCCGCCACGACCTTCGGCCGCGACACGGCCCGCTACCCGTGGACGATCGGCTTCGGGCCGAGCGACCGGGCCGAGGGCTGGATCTTCGGGCGCTACCTCGCACGCCTGAAGCCCGGCTCGCGCGTCGGCGTGCTCTCGGACGGCGGCGAGGAGGCGCGAGAGCTGGTCGCCGGCCTGCGGCTCGGGATCGCCTCCTCGACGGTCAGGATCGTCGGAACGCAGGCCGCCGACGTCGCGAAGCTGCGGGCGGCGGGCGCGACCGTGCTCGCGCTCTTCGTCCCGTCCGAGGCGGCGACGTCGGCCGCCGCGCACGCGGCCCGGCTCGGCTGGCGGCCGCTCGTCCTCACGAGCTCGACGGCTCCCGCGTCGGGCGCGGTCTCGGTCGGCTTCGTCAAGGATCCCGCAGAGCCGAGGTGGTCGCAGGACCCCGGCCTGCGGCTCTACCGCGCGATCATGGCGCGCTACGCCCGCGGCGCGAACGCGCGCGACCTCCGTCACGTGTACGGCATGGCCGTCGCCGCTGCGACGGTCGAGGTGCTCGAGCGGGCCGGGAGAAACCTCACGCGGGCGGGTCTGCTGGCCAGGGCCCGGACGCTGCACAGCGTCTCGAACCCGTTCCTGCTGCCCGGGATCGAGGTCCGGACCGGCCCGGCGGACGGCTTCCCGATCGAGCAGGCGCAGCTGCGGCGGTGGACGGACGGCGCGTGGAGGTCGTTCGGCGGCCTCTGGCGCTCCGGTGCGTAAGCTCGCCCAATGACGAGGGAGGAGCTGCTCCAGGCGCCGCTCGAGGACGTGCTGGCCGAGGCGCGTGCGTTTCGCACCGGCCCGCTCGTCACGTACTCGCCCAAGGTGTTCATCCCGCTGACGACGCTCTGCCGCGACGTCTGCGGCTACTGCACCTTCGCTCGGCCGCCACGCCGCGGCGAGCGGGCGTTCCTGACGGAGGACGAGGTGCTCGCGATCGGCCGTGCGGGCGCCGAGGCCGGCTGTACGGAGGCGCTCTTCACCCTCGGCGACAAGCCCGAGCTCCGCTACCGCGTCGCGCGCGACGAGCTCGCCGCGCTCGGCTGCGGGACGACGATCGACTACCTGGAGCGCTGCGCCCGGCTCGTGCTCGAGGAGACGGGGCTGCTGCCGCACCTCAACCCCGGCGTGATGACGCGCGGCGAGCTGGAGCGGCTGCGCCCGGTCAGCGCGTCGATGGGGATCATGCTCGAGACCACCGCGGAGCGGCTCGGCGCCCGCGGCGGCCCGCACTGGGCCTCGCCCGACAAGGAGCCTGCCCTGCGGCTCGAGACGATCCGCCTCGCCGGCGAGCTCCGGATCCCCTTCACGAGCGGGATCCTGATCGGGATCGGCGAGACGAGAGAGGAGCGGCTCGATGCCCTGCTGGCGCTCCGCGCCGTCGCCGAGGAGCACGGCCACCTGCAGGAGGTGATCGTGCAGAACTTCCGCGCCAAGCCCGGCACGCGGATGGCCGAGCACCCCGAGCCCGAGCTCGACGACCACCTCTGGACGATCGCGGCCGCGCGCCTGCTCCTGCCGGCGGCGGTGCACGTCCAGGCGCCGCCGAACCTCGCCTTCGACGAGTTCCCGCGCCTGCTCGACGCGGGCATCGACGACTGGGGCGGCGTCTCGCCGGTGACGATCGACCACGTCAACCCGGAGGCGCCCTGGCCCGAGCTGCTGCGGCTCGAGGAGGCGACGCGCAGCCGCGGGCTCGAGCTCGCGGCCCGGCTGCCCGTCTACCCCGAGTTCGTCGACCCGGCCTGGCTCGACCGCGCCGTCCTGCCCACGGCCCTGCGCTCGTCGGATTCGGCCGGGCTGGCGCGCGAGGGGAGCTGGTCACCCGGCGTCGACACCACGCCTGCGTTCTCGCTCCGCCGCGACGCGCTCCCGCTCGAGCTCACCGGCGACGAGCTCGGCGAGGACGAGCTCGCCCGCCTCCTCCGCGCCCGCGGCGAGGAGCGCGAGCGGGTCTTCGCCGCGGCCGACCGGCTCCGGCGCGAGGCGTGCGGCGACGAGGTCACGTACGTCGTGACGCGGAACGTCCAGTACACGAACGTCTGCTACTTCCGCTGCGGCTTCTGCGCCTTCTCGAAGGGGAAGCTGGCGGCGAACCTCCGCGGGCCCGCCTATCTGGTGCCGCTGGACGAGATCGTCCGGCGCGCCGAGGAGGCGTGGGAGCGCGGCGCGACCGAGATCTGCCTCCAGGGCGGGATCCATCCCGCCTTCACCGGCGAGACCTATGCGGGGATCGTCGCCGCGATCAAGGACGCCGTCCCGGGGATCCACGTCCATGCGTTCTCGGCGCTCGAGATCTGGCAGGGCGCGGCGACGCTCGGGCTCGAGCTGGAGCCGTACCTGGCCCTGCTCCGAGACCTCGGCCTGTCCTCGCTTCCGGGCACCGCCGCTGAGGTCCTGGACGACGAGGTGCGCGCGGTCATCTGCCCCGACAAGGTCACGACCGACCAGTGGCTGCGGGTGCACGACACCGCGCACCGCGTCGGCTTGCGGTCGAACGTGACGCTGATGTTCGGCCACGTCGAGCGGCCCGAGCACGTCGCGCGCCACCTGCTCCGCACACGTGAGCAGCAGCGGCGGAGCGGCGGCTTCACCGAGTTCGTGCCGCTCCCGTTCGTGCACATGGAGGCGCCGATGTACCTGAAGGGTCGGGCGCGGCGGGGGCCGACGTACGGCGAGACGCTGCTCGCGCACGCGGTCGCGCGGCTCGCGCTCCATCCGCACATCACGAACATCCAGGCCTCGTGGGTCAAGCTCGGGCCCGCAGGTGTGCGCGACGCGCTCGCCGCCGGCGTCAACGACCTCGGCGGCACGCTGATGAACGAGTCGATCTCCCGCGCCGCCGGCTCGGAGTGGGGGCAGGAGCTGCCGCCGGAGCGGATGGAGGAGCTGATCCGCTCGGCCGGTCGCACGCCGCGGCAGCGGACGACGGTCTACGGCGAGGTCCCCGACGAGCGCCGGCGGGCGAGCTTCGGCGCCGCGCCGCTCGCCGAGCCGGTCAACCCGCCCGTGCGGGACGCGGGCCTCGTCGCGCCGCCGAGGCTCGTCAGGCCAGGTCTGGCCGCAGCCGCGGGATGAGCGAACGCGCCGGCTGACGACGCGCACTAGGAGCGTCGGCGCACGAGGTCGACGAACCAGCGCGGCAGCCCGGTTCGGGACGTCGCAAGCGCATGCCGCAGCTCCGCCGTCGCCTCGCCGCCGTGCAGGCCCTCGCCGTGGCCGACGAGCAGGTGCTCGGGCTCGAAGGAAGCGAGCTCGCGCGGCGGTCTCGACAGGCGAAGGAACGGATGAACGCCCGCCCGTCCGCCGCCGGCCGTGAAGTAGCCGACCGTGCCGAGGGCGTCGGCGCAGACGAGCACTCGCCGCTCCGGCCACCAGAGCGCGACCTCGTGCCAGCGGGGCAGGCGAACGACGCGCACGAGCTCGAAGGGCGTCTGCGGCAACGTCTCCGGCACGACATGGTGAGGGACGCCGAGCCGCGACGCGATCGCTGCGCAGTCGCGGTTGTGCCGGTCGAGCAGCTGCAGTACGGCGGCGGGCTCTCCGAGGGTGCGCACGCGTTCGTCCAGGCCGTCCACGTCGACGGGGTCGACGAGCCAGACGCGCCCCTCGGCGGCCAGCGCGTGCGAGGTGCGGGCGTAGCGCTCGTCCATCAGCCAGCCGAAGCCGGCGTCGCCGAGGTCGTCGATCGGCGAGTGGTTCACGCCTCCTCCGCCAGCTGGTCGAACGCCTGCTCGAAGACGCCTTCTGGCTGGGCGCCGAGGACGAGCAGCCGCCGGTCGAGCACGAACGCCGGCACGGCGCGGGCTCCGATCGAGAACGCCTGCGCGGTCGAGGCCTCGACCACGTCGAGGTAGCGGTCGCCGGCGAGCACGACGTCGACCTCCTCCGCCGGGAGCCCGGCCTCCGCCGCCAGCAGGCGCAGCTCGTCGTGGTCGCCGATGTCGCGCGACTCGGCCCAGTACGCGTCCATCACGCGGTCGTGGAACTCCCGGTGGAGGCCGTGCCCGCGCGCGTGCTCGCCGAGCCGGAGCGCCGCGTTCGTGTTCGGGACGACGTCCGGGTTCGGCTTGTACTCGAGCCCGCGCGCCTCGAGGAACTGCCGCGTCCGCGCGACACCTTCCTCGCCGTAGCGGGCGAGCAGCTGCTCGCGCGGCAGGCCCTCGGCCGGGTACTCGGGGTGGAGGACGAACGGGAGCCAGGCGACGTCGGCGCCGAACCGGCGCTCGAGCCAGGCGGCCGTTGGCTGGGCCGCTCGGCAGAAGGGTCAGATGTAGTCCGACCAGATCGCGACGACGTGGTCGCTCATCACGCCACCGTACCCACGCGGCTCAGCCGGAACGCGTGCCGGCCCGCCACGGAGACGGACGGGCCGGCGGCGTCTGCGATCCCTCAGGAGGACGGCGGGATCAGCACCTTGTCGAGCACGTGGATGACACCGTTCGAGGCCGCCACGTCGGCCTTCACCACCTTCGCCGAGTTGACGTAGACCGTGCTGCCGGTGACCCGAATGCGCACGGACTGTCCCGCGAGGGTCTTCGCCGAGCGCAGCTTCACGACCTGCGCCGCGGTGACCTTGCCCTTGACGACGTGGTAGAGCAGGACACGCTTCAACAGCGCCTTGTCCCGCCCCAGCTTCGCGAGTGTCGCCGCGGGCACCTTGCGGAAGGCGGCGTCGGTGGGCGCGAAGACGGTCAGCTTCGTCGTCCCGGACAGCGCCGGCGCGAGGCCGGCCCGCTTGACGAGGGCGACGAGCGTCTTGAACTGCCCGGCCGCGACGGCCGTCTGGACAATCGTGCCGCTCTGCGGCCGGGCTTCACGCTGTGGGGCCGCTATCGCGGCGGCCGGGACGGCAACTGCGAGGAGGACGAGGAGTGCGATGCGCTTCATGGAGCTCCTTTCAGACTGTCGGGGGCAGACCGACTAGGCGTGGACGGGTGCCCCGGCGGGGCGGCGGGCGAGGCTCGCGAGCCGGAGTGCGCCGTACAGGGCGGAGAGGCCGACGAGCCCGTACACGATGCGGCTGGCGGCGTTCGTCTCGCCGAACTCGAGGCCGACGAGCGCCGCGACGAGGTCGAACTCGGCGATCGCGACGAGTCCCCAGTTGAGGCCGCCGACGATGACGAGTAGGCCGGCGAGCAGGTCGAGCTTCTTCATACTGTCCTCCTTCTGTCTAGGTTATGTCGAGAGTGTAGTGACCGTAAGCCCGCGTTGTCAAACTTCTGTCCACAATCTGTACGATGCCCGCATGCCGCCCCGGCACCGCATCGGCGAACTCGCCCGTCGCACCGGCGTCAACCCGGCGCTCCTTCGCGCCTGGGAGCGCCGCTACGGCCTGATCGAGCCGGAGCGGACGGAAGGGGGCTTCCGTCTCTACTCGGACCGGGACGAGCGGCGCGTTCGCAGAATGGTGGAGCACCTCGAGAGTGGAGTCGCGGCGGCCGAGGCGGCGCGGTTTGCCCGCGCGGAGGAAGAGCCCGTCGCGGAAGCGGGAGAGCGATCGCTGTTCGATGCCCTGCTCGCGTTCGACGAGACCGCCGCCCACGCCGCATTCGATCGCCTCCTCGCCGACCTCGGCCGCGAGGCGGTGCTGCGGGACGCCGTCCTGCCGACGCTGCGCGCGATCGGCGACGGCTGGGAGCGAGGCGATGTGTCGGTCGCGCAGGAGCATTTCGCCAGCGGGCTTCTCCGCGGCCGCCTGCTCGGACTCGCGCGCGGCTGGGATCGGGGGTCAGGGCCGCGCGCGCTGCTGGCGGCTCCTCCCGGGGAGCGGCACGACCTGGGCCTGATCGCCTTCGGGCTCGCCCTCCGCGAGCATGGCTGGCGCGTGACGCTCCTCGGCGCCGACACGCCGCTCGACACGCTGCGCGAGGCCGCGATGCGACTCACGCCCGCGGTCGTCGTGCTCGCGGCGATGGACGCGGCCTGGCTCGAGGCGGTTGCGGCAGAGGTCGCTTCGCTCGGCGCCGACGTTCCCGTGGTGCTCGCCGGAGCGGGCGCGACTCGCTCGATCGCGGCCGCGGCGGGCGCCGGCCTGCTGGACGACGACCCGTTCGCGGCCGCCGCCGCGCTCGCGTCCTCGCCTGCCTAGCCCTCGAGGCGCAGGAGGTCGTCGACGGTCTCGCGGCGGCGGGCCAGCCGGGCCTCGCCGTCGGCGACGAGGACCGCCGCGGGGCGCGGCACCCCGTTGTAGTTGGACGCCATCGAGAGCGTGTACGCCCCGGTTGCCGGGACGGCGATCAGGTCGCCCGGGCGCAGCTCGGGCAGCCGCGCGCGCTCGATCAGGACGTCGCCCGACTCGCAGTGCTTGCCCGCGATCGCATAGTCGCTCGTCGCCTCGTCGCCGGCGCGGTTCGCGAGCAGCGCCGAGTAGCGCGCGCCGTAGAGCTGCGGCCGCGGGTTGTCGGACATGCCGCCGTCGACGGCCGCCCACGGCAGTCCTTCGGCTCCCTGCTTGACGACGCCGACGCGGTAGAGCGTCACGCCGGCGGGGCCGGTAAGCGCTCGGCCGGGCTCGAACGCGAGCCGCGGCTCCGGCAGGTCGTGCGAGCGCCAGGCCTCGAGGAACGCGGCGGCGATCCGCCGCAGCAGCGCCGGCACGTCGACCTCGGGCTCCTCCGGCACGTGGCGGATGCCGAAGCCGCCGCCGGCGTCGACGAGCCCGGGCGTCCAGCCGAGCTCGTCGCGGCAGCGCGCGGCGAAGGCGGCGAGGAGCGGCGCGGCGGCTTCGTGCGCGGTGGACGAGACGAGCTGCGAGCCGACGTGGACGTGCAGGCCGGCGACGTCGAGCCCCGCCTCGAGTGCGTCGCCGACCGCCCGCAGCGCGTCGTCCGGCGGCAGGCCGAACTTGGAGCCGTGGTGGCCCGTCCGGATCGAGGCGTGGGTGTCCGCCTCGACCCCGGGCGTGACGCGGACGAGCACGCGCCGAACGCCTGCGACTGCGGCACGGCTCGCTTCGCCGGGCGCATCCAGGACGACCGTGGCGCCCGCGTTCGCCGCGGCGCCCAGCTCCTCGTCCGACTTGTTGTTCCCGTGCACGACGAGACGGTCGCCGTCGAGCCCGGCCGCGCGGGCGAAGGCGAGCTCGCCGAGGCTCGAGACGTCGGCGCCGAGCCCTTCCTCGGCGAGCACCCGCAGCACGGCGACGTTCGGGAGAGCCTTCGTCCCGAAGAAGAGATCGGCGCCCGGAGCCGCGTCGCGGAAGGCCCGGGCACGCTCGCGCAGCGTCTGCTCGCAGAGGGCGACGAGCGGTGTGCCGAAGCGCGCGGCGAGCTCCGTCGCCGCGACCCCGCCGAGCTCGAGCTCGCCGTCGCGGATCGCCGCGGAGCTGGGGAAGAGCTCGATCATGACTCGGCGAGCAGGTCGCGCGGTACGCCCGCGGCGACGGGCAGCTCGACGCCGCCCGCGCCAAGGACTGTCCCGGAGCCGGCCACGGGGCGACGCTAGCAGCGGCAGGATGGCGCCCGGATCCCGAGGCCGCTACGATCTGCCGCAGTGCACGACCTGCTTGCATAGACCAGGGAGCCACCGCGGCAGCGCCGCGGCAGCTCTCCACGGCCTCTCTCACGAGAGGCTTTTTTGTCTCCGGAGACAGCGATGAGCGACCGGTACGACCCGAAGGCGATCGAGGCGAAGTGGCAGCGCGTCTGGAGCGACGAGCAGTCCTTCCACGTACCGAACCCGGAGCCGGGTACGGCCGCCGACAAGTCGAAGACGTTCGTCGTCGAGATGCTCCCGTACCCCTCGGGCGAGCTGCACATGGGGCACACGCTCAACTACACGATCGGCGACGTGATCACCCACATCCGCCGTCGCATGGGCCAGCGGGTGCTGCGGCCGATGGGCTACGACGCCTTCGGCCTGCCCGCCGAGAACGCCGCGATCCGCGAGGGCGCCCATCCGCGCGTCTCCACCGAGCGCAACATCGCCACGATCCGGTCGCAGATGAAGCAGATGGGCTGGGCGATCGACTGGTCGCGCGAGATCTCGACCGCCGACCCCAAGTTCTACCGCTGGACGCAGTGGCTGTTCCTCCGCTTCTACGAGCGTGGCCTCGCCTACCGCAAGGAAGCGCCCGTCAACTGGTGCCCGAAGGATCAGACCGTGCTCGCCAACGAGCAGGTGATCGACGGCCGCTGCGAGCGCTGCGGCACCGAGGTCGAGGCGCGCAACCTGACGCAGTGGTTCTTCAAGATCACCGACTACGCCGACGTGTTGCTCGACGAGATGGCGCTGCTCGAGTCCTGGCCCGAGCGGGTGCTGACGATGCAGCGGAACTGGATCGGCCGCTCCGAGGGCGCGCGCATCGTCTTCCGCGTCGACGGCAGCGGCGAGGAGCTGCCCGTCTTCACGACGCAGGCCCGACACGCTCTTCGGCGCCACGTTCTTCGTGCTCGCGCCCGAGCACCCGCTGGTGGAGACGCTCGTTGCCGGCGGCGAGCACGAGGACGAGGTGCGCGAATACGTCCGCCACGCGACCGCCCGTTCGGCGGTCGAGCGCGAGCAGAAGGAGAAGGACGGCGTCTTCACCGGCCGCTACGCCGTCAACCCGGTCAACGACGAGCGGATCCCGATCTGGGTCGCGGACTACGTCCTGATGGGCTACGGCACAGGCGCGATCATGGCCGTTCCCGCGCACGACGAGCGCGATCACACCTTCGCGGAGCGGTACGGCATCCCGATCGTCCAGGTCGTCGCGCCCGCCGGCGGCGAAGCCGAGACAGGCACGGCATACGTCGCACACAGCGAGGACGAGCGGCTCGTCAATTCCGGCGAGTTCACCGGCCTGAGTGCGCCCGAGGCGAAACGGGCGATCGTCGAGTGGCTGGCCGGCCGCGGCGAGGCCGAGGCCACGATCAACTACCGCCTGCGCGACTGGCTGCTCTCGCGGCAGCGCTACTGGGGCTGCCCGATCCCGATCGTCCACTGCCCAGCCTGCGGCGAGGTTCCCGTTCCCGACGACCAGCTGCCCGTCGTGCTGCCCGAGATCGAGGACTACCTGCCGAAGGGCCGCTCGCCCCTCGCCGCCGCCGAGGACTGGGTGCAGGTGGACTGTCCGCGCTGCGGCGGCCCGGCCGAGCGCGAGACCGACACGATGGACACGTTCGTCGACTCGTCCTGGTACGTGATCCGCTACTGCGACCCCGACAACGAGACGGCGCCGTTCTCCCGCGAGCTCGCCGACTACTGGCTCCCGGTCAACCAGTACATCGGCGGGATCGAGCACGCGATCCTCCACCTGCTGTACGCGCGCTTCTTCACGAAGGTGATGCAGGAGATGGGGATGGTCGGCTTCCGCGAGCCGTTCGCCCGCCTGTTCAACCAGGGGATGATCGGCAAGGACGGCGCCAAGATGTCGAAGTCGAAGGGCAACGTCGTCAACCCGCTCGAGTACGCCGAGCGCTACGGCGCGGACACCGTCCGCACCTACACGCTCTTCATGGGCCCGGCGGACGAGGACATGGAGTGGCAGGACGCAGGTCTCGAGGGCGTCTGGCGCTTCTTCAACAGGCTGTGGCGGGTCGCGGGCGAGCTGGCCGCGCGCGAGCGCTCGCCCGCCGGCGTCGACACGCCGCTGGCGCGCAAGGCGCATCGGACGATCGCGAAGGTGACCGACGACATCGACCGCCGCTTCCACTTCAACACGCCGATCGCGGCAGTGATGGAGCTCGTGAACGAGATCGTGCGCGAGCCCGACGACCCGGCCGCTCGCTTCGCCGCCGAGACGGCCGTCTCGCTGATCCAGCCGTACGCGCCGCACGTCGCCGAGGAGCTGTGGGAGCAGCTCGCGGTCGGCGGCAGGCTCTGGGAGCAGCCGTGGCCGGTGGCGGATCCGGCCCTGCTCGAGCAGGACACCGTCGAGATCGTCGTGCAGGTGAACGGCAAGCTGCGCGATCGGCTGCAGGTGCCGGCGGAGATCGCAGAGGACGAGCTCGTCGCGCTCGCTCGCTCGTCGGAGCGGGTGCAGGCGCATCTGAACGGCGGCGAGCCGCGGAAGACGATCGTCGTCCCGCGCAAGCTCGTCAACTTCGTCGTCTAGCCGGCCTGCCTCAGCGGATTCCGGTGTCGATCCTGGACATGACGCGGGCGTAGCGACCGGTCTTTCGGCACACATCCGGCGCAGACACGTGCGTCGCGTGCCAGCACGATCGAGGCATGGACGCCCTCCGCATCTCGCGGCCGAACGCGATCGCGCTCTCGCTCGTGCTGCTGGCGCTCCTCGCCTTCGCGGGGCGCCGTCTCGCCGACAGCGGTGCCGCCACGTCGCCGAAGCCCGTACCGGCGGCCGCGCTCGAGCCGGCGACGCCCGCACCGGCCGCGAAGGTCGTCGTCCACGTCGTCGGCGCCGTCCGGGCGCCAGGCCTCTACCGGTTGCGTGACGGGAGCCGCGTCGCGGACGCCGTGGCGAGGGCCGGCGGAGCGACGCGTCGCGCCGACCTCGCGGGCGTCAACCTCGCGGCGCCTGTCACGGACGGCTCGCAGATCGTCGTCCCGAGACGGGCGGCGCCCGGAGCGGTGCCGACGGCGGTGGCGCCGAGCGCCCCACCGGCGAAGGTCAGCCTGGCGAGCGCCACGCTGGAGCAGCTCGACGCACTCCCGGGCGTCGGGCCCGTGACGGCGCAGAGGATCCTCGACTACCGGCAGCAGCATCCCTTCCGCTCCGTCGAGGATCTCGACTCGGTTCCCGGCATCGGGCCGGCGCGGATCGAGACGCTCCGGGATCTGGTGACGCCATGAGAGCGCCGGCGTCCGTCAGGCTGCGGCCGACGGTGCCGATCGCCGCCGCGTGCCTGGGGCTCGGGGCCGCGAACTGGATCCGCGTGCCGCCGGCGATCGCGCTGGCACTCGCAGCGGCAGCCCTTGCGGGGCTCGTCCTTCAGGACGCCCGTGGGCGCGCCGTCGGCGCGGCCGTCCTCTGCGCGACCGCCGGCCTCTGGTGGGGAGGTCTGCGCACGGCCGCACTCGATCGGAGCCTGTTGGCGCCGTATGTCGACACGTCGGCGGACGCGGTCGTTCTGATCACCGGCCCGACGCGACGGTCGCTGTACCGGCAGCGGCTGCCGGCCGAGGTACGGCGCGTCGACGGTCGCGTGCTCCATGAGCGAACGCTGCTCGAGCTGCCGCTCGGCCGCTCGCCCCCGCAGGGAGCGCTGCTGGCACTGCACATACGGATCCGCGCACCGCGCGGCCCGGAGGACGGCTTCGACGAACGGGCGTGGCTCGGTCGACGCGGCGTCCACGTCGTCCTCCGCGGAGGCGACGACTGGCGGATCGTCGGTCGCCGCGGCGGCCTTGCGGGGACTGGCGACCGGCTGCGGTCGCGTCTCGAGCGCACGATCGCGCCTGGGCTCGCAGGCGATCGACGCGGGGTCGTGGCGGGCATCGTGCTCGGCGAGGACGAGGGGCTGTCGGACGGTCTGCGCGCCGACTTCCGCGCGTCGGGCCTCTACCACCTGCTGGCGGTCAGCGGCCAGAACGTGCTCTTCATCGGGATCGGCCTCGCTGGCCTCGCCTGGCTGCTCGCACTACCGCGGCTCGTGCGCGAGCTCGCGGTGCTCGTCGCGATCGGCACCTACGTGCTCGCCGTCGGCTGGCAGCCGTCGGTCGTTCGCGCCGGTGTGGCCGGGATGCTCGCCTCGCTCGCCTGGCTCTCCTCGAGGCCGACCGAGCGCTGGCACGCGTTCGGGCTCGGAGCGCTCGTGCTCCTCGCCTGGATCCCGGCGACGCTGCTCGACGCAGGCTTCCAGCTCTCGTTCGCCGCGGTCGCCGCGATCTTCGTCGCCGTGCCGAGGGTCGGCGTCTGGCTCGAGGGCTACCCCGTCCCGGCGGTGCTCCGTGAGGTGATCGCGGTCTCGACCGCCTGCGGGCTCGCGACGGCGCCGATCGTCTGGCTCCAGTTCGGCACGGTCCCGCTCTACACCGTGCCGGCGAACGCGCTCGCGTTCCCGGTGGCCGCGCCGCTCCTCATCCTCGGACTCGCGGCGGCGGTTGTCGAGCCGGTCCTGCCGACTGCCGCCGTCGCGCTCGCCTGGGTGAACGGATGGCTCGCTGCGTATCTCGCCTGGTGCGCGCACACGGTCGCGTCCCTGCCGTTCGCCCGGGTCGGCTCGACCAGGGCGCTGGCGGGGATCGCCGCGGCCGCGGCGGCGGCGGTGGTCGTCCGGCGGCTGAAACCCGCGCACAGGCTGGCCGTCCTGCTCGTCGGCGTCGCCCTCGCGCTGGTTGCCGCCTCGACCCTGGTCGGCCGAGAGCCGGGGCTGCTCCCACCGGCCGGGCTGCGGGTCGTCTTCCTCGACGTCGGCCAGGGCGACTCGGCGCTCCTCCAGGTCGCGGGCGGCAACGTGCTGGTCGACGAGGGCCCACCCGAGGCCGACGTCGCGAGCCAGCTCCACCGGCTGGGAGTGCGCAGGCTGGCGGCGATCGTCCTCACCCATCCGCAACGCGACCACGTCGGCGGCGCGGCCGAGGTGATCCGCACGCTTCGCGTCGACGCGGTCATCGATCCGGCGCTCCCGTTCCGAAGCGGCGACGAGCAGGCTGCCCTCTCCGAAGCACGCAAGCGTCGCGTGCCGCTCGTGCTCGCGCGTTCCGGCCGGGCCTTTCGCATCGGCAGGCTCAGGATCCAGATCCTCTGGCCCGACGGCCCCGGCTCTCCCGGCGCCGATCCGAACGACCACGCGACCGTGCTGCTCGCGAGCTACGGATCGACCGACGTGCTCCTGACGGCCGACGCCGAGTCGAACGTCACCGGCGGGCTGCCGCTGCGACCGATCGAGGTGCTGAAGGTCGCGCACCATGGCTCGGAGGACCCCGGGCTGCCCGACGAGTTGCGCGTGCTCCGGCCGAGGATCGCCGTGATCTCCGTCGGCCACGGCAACGACTACGGCCATCCGCGGCCGGAGACGATCGAGGCGCTCCGCGCCGTGCCCGGGCTTCGCCTCTACCGGACCGACGAGGACGGGCAGGTGATCGTCGAGTCCGACGGACGCACACTCAGCGTGGAGACCGCGCGGTGACCGCGGCGCCGCCGCGCGACGCGTTAGCCTTGGCCGGTGGCCGACCTCAAGCCCGTCTACCTGATCGCCGGAACCGACCGGCCGAAGATCGACACGGCGCTCGAGCGCCTCCGTGCCCGCTTCACGCCGGAGACGGTCGAGTCGGCCTCGGCGATCGACACCTCCGGTGAGGCGGCCGCCGCGCTGTGCAACGCCGGCAGCCTCTTCGGCGACGCCCGGCTCGTGCTCGTCACCGAGGCCGAGCGCTGGAAGGCGGCGGACGTGAAGTCGCTACAGGCGTACCTTGCTGCGCCGGTGCCGGCGACGACGATGGCGCTGGTCGCCGGCGAGATCAAGAAGGACTCTCCGCTCGCCAAGGCCTGTGCGAAGGCGGGTGATCTCCTCGTCTACGACGTGCCGAAGCGGAATCTGGCGCACTGGGTGGCGGAGCGCTTCGGGCAACTCGGGGTCCCGGCCGAGCCGGAAGCGTGCGCCGCTCTGGTCCAGCTCGTCGGCGACGACCCGCAGGCGCTTGCAAGCGAGATCGAGAAGCTCGCGACGTGGGCGGCAGGCGAGCCGGTGGGGGAGCGCGAGGTCGAAGAGCTCGCCGTCGCGTTCGCGGAGACGCCGAGTTTCGCGTTGACCGATGCGTGGGGGCGCCGCGACCCGGCCGCCGTGCTCGAGGCGAGCGAGACGATCCTCGAACGCGAACCGAAGCCTCGGCGGGACACTTCGACCCGCCTTGCGGCCACATTGGGCTCCCACGTCACCCGCGTCCGCGCGTGTCAGCGACTCGCGGCCGAAGGCGTTCGGGCGCGCGACGCGGCCGGCCGTTTGAAGATGCACCCCTTCTACGCCGAGAAGCTCTTCGCCCAGGCAGACCGTTTCTCGCAGCAGGAGCTCGGCGAGGCGCTCGTTCGGCTCGCCCGGCTCGACCTGGCGCTCAAGGGCGAGAGCAGGCTGACGGCAGAGCTCGAGCTCCAGCGCGCGCTGGCCGACGTCGCTCGATCCGGCTAGGAGCTGGAGCCCGAGCCCGAAGCGAGACGCGCGGCCCGCGCCTTCTTGCGCGCGGCCGTGTTCTTGTGCATGGCGCCGCGCGATGCCGCCTTGTCGATGGCGCGGACGAGCGAGAGGTGCTCCGTCGCCATCGCGTCCTTGTCCCCGTCCGTCGCCGCGGTCTCGAGGCGCTTCGTCAACGTCTTGACGCCAGAGCGGTAGCGCAGGTTCTCCAGCCGCTCACGGGCGGCGGTTCTGACGCGCTTCTCTTGCTGGCGGATGTTCGGCATGAGCGGAGAAAAGCCCGCGCTGCGGGCGGCGGGGATCCTAGCAAAGGCCCGGCGCCACCAGCTCGAACCGCTTCGGTCGGGGCACCCCAACCCACCACCCGCTGCGATTCTATCGAGCAGGTTCGCACGGATGGGAGACGCGTTCGTGCCGACTTCACGCACAGGAGCCGACAGACGGCGTTCCTATACTCGCCCGAGTGGACGAGCCGGATCACCGTCGTCGCCTGGCACGGTCGACGGCGGTCTTCGCGTCGGCGACCGGGCTCTCGCGGGTGCTCGGGCTCGTCCGCGAGATGGTCGCCGCGTACTACTTCGGCGTCACCGGGAAGATCAACGCGTTCACGGTCGCGTTCCAGCTGCCGAACCTCGTCCGGGCGCTCGTCGCCGACGCCGCGCTGTCGGGCGCGTTTGTGCCGGTGTTCAGCGAACTGCTCGAGAGCGGCGACCGCAAGCGCGCCTGGCGCGTCGCGTCGACGCTGCTCTGGCTGACGCTGCTCGTCCTCGGCGCGCTGACGGCGCTGCTGATCCTGATCGCGCCGCTGCTCATGCGCCCGTTCGGCGATCCCGGCGGCGACACGGAGCTGGCCGTAGCGCTGGCCCGCGTGCTCTTCCCGATCATCGTCCTGCTCGGGCTCTCGGGGATCGTCGTCGGGATCCTGAACACGTACGACCAGTTCACGATCCCGGCGCTGACTCCGGTCGCGTGGAACCTGGCGATCATCGCCGGGCTCGCACTCGGCGTGCCGCGCGTGGACGGGATCGACGCCCAGCTCTACGTCTACGCGGGGGCGATCGTCGTCGGCACGGTGATCCAACTGCTGCTGCCGCTGCCGTGGCTGCGCGGGCTCGACGGCCGCCTCAGCCTCGTCCTCGACTGGCGCGACCCGGCGGTGAGGCGGTTCTTCACGCTGATGCTCCCGGTCACGCTCACTCTCGGTCTGGTCAACGTCAATGCGACGATCGACATGCTGTTCGCGTCGCGGCTGATCGATCCCGAGCGCGCGCCGACCGCGATCGACAAGGCATTCCGCCTCTACATGCTCCCGCAGGGGATGTTCTCCGTCGCGGTCGCGACGGTGCTCTTCCCGACGATCTCGCGGCTCGCTGCGCGCGGGGACATCGCCGGCTTCCGCCGGACGCTCGACACCGGCCTGCGTCAGATCGGGTTCCTGCTCATCCCCGCCGGCTGCGTCTCCGCCGCGCTTGCCGTGCCGATCGTCCGCGTTGTCTACCAGCGCGGAGCCTTCACGGAGTCGGACGTCGACCTCGTCGCGAGCTGCCTCGCCGCGTTCTCGCTCGGCCTCGTCTTCAACGGCTGGATGCTGATGCTGACGCGCGGCTTCTACGCGCTCCAGTCGAACTGGCTCCCGACCGCGATCGCCCTCGGCAACCTGGCGCTGAACGCGGCGCTCGACGCCGTCTTCTACCGCTTCGGCACCTGGGGGATCCCGCTCGCGACGTCGATCGTCAACATCGTCGCCGTCGCGGCGCTCCTGCTGTTCCTCTCGCGCGGGCCGGGGCTCGAACACCCGCGCGAGACGCTCGGCTCGATCCTGCGGATCGTGGTCGCCTCGGCCGTCGCGACCGGGGCGGCCGTGCTCGTGCACCTCGGGCTCGACCGCGCGCTCGGGCACTCGTCCGCCGGGGCCCAGATCGTGGCCGTCGGCGCGGCGATCGCGGTCTCCGTCGGCGTCTACCTGGCGGCCTGTCGCGCGGCCGGGGTGCGCGAGATGCAGACGCTACTCTCCCTGCGCAGGCGTGCGCCCGGCGCCTGAACGGCCATGGACCAGGAACGCATCCGCAACTTCTCGATCATCGCGCACATCGACCACGGCAAGTCGACGCTCGCGGACCGCATCCTCCAGCTCACCGACACGGTGGCCGAGCGCGACATGCGCGAACAGCTGCTCGACTCGATGGAGCTCGAGCGCGAGCGCGGGATCACGATCAAGGCCCAGGCAGTGCGCGTGCACTGGAAGGGTCACGAGCTCAACCTGATCGACACCCCTGGGCACGTCGACTTCACCTACGAGGTCTCGCGCTCGCTGCAGGCGTGCGAGGGTGCGCTGCTCGTCGTCGACGCCGCGCAGGGGATCGAGGCGCAGACGCTCGCGAACGCGTATCTGGCGATCGAGAACGACCTCGAGATCGTCCCGATCGTGAACAAGATCGACCTGCCGCAGGCCGATCCCGCCGGCGCCGCGGCCGAGGTCGCCGAGCTCACCGGCGACGACCCGGAGCGCGTGCTCCGCATCTCCGCGAAGACCGGGGCCGGCGTGGCCGAGGTGCTCGACGCGATCGTGGAGCGGATCCATGCGCCGGAGGGGGACGCCGCCGCGCCGCCGCGGGCGCTCATCTTCGACTCCTCCTACGACCAGTATCGGGGAGTGATCGCCTTCGTTCGCGTCGTCGACGGCGAGTTCGCGACCGCCGACGGCCTCCGCGCGATGGCGCAGGGCACCACGTTCGAGGCGGAGGAGCTCGGCTACATGTCGCCGGGTCGGAGCCCGGTCGAGACGCTCACCGCAGGCGAGGTCGGCTACGTCGTGACGGGTCTCAAGGATGTCTCGAAGCTGCGGGTCGGCGACACGCTGACGACCACGAAGCGGGCCGCCGCCCAGCCGCTGCCCGGCTACAAGGACGTCAAGCCGATGGTCTTCGCGGGCCTCTTCCCGACCGATTCGGACGACTATCCCGAGCTGCGCGACGCGCTCGAGCGGCTCAAGCTCAACGATGCCGCGCTCTTCTACGAGCCCGAGACCTCGCAGGCGCTCGGCTTCGGCTTCCGCTGTGGCTTCCTCGGCCTGCTGCACATGGAGATCGTCCGCGAGCGCCTCGAGCGCGAGTTCGATCTCGACCTGCTCGTGACCGCGCCGAACGTGGCCTACCGGGTCGAGCGTCGGGCCGGCGACTGGATCGAGGTGCACAACCCGGCAGAGATGCCGCTCGAGCTCGAGTCGCGTCGAGGAGCCGTACGTGAAGGCGTCCGTGATCGTGCCGAAGGAGTACGTCGGCGCCGTGATGGAGCTCTGCAACGAGCATCGCGGCCGCTTCGACCACCTCGAGTACCTCTCGGAGGAGCGCGTCCACCTCACGTACGAGCTGCCGCTGGGCGAGATCGTGCTCGACTTCTACGACCAGCTGAAGTCCCGCACCCGGGGCTATGCCAGCTTCGACTACGACCTCGCCGGCTTCCGTGCGGGCAACCTCGTCCGCGTGGACGTGCTCGTGGGCGGCGAGCAGGTCGACGCGCTCTCGCTGATCATCCATCGCGATTCCGCGTACGACCGCGGCAAGCTGCTCGTCGAGCGGCTCCGCGCCGAGATCCCGCGGCAGATGTTCGACATCGCGATCCAGGCCGCCATCGGCGCGCGCGTGATCGCCCGCGAGACCGTCAAGGCCCGCCGGAAGGACGTGCTCGCCAAGTGCTACGGCGGCGACATCTCCCGCAAGCGGAAGCTGCTCGAGAAGCAGAAGAAGGGGAAGAAGCGGATGAAGCAGGTCGGCGGCGTCGAGGTGCCGCAGGAGGCGTTCCTCGCCGTCCTCAACCTCGACGGTGAACGCCGCCAGCAGTGACCGTGCGCGACCGCGGATCGAACGGCGCGCGGCATCTGTACGTACACCTCCCGTTCTGCGCCCATCGCTGCGGCTACTGCGACTTCGTCACCGCGGTCGGCAGGCAGGGACAGCACGGTTCGTACGTGGACGCGCTCCTGGCGGAGCTGGTGCTCGAGCGGTCGCTGCTCGCTCGCCCGCTCGAGACGATCTTCGTCGGGGGCGGCACGCCGACGTTCACCGACCCGGACGACCTGGAGCGGCTGCTCGCCGCGCTGCCCGATGCAGACGAGGTCACCGTCGAGGCGAACCCGGAGACCGTGACGCGCGACCTCGCCGCGCTGCTGTCACGGAACCGCGTCGATCGTGTGTCGATCGGCGCGCAAAGCTTCCAGCAACCGCTGCTGGACGTGCTCGAGCGGCGTGCGGGGCCGGACGACATCCGTCGCGCCGTGCACCGTGTTCGTGATGCCGGATTCGACAACGTCAGCCTCGACCTCATCTACGGCATCCCGGGCCAGAGCGCCGCCGACCTCGAACGCGACCTCGCCGAGGCGCTCGCGCTCGAACCGGAGCATCTCTCCTGCTACGAGCTCGAGGCCAAGCCGGGAACGCGCTTCACCCACGCGCACGGAGCCGAGCTCGCCCGCCAGGCGGAGGCGATGGAGGGCTACTTCGAGCGTGTGGTCGAGGTGCTGACCGGCGCCGGCTACCGCTGGTACGAGACGGCCAACTTCTGCCTGCCGCCCGAGCGCTCGGGCGGACGCGACCTCCGCGCCCGCCACAACCTCGGCTACTGGCACGGCAACGACTACCTCGGCCTCGGCATGGGCGCGGTCTCGACAATCGATGGGCTGCGGTGGCGGAACACGCCCGGCCTGGCCCGCTACGAGGGCGCCCTGGCCCGCGGCGAGCCGTCCGCCGCGCGAGCCGGAGCCGCTCGACGCGGGCGTGAAGCAGCGGGAGCGGGTCCTGCTCGGGCTCAGACTCGACGAGCCGCTCGCGCTGGCGGGCCTGGAGGACGCCGTCGACCGGCCCGCGCTCGCACGCCTCGCGGGCCTCGGCCTCGTCGAGGTCCGGCCCGGCGCCGGCGGCGAGGAGCTCGTGCTCACCCGGCGTGGCCGCTTCCTCGGCGGCGGCGTGACGGCCGAGCTGATCGCCTAGCGCTCTACCATCCCTGGGGATGGAGCTGACCGAGCGGAAGCGCGAGATCCTGCGGCGCGTGGTCGAGGAGTACGTCTCGACCGGCCAGCCCGTGGGCTCGAAGGGGCTGGTCGGACGCGGCCGCCTGCAGGTGTCGTCCTCGACCGTCCGCTACGAGCTCGCGGAGCTCGAGTCGCTCGGCCTGCTCACGCATCCGCACACGAGCGCCGGCCGGGTGCCGACCGAGAGCGGCTACCGCCTCTACGCCGACGAGCTGCTCGAGCAGCTCGAGCCGCGTCCGGCGCAGTTCCCGCTCGACCTGACCACGATGCGGAGCGAGGTCGACTCGGCGCTGCAGTCGACGACCGAGATGCTTGCTTCAGGTCACCCGCCTGCTCGCGCTCGTCTCGGCGCCGCCGCTGCAGACGGCGTCCGTGCGCCACGTCGAGGTGCTCGTGCTGCAGCCCACCGTCGTGATGGTCGTCGTGATCACCTCCACGGGCAGCGTGACCAAGCGCCTCTGCCGCTTCGCCGACGCGGTCGACCCCGGACTCGCGGAGTGGGCGCGCGTCTACCTGAACGAGAGCCTGACCGGCATCAGGCTCGGGACGATGACTGGTCCGGCGGCGCTTCGAGGATCCGGGCCTGACGGCCCGGGAGCGGCAGTTCCTGGAGGCGCTCCGGCCCGCGTTCGTCGAGGTGCTCGCCGAGGGCGGCCCGCAGCTCTACGTCGGCGGCGCCGCCAGCCTGCTCGGCGACGTCCGCGTGGAGGAGCTCGACTCCTACCAGCGCCTGCTCGAGGTGCTCGAGACGCGCGCCGCGGCACTCGAGCTGCTGAGCGACGTCCTCGGCCCGCGCGGCCCGCTCGTCCGCGTCGGCCCCGAGCTCGACAACCCGTCGCTCCACGACGCCGCCTTCGTCGGCGCCGAGCTACGGGCTCGCGAACCGCAGCCTCGGCGCCGTCGGACTGCTCGGCCCGTTGCGGATGGACTACGACAAGGCGATCCGCACCGTCCGAGCCGCCGCCCACGAGCTCTCGCGGCTCGTCGAGTCCGTCTACGAGGAGTCGTAGGGACCCACCGTTACCCTTGACGCATGGCGACGGCCGAACGCGACTACTACGAACTGCTCGGCGTCGAGCAAGGCGCCACCGAGGCGGAGCTGAAGAAGGCCTTTCGGCGCAAGGCGCGCGAGCTGCATCCCGACGTGTCGGCCGAGCCCGACGCCCAGGAGCGGTTCCGCCAGGTCGCGGAGGCCTACGAGGTGCTCTCGAACGCGGAGACGCGGCAGCTCTACGACCGCTTCGGCCACGCGGGTCTGCAAGCGGGGCGGCTTCACACCGAGCTTCGACCTCGGGCAACCTGTCCGACCTCTTCGCCGCGTTCTTCGGCGACGACCTGTTCGGCGCGACCGGGCGACGTCGTGCGGCGCGCGGCGGCGACGTTGGGGTCGCGGTCGAGGTCGAGCTGACCGAGGCGGCGACCGGCGTCGGACGAACGGTCGAGGTCGAGCTCGCCGTCACCTGCGAGCCGTGCGGCGGCAGCGGGGCAGAACCCGGCACACGACACCGTCGTCTGCCCGGACTGCGGCGGCAGCGGCGATGCTGCAGCACGTCTCGCGGAGCCTCTTCGGCGAGTTCGTCCGCACGCAGCCGTGCCGGCGTTGCGGCGGTGCGGGTCGCGTCGCCGAGACGCCGTGCGAGGCCTGCGACGGGGTCGGCCGCACGCTCGAGCGGCGAGAGCTCGAGGTCGAGATCCCCGCGGGCATCCACGACGGCCAGCAGATCCGCCTCCGCGGGCGGGGCCATGCCGGCGCCAACGGCGCAGCCCCAGGAGACGCCTACGTCCAGGTGCACGTCCGGCCTCACCCGGTGCTCGTGCGCGACGGCGACGACGTCGTCGCGCCGGTCCGGCTCACGATCGCGCAGGCCGCGCTCGGGGCCAGGATCACCGTCCCGACGCTCGAGGGAGAGACCGAGGTCGAGTTCCGGCCCGGCACGCAGCCGGGCGAGGTGCACGTCCTCCGCGGCCGCGGCATGCCCGTCGTGAGCGGCTTCCGCCGCGGCGATCAGCGCCTGCTCGTCGACGTCGTCGTGCCGCGCCGCCTCGACGACGAGCAGCGACGCCTGCTGGAGCAGCTCGAGTCGAGCCTCGGCGAGGACGCGTACCGGCAGGACGACGACGAGGGCTTCTTCGAGCGGCTCAAGAGCGCGTTCCGCTGAGCGTCCTCCGCCGCGTCTCGGTCACCGTCGCCGCCGAGCGGGCCGAGCAGGCGCGCGCGCGGATGGTCGAGCTCTTTCCCGAGGGCTTCGAGGAGGCCGAGAGCGACGGCGCGGTCGAGCTGATCGCGTACACGAGCGGCGACGGCGAGGAGCGGCTCTGGCAGGCCTTCGGCGGCGCGAGCGCGGCCGACGTCGAGAGCGGGTGGGAGGACCGTTGGCGCACGTTCCACCGGCCGGTCGTCGCCGGCGGCCTCTGGATCGGGCCGCCCTGGGAGACGCCCGAGCAGGGCCTGCCGACGGTCGTGATCGACCCGGGCCGCGCGTTCGGCACCGGTGCGCACCAGACGACGCGGCTCTGCGTCGAGCTGCTCGCCGGCCGGCCCGCGGGCAGCCTGCTCGACGTCGGCTGCGGCTCCGGCGTCCTCTCGATCGCCGCTGCGCTGCTCGGCCACGGCCCGGTCACAGCCGTCGACCACGACCCCGTCGCGGTCGAGGTCGCGCGCGCCAACGCCGCCGCCAACGGCGTCGAGCTCGAGGCTCTCGTGCTCGACGCGACCACCGGCGAGCTGCCCGCCGCGGATCTCGTCGTCGCGAACATCGCGCCGGGCCCGGTGGTCGCCCTCTCGGGCCGACTCCGCTGCGCGGCGGCGATCACCTCCGGCTACCTCGTCTCCGATGCGCCGGAGCTCGCCGGCTTCGCCGTCGCCGAGCGCCGGGAGCTCGACGGCTGGGCGGCCGATCTGCACCTGCCGCAGTAGGATTCGGCGCCTCGTGGCCCGGTTCTCCCTCCGCTTTCTCGGCTGCAAGGTCTCGCACACGGACGCCCAGGCGGTGCGCGAGCGCCTGCTCGCCGACGGCCACAGCGAGGTCGACGCCTCGCACGGCGGCGACGTCGCGGTGATCAACACCTGCTGCGTCACCCACGAGGCCGTCTCGAAGTCGCGCCAGGCCGCCTCGCGCGCCGCGCGCACGCACGGCCGCGTCTACGTGACCGGCTGCGCCGCGAACCTGGCGCATGCGTTCGCCGGACTGCCGCAGAACGTCGTCGTCGTCGCGAAGCCGGCCGAGGAATCGGCAGCGGCGGTCGCGGGCGACGTCGGCGCGATCGGCTGCGTCCAGGCCGAGTCGCGGCTCGACCGGATTCGGGCGTTCGTGAAGATCCAGGACGGCTGCTCGTTCTCGTGCAGCTTCTGCGTGATCCCGCTCGTGCGCGGCGGCACGCGGAGCCGCCGCGCCGCAGCGGTGCTCGCGGAGATCCGCCGACGCGTCGACCAGGGGCACCGCGAGGTCGTCCTCACGGGCGTCAACCTCGGCTGCTTCCGCGACCGCGAGGCCGGCTACGGGCTGCCCCGGCTGCTCCGCGAGGCAGGCGCGATCGACGGGCTCGACCGCCTGCGGCTGTCGTCGATCGAGATCAACCACGTCACCGACGACCTGGTCGCGGCGATGCGCGAGACGCCGGCCGTCTCGCGGCATCTCCACGTGCCGCTGCAGTCGGGGGACGACGCCGTGCTCGGCGCGATGGGACGGCGCTACCGGGTGGCGACCTACCTGGCGAAGCTCGAGCCGCTCGGCGACTTCAACCTGACCGGTGACGTGATCGTCGGCTTCCCCGCCGAGGACGAGGCTGCATTCGAGCGCACGCTCGACACCGTCGAGCGCGCACGGCTGACGAAGGTGCACGTCTTCCCCTACTCGCCGCGGCCGGGGACGCGCACGGCTGCAGCCGACACGGTGCCCGCCGCCGTGAAGAAGGAGCGGAGCGCCCGGCTGCGGGCCGCGTCACAGGCGGCTTGCGAGCGTCACTGGCGGCGGAAGCTCGGCGGCGAGGACGTCGTGCTCGTCGACCGGCCCGGCCGCGGCTACGGCGACGACTACTCGCCGTGGCTGGTGGACGCGCCCGTGGGCGAGCTCGTCCGCGTCCGCGCGGCCGCTGTGACCGGGGAAGGGATCCTCGCTGCCGCCTGACGACTGCCTCTTCTGCGGGCTCGTGCGGGAGGGCGACCACGTCCACGCCGCCGACGGCTTCGTCGCGATCCGCGACATCAACCCGCAGGCGGAGACGCATCTGCTCGTCCTGCCCGCACGGCATGTCGACACGTTCCGCGACGTCGGCGCGTTCCGGCCCGACGAGGCGAAGCGCATGCTCGAGTTCGTCGCCGAGACGGCCAGCGAGGCGGGGTTGACGGACTACCGCGTGCTCGTCAACGTCGGCCCGGGCGGCGGGCAGACGATCTTCCACCTGCACTGGCACGTCCTCGGTGGAAAGATCAAGGGATGAGCGTCGCCCGAGCATGCAGCCATGATCGATCGGCGATCGAGGACGAGCTCAGCCGAGGCGATGCGCGAGCGCGACGCCGAGCGACGCGACGCGCTCCGGCTCATCCTCGCCAGCCTGCGCAGCGCGAGAAGGAGCTGATGCGGCCGCTCACCGACGACGAGGAGCTGCAGGTGCTGCAGCGCGAGCGCAAGAAGCGCCTCGAGGCCGCCGAGGCGTTCCGCGCGCCGGGCGCGAGCAGCAGGCCGAGAAGGAGGAGGACGAGCTCGAGGTGCTCGAGGACTACATGCCCGAGCCGCTCGCCGAGGACGAGCTCGAGGAGATCGTCGACGACGTGATCGCCGAGGTCGGCGCGACGAGCGTCCGCGACCTCGGCCGGGTGATGGCCGACGTGATGCCGCAGGTCGCCGGCCGCGCCGACGGCTCGGCCGTCAGCCAGCTCGTGCGCGAGAAGCTCGCCTAGCGGCGGTGCTCTGGCACCCCGAGAGCCACGAGCGCCTCGTCGAGACGCCGTGGAGCCCGGCCGTCGTCCGGGACTCGATCCGCGAGATCGTCGCCGAGGCGGAACTGGCGCACTCTCCGTCTACCTCGGGTCGGCCGGGATCGTCTGGGCGCTCGACCGGCTCGGCTCCGAACGGGACTGGGCCGAGGTCGCCCGCGCATTGCCGGGGCGCTATCGGGCGCAGCCCGAGTTCGGCCGTTCTCATCCGTCGCTGCTGGCCGGCGAGAGCGGCCTCCTGCTCGTCGAGGAGCTCGTCGCCGGCTCGACCGACCGCGACCGGCTGGCCGCGCTGGTCGCGGCGAACGTCGACGCGAAGGAGCGGGAGCTGATGTGGGGCTCGCCGGGGACGATGCTCGCGGCCGACGTGCTCGCGGGCCGAACCGGCGAGGTCGCTGGCTCGAGCTCTGGGAGCTGGCGCGGCTCGAGCCGGCGGACGAGGACTGGACGGCGCTGCTGGCCGCCGGCGGCGAGCTGACCTGGCGCGCTGGGCCGCACGCGAAGGGCGCCGGGCTCTGCCACGGGACCGCGGGCAACGGCTACGCGTTCCTGCAGCTGTTCGAGCGGACAGGGGACGAGCACTGGCTCGAGCGCGCACGGGCCTTCGCAATGCACGCAGTCGGCCAGGTCGCGGCGGCGCGTGAGCGCCACGGCCGCGGACGGTTCTCGCTCTGGACGGGCGATCCGGGCACGGCGCTCTACCTCCGGGCCTGCCTGGACGTCGACGCCCGGGTGCCCTTCTACGAGCTGTTCTGACCGCGGCCGCTCCGAGCAGCGTCGGCAGCTACCCCGCCGCAGCGTCGCCACCGTAGGAGAGGTCGCGGCTGCGGATCAGCACGGCGACGAGCACGGAGCCGACGAGCGCGATCACGGCGGAGACGAGCAGGATCGCGTTCAGCGCCGAGACGAACGCCGCATCCGCAGCGGCCCGAACCGCCGGCGGCGCCGCGCCGGCGGCGACGGCTCGGACGAGCTCGTGCGGCGGCACGGCGTCGAGCGCGCCCGTGAGCGAGGAGGCGATCTGATGCTCGAAGACGGCGCCCAGCGCCGCGATGCCGGTTGCGATCCCGACCTGACGGAAGGTGTTGTTCGTGCCGGACGCCATGCCGGCCCGCTCCGGCGGGACGACGGCCACCGCCGTCGAGGCGAGCGGCGGGTTCGTGGCTCCGATCCCGATCCCGGCGACGACGAAGCCCGCGAGGAGCGCCGTCCAGCCGGAGCTCGTGGTCAGCCCGTGCATCAGCAGGAGCGACGCGCCGACGAGCGCCAGCCCGACCGAGAGGAGGAGGCGGGCCGGCAGCCGCGCCGTCAGCTTGCCCGAGATCGCGGCGGCGACGAACGACGAGAGCGAGATCGGCAGGAAACGCAGACCGGCTCCGAGCGCCGAGTAGCCGAGCACGTTCTGGAGGTAGAGGGTCAGGTAGAGGAACTGCGAGAAGATCGCCGACGAGAGCGCGAACGCCGCCACCTGTGCGCCCACGAACGAGCGCCCACGGAACAGGCGCACGTCGAGCATCGGATCGCTCTGCATCAACTCGACGACGACGAAGGCCACGCCGAGCACCAGGGCGATCGCCAGCGAGGTGACGATGAACGCGCTGTGCCAGCCGCGCTCGTTCCCCTCGAGCAGCGCGTAGACGAGCAGGAAGAGCGACGCCGTCAACGTCGCCAGGCCGAGCCAGTCGAGCCGCGCGCGTGCCGGATCCTTCGACTCGTGCAGCCGCGAGATCGAGAGCGCGATCGCGGCCAGCCCGATCGGCACGTTGATGAAGAAGATCCACCGCCAGCCGAAGCCGGTCGTGAGCAGGCCGCCGGCCAGCGGCCCGATCGCGACGGCCGCGCCGACGGTCGCGCCCCAGATGCCGAACGCGGTGCCCCGCTCGCGGCCGTGGAACTCCTGCGAGAGCAGGGCGAGCGAGGTGGCGAACATGATCGCCCCGCCGACGCCCTGGGCCGCCCGGGCCGCGATCAGGAGGCTCGCCGACGTCGAGATCCCGCACAGGAAGGAGGTGACGGTGAAGAAGGCCAGCCCGACGACGAAGACCCGCTTGCGGCCGAGCAGGTCGGCGAGCGAGCCGGCCGCGAGCATGCAGGTCGCGAGCGTGAGGGCGTACGCGTCGATGATCCACTGCAGCTGCGAGAAGCTCGCATCGAGGTCCTGCTGCACGTCCGGGAGGGCGACGTTCACGATCGTGATGTCGAGCAGGAGCATGAAAATCGCCGTGCAGACGGCGATCAGAGCCCACCACTTGCGCTCCAGCACGGGCACGGCCAGGAGGCTACTGGGCGGGCATACTGACGCGCATGCAGGACGTGCTCGACGTGCCGAACGAGGTCGCCGCGGAGCTGGCGGGGATCGGCGACGGCGTGCTCGACTCGCTGCGCGACCGGCTGCACTGCTCGTTGCTCCTCCGCGGCAACAGGCTCACGCTCGAGGGCGACGAGCAGCATGTCGCCGAGGCGCGCGCGGTCGTCGACGAGCTCGTCGAGCTGGTCGAGGGCGGCCAGCAGATCGGGCCGGACACGGTCGGCGCTGTGCTGGCGGCGCTCGACCAGGCCGCGGACATCCGGGAGGTCTTCGAGGACGTGGTCTGGCGGCACCGCGGCAAGAAGATCGCGCCGAAGACCGTGACGCAGAAGCGCTACGTCGACGCGATCCGCGACCGCACGATCACGTTCGGGATCGGACCCGCCGGCACGGGCAAGACCTACCTCGCGATGGCGCTTGCCGTCGCCGCGCTCCAGGACAAGCAGGTGGGCCGGATCATCCTCACCCGGCCCGCGGTCGAGGCCGGCGAGCGGCTCGGCTTCCTCCCCGGCGACCTGCTCGCGAAGGTCGATCCGTACCTGCGGCCGCTCTTCGACGCGCTCTACGACATGCTCGACGCCGACCGGCTCGCCGGGTACATGGAGCGCGGCACGATCGAGGTGGCGCCGCTCGCGTTCATGCGCGGCCGCACGCTCAACGACTCCTTCATCATCCTCGACGAGGCGCAGAACACGACGCCGGAGCAGATGCAGATGTTCCTGACCCGGCTCGGCTTCGGCTCGAAGGTCGTCGTCACCGGCGACGTGACGCAGATCGACCTGCCGCGCGAGCAGGCGTCCGGCCTGATCCAGGTGCGCGACATCCTCGGCGCGATCGACGGGATCGCGTTCGTCGAGTTCACGCACGAGGACGTCGTGCGGCACAAGCTGGTCCAGCGCATCGTCGAGGCGTACAAGCGCCACGCGGAGGAGACCGGCACCGCGCGGAAACGGTGAGTGCCGTGGTGGTCGTCGAGGTCGACAACCGCAGCGGCGCCACCGTCGAGGAGTCGGCGGCCGCCGACCTCTGCCGTCGGGTGCTCGCCGCGGAGGGTGTCGAGGACGGCGAGCTCGGCCTCGCGTTCGTCGGGGCCGACGAGATGCGGGCGCTGAAGCGCGAGCACCTGGGGATCGACGAGCCGACGGACGTGCTCTCGTTCCCGCTCGACGGACGGGAGCCGGTGCCCGAGGGGCTGCCACGGGCGCTCGGCGACGTC
Source organism: uncultured Gaiellaceae bacterium (assembly GCA_963808915.1). Lineage (GTDB taxonomy): Bacteria > Actinomycetota > Thermoleophilia > Gaiellales > Gaiellaceae > CAVTBT01. The sequence continues at coordinate 73,605 of CAWEHJ010000001.1, read as the reverse complement.
GTGCTCTGTCCCGACGTCGTCGGCGAGGCGTGGCGGGCGCCGCTCGTCCACGGGCTGCTGCACCTGCTCGGATACGACCACGGTGAGGCGATGGAGGCGCGCGAGCGCGCGCACGCGGTGCCGGCATGAGCACGCCGCGGCGCCGGCCCCCTTCGATCCTCGAGAGCTTCAACGTCGCCTTCGAGGGCGTGATCCACGTGCTGCGGACGCAGCGGAACATGCGGATCCACTTCGCGCTCGCGGCCGGTGTGCTCGTGGCGGCGCTCGCGTTCGGGGTCGAGCGGCTCGAGCTGATCGGCCTGCTGCTGGCGATCTGCTTCGTCCTCGTCGCGGAGATGATCAACACGGCCGTCGAGGCCGCGGTGGACGTCGCCTCGACCTCGTTCGACCCGCTCGCCAAGCTCGCGAAGGACATCGCCGCGGGCGCGGTGCTGATCGCGGCCGTCAACGCGGTCGGCGTCGGCTACCTCGTCTTCTCCGGCCAGGTGGCCGACCGCAGCTCACGCTTCCTCGACCGGCTCTCGAACGCTCCCGCCGAGCTGACTCTGATCGCGCTCGTCCTCACGAGCCTGCTCGTGATCGCGACGAAGGCGCTCACAGGCCGGGGAACTCCGCTCCGCGGCGGGCTGCCGTCGGGCCACGCCGCGCTCGCCTTCGCCGGCTGGATGGCGGTGACGCTCGTGCTGAACGACTCCGGTCACCGCTTCCTTGTCTCCTCGCTGACGTTCATCATGGCCTTGCTCGTGGCGCAGACCCGTGTCGAGTCCGGTGTGCACACCTCCGTCGAGGTGGGCTACGGCGCGCTGCTCGGCGCGCTGACGACCCTCGTCCTCTTCCAGCTGTTCGCATGACGGACGCGGAGCTCCTCGAGCGGGCGGATGCGATCGCGGCGCGTGCGTACGCGCCCTACTCGACCTTCTTCGTCGGTTGCGCGGTGCTCGCGCGCGACGGGCGGGTGATCGAGGGCGTCAACGTCGAGAACGCCGCGTATCCGCTCGGCGTCTGCGCGGAGCGGAACGCGCTCTCGACCGCCGTGACCGAGGGCTACCGGCCCGGCGACTTCGAGGCGATCGCGATCAACGCCTCCCCGTGCGGCGGCTGCCGGCAATGGCTCTACGAGATGGGCTTCGACCGGGTCGTCTTCCGCAACCGCGGGGAGGTCGTGACGATGTCGCCGGCGGAGCTGCTGCCGGAGTCGTTCGAGCTCTGATGCGGCGTCGCCTGTGGAGGGATCGGCACGCTCTCGGCGCTGTCGCGTCTCCCATCCGTGCGGACTTCGACGCTAGGCTCGCAGTGGGTGGTGGGTTGGGGTGCCCCAGCGGAGTACCCGGATGAAAACAGGCTTCGTCGCCGTCGCGGGCCGCCCCAACGTCGGCAAGTCGACCCTCGTCAACGCCCTCGTCGGGGAGAAGGTCGCGATCGTGTCGGCCGTCCCGCATACCACCCGCCGTCGCATCTTCGGCGTCGCGAACGGCGACGACTGGCAGCTCGTCCTGGTCGACCTCCCCGGCTTCCAGCGGCCCATCGACGCGCTCACGCAGCGGATGCAGCGCACGGTCGACTCGTCGTTCGACGACATCGACCTCGTCCTGCTCGTCGTCGACTGCCGTGGGCGGATCGGCGCCGGCGACCACTTCGTCGCCCGGCGGGTCTTCGCGCTCGGGAAACCGGTGCTGATCGCGCTGAACAAGATCGACCGGCTCAAGCCCGCGCACGTCGTCAGCCAGATGAAGTCCGCGGCGACGCTCGGCGACTTCCACGCGCTCCACCCGGTCAGCGCCAAGACCAAGGACGGCGTCGGCGAGCTCCGCGACGACCTCGTCTCGCTGCTGCCCGAAGGCCAGTCGTTCTTCCCGCGCGAGGTCGCGACCGACCAGTCGACGACCGAGCGGATCGAGGAGATCGTGCGCGAGAAGGCGCTCCACCTCACGCGCGAGGAGGTGCCGCACGCGCTGACCGTGCAGCTCGACGAGCTCGAGGAAGGTCGCGTGCGGGCGTTCATCCTGGTCGAGACCGAGTCGCAGAAGGGGATCCTCGTCGGCAAGAAAGGCGCGACGGTCCGCGAGATCGGCACGCGCGCCCGCCCGGAGATCGAGGTGCTGCTCGGCCGCAAGGTCTTCCTCGAGCTCGTCGTCAAGGTGCGCCCGAAGTGGCGCCGCGACGAGCGGACGCTCGAGCGCCTCGGCCTCTGATGGCCACACGGGCCGCGCCGACCCTCCCCGACCGTTCGCCGCTCGCCACGCACTGGGCGCTCGACCCGGACGTCGCCTACCTGAACCACGGCTCGTTCGGCGCCACGCCCACTCGCGTCCTCGAGCGCCAGGCCGAGCTGCGCGCGCGGCTGGAGCGCGAGCCGGTCCGCTTCCTCGGCCGCGAGCTCGAAGGGCTGCTCGACGAGGCCCGCGCGCCGCTCGCGTCGTTCGTCGGCGCCGACCCCGCCGACCTGGCCTTCGTCCAGAACGCGACGACCGGAGTCAACGCCGTACTGCGGTCGCTCGACCTCCGCCCGGGAGACGAGCTCGTGACCACGAGCCACGCCTACGGCGCGTGCCGGAACGCGCTCGCGTACGTCGCCGAGCGCGCCGGCGCGCAGCTCGTCGCCGCCGAGGTGCCGTTCCCGCTCGCGGCCGAGGACGAGCTGGTCGAGCCGATCCTGGGCTCGTTGACTGCGCGGACGCGCCTCCTCGTCGTCGACCACGTGACGAGCCCGAGCGGCCTCGTGCTCCCGGTCGAACGGATCGCGCGGGCGGCGGCAGAGCGCGGGATCCCGGTGCTCGTCGACGGCGCGCACGGCCCGGGGATGGTCGACGTCGACCTCGGCGAGCTGGCCGACGCGGGTGTCGGCTACTACGCGGCCAACTGCCACAAGTGGATCTGTGCGCCGAAGGGCAGCGGCTTCCTCTGGGTGCGCCCGGACCTGCAGGCGGGCGTGCATCCGACTGTGATCAGCCACGGCCTGGCCTCGCCGCGCACCGACCGGAGCCGCTTCCGGCTCGAGTTCGACTGGGTCGGCACCCTCGACCCGACGGCCTGGCTCTGCGTCCCGGAGGCGCTCGAGCTGCTCGGCTCGCTGCTGCCCGGCGGCTGGCCGGAGCTCCGCGCCCGCAACCGCGCGCTGGCGCTCGAGGCGCGAGCGATCGTCTGCGAGGCGCTCGACGTTACCTTGCCGTGCCCCGACGGCCTGATCGGCGCCCTGGCGACCGTCCCGCTCGAGCCTGCCTCGCCCGTGACCGACGACTCTGATCGACCCGCTCGCCGGCGAGCTGCTCATCGCGTTCGGGATCGAGATCCCGGTCTTCCCGTTTCCGGCCTCGCCGGCCCGCGCTCTGCGGCTGAGCGCGCAGGCCTACAACGCGCACGAGGAGTACGCCTACCTGGCGGAGGCCCTCGTCGAGCTCATTCCACCTCGAGCCGCTCGCACGTGAGCTCGAGCGTCTCGATCGCGACCTCGTTGCCCTTGGCGTCGAGCGCCGGCCCTTCGATCTTGACGATCCAGGCGTCGTGCAGCAGCCAGCGGCGGACCGGCTGACGGGTCGCGTCGAGCAGGATCACTGCGACGTTGCGGCGCTCGAGGTCGCCGTCGGCGATCGTGCGGAACCACTGCCAGAGCTCGAGGTCGGCCGCGATCCCGCGTCGCAGGACGAGGTTGCCGAGGCGCAGCCGCCCGGGCAGCTTGCGCGAGACGGAGGTCTTGTCTGCGCCCTCGCGGTACTCGACGACGTCGAGCTCGGCCGTCGGCAGGATCGCCTCGCTGAAGCCGGCGCGCTCGACGCCGTCGATCTCGACGAGGAAGTTGAAGTTGCGGTAGGGCTGGGCGTCAGGCATCGGGGGCTCCTTCCGGGATGTAGACCAGGTCGCGGTAGATCGAGAGGTCGTGCGTGATCCGGGCTTCGCGTCGCTGCCCGGCGGGCGTCCGCCACGTGACGGTGACGCGGAGGCGAGTCGGCTCGCGGCGGGCGAAGTAGGAGGCGCTCGTGTCGAGCAGCGTCCGGATCTCGCGGCCGGGCGCGAGCAGCTCGACCTTGCGGAAGAGCCTGAGCGCGCTGATCTCGCGCGTGCCGCCGAGTCCGTGCACGGGCTTCTCGAACGCGCACGAGACGGCGAGCGCCGGCTCGGTGCCGAGGTTCCGGAGGGCGAGGAAGAGCAGCCCGCGCTCGAACACGACGTCGAGGATCACGTCGAGCGGCTGCGGCTCCGCTGCGGACGGCATCGCGACGGACGGTAGGTCGGCCGCGGCCCTCGCGCAACCCGGAAGGCCGTGGTGGCCGCCGCCCGTTCGCGACGGCCACCGCCTGGAGCCGCTAGCCGATCGCGGCCGTGAGCGCCTCGCAGAGGTCGGCGCTCGGGCCCGAGCTGGCGATCGGCTCGACCGACCCGTTTGCGAACACGAGCAGCAGGCGGCCCGAGTTCACGTACACGTGCCCGCCACCGCGGATCACGAAGTCGAGTCCGGTGAGCGCGACCGTGATGCTGCCGTCCGCATTGAACGTCTTGTGGACGGTGAACGGGTTCGCGGTCGTGACCGACGCGCCGGTCGCCAGGTTCGTGAACGTGAGGCGGGCTCCCGGTGCCGTGACGAGCTGTCGGGTGGGAGCGCCCGTCGCGTCCGTCCAGGTCGCGAACTTCAGCGTCAGGACGTCGTGCTCCTGGATCGGGAAGCCGCAGTCGTTCTTGGTGAAGGTCTCGTCGATCGAGATCGAGTCCTGCGTCGGGCGCGGCTGCCCGCGCAAGGGTCGCGGCCGCGGTCAGCGAGGTGGCGACGGCGACGGCGAGGAGAGCGGTGATGCGACGCATGACGATGCTCCTTTCGATGAACGACATGACGCAGGCAACGCTCGGGCACCACGCAGACGCGGGGCTGAAAGGGCGCTGAAACGGGCCTAAGATGGGCCGATGTCTGCGGCAGACGGGCTCGGCCCCGAGTTCCGGATCCTTGGTCCGCTGCAGGTGGTCGTGGCCGGTGAGGACCGCCTCGTCCCCGGCGAGAAGCTGCAGGCGCTGCTCGGCCGGCTCCTGCTCGAGGCGAATCGGCCGGTCACGACTGACCGCCTGATCGACGACCTCTGGGGCGAGCGGCCGCCGTCGACGGCGCGGCAGAGCCTCCACGCCCACGTGACGCGGCTCCGCCGGCTGCTCGAGACAGGCGACGGCGGCGACTCGGCGCTCGCGAACGACGCCCGCGGCTACATCCTCCGCGTCGACGAGGAGCGGCTCGACGCGACGCGGTTCCGGCGGTTGGTCGACACCGCACGGGAGGAGCGGCGCGCCGGGAGCGACGCAGCGGCGGCCGAGCGGTATCGGGACGCGCTCGCGCTCTGGCGTGGTCCCGTGCTCGAGGGCGTCGACCTCGCCGGCGCCGAGGGCGACCGCGCCGAGCTCGACGCGCTCCGGCTCGCCGCGCTCGAGGAGCGGATCGACGCCGACCTCCGGCTCGGCGCCGCGGCGGAGCTCGTCCCCGACCTCCAGCACCTGACCCGGCAGGAGCCGCTGCGCGAGGGCTACTGGGTGCAGCTGATGCTGGCGCTCTACGCCGCCGGCCGGCAGGCCGACGCGCTCGCCGCCTATCGCGACGCTCGCGGCGCGCTCGCCGAGATCGGGCTCGAGCCGGGGCCGCGTCTGCGCGAGCTCGAGCAGCGGATCCTGAACCAGGACCCGAGCCTGACCACCGAGCCCGTGCAGGCCGTCGGCAGTCGGCCGCACCCACGCACGCGCCGCGCGCTCGCGACCGTGCTCGCGGTCGCCGCTGCCGTCGCGGTCGCGGCGATCATCGTCGCCGCCCGCGACGACCCGCCGAGCGCGGCCCGGCCGGCGGCGCCCGAGGTCGTTCCGAACAGCCTCGTCGAGCTGGACCCCGCGACGAGCCGCGTCGTCTCGGTCACCCCGGTCGGCAACGGCCCGGAGAGCATCGCGGCGACGAACGACGCGATCTGGGTCGCGAACACCGCCGACCGGACGGTCTCGCGGCTCGACCTCGCGACGAGACAGGTCCGGGTCGTGGGCGGCGTCCCGGTGGCCAAGGAGCTTGCGAGCAGCCTGAGTGGCGACGTCTGGCTCTCGAGCTTCGAGGAGCCGGTCGTGACGCTGATCGCGAGCAAGGGCGAGGTCGGCGAGGACGCGGTCGCCGCCGGCCCGCCGACCAGGGTGCGGCTCCCCGGCTCGGCCGAGGGACTCGGCGTCGGCGGCGGCTACCTGTGGGTGACGAGCCCGAGTGACAGCGGCGGCCACGACACCGTCTCCCGGATCGACCTGCGGACACGGCAGCTCGTCTCGTCCGTCCGCGTCGGGAAGCTGCCCCTGTTCGTCGCGTTCGGCTACGGCTCTGCCTGGGTGACGAACTACAAGGGCGACTCCGTGTCCGTCGTGCGGCCGGGCTCCTCGCGCGCCGAGACGTTCGAGGTGGGTGGCGGCCCGCTCGGCGTCGCCGCAGGTGCCGGAGCCGTCTGGGTGGTGACCTTCTGGTTCCGTGAGCTGGTGCGGATCGACCCGGAGACGCGACGGGTGCTGCTGCGGATCCCGGTCGGGGCTGGACCGAACGCTGTCGCCGTGGGCGGCGGCGCGGTCTGGGTGACGAACCGCGACGATCGCTCGCTCACGAGGATCGATCCGCGGACGAACACCGTCACGCGAACGATCCCGCTCGCGGCCCCGCCGTACGGCGTCCACTTTGCGCACGGCCGCCTCTGGGTCACGACGCAGAAGTGCGGCTCGCCCGTCGCGGCCTGCTGAGCCGTTCGGGGGCGCGGGGCTACACTCATTCGATGGCTCAGGCACCCGCACTCCCGCGTGGGTTCGAGCTGCCGCTCGAGCCGCGGCTGCCGCGGATCGGCTCGGTCGACGCCGTCGCGCTCGAGGAGCGCGCCGCCAGCCTGGCCAAGCGGTCGATCAAGCGAGAGTCGAAGCTGCAGGCGCTCGAGCTGGCCGTCCGGATGATGGACCTGACGACGCTCGAGGGCGCTGACACCCCGGGCAAGGTCGCCGCGCTCTGCTCGAAGGCGATCCGGCCCGACCCCGTCGACCGGACCGTGCCGTCCGTCGCCGCGGTCTGCGTCTACCCGAACCTCGTCCCGACCGCGAAGGAGCGCCTGCGCGGCAGCGGTGTGAAGGTGGCGTCGGTCGCGACCGCGTTCCCCTCCGGCCAGTCGCCGCTCGACGTCAAGCTCGCCGACGTCCGCGACGCGGTCGAAATGGGCGCCGACGAGATCGACATGGTGATCGACCGCGGCGCCTTCCTCTCGGGCCGCTACGCGAAGGTCTACGACGAGATCGTCAAGGTGAAGGAGGCGGCCGGGGAGGCGCACCTGAAGGTGATCCTCGAGACCGGCGAGCTCGGCACGTACGACAACGTGCGCCGCGCCTCGCTGCTCGCGATGGCCGCCGGTGCCGACTTCGTCAAGACGTCGACCGGCAAGGTCAACCCGGCCGCGACGCTGCCGGTCGCGCTCTGCATGCTGGAAGCGGTCCGTGACGTGCACCAGGAGACCGGGCGCGTCGTCGGCTTCAAGCCGGCCGGCGGGATCCGCACCTCGAAGCAGGCGATCCAGCACCTCGTGCTCGTGCACGAGACCGTCGGCGTCGACTGGCTGACGCCCGACCTCTACCGCTTCGGCGCCTCGTCGCTCCTGAACGACGTGCTGATGCAGATCCGCTGGCTCAAGACGGGCCGCTACCAGTCCCTCGACTACTTCACGATCGACTGATGGCCGAGGTCGAGAAGCACGAGGGCCGCGCGCCCGCGACGATCGAGTGGGAGTACGCGCCCTCGCAGGAGGCACGCGACATCGTCTCGATCCGGGAGCGCTACGGGCTCTTCATCGCGGGCGAGCAGGTCGAGCCGCGTTCCGGCGAGTGGTTCCCGACGATCTCACCCTCGAGCGAGGAGCACCTCTCCGAGGTCGCGCAGGCGGGGCCGGAGGACGTGGACGCCGCGGTCGGCGCCGCCCGGGCGGCGTACGAGAACGGCTGGTCGTCGCTGCGCCCGGCCGAGCGAGCGAAGTACCTCTTCCGGATCGCCCGGCTCCTGCAGGAGCGCTCGCGCGAGCTCGCCGTGCTGGAGTCGCTCGACGGCGGCAAGCCGATCAAGGAGTCGCGCGACGTCGACCTGCCGCTCGCGGCCGCCCATTTCTTCTACTACGCGGGCTGGGCCGACAAGCTCGAGTACGCCTTCCCGAACCGGAAGCCGAGGCCTGCTCGGCGTCGCCGGCCAGATCATCCCGTGGAACTTCCCGCTCCTGATGCTCGCCTGGAAGATCGCGCCCGCGCTGGCGGCCGGCAACACGGTCGTGCTGAAGCCGGCCGAGACGACGCCGCTGACGGCGATGCTCTTCACGGACATCGTCCGCCAGGCGGAGCTGCCGCCGGGCGTCGTCAACATCGTCACCGGCGACGGCCGCACCGGCGCTGCGCTCGTCGGGCACGACGGCATCGACAAGATCGCGTTCACCGGGTCGACCGAGGTCGGCAAGGCGATCCAGCGCGAGCTCTCCGGGCGGGACGTGAAGCTGACGCTCGAGCTCGGCGGCAAGGCGGCGAACATCGTCTTCGACGACGCTGCGCTCGACCAGGCCGTCGAGGGGATCGTGAACGGGATCTACTTCAACCAGGGCCACGTCTGCTGCGCCGGCTCGCGGCTGCTCGTGCAGGAGTCGATCTACGAGCCGCTCGTGGACAAGCTGAAGCGCCGGCTCGAGACCCTGCGGGTCGGCGACCCGCTCGACAAGAACACGGACGTCGGCGCGATCAACTCGAAGATGCAGCTCGACAAGATCACCGAGCTCGTCGAGGCCGGCAAGGAGGAGGGCGCCGAGATCTACCAGCCGCCGTGCCGCCTGCCGGAGAAGGGCTACTGGTTCGTGCCGACGGTGTTCACGAACGTGGCGCAGAGCTACCGGATCGCGCAGGAGGAGATCTTCGGACCGGTGCTCTCGGTGCTGACGTTCCGCACGCCCGAGGAAGCGGTCGAGAAGGCGAACAACACGCCGTACGGGCTCTCCGCCGGCGTGTGGACGGAGAAGGGCTCGCGGATCCTCTGGATGGCCGAGCGGCTGCGGGCGGGCGTCGTCTGGGCGAACACGTTCAACCGCTTCGATCCGGCCTCGCCGTTCGGCGGCTACAAGGAATCGGGCTTCGGGCGCGAGGGCGGCCGGCACGGGCTCGAGCCGTACCTGAGGTTCGACGAGTGAGCGAGCGCCTGCCGGTCCGCAAGACGTACAAGCTCTTCCTCGGCGGCGGTTCCCGCGCTCGGAATCGGGGCGGACGTACGAGACCGAGGGCGCGAACGTCGCCCGCGGCTCGCGGAAGGACGCGCGGGATGCAGTGCGCGCGGCGCGGTCGGCGCAGCCCGGCTGGGCGGGCGCGACCGCGTACAACCGCGGTCAGGTGCTCTACCGGCTCGCGGAGATGATGGAGGCGCGCGGCGACGACCTCGCGCGCGTCTGCTCCGGCCGTAAGGAGGTCGAGGCCGCGATCGACCGCGTCGTCTGGTACGCGGGCTGGGCCGACAAGCTGGCGCAGGTGCTCGGCTCGTCGAACCCGGTGTCGGGGCCGTACTTCAACTTCACCGTGCCCGAGCCGACCGGGGTCGTCGCGGTGATCGCCCCCGACGAGCCCGCGCTCGACGGGCTGGTCGCGCGGCTCGCTGCCGGCGCTCGTCGGCGGGAACGCGGTCGTCGTGGTCGCCTCGGAGCAGCATCCGCTCGCCGCCGTCGAGCTGGCGGAGGCAGTGGCGACCTCGGACGTACCGGCCGGTGTCGTCAACATCCTCACCGGCTTCCGTGCGGAGCTGGCGCCCGTGCTCGCGTCGCACATGGACGTGAACGCGATCGACGTCTCCGGCGCGGACGGGCAGCGGGCGGAGCTCGAGCGCGCTGCCGCCGACAACGTCAAGCGCGTCGTCCACGGCCGCGCCGGACGCGCAGAGCCCGTGGGCGATCGCCGACTTCCTCGAGCTGAAGACCGTCTGGCACCCGGTCGGGCAGTAGCCCTTCCGGACCTGGCCGGGCGGAGACTCCGCTGGGGCACCCCGACCCACCACCCACTGCGAGCGTAGCGGCCGAATCCGCACGCGTGTGTGACGCCGCGTGCCGAGATCGTGCCGATCAGTCCACAGCGAGCCGCCGAGCCGCGAGCAGCGCGTCGACCGCCTGCCGCGCCCGCTCCAGACGTTGCTCGGCGCGACCCCTCGACGAGGAGCCAGGGAGCTCCGCTCTCCCGTGCATGCTCGAGGTACGTCTCGTGGTGCCGTCGCCGCGCCGCCTCGAACTCGCGCAGCCCGTCGCGCTCCCACGGCACGTCGAGGCCGCAGACGAGGTAGAGGTCGTAGACGCCGCGCCGCCTCGGCCGCGAACTCCGCGCGCCGGCTCACCGAGGTACGCCTCGTGGAAGACGGCCGTCGTGAACGCGTCCGTGTCGCAGAAGAGCACCGTCGCGCGCCGCCCCCGCGAGGAAGTCCTCCAGCCAGCACTGCATCCGCGCGATGTGCGTGAACTCGACGCTCGTCCACGGCGCGCCCGGCGGCCGCCCCACCTCGGTGTAGACGCGGCCGTATTCCGGCACCCAGAGCGTCTCGTACGCGGCCGCGAGCGCCTCGGCGAGCGTCGACTTCCCCGTCGACTCCGCGCCGAGGAGGCAGACCCGCAGCGGATGTCCTCCGTCCACGGGCGGTAGCATCACCCGCCGTGACCGGCTTGCGCAGGCTGAGCCACGCGATCTCGGAGGGGCAGGGGATCTCGGTGCTCGTCGAGGTCGACGGCGCCGAGGCCGCGAGAGCGGCCCAGGAACAGGGCGCGGAGGGCCTCGTCGTCCGCCGGCGGCGCAGGCGATCTTCGCCAGGCGACGCAGCTGCCGATCCTCGTCTACGGCGCCCGATTCGGACGGCGGCGGGGACGCCGTCGTGCTCGAGGTGGCGCATGCCGACGAGGACTGGCTCGAGCGCGCAGTCGAGCGTGCAGGCGAGCAGGGCGTCGAATGCGTGCTCAAGGTGCGGGACGAGGACGAGCTGGAACGCGTGCTCGAGCGGCTCGACCCGGAGATCCTGCTGCTCTCCGCCGATCTCGCCGCCGACGGCCAGGAGCACATCGAACGGTTGCTCGACCTGCTGCCAGATGTTCCTGCGGGGAAGCTCGCGATCGCCGAGCTGCCGCGCCCGAGCCGCGACGACGTGGACGAGCTCGAGCGCGCCGGGGTCGACGCCGTGCTCGTCGGCGCCGGCGACGTCGGCGGGCTCGTGGATGAGCCGCCGCCCGAAGTCTGAGCTCGTCCGCGCCGCTCGCCCTCGCCGCGATCCTGACGCTGGCGGCCGGCCTGCGTCTCGTGGGCATCCGCTACGGGCTGCCGTATCCGCTGCTGAATCCCGACGAGGCGAACATCGTCCCGCGCGCGTGGGAGATGGTGCACGGCGGCGGGCTCGATCCCGGCTGGTACGACTACCCGTCTCTGCTGCTGGACTTGCTCGCGCCGTTCCAGCTGCTCGCCGACGAGCCCTCGTACGTCGCGGCGAGGCTGATCGCAGTCGCGCTCGGCGTCGGCGGGGTCGGCGCCGCCTGGTGGCTCGGCCTCCGCGCCTACGGCAGGTCGGGCGCGATCGCCGCCGCCGCTGCGACCGCGGTCGCGACGACGCACGTCGCCTACTCGCGCATGGCGGTCACCGACGTGGCGCTCACGCTCGGTGTCACCGTCGCGCTCGCGCTCGCGCTCTCGGGGCGCCTCGAGTGGGCCGGGGTCGCCGCCGGGCTCGCCGCCTCGGCCAAGTACCCGGGCATTCTCGTCCTGCTCCCGATCGCGGTCGCCGGCTGGCCGCAGTGGCGCCGGCTCGCCGCCTCGGCCGGCCTCGCGCTCGGGGCGTTCGCGCTGACGAGCCCGTTCGTGGTGCTCCACGCAGGCGCCGCCTGGGCCGACCTGCGCCGCGTGCAGGAGCTCGCGCGTGCGGGCTGGCTCGGCTTCGAGCACGACCCGGCGACGCCGATCGCATTCGCAGACCGCCTCTGGGAAGGGCTCGGCCCGGCCGTGCTCGTCGCCCTGGCGGGGCTCGTACTCGCCGCGACGCGGCGGACACGCGCCGATCTCGTCCTCGGCGCCTTCGCGCTCGTCTGGGCGCTGCAGTTGCTGCCGATCGAGGCTCACTTCGACCGGTACGTGCTGCCGCTGATCCCGGTGCTCGGCGCATTCGCCGGCAGGGTGCCGAGACTGCTGCCGGCGACGCTGGTGGCGCTGCTCGTGCCGCTCGCGTGGTCGATCGCGGACGCGCACGACCTCACTCGCACCGACACGCGCGTTCGCGCGGCAGCGCTGATCGCGCGCGCCGTGCCGGTCGGGGCGCGCGTCGCCGCCGACCCGTCCACGCCGGCACTGCCCACCCTGCGTGTCGCGCCGCTCCAGCTCCCGGGGCCCGGCCGTCCGAGTGACCCTGAGCGAGACGTCGCGCGGCTGCGCCGCGAGGGCATCGCCTACGTCCTTGCCACCGGCGCGATCGCCGACCGCGTGCTGGCGGCGGCCGACCGCTATCCGCGCGAGGCCCGCTTCTACGCGCAGCTCGAGTCCGGCACGCGCCGCATCCTGCTCGTGCGGCCCGGCGGTGGGCTGACGGGCCCGTGGGTCGCGCTCTACCGCCTGTAGCCTTTCGGCCGTGGCCCGTGAGCGCGACCGGCGTAGCGCCGTCACGATCGGCGTCGCGGTCTTCCTCGCCGGCGCCGTCCTGCTCGGGCTCGAGATCGCCGCCAGCCGCGTCGTCGCGCCCTACTTCGGCAACTCGCTCTTCGTCTGGGGCGCGCTGATCGGCGTCGTCCTCGCCGGGCTCTCGACCGGGTACTGGGCCGGCGGCACTCTCGCCGACCGGCTGCCGACGCCGCGGCTCCTCCTCGCGGTGCTCGGCCTCTCGGCGCTGCTCGTGCTCGCGATCCCGTTCGTCGACAGCTGGGTGCTCGCCCGCGTCGTCGAGTGGGACCCGGGCCCGCGCGCGAGCCCGCTCGTCGCCGCGATCGTGCTCTTCGGGCTGCCGAGCGTCGTCCTCGGGTCGGTCTCGCCGATCGCGGTCCGGCTCTCGGCGCGCTCGCTCGAGCGGCTGGGCCGCACCGCGGGGAGTCTCTATGCGCTGTCGACTGCGGGAAGCATCGCCGGCACGTTCGTGACCGCGTTCTGGCTCGTCCCCGAGCTCGGCACCGACCAGGTGCTCGCGGTCGGCGCGCTCGGCCTGCTCGTCGCCGCGGCGGCCGTCGCCTTCGGGCAGCGGCTGGCCGTCGAGCTGACCGTCGCCCTCGCGCTCGCCGGCGCGTCCGTCGGCGCCGTCGTCGCGCTCGCACCCGAGACCGGCGGCCGCCTCGAAGGCGCGGCGGCGCGCAACTGGTCGCCGCTCTACCGCCTCCGCGGCGCCGACGGCGGCACGCTCGCCGACGCGGCCGCCGCGACGCGCAACTCGGGCTACACCGTCCGCCAGGCGAAGGACACGCGCTACCACCGCATGGTCGTGGCCGAGGACGGCGAGAGCCGCTTCCTCCGCTTCGACAGCTCGTTCCAGAGCGGGATGTACCTCGCCGACCCGTACCGGACGCGGTTCGCCTACACGGACTACCTCGACCTCGCGCTCGCCTACCGGCCGACCGCGCGGCGGATCCTCTTCGTCGGCCTCGGCGGCGGCTCGGCGCCGAAGCGGATCTGGCGCGACTTCCCGGGTGTCCAGCTGCAGGTCGTCGAGCTCGATCCCGAGGTGGTGAAGACCGCGTACCGCTGGTTCGCGCTCCCGCGCGATTCACGGCTCGAGCATCGACGTCGACGACGGGCGGCGCTGGCTGACGCGGCACGACGAGCGCTGGGACGCGATCGTCCTCGACGCGTTCTACGCGGACTCGATCCCGTTCCACCTCGCCACGCGCGAGTTCCTCGAGCTCGCCTCCAGCCGGCTCGAGCCAGGCGGCGTGATCGTCGACGAACGCGATCGGCGCGCTCACCGGGCTCGAACTCCCGCCTCCTGCGCTCGCTCGTCCGCACCTACCGCTCGGTCTTCCCGACCGTCGCGCGTCCACCCCGTCTTCGAGCAGGGCGACCGCGACCCGGCCGCGGTGCGGAACGTGATCGTCGTCGCCGGCGACGGCGCCGCAGCCCGGGAAGGGCTTCCTGCCTCGCGCTGGCAGGAGGTGCGACAGCGCTCACCGCGCGCGCCGGACCTCTCGCGCGCGATCGCCGACCGCTGGGCGCCGCTCCTGCCGACCGCCGACGTGCCGCTCTTGACGGACGACTACGCGCCGACCGACGCGCTGCTGCTCCTGCTCGGCTGAGCTCCGGTCTCACGCGGTCTAGAAGAACGCGGTCTAGAAGAACGCCTTCGCGACCTCGTACCACTGCGGCGGCACCGTCTTCAGCTGCGCGGTCGCCTCCTCGAGCGAGACGTCGACGATCGCGTCGCCGTGCAGCGCGGCCATGCGCCCGAACCGGCCGGCGAGCACCAGGTCGGCGGCCTTCAGCCCGTAGCGGGTGGCCAGCACGCGGTCGCGCGGGGTCGGTGTCCCGCCGCGCTGGACGTGACCGAGCACCGTCACGCGAGTCTCGAAGCCCGTGCGCTCCTCGATCTCGCGCGCCAGCGCGTCGCCGACGCCGCCGAGCCGGGCGTGCCCGAACTGGTCGATGTCCCGCGCCTCGTCGGCCACGAGCCGCCGCTCGCCCGAGGCGAAGGTCAGCTCGTAGCCCTCGGACACGACCACGATCGAGAAGTCCTTGCCCGTCCGGTGCCGCCGCTCGATCAGCGAGCACGCGTCCTCGACCGTGACCGGCTGCTCGGGGATCAGGATCACGTCCGCTCCGCCGGCGATGCCCGCGTGGACGGCGATCCAGCCGGTGTGCCGGCCCATCACCTCCACGACCATGACGCGGTTGTGCGACTCGGCGGTCGTGTGCAGCCGGTCGATCGCCTCGGTCGCGATCGAGACGGCGGTGTCGAAGCCGAACGTGTAGTCGGTCGCGCTGAGGTCGTTGTCGATCGTCTTCGGCACGCCCACCACCGGCAGGTCGTGCTCGGCGTGGAGCCTCGCGGCGACGCCGAGCGTGTCCTCACCGCCGATCGCGACGAGCGCGTCCAGCCCCTGCGAGCGGAAGGTCTCGAGCACGCGCTCGACACCGCCCTCGACCTTGAACGGGTTCGTGCGCGTGGTGCCGAGGATCGTGCCGCCGCGCGGCAGGATCCCGGAGACGTCGCGCACGCCGAGCGGCACGAACGTCCCGTCGACCAGCCCACGCCAGCCCTCGCGCACGCCGACCGCGTCCCAGTCCGCGGCCGCGAGCCGCCGGACGACCGCGCGGATCACCGCGTTCAGGCCGGGGCAGTCGCCCCCGCCCGTGAGGATCCCGGCCGTTGCCACGTCGCCGAGCCTAGCGAGCAGCCCGGAGCCGCGCGGCCACCGCTGCCCGTACTACCCTGGGGCGGTGGCGGCTCCCCGGCGCGAGACGAGAACGGCGACGACCTCCGTGAGGAAGGCAGCCGGCCGTGGCGGGTCGAAGGCTCGCGCGACGACACTCCGAAGCGCGAGCCGCGGCCCTGGCAGCGTCGGCTGAAGCGCCTGGTCGGCGGTCGCCGTGGCTGGCTGCTCGTGCTGGCGCTCGCGATGCTGAACTGGTACCTCGCCGCGCAGGTCGGGCAGCCCGAGCCGCGAACCGGGGTCCCCTACAGCGTCTTCCGCCAGCAGGTCACGGCCGGCAACGTCTCGGACGTCGCCACACGTGCCGACGCGCTCGAGGGGACGTTCAAGCGCGCGCTCCCGGGCCAGACGATCCGCCAGTTCACGACGGCGCGGCCCGCGATCGCGGACGACGGCCTGATGCCGCTCCTGCTGAGCAAGCACGTCGCGATCGACGCGAAGCCGCCGCCTGGCCGGCCCTTGTTCACGACCCTCTTCGTCGGGCTCGGTCCGACGATCCTGATCGTGGGCGTGATGATCTGGTTCTTCCGCCGCATGACGAGAGGCGGCTTCAGCGGGCTCGGCCGCTCGAAGGCGAAGCGCTACGAGCCGACGACGCAGCGCACGACGTTCGCCGACGTGGCGGGCGTCGAGGAGGCGCAGCTCGAGGTCTCCGAGATCGTCGACTTCCTCCGCCAGCCGGAGAAGTACCGCCGGCTCGGCGGTGCGATGCCCCGAGGTGTGCTCCTGTCCGGCGAGCCCGGGACCGGCAAGACCCTGCTCGCGCGGGCGATGGCCGGCGAGGCCGGTGTGCCGTTCTTCTCCCTCTCGGCCTCGGAGTTCGTCGAGATGGTCGTGGGGGTGGGAGCCAGCCGGGTGCGCGACCTCTTCGAGCAGGCGAAGAACGAGGCGCCGGCGATCATCTTCATCGACGAGCTCGACGCCGTCGGCCGCTCCCGCGGCTCGGGGGGCGGCATGGGCGGCGCCGGCAGCGACGAGCGCGAGCAGACGCTGAACCAGATCCTGACCGAGATGGACGGGTTCTCGGGCTCCGAGGGCGTGATCGTGATCGCCTCGACGAACCGGCCCGAGATCCTCGACTCCGCCTTGCTCCGCCCCGGCCGGTTCGACCGGCACGTCGTCGTCAACGCACCCGACCAGCGCGGCCGCAAGGCGATCCTCGAGGTCCACACCCG
The DNA here is from genome assembly GCA_963808915.1 of uncultured Gaiellaceae bacterium. Taxonomy (GTDB): domain Bacteria; phylum Actinomycetota; class Thermoleophilia; order Gaiellales; family Gaiellaceae; genus CAVTBT01. The sequence continues at coordinate 57,032 of CAWEHJ010000001.1, read as the reverse complement.
TGGCGTGCCGCTCGCCGACGACGTCGACCTGCAGACGATCGCGTCGACCACGCCCGGGATGGTCGGAGCCGACCTCCGCAACCTGATCAACGAGGCCGCGCTCACTGCTGCCCGCCGCAACCGGGAGGAGGTGACGGCCCAGGACTTCACCGAGGCGTTCGGCAAGGTGCTCCTCGGCGCCGAGCGGAGGCTGATGCTCACCGAGGCGGACAAGCGGAAGACCGCCTACCACGAGGCAGGGCACGCGCTGATCGGCATGCTCACCCCCGGGGCCGACCCGGTGCGGAAGATCTCGATCGTCCCGCGCGGTCGGGCGCTCGGCGTCACCGTGCAGAGCCCGGAGACGGATCGCTACGGCTTCACCGCCGACTACCTGCTCGGCCGGATCGTCGGCCTGCTCGGCGGGCGGGCGGCGGAGGAGCTCGTCTTCGGCCAGTACACGAGCGGTGCCGAGAACGACCTCGAGGTCGTGACCGCGATCGCCCGTCAGATGGTGGGGCGCTGGGGGATGTCGGATGCGATCGGCCCGATGTCGGTCCTGCCGCCTGCGGGCTACGAGGGCTCGGCCCACGTGGCGCTCGGCCTGCTCGCCGGCGAGACGCGCGAGCGCTTCGACGCCGAGATCCGCCGCATCATCGACGAGGGCTATCAGCGGGCCTTCGAGATCCTCCGTGAGCACCGCACCCGCCTCGACGCGCTCGTCGCGGCGCTGCTGGAGCAGGAGACGCTCGACGAGGTCGATGCCTACCGCATCGCCGGGGTCGACCGGTCGACCCACGTGCTCGCCGAGCCCGAGCCGGTCTGACTCTCTTGGCGTAGTGCCGAAGGTGGGAATCGAACCCACACTCCCCGGAGGGAACCGGATTTTGAGTCCGGCGCGTCTGCCAATTCCGCCACTTCGGCTCGCGGGCGGATCGTAGCCCTGCATCCCGGCGACGGGTGCGAGTTGAAAGGCTGACCCCCGATCCGGATACTCCTGCCAACTCGCGCGCAGGAGTTGAGGATCGGCGCCGAGCGGGCAGGACTGCAACGACCCAACGGAGGAACGGAGGAGGATCGGTTTGCTAGTACCGAAGCGCAAAGTTCTCTGGCTGGTCGCGCTGCTCGTCGCGGCGCTCGCTCTCGTCGCGGCCGGCTGTGGGGGCGACGACAACGAGTCCAGCGGGGACACGACCGCGACGAGCGGCGGGGGCGGCGGGAAGACGGTCAAGATCGTCTCCGACCTCCCGCTCCAGGGCTCCGACCGCGTGCAGACGGAGCAGATGGTTCGCGCGATCGAGTTCGTCCTCAAGCAGGCGAACAACAAGGCCGGCGACTACACGATCGAGTTCGAGTCGAACGACGACGCGACCGCCGCGGCCGGCAAGTGGGACGAGGCGAAGTGCGCCGAGAACGCCCGCATCGTACGTCGACGACGACTCGATCGTCGGCGTGATCGGCACCTACAACTCGGGCTGCGCCGGCGATCGAGATCCCGATCCTGAACGAGGTCAAGCTCGCGATGGTCAGCCCGGCGAACACGTACGCCGGCCTGACGCACGCCGGCGCCGGGCACGAGCTCGGGCGAGCCGGACAAGTACTTCCCGTCCGGCGAGCGCAACTACGTCCGCGTGGTCGCATCCGACGACAACCAGGGCAAGATCGGCGCCCAGTACATGAAGGACGACGCTCGGCGTCACGAAGGTCTTCATCCTGGACGACAAGGAGCTGTACGGGAAGGGCGTCGCCGACGCGTTCGAGGCGGCGGCCAAGGACGTCGGGCTCACCGTCGCCGGCCACGAGGGCTGGGACAAGGACGCCCAGAACTACCGGGCCCTGATGACCAAGATCAAGGCCTCCGGCGCCGACGGCATCTACATCGGCGGCGTGTCCGCCAACAACGGCGGCCAGCTCGTCAAGGACAAGGTCGCAGATCGTCGGCGACAACACGAAGGTCAAGCTGCATGGTCTCCGACGGCTTCGTGCTCTCCTCGCTCTTCGACGAGGCGGGCGCGGACAACGTCGAGGGCGCGTTCGGCACCGCTCCGACGCAGCCGCCCGACAAGCTGACCGGCGAGGGGCAAGGCGTTCATCGACGACTTCCTCGCCGCCGAGGGCGGCAAGCCGGCTCGAGGTCTACACGGTCTACGCGGCCGCGGCGGCGCAGGTCGCTCCTCGACGCGATCAGCCGCTCCGACGGCACGCGCGAGGACGTGCTCGCGAAGCTGTTCGAGACGGACCTCCCGGACACGCGTCGTCGGCTCGCTGACGTTCAACGAGAACGGCGACCCGGCGGGCGGCACCGAGTCCGTCTACAAGGCAGTCGAACGGCGCCTGGGAATTCCAGGAGACGAAGTCGGTCGGGCTAGCCACCGACCGATGAATCACCGAGGGGGCCGGCGCGAGCCGGCCCCCTCGCTCAACGACGACGTGTCGACACCCGCAGCAGTCCACGACCCGCTCGCCCGGCGGACCGCCGTCCAGATCTCGCAGGTGCTGCGGATCCGTTCGGCGCGCCTGCTCGTCCTGGGCCTCGCGTACTGGCTGATCGGCGAGGCGATCGACGTCGCCGAGCCGGTTCGCCGAGGTGACGCTGATCGGGTTCACGAACGGGTCGATCTACGCGCTCGTCGCGCTCGGCTACACGCTCGTCTACGGGATCATCGAGCTGATCAACTTCGCGCACGGCGACAACTTCATGCTCGGCACGTTCCAGACGCAGTCGATCGTACGTCGACGGCTCGTTCCAGATCCCGCTGCTCTTCGGCGTGATCGCGATCCCGCTCGGGACGGCCGTCGACGGCGACGACTCGTCCGGCTGGCAGAAGACCTACGCGGTGGGCATGTCGCTGGTGCTCGACGATGCTCTTCTGCATGGTGATCAACGTCACGATCGAGCGGATCGGCTACAAGCCGCTGCGCAACCAGCCGCGACTCGCGCCGCTGATCACGGCGATCGGCTTCTCGTTCATCCTCCAGGGCATCGGCCTCGCGTGGAAGAAGCCCGGCCCGGTGCCGATCCCGGACGTCCTGCCCCAGGGCGACCTGATCGACTTCGCACGGCGTCACCTACGCGCTACAAGGACCTGATCGTCCTCGTGATCACGATCCCGGTCCTGATCGGGCTGACCTACCTCGTCAGAGCACGAAGGCAGGGCAAGGCGATGCGGGCGACGGCCCAGGACCGCGACGCCTCGGCGATGATGGGCATCAACGTCGACCGGACGATCTCGTTCACGTTCGCGCTCGGCGGCGCGCTCGCCGGCGCCGGCGGCGTCGTCTACGCGCTCTACATCGGCACGTCGAACTTCCAGCTCGGCTTCCGGCTCGGCCTGTTCGCGTTCACGGCGGCGGTGCTGGGCGGGATCGGCAACCTCACGCGGCGCCGTGCTCGGCGGCATCCTGCTCGGGATGATCGCCGCCTACAACGAGGGCTTCGGCGACGCGCGCTGGACGACGACGATCATCTTCTCGATCCTGATCCTGATCCTCGTCTTCCGCCCGTCGGGCCTCCTCGGCGAGCAGACGCCGGAAGGCCAGTGACCGGCGCGTGCCGCGCGGCGACCGCTCGCGCGGTCGACGGCGCGGCGCGACCGGCGGCGGCTGGCTCCCCTGCGGTCGCTCATCGCCGCTCGCCTTCACCTACCCGTACTGGTACGACGTGGGCCGGGATCCAGCTCGCTCACGCTCGACATGCTCGGGCTCCAGCTCGACATCGTGATCGTGATCGCCGTCTACGTGATGCTCGCGCTCGGGCTGAACATCGTCGTCGGCTACGCGGGCCTGCTCGACCTCGGCTACGTCGCCTTCTTCGCGCTCGGCGCCTACACGCGTCGGCTGGTTCGCGCTCGGACCGCTTCACGCAGCGTCGACTTCCACTTCGGCTCGACGCGCCTCGGACGCGATCCCGGGCATCCACCTCAACTTCTGGCTGGTCCTGCTCCTCGCCGGGATCGTCGCTGCGGTCGCGGGCGTCATCATCGGCTGGCCGACGCTGCGGCTCCGCGGCGACTACCTCGCGATCGTGACGCTCGGCTTCGGCGAGATCATCCCGGACGTCTTCCGGAACGCCGACCAGCTGCCGGTGCCGCAGCGGGTTGCAGGCGTCGCCGCCGTTCATCGACTTCCAGGCCGTCAACCTGACGAACGGCGTCCGCGGGATCAAGCCGCTCGACCGGCCGGGGTTCGGCGAGCAGCTCAGCGACTGCGACCGGCGGCGTGCTCCCGGATCGCTTCAGCATCGTCGAGCTGAAGCCGTGGTACTTCACGATCGTGGTGATGGTGCTGATCACGATCTTCGTGAACACGCGCCTGCGCGACTCGAAGATGGGCCGCGCGTGGATCGCCGTGCGCGAGGACGAGGTCGCCGCCTCCGCGATGGGCGTGCCGCTGATGCGGACGAAGCTCTGGGCCTACGGCGATCGGCGCCGTCTTCGGCGGCTTCGCCGGCGCGTACTACGGCTCGTTCATCGGCTCCGTCTTCCCGACGAGCTTCTTCTTCAACATCTCGGTGCTGATCCTCTGCATGGTCATCGTCGGCGGCATGGGGAACATCTACGGCGTGATCGTCGGCGCGATCCTGCTCGAGTACCTCAACCTGAAGGGGCTCGACAAGATCGGCGACGGGCTCAACGACGGCATCGACGCTCGTCGGGATCAACTCGACGATCGACATCCCGAAGTACAAGTTCCTCATCTTCGGGACGCTGCTCGTGGTGATGATGCTGTTCCGGCCCGAGGGCCTGATCCCGAGCGCGCGCCGTAAGGCCGAGTTCCACGAGGCCGAGGAAGCCGAGGGCCCGGACCGCGACATCGGCGACGACCTCTACGACATCCGGCGGGAGGGCGCGTAGGCGGAGCGGCTCGACCGGCAACCTGCTCGAGGCGCGGCAGGTCCGGAAGGAGTTCGGCGGCCTGATCGCCGTCGAACGACGTCGACTTCACGATCCCGCAGGGCGCGATCGTCAGCCTGATCGGCCCGAACGGCGCCGGCAAGACGACGTTCTTCAACATCCTCACGGGCGTCTACAAGCCGACCGCAGGCGAGGTCATCTTCCGCGGCCGGCGCGTCAGGCGGCCTGCCGCCGCACAAGATCACCCAGCTCGGCATGGCGCGGACGTTCCAGAACATCCGCCTCTTCCACAACATGACCGCGCTCGAGAACGTGCTCGTCGCGATGCACAGCCGGATCAAGGGCGGCATCTGGGCGTCGATCCTGCGCACGCCGCGGCATCAAGCGGGAGGAGGCCGGCCGCCGAGGAGCGCGGCCGCGAGCTGCTCGCAGCTACTCCGGCCTGACCGGCCGCGCACGACGAGTACGCGAAGAACCTGCCCTACGGCGACCAGCGGCGGCTCGAGGTCGCGCGGGCGCTCGCGACCGAGCCCGCGCTGCTGCTGCTCGACGAGCCGACCGCGGGCATGAACCCGGAGGAGACGCGCCGCTTCACCGACTTCGTCGGCGAGCTGCGCGCGGAGCACGAGCTGACCGTGCTGCTGATCGAGCACGACATGAAGGTCGTGATGGGCGTCTCCGACCGCGTGACCGTGCTCGACTACGGCGAGAAGATCGCCGAGGGCACGCCCGCCGAGGTGCAGCACGACCCGCGCGTGATCGAGGCCTACCTCGGCAAGGGCGCACGACGAGCCCGCTGACCCCGACCGGGCCGCGCCGACGCCTCCCGAGGCGCCGGCCGAGGACGGCGCAGGCGTCGTCCTGCAGCTCGACGACGTCCACACGTACTACGGGACGATCCACGCGCTCAAGGGCATCTCGCTCGAGGTGCGCGAGGGCGAGATCGTGACGCTGATCGGCGCGAACGGCGCCGGCAAGTCGACGACGCTGCGCTCGATCAACGGGCTGCAACCAGCCGCGCGACGGGCACGATCCGCTTCCAGCGGCGAGGACATCACGGAGGCGCCGCGCGCACGAGATCGTGCGGATGGGCATCTCGCAGTCGCCGGAGGGCCGCCGCGTCTTCCCGCGGATGTCCGTGCTCGAGAACCTCGAGATGGGCGCCTACCAGCGCACAGACGGGCGGCGGCGTGCGCGAGGACCTCGACCGCGTCTTCGACGCTCTTCCCGCGGCTCGCCGAGCGGAAGAGCCAGAAGGCCGGGACGCTCTCCGGCGGCGAGCAGCAGATGCTCGCGATCGGCCGGGCGCTGATGGCGCGGCCGAAGCTGCTCCTGCTCGACGAGCCGTCGATGGGGCTCGCGCCGATCTTCGTCGAGCGGATCTTCGAGATCGTGCTCGAGATCAACGAGCAGGGCACGCCCGTGCTGCTCGTCGAGCAGAACGCGCTGATGGCGCTCGACGCGGCCGACCGCGGCTACGTGCTCGAGACCGGCCGGATCGCGCTCGCCGGCCACGCGAGCGACGCTGCAGACGAACGAGCAGGTGCGCAAGACCTACCTCGGCGAGCTCTAGTCCACTTCCCCGCCGACGAGGAGCGGGGAGTAGGGAGGCGCGACGAGGAAGCCGATCCGGGCTCGGCCGGAGCGCGCCGTAGGCCATCGTCAGCGCGGCGCCCATGCCGTGCGTCGGCACGAAGCCGAGCGAGCGGGCGGCCTGCGCGTCGCGGCAGCCCGCGACGACGACCGCGCCGAGCCGGTCGAGCACCGGTCGGCACGAGGCCCAGTCGCGGTAGGGCAGGAGTGGATGGCAGGCCCGGCCCTGCGCGGTAGGCCTTCAGCGCCCGCGGATCGCGCCGCCGCGTGCGCCTCGCTCGCGGCTCAGGTCGCCGTCGCGCGCTCGGCCAGCAGCTCGCGGTAGGGGTCGCGTCGAGGGCGACGAAGCTGCGCGAGAAGCCGTGCAGCAGGATCGCGGTGCCCCCGTCGACGACCGGGAACGCGTCGCGCCAGAGCCGCAGCGCGAGCCCGAGCCCGAGTGCGGCGACGCTGACCGGGTTCGAGCTGCTCGCGTGGGACGTGGTGGCTCTCCCACGGGATCGGCACGACGATCGCGTCGAGCGGCCGGTCGAGCGGCGTGCCGCGGAGCGCGATCCCCCGCAGCAGTGCCTCGGCGTGCGCGACCGACGGCGCGCCGCCGAACGCCGCGACCGCCGTCAGCTCGCGCGGTAGGCCCGTCAGCGTCGCGTGCCGGACGCTGCCGGGCATCACGTTCATCAGCCGGCGCAGCGGCGAGCGGACGATCGCCATGTACGCGCTCCGTTCGAACGGGTAGCCGCGGTATGCACCCGTGAGGCGCGGATGGTTGAGGACGAGCGAGGCGCCGAGGAGCGGGACGCGGCGCGCGAGCAGCCGCTCCAGCGCGAGCGCGAGCTCCCAGCCGCGTCGAGCCGCGCGTCTCGAGCAGCGACGACGCGCCTGCCGATCGCAGCGCCTCGGGATTCGCCGCTGCGAGCAGCGCCGCCGCGCCGCCGTCGAGCACGGACTCCGCTGCCGTCACGGTCACGACCACGTCCGTCTCGACGAGCGCGCGGTTGACCCGCAGCGGCACGCCTGCTGCCTCACCCAGCTCGACGAGGTCGCCCTCGCAGTCGTGCGCCTCGACCCGGCCGTGGAACGCCCGGGCTCGCGGCGGGGTGAGCAGCGCCTCGAGCTCTCGCTGCCCGGCCCGCCGGCCCAGGCCGCCCGCGACGAGGATCGTCGTCCGCTCGCCCGGGATCCCGAGGCGGTCGAGCTCGTCCAGTGTCGCCGCGAGCGCGGCCTGCCGCGGATCCTGGACCGCGCCGGGGAACGGCAGCGATCGGCGGCTCGACCACGATCGTCGCGCGGCCGCCCGGGGGCGCCAGCGCCTCGAGCGGCGGGCCGGAAAGCGTGAAGCGGAGCGCGTCGCGCACCGCCGAGCCGATGTCCGCAATCGCCTCGCGCGGCGCGGGGGGCCGGAGCACGACCGCGGTGTCGGGCGCATGGACGACCGGCACCCGCGAGCCGGCGAGCAGGGGCAACCTGGGCATCCGGGGAAGCTAGGGGATCGAGCGTTGCAGCCGCAGGAACGTCGGCCGGAAGCCCCGGCGCGGCCAGAAGCGCGAAGCGAGCAGGTTCGTCATCCGCCAGTCGGTCGTCATCGTCGGGTAGCCGTGCTCGTGCGCCCATGCGATCGCGTGACGGGTGAGGGCGACGCCGACACCCGTGCCGCGCTCCACGGGGTCCGTCGAGGCCTGTGCGAGGTCGATCGAGTCGGTCGGGATGCGCAGGTCCGGCGGGCGGCGGTACAGGAGGAGATGCCCGACGACCCGGCCGTCGCGCTCTGCGACGAAGTGCGTGTACGTCTCGGTGTCGTCCCACGTGCCCTGCCACTCGGCCGTCGCCTCCTCGAGCGGATCCGGCCGGTAGTCCGAGAAGCTCGGCGCCGGCTGCATCGACTCGGTCATCGCGCGCTCCAGCTGCACGGCCGCCTCGAGATCGCGCGGCTCGCCGTCGCGGACGAGCACCCCGTCGACGGAAGCAGGCGGCTCTCCGGCGGTCTCACGCATGGCCTGCACCGCCGAGCCGCCGAAGCTGAGCCGGAACCAGGGGTCGATCAGCTCGTCGAGCGCGGGCACGTAGACGAAGTGGCGGGTCAGGCCGGCGTCGACCCAGGCCGCGGCCGCGGCCGCGTAGAGGTCCCGGACGAGCTCCGGCTCGCGGCTCGCATGCCCTGCGATGAAGCTCATGACGTGTGTCCCGGCCGGATCGGACCGGGTGTGTCCCACGACGTAGCCGACGATCTCGCCGCCGCCGCGAGGCGACGGCGCCGCTCGCGCCCTCGGCCCGCCATTCCTGCTCGAGCGCGGCTCGCGGATCGGCGAGCTCGGGCAGGAGCGGTTCGGCCTGGCGATGACGACGGTGTCGCTCGGCGAGGAGCAAGGCGGCACCGTCGAGGTGCTCGTCGGCGAACGGCACGATCTCGACGGAGCTCACGGGATCGACCTGTAGAGCCGGACGAAGCTCGTGCGGAAGCCGCGCGGCTCGGCCGCGCGATGGCGCGCGTGGCGCGCAGCGAGCAGCGCAGCGGCCTCGTCGAGATGCTCGTCGGCAAAGGGTTGGACGTCGAGGTCGCTCATCGCGCCAGGACGATACCGTTGGCACGGATGAGCCCCAAGACGCTCACCGGTGTCGAGCTGGAGCTCGACGACGCGCCGGCGCGGGAATCCGAGCTCTTCCTCGTCGACGGCAACAACCTCGCCTACCGCGCCTTCTTCGCGCTGCCCGAGGAGCTCGCGACGAGCGACGGCTTCTCGACGAACGCGCTCCTCGGCTTCACGAACATGCTCTTCAAGCTGCTCTCCGACTACCGGCCGCGGGGAGTCGCCGTCGCCTGGGACACGCGGCCCGTCCACCGCGCCGAGCTCTCGGAGACGTACAAGGAGGGCCGGCGGCCGATGCCGGACCTGCTGCGCGAGCAGTTCCCGTACTTCCGGCCGATCGTCGAGGCGTTCGGCTACCGCAACCTCGAGTTCGAGGGCTGGGAGGCCGACGACGTGATCGCCACCCTGGCCACGCGCGCCGACGAGGCCGGGATCAAGCACGTGTGTCGTCTCGACCGACCGCGATGCGTTCCAGCTCTGCTCGGCGAACATCTGCCTGATGATGACCCCGCGCGGGGTCGCCGACGTCAACGTCTACACGCCCGAGCGGGTCGAGCTCCGCTACGGCGTCCGGCCCGACCAGGTGCCGGACTTCATCGGGCTCAAGGGCGACACCTCGGACAACATCCCGGGCGTTCCGGGAATCGGCGACAAGACGGCAGGCCAGCTGATCGCCCAGTACGGCTCGCTCGAGGAGGTGATCGCGCACGCCGAGGAGCTCTCGCCGGCGCGCCGGAAGAACATCACCGAGCACGCCGACCAGGCGCGCGTCTCGAAGCAGCTCGCAACGATGCGGCGCGACCTCGATCTCGACTTCGACCCGGCGGCGCTCGTGCTGGCTCCACCCGATCGTTCCGAGCTGAAGGAGATGTTCCGCCGCTTCGAGTTCCGGGCGCTGCTCGGCCGCGTCGACGAGCTCGACGAGGCGGTGCCGGCCGCCGAGCGGCTCGTCGCCGAGGGCGTCTCCGTGCCGTGGCGGGAGGGGGAGCTGCCCGACCTGCGCCATCTGGTCGGCTTCGCCGCCGACGGGGATCGCGTCGCGGTCGCGGACGACACCGGTGTCGTGATTGCGCCGCGTCCGGCCCGCGTCGAGGGCGAGCTCGTCGTCCACGACGCGAAGGCGCTCCGCGTGGAGGCACGTGACGACACGCTCGTCGCCGCCTATCTGATCGAGCCCGCCCGCGCCTCGTACGAGCTGGAGGAGCTCGGCCGCGAGTACGGCGTCGAGCTCGAGCCCGACCCGCTGACCGACGAGGAGACCGCCTCCCTCGTGCGGCGCGCCGAGTTGTCCCGCAGGCTCGCGCCGACGATGCGCGAGCGCCTCGAGGAGCGCGGCCTCGTCGGGCTCTACGAGCAGGTCGAGCTGCCGCTGACCGAGGTGCTCGCCGCGATGGAGACCGCCGGGGTTCGCATCGACACCTACCGCATGGGCGAGATCACGGCGCGGCTCGCCGATCGGATCGAGGAGCTCGAGGCGAAGGCGTACGAGCTCGCCGGCGAGGAGTTCCTGCTCGGCTCGACGCAGCAGGTGGCGCGCGTCCTCTTCGAGCAGCTGCAGCTCACAACCGGGCGCAAGGGCAAGACGGGGTACTCGACCGACACGCGCGTGCTCCGCTCGATCCGCTCCGAGCACGAGATCGTGCCCGTGCTCGAGGAGTGGCGCGAGCTGACGAAGCTCGTCAACACGTACCTCTCCCCGCTGCCGAACCTGATCGGCGAGGACGGGCGGCTGCACACGACGATCAACCAGACCGTCGCCTCGACCGGGCGCCTCTCGACCACGAACCCGAACCTGCAGTCGATCCCGATCCGGACAGAGCTCGGCCGCGAGATCCGCTCCGCCTTCGTCGCCGAGCCTGGGCACCGGCTGCTGTCCGCCGACTACTCGCAGATCGAGCTGCGCATCCTCGCGCACGTCTCGGGCGAGCCGAAGCTGCGCGAGGCGTTTGCGCGCGGCGAGGACATCCACCGCGCGACGGCCGCCGAAGTGCTCGGGGTCGACCCGGCCGAGCTCACGCACGGTCAGCGCGCGATCGCGAAGATGATCAACTTCGGGATCGTCTACGGGATCTCGGCCTTCGGGCTCTCCGAGAACCTCGAGATCCCGCGCGAGGAGGCGCAGGCCTACATCGACGCCTATCTCGCCCGCTTCCCGCACGTGCAGGACTTCATCCAGCGGACGATCGAGCGCTCCCGCGCCGACGGCTACGCCACGAGCCTGCTCGGGCGCCGCCGGCCGGTGCCGGAGATCCGCGCCTCGAACCGGCAGACGCGCGGCCTCGGCGAGCGGATCGCGGTCAACTTCGTCATGCAGGGCTCGAACGCGGACATCATCAAGGTGGCGATGATCCGCATCCACGAGCGGCTTCGGCGCGAGGGGCGCGCGGCCAGGCTCGTGCTCCAGGTGCACGACGAGCTTCTGCTCGAAGTGCCCGAGGTCGAGACGAGCGCAGTCAAGGACCTCGTCCGCAGCGAGCTGTGCGGCGCCTACCCGCTCGATCCGCCGCTGGCGGTCGACATCGGTGTCGGCGACGACTGGGCGGAGGCCAAGTCCTGACCCGTTGACGAGTCGCCCCGGCCGTCGTACGGTGAGGCTGTGGGCGGGGTTGGGCTGTTGCGGCGGATCGGCGTCGGGCTGGGTCTGGGCCTGGTGCTCGCTGCCGTCCCCGCGGCCGCGGCGGACGGGAGCTTCCAGCCGTACCAGGCATACCCGGTCGGCTCCTGGCCGGACGCCGTGGCGATCGGCGACGTCACGGGCGACGGCCGGAACGACGTCGTCATGACCACGCACTTCTACTTCGACGACGCGAACGACTACAAGCTCTGGGTCTTCGCACAGAGCACGGACGGGTCGCTCGCGGCACCGGTGGCGTACCCGACGGCGGCCACCTACTCGAACGGCCCCGACTCGGTCGCGATCGGTGACCTCACCGGTGACGGCCGCGCCGACGTCGTTCTCGGCCTCGCCGGCCTCGGGATCCAGGTCTTCCCGCAGCTGGCGGGCGGCACGTTGGCGGCGCCCTCGTTCACCGCGATCACCGACAGCGGCAGGCTCCGCCTCGGCCGGCTCGACGCGGACGCGCGGCTCGACGTCGCGACACTCGGCTGGGGGACGGACACCGTCAGCGTGCTGCTCAACGACGGTGCCGGCGGCCTGCGGGCGCCGACCGTCTATCCGGGCCAGCACTCGGGATACGACGACCTGGAGGTCGGCGACGTGACCGGCGACGCGCGTGACGACCTGGTCGTGATGTCCGGCCAGACCTATGCGGTACCGAACCTCAGTGTCCTGCCGCAGCTCGCGGGCGGCGGGTTCGGGACTGCGGCGGCGTATCGGGTCGGCACGAACGTCAACACGCAGGGGATCGGCCTCGGCGACGTGACCGGCGACGGCCGCAAGGACGTGGTCGCGAGCTACGGCGGCAATCGTCCGAGCTCGGGGATCGCGGTCTTCGCCCAGACAGCCGCCGGGACTCTCGCCGCTCCTGTCACCTCGCCGAGCTACGACATCCCCGAGCCTGTCGACGTGGCCGACATCGACCAGGACGGGCGCGCCGACGTCGTCACCCTTCACGGCGGCTGGAACCAGGCTGGCACCTATCTGCAGGGGGCGAACGGGGCCCTCTCGACAGAGCTCCTCTCCCCGATCCCGTACGCGAGCCACTACGAGCCGCACGGTCTCGCCGTCGGCGACCTCGACGGCAACGGCTCGCCCGACCTCGCGATCGCCGACTACAACCACGGGCTCGTCGTGCTCCGGAATCTCCGGGCTGCGCCGCCGCCGACGGTCACGGCCGACCTCGGCGTCCGTGTCACCGCCTCCGCGCCGAAGGTGAAGCCGAAGAAGAGCTTCTCCTTCACCGCCGTCGTCTCGAACGCCGGCCCGGACACCTCCGCCGTGACGATGACGATGCAGCTGACCGGCCCGGCGACCGGCCTCGCCGTCAGCGGCACCGGCTGCACGCTCGCCGGCTCGAACGTCTCCTGCTCGTTCGGCGCCAAGCCGAAGGGCTGGTCGACGAGCGTGGTGCTCTACGGCACGACCGGCACGAAGGGAACGCTGAACGCGACGGCGACCGTCGACGGCAGCGACGTCGACCCGAACGCGGCCAACGACCGCGCCGGCGCCTCGATCGACATCCGCTGACGCTGAACCGCACGCCCGCGTCCGAGACGCTCTAGGATCGCCTCCGTCCGGCCGAGGGGGCCGGCGCTCAGGAGAAGGGGAGACGAATGAGACGAATGCTTGCGGGCGCGATCGCGCTCGCCGCCGTGCTCGCGCTACCGGCTGTCGCGCCGGCTGCGAACGGGCCGAAGAACAAGGACAACGATACGCACGTGCAGCTGCTCGCGATCAACGACCTGCACGGGCACCTCGCACCGGACACGCCCGGCACGATTCAGATCGGCTGCTGCGACCCGGTGATCGACAGGGTCACCAAGCTGCAGACCGCCTGGACGCAGAAGACCGTCAAGGCAGGCGGCATCGCCTACCTCGCGACGCACATCAAGGCCCTACGGGCGACGAACCCGAACACGATCTCCGTCGGCGCCGGGGACATGATCGGCGCCAGCCCGCTCGTCTCGGCGCTGTTCCACGACGAGCCGACCGTCGAGGCGCTGAACTCGCTCGGCCTCGACGTGACCGGCGTCGGCAACCACGAGTTCGACGAAGGCGTGCCCGAGCTGCTCCGCATGCAGTTCGGCAACCGCATGTTCCCGAACAACGGCTGCCATCCGGTCGACGGCTGCCAGGACGGCACGCCGTTCCTCGGCGCCTTCTACCAGTACCTCGCAGCCAACGTCTTCTACGAGAACACGCCCGACACGATCCTGCCGCCCTACGAGGTGCGGAGGATCGGCAACGCCAAGATCGCGTTCATCGGGCTGACCCTCGAGGGGACGCCGACGATCGTGACGCCGACTGCCGTCGACGGCCTCGACTTCAAGCCCGAGGCCGAGACGGTGAACACTCTCGTCGAGAAGCTTCGGAACGAACAGGGCGTGAAGGCGTTCGTCGTCCTGCTCCATCAGGGCGGCGCCCAGCGGCCGCCCGCGCCGCCGAAGTTCCCCACCGGCACCGTGGTCGGGAACGAGTACACGAAGATCAACGAGTGCGAGAACTTCAACGGCCCTGAGATCACGGCGATCGCGAACGCGATCGACCCGCGCGTGAAGGTGATCGTCAGCGCCCACACTCACCAGCCGTACATCTGCCACATCGGCGACAAGCTCGTGACGAGCGCGGCGTCGTTCGGGCGGCTGATCACCGACATCGACCTCACGATCGACCACCAGTCGAAGCAGATCACCGCGGCGACGGCGGTCAACCGGATCGTGACGCAGGACGCGAGCGTGACGCCCGATCCCGACACGCAGGCGATCCTCGACAAGTACACGGTGCTGTCGGCGCCGCTCGCGAACCGGCTGATCGGCGAGATCACCGGCGACATCCTCTCGCCGCGCGACGACTCCAACGCGCAGAACGCCGCAGGCGAGCAGCCCATGGGCGACGTGATCGCCGACGCGATGCTCGAGAAGACGAGCCCGTCCGACTTCGGCGGCGCCGTTGCCGCGTTCATGAACTCGGGTGGCGTTCGCGGCAGTCTCTTCTTCGCGAAGAGCGGCCCGGAGACCGTCGACGGACAGGTTCGCTACACGGAGGCGTTCACCGTGCAGCCCTTCGGCAACACGCTCGTCGTCAAGACCTGCACCGGGCAGCAGATCTACGACGTCCTGAACCAGCAGTGGAACAACCCCGAGCCGGGCTCGAACCGGATCATGCTCGTCTCGGCGAACGTCGACTACTCGTGGTCGAGCACGCCGACACCGCATGTGATCGACGGCTCGGTCTCGTTCGACGACGGCGACACGTTCATCAACAAGACGACGCCCTACCCCGTCGTGATGAACAACTTCATGGCCGACGGTGGCGACGGCTACTCGGTGTTCAGGTCGTGCACGGAGCCGCTCGGCGGCGACGTCGACCTGGACGCGTTTGCCGCGTACCTCGGCAACCACCAGCCGCTCGACCCGCCCGTCCTCGACCGGATCCACAAGGTCGGCTAGCCCGAACGTCAGAGCTCGAGTGTCTCGCCGTCCTCGGGAACGAGGGCGGCGGGCACTCGGGCACGCACGTCCGCGCGCGTCTCGAGGCAGTGGTTGATCGCCTCCAGGTGGACAGCGACGACTGTCGGCACGCGGGCGGCGACCTCGGCGACGTCGTCGACGGTCATCACGATCGGATCGCCCTCCAGGAACCTCGCCCCGCCGGCGTTCACGACGGCGACCTGCGGCGCGTGCTCCGCGATCGCGGTCTCGACCTCGTCGCACCAGATCGTGTCGCCCGCGACGTAGAGGACGGGCTCGTCCGGTGCGCGGACGACGAAGCCGCTCACCGGCGCCAGCGCGTCGGCGAGCGCGCCGGTGCCGTGGCAGCCGCCCGTCCGGGCGATGGCGATGCCGTCCCACTCGACCGCGGCCGCGACGGGCAGCGCGTCGAGGCCGAGCGAGCGCAGCCGCTCCTCGTCCTCCGGCTGGCAGAAGACGGGGACGTCGCGAGGCAGCAGCCGCTCCGCCGTCCCGTCCAGGTGGTCCCGGTGCAGATGCGTGACGAGCACCGCGTCGAGGCCGTCCACGACCTGCTCGGCCGGGACCGGTAGCGGCACGAGCGGATTGCGCCGCTGGTTCGGCGTGCGCTCGACCGGAGGGCGCGCCTCGGCGTCGTCGAGCGCGGGATCGACGAGCAGCCGCCGGCCGCCGATCTCGAGGAGCAGCGTGGCGTTCCGGACGAGCGTCAGCCTCACGGACGCGCAGTTTGCACGACCTCCGAGGCGTCTGTGGGATTGGGCGAGGACGTGGCTATACTGCGCGTTCGCTCATGGCGAACGACACGATTTACGAGGAAGGCGTCTGGGTCGAAGGGCCCGAGGGGGACATGATCCCCGACTACGACTCGACCTTCCCGACCATCAACGAGGGCGAGGTCGTGCACGGCACGGTCGTGCGCGTCGACAAGGACGAGGTGCTCGTCGACATCGGCTACAAGTCGGAGGGCGTCATCCCCGTCTCCGAGCTCTCGATCCGGCGCTCGGTCAACCCGGCCGACGAGGTCTCCCTCGGCGAAGAGGTCGACGCGCTCGTGATGACGAAGGAGGACGCCGAAGGGCGGCTGATCCTCTCCAAGAAGCGCGCCCGCTTCGAGCTTGCGTGGAAGCGCATCGAGGCGGCGAACGAGAGCGGCGAGTCCGTGGTCGGCCGCGTGATCGAGGTCGTCAAGGGCGGCCTGATCCTCGACCTCGGCGTCCGCGGCTTCCTGCCCGCGTCGCTGGTCGACATCCGCCGCGTCCAGGACCTGGACGAGTTCATGGGCAAGGAGCTTCGCTGCAAGGTGATCGAGCTCAACCGCTCGCGGAACAACGTCGTTCTCTCGCGCCGCGCCGTCCTCGAGGACGAGCGCAAGGAGATGCGCCAGGCGATCCTCGACCGGCTCAACCCGGGCGACGTCGTCGAGGGCACGATCTCCAACATCGTCGACTTCGGTGCGTTCGTCGACCTCGACGGCATGGACGGCCTGATCCACATCTCCGAGCTGTCGTGGTCGCACGTGAACCACCCCTCGGAGGTGCTCGAGATCGGCCAGACCGTCAAGGTCAAGGTGCTCGACATCGACCGCGACCGCCAGCGCATCTCGCTCGGCCTGAAGCAGACGCAGTCCGACCCCTGGCAGCAGGTGGTCGACAGCTACAGCGAGGGCGACGTGGTCGAGGGCCGCGTGACGAAGGTGGTCACGTTCGGCGCCTTCGTCGAGATCCTCCCGGGCGTCGAGGGGCTCGTGCACATCTCCGAGCTCGCGCAGCACCATGTCGAGAACCCGCGCGAGGTCGTCTCGCAGGGCGATCCGGTCAACGTCCTGATCCTCGAGGTCGACGGCGAGCGCCGCCGGCTGTCGCTGTCGCTGAAGCGCGTCGAGGAGGGCCAGGAGCCGATGCCACGCGCAGACGGCGCCGAGTCCGTGCACCTGACGCCGAACCTGCAGCTGTCCGAGGACGCATTCCCGGCCCAGGCGGAGGGCGCGCTCGAAGCGCCGGAGCTCGACGCCGAGGCCGGCGAGGAGCCGGCCGCAGCAGCCGAGGCTCCTGAGGCGACGGCCGAGGCCGCCGAGCCCGAGCCGGTCGCCGAGGCTGCCCCCGTCGAGGAGGAGCAGACCGCCGCGGAGGCGGACGAGCCTGCCGCGGAGGCCGAGCAGCCGGTCGCCGAGGTCGCGGCGCCGGTCGTCGAGGACGAGGCCGAGCTCGAAGAGCCCGCCGTCGCCGAGCCGGCCGCTGAGGCCGACGCGCCCGACGAGGTCGTGGACGAGGCCGAACCGGCCGCGCCCGAGGCCGACGAGACCTCCTAGCGCCACCACGGTGCGGCCCATCGCCGTCGCCATCACGGGCGGCATCGGAGCGGGGAAGAGCGAGGCCCTCGAGGCGTTCAGGCGCCACGGCGCCGCGACGGTCTCGAGCGACGAGATCGTGCACCACCTGCTCGCGAGCGACGACGCCGTCCGCGACGCGCTCGTCGAGCGCTTCGGCGAGGCGATCCTCGGCGAGGACGGACGGCCCGACCGGGCGCGCATCGCGCGGGTCGTGTTCGCCGACCGCGAGGCGCTGGCATTCCTCGAAGGGCTCCTCCACCCGCTGGTGGCGCGCGAGTACCTGACGTGGCGCGAGCAGCTCGCCGCGCTGCCGACGCCGCCGAAGGTCTGCGTCACCGAGGTGCCGCTCCTCTACGAGGCGGGCGGCGAGGGCCGCTTCGACAAGGTCGTCGTCGTCACGGCTCCGCGACAGCTCCGCGAGCAGCGCCGGCGCGTGGCGCGTGACGACCGCGACGACCGACTGATCCCCGACCGGGAGAAGGCGAAGCGGGCGGACTTCGTCTACGTCAACACCGGCTCGCTCGACGACCTCGACGAGTGGGTGGCCGACGTGATGGCCAAGCTGCGTGGGATGACCCGGCTGCTGACATTCGCGGCCGTGCTGGCCGTCGTCGCCGGCGGTGCCGCCTGGGTCGTCCACGACCAGCCCGGCTGGTACGAGCGCGCCCGCTATCCGCTCCGCTACGAGCAGATCGTCCGCGGGCACGCGCGCAACTACCGGCTCGACCCGCCGCTCCTCGCCGCGGTGATCTACCAGGAGTCGAAGTTCGACGCGAACGCGCGCTCGTCGTCGGGCGCGATCGGGCTGATGCAGCTCCTGCCGGACACGGCGAAGGGGATCGCGGCCCGCACCGGCGGGCAGCGGTTCGTCGTCGAGGACCTCTACGTGCCGGAGCTCAACGTCCGCTACGGCGCCTGGTATCTCCGGCACCTGCTCGACAAGTACGGGGACGAGGCGACTGCGCTCGCGGCCTACAACGCCGGCCAGGCGAACGTCGACCGCTGGCGCGCCGAGGGCGGAGGGATCCGCTTCGCCGAGACTCGCCACTACGTCCGGCGGGTGCAGGAGCTGAAGCGCATCTACGCGCGGGCGTACGCGGATCAGCTCCGCGTCTAGCTCTGCTGGGGCCGGATCGCGCTCAACGTGACGAGGATCAGCGCCTCGGCGTCGTCGGTCTCGAAGCCCGTCGCGCGCCGGATCGCCAGGCCGTCGGCGACGATCCCCATGAAGCGGCCGAGCGTCTGCCAGCCGACGTCCGACGCGGAGCTCGCCCGCCTCCTGCAGCGCCCGCAGCCGATCCTCGAGCCGCTGCTCGAAGTCGGGCGCGCGCTGCGACCAGCGCTCGCGGAAGCGCTCGTCGGTCCGCAGCCGCCGGCCGACCTCGAAGTAGACGCCGAGCCAGGCCGGATCCTCGGCGAGCAGCGCCCGCAGCACCTCCTCGAAGCCCCCGTCCAGCCAGAGGCGAGGCGAAGCGCGCCGCGTCGCGCGTCGGCCAGCGCGAGGAAGAGCTCCTCCTTGCTGGCGTACCAGTTGAAGATCGCGCCGCGCGAGAGCCCGGTCGCCGACTCGAGCCGCGCGACCGTCGCGCCCTCGTAGCCGTACTCGCGCGAAGCACCGGCGCGCGGCGCCGAGAATGGCCTCGCGCGCGGGCCTCCTTCGCCTCGTCGGTGAGCTTCGGCACGGTCTCACTTTACAAAACCGTACGTACGTCTTATTATCGCCGCGCATGACCGACCCCAGAGATCGTCAGTACGCCGAGCTCCTCGTCGACACCTGCGTCGGCGTCCAGCCCGGCTGGCAGGTGCTCGTCCAGGGCTCGCCGCTCGCCCGGCCGCTGCTCGAGGAGGTGCTCGCGCACCATCGCCGAGCGTGGCGCCTACGCGCTCGTCCGCATGGTCTGCTCGCGGGAACTTCTTCGGCGCGACCTCGACCTGGATCCGCCACGCGCCGCTGGAGCTCCTCGAGCGCCCGGCGCCGATCGAGGCGCGCACGATGAACGAGATCGACGCGCTGATCGCCGTCGCAGGCGCCGGAGAACACGCGGCAGCTGACCGCGATCCACGACCGATCGCAACTCCGCGCTTCCTGGCGGGGGTCCGCCCGGCCATGGAGCGCATGTACACGCACGAGCTCGCCGTGGGTCGGCTGCCAGTACCCGGTCGCCGCGCTCGCGCAGGACGCGGGCATGGCGACGCCCGACTTCGCCGACTTCCTCTACGCCGCCGTGCCTGCGCGACTGGGACGCCGAGCGCGAGCGGATGCAGCACTACGCCGACCGCTTCGACGCGGCCGAGCAGGTGCGCATCGTCGGCGACGGGCACCGATCTGACGCTGTCGATCGCCGGGCGATCGATGAAGGTGGACGCCGGCGGCGCCAACATCCCCGGCGGCGAGTTCTTCTGCTCCCCGGTCGAGGACTCCGCCGAGGGCGAGATCACGTTCGCCGAGTATCCGGCCGTGCTGACCGGCCGGGACGTCGTCGGCGTCCACCTGCGCTTCGAGGCCGGCAAGGTCGTCGACGCCTCCGCCGAGGTGAACGAGGCGTTCCTGCTCGAGACGCTCGACACCGACGAGGGCGCGCGCTTCCTCGGCGAGCTCGGGATCGGGTGCAACCCCGGGATCACGAAGCACACGCGGAACATCCTCTTCGACGAGAAGATCGACGGCACGGTTCACCTCGCGCTCGGGAACGGGATCCACGACATCGGCGGCACGAACGTCTCGTCGATCCACTGGGACATCGTCAAGGATCTCCGCCCGGGCGGACGGATCGAGCTCGACGGCGAGCTCGTCCAGGAGGACGGGCGCTGGCTGATCTGACCGAGCGGTCGCTGCTCCGCCGGCGGCCCGTCGTCGCGCTGCTCGCGGCGGAGGTCGTGTCCACGACCGGGTCGCAGATGACCTGGCTCGCGCTCCCCTGGTTCGTACTCGTCACGTCCGGCTCGGCGACGCGGATGAGTGCCGTCGTCGGCGCCGAGCTGATCGGCCTCGCCGCGCTCGGCATTCCGGGCGGCGCGGTGCTTCGCCGGCTCGGCGCGTGGCGGACGATGGTGCTCTGCGGACGCGATCGCGCGCGCCGCTGATGCTGGCGATCCCCGTCCTGCACTGGGCGGGGGTCGACGCCTTCGCCGCGATTCTGGTGCTGGCCTTCCTGCTCGGCGCGCTCGCCGGGCCGTTCTTCGCCGCGCAGAAGGTGATCGTGCCCGAGCTGCTCGGCGAGAACGAGGCGCTCGTCGGGCGCGCCAACGCGCTCTTCCAGGGCGCGACCCGGATCACGATGCTGCTCGGCCCGGTGCTGGGCGGGATCCTGATCGCAGCCGTCTCGGCGCCGTGGGCGCTCGTCGTCGACGGGCGCACCTACGTCGTCTCGGCCGCTGCTCGTGCTCACGCTCGTGCCGAGGCCCGCCGCGCTGCCGCCCGCAGACGAGGACGTCGGCGCACGCCGCGGGCTTCGCTTCCTCGCGCGTGAGCCGCTGCTGCGGCTCTGGATCCCGCTGTTCGCGCTCGGCGACACGGCCTGGACGGCGTTCTTCGTCAGCGTCCCGTTCCTCGTCGTCACCCGGTTCGACGCGGACCCGCACGTCGCCGGCTGGCTGCTGGCCTCGTTCGGCGTCGGTGCCGTGGCCGGGAACGTGGCTGCGTACAAGTTCCTGCTCGAGCGCGTCGGCGGGCTGACGCTCGTCGGCACGTGCATCCTCGGCCAGGCGCTGCCGCTGTGGCTGCTGACGGTCCACCCGTCCGCGTGGCTCGCGGCGCTCGCGCTCGGGCTCTCCGGGCTCGCGAACGGGATCGTCAACCCGCCGATCCACTCGATGATGACGCTGCGCGTGCCGCCACGGCTGCGGCCGAGCGTGCTGACGGTGAACGTGATGATCTTCGGCCTCGCGCAGCCGCTCGGCGTCTTCGGCGTCGGCCCGGTCCTCGACGCGTTCGGCGCCCAGCCGGTGCTCGTCGCCTTCGCCGCGGTGCAGACCGTCGCGATGAGCCTGATCGCGCTCTCGACGTTCGCCGTCCGCCGCAGGACCGCGACGTCGCCGGCGCTGGAGGCGGGGGATGAGCGTGAGCCTGCTGCGCACGCGCGGGCTCGTGCCGCTCGTCGCGGCCGAGACGATCTCCGCGCTCGGCTCGCAGATGACGTTCCTGGCGCTGCCGTGGTTCGTGCTCGTCACGACCGGCTCCGCGGCGCGGATGAGCGTCGTCCTCGCCGTCGAGATCGCGCCGATCGCACTGCTGGGGATCCCGAGCGGCGCGCTGATCGCTCGGATCGGCGCGCGGCGGACGCTGATCCTCGGCGACGCTGCCCGAGCGCCGCTGATGGCGTCGATCCCGCTCCTGCACGAGCTCGGCGTGCTCAGCTTCCCGCTGCTGCTGGTGCTCGTCGCCGCGGTCGGCTGCTTCCTGGCGCCGTACTTCTCGGCCCAGCGGCTGATCCTGCCCGAGCTCGCTCGGCGAGGACGAGCGGACGGTCGCGGTCGGCAACGCACTGCTCGAGGGGGTGCCGAGGCTGATGGCGCTGCTCGGCCCGGCCGTCGCGGGCGTCCTGATCGCCGTGCTCGACGCGCCGAGCGTGCTCTACATCGACGCCGCCACGTTCCTCGTCTCGGCGCTCCTGCTGACGTTCCTCGTCCCGGCGCGCCCGCCGGCCGAGCCGACCGACGAGGCCCGCGGCCTCTTCGCCGGTGTCCGCTTCCTGCTCCGCGACCGGCTGCTCGGGCCGCTCGCGGGCTGCGCGATGGTGCTGAACGCGCTCGGCCAGATGCTCGTCGCCGCCCTGCCGGTGCTCGCCTACGAGCAGTACGACGGCAGCCCACGCGTCGCCGGCGCCTTCTTCGCCTCGTTCGGCGCGGGCGCTGTCGTCGGGATGCTGGTCGCGCTGAAGCTCATGCCCCGGTACGACCCGATCCGGCTCGCGGCGGTCTCGCTCGTGGCGCTGACCCTGCCGATCTGGCTGCTGCTCGCCGATCTGCCCGCCTGGGGCGTCGTCGCGGCGCTCTTCCTCTCGGCGCTCTTCGGGCCGCTCGTCAACGCGCCGCTGATCGGCGTGATCACGACGCGCACGCCCGAGGCGCTCAGGCCGAAGGTGATGACGGCGGTGATCACGTTCGCGATGCTCGCCGGGCCGCTCGGGCTCATCGTCGTCGGGCCGTTGCTGCAGAACATCGGGCCACAGCCGGTCTTCGGGCTCGTCGCAGCGGGCGAGCTCGCCGCTGCGCTCGTCTTCGCCTTCGTCGCGCTGCGGCACCACGAGGCTCCGCTCCAGGTCTCGGAGGCGATGGTCGAACCCGGGTAGCGTCCCCGCCGTGGAGCTGCTCGACCGGATCGACGCCTACTGCGACGCCGTGCCGCGGCCCGTCACGCGGGCCGAGGACTTCGGCTCACTCGTGCTCTTCGTACGAGAGGGCGAGGGCTGGCCGTACTACGCCCGGCCGCGGCGCGGCGGGCCAGAGCCGACCGCCGCGGCCGTCGCCGGGGTCCGCGAGCGGCAGCGCGGGCTCGGGATCCCCGAGGCCTTCGAGTGGATCGCGGACGTGTCGCCGGCGATGCGCGCCGCCGCCACCGAGGCCGGCGTGCCGCCGAACGACCACCCGCTGATGGTCCACCGCGGCGGCGAGGTCCCCGCCGGTGGGCTCGACGTCCGGTTCGTCGGCCCCGACGACGAGCTCGGCGAGCTCGCGAGCGTCGCGCCGGTCGCCTTCTCGAACCCGGGCACCGCCGTCGGCGAGGCGGGTGACGCCGAGCTGCGGATGCTCGTCGCCCACCGCCGGCCCGAAGCCGACGCGGCGTTGCGGGAGCGCCTGCGCTCGGATGCCGTGGTGCTCGCCGTCGGCTACCTCGACGGCCGGCCGGTCGCGTCGGGCATGCACATCCCGGTCGGCGGCGTGACCGAGGTCGTCGGCGTCGGGACGCTGCCTGCCGCGAGGCGGCGCGGCTTCGGCGCGGCCGTGACCGCGGCGCTGGTGGAGGATGCGCGCCGCCGCGGCGCCGAGACCGTCTTCCTCTCCGCGGGGGACGAGGAGATCGCGCGGCTCTACGCGTCGCTCGGCTTCGAGCGGATCGGCACGGCCTGCATCGCCGAGCCGGCTACGGCGCGCTGAGCCGCGCCCAGAGGTTCTCGAAGATTCGCCGGAGCGTGAAGAGCGTCGCCGTGCCGCCGACGTCCATCGCGCCTGCCGCGAACACCTTCGCGCCCGCGGTGGTCTCGTAGTACGACATCTGCGCCGTGAAGCCGGGGCCGTAGAGGTCGGGGATCTCGGCGAGGACGATGATCCCGGGCGGCGACTCCGGCGCAAGCGAGTCGATCTCGATCCCGTAGCCGCCCAGCTCCTGGCCGAAGCTGGAGCCGTCCAGGAGGCTCGTTCCCGCCCAGAGCCACGGCGCGGTGTTCGCGCTGCGGACGAGGTACGGCCGCTGGATCCGGCCGTCGTCGTTGGCGCGGTACTGGACGCCGATCAGCGCCGCCTCGGGCCGCCCCTCGTCGCGCCACTTCCGCGTCCGCGTCAGCGTCCGGCCGGTCCGGTTGACCCGCCAGAAGAAGTTGTTCGAGGAGAGGAAGGCGAGGTTGCCGCCCAGGTCGCGGAAGCGCTGGACCACGTCGTACTCGTGCGCGGTCACGTACTCCGAGTGGCCCGAGTAGATGACGAGGTCGTAGAGGTTCGCCAGCGTGTCGCCGTCGGGCATCTGCTCGATGTCGGTCTCGGAGAGGAAGTCGGGCGTCTTGTGCGTCCACTCGAGCCAGCGCAGGAAGCCCAGGTCGTACTTGCGGTACTGCGGCGGCACCCCCCGGCGGAGGAAGGCGCGGCCGAGCCGCACCGTCGACTGCGCGCCCTTCGCGTACCACGTGTCGCCCCAGCCGTTGCCGTCCTCGTCGCGGAAGTTGTACGCCTGCCAGGTGTTGGTCGGCAGGACGACGAGCACCCTGCTCTTGGCGCCCCAGACCGGCGGGCGGACGATGAACGGTGCGAAGCCGACCCGGCCGTCGTCGGCGTCGAGGCGGACGAAGTAGAGGCCCGGCTGCCACGTGCGGATCTCGACCGACAGCGAGCTCGGGCCGTCTCGGGTCGGCCACGGCACCGTCTCGGGGTCAGTCATCGGCGCGCCGTTCATGATGTTGTCCGCGTACGTCGGCACGCTCTCGCCGCCGGCGCGGAAGACCTGCCAGGTCAGCTGCTTCGCGTCGGTCTCGATGATCATGCGCGCGGTCTGGCCGGGCGAGTACGACTCCTGCGTGAAGCCTGCGTCGACGCCGAGCACGCGGACGACGGGGCTCCTCGGCCGCCGCCCGTACTGCGCGGTCGAGGCGCCGTAGACCCGGCGGTTGCCGGCGGCGTCGACGCTCGTGATCCGCATCAGGTACGTGCGCGGCCCGATCGTCTTCTTCGGGTACCAGGTGAAGCTGTTCCGGCCGGCCTTCAGCTTGGCGTCGAGCTCGTAGACCGGCGTCGGCGTCGAGATCGTCGTCGCCAGCTCGAAGTGGACGGACGCAGCCTCGCTGAGCCGGAAGCGGACGCGCGCGAGGTCCCGCAGCCCGTCGCCGTTCGGCGAGATCGTCGTCAGCAGCTTGGTGTCGCCCGGCCAGGGGGCGCCGCGGTTGTGGGTGAAGAACTTCGTCATCGTCGGTGGCGTCGCGTCGAGCCGCAACGGCGCGGCTGCGAGCTCGCGCCGCCCGGCGAGGAGGCGGATCGTGTAGCGGCCGTCCGGCACCCGCGCTCCGTGGATCCGGCCGTTCCAGCGGAGGGTGAGGATAGCGGCGGCGCGACGGCTCGACGATCCAGCCGAGTCGCTTGCCGCGCGGAGTGGCGATCTCGACGCCGACTCGGCCCAGCTGCGGCAGCTGCGCCCGCACGAGCAGCTTCCGGAGCGCGGGCGAGAAGTCGGCTGGCGACGCCGTCAGCTCCGCCGCGTTGGCAGAGGGTGCGAGGACGGCGGCGAGCAGCGCAGCGAGGGCGAGGCGGCGCATCGGCGGCCGAATGCTAGCCGTAGGACCAGCGGTCGCCCGCCTGCCGGTGCCGTCTAGCCGGCGTGCTGCTCGAGCTCGTTCGGCGTCGCCGTCAGCGCGGCGAAGCCGGCCTGGAGCCAGTCGTTCACGCCGGCGGCCGCGAGCGACCACGTCAGCAGCCGGCCGGTGCGCGGGAACAGGACCTGCGCCGAGACGAGCCCCGCGCCGGCCCACGTGCCGACGCAGCGGGTGCACGTGACGAGCTCCCCGATCGCCTGCTGCAGCCCGCCCGTCTGGACGGGCGTCTCATCGCCGTGGTGGGCCTCCCCGCGCACGAACGGCTCGCGGATGAAGCTCGTCACCTCCGCGCGCGCCAACGTGCGCGAGGCCTTGAAGCTCGCCGCCGAGAGCACCGCGAGCTCGAGGGGCGAGTCGCACGGGGGTCGCCGGCCGAGCAACCGCGCGGCGAGCGCCGTGACCCCGAGCAGGCCGACGAAGGTGCCGGTGATGGCCGCGTAGGCGTGGTAGGGAGGCGACGGCTCGTCCACCGGAGCCGTCTACCCCGTGCCTCGGCAGCTAACCCAGCCGGTGTGCCGGTCAGCGTCGAGTGGGTGGTGCGAGCCGGCGAAGCCAGCTGAACGAAGCCGCAGTCAGGATCATGGTCGGTGCCTCCCGGAGCCGTCGGGATTGTGTCGCCTCACCTTGGTCGCGACCCGGAGTTCCGGCATGCCCTGGAAGGGTGGTATCGCTCGCTAGGCTGACCCGATGCCCGCGCTCGAGACTGCGAAGACCTACTCGCCGCTCGGCGACCAGCCGAGCGCGATCGAGGCCGTGTCGCAGGCGCTCGCCGACGGCGACCGCTACACGACGCTGCTCGGCGCGACCGGCACGGGCAAGACGGCGACGATGGCCTGGATCATCGAGAAGCTGCAGCGGCCGGCGCTGATCATCGCCCACAACAAGACGCTCGCCGCCCAGCTCTGCAACGAGTTCCGCGAGTTCTTCCCCGCGAACGCCGTCGAGTACTTCGTCTCGTACTACGACTACTACCAGCCCGAGGCGTACGTGCCCCAGGCCGACCTCTACATCGAGAAGGACTCGTCCCAGAACGACGACATCGCGCGGCTGCGGCTCGCGGCGACCTCGTCGCTGTTCACGCGCCGCGACGTCGTCGTGGTCGCAGCGTCAGCTGCATCTACGGCCTCGGCTCGCCGGAGGAGTGGCGCGACCGCGTGCTGATCCTCGAGCGTGGGGGAGGAGCACGACCGCGACCTCGCGCTGCGGAAGCTGATCGACAGCCAGTACGTCCGCAACGACACCGTGCTCGGCCGCGGGCGCTTCCGGGTCAAGGGCGACGTCGTCGAGGTGCAGCCCGCGAACGCGGAGACGGCCTACCGGATCTCCTTCTTCGGCGACGAGGTCGAGGCGATCACGCACTTCGACCCGCTGACCGGCGAGGTGCTCGCGCGGCTCGACAACATCGCGATCTGGCCGGCGACGGAGTACGTCACCTCGAAGCCGACGATCGAGCGCGCCGTCGACGAGATCCGGCACGAGCTCGAGCAGCAGGTCGCGGCCTTCGAGTCCGCCGGGCCGGCTGCTCGAGGCGCACCGGATCAGCCAGCGCACCGAGTACGACCTCGAGATGCTGAAGGAGCTCGGCTTCTGCAACGGGATCGAGAACTACTCGCGGATCCTCGAGGGTCGGGCGCCCGGGCACGCACCCGTTCACGCTGCTCGACTACTTCCCGAGCGACTTCGCTCGTCTTCGTCGACGAGTCGCACCAGACCGTGCCGCAGATCGGCGGCATGTACGAGGGCGACCGCTCGCGCAAGCAGACGCTCGTCGACTACGGCTTCCGGCTGCCCTCGGCGCTCGACAACCGCCCGCTCCGCTTCGACGAGTTCCTCGAGAAGGTGCCGCAGCTCGTCTTCGTCTCCGCGACGCCCGGTGCGTTCGAGCTGCGCCACTCGAAGGTGATCGCCGAGCAGCTGATCCGGCCGACCGGGATCGTCGACCCCGAGGTCGAGCTGCGCGCGACGAAGAACCAGATCGACGACCTGCTCGGCGAGATGCGCCGGCGCGAGGAGGCGGGCGAGCGCGTGCTCGTCACGACGCTGACGAAGAAGATGGCCGAGGACCTGACCGACTACCTGCTCGAGGCGGGAGTCAAGGCGCGCTATCTCCACTCGGAGATCGACACGCTCGAGCGGATCCAGATCATCCGCGAGCTGCGGCTCGGCGAGTACGACGTGCTGGTCGGCGTCAACCTGCTCCGCGAGGGCCTCGACCTGCCCGAGGTCTCGCTCGTCGCGATCCTCGACGCGGACAAGGAGGGCTTCCTCCGCGGCAAGACCGCGCTGATCCAGACGATCGGGCGCGCCGCCCGGAACGTGAACGGCAAGGTCGTGATGTACGCCGACAAGCTGACCGAGGCGATCAAGGGCGCGCTCGACGAGACCGAGCGGCGACGCGTCAAGCAGCTCGCCTACAACGAGGAGCACGGGATCACGCCCGAGACGATCGTCAAGGGCGTCTCCGACATCGCCGAGTTCCTCTCGCTGGAGTCGCCGACCGTGCCCGGCCGGTCACGCCGCCGTCGCGGACGCGGCGAGGTCGAGGGCT
Source organism: uncultured Gaiellaceae bacterium (assembly GCA_963808915.1). Taxonomy (GTDB): domain Bacteria; phylum Actinomycetota; class Thermoleophilia; order Gaiellales; family Gaiellaceae; genus CAVTBT01. Next base: position 29,040 of record CAWEHJ010000001.1, on the reverse strand, counting down.
TGAGCCGCGAGGAGCTGGAGAAGCTCGTCGTCACGCTCGAGGAGGAGATGTTCGCCGCGGCGGAGGAGCTCCGGTTCGAGTACGCGGCGAAGCTCCGCGACGAGATCAAGGATCTCCGCCGCGAGCTGCAGGCGCTCGCGCAGAGCGCTGCCTAGGCGGAGGCCGGGGTCGCTGTCGCCGCCTCCCCCGGCGCTTCGCTAGGCTCGCGCCATGTGTCGAAACATCCGCACGCTCCACAACTTCGAGCCGCCCGCGACCGAGGAGGAGGTCCACGCGGCGGCGCTCCAGTACGTCCGCAAGATCAGCGGCTCGACCAAGCCGTCCAAGGCGAACGAGGCGGCGTTCGAGCGGGCGGTCGACGAGGTCGCGGCGGCGTCGCACGCGGCTGCTCGACGGCGCTCGTCACGCACGCACCGCCGAAGCGACCGCGAGGCCGAGGCGGTCGAAGGCCCGCGCCCGCGCGGCCGAGCGCTTCGGCACGGCCGCCTAGGAGTCGACGGCCGTGCCGGGGAGGACGTCGCCGCCCTCCCCGGCCGCTGCGCTACCGCAGCACCTGTGGCTCGTAGAAGACCCCGTGCGGGAACGGCCCGCCCGGGTACTCCCACGTGGCCAAGACGTCGCCCGAGTCGTTGTCGACCACGCCGATCGCCCCCGGCGCGGTGGTGACCGCGCTCTCGAGCGCGATGAACGTGTAGCGGCCGTTCGGGGACAGCCACTGATGGCCGCTGATCCCGAATCCCTGGAACGTCACGTGGCGGACGGCGAGCGTCTCGGTGTCCACGAGCGCCATCTGCGGCATGGAGCGAAGACCGACGACGAGCGTCTTGCCGTCGCCGGTGATCTGCAGCGTGTCGGGCATGCCGCCGACGACGACCTCACCGGTCGGCCCGGCCGGTGCGTCGCCGGACACGTCGAACACCTTCAGACGCGTTCTCGTTCCGCAGCGTGACGTACGCCGTCTTGCCGTTCGGCGTGACGAGCACCTCGCTCGGGCGTGCGCCGATCGGCACCTCCCAGAGCCGCTCGCCCGTCGCCGGGTCGAGCTTCGAGAGTGTGCCGATCGCCGCCTGGGTCGAGCCCTCGTTCGTCGCGTACAGCTCCTTGCCGCTGCCCGTGATCCACACCGCGTGCGTCTTCGCGAGCGGGTTCGCGCTCGCCTCCCACTCGGCCGCGAGCGTGTCGGTCGTCGTGTCCACGACGCCGACCTTGTTGGTGCCGTACTCGCCGACGTAGAGCTGCTTCCCGTTGGGGCTCGCCATGAGGTGGTGCGGGAACGCCCCCATCGCGATGTGCGCCACGATCGAGAAGTCGTCCTTCGACACGACGGTCAGCTGGTTGCTCCGTTCGTCGGCCGTGTAGACCTTGCCGGTGCCCTTCGGCGACGTGACGCCGATCGGCCGCTTGCCGATCTGCACGACGCCGAGCACCCGGCCGGTCGAGGCGTCGAGCGCGGCGAGCGTGTTCGGGCCGGTGTCGAAGCGCTCGACGGCCCAGATCGTCCCGCTCGCACCGGGGATGTCGCTCTGCCCCTGGCCCGCGCCGACGGCGGCGACGACTGCGGCGATCGCAGCGCCGAGGCCGACCAGCAGCGCGAGCAATGCAACCTTGCGCATGGTGGTTCCTCCTTGCGGTAGCGCCCCGGCGGCTCCCTCGATCGATGCAACGGCCGACCGGGATCGCTCCCACCGTAGGCCGCCGTCCGCCAGAACACCAATACATGCTGCTCCTGCGATCGCATAATCAGAAGGAATGAACGTCGAGGCTCGTCTGCGCGCGTTCGCGGCCGTCGCCCGGCAGCGGTCGTTCTCCCGCGCGGCGGAGGAGCTCTACGTCAGCCAGCCGGCGGTGTCGAAGCACGTCGCGTCGCTCGAGCCGGAGCTCGGCAAGCAGCTCGTCGTCCGCGGGCGGCGGGAGGCGACGCTGACTCCCGCCGGTGAGCTGCTCGCCGACTACGTGCTGCGCGCGGAGGCTCTGCTCGCGAACGCCGGCCGGGCGCTCGCGGCAGGCGAGGACGGCGCGTCGGGCACGCTCTCGCTGGCCGCCTCCGGGATCCCCGGTACGTACCTCCTGCCGGAGCTGCTCGGCCGCTTCGCCGAGCGAGCATCCCGGGCGTCGAGATCGACTTCCAGCTCTCGACCTCCGGCGGCGCCCTCGAGCTCGTGCGGGCACACGCGGTCGAGCTGGCGGTCGTCGGTGGGTTCGTCGTCCCGCCGGAGCTCGAGAGCGAGCCGCTCGTCGAAGACGAGGTCGTGCTCGTCGGGCCCGCCCTCGTTGGCGGGCCGCCGGCTGCGCGCCCGCGAGCTCGAAGGGCTGACCTGGGTCTCGCGCGAGGAGGGCTCCGCGACGCGCGCGGCGGTCGAGGCCTCGCGCTGGGAGATCGGGCTGCATGCCGTGCGCACGCTCGAGCTGCCGTCCGTGGGAGGCGGTGAAGCGGGCGGTCGCGAGCGGCGCGGGGATCGCCGCGATCAGCCGCTTCGGGATCGACCTCGAGCTGGAGGCCGGCACGCTGGCGGTGCTCGACGTGCCCCGCTGGCGGGTGACGCGGACGATCGCGGTCGTGACCGCCCGCGACGTCCCGCTGACGCCGCCGGCCGGCGCGCTTCCTCGACCTCCTGCGCACGGCGTTCGCCGGCGAGAGCGAGCTGGCGCCGAACTCGAACCTGCCTCCGCCCGCTCCGCTCGTCGGCCGCACGGACGAGCTCGAGCAGCTCGTCGACCTGCTCCGCGGCCGGTCGCGGCTGGTGACGGCGCTCGGCCCGGGCGGGACCGGCAAGACGACGCTGGCGCTCGCAGGCCGCGGGCAGGCTCGTGGACGAGTTCCGCGACGGCGTGTTCCTCGTCGACCTGACGTCGCTCCGCGATCCATCGCTGGTCGTGCCGGCGATCGCCCGCGTGCTCGGCGTCCCGGACGGGGCGTCCCTCCAGGAACGGCTGCGGGGCCGTCGCCTGCTGCTCGTGCTCGACAACTTCGAGCAGGTCGCGGCCGGCGCCGCGGACGTCGCGGCCTCTCGCAGCGGACGCGCGCGGCGTCACCGTGCTCGTGACGAGCCGCGTTGCGCTGAAGCTCCGCGGCGAGCGCGTGTTCGACGTGCCGCCGCTGGCGCCTGACGACGCGGTCGCGCTCTTCGTCGAGCGCGCGCTCGCCGCCGACCCCGCGTTCGTGGACGACGGCTGCCGTCGGCCGAGCTGTGCCGCCGGCTGGAGGGCCTGCCGCTGGCGATCGAGCTCGCAGCCGCGCGCGTGCGGCGCCTACCCGCCGGCGGAGCTGGTCGCCCGGCTCGGCGAGGCGCTCGGGCTCCTCGTCGGCGGCAGGACGCGACGCGCCGTCGCGGCAGCGGACGCTGCGGGGCGCGATCGCGCTGGAGCGAGGAGCTGCTCGCCCTCGGAGGCGCGACGCGTGTTCGCGACGCTCGGGATCTTCGCCGGCGGCTGCGACCCGGCGGCCGCGCGCGCCGTGTGCGGCGCCGACGAGGCCATCCTCGCGCTGCTCGTCGACGCGAGCCTCGTGCCGGCGGGACGGACAGCGGCTGCTGATGCTCGAGACGATCCGCGAGTACGCGGCGGAGCGTCTGGCCGAGCTGGACGGCGTGGACGACGCCGGCCGCCGCCTGGCCGACGCAGCTGCTCGACGTCGCGCGCGAGGCCGAGGCGCACGCGCGCGGGCCGGACGAGCCGGCGTGGCTGGAGCGGCTCGAGCTCGAGCTGCCGAACGTCCGCGTGGCGCTGGGCTGGTGCCTCGAACGGCGGCGAGCGCGGGCTCGGCCTCCAGCTCGGCGATGCACTCGAGCTGCTCTGGGTACGCGGTCGCCGGAGCGCCGAGGGCATCCGATGGCTCGAGGCGCTGGTCGCGCTGGAAGGCGACGCGCCTCCGGCGGCCCTCGCCGGGTCGCTCGCGGCGGCCGGACGCTGCGCGCTCGAACTCGGCGACGTCGAGCGCGGCCGTGCGTGGAGCGCGGAGGCCGAGCGACGTCGCGGCGGCGCACGGGGACGACGAGCACCTCGCCTGGGCGCTGCACGGCCTGGGCGACGCAGCGGCCCGGAGCGGCGACGTCGCCGACGCCCGTGCGCTCTTCCGGCGGAGCGGCGACCTGTTCGCCGCGCTCGGGATGTACGGCCCGGCGGGCGGCCGCGAGACCTTCCTCGCCGAGCTCGCCCGTTCCGAGGGCGACTCCGACGAGGCACGCGAGGCGTACGAGCGCTCCGTCCGTTCGTTCGAAGCAGCCGGCGACGCAGCGGGCGTGGCCGGTTCGCTCCAGGGGCTCGGCGACGTCGCGCTCGACGTCGGCGACGCCGAGACGGCGCTCGTCCACTACCGAGGCGCTGCACTCGACCGGCTGCCTCCCGCCGACAGGCCCTTCGACCTGCTCTACGTGCTGGGCGGCTTCGCCGCCGTCGCGGCCGCACGGAGGCAGCCCGACGCGGCGGCTCGGCTGTGGGGAGCCGTCGAGAAGCTCGAGACCGACCTCGACCACCGCGATGCATGCAGCGAGCCGAACGCCATACGAGCGCGTCCTCGGCGACCTCGACGCGCGGCTCGTGGCGGCGGGACGACGGCTGTCGCCGGACCAGGCCGTCGAGCTGGCGCGTTCCGTCTCGGCCTAGGCGGCCGCGAGCGCGCCGAACTTGTCGCGCAGGTAGCGCACGTACGGCCCGGCGTCCATGCCGCCGCCGACGAGCCGCTCGAGCAGCTCCTGCGGCGTGAACTTGCGGCCGTGGCGGTAGACGTGCTCGCGCAGCCAGTCGTGCAGCTGGCTCGAACTCGCCGCGGGCGAACTGCTCGTCGAGGTCCGGCAGCTCGGCGCGGACGCGCTCCCAGATCTGCAGCCCGACGACGTTGCCGAGCGCGTAGGTCGGGAAGTAGCCGAAGCTGCCGCCCGCCCAGTGGACGTCCTGGAGCACGCCCAGCCGGTCGTTCGGGCACGTCGAGGCCGAGGTACTCCTTGAAGCGCGCGTTCCACGCCTCGGGCAGGTCGGCCGTCGAGAGGGCGCCCGAGAGCAGCTCCTGCTCGAGCTCGAAGCGCAGGACGATGTGCAGGCTGTAGGTCGCCTCGTCGGCGTCGACGCGGATGAACGACGGCCGCACGCGGTTCACGGCGCGGTGGAAGCGCTCGAGATCGACGCGGCCGAGCACGTCCGGGAACGTCGTCCTGCAGCTGCGGGTAGAAGAACTCCCAGAACGGCCGGCTGCGGCCGACGACGTTCTCCCAGAGCCGGCTCTGCGACTCGTGGAGCGCCGAGGAGACGCCGTGCGCGAGCGGCGTCCGGTCGAGCGTCTGCGAGACGCCGTGCTCGTAGACCCCGTGGCCGCACTCGTGCATCGCGGTGAAGAGCGAGTTCAGGTCGGTCCCTGAGTAGCGGCGTCGTCAGGCGGATGTCCTGCGTGCCGGACCCGGAGGCGAACGGGTGGACCGTCGTGTCGAGCCGGAAGTGCTCCGGCGTGTAGCCGAAGCGCTCGATGATCGCGAGCGACAACGCGCGCTGCCCGTCCTCCGGGAACGGGCCGCGCATGAAGTCGTCGCTCGTGGTTCGAGCCGACCTCGGCGATGAGCGGCACGAGCGCCTCCTTCAGCGCCTCGAAGATCTCGCGCACCTCGGGCGTCCTCATCCCCGGCTCGTAGTCGTCGAGCAGCGGGTCGTACGGGTCGTCGTAGGGCTCGAAGCAGGCGACGTAGCGCCGCTTCAGCTCGAGGGTCCGGTCGAGGTACGGCCGGAACGCCGCGTAGTCGTCGTCCTGGCGCGCCTTCGCCCACACCTCCTGCGCCTCGGAGGACAGCTTCGCCATGCTCGGCGGCGAGCTCGCGTGGGCACGCGGCGCGCCTTCTCCCAGTCGCGCCTGGTGACGCGGATCACGCTGGCCTCGTCGGAGTCGTAGGGCAGGCTCTCCTCGTAGGGCCGCAGCTCGCTCCAGCAGGCTCGCCGATCTCGTCGGACTGAAGAGGTCGTGCGAGAGCGCTCGACAGCGTCGTCAGCTGCTCGGCGCGGATCGGCCCGCCGGTCGGCGGCATCATCACGGTCTGGTCCCAGAAGAGCAGCTCCGAAGCTGCCGCAGATCCTCGATCTCGCCCAGCCGCCGCCGCAGCTCCCCGTAGCCCTCCTCCACGCGCGGCAGACTATCCCTTCGGTCCGGCCGGCGGCGCCGTTTCCGGCAGCTGCGAGCCGGGAAGACCACCGCCTCTCATCGACAGGAGGCTTCATGGGCATCATCGCGTTCATCATCCTCGGCCTGCTCGCCGGGGCAATCGCCAAGGCGCTGCTCCCCGGCAACGACCCGGGCGGCGCCATCGTCACCATGCTGATCGGCATCGTCGGCGCGCTGCTCGGCGGGTTCCTCGCCGGGGCGCTGTTCGACGCCGACCCGCTCGACGAGTTCTTCGACCTCTCGACCTGGCTGACGGCGATCGTCGGCTCGATCGTCCTGCTCCTGATCTACCGCCTCGTCACCGGCCGCCGCGGCGGCGCGGTCGGCGTCTACGTCGGCTCGAACGCCAGGGGCTCGCGGCCGCGCGGGAACGTGCGCACGGCCGTGAGCCCCCAGCCGTCGTCGCGCCAGACGAACGTGCTCGCGCGCAGGCTGCCGCTCGTCGGCCGTGTAGACGTGCAGGCCGCGGGCCTCGCCGCGCCGCTGCGGGCGCGGCTGGCCGAGGCCGGGCGCGATCGAGACGACGACAGCGCGCTCGCCGCCCGGGTGTCGACGACCTCGAACTCGCGCCGCTCCGCGACCGTGCTCTGGTGGATGTGGCCGGCGAGGATCAGCTCCGCTCCGGACTCGACCAGCCGGGCGAGGACGTGGTTCCGTCCTCGCGACCGGCTTCTTGCGCGAGCGCCAGGGCGCGCCGAGCAGGTGGTGGTGGAGGACGACGATCCGTAGCGCCCCGGCCGGCGCCTCCGCGAACGAGGCCGCGGCGCGCTCGAGCTGCGCGTCGGTGAGCCGGCCGGACTGGTGCCGCCACGGCCGCACCGAGTTGAGCCCGACGACGAGCAGCCCGCTCGCCGCGGTGCACGGGCTCGGTCGTCTCCCACAGGCGCTCGAACTCCGCCCATGGCCGGGTGAAGCGGGCCGGGAACGAGTACGGGATGTCGTGGTTGCCGGGGATCGCGAGCACCGGCCAGCCCCAGCGCGCGCAGGAGCTGCCGCCGCCGCCTCGAGCTGCGTCGCGCAGGCCGCGATGCGAGAGGTCGCCGCTCGCGACCACGAGCTCCGGCTGCACGCGCTCGGCCAGCCCGAGCCAGCGCCGCCTGCGCCTCGGGGTTCTCGCGGCGGCCGAAATGGAGGTCGGAGACATGGAGAACGCGTGTCGGCACGGCCGGGGCAGGCTATACACTCGTTTCGATGGCCGAAGAGCAGGCCCCGGAGATCTTCGACGACCTCTACCTCGGGCTCCGCGCCGGAGGCGCTCTGCGCAAGAAGCGGCGCGGCGAGCCGCTGACCTCGGAGGAAGAAGAGGCGATCGGCCGCTGGGAGCGCCTCTCGACCTGGCGCAAGGCGATCGCGGTCGGCGCGTTCTCCGCCGGGCACCTTCGGGCTCGGCTTCACGATCGGCGGCCTGGTCTTCGGCCGCTGGCGCCGCGCGAAGGCGTAGGTCCCTAGGCTTCGGCGTCCGTCGCCGAGAAGAGCACCTTCGGCACTTCTTCTTCCGCAGGGTCCCTGTCGCGCACGATCACGTCGACGAGCGTGGTCGCGACGGCGGCGAGTGGGATCGCGAGGATGACCGCGAAGCCGCCGAAGAGGACGCCTGTCGCCGTCACCGACAGGAGCACGACCAGCGGCGTGAGACCGACGGCGTCGCCGAGGAAGCGCGGAATCACGATGTAGTCCTCGAGCAGCCGAACGACCAGCACCGCCACCCCGGCCGCCACTCCCAGCTCGACGCTCTCGGTCAGTCCGACGCCGACCGCCACCGCTCCCGCGGCGAGCGGCCCCACCACCGGCACGATCTCGACGATGCCCGCGAAGGCGCCGACGAGCAGCCAGTACGGCAACCCGATCGCCCAGAAGACGATCGAGAGCGCCATGCCGACGAGAACGATCAACAACGCCTGCCCGCGCACATACGCGCCGAGCTTCAGGTCGATCAGCTCCCACGTGTCGCGAACCGTCTGGGCATGCTCGCGGGGCAGGAGCGAGCAGACGAGCTTCTCGGCCCGCTCGCGCTCCCAGATCCAGTAGGCCGCGCTCGCAAGCACGAAGAAGACGCCGAGGAAGGCCTCGAAGACGCGCACGGTCAGCTGGGCGGCGGGCACGTCGCCGGCGGTCGGCAGGTCCTGGAGACGACGCTGCAGCCCGAGCAGGATGTCGTGCTTGATCCCGGTCGCGTCGCGAGCCTGCTCACCAAGGTCGGCGCGGGTGGCAGGGAGGTTGGAGACTGCGTTGTCGACCTGGTCGACCGCCCGCGGGACGAGGATCCAGAGGAAGGCGGCGATCAGCAGGCCGAGGACGAGGTAGTGAAGGAGCACGCCGAAACCGCGCGGGACGCCGTGGCGCGCCAGCGCATCGACTCCGGGGCGCATCGCGGCGGCCACGATGAACGCGACGAACAGCAGCGCGAGGATCAGCTTCAGCTCCCACAGCGCCAGCGCGAGCACGAGCACGCCCAGGACAACGAGCACCGCGATCGCCGCATGCTTGGCTGTCTCCTTCACGGCGCGATATCTCCCCTTCGCGTGCTTTGTCGAACCTGACGTAGATTCTCCGGCGTGGACGTCCTCACGCCCCGTTCGCTGGCCGAGGCGCTCGAGCTGAAAGCGGAGCACCCCGACGCCGTGCCGATCGCAGGCGGCACGGACGTGATGGTCGGGGTCAACTTCGACCGGCTGCGACCCGCCGCGTTCCTCAACCTCGAGGAGGTCGACGAGCTGCGTGGCTGGTCGCGCGAGAACGGCTCGGTGCGCCTCGGTGCCCGCGCGACGTACACGGAGCTGATGACCGGCGAGGCCGCGGAGGCGCTGCCGGCGCTGGCGGAGGCAGCGCGGACGGTCGGGTCGCCGCAGATCCGCAACCGTGGCACCGTCGGCGGCAATCTCGGCACGGCGTCGCCCGCGGGAGACGCCCTGCCGCCGCTCCTCGTCGGGGAGGCGACGGTCGAGCTGGCAAGCGTCCGCGGCGAGCGCCGCGTGCCGCTGCTTTCGTTTCTCGTCGGGCCGAAGCGGAACGCACTCGAGCCCGACGAGCTGATCGTGGCGGTGACCGTGCGCCGGGCGCGCGCCCCGGAGACGTTCATGAAGGTCGGGCCGCGGAACGCGATGGTGATCGCCGTCTGCTCGCTCGCGCTCCGGGTCGACCGCGACAACGGGCTGCTCGCGGCGTCGTTCGGCTCGTCGGGGCCGACCGCCGGGCTCCTGCGGGCGCCGCTCGACGAGGCGGACACGTTCGCCGAGCAGGTTGCCGCCGCCGCCTCGCCGATCGACGACGTGCGCGGGACGGCCGCGTACAGGCGCCACGCCCTGCGCGTGCTGACATCTCGCGCGCTGGATCGGTGCCTCGCGTGAGGATCGACCTCGTCGTCAACGGCGAGCGGCTGACGACGGACGTCTGGCCGGGCGAGAGCCTGCTCTACGCGCTGCGGGAGCGGCTCGGGCTGCCGGGCTCGAAGAACGCCTGTGAGCAGGGCGAGTGCGGCTCCTGCTCCGTGCTCCTCGACGGCACGCTCGCGTGCTCCTGCCTCGTCCTCGCCGCGCAGGCCGACGGTCACGAGGTCGTGACCGTCGAGGGGCTGGCCGAGGGCGAGGAGCTGCACCCCGTCCAGCGCGCGTTCGTGGAGGCCGGCGCGGTGCAGTGCGGCTTCTGCACACCGGGCCTCGTCGTCGCAGCCGTCGACCTGCTCGCGCACGAGCCGAACCCGTCGGACGACCGGATCCGCGAGGCGCTCTCGGGGAACCTCTGCCGCTGCACCGGCTACGGGCGGATCCTCGAGGCAGTCAGGAGCGCCGCGAATGGGACTTAGCAACACTGTGTTGCAAAGTCCTCCTCGCCGGGCGCTCGAGGTCGGGCGCGTCGGCGAGAGCGTCCTCCGCTCGGACGGGACGCCTAAGACCACGGGCGAGTTCGCGTACTCGAGCGACCTGCAGGCGCCGGGGATGCTCTGGGGTCACACGCTGCGCAGCCCGCACGCACACGCGCGGATCGTCGGCATCGACCTGGCGGCCGCGCTCGCGCTGCCAGGCGTCCACGCCGTGCTCAGCCACGACGACGTGCCCGGGCAGAAGACGTACGGGCTGGAGTTCCCGGATCAGCCGGTGCTCGCGATCGATCGCGTCCGCTACGTCGGCGAGCCGGTGGCGCTGGTCGCCGCCGAGCATCCCGAGCAGGCCCGCCGGGCGGCCGAGGCGATCCGGGTCGAGTACGAGCCGCTGTCCGTGGTCGACGATCCCGAGCGGGCGACCGAGCAGGAGCCGCTCCATCCCGACCGGCCGACGATGGGCCACGGCTACCGGGACGACCCGCGGCCGAACGTCGTCCGCCACATCGAGATCCGGCACGGCGACCCCGACGCCGAGGGCGACGTGGCCGTGAGCGGCGTCTACGAGATCGGCAGCCAGGACCAGGCCTTCCTCGGCCCGGAGTCGGGGCTCGCGGTGCCCGACGCCGAGGGCGGGGTGGACGTGTACGTCGCGACCCAGTGGCTGCACGTCGACCGGGCGCAGGTGGCGCCGTGCCTCGGCCTCGCGCCCGAGCAGGTCCGGATCCACCTCGGCGGCGTCGGCGGCGCGTTCGGCGGTCGCGAGGATCTCTCGATGCAGCTCCACGGCGCGCTGCTCGCGCTGCACACGAGCCGTCCGGTCAAGATCGTCTACAACCGCGAGGAGAGCTTCGTCGGCCACATCCACCGGCACCCGGCGAAGATCTGGGCCGAGCACCGCGCCACGCGCGAGGGACGGCTGGTCAACGTGCGGATGAGGATCCTGCTCGACGGCGGCGCCTACGCGAGCTCGTCGACCGCGGTCGCGTCGAACGCGGCCAGCTTCGCGATCGGGCCGTACCGCGTCGACAACGCCCTGCTCGAGTCGACCGTCGTCTACACGAACAACCCGCCCTGCGGGGCGATGCGCGGCTTCGGCGCGGTGCAGACGTGCTTCGCGGCCGAGGCGCAGCTGGACAGGCTTGCGGTCGAGCTCCAGATCGACCCGGTCGAGCTTCGCCTGCTGAACGCGCTCGAGCCCGGCGACCGCCTTCCGACCGGGCAGCTGCTGACCGGCTCGCTGCCGACGGCGGAGGTGATCCGCCGCGCCGCCGCAATCCCGGTTCCCGCGGAGGAGGCGCTGCCGCGGGACCCGATCCGCCTCCCGGGCGGCGCCGGCAACACCACGCGCGGTGACGGCGTGCGGCGCGGCGTCGGCTTCGCGGTCGGCTTCAAGAACATCTGCTACTCGGAGGGCTTCGACGATTCGACCGCGGCGCGCGTCGTGCTCCGAGACGGCCTCGCCGAGGTGCACTGCGCAGCCGCGGAGGTGGGCCAGGGGGCGCTCGGCGTGATCGAGCAGGTCGCGCGCACCGAGCTGCCCGGCCACGACGTCGTCGTCGTCCCGGCGCAGACCGCCACCGTCGGGTCGGCCGGCTCCGCGTCGGCCTCGCGCATGACGTGGATGGCCGCGGGCGCCGTCCAGCTCGCGTGCCGCGCCGCGCTTGAAGAGCTGGAGCGTGCCGGCGGCGCCGGCGAGGTGGACGTCGAGCGCGTCTACCGGCATCCGCGCACCGAGCCGCTCGACCCCGAGACGGGCCAGGTGACGGGCGACCGCGCGCACGTGGCGCTCGCGGTCGCCGCGATGCGCGTCGTCGCCGAGGTCGACGTCGAGCTCGGGCTGACGCGCGTCGTCTGGATCGGCACGGCGCAGGACGTCGGCAAGGCGGTCAACCCGCTGGCGGTGCTCGGGCAGGTCGAGGGCGGCACCGCGCAGGGGCTCGGGCTGGCGTTGATGGAGGAGCTGCAGACGCACGAGGGCAAGATCGTCAACGCGAGCTTCACCGACTATCTGATCCCGACCTTCCTCGACATGCCGCCGCTGGACGTGGAGCTGATCGAGGAGGCCGAGCCGGACGCGCCCTACGGCGTCAAGGGCGTCGGCGAGCCGCCGACCGTCGTCTCGACCGCCGCCGTCGCGGCCGCACTGCGGGCTGCGACGGGGCGGGAGCTCACGCGGGTGCCCGTCACGCCGGACGTTCTCGCCGGGCTGGCCGACGATGGCTAGCGGCTCGGAGTCACAGGGCCTCGCGCGGCGGCTCGCCGTGGCGCGCGGCGACGAGCCTGCGGAGGTCGTCGTCAAGGGCGGCCGGGTGCTCTCCGTCTTCACGCGCGAGTGGCTCGAGGTGGACGTGGCCCTCGTGGACGGCTACGTCGCGGGGCTCGGCGAGTACGAGGGAGCGGAGACCGTCGACGCCTCCGGGCGCTTCGTCGTGCCGGGCTTCGTCGACGCGCACGTGCACCTCGAGTCGTCGAAGCTGCTGCCGGACGAGTTCGCGCGACTGATCGTCCCGCTCGGCACGACGACCGTCGTCGCCGACCCGCACGAGCTGGCGAACGTGCTCGGCACCGACGGGGTGCACTGGTTCGCCGACCTCTGCGGCGACGCGCTGCCGCTCGACGTCTGGTTCATGGCCTCCTCGTGCGTGCCTGCCTCGAGCTTCGAGTCGCCGCGCCGCGCGTTCTCGCCGGGCGACCTGGAAGGCCTGCTGCGCCGGCGAAGGGTGCTCGGCGTCGCCGAGATGATGAACTTCCCCGGCGTGATCGCCGGCGATCCCGCAGAGCTGGCGAAGCTCGGGCTCGAGGGCGCCACCCACGTCGACGGCCACGCCCCCGGGGTGCGCGGCCCGGCGCTGCAGGCCTACGCGGCGGCGGGGATCCGCTCCGACCACGAGGCGCGAGAGCTCGAGGAGGGCCGCGAGCGGCTGCGGGCCGGGATGTTCCTGCTCATCCGCGAAGGGTCCGCTGCGCGGAACCTCGACGCGCTCGTCCCGCTGCTCGCCGAGTACGGGCCCGGCCGGATCGCGTTCTGCACCGACGACCGGGAGCCGGAGCACATCGCCGACGACGGGCACCTGAACGGGATCGTCCGTCGGGCCGTCGCGGCCGGAGTGCGGCCCGAGGACGCACTCGTCGCCGCGTCGCAGAGCGGCGCGCGCTGGCACGGGCTGCGCGACTTCGGCGCGATCGCGCCCGGCTACCAGGCCGACCTGCTCGTGCTGCCCGACCTCGAGCGGTTCGAGCCGGAGCTGGTGCTGAAGCGCGGGCGCCCGTTCGCGCCGGCCGAGCGGCCCGAGGTGCCCGACTGGGTGCGCAACACCGTCCGGATCGGCCAGGTCCGCGGTGAGGCGCTCGCGGTGCCGGCACGCGGGGCGCGCATCCGCGTCGTCGGCGTGATTCCCGGCCAGATCGTGACCGAGGCGCTGGAGGAGGAGCCGCCCGTGGCCGACGGCCACGTCGTCGCCGACGCGACGCGCGACCTGGCGAAGCTCGCGGTCTTCGAGCGCCACCTCGGTACCGGCCGGGTCGGCGTCGGCCTCGTCCGCGGCTTCGGGCTCGACCGCGGCGCGCTCGCCTCGACGATCGCGCACGACGCCCACAACATCGTCGTCGTCGGCATGTCCGACGAGGACATGCGCATGGCGGTCGAGCGGCTCGCGGAGCGCGGCGGCGGGATCGTCGCGGTCGACGGCGGCGAGGTGCGCGCCGAGCTGCCGCTGCCGATCGCCGGCCTGATCTCCGACGAGACGCTCGAGTCCGTGATCGCCTCGTCGCGCGCCTGCCACGAGGCGGCGCGCGGTCTCGGCTGCCGGCTCGACTCGCCCTTCCAGACGATGGCGTTCCTCGGCCTGTCGGTGATCCCGCACCTGAAGCTGACCGACCGCGGCCTCGTCGACGTCGACGCGTTCGAGCTCGTCGACCTCTGGCTGTGAGCACCCTCTACGCGAACGCGTACGTCGCGACGATGGATGACGCGGCGACGGAGCTCGACGGCGGCTGGATTCTCGTCCGCGACGGCTTCGTCGAGGCCGTCGGCGACGGCGAGAGGCCCGCTGCGGACGAGACGGTCGACCTTGGCGGCGCGCTCGTCACACCGGGCCTCGTCAACACCCACCACCACCTCTACCAGACGCTCACGCGCGCGAGGGCGCAGGAGCAGAACCTGTTCGGCTGGCTGCGCGAGCTCTACCCGGTCTGGGCGGGGATCGACGCGGAGTCGGAGCACGCGGCCGCGCGAACCGGGCTGGCCGAGCTGGCGCTCTCGGGTTGCACGACCGTCTTCGACCACCACTACGTCTTCCCGCGCGGGGTCTCGGGCCTGATCGAGGCGGAGGTGAACGCCGCGCGCGAGCTGGGCGTGCGGATCGTCGCCTCGCGCGGCTCGATGGACCTCGGCGAGTCGGACGGCGGCCTGCCGCCGGACGCGCTGGTGGAGGAGCTCGATGCCGTCCTCGCCGACACGGAGCGGCTCGTCGGCGAGCTGCACGAGCCCGGCCCGGGCGCCCGCGTCCAGATCGCGGTTGCGCCGTGCTCGCCGTTCTCGGTCACGCGGCGGCTCATGGAGGAGTCCGCGGCGCTCGCCCGACGGCTGGGGCTGCCGCTGCACACGCACCTGGCGGAGACGGTCGAGGAGGACGCCTACTGCCTCGAGCTGTACGGCTGCCGGCCGGTCGAGTATCTCGAGCAGCTCGGTTGGCTCGGCGAGGAGGTCTGGTGCGCGCACTGCGTCCACCTGTCGGCCGAGGACATCGGCGCGTTCGCCAGCGGCGGCGTCGGCGTCGCGCACTGCCCGACCTCCAACCTCCGGCTGGGCGCGGGGGTCGCGCCCGTCCGCGACCTGCTCGACGCCGGCGTTCGCGTCGGGCTCGGCGTCGACGGCAGCGCCTCGAACGAGCGCAGCGACCTCGGCCTCGAGGTGAAGCAGGCGCTGCTCGTCGCGCGCGGGCGGGGAGGGCCGGAGGCGCTGACCGCCCGGGAGGCACTCCGCCTCGGCACGCGTGGCGGCGCAGCGGTGCTACGCCGCGACGACATCGGCTCGATCGAGCCCGGCAAGTGCGCCGACCTCGCCATCTGGCGAACCGACGGCCTGGAGCTCGGCGGCGCCGACGACCTCGTCGCGGGCTGGGTCTTCTCCGGCCCGCACCGCGTCGACCGGCTCGTCGTCGCGGGCGAGGAGGTCGTCCGCGACGGCCGACTGGTCAACGCGGACGAGACCGAGATCGCGCGAGAGCACCGCCGGCAGGCGGCGCGGCTCGAGCGGACTTAGCAACAGTCTGTTGCAAGGTCTGCTCAGACGCAGAGCGCCGGGCTGAACTCCTGGTGGCCGCGCTGCACCTGGCAGCGCTGGTCGCGGCGGGCTGAGACGAGCTTCCAGATCTCGCCGTCGCGCTCGAGCTCGAGCACGTAGCGCTCGGCGCGCACCGAATCGTCCTCGAGGCCGTCCCGCAGCACCGTCACCCGCGGGCCGTCGACCGAGACCTCGCCGTCGGCGCGGACGAATTCGCGTGCGAGCGCGCTCGGATCGCGCTCCCAGCCGGCGTCGACGCCGTCCGCATACGCCCGGAATCCATCGACGGGGAGCTCGCCGTCCGCGGGATAGGGGAACTGCGGCCCGCTCCAGGCCGCCGGCGCCGGCGTCGGCTCGTCCGCGCCGCCGCAGGCCGCGATCCCGAGGGCGAAGACGAGCGCCGCGACGGCGAGCTGTCTCATGCCGAGAGCCTGCGCCGTCCGTGTTAGGACGGCGTGATGGCGAGGTTCGGATCTGTAGCCTCGCGCGATGGCCTGGTGGCGCGACGCCGTGCTCTATCACGTCTACCTCCGCTCGTTCGCGGACTCGGACGGCGACGGCGTCGGCGACCTCGCCGGGCTGATCGGGAGGCTCGACCACCTCGAGTGGCTCGGCGTCGACGCCCTCTGGCTCAGCCCGGTCGGCCGGTCGGCGAACGAGGACTGGGGCTACGACGTCTGCTCGTACGACGAGGTCGACCCCGAGCTCGGCACCGGCGCCGAGCTCGAGCGGCTGATCGAGGACGCCGGCGCGCGGGGGATCAAGATCGTGCTCGACCTCGTCCCGAACCACACCTCCGATCGGCACCCGTGGTTCGCCGACCCGGCGAAGCGCGACTGGTACGTCTGGGAGGAGCCCGGTCCGGACGGTGGCCCGCCGAACAACTGGAAGTCGATCTTCGGCGGCGCGGCCTGGAAGCTGGACGAGACGAGCGGGCAGTTCTACCTGCACAACTTCCTCGAGTCGATGCCAGACCTGAACTGGTGGAACCCCGAGGTGCACGTCGAGTTCGAGGCGATCCTCAGACGCTGGTTCGACCTCGGCCTCGCCGGGGTCCGGATCGACGTCGCGCACGGCCTCTACCACGACCGCCTTCTGCGCGACAACCCGCCGGCGCGTCCCGCCGACGGCGAGACGGCCAACCGCCTCGGCCAGTTCATGAAGCACAACCTGAACCGGCCGGAGGTGCTCGACCTCTACCGGGACTGGCGCCGGCTCGCCGAGGAGTACGACCCGGAGCGGCTGCTGCTCGGCGAGACCTACGTCGTCGACCTCGACCGGCTCGCCGACTTCTACGAGGGCGGCGACGGACTCCAGCTGGGGATGAACTTCGCTCTCGTCCACGCCGAGCTGGACGAGCTGCCCGCGGTCGTCGCGGCGACCGAGCGGACGCTGCCCCGCGCTGCCTGGCCCGTCCTCGTCGGCTCGAGCCACGACCACGTTCGCTTCCCCACGCGCTGGGCCCGCGGCGACGAGGCGCTCGCCCGCTGCGCGCTGCTGGCGCTGCTGACCCTGCGCGGGACGCCGATCCTCTACCAGGGCGACGAGCTGCTGCTGGAGCAGGTCGAGGTGCCGCCCGAGCGGCTGCGCGACCCGGTCGGCGTCCGTTTCTGGCCGGAGCAGAAAGGGCGCGACGGCTCGCGGACGCCGATGCCGTGGGAGCCGGGGGAGGGCCACGGCTTCACGTCCCCCGGGGTCGAGCCCTGGCTGCCCTTCGGCGACCACGACGGGGCTTCGGTCGCCGAGCAGCGCGCCGACCCCCGCTCGGCGCTGAATCTCTGTCGCGAGCTACTCGCCCTCCGCAGGCGCGAGCCGGACCTCCGGTCGGGCGCCTACGAGCAGCTCGACGCTCCCGAGGGCGTCTGGGCCTTCCGGCGGGGGGACGGGCACGTGATCGCGCTCAACCTCTCGACCGCCGACGTCGGGCTCGCTCTCGTCGGAACCGTGCTGCTCGCCACCGACCGCGCCGGCGAGCAAATGAGCTTCGACGGTGTGCTCGCTCCCCGTCGCGGCGTCGTCGTCCGCGGCTAGCCCGCGACGCCGCTCGGGCCTCCCGACGAGGCCGTTCCAGACCAGCAGCCCGAGGACGACGTCAGACGGTCGCTCGCTCTTCACCGACGCCGCTCCCTGCGGCGGTCCGCGTCACGGCCCGAGGCTCAGGCTGTCGCGAGGCGATGTGCTTCGCGACCCGGAGGGCGTCGCGCCCAGCGCCGAGAATCAGCATCGAGCTGAACGAGTGGAGGAACAACACCCCGACGAAGTAGAGGCCGGGAAGCTCCTCCACCGCGCCGCGCCACTGGCGCGGGTAGCCGTCGTCGTGCTCCAGCGGGAGGTCGATCCAGCCGTAGTCGGGCCGGAAGCCCGTGCACCAGACGACGTTGCTGACGTCGAGCACCCGGCCGTCGTCGAGCAGCGGCTTGCCGTCGCTGACGCCGACCATGCGCGCGTAGACGCGCTCCACGCCGGCGGCGGCCAGGTCGCTCTTGCGGACGCGGAGGAGCGGGCCGCCGTGCGAGCGGATCTCGTGCCGCACCTTGCGGCCGAGCAGCGTGTTCATCGTCAGCACCCGCGTGGCGAGGAACTTGAGCACCGGCCACATCGCGCGCATCCGGCGGCTCGCGAGCGGCACCGGGATCTGCCCCGTGTCGCGCCCGCAGAGCGTCGTCCGGTGTGCGCCCGCGACCTCGAAGGCGATGTCGCCGCCGGAGTGGGAGGCGCCGACCACGAGCACGGGGCCGTCCTGGAGCTGCGCCGGGCTGCGGTACTCGCTCGAGTGGAGCTGCCTGATCCGGGGATCGAGCTCGCCCGCGAAGTCCGGCACCGTCGGTGTCCGGAAGACGCCGCTCGCGACGACGACGTTCTCGGCCTCGAACCGCCGCTCGCCCGACTCGACCACGTAGCGCCCATCCGCCCTGGACAGCCGGTCGACCCGGACGCCCGTGCGCACCGGGAGCTCGAACCGCGCCGCGTAGCCCTCGAGGTAGTCGGCGAACTCCAGGCCGAGCGGGAACCTGTGCCTCGCAGCCGGGAACCGCAGCCCGGGCAGCGAGTCGTACTTCGCCGGCGAGTAGAGGCGGAGCGACGCCCACCGGCTGCGCCACTGGTCGCCGATCCGCTCGTTCGCGTCGAGCACGAGGCACTCCCGGCCCCGCCTGGACAGGTGGTACGCGGCCGACAGACCGGCCTGGCCGCCGCCGATCACGATCGTCTCGACCCGCTCCGTCTCCGTCATCTCCAGCCTCCTTCGGTCGACGCGATCGACGGTAGGCGCGGCGCGGCTGCGCGGCATCGCCCGAATCCACCAACCGTCCGCAGGGCGGAATGGTCGGTTCTGACCACTCGCCGTCAGACGAGGTCGTGTTCGAACGCGAACGCCGTCGCGGCCGTCCGGGACGAGAGCCCGAGCTTCGCGAAGATGTTCTGCAGGTGCCGCGCCACGGTGTGCTCGCTGATCACGAGCACGGACGCGATCTCCCGGTTGCTCCGGCCGGCGGCGACGAGACGCAGTACCTCGAGCTCCCGACCCGAGAGCCCGTGTGACGCGCTCCCACGCAGGGCGTCGACGCGAGCGACGTCGGGTCGTCCGCCGAGCTCGGCGAACGTCTGCCGGGCGGCCTCCAGCTCGAGCGTCGCCGCGTCCTCGTCGCCGAGGGCGCGGCAGGCCTGGCCGACGAGCACGCGGGCGCGCGCTGTCTCGTACGGCGCCCCGAGCGCCTGCCATGCGTCGGCCGCACGCCGCAGCGCCTCGAGGGCGAGCCGGACGTCGCCGTCCGCCAGCTCGACCGCTCCCCGCGCCTGCGCGACGATCGCCGCGAGCATCGAGCTCTCGTAGTCGGCAGCGAGCTGCTCGAGCTCCTCGGCGGCTGCCCGGGATTCGGCGTTGCGCCCTACGGCCAGCATGATCTCGACGTAGGCGGGGAGCAGCGACGCCCGCTTCAGCGGCTCGCGGATCTCAGTTTCGGCCCGCTGAATCGACGCGGTCGCGGCGTCGCGGCGACCCTGCGCCAGCCGGAGTTGCGCCAGGCCCGGCTGCGGCTCCCAGCCGGCGCGGCTCGCGGCCCGGTACGCGTCCTCGGCAGCCTCGAACTCGCCCTGCAGCCGAAGCAGCTCCGCCTCGCGGTAGTGGGCCAGCCCAGCCGTCGGGTTCCGCGTCTCGGCGAACCGCCTCCCGGCGCGCCGCGCCTCCTCGAGCGCGTCGCGCCAGGAGCCGCCGAGCTGCAGGATCTCGGCCCGGTGCACGAGGCAGCGGCCCGTGAAGGCGAGCATGTCCGGCTGTTCCTCGCACCAGCGCGACAGGACGGCGGTCCACTCGCGGGCGCGGCGCACGTCGTGCGCGTTCTGGCAGGCCAGGATGACGCCGCAGTAGACGAGGCCGGTGATGATCGGCGACAGGCGCTCGCCCGTCGCCACGACCATCGCCTCGTCGAGCAGCGCGAGCCCGTCGCCGGCCCGCCCGTCCTTGATCAGCATCTGGCCCTGGCCGTGCACGGCAAGCGCGAACAGGTCGCGGTCGCCGAAGCGGTCGCCGATCGCCGCCGCCTCGCCGGCGGCGGCGGCCGCGCCCGCGAAGTCGGCTTCCGCCTCGCGCCGAAACATGACCGGCAGCAGGAGATAGCCCCGTTCGGCGCAGTCGTCCGGCTCCTGCGCGAGGAGGCGCTGGGCGCGCCCCAGCCAGCCGCTCGCCTGGGCCGTCTCCCCGCGGAGCGCGAGGTTCATCCCGACCCAGAACGCGCAGCGGACGGCGCGCAGCGCCCGGCCCTCGTCCGCGTGGCGGTGATGGGCGTGCTCGAGATGCACGAGGCATTCCTCGTCGAGCCCGAGCATGTACGCGCTGGTGGCGAGGAGCTCGAGCTCGTCGGCGCCGAGCTCCGGTGCTTGCGCCAGCGACTCGTAGGCAGCGCGCCAGCGGCGCTCCGCGTACGCCGTCCGACCCAGCTCGAGCGAGGAAGGTCCGGGTTCCTGCACGACCGGCATTCTCCCGCCCGGCAGCCGCCGGAGCCAGTGCTGGACGAACACACGTTCGATGGATAGAATGCCCGCGCCATGGCTGCCGACGAGCTTGTCGTCCACGGGGCCCGCGAGCACAACCTCAAGGACGTCACCGTCCGACTGCCGCGGAACTCCCTGATCTGCATCACCGGGCTCTCGGGCTCCGGCAAGTCGAGCCTGGCCTTCGACACGATCTACGCCGAGGGCCAGCGACGCTACGTCGAGAGCCTCAGCGCCTACGCGCGCCAGTTCCTGCAGATGATGGAGAAGCCGGACGTCGACTCGATCGACGGCCTCTCGCCGGCGATCTCGATCGACCAGAAGACGACCTCGCGCAACCCGCGCTCGACCGTCGGCACCGTGACCGAGATCTACGACTACCTGCGCCTGCTCTACGCGCGCGTCGGCCGGCCGCACTGCCCGATCTGCGGCCGCCCGATCGCCGGCCAGTCGATCGACCAGATCGTCGAGCAGGTGCTGATGCTCGAGCCGGGCACGCGCTTCACCGTCAACGCGCCCGTCGCGCGCGACCGCAAGGGCGAGTTCAAGGACGTGCTCGAGGAGCTCCGCCGCGACGGCTTCACCCGCGTCAAGGTCGACGGCGAGCAGCGGCTGCTCGAGGAGCCGATCGAGCTGGACAAGAAGTTCAAGCACACGATCGAGGTCGTGGTCGACCGGCTCGTGCTCAAGGCCGACCTGCGCCAGCGGCTGACGCAGTCGATCGAGACCGCGACCTCGCTCGCCGAGGGGCTCGTCGTGATCGACCTCGTCGACGGCGGCGAGCCGCTCACGTTCAGCGAGAACTTCGCCTGTCCCGAGCACGGCGTCTCGCTGCCCGAGCTCGAGCCGCGCATCTTCTCCTTCAACTCCCCGCACGGCGCCTGCCCGCGCTGCACGGGGCTCGGCGCGCAGCTCGAGATCGACCCCGACCTGCTCGTTCCGGACGGGTCGCTGTCGCTCGCCGAGGGCGCGCTCGTGCCGTGGTCGGTCGGCAACTCGAACTTCTACGACTCGGTCGTGCAGGCGATCGCCGAGCGCTACGAGATCGAGCTCGACGTGCCCTGGCGCGAGCTGACCCAGGAGCAGCAGGACTACTTCCTGCTCGGCACGGGCGGCGAGCGGATCTATGTCACCTACCGCAACCGGATGGGCCGTCGGCGCCAGTACACGATGGCGTGGGAGGGGCTCGTCCACTCGCTCCAGCGGCGCTACCGCGAGACGGACTCGAGCCAGCAGCGCGAGCGGATCGAGGAGTACATGAGCTTCCGGCCCTGCCCGGTGTGCCACGGGGCGCGGCTCAAGCCCGAGGTGCTCGCGGTCACCGTCGGCGAGCTCTCGATCCACGCCTTCACGAAGATGTCCGTCACCCGGGCGCTCGCGTTCCTCGACGAGCTGCAGCTGACGCGGACCGAGGAGCTGATCGGCCACCGGATCGTGAAGGAGATCCGCGAGCGGCTGACGTTCCTCGACAACGTCGGCGTCGGCTACCTCCAGCTCGACCGCGCGGCGAAGACGCTCTCCGGCGGCGAGGCGCAGCGGCTGCGGCTCGCGACGCAGATCGGGTCACAGCTCGTCGGCGTGCTCTACATCCTCGACGAGCCGTCGATCGGGCTGCACCAGCGCGACAACGGCAGGCTGATCGAGACGCTCCAGCGGCTGAAGGCGCTCGGCAACACCGTGCTCGTGGTCGAGCACGACGAGCAGATGATGCGCACCGCCGACTGGCTCGTCGACATGGGCCCGGGCGCCGGCGAGCACGGCGGCCAGGTCGTCGCGGAAGGGACGGCGGAGCAGGTCGAGCGGACGAAGGGCTCGGTCACCGGCCAGTTCCTCTCCGGCGAGCGGCGGATCGCGGTGCCGCCCCGCCGCACCGAGGACCGCGGCCACTTCTCCGTGCGCGGCGCCTCGATGCACAACCTGAAGGGGATCGACGTCGAGTTCCCCGTCGGTAAGTTCGTCACGGTCACCGGCGTCTCCGGCTCCGGCAAGTCGACGCTCGTGAACGAGATCGTCTACAAGGCGCTCGCGAACCGGCTCAACCGGATGCGCGTCAAGCCCGGCGACCACGACGCCGTCGAGGGGATCGAGGTCTTCGACAAGGTGATCGAGATCGACCAGACGCCGATCGGCCGCACGCCGCGCTCGAACCCGGCCACGTACACCGACCTTTTCACGCACGTCCGCGAGCTCTACTCGCTCACGCCCGAGGCGAAGGTGCGCGGCTACAAGCCGGGCCGGTTCTCGTTCAACGTGCGCGGCGGCCGCTGCGAGACGTGCAAGGGCGACGGCAACATCAAGATCGAGATGCACTTCCTGCCGGACGTCTACGTGCCGTGCGAGACCTGCCACGGGCGGCGCTACAACAAGGAGACGCTCGAGGTGCGCTTCAAGGGCAAGTCGATCTCGGACGTGCTCGAGATGTCCGTGGAGGAGGCGCTGCAGTTCTTCGCCAAGATCCCGAAGCTGCGCCGGCGGCTGCAGACGCTGCACGACGTGGGGCTCGACTACATCAAGCTCGGCCAGCCGGCGACGACCCTCTCCGGCGGCGAGGCGCAGCGCGTGAAGCTCGCGGCCGAGCTCTCGAAGGTGGCGACGGGGAAGACGCTCTACATCCTCGACGAGCCGACGACGGGCCTCCACTTCGCCGACATCGAGAAGCTGCTCGAGGTGCTGCAGCGGCTCGTGGACAACGGCAACACCGTGCTCGTGATCGAGCACAACCTCGACGTGATCAAGCAGGCGGACTGGATCGTCGACCTCGGCCCCGAGGGCGGCGAGGCGGGCGGCGAGCTGATCGCGGAGGGCACGCCGGAGCAGGTCGCGGAGGTCGAGGAGAGCTCGACCGGGCAGTTCCTGCGTCAGGTGCTCGGCGCGCCCGCCGCGGCCGCGGCTGCCTGATCGCAGTCAGCGCAGAACTTGCGGCCGGCGCGGTTCTCGGCGCCGCACGCCGCGCAGGTCACGCCGCCGCCCCGGCCCCGATGCCGAGACGATCGAGGCGCTCGAGCCATGGCGTTGCGCCCAGCCGCTCGAACGTCTGCCGTGCCTCGGCCGCCAGGTCGGCCGCCTCGTCCCCGCTGCCCGCGGCGACGAGGCGCTCCGCGTGCTCGGTGCGTACGACGGCGAGCGGGAAGGGCGCGGCGAACTCGAGGAAGAGCGCCGCCGCAGACCTGAACAGCCGGTCGCCCTCAGCGGGGTCGGCTTCGTGGACGAGGTGGGCGCGAAAGCGGGAGCTGTGGGCGTCGAGGAACATGTTGGTGCCGCCCGGCGGCAGCGAGTCGACGAACGCGACGAGCTCGGCGAGCTTGTCGACATCGCCGAGGCGCAGCGCGGCCTCTCCGGCCGTGGCGAACGCCTCCTTGATCTGCTCCGCGCCCAGGCCGAAGTGTTCGTGCGAGGCGAACGCCTCCTCCGCCATGGCCAACGCCTCGACGAGGTTCCCGCTCGCCAGCCGGAAACGCGCGACGCCCGACCGATACGCCGACCGCTCCTGCTCGTCACCCGACTGCCCCATCTGCTCGAATCTGGCGAGCAGCCGCTCGAGCTCCTCGAGCTGGCCGCGGTCTCCGAGCACCGTCGCCTGCACGAGCGGGCCGACGGAGAAGGCCTGCCGGGACTCAGCCCAATCGTCGATCGGGAGCTGCGCGAACATGCTGATCGCCTCGTCCCACTCGCCGAGCGACAGGAAGGGGTAGAGCTGGCCCAGGAACGACAGCTCCCAGTACCGGTTGCCGACCCGCCGCGCGTGCCCGAGCCCGGCGCGCACGATCTCCGCGGCTTCCGTGAAGCGGTTCGCCTGACCGAGGCAGTCGGCGAGGTTGTACGAGGCGCGGAGTGCCGCCGACGGCTTGTCGTGCTCGCGCGCGGTCTCGACCGCGAACTGGAGGAGCGCGACGCCTTCCTGGCGGCGTCCGCGAGAGGTGAGGATGATGCCCTTCGTCGTGAGTGCCTGCGCGAGCACTTCGGGCAGCAGGAGGCTCTCGGCCATGTCGAGGGCAGACTCGATGCGCTGCATGGCGACGTCGGGCTGACCGCCGAAGAACATGAACCTGCCGACCTGTGCTGCCAGCGTCGCGAGGTCGGCGTCGGGTTCCTCGTTCGCAAGCAGCTCGAACGAACGGTTCATGCGCTCCAGTCCCTCCTCGAGCCGGCCGAGATCCCACATCGTCTCGGCGAGGCGGGCCTCCACCCGTGCGGCGGCGTGGCTCGCGTCGGCCTCGGCGAAGAGGGCGATTGCGCGCTCGAAGCACACCTTCGACTCCTCGCCGCGGGCGCCGATCCGGGCCATCATCCCCGCCCGCTCGTGGAGCTCGGCCTGGACGAGCGGATCGTCGGTCAGCGCCGCGGCGCGCTCGAACGAGCGCTGCGCCTCGGCGTGCGCGGCGAGCGAGCCGGCCCGCTCGGCCGCTCGGACGAGCATCTCGCGGGCGCGCTCGCGGATCTGGCCCGCGTCCTCGGCATCGGGGGCCGACTCCAGCGCGTCGACGTAGTGCGCCGCGACCACCTCGACGAACTCGTCCTCCTCGCCGCTGGTGGAGAGGAGGAACTCGGCCGCCGCCAGATGCTTCTCCTTGCGATCCCGGAGCGAGAGCGTCTCGTAGGCGACCCGTTTGACGATGTCCTGCAGGAAGGCGTACTGACCGCGTTCCGGCGAGCGGGGGTCGGCCTGCACGGAGAGGATCTCCTTGCGCAGCAGGCCGGCCAGGGTTGGCTCGAGCTCGGCCTCGGGCGTCCCGGTGAGGGCCGAGAGGCCCTGCTTCGTGAAGGTCTTGCCGAGTACGGCACCGTCCTCGACCAGCCGCCGCTCCTGGGCGGTGAGAGCGTCGAGGCGGGCCGCGACGAGCGCGTGCAGGGTCTCCGGTACCTCCAACGTCCCGACCGAGCCCGTCGGGCGGTAGACGTTGCCCTCGCGGGTGAGCAGCCCGCGGTCGAGCAGCATCCGCACCGTCTCGACTGCGTAGAGCGGGACGCCTTCCGCGCGCTCGAGGATGCGCCCGCGCAGCTCGTCCGGCAGGCCCGGCACGAGCCCGGTGAGGAGGTCGTCCATCGCGTCGGACGACAGCGGCTCGAGGTAGAGCGAGGTGAAGCTGCGCTTGCCGGCTCCCCACGTCGGGCGCTTGTCCGCGAACTCGGGCCTCGCCAGCGCGAGCACGAAGATCGGGTGGCTGCGGGACCAGTCGAGCAGGTACTCCAGGAAGTCGAGCAGGCCCGCATCCGCCCACTGCACGTCCTCGAAGACGAGCACCGTCGGCGACTCCTCCGCCAGCCGCTCGAAGAGGATCCGCCAGGCGGAGAAAAGGTTCTCCTGGTCGCCGGCCACGCCCTCCTCGAGCCCCAGCAGGTGGGCCAGGCGCGGCTCGACCCACGCGCGCTCCTCGGCGTCCAGGATGTATTCCGACAGCGAGAGCCGAAGCTTGTCCCGCGCGGTCGCGGGCTCTTCGTCCTCAGCGATGCCGCAGCGCATCCTGACCATCTCCGCAAGTGCCCAGTAGGCGACCCCGTCCCCGTACGAGAGGCAGCGGCCGCGATGCCAGAACGTCTCGCGGGCGAGCCCGTCGATGTACTTCTCGAACTCCCACGCCAGCCGCGACTTGCCGATCCCGGCGATCCCGTTGACGAGCACGAGCTGCGCGCGGCCCTCGTCGGCGGAGGCGTGGAAGAGCTCCTTGACGAGTCGCAGCTCGCGGTCCCGACCGACGAACGGCGCTTCGAGGCCGGTCGAGCGGAGCGAGCCTCGCGCTCCGGCGACGACGCGGAGCGCACGCCACAGCTGGACCGGCTCGGACTTGCCCTTGAGCGTGTGCAGGCCGGCGTCGTCGTAGGCCACGGCGGCCTCGGACGCCCGCTTCGTCGTCTCGCCGACGAGCACGGACCCGGGCTCGGCCGAGCTCTGGATCCGCGAGGCCGCGTTGACGAGATCCCCTGCGACCATGCCCTGGCCCTGCGCGCCGAGCGTGACCGCGGCCTCGCCGCTCAGCACGCCCCCGCGCGCCTTCAGGGTCGGATCGAGCGTGCGGCACCGCGGCGAGCAGCTCGAGTGCCGCCCGCACGGCCCGCTCCGCGTCGTCCTCCTGCGCGACCGGCGCGCCCCAGAGCGCCATCACCGCGTCGCCGATGAACTTCTCGACCGTGCCGCCGTAGCGCTGAATCGTCGTCCGCGCAAGGTCGAAGTAGCGCGTGAGGAGCTCTCGCGTCTCCTCGGCATCCCGCGCCTCGGACGCGGTGGTGAAGCCGACGAGGTCGATGAAGAGCACGGAGACGAACCGGCGTTCGGCGACCGGCGTCGACGCGCGCTCGGGCGTCGCGTCGAGCGTGAGCGGCGAGCCGCACTCGCCGCAGAACTTCGTCTCCGCAGCGTTGGTGCTCGCCGCAGGTCGGGCATGCAGACGTCAGCGAGGAGCCGCAATCGCCGCAGAACTTGCGACCCGGCTCGTTCGCGGCACCGCAGTTGCTGCAGTTCGCCACGTCCGGACTGTAGGCGAAGGCCCGGCAGGCGTACAGACGTCTACGCTGCCGCCGTGAGCGCGGAGCGCGACTGGTGGCGGCGCGTGCTCGTGGTGGCCGTCCGGCCACGGGTTGCGTTTGCGGGCCTGCGAGACGAGCGGCCCGGGGATCTCGAGGCACGGCAGGAGCCGATCCTGGCGGTGCTCCTCCTCGCCGGGATCGCGGGGATCCTCGCGACGCCGACGTGGCACACGCTGATGGACAACCCCGAGCGGGACTGGATCGTCGTCGTCGTGCTCACGTTCATCGGCGGGTCGTTCTACGGCGCGGCAGGCTACTGGCTGATCGGCGGCGCGCTCCAGCTCGCGCTGCGCTCGCTCGGAGGGACGGGGACGTACCGCCGCTCGCGGCACCTGGTCGCACTCGCCTCGGTGCCAGTCGTGCTCTCGCTGGTCGTCCTTCCGGTCGAGCTCGCTGCCTACGGCGGCGACGTCTTTCGCAGCGGCGGCGCGGACGAGGGCGCGCCCGAGACGGTCTTCCTGGCGATCCGGCTCGCCTTCGTCGGCTGGACGATCGTGCTCGTCGGGATCGGCATCCACGAGCTCGAGCGCTGGCCGTGGCCCCGCATCGCGGGCGTCGCCGGGCTGTTCGCGCTCTTCCTCGCCGCGATCCTGGCGATCCCGTCGGTGGTCTAGCGCCGGGCTCGCTCGGCCAGTGCCTCCTCGAACAGCGCCAGCTCCTCCTCGGGCATCGCGTAGGTGTGCTGCTCCGCCGGGAAGCGGCGCTCGCGCACGTCCTCGGCGTAGGCCTCGAGCGCCGACCGGATCTCGGTCGCGAGGTCGGCGTACTTCTTGACGAAGCGCGGCGCGCGGCCCTCGTAGAGGCCGAGCAGGTCGTGCCAGACGAGCACCTGGCCGTCGCAGTCGACGCCGGCGCCGATCCCGATCGTCGGGATCGCCAGCGCCTCGGTGATCCGCGCGGCGACCGGCGCGGGCACCGCCTCGAGCACGAGCGAGAACGCGCCCGCCGCCTCGAGCGCGAGCGCGTCGTCGAGCAGCTCGCGGCGCCTTCGTCGGCCGTCCGGCCCTGGGCCTTGAAGCCGCCGAGCATCGTCGCCGACTGCGGCGTCAGCCCGATGTGCGCCATCACCGGCACGCCCGCGCCGACGAGTCGCCCGCACGCGCGAGAGCGTCGGCCCGGCGCCCTCGACCTTGACGGCGTCCGCGCCGCGCCTCCTTGACGAAGCGGACGGCGTTCCGCGACCGCCTCCTCGTCGGAGACCTGGAACGAGCCGAACGGCATGTCCGCGATCGACGAGCGGCCGCTGCGCGCCGCGCGTGACCGCGCGGGTCAGCACGAGCATCTCGTCCATCGTCGCCGGGACGGTCGAGTCGTGGCCGAGCACGACCATCGCCGCGGAGTCGCCGACGAGGATCGATGTCGACGCCGGCCGCGTCGGCGAGCCGGCCGCCGGGTGCGTCGTAGGCGGTCACCATCACGATCGGCTGCCGCGGCGCCTTCATCTCGGCGAGCTCGGTGAGCGGCAGCTTGCCCGGCGCAGGCGTGTTCGGGCCGGGGTGCGTGGACGGGTGGTCATCGGCTTCCTCCTCGTCGAGGACGACGTTGTCGATCAGGCGGGTGCCGCCGACGCGGACCGCGGCGGCGAGGACGGGCGGGTCGAAGGCGGCGACCTCGACGTAGTCGACGTCGAGGCCGTCGGCGGCGAGGAGCGCGCGCGCCGCGCTCGGCGTCGCGCGTGTGCGAGCGCGCGGGGGAGGGCGAGGGCGCGCCCGCGCGTCCTCGGCGGAGAGGTAGTGCGTTGCGGAGGACAGCGCGAGCCCGTCCGGGTCGCGCACGGTCGGGACGACGCGAATCTCGACCTCGAGGTGGAGGTCGCGCGACCATCCGCCGCACCACCGCGACCTGCTGCGCGTCCTTCTGGCCGAAGTAGGCGCGGTCCGGGCGGACGATGCTGAAGAGCTTCAGCAGACGGTCGCGACGCCGCGGAAGTGCCCGGGCCGGTGGTCGCCCTCGAGGACCGAGCCGAGCTCCTCGACCTCGACCCACGTCTGGTGCCCGGCGGGGTAGAGCTCGTCCGCGCGGGGCGAAGACGAGGTCGACGCCCTCCTCCGCGGCGAGCGCGAGGTCGCGCGCCTCGTCGCGCGGGTAGCGCTCGAGATCGTCGCCGTCGCGGAACTGCGCCGGGTTGACGAACAGGCTCATCACGACCGATGTCGCACTCGGCCCGCGCGGCGCGGAGCAGCGAGAGGTGGCCCTCGTGCAGCGCGCCCATCGTCGGCACGAGCCCGATCGACGCACCGCGGCGTTGAGCAGCAATACGTAACCGACCAGTAGAGGGCATAGAAC